>NZ_CP200276.1:1725000-3452620 GCF_055597105.1 Jeotgalibacillus sp. 10bf12 | reverse complement strand
CGAATCACAAATCCTTTCTATTACTTACACACTGACAAAAATTTGTATGTAGCATTTAAACTGGGTTCATTTTAACATTAAGAGTGGAGGGGGGACAGACCCCGCCTCCAGCGTTCTGCATGTCTTTCTCTACAAAGTTTAATACCCCTGTAACCAGGCAACACTAAGTAGTAAACGATAAAAAGATAAAAGAAATTGAGGTTATAACGTGAAGAAATTAATATTAACAATCTGGACGCTGCTGATTTGTATCGGGGTATTTACAGGAAATGTAGATGCTCTATTAGTGAATGGACAAGTATCCTTTAACATCAATCCAACTCCATCAGCGGACATGTATTTTCAATTATATCCACTCATCAACGCAAGCTTTTTTGAAATGACCGGACACTTCCTCATGTTTTCCGTGCTGACGTATCTGGTCTACATTAACTTCCGTCAATTGCATCTGACCTTTTTAATTGCTTTAACCTTTGCGATCACGACAGAACTATTACAGCCCTTCTTCGGACGCGGTGCTGACTTATATGATCTGCTCGCTAATATGATCGGGATCTTTTTAGTGGTGTTTTTGGTTGCAGCGGAGGGAGGGGCCGAGCGTACCTCCTTTATTAAAAAAAACCCTTAGAAAACATCAATCCAAAAATGAAGTCGCACTATTTTACTGGAAATCACGCTTTCCATGTGCATAAACATAAAATTCATTATTGTATTGAAGTCATTGGTAAAGGTTTTTTATCAGTACCAAAAGTCACAAGAGAGTATCTCGTCTCGAATTAATGACATAGTAACCATCTTAGTCTATATATACCTGCAGTCCCATAGAGTTTGGATCAACCTGAAATCACTATGTACAATGGATTCCGAATTCAGGCTATGTTAAAAATCAATGCTTTTGCTACACAGCTAAACCGCAGGTCAACAGAGAAATCAATAAAGTAAGTGCATACAAAAGGGAATACTGCACATTTAAAATCATTGGAAAGTACTGCTCCAAAATACTTTTGATCTTATTGTCGCATTCAGTAACAAACCATTAGAGGATGGCTGAAGCAATTGATACTTGAATATCCATAGAATTTGGGCTTGAAGAGGTGAATTTGATCAATTTATTCTTATATAAGTCCTACTGGAAATGTGATATGCTCAATGACAATATGGGAAATAAATTTTTAATTTATATAGAAGGAATTACTGCAATATGATAGATCATGACAAATTTAAAAGCATGAAAGGATCGTAATGAATAAATCTATAAAGTTACTTTTAGCAGGGTTTACTGTAGTCATTGCGCTGACTGGCATTTACTTCTGGTTTATAAAAGGTTCTCAATCTGACTCAGAGTCAGAAGAAGCATTTTTGAGTAAAAATGACTATGAGTTAAATGGCGCGCTAATCTATCATGAGGATTTTGTTGATGCTATCGCTCCGATTAAAGATCATTATCATCAGACCTTGGTTATCAACGCAAATCTTGATTACATCGAAACGGGTTCGTTGACTATAAAGGCAATTATGGATAAGGATTTTATACATATTCACGATTCTATTGAAAAGGACTTTTCAAAAGTAGATGTCATTGAAGAGTATGCAGAGTCAGGTGGTGTAGTACTGATAGGGTCCGGTCTGAATCATGCATCTCTGAATCAGCTGGCAGGAATCAGCGGATATAGCGGGACTTCCTTGAATTTAGACGATGATCTGTCAATTGAATTAAAAGACGATCATATAGAAAATATTTCTAAATTAGGACAACAATTTATTAAACATAATCTTGAATGGGGTAGTGGACAGTTCACTTTTAACGCAATAAATATAAATGAAGGCGATACGTTGTTAGAAATAGCAGATCAGCCAATGATTGTAAGAAAAGCGATAGGTGAAGGGGAGGTTCTCGTCTTTTCCGATCTTTTTCTGGATTACAGCAGCTATATCACAGGTTACGATTTTGTTGAGAGAGATGAAGATAATCAATATTATAGCTTTTTCAATTCGACCTTTAATCAAAAGACGATTGACGGGGTTTTAGAATATATTTCTCTAGAAAAGTATGGAGTAGCTTTCTTTAAAACTCAGGGACCTTATGGCAGACCCGGTCTGGCGTGGCAAAACCACTATGAAGTATTGGATTCAATTAAGAATAAAGAGGCGATTCTTTGGGGTGAATTGCTGAAAAAAGACAACCAGGTTCCCACGATCTCTTTAGTCAGAGGTTCTTACAATTGGGGGGAATGGTATGGTTCTGTCTCGTTCCATGAAAATACAGGTACAGAAACGAAGCCTGTTTTTGTTGGTGAAGAACTGGACTCTTTTTATTCTTTCGGGACCAAGCTTAGAAACCCGGATGGGACATATTTGGAATTTGGAAAACTTGACACTTATAGAAGTTATTATGAAGATTTTGAAGCTTCACACCGGACATTTCCCCAGTTAATAGATTGGAACGATAATGGGGAATATGATCTTGTTGTAGGTACAGATTCGGGAGAACTATCCTTACTTATGAATGAAGACGGTAAGTTTAGGTTTGAGGGTCCCGTCTATACAGGAAATACAGATTTGGGTACGCAGCTTTCAATTGGTCTTGAGACTGAGCTGAATATAGGAACTGGATTGTTTCTGGTTGGAAATAGTGAGGGTGATATTTACCAGCTCACTGGATTCGAAAAAGAACAAAACATTTTTACAGAAGCTTCACTTTTAGTCGATCACCGTGGGGAACCGATCAGGACAGACTCTATGGCAGCTCCTGCAGTTGGAGACCTGAATCAGGATGGACTTACTGACTTAGTAGTTGGAAATCATTCAGGACAACTGGATATTTATTTATCTACGCAGGCTGGGTTTACATTTGAAAAAGCGGTGACTGAAGCGATAGGGCAGAATCTTGCTCCTGGTATCGGTGATTATAATGCTGACGGAAAGAAAGATATTCTGGTCGGAAACCACGATGGTGAGATTCATACCTTTATTAATGATGGTGAAAATGATTTTGAGTATCAAGGAGTTGTGGAAACCGAAAGAAAAAATATTTATGGTGAAAACACAATTTATACTGGTAAGAATGTGGTACCGATGATCGCAGATTTTAATAAAGACGGAGTTCAGGATATTCTCACTGGAGAACTATCGTTTTCTTCAACTTATGATATTAGTTCAGAACAATTCCCTTATAGAAAAGAATTAAATGAGATCATTGATTATCTGCAGGGTAACTATATTCCAATCCTCCCACACTTGTACTCGCACAGTTACAAAGATGATACATTAGAGAAGGCAGAGTATGCGAGACATAGAGAGGTATTCAGGGAATTAGGTATTCCGTGGGAGTATGTGGGCACAGATCAGCATACATGGAGAGTTAATTTTGAAAATCCAAGACAGACATTTAATAATCAGATAGATGCAAATGTCTATTATAATTTTGCATTCCGAACACCAAATAATCCGGGAGATCCGGGCTTTGTATCAAATTATCTTTGGCCGAACCTTTTTATGTATGAAGGTGATGATGGCGGTGATATGGCAATGTCTACAGTTTCACCTATGATTACTTCTTATGAAGGCATACACAGGGAGCTGGCAATGCATGACATGCCTCTTATATTTTTTGAGCACATTGAGAATAAGGTATATAATAGAGAATTAGTTCCTCATTTAAGAGAGATGATAAACGAAATTAATTATATCAGGGACAATTTTAATTATGTTTTCTTAACAGAGGATCAGATGGCCCAGTCATTTATCAACAATATGAAATCTGATTATCAGATCTCAATGCAATCTGATAAGATAGTGTTAACTAGGGATACGACAGATGTACCGGAAGCGTTAACCGGCGTGTATAAAGGAACAAATGGTGTAAAAGCGGTGTTTTCTGATAAGGTCACTGAATTTTATTCAGAAGAGCTTATACAATATTCGAATGACAATGAGCTTTTTATTGGATTTTTAGATGACACGGTTGAACTGTCTAAATCAGATGATGATCACCAGCTTTTTAACATATTATCTTCCAATAGTCCCTTGAACGTAAAAGAAGATGTCATTAAGATAAACAATTATGGGATGAAACAAATCGTAGTTGAATCTGACCGCCCTCTAACGATCCAGGGTGAAGCGCTTGAGATTACAAAAAAAGATTCCACTCAGTATACGTATGAAATCACTCATTGGGGTGAACCGGTAAATATTACGATCAGTGAGGAGGATCAATAAGATTGGTCATGAAATCAGCAGTACAATTACTTGATAGAGCCAGTTCGATGTACGGTAATCGTATTGGCTATGAAGATGCTCATTCAAAGCTTACCTTCAGTGAATTAAAAAAACTGGCAGCTGTAATAGGCACGAACCTGTTAGAAGTGTTGCCAAAAACACCCCGTCACTCAATTAGACCGGTTATTGTTCTATTACCTAAAAGCGTTAAATGTATCATCAGTTATATGGGGATACTTTATAGCGGCAATCCATATGTACCGCTTGATGCAAACATTCCTGGTGCGAGATTGCAGAAAATTATCAACAACTTAAATCCGGGGGCAATCATCACTGAAAAAGAATATAGTAAAGTGTTAGAGCAGGTCGATCTGAAAGAAGCAAAGGTATATCATTATTCTGATCTTATAGAGGGCCGGCAGGATGAAAAACTCATTCAACAGACGATATCAGGTGTAATTGATACAGATCCTGTGTATATCATGTACACATCAGGTTCTACTGGAGATCCAAAAGGTGTAACCATTCCGCATCGGGGAGTACTGGATTACGCGGGCTGGGTAGTCAATACATTTTCACTGGATGAACACACCATCATGGCGAACCAGGCACCGTTCTACTTTGATAATTCGGTATTTGAGATCTATGGTGCCCTTTTAAGTGGTGGTAAAATGGTGTTAATCCCTGAACAATTGATGTTATTCCCTGTCAAACTGCCGGAATTTCTAAAAGAAAACAACATTAACACAATCTTTTGGGTGCCCACAGTACTAATCAATGTTGCGAACTCAGGTATTCTGGAAACAACCCGATTAGAAGAGCTGAAAATTGTTGCTTTTTGTGGTGAGATCATGCCGAACAAGCAATTAAATATGTGGAGAGAATCTAATCCTCACTGTTTGTATGCAAATTTATATGGTCCTACTGAAATCACAGACGTCTGTGCTTATTACATAGTGGACAAAGAATTTGAAGACTGGGAGCCCTTACCGGTCGGCAGAGCCTGTGAAAATATGAGAGTCCTGATTCTAAATGAGGATGATCATTTGGCTGAAGCTGGAGAAACCGGCGAAATATGTGTCATTGGCAGTGGATTAGCACTAGGATACTGGGGAAACAAAGAACAGACTGAAAAAGTGTTCGTTCAAAATCCCATTAATACGAATTATCATGAAAATATGTATCGAACCGGCGACTTAGGTTACGTCAATGATGAAGGGCTCATCATGATTCAAGGAAGAATGGACAGTCAAATCAAGCACAGAGGTAACAGAATTGAATTAGGTGAGATTGAAAAGGCTGCTACTCTCATAGATGGTGTAAGAAGATCCTGTGCTCTATTTGATACTGATCAGGAACGAATCATATTGTATTTAGAAACTGATTTACAAATAAACTTAAGAAAAGTGAATATGGAGTTAAGTAAGTACATGCCAAAATATATGTTACCTCATGTACTTAAGAAGATGACTGAGTTTCCAATGACACCGAATGATAAAATTGATCGAAAGAAATTAAAAAATTTATAACACACATATGGAGGTAGTTATGGATACTAAAGAAATACTCAGAAACTATATAATAGAAGAGTTTGGAATTGAAGACGATCCGGATTTTACAGATGATGCACATCTTTTTGATATGGGATTTCTGGATTCACTTGGCGCGACACAAGTGATTGTTTTTATCGAAGAAAAATTTGATATAGAAATCACGCAGAAGGATTTAATTTTGCATCCCATGAACACAGTCAATGAAATCGCCCTGGTTATTGAAAGTAAGCTGGATTAACAGAGGTGTCAGCATTGAATAACTTAGTACTAAGAGTAGCTGAAGACAAAGATGTTCTCATACTTAAAAAACTCTACCTGGATATGTACAGCTTTCTGGGTAATTTTTCTATGCCTTATAGTATGGACGAGGAATCCCTTGAGGATATTTTAAAGATCTTAATAAAAGCAAAAAGTACAACAATCTTTGTAGGTGAACTGGATGAAGAAATGATCGGCTTTATCACGATTGAAATTGCTAAGATTGATCGTAAACTAAAGCTGGAGCCGACAAATATTATTGGTTTTATTAAAGATTTGTATATCATTCCAGCTAAAAGAAAAGCAGGATTCGCCAATGCCTTTTTACAAAAAGGGGAAGACCTGTTTTTAGATATTGGTGCGACTGCAATCGAATGTAATGTTATTGTTGATAATGATGATGCCATTCGATTCTGGGAGTCAAAAGGCTTCAGTAAAATGGCGCATATCATGTATAAAAGAATTCAGGATTAGGAGAACTTATGTGGTTTTTAGACGTTAATATATTACTCCTGCTGATTGCATCAGGATTTGCTGTGCTGATTCTCCGTATATTTAATCAGCACAGCAAAAAAAAGTTGCCTATAAATCATATTATTGCAATTTCAACGTTGGTTATTTTATATCGGATAGATGAAAACCTCTTATACTATTATATTGGTTACATCCTGATTACTTATGCATTTAATATTGTGTTACTGAAGGTCAACAGATATAAAAAGTTATTATTCGCCACGTTTTCCATATTAGCGATCCTACCTTTTATATTTGGCAGGTTTGACAACATATTTTTTGTGCTCGGTATGGCATACACAATTTTTAAAGTAATCGATGCGCTCTATCACACTTACTATGGTGAGCAAAAAATTGACTTCTTAACATATGTAAACTTCATATTATTTCTCCCGGTATTTACTTCAGGTCCAATACATCGGTATAGAGAATTCTCAAGTACAATGAAGTCACCAATCAAACCAACGCTTGGAAATGTTTCGTATGCGGTAAAAAGAATCATTCGCGGTTTTTTCAAAAAGGTTGTTTTAGTCGCTGTAGTCACAATTCCTTTTACACAATTGCAGGAATTAACACCAGTCTGGTATGTGAGCCTCCTGTTAATTTTCCTGAGCTATCTGATCATTTATCTGGACCTCTCAGGGTACAGTGATATAGCGATCGGGATTGGTGCGCTCTGGGGGATAAAGGTTCCGGAGAACTTTAAGCAACCCTGGAATGCGCCAACAATGACCCAATTCTGGCGTTCATGGCATGTGTCATTAAGCGATAATATACGTGAACATATTTATATCGTAATGGTAAAAAAGAAAATCACAAAACTGCAGGGTGGAATGATTGGATTTTTGACAATGGTCATCATGGCGATGTGGCACGGATTTAATCTCCCTTACCTCATTGCAGGATCCTATCTCGGGCTGATCCTTTTTATCGAAAATATGTTCTCTATTACAACATTGAATAGACGCACAGCCAATGCTATCCACTTTCGGGTAAGATGTATTACAACGAACTTTTTATTCGCACTCAACTCTCTGGTGTTTACATTACCCCATGACCGGGTGCTGCCTGTAATAAAGGGACTAATTAGCTTTTAAAGCTGTGGAGGTCATATGGATAAGAAAAACAAACATCCACTTTTGTTTATCATCGGGTTAGTCATTTTCATGATAGTCACTGAAATAATTCTCCAGCAGACGAATCCTGTAGGAAAATCAACAATGTTTTTAAAAAATGATTTTGAGAAAATTTTAGCGAAATACCCTGAAGAAGACTTTGATAAAGTATTCTACGGTAACTCCGTTGTTATTTCAGGTTTTATAGATTCACAAAGTAAAAGTGGATACACAAACATTGGAATTGATTACGGTACAGTCGAAGATTTATATGCAATGCTAGATCAGGAATTAATCAACGTGGAATCAGAACTGGTAATCGGTTTGAACTACTTCACTCTGATGGATTCCTTTGACACAAATCCAACCTATCCATGGCATAAGGAAATCTATGAACCCTATTTATATGTTAACCGAAACCGTGTTAATCCAGTCATCGTTGATGGGTTAACGAGTGTTCTAAAAGGTGAACCATTCATCCAGACTAGATATGAATCGTTTAACAGAACAGTATATCCGGGCGTCATGGAGGAAGAAGATCTGAATGAGAGAATTAACGTTCACAGAGAGATGTATTGGGGCAAAGGAATAGACCATTACGCAGACAACCTGAAAGCCCTCGAGAAAATAATAGCATACAGCAAAGCAAATGATATTAGACTGAGAGGAGTGATTCTCCCCTGGAATGATGTAATCGAAAAACCGGACAATATAGAAGCAGTAGAATCAGCTGCTGTGGACATATTTGATACTCATTCAATCGAAGTGTTGAATCTATCCAATTCAATGCCAAGGGAGTATTTTCACGACTTAGGTCACTTTAATTACGAATATGGAGCTGTCAAATTTACAGAGGAGATTGATTCATGGTTAATGGAAAATTAAAAACTCTACTCACTGTGATTGTTTATGTCATTATGTTTGAATTAATTCTGCTGTTCTTTAATAATACAGGTCCTTTTATTTATGAGGGGTTTTAGCGGAGGATAGAAAGTTAGTCGATAATATAGATTTTAGATAAAAGTGCGAAGATCGGGGTAGAGCCCGGTCTTCGTTTTTTGGAATATACATGAACGTTCTGTAAAAATTACAATTGGTTTTAAATTAATTGAAACAATGCCAGTTTAAAGGTTCGCTAAATTCGTCGTGTTGACCCATAGCGTTTGCAGTGGCATCATCTCCCGAGGGAGAGAGACATTACTTGAAGGATAGGTATCAATTACAAGGAATTGCTTATCATGTAATACAGTTTTATCTTTTTTAAGCAGCAATCGGCTATTGATTTATAAGAATTAGGAAAAGGGAAAATGCAGGGGATGGAGGTTGTTATATCATCATGGTATATGCTGAATAAATGATGTATTCACCTCCAACACCCTGTATCAAATTAACCGAGACTTCATCTTTTGTAATAAATCATAAAAAACATAAGCTGCTACCAAAACAAAAGGTGTAAAATAAGATGAAAAGTCACTGATTGTTGCACATTTTTTCCAATAAGTCTAATATGAAATAGGTTATGTCAATGAAAAATGTATGAGAAACATAAATTCCAACTGCATTATGCCCTATATTAGATAACACGGATTTTTCACCGATATGTCCGTTCTTTAAGACAAACAAAAATAAGCAGGATGTTACAAAAATTGTAGAAAAGTAATAATCTACTGCACTGATCTCATTGCTCCAATAAAGGTTTGCAATGATGCGCTCAATTATTGATATAATCGAAAAAATTAAAAATAAGAAAATTAATGAAGATGATTTTATTTGTGAGACTTTTTGCTTTATCCATGTGTAATGATAGGCAGTGTAGGCACCTAATGTAGTATAGAAAAGTCCAAAGAACAGTGCGTCCCGTGTTTTGATACTGTAACCAAGTATTTCTAAATTAAAAACCCCTGAATAAGTTTGCCCGAACAACCCAATTACATTTAACAGAAAACTGAATAATAATAGGAATTGTAACTTCTGTATCTTAATAAAAATGTATACTGCAATGATTGCCCAGATTAATGCAGGCAAATACCATAAATGATATGATGCTGGACTGGCAGCCTCACCATATATCACAAAAAATAAAATTTTTTCTAAGCCAATAAAAGAACTAAGATAATCGGTTACTTCCTGTCTAATACTTGACTGCCCGACTATCGCTTCTATGATGCGTAATGTCATACCATAGACTACATAAAAAAATACTACGCTGCGAATAGTTTCACAATTTTTGAGACATATTTTCTAAAATATTTCGATCTATGATTAGATGCTGAAATCTTTTGATAGAATAAAAAGCCGGATACCACAAAGAAAAATGGAACTCCAAACCTTGCAAATATATTAATTAGAAAATCAATTCTATCTCCACCAATGCCATATACCTCTATTTCCTGAAAAGGTCTCGTATGAATACATACGACAAAGAATATTGCCCAAAATTTAAAATAATCTATTGCATAGTTTCTTTTCCATAAAACCCTCCAGACCAACAACCATAATCAAAATTATAACTGAAAAGACTTAGTGCTTTTCATTAATTTCTCATGACCTTTTAACAGTTATATTGTCAGTATGTCAATCTGAAGTCGAAAGAGTGTTTAGGACTTCAGCTGGTTTTAAATCTACTAATGTGAATTTAATGACTTAACAACCAGTTGTTAAAGGAATGATTTTTAAGATAATCTTTTGTTCTTTAAAAAGAAAAATAAACCTAGTTTAATGAATTAAATGTCATAATTCATCTAAAAAATCGGATGAAAAACTAATAAAATGTTGTAAAATAAGAACTTTTGAGAGCTTATAAAAAAACCATTGTGTTCTTTATTAAGATCAAATAAGATAGGGGATGTGGAAATACATACCACTAATAAATGATATCGGGGGCAGGAAAATGGGATTTATCAGTACGAAGGTTGCAGCAGGAGTCATGGCAGTAACATTGGGTGCAGGAGCAACAGCAGGAGTGATGTTTTCAGGGGGCGGAACAGTTGATGCAGTGAAAGGTCAACTATTGGATCTTCGTGATAAAATCAGTCAATATGAAATCTCTGAAAGTGCGCTATTTGAAAAAATCGGCATTATTAAAGCTGATGCAACAAATAAACTGACTGATGCAAATGGTAAAATCATCTCTGCAAAAGAAGAGATTAACAACCTGAAAGCAAGTAAGAGTTTCCTTGAAAGACAAGTAGACAACTTGAATGATGAAATCACTGCTTTGGAAGCAGATAAAGATAAACTAACTACCGATCTGGCAGCTGCTGAAACAATGATTGATGAAAAGGAAACTGAAATTGAGACATTGAAAGTGGAGCTTAAAAGGGTTGAGGATAAATTAAAAGCTTCAGAGGAAGAATATAAAGTGCTAGAAGATAAATATAATGCTCTTGTAATAGAAAATAACAGTAACAAAGAAGAAGCAGAGCGGGCTAATGATGAGGTACGAGAGGCAAATGCAAAAGTAGCCGAACTCGCTAAAGTATCTGCAGAAGTTGAAACCGAAACTGCAGATAAAGAACCAATGACAGAGGAAGCATTGGATGCGATTGTTACAGAGACTTCTCCGGATGTTTATGATGCAGAGCTCGTCGTGCAAAATCTGAACTTAACCTATATCCAGGATGGACAATCTGAAACGTTTAAAGCTGCTCACCAGGACCTTAATATTCAAGAAGGTGACAGAGTCTGGAGAGTGACAAACTCAAATAACTTTGCAGTATACGTAGAGTATGTAAAAGGCACTGAAAGCGGAGAGCTCGTTGCAAATCCTTCCCAGACATTCTACCTGACTGAAACGGGTGGCACGATGATCATCAAATGGCAGGATGAGAATGGGGTTTGGAAGCAGACGGTTAAAGCAGGGGCTTAATTTTAAAAACGAGAATGCTGCCTGGTGCGGTATTCTCGTTTTTAATGATGCCATGACAAAGTTAAGTTTTCATCATATTAGATACAGCAATCTTTGTCGCACTGTATCATATCCTTAAAAACCTCCGCTGTCTCCCATCAAAAACCGCCCACTCACGCACACCAATCCCGATCAGCATTTTCGCTACAAGATGATATTCATACCCAACTTCATCGGGTTTATGGCTGTCTGATCCAAAGGTAAAGACTGCGCCATACTGGTGAAGTTTTTTGATGGTTTCTTTTTCAGGAAAAGGTTGACCGTATTTTCTGATACCGGATGTATTGATTTCGACCGTCAGTTTTTTTTCTCCGATTAGTGAGAGTAGCTGTTCTTTTTTATCTGCTATATCCGGATCTTTGATAGGCGGAGCAAATGCGTGGAAGGCATCCGGATGCGCAATAATGTCGCAGAAGTTACTTTCAACAAGGCTGATCAACTGGTCATAATAGCTGTGAAATGCAGCTGCTGGATCAGTTGACGCATCGGTCCATCTGGATTTATCAAAGATGTGTATGCCATTAACGTAATGAATGGAACCGATGATATAATCGAGCGGCTGATCATTCAGAATGCTAGTATAGGCGTGGGATTCGCCTGCAAAAAAGTCTGCTTCGATTCCGATTTTGACTTTGATGTGTGATTGATATTGTTCCTTAAGTTTTATACATTCTTTTATATATGACGGGAATTCAGATTTAGCCATGACCATACCAGGCAGACCGATATCCTGCTCGAGATGGAAAAATGGGCTGTGATCTGAGATTCCGACTTCTGAAAACCCTTTATTGATTGCGCTGAGAATATAATCTTTAATTCCTCCGCTTGCATGTCCGCACCGCCTGTTATGTGTATGATAATCTACTTTAACCATTGGCATCTCCTTTGATTGATTTGATAACATCAGCCTACCTTTTTAAGGGACAATTCTGCAATGCAATTTTAGCAGTTTGAAGAAAAGTGGATATATTTAAAGGATTTTTGGATATGTAAGCGCTTTAATTTCAAGTAGGCTGTAATTGTAAAGAAAAATTCGAGGGGGAATGATGAGAATGAAAAAGATGACTCAGATGTTTGCTGCAGGTAGTGCGGCGTTAATGATTCTGGCGGGTTGTAGTGCAAATGAAGCGGAAGGTACAGCGTCAGATGAACTGGTGTTATATTCGCCTAATAGTGAAGAGTTAATTTCTACAATTGTTCCGCTGTTTGAAGAAGAAACTGGTATAAAAGTTGAAGTGATCAGTGCCGGAACGGGTGAGTTAATGCGAAGAATAGAGACAGAGCAGAATTCTCCTTATGGTGATGTGATGTTTGGTGGTACAAAGTCTGTTCACGTTGAGAACATTGATCTGTTCCATGAATACGTATCTGAAAATGACGCTGACTTAATTGAAGAATATCAAAACGATACAGGTAAAATTACTTCTTATGTGCTTGATGGCAATGTACTGCTTGTAAATGAAAATCTGGCAGGAGATATTGAGATTGAAGGATATGAAGACCTGCTTAACCCTGAATTAAAAGGAAAGATCGCCCATACAGATGCAGCGAGCTCGAGTTCTGCATTTAACCATGTAACAAATATGCTTCAGGCGATGGATGGAGATTATGAAAGTGAAGAAGGGTGGGCATTTGTAGAAGAGTTCGTAGCGAACCTGGATGGCAAAATTGCCAGTGGATCGGGAGCGGTTCATAAGAGTGTGGCAGATGGAGAATTTGTTGTAGGACTGACTTGGGAGGATCCTGCTGTTGGTTATATCCGTGGTGACGCAGCACCGGTTCGCGTCGTTCATCCTGAGGAAGGTACGGTCTACTCAGCGTCTGCTTCATCAATCATTAATGATGCGCCGAACCTTGAAAATGCCGAGCGCTTTATCGACTTCCTTTTATCTGAAGATGTACAAAACACAATTGCTGAAAACCTGAATAATCGTCCGCTTCATAAAAACACTGAATCTGCTGACTATATGACACCTCTAGAAGATATTAATATCCTGACTGAGGATTCCGAGTATATCACAGAAAACAAAGAAGAAATCGTAGATCGTTATATCGAGATCATCACACACAATTAATTTCTTTTAGAGAGAGGGTTTAGCGATGAGTATAGAGATCGGATTTAATCAGGTAATAAAAAAATTCGGAGACCAGGCTGTCATTCCTGGTCTTTCGATCAACGTTGAAAAAGGAGAATTCTTTACGCTGCTTGGACCGTCCGGCTGCGGGAAGACAACTCTTTTACGAATGGTCGCGGGTTTTAACAGTATCGAAGGCGGAGAAATCACATTTGATGACAGGGTGATTAATTTAGTAAAGCCGGATAAAAGAAACATCGGAATGGTCTTTCAGAACTACGCCATATTCCCTCATTTAAGTGTTAAAAAGAATATTGCATTTGGACTCGAGAACCGCAGAACACCTAAAGCTGAAATCGAGAAGCGGGTGAATGACATTCTGAAGATTGTTCAGATTGAACAGTATAAAGACCGCCTGCCGGAAAATTTATCAGGTGGTCAGCAGCAGCGTGTGGCTTTGGCAAGAGCGATTGTGATCAATCCTGACGTGCTGCTGATGGATGAGCCGCTTTCAAATCTTGATGCCAAGCTTAGGATTGATCTCCGGAATGCAATCAGGAAAATCCAAAAAGAGATTGGCATTACCACAATTTATGTGACGCATGATCAGGAAGAAGCGATGGCTGTGTCTGACCGGATCGCTATTATGAAAGATGGTTATATCCAGCATGCCGGTACGCCTCAAAACATTTATCACCGTCCTGCTAATTTATTTGTATCAACCTTTATTGGACGAAGTAATATTATTAATGGCGTGATGACGAGATCGGGTGATCATGTTGAGGTCAGTTTGTTTGATACGTACAAAACATCATTTAGCAATATTCAAAAAGAATACCTGCCAGCTGCTAAGACAGCAATTAAGATGTCTATCAGACCTGAAGAGTTTATTTTAACCACCGATAGAGATGGAATTGAAGGTACTGTTCAGAGAAGCTCATTCCTTGGTTTGAATACAAATTATTTTATCGAGCTGAAAAATGGAGAAACGATTGAAGTTGTACAGGAATCTAATATTGATTCACTGATTTCTGAAGGTCAGGCAGTCTATCTCAAATTGAATACAAAAAAAGTGAACATCTATTCAGAGGATGGTGCGATCAACTTTACAGAGGGGGTTCAAAACGATGCTGAACCTGTTCCTGAAGCCCGTAAAGGAGTGAACGGCATTGCCATTTAGACAGGGAAGAGATATATGGTCTGTGATGACCGTTATTATATTTTCAATCTATGCGCTATTTTTACTGTATCCATTATTTTCACTGCTGGTAACAAGTGTAAAGGATCCGGGATCAGGCAGCTTTTCGCTTCATTACTTCTCAGACTTTTTTACAAGCGCCTATTATATGGAGTCATTATGGAACAGCTTTAAAGTAACGGCAGCTGTAACTGCGATTTCAGCACTTGTTGCTGTCCCGCTCGCTTATATTATGTCGACGGTCAAAATTAAAGGCGCTATTCTGATTACTACGTTAATCATTATTTCGTCTGTATCACCTCCATTTATCGGTGCATATTCATGGATTTTATTACTGGGTAGAAATGGATTGATTACGAACTTTTTTCAGGACTATTTGAATATCACGATTCCTGATATTTATGGCTTTACCGGTATTACACTTGTATTAGTGCTTCAGTTATTCCCGCTCGTATATATTTATACGCTTGGAGCGCTCAGAAATGTTGATGCTTCTTTAATTGAAGCAGCTGAAAGTATGCAGTGTACAGGTATCAGGAAAATGACGAAAGTTATTGTCCCGCTGATTATTCCAACGTTACTTGCAGGCTCACTCCTTGTTTTTATGCGTGCGCTCTCTGATTTTGGAACGCCAATGCTGATTGGTGAAGGATACCGTACGATTCCAGTTATGATTTTCACTGAATTTATCAGTGAAGTTGGAGGAGATGCAGGGTTTGCTGCTGCGATCAGTGTAATCGTTGTGATCATTGCTTCACTTGTCTTTTTACTACAGAAGTATATTTCAAAGCGAAAGTCATTTACGATGAGTGCGCTGAGGTCCATTGAACCAAAGAAATCTTCAGGTCTTGCAAGTGTTCTGGCTCATACTTTCGTATACGGAATTACGGCGATTGCACTTTTGCCGAGAATATATGTGATTTATACTTCATTTCTTAAGACAGAAGGAACTGTATTTTTACAGCAGTTCTCACTCGACAGTTATGTGATTTCATTTGACCGTCTTGGCAGCAGCATTCAAATTACATTTATGCTCGCAATTGCCGCAATGGTTATTATTGTGATTATGTCAGTGTTTATTGCATATCTCACTGTCCGGCGTCCGAATAAAATCAACGACTCTCTCGATACGGTCAGTATGTTTCCATTTATCGTTCCGGGATCGATTCTTGGTATTGCGCTGCTTGCGTCATTTAACAGCGGACCGATCATTCTCGGCGGCACGGCTTTTATTATGATTATTTCTTTTGCAATCCGGCGTCTTCCTTATACGATCAGATCAAGCGCAGCTGTGCTGAATCAGATCAGTAAATCCGTTGAAGAGGCTTCAATCAGTCTGGGGGCCTCAAATATCAAAACGTTTATTAAGATTACACTCCCGATGATGGCTTCAGGCATTATTGCCGGAAGTATTCTGAGCTGGATTAATATTTTCAGTGAACTGAGTACATCTATCATCCTTTACACAGGGGCTACAAGAACGATGAGCATTGCCATCTATACAGAAGTGCTCAGAGGAAGTTATGGAACAGCAGCAGCTTTATCAACAATTCTGACTGTCGTGACTGTTCTCTCTCTGCTCATATTCTTTAAAGTATCCGGTAAGCGGGAAGTAGCTATCTAAATTTGATCCTGAAAAGCTTTCTTACTGTGATATGATGAAGTAAGAAAAAGGAGGAAATGCAGATGCAGCCAAATAGTATAAAAGAGCAGGCGAGAAAGATCTTTATCAGGTACACGTCGATTCTTTTGATACTTGTGACAGTTGCTGTATCTGCATTTTTTTACGTTAATTCATCTCAGATGTCAGTTAGACAAACTGACAATGCCGCCGCACAGCTTACAGCGCAACTCGCCTTAGTCCACGAATCCTATACAACCTTTATTGAACGCACCAAAAGCAGTGAAAGAGTACACGATTATATCCGTACACAGTCCGGTGAATCATCACTGTTCCAATCGTTTTATGAATTTAACACAGGTCAGACAGTTCAAAGTGATTTCTTTTTATTTGATTCTAAGGAGTCACTAATTCTGTCAAATGCATTGGATAACGATCAGCTGTCATTACAGCAGGCCGACTATTTTGCCTCCTCTATCAGGCTGATCAAACTGAGTGAAGAAGACTATATCACACGCGTGAACCGCGTACCTTATCATAACGGGAAAACCTCTTCTTTTCTGTACGGATCTGAAGTTGTTGCAAATGGAGAGGTGACAGGTTATATCTTTTATATGTTACACGAAGAAGACTTTCTAGATCTCTTATTCCAGCAGGCGATTCATCTTGCTGTTATCACAGATCAGTTTGATACAATCGTCGCAACGAGCAATAACTCAGTGGGAGATTTTTTAAATAAATACAGACCACAGCCTTTAACAAATGGAAATGTGAAAATTAGAGAAAATGAGCTCGTACAGTCACAGGATCATGTGGAAGGCACTTCTCTGACAGTGTATACGCTCAACCCGCCTCAGACGATCACAAGCCCTGCTATCTGGCTGATTTCGTTTTTAATTGTACTGTTTGTATCTGTTTTCTTACTATTGAAAGTGATGTCAGATCGCCTGTCATATTCACTTACGGCAAGTGTTAATGGCATGATTGAATCCATAAAACATTTTAAATCAGGGAATGCCGATTATTATTTAAAGCCATCAGAAGACTATGAAATACAGATATTAACTGACCAGTTTAACGCCATGCTGGATGAGATCAATACACTTATTTCTGAAAAAGAAGAACTGTCTGAGAGACAGAAACAAACTGAAATAAAACAGCTTGAAGCCCAATTCAATCCGCACTTTGTATTTAACATACTTGAATCCATCAGATACCTGATCATTATTGAACCAAAACGTGCAGAAGAAAGCATTCTCGCTTTATCGAAGCTACTGAGGTACAGCGTGAAAAAGAATGTAGATGAAGTATCTGTGCGGGAAGAGTTGAATTACCTTGAACACTATATGAGGCTGCATCAGCTCAGATTTAATCAGGCTATTCAATACGAAGTGAAAATGGATCCAATGGTTAGACTTCACGTTGAACAAATTGTGATACCTAAATTACTATTTCAGCCACTGATTGAAAATGCGATCAAACACGGTTATTCAACCGGCAGGCAGCTGAATATTCTGATTTCACTTTCTTTTAAAAATAATCAGTTGATCTGCAGCGTAACGGATAATGGTCAAACCATCGATGCCACTCAACTGAAAAACCTGTTGAATCAGCTTGAGATCACTGGATCCAATCAGCTGGGACTCGGACTATATAACGTTCACCGAAGAATTCAACTGTTTTTCCCTGAAAATAGAGGCGTTCATTTATCACTTGAGAATGATCGTTTTAAAGTCAGCTTTTCCATTCCACTAACGCTGATTCATGAAAGAGGGATCATATGAAAAAAATCCTGTTGGTAGAAGATGAAGAAATTATCCGTCGCGGTCTGGCACTGACATTTGATTGGCATGCCCATCATTGCTCGATTGTAGGAGAGGCGTCTAATGGAAAAGAAGCACTCGAAATGATTGAAAAAGTCCAGCCGAATATCCTGATTACAGATATCAAAATGCCCCAAATGGATGGATTGGAGCTGTTAGAAGAGTGCCAGCAATACCCTGAAATTGTCACCATTATACTATCGAGCTTCAATGAGTTTGAATACGCTAAGCAGGCAATGAGGATGGGTGCAGTTGATTACCTTTTAAAGCCGCTTGATCACAATGAACTTGCAGAATCTCTAAAGAAGGCTGTCCACACACTTGATCATGCCCGGAAAGTCTTGCAGCCGACTGTGAGCGGGCAAAAACACGGTCAGCTATCACCTGAGTTTCTATCAGTCCCAATTCAACGCATCCTTGTCTATATCGAAGAACACTACACAAAAAAAGTAACCGTCCAGGATATTGCTGATAGTATTGAAAAAAGTCCAACCTACGTGCATAACCTGTTCAAAAAAGAAATGAACCAGACCATCAACCAATACATCAACAAACTTCGTATTCAAAAAAGCATCTTCCTTATGCAAAATGGAAATGATCATATCTACTCTATTGCACTGGAAGTTGGCTATAGCGACTACAAATACTTTACGACTGTTTTTAAGAAGTATACGGGTGAGACGCCGTCGGGATTTATCAGGGGGTTGGGGTGATACAGCGAAAACAGATGGTGAGGTATCTTTTGAGGTATTTTATATGAAAAATATAGGTCTGTCTCCATGTATCAAAAATAAATTTGTCATCCAGAAGATGATAGACTGATTAAAATAGCGTGCCACATAGGGCACGCTATTTTAACGTTCACTTTTAATTAAGTCTGCGATTAAAATATATCTTTCTGTTGTGAAGCCGATTGCGTCAAAGGGATAGCAGGTGGATAGTGTCAGGGTAGCTTTTGGCTTAGGTACGATGATGGACCGATCATCTTCATCAACGATCCTGACTTTTCTTACTTTGTAGGTAAAGCTCCCTGCCTCTGTGACGACTGTCAGCAGATCGTTTTCTCCTACTTCACCAAGCCTGCGAAATACAGTATCCCGATGACCTGCTAAAACTGAGTTATCCTGTTCACCAGGTAGTACACTCCCTGCGAAGTGACCTACACCTCTTTCCAATTCATCTTCATTGGTCCCATGAAAAATTGGCAGACTGACATCAAGCTTAGGAATGATGAGTTCCCCCATATGGTCTCCGATATCAGGTGATGAAGGATACAAAGGTTCATCAATTGGACTTTCCGCTTTTCTATTCGAAAATTTCTCATCCTTCACGACATTTTCCGCTTTAATTTCTGATACCTGATGGGACTCTGCACTTGTTTTATACAGATAGTATCCTTTTAACAATAGAAAAGCATTTGAACTGGCAAACCAGAATCCAAATGAAATTAACCCAACACCAAACAGTAAGAAGATACTCTTTTTCAGGCGTAATTTCCGCGTTCTGCGGGCGTTTCTGGATTCCATTTTAAGCTTCCTGTCGGCGATAACGTCGCACTGCCCATACACCCATCACTAAAGCGCTAAGTCCAAGAAGGACATTTGCTAGATAATTTGCACCTGTATATGGAAGTTTCTCACCTTTTACTGTTTTAGTAATAGCAGCAGTTCCAGTGACAGTTTCCTGTGCCTGAGCTTTCACTTCTTTTTTCGTCTCTACAGCTTTTTCAACCACTGGAAGATCCCCTGCAGTTTCCTGAATTAGTTCGGAGCCAAACATTTCATTTGTTAAAATAAAATCAGCTAAAAATTTACCCTGTTTATTAAACAGTGAGATGACTAAATTATAGTCTTCAATATTTGTCATTGAAATAAGTTCAGACAATGAGATTGATCTCTCTTCACCGCTTTTTACTAATGTAAAAATAGCATCCATTTCAAAAATATCAAGCATTTCCTGCATGATTGATAATAATTCCGCAATCTGCTCAGCAGATAATTCAGTTGCAGATTCGAACTCCTCAAAAGCCATCAGTCGCTCATAAACTGCATCAAGTCTTGCTTCAATTGCTTCAAAGTCAAGAGTTTCAAGGTGAGTAAATAAACGGTCCAATTCTTCCTCTGTCAATCCAAATTCAGCAAATAAATCATCATAGTAGTAGTCTTCTTCATATCCATTTAATTCTTCTATAATATAGAATTCAATATCATCAATAAACAAATAATCCGCTACTGTTTCCCCATATAACGCCATAATTTCATCAAGCTCTTCACGTGTTAATTCATACGCATCCAATAATTCCTGCAGGCTTTCTTCAGTCATTACCGGTCCCAGAAAATATTCCAGCTCTTCAAATGACTCAAAATCACTAATTCTATATCCATAATACTCCCACAGATATGTATCCAACTCATCTTCAGTCCACTGAATCTGAGCAAGATATGTATCCAGTTCTACTTGATCTACAGCTGCCAAACCACTTACAGGAAAGCTACTAACAACCAATAGCATAGCAAAAACCACCGACAGCAACGTCTTCACTTTTCATCTTCCTCTACTATTTAATTAATACTAGAATATTATAGTCCCGGATTTAGAAAAAGGATATCATTTTTTGTAAAAATGAGATAAAAATTTCCTTTTAGATATAGGATGAAAGTGGTTTTTATACGAAAAGGAATAATTTTCATAAAATATACTGTCAGCTCCGTCCCTGTGTAACAAAAAAAGCTGCCGCAGCAGCTTTTTTCATTAGAAACTTCTATAACTATCAAATTTAGAACTCCAGTAAGGATTGCTCAGGCTTGTAACTTCTACGCCGTTATTACCAGCGTGGATGAACTGGTTACCGCCAACATAAATTCCTACGTGTGAGATTCCTGCTTTGTATGTGTTTTTGAAGAATACAAGATCTCCAACTTGTGGGCTGCTCACATGTGAAGAGCGTGAGTAGTAGCCGGCTGCGCTTGTTCTTGACGTATCAAAAACGTAGCTGATGAAGCCGCTGCAGTCGAAGCCTGATGGTGATGCTCCGCCCCATACATATGGTGTGCCGATTTGTGCTTTAGCTCTTTGAATAATACCTGATGAACTAGTTGAACTAGATGAACTAGTTGCTTGAGTTGATGTTTGAACTGGACCTGAAGATACATTAGAAGCTGTACCTGTCACTTTAAGTGTTTGTCCAGGGAAAATAAGATATCCGCTTAAGGCATTTAAGTTCATTAACTGAGAAAGACTAATTCCGTGATTAGCTGCAATTCTTGATAATGAATCACCAGACTTAACTGTGTAAGTTGATGTAGATGAAGTAGCGCTTGAACTTGATGAACTGCTAACAGTTGTACTGCTAGTATGTACTGTGCCTTCAAGCTTAAGTGTTTGTCCAGGATAAATCAGATGAGATGAAATATTGTTTAAAGATCTGATACTTGATAATGAAGTACCTGTTTTCGCTGCAATTCCAAATAATGTATCACCAGATTTTACAATATATGTTGATGCACTAACAGAAGTTGTGCTACCAGTGTTAGAAGATGATGCTGATGAACTTCCTGAAACTCTTAGTACCTGATTTGGGAAAATAATATCTGATGTTAAGCTATTAAGCTGTTTAATATGATTAACGGAAGTTTGGTGTTCGATTGCAATCTTCCAAAGTGAATCACCACTTGATACTTTATACGTGCTCGCCAATGCCTGAGATCCAAGTCCACTAATTGTCGCTGCAATCGCTGTAGTAGCTACAGCCGTACGTGCCCACTTTTTCAAAATCTGTACACTCCCTATATTACAATTAACACCATCTCTTGATGTTTTGTTTATATTTCTAACATTTATATTACTTTAAATTAGGCTATAGGGGTATTACAGATATATTAAAAAGTGTTACAAAGTATTACAAATAATAGTTTAAAAGTTTTGTTTTTGGGTAAAGTCGACCTTTTTTAAACTGCTTTGTTAATTCGAAATCAATAGTAAAGGTACATATACATATATTTAATGAGAGTCACCTTTACTTTTTACTTTATAAATTTTATCAGGATATAAAAATATTTAGAGAGTGAATACCTAAGTGCCCATTACACTTATTGATATCAAAAACTTACAAAAATCCCTTTTTCCATCTTGATATATGGTATAATTTACTCAAAAATTGATATAAGCGAGGTGAACTATGACACATTCTCTGGAAGATCAACGATATACAAAATCCGAGCGATTTGAAATTGCATTTAATCAGATTCACCTGAGGCTTCAAAGAATTGATCAGTCGGGTGAAAATCGGTTTATAGCTCTATTACATACTGGAAGAGAACGTCACAAAGTAATTGAAAAGTATTTTAATGAACTAAAGCAATATGCAAAACTTAGAAATTCATTAGTTCATTATAAGACTGAGTTAGGTACATATATAGCAGAACCACATGAAGAGGTTGTAGAACGAATTGAGGATATTGCGAGTATTTTTAATAAACCTAATTATGCACTTTCAATTGCTACCCAGCCCGTCATTTCATTTGATGTCAATGAATCTATTAGTCAAGTAATTGCTGTCTATACGACTCACCGTTATTCTCAATATCCGGTGTATGCTGAAGGGAAGTGTATCGGTTTAATAAAAATGGGTGATGTCCTGTGCTGGTTAATGGATCATTTTGACCAGAACGAGCGTTATTTGAGAGAGATAACAATTGCATCATTACTCACGAAAGTAAAAATGGATGAGCTTTTGTTTGTAAATAAATCGATTGATGTCTTTACCATTGAAGATCTTTTTTCAGAACGTCACAGAAAAGGAGAAGAACTGGAAGTGGTGTTGATTACTGAAAATGGTAAGAAGGACGAAACTCCTCTTGGAATTATTTCTTCGTGGAACTTAATTGAAATAGATTACAACATTGAATGAATAGAGGGATGTAAAGTGGTTTATAGACCTGAACCAGTTGATACAAGTGATGTGAAACTTCCTAAAGATATTTTTGCTTTGCAGGAACAGCTTGCCAAAAACACACATGAGAGATGGGCAGAGGAGAAGTATAAGGAAGGTTGGAGTTACGGGGAAGAACTGGATCATAAAGAAAAGAAACACCCAGACCTTATTCCTTATGAACATCTTTCGGAATTAAAAAAGGACTATGACCGCATCACTTCGATGGAGACGTTAAAAATGATTTACAAGTTAGGTTATGCCATACATAGAAAAACGTAATAGGAGGTGCTTCCTTGACTAAAAGTGCTGGATTCGTAAAGAAGAGGATGAAAGATGCTCTTACTAAAAAGCGTTGGCTTGTTTTGACAACAATCTTGTTTGCTATAGCATTAACGTTAGGAACATATTCATATTACCAATATCCTGGTTATCAATTTTCTGACAGTATTTATGCAGCCATACGACTCTTTACATTAAATGTTGAGATACCTGTTAATCTCTCTTACAGTTGGCAACTGGAACTAGCCAGGTGGATTGCTGCATTTGTTGTTGTTTCAAACATTGCAGGAACAATATTGTTAATTTTTAGACAGGAGATAAAATTGCTTTTTCTTCCAATGAGTCAAGATCATTATATAATCGCTGGTCTGAGCAAAGGGGCTTATTATCTCGCAAATGATTTAAGAAACAGTAATGAAAAAGTGATTATTATAGAAAAAAACCCCGCAAATATATACATAGATGAACTAAGAAAAAAAGGTTGTGTAATTGTTATAGGTGATGCAAGTAATGCCGAGCTTTTAAATCAGGTTGCTTTATCAAAAGCGAAAGGGTTAGTTATTTATACAAGTAAAGATCATGAAAACGTTGATATATTACTAAACCTACTTGAAGACGGTGGAAAAAACACATCAGATCTTAATTTTCTAAAAGTGTACGTTCATTTAAACTCCAAAAAGTTTAACAATATTATTGAGGAAGCTAATATAATACATGGTTCAGAATCTGAAAAAGACAGGTTTATAATGGACATTTCTACATTTAATATTTATGAGCTTGAAGCCCGGCTTCTTTTTAACTCTCATCCATTATACGGAAATTTGGATATTGTCAGTGCTGGTGCAAAATCAGGTCACTTATTAATTTTAGGCTTTGGACTTGGTGGCAAATTCATAGCACTTGAAGCGATTAAGAGAGCGCATTTTCCTAATGGAAAAAAACTCTCTATTACTGTTGTAGACAGAAATGCAGACAAATTAAAATCTGAATTTGCTGCTGATTATCCCTATGTAAATAAATCATGTGATATTCAATTTGTTCAGTGTGATGTAAATTCATCAGAGTTTAAAACCCTGGTGAATTTGAATTGTAAAAGTTTTACCTATGCAGTAGCGTGTTTTGATAATGATGAGTTAGATTATACGGTTTCAACAATTTTAAATGATTATTTAGAAGACATCCCATTAGCAATACGCTTCTCTAATTCATTGAATATTGCGAATTTTCTTAATGATAATCAGATTACATTTTCGAACTTTATCAATTTTGGAGATTTAAGTGAAGTTTCAAATCAGACCTACATTATTCAGGAAAAACTCGAAATGATCGCTAAGAAAATTCATCAAGTGTATATAAACAAGGAATTAATACCTGAGAATCAAATAAAGTGGAACGAACTGCATCGACATTTAAAAGACTCTAACCTTGCACAAGCAGATCATATAGACACGAAACTGTATGCACTTGGGATGATCAAGAGGAAACAGGGAGATTCGGCAAATGTAGTCTCTCAGCAGGAGTTTTACTCGATTGTTAATCCTATGAAGGAAGACCTGTCAATCGCTGAACATGCCAGGTGGAATGCATTTTATTTTGCAAGTGGCTGGGCACCTTGCGAAAGTTCATTTAAAAAGGAACTGGCAAAGAAAAAAAAGCTACACGCATGCCTTGTAGAATGGGATGAACTCGACCAGGTCTCAGCAGATCATCAAGTGGATTATAAGCAAGAAGATAGAAATTATATTGAAAAACTTTATCAAACTGTTACTGAAAGTGGATACCAATTAATCAGAAACAGGAAAGGGGATATTGAAAAATGCAATCAGCTAAAGGAAAAGTCTTCTTAAGTCATACTTCATCAAATGTAGATAAAATTAAAGAGTTTGCTCATCTTTTTGAAAGTAATGATATTCCTACTTGGTATGCACCACGGGATATTCCAGCGGGAGAGACCTATTACGAGCAGATTATTCATGCAATTGAAAACGACATCGAGATTATGCTCGTGTATATGACAGAGGATATCCAGCAATCTGATAATGTAAAGAAAGAAATTGCCAGTGCTCACAATTATGGAAAGAAAATTATACCAGTTGTAGATACAAAGATATCAGCACCAAAAAATATAGAATACTTTGTTTCAGATCCTCAGTGGATTGAGTTGGATCAGGTCGGCCCAGATGGTTTATTAATTAGCGTAATAGAAGCTTACCAAAACCATACAAGCGGGAAAACAAGCCTGGACTTAATAGTACCTAAGCCTGTGTTAAAAAAAGAATTGTCAGCAGGTATTGTTTATGAGGTATCAGAAAAACAGAAGAAATTAACTCAGGATGTATTCATTCCAGGGAATGGTTACCAGGAGGCTTTTAAATTTATTGAAGAATTTGGAGTAGCTGTTCTGCATCACCCGTTAAACACTGGTAAGTATTCAGCAGCGATCAACCTCTTAGTTGAAAAGAAAATGAAAACTATTTTTGAGTTAAGTCCGGAAATAACAATGTACGAATTGTTCGAGATACCCATTCTTCCTAAGACAGGCTATGTTTTACAAGCGGATCTGTCAATGACCGGATGGACGACGAATCAGCCTGCATGGGAAAGGTATGCTCAAAAGCTGATTGATCAAGGAAGTGCACTTTGTATTGTAACGCCAAACAAGCCGAAATTTAAAGAGCTGGATCCTTATGCGGTAAGGTTAGATAAGCCGGATAAAACAATTGAAGTGATTAAAGCACATTACAAAAGAAATTATAAAATAGAATTACCTTCTGACAAGTTAGAAATATTGGATAAACATTTGCCTGACACCCTCTATCCTCAAGAGGCAGTGAATTTAGTGAACAGAGTCAATCAATTTATAGAAAATGAGCTTCCGTTAGAACAACTTCTTGGGTCAATTGATTCAGTCTCTAAAAAGAGAGTGGAAGCATGGTTTGAAAGCGATAAAACCATCAGAGAAATTGCTATGTTAATGTCCATCAGTATTTTCGAAGGGGAGCCAATAGATCTTATCTTGGAAAAAAGAAACACGATTGAGGATCTGATTAATCAAGATAATGAAACCAGATTTTTAAATGAAACAAACATTGAAGAGTATCTACAAAGGTTCCATGCTTTTGAGAAAAAAGTGAAAATAGTAATGGACTATGGGCAGGACAGTCATACAGGTGTGTTTTTACAATATAATGAAGATCACAAGTCTATATGGAAGTATTTGTGGCGTCACCTGGACACAGGACAAAAGAAAAAAATAACAGACTTTTTACTTAACAGTCTTGAGCATAAAAAAGTGAAAAAAAATATTCTATTCATTTTTACAACACTTGCAATTGAAAGTTTTCCGTTTGTTAGAAAAAATGTGTTACACCCTTTACTCGATTCCTCTGATTCTAGTAAACGTATCTTAGCAATAGAAGTTATCAATCAATACATGGTTATAACAGGGAACTACACGCGGATATGGAATCTCACAAAATCGTGGGCAGGCTCCCACAATTATTCACTTAAATGGAGTGTATTGACCTTAATCAGAGGACCATTAGGGAAAATTAATTTTGAAGAGAGTTTTATACTGCTTCAGAAAATATTAGAAAGTGAACCAAAATTAATAAATCTTGTGCTTGAGTGCCTTATACAGTTGAGTGAATACACTAAAGAATCTGAGGAAATAAATCAAATATTTTTCGAAAAAAGTATTAAATGGATTGAAGAAGCCAATCAGAGAAACAATTTAGAAGTCTTTTTATCACTTTATGACAAGTTAATTATCAGACATCCTAAACTATTCTTTAGTTCCGTTAAACAATACCAGAATGATTTATGGTTTCCTTTATTTGACCAAATGTACAGCACTCAAACATCAGATTTGTTGATTAGAAGACTGTTTGGAGAAGTGTATGAAGATGACTTTAAATTAGAATCCTTAAAAGACTTTATTAATTACTTCAAAGAAAATGCAACCGATACATCAAGAAGAAGAATGGGTTTACATTTAAAAGAAAGAAATCTTTTAAGCGTAATAGATTGAACGGAGGGAAATTGATGAAATTAATTCAGGAGATAGTAGATGTGAGATTCAATTTAACAAATGTTGAACCTTATCCTGAAAACGGGTTTTGTTATGTATATGCCAATCATTTAAACAACATGGCTACTATTAGACAGGGACAGGTAATGACAAACAAGAAAGGAAAAAAGAATAAGTTCATTAAAAGATATAAGATTAGTGAAGAAACAGTTAAAAAAGAATGTAGCTTTGAAGTTATGGGTAATGATGATGCACTTGATTTTGATGTAAATGTTATGTATTCAATAAAAATTGAGGATCCTGAAAAATATATTTTATATAATATAGACCCTATAGTAGATGACGTAACAGATAAATTAAACAGGGAGGCCATTCGACTAGGCTCCAATTTTACTCAAGAGAGTTATTACGCATATGAAAATGAACTCAGACGAGATTTAGGTGATCTTGAAGACATTGAAGATATGGGAATAAAAGTAGAAGTTGATGCAACTGTTAGAATCAATAAGGAATTAAAAGATACGAATAAAGAGAGTGTTATTGGAGAAAGAAAAGAGAAATATGATCATAAAAGAAAAATGGTAAGAGAGGATTATGATGAAGAGTATAGGCAGAAAAAGTTTGAAGAGTTAGAGTTCATTCTTCAAGATACATTTTATGAACAATACTTAGTCTTATACGATAACTCAAAAGAACTTAAAGATTTTTTAAAAGAGGAATTAAATTCTCATATTAGAGATGCTAAGGAAACATTAGAATCTTTAAACAAGCAATATAGGGATAAAATGATTGATAAAGTTGAATATGATGAACGAATGACAAGATTTAAAGAAACTTCAAATAATAGTGAGATAATTAACATTGGGAAAAGTATGAAAAGATTAGAATTAAATGTTGAAACTAACTCTACTTATCCGGACAATAAATCAAAAGTCGCCGTTGATCAAAAGGAATCTGACGAATGGAATTAATGGGAGTAAACATCTTTTGGTTAGCAGCTATTTTGTTATTCTTATATGTTTTATGTCTATTTATATACCCGTTTCTCAGGTTTGTCATACCAGTAATTCTTACTCCTGTCGTTTGGATACTCTCATCTTTGATTATTCTGGTGTTTAAAGGAATTGCAACTTTACCATTTAATGACCATAAAATTTCAAGCATTGAACATAGTGAAAGAAATGTCTGGATATTTTATGAAAATTGGAGAGGGTTTGCATTTTCAGGAAACAGACATTTTAAAAAGTATCAAATCAGTGTCATGATCCTGTTAATTGTTGGTACAGCAAGCGTGCTGTTAGTGCCTGATTCAAACTCAATCTCAAATGTGTCTATTAAAAATGGCTTTGAACAACGATTAGTGGCAATAGATGAGGGATTAAACCAAAAACTGAATGGAAGTAATGATGCTGAACCTGTCTCATTAAATGAGGGTAGCACTGATAAATATAAGTTGAAGCCTTCATATGAAGGGGGCAGTCTGCGAGAAGAACCTGTAGAAGGAACTGAGACAGATAATGTCATTCGATCTATTTCACCGGATGAAACACTATTATTTTTAGGAGAAACTGAAAAGCAGGGGAATATTACATGGTACAAAGTTAAAACACAGGATGATGAATATGGCTGGATTTCAGGTGGAATTATTGAAAAGGTTCAGTGATACAGAATAAGTTTTTATTAAATGAATATACCTCGTAAATGAGTTAAATGGAACAAACGACTATGAGAGCGAATAATGAATTATTTTCATTATTCGCTTTTTTGTAAACTCCTTCAGAGAGGAACTGACTAAATGTTATCAAGAATCAGACAAAATATGAGATACCACATGAATGGTGGAAAGTTTTTCTCCATTGAACAGGAAGATGAGAACTTCTATTATTTAATCAGTTTGTACAACTCAGAGTTTCTGTATGCGATTTCTTTGGAGGAAGCAGAACAATGTATAAAATTAATTGAGCCAATGTATGACTGGACACGTGTAAACGACATTCAGGATTTTTATGAAAAAGATCGTGAGGCTTACGAAAAAGTTGCTGTTCATTTAAGGAAATTTGGTGTCCCTATTAGAAAGAATGGTAATTACAGGGCTACAAAGTCTCAAAATGGCTTTGTTAAATATCGGATTAAAGATAAGCTGTGTACTGGTAAAGAACTTAGTTACGGGGTTGCCTACAGGGATCATAAGTTAGATATTATTTTTGCCGATGAATCCGTTTACTATTTTTCTGATGAAGAAAAAGCTGTATTATTTATTGAATTTACTAAACAATGGGTTCCATGGAATGAAGAAAAGATATTAAGTATGATCAGAAGTGACAACGAAATGTATGATTTTTTAAAGCAAACCATCGATAGAGTTGAAAATGAGAAAACATTAATCGAACCCGATGTTTTCACTGCAGCCTCTTTTACTTACTTAAGTTTTGGAAGTGATGATGAACAAAAATATGAGGTATATGTAGAATCTACTCAACATTTAGATTCGCTTATTGGATTGAATTATATAAAGAGTTATGTGGAAAAGATGCTGAAAATCGCAGCAGCGGATAAAAAGCTTTTGAGTCTGAATATCAGTACGAAAAGAAACAGTATGCATTCTCTTTTTGTAGGACCCCCCGGAACAGGTAAAACAGAAGTAGCCCGTTTGATGGCAGATCTTTTATGGTCACTGGATGTTATAGAAGAACATAAACTGACAGAAGTATCTAAAGAGGATTTTGTCGGCTTGTATGAAGGGGAGACTGAAAAGAAAACCAAAAGGCTTTAGGGGGTATACTTTTTATAGATGAAGCCTATACCTTGACAAGTGATAGTAATGAAGGCAATGTGCGAAATGGAAAGATCGCTCTAGAGATTATTATGAGTGCGATGGAAAATCACCGTGAAGATTTAATTGTTATCTTTGCAGGCTATGAAGATGAAATTGAAAAAATGGTTAATGGTAATCCAGGTATCAGATCGCGTATTAATCATACATTTGTATTTGAAAGTTTTACGCCACTTGAACTAGTTGAAATTGCTAAAATGATGCTTAGTCACAAATTTAATATTCAAAAGGTTGAAAATGAATTAAAAAAAGTCATTGAACAGCGTATAAATTCAGGCAAGATGTCAGGTAACGCCAGAGACGTCAGAAACTTGGTCCAGGAAATTATTGATAACCATAAAGTCAGTATTATGGAAGACAGAGTGGATCCAAAAGTGATATCAGCAGAGGATGTTCTGCTGGTAAACAAAAAAGTGGATTATAGAAACAAAGAAGGTATGGATGAAGTAAATAAACAGGCGCGAAGTGAATTAGATAATTTGATTGGACTGAAAACCATAAAAGAAGAAATGACTATTTGGGCAAATTATATACAAATTGAAAGACAGAGAGTTAAATTAGGTGCTTCTGTCAGTTACCCAACAATGCACATGATTTATACAGGTAATCCTGGTACGGGGAAAACTACTGTAGCAAGAATTATAGGGAAGTTACTAAAGTCTAATGGCGTTTTATCTAAAGGTCATTTTACTGAAGTAACCAGATCTGACCTTGTGGGTCAGTGGCAAGGAGAAACAGCAATAAAAACGAAAGAAGTCATACGTAAGTCCCTTGGCGGTGTACTTTTTATAGATGAAGCCTATAGCTTCTATCAAAGTGAAAGGGACCATTTTGGAAAAGAAGCAATTGATACATTGATCAGTGAAATGGAAGATCATCGGGATGAGCTAATTGTTATTTTAGCTGGTTACGAAGAAGATATGGATCATTTAATAAACGCTAATCCTGGCTTCGATTCCAGAATTTCTAACGTCTTTCACTTCCCTGATTACAATGCAGAAGAGCTATTTAGTCTGTTCAACTTAAATCTTACAAGTCTGAAATTTATCATCGGAAAAGAAGCATTAAACTATGCAAACTCAGCAATTGAATATTATTATGGTCAGGGGAAAATCAATGGTAATGGAAGATGGGTCAGAAACATGGTGGACCGCGTGAAAAAGATTCAGGCTAACAGGCTTGTAAAAGAAGGCTCAGTTGACTATTTTTCAATTACAAAAAAAGATATCGAGCTGACATTTGATAAAGTGTAAGAAGGCGTATGATCTGCCTTCTTACATCTAATTTCAAAGATATGTATTAAAAATTTGCTTCTCTTGGATCCCGTTCGTTGTCATGATCAGACTGAAAGGAATCGTCTTCATCATAAAATTCCTCATCATTTTTAACATTTGATCGTGAAAATAATGCTGTTAGTTTAAGAGCTAACGCTAGTAAGAAGATAAAAATGGTTTTAAAAAAGTAACCATCCATTAAAAACAGCCAATTCATCTCACCACTAGCTGGATGATAAGCGCCAATAATCGAGAGAATAACAGTCACCACTAATATAACGTAATGACCGGCCACACCTCTCAAAATTAACAAAGCCAAAAGGACAGGAACTGCTCCAAGGCCCAATAGCGTAATATAAAGTAACACCTCTAAAGTATTAGAAACTAACTTAAAATCATTCATCCTGGTTAAAAATATCAATACAGTTGTGAATAATACCAGAAACAGCAAACCGATAGGAGCCATCCCCTGAAACAACTCAACAAAAATAACATAAACAAAACTGAGACCGAAAATAAAAATTAAATTCAAAAAAACGGATGGTAGATTAATAATGTTCACTCCTTTGTATGGTATGTTATTAAAACTTTTGTGATGTGATGTCTGAATATCAGGTGATTCTATTATACTATGTAATGGAAGGGATTTAGGGGTTTATTTTGGAGCGATACAGGGGGACGGAGGTTATTGTATCAAAATGGTAATTATTACATATGTGATACACTTACCTCCGTCCCCCTGAATCATATTTGATAGGAGGAGTCGAATTGAACCACACCGTTAAAAAAGCGATTATTCCTGCGGCAGGGCTGGGCACGCGTTTTTTACCTGCTACGAAGGCAATGCCAAAAGAAATGCTGCCCATCGTGGATAAACCGGCGATTCAGTATATCGTGGAGGAGGCTGTGGAGTCGGGGATTGAAGATATTATTATTGTGACCGGAAAAGGGAAGCGTGCAATTGAAGATCATTTTGACCATGCTTTTGAACTTGAAGCCAATTTACTTGAAAAGAAGAAGTATGATTTGCTTGAAAAAGTGAAGAAGTCTTCTAAAGTTGAGATTCACTACATCCGTCAAAAGGAGCCGCTTGGGCTCGGACATGCTGTGTGGTGTGCAAGAAAGTTTATTGGTCAGGAGCCGTTTGCCGTTTTACTTGGGGATGATATTGTTCAGGCGGATAAGCCCTGTCTGAAACAGTTGATTGAACAATATGAGGAAACACAATCTACGGTCATTGGTGTGAAGCCGGTGCCTGATCATGAAACCCATCGCTATGGCATTGTGGACTTTAACAGGCAGGATGGAAACCTTTTTGAAGTGAATCAGCTTGTTGAAAAGCCTGAGCAAGGTAGTGCGCCATCAAACCTTGCAATCATGGGACGTTACATCCTTACGCCACAGATATTTTCATTTCTGGATCGTAAACAAAAGGGAGCTGGTGGAGAAATTCAGCTGACTGATGCGATTCAGGGATTGAGTGAGCATCAGCAGGTATATGCTTTTGAGTTTGACGGAATCAGATATGATATTGGAGAAAAAATCGGATTTATAAAAACAGTCATTGAATTTGGCATGCAGAATCCTGAACTGAGAGATGAACTGGAACAATATCTGAAAGAATTAATCAATCGATAAATTAATGGATTTCTAAGTCGAATAAAAGCTTGAGAAAGTTATTGTGATATAAGTGGTTCTTTTTCAAATTATGAGCGGTCTCCTTTTGAATCTATAAATAATATTAAAATCGTTTATAATAACGTTTTAGTGGTATAAGTATAAAGTATTTATATTCTAATGAATACAACTCCCTTCGAGTTGAATAGACTCACTCCCCCTGTATACATAACTAAAATTGGGGGAGATTTTTTAAAACTCTACATATTTAGAAAATGGTATAGTTCAATACGTTATGTGCATGTTGAAAAACAGGTGTTTTCCAAGTGAGTGTGACTTCCTGTTTCTTTGTTCATTTATTTTTTTCAATGGTCTAACCAATGCATCATGACACTATCATTCGTTTTAATGATATAATGGTGAGTAAGTTCCAGGAAGAGTAAATACATAACCTGAAGCCTGGATTCCTTGTCCTGGCTTCTTTTTATTCATAAGTAATAATTTAAGAGAGTTGATTTGATTGAAAAAAATTAAAGGGAAATTACCCGCAATTGTAGTACGGCTGTTTACTTTGCTTGTGATGTTTCTGGTGCCTCTGCTCACCTTGCTTGTTAGTGAGTGGGTTGTCAGGGAAGTGTTGCTCATGAGTGTAGAGGAGTGGGTGACGGAGTTTAATAAACAGTTTATTGTAAACTATTTATTCATCCTTGCACTTTATAATGTATTTTTTATCCTGCCCCGAAAATGGTTTTATGCTAGCAGTCTGATTATAACAGTGCTCATGATTGTATTTGCGATCGCCAACCGTTTTACGTTAGAGTTCAGAGCGGCACCTATTACGCTTGACGACTTCAAATTGATTAATGAGTTAAGAGGTTTTGAATCTCCTGTGGACATTAATTATTTACTGATAGGATTACTTTCAGGTGCTATTGTTTTAGTTTTTGCACTGTTTTTATATGCAATCCCAAAAATAAGAGAATGGTGGATCATTAAACTTGTGGTCTTTACTGTGTCGTGTTTCTTCATATATACAATGTGGTTTGATGAACCGATATCACCAATGAATGAAGCGGGCATGCAAAAAACGCTATGGAGACTTGATGTTGGTATGAAAAACAATGGGATCCTGGCAAACTTTATCTTCCTGGCAAAAACATCAGAAATAGAACCGTTAGAAGGTTACAGCAGAAAAAAAATAGAATCATTACATGCTGAGTACCCTGAAACAGAACGCGGATTAGATGAAAAGCCGAATGTAATCTATCTAATGAGTGAGTCTTTCATTGATCCCTATTATCTGGGCAAACATTTATATAAAGAAGATCCAGTGCCCTATTTCAGAGAGCTATATAACAATTCGATCAGTGGCTACATGTATTCTTCAGAATTCGGTGGAGGCACTGCAAATGTTGAATTTGAAGCGCTGACAGGTTTCAGTACCCAGTTCATGAGGCCGGATCATGTGGCATTCCAGCAATTTATTAACCAGCCAATTCCGACTATACCCTATTTGTTCAAACAGGAAGGGTACGAAACGACAGCAGTTCATGCCTACTTTTCGTGGTTCTATCAAAGAAGCTCAATTTACAAGCAACTCGGATTTGATCAGTTCATATCAGGAGAATTTATGGATTTGAAAACTCCGTTAGATCCGGGAGGCGCATTTCCGAAAGATTCAAATATGACTGATTCAATTCTTGAAACACTAGATTATACTGAGGGACCGGATTTCATTCATGCAGTATCCGTTGAAGCTCATGTGCCTTACTATGAAAGAGAAGAAAACGTCTTTCTGAAAGATCATGCTCTTACAGAAGAAACCAGGCCATTTCTGAATTCATATCTAGAGAGAATTCATTCAGTAGATCAGGAACTTGGCAGATTAATTGAGGCGCTTGAGCAATCAGAAGAAGAGACGATTATCGTATTCTGGGGAGATCATTTACCTGCATTTCCTAATGATAATGAGGTATATGGCCCGGAAGGTGCGAATATGATTGAAGATATGAGAGGAAATTATGAAGATTATCTCACGACACACAGAGTACCTTATTTTATTTGGTCGTCAAAAGATAACCAGCCTGAGAAAATAGATATTTCCCCAAACTTCGTTTCAGCAATGGTCACCGATATAGCCGGAATACCAGGTAACACAATTACTCATATGAATCAGAAGATCATGGAAGAAGATTACACAAGGATTCCTTACTCTGAATGGACCAGTCAGGAAAAAGAGCGCTCAGATACAATTAGGGATTTACAGATGATCCAGTATGACTGGTTGCATGGCAATCGCTACCATGAATCACTTGCGGGTGAACTGAATTCTTCCAGTGAATATCACTTAGGGCTGTACGATCAAATTGAATTAGTGGATTATACAACCAATGAAGACGAACATCATTGGACACTTATGGGCGCCCCAAAGTACACTTCGGTCCTTCTTAATGGCGAACTTACAGAATCATTCAGCTGGCAAAGACTTGAGAATGGTCTGACCAGTTATGAAATCCCTGAAAACATCATAAATTCAGGGGATGAAATTAAGTTTGTAGTTTATAATTCGAGGGGGAGGGCTTTGTTATCTTCCGAGGTTTTTGTGGTGAAGTGAATGGTATAGAGGAACGGAGATAGGTGCATCATTGTGGTGGATGCTGCATAGTAGATACAGTAACCATTACCTTTGTTCATAGCATTAAAAAAGCAGGGGGGGAACCCTGCTTTTTTCTTTTAAATGGAATCCTTAGAACTCAATCTTCATCGCCTCGCCCATCAGCTTCGGCAAGTCAGTGTTATCAAGCAGTCCTGAAAATTTATGTGCCTGCGCTCCATATGCATATACCGGCACATCAGTACCTGTGTGTGCAGAAGTCGTCCAGCCGACAAGTGCACGGTCACTGATGACTTCGTTGATTGCAACTGCTGCATCATCAGCTTCTGTAATTGCTGCTTCTTCTTTTTCAGTCAATTCGATATTCGCATATTCTTTTAATACTTCACCTGCATTTGAACGATCTTCATTCAGTTCAGCAGCCATTGTATCTCCGGTTGCTTTTACATCGTGAAGGACATCAATGTTCAGGTCATACTCCCCGTTTGATCCGACTGACATGCCGCCGGTTTCATGGTCGCCGGCAACTACGACAAGCGTATTTTTGTCTTTTTTCGCATATTCAATTGCAGCTGCTACGGCTTCGTCAAATGCTTTTGTGTCATTCATTGCCCATGCTGCGTCATGTGCGTGACCTGCCCAGTCAATTTGTGACCCTTCAACCATCAGGAAGAATCCGTCTTTATCCTGTTCAAGTGCTCCAAGTGCTGCATCGGTCATGTCTGCAAGGCTTGGCTGGTCAGTTGCGCTGCGCTCAAGTTCCGGAGCCATTGCATCGTCTGCAAATAGTCCGAGCAGCTTACCACTTTTAGCAGCAGAAAGTTCGTTCAGATCCGTCACATATTCATAGCCATCTGATTCTGCAGAATCAATTAAATTTAGCTCAGGCTGCTTGCCGCCTTCAGATTCAGGCAGGAAGTAATCGCGACCTCCACCAAGGAGAACGTCAACGCCATTTTCAAAATACTGCGGAGCAATTAAAGCCTGATCACCGCGTGATTCAACGCTCGATCCAAATACGGCCGGTGTTGCATGTGTAATTGTAGAGGTTGCGACAAGTCCTGTCGATTTACCAGATGCCTCAGCCGCATCTAAAATCGAATCAACCTGCTCACCATCCGGGGTCACACCAACCATTCCATTATTCGTTTTTTCACCAGTTGCCATCGCAGTGCCCGCAGCTGCAGAGTCTGTCACTTCAGTATCCGCAGAGTAGGTCTGCATTAACCCTTTTACATAGGGATCAAATGAAGACTCCTCACCTTTAAACCAGCGATAGTTTGTTGCATAAGATGCATTGTAACCGTCCGGGATCATATAAATCACATTATGTACTTTTCCATTTCCCTGTCCGGCCCAATCCGGCTTACCCGACGCAGTCGTTTCTCCGTCCTGAGTACCAATCGCAATCCCCGATAAAACTAATCCTCCTGAAAGTGCAAGTAAAGCTGTCTTTTTCAACATTTTCCTGTCTCCCTTCAAAATAGCTTACGGTTAGAAGGTTAACAGAGAATTGTAAAGATACAATAACAGGAATGTAAATTTGGAGAAAGATGGAACTAATGGTCCTTTTGATGTCATTATATGGATTTTTATTAGTGATACAGAGAGGTGGAGGTATATATATCATATATGAAATTTATTCCATTTACATACAAGAACCTACGTCCTCCTGTATCAAAAAAACTGCCGGCAAAAACACCGGCAGCTCACTGTATACCCTATTTCAACTGCATAGTCGTAATACAAGTAGGATCATCTTCGTAAGTTGATATTTCAGATTCTACTGTTTTACCGCTATGTTCGATTTTGATTTGATAAGTGTCGTTTCGAGGTAACCAGAGGTCGATAAAGCCATTTTCAAAGGTTGTCATTTTTTCATCGACAATGACATTCCCTTCAGAATCTTCGATGTATACGTCAAATGTTTCTTCAACCATTTCTCCCTGACAGCCTGTTAGACTGTGATAGGTGCAGTGGTGGGTCTCATTAACATAAGGTGCAATTGAGACAAAGAAGTCTTCGTTTGAAACGTCATACACAGACTCGCTTCCGTCTTCTTCAGTCACAATTAACTGTTTTGCATTGATGGCAGCCTGTTCTGCCTGTACTTCGCGGGTGCTGAAATCATTAACAAGTGCTTTAATATCAATTGATTCATCAAGGCTTTGAGAGGTATGATCACTATCTCCGCTACAAGCCGCTAAAACGGTAGCAAATAGTAATAAAATAATGAATGATTTTAATTTCATTTTATGGCACTCCTTATTTAGATTGATATACCCTATTATAGTGTATAAAAATAGATTTCAAATAGGGGACGGAGTTTTGACACAGAATGTTAGGTGATAAAGCAGGGACGGAGGTAAGGGGTAGATATGGGGTGTTTTGCATAAAAGATACAGCAACCTCCGTCCCGCTGTATCAATTGAATTCTCCACCTGAAAATAAAAAGAGCAGAAGGATTAAATCCTCTGCTCTTTCTTACTTCCACAGCCGAGTTTTACATCAGCATTCTTTTTGCATTTTCTTACTGAACTACATCGCGGAAAACAGAAGTCATTTTCGCTGCTTCTGCACGGCTTGAAGAGTTAGCAGGCAGGAACTGATCGTTTCCGTATCCATTAACGATTCCTGTTTCATAAGCCATTGAGATCGCCTGAAGTGTCTCTTCATCTACTTTTGAAAGATCTTTAAAGTAGTTAGTGTTTTCAGGAACATAGGTAGAGCCTTTTTCGCTGTTATAGGCACGGTATACCATAAGAGCAAATTGTCCTCTCGTTACCTTATCATTTGGCATGAAGTTTCCTTTATAGCCAATAACGATTCCGTTTTCATAAGCTGCAGCAATTTCTGCTTTCGTTGCATCCGGAAGTTTTCCAAGGTCAGCGAAAGGTGCTTCAGATTCTGCAGTAAGACCAAGGCTGCGGACAATTAATGATGCTGCCTGTGAGCGGGTTAAAGAGCTCTCTGGTGCAAAAGCATCAGCACTAACACCTTTAATTAAGCCGCTGAAATACAGATCTTCAATATAAACGCGGTACCATGAATTTAATTGAACATCTTTAAATGGTGTTAATGGAATAATACGGCTTTCAAGGGCAGGTGCAACGCGATCAAGAGAAGTGATATGATCGATAAACATTTGGTAATCCATAAATCCAGGCTCACTTACTCGCCCATCTGCGTACGCATTTGCAAATACAGTGTAGTTATCTCCACCTTTTGCAGTAAACACATTAGTTGCTACTTTATAATTTTTAGCAGGGTCAAGTTTAGTTCTTTCGCTGCCATTTACAATGTAAACATCTTTTACCTTAGATCCGGCAGATGCATTCGGGTCGAAGGTAAACTTCATCCCTGATACATGCATAAATGCACCCGATTCATTCGGATAACTTCGTACACTGTGTTCAAGGGCCTCAATAATTTCGGCTCCTGTCAGGTTCATAATGGCAAGGTCATTTCCAAAAGGCAATACAGTCAGTACTTCACCCACAGTAATTTCGCCAGCATCGATAGAAGCACGGATTCCGCCACCGTTTTGCATTGCAATCACGGTATCAGAGTCAATAGATTTCGCCTTTGAAAGCATACCATCTGTAATTAAGTTTCCAAGGTTTGTTTCCGCTGTTCGTACACCGCCCAAACCGCGTGTACCATCTAAGAATACTTCAGCTGTAGCGCCAGTTGCCTGTTCTTTTACAGCTTCAATTTGATCCGCATAAGGCTTTAGAAGCTCAAGTGCCTCAGCATTATCTTCAGCTTCCTCAATTGGATGCAATGTTGCAGTGTGAGCAGCAATCGCTCCATTTTCATCAAAGGATACATCAAGTTGCCCAAGGTTTTCATTAGATGAGCCTGCTTGAACAATTACAGTAAGCTCATCATGACCATCGTATACGCTGCCATTTTCTAAAGTGGAATGAGTATGTCCGCCAACGATGACATCAATTCCCTCTACCTCCTGAGCAAGTAGTTGATCATTGTCAACTGCAGCTGAATCATCAAAACCAATATGAGTTAATGCAACAATCTTATTAATTCCCATGTCTTCAAAAGCAGTGACTGCTTCTTTAGCAGCTTCAATGTAATTGCTAAATTCAATGCTTTCAGGGCTTGAAATTCCTGCAGTTTCTTCAGTGGTTAAACCAAAGATACCGATTTTCTCTCCATCTACTTCTTTTACAATCCCATTATAAATTTCACCAGGATTAAATTCTTCTGAATAAGTTAGGTTTTGAAGGCCGTCGAATAAGTTATCTTTAGAGAAATTTACATTTGTAGCAACAAACGGGAAATCAGCGCCTTTTACAAAATCAGCTAAAGCCTTATGACCCTCAGGGCTTGAGCCGAGATCAAATTCATGGTTTCCAAAAACCATCGCATCATACTTCATCAAGTTCATGAATTCAAGGTCAGCTGCTCCCTGAAACTCATTAAAATAAAGCGTGCCCGAAAAAACATCCCCTGCATCCAATAGCAGGTTATTTGGATTTTCAGCTCTTAATTGGTCTACCAGTGTTACACGTTTAGCTACATTATCCAGGCTTGCATGAGTATCATTTGTATGTAGAATACTCAGATCAAAAACACCATCATCAGCTTTTGATACTAGGGGCGGGACCCCAAACATACTTACAGTAAGGGCACTGGCAATTACAACCGTACTCATTTTTTTCTTCATTCGACACCATCCTTAAAATTTTTATAGCAGCATCATCATTATGGGTGGTTTCTGTTAACCTTATTATCTTTTTATGTAAAAACATTGTGAAGAAAACCACTATATGAAATGCTGTTACCTAAGAATATAGTAGCATTCAGAAATTGATCCAACAATAGAATTAACTGGTATATAGAAGGGGATATTTTCTGTAAATATCGTATTAGGTTGTATAAACCTTATGAAATAAAGACTTTTCATATAATATAAACTATTTTTTCTGTAAAAATTTTTTGCAAGATTAATTTAAATAGAAGCTTAGTTTTTAATAGTAAAAAGAGATTGAGACAATTTGATATGCTCCCTTCTAGGTAGACAGATTAAAAAACAAAAATCTGTTTGCCTAGTAAACTAACCTAGATTAATGGGACACAATAAAACACCTTCGAAATGGTACACTTGAACAAAGTACTAATTCGGAGGTGTTTTTGCATGGGCAAAAACGTGTATTCAAATGAGGTTAAGTGGGCGGTAGTCAAAGATAAAATGAGTGGTCAACTGACAAACAGCGAGATCATGGAGAAGTATGGGATTAAGAATGTGACTCAAATTAAGACGTGGATGAAATGGTACCGTGAAAATCAGATTCATCGCTTCGACCAGCCTATCGGAAAACAGTATACGTATGGTCTTGGTCCTGAAGATACGAGTTTAGAAGAGAAAAATGATCGAAAAATGAAGCACCTCACTCAGGAGAATGAAATCCTAAAAAAGTATTTGGAGATCGAAAAGGAGCTGAAAAAGAAATCGTCCTCCAACTAGTTCAAAAATTGAGAAAGAAATATACGGTGTCAGCTATCCTATCTGTCTTAAACGTACCTAGGTCTACCTATTACCGCTGGGCATCTGCCGAACCAGTCACATTATCTAAGGAAGAAAAGACAATTATCTACCTATGCGAAAAAACAAAATACCGATATGGACACCGTAAAATTAAAGAGTTATTAAAACGCGACTATCGCATCAAGCTAAATCGGAATACGGTTCAACGGATGATGCAGAAGCATCATCTTCAATGTAGAGTGAAAAAGAAAAGAAAGTGGAAATCTCAAGGTGAGTCTGTCATTGTCGCACCAAACTTATTACAACGAGCGTTTCACGCAAGCAGACCGAATCAAAAGTGGGTAACGGATATTACGTACATTCAATATGGATCCGACACTTTATATTTATCAACGATTATGGACTTGTTTAATAATCAAATTGTCGCCTATAAGTTGTATACACACCAGCAAATCCCTTTGGTTATTGATACATTAAATGAGGCACTAGAAAAGAGAGGTTATCCAACAGGGGTCATGATTCATTCAGACCAAGGAAGTGTCTATTCTTCTTATGCGTACCAAAATTTAATGAAAGAGAAACATTTGATCAGTAGTATGTCCCGAAGGGGAAACTGTTGGGATAACGCAGTCATTGAGTCTTTCCATTCAAATCTAAAATCAGAAGAATTCCAGTATGTAAAGTTTAATTCGTTGTCTATAGAAGCCGTAAAAGAACGGATAGATCAGTTTATGAAGTATTATAACGAAGAGCGTATTCAGGAAAAATTAGGCTACCATACACCAATAGAGTTTGGTGAAATGGCAGCCTAAGAGGGTGTTTTATTACTGTCTCATATGACTAGGTCAGTCTATAGGGGGAGTTTTTTCTATGTCTAATAAACGTTATTCTAAAGAGTTTAAAACTGACGTTTTATTGGCTTTTGATAAGAGGGAGTTTACTGTACAAGAACTTTGCGTACGCTTCGGTATTAGTGAGGAGTCGTTAAGGAGATGGGCAAAGCTTTATGAAAGGTACGGTTCAGAGGGCTTACAACGTTCGACCACATGGAAACCCTATTCAAAAGCGTTAAAAGAAGCAGCCGTGAAAGACGCTATTTCAGGTACCTTCTCTCAATCCGAGGTGATTGAAAAATATGAGATCTCAAGTAAAAGCGTCCTCGAAAAGTGGATCAACCATTATACTAGTCATAGAGAATTAAAAGATACTTCAAAGGGAAGGACGAGCTCTATGACTAAAGGAAGAAAAACGACTTGGGATGAACGCGTACAAATTGTACTTGATTGCCTGAAGAACGGGAAAGATTATCAAAAAGCAGCCTCTACTCATCAGGTTTCTTATCAACAGGTCTATCAATGGGTGAAGAAGTACGAAAATGGTGGAGATGAAGCACTCAAGGATAAGCGTGGTCATAAGAAAGAGGAAGATCAACTCACGCCAGAAGAGAAAGCGAATCTTAGAATGAAAGCGTTAGAAAGAGAAAATGACCGTTTACGTGCAGAGTTGTTATTCATAAAAAAGTTAGAAGAGATCGAAAGGAGGCGAAAATAAGTCAGATCCGATTTGAGGATAAGTATCTTGCGATTCAATCACTTTACCAAGAAAAAGGGTTAAGCATTTCCCTGCTTTGTGACATTGCCGGTATTGCACGATCTGCGTACTATAAATGGCTTAATCGTACCCCTTCGTTCAGAGAAAGACTGAACCAGAAAATCACTAAAGAGATCAAAGCGCTCTATCAAAAAGTAGAGGGCATATTTGGTTATCGTCAGATGACCCTTCATATGAATAGAACATTTGAAGAGACATTAAATCACAAGAGAATCTATCGGTTGATGAAGCTGGCTGGCTTACGCTCTGTCATTCGTGTCAAAAAGAAGCGATATAAACCCTCTGCCCCTCAACATGTGGCAGATAACGTATTGAACCGTGAATTCACAGCTGAAAAGCCGAATGAAAAATGGGTAACGGATGTGACGGAATTTAAATATGGTCAATCAAAGAAGGCATATCTAAGTGTGATCCGTGATCTGTATGATGGGTCCATAGTTAGTTACGTGCTCGGACACTCGAATAATAATCAACTGATATTTGAGACGCTTGACCAGGCAATCGTACGATTGCATCAAGATCACCCAATGATTCATAGTGATCGTGGGTTCCAATACACTTCGAAGAAGTTCAAGCGTAAACTAGAGGCGGCAGGGATGACACAAAGTATGTCACGGGTGGGACGCTGTATTGATAACGGACCAATGGAATCGTTTTTTGGCACGTTGAAATGTGAAAAGTATTATTTACATAAGTATCAGACCTTTGAAGAACTAAACATTGCCATAAATGAGTACATTTATTTTTATAACCATGAAAGATACCAAAAACGATTAAACGGCCTCAGCCCTATAGAATATAGAGCGAAAGCCGCTTAAATCATTTTTATTATTTCCACTGTCTACTTGACAGGGGGCAGTTCAATTTGCCTCAATCTCTTTCATTCGTTACTCTTCGCTTCAAGAGAGCTTTAAGATCCGGTCACCTCATGTTCATAAAATTATCGTTGTGTCCCAGATTTCATAATTTTTATTTTCCGATCAAAACTAATACATAGTAAGTACCATGGTCGCTGCCCTCAGCAAATCCTATACCAGCATGAGTATAGTTTCGATTAAGTATATTGTTGCGATGACCTTCGCTATTCATCCAGGCAGTTACAGCTCCGGACCCGGATTGTTGTCCAACTGCAATATTTTCACCAGCAGCAGCTCTCGACACGCCTTCTGTATCCAGCATGTGGAAAATGTAGCCGTACGTTGGAGAGTAGTGATCAAAGTATTGATTATCCCTCATATCGGCTGCTTTCAAGTAGGCAACTTCCTGTACATTATGTTCAATTTCTAAAGGTTTAAGACCATTTTATTTTCGTTCAGCATTTATATCATTTAACATCGTTTTAATAATTTCAATATTTTCACTAGGTAGATCTTCTTCAGGAATTGAAGGAGAAGCGTCATTTAATGAAAGAACACGGTAAAGAAAGGTTGCCATTTCGTCTCTCGTGATGCTTGCTGCCGGAGCATAGGAATTCTTTGTTTGTCCCGTGGTGATTTCATTTGCATAAAGCGTCCGGATAAAATCAGCTGCCCAATGAGAGGGTGGAAGGTCATTTAACGTATGGTTGGCAGTACCTGACAGCCCAAATCCTAAGATAAGAATTTTTGTTATCTGATCACGCTGTAGTGAAGCAGAAGGGTTAAATTTTGTATCTTTTGCAAAAATGCCTTCTTCAGTAAGAGCTGCAATAAATTCATAACCCATTAAAAGTTTAATCAACTATTCATATTCTAAACGAAGAGCAAAATGAAAAAAGGAATAATGGTTAAAATCTTTAAAAAGAATCTTTTTAACTATACATGTATGTAATTTAAGAAGTAGTCTTTTATCGTTATTATAGATTTTTTATACTACTTGATAACGATAGATAAAAAGAGGAGGGAGGTGTGATCTTATTGAATTAGAATGAAATGCATAAATGATACAGTCACCTCCGTCCCTCTGTATCATATTGAAAATCTCTTAAAAACCCATTGCACCATCCAAAAAATCATGTATAATAACTTTAACACATAAAAGCATAAAAGCGTCGAAGTGTAAAAGTGAATCAGGGGGTAATTGAGATGAAAAAGGTATGGTTGTCGGGTGCAGCGTTGTCTGCAGTAATGGTGTTAGCGGCTTGTGGTGATGAGACTTCTGAGACGTCGGCTGAGGACGGCGGTGAGGATTCATATACGATTGGGGTAACGCAGATTGTGGAGCATCCGTCTTTAGATGCTGCGACTGAAGGGTTTAAGCGTGCATTTGAGGAGGCCGGGCTTGAGGTAACATTTGATGATCAGGTGGCACAGGGTGATCAGAATAACAGCCAGTCTATTTCGCAGAAGTTTGTGGCGGACGGTGTGGATCTGATTTTTGCCAACTCTACACCGAGTGCACTGAGCTCGTTGAATGCGACGGCTGATATTCCGATTGTCTTTACATCGGTAACGGATCCGCTCTCTGCAAATCTGGTTGCGGATATGGAAGCGCCAGGCGGCAATGTGACAGGTACGACGGATATGCATCCAGATGCGATTACAAATACAGTTGAATTTATGACAGGCGAGCTTGATGTGAAATCGATCGGCATGGTGTATAACGCCGGTGAGCCGAACTCGGTTGTGCAGGTGGATGCAGTAAAAGAAGCTGTCGGATCTGATGTGACGGTTGAGGAAGCAGCTGTTTCAACTTCTGCTGATGTAAAGCAGGCGGCTGAATCGCTTGTTGGAAAAGTAGATGCGTTTTACATCATTACTGATAACACGGTCGTTTCTGCACTTGAATCTGTGATTGGCGTTGCAAATGATCAGGATATTCCACTTTTCGTTGGGGAGCTTGATTCAGTAGCGCGCGGCGGGTTTGCTGCATATGGTTTTGAATACGGAGATATCGGCTATGAAGCGGGTCAGATGGCAGTTGAGATTTTGACTGAAGGCGCTGATCCTGGTGAAATGGCGGTTCAGTATCCTGGCAATCTGAAGCTCATGATTAATCGTGATGCGGCTGAGGAAATGGGTATTGAAGTGAAGCCGGAGTGGGAAGAGATGGCTGAATTTACAGAGTAAACGCTATGAGCGGAGCGCGCTGCTTCGCTCTTTTTCATCAAATGGAGAGAGGAAGAGTTGTATGTGGATGTCCATTTTCACATCAGTTGAGGTAGGACTGATGTTTGCACTGATGGCGCTTGGCGTCTATCTATCGTTTAGAATTCTCGATTTTCCCGACCTGACAGTGGACGGGAGCTTTGTCACAGGCGCAGCAGTTGCGGCGATTATGCTCGTAAACGGAGTGAATCCGCTGATGGCGGTCGCAGCGGCATTTGCGGCAGGTTTTATCGCAGGCACAATCACAGGGCTGCTTCATACAGTCGGCGGAATTAATCCGCTTTTATCAGGGATCCTGATGATGATTGCGCTCTACTCAATCAACCTGCGTATCATGGGCGCACCAAACGTCTCACTGCTTGCCCAGGATCACCTGTTTACATGGATCCGCCAGGGCATCGGCGGCACGTGGGCCATCATGATTGTCATGGTTGCCTTCGTCCTTTTAGTGAAAGTCATGCTCGACTTCTTTTTAAAAACAGAGTTCGGTCTGGCGCTGAGAGCGGTTGGTGATAATTACCTGATGATCACATCATTCTCAGGCAATATCCACTTTTACAAAGTATTCGGCCTTGGTCTGTCAAACGGAATGGTCGCAATCGCAGGCGCGCTCGTTGCGCAGTACAGCGGATTTGCTGACGTCAATTCAGGAATCGGGATGATCGTGATCGGGCTTGCATCCGTGATCATCGGGGAAGCGATCTTCGGTAAAAAGACGATTATCCGCACAACGCTGGCTGTCATTGTCGGTGCGATTATTTACCGCATTATTGTCGCACTGGCACTGCGGGTGGAATTCCTTGAAACAGGCGATCTGAAGCTGATTACAGCAATCATCGTCATACTTGCACTCGTCCTGCCAAAAGCGATTGCCAAACAAAAAGAAACCATGCGAAAACGACAGCGCCGATTACGACTCAGCGCGCAGAAAGGATAGTGGCATATGCTTCAGCTGAATGATATATACAAAGTATTTAATGAAGGAACACCTGATGAAAAAGTGGCGATTGATGATATTACACTTGATGTGAAAAAGGGCGATTTCATTACGATTATCGGAAGTAACGGGGCCGGAAAATCTACGCTTTTTAACATCATCGCAGGGAAAATGTATCCTGACCTGGGCGATGTGCTGATCAGTGACCAGAACGTGACCGGGCTCCCGGAATATAGACGTGCCCGCCGCATCGGCCGCGTCTTCCAGGACCCGATGGCAGGAACTTCACCAACGCTGACGATTGAAGAAAACCTGTCGATTGCATACAGCAGAGTTAAGCCGCGTACGTTACGCCTGGGAGTGACAGCGAAAAGAAGAGCCTTTTTCAAAGAACAGCTTGAAACACTGGGCCTTGGACTAGAAGACCGTCTTCGTGCAAAAGTCGGCCTGCTATCAGGGGGCGAACGCCAGGCGCTGTCACTGCTGATGGCTACATTTACAAAGCCTGACCTGCTTTTACTTGATGAGCATACAGCAGCTCTAGATCCATCAAGAGCGGCACTTATCACACGACTCACCAAAGAAATCGTCGAACGCGAACAGCTCACCACTATCATGATCACACACAATATGCAGCAAGCCGTCGACCTAGGCAACCGCATCCTGATGATGGATAAAGGGAAAGTTATTTTTGAAGAGGAAGGTTCCCGTAAGAAGCATCTTACTGTAACAGATCTGCTGAATGAGTTTGGGAAGATGAAGGGGACTGAGCTGTCGGATCGGACGCTGCTTGGGGTTTAGGTGAAGCTGAGGGAGGGAGTTTCTAGTACCCTTGATAAGGAATGACCAAGATTATTTTAAAAAACACAGTAGGGACGGAGTTCAATGGTTCGTTTTAAGCAGTGCGCTAAAAATAGATCATTAAACTCCGTCCTCAGCTATATCTCAATCACTACTTTCCTGAAAAATCAGGAAACGGATCTTCCAGTTTGCGCCAATCAGATTTCAACTCTTCTTCAGTCAACAGGCATTGATCAAGCTCTTGAGTAATAGCCTCCTGATCAAGTCCGATACCGATAAAGACGAGTTCGTTCAGCCGGTCGCCCCATTCAGGATGCCAGCGGCTGCTCAGCTCAGGCTCATCTTTCAGTGTCTGCTGCTGTTCTTCTTCCGGTAAAGCAGCCACCCATGTGCCTGCAGATTGCAGCTGAATTGATTTCCCTGCCTGTGAAACAAGACCCGCTGACTTTTCTTTCGTAGCCAGCCAGAAAAATCCTTTAGATCGGACAATTTCTTCAGGAAGCTCACTCAAAAATTGATAGAATCTTGCCGGATGAAAAGGATGCTGCCTTTTATAAAGAAATGATGTAATCCCGTATTCTTCTGTTTCAGGAATATGCTCTTCATTCAGCTCCTTGATCCATCCTGCACCCTGACTGGCTTTTTCAAAGTCAAAAGCTTTTGTATTGAGAATATCCAGCGGGTCTACCTGACCGTAGGAAGCTGTCAGGATTTTTGCTTCGGGATTCAAAGTCTTCAGCAGCACCCTGATTGCATCCGCATCCTCAGCAGAAACGAGATCTATTTTATTTAAAATAATGACATCAGCAAATTCAACCTGATCAATCAGCAGGTCAGACACGTCACGCTCATCCTGCTCATCGTCCGTCTGCTTACGGTCAAGCAATGTCTCACCGCTCTCAAGATCATCAGCAAATCTGAGTGCATCCACAACAGTCACCATCGTATCCAGCCGCGTCAATTTGCTTAAATCAATCCCGGTTTCTTCATCTTCGTACACAAATGTCTGCGCAACAGGGATCGGCTCCGAAATGCCTGTTGATTCAATCACGATATAGTCAATTTCACCAACTTCAGCCAGCCGCTTCACCTCGATCATCAAATCCTCACGCAAAGTACAGCAGATACAGCCGTTCTGCATTTCCACAAGCGTCTCATCCGTCCGTGAAAAATAGCCCTTCTTCAGCTGCCCACCATCAATATTCACTTCACTCATGTCATTCACAATTACAGCCGCTCTCAAATCCTGCTTACTATGTAAAATATGATTTAACAAAGTCGTCTTACCCGCACCTAAATAACCACTCAAAACTGTAACTGGTATCGTCATGAAAATAACCCTCTCTTAAAACGTAATTATTACGATTTAAAGGATAACGGATTTTGGAGAGGATGTAAAGTGCTGCATGGGAGCGATTGTGTGATGTATCAAGTTGGATATTTGATCTATCCGTGACACAGCCATCCCGGTCCAGGTGTATTCTTCATGTATAATGGAAACATTATCAAGTTACTGAAAGGAGCCAGAACGATGTCGAATCACAGAGGACTTTCAACAGCATGGCAGATGCTCGGCTGGCTGCTTTTGGCGCAGGTGGCTGTTGCGCTTGTTGGGCGGTCACTTGCCCCACTTGGCCCGTTGATTGCAGAAGATCTGACACTGTCAAAAGCGCAGGTAGGCTTGCTGCCTTCATTTTTGTTTTTGGGACAGATGCTGGTCAGTATTCCAGCAGGGATGCTGACTGATAAAATCGGAACGCGGCGATTGCTGTTAATCGTGTGTCTTGTGCTTGGGACAGCTTTTCTGCTCGGCTCATTTGCATCAGGCTTTTATATATTGCTGTTTTTTATCATGCTTGGAGGTATGGGATACGGCGCGACGCATCCAGTCACAAATCGCGGCATTCTTTATTGGTTTCCGGCTAAAAGAGGAACAGCGATGGGGATTAAGCAGATGGGCGTTACATTCGGTTCAGCCCTTGCAGCGATTGCCCTTTTACCGCTTGCAGTTGCATTCGGATGGCGGGTTTCGATGGCCATTGCTTGTGTGGTGCTGATGTTAAGCGGCGTGATTGCGTTTCGCTTTTATAAAGAGCAGCTCGCTGAAAAAACAGCCAGTGAGCCGGCAGTTAAAGGGAGTATGCTCGGAATTATTACATATAAACCACTACTTTTGATCAGTTTAGTTGCGCTGATTTTAAACGGTTCGCAAATGAGTGTGAATACATATTTATTATTTTTCGTGACAGATGAACTCTTTTTCAGTCTGGCACTTGCAGGATCGATGCTTTTATTATCTGAAGCAAGTGGTTCGTTCGGCAGAATTATCTGGGGATCAATCAGTGATTCGCTATTTGGTGGAAAAAGGTTCCCGGTTCTAATGATTATCATTGCGACAGCTTTGACCGGAGCGCTCGGCATGGCGTTTTTAACAGATGGAATTCCGGTTCCTCTGCTAGTAGCGGTTGTCGTCATTCTTGGATTTGCCGTATCAGGCTTCAATGGACTTTGGATGAACATCGCTACAGAACTGACCCCCAGACAGCAGGCAGGCGCAGCAAGCGGAGTCAGTCTGACAATCGGATCAGCAGGCGTCATTATTTTACCGCCACTTTTCGGCCTGACGATTGATATGAGCGGGGACTTTCAGACTGCATGGTTATTGATGGCAGGGCTGCTTGGTGTAGCTGGGGTGCTGGCGTTGGTGCTGAGAAGGCTGAAAGGATTTTAAGGGGGGATACGGGACACATCGTGGACTGAGTTGAGTGATTCATTTTTGGAATGATTTTAAAAGTGGTGCACTCAACTCCGTTCCCGCTGTACCTTATAAAATAACCGTTGTATTTTTATACATAAAAATGATAATATATAAAACATCTTAGTAGCGGATTGTGAGGTCATTAGAGATGGAAAGAATAAATAGTGGGATTGAAAAAATGAATACTTATTCTGCAAAGCAATATATGAAGTTTTGGTTACCTTCTTTAATTGGGGTATTACTGTTTCTTGTACCCGTAAAGTTTGATGGAAAAGTGACGATTGGACTTGGCATTTTAGCAGATAGTCTGCAGGGTGCGATTGCAGCTTATATTCCAGGTTTTATGACGTTTGTGCTTGTGTTATCGGCACTGGGGAGTCTGTTCATAAAACTGCCGGCACTCAGTGGGGTCAGACAGCAGCCGGCAGTTGCCCTGCTGTTTGATGTTGCACCTTTTTGGATGTCACTGCGTATCATCGGTGCGCTGTTTGCACTTGCAACGCTATTTGAAGTGGGACCGGAACTTGTCTGGTCACCGGTGACAGGACAGGTCATGCTGTATGACTTGATTCCGGTACTGATGGTGTGGTTCTTGTTTGCATGTTTATTCATGCCGCTTCTTTTAGAATTTGGGTTAATGGATTTTATCGGGACGATCGTGCGAAAAGTGATGGTGCCGCTTTTTACATTGCCGGGCCGTTCGTCGATTGATGCGCTGGCATCCTGGATGGGGAGCGGGACGGTTGGCGTGCTGCTTACAACGCAGCAGTATGAGTCAGGCTATTATACAAAGCGTGAAGCATCCGTTGTTGCGACGAACTTTTCGATCGCTTCAATTGCATTCAGCTTAGTCATTGCACGATTTTTAAATATTGACGGTATGTTTGTTCAGTTCTATTTTACCGTGATTGTAACCGGTGTGATTGTGGCTGTCATTTGCCCTAGAATTCCACCGCTTTCGCGTAAAAAGGAAACGTATTATGAGCCTGTCGGCAAGCAGATTGAAGAGGTTGTGCCGGAGGGCGTTTCAAATTTTAAATGGGGTGTGGAGAAGGCGGTTGAAAAGGCGGATCAGGTGAAGAGCTACCGCGGTGTAGCGAAAAAAGGAATCGTAAATGTACTTGATATCTGGTTTGCACTGATCCCGCTTGTGATGGCGATCGGAACCTTTGCGCTGATCATTGCTGAATTCACGCCGGTATTTACGTACCTGTCTTACCCGTTTGTGCCACTGCTCGAGCTGCTCCGAATTCCTGAAGCACAGGCGGCAGCACCTGCAATGATCGTGGGCTTTGCAGATATGTTCCTGCCGGCAGTGATCGGCAGCAGTATTGAATCTGAACTGACAAGATTTGTGATTGGCGTATTATCACTCACACAGCTGATCTACATGTCAGAAATCGGCGTACTTTTAGTCAAATCAAAAATTCCGATTTCAATTTGGGAGCTGTTTGTCGTATTTCTTCAGCGTACGATTATCAGCCTGCCAATCGCAGCGTTAATGGCTCATCTATTATTCTTTTAAAAAGTATCCGGAGGAGCTGCAGGCTTCACCGGATTTCTTTTTGAATCATTGTTATACTGACCATAATAGAAATAGGGAGTGAACAGGTATGGACTATACAAAATATTTTTCGCAGGATATCACATCTGCTGTAAAGCACGACCCGCCAGGTGCATGGATGCCGGTAGTACCGGATGGCTGTGTGCGTCTGAGCTCAGGCTTTCCGGATGCGTCACTTGTGCCGGTAGATGGAATACAGCAGGCAGTCACACGTCTGCTAAATGAAGAACGCGATCTGCCGCTTCATTATATAGGCAGTCCAAAAATTGACCAGCTTCAAACATGGCTGGCTAACCGCATGAATGAAAGACAAATACATATCAAACAGGAAGAACTGCTCGTCACGTCCGGTGCCTGCCAGGCGATTGATCTCATTGCACGTATCTTACTTGATGAAGAAACATATATCATTGTAGAATCACCGACCTACATGGAGGCGCTTGAAATTTTTCAGAATTATACTGACAGGATCCTCAGCGTACCAGTAGATCAGAACGGTATGGACACAGAGAGACTCGAAGACCTGCTGGCTGAAAGAAAGCGTGAAAATAAGCCGCTTCCTAAAGTACTTTATACGATTCCGGCTTTTCAAAACCCGACAGGCACTACGCTGTCGATTGAACGGAGAGAACATTTACTTAAACTTGCTGCAGCCTACGACTTTTTAATTATGGAAGATGATGCTTACGGAGAACTCTATTTCGACCAGCCGGTCAGCTCATTAAAATCAATGGATCATGAAGGTAGAGTGTTTTATATCGGTTCGCTTTCCAAAGTGGTTGCACCAGGTATGCGGGTAGGATGGATCGCTGCTGACGCTGAATGGATTCAGACACTGTTCCGTTTTAAAAAAGATCTGGATCATCCATTCGCACAGTCAACGATGGCTGCTTTTCTTGAGGACGTTGACTGGACAGGACATCTGGCAAACCTCCAGAGGGTTTATCAATCTAAATGCAACACTTTGCTGAACGCGCTCAAAGAACATATGCCTCAAGATGTCACATGGACACAGCCTAAAGGAGGCTACTTCGTCTGGCTCAATATTCCGGGAGCAGATACCGCCGTACTTTTGGAAAAAGCGACTGAGGCAGGCGTATCTTACATTCCTGGAAAATATTTTTACCTTCAGCAGGAAGAGGGACTTGAGCAGCTAAGGCTGTCGTTTAGTGCTGCTGGTGAAGAAGAGATTGTTGAAGGGGTAAAGAGGCTGGCTGAGGTGATAAGAGAGTAGCTGTTTAAAATTTTTACACAGTAATCCGGTTAAGTGATACGATAAAATAAAATTTTAAAAGGGTGCTGTCTATGAAAGCTCAGTCAGTTTCTGTCGTGATTCCAACCTATAACCGGCAGCCGTATTTGAGAGAATTATTGACTTCTTTACTGACTCAAACGGTTCAGCCTGATGAAGTGATCATTGTAAATGATGCGGGAGAATGTGTAGATGAATTGCTGGACGAGTTTCCCACTCTGCCCATCCGGATTGAACATCTGCCGCAAAATGTACTCCATGTCCATGCAAGAAATCACGGAGTTTCGCTCGCTGTCTCTGAATATATTATGCTGATTGATGATGATGACTGGATTGTGCCTACACATATTGAAACAATGCTCAGGGAAGTTCAGGGGTATGATCTTGCTTATTCTGATGTGGAGATTGTTGAATATCAACTCTTACATGGATCAAGGGTCCCGGTTGAAAGAATGTTATTTGCTTATCAATATGACTTGGCTGAAATGAAGAAGTTCTCGACCTTTGTACCGTCGGGCTGTATTTATAAAAAAATTTTACATCAACAGATCGGTCTTTTCGATCCGGAGGTAAAGAACTATTGGGACTGGGACTTCTTCCTGAGAGTAGCTGAGGCCGGTTCGGTTAAAAGGGTACCAATCGCAGGCGTCATTTATGATTTTACACCCGGCGGGCAAAATCAGTCAGCGAATCTCGAAGGTATGAGAACCTACCTTGATCGCTTGAGTTTTAAGCATTCACTTGGATTCTTACCGGTGAAAAATTTTAAGCTTCTATTAAAAGAGCCTGATATTATTCTAAGGCAGGCCCCTTCACAGATTGTGTGGAATGGTAAGATGCCGGCTATATCAAAGGTTGGGCAATAAAAATGCTTGTTGAATTTACATTCAACATGCATTTTTTTATTTATACGACCAGACACCTGAGATGCGCTGATTTTCCTAAATTATGCTAAAATTAATAATCGGAATATTCATAAAAAGGAGATCTGTATAATGAAAAAATTGATTCGTGCTGCTGTCATCGGCACAGGTTTTTCTGCAATGGCTCATCTGGAAACGCTGAAAAGGCTGCCAGGGGTTGAGGCAGCTGGGATTGTGTCGAGGTCAATGGAAAAGGCTGAGCAGATTGCGGCTGAGTACAGGCTTGCATTTGCATATGATGATGTTGATCAACTTTTGGCTAATCCTGAAATAGAAGTCGTACATAACTGTACACCGAATGTGATGCATTACGAATTAAATAAAAAGATTCTTTTGTCAGGCAAGCATGTATTGTCTGAAAAACCGCTGGCTCTTAATAGTGAGCAGTCAGCAGAGTTACTTCAAATTGCAAAAAAATCAGGACTTGTTCACGGAGTTTGTTTTAATTATAGACATTATCCAATGGTTGAGGAGGCACGTGTTCGCATTGCAGCTGGAGAACTTGGGCATCCGCATTTAATTTCAGGCGGTTATCTACAGGACTGGTGTCTGTACGATACTGATTACAGCTGGCGGATGGATCCAGATTTAAATGGTGAGTCTAGAGCAATTGCGGACATTGGTTCACACTGGTGTGATACGATGCAGCATATTCTCGGTAAACGGATTGAGCGGGTGATGGCTGACCTCACAACGCTTCATTCAGTAAGAAAAAAACCTGCTAATGGAGTCAGCTCCACGTTTTCAAATGAATCAGCCGGTCAATATGAGCAGATCAGGATTCAGTCTGAAGATGCCGGGAATGTACTTGTTCAATTTGAAGGTGGAACGAAAGGGATGTTTAACGTTTCACAGGTCACTGCAGGAAAAAAGAACAATTTGCATTTTACCATCTCCTTATCAGAAGGTTCATTTGAATGGGATCAGGAAAAGCCAAACCGATTATGGATCGGTAAGCGCGATGAAGCGAATCAAATGCTGATGAAAGACCCCTCACTATTATCAGAAAAAGCGGGTGCCTATGCCCATTTTCCCGGGGGACATCAGGAAGGATGGCCGGACTGCCTGAAGAATTTGATGATTTCTTTTTATAAAGGGGTCGAGCACACAGGTGAAGCGGGTTATTTTGCCACATTTGAGGATGGGCATTATAATATGAAAATTGTTGATGCGATTTTAAAGAGCTCATATGATCAAAAATGGGTAAGTATTCAACTATGAATGTTTAATGAAATCCACTGCATAAATTGTAAAAAATTTATATGTTAAATTTATAATATTTATTGTTCTAATAGTCCCCTCAGGTTATAATCATTTATACAAAACTTCTCAAAAAAGGCAAGCATAGCGAAAGCTGTGTACGCAAAGTTACAGGTCTACAGCAGCTAAATATGAACTGCCAGGATGGCTGAACTGCCAGGATTTATTCTGATAGACGAGAGGTACGTCTGAAAGGGTGAATGTAGATGAAGTTGCGTTATTGGGTAGATTGCCGGCTAAAGGGAAAGCATCGTTACAGCTTGTATGATGGAAGATGTATTGTTTGTAACAAAAAGCAGCCAAGCAAGTCTGTACGAGCAAGGTAACTGCCAAAAAGTCGTTGGGACACTGGGTTAAGTCAATTTGTTACTATATTCATTGGTTTTAGAGCCCATATATACTTCATCTTTCTAATTGATTTTTATACTATGGGGAAATTAGGGGCGTTCAACGATCGTATTCTCGTTGGACATATGCTGAAAAGTAGAAAACACTTGGAATGTAGAGGTAAATATACCCACTTCCAAGTGTTTTTTATTTAAAATCATAGATAAAGAAATGGATTACATGTTCCTATTTATAAGCTATTCAATCGATTTCCCGGTACTTGATTGTCAGACCCTTAATAAAATTTCTGGCGTATTTATCGCCACAAGGTTGATAGTTTTTATGCCCTTCTTTTCTAAGTAAGGCTCCCAACTCGCCTTTTGATACATTTAGTCCTGCCAGTTCAAATATATGAAGCATTTCTTCACTTGTTAAGGACAGAGCAATTTTCACTTTTTTTAGTAACACATTGTTTACACTGGCATGATTCTTAATTGATCTATCAGGTTTTTGGTCAGGTCTGGCCCCTCTTTTGAAAGAAATAAATCCATTTAAAAAAGATTCGAGCATAGAATTTGTACATTTAATAAAAGATTCAGTCTCTAAATATTCATCGCTTTCGTCATCTTCGTAAGGATCCTTTGAAAGAATTTTTAAGACGTCATCTTTAGTTAAATCAAGGTCACCGAGTTTGAAAATCTCGACCATTTCAGTGTTTTTAAGGTCCAGGGCATATCTTAATCTGATTAAAATATCATTGTTAGTCATTAAAAAGCTCCTTTTCAGTTGATTCATCTTGTATAGTTAGTTGATTGTATCAGGAAGTACATTTGAGTACCATACCTGACAATGACATTTAAGTAGATTTAAAATTTAGTATAAAATTTTATAAGTATATTATACATTTTATTGGAATATTTCGGATTCAAGATTTTTACTTATTTGTGCTATAGTGAAACTGAATTTTTAGACATTGTATAGAGCATTGAACAAAGCAACTGAAACCTTACTGATTAATTCATTCTTGATAGTAAATTCTGCTGTTAAATGAAGAAGACCTATCTTCCACGGCAAAACCGTTCACAGAATCTGAACTAAAATCAGCACAAGCGGTTGCAAAAAAATGAAACATCAATAATCTCCAAGAATGACTGCCCGTCTCTGGCACTGGCTCTAACTTCAATCTCGCTAAAGAATATGACCTGAAGCGAGCAGCCAACCTGTTCGGCGTCACTGTAACTGAAATCATGAACCGGACAACTATCACAGGATCTATTGAAATCGGCCGGCATCCGGGTGTGGTAAAGACCACGTTATAGCACTTGCTGAGTATTTGAGAAGAAGGCTGGCTGTTTTATGTTGTGAGGAAGCATAATCAGAATTGATGCAGGAGGACTGGAGGTAAGCGTATGAAAATGGGTAATAATTCTGTATTGACACGTCAACCTCCGCCCCCGCTGTATTGTCCCAAAAAGTCGTAACCTTCTTCCAAGTATAGTAAACTAAAGATAATACAGACATAGGGAGAGATTACATGATCACTGAGGTGTATATGGTACGGCACGCGCATTCGGTATTTTCGCTTGAGTTTGAGGAGACTCGTGGGTTGTCTAAGCAGGGTTGGAAGTCAGTTGAAAAGGTGACAGAGGTTTTATTGGATGAGGGAATAGATGTGATTTATTCCAGTCCATATGTACGTGCAAGACAGACGTTGGAAGGGCTTTCAAAGGAGCTTGGACAGGAGATAAAGATAGATGAACGATTAAGGGAACGGGATCTGGCAGCGCGCGATCATCATTTTGAGGATCCGCTTACTGCGATTAAAAAGGTATTTGAAGATCCTGATTTTAAATTTCCTCAAGGTGAGACGAATAATGAGGTAATTGAGCGTGGAGTAGCTGCTTTAAAAGAAATTGTTCATGATCATAGTGGAAAGAATATTGCGATTGGTATTCACGGAAATATTTTTGCCTGTGTGATGAGCTGGTTTGATAATCGCTATGGGTTTGAGTTCAGCCTGCAGACGACAAAGCCGGATATTTACAAGCTGTCGATTGATAAGAACTTTTCTTTGCAAGCTGTTGAAAGACTATGGAAAACAGATTGGATTGTTGAATAGTTAAAGAATATGATTCTAATTTTTAACATAGGGTGTTAAAAAAGTAGATTACAATAAATAAGAATAAAGTATTATTCATGATGACATCAAAAAGGGTAATTGTGCCTGATGTAGAAATTGTTTAAGAAGTATTGTGTTTTTTGTATACGGAATGAAGAGAATTTGACTACATATAGAAAAAAAAAATTAAACTCTTCATGTTTGTTCAGTTTGCAAAGAATCTTATGAGAGAAGAGCTTTACAGAAGATTGTTGAAGTTGAAACTCATGAGAAATCATGAGTTTTATATTAAAAGCTAACTATTTTAACGATTTAAATCCTAATTTTAATCGTTGTTTAAAAAAAACGCCCCGAAGGACGTTTTACCAATTATTATCATTTGTTTCAGTATCACCCGCATCATCTGATTCTGTTGATAAGCCGGATGATTCGTTTTCTTCACTGGCGAAACTTGACAGATCAAGGTGATCTTGAAGATCAGCTCTTACTTCTTCAAGCTCTTCTTCATAAGCCTGATAGTAATAAATGTTGTTATAATAAACACCTTCACCCTGAAGTGTATGTGAATCAACATTCAAATCTGAATTTGCAGCATAAGAAATAAATGATCTCATTTCTGAAAAGCGCATATTTGTTTTCATGTTATCTCCTACAGCGTCTATTACATCGGCATATCGATTAATAGATCCCGCAGATTTCGCTTTAGTCAAAATTGCTTCAATTATTTCCTGCTGTCTTCCGCCTCGTGCTAAATCACTGTCCTGATATCTTGACCGGACAAAAGCTAAAGCTTCTTCACCGTTTACGGTCTGTCTGCCTTCTTCGAGTATAATGGAATCTTTCTCATCTTCAGAGTTCATTTCAACCATATCAAATGGTACATCTACTTCAACACCATCAAGAGCATCTACTACATCCATAAACGCATAAAAATTCATTCGCACATAGTAATCGACAGGGACATCAAGTAATTCTTCAACAGCCTCCATAGAAGCTTTCGGCCCACCAAATGCATGGGCATGATTAATTTTGTCCTCTATCCCAACTTCTGGAATATAAGCTAGTGTATCTCGTGGGATGCTTGTTAGTTTAATAGATTTATCATCATTATTAAGAGTGGCTAAGATAATTGCATCAGTTCGGGTCGTCCCGTTCTCAAAACCTGATGCTTCTTCTCTCGCTTCACTACCATCAACGCCTAAAAATAAAACTGACACATTGTCGATATTAGGGTCTACTTCATATTCACGCAGGTCAGATTGTTCTCGTCCAGTTAGTTCTTCAAAAGAGTCATCTGCAACATTTTGTGCTTTTGTATATAAATACCCACCATATACAACGCCAGAAACTAGTAGCAGAAAGATTGGCAAACCTATCAGCATAAACCTCTTTCTTAAGCGTTTATTCTTCTTATTCTTTTTAAAGGTTTTTCTATCCATACCCAGCGTAGCTCCTTTACTTGGGTGTTATCCAGTTTTCCGTATAAAAAATTACGGCAATTTTAATTGTACTATGTTTTCCCGCTATCCGTAAAATGAAACTTTCATTACAATTGTCGATTATTCGGTTACAATTTCTTCACGATAGACCATTTCACCCTGTACAATTTCAGCTTGACCATTTGTCAGCTCCGTCATCCAGGAAGTGAATGCTTCAATATCATCTTCTTCTACATAAGTTTCCACAGCCACTGCCTCTAAATATTGAATCTCTTTTAAAGGATATTTTGAAGATCGGACTTCATTCTCTACTTTTCCAAGCCACGTGTAGTCCATTTTTGAAATCATAATTCTGTTCAGGGACCTCTCAACAACGCCTGCAGCTTTTAATCCTTCCGTTACGGACTTACCGTAAGCACGGATCAGACCGCCGCCGCCAAGCTTGATTCCGCCAAAGTAGCGGGTAACGACTACTGTTGTATCTTTTAATCCCTTCTTCTTTAAGACTTCGAGCATCGGAACACCGGCAGTACCTGATGGCTCACCGTCATCATTCGCTTTCTGAATTAAATCATGCTCCCCGATCATATAGGCTGAGCAGTTGTGGTTCGCTGAAGGGTGCTTCTTCTTGATTTCCTGGATGAAAGCCTGTGCTTCTTCTTCCGTCTCTGTTCGCTTTGTATAGGTAATAAAACGGGATTTTTGAATCACGATCTCACTTTCACTGTATCCTGAGACGGTTAAATATTTTTTCAGCATAAAATACTCCTTCATATCGCGCATTTATTACACAATTATAACAAGAAATTGCACGTTGCGTCATTTTTTGCAGAGATGCAACAAAGGTGAAATGTCATATGCGCCAATTGTAATGCAACTTTAATATCGCGACAAAGTGATGATGTTATAATAGATAAGGTCCTGTTGATTAAATGGGCGATGAAAAAATATATTAATATAGCTTCTTTTTTGCGTAATTTCGACATGTTGCGGTGCGAAACTTTATTTGGCACAATACTTTCAATTTTACTGGTTTAACAGTATAATTTTTTGTAAAGACATGTATACGAGAGAAAGGAGTCTGCACGTGTCCGCTAATAGTATAGATACCCAGATCCTTGATTCAATTCTGGGTAAAATGATAGAGACTGTAGATCAGAGTAAGTCAGAAATTTTTGAAATAGGTGAGCAGACCCGTAACGAATATGATCAGCTTGTAAATGAACTTTCATTAATCCGTGAAAAAATTGCAAGCGTGATATATACAGGAGATGAACTTGAAAGACGCTCGCGTTTTGCAAGAAAGCGTCTGGCAGAAGTCAGCCATCACTTTAAGGACTTTTCTGAAGAACAGGTCCGTCAGGCTTATGAAACGGCACACGACCTTCAGATGAAGCTCTCGGTTAACAGACAGGAAGAGAAGCAGCTCCGTGAGAGACGCGATGACCTGGAGCGCCGTCTTCAGAGTATGGTTGAAACCATTGATCGTGCTGAAAATCTGGTGACCCAAATATCAGTTGTACTTACTTATTTAAATAGTGATCTGAAAAAAGTTGGCGCAGCACTTGAAGACGCTGCCCAGAAGCAGATGTTCGGTATGCAGATCATAGAAGCCCAGGAAGAAGAACGTAAAAGACTTTCCCGGGAAATACATGACGGTCCTGCACAAATGATGGCGAATGTACTGATGAGATCTGATTTAATTGAACGTGTTTTCAGGGATAAAGGCACTGATGAAGCAATTAACGAAATTAAAAGCTATAAAAAGATGGTCCGCTCAGCATTATCAGAGGTCAGAAGGATCATTTACGACCTTAGACCAATGGCGCTCGACGACCTGGGTCTTGTTCCTACCCTCAGAAAATACTTAAGTACCATCGAAGAATATAGTCATGGTACTAAGTTATCATTTAAGCAAATTGGGGAAGAATCCAGACTGGATCCAAAATACGAAGTCTCGCTATTCAGGCTGATCCAGGAGGCTGTGCAAAATGCAGTAAAGCATGCACAGGCAACTGAAGTCACTGTAAAAGTGGAAATACGTCCTGATTGTGTGAATGCAATCATTAAAGATGACGGAAAAGGCTTCGATCCTTCAGAAAAAAAGCAAGGTTCATATGGCATGATGGGCATGAAAGAGAGAATTGAACTGATATCAGGAAAAATGGATGTTCAATCAAAGCCCGGACAAGGTACAACAATCAGTATTAATGTACCAATTAAAAGTTAAAGATTGAGGGGGAACCAAACATGACAAAGATTTTAATTATTGATGATCACCAGTTATTCCGTGAAGGTGTTAAGCGTATCCTGGATTTTGAAGACACATTCGAAATCGTAGGAGAAGGCGATGACGGTTCTCAGGCAATCGAACTTTATGAAACGCACCAGCCGGATGTTGTATTAATGGATATTAATATGCCAGAGGTCAATGGCGTTGAAGCGACAGGACAGCTTGTGAAAAAGCATACAGATGCAAAAGTGATCATCCTGTCAATCCATGACGATGAAAACTACGTATCACACGCACTGAAATCAGGTGCGCTTGGCTATATGCTGAAAGAAATGGATTCAGAAGCACTGATCGAGGCAATTAAAACAGTTGCTGACGGCGGCTCATATCTGCATCCGAAAGTAACAGTTAACCTGGTAAACGAATTCCGCCGTCTTGCAGAAGCTGAATTCACCGGTAACTTCCAGCAAGTAGAAGTGCGCCGTCCGCTTCATCTGCTCACAAAGCGAGAGTGTGAAGTGCTTCAAATGCTTGCAGATGGTAAAAGTAACCGCGGAATCGGTGAAGGGCTGTATATCTCAGAGAAAACAGTTAAAAACCATGTAAGTAATATTCTGCAGAAAATGAATGTGAATGACCGAACTCAGGCTGTTGTTACGGCAATTAAGAATGGCTGGGTTGAGGTACGATAAATTTGGTTTGATGAGCTTCGCCTTTTGGCGGGGCTTTTTTAATTTCTTTTGGCGACTGTGCGGGAATGAACGATGAGTCTGCCATTTTAGTCTCCAGGTTGAAGCGATACACCGGGGAAGTTGTATCAATACGTTTTAAGGATGTAGCGATACACCAGGGAAGTTGTATCAATCAGGCTTCCGGATGTATTAATCCAGCTGTCGGCTTGCAGCATTTCCTCTTAAAGAAGTATGCATCACGCAGTTTTAGATTTTTCATTACTCTCTCAAATAAAAAACTCCGCCTCATCAGCGGAGTTTCACTTTATTTCCGTCGTCTCGCAAAGTCGACAAACTTGAATTTATCAAGTCTGTGGCGCGACTCGGTGTATTGGAAGATGGATGTGTCTTCTAGGTGCACGAAGTTTTTGACGAGTACGATATGGCTGTAGCCGTCAAGGTCGAGCAGTGCACGGTCTTCATCTGTTGCAGGTTCTACTGTGATTTCTTTTTTAGCGTAAGAGATGTTCAGGCCGAGCTGACCTTCAAGATAGGCGTAGATTGAGTCTGCGCAGATCTCTTCTGTTAGTGAAGGGACGCTTGATTGCAGAAGCCAGTCTTTATCAAGAATGACGCGTTCTCCCTGAATGGTTCGTGCGCGGACGACTTCCCACGTCAAAGCATTTTGTGGACATTCCAGCTGATTTGCAAGCCAGTCTTCCGCTTCGATCAGTTCGAGTTTGTGGACGGTTGTCTGGATGTCACGTCCTAGTGACTGCTGGATTTCTTTGAAGCTGACAAGTCCTGTTACCGGGAATGTCATTTTACTTATATCAAGAACGAGGGAGCCTTTACCCTGCATTTTCTGAATGAACCCATTTTGCGATAAAAGTGTAAGCGCTTTCCTTATCGTTTCGCGTGATGTATTAAATCGCTCGCACAGTTCGTGTTCTGAAGGGAGTAAAGAGTTCGGCTCGAAGACTCCATTTTTTATTTCTTCGGAGAGTTCTTGAAAAATGTTCATATATTTATTTGTAGTTGCCATATATATCACCCTTGTTTATTGTATCATATGAGGGGATAGGATTTTAGTGAATGTTCCATTATTTTCATATGATCTTTGAGTTAATGAATCGCTCCTCCTTTCCGTGGAGGACTACGCTTTCCGCGGCCGCGCGGTGAGCCCCATTGAGCTACGCTCTGTTGGGTCTCACCTGTCGCTTCTCTGCCGCAGGAGTCTCCGTCCTCCACTACAAGGATCCGCTTGTGGTAGTTAACTCAATCAATATGATGTTTAGTTAAATATCCGCTGTTTCTTTCAGTGGAGGGCTACGCTTTCCTGCCCCGGCGGGAGTCTCAGCCCTCCACTCCAAGAAACAGCTTGGATAAACGTATCATGACTTCACTAATTTTAATTAAGAAACGATATAAGCAGAAAGGACGGTTTGTATGAACAGGATTTTGAAGACAACGATTGCTGCCGGTCTGCTTGCGGTTGTGCTGGCAGGCTGCAGTGATGAAGAGAGTACGAATTCGAACAGTGCGGAAGATGGGCTTTCAGGTGAAGGGCAGGAGACGCATGCTTCTGAAGGATTAGGTGAATCTGAAGAAGGCATTATGTTTGATGAAGATGGTAATGTGGAAAGTGCAGAGGTGCCTGCTGAAGCTGAAGAGGAAATTATGGCGGTCTTTGATGAGTATATTGAGACCTTTAACAATAAGGATATAGAAGGTTATCTGGATCTTCTTCTGTATGAAGACGGTTATTATGACAGGGAAGAAGAGCGTGCGGCCCTTGAGGAAGTATATGACCAGTTTGATGTGAATAGAGAAGTGGTTGAGCATACAATCAGTGGTTATGAAAAAGGTTCTGCTGAGGTATTTTCCAATATGGAGTTGACGACAACGGATCCCGCATCTGGAGCTGAAGCGTCTAGAAATGGCCGTCAGGTAACGATTTTAAAAGAGGTTGACGGTGAGTGGAAGATTGCTTCGATCCAATTTATTGCTGCACCTTAGTAAAGTTAAACTTAGTAGCAATGAGAGATTTTAAAGAATAGTTAGCGCAATGAATGGTTACATCATTAAAATGCATCTCGTCACAGAGGTGCATTTTCTATACATATCGACATATTTCCTGGGAAATGAGGTTAGGTAAATGAAGATTATTCGTGCTGAAATATGGGGAATTCATCTCCCTTTAAAGGAACCATTTGTAGTTTCGTATGCGAGATTCGATTCAATGCCATCAATTATTTTGAAGCTGACGACTGATACCGGTCATGAGGGATATGGTGAGGCTGTGCCTGATGAGCATGTGACGGGTGAATCATTTTACGGTTCATTTGCGCTTTTAGAAAAAGTGATTGTCCCTGAAGTGAAAGGTATGTCACCTTTTCAAATAGAGGAAATTCATAATCGCATGAGTCGGGCGTTAAAGGGTAATCCTTCTATCAAAGCAGCTGTGGATATTGCCTGTTATGACCTGATGGGTAAGGTTACAGGGCTTCCTGTCTACGATCTGATTGGCGGAAAAGCGCATGAGAAGCTCAGCTATCCAAAAGTTATCTCAATAGGAACACCAGAAAAGATGAGTGAGGCTGCACTCAACGCACTCGAAAAGGGGTATGAACATCTAAAGATCAAGCTGAGCGGAGATGCGGTGCTTGACGTGGAGAGATTGAGAGCGATCAGGCAGGCTGTTGGTAATGATGTGCCGATCCGGGTGGATGTGAATCAGGGATGGGAAACCTATGAAACGGCTAAGCGGGCGCTTGCTCAAACAGAATTGCTGAACCTTGACTGGATCGAGCAGCCACTTGTTCCGGAAGCATTTACAGAAATGAATGAGCTCAGGCAGTCAACCCTGACACCGCTTATGCTCGATGAGAGTATCTGTACTGAAAAAGATCTCCAGCGTGCGATCAGTGAGCGATCGGCAGATAAAATTAATTTGAAACTGATGAAAAGCGGCGGGATTTATCCGATTATTCATATGGCAAAAACAGCTGAAGCGGCCGGTCTTGCGTGTCAGGTTGGTTCAATGGTGGAGTCATCAATCGGCTCAGCAGCAGGGTATCATGCAGCGATGGCGAGAAAAAATATTGAGACAACTGAGTTGACGGGACCACTTTTATTTTCGAAGGATCCGGGAAACCTGAAGTACGAGGTACCTTACGTACATTTGGCTGACAAGCCGGGGCTTGGTGTGGACGTTGATGAAACAGTGCTTGAAGCGTTAAGCGAACTGCATGTGGAGGTGTGACGATGAATCTTGAACAGGTGTGGCAGGATCTGCACGGACTTGCTGAGACGAGTTTTAAAGAAGTGAAGACGACGGATTATATCGCGCATATGCTTGAGCGTGAAGGTGTGCGCGTTCAGTTGTTTAAAAAGCATACCGGACTGATTGCTGAAGTAGGCAGCGGTGAGCCGGTTATCGGTTTCAGAGCGGATATGGATGCACTTTGGCAGGAGGTAAACGGGGAGATGAGGGCGAACCATTCCTGCGGTCATGATGCGCATATGACAATCGGGATTGGTACGCTTTTAGCTTTGAAAAAGAAGGAGAATCAGCTGAAAGGCACGTTCAGGTGTATCTTTCAGCCTGCTGAGGAGCAGGGGAACGGCTCTCTTTCTGTGATTAAAAATGGCGGAGCGGATGGGCTCAGTGTATTGTTTGGTGTGCACCTGCGGCCAAAAGATGAGCTCTCTTACGGTGAAGCCGCACCGTCTATTTCACATGGTGGCGGAATCTTTTACGAGGGTAAAATAACCGGTGGAGATTTGCATGGAGCAAGACCTCACCAGGGTGTGAATGCAATTGAAGCGGGGTTTGCGCTAGGACATCAGCTGAGCACAGTGAGAATTTCGCCTATGATTCCGCATTCTGTTAAAATGACAAGTTTTCATGCGGGGGCGACCAATTACAATATCATTCCGGGCTCTGCGACGTTTGCACTTGATGTGCGTGCACAGACGAATGAAGCGATGGATGAACTGAAAAAGCGGATTGATGAGAAAGTGGCTGCTTTTAGTGAGATGCTTGGTGTCTCAATTGAAGGCAGCTGGATTGATTATACGCCGGGTGCAGATGTGAATGAGAATGCAGAGGCGATTATGCGTGAAGCGATTGTGCAGGAGATGGGAGAAGACGCCTTAAGGCCACGCGTGGTAACACCAGGCAGTGATGACTTTCATTTCTACACGATTGAAAAACCTGATCTGAAGGCCTGTATGCTGGCACTTGGCGCAGATCTTGAGCCGGGGCTGCATCATCCGGATATGCGGTTTAATCATGATTGTCTGGAGCAGGGGGTTAAGGTTGTGACGCGGGCTGTTGAGATTGCGCTTGAGCGGAGGTAGTTGTGGCGCGGTTTGTAGAGGAGGGTCTGCCCCTCTTCTACGTGCCCGGCTGGTGGGAAAGGTAGACCCGGGACAGACCCTTCTCTACATTATGCAGTAGAGACGGGTTATACACAAACACATAAAAACCGCTCGGGAGATCCCGGGCGGTTTTCACATCTTACTTCTTATAGTGAAACACAATCGACTCATAAGGGCGAAGCGTATATGCTGAAGCGTCGCCATTTACATCTTCATAGTTATGGATCAGCACGTCCGGACGCGTGAAGCCATCCAGCTTTTCAGCAAGTGCTTCTGGCATGTCAAACGTCGTTTCTTCTGCATAGTAGTTATTTAACACAAGCAGTGTCTCGTTTTCAGTGTTGCGCGTGTAAGCGAAAATTGATGGATGATCTGCAAGCAGCAGCTCGTAGTTTCCATCTGTCAGAACGTCATAGTCCTTGCGCAGCTGAATCAGCTTCTGATAGTGATAGAAGACAGAGTTACGATCTTCTAAAGCAGTTTTCGCGTTGTGTTCCTGATAGTTTTTCGCCACAGGAATCCACGGTGTGCCGCTAGTGAATCCTGCGTTTTCACTGTCATCCCACTGCACTGGTGTACGTGAATTATCACGTGATTTCTGGCGCAGGATCTTCAGGATTTCTTCTTCGCTTTTACCCTGCTCAAGCAGGATATTATAAATGTTCAGCGACTCCACATCGCGGTATTCATCAATTGAAGTGAATTTCGGATTTGTCATCCCGAACTCCTCGCCCTGATAAATGTACGGCGTGCCCTGCATCATATGAACGGATGTTGCGAGCATTTTCGCTGACTCATTATGATAATCGCCATCATTTCCGTAGCGGGATACGACACGCGGCTGGTCATGGTTGCACCAGAACAGTGCGTTCCATCCGCCGCCTTCATTCATCCCGACCTGCCACGTTGAAAGGATGTCTTTTAACTGCAGGAAGTCGAAGTCTGCAACTGTCCATTTTTCACCGTTTGGATAATCCACTTTTAAATGATGGAAGTTGAATGTCATGCTGAGTTCTTCACGTTCAGGATTTGAGTATTTAATACAGTGATCAATCGTCGTTGAAGACATTTCACCAACTGTCAGCAAATCGTGCTTTGAAAAGACCTCCTGATTCATTTCATGCATATATTCGTGTACGCGCGGACCGTCTGTGTAAAAGCGGCGTCCATCACCATCACCAGTTTCATCAGGGAAGTCCTGATTTTTTGACACGAGGTTAATCACGTCAAGACGGAAGCCGTCCACGCCTTTTTCAGCCCAATAATTCATCATGTCATAAATTTCGCGGCGCACTTTCTCATTTTCCCAGTTCAGATCAGCCTGAGTTACGTCAAACAGGTGAAGGTAATACTGATCCGTTGCTTCATCATACTGCCACGCATTTCCACCGAATTTTGATATCCAGTTCGTCGGTTCAGAACCGTCTTCTTTTCCATCTTTCCAAATGTAAAAATCGCGGTAATCATTGTCTTTGGATTTACGTGATTCAATAAACCATTCGTGCTCAGTTGACGTATGGTTTACAACAATATCCATGATAATGCGGATATCGCGCTTATGTGCTTCTTCAAGCATGCGGTCGAAATCTTCCATTGAACCGTATTCTTCGTGAATGGAGAAATAGTCGCTGATGTCATAACCGTTGTCACGCTGAGGCGATTTGTAAGGAGGTGTAAGCCAGAGGACGTCTACACCCAGTTCATTTAAATAATCAAGCTTCTCAGTAATCCCGTTCAGATCACCAACACCATTACCTGTCGTATCATTGAAACTCTTTGGATAAATCTGATACACCACTGCTTTTTTCCACCATGGTTGTGCCATTGAAATTCCTCCTTTAAATATAAGATAGGTTGGATAATCGCAGATTGCAGCTCCAGGCGGATGCTTTCCGAGCGGTGGTCGCTGAGCCTCCTCAGGCAAGCCTTGCGGGGTCTCAGCTATCCCACTAATCGCTCCGGAGTCACCGCCTTCCGCTGCAATCTGCTTGATAGGTACTTACAAATATCAATGTCTATAAAGTTGTAATAGCTAATTAAATTTGAAGACAATTGACTTATATACTTTTCAAAGTGTCATTCGAATAATAAATACAAACTCAGTGTAGTGGAGCGTAGGGCGGTGACTCCTGTGGCAGGAAGGGACAGGTGAGACAAAGCATGGCGAAGCCTGCTGGCTCACCGCCCGGCCACGGAAAGCGTCCGCCTGAAGCGCAGCGAAACGTTTTTTTCCTCACTAAGTTTTTAAAAGAAAAACAGAGCTGTGAAAATTTCTTCTCACAGCTCTATATGCATTTTTATTCTTCTTCAAACTTTCCTTTTTTGATAATCAGTGCGTATGCAAGTGTCAGGGCGAATGGTACGACGATCACGATGGCCATACCGATTGCGAATATGCCCCAGAACTGGCTCTGAATCGAGATGATTCCTGGAACACCGCCTACGCCGATTGAGTTGGCTAGGACGAAGTTGGCACCAAGAAGCAGTCCTGCGATACCTGAACCGATCAGTGCACAGATGAACGGGAACTTATAGCGCAGGTTAACCCCGAATAGTGCGGGCTCTGTTACACCGAGCCATGCTGAGATACCTGATGAACTTGCAAGACCTTTAAGCTTTTCATCTTTTGATTTCATAAAGAATGCTGCTGCAAAAATGGCAAATGCTGCAGACCCTTGTGCAATGTTAGACAGTGCAAGGATTGGCCATAGGAATGTACCACCCTGGTCTGAGATCAGCTGTAAGTCTACCGGCAGGAATGTATGGTGCATACCTGTGATCACAAGTACTGCGTAGAACCCACCATAGATCAGGCCGCCTAACCAGCCGAAGTTTTCAAACATAAATACGACTGCGTCAGTCACTGCTGTACCTGCTGCAAATGTCAGTGGTCCAATGACGATAAATGCTGCAAAACCTGTAATTAAAATAGAAACCGGTGCAACAACAAGCAGTTTGATTGAATCGTGTACGCGTCTGTTTAGAAACTTTTCAATCACTGCATATAAGTATGCTGCCACTAATACTGGAAGTACCTGACCCTGATAACCGATCGATTCAACGGTTAAGCCAAACAGGTTCCATGTCGGCACAGTTCCTTCCTGAAGTGCATCCGGATATGCATAAGCACTTAGCAGGTTAGGGTGTACCAGTACTAAACCAAGCACGATACCCATTAAAGGATTGCCTCCGAACCTTTTTACCGCTGACCAGCCGATCAGTGCGGGTAAAAAGGTGAAGGCGGCGCTGGCTATGATATTGATAACTTCTGCAATATCAGCCCACTGAGGATATGTGACGATCAGTGGATCTGCACCGAATAAATCTTCTGCTGTTAACACGTTGTTCAAACCGAGCAGTAAACCTGCTGTTACGATTGCCGGAAGAATAGGTATAAAGATATCAGCTAAAAGCTTAATTGCACGCTGCAGCGGGTTCATTTTTTTTGTCGCTGCACTTTTTACATCATCCTTAGACACTTCCTGAATACCTGTTTCCTCTGCCAGGACCTTATAAACCTTATCTACAAGTCCCTGTCCGATTACTACCTGAAACTGTCCGCTGTTGGCAAATGACCCTTTAACCAGATCAATTGACTCAAGCTTTTTCTTGTCTACCTTGCTGTCGTCATGCAGGACGAAGCGGAGACGCGTGACACAGTGAGTAGCTGTGTCGATGTTTTCCTGGCCGCCGATTGCTTCAACAATCTGGCGCACCTGTTCACGATTCACATCGCTCATCTATAAAACCTCCCTTTCGAAACCGTTTTCATTTCATCTGCACTACATCTATTCCCTTTATTCAGGAAAAAACACTGGAAATGAGAGGGTTTTGTGAAGGCTGGAGTCTGACCCCGGTCTTCGGTAGACCAGGGACAGACCCGCGTCTACATATCTCCCAAATAAACAGCGCTTTCATTTAACAATTCCTATCCTATAACGTGTATATACAAGTTGTCAATCAGGAAGTTTTTTATTATCTGATGATTTATTTCGACAAGAGAAAAAAATGATATATTTTTTCAATATTGTGACAATTAATGTTGCGTTTATGAGTATTAAGGGGTACCATAGTATACAATTAATAGATCTTTAGTCACGATATAAGAGATTGGATTTCATACAATACCTTCATATACATAAAATGATGTTTCGTCATTTCGACATATTTTTATCTGGGAGTGATTGCGGTGAGATGGCTGTTAACTTTAATTAAGAGCAAATCGAATGCGAATCAATCTTTGAAGCCATCAGATCAGCCTCGTGCGAAGTTATTAGTTGTTGTGAATGCAGGGTATCTCGCAATGACAATAGGTGCTGTGCTTTCCTATTCTAATAGAAAACAGGATCAGCTGTTTTTTCAAGTGATCAGGACTCAGCCGCATCTGCTTAGTCAACATAGAGAACCAGTCATCAGAGCGGCTGCCCGAATGCTGGAGTGGTATGAGAATGGTGATAATCTTCCCGATAGAATCAGCCAGTACGAAACAGGAGAGCAAATAGCACGTGCGATGCGTATTGTTTATTCTAACCATAAAGATCAGTTGTTTTCTGACAAACGTCTAAACGAAGAGCATGTCAAACGAGACAGTCAGGATATTTGGTACGTCTACCGGGATATACTAGCGGCTGCCACACAGAATAAACTTTTGCTGGTCGAAGCGTATGATGTAGAGCGTTTCAAAGACGGTGTTGTTCTTATAGAGGAAAGGATCGAGGAGCGGTCTGATATTTCGAGGATTCGTCATCAGGCAAAAAAAAGTTTTGAAGCACGCCAATTCTCTAAGTCGGCCGTGATGAACTTTTTACTGGTACTGTCTGAAGCAATGACGAATGTATATAAACATGCATCGCACGGAAAAGTGATGATAGTTGAAAAGGATGGGGCGCTGCATTTAATTGTAGAAGACTCTGGAACGGGTATTCCGCTTGACCAGCTGCCTAAAGCAACACTGTTTTCTGGTTATTCTTCTATGGATTCTATGGGACAGGGGTTTACAATCATGTTAAAAATCGCAAGTTGTGTGCATCTTCATACTTCTGAGGAAGGGTCGAAGCTTGTGATTTCGTTTGACCAGCCGGAAAAAGCGAAAATTGAGAATCTCCTCGTTCAAAATTGTATTTAATATGAATTTAAAAAATATAAACGATTTTATGTGATCATCAGAGAAGTCATTGATCACCTATTATAAATGTTTAAAACGTAACTGTGGCTCACAACTAAAGGGCAGGTGAATGATATGCAGAGTATCATTGCAAGGGGGAAAACAATTAAAGAAGCAGTATATACAGGGGTGGAGCTGCTCGAGGTAACAAAAAGGGATGTACATATCGAGGTGCTTCAAAACCCGGCGAAAGGATTTCTCAGGATCGGTTCAAAGCAGGCGATCGTCAGGCTCACGCTGCTAAATGATCATGATGAAAAGACTGTTACCTCTAAAGAGTGCCTGTCCACTGACGAAAGCGGGGGTGAGGTCAACGACTGGTTTACCCATGCGGAATCCTTTTTTGAAGAAGTGGAGATGGAGCGGGTAGCGGTTAACAGTAAACCGGTCCAAACGCTCATGTCATCCTCTGACAGAGAGATGCTTGAGCGCAATGGTGCTGTATGGGTTGAAAATGGGAGTCTTATGATAGAACCAGGTACTCATAAGCTGCCGGTAGTGACGATTCCAAAAGAAATGACACTGTACAAAAATCAAGAGATTATTGAAGCAAAAACGTTTGTTCTATCAGCAAATGATTCATACCGGCTTGCAATTGATGATGAAGTAAAAGAAACTGAATGGTCGATTACAATTGATAAAAATAAGCTGAAGGCTTATCTCACGGTAAATCCAGGTTACAAAATTACGCGCATCATCCAGGATGCAGATCCTGCTTCGCACCTGACGCTAACTTTTTCAGAAGAAAAGCAGGTGATCATGACATTAACGGAACAGGAAATAAAAGCTGAAATGCAGGAAAAATGCATTTTGCAAAATATTGATCAGATTGAGCTGATGAGAGCGGTTCGGAATCTTGAAGGTACAACCTACACGATTGCCCGCGGTGTGGCACCGACTGACGGAATAGATGGCTGGTTTGAGCTGAAAGTGGATACGCATATAAAGCAAGGCGTGCATGAAGATGAGCATGGAAAAGTCGATTTCCGAGAAACAAAGGTGTTTCCGAATATAGAAACCGGCGAAATTATCGGTATTGTCCATCCACCTCAGGAAGGGAGCGCAGGGTACTCCGTTTTCAGCGAATCGATTCCCAATAAGCCTGTGTATCCAGTAATTCTAAAGCTTGGGAAAGGGGTGCAGCTGATTGGCGATAAAGTGGTCGCAAAAGAAGTCGGGCGTCCTCATATTGAAGAACGTGGTCAGCTCGTTAAAATCACCATTATGCCGAAGCTCCATCACAATGGAGATGTCAGTCTCGAATCAGGTAACATCTCCTTTTTCGGAGACGTGGAAATCACCGGTGAAGTCCATCACGGAATGAAAATTGAAGCGCAGGGGAACGTGATCATCGGTAAAAATATCAGTGGATCCGGTTGTAATGCAACAGGATCAATCAGTGTGAAAGGGAATGTGATTTCCTCAGATCTCTCAGCCGGTCAGAACAATATGGTGACTTCAAAACTCTCTATGCTGGTCGTCGTGCTGAAGCAGGATATCGACAGGATTATTGCAGTCATCTCCCAGCTGATCAACTCACCGGGTTTTAAGTCCACTGACTTTGCAAAAGGCGGTCTACAGCCGCTCGTGCGCATTTTGATGGAAAAGAAATTCAGTGACTTCCTTCCAAGAGCGAAAAAATACGTACAGCTTGTAAAAGAGGGGCGTGCCCAGCTCGATGATGAACGCTGGGAAGAAACTGCAGAACAGATCTCTGCGATATTCTTAACCCTCTCCGGCAAACCGGTGTCACTGAATATCTTTACTCACCTCTCACAACAGCTAGGTGCACTGCAGGAGGAAATTGGGCTGTTTGATGAATCTGAGTCAACGATTAGCGTACAAAATGTGCTGAACAGCAGAATTCATGCAGGTGGAAATCTTTATATCAAAGGTAAAAGCTGCGTAAATTCAAGAATACATGCAGGCGGTTATATGACGATCACCGGAACGCTGCGCGGTGGTGAGGCTTTCGCTGAAAAAGGCATGTACATCGGCGGGACCGGTGCAGAAAGCGGTACGCCAACCAATTTGTCAGTGCCTGCAAATGCCGTTATCAAAATTGGCACGGCACTAGAAGGCACTGTACTGAAAATCGGTAACAGAAAACGTGTGCTCACAGAAGATCACCATGCCGTGACTGCCTCAATCAATGCAAAAGGACAGATTATTTTACGCTGACGCTTTAAAGAGAGGGTGAAGATCATGTTTTCATACGAAATCGGGCTGGAAGACAGCCGTGCACTGGTCACATTTGAAGAGGACCTGGATATTGACTGTACAGAAACAGTTGAAGACGAGCTGATTCCTGCATTGCAACATTATAAAAGTGTCACAATCGACTTTGAAAAAGTGGCATTTGTCGACTCATCCGGGATAGGCCTGATGCTGAATCTCATCCAGACACTACGTGATGAAGGCATTCATGTCAGCATCAGGGAAGTACGAGAAGAAGTGATGGAAGTATTTGATCTGTTGCAAATCCCTGAGATTCTGGGGCAGCAAACTTTTGTGAAGTAGAGATTAACGAAGTACAGGGTCTGACCCCATACTTCAGGAAACAATAGAGAAAGGGGCGATTTATATGTTAGACCCCAGAAACAAAGCAGGATACGTCGAGAATTCTATAGCAGATCCTATTATTCAATCGATGGCGCAGCATATTGCTGTCATTGATCAGACTGGTGAGATATTACTTGTGAACAGCTCCTGGTCAAATTATACGACAATGAATGGTGGCAATCCTGAGGAGACGGGTATAGGGAGTAATTATTTCAGCGTATGTGACAGGGAGACGGTCAGGCAGCTGAAGGTTGTGCTTAATGGTTCGGCCGAAAAGGTTGTGATTGAATATCCATGTCATACACTGCGTGAGAAGCGGTGGTTTGCAATGAATGTAACACCGCTTAAAAATACAGGACAGCAAGAGATCATCGGCGCTGTGATTACGCATATGGATATAACAGACAGAAAATTACTTGAGCTGCGCCAGCAAAAAGACCTGGATATGGCAAAATCCATTCAGCAGCGCGTTGTCATTGATCCTATTGAGGAAGCTCATATAAAAATTAAAGGTTTTTACCAGGCATCTGATCAGCTTTCAGGTGATTTATACGCCTGGTACAAAATCAACAGCTATCAGTACGGCGTTATTTTGCTTGATATCATGGGTCATGGTGTAACGGCCGGTATGATGAGTATGGCGATCCGGTCGATGCTTGAGGGAATTATCACGGATGAAATTGACCCTGAAAAAGTTTACCTTAAGTTGAATGACCAGTTTCAAAAGCTGTTTAAATCAGGCAGAGGGTATAAAAACTTTTTCTGTACAGGAATTTACATGCTGCTTGATATTGATCAACGGGTCGTTTCATATATTAATGCAGGACATCCGGGCGGAGTAGGTGTGTCGGGGAAGGAGAGCTTTATTTTAAAAAGTAATAATCCACCAATCGGCCTTGCAAAAGAACCAAAAGTTATTTCAAATCGAATTCAGATCAGCGAAAACACGCAGGTGATTCTATATACAGACGGTTTCATCGATACAATGGGACTGAGAATTTCAGAGGGTGAGCAGTTCGTCCTTCAGGAAATGCGTAAAAACGAGCAAATTCACGATCATTTTCAAAATATTGTTTCAAATTTAAACATAAAGGACGATATAGCAATTGTAAGTGTCAGTTTTGATTAAAACGTATGGGGGTGATGACCATGGATGAACAAAACTTAATTAAACTGCTAAGGCTGCCTGCTGCGATCATTAATGAGAGTGGCGAAATTCAGCTGGCCAACCCTGCATGGGAGCAATTCGAGCCCATGGTCGATCATGCGGGTAAAGAATATAGTGAACTTGACCGATTTATTCGAGCGCCTCTTGTGAAAAAAGAATGTCAGAAAATCTGGCGTGGCAGACAGGCCTCATTTGAATATTATTTCCGCACGGTATCACGCGATCATTGTCAGCTCACGATTTCAAAATGCGGTGAAAACCACATGCTCTTTCAAATTCTGCCCGCAGTCGATTCAGGCGTTGTTGCTGAAAATGCAGTGGACGTACTTGAAAGCATGAATGAAGCCTTCTTTTCACTCGATGAAAAGTGGTGTTTTACATACGTTAACCATGAAGCTGAAAAGGTACTGTTTAAAAAGAGAGAAGAAATGATCGGTCAGAATATGTGGCTGTTGTTTCCTGAAGCATGGGGTACTAATTTTGAAGAGCATTACTTTAAAACGATGCATGATCAGATCCCGACGCAGTTTGAAGAATATTATGCACCAAATAAAAGCTGGTTTGAGGTGCAGGCTTATCCAAACAGACAGGGAGGGCTATCCGTCTATTTCAGAAATATTAACAAACAAAAAGAACTCGAAAAATCCTTATGGCAGTCAGCAAATTCAGACCACCTGACAGGGCTGCCAAACAGACGTTATGCTTATGAATGTATGAAAGACTATATAGATCAAAATCAGGCGTTTACAATCTACTTCCTGGACCTGAATCAGTTTAAAATCATCAATGACTTATATGGTCATGATGTAGGCGACAGGCTGATCAGAAAGATCGGGATGCGTCTTCAGAAAAACCTTCCTGAGGAGCTGACCATTTCAAGGCTAGGCGGGGATGAGTATTTGATTTTAGTACCGGAAGCGCTTGGTAAAAATGAAGTCCTGGAATTTGGTAATCGTGTAATTGGAATGTTCAGCAGGTCATTTAATCTGAAGGACCGTCCTGAGATTAATATTGAACCAAGCATCGGAGTAAGTCAGTTCCCTAAAGACGGCAACCTCGTTGATACGCTGATAGACAAGGCAGACATTGCGATGTATGAAGCAAAAAAGAAGCAGTCTGCAAAAGCTGTCCTGTACGATCCGGTCATGCATGAAAGCGTCTCGCGTGATCTGATTATTCAGCAGGAGCTTAAAAAAGTAATTGAGCGGGACGAGTTGGAATTTGTCTATCAGCCTCAGGTCGATGCAACCCGGAACTGGATTACAGGTGTTGAAGTCTTAACTCGCTGGACGCATCCAGTACTTGGTCCTGTATCACCGGCAGAATTCATTCCAATTGCTGAAACATCAGGGATGATGGAAAAGCTGACGCGTCATCAGCTGAAATGCTGCCTTGAAAAGCTTGGAGAATGGAGACAGCAGTTCAACTTTGATGGCACGATTGCATTTAATATTTCATCCGGACTGTTCCGTAACAAAAGCTTTATCGCTTTCTTGGAAGAAATAGTATGTGAATATCAAATTCCATTTAACCAGATTGAACTTGAAATTACTGAAAATATTCAGCTTTTCTCACATAGAGAAAGCGTACTAACCCTTGAGCGCCTGCGTGAAATGGGCATGCGTGTTGCCATTGATGATTTCGGAACCGGATATTCGACCCTGTCGTATCTAAATCAGTTCCCAGTCGATAAAATAAAAATTGATAAGCATTTTACCGATCAGATTATGGTGGATGAAAGAGGAGAAGCCATTCTAGTCTCCATTGTAAAACTCGCAAACAGCCTCCAACTGGACGTCCTGGCAGAAGGCGTGGAAACAGCAGATCAGCGCGACTTCCTATTAATGAATGGCTGTAACGATATGCAAGGTTATCACTTTTTTAAGCCCATGACGCTTGAAGAATGCGAGCGATTTTATTATAAGAAAGTGTTGAAGGAGAGAGTACCTGAATAGGTGCTCTTTTTTGGGTTGGGAGGGCGGGAGCCTGAACGTTGTACAAGTGCGGTTGAGGTAGGTCTCCGGCATCTTGAAGTAGCGACACACCAGGGTTGAGTGCAGTGTTTGGGGGTGTTGAGTGCTGTGAAAGTTAAATTGAGTACGGTCTCTCTAAAAATGGTTGTACCACCACCACCTCCTGATGCCTTTGAGAAACTAAAAGCCTGTGACTTAAAGGCATGAAGCGGGTGTGTGGCTTGAACGTTGTATGAGTGCGATTGAGGTAGGTGAGTGGTATTTTGAAGTAGCGATACACCCGGGTTGAGTGCAGTGTTTGGGGGTGTTGAGTGATGTGAAAGCTCAATTGAGTGCGGCTCCTCCAAAAGTGGTTGCACCATCACACCCGATTCATGCATTTGAGAAAATATAGCAATTGCTACACCAATCCATTATAATAAATTTAATTTAAGAAAGGAGTGAACACTTGAATACAAATATACGTCCACCTTCTATTAAGCAGCAAACACTTGAGGCGTTGATTCGCCGAATACCAGAGCATCATCCTGGTTACAAGAGAGCTTTTGAACTTTTATCAATTGAGAAAGCCGGGCTTCATGGTGAACTTTACTTCGATTCACTAGCCTCAAAAATACTGACTCCTCAATCCGCTCAATTAAAAAACCTCACAATTTCTCTTTTTAAAGAAACTTTCCAGATCGACTCGATTATTTTAACTCCTCAATTTATTTTGATTACTGAAATTAAAAATATGATTGGAAACCTTCATTTTGATAAAAAAGGAGGAGTGCTTACAAGAATAATGAATGGGCAGCGTGAGTATTACACCTGTCCACTATTTCAGGTGTCCCGGCATAAGGAATGTCTAACTCATATTTTGCACACTCTCAAAATGAGCGTTCCGGTTTATGATCTTGTCATTTATACGAATCAGCAAGTTGAGTTTACAGTAAAGGAATCCGAAGCTGACATTTATGAAAAAATCCATCGTGTTGAGCAATTTACGTATCAGTTCAGGAACATGCAAAAGGGGGCGAGGTCGTACCTTACAACTTCTGAAATCAACCGCATCTATAAAGAGTTGATAAGAAAAAACAAGCGCCCGTTTTGGAAAGATCACGTAACAAAAATAGGTGTTTATCATCATGAATTGCTCACTGGTGTAGTATGTTGCGACTGCTGTAAATTAGCTGAGGAAATAAGAGGCGGATGGAAGTGCATAGGATGTGGTCATCGTGCCAGTCAAATGCTGCACCAGAATATTATTGATTTCTTTTTATTACACGGTCCGACTGCAACGACAGAAGAGATAAGAACATTTCTAAACCTTAAAACCTGCAGAAGTGCTTTGACTTACATGGATAAGTTGGGATTTGAATTCACAATAAGTAACAATCGAAAAATATTTCTTAGTCCGATCCATCAAGTTTCAAAAGCTGACATGGAAAAAGTGATGAAATAGAGCTTATAATGCGGCGCGCAAATGTCATCAGTTTGCCATCGAGGTAGGTGCAGATCGCATCCACGTAGCGATACGCCCGGGTTGAGTGCCTCTTACAGGGTGTTGAGCACGCACTAAGAAGAATCGAGTGCGGTGTCCGCCAACATGGGAGCAGTACCACACCCGCTTCATGCCTTTAAGACACCAAAAGCCTGTGACCTAAGTTCATGAAGCGTGTGTGGTGCTTGAATGTCATCAGTTTGCCATCGAGGTAGGTGCAGATCGCATCGGCGTAGCGATACGCCCGGGTTGAGTGCAGTGCTCCGGACATTTAGTGCAGCAGCGGCGAAGTTGAGTGTCATACCTGTAAGTTTGACCGTCACGCCGTCTCTACGCTCCGCTTTCAAAAAAGATTCCTAAATAAGATGCACTCCTTAACCGATTAAGCTAAAATAGTGTATGACAAGTGTCATATATACGTATCCATATTAATGGAAATGAAGATAGATAGGATGATTCAATGAGAACGGCTGTGGTAACGGATAGTACGGCGTATTTGCCGGAGGAACTGCGCGAGATGTACGATATTCGCATGGTGCCACTTTGTGTCATCATGAATGGACAGACTTATGAAGAAGAGGTCGACCTGACGATGGAGGAGTTTTATGACGAGGTCCGTAAAGGCGGTGCGCTTCCGAAAACGTCTCAGCCGGCAGTTGGCAGATTTGCTTCACTTTTTGAAGAGCTGAGTGAGGATTATGATGAAGTGGTTACAATCCATTTGTCGAGCGGGATCAGCGGTACATACGCTGGTGCAGTGCAGGCTGGTGAAATGGTTGATGATATAAAAGTACATGCTTTTGATTCGGAAATCTCCTGTATGGTACAGGGGATGTTTGTGCTTGAAGCGGCAGTGATGGCCAAGGACGGCGCAAGTGCTGATGAAATTTTAGCACGTCTAAATGACCTGAAGGAAACCACACGCGCTTACTTTATGGTGGATAATTTAGGTCACCTTCAGCGTGGCGGTCGTCTTTCAAATGCCCAGGCGATTATTGGCAGCATGCTTCAGGTTAAGCCTTTATTGCATTTTGTCGATACGAAGATCGAGCCTTTTGAAAAAATTCGTACGCGTAAAAAAGCGATGAAGCGGATTGTTGATCTGTTAAAAGAAGACGCTGAAAAGTATGATGAGGTGCAGGCTGTTATTATCCATGCAAATCGTGAGGAAGAAGCGATTCATTGGAAAAATGAGATCAGCAGTAAGCTGCCCAATGTGTCATTTAGGATCAGTCATTTTGGACCTGTGATCGGGACTCATCTTGGTGAGGGATCGATGGGTCTTGGGTGGATGAAAAAATAATTGGAAATAGAACCGTTGAGCTACGTTACAGGCGGCGGTCGCTGAGCCTCCTCGGCGCAAGCGCCTGTGGGGTCTCAGCTATCCCGCTTTATCGCCCCGGAGTCCCCGCCTTCCACTTCGCTCAACTTAGTATGCAAATAAAAGTATCATCTCAAAAAGAATACCCCTAAAAGGAGTCCCCACATGATTACTCCCCAACAATTCCTTTCCGGAAGACAGTTTTTACTTTCTGAAGTCCTCAAGGTATTTCCTTTATTGCAATTTGAAAACAATGTTGATTTAGTTCCAGCCGTTGAAAAATTTAACTGTAATCGTTGTGGCAATAGGAAGCGCTATTTATTTGCTTCGCATTTCTGCAATAAGTGTGAAAAACAATGTATGTATTGCCGTAACTGTATTCAGATGGGGAAAGCATCTGAGTGTAAGCGGATTGTGCTTTGGAGAGGCGAGCCATTTGAAATGCTGCCGCCTGCTGAGCCGATTTTACAGTGGCAAGGTGAGCTGTCGCGTCCGCAGCAAAAAGCCTCCGATGCGCTGATTTCCTCAATTGATAAGAAAAATTCAATCCTGATTCATGCAGTCTGCGGAGCAGGTAAAACTGAAATTCTATTTCATGCGATTGAAAAAGCGCTGCGGCAAGGACTTCGCGTTTGTATTGCAACCCCGAGACGTGATGTGGTCCAGGAGCTGGCTCCCCGTTTGAAACGCGCATTCCCAACGACTGAAATTGAGTCACTATATGGTGGTAGTGAAGACAGACTTCCGCATGCACATCTTACAATCGCAACGACACATCAGCTGATCCGGTTCAGGGAAGCGTTCGATGTGTTGGTGATTGATGAGGTGGATGCATTCCCTTATTCAGTGGATGATGCGCTTCAGAAAACTTCCCATTCAGCCCGCAAAAAATCCTCAACGTTAATTTACCTCAGTGCCACGCCTTCAAAAAAAATAAAAACAGATGAAATTGTTAAAATTCCTGCGAGGTTTCATGGATTTCCATTGCCAGTGCCTGAAACGAAATGGCTTGGGAACTGGCGGAAAAGTTTGCTCAAGAATAAAGTGGATCCAGCCCTGATAAAATGGCTGTCCGATCATCAAAAAGCCCTGGTATTCATGCCTGATATTGAATCCATGCATGTTTATTCCAGCATTTTAGATGTGCCGTCTGTTCATTCAGCAGATCCTGACCGCGGTAAGAAGGTGATGGCTTTTAGAGAAGGGAAGTCGCAGGCGCTGCTCACGACGACGATTTTAGAGAGAGGCGTGACGTTTTCTGGTGTGGAAGTAGCTGTTTTTTGTGCGGGGGATCCTGTTTTTACAGAAGCGGCACTTGTACAAATTGCCGGGCGAGTCGGTCGTGATCCGCTGAAACCGGCCGGGAACATTACGTTTTTTCATAATGGACTGACAGATGCGATGGTGAGAGCGCAGCGGCATATCGTGCTGATGAATAAGGAAGCGGTGAAGCTCGGGTATGTGAAGGGGTTTCTTATATGAGGTGCCTGAATTGTCATAGTCTTTTATTCGAAGAAATTGGCTGGAGTGATTTGTTTTTAAAAAGGGTGGAGGGTTCATTTTGTGAGAAGTGCAGAGCTGAACTGATAAAAATTGAAGGGAGCAGGTGCGCAGTTTGCTCGAAAGGGATGAAGGAATCCGGTATTTGCGGAGACTGTCAGAGCTGGTCAAAGCACCCGGAATTTAAAGAGGTGCTGTCTTCAAACGAATCCATATATCAGTATAACCCAGCGCTGAAAGAACTGTTAAAACGTTTTAAGTACAGTGGTGACTACGCATTGGCGGGATGTTTTCAGAAGGATCTTACTGAAATGGTTATGCCGCTTGTTAAGTCGGCGATCATTACGCCTTTACCAGTAAGTGCAGAGCGCTTAAAAGAAAGAGGTTTTAACCAGACAGAAGCTTTATTGAATTGTGCGAAAATCCAATATGAATGCTTGTTAACAAGAAAGAATACTGAAATCTCTCAGGCGAAAAAGGTGAAGTCTGAGCGGCATGCCGGGGTGAATCCTTTTACAGCAATCAGAAATCTAAATGGCGAAAAGATCGTTTTAATAGATGATTTATATACAACCGGAACAACGGTCAGGCGAGCTGCTTATGCTTTGAGAAAAGCAGGCGCAGGGGAAGTAAGGTCAATTACAATCGGAAGATAGTGATAAAGTTATGGTTGGTAAATAAAAAGACCTACATATTAACTTCCATTTATCCCTCGGTCGTTTTATACTGATAAAAAAGACGTGAAGGGGGATTCCCGGATGGCTGAAATTAAAAACTGTCCAAAGTGCAATGCCATTTTTAATTATAATGGGCTGCGTGATGTGTGTCCGAAGTGCTTTAAAGAAGAAGAGGAATTATTTGAGCAGGTGTACCGTTTCTTAAGGCAGCGTGAAAATCGAGCGGCCTCAATCGAGCGGATTACAGAAGTGACTGGTGCTTCAGAAAGCCTGTTACATAAGTGGGTACGGAAGCGCAGGCTGCACCCGGCACAGTTTCCGGGACTTGGTTATCCGTGTGACAGTTGCGGGACACTGATTATTCAGGGTAAGATTTGCAGGAGCTGTACGGATAAAATTAAGACAGACTTACAGCAGCATGAATCAAATGTGGAATTTCGTGAAGCGGTAACGAATAATAGTAAGCAGACTTATTTATCAAACCGCAATAAATAACAGTTAGGCGCATGGGACTTTTATTCTAATTTTCCCGTGTGCCTTTAATTTTTGTTCCGCCTGCCGATATAATGGGTAACACAACAATATCGAATATAGAAAGCAGGTGAAAGCTTTGAAAATTAATCCTTTCAATCATAATCCAGTGAATCCTTATAAACGTCAGGAAGCAAAAGTGGAGCAGGCGGAGCTTCAGAAGCAGAAACAGGCGGATAAGGTAGAGATCTCAGCAGAAGCAAAGGAAATGCAAAGCTTGAATAAGTTACAGGAAGGCCGTCAGGAACGGATCGATCAGCTGAAGGCTGCGGTTGAGAACGGAACATACAAACCGGATGCGAACAAAACAGCTGAAAACCTTTTAAAATTCTATCGTCAATCCTGATAAAAAATTGCTCATTTGATGGGCAATTTTTTGTGTATAAACGGAGGTGCAGTGAACGTGCAGATTAAAATGGATCCATCAGCCAGCAGTCAGTCACAGGGACAGAAGGAAGTTTCATTGAAGCAGGGGGATTTATTCTCAGCTAATGTGAAAAGCAAAAGCGGAAATGAGGCAATTTTGCAGGTCAGAGGTCAGGAAGTCAAAGTAAAGACAGATGGAAAACTGCCTGATTCCGGGCGCGTTCAGCTCGAAGTAACCGGTACAAAGGATGGTCTGCCGGTTGTCCGACAGGCGCAGCAGCAGGCATCTGTTCAAGCACCGGATTTCGTGAAGATGAATGACGGTAAGCCGCTGTCAGCAGAACTTAAAAGCACCCTTCAACATTTATCATCTAAAGGGGTACAAGTGGATCCGGCATTAGTAAAGGAGTTAAATCAATTCCTGACTAAAACAGACGGAAGCCTCAATCAAAAGCTTGAAACCATACAGGCAGCAGTTTCTAAAAACCTTGACCTGACTGCAAATAAACTGACTGCTATCCACTCGGCACTGCACGGACCTCCAATCAGTAAAGCAGTGACGGAGCTGCTTAAATCTGCTGGCGTGGACATAACATCCGGCCAAAAGCATTCTGCAAGCCAGATTCATCAGGCTGCAAGACAGCAATTGATTCAGGCTTTACAGATGCTTACAAAAGATGATCCTGAAGCAAATAGGATGTTAAAGCAGCTTGAAGCGACAGGAGACGTGAAGTCAATTGCGGCAGAAGCACAAAAGGTATTCAGTTCTTTACTTGAAAAGAATGCTGATGCTGCTAAGTTGATTCAGAATGCACTAAAGCTGGATTCTCTTGTCCAACCTATCGTTCAGTCACAACCGATTGATCAATCAAAAGCACTGCTCGTCCAGGACGTTAAAACTGCTATACAGAAAATGCCCGATGTTAGTAAGGTAACCGAGCAATTTTCAGCTTTAGCAAACAATCCAGAGATAAACACTGATATTAGACAATCACTTCAGCAAGCCGCTGCAAAAGCAGCACAGCTTGTCCAAAACGGCCAGGAGCTTCAGGCGAGACAAATTATGATGCAGGGCATCGAACAGGCCACGGCAGCCTATCCATTGAAGGCTGCATCTGAACAATATATGCTGTCAGATGAACTGACTTCCCAGATTCCTATGCACTCAAGAGACGTGATCGTTACAAGGATCAGTGAAAAAATGTCGCAGGCCGCTATTGATTTTAAAAATATCCAAAAAGACATGACGAGAAATTTAAGTCAGATCGAATTTGCAGCAAACCGTCAGCAGGTGCAGCAATCAAAACCGCTGCTTGAAGCAACAATCAGAATGCTGGATAAAGCCATTTTAAAAGGCGATTTTATGCTCTACACAGATATGAAGACAGAGAGGGATCTTTTAAAGGCAAGCGGACAGCTGGCAGAAGCATCAAAGCTTTTAGCAAAAGGTGAGGTTACGCAGGCTGCAAGAATCACTTCAGAAGTAAAGGCAATGATGGAAAAGATCGAGTTCAAGCCATCAGATGTAAAAGTGCAGCACTTTGTATCAAAGGAAGTCATGCAGATAGAGCAGCCTCCTATTCAGAAGATGACTGCCTATAACCTTCAGGAGTCGATGCAAAACTTAAGAAATGAACCATCCGCGCGTCATGCATTTGAACATGTACGCGCAATGGGCATGACATTTGAAAATGAACAGGCGCACTCGCTGTTAAATAAAAATCAGGAACAGGCAGCATCACTCAAAGCCATGCTCATGAAAATGGCAGGTGAGGGAAAGGCAGATCAGACACTTTCACAGCTCACTGGTCAGCAGCTGCTCAGCAAAACGGATTCGAACGGTCTGCAAAGTATGGTCATGACACTGCCATTTATTCTGCAGGAAAAAGTGGAGAACTTTAAAGTATATATGCAGTCTAAAAACGGCAGTCAGAAAGTAGACTGGGAGAACTGCAATCTGTATTTTCTGTTTGATACGAAAAAACTTGGAGAAATTGGTGTCTCACTGAATGTTTCTGAGCGCAATCTAACGATAAAAATGAAAAATGATCAGCCGGATTTTGAAATGAAGATGGAGCCGATTACAAGCCTTGCGAAGGATCGTCTTGAAAAAATTGGATACAGTGTTCAGCAGCTTCAGTTTGACAGACTGACCGTAGAAGACGCTGCGGTATTACCGGATGAGCCTAAGCAATCAGTTCCGATTATGACTGAGAAAGGATATGATTTTTCGATATGAGACCACATTATTTTAATCCCGGTGCTAAAAGAAAAATCAATGGTCCGACTGCTGCAGTGATCCGGTACGATGAAAAAGATGATTCCCCTCATGTCATTGCGCAGGGCAGTGGTGCGCTAGCAGAGAAAATACTTGAACTTGCAAAAGAACATAACATTCATCTTGAAGAAGACAATAGCCTGCTTGCAGATCTGCTGGATATTGATCTGGGTGATACGATTCCACCGCAGCTTTATGCAGTGATTGCAGAGATTTTATTGTTAATTGAAGAGATGGAAAAGACATATTGAAGGAAAGAGCGGAGGAAATGGGGTCAGACCCCGGCCTTCGCTCTTTGTATTTTGCAGGATTTGGGGTCAGACCCCATCCTTCGCTCAGGCACTTTTTTTAGTTTTTCTATTAATAATCTTCCAGTTCTCCCGATAAAGAGAATGAGAGCATCGGGAGGGAAATAAATGAACTTTTTATCTAAAGAACTTTTATATCAGAAATCACCTCAGGAGCTGACTTCTCTTTTATATGAAGCAGCCATTACAAAGTTGGAACAAGCGATTCTGGATACAAAGGAACACAATTACATAGAAGCAAACCGATCATTTCAGCGTGTAAATGATATTCTTCACAGGTTGGGTGCAGGACTGAATTATGATAGTGGGATCATTGCTGATCAGTTAGATGCTCTGTACAACTTTTTGACAGATGAGATTGTCATGGCGAACCTGAACAAGGATGCAATGCGCGCTGAAGAGGTATTGGTTATTTTAAAAGATATCAATCAGTCGTGGAGGCAGGCAACAATCAATCATCAGCCTGTCAGACGTCCTTCAAAAGCAAATGCCTATGAACAGCATGTAATGGTAGAAGAGCACACGACTCATAAAAAGGAAGCGGGGAAATAATCAATGAGAATTAACCATAATATCCAGGCTTTAAATGCATATAGAAACCTCAATCAGACAATGAACGCAACGTCAAAAAGCTTGGAGAAACTATCTTCAGGTCTTCGTATCAATCGTGCTGCTGATGATGCTGCAGGCCTTGCTATTTCTGAAAAGATGCGTTCTCAGATCCGTGGTTTAGGCATGGCAGAGCGCAACTCTCTTGATGCAGTTTCCCTGATTCAGACAGCTGAAGGTGCGCTTTCTTCAACTCACGATATTCTTCAGCGTATGAGAGAGCTTTCAGTACAGGCTGCGAACGATACACTTGAAGACAGTGATCGTCAGGCCATCCAGGATGAAGTAAATCAGCTGACGTTTGAAATTGACCGTATATCTGATACGACACAGTTTAACCAGAAGAAGCTGTTAAATGGATCAGAGTTTGGAAAAGCATTTACCAGCATTAATTCAGATTCAATTCAGTTTAATGGCGTAGATACATTTGAAGGTATCATTGAAGCAGCGCCGACCAAGCCCGCTGAAATTAAGCTTGATATTACACCGGATATGGCTGCACTTGCAGCAGATAATACAGGCATGGATGAAAAAACGATCGAAATTAATGGTAAGACCTATGAATTCGATACACAAGGCGGCGTATCTAACGCAACAAATATTGTTGTCAGCCTTTCACCATGGACACCAGCAGACGGCACTGATTCAGATGCAGTTGCGGCAAATATGGATAAAATCACATCAGCATTAAGTGCAGCTATTAATGCAAATGATGATAAATTTTCAACTCAGCAAATTTCAGCAGGATCAGACGGAACTGCTGTTACACAAAATGGACAGTTGATCATCCGTTCGATTGAAAATGTTTCTCCAGCGGATGTAGACAATGATATTCATTTTAATCAATCAATCACATCAGATTTTTCAGCAGATGAGTTAAAATATAGAAATGCCACAACTGATGCAGAATTGACGAGCGCCACATTTGTTGCTGACACTGAAGCAGCTAACGCAAGTAGAGTAACACTTACGATGCGTGAAGTACCTAAACCTGGAGATGCAATCACAATCGATGGCTTCACATTCAACTTTGGGACGCCTGAAATCGCATATAATGCGGGTGGCTCATCAGTAAGAATCGATCCTGCAGGTAAATCAGTTGAAGACATCCTGAACCAGATAGACAGTGTTCTTGAAACAGCAATTGGCGAAGGGAACACGAACGTTTCAGCTGTTGATCAGACAAAATCAGTTTCAGGAAACACTTTAACAATCGGAACAATTAAAACAGCTGATGGCAGTTCAAATGGTATGGAAATTGGCATTAAGGACACAGATATTAATCCTGCTCAAAATGAAAAACTAAGCTTGATGTTCCAGATTGGCGGTAATGAAGAAGAAACAATGGTCGTAGACATTGAGCCAATGGACACAGCAAAGCTTGGCATTGCAAGAGCGGCTGATGGCACACCAATAAGCTCTGCAGGTACAAACGCTGAACAGGGTGTCAACGTAATGACTGCAGAAGATGCACGTAAAGCGATTTCTACATTTGATAACGCGATCAAACTCGTTTCTGCTGAACGAAGCAAACTCGGTGCATTCCAAAACCGCCTTGAGCATACGGTGACAAACCTTCAGTCAGCTAACGAAAACCTGACTGCAGCAGAATCACGCATCCGTGACCTTGACATGGCAAAAGAAATGTCTCAGTTCACAAGAAACAATATCCTTAACCAGGCAGGACAGGCAATGCTTGCGCAGGCGAACCAGCTTCCACAGGGTATCCTGCAGCTGCTTCAATAATGTTACAATCAGTGGAGGAGCAGATTACCTGCTTCTCCATTTTTAAATCTGCAAAGGAAGGGGTCTGACCCCGCCTTTCGCTATTACCCCAGTGGAGGGATCATACATGGATGTACAACGCATCGGCAAAACAACCGAAACGAGCAAAACACAAAAGAAAGAACAAATAGCTAAAGAATCAGTCTCATTCCAGGACGTGATGTCAAAAAAGCGAACAACCACATTACTAGAGAAGCTCACAGCCATGAGCGTTGAAATTGAAGACCAGGGTAAAAAACTTGCAGACTCCCGTACTGTAGATGACTTGCGTAAATATAAAGGGCTAGTAAAAAAGTTCATGGAGGAAGCTGTCAACAACGGTCTCCAGCTTGAAGATCAGCGTGGATTTAACCGCAGAGGAAGAACTAAAGTCTACAAGATTGTAAAAGAAATTGACTCTAAACTAATCGACCTGACTAATCAGGTACTCGATAAACAGAAAAAAGGTCTCGATATCCTGGGTACAATTGGGGAGATTCAGGGTCTGATCATAAATGTATACTCATAACACTTGATAAATGTAGAAAGCATCCGATATATAATTTGATGGTTATTGAAGGCGAGGGTCTGACCCCGCCTTCGTTCTACCCACACAAGGGGGATTAAAATGACTCAACAATCTATCAAAACGATTCTCCAGCAGCAGATCAAATTGCATAAAAGTCTGCTTGAACTGGCGAAGCGCAAGACTGCTGTGATTAAAGAAAATGAGCTTGATCAGCTAAATCAATTAATTAAAGATGAACAAAAACATATACAGGCGATTGGCGCGCTTGAAATGAAGCGTCAGCAGATCCAGACACAGGAAGATGTTCAGTCAGAAAAGGATGAGCTGCTTCAGGTGATTATTGATCTGAAAGCAGTGAATGAACTGAATCAGGATTTACTGACTCAGTCCATGCAGTTTGTGTCACTGAATCTGGATCTGATGATGCCACAGCCTGACTCAATTAATTATTCAAAGAAAGACAGCGAAGACGACCAGCCTGTCAGGTCCATGTTTGACTCACAGGCTTAACCGTTAGGGGGAACAAAGATGACTTCTACATTTATGGGGTTAGAAACTGCAAAACGCGCGCTTTTTACCCAGCAAAGTGCATTACATACGACAGGGCATAATATTGCCAATGCCAATACGCCAGGCTATTCAAGGCAGCGCGTAAACTTTGGGACGACAACTCCTTTTGCGCCGGCCGCGATGAACCGTCCTCAGGTGCCTGGTCAAATGGGTACCGGCGTTGAAGCGAAGTCAATCCAGCGTGTACGTGACTCATTCCTTGATATTCAGTATCGCCAGGAGACAAATAAGCTTGGCTACTGGGATGCGAAATCAAATGCGATCAGTGAGATGGAAAACATTGTGAACGAGCCGACGACTAACGGTCTTGGTGCAGTCATGGGTGAATTCTGGCAGTCGCTTCAGGATCTATCCGTTTATCCGGAGAATGATGGTGCGCGGAATGTTGTACTCGAGCGCGGGCAGTCGGTAGTGGATACATTCCATTATCTAAATGACTCACTGAATCAGATTAACGACAATATCGGAAATGAAATCAGTGTCTCACTGGATAGTGTGAATTCACTCCTACAGCAGATTTCCAGCGTGAACAGTCAGATCAGTGATGTAGAGCCGCACGGCAATATTCCAAACGATCTTTATGACCGCCGCGACAATCTTGTTGATGAACTGTCAGGTATGATCAACATTAAGGTAACTGCAACAAAGTCTGAAGGCAGGCCGGCTGCAGAAGCCGAAGGGCTTTATAATATCAGCATTGTTGGCGCTAACGGTAAAGAAGAGTTGCTCGTTTCAAAAGACAGCTACTACCAGCTCGGGTTCCCTAATGGCAGCGGTAACCTTTCAACGACTATTCCTGATGTCATTAGTGACCTGAGCATTTTCTCAAGCGCGGGTAAAGAGATTCCTTCTAAACGTATTGCAATTGCTGATTCATCAGGCAATATGATGTTTTCACAAGGTGAGATCAGAGGCCTGATTGAATCTTATGGGTACAGCTATCAGGATGCAGGTGGTACTACTCAGGTAAAAGGGACATTCCCTGATATGCTTGATAACCTTGACCGATTAGCTTATACATTTTCACAAACCTTTAATGCAGTGCATGAAAAAGGAATTGACCTTGAAGGAAATAATGGCGGAGCATTTTTCGGGGAGTTGGACAGCTATCAGGGCGCTTCAAAAAACATCTCTATGGGCGACCTTACTTCTAAAGAAATTGCTGCTTCCACCACTGCAAATGCAGATGGAAAAGTAAATGCGGGTGACGGTAAAAATGCTGTGAACCTCTCAAACATTCAAAGCTGGCTCATGAACGGTGAACCGGTTGTACTTGAAGGATTCGATGGCACAGAAACATTTGATCCAGCAAGTTCAGATGGAGATTTCAGTCTGCTTGGTAATGCCTCTGTCAATTCATTTTATGAAGGTGTGATCGGAAGACTTGGAGTTGAAGGACTTCAGGCAAACCGTCTCGCAGGAAACAGTGAAATCCTGCAGCAGTCAGTGAATGAAAAAAGGATGTCAGTCAGCTCCGTATCTTTAGATGAAGAAATGACAAATATGATTCAGTTCCAACATGCATATAACGCAGCTGCAAGAAATATCACAATGGTCGATGAAATGCTTGATAAAATCATTAACGGCATGGGCTTAGTCGGCAGATAAGGAGTGAAATAAATGCGCGTAACACAATCAATGCTTTCAAGTAACATGCTGCGTAACCTGACGCAGAGCTATGAAAAAATGGGTAAACAGCAGGACCAGATCGCAACGCAGAAAAAGATTTCACGTCCATCTGACGACCCGGTCGTTGCGATGAAAGGTGTCCTGTACCGCCGTAACCTTAATGAAGTTGAGCAGTTCAAGCGCAACTTCTCAGAGGCCTATAACTGGGCAGAGAACACTGATTCATCTCTTGATAAAGCAAACCAGGCGATGCAGCGACTGCGCGAACTTTTAGTACAGACATCAAACGATACGTATGATGCCGACCAACGCCGTGCAACAAAAGCTGAAATCGAGCAGCTGAAAGGTCATCTTGAAGAGATCGGGAATACGAAGTTTGGCGACAAGTATTTATTTAATGGAACAGATACGACTTCTAAACCAATTGATTCCGCTAACGGTGTTTATCCTGAAAACAACGGTGCCGTTGAAATTGAGTTATCTAAAGGCGTTCATATTAAAGTAAACGTTGATGGCACTTCAGTCTTTTCAAAAGAAATGTTTGACGATATTGACCGAATTATCGCAACGATGGAAGATGAAGATACGACGGGTGATGATATTAATAACTATCTGACGAATATGGATGCGCATATGACCAATCTGTCAAATGAGCGTTCATCGCTTGGGGCACGCTATAACCGTATTGAACTGATGGATTCGCGTGTAAGTGAGCAGGAAGTTATTGCGACAAAGGTAATGTCAGAAAATGAGGACATTGATTTTGAAAAGGTCATTACGGATATGAAGGTGCAGGAGAGTGTGCATCGTGCGGCTTTGAGTGTGGGATCGCGGATTATTCAGCCTTCGTTGATGGACTTTCTTAGGTAATTAGATTTTGCCGATTGGCCTGCGTGAGCTGCTTCAGCTGGACTTCACGGCCGGACGGGACAGGTGAGACAAAGCACGGCGAAGCCTGCTGGCTCAACGCCCGGCTGCGGAAAGCGTCCCCCTGAAGCGGAAATCAACAGCCGCTTTACCAAAGTAGCACAAGGAGGGATTAGCCGATGAAGATTACTCAGATTCAGATCGATCAGTCACATGCGAAAATTGGGATGTCATCTCCAAAAGGTACTCAGCGGATTGAACAGCCTGAAGCTTCGGTCAGTATGAAGCAAAACCCTTCAACGTTGAATATCAGAACGACAAAAGGTCAGCTGACGATCGATCAGTCACAAGCTTTTGCTGCAATGAATCTGAAGCCAATCACACGGCTGATCCGTGAAAACGCTAGTGCAGGAATGCAAGGAGCCTCAAGCGGTGTTCAGCGCGTATCCTCTGAAGGCGATGCCCTGATGAAAATCGAAAACGGCGGCAATCCAATCGCTGATATTGCGAAAAGAAATGCTGAAGGACCTGAGCCATCTTTCAATATCGGCTTTGTCCCACCACCATTTAGTGTAAGAATTAATTACAATCCAGGCAGAACGGATATTCAATTTAACAGAGGCGGCGTTGAGATGAATGCTCAGACCAGAAAGCCTGAAATCAACTACACACCTCAGAAAGTAAATATCCATATGCGTGAGCACAACTTAATCCGCTTCAGCGCAATTGACAAGGAAATCTAAGTAAGGAGCTGTTTGTTCCATGAAGATCGAAACGAAGTACCATGGTCATATTGAGATCGAAGGAAAGGACATCTGGCATTTTGAAAAGGGAATCCCCGGTTTTGAAGATGAAAAGCAGTTTACCGTTCTTTCATTTGAAGGAAACGATACCTTCTACGTCCTTCAATCCGTCCAGACCCCATCACTCGGGCTGATCATCAGCAACCCATTCTCATTTTTCAAAGAGTATGAGATCAAGCTTGATGATGGAGTGACACATGCACTGTCACTTGAAAAACCAGAGGATTCAATGGTGTATGTCATCCTAACAGTCAGAGAACCATTCAACGACTCAACGGCCAACCTTCAGGCACCACTGATCTTTAACCTATCCAACAAAAAAGCAAAACAGGCCATCCTTAACCACTACTCCAGAAAACAGCCCGTCGCAGCGGCTGCAGTAAAGGAGTGATCGTATGTTAGTACTCACAAGAAAAACAGGCGAAGCGATCAGAATCGGTGACGACATCGAAATCACAGTGCTATCTGTGCAAGGCGATCAGATCAAACTGGGAATCGAGGCACCAAAGCATATCGACATACATAGAAAAGAAATCTTCCTCGCAATCCAGGAAGAAAACGAAGCAGCAAACAACACAGTAGACCTCACAAAACTATTCTCAAACGACTAATCCGCACATCGAGGCGGATTTTTTTTTGTAAAAAAACTCAAAAACAGTTAAACAATTCGACCCGGTGCCGATATTACTATTGTAAGCAGGAAATACAGGGCGGCCGACCTTTAGGAACTGCTATAAAACTTACCGTTCACAAGGAAGTGAACAGGTTAAACTCAGGGAGGAAACACACAATGATTATTAATCACAATATTACAGCTCTTAACACACACCGTATGTTATCTGACGCTTCTGGTGCTCAGTCTAAGTCAATGGAGAAACTAGCTTCAGGTCTTCGTATTAATCGTGCTGGAGACGATGCGGCTGGACTTGCTATCTCTGAGAAAATGCGTTCTCAGGTTCGTGGCCTTGATCAAGCTTCAAGAAATGCTCAAGATGGAATTTCAATGATCCAAACTGCTGAAGGTGCTTTAAATGAAACACATGATATTCTTCAGCGTATGCGTGAACTTGCTGTACAAGGTTCAAATGATACGAATGTTACTCAGGATAGAGATGCTATTCAAGAAGAGCTTAATGAACTAAAAAAAGAAATTGATAGAATTGGCGATACAACTGAATTTAACAAGCAAACACTATTAAATGGTGGTCTTGGTGGAACTGTAGACCAAGATGCTGCAACTACTACTGCCTTATCTGTAACTGGTGTAGCAAGTGTACAAACAAATGGTGCTGCAGCTGATACGTATTCTATCGCTGTTAATAATGCTGGGGAACTAACAATGGAAAACTCAGCTGGAACTAAATCTCAAACGATTTCAAATGTAGATGGTGCTCAAGAATTGAATTTTTCTGAATTTGGAATAACGATCAGAACAAATGCAGGCTATACTGAAGACGGTCTAGATGCTCAGGATGTTGTAGTTAGCTCTGGATCAGTTACTTTCCAAATTGGTGCAAATGAAGACCAGAATTTAAGCTTGAATGTTAGAAATATGAAAACTGATGGTGTGCTTAATTTGGCAACTGCAGGAAGAGTAGATGTTTCATCACACGATGCAGCTAAAGCTACAATAACAAATATTGAAAGCGCAATTACTGAAGTTTCAACTGAACGTTCTAAGCTAGGAGCTTATCAAAATCGTCTTGATCATACAATTAACAATTTAAACACATCTTCTGAAAACCTAACTGCTGCGGAATCTCGTATCCGTGACGTAGATATGGCTAAGGAAATGATGGAGCAGACTAAGAACTCTATTCTTTCTCAGGCAGCTCAGGCGATGCTTGCACAAGCTAACCAGCAGCCACAGGGAGTACTTCAGTTACTTCGTTAATATTTATGAACTTAGAGACTCTAATTTTAGAGTCTCTTTTCTGTATTCAAGATATATATAATTAGAACTTTAAAACAACAATTACGACTATTAACGAAGTCTTTAATTTAATACTTTAAAATTTAGATCTCTGATATTCTCTTGGTACTTTTGTTCTTACAAATATCGGTTTAATAACTTTCTTGGCTTGAGGATATTTATATTCTTTATTTTCAATAGAACCCTTTCTAAATAATTCAAATATAATTTCTCTTAACGTTTTCACAACTTATCACCTCCTATATCAAAAATATAAAATAACTATATCGATTTTTAATAAATAAATCACTTTGACTATTGCTGGATATAGGGTGATCTCGATTAATACGATCTATATTCATAGTAGAAGAACGCCTATTTTTATTTAATTTTGCAATATTGCTTAACATATATAATATTTAAAATAATAAAAATATTATATATGTGTTCAGCTTTAATTTCTGTAAACTATTCTATTTGTAATTCTGACCGTAAACTTCTCAATAAATAAACCGATATAAAAACTAAAACCATAAGGAGCTGAAAATCAATGAACAGGGTTGGAGAGGCAGCGGGCAGTTCATCTATTCAGGAGAGTAAGTTTAGTTCTTTAAACGTACAGCGGGGGTCACATGAGCCGGAGGCGAGTTCGATTCAGCAGAAGGTTCATCGTGAAGAGCCTTTAAGTCAGGCAGAGATTTTAAAGGCTGTTCAGGGGTTGAATGATTTTTTGAAGCCGACAAACTCTCATTTAAAGTTTGAGTTCCATGAGGACCTTGGGGAGTATTACGTAACAGTTGTAGATGAGGTGACGAAGGAAATTATTAAAGAGATTCCTTCTAAGAAACTGCTAGACTCTTATGCAGCGATGACTGAATTTATTGGGCTGATGGTGGATCGAAAAGTGTAAGGAGTGAGATAAATGCGTATTGGTGGATTAGCAAGTGGAATGGATATTGATTCGATTGTAAAAAATTTAATGCAGGCAGAGCGTATGCCATTGCAGAAGCTGCAGCAGGACAAGCAGCGTCTTGAGTGGCAGCGTGATGATTATAGAACGATTAATACGATGATGATGGATTTTAGAAGTACACTGACACAGATGAAGCTGTCATCTTCATTCAGAGCAAATTCAGTCAGTTCTTCAAACGACGCTTTAATTACTGCGACAGCGTCATCTGCTGCTCAGCAGGGTTCTTATTCAATCAGCAGAGTGGACAAGCTGGCGAAGGCTGAAACATGGGTATCTGGAACGGTTAATAATCTTGATCCGACAAAGACTATGGGCGATCAGGCTTCAACAGGTATTACATGGTCTTCAGGTGCAATTGGCAGCCAGACGTTAAAAGGTAACAATACTGATAAGCTCCAGCTTGCTCTAAACGGTAGTGAGATTAAGACTGCTGAACTGAATAATATGAAGGTTAAAGTGAATGGTGAAGTATTTGAAGTGATCAGTGATCCTGCCAACTTAACTGCAGGTGAAAATCAGGTAGCTATCTTATCTTCAGGCGAACTGACTTTCAGTAAAACACTGGATACCAATGCGAACGTGAAAGTAGATTATATTGCAAATAATCATAATCGTGATATAAAACTTGCTTCAGGTGCAGATACGTTCAACATTGGCAGAAAAATGATCAATGAGAACGGCTTTAATCTGCAGGTAGGAACAAGCAATTATCAGCTGAATGCAGATGTTTCAGATCGAACGAATGTATCATTGATGGACGGTGGGACAGCTGTCGGCAGCATTAATCTGGATACAGGTGAAGTGAAACTGAATTCTGCCGTGACTGCTGAAACAGATGTGAAAGCAACTTTTCAGCAAAATTACTCAAGTATGGCAATGACTTCACATACAAGTAAAGGCGAAGTAAGAGAGAGCTTTCTTTTTGATTCTTCTCAGACGCTGAATCAGGTGTTTAATCAGGTAAATACAAGCAGCCTTGGTGTATCTATGTTCATGGATTCATTTACAAACAAGATCTCCGTTATGAGAACTGAAACTGGTGATTTTAACGGTGGTGCAGCAAATATTTCATTTGAAGCTGGTTTTGCAACAAATATTCTCCAGCTTGGTGTAAATGGAGAGAGAAAAGTTGCCGCGGAGAATGCGAAGTTCACTGTAAATGGACTTGAAACGGAAAGACCGACAAATACGTTTTCTATGAATGGTGTAACTTTTACATTAAAAGATGAGTTCACTACAGGTCCGCCTGTATCAATGAACGTAAATAATGATAGTAATAAAGTATTTGACAACATCAAAGAATTCGTTGAAAAGTACAATACGCTGATTGAAGCTGTAAATAAAAAAGCAACTGAAGAACGCTTCCGTGATTTTAATCCACTTTCAGATGAAGAACGAGAAGCACTGACGGATAAACAGCAGGAGCAATTCGAGGAAAAAGCAAGAAGCGGTCTATTAAGACGTGACCCTATTTTAACAGGGGCGCTTTCTACTATGAGAATGGACTTCTACTCTCCGGTATCCAATGACCAGACAAATCCTGCTTTCAACCAACTTGCAGCGATCGGGATCACAACAACTGCTAATTTCCGTGAAGGTGGTAAGCTTGAGATTAATGAAGCTAAGCTGAAGGAAGCGTTGAGTAATGATCCGGAAGCAGTAGAGAACCTGTTTAGAAGTGGATCGGATGCGACTGACAAAAGTGCTAAAGGAATTCTTCATCGTTTAACTGATTCGGTAAATGTCACGATGGATCAATTCCGTCAGAAAGCAGGTAACCAGTTTTCAACGAACCAGCAGTTCTCAATCGGTCGGAATCTTAATGATGTTGATGACAGAATCAAGCGTTTTGAAGACCGGATGATCCAGGTGGAAGACCGTTATTGGAGACAGTTCACAGCCATGGAAAAAGCAATTCAGCAGGCGAACAATCAATCAGCCTATCTGATGCAGCAATTTAATTCAGGATTTTAAACATAGAGGAGTGGCAGCATGGTAAGAAATCCACAGCAGGCATATGCAAATAATCAGGTGAACACAGCTTCACCAGGCGAACTGACATTAATGCTTTATAATGGTTGTCTCAAGTTTATTAAACAGGGACAGCTGGCGATTGAGCAGAATAATATTGAACAGAAGAATATCAATATCCAAAAAGCACAGGCGATTTTACGCGAGCTTTCTGTGACGCTTAAAACAGAGCAGGCAGTCGCGAAAAACATGCTGGCGCTATATGATTTTTTGATCAGCCGTTTGATGGAAGCAAACGTGAAGGGCAGCACTGAAATTCTGGATGAAGTCGCAGGATTTGTCGTTGAATTTCGTGATGTCTGGAAACAGGTCATCCAGGAAAACCGCAAACTGCAGCAGGTTGGAGCAGGCGGAACGGTTTAATGAGTCTTGAAATGTGTTATGAACTAACTAAGGCGCTTTATACAGTTGTGCAGTCTGATCAGGAACGTGACGTGAAAATCGATCAGATAGAAAAGCTGTTAGCTAAAAGAGAAAGCATCCTGAAAGATGTGAAGGTTCCTGAGACAGCTGATGAAAAGAAGCTTGCCACTGATATAATGACCTGGAATCAGAAAATCGACGCTACGATGCAGGAATTGCGTTTAGAGATCCAGAAGGATATTAAAGACACAGGTCATAAGAAAAAGTCTGCTGCGAAGTACAATCATCCGTACGCAGAGTCAGAAACTACAGATGGTGTGTTTTACGATAAGAGAAATTAAATGAGTCCTGAGGCTGATCCCTCAGGGTTTTTCTGTTAGGAGAGGTTTGTATGGATGAGAGATTCAGAGAAGTTGTGGTTAGAACAAAAGAATTAGGTGAGACAGTAGTTGAGGCGCTTGAGCATACGCAGCGATTAATTAATGAGGGTCAATTTGAACAATCGGTGTATATGTTTGAAGAAGCAATGAAGGGATACGCGCAGATTGAAGCTGCGATTAAGCCTGCTGCGCCGGCAGAGCTGGTTGTTCATTTTGACCAGGTAGTGAAGGTGGCGAACCAGATCGTTGCTGCTTATTCAGAGCAGGCGTTTGAGCAGGTGAAAGAGATGCTGCAGATGTCGATGATTCCGGCGTTTAAGAAGCTGGATCATGCGATTGTGGACACGTACAAGGATTATTTAACACAGTAAGGGGGAGTTTCTGTGGATATAGCAGCTTTATCAATAGGATTGAGTCATGGCAAGATGAAGCAGGATGCATCGTTTTCAATGATGAAAAAAACAATGAACCATGCAGAGCAGAATGCAGCGTCGATGATTCAGATGCTGAACAGTTCTCAGGTGAAGGCCGTTCAGCATGCTGCACAGCCTCATTTAGGCGGGCATATTGATGTGAGTGGTTGAGTGATGGGCATCTCTTTGGGAGGTGTCTTTTTATTTTTGAAGTGAAGGTATGCTCCTGTTCAGTATTTTTTATTAGCACTATTAAAAATCATACTTTTTACCCGATAATAATGTTGTATAAACATATCATGGGGGTTAAGTATTATGAGAATCCGTGGGAAATTAGTGGTGTCTTACCTGCTGATCGTAGCTATGCTGTTGTCACTGGCTGCAGTCAGTCTTTTATCTTTAAAAGAAGTTAGTCTCAATGGAGAGATGATGTATGAAAATCGTCTGAAGCCGTTATCGATTACTGCGGATTTGATGAAGCTGACGGAAAATACACGTGTACAAATGACTGCTGCTGTTGTACAGGAGAGTCCCCGCTTAACTGATGCTGCAATCAATAATGCAGAAGAAGTTGATCGTCTTGTGGAGGAACTCTGGGCGACAAATCCCGGAGAGCAGACTGCAGGGTATTTAACACGGTTCGAAGAGAATTGGCGTGTGTTTTGGGAGTCTGCAGAGACAGTCATCGCAGATGTTGAAACAGGTGATTATGAAGAAGCAGCAGGTGGCATTGGATCGTCAGGTACACTGTTTGCTATGGCGCAGTCAGATTTAAATGATTTAAAGGCACGTTCAATAGAGGTGGCTGACAGTCTGAATCAGGATAATCAGTCTATATATCAGGAAAATCGTATTTTTATTTACAGCATTGCAAGCATTGCTTTAATTGCTGCGATTGCAATCGGTATATTTATGGGACAATCAATTGGCGGCCCGCTCAAACGTGTAGCTTCCCGGATGGAACGGGTTTCTGAAGGTGATCTCACCCGTGAACCACTCGTCACTAAACGAAAAGATGAAATCGGAACGCTCGTAGCTGCGACTAATCAAATGCAGGAAGATCTGAAAACAGTTGTAAGCAAAATTGCGGTAGCGACTGAAAATGTATCTGCCCAAAGTGAGGAGCTCACGCAGTCTGCAAATGAAGTGCGTGAAGGCAGCGAGCAGATTGCAGTAACGATGCAGGAGCTTGCTTCCGGATCTGAAGCGCAGGCAACAAATGCAGGCGCACTTTCTGAAACGATGGAAGAATTCTCAGGAAAGATCCAGGATACAACACAGCGCAGTGAAGACATTTCAAGCCGTTCACATGACGTCGTTACCAGTGCTGAAGAAGGCTCACAAATGATGGAATCCTCAATCCAGCAGATGATGGTGATTGATCAGGTGATGACTGAAGCAGTGGGTAAAGTGCGCGGGCTGGATCATCAGACAAATGAAATTTCAAAGCTCGTCGGTGTGATCCGTGAAATTGCTGAGCAGACCAACCTTTTAGCGTTAAATGCAGCGATTGAAGCAGCACGTGCTGGCGAACAGGGGAAAGGCTTTGCAGTCGTTGCTGATGAAGTTCGCAAGCTTGCAGAGCAGGTGGCCAATTCTGTGAATGATATCACCGGCTTTGTAAAGGGAATACAAACTGAGTCCCGTAGCGTGGTAAGTTCACTTGAGCAGGGATATGAAGAAGTAAATGAAGGTACAAAACAGATCGCTGTAACTGGTGAGCGATTCAACGAAATTAACGGATCTATCAGAGACATGATTCAGATGGTGGATCAGATTGCTGAAAATCTGCAGGATATCTCTGAAGGCAGCCAGTCCATGAATGCATCCATTCAGGAGATTGCCTCGATTTCACAGCAATCAGCAGCCGGAGTCGAAGAGACAGCCGCATCAAGCGAGCAGTCACTCAGCACAATGGAGACGATATCTGCAAGTGCAGATGAGCTTGCGGGGCTTGCTGAAGAACTGGCTGGTGAGGTTCGGAAATTTAAATTGAATGCTTGATCTAGAACCCGGGGCCTGGGGAGCTCCGGGTTTTTGTGTTTTTGGTGGAGAAGGGGTTTACCGTTTGAGTAACACGTGTGACCGGTTGAGGCAGTGATACATACCAGGTGAGTAGCTGGTGAACCCCAAATCGAAATGTTTGAACACCTGTTTGGATGGGGTATCACCTGCGCCTTTTTTCCAGTTCCCTCCTATTCCGAATTTCGAAATAGTCTGGTAAAGTAAATGAAAAATACTTAGGGGTGGGTGTTTTGATCCAGCGCTTGAAGAAATATAATACGCTGCGCAATCAGATTCTCGTTGTTTTTCTGATTGTCATGGTGATTGTGTTAGCGTTTGTGGCGGTCTCAACATATTATTTTGGTGGACAGATTTTACGTGATAATGCAGAGCGTCAGTTGAAGCAGACAGCTGTTCAGGCATCGGGGAAAACTGATACGTTGTATGATCAGGTAGATCTTCTTACAACACAGGTGGCGACGAATCAGTCGATCCAGCAGCTGCTAACCCGTTTGTATGATGGGGAGGAAGCAACTTTCCAGCAGCGGCAGTCGCTTTTGACGATCGGGAATACGTTTCAGGCATATTCAGATGGAATTCAGTCTTTTGAGATGTACAGTGCTGAGAATGAGCGGCTGTTTCCGCTTGATGATACATATTTGTATGACCGGGTTGCGCCATACTGGGTTGTTCGTGCTGATTATGAACAGGGACGCCAGATTTGGGTGGGGCAGGATCCTCAGTATTCGAACTCGCTGCTTGCGATTAGAAGGATCAGTCTGATTGAACGCAGCTTTGCAAGTGGTGGCTATCTAGTAATCAGAATTGATCCGAATTATTTCAGGTTCTCTGATGGCGGAAGCACTGAAGATCATGATATGAAAGTGCTGGCTGATTCAAATGATAATGTCATTACGACAAATACAGATTTCGCTGCAGCAGTCCTTGATCAGGAGGGGAAGCAGCGGGTTACGCTGAATGGGGAGGAGCATATTCTCGTTCAGGAAACGTCACCTGTGACTGGATGGACGACGTATATTGCAACACCGATGAATGCACTTGCTTCAGGTGCAAGTGTGCTGGGACTGATTATTTTATTGTCGGCAATACTTGGGATGATTATTTTTATTTCAGCATCATACGGTTTTTCTACAGTGATCACTAAGCCAATTTTCAAACTGACTGAAACAATGAAGAAAGCGCGTGAAGGTCAGCTTCAGAAAAATAAAATTAACTCTTCAAGCATTGAAATTAATGAATTGAATCAGACGTATAATCAGATGGTTGAACAGACGAATCATTTGATACAGGTCGTTTATGAAAAAGAATTGATTCAGAACCGGGCAGAATTGAAAGCGCTTCAGGCGCAGATCAATCCACATTTCCTTTTCAATACACTGAATGCACTGTACTGGCTGTTAGAGGAAAAAGATGAGAGTGAGCTGGCTGAACATGTCGTGACGATGTCTGAGCTGTTCAGGTATACGATTGCAAACGGGAAGCGGAAAAATGAGTGGGTGACGCTTCAGGATGAGCTTGAGCATGCGGAGCGGTATATGTCTGTCATGAAAATGAGGTTTGGTGAACGTCTGAAGTGGAAGATTATTTTACCGGACCAGACGAAATCGATTCAGATTCCAAAGCTGATGATCCAGCCGCTCGTTGAAAATGCAATTATGCATGGCATTGAAGGCAAGGTGAATCCTGGTGAAATTAAAATTGAGGTGGCGGAAGTAGAGCATGATCGTGTCATCGTCATGGTGAGTGATGATGGTCCCGGGATGTCTGATGAATTACTGAATCAGGTAACAGAAGCGATGAATGCTGAAGGCATCTCGTCTAAAAAAGGGAATGGTGTTGCACTCGCCAATGTGCACCACAGACTGCTGCTCCACTTTGCAGGACATGAAACGGGCGGACTGCAGATCGAAAGTGTGGAAGGTAAGGGAACGATGGTGTTCTTTGAACTGCCTTATTACGAATCAAAGGGTGAGCGTTTTGGATAAAGAACGGACAATTTTAATCGTGGATGATGAGGAAACAACGCTGAGAGGACTGACAAAATCACTTGAAGTCTGGGCAGATGGCAGATTTAAAATCCGCTCAGCTGCATCAGCTGGGGAAGCACTCCGGACGGCACAGAATGAAAAAATTCATGTGCTGGTGACTGATATTTGTATGCCTGAAATGACAGGACTTGAACTCATTGAAGAAATTCAGCAGCTTGGACAGCAGCCTGTGTCACTCATTCTATCAGGACATTCAGAATTTGAATTTGCACAGGCTGCGATCAGGCTCGGTGTTTTGAATTATCTTGTAAAACCGGTTCAGAAGAAAAAACTGATCCAGTCTGTTGAAGAAGCAATCGAAAAGGAGTTTACCCAGGAGAGGGCTGGCATTATGCAAAAAGCAGCTGATCATTCACTGGCCGATATTGAGCAGGATCAAAAACAGATGTCCTCACCCGTTCAGGCCGGTAAAGATTATATAGATATGCATATGGACAGACAGATGACGCTCAAAGAAGTAGCGGAGCATGTACACTTAAATCCCAGTTATTTCAGCGTCATTTTTAAAGAGCAGACAGGTCTCACATTCAGTGAATATGTCACGAGAAAGAGAATTCAAAAGGCGAAGCAACTGCTTTTGACAACGACCATCCCAGTTGCTGATATAGCTGAAACGGCAGGCTATCAGACGGCAAAATATTTTAATAAGATTTTCAAAGAGTATGAGGGGCTGACGCCGGGACAGTTTAGACGAAATCATAACTAACTGAAAATTTGATCTAATCAAAGTGGAATTTTCCCCAATCAGTGTGACCTACCGGCATGATTTTTCCGGTGCTACACTTAAGTCAGCTTCAAACAAACAAAAGGGGGAACACATTACATGAAAAAGAAAGCGTTATCATTTTCTGCGGCTGCAATGACAGCAGCGCTGATCATGGCTGGTTGTTCATCGGGGGAAGAAGCAAGCGGTACAGCAGGGGATAGCGAGAAGGTTGTGAAGTTCATGCACCTCTGGCCATCAGGCAGCTCTAAGCAGCACAATATGATTGCTTCGGACATCATCGCTGAATATGAGGAAGCAAATCCAGGTGTCACAATTGAAACTGAAGTGCTCGAAAATGAGCAATATAAAAATAAAATCAAAGTTCTTTCATCATCAAATGATCTGCCGGACGTAGGGGTAACATGGGCAGCAGGGTATCTGCAGCCGTTTGTGGAAGGTGAATTGTTTGCACCGCTTGATGATGTACTTGGTGACGGACTTCAGGACCAATTCGTCACAGGTACAACTGAAGCGTATGCAATTGATAATCAGACATACGGACTGCCGCTCGAACTGAATATTGCACCTGTTTATTACAACAAAGCGATTTTTGAAGAGCACGGCATCGAAGTACCTGAAACATATGACGAATTTAAAGAAGTTGTTGAAAAGCTTGAAGCAGCAGGTGTTGCACCAATCGCACTTGGCAATAAGGACCGCTGGACAGGATCACTGTGGTATATGTATTTAGCTGACCGCTTCGGAGGCCCTGAAGTGCTGACACAGGCGATCAACCGTGAAGGCACCTTTGAAGACCCTGCACTTGAGCAGGCTGCAGAAGAAATTCAGTGGCTTGTAGATGCAAATGCATTTAACAAAGGCTTTAATGGACTTTCAAATGATGAAGGTAAATCAGAATTTATGAATGGCAACGCCGGCATGTATCTGATGGGTACATGGGAGCTGCCAAACTATACTACAAATGAAGACGTACCACAGGAATTCCGGGACAGCATCGGGTTCTTCAAGTTTCCTGAAGTTGACGGCGGAGCAGGCGATATCGACAGCTGGGTTGGCGGACCTGGTGTAGGATTATTTGTCTCTGAAAACTCTGAAGTGCAGGATGAGGCAAAAGAATTCGTTAAGTTCTTCGTTGAAAAATGGGGTGAGCGTTCTGTAACGGATGCGGGCGTGATCCCTGCAACAGTCGTTGATACAGAAGCAGTTGACCTGCCTGATATGTACATTGACGTACTTGATGAACTGGGAAATGCAAGCAACCTGACACTATTTGCTGATGTGCAGATGAGTGCAGGTGTTGCAGAAACGCACCTGAATCTGATCCAGTCACTGTATGGTAAAGAAGTAACACCTGAAGACTTTGTCAAACAGCACGAAGAAGCGCTCGCCGCCGAGTAAGCTTCCTGCTGACCATAAGAAGAGACATATCACCATTTTGGGTATGTCTTTTCTTTTACGCAAAATTTGGGTTTTTGACGACAATCCGGCCTTATTTTGAGTAAAAAGTTATACACCGCTCGACACCATGAAAGGAATGATTCAGATGGATCAGGCTTTATCAAGTAAAAAAATCATTGCCCTTTATCTGGCGCCTGGCCTGCTTTTACTCCTTGCGCTCGTCTACATCCCGATTTTTCAGACCGGCTATTTCGGCTTAATGAACTGGAACGGGATTGGGGAGATGACCTTTATTGGTCTGGAAAATTACACATTACTGATCAGGGATGCAGCGTTTTGGGACAGTGCCTGGCACTCACTGCTGCTGGCTGTCTTTTCAGCACTGAGCCTGATCGGCTACCTGCTGATTTCACTCGTGCTCGCAGGCAAAATTAAAGGTGCGAATTTCCTGAGAAAAATTTATCTCGTCCCGATGCTTCTCGCTTCAGTTGCGATTGCCCAGCTCTGGATGAAAATTTATCACCCGACAAATGGAATTCTAAACACATTGTTAATTTCAATTGGTATTGAAAATCCGCCGGCGTGGCTTGCTGAACCATCACTCGCTTTGTTTGCGATCTTTATCCCGATCATCTGGCAGTACGCTGGCTTTTATATTCTGATCTATTATGCAGCGCTGAAAAATATTCCGGAATCACTTGTTGAGTCCGCAAAAATTGACGGCGCAAGTGCCTGGGATATTGCATGGAAAATCAAAGTGCCGCTGATCATGAACGTGATTAAAGTAACGATCGTGCTTGCGGTAGTTGGTTCACTAAAATACTTTGATCTCATTTATGTGATGACAAACGGCGGGCCAAACGGTGCAAGTGAAGTCATGGCATCGTATATGTACAGTCAGGCGTTCAGCCGTTTTGACTTCGGTTATGCAAGTGCCATCGGATTTTTTCTGCTTGTGATCTGCCTGTTGATTACGTGGCTGATCAGAAAAGTAACTGTATCAGATGAAGATATTCAATATTAAGGAGGCTGCTTTATGCGAAATGAAGCATTAACTGAAAAACAATCCGCATTAGCACGCCAAAAAGCTGCGGAACAAAGTAAAGGGAAGGTCAGACATACAATCAGCATGACGCTGCTTTATATCGTGCTTACGATTGTCGGCGTGTTTCAGATCTTCCCGCTCGTATGGCTCGTTTTGTTTTCACTGAAAAATAATCAGGAAGTATTTGAACTTTCACCATTTGCACTGCCTGCAACACCAAGGTGGGAGAACTATATCAGAGTCTGGACGGAAGGAAACATCAGTCAGTATTTTTTCAACAGCGTTCTGTATACAGGTTCAGCGGTTATACTGACGATTTTATTCGCGAGTATGGCGACATTTGCACTGACAAGAATGAAGTGGAAAAAGAGCAGCCTGTTTCTTGGACTCTTCATGGTCGGGCTGATGATTCCGGTTCACTCGACATTGATTCCGCTCTTTAACACATTTTCTAATCTGGACCTGATCAACCATCCGCTTTCAATTATCCTGACGTACACGGCATTTAACCTCCCGATCACGATCATGATTCTCTACGGATTCTATCAGGTGCTGCCGCGTGAAGTTGAAGAAGCAGCAGTTATGGACGGGGCTTCTGTACACAGAATCTTTTTCCAGATCACACTTCCGATGACAGCACCCGTGATTGCAACAGCGGCGATTATCAACATGATTTATAACTGGAACGAATTCGTTTTTATCAACACCTTTATCAGCGCAGATCAGTTCAAAACACTGACAGTCGGTATTCAGAACTTTATCGGCCAGTACTCAACAGACTGGGGTGCGATCGGTGCCACGCTCGTAATTAGTATACTTCCGATTTTAATCGCATTTATTTTCCTGAGTGACCGGATTGTTGAAGGGATTTCGGCGGGTTCTGTTAAGGGGTAGTGTAGAGCCGGGACAGACCCGCCTCTGCGATGTAGACCCGGGTCTGTCCCGGCTCTATATTCCCATCAACTCAAACCACACATACATAACAAGAAAGGATGACCCACATGAATCAATTTTTCAACGCACATCATTCACCAATTGGCGCATTTTCAAGCTTTACACTTGGATTTCCCGGCGCTGGCGGAGGCCTCGATGTAGAACTCGGACGTTCGCCTGCCCAAAACGTTTATATTGGCCTTGAATCTGCAGATCAGAAAGGTCATTACGATGCTTTTCCATTTTTCCACCAGCTGACTGAAGAGGAAAGCAAGCGATATGACATTGAAAATATGGACCCTGATCCTGATAAACCAAAAATCCTGCATCAGTATGCCGAAGATGATGTGACACGTGATTTTAAACTAGGTACTGACACTTTTAAAGCAGGTGATATGACGCTCACGATTTATTCAAAAGCTGAAGGCGTACCGGATCCTGATCAGGCAAGCGCTGATGAAATGAAACTGGTCGTTGTACCAAGTGTAATTGCGACCCTGACGATCGATAATACAAAAGGCAGCCGCACACGAAGAGCTTTTTTTGGCTACCAGGGAACTGACGCTTACACGTCTGTCAGGAAGCTTGATGACACGATGGATGCAAAGGGCTTTGGCCAGGGGACATTTACTGCAGTCACGACGCAAAATCCTGACGCTTTTTCCGCAATGCATTTCAGTCTTGAAAATATACTGACTGATCCGCATAAGGAAAACTGGGCGTTTGGCTTAGGGACTGTAGGGACACTCATTATTGATGTGCCTGCAGGTGAGAAGGAGACGCTTGATGTTGTGATCAGTTTTTACAGGGACGGCAATATTACAGCCGGAATGAAGAGCAGCTACTACTATACAAAGCTATTTGACTCAATTGAAGAAGTAGCCGCTTATTCACACGATCATTTTGAAGAGCTGAAGGAGCGCTCAGTCGCAGCCAATCAACTGACTGATTCGGAAAACCTGTCAGACGATCAGCGCTTTATGATGAATCATGCGATCAGAAGTTATTACGGCAGTACACAATTTTTAGAGCAGGACGGCAAACCTTTATGGGTAGTGAATGAAGGTGAATACCGCATGATGAATACATTTGACCTGACAGTGGATCAGCTGTTTTTCGAAATGAAGATGAATCCATGGACGGTTAAAAATGAGCTGGATTTATTCATTGAGCTTTACAGCTATCGAGATGAAGTGAGGTTCCCGGGAGAAGAGAAAACGTATCCTGGCGGTATTAGTTTTACACATGACATGGGTGTTGCCAATACATTTTCAAGACCGGGTTATTCATCATATGAGCTGTATGGCATTGACGGCTGCTTCTCGCATATGACACATGAGCAGCTTGTGAACTGGATTCTGACAGCGGCTGTTTATGTAAAGCAGTCAGGTGACAATGAGTGGCTTAAGCAAAATGAAGAGGTCGTAAAAGACTGTCTTGAAAGTCTCATGAACCGTGATCATCCGGAGCCGTCAAAACGCAACGGCATTATGGCGCTTGATTCTTCAAGAACAATGGGTGGCGCTGAGATCACGACTTACGACAGCCTGGACGTATCACTCGGTCAGGCAAGAAATAATCTGTACCTTGCAGGAAAAACGTGGGCGTCTTATCTGGCACTTGAGCAAATGCTGACTGATCTCGGTGATAGTGACTATGCTAAACAGGCATACAGCCAGGCCGGAAAGGCAGCCGATACAATGGTGTATTTTGCAACGGAAGATGGCTATATTCCGGCAGTCATGGGTGAAAACAACGATTCGAAAATCATCCCGGCGATTGAAGGTCTTATTTTCCCATACGTACTTGGAATCGAAAAAGCGCTTGATGAGGAAGGTCCATTTAAACACTATTTAAAAGCACTTCACACTCATTATGATGCAGTTCTGAAAAAAGGCATCTGCCTGTTTGATGACAACGGCTGGAAGCTTTCATCGACAAGCGGCAACTCATGGCTCAGTAAAATTTATCTGTGTCAGTTTATTGCCCGGGAAATTATGGGGAAAAATGTCGATTCCTCAGCAGATGCTGCGCATGTAAAATGGCTGACGCATCCTGAGCTGTCATTCTGGAGCTGGAGTGACCAGATTATTAACGGGGAAATTGCCGGCAGTAAATATTATCCGCGCGGCGTGACAAGTATTTTATGGCTTGAAGAATCTAAAGGAGATGAGGTTCATGGAAAAGACCATGAACGGGCTGTACACACTATGTGAATGGATTTCAAAAGGCGCATGGCTGAACCTGATCTGGCTCGGCTATCTGATCGCAGGGTTTGGATTAACAGCTGTGCCGACAGCGATTGCTGCATTCACTATCATCAGAAAATGGCTGCGCGGAGAAGCAGACTTGAAAATCTGGAGAGCGTTCCACACAGCGTTTATCACATCCTGTATTAAGTCATGGAAGCCAATGCTTCTGTTTACGGGAATTCTGATTTTACTGGTAACACAAATTGCATTTTTTATGTTCAATGGAGGTGCCCACCCAATACAGTTTGTTGCAACTGTTCTTTTCATCACACTGACCGCTGGCGTCACGCTATATCTCTTTCCGATATGGGTCCACTATGAGCTCAGCTTTTTACAAATGGTTAAACAGGCTGCGCTTATTGCAATGATCAGTCCGCTTCACACCTTATTGATGGTATTCAGTGCAGCAGCACTCATTCTTTTATTTGCTGCCATGCCGGCACTATTTCCATTTTTCGGACTCGTCACTTTCGCAGTGGCCTTTATGGTGCCAGCCTATCACCGCTTTATTCAGATCAGCAGGAAAAAGGAGGCGCTTCAAACTGGAATGGTTTCCTGATGCAGTTCAAATTAAGAATCAGCATTTAACAGCTGTCATTATCCCATCTGAAGGTGCCAACCTGATGTCTTTAAAAAGAGGAGCAACTGAGATTTTAAGGGCACCAACTGATCAGACAGCTTACTTAAAAAGAAAAGTGTTATTCGGCACACCCGTATTGTTTCCACCCAACCGAATAGAAGATGGAACATTCAGCTTTAACGGTACCAGCTATCAGCTGCCGTTAAATGAACCTGAATTAAATAATCATATTCACGGTTTCGTTATTGAGCGTCCTTTTCATGTAAAAAGTCAGTCTGAGTCATCACTGTCAGTCGTCTTTGACAGTGAAGACTATCCTGACATTTCAAAAGGCTTTCCACACCATTTTCAGGTGGAACTCTATTTTGAACTGAAGGGTGAATCATTGATCAAGCGCTGCCGGATCAGTAATCTGAGTGAAAGAGAGATGCCTGCGGGATTTGGGTGGCATACAAGTTTTATATTTGATGCGGCTACTGATATTTTTCGGGCATCAGTGGATGAACAGTGGGAGCTGAATGACAGAAATCTTCCGACTGGTCAGAGAAGCATTGCACATCTGCCAGCGTCACTTGAGGGTGTCATGCTGGATGATGCGTTTACGGATAACGGTGAGCGAACGGCTTCTATCGTTAGACCAAAGGATCAGCTAAGGATTGATTATCAAGTATCTGACAATGTAACCAACTGGGTGATCTTCCATGAAGTTAAAGGATTTATCTGCCCGGAGCCATACACCTGGATCACCAACGCACCACATTTACCAAACGATCCTGCAGCAGGCTTCAGGGCTATTAAACCCGGAGAAGTGTTAAGTATTGAAGCCACGATAGACATCAGATCATTAGAGGAGGAAATCAAATGACACATTTTAATGAAGGAAAGATTCAATTTGAGGGAGCGGGTTCTAAAAATCCGATGGCGTTTAAATATTATCAAGCTGATGAAACGGTAAACGGGAAGTCAATGGCTGAGTGGATGCGCTTTTCAGTCGCTTACTGGCATACGTTCACAGCTGACGGTACAGATCCGTTCGGTGCACCGACGATGATCCGCTCATGGGACCGTTACAGCGGAATGGACCTTGCAAAAGCGCGCGTGGAGGCTGCTTTTGAGTTTTTTGAAAAGCTTGGTGTGCCATACTTCTGCTTCCATGATGTTGACGTTGCACCTGAAGGCGATTCACTGAAGGAATCATTTAAAAACTTTGATGAAATTGCTGATATGATTGAGTCATATATGACCACTTCCCAAACAAAGCTTTTATGGAATACAGCGAACCTGTTCACTCATCCACGCTACGTTCACGGCGGGGCAACAACGAACAATGCTGACGTCTTTGCCTATGCGGCTGCCCAGGTGAAAAAAGGGCTTGATACAGCGAAGAAGCTCGGGGCTGAGAACTATGTGTTCTGGGGCGGACGTGAAGGATATGAAACGCTATTGAATACAGATATGAAGCTTGAAATGGATAACATGGCGCGCTTCTTCCATTTAGCAGTCGATTACGCGAAAGAGATTGGCTACACAGGGCAGTTCCTGATCGAGCCAAAGCCAAAAGAGCCTACAAAGCATCAGTATGATTTTGATGTGGCAACAAGCCTGTCATTCATGCAGAAATATGACCTGACTGATCACTTCAAGTTTAATATTGAAGCCAATCACGCAACACTTGCAGGTCACACATTTGAGCATGAGCTGCGCTTAGCCAGAATTAACGGGATGCTCGGGTCGGTTGATGCGAACCAGGGTGATACGCTGCTTGGCTGGGATACAGATGAATTCCCGACTGACCTTTACGCTGCAACACTTGCAATGGTTGAGATCTTTCAAAACGGCGGACTTGGTTCAGGTGGACTGAACTTTGATGCAAAAGTGAGACGTGCTTCATTTGCACAGGAGGATCTGCTTGAAGCACATATCGCAGGGATGGACAGCTTTGCAATCGGGGCAAAGGTAGCAGCCAAAATGATTGAAGATCGCGTGTTTGAAAATGTTCTTGAAAACCGCTATAAATCATTTACAGAAGGCGTCGGGCTGGATATTGTAAATGGAAAGGCCGATCTGACATCACTTGAGCAGTATGCACTGTCACTCGGTGAAATCAAAAATGAATCTGGCAGACAGGAGCGTCTGAAGGGGCTGCTGAACCAGTACCTGCTTGAAACATTGTCAGAAGTACGCGTGTAAGATGATCCCCCGGGCAGATTGGTCCGGGGGATTTACATATTAACCACATTCAGAGGAGGAAACAGAATGAGCTATGTTGTTGGAGTGGACTTGGGTACAAGTGCAGTGAAAGTACTGTTGGTAAACCGTCAAGGAAGCGTTTTAAAGGAAGCTTCAAGAGAATACCCTGTGATCAACACGCAATCAGGCTATAGTGAGCAGCATCCGGAAGACTGGGTGAGTGGAACTTTTCAGGCTTTAAGGGAAATCACTTCATCACTTGAGGCAGGAGAGCAGATTGATGGGATCAGCTTTGCAGGGCAGATGCACGGGTTAGTGATGGTGGATGTGCAGGGTCAAGTGATCCGTCCGGCAATTTTATGGAATGATACACGCACAACGACAGAGTGTCAGGAAATCGTGGATACGCTTGGGGAGAAAAGACTGTTTGAACTGACTAAAAACCCTGCACTTGAGGGCTTTACCTTGCCCAAAATGCTATGGGTGAAAAAGCATGAGCCTGAAAACTGGCAAAGACTTCATCAGTTTATGCTGCCAAAAGATTACGTCAGGTACCGTATGACCGGTGAAATGGCAATGGACCTGTCAGATGCTGCCGGTACGCTTTTATTAAATGTGGAAAAAGGTGAATGGAGTAATGAAGTGCTTGAGGCATTTCATATAGAAGAAAGGCGGTGTCCGAAACTGCTGTTTTCAACTGATCAGGCAGGTGAACTGCTGCCTGAGGTGATAACTGAAACAGGACTGGACGCTTCTGTAAAAGTATTTGCAGGCGGAGCTGATAATGCGTGCGGTGCGATTGGAGCAGGCGTTTTAAAAGAAGGTCTCAGCATGTGCAGCATTGGCACGTCAGGTGTTGTCCTGTCATTTGAGAAAAGAGGAGACCTGGATTTTGACGGGAAAGTCCATTACTTCAACCATGGTGTGCCTGGTGCTTATTATACAATGGGTGTGACGCTTGCTGCGGGAGACAGTCTTTCATGGTACAGAAAAAACTTTGCGCCAGATCTGTCGTTTGACGAGCTGGTGCAGGAAGCCTCACTGACACCACCAGGAGCTGAAGGGCTGCTGTTCACTCCTTATATTTCAGGAGAACGTACGCCACATGCAGATGCTGCTGTACGGGGCAGTTTTATCGGTATGGATAGACGTCATACGCGAGGTCACTTTACACGTGCAGTCCTAGAAGGCATTACGTTTTCGTTGAATGAATCACTTAGTATTTTCAGAGATGGAGGTAAAGTCATTGATCAGATCGTTTCGATTGGAGGAGGAGCGAAAAGTAATTTCTGGCTTCAGCTTCAGGCAGATATCTTTGATGCAGAAATTGTGAAACTGAATTCCGAGCAGGGACCGGGAATGGGTGCTGCAATGATTGCTGCAGTAGGGTCAGACTGGTTCACTGATTTCAGTGAGTGTGCAAACCGTTTTCTGGCTGCAGGGACAGTTGTGGAACCAAATGTGGAAAATAAAGAATTTTACAAAAGTTTGTTTTCTATCTATCAACAGGTGTACAATCAAACTAAAGAATTAAGTCGAATGCTGAATGATGTTAAGGAGCGTGTTGTGAGATGAAATACCGTCAGTTAGGCAATACAGAACTCAGTGTAAGTGAACTCAGCTTCGGAACGTGGGCAATCGGTGGTGCATGGGGTAAGTCAGATGATCAGGAAGCGCTGCGTTCGCTGCATTATGCAATTGACCGGGGAGTGAATTTCTTTGATACGGCAGATGTGTATGGTGATGGCCATAGTGAAGAGCTTTTAGCCAAGGCGACGAAGGGTCAGGAGTCGAGTATTCATATCGCTACAAAATTTTGCCGTGCAGGTGATATTCATCATCCAAAAACATATGAAATGCCACAGGTTGAAGCTTATCTGGATGGCAGTCTGAAGCGTCTTGAGCGGGAGCGGGTTGATTTGTATCAGATTCACTGTCCGCCAAAGGAAATTTTAGAGGATGGCAGCGTGTTTGGCGTGCTTGATCAGCTTCAGGAAAAGGGGAAAATCCGTCATTACGGTGTCAGTGTTGAAACAGTTGAAGAAGGGCTGATCTGTCTGCAGAATCCGAACGTCAAAAGTCTTCAGGTGATTTTTAACATTTTCCGTCAGAAGCCTTTAGAAGAGCTGTTTATTGAAGCGAAGAAAAAAGGGATCGGCATTATTACACGCCTTCCGCTTGCAAGTGGACTGCTGACGAATAAATTCAGTCTGGATCATGAATTCGAAGAGGATGATCACCGCAGATTCAATGAAAACGGTGAACAGTTTAATGTTGGAGAAACCTTTGCAGGACTTGGTTTTAAAAAGGGTGTTGAACTGACGAAAGAGCTTGAATGGATCATTGAAGGAAGAGAAAATATGGCACGTGCAGCACTACGGTTTATTTTAGATCAGGATGAAGTGACGTGTGCGATTCCTGGCTTTAAAAACCAGTCTCAGATTCAGGAAAACCTTCAGTCGCTCAATACCCCTTCGTTTACAAAACATGAATTAAATGTGCTTCATGATTTTTACGTAAAAGAGGTTCATCCGCACATCCGCGGTGCATATTAAGGAAGCATCCGATTGTGGCACAATCCAGTTTTTACCGCAACATTTTCGACAAAAAATTAAAAAATCTTTTACGATTAAGAAGGAGAAAGCAAGGGTAGAGAAGAAATAGGTAGTATAGCTTTTAAGATTCAAAGGAGGAGTTCACATGTTGAATTATAATATCAGAGGCGAGAATATTGAGGTAACTCCAGCAATCCGCGAATATGTGGAGAAAAAAATCGATAAGCTAGAGCGCTATTTCAACGATACACCTGATGCGAACGTGCATGTTAATCTAAAGGTGTATAACGATAAGCAGACAAAGGCAGAGGTTACAATCCCGATGCCAAGACTGACTCTTCGTGCAGAAGAGCGTCATGAAGATCTGTACGCTGCTGTTGACTTGATCCTAGACAAGCTTGAGCGTCAGATTCGTAAGCACAAAACAAAAGTAAATCGTAAATTCCGTGAAAAAACAAATGAGCCGGAATTTTTCGCTACAACGGTTGACGCGGAAAATGGTATTGAAGAACTTGAGCCGGTAAAGGTTCCTGACGACGGCGACGAAAGCGAATTCGACATCGTGCGTACAAAAACATTTAACCTGAAACCAATGGACAGCGAAGAAGCTGTTCTTCAGATGAATATGCTCGGCCATAACTTCTACGTCTTCACTGACGCTGATTCTAACGGTACACATATCGTCTACAAGCGTAAAGACGGGAAGTACGGTTTGATTGAAACTGAAGCTTGATTAATAAAGAGGCGTCCTTCGGGGCGTCTTTTTTGGTTTAGGGTGTAACGCAGGACGTGGCGTACAACGGATCTGTGCAACTTTGGCAGAAAATGAGGCAACTCTAGCGTGGAAAGCGACAAGGAACCGGGTGTATCGCTACAACTCCGGCAGCAACTGCTACATCCTGAACGAAAACACAGACAAATGTAGCATTTTCCTCTTCATGCACTTCGGTAATAGTCTTTCAGTTTCTTAAAGGCATGAAGAAGTTGTAGTGAAAGTTCAAATGTATTTACATAAATTTTATAGGAGGATTTACATGACAAACAAAGTAGCACTCGTAACCGGCGCTTCAAGAGGCCTTGGGGAAAGTATGGCGGTAAAGCTTGCTGAGGCCGGTTTTAAGGTTGTTATTAATTACAACAGTAATCATGAAAAAGCTGAATCGATTGTTCAGCGTATCAAGAATGCCGGCGGGGAGGCGGTCGCGATTTCAGCGGATGTGACAAATGAAGGTGCAGTTAAAAAGCTGATCGCTGATTCGGTTGAGGCTTTCGGACAGCCGGTTGAGATTCTAGTCAATAACGCAACCGGTCCACAGCCTGAACTGTCACTTGAAGAAGTCACGTGGGAAGATTACCTTGACCAGCTTCACTTTACCGCAAAAGCACCGTTACTTCTTTTAAAAGAAGTGATGCCTGGCATGAAGAAAAATCAGTGGGGACGGGTGATTAATATTGGCAGTGAGGTAGTGGAAATCGGTAATCCTGAATTCTCAAACTACGTCACAGCGAAATCGGCAGTGATCGGAATGACACGCTCATGGGCTAATGAATTAGGCAAATACAATATCACTGTCAATGCCGTTCATCCCGGTTTTATACCAGTTGAGCGTCACGGTGAAGTCACAGAGGAAAGTGCGAGCGGCTACCTCCGGGACGTTCCATTGAACAGGCTGGGGAAGCCTGATGAGATTGCAAATATGGTCCGCTTTTTAGCGAGTGAGGAAGCGAGCTTTATAACAGGGCAGAATATGAATGTGAATGGCGGAAGGACGTTCGGGGTTTAGGGTTGAATGCAACACCCTGGGTGGGAACACCGACAACTTCCCGCGTGCACCACGACAACTTTAGCAAAAATATTAGCAATCCAGCTGAAATTCACTGCCGCTTTCCTGCACAAAATCACCTCCTTTTTGCGTTCTGCCGCCCCCATGTTACAATAATGGGTGATTATTTTAAAAAGGAAGTGCCGAAATGCAGGAAATTGGACGTAATGAACCATGCCCATGTGGCAGTGGTAAGAAATATAAAAAATGCTGTGAAAATAAAGTAGTAAATATTGAAACGTTATTAGTGAAAGAGCAGATGGATATTCAGCTTGGCTTTTTAAATGAAGCGATGGCGCCTAAGCAGTCTTCATTTAAAAAGGATTATGAATATGTGCTTCAGGACGTACAGGAAGTCTTCAATGAACCTCAATTCCTGACTGTATTTCTGACATATATTTTCGGACTGCACGGGCAGCCGTCAAGCTGGGAGCAGTTCCTGGATGAGCGCACGCCTTCAGTTGAACGTCCGCGCCTGAAGGAATTGCTTGAAAACTGGCAGCAGCCAAAGCCTGTTGTAGCTGAAGTAACTGAAATGGAAGAGATGACGCGTAAAGTGAGCATGAAAGATCTAGTATCTGGTGAAACATATGAAGTAACCATTCCGGACTTTCATTCATGGGCACCGATTGATTACCTATTTACACTGCTTCTTCCATTTGAAGATAAGTGGGTACCATACGGATTTATGTTCCCTTCCGTTTACACGAAAAGTGAGGCAGCAGCGCTTAAATCACGCGTTGAGAAGCTGACTGAAGACCGCAGTGAATGGGTTTCAACTGAAGGTGTCGTGGAAGTCATCCGTGCACTAGTCGGCCGCGAGCAGGCAGCTGAAAATGGTGAGTGGATTGAACAGATGACTGAACCCCTTTCATCGGATCAGCAAAAAGAAGCCATCCACGAGCTGAAAGCTTTCTGGGATCAGCGTGATGAAGACCTGTCACTATTTGCCTGCCATATCGCATCTGCTTATTTTGCAGAGCACGGAGCAAAAGTGAGAAAGCCTGCAACATACCTTGCCACTTTCACGTATCTGATGGCGCAGCACGCGACAGAAACGCCAATGACGCAGAAAGAAGCAGGAGAAGCGTTTGACGTAACGGCTTCAAGTGTGTCTTCAGCAGCGCGTAAGGTTGAAGAGTGGTTTGTTGGAGAGCTTGAGGAATTGAAGAAGGAATCTTAATATGAGACGCCGGATGCTTAGCTTTGAGCAGCCGGCGTTTTTTTGTTGTGGTGTAGTGTGGCAGATGACGGCGCCACTACCGTCGACTTTACTGTTACGACCATCGGATCGGCTGTCACTACCATCAACCCGGGTGTATCCTACCGTCGCAAGCCACAATACGACCGTCAACGTTCTGAACTACATGAAAAGTTATGATCCTACCTTTTTCTCAACAAAACTAGAATTTTCCCTCAATTTAGACTATAATAAAACGCATTGGTTCGTATTTCGAAATAAAAGGAGCATACATAGATGACAACAGATTACTTATACCATCCATTTGCATCACAGCGTAACACCGTATTCGCAAAGCGCGGGATGGTGGCGACGAGTCAGCCGCTTGCTGCACAGGCAGGACTTGAGATTTTACAGGAGGGTGGCAACGCCATTGATGCTGCGATTGCAACAGCTGCGGCACTCACTGTCGTAGAGCCGACTTCAAACGGGATCGGCGGCGATGCGTTCGCACTTGTGTGGACGAAAGGAAAATTGCATGGACTGAATGCAAGCGGTCCTGCACCACAGTCTATTTCAATAGAAGAAATGAAGAAACGCGACTATGAAAAGATGCCTGTATTTGGCGTAGAGCCGGTGACTGTGCCGGGTGTGCCTGCTGCATGGGCAGAGCTATCTGAAAAGCATGGAAAACTTCCTTTTGAAAAGCTGATGGCACCTGCGATCCGTTTAGCTGAAGAGGGCTACCCGGTATCCCCAATTCTCGGGAAGTACTGGAAGTCTGCTGCTGAGAAATTCAAGGAAATTTTCAAAGATGACGTTTATAAATCATGGTTCGATACGTTCACACCTGATGGCCGTGCACCTGAGATTGGTGAGATGTGGTCGTCAAAAGGACATGCTGAGACGCTAAAAGATATTGCTGAAACAAAGTCAGAAAGCTTTTACAGTGGACAGTTAGCTGATAAAATTGATGCTTATATGAAGGAGCATGGCGGTTATTTATCAAAAGAAGATCTTGCAGCATTCAAGCCTGAATGGGTGGAGCCGGTGTCAGTGAATTACCGCGGCTATGATGTGTGGGAAATCCCGCCAAACGGCCAGGGGATGATTGCACTAATGGCATTGAATATTGCGCAGGGCTTTGAGTTTGATGAATTCCAGAGTGCAGATACATATCACAAACAGATTGAAGCGATGAAGCTTGCGTTTACAGATGGAAAAGCATTCATTACAGAGCCTGCAGATATGCCGATCTCGACTGAGGAGCTTTTATCAAAAGAGTATGCGGATAAGCGCCGCGGAGTCATTGGTGAAAAAGCGATGGATCCGGAGCCGATGGAGCTTCCTAAGGGTGGCACGGTTTATCTGGCGGCTGCTGATGATGAAGGCAATATGATTTCATATATTCAGAGTAACTATATGGGATTCGGTTCAGGGGTTGTCGTGCCTGGTACCGGTATTGGTCTGCAGAACAGAGGGCATGATTTCAGCCTTGATGCTGAACACCCGAATGCATTGAAGCCTGGTAAACGGACGTATCATACGATTATTCCTGGATTCCTTACGAAAGACGGAGAAGCAGTTGGTCCGTTTGGCGTGATGGGTGGTTATATGCAGCCGCAGGGTCATTTCCAGGTGGCAGTGAATACGATTGATTTCCATTTGAATCCGCAGGCAGCACTTGATGCGCCGAGATGGCAGTGGATGAATGGAAAGACGGTTCATGTGGAGCCGCACTTCCCGAACCATTTAGCTCAGGCGCTTGTACGAAAAGGACATACGATTCAGGTAACAACAGACGGCGGATCTTTCGGGCGCGGACAGATTATCTGGCGTGACCCGGAGACTGGCGTGTTAAAAGGCGGGACAGAATCCCGTACAGACGGACAAATTGCAGCGTGGTGATGAAGATTGGCTAATAATAAACAGGGCGGTCTGTTCATGGGTTTTTTCAGAGTCGGCATCTTCGGCTTTGGGGGCGGACCGTCATCGATTCCACTCGTTCATAAAGAAGTAGTGGAGCATTATAAATGGATGAGTGATGAAGAATTTTCAGATGTACTGGCGCTCGGCAATGCGATGCCGGGGCCGATTGCAACAAAAATGGCAGGCTATATCGGCTACCGTGTCGGCGGCATACTCGGCATGATTAACGCAGTATTTGCAACAACTTTCCCCTCTGTCGTTGCGATGATTGTGATGCTGATGGCGCTCAACGCATACCGTGATGTTGCCTGGGTAAATGGCATGTCACAGGCGGTTGTGCCGGTAGTTGGCGTACTGCTCGCGGTCTTAACATGGGATTTTGTCAAGAAATCTAAAAATGCATTTGGCTGGGGTATTGCGATCGCTTTGATTATCGGAAGCTTTGTGCTGCTTGAAATCGCAGGTCTGCATCCGGCGATTCTCATTTTGGGAATCCTGCTGTATGCGCTGATCTTCGGCGGGAAGCGGGGTGCTAAAGCATGATTTACTGGGAAATCTTTTTAGCGTTTTTTATACCCGGAATCCTGGGTTATGGCGGCGGTCCGGCATCTATACCGCTTGTTGAAAATGAAGTCGTTGACCGCTTCGGCTGGATGACGACACAGGAATTTTCAGAGGTGCTTGCGCTTGGAAACTCACTGCCTGGTCCGATCGCAACGAAAATGGCAGGTTATATCGGCTATGCGGAAGGCGGGATTTTAGGAGCCGGCGTTGCACTTTTCGCAACGATTGCCCCTTCGCTAATCCTGATGATTGTCCTGCTTGGTCTGATCATGAAATACAAGGATTCACCCCGCGTGAAAAAAATGTCTACGCTCGTTCGACCGACAATCGCTGTCCTGTTAGGTGTGATGACATGGGGGTTTTTTGCGGATGCAATTGAAGCTACAGGGACCATTCAAACGATCGTACTTGCAGTGATCAGCTTTGTGCTGCTTGAGCGCTTTAAGGTACACCCTGCATTTGTCATTGCAGGCGCACTGGTTTACGGAGCGGTTTTCTTAGGGTAAATATAAGCAACTTGATATGAGGGAGTGCTTGAAATGACGTATTCAATTGTGGGTTATGATCCGGTAGAAAAAGAGTGGGGCGTTGCGACGCAATCAAAATTTCTTGCAGTCGGAGCTGTAGTACCGCATGCTGTTGCAGGCGTAGGTGCAGTGGCGACGCAGTCTTATGCAAACACAGCTTATGGACCTGAAGCAATGACGTTTATAATGGCTGGTAAAACGGCGGAAGAAACACTTGAGCTTTTAACAAAAGATGATGAAGATCGCGCATTCAGACAGGTTGGCATCATTGATAATCAGGGGAATGCAGCTACATATACAGGAGAGCAGTGCTATGACTGGGCAGGCGGTATGACTGGCAAGCACTTCGCTGTTCAGGGCAATGTGCTGGTAGAAGGCACGGTGGAATCTATGGCACGCGCTTATGAAAACGCAGAAGGTCAGCCGCTCGCAGAAAGGCTGCTTGCTGCACTCGCAGCTGGTCAGGCTGCCGGAGGAGACTCCCGCGGACAGCAATCATCTGCACTTGTGGTTGTAAAAGAAAAGGGTGGCTACGGCGGATTTAACGACCGTTACATTGACCTGCGCGTCGATGATCACACAACGCCAGTCGATGAACTGATCCGTATTTACAGGCTCCACCAGCTTTATTTTGCTGCTTCTAAAAAAGAGTACATCGTGGAAATCGAAGGCGAAGTTGAAAAGAAACTTGAACTTCAGCTTGTCCGACACGGTTATTTAAAAGAAGGTATGTCTATTCATAAAGCACTGCATCACTACCTTCACACTGAAAACTTCGAAATGCGTCAGCAGGCAGAAGGCTATGTGGATATGGAAGTCGTTGAATATATGGAGCGAACGTAAACCGGGCTATGGCCCGGTTTTTGTTTTGAGTGCGGGGGTAGAAGCGGGTCTGTCCCGGGTCTACCTTATCGAGAATGTAGACCCGGGACAGACCCGCTTCTACATTCCCACACTCGCCAAAACCCATCCCTCCATTTCTTGTATATCCCCCCTGTAAGTGATAAGATAATTAGGTATATACGTAGGTTTAAAGTCAACGCAGCAGGGGTATATTCTCTGTTTGTGATGTGAATAGCAAGGACGGTTTTTCCGCCCGTTATATAAAGGAGCGTTAACATGTCTGGAATCTTGAATAAAATTTTTGATGGTAATAAGCGTGATGTGAAACGTTTTGATAAAACTGCTGACAAAGTGATTGCAACAGCCGGCAGCATTGAACAGCTTTCTGATGAGCAGCTGCGTGCAAAGACTGATGAATTCAAGCAGCGTTTTCAGCAGGGAGAATCGCTTGATGATTTAATGCCAGAAGCATTTGCTGTTGTAAAAGAAGGTGCAAAACGCGTGCTTGGGCTGGATCCGTACCGCGTTCAGATGATGGGTGCAGCAGCACTTCACGAAGGTAACATTGCAGAAATGAAAACCGGTGAAGGTAAAACGCTGACGTCTACAATGCCTGTTTATCTTAATGCGATCACAGGGAAAGGTGTGCACGTTGTCACAGTCAATGAATACCTTGCCAGCCGTGATGCTGAAGAAATGGGGCAGCTTTATAATTTCCTTGGACTGACTGTTGGACTGAATTTAAATAGTATGGATAAAGATGAAAAGCGCGAAGCTTATTTAGCTGATATCACTTACAGCACGAATAATGAGCTCGGGTTTGATTATTTGCGCGATAACATGGTGCTTTACAAAGAGCAGAAGGTTCAGCGACCGCTTTACTTTGCTGTAATCGATGAAGTTGACTCGATTTTAATTGATGAAGCGAGAACACCGCTCATTATCTCGGGTCAGGCTCAAAAGAATACGCAGCTTTATATCCAGACAAATGCATTTGTTCGTAACCTCAGAATTGATGAGGATTACACATATGATGAAAAAACAAAAGGTGTACAGCTCACAGAAGACGGAATTACAAAAGCGGAGAAAGCATTCCGCATCGATAATCTGTATGACTATGCACACGTTACACTCAACCACCACATTACGCAGTCACTAAAAGCACATGCTTCAATGAAACGTGACTTTGATTATGTTGTGGAAGAAGGAAAGGTCGTTATCGTTGACCAGTTTACAGGCCGTCTGATGAAAGGGCGCCGCTATAGTGATGGGCTTCACCAGGCGATTGAAGCGAAAGAAGGTCTTGAGATTCAAAATGAATCTATGACAATGGCTTCGATCACTTTCCAGAACTACTTCCGCCGTTATGAAAAGCTGTCAGGGATGACAGGTACAGCGAAAACAGAGGAAGAGGAATTCCGCAACATTTATAATATGAGAGTTGTTGTAATTCCAACAAACCGTGAAATCGTGCGTGATGATAAAGCCGATCTGATCTATGCTTCTGTAAAGGGTAAGTATATGGCAGCGATCGAGGATATTGCTGAACGTCATTTAAAGGGTCAGCCGGTGCTTGTCGGGACAGTTGCGATTGAAACGTCAGAACTAATCGCAAGTGAACTGAAGAAAAAAGGGATTCCTCACAATGTACTGAATGCGAAAAACCATGGCAGTGAGGCACAGATCATTACGGACGCCGGTAAACGCGGTGCAGTAACGATCGCGACAAACATGGCCGGCCGTGGTACAGATATCAAGCTTGGCGATGGCGTAAAAGATATTGGCGGACTTGCTGTAATTGGTACTGAACGCCATGAATCACGCCGTATCGATAACCAGCTTCGTGGTCGAGCAGGACGTCAGGGTGATCCTGGTGTGACTCAGTTCTACCTTTCAATGGAAGATGATCTGATGCGCCGCTTCGGTTCAGACAATATGAAAAATATGATGTCGCGCCTCGGAATGGATGATTCACAGCCAATCCAGAGTAAAATGGTGTCACGCGCAGTTGAATCTGCCCAAAAACGTGTTGAAGGTAACAACTTTGATGCACGTAAGCAGCTTCTACAGTATGACGATGTACTTCGTCAACAGCGTGAAGTCATTTATACAGACCGTGACGAAGTTCTTGAATCAGAAAACCTTCGTCATATTGTTGATAAAATGGTGGAAACAACTGTTCACGATGCAGTTGATGCACATGCACCGATGGTAGAAGAGACAAGTAAGTGGGATCTGAAGGGGCTTGAACACTTCATCTTCGCTAATCTTCTGCCTGAAAATGTGATCACTGCTGAGACGCTTGAAGGTAAATCCAATGATGAGATGAAATCAATTATTATGGAAGAAGTTACGAAGCGTTATGATGAGCGTGAAGCTGAGCTTGGTGAAAGAATGCGTGAATTTGAAAAAGTTGTTCTTCTCCGCTCACTTGATACAAAGTGGATCGATCACATCGACGCGATGGACCAGCTGCGTCAGGGTATCCACCTGCGTGCATACGGTCAGATCGACCCGCTGCGTGAATACCAGAACGAAGGCTTCGCGATGTTCGAAACCATGCAGCAGTCAGTCAATGAAGAAGTCACAAAATATGTGATGAAAGCTGAAATCCGCAGCAATATCGAACGTGAAGAAGTCGCAAAAGGACAGGCAGTCAACCCTAAAACAGACGGCGAGACAAAGAAAAAAGTCCAGCCGGTCCGTAAAGAAACAACTGTCGGCCGCAACGACCCATGCCCATGCGGCAGCGGTAAGAAATATAAGAACTGTCACGGGGTTTAATAAAAGTTTTACGCTTTTAGCTACAGGTTAATGTGGCTGATTGTTTAGAAAAATATTAAATTATTTTTCATGAAATATGTTTTTAAAGTATATAAATACAACTTAGCTTGTGATTGCAGTGGGGGACGGAGACTCCTGCAGCGGAAAAGGGACAGGTGAGACCCCGTAATGGCACGGAGGGGGCTCACCGCCCGGCTGCGGAAAGCGGAGTCCCCCACGGAAATCACAAGCGTTTTTCAAAGCAAAAACAACTTTAAAATAAGGTGGAACTCAAATGGAATTATCAGATGTAAGAAACGAGCTCGAAAAAACAGCCAAGGTACTGGCTGACTTCAGGGGGTCTCTTTGACTTAGAAAACAAAGAGGCAAAACTCGCTGAAATCGATGAACTTATGGTCGAACCAACTTTCTGGGATGACCAGCAAAAAGCACAAGGCATCATTAACGATCAAAACGCACTGAAAGATGTCGTAAACGGCTATCAAAACCTGGTTGATACGCAGGAAAATCTTGAGGTCACTCTCGAGCTTTTAAAAGAAGAATCCGACGAAGATATGCATGCTGAAATGGTAGCTGAGCTCGAAACTTTCCGTAAAACGCTGGATGAGTTTGAGCTACAATTACTCCTTAGTGAACCTTACGATAAAAATAGTGCCATCCTTGAACTGCACCCTGGTGCAGGCGGTACCGAATCACAGGACTGGGGTTCAATGCTGCTCCGTATGTATCAGCGATGGGGAGAAAAGCGCGGCTATAAAGTGGAAACACTTGATTATCTGCCAGGAGATGAAGCGGGCATCAAATCCGTTACACTTCTATTTAAAGGTCACAATGCATATGGCTATCTGAAAGCAGAAAAAGGTGTTCACCGCCTTGTCCGTATTTCACCATTTGACTCATCAGGCCGCCGTCATACGTCATTCGTGTCATGTGACATCATGCCTGAATTCAATGATGAGATCGAAATTGAGATCAGAACTGAAGACCTGAAAATTGATACGTACCGTGCAAGCGGCGCCGGCGGTCAGCACATTAATACAACTGACTCAGCCGTCCGGATTACCCACCTTCCAACAAATTCAGTTGTATCATGTCAGTCTGAACGTTCACAGATTAAAAACCGTGAATCAGCGATGAAAATGCTTAAATCTAAGCTGTATCAGCTGAAGATTGAAGAGCAGGAGCAGAAGCTTGCTGATATCCGTGGTGAGCAGAAGGAAATTGGCTGGGGAAGTCAGATCCGCTCATACGTTTTCCACCCGTATTCAATGGTAAAAGATCACCGGACGAGTACAGAATCAGGTAACGTGCAAGGTGTAATGGACGGAGATTTAGATCCATTCATTAACGCTTATCTGCGTTCGAAAATTAATAATTAATGAAAGATCCGCTGCCTGAGTGCAGCGGATTTTTTATAGGCAGCTATAAAAAATGTGAACGGTAGAAGACGACAGCTTGGCTGCGCATTGTGACAACTAACCGGACGTGTCGCTGCAACTTTGAGTGGAAATGCCACAACTCCAGTCCGGAATGCTGCATCCCCGGCCAAAACATCGACAACTAAACCCCTTCACCGCACTAACGCTCTAGCATGACAATATTCACAGAAATGTCGCTACATGCTATACTCTCTAGCGGTGTAGACTTGAATAGAGAAAGGATGACTGTCAATGGGTAAGCAAAACCGCCGTGGTCAAAGTGAGCCGAAACGCTGGCACGGTGCAATTGACTATATTTATGTAATCATCGGGGCATTGTTTGTCGCGATTTCTTTTAATGTGTTCCTTCTTCCAAATGCGGTGGCATCAGGCGGAACGAGCGGGATCAGTACAATTTTAAATGGACTGTTTGAATGGCGTCCTGCAATTGTCCAGTATGCATTTAATATCCCATTGTTTATTGCAGGTGTGGTACTGCTTGGGAAAAATTTTGGATTAAAATCGTTTGTTGGAACACTGGCTTTGCCGGGATGGGTATTTTTAACGGAGAATTGGGCACCATGGACAGAGGATCCTCTTCTTGGCGCATTATTTGGTGGAATTGGTGTTGGAATTGGTTTAGGAATTGTATTTAGAGGTAAAGCATCTACAGGCGGTACAGATCTGGCTGCACAGATTATACATAAATACAGCGGCCTTGGTCTTGGTACAAGTATTGCAATCATTGACGGGTTAATCGTTCTCAGTTCGGCAGTAGTGTTCAGTATTGAACTCGGATTGTATGCATTGATCGCGCTTTATGTAACAAGTAAAACGATTGATCTGGTGCAGGTTGGATGGCAGCGTTCGAAGATGGTTCATATTATTACGAATCGTCAGGAAGAAATCAGCCAGGCTATTTTTGATGAGGTCGACAGAGGTGTAACAAAGCTGTCAGCTTATGGCGGATACACTGATCGTGAGCGTCCAATTTTAATGTGCGTGATTGATCAGACAGAATTTACAAAGCTGAAAAATGTAGTGAAAAAGATCGATCCGAAGGCTTTTGTGATTGTAAATGATGCATCGGAAGTGCTGGGTGAAGGATTTAAAAGAGAGTAAATTGTTATTTTAAGAAAAGATTTGACATAATTTTAAAGATGAGGTGGATGTTGATGAAAAAATGGTGGTTAGGTGTTGCGCTGGGATCTGCAGTTTTGCTTGGAGCATGCGGAGGCGGAGAAGAGGAAGCAACTGATACAGGCTCTTCAGCTGGTGAGATGGATCCGGAAGAAATTTATATTGGTAATTGTTCCGGGTGTCACGGGGATAATCTTGAAGGAGCGAGTGGTCCAAACCTGCAGGAAGTGGGTTCAAGACTAAGTCAGGATGAAATTCTCAGTGTGATTCAGCAGGGACAGGGAAGCATGCCTGGCGGTTTAATTGAAGGCGAAGAAGCCGAAATTGTAGCAGAATGGCTATCAGAAATGCAATAAACAATATTCGATCAAAACATCTTTTACTAACCCGGTAAAAGATGTTTTTTATATTTCATGCACGAAATGAAACTGTAATATAATTGTCGTTAACAAAATTCGCTAGAATGATATAATGTTCTTGTGCCAAAAAACGACCTGTACATATAATTAGCTATTTATTCCTATTATATCAGGTGTGTGTGAAGGCAATTACACCAGTCAACCAGAATCAGTCATCGTGGAAATTTAAAGATAAGGTGCGTATTTTTATGATACAAATGAATGAAGTATACAAAAAGTACCCGAATGGTATCATGGCTGCAAACGGTTTTGATGTGAAGATTCAGTCCGGGGAGTTCGTCTATGTTGTCGGACCAAGTGGAGCTGGTAAATCTACATTTATCAAAATGATGTACCGTGAAGAAAAACCGACTAAAGGGACAATTTTGGTGAATGGAATCGATATTGCGAAACTGAAGCGCAAACGCGTGCCCTATTTACGCAGAAATATCGGAGTGGTTTTCCAGGATTTTAAACTCCTGAATAAGCTGACCGTTTACGAAAATATATCTTTTGCTTTAGAAGTTATTGAGGAACAGCCAAAGGTGATCAGACAGAGAGTTATGGAAGTGTTAGATCTTGTAGGATTGAAACACAAAGCCCGCATGATGCCCGATGAGCTTTCCGGAGGGGAACAACAGCGAGTTTCTATCGCACGTTCGATCGTTAATTCGCCCAAAGTGGTGATTGCCGATGAGCCGACAGGAAACCTTGATCCGGAAACGTCATGGGAAATTATGAACTTGTTTGAAGAAATTAATTCACGCGGCACTACAATCATTATGGCTACACACAACCGTGAAATCGTTAATACGATCCGCCACCGGGTCATTGCCATTGAAAATGGTGTGATTGTCCGTGACGAACAGCGGGGGGACTACGGTTATGAAAGCTAGAACAATTACAAGACACTTCAGAGAAAGCTTTAAGAGTCTTGCAAGAAACGGGTGGATGACTTTTGCATCCGTTAGTGCAGTGACTGTCACGCTATTACTTGTCGGCGTATTCACAGCGCTTATGCTGAATATGAATAAAGCCGCTGATGATATAGAAAATGATGTTGAAATGAACGTCTACGTCGAGCTTGAAGCAGACGAGCAGGCGGTCGCATCACTGGAACAGGAAATAGAACAATTATCCGGCGTTGAATCCATCGAGTATTCAACAAAGGAAGAAGAACTATCCGGGCTGATTGACAGCTTCGGTGATGAGATGGCGTTATTCGAACAGAATAATCCACTTCGTGATAAATTCATTGTAAAAGCCATTGATCCAAGACAGACTGAACGTCTCGCTTCCCAGATCGGCACATTAGAGAATACACACTCTGTTGAATTCGGGGAAGGCAAAATCGATCGGCTGTTCAGCATTCTTGAAGTCAGCAGAAATGTCGGTGCCGTTTTGATCTTCGGTTTACTGTTTACCGCAATGTTCCTGATTTCAAACACAATTAAGATCACAATTGTTGCAAGAAGGACAGAAATTGAAATCATGAAGCTGGTTGGTGCATCTAACTGGTTCGTCAGAATACCATTCATACTTGAAGGAATCTGGCTAGGTATCATCGGTTCAATTCTTCCAATTGCAGCTGTATCGTTTCTTTATTACAATGTCTATGAATATATGGAGCCACGGCTTGAAAATTCATTTATTCAGATCCTTGAATTTTCACCGTTTATATACCAGATTAACGCATTAATCTTACTGATGGGCGTCGTAATTGGCGTATGGGGAAGCTTTATGTCTGTCAGAAAGTTCCTGCGTGTATAAATTAGAAAAATATAAAAAAAGAGATGCTAGATTCGAAGGGAGAACAATTTTGTGAAAAAGTCATTCGTCAGCCTGTCATTGGCAGCAGCACTTATTGCAGGAAGCTTTCCGGTAATCAATACCGCTTCTGCTGAAACTTTAGATAATTTAAAAGAAGAACGTTCATCAATCGAAAACCAGCGTGAAGAAATCAACGGTGAGATCAGTTCAACAAACAACCGTATTGAAAAAATTGTAGCTGAACAGGCGAAAGTAACTGCTGAAATTAAGAAATTAGATAGTAAGATTGAAGATACAACAAATAAAATTAACGCAGTTTCTGTTGAAATTGATGAAACAAATGCTCAAATCGAAAAGCTTCGTGGAGAAATTGAAGAATTAAAGAAAAAAATTGAAGAACGTAATGCACTTCTGGAAGAACGTGCACGTGCAATTCAATTAACCGGCGGTTCAGTAAGCTATGTTGACGTTTTACTGGGCGCTGAAAACTTCGGCGACTTTATTGACCGTTTCTCAGCAGTGAATACACTTGTAGATGCTGACCGTAAGATTATGGAGGAACAGCATCAGGATAAAGTATCTCTCGAACAAAAAGAAGCAGAGGTACAGCAGCAGCTTGAAGAGCTTGAAGCTAAAAAATCAGAACTTGATGCTTTAAAATCAGACCTTGATTCTCAAAAGGCTGACAAGGATACGCTAATGGCGGACCTTGAAGCAAAACAGGCTGAACTTGAGGACGAAAAGTCTAAGCTTCAGGAAGAAGATAGTGAACTTAAAAACCTTGCAGCAGATATTGAAAATGAAATTGTAGCAGAGCAGGAAAGACTTGCTGAACTGGCTCGTCAAAAAGAAATTGAGCGCCAAAAAGAACTGGAAAGACAAGCAGAAGCTGAAAGACAAGCTGCTGCAGAGAGAGCGGCAGCAGCAGAGAGACAGGCAGAGGCTGAAAGACAAGCTGAAGCTGATAAGCAGGCAGCAGCTTCTCAAACTAGTAGTTCAAGCAGTGCCAGCAGCTCAAGCAACTCTTCTTCACAACCAACAGCTCCACCTGCTCCATCGGTTTCAGCTCCTGTTTCAGCCGGTGCATGGACAACACCAGCGAGCGGCAGAATCACGACTGAATTCGGCTGGGATATTCTAAATGGTAATACCCGTTATCATTATGGAATTGACGTTGCTAATGGTACAGGATCAGCAATTGTTGCAGCAGCAAGTGGTTATGTTGTCAAAGCAGCAGGCGGTGAAAATGGTGGTTATGGTAACATGGTCATCCTGACTCACAGTGTAAACGGACAAACGTTCACAACTGTATATGCTCACCTTAGCAGCATCGCTGTTTCAAATGGTCAGTACATTGAAAAAGGACAATACATTGGCGGCATGGGTAACACAGGATTCTCATTCGGATCTCACCTTCACTTCGAACTTCACGAAGGTGCATGGAACGGATCTAAATCAAATGCTGTTAACCCTCGTAAATATATCTCATTCTAATCTAGCAGACTCCCAAACTTCGGTTTGGGAGTTTTTATTTTGTCTGTCATGAACCACTGATTCAGTCATATACTTCCTCAGGAGGAGGGACAGTATATGACGATCCGGAAAGCAAGGTTGGCGGGATGGGCATTTGCTGTTTTATGCTGTGCGGGATTGTTTTTTCTGATTAGTGTTGAGCCGGCCCCGAGCGAGCCTGTTATGAAAACTGAATTAAGGGATGCACCGACGTTTACAGTGATTTTAGAAGACGGTACTGAGCTTTCTAATCATAATTTTGCCGGTGAGCCGCTGATACTGAATTTCTGGACGAGCTGGTGCCCGCCCTGCATTGAAGAAATGCCTGAATTAAAAAAGTTCTCTGCTGATCATCCTGATGTAAAGCTGATCGGTGTGAATTTGACAAAGGAGGAGTTCAGCAAAAAGAATGTCTCTGATTTTATTAAAAAGCATCAGATTGCTTTTCCTATTGCACTGGATGAGGAAGGCCGTCTGCAGAAAACATTCAATGTATTTACCATTCCCATTACTGTCATGATCACTGCTGACGGCAAAATTTATGAAACATTTTTTGGCCCTGTTACAGCAGCACAACTTGAAAAGAGTCTGGACGGGCTTCTAAGTGAAACAAATGCTTCATAACGTGTATCAGAGAGGGGGAAGCAGGTGAAAAGAGTACTTATGATCCTGATATGTATGGTACTGGGAGCAGGTGTCTATTACAGTGCGGACCGGTGGATAGTTAAAAGAGTGCCGGAAGAGGCCTCTGTTGAACAATCAAAAATTGAAAAAGCACAGCAGATGATTCAGGAAAGTTATGTGGAAAAGGTAGATCAGGATTTACTGCTTGATGGCGCATTAAAAGGCATGGTTGAAGCGCTTGGAGATCCCTATTCCGTATACATGGATGAACAGGCTTCAAAGCAGTTTCATGATTCACTCGACTCATCATTTAGTGGAATCGGTGCTGAAATCACGCAGCAGGAAGGCAGCTTCATCATTGTTGCCCCATTAAAAGGATCACCGGCTGAAAAGGCTGGACTAAAGCCGAATGACGTCATAACAAAAGTAGATAATGAAGAAATTGACGGGCTGACCATTTACGATCTGACTTCTAAAATCAGAGGACCTAAAGGCAGCCGCGTACAGCTTGGCATTTTAAGAGGCGAAGCTGAAAAGTCATTAACAATTAACGTTGTGCGCGAAGATATTCCAGTAGAAACGGTATCCCATCAGCTTTATGAACGCGAAGGGGCAAAGGCCGGGTACATAGAAATTAAAACGTTCGGTGAGGGAACAGGCAAGGATGTCAAAGCTGCGTTAGCTGACCTTGAGAAGGAAGAGTTGTCCGGATTAATTATTGATGTAAGAGGAAATCCGGGTGGCTTACTCTCGAGTGTTGAGGAAGTACTGGGCAATTTTATAACAAATAAAAAACCGTTTATGTATGTGGAAGAGCGCTCAGGTAAAAGAGAAGCTTTGACTTCGGCTTCTGAAAGTAAAAAGGAGTATCCGGTAGTCGTCTTAATTGATGAAGGCAGCGCTTCAGCTTCAGAAATTCTTGCAGCAGCCATGTACGAAGTGGAAGGCTATACGCTGATTGGCACGAAAACATTTGGTAAAGGAACCGTACAGCAGTCACTTGAGCTTGGCGACGGGAGCCAGATGAAGCTGACTGTGTCCAAATGGCTCACACCGGATAAGCGCTGGATCCATCGTAAAGGCATTCAGCCAACTTTAGAGGTTGTCCAGCCTGAGATCTTTGAGCTGTCCCCGGTACAATCATCCATCGTCCTGAAAAAAGGCATGAATGATGAAAGGGTCGCTTCACTTCAAAGACTGCTCGATGGACTCGGCTACGAAATGGACCGCACTGATGGCTACTTCAGTGGACAGACTGAAAAAGCGATCCGTGATTTTCAGAAAAAATCGCGTCTGAAAGAAACAGGCGAAGTGAATACGTCGACTTTAAAAAAGCTGGAATCAACACTTGAGCTCTATAAAAAGAATCCAAATCACGATCATCAGCTGCAGTCTGCAATCGAATTTATTGCAAAGCATTAAAAATTCCGCCCGGTGCGCATAAATAAACATGTGCACCGGGCGAAATTCCTATACTGTGAACCTCTCAGGTCTGATACAATTAATACAAGAATTTGTTATCGACCGGGGGGATCGTATGTTCAATCAATGGTTAAATGAAATGCCCGGTGCGCTGCTGGGTCTGTTAAATCCAGTGCTGATCATTGGCGTGATCGCAGCAATTGCTGCAGGAACTGTCAGATTGAAAAGAGAACGCAGGGACGTCAGAACAGCGGTCAAACCGTGGTACATAGAATTACTCAGTTTTTTTGGTGTTTCTCTGGCAGTTGGACTTGTTTTATCAGCTGTCATCAGCGGAGCTGGGATCGTAATTGATACATTCTGGATTTATGCAGTCAGTCTCGTCATGATTTTAGCTGCAGTCACAGGCCAGTTCAGACTTTTATCTGCAGGGTTTTTATTTCCTTTTGTGCTCGCAGCAATCATTGGTCTCGATCGTTTTAATGTAACGCTTCCTGACCTGGTGCCTTCATTGCCTGAAGTATTTACAGCTGCAGGAATCCTTATGGGGTTACTGCTGATTGCTGAAGGGCTAATGATTCAGCTGAACTCAGTCAAACAGACGTCACCCCGCTTAGTACGGACGCCACGCGGGATGAAGGCAGGCGCATTTTTTACTAAGAGAATCTGGCTTGTACCATTACTGATTCCTGTACCAAATGGACTGATTAATGAAGCAGGCTGGTGGCCGCTCATCGGTTCAGGTGATACGTTCTCGCTGCTGATTTTCCCGGCTATACTCGGTTATCAGTTAACGGTTGTCCATGACCTGCCAAAAAGTATCTTACAGTCAACCGGTTCTCAGGTAGTATGGCTTGGCGTACTTTCTGCTGTAATCGCAGCGGGTTCGCTCTGGGCACCATATCTGATCTACGCAGCGTTTGGCATCGCTTTTGCTGGCAGACTGTTCATTCTGCTTAAAACACGTGCAGTCTGCAGAAAATCCGGCTTTCACTTTCTGAACGGAGACAAGGGCGTCATGATTATTGATGTGCTTCCTGACACGCCGGCTGCAAAAATGGGTCTGGCACGTGGTGAAATGGTTCATAAGGTGAATGGTATTGTCGTCAGGAACGAGCGTGAATTTTATGAAGCGGTTCAGAAAAGCCGTGCGCACACTAAGCTTGAAGTGTACAATCATGCAGGCGAAATCCGCTATACGCAGGCTGCCTTGTATGAAGGTCAGCACTATCAGCTTGGTTTGATTTTAATTGAAGATCGTAAACGTGAGACAGCCTGAGTAATCGGGCTGTTTTTATTTTGGCCCAGCTGCATCGAATAATGAGAAAGATGATTGAATAAATTTGATTGATGATAGATAAAAGTTAAAAGGTGTAAGAATGAACTATATGCAAAGCGGCTGAGGCTGAATTGACAATAAACCTGATCGAATAAAATAAAAGGTGATGGAATAACAATCAAAGGTGACTAAATAAAACAACCTCCCCGCTCTCCACCCAAATCCTTTAGCAAAATTTTCACATATTATGTATTGTACTTTACACACTGTGAATGCTACGATTAGCTAAAATTAACGGGGTGAGCTTATGGGGATTCATCATTATTTTAAAAGTTTATCGGATATGGAAAAGCTTTACCGCTGTCCCGGCAAGTTTAAATACAATGAACACACAGTTGCCGCTCATTCATTTAAAGTGACAAAGATTGCCCAGTTTCTCGGAACAGTTGAAGAGCACCACGGTAAAACCGTCAATTGGAAAAACCTTTACGAGAAAGCGTTGAATCATGATTACCCTGAGATTTTTACGGGTGATATCAAAACGCCGGTTAAATACGCATCCTCTGAACTAAACCGTCTGTTCAGTGAGGTTGAGGAGGAAATGGCGCACCGGTTCGTGCAGACAGAATTTCCTGAGGAGTATCAGTCGATTTACCTTGCGCGTTTTAAAGAGGGGAAGGATCGCACGCTTGAAGGGAGTATTTTATCTGTCGCGGATAAAATTGATCTGCTGTATGAATCATTTGGTGAAATACAAAAAGGAAACCCTGAGCCGATCTTTCTTGAGATCTATCAGGAGGCATTATCCACCATCCTGAAGTTCAGCGAAATGACGAGCGTGGCGTTTTTCCTCGAGAGTGTGCTGCCTGATATGCTCGCTGAAAAGTTTATTCCTCACTCAGAATTAAGCAAAATAACGGAAAATCTTATTGCAGCATCAAAATGAGTTCAGTATGATTGTATCGTGAGGTGATGAAATGGGCACAAAAATTCTAATGGCCATGTTTCTTCCAGCATTACTCGTTATCCTATTTACCCGAATCACATACAGCCGCACTATTGCAATGCTGCTGACCATTGCACTGATTGCCGGCTCTTCTTATAAAGGCTATACAGGCAGCTGGTATGTCATCATTGTCGATGCAGCTTCACTGACACTCGGTCTCTGGTACGTCAACCGATATATGAAGAACTACACAGAAAAACAGCGCGGAATCGCATAGATTCGGCGCTGTTTTTTATTGGGATAGTGGAGTTGTCGCTTTGTATACTGAGAATCTAGCAATCCCCGCCGCCAGAATGTATTGATCCGTCCTCCAACATGTCTCAAACCCTCTCAACCACACCACTAAAAACCCACCGGGAATGTATGTTCGCTTTTTGCTGTTATTTTTAATCTCATGGTGGTAAACTAGTTGAGACAATTAATTTGCTTAAAACCCTGTTTCATTTCATCATAAAGGGTATGAATATAGAAGAAGGTTTTATCGGAAAGATTTATAGGAGGCGTTGAAAGAATGGTGCAGGAATTTGATTTGCAATCAAAATATCAGCCGGCGGGGGATCAGCCTGCTGCAATTAAGAAGCTTGTAGAGGGTGTTGAAAAGAAGAAGCGGCATCAGACACTGCTTGGTGCGACTGGTACAGGGAAGACCTTTACGGTTTCGAATGTTGTACAGGAAGTGAAAAAACCAACGCTGGTCATTGCCCATAACAAAACGCTTGCCGGACAGCTTTATAGTGAGTTTAAAGAGTTCTTCCCAAATAACGCTGTTGAATATTTTGTCAGCTATTATGATTATTATCAGCCTGAAGCTTACGTGCCTCAGACCGATACGTTTATAGAAAAAGATGCAAGCATCAATGATGAAATTGATAAGCTGCGTCACTCAGCGACATCTTCACTGTTTGAGCGTGATGATGTCATTATTATCTCGTCCGTTTCATGTATTTATGGCTTAGGTTCGCCGGAAGAATATAAAGAACTCGTTGTTTCACTTCGTGTCGGAATGGAAATTGAACGGAACCAGCTGCTTAGAAGACTCGTTGACATTCAGTATGAGCGCAATGATATTGCTTTTACCCGCGGAACGTTCCGTGTGCGCGGGGATGTAGTTGAAATCTTCCCTGCTAAAAATGATGAGCACTGTATTCGCGTAGAGTTTTTCGGTGATGAAATTGACCGGATCAGAATGGTGGATGCCCTGACAGGCGAAATTCTTGGTGATCGCGATCATGTGGCAGTATTCCCGGCATCCCACTTCGTCACGCGTGAAGAAAAAATGCGTGTCGCAATTGAAAACATTGAAAAAGAGCTTGAAGAACAGCTGAAGATCATGAAGGAAGAAGATAAGCTGCTTGAAGCGCAGCGCCTTGAACAGCGTACGCGCTATGATCTTGAGATGATGAGGGAGATGGGCTTTTGTTCAGGGATTGAGAACTACTCAAGACACCTGACACTGCGCGAAGCAGGTGCAACGCCTTATACACTGCTGGATTACTTCCCGGATGATTTTCTTTTAGTCATTGATGAATCACACGTAACGCTCCCTCAGGTACGCGGAATGTATAACGGGGACCAGGCGAGGAAGAAAGTGCTTGTAGATCACGGCTTCCGTCTTCCTTCCGCGATGGATAACCGCCCATTGAAATTTGATGAATTTGAAAAGCATGTGCATAATGCCATTTATGTATCAGCAACACCGGGTCCATACGAAATGGAGCACACTGATGAAATGGTTGAGCAGATCATTCGTCCAACCGGGCTGCTAGATCCAACCGTTGAAATCCGCCCGAGTGAAGGTCAGATTGATGACCTGCTTGGTGAAATCCAGGAGCGGATTGCGAAAAATGAACGAACGCTGATCACAACTCTGACGAAAAAAATGTCTGAGGATCTTACTGATTATCTGAAGGAAATCGGCATTAAAGTTCAGTATCTCCATTCAGAAATAAAGACGCTTGAGCGGATTGAAATCATCAGAGATCTGCGGGTTGGTAAATATGATGTGTTAATCGGAATCAACCTTTTACGTGAAGGACTGGATATTCCTGAAGTGTCACTTATTACAATTTTAGATGCGGATAAAGAAGGCTTCCTCCGTTCTGACCGTTCATTGATCCAGACAATGGGCCGAGCTGCACGTAACTCAAATGGTCACGTCATTTTATATGCAGATAAAGTGACTGACTCTATGTCGCGTGCGATGGAAGAGACAGCGAGAAGACGTGAGAAACAGATTGCTTATAATGAAGAACATGGCATTACACCTGTTACGATTAATAAGGAAATCCGTGATGTGATCCGTGCAACGCACGCGGTTGAAGAAGCGGAAGAATATGTATCACCTGCTGAGCAGATGAAGAAGATGTCTAAGCAGGAACGTGCGAAAGTCATTGAGTCAATGGAGATTGAAATGAAGGAAGCAGCACGTGCGCTTGATTTTGAAAAAGCGGCTGAGCTGCGTGACCTCGTTTTAGAACTGAAAGCGGAAGGATGACCTGACTATGGGTAAAGATCAGATTATTATACAGGGCGCCCGCGCTCATAATCTTAAAAATATTGATATAAAAATTCCGCGTGACAAACTCGTTGTGATGACAGGTCTTTCAGGATCAGGTAAATCATCACTCGCATTTGACACGATTTATGCGGAAGGGCAGAGACGGTATGTTGAGTCGCTCTCTGCTTATGCAAGACAATTTCTCGGCCAGATGGATAAGCCGGATGTCGATACAATCGAAGGATTATCACCGGCGATTTCAATTGATCAGAAAACAACCAGCAGAAACCCGCGTTCAACAGTCGGAACTGTTACTGAAATTTATGACTACCTCCGATTGTTATTTGCACGTGTCGGCAGACCGGTCTGTCCTGATCACGGCATTGAAATCACCTCACAGACAGTTGAACAGATGGTAGACCGGATTTATGAATATCCTGAACGCACCAAGCTCCAGGTTCTTTCACCACTTGTTTCAGGACGTAAAGGAACCCATGCAAAAATTCTTGAAGACGTGAAAAAGCAGGGGTATGTACGTGTACGTGTGAACGGTGAAATGATGGATATCGGTGATGACATTGAGCTTGATAAAAATAAAAAGCATTCCATTGAAGTGATCATTGACCGTATTGTCGTAAAAGAAGGTGCTGAAGCACGTCTGGCAGATTCACTCGAAGCTGCACTGAAGCTTGGAGACGGGAATGTCATTGTGGATGTCATTGGTGAAGAGGAAATCAAATTTAATGAACATCACGCCTGCCCGATTTGCGGCTTTTCAATTGAAGAGCTTGAGCCGCGTATGTTCTCATTCAATTCGCCGTTTGGTGCCTGCCCCGAATGTGATGGTCTGGGGACAAAGCTTGAAGTTGACCTTGAGCTTGTCATTCCTGACTGGAGCCTCACGCTGAATGAGCATGCGATCGCACCATGGGAGCCGACGAGCTCTCAGTACTACCCATCGATGCTAAAAGCAGTTTGCGACCATTATGAGATTGATATGGATACTCCGGTTAAGGATATCCCTAAGAAACAAATGGATAAAATTCTTAAAGGGTCCGGCCGTGACAAAATCTACTTCCGCTATGAGAATGATTTTGGTCAGGTCCGTGAAAATAAAATAAATTTTGAGGGTGTACTGAAAAACGTAGAGAGACGCTTCCGCGAGACGAGCTCAGATTATATTCGTGAGCAGATGCAGAAATATATGGCACAGCATCACTGCCCAAGCTGCGAAGGTCACCGTCTGAAGCGTGAAAGCCTCGCTGTAAAAGTACAGGATCTTCATATTGGACATATTACTTCTTTTTCAATTGAAGAAGCAAAAGAATTTTTTAATCGTGTAGAACTGACTGAAAAAGAAATGCAGATTGCCCGTCTGATCTTAAGAGAAATCAATGAGCGTCTGACGTTCCTGATAAACGTTGGACTCGACTACCTGACATTAAGCCGTGCAGCCGGAACACTCTCAGGCGGGGAAGCCCAGCGGATCAGGCTTGCAACCCAGATCGGCTCTCAGCTGACAGGTGTTCTCTACATTCTGGATGAGCCTTCTATCGGCTTACACCAGCGTGACAATGACCGTCTGATTGAAACGCTGAAAAATATGCGTGATATCGGTAATACATTAATTGTTGTTGAGCATGATGAAGATACGATGCTTGCTGCAGATTATCTGATTGACGTTGGGCCTGGTGCAGGTGTGCATGGCGGTGAAATTGTTGCAGCCGGTACGCCGAAGCAGGTAATGAAAAGTACTAAATCACTGACGGGTCAGTATTTATCAGGAAAGAAATTTATTCCGCTCCCGGCAGAACGAAGAAAGCCTGATAAAAAGAGACAGCTTGAAATCAAAGGGGCAAAAGCGAATAACCTGAAGGAAGTGGATGTAAAAATTCCGCTTGGTGTTTTTACATCTGTCACAGGTGTATCCGGTTCAGGTAAAAGTACGCTGATCAACAGCATCCTGCACAAGTCGCTCGCTCAAAAACTTCACCGTTCAAAGGTAAAGCCTGGAGAGCATAAAGAAATTAAAGGGATCGATCAACTTGAGAAAGTAATCGATATTGACCAATCTCCAATCGGCAGAACGCCGCGTTCGAACCCGGCAACTTATACAGGTGTGTTCGATAATATCCGTGACGTATTTGCGACAACAAATGAAGCAAAAGTGCGCGGGTATAAAAAAGGCCGCTTCAGCTTTAACGTTAAAGGCGGACGCTGTGAAGCATGCCGCGGAGACGGGATTATAAAAATTGAAATGCACTTCCTGCCTGATGTTTATGTACCGTGCGAAGTATGTCACGGGAAACGCTATAACCGTGAGACGCTTGAAGTGAAATATAAAGGAAAAAATATCGCAGACGTTCTTGAGATGACAGTAGAGGACGGACTCTCATTTTTTGAAAACATCCCAAAGATCAGCCGTAAACTGCAGACGATTGTAGACGTTGGACTTGGTTATATCACACTTGGTCAGCCTGCAACAACGCTTTCCGGAGGGGAAGCCCAGCGTGTGAAGCTTGCTTCAGAACTGCACAGACGTTCGAATGGTAAGTCAATGTATATTCTCGATGAGCCGACAACAGGTCTTCATGTAGATGATATTTCCCGCCTGCTGAATGTATTGCAGCGTCTGGTTGACAATGGAGATACCGTGCTGATTATCGAGCACAACCTCGATATCATTAAAGCATCTGATTATATCATCGACCTTGGACCTGAAGGCGGTGACCGTGGTGGGACCATCCTTGCCTGCGGAACGCCTGAAACGATTGCTGAAGTGAAGGAATCTTACACTGGAAGCTATCTGAAGCCGGTCCTTGAACGTGATCGCAGCCGTATGGAAGAAAAGATGGCTGAGCGCACTGGAGAAAAAGTGAACGCTTAAAATCGTACCCGGGTTTCAGATGAATATCAGACCTGAGACGGGTGATCAGTTCCCGGCTTTCTGTCATGCTTGAATCAAATGAAACTTTTATTCAGGTTAATCGTATAATAGGCAGCACGTTCAAAAATTGTAGTGACAATTTCAAACAAGAGGAGAGTGTCAAATACATGGAAAACGAACGCAAGAGAATCTTAAGCATGGTAGAAAAGGGAACAATCACGGCCACTGAAGCATTAACCTTGCTCGAAGCACTCGAAAAAGACGGTTCTAAATCAACGGGAGATTCAGCTACTTCTGCTCATAAAGAAACAACTTATGAACAGCAGAGCCGTTCTTCTCACAAGACAAGCAGTGAATCACACAGCCAGTCACACAGCGAATCCGGCAGCCAAAGCAGTCAGAAAAAAGAATTTCCATTCAATCTTGATGAAATGATCAATGATCTTTTCGGTACAATCGAGAAAAAAGCATCGGAATTCTCGACTGAACAGACTAAGAAGCATAAGCGTCAGCAGCAAAAAGACAAAATGACAGACTTTGTTCAGACTGCATTTGAAAAAGTAAAAGGGCTGGACCTGGAATTTAACATGGGACCTTCACTTGAATTCAAGCACGTATTTGAGTCTGAAAAAGCAGAGCTCATTGATATTGAAGCGAGCATTTCAAACGGTAAACTGACGATTCGTCCATGGGATGAAGATTTTGTCAGAGCTGAGTGTAATGTAAAAGTATTCAGATCAGATGATGAACTGAAAGCGAAGCAGCAGCTGAAGGATTCAGTGATTTTCAATACGAATTTCAAAAAACTGCGTTTTGTATCAGACCTGAAGATGATGAGTCTGGATACTATCTTATATGTACCAAAAGCAAGCTACGAGAGATGGGATATCCGTCTGTTCAACGGCAAGTTTCAGTCTGAAGGCGGGAACGTGAATAAAGTCAAAGTCCGGACAGCGAACGGAAAAATTGAGCTTTCTAATATGCTTATTGAAAAAGCAGAGCTTGAAACGGCTAATGGCGGGATTAACGTTGAAAATACACGCGCGGACCTGATTGAAGCAGAATCAGTAAACGGTAAAGTAAATGTTGAAGGTGCACTTGATGAAATCGATGCACAGTCTGTAAACGGAAAGATTGTCTGCAGCACATCAAGTTCATCAGCAAGACGCATCGAAGCCAAGTCACTTGCAGGTCCGATTGAAATCAATGTGCCTGATTCAGTGTCACTGGATGGTACGCTCAGAACAAACTTTGGCAAGCTGAAAGTGGACTTCCATGAGATGGACCATTTGGAAGAGCGCGAGGAAATGATGCAGCGTAGACTAAATTTCAGAAAAGACCGCGAAAACGCATCTAAGCTGTATATCACAGCAGATGCAAAAACCGGTTCAGTTACTGTTAAATCATATTCAAAAAAGAATGAAACCAACGCTTAACAGATTCGTCTAAATAGATGACCAGGATTCACACATTTAAAAACAGCCCAAGGCGCGTCCCCCCAGACTAGCGCATTGGGCTGTTTTGTATGTTGGAAATGTATGGACGGGTCGGGAACTTGTACCAATTATCTGGAGAGTTGTCGCAGTCAGAGACCGACTTGTATCGATACACCCGGGAACTTGACGCAATCGACCCATCCATTTGTATCATTCCGCTCAAAAGAATGACTGATCCACACCCTCTTTATGCCCTTAACAAACCAAAAGCCTTTTTCCTAAGTGCAGGAAGACCGCATTCTATCCACCACACTCTGCACCAAAAATGTTTTCGAACCCTCACATCATGGTATAGTACAATAAATACATAAGGCGGGTGAGGCAGATGGAGACGTTTATTAACCGGATCATGTGGTTTGGTTTCAGTACGGTTGGTGCGGCATTTCTTGGGACAGGCGTATTGTTTGTTGTGCTGGCATTGTTTACGCAAAGTACTGATATTATGGGCTTGTTTAAGTGGATTCTGCTGATTTTCAATTGGGGCGTCGGGGGCATCAGCCTGCTGATCTCGATTGCAATTCTGGCAATTGGCCTGAAGCTGAGGTTTTCTTCAGGAAAAGATAATCCGGAAGTATCAAACGCAAATTAAAAAGACGTCAGGGGATTCAAAACCCTGACGTCTTTTTAGTTTGCGTTATGATTTAATGATCGCTTCAAATCCGGCTTTCTTTAATGCAGCTGCCTGTTTTTCAGCGTTCTCTATTTTAGAAAAGGCGCCGGTTTGAACGTAAAATGTATGCTGTACAGTTTTTCCGAGATAAGCGAGTACGCCTGACGCGATGGCTTCACCACACGTTTTCCTATAGGCGTCACTTGCGAGCAGCTGCTTTTCCTGACGATTTGTCATGAATCCGCACTCCACTAAAATTGCAGGCATTTTTGTCTCGCGCAGCACGTGAAAGTCAGCTGTTTTGATGCCTCTGTCAGGTCGTTTTGCACTGTTAAGGAGATGCTGATGGACCGTTTGGGCGAGTTTTTTCTCTTCAACGGAATAAAGTGAATGGATATACGTCTCGATTCCCTGGACGCCATTCCAGATGGATCCGCCGAAGGCATTTGCGTGAATGGAAACATAGAGGTCTGCCCGACCGTTGTTGGCGAGATCTGTTCTTGCTGTGAGCGAGACGTCATGATCATCGCGGTGCGGAGTGAGTACGGTGATGCCTGCCTGAAGTAATACTTTTTTAGCAGCAAGGGCTGCCGCTTTATTAAATGCGTACTCATTCATTCCATCCGGACTTCTTTTACCCGGCGTGTTATAGCTGTGTCCTGCATCAATACATACAATTGGCATCATGATTCTCCTTTGTAAAATGATTTTTGCTTTCGCTAAAGAGATCGTATTTGATCTGAAAATCAGACACCTTTTCAAAAATGTTTCGGTTTTCTAATGTAGTGCTTCATTTTTCAAAGTGCTACAATAGACTGTATGTGAGATAAGCAGGGAGGGTCATGATGGCTAAAGTAACGACGAATGAAATTATTGAGAAGTTCAAGATGGAGCTCGTGAGCGGGGAAGAAGGTATTCACCGTCCGATTACGACGAGTGATATTTCAAGACCGGGTCTTGAGATGGCAGGTTATTTCAGCTATTATCCTGCTGAACGGATTCAGCTGCTCGGACGGACGGAGATGTCTTTTTATGAGCTGCTGTCGACTGATGAAAAGAAGGACCGGATGAGGCAGTTATGTACAGATAATACGCCGGGCATTATTCTGTCGCGTGATATTGAAGTGCCACGCGAACTGATTGAGGCGTCTGAGGTTAACCAGGTGCCTGTGATGAGAACGCCTGTTAAGACAACGCGTTTTTCAAGTCGCCTGACAAACTTTTTAGAGAGCAAGCTTGCCCCAACTACGGCATTGCACGGTGTACTTGTAGATATTTATGGTGTTGGTGTATTGATTACGGGTAAAAGCGGCGTCGGTAAAAGTGAAACGGCGCTTGAGCTTGTAAAGCGCGGTCATCGCCTTGTTGCAGATGACAGCGTTGAGATTCGCCAGGAGGATACAGATACCCTGATCGGCTCTTCACCTGAGCTGATTGAACATTTACTTGAGATCAGAGGGCTTGGCATTATTAATGTGATGACACTTTTCGGGGCTGGTGCTGTACGCAGTCATAAGCGCGTAACACTTGTCATTGACCTTGAGATCTGGGATCGGACAAAGCAGTATGACCGTCTTGGACTCGATGAAGAAACGATGAGAATCATTGATACAGATATTACGAAGATCACGCTTCCGGTTCGACCGGGCCGAAATCTGGCTGTCATTATAGAAGTGGCTGCGATGAATTTCCGTCTGAAAAGAATGGGCATGAATGCAGCAGAGCAATTTTCGAACCGTCTGAATGACATTATTGTAGACGGAGACCATGACGATATTTAATTCAGGAGGAAACAATATGATGTTATTAACAGCCCAGCCGATCGATCCGGTTGCCTTCAGCATCGGCCCGCTCAGTGTGGCCTGGTATGGACTGATTATCGGAACGGGTATTGTGCTCGGTTACCTGCTTGCGAACCGTGAAGCAGACAGGCTTGGCATGCCAAAGGATATGTTTGCTGACCTGTTGATCTGGGCAGTGCCAATTGCGATTATCAGTGCGAGAATTTATTATGTTATTTTTCAGTGGGATTATTTCTCACAGAACCCGGGTGAAATTGTTGCGATCTGGAACGGCGGAATTGCGATTCACGGTGCGCTGATCGGCTCAGTCGCGACCGGATATGTTTTTGCAAAACGAAAAGGTCTTTCATTCTGGAAGATTGTCGATATTGCAGCACCGAGTATTATCTTAGGTCAAATGCTTGGACGCTGGGGGAACTTTATTAATCAGGAAGCACACGGCGGAGAGGTGTCACGCAGCTTTCTTGAAGGACTGATGATTCCTGACTGGATCATCAATCAGATGTATATTGAAGTAAACGGAAGCTTTGCCTATTATCACCCGACATTCTTATATGAATCAGTCTGGAACTTTGTCGGGCTTATTCTGTTACTTTTACTGAGAAAAGTAAATCCGCTCAGAGGAGAAATCTTCCTGAGCTATGTCATCTGGTATTCTGTTGGACGTACATTTGTGGAAGGGCTGCGTACAGACAGCCTGATGCTTACTGAAACGATAAGGGTCGCACAGGCGATTTCAATTCTGTTAGTCATTGTTGCAGTCGGGCTGATTCTTTACCGCAGATTTGGACAGGGGATTAAAACGCGTTACGCTGATAAACGAAATTAGGTGAATAAAATGAATCAACAGACGTTGAAAGACGGCTTAAAGGCAGGACTGAATACGACGTGGACGCTCGGGAAAATCATTTTCCCGATTACGTTTATCATCACGATTCTGCAGTTTACACCTGTCCTGCCGTTTATCACGGAGCTGATTGCCCCGTTTATGGGTTTATTTGGCCTTAGCGGTGAAGCAGCTGTTCCGCTTGTTTTAGGAAATCTGTTAAATTTATATGCCGGGATCGCCGGAATTTTATCGCTTGAAATGACCGTGAAAGAAGTTTTCATCATTGCAGTTATGCTTTCTTTTTCGCACAACCTGTTAATTGAAACGGGGGTGGCGCTGAAAGTTGGCGTGAAGCTGTGGGTGATTTTGCTCGTAAGACTTGGTCTTGCTTTTACATCAGCAATTGTCATTAATCTTGTATGGAGCGGTGGCGGTGAGATTGCACAGTACGGAATGGTACCTGTCAGTGAGCCTGATGTGAGCGGCTGGGGTTCGATCCTGCTGCTTGGGCTTGAAAAAGCAGCATTCGGTGTCATGCAGCTTGCGCTGATTGTCATTCCACTTATGATTGTCATTCAGATTATGCGTGACCTCAAATGGCTTGATGTCTTCTCACGCTGGATGGCACCTGTCACAAGAGGACTCGGCATGAAAGAGAATACGTCGATGACACTTGTTGCCGGACTTACGATCGGTCTTGCCTACGGGGCAGGGGTGATGATTAAAGCAGTCCAGGAAGACGGTGTCAGTAAAAAGGATGCCACACTTGCATTTATTTTTCTGGTAGCCTGTCACGCCATTGTCGAGGATACATTAATCTTTATTCCGCTTGGGATTCCGATATTGCCGCTGCTTTTGATCCGTGTCATTACAGCGGTCTTATTAACGATTACAGTGGCAGCGATCTGGAACCGCGCGGAGAGGAGAGAACCAAGCTATGAACAAACGCATTGATACCGTGCTATTTGATCTTGATGGCACATTAATTAATACAAACGAGTTAATTATTTCTTCATTTATGCATGTGATGGATCACTATTATCCGGGTGAGTATACCCGGGAGGACGTCCTGCAGTTTATGGGACCGCCGCTCGTTGATTCATTTCAGGCGTTAAATCCTGAAAAAACACAGGAAATGGTCGACTTTTACAGAGAATATAATTTTAAAGTACATGATGAACTTGTCACTGCATTTAACGGTGTGGATGAGACGGTAAAAGCACTGTATGAGCGCGGCATTAAAATGGCGATTGTTTCAACAAAGCGTCATGATATGGTGGTAAAAGGGTTAAAGCTCATGAACCTTGATCAGTATTTTGAAGTTGTAATCGGTCTTGATGATGTGGAGCATGCAAAGCCACATCCTGAGCCGCTGAATAAAGCGCTGAAAGCACTCGGTTCAACTGCTGATCAGGCCATTATGATCGGTGATAATCACCATGATATCGAAGGTGGTCATAACGCGGGAACAAGAACTGCAGGAGTTGCATGGACCTCTAAAGGAAAAGAGTATCTTGCAAAGTACAAACCTGACTTTATGCTTGAAGAGATGAATGACCTGCTGAAAATCATTGAGGAGAGCGGCTCATGAGAAGAACAAAGCGTTATCCTGTAGAAGGGTCTAATTCGCTTTGGCAGCTTTATAAAACCGTACCCTTTATAAAAGTGGCCTGGAACTTTGCCGTACTGCAGACTGCGCGTTATACCCCGTTTATCAGTGTGAAAAACTGGATGTACCGGAAGCTGCTGAGAATGCAGGTTGGTGAAAAGACGGCATTCGCACTGATGGTTATGCCGGATACACTTTATCCAGAAATGATTAAAGTAGGAAAAAATACAATAATCGGCTATAATTCAACGATTTTAGCGCATGAATATCTGGTGGAGGAGTACAGGCTCGGGGAAGTCGTGATTGGTGACAATGTCATGATCGGGGCGAACTCGACTGTATTACCGGGTGTTGTCATTGGAGACGGGGCAGTTATTTCAGCTGCCACACTCGTTCACCGGGACGTGCCTGCCGGTGCATTTGCAGGCGGAAATCCGATGCAGATTATAAAAATGCCCGAACAAAAAGAGCAGAAGGATTAGATCCTCTGCTCTTTTTGTTATGCCGGAATTCTTGTTTTTGCCGGCAGTGTCTGTGGAAACACCTTCAGCATCTTTGCGCCAACAGCTGCCGCCACAAACGATAGAATGATATCTTTAGGAATAGTCGGCAGCATCCAGATCCATGCCATCGCATATGTAAAGCCATCCGGTGCGTTAAACCAGAGCTTATACGCCATATACATCCAGTTTGTGCCGAGGAAGTAGTTAACTGCTGTCCCAAGCAGTGCCGCTGTAATAAGCATCGCATATGACTTGCTCTTTTCAGTCAGCACACCGGCAACCCATGCAGTAACAATATAAGAAAGAATAAATCCGAAAGTTGGACTGATCAGTGTGCCAAGTCCGCCACCCCATCCTGCAAATACTGGCATGCCCGCAAGGCCGATCAGCATATATACGGTCATCGCGATTGGTCCCCACTTTTTACCGAGCAGTAAACCTGCAATGACGCAGACAACGGTTTGAAGTGTGATCGGGACGTTGCCGACCACAAGGATTGGAACGATTGAAGTGATGTTGGCGCCGATTGCCATGAGTGCTGCAAATAATGAGGCAAGCACCATTCCGTGAACCTGTGATTTTACCATTTGAACCCCTCGTTTCATTTTAGATGCATCTGGTACTTCGGCTGATGATTTCCGCTCCAGGCAGAAGCTTTCCGCGGCCGGGCGGGGAGCCCCCACGGCTTCGCCGCATGGTCTCACCTGTCCCTTTCCGCCGCTGGAGTCCCTGCCTTCCACGGAAATCATCAGCTGTGCATTAAAAAAGATGAATTTTATCAATGCTGTTGAAATATTGAAAATAATTATGTACAAAAAAAGTATAAGTAGAATATCTTTTTAAGTCAACTTTTATTTTTAATAGGTTAACATATATTTAATTGAACATTTGCTGCAGAATTCATAGCTGATTCCTGTAGTGGAGAGCGGAGACTCCCGCCCCAGGAAGGAACGGGTGAGACCATGTATGCGAAGCATATAGGGGCTCACCGCCCGGGGGGCAGGAAAGCGCAGCTCTCCACGGAAGGAATCAGCGGTTACAAAAATATCATTACATTGATATTTCAATTTAGTGAAATTAAGTGTTATGGGTTTGCTTTTTTCCAGATGTCCGTTACAATGCAACGTAGGCTAAGAAATAGAGTTTTTGGAAATCTGAAAGGGGTTTTACCTGATGAACTTTAAAAAAATCTTTTTACCATTCGCTGCAGGTGCACTAGCGCTTGGACTCGCAGCATGCAGTGATGATGAATCAGCAAATACAGAAGCAGAAAATGAAGAACCAACTGCTGAAGAAGAGCAGGCAGCAGAAGATCAGCAAGCGGCTGCTGAAGAAATGCAGGCTGCAATGGAAGAGCAGCAGGTTGCAGAAGATGAAGTCGTTGCAACAATTAATGGTGAAGAAATTACTGGTGAAGCATATAACTCAGCTTTAGCTTCAACGCAAAGCAACCTTCAGCAAATGGGACAGGACCCGACAACTGAAGAAGGTGCAGAGCAGGCTAAAACTCAGACACTTGATCTTTTAGTGAACCAGACACTCATCATTCAAAAAGCAGACGAAGCTGGACATGAAGCTACAGAAGAGGAAATTGATGAGGAATACGCATCATTTCAGGAGCAGTTCGGTGGAGAAGAAGCATTGAATGAAATCATGGAAGCACAAGGCATGGACCAGGAAACACTTCGCAGCCAAATGGCAGACTCTATCAAATTTGATAAGTATGTAAACGAAGTAGCGCCTGCAGAAGAGCCATCTGATGAAGAAATCCAGGAATTCTATGACCAGATTACTGCTCAGGCAGAACAAACTGGACAGGAAGCACCTGCACTAGAAGACGTTCGTGAAGATATCGTAGCGAACCTGAACCAGCAAAAACAGCAGGAACAGCTAATGGCTCACCTTGAAGAACTGAAAGCTGAAGCTGAAATTGAAAGATTGATCTAAATCAGTGAGAAGGCATCTCCTTTTTGGAGGTGTCTTTTTTTGTGTGAAAAATACAGTTGGAGAAGGGGGAGCGGCAACTTGGCAAGTGAAAGTGACAACTCTGTGCTGATTAGCAACAACTTCCCGGGTGTATCGCAGCAACTTCGGCAGAAATCAAGACAACTCCAGCAAAAACAGCAACATCTTCACCCAAACAACACCCTTGACTAACCATCCCATCCCTAGTAAACTACACAATATCTTCATTATGTTATCGTATTAGCGAACTAAAGGATTCAGTCAATTATTCGAGTTATCCTGTTTAAACAGGTATAATAGGTTGATACGATTTTAATTAAGAAACGAACATGAGTTAAACAGGTTTATGTATAAAGATAGACCAGCTGAACCTTAGAGAGGAGGGCGGAGACTCCCGCCCCGGAAAAGGACAGGTAAGACCCCGCAGAGCTTTAGCTCGAGGAGGCTCGCCGTCCGGGGGGCAGGAAAGCGCAGCCCTCCACGGAAAGGTTCAGCGGTTATGATAGTTAACTTTTGAAAGGTTGTGGAGACGGTGTCAAAGCTGTTTATGTTTGAAAAACCGATTGGAATGAGAGATACGTTTCCTCATTTATATAGTCTGAAAAAAGAAATCCGTACAAACATTGAAAATGAAATGATGAACTGGGGCTATGAATTCATGGAAACCCCGGCCCTTGAATACAACGAAACAGTCGGCGAAGCATCTGCGATTTTGGATCAGCAGCTGTTTAAGCTTCTGGATCAGCAGGGAAGAACGCTTGTACTCAGACCTGATATGACGGCGCCGATTGCACGAGTTGCAGCGTCAAAGCTGTTAAAAGACCGCAATCCACTCAGACTGGCTTATGCGGCAAACTTATTCCGCGCACAGCAGCGTGAAGGCGGGAGACCGGCTGAGTTTGAACAGATTGGTGTTGAACTGATCGGGGATTCGACTGTCAGTGCAGATGCTGAAACGATTGCACTTTTAGCATCAGTGTTAAAAGCATCGGGCCTGGAAGACTTTACGATCGCTGTTGGACATGTAGGCTTCCTGCAGGAACTGTTTCTTCAGATTGTTGGGACAGAAGAACGTGCTGAGAAGCTGAGAAAGCATTTGTATGAAAAGAACTATGTTGGCTACCGCAAGCATGTTGATTCATTGCCGCTTTCTTCTATTGATAAGAAGAGGCTGATTGATGTGCTTCATATTCAGGGGAATGGCGGATCGATTGCGAAAGCTGAAGCTCTTTTAGAGGGTGAAGGTGGACGCGGGGCGCTGCGTGAGCTTGAAGAATTACTGTCAGTGCTGAAGGATTACGGCATCGAGGATTATGTGAAAATGGATGTATCGCTTGTCAGCCACATGTCTTACTATACGGGTGTACTGTTTGAGGTTTATGCAGACAACGTAGGATTCGCACTGGGTAATGGCGGACGCTATGATAACCTGCTGAAAAAGTTTGGTGCTGAGGTTGGTGCAACCGGATTTGGACTCAGAATGGATTATCTGATGGAAGCTTTAAATAAAAGTGTGAAAAAATCTCAGCCAGCATTAATTTTATTTTCAGCTGAACGCAGGAAAGAAGCTGCTGAAAAGGCAGCTGAGTACAGACAGAGCCAGCAGCCTGTAATTGTGCAGGATGTGAAAGGTGTATCTGACTTAGACAGCTTTACGGCTGGATTTAAAGATGTGCATACGTTTATTGGAAAGGCAGGGGATCAGGCATGAAGGAATTAACGATTGCCATGCCAAAAGGGCGTATATTTGAAGAAGCGGTTGTGATGCTGAAGGAAGCAGGCTACAATTTACCGCCTGAATTTGATGATTCGAGAAAATTAATTATAGAAGTGCCTGAGGAGAATCTGCGCTTTATTTTAGCGAAGCCGATGGACGTGCCAACATATGTTGAGCACGGTGTTGCGGATATCGGGATTGCAGGGAAAGATGTGATGCTTGAAGAAGAGCGCCATGTGTATGAACTGCTGGATCTTAAAATCAGCCACTGCTATTTAGCAGTAGCAGGCCTTCCTGATACTGAAATGAATGAAGTGGCACCAAGAATTGCAACGAAATATCCGAATGTTGCCTCCTCTTATTTTAGAGAGCAGGGTGAGCAGGTGGAAATCATTAAGCTGAACGGTTCGATTGAGATTGCACCGATTATCGGGCTGACTGATCGTATTGTTGATATTGTCTCGACTGGACAGACATTAAAAGAAAATGGTTTAGTGGAATATGAGCATATTGTAGACATCACGTCGCGCCTGATTGCGAATCCGGTAAGTTATCGTCTGATGCATGACCGGATCAGTGAGATGACAAACAGACTTGAAAAAGTGGTGAACGGCTAACAGCCAGCAGAAAGGATTTGCTAATAATGGATATCCGTTATCTGAATAAAAGCAGTATTCCGCGTCAGTCGCTTGATCAGGGCACTGAGGCACAGCGGAAAAGTGTACAGAGCATTATTGCAGAAGTAAAAGAAAAAGGTGACGAGGCGGTCCGCTTTTACACGGAGCAGTTTGATGGTGTAAAGCTTGAGTCGTTGAAAGTGACTGATGGTGAAGTGGACGAAGCGCTTCAGGAACTGGATGAGGAACTGCTGTCAATTTTACAGGAAGCAGCGAACAATATCCGTTCCTTCCACGAAAAGCAGGTGCAGCAGTCCTGGATGACCACTGAAGAAAACGGGACGATCCTAGGACAGAAAGTAACAGCGCTTGATGCAGCAGGTATTTACGTGCCGGGCGGAACAGCCGCTTATCCTTCATCTGTTCTCATGAATGCGATTCCTGCTCAGGTTGCAGGCGTGAAGCGGATTGTGATGGTCACACCACCTGGTAAAGACGGCAAGGTGCCAGCAGGCGTTCTTGCTGCAGCCCGTCTTGCAGGCGTGCGTGATATCTATAAAATTGGGGGTGCGCAGGCAGTTGCAGCGCTTGCTTATGGAACAGAATCAATTAAACCTGTAGATAAAATCACAGGACCGGGAAATATCTTTGTAGCACTTGCTAAACGTGAAGTGTTTGGTATTGTGGATATTGATATGATCGCAGGACCAAGTGACGTAACTGTCATTGCAGATGATACAGCCTTTGCCAATGAAGTTGCTGCTGACCTGTTATCACAGGCTGAACACGGCGAACTTTCTCAGGCGAATCTCGTAACAACTTCAAAAGAACTTGCTGAAGCCGTTCAAAAGGAAGTGGAAGAACAGCTGAATAAACTGCCAAGACAGGGTATGGCACGTGTTGCGATTGAAGAGCACAGTGCCATTTATGTAGCAGATTCTCTTGATCAGGCAGTAGAAGCAGTCAATCAGATCGCACCTGAGCACCTTGAAGTCCAGATGAATAACGCAATGGAGCTGGTCGGAAAGATCCGCCACGCAGGCGCAATTTTCGTGGGCAGGTACAGCTCAGAGCCGATCGGTGATTACTTTGCAGGGCCAAACCATACGCTTCCGACAAGCGGGACAGCCCGCTTCTCAAGCCCGCTGTCAGTAGAGGATTTTGTGAAAAAATCAAGCATCATCTCCTACAGCAAAGCAGCCTTTGACGAAAACGGCAGCAAAGTTGCAAAATTCGCAAGGCTCGAAGGATTGGAAGCCCATGCTAGAGCAATTGAGGCTAGGGGTAAAAACTAAATATCTTCTGTAACCGCAGAGCTTTCGGAGAACTCCGCTTTCCTGCCCCCGGGCGGTGAGCCCCCGTCCTCCAAAAGCTCCGCTGGATTGGGAATTATTAAATATTATTTGCAGGTGTAAATCAGGTACTTATGAATTACCATTAATATACTTGCACAGCTGATGATTGGAGCGGAAGGCGGCGACTCCTGTGGCAGGAAGGGACAGGTGAGATCAAGCACGGCGAAGCCTGCGAGCTCACCGCCCGGCCACGGAAAGCGTCCGCCTGGAGCCCCAATCTTCAGCCAACTTAAAAAAGCAACCACAGCTTGCCATACATATTAAAAGGAGTGTCACAAATGACTGAACGTAAAGCTTCATTAAAAAGAAAAACAAATGAAACCAATATCTCACTTGCACTGAACATCGACGGCGAAGGCATCAGCGATATTCAGACAGATGTACCATTTATGACCCACATGCTCGACCTCTTCACAAAGCACGGGCACTTTGACCTGACAGTTGAAGGCCGCGGAGATGTGGACATTGATGGACACCATACAACAGAAGATATTGGCATCGTACTCGGTCAGGCACTGCTTGAAGCACTTGGAGATAAAAAAGGAATCAAACGTTACGGTAACGCTTTTGTTCCTATGGATGAAGCACTTGCGCAGGTTACAGTTGATTTAAGCAACCGTCCGCACTTAGTGATGAACGCTGATTTTCCGAAAGAGCGCGTAGGAGATTTTGATGTGGAGCTTGTGCATGAATTTCTATGGAAGCTTGCGATTGAAGCGCGAATGAACCTGCACGTGAATGTGCATTACGGCTTTAATACGCACCACATGATTGAAGCTGTATTTAAAGCGCTTGGCCGCGCGCTCGATGAAGCGACTCAGATTGATCCGCGGGTTAAAGGTGTGCCATCAACGAAAGGGATGTTGTAAATGATCGGAATAGTTGATTACGGTATGGGGAATCTGTTCAGTGTCAGTAAAGCACTTGAGCGGATTGGCGTCCCTTACATCATCAGTGATAAAAAAGAGCAGCTTGAAAAAACGGACGGACTGATTTTACCCGGTGTAGGCGCATTTCGTGATGCGATGAAGCTGCTTGATGAAACGAAGCTTTCTGATTTTATTAGAGAACAGGCGCATGCAGGGAAGCCGATACTTGGTATCTGTCTCGGGATGCAGCTTTTATTTGATGAAAGCGAAGAGAATGGTGTGTTTAAAGGACTTGGGCTGCTGAAAGGAAAAGCGGTAAAGTTTTCCGGAGAAGCAAATGGTGAACGCTACAAGGTCCCACATATGGGATGGAATAAGCTGAAGTTTCACCAGGAATCACCACTGACTGCGGAGGTGGAAGCGGATCACGTCTATTTTGTTCACTCCTACTATATTGCAGGAGAAGAGCGCGATGCATTGATCGCTTCATCAGATTATTTTGAAGAGGTACCGGCTGTTGTCGGGAAAAACAATGTGTTCGGCATGCAATTTCACCCTGAAAAAAGCGGTGACTTAGGCATGGCACTTTTGAAAAACTATACGCAGTACGTACAAAATACGGAGGTGGAAGTATGAGTTTCACAGTATATCCGGCAATTGATATGAGAGGCGGCAAATGTGTACGCCTGACACAGGGTGATTATGCACAGGAGACAATCTATGGGGATTCTCCTTTTGATATGGCAAAGCAGTTTGTTGATGAGGGTGCCGAGTGGATCCACATGGTAGACCTTGATGGTGCAAAGGATGGCAAGCGCGTGAATGATGTATTTGTTGAGCGCGTTGTAAAGGAATTGCCTGCACGTGTTCAGGTTGGCGGTGGCATCCGTACTGAAGAAGACGTGGTACACTATTTAGACCAGGGCGTTGACCGCGTGATTATCGGAAGTCTGGCTGTTACAAATCCTGCTTTAGTCAAAGAGTGGCTGAAGAAATACGGCAGCCGCATCGCAATCGGCCTTGATGCAAAGAACGGCTACGTTGCGACGCATGGCTGGATTGAAACGTCAGAGCTAAAAGCGGTTGACCTTGGAAAAGAGCTTGCAGAAGCAGGCGCTGAAACGTTTATTTTTACAGATATCGCAACGGATGGCATGCTGAGCGGTCCAAATGTGGATGCAGTTGTAGAACTTGCAGAATATACAGGCGCTGAAGTCATCGCTTCAGGCGGTGTCAGCTCACTTGAAGATCTGCGTACATTACAGGCCGTTTCAGGGGTCGGTGTAGCAGGTGCCATAGTCGGTAAAGCGATTTACACGAATAAATTCACCGTCAAACAGGCGATTGAGGAGACATCGTGATGCTCACAAAACGGATCATTCCATGTCTTGATGTAAAAGAAGGCCGCGTAGTAAAAGGGATCCAGTTCGTTGAGCTCCGTGATGCAGGGGATCCGGTTGAACTTGCGCGCGCATATGATCAGCAGGGTGCAGATGAACTTGTGTTTCTTGATATTTCAGCATCACATGAAGGCCGCAAAACAATGGTAGATGTTGTGCAGGGGGTTGCAGCGGAGCTTGCGATTCCATTTACAGTCGGCGGCGGAATTAACGCGCTTGAAGATATGAAGCGGATTCTGCGTGCCGGCGCTGACAAGGTGTCCCTGAATACAGCGGCTGTCCTGCGTCCTGAGCTGATCCGTGAAGGCGCTGAATATTTTGGTACACAGTGTATCGTGGTTGCAGTCGATGCAAAATGGGATGAGGAGGCAGGCACGTGGCGCGTTTACACGCACGGCGGCCGTAAGCCGACTGAGAGGCTCGTCATTGACTGGGTTAAAGAAGCAGAATCACTTGGTGCAGGAGAGATCCTGTTAACTTCAATGGATCGCGATGGTGAAAAGTCAGGCTTTAATGTTGAACTGACAAAAGCAGTGAGTGAAGCTGTCAATATTCCGGTGATCGCTTCAGGCGGGGCTGGTGGCAGTGAGCACTTTACTGAGATTTTTACAGATGGAAAAGCAGATGCGGCACTTGCAGCATCGATTTTCCATTATGAAGAAACAAGTGTAAAGGAAGTTAAAGCACATTTAAGAAATGAAGGAGTGAATGTAAGGTGACTATTAATACAGAGAACATTCGCTTCGATGGAAAGGGATTAATCCCGGCAGTAGTGCAGGATGCATTAACCGGAGAAGTCCTGACAGTAGCGTATATGAATGAAGAATCTTTTCAGAAATCAGTTGAAACCGGGGAAACATGGTTTTACAGCCGCTCTCGCCAGGAGCTTTGGCATAAGGGGGCAACAAGCGGCAACACACAAAAGATCATCGACATGACACTTGACTGCGATGGTGATTCACTCGTAGTCCGCGTGAAGCCTGCCGGACCTGCCTGTCACACCGGCGAGCGTTCATGCTTCAATGAAAAAGTGTATGAATCAGATGATAAGGCTGTCGGAACACAGATTCTGTCAGTACTTGAAGGTCTGATTGCAGCACGCGATGAAGAACGTCCGGAAGGCGCTTATACAACGTATCTGTTTGAAGAAGGCGTTGATAAGATCCTGAAAAAAGTTGGCGAAGAGTCAGCTGAAGTGATTATCGCAGCGAAAAACCGTGATAAAGAAGAGCTGAAGTGGGAAACAGCGGATCTGCTGTATCACACACTCGTGCTGCTTCGCGAGCAGAAGCTGCCGCTTGCAGATGTGATGGGTGTGCTTGAAGAGCGTCATCATAGACCGAAATAATTGAGAGACCCGTTCCTTTTTGGAGCGGGTGCTTTTTTGTGTGTAGACCCGGGACAGACCCGCCTCTACCTTTCGACCATGGCATTCATCCCTTCCCACACTTCCAAATCCATGCTAAAATTGATTAGTTAATACAATGTACGGAGGCTATACAATACACGCCATCTACAAGTATTGATATATAAGGCTTTTCAGAGGTTTTTTAATTGAAGAAATCGAAAATATCACAGAAATATCACAGAATCTAAAATTATTGAATGATCTCGAGCATGTTACTGTAAAATTTGCTCATCTTTTCCGTGGCATCGGATTGCATCTTTTCAGTGACATGCGTATATATTCTCATGGTCGTTTTTGCATCCTCATGACCAACCCGGCTCATGATCGTGGCAAGATCGACACCAGCCTCTGTCATCATCGAAATAAATGTGTGACGCAGCATGTGCGGTGTCGCTTCTTTTTTTATGCCTGACAGCTTCATCAGTCGCTTCATTCGATACCAGGTTGTATGCGTGCAGTAGGGATGACCAGTTTCTCTGGCAAACACAAAATTCTCTGCCTCCACTTTACCCCCATACCCCGAAAATATATCCATCACCTTAAACTGATTCTTTCTGTGCTCCCTTAACATCTTGGTAATCTCATCATTGATCGGAACTACCCGAACTGACCCATGCGTTTTCGGTGCGGTCAATTCATAATCATCTACCCGGCCAGACTCTTTGTAAAGTGTTTTAGTCACCCGCAGCATCTGCGTATTAAAATCAATGTCGGACCATTTCAGCGCTGATAGCTCACCAGACCTCAATCCAGTAAACAGCAGCAGGAAAAATCGTTCCTTATCCAACCGCAAACCGTGCTCATTCACAGTATGAAGGAATACCTTGATTTCATCATGCGTGAAGTAATTTTCATCCTTATCAATCTGCTCAAGCTCTTCAATCGTAAGCTGCTTCTTAGGGATAAACGTATCCTCATAAGGCAGTTCCGAAATAATTTTCGTTTTCTTCGCATACTTGAATACCAGCTTAACCGTACTGAGATAGGTCGAAACCGTATTCGGTTCATAGAGATCACATAATTGAAAGATCAGGTCCTGAAACTCTTCCCTGTGGATCTGGACAATCTTTTTATCACCTAACATTGCGCTGATCTTTTTTAAACGTTGCTGGCGGAATAAATACGTATTCTTCTTGACACCACTTCTGCGGTACTCTTCATACCAAAGTTCGGCAACATCACTAAATGTCAGCTGGCGAACTTCGTCAGGGTCCTTAATACCGTTTATCATGCGCCTATGCTTCTCCTCGAGCTTCTTAATCGCCAGCTCAACCTTGCGCTTCACCTCAGCCTTACCCTTATCGCGCCGTCTGATCTGATTACGCTTGCCTGTTAGTGGATCCCTCGGACCATCAGCAACAGCTTCATAATACAAAACTTTCTTACCATCCATTACTTTTTTGACCTGCATACCCTTCACCCTTTCTTTAGTTGATAGTAACCTTCATAACTATTTAATCGCCTCTCAGCCAGCTCAGGTGTGACTGGAAAGAGGTTATACATAGTATAGATTCTTTCGGTGCGAGTGGGTAGAGGATCTATGTATTTGGCAAACATATGCACCGGCAGACAAAACTTGAGTGTGAAGAGCCTGGCGCGATCCTCCTGGTATTCTCTGAAACTTTCAGTAATCCCGAACTGATTGCCGGCATGTGTCATCACATGGCACAATTCATGCGCGAATGCTTCCCATTGCTTACGTTCATCCTCTCGGCTGTCCAGTACAATAAAGCCTGACCTGTCCGTCTCAAGCGTGCTGTATGGCTTGCATTCAGCATATTCCACGTAATGCCCGAGTCTGGCAGCGATCTTCTCAATATCAATCTGATGCGGTTGGTAGATGTCGATCCCTTCATAAATTTCCTGCACTTTATCCTCCAATAGTGTCTGGCAATATTCCATGACATCACTCCTCATAATTTGATATGAATCTACTAATATTGTTAAAATTCTACCAATCCATCCAGTATTTATATAGGTGATGATTGATGGTAACAGAGGAACATTTATCCACTTTATACGAATGTATGTTCCCTTTTAAGGTGTAAGAAAAACCCTCATGAGGAGGGCTTATTGATTGATTTCGATTGTGTGAGATACATCTTCTCCAACTGTATCGTAATTGCTGTCCATTGGTGCTTGAATTCTAACTTCAATAGATTCAATGTCAGTAAGGTTAGAGTTTTCCAACACATAAACGTTATATCCAGTGTGTTGTACCTGTCCTAAGTATTCCCCAGGGATGTACTCACTTAACATCATATCAGGCTCAAGCTGCTCTTTTGTGCTGGTGATCGCTACTGCTTGACCAAGATAGAAGTTCATATCTTCATCAGATGTATTTTCACCTGTGAAATCAATTGTAAATGCCTGAATGACATCTCCAACTTCTGCCTCAAACATAGAAGCTGCATCCTCTGATTTGATTTCAACCTCTTTAAACTGAATGCCATCAATAGAGTACTCCATCGGTCCGATCGTACCAGAGATCCCGAGGTCTTTATTAGTAATGGTATTAGTCGCCTTCATATGTTCGTTTTCTTCCACTTCGACACCTGGTTTATTCGGATCTTCTTCAGGCTCTTCAGTGGCTTCCTCATTTGACTCCTCAGTGTCAGAAGCCGTTTCCTCTGTAGCAACTTCCTCAGTCTGTTCTCCCTCTTCTACTGCGGTTGCTGTACCTTGAGGTTCTTCATTTGCTGAATCGTCACCACAAGCTGCCAGCACTATAGCTGAAGCCATACCAAGCGTAAGTACATACTTTTTCATAACTAATTGCCCCCTGTTTTGTATATTTTCTTCCACCTTACTATACTACATTTCGGGTAAAAAAGATTCATTTTTTGACAAATAATTTATATCTTTTATCTTAATCAGTGGTGAAATTTAGAAATAAATCACGCACTCTAATAGAAGAAGATCAGAACACTTTAGCGCTGTGTCTCAGTATAGAGCTCGTAGAGAGTTCGATACAAGTTCGATAGACATGAGGTCTGACCTCTTGTGAGAATCCTATTATATCAACTTTAAATCTCTGACAAATTATTTCCAGTTCGATACAAGTTCGATACAAGTTCGTAGAGAGTTCGTAGAGCGCTCACTATACTTAGATATATAGATATTAGATATTTAGATAAAAGAATTAGTAGTAGTAGTTATATACACGCGCGCGTTAATTTTTCTTTTTCTGATCCTCTTCAAAACGTTTCCGCATTTTCTGATGAGCTTCAAACATAATTTCTAAATCGTCAATCGCATCCTCGATACTACCGCCATCCTGAAAAAACAGATGTTCCTTTTGCATGAACCAGTCCATGAGATATTTCTGGCGATCGGTGAGAGGTTTATCTGTCACCTGTTTAAAGTCTCGGCCCAGGAGATAGTTCAGATCAACGTCATAAAAATCAGCGATCAGCAGCAACGTGTCATAATCAGGCTGCCTGTGTCCTCGCTCGTAATTTGCATAAGTACCTCGGTTTATCTTCAAAAGCTTCGCAACTTCATCTTGAGTTAAGCCTTTTTGTTTTCTAAGGCTCTTTAATATTTCATTGAACATTATTATCGCCCCCTGTTTATCATTGCTATTATAACGTTTCTTTATGACACAAAAAATAAATGTTTCGAAAAGACGTTTTAGGTGTTGACTTTGTTTCTTTTTGACGATATTATGAGTATAAGCTTCAAAACGAAACAAAAAACGGAGGTGCAAAACATGAAAAAGAGAGTATGGCTTATCGAGCTGAGAGGGAGCAGAACACAACAAGAAATTGCCGAAATGATTGGTATTTCGAGAGGTGCGTATGCAAATATCGAGCTTGGCGAAAAGAATCCATCAGTTAACGTTGCGAAACGAATCGCTACAACACTCGAGTTTAACTGGACAAATTTTTTTGAAGATGATGTAGTCGAAACGAAACAAAAAGTCGCTAATTAAGGAGGCAGACATGTTAATTTCTCAGAACATCAGAAAGCACAGGAAGTTAAATAATTTCACAGTTAATCAAATGTGTGAGGCTTTGGGAGTTACGCAGTCGTGCTATTACCACTATGAGCAGGGCAAAAGGAATCCTGATGTATACACACTAAACAAAATCGCAAACGTACTTGGTGTCTCGATTCAAACGCTTTACGACGGTGTACCAGTAGAGATCAGAGAATTAGAAAGCAAAAATCCCCTTAACACAAGCATTGATGATAAAGCGGTTGATTATTCAGCCAAAAGGATCGCTAAACGAATTAAAAATCGCAGAGAAGAATTAGGGGCTTCGCAACGCCAATTAGCTGACGCTGTAAATTGTGATCACACTGCAATTTGTAGAATCGAAAATGGAAGTATGAAAATCAACGTTATGATCCTTATGAAAATAGCTGCCGCATTAAGATTGTCGCCAGTTGATTTAATTACCGATCGATACGGTGAAGAACAGAAAACATCATGAGAGCCTACACAAACTCAAAAAAAATAGTCGTATCGGTCATCATCGTGTTGCTGGTGATACTTTCGATTTGGTGGGAGGTGCAGAAGTGAATAAAGACATTGATATTGAAGCATGGGCTGATGAACTTTCAAATAGCAAACTTGACTTAATCGAATTGTTGCACAGTTACGTTGATCTGTTAGAAGAAAAGAAGAAAATTGATTCTCATGCTCCAGAAGGCAGGAATTACACAAACGCTCAATACGCCAAGTTGTTTCAAGAGAACCGTAAGTTAACTCAAATGATTGAAGAAGGTATCGGGTTTGAAGAATTACAAAATCCAGATGACCAAATACCACCGCATCAAAAATAAGGAGGCTTCCCAATGACAGCACTAACTGCATTATTCATATCATTTTCAATCATAGCTGTGATTATCCTCTTTAACATCTATCTGGCGATCAAGCATGAAGAAAATTAAACAACGCATCAGAGATCGACACTGGAACAAAGCAGACACGGAAGAACGGTTGAAGCAGTTGCAGGCGTGGCTGGCGGTTAACTTTTAGGAGGTGCAGGGATGAATGACAAAGAGAAACTTTTGATGACATTTGATTTACTTGGAATTCCTTATGAAGTAGAACAAAATTTCGTGTTGCTTAATGACGGGTATGATGAAAACTTTGTTGCGTTCACGTTTGATGAATATGGAAAATTCTACGAACTTACTGATGGCGAGAAAGCAGGTGCTAAATAATGACAACACTATCAAAATTCTTTGAAGGTCATGAAATTAGAATCCTGGACAAGCACGATGAATATTGGTTCGTTGCAGCAGATGTATGCAGGGTGCTTGAGCTTACAAATCCGACAATGGTATTGAGCAGACTTGAGCCTGACGAACGGTCTAAGTTCAACTTAGGGCGTCAGGGATTAACAAATGTGGTCAATGAACAAGGTCTTTATGAACTGATCTTTGCCAGCAGGAAGGCTGAAGCGAAAACATTTAAGCGCTGGATTAAGAAAGACGTTCTACCGACAATCCGCAAACATGGCGTCTACGCTACACCGGACAAAATGGAAGAAATGCTGAACGATCCAGACACGATGATCACAGTACTCCAAAAGCTGAAAGAAGAACGAGCTGAGAAAGAAAAGGCACAGCAGCAGATCAAACTGGACGAGCCTAAGGTTGCTCTAGCAAACGCATTTACAGCATCAAGGGATTCGGTGCTGATGAAAGACTTAGCAGTCACCCTTAATCAAAACGGTTATAAAACCGGAACCAATCGACTCTTTCATTGGATGAGAGAAGAGGGTTACCTCTGCAAGAAGGTCGGGGACATGTACAACCTTCCAACACAGAGGTCGATGGACCGGGGGCTATTCGAAGTTAAGAAAGGCGTTCGCAGTGGATCACAAGGAGAAATGAAGCAGACACGAACGACCTTGGTTACAGCGAAAGGTCAGATGTACTTTATCAATAAATTACTTGGACACCGCATTAAAGCGATGTGAAAGGAGAGAGGCGCAATGCTGAAAGTAGAACTGGATCTCGATCAGCTGCAGGCAGTCATTAAGGAATCAATTGATCAGGCATTTAAAGAACGTGATATGGCGAATCAATTGCCGCCAGTGTTATCTAAAACTGAATTTCAAGAAGTACTCGGCATCAGTCACTCAAAAGCAGTTGAGCTAATGAAGCGCGGTGACTTCCCGGTATTTAGAGAAGCTGGTCATCCAAAAGTGCCAACGAAGCAGCTGTTTGAATGGATCGACATGAACACCAAATGGGTTAAGCGAGAAACGAAATATCTAAACCGAGTAATTTAAGTATAAATCATTAACAAACTATATCGCGGTAGAAAGAGGGCGTTGAAAAATGACAATTGGTAACGTACTGAGAACGGAACGGGGCAGCCGATCTCAACAACAAATGGTGCTTGAATTGGAGCTTCCAATCTCAAGAGAGAGTTTATCTCAATACGAAAACAACAGAACAGAAATGCCAGCTGACATCAGCAGAATGATCTCAGAAAAAGCGCGTGATCCATGGTTCCACTTCAATATCGCAAGAGAGTACACAGGGTTCGGACCTAAAAAGCCGGACGGTAAGAAAGCCATATTGCATCCGTCAGCATGGAAAGAGATCGCAGTCAGAGAAATGCAGGAGGCGATCGAGTCATTGAACAGTTTTAACTTCGCACAGCCACTGGAAAGCATTGAGAACTGGCAGTATGAGGACTTGCAGAGAGTCGCAGATCAGGCGATAGATGCGCAGTATGCAGCAGGCAAGCTGATCGCAGTGCTCGCTGAATCATCGAAACTGGACATTGTGAGGGCGTATAAGGATAACGAGCGCAAGTTGATTGCTCGTGGTTATTACAAGGAGGGATAACGTGGAAGTCAGAGAGCTTTATGAAGACGATCATTTTGGCAAGACGCTTATGGTATGCAAGGACGGCAAAAGGCTTTTGGTGAAGCAGGAAACAACAATTGATGGGCTTGTGAGCTTGAGTCTGAAAGATGTTGTAGCGTTTCTAAAACTAATCAGAGAGGAGCAAAACAAAAATGTTGAGAGATCATCCAATGATCGAACAGGTTGAACGTCACGGCTATCCGCAGGACTACATTGATCGGGAAGAGATCATGGGCGTGGATTATTTCCAGGATGAGATTTGGGTAGGCGATAAGGTGATCGAGGACAACGGTGAAACGATTCTTGAGGACAACCTGGAACGGTATCTGGTGGAAGTTTTGGGGATGGAGATCAAGACACTTTAGGGGGTGCGGGGGAATGAACAATAGGAAAATAAAAAGTTTGAATCTGAATCAAGGAAGTCAGTATTGGATTGGCATGAAACATACTAGCGGCACCGTCACAGAGATAAAGGACAGAACAATTGAGTATGAGGATAGCATCGAATTCGTTTATGAAGTTTATATTGACGGACAGTTAGCGTTTGAAATCATTAACTGGTCAGTAGAAGTTGAATATCAGATCGAGGACAAATAAAAAGACCGTACAGAGGGCACTGAAACGGTCTGGCGTTGCTATATCGCTAATTCAATTATACATAGCAGCGCCTGAAAAAACAAGGAGGCGTGTTAGATGAGACAAATCAAATTCAGAGCATGGGATGAAGAAGAAAACAAAATGATTGAATGGCATGATGATTTCTTCCATGACACTTCAAAAGTTACAAGATATTCAGGTGATTTCAGCTATATCGAAATGCCATTAATGCAATACACCGGACTGAAAGACAAGAACGGTGTTGAGATATATGAGAATGACGTTGTAAAAGGCTATTGGTGGAGAAAAGGTGAGAAAAACCGATTCGTTGGTAGGGTCACTTATGTAATGTCCAGTTTCAGAGTTCGGGGTGTCAAGCAATATTTTGGTATGGATCAAGACCTCGATCCGACTTATGAAGTCATCGGCAACATTCACGAAAACCCTGAACTACTGGAGGCGACAAAATGAACTTCACATACAAAGGACAATCCATCTATCAGCCGCATCCAGATGACAGCGATACGATCCATTTCCTTTACGAATGGCTGAAGGATCATGAAAAGTCACTTGGTGGATCGGCAGCATATGAGCAGGTGCTTGAGCAATATCAGGAAGATCGGACTGAGTGGGAGATGCAGAGGACACTTCACCTCATCAAGGAGGCGTAAAGATTGAGCAGATCACGAAGCGAGAAGTCAGCGCTCGACCGCATTAAGAGCGAGCGTGACTATACCCAAAGACAGATCAAGGAGCTGCAGGAACGGATCAAGCACACGCTTGAGATGCTGACAACAGCAGAAGAGAACCTGGAGCATGAACAGGCTGTACTGAAAGAACTGAACCACTATATCGAGATATTGGAAGGAGAAGATACAGATGGCTGAAAAGAAGCAGACACTATTTGAACAGTTATTCTCCATCAACGTCAATGACAAGGTTGAGAAGAAAGCGAATCTGTCATACCTGTCATGGGCGTGGGCATGGGCTGAGGTCAAGAAGATTGATGAAAACGCAACTGTCACGATCCATGAGTTTCCGTTACCTGACAACACTGAGGTGAAAGTGCCATATCTGCAAACGTCAACAGGCTTTTATGTAAAGGTGACAGTCGAGATCAAAGGCAGGCAGGAAACGGAATGGCTGCCAGTCATGGATCACCGGAACAAAGCCATGATGAACCCGACAGCCTTTGAGGTGAACAAAGCACAGAAGCGTTGCATGGTGAAGGCGATCGGATTGCATGGTCTTGGCTTATATATCTATTCAGGCGAGGATCTGCCGGAAGAGGACAAGAAGCGTGCTGAAGAGGAGAAAAAGAAAGCGAATGAGCCAGTGCCAGCGACTGAGAACATGAAGAAGCTGATCTTTGCGAAGGCTGGCGAGCTTGCTGAGTTGTACGGCAACGATAAATCGCAGGATGATTTCATTGAGGCGCTTAAAGCAAAAATAGGCTTTGACAGCATGAAAACAGTGGATGCACAAAGAGGCACTGCTGCAGTCAAAATGCTTGATGTATGGATCAACAATAAAAAGCAACAGGAGGGACAAGCATCATGAAACTATCAGCACTAATGGATCTCAAAGACGACCTAACAGCCGCAAAGGATGGCAAGTACGTGCAGCATAAGGCGAAGAAGGTTGCAGTGGCTAAGGCGATTAAGAAGAGTAATGGCATTACGAAGAAGTTGCTGGGGATGATCGGATGATATCGAGAAGTGATATGGATTTCTTAGAAGAAGCTAAAAAGGCATTTGAAGAATCACCAGAGCTGGGAACTTATCGCAATGAAGGGATTTATAAAGGTGAAGAAACTACTCGCATTGCACTTAGATACGGAGAGGATCGGGCGGATATCATCATCTATCGGATTTCAGATAAGGTCGCTCATTTCTCGGATATTATTCAATCAGCGCCTAAGTTGGTGTTGGAACAAGAGGTTCAATCCTCAGAATCCAGTATTGATGAATATAAAAAGGTGCTCGAAAACTTATACCACTCCATTGATGGTGCTAGAGGTTCAGCGATTCCAGCAGGTGCTTTTCATGGAAGTATGAGTAGGGCGAAAGAGCTTCTTGAAAAAGATGGTTTATTAAAAAATTAAAGGAGCGAACAAATGGGATTCTTCAAACTCAATAGCAAGGTCCTCGATGAGCTTTGGAGCGATCCCATTGCTCTCAGGGCCTATCTCTTTCTGGCAAAGCGATCAAGCCATTTAGAAAGAGATGCTGGACATAATTACGACAATATCAAACTCGCACCCTATCAGGTCATTGTCGGCTCGATGGAAGCAGCTGTGGAAGTCTATCAGACAGAGGATGTCATCAAGAAGGATGCAGATAGGGTGTACAACGTGATTAAGAAGCTGGAACGACTCGGATTTATCAAACGAGAGCCATATAAGCGCAGGTTTACGATCATCACGCTGTTAGGCATGCAGGATGAGCCGAAAAGTGATTTAGCGAGTGAAGAGGACTATTACACTGTGCCTGAACCGGAACCTCTCAAACAGTCTGAAAAGGAGACTGAGAGTGTACCCGATAAGCCAAAGAACGCATTCAAAGTATTCGAAGAAAACTGGGGTATGATGCCACCACTGATGATTGAGGATGTCGGACATGAAATAGATGAGATCGATCAGGCTGGCGGTGATGGTGACGGATTAGTCATTGCAGCTATTAAGGTGGCGGTATCAGCTCAAGCTCCGTGGCGGTTCGCTAAAGGCGTGCTGCTGAAATGGCGCAACGCGAATGTGCTGACAGTTGATCAGGCTAGAGCATTTACAAGGAAGCATGAGAATGAGGTGCAACAGAGTAAGCAACAGAAACCGCAGTATAACGGATATGGCAAGAAGCCAGGGCGAAAAGAGAAGGTTCCTGAGTGGTTTAATCAGCCGGATGAAGATGAACAGATGACACCTGAGCAGATCAATGAGTTAGAACAATACAGGCGCGAGAGAGCGCAGAAGCAGGGAGGTGGATAAAGTGCAAATCACAAAGGAGAAACGCAAGGAGCTTTACGAAGAGATTGAGCGCATTGAACAGTCTCATTGCAATCATTGCCCGGACTGGATTCCGCCTCAGAGAACAAATCCTAATAAAGCGTGCGCAGGCTGTCCTTTCTATCAAGAGATACGCATGATTGGCGAAACGCTTAGTCCTACGATCATGAACATTCCAAGAGGCAGGAGAGGGAGCTATCAGCCTAAGAGGAGATATTTCAGAGAGTTTCCGTTCAATCTGACTGAATACAGAGATTTCATGAGCAATGGCGGTTCCAGAAGATCGTTTGGAGAACTGCACAATATGAACTTTGCTGACATCACGAGTGCCATTAAAACACTTGAGGGTAGAGAGCGTCGTGAAAAGATACGTCAGAGTAAAGCGCAGAAAGTCAGTGGATAAAGAGAAGCTGGTGACGATTGAGGTGTTTAACAGCAAGGTTGAGGGTGCTGATTATATTATTTTTGAGGGGTGTAATAAATAATGGGGAGTTTTATTGATTACACAGGGACAAGGTTCGGCAGACTTTTGGCTATTGAATACAAAAGAGAAAATAAAAAATCTTATTGGCTTTGTGAATGTGAGTGTGGAGAACAAAAGTGGATTTTAAGAGATTCGTTATCAAGTGGTAAAAGTAAAAGTTGTGGCTGTTTAAGAAAACAAATAGTTTCAGAATTAAAGACTGCTAACACTTACAAACACAAGAGGTTATATCGAATTTGGTTGAGTATGAGGGATAGATGCAACAACAAAAACAATGGATCTTACCGGAGATATGGATTTAGGGGTATAAAAGTTGATTCTGTGTGGGACAACTTCGACAATTTTTACGAATGGTCTATGAACAATGGATACAATGATGAGCTTTCTATTGACAGGGTTAATAATAACAAAGGCTATTCTCCAGATAATTGCAGATGGGTCGATAATTTCGTTCAAGCCAATAATACAATCAATAATGTTTTCGTTGAAATAGAAGGAAAAATATTAACATTAGCTCAACAAGCAAAGAAGTATGGCATACCCTATGCTGCTATTTATTACAGGCATAAACAAGGCGTAAAAGGCAAAGATCTAGTTTCAAAATCAAAAAAAGAAAAAATAATGGTGAATTATGAATCTGAAACATTATGTCTGAAAGAATGGTCAAGAAAAACTGGTATAAGTTACGGAGCTTTAACTCATAGATACAAATCAGGTGATCGAGGGACTGATTTATTCAGACCAGTAGATCCAGTGTTAAGCGCAAAGGCAAAGAGTAACAAAAAACAGAAAACAGAGGTGCAATGATGATTAATCAGGTGGTTTTGGTTGGAAGATTGGTAGCAGATTTGGATTTGAGGTACACCCAGGCGGGCAAGGCTGTAGCTTCAGGCAGGATTGCAGTGAACAGGCCATTCAAAAGCCAATCAGGTGATCAAGAGGCTGACTTTATTAGCTTAAATATATGGGGGCGTAGCGCTGAGAATGCTGCCAATTTCACTAAGAAAGGTTCATTGATTGGTATAACTGGCAGGATCAACACAAGGAATTACGAGAATAGCGAAGGCAAAAGAGTGTTTGTAACTGAAGTTTCAGCGGATAACATTCAATTTCTTGAGCCTAAGGGTAGCAATCAGCAACAGGAGCAGCAGAGAGAACATAAACCGCAGGAGAATAAGCAACCTGATGTATCAAAAGATCCGTTCTCGAATGACGGCCAGCCGATTGATATCTCAGATGATGATCTCCCATTCTGAGGTGACACGTGAACCAAGACAGAGAACAACTCATCGGCCTACTAAACTTAGTCACGACATGGAGCATTGAATATATCGAGAGTTTGACAGATGAACAGCTTGAAAGAGAGTGGAATAAACGATGTCAGGAGGAAGATCGATGCTAACAACAGTTATCTCAAGAATGAGAGAAGAAGAGCTTTTGCAGGCAGTCCAGGATCTAAAAGACAGAGGGTTTGAACAACAGGGTGAGATCGTCAGAGAGTTTTCAGCGCCAAAGCGTTTTAGTTCGGCCCAGAAGAAGCGTTTTAAGTTTGAAGAGAATGATCAGTGCGTGATGTACCGGGTAAAGATGGTCAAAACTCGATCAGATGTGAAGAAGTCGGAGCTTACGCAGAAACTTGAGATTCATCAACATGACATCATCAGCTTGTTTAAAGAAGCACTCAGAATTGAAGAAGCTGCCATTCATGAGGCAGATAAGCTCTGGACAGACATTGAGCGTGAGAGACGTAAAAATGAAGCGCTGCAGATGGAGAACGACGCACTAAGAAAAGTTTTGCTGGAGCTATATAAAGAAGAGTTGAAAGAGCAGCCGAAAGTATACAAGAATCCACTGAAAGGCAACTACCCGGCTTATACATACGTCGGGCGCAGAAAGATTGAGATCGGGCGATTCGATACAGAAAAGGAAGCCAAGGCGGCTGAAGATAATGCTAGAGGGGTGCTCGAAGCGTGAATCTATTAAACATGTACAATGCACAACGTCAACTAGACGAACATATTGAACAGGAGCATCCGAGGCAATTAGGCGAGGACAGGCTACTGAAAAAGAAAATTGCGCTGCTGGTTGAGATCGGGGAAATGGCAAACGAATGGAGAGGCTTCAAGTTTTGGACCCATAAGCAAATGAACAGACAGAAAACGCTTGAAGAGTTCGTGGATGGTATTCACTTCTTCTTGAGTTTAGGGAATGAGATGGAACTTAAACTCGAGAGAATCAATTTGTTTAAACATAAAACAACACTTGAATGTTTGCTGGATGTATATGAAACAGTGACAACGATCAATCACGGTCAGGAATATCAATATCACCTGGCATTCAGTAGATTTTTGCAATTAGGCGAGTTGATGGGATTCACAGAAGAAGAGATTGAACATGCTTATTATGCTAAAAATCAGTTGAATCACGCTAGACAGGAGAACGCTTACTGATGATAAAGGGTCATAAATACCGTCCAGTCGTCACAGTCGCAAAGGTTAAAAATGAAGTGCCTACCGTGATACAGGTGTCAGGCAGAAGGTATGTGCTGGATCATGTAGATACGAAAAAATAGGAGGGGAGAACATGCCAGTTAAAAGAGCAGAAAGAGTGGAGGTTCCTTTTGACTTAGAGACATACGAGAGTTTAAGAGATCAAGGCAAGAAACGCAGCAGCATTGCAGATGATTTTGACATTACCTTACAGCAACTTGACAAGTATCTAAATGCATTACGCCAAAGAGAGCTTAAAGATCCTGAAAAGCGTGCTAATCGCAATAGGAATAGAGAGCTTATCACTGATCGGTCTGGAAAGGTGATCATCGGTAAATACGAGGTCGATTTTGACAGGATCAAAAAGGGTGAGATCGGTGAGTACTACGCCTGGACTAAAAACCGCGTCACCGGCAAGGAAAACTGGATGCGTTACACATCTATTCGCAGAGTGGAGAAAAGTGGTGCTAAACAAGATGTGCAGGAGAAGCGTTTTAAAGCGAGTGTAACGATCGGAAAGAGACAAATAGATATAGGTTATTACGAGACAAAAGAACAAGCGAGAGAAGCTGAGAGAAACGCCATGCAAGCATTATATCCGGGGAGGGTTTCATGATGGTAGAAGCTATTGATAATTGGGTAGATAAAATACCTAAAAAAGGGATTATTGTTCCTGATCCGATAGATCATAACACCGAATTTGTTATGCAGGCAATAAAAGAGCGCGATGAATTAAAAGAACGTTTCGAGAATCAGCCTCTAATGGTCACCAAAACGAAATACGACGAATTGAAAAAGCGTGAAGAGTATCTGGCAGCGCGTGTGCTTGAATTACAGGCTGATAACGACAGACTGAATAATCTAGCTATCAATACAGATGTCGCGCTTCAGAACGAGCGATACCGGTCAAATAAGCAGGCTGATGAGTTGAAGGAAATGAGCAAGCTGAAAGAGGAAGTCAAGAGGCTGAGAAAAGCTGTTCAGTTTTACGTGGGAGGGTGATTCAATGAAGAAAAACGCCAATCTCGGAAAAGCATTCGAGCAGATGGTTGAGCGCTCTAATCAAGTGTACAAGCAGAAAGGCATTGCGCTGGTCGATAAGATCCCGACAGAGGTTACAGTGATGAGAAAAGGCAAACAGATCACCGGGGCATTCTTCAAGAGCAGAAGCACAGTTGATTTCGTTGGGCTGTCACATGGCAGAGGCATAGCATTTGATGCTAAAAGCACGAAGCAAACAACCAGGTTCCCACTCAACAATATTGAGCAGCATCAGATTGACTTCCTGAAGAAGTGGAAGGATCAGGGTGGCATCAGCTTCATATTGGTTCATTTTGAGAAGCACAGGGAAACGTATCTGCTGCAGTTTGATGATCTACTGGAAGCGTGGCAGAAGGCACAGGCAGGCGGTGCGAAGTCGATTAAGTATGAGTGGTTCCCGATTCATTGTGATCAGGTGAAGAGTAGTAATGGGGTGCTGTTGGATTATATCAGGTTATTGAAGGTGGTGTGAACATGATAAAGACATCAACATTAATCATTCCGAACATCGGGAGAGTAAGACCGGACATAGAAGGAATTGTGATTCAATCTGCAATGGATGCAATCGGCACTGTTCTGGCTAAAGAATTGAAGTCAGGTCATTTAACACATTTGAATGATTACGAAACTAACGAGCTTGTAAATCGTTTCAGGAAAGAAGTGCGTTCGACTGTTCGTGATAGCTTGGAGTGTCCAGTAAGCGAATGGAATGATAAGAGTCTATGAAATCATTCTTAATCAAAGTGAACGACTCATACTATGCTGGCGAACATGAAGATACAACTCCAACTCCACGACCAGGATCAGGGTGGTACTGCAACAGAGGTGACTCAAACGTCATATTCTTTGAGAACGATAGATTAAAAGCAAAAGAGATAGAATCATTGATCAATCTCAACAGCCACTGGCAGCGAATTTATAACGCAATGAAGTATGACGGATTAGAGGCGTGGCGTATTGAGATAATCGAGATCTGAGAGGTGTCATCATGACTGAAAAAGAGCTTGTGGAAAAGGGGATTCCTTACGTGATTGTGTGCAGTGATGGCAGGCGTGAGATACATACGCTTGAGCCGCACAGCAAGACCACGATCATCACGCATCAGGGTAAGGTGGACAGGATTGAGAGTAATGTGAGTATTAAGTTTAAGGGGCGGTGAAAGCGTGGTGCGGATTATTCTTAAATGTGGTTATGAAATCAACGTTTTGAACGATAAGTCTGTAAAAGAAATCAGAGATTCTATTCTGGCAGGTTCGGATTTCGTAGGGATCGGAGAAAGTTTTATCAGAGCTGAAGATATATCAGCGGTTTTAGTTCCTTATAAAAATAGCAATGGCAGGTTAAATCATGAAGGAATATAAAAAGCTCCAGATTATCAAACATGCTTTACGGCATTATATCGAAAGACCGGATGCTGAACCTAAAGACATAGCAACTGAGAAACGATTGCTTGATGAAGTCACTGAAGATGTAAATGACTTAAAGGAACGTTACAGAATTAAATAATCCTACTGGAAAACCAGAGGAGCTTGAAGCAAAGACCTTGTGAGAGAGGCGCTCTTTGCTTTTGGCTCCTTTTCTCATTTTAAGGGGGAATTGTTGATGAATAAAGAGCAGATTAGCAAATTGATTCATGATTACCATTGGATGGTTGCTTTATTAGTAGATGAGCGCAAGCAGCTGCTGTCCAGTCTCGGAATGGTTGCTCAAGGCGGTATTGAATCAGCAATGCCTAAAGGTCAGGGAAATCATTCAGATCCGATCTATAACGAAGTGATCCGCATGGAGAAAGAGCAGAAGCACTATGACAAGATCAGGCAGAAGGTGCTGTTTATTCAAAATAGGATTGATCATATTCACAACGATAAGGACAGATCGGTGCTTGCCTATATGCTGCAGGGTCAGAGCTACACTGAAATATCGGTCAGACTTAATATGAGCGTGGATGAGGTCAGAGGGTGCAAAAGGCGTATCGTTAAAGCGCTACATAATGCCCATGAATCCCACAATTCCCAGAAGGTCGCTAACTGATATTCCGCACCTGTAAAATGGAAGGCAGGACGGGGAGTCGAATTTAATGGAGCGAAAGCGACAAGTCACTTCCCGGTATAAATCCCTTAGCTACTGTATGTATAACAACTGTTAAGGGGAGATGCTATGAATACTTTGGTTGGTAAGCCATAGCTAATATGATCGGCTGGTCACTTCGTTGCTCAGTCCAAAGAGCCGGGATGCGTCTTGGCTCTTTTATAAACATTCACCACTAGATTTCTTGTATAATAATATCAAGGCGGTGATGTCGTGGAAGAATACAATTGGGAAGGTCCGGTGGATTTCTACACAGCTTTTAGAGCTTGGGTGGAGCATGATAAAACGATCATGTCACTGTATAAATCCGATGGTGTAATACTGGATCGTAATTTCATGTTAGGTAGTATGGCTAAATCCTATAATATTAGCAAAATATCAGTAATTAGACACGAATGGTATATAGAGAAAGACTAAAGCATCCTTAGGGATGCTTTTTATTATGCACAAATGAGGTGCGATATGAAAATCACAGACAAGCAATATGAAGCCAGCTGCAAGACTTGTATCTGGATGATTAAAGCAGGGGATCAGAGGCGTGTGTCCTTATAGCAGGTGTTTTACAGGGAAGTTGAAGTAGTACATAAATCCATGATGGGAGATGAGGGCGTGATGTGATGACTAAATTGACAGAGAAGCAGAAACGCTTTGCTGATAAATATATAGAGCTGGGGAATGGTACAAAGGCTGCTATTGAGGCAGGATATAGCAAGAAGACCGCTAGGGTTATCGGGCAAGAAAACCTGCTTAAACCTGCCATAAAGGCATACATTGACACTCGTCTTGCTGAAATGGATGAGAAGCGTGTGATGAAAGCAGATGAAGCGCTCGAATTGCTCACGAAGATAGCCAGAGGTGAATTAGGTGATTCAGTGGTTGTTAGTGGTGGATGGGGATATGAAATTATAGAGAAACCACCAGATATCAATCAGCGTAAAGATGCTGCTAAAGAGATCCTGAAGCGCTATCCTATGAATCGTACTGATGAGTTAAAAGAACGATTGCTTGAAGCTCAGGTATCTAAAACTCACGCAGAGACAGCGCGAATCGAACGTGATTCCAGTGAAGGTGAAGATGACATTATAGATGACTGGATAAGCGCGGTGACTGACGATGAGTAAACTTGAAGCATTCAAAAAGAAGATCCCAACTTATCGCAAAGAACCGTGGACATTCGCCAGAGAAGTGATGGATTTTGAACCTGATACATGGCAACTGGCAGTGTTAGAGGATTTAGTTGATCACACACATGTCAGTGTCAGATCAGGACAGGGTGTAGGTAAGACTGGATTAGAGGCAGTCGTGACATTATGGTATCTGTCATGCTTCCCTTATCCGAAAGTAATTGCAACTGCACCGACAAGGCAACAACTGCATGATGTATTATGGGCCGAGATTAGCAAGTGGCAGAGTAAAAGTCCATTACTCAAGCGAGTGCTGAAGTGGACAAAGACAAAGATATATATGAGAAAGCACGAGGAACGCTGGTTCGCTACTGCAAGGACAGCAACCAAGCCTGAGAACATGCAGGGGTTTCACGAGGATTACATGCTGTTCATTGTAGATGAGGCATCTGGTTTGGCTGATGACATCATGGAGGCTATTCTCGGTACATTGTCAGGTCCTCACAATAAGCTATTGATGTGTGGTAACCCTACGAGAACATCAGGCACGTTCTATGACTCTCACAATAAAGATCGTGAGTATTACCGCACGCATAAAGTCTCAAGTATGGACAGCACGAGAACCAGTAAGAAGAACATTGACATGCTGCTGAAAAAATACGGCCATGACAGTGACGTTGCTAGAGTGAGGATATTCGGAGACTTTCCGAGAGCTGAGTCAGATACCTTCATCCCTCTTGAGATCGTGGACATTGCGAAAGATGCGAACCTCAAGATTGATAAAGACGCAACGATTGCAGATCTCGGTGTCGATGTTGCCAGGTTCGGGGATGATGAAACAATTATTGCGCCACGCATTGGTGATAAGGTGCTTCCGTTAACCTTCTATCGCAAACAGGACACAACCGCAACGACTGGACATGTGTTGAAGCAAGCAAGAGAGATCATGCGAGCTAATAAGCATATTAAGCAGATATATATCAAAGTGGATGATAGTGGTGTCGGTGGCGGTGTTACTGACCAACTCAAGGAGGCTGTCAGAGAGCAGAAGCTTCCATATCGTATCTATCCAGTGATCAATAACGGTAAAGCTGATGATTATGAGCATTATGAGAATGTCGGGACTGAACAATGGGGCGTGTTACGCGATGCACTCGATGAAAGTATGTCAAAGCATCTGCAGGGTGAGCAGCCTACGATTGACCTGCCGAACGATGATAAACTCATATCTCAGTTGACTACACGTAAATACAGAATGACGAGCAAGGGCAAGATCGCACTTGAGCGAAAAGAAGAGATGAAGAAACGCGGACTGCAATCCCCAGATAGGGCGGATGCGGTCGTTTTGGCGTTTTACAGACCGAAGAGTGGCGTTTCTATTCTAAAGTAAAGGAGTTGAATCCATGTATCCACTAACACCAACCCACACAGAAGAGATCAATCAAAAGATCATAGAAGATGCACAGCTCAATGTGTCGCAGCTGATTAAAAAACTGATCGAGCATCACGACATCACGCAGATGGACGAGGGTGAGCGCTATTACAACAATGATAACGACATCAAGCGACGCATCCAGTATAAATATCTGAACGGTCAGAAGGTCGAGGATCTCGACAAGCCGAACAACAAGATCCCTCACGCATGGCACAAGCTGCTGGTTGATCAGAAGGTGAACTATCTGCTTGGCAATCCGATTAACTTTGTGGCAGATGATGAGGACCTGACTGAGCATATCAATACTTATTTAGGTGAACAGTGGGATGATGCTGCAATTGATATTGGTGTCGCTGTATCAAACAAAGGGAAAGAGTGGCTGCACCCTTACATCAATGAGCAAGGTGAATTCGACTTCATGATCATCCCTGCAGAGCAATCAATCCCGATCTGGAAGGATGACCAGGAGAAAGAGCTACACGCATTTATACGCTACTATCCAGACGGTGACACAATGGTTGCTGAGTATCACACGGATAAAGATGTCACATACTACCGCGCCTTTAATGGTGAATATGCGCTCGATGGATTAGTGGAAGATAATCCAATCGGGCATTTTTCTTTATACACAAAGGATGAACGGTTTGATTACGGATGGGGTAAGGTTCCATTCATTCAGTTCCTGAACAACAGCAGAGGCTTGAATGACCTCACATACTACAAAGCGATCATTGACGCATGGGACCGCAGAGTATCTGACAATCAGAATAACTTTGATGAGATCCAGGAGCTTATATTCGTGCTGAAAGATTATGAGGGTCAGGACCTGGGCGAGTTCATGAACAACCTCAAGCAATACAAGGCAATCAATGTAGAGGGTTCAGGTGGTGTTGAGACGCTTTCAGCTGAGATTCCGATGAATAGCATCGACATGCACATGAAGAACCTTAGAGAGTCTCTGTTCACGCAGGGGCAGGGTGTAGATGTCAGCACAGACAAGTTCGGTCAGTCACCTTCAGGCGTGGCGCTTGAGTTTCTATACAGTCTGCTTGATCTGAAAGCATCAGCGCTGGAAAGAAAGTGGCGCCCGGCATTGCAGGATCTGATCTGGTTCCTGTGCGAGTACCTGAGCATGAAGGGTGAGGGTGATTACGACTATAAGAGTGTGGATTATGTGTTTAAGAAGCGCCGCATCAGGAATGATCTTGAGACGGCTACGATTGCGCAGAATTCGCTCGGTGTGATCAGTCGTGAAACGGTCATCACAAATCATCCGTGGGTCCAAGACGTATCACAAGAACAGATGCGTATGGAAGCAGAAGCGCAGGCTACACCAACTGTCTCATTAGAGGATGAGGAAGATGAAGAAATTTAAACAAGGCGAAAAGGCGGTTGATCGTTATGTCTCATCAGTAGAGAAAGACCTCTTACGCAGCTATAACGCCTCTCTCAAGAAGATCAGAGGGGATCTCGCTGAGTTATACGAGAAATCAAACGGATCTTTTGCCGAAGCACAGAAGCGTAACCGCCTGACAAAGCTTGAGGCGCAGATATCAGATGAGATCAAAGCGCTGACAGGGTTAACAGCTAAGACTCTGAATAAAGGCGTGAAAGGCACATATACGCAGGCTAGAGAATGGACCATGTTTGGCATTGAGACAGATGGCAAGGTGCAATCAACGATTCGTTTTGCTGGCATGGATGCTAAGGCGGTTGAAGAGGCTGTCAAGAATCCATATGACCGCATAGGCTTCATTCAGCGCAACCGAGACAATCAGGCACTGCTCATTCGTCAGGTGAAGGATGAGATTGCACAGGGATTGATTCAGGGCAAATCATTTCAAGCGACTGCAAGGGATCTCAGAAAGCGTATGGAGATAGGAGCAAGCAAGGCAATCACGATTACTCGCACAGAAACAAAGCGCGTTCGTGGTCAGGCTCAGATCGACACGATGAATGAAGCTGCAGAAGCTGGCGTGAAGATGAAGAAACAATGGCTGGCAACGATTGACGGCACAACAAGAGACTCGCACCAATCGCTTGACGGTGTGACGGTTGAGCTTGATGAGGATTTTGTGAGCGATACAGGCGCAACCGGGCAGGGCCCAGGGCAGATGAACAGCCCGGAAGATGATATCAACTGCAGATGCACCCTGCTAACCATCATCGAAGGATTTGAGCCGCAACAACGCCGCATACGTGATGAAGGTATTGTTGATTACACGACATTCGATAAGTGGAAGGAGTCGAGGGGATGAGCGCAATCATCTTAAATGATAAAGAAATACAACAGAAACTTAAATACTGGCAGGAGAAGCTAAGGCTCGGAGACTGGAAAGTGAAACTTGAATTAGTTCCAGATCACAAACTGTCCAGCGACTCTTTAGGCGGGGAGTGTAACTGGTCTTTATTCACCAAAGAGGCAAAAATCGAAATATCTGATACAGGAGAATCGAGAGATGATGGTGTTCACACTTTTGATCATGAGTTTATTTTAGTTCATGAATTGTTACACCTTCACTTTGCTCCTATCACAGACAAATATATTGATACAGCAGACTTTGAGAGCTTTTACAGTCGGTATGAAGAAAACGCAATCAACATGATCACTGATGGATTGCTCGCAGTAAGCAGAGGGGAAAAAGAGCGCGTTGTCGAGATTGATGGTGTTGAGTAATGAGCCAATCACTAGAATTCGCATTCAAAGACGCGCTGACCTTCATCGGCAAACTGAACCTGATACTCGAAAAGCTAGATGATCCGCAGATTCCAGATGATGCCCGACAGGAGATGCTGAAACAGATGGAGTTTTTACTGGATAAGATCGGATAGGGGTGGATGATGTGAGATTTTTACTCGGATTATTAAATATCCATAGTCCAACAGGTAGCTTTGAGCATTCAAAATTTTATAGATTTGGTCAATTTATTCGCAAATTATCAAGGAGGTGATCACTTGCACTACTCGTTAAGTCAAATTCGAGAAAGGTAAGGTGGTCTACTCTATCTGCCAACTATGGCTTAAATAGCACTCGACCTGATCCGCATGTCGTTAAAAGGCAGTAAACACTATATCGGAGCGTTGTCCGTAATAAACGTATATAGGAGGAAAAACAATGAAAGAACTACTAGAACAATTATCTAAAGGTGAAACAACCGTTGATGAAGTGTTAAAAGCAATTGATGAAGCTGATAAAGAGAAAGTTCCACGCTCACGCCTGAATGACAAGATCGATGAGATCAAAGAACTGCAGCAGCAGATGAAAGACCGTGACGCTCAGCTTGAGGAACTCGGCAAAAAGGCAAAGGGCAGCGAAGAACTTGAGGCTGAGATCGAGAAGCTGAAGCAGGCAAATGCTGAGACTGAAAAAGAGTATCAGGGTAAGTTGCAACAGCAGGCTTTTGATGCAGCATTAACAGACGCTTTAAGATCAGCGCAGGTACGCAATCCTAAAGCAGTAAAAGCACTACTGAATAGCGAGAACATCAAACTGGATGGCGAGAAGCTGCTCGGACTTGATGACCAACTAAGCGCGCTCAAAGAGAGTGACGCTTATTTATTTGCCGCGGAAAAGGATCCGGAGCCACCTAAACTGGGTGGGCGTGACCCGAATCCGAGCAAGACACCGCCAGCAGGGGTGAGCAAGGACAAGCTGAAAACGATGTCCTATAAAGAGCTGGTGCAATTCAAGACAGAACACCCGCAGCAATACGAAGCACTTACTAAATCAGAATAAAAGGAGAATGATGAACAATGGCACAAACACAACTACAACACATGGTGGATCCAGAGGTAATGGCACAGATGATTTCTGCAGGACTTGAGGATGCAATTCGATTCGCGCCTCTTGCTAATGTAGACCGCACACTCGTGGGGCGTCCTGGATCTACGGTGACAGTACCTAGATTCCAATATATTGGTGATGCAAAAACGGTGGCTGAGGGAGCACCGATCGATCTTGAGCTGCTTCAGACTGCTACTGATGAATTTACCATCAAAAAGGTAGCAAAAGGGGTAGAACTGACAGATGAGTCAGTGTTATCTGGATATGGTGACCCGATCGGTGAGGCTGCACGCCAACTACGTCTTTCAATTGCAGCTAAAGCAGACAGCGACGCTCTTGAGGCGCTTGATTCTACAACACTTGCGTACACTGACGGAACAGCTTGGGATCTTGCTACAATTGATGCTGCTATGGCGATCTTTAACGATGAGGATCAGGAAGGCGCTGTACTTCTGATGCATCCTCAAGATGCGGGTAAGCTACGTGTAGCTGTTGCTGACAACTGGGCACGTGCTTCAGAGCTTGGAGACAACCTGATTGTATCTGGCGCATTCGGTGAGGTTCTGGGCGCACAGGTTATTCGATCTCGTAAGATTACAGAAGGCACTGCATACCTTGTTAAGCCGGGTGCTCTTGGTATGTACCTAAAGCGTGATGTTGAGGTAGAAACTGATCGTGATATCACAACTAAAACTACAGTGATGACTGCTGATCAGCATTACGGTGTACACCTGTATGATGAGTCGAAAGCAATCAAAATTACTGTTACTGAAACACCTTAAATGAGGGAGCATAACGCTCTCTCTTTTTTATTATGAGGAGGAATGAATATGTTACTGAGGAGGCATCGCAATGGCGACAAAAGGAAGAGTCAAGCCGGGCGGTACGAAGGACATGAGGTTGAAGCGCAACCGCAAACTCAAGGGGCAGCCGACACCAGGCAGACCGAAGGACAAGAGAATCAAGAGAAATCGCTGAGTGATTACACTGTGCCTGAGTTGAAAGCACAGGCCAAAGATAAAGGTCATACAGGCTACTCAACAATGGATAAGGGCGAATTAGTCAAACTGTTAGGCGGTGAGTGATATGCCATACGCGCCGATTGTAGATGTGGAATATGCAAAACGGAACATGAATGTGGAGCCGGGCAAAATACCCGACGATGCTGTCATTGAAGATAAGATCACAGAGGCTGAGTATTTCATCCGTGAGTATTGCAACAACGCTTATATTAACGGACTCCCTTTATCTTATCGTCGCAACATCGTGAAGATGGTTGAGTTTGATATCAACCGGAAAGCAGGGTACACCTCAGAAGGTCTCTCAAGGCACTCAGAAGGGTTTGCGCAAGAATACCCTGCTGATGTATTGCTCGGCTTAAAGAGGTCGCTCAAATGGTGAAGGTACAGCGCTTTACGTCCACTGATAACGGATATGGTGGCAGTACACAGACATGGGCCGATCATTTAGATGTTGAGGGTGTGATTGATATGTTGTCCGGGAATGAAGTGATCGCTCAAGATGCGCTCTCCCGGACATCCAGTCACATCCTCATTTTATTTGAGATTGTGGACATCAAGAGGGGTGACCGGGTGCTGGATAATGGCGATCAGTACCGGGTCACGTATGTTGACAATCCGATGAATCTTGACAGGCAGCTCGAGGTTAATCTGCTGTGGGAGAAAGAGGTGAGTGAGGATGGCTAAGAAAGGCGGCTATAAGTCTTATCGTAAGGAAGTAGACGTGAAGCTGAAGGCGAGCGAGAAGGCAGCGCTAACAGCTATTGGTGCATTCGTGGAATCAGAGGCGAAGGTGAGAACGCCTGTTGATACCGGGAACCTGCGTGACTCTATTACTTATCGAGTCAATGAGGGTGAGAAGAATGTTGCTATAGGGACTAACGCTGAATACGCTCAATGGGTTGAAAAGGGAAGCTCTCGTTCATCTGCTCAACCATTCCTAACACCTGCAGTCGAATCCAACACCTCACGCATACAAGAATTGGTCAGAGGAGCGTGGAAGATGTGATTGAGGTATTCAAAACAATCTTTCAGCGCCTGAACACTGGCTGGAAAGTCTATTTCGAGGAAGCAGACGGAACATTGATCCCTGATGATTATATCGTCTTTAAACTACCTCCTGCTGATGCTGAGAAGTATCGCGACAACCTCATATTAGAAGTGACGCTGTGGTCGAGGCTTGGAGATCGTGACACTGCTCACCTTGATCAGAAGTGGTCAGACATTGATAAGCAATTGAAACACTATGTACATCTCGATGAGCACAACTTTATGAAATTCGAGAAGATCAGCCAGGGCATGATTCCAGATCCAGATGACAATGTAAGGCGCAGGGAGTTGCGCTACTTAATTAAACGAGAAGAAAGGAATGATTATTGATGCCACCAGTTAAAACAACAGGCTACACGAGCAAGACATCAGAGCGCTATTTAATGGATGCAGGCGCTGTATATAAGAACCTCACATTTGATGAGTTAACAGGAGAAGCAACAGGTGATCTGCTTGGTGCTACAAGTGGAGGTAATGAGCTTGTAATTGAGCAGGAGACGCGAGAGGTAGAGGTCGATGGTGTTAAATCCCGCACAAAAGGCGGAACAATCCTTGTGCGCGAGGATGCAAACCTGACAGTAAACCTAAAGGAATTGACTGCCGATAACATCACAATGGCGATTGCTGGTGCTAGTAAAACAGCGTCAGACATTGAAGGGTATGACGAGATCAAGGGTAAAGGCCGCATTGATATTGAGGACTATACAGGGAACGTTGCACTTGTAGCTCGCTTATCGGGCAACCAGAAGCCGATCATCGTTGTGCTTGAAAATGTCCTGTCAATGGAAGGGCTCACGCTGACGACTGAGGACGACAACGAAGCTGTTGTTGCGCTAAATCTTGGCGCTCACTACGATGAGGACGAAACAGGCGTTGCTGAAAGCCCTTATACAATCTATTGGCCGACAGAAGCAGCAGCAGAATAATAACACTTAACGACCTCTTAACCGGGGTCGTTTTTACTTATAACTGAGGAGGATTCACATACATGAGAACACTAAAATTTACTGACGCATTTAAGGTATCGCGCATTCTTGGCAAGATGAAGATCCGCGTGGAGTTTGTTGAAGCAATGACGCAGGACCAGATGGGTATCGCACTGATCCAGGGCATTATGGAGAACCTCCATGAAGCAGAGAAAGAGGTTGTGGATCTGCTGGCTGATATGAAAGGTGTAAGCAAGAAAGAGATCGAGAACCTGCCATTTGATGAAGTGGTTGAACTGATCGAAGAATTTAAGAATATGCCGGAATTAAAAAGTTTTTTTACTTCAGTTTCCAAGTTGATGAAGTAACCGCACTAGACTTTATCCTCACACGTTATCCAAACAGCGATTACGTGTTAAACCTACCGTTTGAACAAGCCTCTAACCTCTTTATAGAGGCGAATAAAAAGTATCAGGATGAACGCTTGTGGGATATGTGGCTGGCTGTTTATCCGAATATGACCAAAGAAAATTTCGTCAGCTTTGAACAGTTCAAGATTAACGCCACCAGATCAAGCCAAATGAAGCGATCTGAAGAGGAAATCATCAAGGATAGCGAAAACATACTGAAGTCATTACGCAAACGCAGGAGCGCTCAATAGGGTGCTCTTTTTATTTTGCTCAAGAAGGAGGTGGACATCATAAAATTATTCGAATTGTTTGGGGAGATATCGCTTAAGGATGAAGCATCTAAAGGACTTGACGGCGTAGAAGGCAAAGCCGAGAAAGCTGGCAGTAAATTTGGCAAGATGGGTAAAGCTGTCGCTGTCGGTGGTGCTGCTGTCGGTGCTGCGGCAGTTGGTGCTGGTGCTGCGTTATTCGGACTAGCAACAAGAGCTGGTGACAACGCTGACCGTATTCTTGATCTGAACGCAATCACAGGTATGAGCACAGACTCAATCCAGGAGTGGCAGAACGCTGCAAAGGTTGCCGGGGTTGATACTGAAACGATGACACGAGCATCCGAGAAGTTAACTAAGCAGATGGACATCCTAGAGAGTGGCACAGGAAAGCAGTCTGAAGCACTTGCTGGACTCGGCATGAGCTATGACGACATAAACAACGCATCGCCTGATGAACGTATGGATATGGTCGCTAAAGCTCTAGCAGGAGTAGAAGATCCGGCCGAACGCGCAAGACTTGGAACTGATCTGCTCGGCGGAGCTTGGAAAGACCTTGCACCGATCGTATCAATGGGTGCTGATGGCATGGACGAAGCCAAAGCAGCTGCTCATGATCTTGGCGCTGTCATGAGTGAAGACTCACTGAATGATGCTAATAACTTCCGGATCGGGATGGAGAACCTGAAGACAATGATGGGCGGTTTCGCCAATCAGATCGGTGCTGCAGTAGCTCCTATTCTTACAGACGTTCTGTTACCGGCGTTTGAAAACATGATCCCGGTCATTATGTCATTTGGTGAGAAAATCGTTGAATGGATTCTCAAAGCGATAGATGTGATCCAGCAGATCAGCGAGAAAGTCCGGGAGTGGGTGTCCAATAACGAGGGGCAGATCAACAATATTAAAGAGCAATTCCAAAATTTTGTTGATACCGTGATTAATTTAGTGACTGGATTTGTGGAGTTACTGATTGCGATTTGGCAAGCGTGGGGTCCACAGATTACTTCTGTACTAGAATCAACGTGGTCTGTCATTAAGGCGGTTTTCAAAACTGCTTTTGATCTCATTGTCGATATTTTCAACGTTTTCGCAGCGCTTTTTCGTGGAGATTGGACAGGCTTGTGGGAGGCAGTCAAAACATTACTGTCTAACGCATGGACTAATATCCAAAACGTGCTATCTGCAGCGCTTGATTTGCTTACTTCAAATATTAAATTGGCCTATGAAGTAGCGAAGGATTTAATAGGCGCAGCGCTTCAGTGGATGTGGAATAAAACGAAAGAAATCTGGGCTAATTTGGTCGCCTCAGTCGTTTCTTACCTTGTGAATATGGTCAGCAACATCTCAGAAAAGATGCAGGCGGCGAAGAACTGGGTTCAAAATAAATTCGAGGAAGCGCGATCTGCAGCTGCTCAAAAGTTGGCAAATTTAGTTTCTGCAGTCATTGAGAAATTCACATCAGTCGTGACAAATGTCCGGAATAAGATGACCGAAGCGAAAAATAAGGTGTCTGAAATTTGGGAGTCGGTCAAATCACTTACTTCTACTGCGCTTGAAACCGTGGTCAGATTCGTGACGACCCGGTTTACTCGTTTAGTTGCAGCTGTGCGCGAAAAAATGACAGATGCGAAGAATAAGATTTCTGAAATTTGGGGTCAGGTTCAATCATTCTTTGATGGAATTAACCTATATCAGACTGGTAAGGACGTTATTTTAGGGCTCGTGAATGGTATTGGTTCAATGGTTAATGCTGCAAAGAACAAAGCGATAGAGGTTGCTGAGGGTGTTGTTGGTGCTGTGAAGGGCATCTTTAAGACCGCATCACCTTCCAAGGTCACGACAGAGATTGGTACAAACGTTGGTGAGGGTCTTGTCATCGGTATGGACGGAATGATCCGTAAAGCATCACAGGCGGCTCAATCGTTAGCGAATGCAGCAATGCCGATGCCGAATGTTGAGACATCAGCAGCGCGTAGTCTCGTGCAGAGTGCTGGCAGTACAATGAGCAATGCACAAAGCAATTCAAGTGTTAGAGGTAGTGACAGACCTATTGTCCTTCAGACAGTTCTATCTGACGGCACTGTGATTGCGGAAGCTGCTTTTGAAAGCATGAACAGATTGTTTGGTCAGGCATCTAATGCAGATAGCTTTATGAAAGGGGTGAGAGGATGACAAATGTAAAGCTCTATGATAGGAATTTCAATGAAATAGAATTACCGGGCGTCAAATGGCTTGAGTTTACACCTCTCCCTCAGACAGCCAGAAGAAAGACTGAAGAGTCCGGAAATGGTGAGATAGTCATAAGTCAAAGCAAAGGACCTCGCAGGATTAATGCGAGGTTCAAGTCTGATTCATCAGGATTTATCTATTACAAGCTTATGAGAGATGAACACTTTGATCTCTTAGATCCTACTAAATTCATGTGGGCTGTGGATTTCAGTGTCTCAGGTAAGATGTGGGGTATTTATGTGGATGGTCATTCTATTGATCGTATTAATGGAAGTGTTGCAGAAGTGACGCTTGAATTATATTCCCCTGGTTCATACGCCATCAGCAGAGGGACCACGATGGATGATTTCACTTATGACTCTGAGTTGTGGGGTTATGGTATGGGCCTGAAATATGATGCTGCTACACAGGATTATATCCATAATACGAGCTCATTCATGATTTACAACGCAGGCAATCAGGAAGTGGATCCGCGCGAGAGTGAATTAGTCATCACGCTGACATCGTCTACAGCAACTGCAGCAGGGTTCATCATTCGCAACAATACAACTAACGAAACGTGGAAGTATAACGGCAATCTGAATGCTGGTGACCAAATTATCATTGATGGTGTTCAGATGGAAAAGAACGCCATGAATATTGTCGGTGATACGGATCTCGATGTGATCAGCCTTGCACCGGGAGAAAATCAAATACAGATTACAGGCATAACCGGAGCGTTCGAAATCTCATTCGAGTTCCGGTTTTTGTATGCGTAAGGAGGTGCGACATTGCTACCAGTAACCAATCTAGCAGGGAAAACAAAGCTCCTCAGACATATTAAACAGGTAGTGCGTACACGCAGGGTGAATGGTGAGAAAACACTTGCATTCGTTGCGCTACCTGACAGTCGGGATGAAGAAGCCTGGGCTTATGTAGATACTGAATCAAAAGTGAATTTCTTAGGTGATGAGTTTATCATCAAACAAAACAATGAAAAGGGTGTCGGCAATCAATCTATCAAACAGATTGAAGCCGTTCACTCTTTTTTTGATGTCATGATCAACTGCTTTCAGTACGACCTGCACAGTGGCTCACAGACGTTCTTTGCTGCACTCACAAGAGTGTTTGACCCTACACCATATAACTTCTCCATTATTGACTCATTTGGTGCTGAGACATTTGAAAACTTCGGGCGAGAGAATTGTTTGTCACTTTTTCAAACTGTCTTGCAGCGTTACGGTTCAGAGTTTGAATTGATCGGCAATACAGTGCGCTTAAAACGTCAAATTGGAGCCGATACAGGCTTTCAATTCCGTTGGAAGCATAATGTTAAGGCGATTGATAAAAGCGTTGATACGAAAAGTTTAGCCACCGTAATAAAAGGTTTCGGAGGCACACCGGATGAGGATGACGTATATCCGATTCAAGAAACGCACACATCTGATAATATTGCGATCTTTGGAGAAAAGATAGCGGAGGCAATTTATAACGAAAGCCTATCTACTTCCCCTGGCATGAAGGCGCATTTGGAAAAGGTTCTAATTGATGAACCTCAACTTTCAATCACCGTGGACATCACCGATCGTGACAGGTTCCGTAATGAGGGTGATCGCGGCTATATCATCTATGAACCTATGAAGATCAAGGTCAGCGCCAGGGTTGTGGAAGTGCAGGAAACGTATGAGTACATTGATAAACAATGGAAAGTCGTGAATACAAATGTGACATTATCCAATCTAAAAGAAAAGCTCACAGATCAGAACACTCGATTTGCTCAGGCATCAAAGCGTGTGGACAGGCTGTTTGAAGGTAGAGAGTCATTACCTTATAACGTGCTTCCTGAAGCCGTCAGGATTGCTTCTGAAGCCATTAACAATAGTTTAACTGAAATACAGTACCCGCCTGGTCAAGGAATTGTGCTGCAGGACCCTAACAACCCGAATAGATTGATTAGACTGACCAGTGCAGGGATCGGAATATCAGATGACGGAGGAGTAACGTACCGCACAGCAATGACAGGTGTCGGTATTGTTGCTGATGAAATTGTCACAGGCATATTGAGAGCTAATAACGTTGCAATAGTCGGTGAGGATGATCTGTTCTTCTGGGATGGAACTGGACTGTGGGCGATTAATCCGAATGATAATACTAAATACGTCAAATTGGATTCAAATGGTTTATATATCGCTAAAGGCGCAGTCACTATTGAGCGACCAGACGGCTATAAAAGCATTGATAACGGCATGAGTGTATTTGATGTAAATATTCAGGGAGTGGAACCTGCATTTCATGGCCCGGGTGTGACTCTTGTACAGAAAGCATATGCTCAGTGGCTTAGTACGCGCAGTACTGATTCAGTAGATTTTAATCAATACAGTTTTGAACACAAAGCGAGATATTTGAAAGTGCGTTTCAGAGTATTAGCAAGTGGATCTAATGTTGCAAGGTTCGAAATCTGGAAGGATGGCGCATTGCAAGTGGGGGCCATGACAGACGTTTCTAATGAATATGATCCAAGTGTTATAAATGGATCGACATTAACCGTTGATTTAGGTGTCCCAACAGGCAATCCGGGCACATTTCAGATTCGTATTAGATCATCAGTTGCCGGAGAAGATGCGTTCGCAATGGTGAGCAGAAAATGGCTGGAGGGATAGCATGGAAGATTATGTGCAGGTATATGTCAATGTAGATAATCAAGGCAATATAAAGCAATTAATCAGCGGGAAGATGATCGTAGCTGATGCTCCATATGATTACTTTTTCTACATGCCGGCTGAAGAAGCGGCTGCAATTGACCGCGGCAGGGTAGAAGTTGACGAGTATATGAAACCGCAATTGATTAAGGAGGGTGAATGATGAGATATGAAGAGGTTGGTCCTGGGTTATTAAGTGAAGATTTAAAGAAGCACAATAGAAACTATAAGGCTATTAGCGCTGATATTGATAGTTTGGGCGGGAAAGTAGATAACGCTATTGAGGAAGTTTCCACCGCAGCCTTTAATCAGGTTGTGGATGCTGCTAAATTGAACTGGAAAGAACCGGTTGCGACAGTTGCGGATCTGGCTACGACTTATCCAACTGCAGCTGCAGGTGATGCTTCAATGACCCGTGACACAGGAAAAGTTTACAGATATGATGGTGCTGATTGGGGAGAGATCCAGCAGATTGATGCAGGTCCGGTGAATGAAGTTGACACTAGACTTACCGACCTGTTGGCAGAGACAGAAGAAGAACTTAATGATACTTATTCTTTTTCGGAAGTATTTGATCCATCAATAGTTGCAAGAGAAAATGGTCGTCATATTGCATTTGGTTCTATTTGCAGACTTGCAACATTAAAAGATGTGAGTTTGCCTAATAGAAATTTACTTGTTTATCGAAGCGGAACTTCACATCAAAGCAATGGAATTATAAAGGGTGTGATTGTATCAGATAGAGCAGAGGCAATGAGTGAACCTTTTACAATCGCCGCACCTGCTGATTACTCAAATATCGGCAGAGGTGGGATAGCAACACCAAATGATTTCCGTGATCCAAACTTGCTTCAATTGCCAAACGGTCAAATTCTTCTTACTTTCTTTGCTTTGAATTTTGCAGAAAATGATGATAGAACACAGATGGAGACTTATGCAATGCTTGGTACTTTTAACAGTACGTTTCGAACTATCGACTGGACTTCACCAACTCTATTGTTAAATCGCGCAGGGTTAATGGCATACGGAAAACCTATTATCAGCGGTAGTTTTATATATTCAGCAACCTACGAAGGGAACTGGACAGGGAAACCTGATAGCACTTATAAGGGTTATGTGATTCAAGCGCCTTTAAACGATCCCTTAAATTGGTCAATTGTCGGAACGCCTTTCTTTGAACATGGTTCTTACTTATACACAGAACCTATCTTGAGAGAGAGACCGGGTGGCGGATACTTTATTCAGACTCGAAAAGAAGGTCAAGGTTTTATTGAGATTGTTCGTTTTGACTGCGCTACAATTAACGGAACGTGGAGCGCTCCGGTTACGATTTACGAAGGTTCTGCTCATGCTAAAGGTTTGGAAGTCCTATCTGACGGAACCTATTTTACTGGTATAAGACTGAAGGGTAATTATCCGGGTGTGGCTATACTAACTACTAACGGATCAGCAGCAGAACCCGTATCTTTGAAACTTTCAGGTGTTGTACACACTAATCAGATTCCGTCAGATGAAAGTGGATATATGGAATTTATGAAGTTAAGCGAAGAAGAATATCTTGGTACTTTTTTTACGGAAACAGGTAGAACGATACAGTGTTTTACTTTTTCAGTTGCAATGATTAAGAATAAAAAAGTGAGAGAAAACGAGTCCGCTTTTCCTATCAAAAAAGTTATAGGCGCTGAAAGATTATCTTCAGATGTCCATTTGGGTTTTACAGCCGCAAGAAGTTTTAATTTGCTAAATAACCCGACACTGCATATACCTTTTGGTTTAGGTAATGCGCCTTACTGGTCAGGGACAACAATAGGTAAGTCAGACGGCTTGGAAGCAGACGGTCCGGGTTCTGGATACGCCAAAGTAACTACAAGCGGGGGTCAGGTGACACAGAGATTAAAAATGTCTTTAAGTAGGTTATTCGAAAAGCAACCGATTGTAGCAGCAGCTAGAATTTACTGTAAATCAAAGAACCGGGTGAGGTTGCTTATCACTTTTGGCACTCAGGTCACATCTGTTTATCACAACGGCACAGGCTGGGAAACAATCACCTTACAAATTAAACACGCAACGGGGCATTCGTCTGCCACCAACGGTACGAAAGACGACACAATCATCTTTCAATTTTCCACAGGGGTGGGCGATTCTATTAATTATTATGTTGATTGGGTCACTTGTGGTTTTGGGGAGACGATCCCGGAAGTTGCGAATACATCAATCGAGAGAGTCAGCTCAATGGCAAGGGTATTATTGAATTCAAAAACGAATACATTTACAATCGCTGATCTTGGATTACCCAGCCCTGCATCATCTCAATTGTCATATACCGTGAACTTGCTAGAAAGTAATTTTGAAATTCTAGGTTATTCGGTGACTAAGACGACAACTACTTTCACAATCACACTTACTGACGGCACTCTATGGGGTAGTAATAAATTTGCAACCTTAGAGTTGATAGGGCTAGGTTAAAAAAGAACTTTCCAACCATTCGAAATATTGGTAAACTATAAAAAGTTATCAAGTGGTTGGAAAGAGGTTTTTGAATGCAAAAAAGACAAAGAGTTGAATTACTAGATTATTTAAGAGGATTTATGGCCCTCTCGATATTGGTATACCATTATTCAGCATGGATTGGAATTCAGTATTTCCCACTACTTGACAATGTTATTTCAAGATTGGGACTCTATGGAGTACTAGCTTTTTATGTGTTAAGCGGAGCGAGTATGGGCATTGTTTATTCACAAAAAACCATGAAAAAGAGCTTTTTAATTGATTTTTCAATTAAACGTTTTTTCAGGCTTGCTCCTCTTTTTTATATTGCAACCACAGGCATGGTAACCCTTATTTTTATAGAAGGATTTATCAGCGGTGACTATTCAAAACTACCGAGCGTAAGAGAATTAGTTTTGAATTACACTCTAACATTCGGCTGGTTATCTCCGGATAGCTATATAACTACTGGTGCCTGGTCAATAGGTAATGAGATGGTGTTTTATTCAATACTTCCATTTATGCTTTTTTTGCTGAATAAGTCTACAAAGTATCTTTACGTTTTCTTTGTCGGAACAATACTGGCGTCTGCTTATTTCAGCTTACACCTAATTGATCCTACGCAAAGTCTCGAAAGTCAGTGGGCGACATATATAAACCCAATTCATTTGCTTTACTTGTTCACCGCCGGTTTTATAATCGGAACTTTGCTGAAGCACGGAGTTCAAATTAGAAAAAAATATTTACTTTTGTTGCTAGTTATTTCAATATCAGTGTTTGTCTTTCTACCAGCGGATGATGCGAACCGGATAAGTTATGTAACTGGTTATCACAAGATTTTGTTTTCAATATCTGTTTTCTCCTTCTGTTTATTTGCAACTTTTTGGGGCGAAACTAAAAAAAATGTATTTACAAAAATCTTTAAATTCTTAGGAGATACTTCTTACTCAATATATTTGGTTCATCCATTAGTATACATTGTGCTAAAAGTAATTTTCGAATTTACGAGTATTACGAATCCTATTTTACTAATTTTACTTTCCGCATCACTCACATTGATTGCATCCAGCGTCATATACAAATACGCTGAGGTGCCTTTTGTAAACCGCGGGAGATCAGTAAGTGAAAAGGCGACAAGAAAATCACAATTAAAAGAAAGCACAAATGTTGTTTAGGAACAAACAGGTCGGTAAAAATAAATAAAAGTAACTAAGGATTGCACGCATTTGTGCAGTCCTTTTTCTATTATATTTTAGGGGGTCTTTATGCTTTTAAAAAAGAGTGGAGGAAAAGACATGAAGGCACGTTATGAAAACTATATGGATGTATTAGCGCTTTACCAGTCGGGTCTGCTTATCATGACCGGGCTGTTTTTTATTATCAACGCAGATCGGATCAGCATGGAGGCTGAAGTATACCAGTCAATGGCAAAGCTTGCTCCTTTCGAGTTTTACGGGATTGCCTTTTGTGTTGCCGGGGTGCTGCTGTTTCTTGGCATGGTCAGTGAAACAAATGCTCAGTACTTCTATTACTGTGGAGGTGCTTTACTTTCTGCATGCTTGATGATCGTCTATGCAGCTGCAGGATTTGAAAATACGAAATCATCCATTACCAGTTATCGTTATCTCTATGTGTCAGGCTGGTTTATTGCGATGTGTAGTCTGGGGGTGTTGTCGTGGCAGGCGAAGGTCAGGGAGCGCAAACAAGAGCAGAACCGCAATTAAAGGAATATGTGAAGTGGAAGGAATTTAATGAGTATCGCGAAAAGGACAAGGCCGAATGGCGAGAAGCGATTGAAAAAACGAATGAATCTGTGAATGGATTGAAAGAGTCAGTTGCGATGATTGTACCCACACTTCAGTCGATAGACAAGAACATATCCGAAATGAAGGACAGCTTTAAGGATGTGTCGACTGATCTTAAAAGCCATGATGAACGACTGGACAACCATTTTATCGAGATCGATCGACTTAAAAACAAAGAAGGTTTGAAAGTTGAAAAGGAAAAAGGGAAAAACAACCTTGTTGCGCTTGTGGTTACCGGACTTATCGGTAGTGGGGGTCTTATCACTCTTGCTGTAAATTTATTATTTTAGGAGGACGACAAAATGAAAAAATCAACAGCCGGGCACATCCGATTAGGTGTGCTCTTATTTGCGATTATCAATCAGGCATTAGTAGTTGCTGGGTATAGCCCTCTACCATTCAGTGATGCTGATGTTGAGCTATTTCTATCAACCGTTTTCACAGGAGTGTCTTCATTAGTTGCATGGTGGTACAACAACCCCACTACTAAAAAGGGTAAGGAAAAGGAAGGTGAAGTATAATGTCATATCAATTTGAAAATCTCCCGCAGCTCACAGATCAGCGCGGGAAACTTCCATCTAAAGGGTCATACAGTAAGCGTAGTGTCTCTCTATTAGAATGTACAAGAACATGGCATCATTCCCTCACAAGAAAGCACTTAGGGGGATCTGATGCTATTTCTTTTGCCAAATATCATTCAGGTACTTTAGGTTGGCCGGGCATCGGCTATCATCTTGTGATTGAGCCTAAAAACATCATCCAGACACCTAAAGGACCACGCGCAAGAATTGTATATGCGAACGATCTTACACTGATGACTTATCATGTAGGCAACAGCAATCCGTTTTCGATTGGTATCTGTGTAGCTGGCGATTACAGATATGATGAGCTTGACGATGCTACAAAAGCATCTATTGATGAGCTGCAGGCTGCACTTGTAGCTGACAATATCGGAAAAGATGATAAATCGCATCATGAAATGGCCGGATACGCTTGGAAGTCTTGCTGTGTATTTGACTACAATCAAATTTTTAAGTTTCTTGACCATAAACCAGTTGAGAAAGCACCTGACACATACACGATCCAGCAAGGTGATACATTGTGGAATATCGCCAATAATGATGATGGTATTACCGTTGCGGATCTATTAGCTGCTAACCCTGGCATTTATCCAAGTAACTTGAAGATCGGCCAGGTGATTAAATTAGGCGCAGCAAAAGGTCAGGCAGCAAAGCCAGTGAGCAAACCAGCACAATCTACAGCTGCAGACAAACCGCAAACACCATCAATTGTCGTAGGACAGCGCATAACGCTCTCTGCAAGCGCCCGGACATATGCAACAGGTGAAAGTATTCCTGCGTCAGTGAAAGGCAAGCAATACACTGTCATGCAAATTAATTCAGATCGTGTGCTGCTGAAAGAGATCCTGTCATGGGTTAAACGTTCAGACGTTGGCGTTTCCACAGCAAGTACAGTTAAATCAATCGCTCAGATGGCTCAGGAAGTTATTGACGGCAAACGTGGATCAGGTCACGATAACCGCAGACGCTCATTAGGTATCAGTGTGGCTGAATACGAAAAGGTCCGGGCAGAAGTCAACAGAATTTCAGGAGCACCTGCAGCGCCGCGTAAAACAGTCAGTCAAATGGCGAATGATATTATCAATGGTCGCAACGTGCCAACTGGACATGCTGCCCGGCAGAAGTGGTTAGGTGTTGACAGCGCTACTTATGAAAAGGTGCGTGCGAGGGTTAACCAATTATTGAAGTGATGTGATATAATGTATTTACAGCACATCTTTTGGTGTGACTGTCCAAACGGCAGATGGACACGACTACGAAATGTAAGTACAAGCCTCTGCTGTGATTATACTCTCTCATCGACAAGGGGAACTGGCGACGGACACCTGTTACTTCGTTGAGTATTGTATAATTTAATTTAGCTGATCTGCCAAGCTGCAGAAACAGAATGCCGGATTTCGCATTGCGATTGCCGGCCTTTTATTTTATGTGTTATAATGAGGTTGTCCTTAGTTTTATTATTAATTAAAAATAAGTTGAAGCCCCCACTTTGCAGAGTGAGGGCTTTTTTATTTATCACACAAATATCACAGACTGAAAAACTTCTGCATACCGATACATATCATTTTAAAATAGATGCTATAATTCTTATTGAAAAAACTCACTGTACACACCGCTGAATACCATCAAAAACCACAGCGAGTTATGGAGGCTATACATGAAAAAAGGATCGGACCATCAAAAAGGAAAGCTTGTGCCATTTACCCAGACAGGTGAGAGCCTGTATAAAAGAGGGATGGCCATTTATCAAAAAGGTCAGCTTGAGAAGGCTGTAAAATATTTAGGAAAAGCGGCCGAGCTTGAGCCGGAAGAGCCAATGATTGCACTTCAGATTGCGATGATTGAAACAGAGCTTGGGCATTTTCAGGAGTCAAATGATCGTCTGAAGCGTATAAGTGAATCAACCGATCCGTCTATGATAGAAATTCATTATTTTATGGCAAACAATTATGCACACCTTGGCTTATTTCAGGAAGCGTATCGCCATGTAAATACGTATTTAGAGGATCAGCCGGATGGTGAATTCTCAGAGGATGCAGAAGATCTGCTTGATCTTTTACAGTTTGAGGATGAAGACGGCTTTGATGATGAATTCGAGCAGGATGACCTGATTATTCATCAGGAAAAAGCGGGGAAGCTGCTTGCTGATGGAAAGTTCAAGGAAGCGATTGAAGTGCTTGAAGATGTGGTTGACCGCTATCCGGATTACTGGTCAGCCTATAATAACCTTGCACTTGCCTACTTTTATCAGGGGGAAACGGAACAGGCTTCAGCAATTTTGACTGAAGTACTGAACAAAAATCCCGGCAACCTGCATGCATTATGTAATTTAGCCGTATTTTATCATTACCAGGGACACAAAATGGAATTAGAGGCACTTGTAAAAGCGCTTGAGACGGTGAGACCGTTTCTGATTGAACACCGCTTTAAGCTGGGGGCAACGTTTGCTTTACTCGGAAAGCATGAGCAGGCGTATGGCTGGCTTAAGAGCCTTGCAAAAAAAGGGTTCGAGGGTGACAGCGGTTTTCATTACTGGCTGTCGCATTCAGCCTGGCATTCAGGTCATAAGAAAGCAGCTGAAGAAGCTTGGAAACGAGTGCTTGAAGAGCAGCCTGAAAAAGCGGGTCAGGAGCCATGGAACCGTGCAACGACCCGTAATGATGAAAAACTAAAAACTTTTTATCCGGAAGAGCGGATGTTTATTCTATTTAAAGATATTCAGGAGTCGGACAGCTATTTAAAAGAAGATGCACCTGAATACTTTACAGAGATTGAAAAATCATACTATGATATGCTGCGAGCCGATGAACCTCAGGATACACCGATCAGCAGAGCGCATATGGTAGCATGTGAGCTTTTAAAACACTTTGATCTGCACGAAAAGGCACATCAGGGATTATTCTATATGTGGTTTCATATTGTTTACCACGGATCTGAAAACGGGTATGCATTCCAAAATATAGAGGGTCTGTCAGCTGCTGTAGAGTATCTGTGGCGGAAGGTCAGAGGATCAAAGCTGACGCAAAAAGAGATCGCTGCCAGATACGGGATTGCGCCCGGAACGCTTGCCAGATATAAGCGCGAGCTTGAATTATACTTGCCGTAAGCAGATGATTGGACGATTTATACACCTTGGATTACGATATATTGTAGATAAATTATGAACTCATCAAAAAGGAGTGTCATTTCATGACGGAAGAAAAAATTTATGACGTAATTATTATTGGCGCTGGACCTGCAGGGATGACGGCTGCTGTATATACTTCAAGAGCGAACCTTTCAACACTGATGCTTGAGCGCGGTGTACCGGGTGGCCAGATGGCAAATACAGAGGACGTTGAAAACTATCCTGGATTTGACCACATTCTTGGACCTGATCTTTCAAACAAAATGTTTGAGCACGCAAAAAAATTCGGTGCTGAATATGCATATGGTGATGTGAAGAGCATTGAGGACGGCACAGATTACAAAACAATTAAAGCTGGTTCAAAAGAATATAAAGCACGTTCAGTACTGATCACAACCGGTGCTGAATATAAGAAGCTAGGCGTGCCGGGTGAAAGAGAACTTGGCGGACGCGGCGTATCTTATTGTGCAGTATGTGATGGTGCATTTTTCAAAGGTAAAGACCTTGTTGTTGTCGGCGGCGGAGACTCTGCTGTTGAAGAGGGCGTTTACCTGACACGGTTTGCAAACAAAGTGACAATTGTTCACCGCAGAGATGAACTGCGCGCACAGAAGATTCTTCAGCAGCGTGCATTTGATAACGAAAAAATTGATTTCATCTGGAATTCAACGATAAAAGAAATCAATGACAAAGACGGTAAAGTCGGTTCAGTTACGCTTGTATCAACTGAAGACGGCTCTGAAACTGAATTTGCTGCAGATGGTGCGTTTATCTATATCGGTATGGTGCCACTGACTAAGCCGTTTCAAGGTCTTGGTATCCTGAATGATGAAGGGTATATTGAGACGGATGAAAAAATGCAGACAAATGTACCTGGTATCTTCGCAGCTGGTGACGTCCGCGATAAGACGCTTCGTCAGATTGTTACTGCAACAGGCGACGGCAGTGTCGCTTCTCAGGCAATCCAGCACTATGTAGAAGAACTTGCTGAGTCTTTGAAGGTTCAGTCTTAATTAAATGATAGTCTATAACAACCGCTGGTGATTTCCGCGGAGGACTGCGCTTTCCTGCCCCCGGGCGGTGAGCCCCTGCACGCTTCGCATGCACGGTCTCACCTGTCCCTTTCCTGGGGCGGGAGTCTCCGTCCTCCGCTCCAATCACCAGCTTTTTGTGTTTAAAAATCATCTAAATAAAGATATTATTTAGATTAAAACTGATCGTTATTGTGAGCATAAGCGGATTCCGAAACTTTGTGTGCTTTTAACAAAGTCCATCAACCTATTCGCACTGCAGGTGATTGGAGCGTAAGGGGGCGACTCCTGCAGCGGAAAGGGACAGGTGAGACACTGTAATGGCACGGAAGTGGCTAACCGCCAGGCCGCGGAAAGCGTCCCCCTGAAGCGGAAATCACCTGCCAAACTATATAACAAATAACTTTTTATCAATAACCAAATCTTTATCTAATCGTTACCAAACTGTAACCGCCATGCAACAATTAATGGGTATAGTAAGACCATAAGTAATTGACCCCCTTTAGTATATATATTTTTGGCACGGACACCGAACATGTCCGTGCCCTTTTTTTGTGCTCATAACAAAAAGGAGATTCTCATATGCATAGAGAAGGAGACAGTACGGCTTCATTGTGAGAGGCTGTGAAACCATGTATAATAAAATGAATGAGCAAAAATGAGCAGGTGATATTGTGCAGAGGATAACGAATTGTGTATATATAAAAGATAACCAGGCGCTGCTTCTCCAAAAGCCGAGAAGAGACTGGTGGGTTGCGCCGGGCGGTAAAATGGAGCCGGGTGAATCTATCAGGGATGCCTGCATCAGAGAATACCGTGAAGAAACAGGGATTTATGTGAAAAATCCTGAAATCAAAGGGATTTTTACTTTTATTATAAAAGAAGGAAATGAAGTCATTTCAGAGTGGATGATGTTTACGTTTCTTGCAACAGAGGGTGATGGTCTGATTCTGGATGAGTCACCTGAAGGTATTTTGCAGTGGCAGCCAGTCGAAGCGATTCAGTCACTTGATATGGCTGAAGGTGACCGTCATATTCTTGAGTATGTCGTTCACGGGCAGGGCGTCATTTATGGAACGTTCACTTATACAAAAGATTTTGAGCTTTTATCCTATCGTCTGGATCCTAGCTGAGGGGGGAGTGTCGTCATGTCAACAGATATGGAATTAGTGATTATAACTGGAATGTCGGGAGCAGGGAAAACTGTGGCGGTTCAAAGCTTTGAGGATCTTGGTTTTTTCTGTGTAGATAATCTGCCTCCGACGCTTTTACCGAAGTTTCTTGAACTGATGAAGGAATCAGGGGATAAGATGAATCGTGTGGCGGTCGTTATGGATTTAAGAGGAAGAGAGTTTTTTGATTCTCTTTTTGAAGCACTTGATCAGTTTGATCATGAAGAAAGATTAAAGCCGCGTATTTTATTTCTTGAAGCAGATGACGAAGCACTTGTGAGACGGTACAAAGAAACAAGACGTTCACATCCGCTTGCACCTGCCGGACTTCCTATGGAAGGCATTAAGCAGGAGAGGATTCTGTTAACTGAATTAAAGGGACGCGCGCAGACAATTTATAATACTTCAAGTTTAAAACCGAGAGAGCTGCGTGAGAAAATTCTTCATGAGTTCTCAGTGAATAAGCAGTCTTTATTTACAGTGAATGTGATGTCGTTTGGATTCAAGCACGGGCTGCCGATTGATGCAGACCTTGTATTTGATGTAAGATTCCTGCCGAATCCGCATTATATTGATCATATGAGACCCCAGACAGGCCTGGATGAAGAAGTTTCTGAGTATGTAATGAAGTGGAATGAGACAAAGAAGTTTCTGGAGAAAACGATTGATCTGCTTCAGTTCATGCTTCCTCATTATAAACGTGAAGGCAAAAGTCAGCTTGTGATCGCAATCGGGTGTACTGGCGGACAACACCGCTCAGTGGCACTGACTGAAGAGATTGCCCGTGCATTTGCCAAAGATTATCACACTCAGATTACGCACCGTGATATTCATAAAAAGCAGGGTGCACCGAAAAAATGAGTCAAAAAGGTAAAATTGTTGTGATTGGGGGCGGGACAGGCCTGTCTGTTCTGCTCCGAGGGCTGAAACAGCACCCGCTTGATCTGACAGCCATTGTCACGGTGGCAGACGACGGAGGAAGCTCGGGCAGAATCAGAGATGACCTGAAGATTCCGCCTCCGGGTGATATCAGAAATGTGATTGCTGCATTATCTGACGTTGAGCCGCTTGTAGAAGAGATGTTCCAATACAGATTTGCGAGTAAGAACGAATTAAGCGGCCATTCGCTGGGGAACTTAATTATAGCAGCGATGACATCGATTACCGGCGACTTCGCGCACGGGGTAGAAGAAATGAGTAAAGTATTGAATGTCAGAGGGCGCGTACTGCCTTCAGCTAACCAGAGTATTGTCCTGTCCGCTCGGATGGAAGACGGTACAATTATTAAAGGTGAATCGAAAATCCCGTTTAGCGGAAAAAAGATTGACCGTGTGTTTTTATCACCAAAGCATGTGAAAGCACTGCCGCAGGCTATAGAAGCGATTGAGGAAGCCGATATGATCATTATCGGACCGGGCTCGCTTTATACGAGTATTCTGCCTAATCTTCTTGTAAAAGAAATTGGTCAGGCTGTCTTAAAAAGTACTGCTCCTAAAGTATATATTTGTAACCTGATGACTCAGGCCGGTGAAACGCTGAACTACACAGCTTCTCAGCACGTAGAAGCGATTTACAAGCATCTGGGTGCAAGGTTTATGGATTATGTACTTGTAAATAATGAAAACGTTCCTGCGGAGATCCGCTCACTTTATGATAAAGAAATGGCGGAACCCGTAAAATTTGATGTAGATCGTCTAAAAGGACTCGGACTTCAGGTGGTTTATGATAAAATAATCATTAATCGCGAAGGGCTCATCCGTCATGATACTGATCGTGTCGCAAAGATTGTTGTCCGCTTAATGGCTGAAACAAAGGATCAGCTTGCGTAGTTAGTGAAAGAGGGAGGCGGAAAAGACACATGTCGTTTGCGTCAGAAACGAAGAAAGAACTCACCCAGATAGAAGCAAATGATTGCTGCTCAAAAGCAGAATTGTCTGCGCTCATCCGGATGAATGGATCACTGTCTTTTTCAAACAGGGTGCTGATTGTTAATATTCAAACAGAAAATGCGGCAATTGCCCGCAGAATTTATACACTTATCAAAAAGAACTATATCGTGCAGGTGGAACTGCTTGTGCGAAAGAAAATGAGATTGAAGAAAAACAATGTCTACATTGTCAGAATTGCAGAGAAAGCGCGGGATATTTTAGAGGATCTGAATATTTTAGGTGAAGGCTTTCAGCTGAATCATGAAGTTACTCCTGCATTAATTGGCAAAAAATGCTGTCAGCGCGCTTACTTAAGAGGCGCATTTTTAGCTGGCGGTTCAGTCAATAACCCGGAAACCTCATCGTACCACCTCGAAATCTTCACAATGTATGAAGAGCATAACGATTCTCTGGCTAATCTCATGAACCAGTTTGATCTGAACGGTAAGACGATTGAACGTAAAAAGGGCTTTATCACTTACCTGAAAGAAGCCGAAAAAATCACTGAATTCTTCAGTATTATCGGTGCGCATCAGGCGCTTCTCCGCTTCGAGGACGTGCGGATTGTAAGAGATATGAGAAACTCTGTCAATCGCCTTGTAAACTGTGAAACGGCTAACCTGAATAAAACAATTGGTGCAGCGCTCAGACAGGTTGAAAATATCCGTTTTATCGAGAGGACAGCGGGGCTTGGTATCCTGCCAGATAAGCTCAGGGAAATTGCTGAGCTCAGAGTTGCCTATCAGGATGTCACGTTAAAAGAACTTGGCGAAATGGTCTCCGGCGGCGCTGTCAGCAAGTCCGGGATTAATCACCGTTTAAGAAAAATTGATCAGATTGCTGAGAAAATGCGCAAGGGTGAAATGGTAGGAAACTAAGTTCAGGAGGAGATCAGATGCAGCAAAAAGAAGTTACAGTCAGGTTGAAAAGTGGATTGCAGGCACGTCCTGCATCCATGTTTGTTCAGGAAGCTACAAAGTTTTCTTCAGATGTGTATATTCAAAAAGAAAATAAAAAGGTAAACGCTAAAAGCATCATGGGCTTAATGAGTCTTGCGCTCGGTTCAGGTGAAAGCTTTACATTAATCACTGATGGTACTGATGAAGAAGCTGCGATGCAAACGCTTGCAGCTTACGTGGAAGAAGAGAAATAAGCAAAATCCCTTTTCGGTTAGGCCGAAAGGGGATTTTTAAAATATATCAGTCGTTTAAAGGGAATCACAGAAGTAACGGCGAAATATAAAGAAGACAATAAAATAGCCGATCACTCATCAGAGTGATCGGCAGGGTACGCCCTCGAAGGGAATCGAACCCCTATCTCAAGAACCGGAATCTTGCGTCATATCCATTAAACTACGAGGGCACGTTTTAACGATGCTTTTCTATTATAATAAATGGATTTTACGAATGCAAGAGAAGTTTTACAGTTAGCGGGATGGTTCAGACTTGTACATCACATGCTCAGATGGGTATGATGAAGGGAAGAAAGAAAAGTCATATTGTTTGACCTTGTTTGACCTTCGTTGTAAGATGACAGTACATATTGTTGCAACACCACCACTAGATCGTTAAAGGAGGATTTTCAAATGAATTTAATTCCTACAGTTATTGAACAGACTAACCGCGGTGAGCGTGCATACGACATTTATTCACGTTTACTGAAAGACCGTATTGTCATGCTAGGAAGCGGAATTGACGATAACGTTGCAAATTCAATCGTATCTCAGCTGCTATTCCTTGAAGCTGACAATCCGGATAAAGATATCTACCTTTATATCAACAGCCCGGGCGGAAGCATCACAGCGGGTATGGCTATCTATGATACAATGCAGTTCATTAAGCCGAAAGTACACACAATCTGTATTGGTATGGCAGCATCAATGGGTGCATTCCTATTAGCTGCAGGTGAAAAAGGTCACCGCTATGCGCTACCTAACGCTGAAGTCATGATTCACCAGCCACTTGGCGGTGCCCAGGGTCAGGCTACAGAAATTGATATCGCTGCAAAACGTATCCTGTTCCTGCGTGAGAAGCTGAACAAAATTCTTGCTGAACGTACTGGTCAGGATTTCGAAACAATTGCAAAAGATACTGACCGTGATAACTTTATGACAGCTGAGCGTGCGAAAGAATATGGTCTGGTTGATCAGATCATGGACCGCAACAAGCTTGATAAAGAAGGTAAATAAGTTTTAAACCAGCCGGTCTCTCTTTGTGAGGGACCGGTTTTTCATTCCTTCAAGATTGGCTGGGATTTACGTTTCAGAGGAACGCTTTCCGGGACCGGGCGGTGAACCATCAGGCTTCGCCATGCTTTGTTTCACCTGTTCCTTTCTGCTAGCCGCCCTTTTCCACTCCAATCCCGGCTGTGCAGGTATAAAGATGGACTCTCACAATTCTTCAATCATATTATCTGTACAAAAATTAAACAGGGGGTAATTTAATTGCTCGTCCACTACTACACGCGCAAAGATTGCGGCTTGTGTGAAGAAGGAAAGTTAATGCTCAATCTTGCCAGGGAAGATTACGGCTTTGAAATTGTTGAACGTGATATTGATACGTCTGATGAATGGACGGAGAAGTATGGGCTGATGATCCCTGTTGTGGAAGTAGAGGGAGAAATAATTCAGGCCGGTAATATTGATTTTGTGACAATAAGTAAACGTTTTCAAAAAATGTCTTGACTTTATTTCTTGAAACGTTATAAGAACCTTGCTATGATTAGAGATGTAGCAGGGATCTTTTTTTTGGACTGAACGGGACATAATATGTCTACGCGGGACAAAAAATGACCAGGAACACTTCGATGTCAGGATATTGCCGGGCCTTGAAGTGATGTTTCACTGAAAAGGAGCTTTGATATGGCAAATATAATTGACATCCAAAAGCGTCTGGTGCCTGACCTGCTTGATAAGATTCAACTGAAGTACCAGGTTTTGAGGTCAGTCAGGTTTTTACAGCCTGTCGGCAGAAGAAGTCTTGCACAGTCTCTTGGCATGACGGAGCGGGTTTTAAGGAAAGAGGTTGAGCAGTTAAAAGCACAGGATCTGATCCACATTCATTCTTCAGGTATGAGCCTGACGAAGGATGGAATGGAAATCCTTATTCCACTTGAACGCATGATCAACGAGATATCGGGTATAACCTTAATGGAGCATTCATTAAAAGACATGCTGAAAGTCAAAGAGGTAATGATTGTACCCGGTGACAGTGACGACTCGCCATGGGTGAAGGAAGAACTTGGCCGTGCAGCGATCCAGAGTATGAAGCCTTATGTCGGCACTGACACAGTGATTGCAGTGACCGGTGGTACAACAATGTCTGCAGTAGCGGGCATGCTGACGCCTGACTTTGCCACACCGGAAACATTATTTGTCCCGGCGCGTGGCGGTATTGGTGAGGATGTTCAGAATCAGGCGAATACCATCTGCTCGACAATGGCACTTAAATCACGTGCTAAGCACAGGGTATTATATGTGCCGGATCAGGTCAGCCGTGAAGTGTATGAATCGATTATGAAAGAACCTGCTATTAAAGAAGTGATGTCTCTGATTACTTCTGCAGATATCGTTCTTCATGGAATCGGTGACGCTCATACAATGGCTAAACGACGCAATACTTCAGAGGATCACTATAAAATGATTGCTGAAGGACAGGCAGTAGGCGAAGCGTTCGGTTACTACTTTGATGTTGAAGGCAATATTGTCCACAAAGTAAAAACGATCGGTCTTCAGCTGAAGGACCTGGGCAATGTACCTAACGTATTTGCCGTAGCCGGAGGACATTCCAAGGCACAGGCAATCCGCGCTTATTTTAAAGGCGCACCACAGACTTCTTCGACACTGATTACAGACGAAGGAGCAGCAAAAGAGCTTTTGAAAGGGTAAGACCTTTTAAAATATATTAAAGCACCATCCCCAAACATTCTAAGGAGGAATTATTCATGACAGTGAAAATTGGAATTAACGGATTTGGACGTATCGGACGTAACGTATACCGTGCAGCACTTAACAACCCGGAAGTAGAGGTTGTAGCAGTAAACGACCTTACTGATGCTAACATGCTTGCACACCTTCTACAGTATGACTCAGTGCACGGAAAGCTTGATCAGAAAGTAGAAGTAGATGGAGACGACAACCTTCTTGTTGACGGTCACAAAGTAAAAGTACTTGCTGAACGTGATCCTGCAAACCTTCCATGGGGCGAGCTTGGCGTTGAGATCGTAATCGAATCAACTGGTATCTTCACTAAAGGTGAAGCTGCTGCTAAGCACCTTGAAGGCGGAGCGAAGAAAGTAATCATCTCTGCACCAGCTAACGGTGAAGACCTTACAGTAGTTATGGGTGTTAACGAAGACAAGTATGACCCAGCTAGCCACAACGTAATTTCTAACGCTTCTTGTACAACGAACTGCCTTGCACCATATGCGAAGGTTCTTAACGACAAGTTCGGTATCAAGCGCGGTATGATGACGACAGTTCACTCATACACAAATGATCAGCAGATTCTTGACCTGCCACACAAAGACTACCGTCGTGCGCGTGCAGCTGCTGAAAACATCATCCCAACTTCAACTGGAGCTGCAAAAGCAGTATCTCTTGTACTTCCAGAACTTGAAGGCAAGCTGAATGGTATGGCTATGCGTGTACCAACGCCAAACGTATCACTTGTTGACCTTGTAGTTGAACTTGGTCAGAACGTAACTGCTGACGAAATCAACTCTGCACTTAAAGAAGCTGCAGAAGGCGACCTTAAAGGAATCCTTGCATACAGCGATGAGCCACTTGTATCAACTGACTACAATGGCAACACAAACTCTTCAATCGTAGATGGTCTTTCTACAATGGTTCTTGAAGATAACATGGTAAAAGTACTTTCTTGGTACGATAACGAAACTGGTTACTCAAACCGTTGTGTAGACTTAGCTGCTTACATGGCTGAAAAAGGACTGTAAGAAGTCTGGATTTAAATAGAGTATGATTGGTCTTTCGGCCGGTCATCCCTTATAATAAGAGGGTGAAACGGGGAGCGGGGAATGATCCCCACTCCCTCTTTTTCATCCGCTTGCCAATATATTGAAGGAGGCCTGTATTCAATGAACAAGAAAAGCATGAAAGATGTTGATCTTAAAGGGAAACGGGTATTTTGCCGCGTAGACTTTAACGTACCGATGAAGGACGGAGAAGTGACAGATGATACACGCGTGCGTGCAGCTCTTCCTACGATCAAGTATTTAACAGAAGCTGGAGCGAAGGTGATTTTAGCGAGCCACCTTGGACGTCCAAAAGGTGAGGTTGTTGAAGAACTTCGTCTTGCACCTGTTGCAGCGCACCTGTCTTCACTGATTGGAAAAGACGTGAAAACAGTTGAGGAAGCATACGGTGAGAAAGCTGAAGAAGCTGTTTCTTCTCTTGAAGAAGGAGACATTCTCGTTCTTGAAAATGTGCGCTTCTATCCTGGTGAGGAAAAGAACGATGCTGATCTTGCAAAGCATTTTGCAAGCCTTGCTGACGTTTATGTTAATGATGCATTCGGAGCGGCACACCGTGCACACGCTTCAACTGCAGGTATTGCAGAACACATCCCGGCTGTATCAGGTCTGCTGATGGAAAAAGAGCTTGAAGTACTTGGTCAGGCATTATCTAATCCGGAGCGTCCGTTCACAGCAATTATTGGCGGAGCAAAAGTAAAAGATAAGATCGGTGTGATCGATCATCTGCTTGATAAAGTGGATAACCTGATTATCGGTGGCGGCCTTGCTTATACATTCGTAAAAGCACAGGGTCATGAAGTCGGAAAATCTCTTTTAGAAGAAGATAAGATTGATCTTGCAAAACAATTCATGAAAAAAGCAGAAGACAAAGGCGTGAAGTTCTATATGCCGGTCGATATCGTCGTAGCGGATGATTTCTCAAACGATGCGAATATTAAAGAAGTTTCTGTCGATGACATTCCATCTGACTGGGAAGGTCTTGATATCGGACCGAAAACACGCGAATTGTACCGTGATGTGATCCTTCAGTCCAAGCTAGTGATCTGGAATGGACCAATGGGAGTATTTGAACTTGATTCATTTGCAAATGGTACAAAAGCGGTAGGACAGGCCCTTGCTGATGCACAGGATACATATTCTGTCATTGGTGGAGGAGACTCAGCTGCAGCAGTCGAGAAGTTCGGCATGGCAGATAAAATGAGTCATATCTCAACAGGTGGCGGTGCCTCTCTTGAGTTTATGGAAGGTAAAGATCTTCCAGGCGTTGTCGCACTAAACGATAAATAAACCGGGAAAGGATGATTATCAATGCGTAAACCAATTATTGCAGGAAACTGGAAAATGAATAAAACAGCATCTGAGGCGAAAGCTTTTACTGAAGAAGTTGCTTCAAAAGTACCTTCAAATGAGAAGGTGGATGCTGTAATCTGTTCACCGGCACTATTTTTAGCAAATCTTGTGGATTTAACTAAAAACTCAGATGCCGCTGTAGGTGCACAGAACATGCACTTTGAGGAAAATGGAGCTTTCACAGGCGAAACAAGCCCTGTGGCACTTCAGGACCTTGGCGTGCAATATGTGATTCTTGGACACTCTGAACGTCGTGACATGTTCAATGAAACGGATGAGTCAGTAAACAAGAAGACACATGCTGCATTTAAGTACAGCCTTACACCGATCGTATGTGTAGGTGAATCTCTTGAGCAGCGCGAAAACAACGAAACAAAAGACTTTGTCGGTGGCCAGGTGAAGGCTGCACTTGAAGGATTATCTGAAGAACAGGTAAAACAGACAGTGATTGCATATGAGCCTATCTGGGCAATCGGCACGGGTAAATCTTCAACTGCAGAAGATGCAAATGAAGTATGTGCACACATCCGCTCAGTTGTAGCTTCAACTGTGTCAGAAGCTGCTGCAGAAGCAGTACGTATTCAGTATGGCGGCAGCGTAAAGCCTGCTAACATCGCAGAATATATGGCACAAAGCGATATTGACGGTGCACTTGTTGGCGGTGCAAGCCTTGAAGCAGATTCATTCCTAGAACTAGTGGAGGCTGGCGCGAATGCGTAAAGCCCCTGTTGCATTAATTATTCTTGACGGTTTTGCGCTGCGCGACGAAACAAAAGGAAACGCAGTTGCAAAAGCAAACAAGCCTAACTTTGACCGATACTGGGAAACCTATCCCCATAATACACTGACAGCAAGCGGTGAAGCTGTCGGACTTCCGGATGGGCAAATGGGTAACTCAGAGGTTGGTCACCTGAATATCGGAGCAGGACGCACGGTATATCAGAACCTGACGCGTATTAACATTTCAATCCGTGACAAAGAATTTCATTCTATCCCGGAATTTCTTCGTGCGGTTGATAATGCAAAGCGTCACAACAAAGCACTTCATATCATGGGGCTGCTTTCTGACGGCGGCGTACACAGTCATTATGAGCATCTTTTTGCACTACTTGAGATTGCAAAAGATGCCGGACTGACAAAAGTGTACGTTCACGGATTTTTAGATGGACGCGACGTTGCTCCTTCATCAGGTCTTCAGTATATTGCGGATGCTGAAGCAAGAATGAAAGAGATCGGCGTCGGGGAATTCGCAACCATTTCCGGCCGTTATTATGCAATGGACCGTGACAATCGCTGGGAACGCGTTGAAAAAGCGTACCGTGTGATGGTTGACGGTATGGGCACTACATTCAGTTCAGCTGAAGAAGGTGTTCAGGCTTCTTACGATGAAGAAGTGTACGATGAATTTGTCATTCCTTTTGTCATTGAAAAGAATGGTGAGCCTGTTGGCAGAATTGAAAATCAGGATTCAGTGATCTTCTTCAACTTCCGTCCTGACCGTGCAATTCAGATGTCAACAGCCCTTACAAACCCTGACTTCCAAGGGTTTGAACTGGGTCAGAACAAGCCTGAGAATCTGCAGTTCGTCAGCTTTACACACTATAGTGATAAAGTGCGTGCTGACGTAGCATTTAAAGCAAAAGACTTAAAAAACACAATTGGTGAAGTGCTTTCATCTGAAGGCCTTACTCAGCTGCGTATTGCTGAAACGGAAAAGTATCCTCACGTGACGTTCTTTATGAGCGGCGGTCGTGAAGAGAAATTCCCTGGCGAAGAACGTATCCTGATTGATTCACCAAAGGTGGCAACGTATGATCTGAAGCCTGAAATGAGTGCATACGAAGTGACGTACGCGTTACTTGATGCAATTAATGAAGACCGATTTGATGCGATTCTGCTGAACTTTGCGAATCCGGATATGGTTGGACACAGCGGGATGCTGGAGCCGACTGTAAAAGCGATTGAAACTGTAGACGAATGTCTTGGTAAAATTGTTGATCTGATTCATGAAAAAGGTGGACATGCCATTATCACAGCAGACCACGGTAACTCTGATGAAGTCATTACGACTGATGACAAGCCGATGACTGCGCATACAACAAATCCGGTACCGGTGATTGTAACAAAGGAAGGCGCAGAGCTACGCGAAGGCGGAATTCTCGGCGACCTTGCACCGACTATGCTTGATTTGCTGAAGGTTGAAAAGCCTGAAGAAATGACTGGTGAGTCACTTATTAAGAAGTAAGGTTTCCTTTAAACGCAGACCTGCGCTTCAGGCGGACGCTTTCCGGACGGCGGTTGCTGAGCCTCCTCACCTTCGGTTGCGGGGTCTCAGCTATCCCGCTGCTCGTCCCGGAGTCGCCGCCTTACGCTCCGGTCTGCTGGATGCTTTTTAATAAAAAGAAACAAGAGAACTTCCGGATTTTGTTTCGTACACAATAAAATGTAAGGTAGTAATTCATGATGTAGTGCACTTCCGGCCTGCAGAATGAATTTTGCTATCAAATGAATTTGCACCTAGTTGATTGAAGCGCAAGGGGGCGGCTCGCGGAAAGGGACAGGTGAGACCATACGGCGAAGCCGGAGGGGCTCACCGCCCGGCCGCGGAAAGCGTCCCCCCTGGAGCGGAAATCAACGGACAAAGTATAAAAGTAAAATATCCCGAAAATCACTTAAAAAAGAGGAGAGATTTTAACATGCCATTTATCGTAGATGTATACGCACGTGAAGTAATCGATTCACGCGGTAACCCAACAGTAGAAGTTGAAGTTTACACTGAAAGCGGCGCATTTGGCCGTGCACTAGTACCATCAGGAGCTTCAACAGGTGAATATGAAGCAGTAGAACTTCGTGACGGTGACAAAGACCGTTACCTAGGTAAAGGTGTTCTTAAAGCAATCGAAAACGTAAATAACGTAATCGCGCCAGAACTAATCGACAGCTATTCAGTACTTGACCAGGTATCAATCGACCATGCAATGATCGAGCTTGATGGTACTGAAAACAAAGGTAAATTAGGTGCTAACGCAATCCTTGGTGTATCTATGGCCGTTGCTCATGCAGCAGCAGATTACCTTGATGTACCACTTTATCAGTACCTTGGCGGATTCAACGCGAAGCAGCTTCCAGTGCCAATGATGAACATCCTTAACGGCGGAGAGCACGCTGATAACAACGTAGACATCCAGGAATTCATGGTAATGCCTGTAGGCGCTGAAACTTTCCGTGAAGGACTTCGTATGGGTGCAGAAATCTTCCATTCACTTAAATCAGTTCTTAAAGACAAAGGTCTTAACACAGCTGTTGGTGATGAAGGTGGATTCGCTCCGAACCTTGGTTCAAACGAAGAAGCACTTTCAACAATTATTGAAGCAATCGAAAAAGCCGGCTACAAGCCAGGTGAACAGGTTCTTCTTGCAATGGACGTAGCTGCTTCTGAAATCTTCAATAAAGAAGACGGCAAGTATCACCTTTCTGGAGAAGGCGTTGTGAAGTCTTCTGAAGAAATGGTGAACTGGTATGCTGAAATGGCAGACAAGTATCCAATCGTATCAATCGAGGATGGCCTTGATGAAAACGACTGGGACGGCTTCAAGCTGTTAACTGAAAAGATCGGTGATAAAGTTCAGCTAGTAGGTGACGATCTATTCGTTACAAACACTGAAAAACTTTCACGCGGTATTGAGCAGGGGATTGGTAACTCAATCCTGATCAAAGTGAACCAGATTGGTACATTGACTGAAACATTTGATGCAATCGAAATGGCGAAGCGCGCAGGTTACACTGCAGTGATCTCTCACCGTTCTGGTGAAACTGAAGATGCAACAATCGCTGACATCGCAGTTGCTACAAATGCAGGTCAGATCAAAACTGGTGCTCCATCACGTACTGACCGCGTTGCGAAGTACAACCAGCTTCTTCGTATCGAAGATCAGCTTGGTGCAACAGCACAGTACCTTGGTGCTAAAACGTTTTATAACTTAGGTTAATGATAAAAATCCTCTCTGCCTTTAATGGCAGGGGGGATTTTTTTGTGGCGGCGCAGTGTGGGGACGGAGCTTATTGTGCCGTTTTTGTAATGATTCTAAATGTGGCGCGCTCCGTCCCCGGTGTTCCGGCTGACATCTTTCAAAGCCTTTTTCATACAATAACTTTGAGGTGAAAAACGTGACAAGAGTAAAACATACGAGTAAGGACATTGATCTGATTGCAAGGATGATACGGGCTGAAGCTGAAGGTGAGGGGAAGCTTGGCATGCTGATGGTTGGAAATGTGATCGTGAATCGTGCTGTAGCCGACTGTCTGGATTTCAGGGATGTGAGGACGATCAATGATGTGATTTTTCAGATTCAGGGTAATAATTATTCTTTTGAGGCAGTACAAAAAGGTAATTTATTTTATAGTCCGGCAAGAGATTTAGAGAGGGACTTAGCACGTCAGGTGATTAAATCCTGGAGGCAGCACCCTTCCAAATATGCGCTATGGTACTTTAATCCATATGCGCCATGTCCACCCACCTGGTACAATCAGCCATTCTCAGGTCAATTCAAACTTCACTGCTATTATGAACCACAGGCTAATACGTGTGAGAGTGTTTATAGATAGTGAACATAGCAGTCAACGATTATACGCTGAACAGCCCTCTCCGCCCAAAAAGGCAGAGGGGATTTTTTGTTGAGTTAGCTGAGAAGGCTTTTACGCTTTAGGTTAAGGTACGAAGTGAAGTGTATGAACATCAGAATTAATTTTGTCATCTATAAAAGCAATTGCAAAATATCCATTAACACCAAACCTAAAAATGTTACCGCGTTTAGATAAAGTTAAAAGGGATATAATATTAATACGCTTTATTATCTGAATAAATAGAATATTTAGTTTATTGTTTTGTTTTTATCAGATATAATAAAGACATAAAGTGCAGGCTGTTTTTGATTCTACAAAAGAAGGAGGGGCTTTTGATGGAACAAATCATTATGTGCGAAGTGAATAGCTGCAAATTCAACAGAGATGGTACGAGGTGCGGTGCAGAGAAAATCCATGTTGGACCTCATAAAGGTCGTGCTGAATCCAGTGATGAGACAGATTGCAAAACCTATGAGCATGTATAAGAAAAAGCGGCTGCCGTGCGAAGCAGCCGCTTTTTTCTGATTTAATCCGTACTGACAGCTTTTTTAGCTGAAACAGCAGAAAAGGTGATTGTGATGGCACATAACCCGGCAATGACTAAAAATCCTAATACAATTGGCCAGGGGTCTGTAAAGCCATCAATCAGAACAGTCCTCATCGCTTCAAATAAATAAGTAACCGGATTGATGGAAGCCGCGACCTTTAACCAGGCAGCATCAATCAATTCGTATGGAACAAATGTCGTGCTGAGAAAGATCAGCGGGAAGAAGATAAATGTGCCTGCCTGCGCAGACTGTGCATTTTTGGCACGGAGCGCAACACCGACAGAATAGCCGGCGAACGCAAGTCCCCAGCCAAGCGTTAATAGTAATACAACCACTACGCCGAGTGCACCGCCTGCAACCTCAAGTCCTAAAATAAATCCTACACAAATAATCAGTCCGGCCTGAATGACAAGCTGGAGCATCCCTGCGATAATGGGTCCAAGAACAATCGCAAGCCTTGAGCTTGGTGTTAATAACAGTCTGGAGAAGAATCCATTATCCAGATCCTTCACAAGTGCCTGACCAGCACCGCCGGCTCCCCCGATTGCTGCGGATACAATTGATACAGGAAGAATAAATGCCAGATAATTTGCACCTTCAAATTCAGGGAGGTTTGCAATCCCGCTCAGACCCGCTTCATAGACGAAAAGAAAGAACATACTGATTGCAAGGTTCGGAATAAAAATGAGCGGGTTTCTAAGAATGGTCACAATACTTCTTTTTGTCATGACCAGCGTATCTGAGAAAAAGTTTCCCTGCTGCTTATTCATTTAACCCACCTTCTTTCTGGTCTTTTGTTACCTGAATAAAGACGTCATCAAGAGAAGGCGGCTTTACGTTCAGCTGGGCTGGATGAAGATTTCGTTCATCCAGTTTTCTGATGATGTCAGCTACAATCGAAGTGCCGTTTTCAGAAAGAATTGTTACATCATTTTTAACACGCTCTGTTTGGTATTCATCGGAAGAAACGGCTTCATAAGCACTGATTGCTTCTTCTTCCTCTTCAAACTGAAGCACAATCGCATCAAGGCCAAGTGTCCGCTTCAGCTCAGCAGGGGTTCCGGTTGCAACAATCTGACCTTTATTAATGATAGAAATTCGGTCAGCCAGCTGATCTGCTTCTTCTAAGTATTGAGTCGTGAGAAAAATCGTCGTGCCTTCTTCTTTGTTCAGCCGCTTGATCTCCCGCCAGATGGCTTTACGATTTGCAGGGTCAAGGCCGGTTGTCGGTTCATCAAGAAACAGGATTTTCGGCTGGTGTACTAATGTCATAGCAAGGTCCAGTCTTCTTCTCATCCCGCCTGAATATTTACCGCTGAGACGGTCCGCATCGTCAGTGAGTCCAACCAGCTCAAGCAATTCCTCAGCCCGTTTCTTCGCTTCTTTTTTTGAAAATCCGAATAGCCTTGCCTGAAATTCAAGCAATTCTCTTCCTTTTAAGTCAGGGTCAATACCGGTTTCCTGAAGGGCAACGCCGATAGATAGCCTCACTTTTTCAGGATCTTTACTTACGTCATAGCCGGCTACTTCAAGTTTTCCGGCAGTTGGTTTAAGTAAAGTTGTCAGCAGTTGAACAGTTGTGGATTTACCTGCTCCATTGGGTCCTAAAAATGCAAAAAATTCACCTTCTGCTATATCGAAGGACACGCCTCTTACTGCTTTTACATCGCCTTTAAAGGTTTTTTCAATGTTTTCCACATGGATCGTACCGTTCATAATTTTACCTCCCGACATTAGTGTCAGTTTTGGTTTTATTCTATTCCTAATTTAGTTTTCTGACAAATTTGAGTGTTTTTAAACATTGTCAAAAACAAAGATTGTATGGGTTATGGGCGTATGATAAAATGAAACGAGTGTAAGGTCGGTTCAGGAGGTGGAACATATGGAAACAATATTAACTGTCCTATTAGTCATTGTATGTATCTCGTTGATCGTCGTGGTTCTTCTGCAGTCAGGTAAAAGTGCTGGTCTTTCAGGCGCCATTTCCGGTGGTGCTGAACAGCTTTTCGGCAAGCAGAAAGCACGTGGGATTGACCTTGTTTTAAACCGTATTACAATCGTTCTTTCGGTACTGTTTTTCGTCCTGACGATTGCAGTTGCCTTTGTGCTACAATAAATGTTTAAAACCCGATCGGATGGTCGGGTTTTTATTTTTTCTTTTTAAATGGAATGGTTATATTCAGATTTAAATGCAATGAGATGAATCGTCTCGCTGCGCTTCAGGGGGACGCTTTCCGGACGGTTGTTGCTGAGCCTCCTCGCGCTTCGCGCTGCGGGGTCTCAGCTTCCAACTAATCGTCCCGGAGTCGCCCCCTTCCGCTTCGCTCTACTGAGATTTCTATATGTAATTAGAGTGAAGGTTGTGTGCCACTAACGTTATTGAGCACTAGAGTGCATTCAATAAAAGTGTCACTGCACTCAACAAAGGCTATACAGCAATCAACCCGGGTGTGTTGCTACGTCGATCTTCACGATACGTCACTCAATTGGGGTTTATTACTACGTCGATTGACACCATACGTCATTCAACCGGGGAATTATTGTGTATTTAGTAAGGTGAGTCTGACTTGCCTTATGAATGAGCGTTCGTGGTATAAAAGTGACCACTTAGTTGATTGGAGCAGAAGGTGCGAGACTCCTGCTGCAGGAAGGGCTTGGCGAGACCGGCCGCGGAAAGCGAGTGCCTTCTGCGGAAATCGACGGTTTCTAAGTACCACATCCACAATGCGCACAAATAGCTTTCCACTGCGTTTTCTACTAAAATAGAACAAGACGAATTTGCAATTGGAGTGACAATATATGAAACTGAATTTACCAAAACCATTTACATTTGAAGGCGGGAAGCGTGCTGTATTACTGTTGCACGGTTTTACAGGTAATTCTTCTGATGTGAGAATGCTTGGCCGCTTTTTAGAGAAAAATGGATATACATCGCATGCGCCTCATTATAAAGGGCATGGTGTACCACCTGAAGAGCTTGTGGAAACAGGACCTGAGGACTGGTGGAAGGATGTTGAGGAAGGGTTTGAGCATCTGAAGAGCCTTGGTTATGAGGAAATAGCGGTTGCCGGTCTTTCCCTGGGTGGTGTATTTTCATTGAAGTTAGGTTACACTGCTCCTGTAAAGGGTATCGTGACAATGTGTGCGCCGATGTACATCAAGAGTGAGGAAGTCATGTACAAAGGAGTTTTAGAGTACGCCCGCGAATTTAAGAAATATGAGAAAAAAGATGAAGATCAGATTGAAGCTGAAATGAAGGAATTTGAAAAGACACCAATGCAGACGCTGAAGGGACTTCAGGAGCTGATTGGTGATGTGAGAAATTCTGTTGATATGATCTATACGCCAACATTTGTTGTGCAGGGTAGACATGATCACATGATTAATACAGATTCAGCAAATATTATCTTTGAAGGCATCGAAACTGATCAGAAGAAGCTGAAATGGTATGAGGAGTCAGGCCACGTGATTACGCTTGATAAAGAGAAGGAACAGCTGCATGAAGACGTGCTTGAGTTTCTTGATTCCCTTGACTGGTCAGTTGACAAATAACAGCTGAAAAATGGAGGGACCGCTGATGGAAGAATCGGTGATCGTAATGAAAGAAAAACTGCTCACGTATATGCGGGAAGAGGCTTATAAACCGCTGACTGTGCAGGAGCTTGAAGAGTCGTTCGGAATTCATGATTCTGCAGATTTCAAGGATCTTGTAAAATCGCTAGTGATTTTAGAAGAAAAAGGTGAAATTGTCAGAACGAGAAGTAACCGTTACGGGCTTCCTGAGAAAATGAATCTCGTACGCGGAACGCTGTCAGGACATGCGAAAGGATTTGCATTCCTGATTCCGGATGAGCAGGGCAGAAAAGATATCTTTATTCCGCCGAATGAATCTGCACATGCAATGCACGGAGACAAAGTAATGGTACGTGTATCACGTGAATCAAGAGGAGACCGTGAAGAAGGTACGGTTGTCCGTATTCTTGAGCGCGGGACGAAGCAGGTTGTCGGAACATATACGGAAAGTAAAAACTTTGGATTTGTGATGCCTGACGATAAAAAAATGACCAGCGATATTTTTGTTCCGAAAAATGCGAGCAAAGGTGCAGTGGAAGGTCATAAGGTGATCGTTGAAATTACAGCATATCCGGACGGGCGCAACAGTGCTGAGGGTGAAGTCATCCAGATTCTCGGTCATAAAAATGACCCGGGTGTGGATATCCTGTCAATTATTCATAAACACGGCATTACAATTGAATTCCCGAATGAAGTCATCGAGCAGGCGAATAACGTGCCTGATGAAATTGATCCGGCAGACCTGAATGACCGCCGTGATCTGCGTGACGTGACAACTGTGACGATTGATGGCGCGGACGCAAAGGATCTGGACGATGCAATTTCGTTAAGTAAACTGGATAACGGTAACTATAAGCTCGGCGTTCATATTGCGGATGTCAGCCACTATGTGACAGAAGGCTCGCCAATTGACGAAGAGGCTTATGAGCGTGGGACAAGTGTCTATCTTGTAGATCGCGTGATTCCTATGATTCCGCACCGCCTGTCAAATGGCATCTGTTCACTGAATCCAAAAGTGGACCGTCTGACACTTTCTTGTGAAATGGAAATTGACCAGAATGGCGGCGTGATTAAACATGACATTTTCCAGAGTGTGATCCGTACAAATGAGCGGATGACGTATTCCGATGTGAATAAGATTCTCGTTGAAGAAGACGAAGCACTGATTGAAAAGTATGAGCCGCTTGTGCCAATGTTCCGTGAAATGGAGAAGCTTGCAGCGATTCTGCGCGGCAAACGATTTGGCCGCGGTGCGATTGACTTTGATTTTAAAGAAGCAAAAGTACTCGTGGACGAAGAAGGGAACCCGACTGATATCGGGATTCGTGAGCGATCTGTCGGTGAAAAGCTGATTGAAGAATTTATGCTTGCAGCAAATGAAACGGTTGCTGAACATTTCCACTGGATGAACCTTCCGTTTATTTACCGTATCCACGAGGATCCAAAGGCTGAGAAGCTGGAAAGATTCTTTGAGTTTATTACAAACTTCGGGATTACAGTAAAAGGTACAGGCAATGAAATTCACCCGAGAGCACTGCAGGAAATCATTGATGATATTCAGGGCACACCTGAAGAAATGGTGATTTCAACGATGATGCTTCGCTCAATGCAGCAGGCAAAGTATGATGAAAATAGCCTGGGCCACTTTGGACTTGCGACTGATTTTTATACACATTTCACCTCACCAATCAGACGTTATCCTGATTTGATTGTCCACCGTTTGATCAGAACATATTTGATCAACAAAAAGGTCGATGAAAAGACGCAGAAGCGCCTGTCTGAACAGCTGCCTGAAATTGCAGCTCATACGTCAGGACGTGAGAGACGTGCAGTGGACGCTGAGCGTGAAACAGATGAGCTGAAAAAAGCTGAGTATATGATGGATAAGATCGGTGAAGAATTTGACGGTGTTATTTCTTCAGTAACAAACTTCGGTATCTTTGTGGAATTGTCCAACACAATTGAGGGTCTTGTACACGTCAGCTATATGACTGATGATTATTACCGCTTTGATGAGCGTCATATGGCGATGATCGGTGAGCGTACGGGTAATGTGTACAGAATCGGTGATGAAATTTCAATCCGTGTTGTAAACGTGAATAAAGACGAGCGCGCAATTGATTTTGAAATTGTCGGTATGAAGGGTACGCCACGCGTGCGCAGAGAAACAGCTCGTGTTGTGGACAGCCGCGGCAAAAAAGATGGCCGTGATAAGAAAAAGCGTGTACGTGATGATGGCGGTAAGGGAGACAAAAAGAAATTTTATAAAGGTGCTCCGAGAAATAAGAAGAATAAAAAGAAGAAGAGAAAGTAAGGTGCAGGGGATCAGCTGACAAATCTTTGTTAGCTGTCCAGCTTCAGCGGGCAAACCCTCGAGTCATAAGTCACACTTAGAAAACGGGGAGATCACCCGTTTCTCTCAGTGCGTCTTATGCTTGTCGGGTCTGAACGCCCGCTTCAGCATTTCAAGTTGTCCAGCTTCAGGCGCTAGCTCCTCGGGTCATAAGCCACGGAGCGGTAAACAGGAAAACCACCCGTTTTCCGCTCCGCGTCTTATGCCTGTCGGATCTGACCAAGCGCCTTCAGCATTTCAGATAGGGGGGAATACTACAAATGCCTAAAGGAGAAGGTAAATTACTCGCGCAAAATAAAAAAGCGCGTCATGACTATTTTATAGAAGAAACGTTCGAAGCAGGTATTGTGCTTCAGGGAACGGAGATCAAATCAATCCGCAGGGGACGAGTGAACCTGAAGGATTCTTTTGCTAGAATCAGTAATGGCGAAGTGTTTCTCAATAATGCGCACATCAGCACTTATGAGGAAGGTAACCGTTATAATCACGACCCGCTGCGTGAGAGAAAGCTGCTATTGCATAAACAGCAGATTAATAAGTTGATAGGCTTAACGAAACAGCAGGGCTATTCAATCGTACCGCTGAAGCTTTATATCAAAAATGGCTATGCAAAAGTACTCATTGGCATTGGTAAAGGTAAGAAGAAATATGATAAGCGTGAGACGCTGAAGAAGAAGGATGCGAAGCGCGAAGTGGCGCGTGCACTGAAAGAGCGCCAGCGGTAAGGCTTACCAGTTGAAAAAAGACGGTACTATGTTATAATTGATTATGCCGTTAACAGCGGCAGGACAACCGGATTGATTTCCGGATCCCGTACTGAACCAGGCTAACACCTGATTCATCCTTATCATGGGGACGTTACGGATTCGACAGGAATGGTTCGAGCTTGAGTTGCGAGTCGGAGGGATCGTCTCCGTCATCAACGTCACCAAAAATAGTTAACAACAAACAAGATTACGCTCTAGCTGCCTAATAAGCACTTGAGGCCTCACTTGTCTATCACCCATGTAGACCTGCCTGAGGTTCACTTATAGTGGGATACGCAGTCTGCTGCCACCTGAAGCAGCCTGAAGAGACTAATCAGGATAGCCGTTCGGACGCCTGTCAGTTGGCATAAGTTACGGTGAAATGCGAATAGGCTGACTACGCTCGTAGAAGCTTAAGTATTGAAGTTTCTGGACGTGGGTTCGACTCCCACCGTCTCCACCAAATTATTATTTGGTGGTTTTTTTAATTTCAGCAGATTTTTAAAAATCTACATGAGTATCATTCTTTTGATGACAGAAAAGTTTTTTTATATGTAAATTAACATTCTATCACTAATTCTTATCATTGATAGAATGTTATTCACTATCCATGCATAATGTGGATTTTTATTCATTTTTTAGGGGGTAATTAAAAGACTTTAGACCCCCTTATTCTTGAGCAATGTTATTAATAAAAATGAGGTGATCAAAGCTTGTTTGAGAGGATTATCAATAAATAGTTTTGGTTGCAAAGAAGATTTGATCACCTGAACTATAGTCATGTTAAATCATTAATCATCTAATGTTTTAAATTGTAAGTATATTCCTTCCTCAGCACTATTAATGGTGTTCTAACCATTTTGTCCGCGCATTTGCTATATTCTGTTCCACTGAAAAATTTTACTTATCTTCATTCTCCATTCTATATAATAACCACTTTGCCTGTTTATAATCTTTGAGGTTGTGCTTCAGTCCAATTATAATTGCCGAGCGGGGGGGAACCCGCTGGATTTCCTCTAAAAGCAATTCTAGCGTTTCCTGTATTATCTTCGGATGTTCATCCTTCAACAGATCTTCAATTATTTCAGATGGCTTCAAAAGTAGTTGATCTTCCAATTTTGTTTTAAATTTTATAGATAACATTTCTTGTGTTACATAAGTTTTATGTGAATATAAAAATATGATTCGAACCTTTTCATTTAGAACTTCAGCAATTTGCTTAATATCGTGTGTATGAGGAAGAAATAAAATAATTTGGGCATAAATTTGTATAAAAGCTTTGATAGAAATAAGTAAATCATACTTTTTATTTACTTCTATCCCTTCAAACTCCTCTTCTAAAACAGCGAGAATGATTTTATCAATTTTCTCATTGTAATACATCATCTTTTCAATAACGCCTTCATTAATTGTATTCATAGAATCCTGTACATACATTTTAGCAAAATCGGCGTGTTGCTCCATAAATGAGAGATGAGAAAAGAAATAGTTTTTTAACTTTTCATCAGAAGACAAGTCACCTCTGACTGATTGGTCAATATGTATTAGCATGTTCCTCATGAAGTAATCAATTATCTCTTTAATTAAATCTTCTTTTGAAGAAAAAGATAAATAGAAAGCTCCTTTTGAGACATTAGTTTTTTTAGTTATATCTTGAACAGAGGTCTTTTCAATGCCGTTTTCAGCAAAAAGTTGAATTGCAGAATCTAGAATTTGTTGCTTTTTAGACATAATTCACACTCCTATTTTATTCGATTGATTGACTATTGACCGATCGGTCATTATGATTATATTGTAATTCAAAACAATGATAGAGAGGAAAAGCCTTATGCAAAATTTAGTACGTTTTGTTCTAAAAAATAAACTGGCTGTTTGGTTACTAACTCTAATTGTAACCTTCACCGGAATCTATTCAACTACTCAAATGAAAATGGAATCTTTGCCAGATATATCAATACCTTATTTGATCGTTGCAGGTGTGTACCCTGGAGCGACTCCTGAGCAGGTTATGGATGAAGTTTCTATTCCATTGGAACAGGCTATTGAAGGATTGGAAGATGTAAAAGCTGTGTTTTCCAACTCTTCTTCAAATGTATCGCAGATTCAAATCGAGTATGATTATGGCGTTGACATGGACGAGAAAAAAAGAGAATTAGAATCTGCGCTTGATGGCGTAAACTACCCTGAAGAGGTTGAAACTCCTTCTGTCATGGAAATCAGTTTAAATATGTTTCCTGTTACTGCATTATCAATCAGTAGTGAAACAGAGTCAATTACAGAATTAACAGAGCGTGTTGAGACGGCAATTCTCCCGGAAATTAAAAATATTGAGGGGGTTGCCTCGGCAACTGTTACAGGGCAGCATATAGAAGAAATTCAAATGACTTATGACCAGCTTGCTTTAGAATCTTACAGCATATCTGAGGACGATGTGACACAGATGATTGAAGCTAGCAACATTGCACTTTCACTTGGTTTATATGAATTTGAAGAAGGTGAAGAGGCAGTATTTTTAGACGGATCAATAACAACTGTTGAAGAATTTAGAGACATATTGATTCCTGTTACACTAACTGAAACGAATTCTGAACCTTTTGTTCCGCTTTCAGAAATTGCAAATATAGAGAAGGTAGGAAAGGTGGAGTCCATCTCCAGGACAAATGGTGAAGAAGCTATTGCAATTCAAATTGTGAAAGGACAAGAGGCTAATACAGTCACAGTTGTGAATGCAGTAAAAGAGCTTATGAAAGAGTTTGAGACAGATATTAATGGATTAGTGGTTGATATCACCCTTGACCAGGGAGAACCTATTGAAGAATCAGTTTTCGCTATGATTGAAAAAGCCTTAATTGGTGGATTGATTGCAGTTGCGATCATATTAATCTTTTTACGTGATTTCAGATCTACATTGATCTCAATCGTTTCAATCCCTGTTTCTATATTCATTGCACTGTTATTACTTAACTGGTTAGATATCACGTTGAATATTATGACGCTCGGAGCAATAACTGTATCAATAGGGCGAGTCATTGATGATTCAATCGTCGTTGTTGAGAATATATATAGACGGATGCATTTAAAAGAAGAAAAGTTATCAGGTCGTATATTAATTCAATCAGCCACGATTGAAATGTTTAAGCCGATTCTTTCTTCCACGCTGGTAACCATTGCTGTATTTGCTCCACTTATTTTCGTAGGAGGAATGGTGGGAGAGTTGTTCTTGCCATTTGCTTTAACAATGTCATTCGCATTGATTGCATCTCTGATAGTGGCTATTACAATTGTTCCAGCAATGTCTCATAGTTTGTTCCGAAAGAAGCTTTATGGAGAGAAAACTTCTTCATCTCATAAAGAGGTAGGAAAACTTGCTATAGCGTTCCGAGGCTTTTTAGAGAAGGCACTTAACCATAAATGGATCACATCGGCTGTGGCGATCGCCTTACTAGTTGGATCGATCGCGCTGACTCCATTAATCGGATTCTCCTTCTTGGGATCACAAACGGAAAAAGTAATGAACGTTACTTATACTCCAGCAGCGGGGGAACTTGAAGAAGATATACTAAAAAACGTGGAAGAAATTGAACAATTATTACTAGATAGAAAAGAGATAGAAACTATACAATTGTCTATATCGGATGCTTCATCTAATGACTTATCCGCTATGATGACCGGTTCAGGAGATGGTGCTCTTCTCTATTTAACTTTTGATGAATCGATTTCAATTGAAGAGTTCAACGAAGAGAAAGAGGATATTACCGGTTTATTGGATCGGGCGGATCATTCAGGTGAATGGGCAGAACAAGATATGATGGGCGGCGCTGGTATGATGGCATCAAATACCGTGTCTTATACATTATACAGTGAAAATGTAGATGATTTATTGGAAAGTGTCTCTCAAGTCGAAAGAGCGATGAGCGAAGTAGACGGACTGGAAGAGATCACATCAGATGTTGAAAACCCTTATTTAGAAAATAGACTGATCATTGAACAGCAGGAAGTACTGCAGTATGGATTGACTGCGGGTCAGGTGTTGATGGCATTAACATCTAGTGGAGCTGACGAGGTACTTACCACCGTCACTACGGAAGATAGGGAATTAGAAGTTATCATTCAAAGAGAAGAAAACGGGGCATACGAGTCTTTTGAAGAATTACTTGAGACACCTGTTCCTACTGCTATGGGTTCAACAATGAAACTAAGTGAATTAGTATCTGTTGAAGAAGGCACAACATTGACCACTTTAAGTCGATCTGAAGGACAATATTATGCTACCGTTTCAGGGACGATCACAGGAGAAAATGATGTATCAGGACCGAGCGCGGAAGCAGAAGAACAGATCGATAAATTGGATCTGCCTGCTGGGGTAACCTTGGAAACAGGTGGTGTTTCAGCAGATATAAATGAAACATTTACTCAGTTGGGGATCGCTATGGTTGCAGCAATAGCGATTGTATATTTCATCTTAGTAGTCACGTTTGGTGGAGGGTTAGCACCACTTGCTATTCTTTTCTCATTACCGTTTGCAGTGATAGGAGCGTTTGGTGGTCTGTTCGTAACTGGTCAAACTATTTCAGTTTCTGTAATGATGGGACTTTTAATGTTGATTGGTATCGTTGTCACTAATGCGATCGTATTGATCGATCGTGTCATTCAGATGGAACGTGGTGGTATGTCAGTGCGAAACGCTATGTTGGAGGCGGGTGCAACAAGATTACGTCCAATCTTAATGACAGCCATTGCGACAATAGGGGCTATGATTCCTATGGCGCTCTCAAGTGGTGGAGGCGGTCTTGTTTCTCAAGATCTGGCTATAACAGTTATCGGAGGACTACTCTCATCCACAATACTGACACTGGTTGTTGTTCCGGTTGTGTATGAGATATTAAGAAAACTGCAAAAAAATAAGTCTTTAGTAGATAAAGAAGAATAGATAATGTTCGAAGCTCATTAACCAGCTCACTTTTACTGGTTAATGAGCTTCATTCTTTTTACGTTGGTAAACCCTACAGTGAATGCATTTGATTAGTTTTAATCGATTCCGGGTAAAGAGTGTCAGTACATTGAATGAGCTGTCCGATTGAATGTAATCGGGGGGGGGTTTGTATGCTCAAAAATATTATACGATGCTGGAGGAAGTGAAGAGATGAATATAAAATTGATCATGTCAAATAACGAACCTGATGAGCCTGACTCGGGTAGTGACAAATCATACACTCAGAATAAGAAGCGTTGTACTCATAGGTTCTGCCTAAATAAGGTGGTGGGTCGTATATGTTAATTGCAACCCTTACTTTATTGCTTGGTGTTATCGTCATTCTGGCCATTATTGCAGCAAATGGCTATTTTGTTGCCCAGGAATTTGCGTATATGTCTGTAGACCGTTCACGGCTGCGTGCAATGGCTGAACAGGGTGATTCAGCAGCTAAACGTGCATTAAGTGTAACGGAGCGGACTTCATTTATGCTTTCAGGTGCACAGCTCGGGATCACTGTGACAGGACTGTTGATTGGTTATGTAGCTGAACCGCTTGTTGGGGAAAGCTTAAGTATTTTACTTGATGGCGCAGGAGTTCCTGCAGCGGTGAGTATCTCTGTCGGGACAGTCCTTGCTTTAGCTGTTTCTACGATTGTACAGATGATTTTTGGGGAGCTGTATCCTAAAAACCTTGCCATTGCAAAACCTGAACCACTGGCACGTGCACTTGCCAGATCAACTAACATTTATCTGATGATTTTCGGATGGCTGATTAAGTTTTTCGACCAGTCTGCGAATAAGTTTTTAAAACTTCTCAGAATTGAGCCTGTGCATGATCTTGACAGCAGTGCCAATGCACGGGATCTGGAATATATCGTAGCTGACTCCCGTGACAGTGGTGATCTGCCGAAGGAGCTGTCTATGTTCCTTGACCGTATTCTCGACTTTCCGCAACGTAACGTTGAACATGCAATGACTCCACGATCACGTGCAAATATTGTTGAGCCTGACATCACCATTGGTGAGGTCAGGTCATTGATGGCAAAGGAGCATACGCGTTATCCGGTCGTTAATTCAGATGACGAGCCAATTGGCGTGGTCCACCTTGTTGATATCCTGTCCTCGTCTTTGAATAAAGATGATCAGGTTACGACAATTATGAGGCCTCCATTGGTTGTTCCAACACTGATGGCTTTACCTGAAGCACAGGAGCAGATGAGTGAGTCGAAAAACGATCTTGCCTGTGTGATCGATGAATATGGCGGCTTTACTGGCATCCTGACCATTGAAGATCTTGCTGAGGAAATTGTTGGCGAGATCTCAGATGAGCACGATAGCGAAGAGGTTGAAGTAGTTGAATCTGAAGGAGAGGACTCCTGGCAGATGACCGGGGATGTTCATATAGACGAAGCTGAGCGGGAAATTGGTTATCAGCTGCCACGTGGTGATTTTGAAACAATCGCAGGATTACTTATTGCACACAGCGGGAAACTTCCTGCCGTCAATGAAAAAGTAACAGTTAAACTTCCGGAGGACCCGGCTGATCTGGTAGAAGATGAACCTGTCAAACGATATTTGATCGCACAGATCATTGAAGTGGATAAATGGGTACCAACCATGATTTCTCTGACAATTGAACAGCGGGAGAATGAAGATGAATCTGAACAGATAAGGAGGGATGATCATGAGTAATCCCTTCGTAGTAATCGTCGTCACAATAGCCATTATAGCGCTTAGTGCATTTTTCGTAATCATTGAATTTTCACTGCTCGGCGCGAGACGTCACCGCCTGGAAGAAGCGGCACGTTCAAGCCGTGGAGCCAGGGCTGCTTTAAAATCCGTTAATGAACTTACAGTGATGCTTGCAGGTGCGCAGCTTGGTATAACAGTATGTACTTTTGCACTGGGAGCGATCACTAAGCCTGCTGTAGACGACTGGTTTTCACCGTTGTTTGTTGCTACGGGGCTCCCATATTGGCTGGCTGATGGAACTGCTTTCTTCTTATCGCTGATGATTGTCACGTTCCTGCATCTGGTCATTGGGGAAATGGCGCCGAAATCATGGGCAATTGCACATCCTGAAGCTTCTGCAATTATGATTGGTATGCCGGCCCGTATCTTTATCGGGATTTTCCGACCGCTGCTTGGATGGGTCAATAGTATTGCGAACCGGCTAGTGAAGGCTTCCGGTGTGGAGCCGGTTGAGACCGCGGCAGTGGGTGGACAAAATGCTGATACGATCAGGCAGCTGGTGGAATATTCGGCAAATGTCGGCGCACTGGACGCGTCGATCCGAAGACCAATCTCAGGTGCACTGGATCTTGAAACGCTAAAAGTGGGAGAAGTGCTGTCGGATAAAGCACCTCTGACAACAGTGGAATCCGATGCGACTGTATATGATGTTCAAGAAGCAACACAGCGTTCAGGCCACAAACGAATTCTCGTAATGGCAGAGGACGGCAATCCCCCAAGAGTTCTTCATGTCCGGGATACACTACTTGAGCCGGAAGGCCGCTCAGCATGGGAACTTGCACGGCCATCATACGTATTACAGCCGGACACACTTCTGCATGAAGCGCTCACCAATATGCGACAATCGAGTGAACAGTTAGCAGTCGTCATGAATGATTCTGAGTTTCTCGGCATCATTACGATGAATGATATTTTTCACCATGTATTACCACGAATGAATGAGCAGTAGAAAATAGACTTGCAAACATTAGAGGTGTATCAAAGGAATGGAAACTTCCCCTTTGATACACCTCAATTTTATTATATCTATAAATTGATCTTCTTCACTCTCCACTGCTTCTCCTTCTGCGTATACCGGTTCAGCTTTCTTGAAAATTGGCTGGCCTCATGCTGATTCACAAAAAACTTAAACGCTCTATTGAGTGAATCCTTTAAAACTTCATGAGTACCATTGTTTCTTCTGTGTAAAATATACATGTTGTCTGTCAGCTCCTTCATAAGCGATTAATCAAATTGTGCCAGATCGTATACGTGAAAGCTGACGAATCGTTGGATGAATTTCATATTTTATTCGACATAATCCAGGTGTTAACATCATTAAAGCGAGAAAATGGAGATTGATTGAATGATATAAAACAATTGGTTTCTTATAGTCTATAGATGATTATGCACAGCTGGTGATTGGATAGGTAAGGGGGCGACTCTAGTGGCAGGAAAGGACGTGTGAGACCTTGTTGAAGCCTGTGTGATAAATGCCAGGGCACGGAAAGCGTCCCAGTAAACCGATAATCACCAGCTAACTTTAACTAAGCAAAACGAAAGGATCACATTTACATTTGCAAAAATTCATTTTAACCATACATAACAGTAAAAAATAACCGATATAACTAGTACAAAAGTTATACCATTCCATTCTCTATGTGAGGTGAGGGCTTTGAGGTACAATCGAAAAGAAGGCTTCAGGTTTGCATTTAAAAAGCCGTTAGAGGCAGTGTTTAAAATTTATGAGCTTCATGGTCGTGAGGTGAATTCCCATCCTGGGAAAGCACTCATGCATGATTTAAGTCCAAATGGAACCAAGATGAGTTCTCAACTGAATCTGCCGGTAAGTAATTATGATGAGCCTGTTAAAATCCATTTGCAATTTATGCTGAATGAGGTTGTATATGAAATGAAGGCTGAACTGGTGTGGAAGAAGGTAAGCGGAAGTGATTTTCATTATGGTGTTCATTTTTATGCTTCAGATGATGTGAAAGAGGATATTGTGAAGCAGCTGAAGCAGTATGTGAAAAAAGTATAAGTGAGCGGCTGAGGATGCCGCTCATTTTACATTCATGCAGAAACTCTGTGTGGTCTTGACGCAGTCTTCCAGGACTTACGGTTTGCATAATAAATCCCCGCAAAAATAATGATCATCCCGCCAACCAGCGATGGCGTAACCGGCTCATCCAGTAGCACGCTGCCCCAGATCATTGCTGAAACCGGTGCAAGATATGTAACTGTCGTCGCAAACTCAGGAGATTTCTGCCTGATCATATAATAAAACAGCAGGTAAGCAATCCCTGAACCAAAGCAGCCAAGCCCGATTGCAGAGAGCCAGAATGACGTATCGTATGTAAAGCTCATTACACTATATCCGTTTACAGTCATCATGACCAGACCGACCGATGCCCCTGTGATCAGTGATGTGGCAGACAAGAGGACGACACCTGTTGCCGGTGTGAATCGTCTGACATAATGAGATCCGAAACCATAGCACATCGCCCCAAGCATCATCGTACCTACCCCGATAAACTGTGAACCAAAAATCCCGCCTATTTTGAATTCAATTAATACAAGCACACCTGTAAAACCGATCAGAATACCGATCCACTGTTGCAGCTTTAGACGCTGTTTAAATAGAAAAAAGCCGATTAATCCTGCAAAGACAGGTGTGGTGGCATTTAGAACAGATGCTGTATTTGACGCAATTCTCGTTTCACTGAGTGCAATCAGAGCCCATGGAAGTGCGGCGTTCATAACCCCGATCAGGATCAGATGCTTCCACGGAATCGGGCGCTCAATTTTACGCCATTGTGCAATCAGAATGGGCATTAGAATCAGCGCGCCTGCAGCACATCTGATAAATACGGTTCCCCATACGCCTGCTGATTCTGCGAGGATTTTGATAAAGACAAACGAAAGGCCCCAGATCAGGCTGAGACCTCCGAGTGCTGCATATGCTCTCATGTTGTTCTCCTTTTACCCTGAAATCAGTGTGACAGTATACTGGCGCGAGCGCGGTCCGTCAAATTCACAGAAATAAATGCCCTGCCATGTACCGAGCACCAGCTCGCCATGCTGAACAGGTATCGTCTGTGCATGTCCAACTGTACTTACCTTCATATGTGAGGCAGTATTGCCCTCCATGTGCCGGTCTTTCGGGTGATCCCATGGAAATACTTCATCCAGCCTTCTCAAAAAATCAGTCTTCACATCCGGATCTGCGTTTTCATTTACTGTAATGCCTGCTGTTGTATGTTTAGATGATACGACAGCAATCCCATTTTTAAATGACTGATCGTTGATCCACTGCTGCACTTCATGTGTAATCTCAATCATTTCATCACGGCTGTGCGTTTTCACTGTAAACGTATGAAACATTCGATCATCTCCTTCAGTGATAGTGTACCGCACGAAAGAAACGTTTTCTATTAGAACATACACATACTGTCAAAAGGAACCTGATTGTATAATGAAAGCGTTTAAATATAGAGAAATATTAATAAATTCAGAAATCTTATTGCGGAACCTCACATCTCTATGTATGATGGTCTTTATATAAAGGTTTCACTGCAGTGATGTAAAGCGGGAAATCATCAGGAGGGTTACACAATGGATTCGACAAAAAAAGATCTGAGAATCAGAAGTAAAGTAATCAGTGAGGGAGTTAACAGAGTGCCAAACCGGTCGATGCTTCGTGCTGTCGGTTTTACTGATGAAGATTTTAAAAAACCGATGATTGGTGTAGCAAGTACCTGGAGTGAGGTTACGCCGTGTAATGTACATATCGATAAGCTTGCCCAGCGTGCGAAAAGCGGTGCAAAAGCTGGCGGCGGTGCACCGATGATTTTTAATACGATTACCGTGTCCGACGGGATTGCGATGGGGCATGAAGGCATGTTTTATTCACTCCCTAGCCGTGAAGTGATCGCAGATTCTATTGAAACAGTAACGAATGCTGAGCGTCTTGATGGCGTTGTGGCAATCGGTGGCTGTGACAAAACGACGCCTGCGTGTGTCATGGCGATTGCACGTATGAATATTCCTTCTGTTTATATTTACGGGGGAACAATTCAGCCGGGTAAACTTGACGGGAAAGATATCGATATCGTGTCTTCATTTGAAGCAGTCGGCCAGTATCAGGAAGGTCTGATTGATGAAGAACAGCTGTACAAAGTGGAATGCAGTGCCTGTCCGGGAGCTGGTGCATGTGGTGGTATGTACACAGCAAACACAATGGCATCAGCAGTTGAAGCGCTTGGAATGAGTATTCCCGGATCTTCTTCAACGCCTGCCATCAATGACTATAAAGAGCAGGAATGCGAACAGGCCGGAGAGCTTGTCGTCAAGCTGCTTGAGCAGGACATCTACCCGCGTGACATTATGACGAAAGAAGCGTTTGAAAATGCGATTACAGTTGTCATGGCACTTGGCGGATCGACGAATGCATTCCTACACCTGCTGGCAATGGCGCACGCAGCTGAAGTGGATTTGACAATGGATGACTTCGAACGTGTCCGTCAAAATGTTCCACACATTGCAGACCTGAAGCCGAGCGGTAAATACGTCATGCAGGATCTATATGAAGCAGGCGGCGTACCGGCAGTCATGAAGCTTCTATTAGAAGAAGGACTGCTTCACGGCGACTGCATCACAGTAACAGGTAAAACGATCGCTGAAAACCTTGCAGAAGTTCCTTCATTAAAAGAAGGTCAGAAGGTCATTACACCAATCAGCGAGCCGCTTAAGAAAACAGGACCACTGGTTGTGTTAAAAGGAAATCTGGCTCCTGAAGGCGCAGTTGCGAAAATGAGCGGGCAGAAAATCAGCCGCTTTGAAGGCCCTGCAAAAGTGTATGATAGTGAAGCTGAATGTACAGTAGCAATCGAAGATAACCAGATCAAAGAAGGCGACGTCGTCGTAATTCGCAATGTAGGGCCAAAAGGCGGACCGGGTATGCCTGAGATGCTTTCTATTACAGCCATGATCGTCGGACGGGGACTAAACGGTAAAGTAGCCCTCTTAACTGATGGGCGCTTCTCAGGTGGCTCACACGGCTTCGTAATCGGTCATATCGCACCGGAAGCAGCAGTCGGCGGACCAATTGGCCTTCTCCAAAATGGAGACATCGTCGCAATCGACAGCGACACGCAGGAAATTAACCTGCAGATCTCACAGGAAGAATTCGAAAAACGAGCACACGAATGGGTCAAGCCTGAACCTAAGTTCAAACGCGGAATCCTTGCGAAATATGCAAACTCAGTTTCTTCATCATCTAAAGGTGCAGTAACGGATTTATTTGAAGAGTAATTCACTAAGGCCGGGACATTTGTTGTCTCGGCCTTTTAATCGTTTCGCTACGCTCCAGGCGGACGCTTTCCGCAGGGCTGGCGGTGAGCCTCCTCAGCTTCGCTTGCGGTGTCTCACCTGTCCAGCTTCTCCTGCTGGAGTCGCCGCCTTACGCTTCGCTGCACTCAGATATTTGTATAAAAACCCTTTTGATCAATAGAGAAGACCTTTATCTTACAATCTATTTTTATTTTTTACTTCAATAGAAAAATAAGCGTTCTGCAGTTTTGAACTATAGTAGAAGAGGTTGACTGGAGCGGAAGGCGGGGACTCCGGGGCGATAAAGCGGGATAGCCGAGACCCCGGAAGACGAAGTCTGAGGAGGCTCGGCGACCGCCGCCCGGAAAGCCTCCGCCTGCAGCGTAAGTCAACCGGTCTTATTTATACCAACCCAGCTTTAAACTCATTGCAGGCAGATCTTTCGATAAACAAAATGATCCATTGTAAGATAAGACTATGAACATTTCAGGAGGGATTCACCGATGAAAATTGAAGTATGGTCAGATTACGTATGCCCATTTTGCTATATCGGCAAAAGAAAGCTTGAACACGCATTGAATAAATTTGAGCATAAAGATCAGGTAGAAGTCGTCTACCGCAGCTTCCAGCTTGATCCGGATGCACCGAAAAACGCAGTGGAAGATACAATCTCAGCGCTTGCAAAGAAATACGGCATGTCTTATGATCAAGCCGTTGAAATGACAAACAATGTTGTCGCGCAGGCAAAAGAAGTCGGGCTTGATTACGACTTTTCAAAAATGAAGCGTACAAATACGCAGGATGCGCACAGACTGACTCATTTTGCAGCTGATCACGGAAAAGACCAGGAGATCACTGAGAAGCTGTTAAGTGCGTACTTCCTGGAGACAAAGCATATCGGGGATCATGATCAACTTGTAGCGATCGCTGAAGAAGTCGGCCTTGATGCTGAAAAAGCGCGTGAGGTTCTCGCATCAGATCAATACACTGAAGAAATGACTGCTGATATTCAAAAAGCTGCACAAATCGGCGTATCAGGCGTACCGTTCTTCGTACTCGAAAACAAATATGCGATTTCAGGTGCACAGCCTGATGAAGTATTCACGCAGGCACTCGAAAAGGTATGGGAAGAAACGAATCAGTCACCGCTTGTGAATGTTGGTGGACAGGGAAGTACTTGTTCAGACGATTCTTGTGATGTGTAAATTCAAATGAATAGCAGGGGATACTGCAAATGAAAAAGTTAAAAACGCCTGCAAAGTCTGCAGGCGTTTTTTGATCAGGAAGCTTTCTCTTCTTTCTCTTTTGTAATCGTTTCATGCACTTCATCCCAGCACTCTGTATTGTCAATGCCGAGTTCTTTTGGTTTGAACACGGGATCAAAGCCAGCCAAACGCTGTGCCTCATAGTCTTTTAATACTTTAATCGCTACACCGCTTAACAGGACAATCCCTATGATATTGATCAATGTCATCAGTCCCATAAATACATCAGCCATACTCCATACCATTCCCAGGCTTGCATATGAACCGAACATCACAAGTCCCATTGTCAGTACACGGTAAATATTTAGAGCCGTTTTATTTTTTCTGATAAATTCAATATTCGTTTCTCCATAATAGTAGCTTCCGATTATTGAACTGAAAGCAAACATAAAGATGGCAGCTGCAATAAAGATGCCAGCCCAGTCGCCAACCTGTGCGCTTAGTGAGCTTTGAAGTAATTCTATGCCCTGAAGCCCAGTTGCCTGATAATCTGTGTTGACCAGGATAATAAATGCTGTCGCAGAACAAACGATCAGCGTATCCACATAAACACCAAGTGTCTGAATAAAGCCCTGTTTCGCAGGGTGACTGACGTTTGCAGTTGCTGCAGCATTAGGTGCACTACCCATACCTGCTTCGTTTGAGAATAATCCACGTCTTACACCCTGCATGATTGCAGCACCGATACCGCCGCCAAGAGCCTGTTCAAAACCGAGTGCGCTACTGATAATTGTCATAAATACAGCAGGAATCTGCGTGAAATTCATCACGATCACGACCAGTGCGATGGCAATATACAACACAGCCATCAGTGGAACAATGATACTTGAAAAGCTTGCAATCCGATGTACACCACCGAAGATGATTAAGCCTGTTAAAGCTGTAATGATCCCTCCAACAATAAGGCGGTCAATGCCAAAAGCATTTTCAAAAGCTAACGCAATCGTATTACTTTGAACGGAGTTGAAAATTAATCCAAACGTAATGGCAATCAATACTGCGAAGACAATTCCGAGCCATCTTTTTTTCAGGCCTCGTTCAATGTAGTAAGCAGGTCCTCCCCGGTAAGCATTGCCGTCCCGGACTTTATAAACTTGTGCGAGCGTACTTTCAATAAAGCTGGTTGCACCTCCAAGCAGCGCAACGATCCACATCCAAAATACTGCACCGGGTCCACCAATCACAATTGCAACAGCAACCCCGGCAAGATTTCCGGTACCTATTCTGGTAGCAGCACCAATCGAAAAAGATTTAAATGAACTGATACTCTTCATTCCTTTTGGTACCACAGATTTATCGCCAAGCACACGTATCATTTCCTTTAAGTACCTAAACTGAACAAAGTTTGTAGCAATTGTAAAGTAAACGCCTGCTCCAAGTAATACTGCAATTAAGACATATGCCCATAAAATGTTATTGACTGAATCGATTATTCCCTGCATTTTCCTCACTCCATTAATTTTAATGTTCTGAATGTTGAATAATATATACGAATATTCATTCAATGTAAATAGGTTATTTTTCTAAAAAACGTTGATATGACAACGTTATGTGAGGTTTAAATGGGTTTTTATGGTAACTTATATACATTACATGCATATTCATTACCAGTTGTTTATAGGAAAAACCCTTTACTTTAGCGTATATATGCGTCAGCGCGATAAAGTGATTTCCATTAGATAATCGAAATAAAAAAATGGAGGGAGCGTAAAAAAAATTTAATATTTATCTCAAAAAAAGGTGTAAACAGCGATTTGCTGTTTACACCTTTTAGAGGGGTTAGTCGTTAAGAATGCATAAAATAAGCTTTAATTAATGACTGATATTGACGGCTTGTTAATGTAAATGCAGGATACCCGGCATCCTTCAATAATCTCTGTGTATTTTCATCTCTAAAAATCACTGTACGAGAAAGATAAGAGTGAAAAACGCTCATCGGTGCATTAATCACTGCATCTTCATCAGACAAATCCATCGCATCTGCAGTGACTGAGAGGTTTTCTACACCGCTTTGTTCTTTAATCCACTTCATCACATCCGCATTATCCGGTGCTTCATTATTGGAAATGTGATAAATATGGTCTGCTTTTGCATGTGTAGCAGCAGCTGTCAGAACATCTACCACATAATTAACCGGAACCACATTATTAGAGGCTTCAGGATCACAAAGCAGCCTGATGATTCTGTTCTCATCGATACGACCGCGTCTGATCAGCTTTTTCAGTAATGCTACGGCCTTCAGCAGTCCATAGAGTGCAAAAGTTGTATCAGCTTCACCGGTATTCGTATCACCGATAATAATCGAAGGTCTGAAAATACTCACGTTCAAATCATGACGTTTATTCCACACAAGGTGCTCAGCATGATTTTTACTTTCCTCATAGTCATTAACAAAAGCTCTATCCTTTGAATGAATTTCTTCATCAGAGATATTCTCAATCCCTGCTGTATAGGCAGTACTGACATGATAAAAGGTGGGGATCTGTAATTTTTCAGCGAGTTCAAGCGCATGTGCAGTACCATCCACATTTGCCAGGAACGTCTTCTCACGGTCAGCCGGATCAAACGATAAAAAAGCAGCTGTATGGTAAAGGGTATCAATCTTGCCTGCCAGCGCATCGGCATCGCTGATTCCAAAATCAGTTTGTGTAATATCACCTGAAACAGGATGAATTCTTTCACCCTGATCTGCAGGGAGCTGTTCAATCAGCTGGTTGATTTTCTGTTCGCTTCGAACGACAGGGTAAAGTGTGTGACCGTTATCTAAAAGGGAACGTACAAGCTTGGATCCTACAAAGCCTGTAGCACCGGTTATCATAATATTCATTGTGATCTCCTTTGGAAAAGCATTAGAACCTTATTATATCAAAAGAAGGGAGAAGATTTGAACTCTGTACAGGATTATAAGTATTAAAAAGAGCCGCCCATATAGGACGACTCTGAAATCAATTAATATTGACCGCTTCTTTTCAGTTCTTTTCCTTTACGTCTAAAACGCAGGAATACAAGATAAAGCATTGGTACAATAATCAGTGTTAATAGTGTCGAGAACGCAATTCCGGCAATAATCGTAACTGCGAGCGGTGTAAATAGAGCATCACCGCTTACGGCAACAGGAACCAGTGCCACAATTGAAGTAACAGCAGTCAGAATGATTGGTCGGATTCTGACACGTCCGGACTCAATGACGGCATCCATTACGTTCATTCCGTTTGCGACACCCTGTTCAATAAAGTCAATCAACACCACAGAGTTCCGGACGACGATACCGGTCAGTGAAACCATACCCATGACAGCAAGGAAGCTGATCGGCGTCTGCGTTACAAATAGTCCGAGTATCGCACCTGCAATCGCCAGATATACAGCTGTCAGTACCAGGAATGGCAGTGACAGTGAATTGAACTGGAATGCAATCAGCAGGTATACAAGGAAGATTACAATCGTGAACAATAAGATAATCTCTGAGAAGAAATCATCCTGTGATTCGTTTTCCCCGCCGATTGTCAGTGTATAATCTTCATTTAACGACGAGCGTACATCTTCTACAATGTCAGTCGTTTTTGCTTCAAGGTCTTCTACTTCACCAGGGAATGCGCGAATCGTTATGGCGCGTTCACCATCTTCATGCTGAATACGCTGCAGCTGGGAAGTTTCTTCAGCCGTGACCAGGTCAGAAAGTGGAATCAGCTGAGGCGGTCCTTCCTGTTGTGAAGCAGCCACCTCAATTTCATCGAGCGGAATTTCCTCGCCCTGTTCAACCGGGTCAACAAGCAGTTTCATATCACGCTGTGTGACACCATCATCAAATGCGGCCATTGGAATGCCTTCAGTAACAAGACGGATCTGCTGGCTGATTGCCTGAATGCTAATGTCATTTTCCTCAAGGGCTTCGCGGTCCGGTACATATGAAATGACCGGTTCTTCTTCACCAATGTTGTCTATAACAAGGTCAACACCAAGATCTTCAATCTGAGTCATGACCTCATCACGAATAGATACAATTTCATCAAGCTCAGGTCCTTTGACAGTAACCGTAACCGGCGCACCTGAAGGAGGTCCCTGTTCAATGGTCTCCATAAAAATGATGGCCTCAGGATACTGGCTTCTTAACTCATCCGTATAATCTTCAATCAGACCCTTGGACGTTTGATTTTCCCGGTCCACTCTGGCAACGATCTGACCGGTATAATCCCCGGTTGTATTCAGTGAACTGTTGAAAAGGTTTGGCAGTCCGGTACCCGCAAAGACTGACGTTTCATACACGCCTTCGTCCTGCTCAAGTATATCTGCCATTTCAAGTAATGTACTCTCTGTTTCCTCAAGAGGTGTTCCGATTGGAAGTGTAACATCCACTGTTACTTCTTCACGGTCAGCAGCCGGGAAGAATTCAAATGGTGTGAATACTACCAGACCAAATAATAAAGTCGTTACGAGCAGGCCGATTGCGCCTGTTAATAAAGGTTTTTTAGCAGTTCTCTTTAACACTTTATCTGCATAGAAATCAGCTATGAAATTTAAAGGTTTCCCAAGCAGTCCAGGTGAATCGGACATTTTTTTAGTTGTGTTTCTGTAAAAGCTGTATCTGAGCATTGGTACGAGCAGCAATGCTACGATCGTTGATGCAATAATGGTTGTAATCAATACTGTTGGTAATGCTCTGATAAAGTCTCCATTCCCGCCTGATAAAAAGACAAGAGGGAGGAAGGTAAATACAATCGCAAGTGAGGAAGTCAAAATGGATACCCAAACTTCCTTCACACCGGTGACAACTCCCGGAAGTGCTTTATCACCAAGCTTGAATCTGCGCTGGATATTATCATTTACAACAATTGAGTCATCGACCAGAATACCTAGTGCGATGATTACCCCGATCACTGAGATCTGGTTCAGGTCAACACCTGCCCCCGGGAGCGGGATAATGCCCATTAATACAGACATCGGTACAGCGATCGCAACAACAATCGCTCCGCCGGCAGTAAGGCCAAGTGAGCTTGTCACAATAACTGCGAGAACTGCAATCCCAAGCGAGAAGAATAGTCCCTGGAAAATGTCATTTACCAGGTTTGCCTGAGAGTAATATGATTCGAAAGTAATTTCTTCAGGTAAAAGCGGTTCAAGTTCAGCGATTTTCTCATCAACTGCTTCGTTGACTGAAGGGATATCTTCACCTGATTCTAAGTAAGTGGTGACTGAAACGGCAGGCTGTCCATCAAATGTAATCAGATCCTCCGTCTGTTTCGGCTGAATTTCAACCGTTCCGACATCAGAGAGCATGACTGATTCACCCTGTGGATTTTGACCGATGACAACCTGTTCCATTTCATCAACTGAACTGTATGATTCTATCGCAAGCTGATAAATGGTTCCGTCCGCTTCCTGTTTGCCAAGCGGCACCGGGTTGAATTCTTCTTCAATTGCTGTGAGCACCTGCGGGAAAGCAAGGCCGTTTTCACCGAGGTCTTCACTATTTAAAGTAAGTATAATTTCTTCTTCCTGAACCCCTTTTACTGTCACACCTGAAATACCGGGAACAGCTGACAGCTCTTCTTCCCAGGTATTCATTAAGCTTCTGAGCCCTTCAAAATCTTCGCGGCTCTCAGCAGTCAGCATATAGGAAGTAACCGGGAAATTGGCAGCCGCTTCACTGACGGTTGGCTCAATGACTTCTTCCGGGAAAGAAGCGCCGGCATCTGAAACTTCCTGTCTGATGGCAGATAAAGTTTCCTGCTGATCTGCTCCATCTGCCAGGGTTACAATGATCTGGGAAAACCCTGCAGCAGAGGATGAGGAAATACTGTCGATCCCATCAAGTCCATCAAGGTTTCTCTCAATCGGGTTTGTAACCGTCCGTTCAACCGTTTCCGGTGTTGCACCAGGATACGGTGTAGAGATCGTCGAAATGTTAATGGACGTCTCGGGAATTTCACGCTGTGGGAGCTGAAGGAAAGTCAGCACACCAACAATGAAGAATAATACAAATAAAATCATAAATATTTTTGATCTTTTCAGCACCCATTCAAACATGGTTGCACCTCCATTTGTTCTATCAATAAGCTAACTTTTTCACAAAACCGACAGTTGTGTCAAGAATGAAGGTGCTTGGATGTGTAAAAGAATATTCAGGGCAGGTGTGGAGGAGGATGAGATGGGTATGCCGGCGACTGGTACAAGTATAAATTTAGCTGAAGTAGTTGTTCTGCTGATTGAGGGAGGAATACTGTGAGCTGAAGCAGGTGTTTCACCGGCTGAGGTAGGTATTGCCCCCAGCTGAAGTAGGTATTCCACAGACTGAGGTAGGTATGCCCCCAGCTGAAGTAGGTATTCCACCGGTTGAGGTAGGTGTTGCCCCCAGTTGAAGTAGGTGTTTCACCGGCTGAGGTAGGAATTGCCTCCAGCTGAAGCAGGTATTCCACAGACTGAGGTAGGAATTGCCCTCATCTGAAGCAGCGACCTCGCCATATGAAGCTGGTAAAATGACATCTGAGCACCATATTCATATCATCAGATTTTTGCACAAAAAAAGAGCATATTCATTAGAATATGCTCCCCATTAAAAAGATAATTATTCCCATTTTATTAAAATATCTGCTACGCTCGTAAGACTGAAATCAGCTGTTTGTGACAGCTCCTCAAGCAGTTCAGGGTTTTCATTCACAGCAATTGATTTACAGCCGGCGGCTCTTGCCATCATGCAGTCGACAATACTGTCACCGACCATTAATACTTCTTCAGGCGGGACAGTAAAATCACGGCAGATTTTCTCAAGCATATCAGGAGCGGGTTTACCGTGAGACACATTTTCAGGTGTCACGATAAAATCGGCATCATGAAAATCAAGTAATTTCATACAGGCAGCAGTCCGTTCTTTGTTATCAGAAGTGGCAATTCCGACTAAGTATCCTGCCTGTTTCAAATCCTGTAAAAGCTCAGTTGCCCCATTTACAGGGATAAAGGCTTCTTTGATATTTAAAGCCTGATTACTCTCATCCAGCAGCTTGTCAGCGAGCGCCCGAGATTCGATCCAGGGCTTGCCGGTATACTGATAGAGCAGAGCAGCAATGACTGTTTTTTCTTCAGCCTCACTTGCGATTGCTAAAAGACCGCTATGATCTACACCACTTTCATTTACACCCATAATCCGGTCCCACTCTTCACCGTGGTGAAGACCAGTCATGGAGACGAACCGCTTTTTTCGTTCTTTATTTAAAGCTTTCCAAAAAGGTTCTGCCTGGAACAGCGTGCCATCCTTGTCGAAAGCGACGACTGAAGCTGAAACAGGGGTGTCACCGACCTGAATCGTTCTGGATGTCATAGCTGATCTCTCCTCTGATTACTTTTGCGCGTCCAGAAATTCTTTTACCTGTTCAGGACTTTTCGCATTAGCTGAATGTAGGTGTGCTTTCTTTTCACCGTTTTTGAATAGGAGCAGGCTTGGGATCCCCATGACGTCCTGTTCATCTGCAATCTCAGGCAGTTCATCACGATTCAGCTCATACCAGCCGTATTCATTATAAGTGTCCATGATCTCATCAATGAACATATCCATTCTGCGGCAGTCAGGGCACCAGTCTGCTGTAAACTTTACAATGACAGGTTCATCCTGATTTACTGTTTCTCTAAATTGATCGTTATTTTTAATTCCTTGCATTGTTCATCCCTCCATAAAGGAATCATAAGAGTTTTTTAATGAAAAGGCAAAAATAATATGTTTTATATAAGCTGGCTGGTGATTTACGTTTCAGGGGGACGCTTTCCGGACGGTTGTTGCTGAGCCTCCTCGCCTTTGGCTGCGGGGTCTCAGCTTCCAACTAATCGTCCCGGAGTCGCCCCCTTCCACTCCAATCACCATCTAAGGAAAACTAATATTGTCATTTATAAAACTCTATAAATTTACTGATAATGATTCTCAAATTCATTGACTGAATCTTTAAAAGAAGCTAGACTGAATAGAAGAGAAATTGCTGAAGCCCGCGAAGGAAACTAAAGGAGTTCGGATGAGATGCTAAAGACACAGTCGTTAACATTAGGTTACGGAGATTCCATTATAATAGAAGAGCTTGATCTGACTATTCCAAAAGGAGAAATATCTGTTTTGATCGGGGGAAATGGCTGTGGCAAGTCGACGCTGCTGCGTTCAATGGCACGCCTGCTAAAGCCTCAGGACGGTGACGTCTTACTGAATGGAAAAGAAATCAATCGCTATTCATCCCGTAAAGTAGCTCAGGAAATGGCGATCTTGCCACAATCACCTGTTGCACCTGAAGGTCTGACTGTCCTGCAGCTTGTGAAGCAGGGAAGATATCCTTATCAGGGGTTTCTACAGCAATGGTCCAAAAAGGATGAAGAAGCTGTGAACAGTGCACTTGGAGCAACCGGTATGACTGAGCTTCAGGACCGCTTTGTGGATGAACTGTCAGGCGGCCAGCGCCAGCGTGCGTGGATTGCTATGACACTTGCACAGGACACAGATCTGATTCTGCTGGATGAACCAACAACTTACTTAGATATGACCCACCAGATCGAAATTCTGGATTTACTTTTTGAATTAAATGAACGTGAAAACCGCACAATCGTAATGGTGCTTCATGACCTGAATCTTGCGTGCAGATACGCACACAATCTGATCGCAGTAAAAGACCGTAAAGTATACAGCCAGGGGAAACCTGAAGAAGTCATCAGCTGTGATCTTGTCAGTCACGTATTTGAGATGAACTGCCAGGTCACAAAAGACCCGCTGTTCGGTACACCGTTATGCATCCCGCACGGCAGAGGCCGATGCATTGTTCAGGAAACAAAAACTACTGCAGGTGCAGTTTCATAACCCGAAAACCGTCTACCCTTAGACGGTTTTTGTTTTATGATCATTACAAATCATTCATCAATTTAATTGCACAGCAGGTGATTGTAGTGGAGGGGGGCGGCTCACACGCCCGGCCGCGGAAAGCGTCCCCCTGAAACGGAAATCAGCTGCCCTTTTATATAAGGTGATTTGAAAACACATAAATTTACCATAATAAGATTAAAAAAACCTAAACAGGGAAGGGATGTAAGTACAATGATGAATGAAAAAATGGATGCAATGGTAGAAAAATATGCTGAATTGTTAACAGGTGACACATCTGAACAATCAATAGAAGAAATTAAAATGTATGTGCTCTACAACCATATTGCAAAAACCATGCCGGCACTCGCAAGACACTGGAATAGCCTCTATCCTGAAGGAAAAGAAGAAATGAAAAGAATTGTAAGAGACATTCAACAAAAGAATAAAGCTGTGCGCGCTGAAAATAAAGATCAAGAAGATTAAAATTCCATAAAAAAAAGCCGGAAAGTGCTCACACACTTTTCGGCTTTTCAGACTTTTAATGAACTGGCAGCTGACTTTTATCTGACTGCGCCTGACTGGCAGCATTCTGAATATTAACCGGTGTTTCCTGAGCAGGGTTGTACCAGTTTTGCTGCTCCATATAACTGTAGAGCGTGTGCTGCTGTTTTGACGTTTCGTTCAGGATTGACTGAAGATGTTGAAAAAGCTGATTTGTACTTGCTTCATTAGAAGCGACACTGTAACTGACAGCAAGATGTTTTTCTAAAATAAGAAGATCAGTTGCCCAGTCTTTTTCAGACATTGTGGCAGTCTGTTGAATGTCCTGCATTGAAATTCCTCCTGAGTACTTAGTTTATTGAAGCGGCTGACCGGACAGAAAAGCAGACGTTTTCTCATAGTGATTCTTATGCATCGTGCAGCATGCTTCAAGCATTGTTTTTAACTGTGGCGTTGTGCACTGTGAAGCGGCAAAATGTGCTTTCTTTGAAGCCAGCAGATTCCATTCAAGTACATCTTTTAAGTACAGAAGATCTTTTGTTGACAGTTGTTGCTGCGTCATATTTTTCGCCTCCTTTTTCATCATGAATAGGATGTGCAGGTAATGGAAATATATGCGTCGATTTTTGTATTCAAATGCTGAATGGCATGATAAGATTATGCTAGTCCGCTAAAGGATTCTTTATTTTAGAAAAATAGAAAGCGGTTGCAAAATTTATGATTCAGGGGGTTTGTCATCATGGAAAAAGTGATGCGTGATTTCTTTTTATTCTTATCTTCTAACAAGCCGATGACGAAGGCGGCTAAGCAATACGGCTTAAAATTTGGTGCTAACAGATTCGTTGCAGGAGAAACAGTTGAACAGGCAGTAAAAACAATTAAAGAACTGAACGAAGAAGGTCTATGTGTAACCCTCGATTGTCTCGGCGAATTTGTAGACAATGAGCAGGAGGCAGAAGAAATCACAGAGCTTTGTATTGAAGCCGTCCGTGCAATTGGTACAAACAATCTTGGCTCAGAGCTTTCACTGAAACTGACATCTTTAGGACTTGATCTATCAGAGGAGATTGTCCTTGAAAATATGAGAAGAATCCTTGATGCGGCAACTGAGCACGGCGTTTTTGTCACAATTGATATGGAAGACTACGAGCGATGCGGTAAAACGTTAGGCGTATTCACACAGCTGAAATCAGAATATGATAACATCGGCACAGTGATCCAGGCGTACCTTTATCGAACGGAAGAGGATATGAAGATGCTAAATGAATTCTCTCCAAACCTTCGACTTGTAAAAGGAGCTTACAAAGAATCACCTGAAGTTGCATTTCCTGAAAAAAGAGATGTGGACGAGAATTTCAAAAAGATCATTAACATGCATCTATTAAATGGTAACTATACAGCGGTTGCCACTCATGATGATGCAATCATTGACTATACATTAGAGCTTGTCGAAAAGCATGGGATCTCAAAGGATCAATTTGAATTCCAAATGCTTTACGGCATCCGTGAAGAACGTCAGAGAGAGCTTCACCAGCAGGGCTATAAAATGCGCGTGTACACGCCATTTGGTACTGACTGGTATGGCTACTTTATGCGCCGCCTGGCAGAACGCCCGCAGAACGTGGCATTTGTGGCGAAAGGGATTATTAGTAAATAAACGTGAGACTGTCCAGTTTTGGGCAGTCTTTTTTCGTATGGTGCAGACTTTATAGCCGTTCTGTGCAACCTGGCAGCGAAAAGAGACAACTTCCCTGGTGTATCAAGGCAACTTTTGAGCAGACTGCTACATCCTGGGCCATAACTGCAACAATTCGGACCGTACAAGAGCTAAAACGCACCTTATAAAAATTTTCCACTTCATAATGAAAGCGCTTCTAATTTCCTGTTGCTTTATTCTGAAAACTTGATTAAAATAGAAATGTAGAGAATTTTCTTATATTTTTTTGCCGTAAAATGAATGAGCATTCATTCAAAAAATGCGGATTCAGTTCAAAGGGGGATCTTTAACAGATGAGACACATTCAAAAAGCAGTAGTAATCGGCTCGGGTGTCATGGGGTCAGGCATTGCTGCCCACCTTGCAAATATCGGTATTCCATCGCTTCTGCTGGACATCGTTCCAAAGGAATTAACTGAAGCGGAACAGGCAAAAGGGCTGACGCTCGAAAGTCCACAGGTCAGAAACCGCCTGAGTCAGGGAGCTGTACAGAAACTATTTAAACAAAAACCTGCACCACTTGCTTCAAAGTCAAATGCAGCACTTATTACAGCAGGTAACCTTGAAGACCATATGGGGCAGCTTAGTGAAGCCGACTGGATCATTGAAGTGGTTGTTGAAAATCTTGACGTGAAAAAGAAAGTATTTGAAAAAGTAGATCAGTATAGAAAACCTGGCAGTATTGTAAGTTCAAATACATCAGGTATTTCAATAGAAGCAATGGTTGAAGGAAGGTCAGAGGATTTCAGTAAGCATTTCCTTGGCACACACTTTTTCAACCCTCCGCGCTATCTGAAGCTTCTTGAAGTGATTCCGGCTCAGTCAACAGACCCGGAAGTTGTTCAGTTTATGAAGACTTTTGGAGAAGACACGCTTGGTAAAGGGGTTGTATTTGCAAAGGATACACCTAACTTTATTGCCAACAGAATTGGAACATACGGCTTACTGGTGACGGTAAAAGAGATGCTGAAAGGCGGTTACAGCGTCGGTGAAGTTGATTCAGTAACAGGCCCATTAATCGGCCGTCCGAAGAGTGCCACTTTCAGAACGCTTGATGTTGTTGGACTTGATACATTTATCCACGTAGCGAAAAACGTCTACGATCAGGTGGAAGGTCAGGAAAAGGAAGTATTCGAAGTGCCGGACTTTATGCTGAAAATGCGTGATAACGGCTGGCTGGGAAGTAAATCAGGTCAGGGCTTCTTCAAGAAAGAAGGAAAAGAGATTCTCCAGTTAAACCCTGAGACACTTGAATATGAAGCGCGAGGTAAGCTAAAAGCAGCTTCAGTTGAGATGGCTAAGCAGGAAAAAGGATTCTCAGGAAAAATGAAGACCCTTGTATACGGAAAAGACCGTGCGTCAGAACTTCTCTGGTCGATCCTTCCACCGGTGCTCGTTTATTCAGCTGAGCTAAATGGTGAAATTGCTGACGATATTACAGGTATTGATCAGGCAATGAAATGGGGCTTTGGCTGGGATAAAGGACCATTTGAAACATGGGATGCAATCGGCGTTGCAAAGTCAGTTGAGCGCATGAAGGCTGAAGGGCTGAACGTACCTGAATGGGTAGAAAACATGATCGCAGAGGGTCATGAGTCATTCTATAAAGAAGAAAATGGAGACCTTTTCTTCTATCATAATGGTTCTTATCTTCCGGTTGAAGAAAATGAAAAAGTAATTAACCTGAAGCGTCTGAAGAAAAAGAATGGTGTTATTAAGAAAAACTCAGGTGCAAGCCTGATTGACCTTGGAGATGGCGTAGCACTTCTTGAATTCACTTCACCTAACAATGCGATTGGTATGGATATCACTCAGATGATCAATTACGCAGTAGATGAAGTATCGAAAAACTATAAAGGGCTTGTCATCGGTAACCAGGGGAAAAATTTCTGTGTCGGTGCTAACCTTGCGATGATCCTGATGGAAGCACAGGACGATAATGTTTTTGAAATCGATATGGTCGTTAAGCACTTCCAGCAGGCGATGATGAAGCTGAAATACAGTTCATTCCCGGTTGTGGCAGCACCATTTGGTATGACATTAGGTGGCGGAACAGAAGTTTGTCTGCCGGCTGACCACATTCAGGCATCTGCAGAAACGTATATGGGTCTTGTAGAAGTTGGCGTTGGACTTATCCCAGGTGGAGGAGGCAACAAAGAACTTTACCTGAATTACTACAACAGCCTGCCAAAAGGGGTAGACTTTGACCTTCAGAAAGTTGCAAACAGAGTGTTTGAAATGATCGCTATGGCGAAAGTATCCACATCTGCTGCTGAAGCGAGAGACTACAACTTCCTAAGTCAGTCAGATGGCATCAGTGTCAACGGTGATCATCTGATCTATGACGCGAAGCAGGCAGTCCTTCATTTAGCTGAAAACTATACAGCGCCAGTGAAGAAGAAAGTACCTGTGGTCGGAGAGCCGGGCTATGCAACTCTGCTCCTTGGCGCACAATCTATGTATCAGTCAGGGTTCATCTCAGAGCATGACCTGAAAATCGCAAAGAAACTGGCATACGTGATTGCAGGCGGAAAAGTACCTTATGGAACGGAAGTAGATGAAGAGTATCTGCTTCAGCTTGAACGAGAAGCATTCCTAAGCCTGATCGAAAAACCAAAGTCACAACAGCGCATGCAGCACATGCTTGTAAAAGGAAAGCCGCTGCGTAACTAATCTGCATTTAATAACCGCTGTTGATTTCCGTGGAGGACTACGGTTTCCGCGTCCGCGCGGTGAGCCCCTTCTGACGCAGGAGTCTCCGTCCGTAACGAAGATCAACAGCTTATAGAGTGAAATAACTTTACGATTCAGTATACAGATTACGAATAACAAGCTTATTTGGATAAATCATTTAGTCGATTGCAGCGTAAGGGGGCGACTCCTGCGGCAGGAAGGGACAGGTGAGACAAAGCATGGCGCAGCCTGCTGCCTCATCGCCCGGCCGCGGAAAGCGTCCCCCTGAAGCGGAAATCGACGGTTCCAGAATACCACACCAGCATTTAAGGGGGAGCATTATGCGTGAAGCAGTAATCGTTGCCGGAGCGAGAACTCCGGTCGGTAAAGCAAAAAAGGGATCACTGGCTCATGTACGTCCGGATGATTTGGGCGCACTTGCTGTCAGAGAAACATTGAAGCGTGCAGGAAACTATGACGGTGAAATTGATGATCTGATTTTCGGCTGTGCAATGCCTGAAGCAGAACAGGGTATGAACATGGCGCGGAATATCGGTGCACTGGCAGGACTGAATTACACGGTTCCTGCGATCACAATTAACCGCTACTGCTCATCTGGCCTTCAGTCAATCGCATACGGCGCAGAGCGCATTATGATCGGGCAGGCAGATACAATCATCGCAGGCGGGGCAGAGTCAATGAGCCTTGTGCCTATGATGGGTCATACGGTTCGACCGAATTCAAAAATCGCAGAAGAAATGCCTGAATACTATATGAGCATGGGTCATACAGCAGAGGAAGTAGCGAAAAAATTCGGTATTTCCCGTGAAGACCAGGATGCATTTGCAGTCAGAAGTCATCAGAAAGCAGCAAAAGCTGTTCATGGCGGCATATTTGACGAAGAAATTGTACCTGTGGAAGTAACGCGACGTACAGTTGGAAGAGACCATAAGCTGAAAGAAGAAACATTCACATTCTCAAGAGACGAAGGCGTACGCCCCGACTCTTCAGTAGAATCCCTGGGTAAACTTCGTCCGGCATTCTCAATGACCGGATCTGTAACAGCAGGTAATGCTTCACAGACAAGTGACGGCGCAGCAGCCGTGATGGTCATGGATCGTGAAAAAGCAGAATCACTTGGTCTGAAGCCAATCGCTAAGTTCCGCTCATTCGCAGTAGGCGGCGTGCCACCTGAAATCATGGGTGTCGGACCGGTTGAAGCAATTCCAAAAGCATTGAAGCTTGCAGGACTTTCTCTATCTGACATTGACCTGTTTGAGCTGAATGAAGCTTTTGCTTCTCAGTCAATCCAGGTCATCAGACAGCTCGGGCTGAATGAAGAGATTGTCAATGTTAATGGCGGTGCAATCGCACTTGGTCATCCGCTTGGCTGTACAGGAACTAAGCTCACACTGTCACTGCTTCATGAACTGAAGCGCAGACAGCAGCAATTTGGCGTCGTCACAATGTGTATCGGCGGCGGAATGGGCGCAGCAGGCGTCTTTGAAATGATTAACTAAACATACTTTTAATAAGAATTGAAATGTTCAACTGAAAACTTAGCAGCGATTGGAGCGTAAGGCGGCGACTCCTAAGCGAGAAGCCGGACAGGTGAGACCCCGCAGACACGAAGTGTTGAGGAGGCTCACCGCCGGCCGCTTGGAAAGCGTCCGCCTGAAGCGAAATGAGCAGCGTTAATAAAGCATAAAAACAAGGGAGGAATTTTTCATGACAAACGAAACAAAAGCATTGGTTAAAGGCGGCAGCTTTCTGATTGAGGATGTTGAAGCTTCAAGCGTATTCACACCTGAGGATTACACAGACGAACAGAAAATGATTGCTAAAACAACTGAGGATTATGTGATCAATGAAGTTGTTCCTGAAGTAGAGCACATCGAAAACCATGAGTTCGACCGTTCAGTAAAGCTTCTGAAAAAAGCAGGAGACCTTGGTCTTTTAGGTGCTGATGTACCTGAAGAGTACGGCGGTCTTGGACTTGATAAGGTCAGCTCAGCTTTAATCGCAGAAAAAATGTCACGCGCGGGCGGTTTCTCAATCACTCACGGTGCACACGTAGGAATCGGTTCACTGCCAATCGTTCTTTTCGGTAACGAAGATCAGAAGCAGAAGTATCTGCCATTACTTGCTACAGGTGAGAAAATTGCTGCTTACGCACTGACTGAGCCAGGTTCTGGTTCTGATGCACTGGGCGCAAAAACAACTGCTAAGCTGAATGAAGCAGGCACTCACTACGTATTGAACGGTGAAAAGCAGTGGATCACAAACGCTGGATTTGCTGATGTATTTGTTGTGTATGCGAAAATCGATGGCGAGCACTTCTCTACATTTATCGTAGAGCGCGACTTCTCCGGCGTATCAGTTGGTGCTGAAGAGAAGAAGATGGGGATCAAGAGTTCTTCAACTCGTACACTGATCCTTGAAGATGCACAAGTACCAGTAGAAAACCTTCTTGGTGAAGCTGGAAAAGGTCACGTGATTGCATTCAACATCCTGAATATTGGCCGTTATAAGCTTGGCGTAGGTACAGTGGGAGCTTCTAAGCGTGCGCTTGAGCTTGCTGTAAAATATACAAACGAGCGTAAGCAGTTCAATACTCCGATCTCAAGCTTCAACCTGACGAAGGAAAAGCTTGCGACAATGGGTGCGAAGCTTTATGCAACAGAGAGCTCAGTATACCGTACAGTAGGTCTGTTTGAAGATCGTATGAGCCAGCTGTCTGATGAAGAAATCAAGGACGGTAAAGAAGTAGCGAAATCAATCGCTGAATATGCAATTGAGTGTTCATTAAATAAAGTATTTGGCACTGAATCACTTGATTATATTGCGGATGAAGCAGTTCAGCTTCACGGCGGTTATGGCTTTATGCAGGAGTACGAAGTAGAGCGTATCTACCGCGACTCACGTATCAACCGTATCTTTGAAGGAACAAACGAAATTAACCGCTTATTGGTTCCAGGAACATACCTTCGTAAAGCTATGAAGGGAGAACTGCCATTACTTCAAAAAGCACAGGCGCTTCAGGAAGAACTGATGAGCATGATGCCTGAAGAAATCAGCGATGAGCCGCTAAAGCAGGAAGAGTATCTTGTGAAAAATGCGAAGAAGATTGGTCTGCTGGCTGCAGGTCTTGCTGCACAGAAGTACGGCAAAGCGCTTGAAGCAGAACAGGAAGTTCTAGTGAATATTGCTGATATCGTATCACTTGCATACGCAATGGAGTCTTCACTTCTTCGTACACAGAAGGCTGTTGAAAAGTCCGGTCTTGAAAAGAACCAGCAGAAGGTTCTTTATACACAGATCTTCTGTCAGGAAGCGTTCAATGAGATCGAACAGCACGCAAAGGAAACACTGATTGCTGCTGAAAGCGGAGATTCACTTCGCATGATGCTTTCTGCACTTCGCAAGTTCACGCGTTTCACACCAGTGAACCTGATTCCGGTAAAGCGTGAAGCGGCTGCGAAGCTGATTGATGCTGAGAAATTTGTAGTATGATTTTAACTTTATAAACCGCTAATGATTTACGTGGCGACTGCGCTTTCCGCGTCCCCCTCTAACCTGTAGCTGGTTGATGAAATAAACGATTAATACCGATCAAATAGTGAGAAACCGCCTATACAACTAGGCGGTTTTTCTTATGGAAAGCATCTTTAATTGACTTCCACTGAATAAATCCTTACGATTTGTTTAAACTTTTAAACATATAGACATAAGGAGAGTGGTTGGATGAATGTTTTAATTACGGGTGCATCCGGTGGGATTGGGAAAGAGCTTGCGAAGCTTTATGCGGAGAAGGGGCATACGCTGATTCTTGCTGCAAGAAGTGTAGATAAGCTGAATGAATTGGCAAATGAACTGGCAGAGAAATATACGATCGAAACGCATGTTTTTCAAAGTGACTTATCAAAAGCCGGAGCTGCTCAAACCTTATTTGATCAGGTGCAGTCACAGAAACTGACAGTCGATATTCTGATTAATAACGCAGGCGTCGGCCTATTTGGGGAATTCCATCAGACTGATCTGCAAAAAGAACAGGAAATGATTCAGCTGAATATTACTTCACTAACTGAACTGACAAAGTTGTTTGGCCGTGAGATGGTGAATGCGAAGTCAGGAAAAATTCTGAATGTCGCTTCAACAGCTGCGTTTTTCCCTGGACCGTTAATGGCGGTGTATTATGCATCTAAAGCATATGTGAAATCATTTACTGAAGCACTCGATAATGAATGGGCTGAGCATGGCGTGCAGGTGTCAGGATTGTATCCAGGACCTACAAGTACAGGGTGCAAAGACACAGCAGAATTGAATGATTCAAAGCTATTTAACAATGGCACGATGAAACCGCAGGCGGTAGCGAAAATCACGTTTATCGAATTTATGAATGGTAAAAAGCAGATTATACCTGGAGGCATGAACAAACTTCAGTCCAGAGCGAGCCGTCTGATCTCCAGGTCAGCTGCAGCAAGCATCGTTAGAAAGACACAGGAAAGAGAGTAGTGAGGTGACATAAATGGGGGAGCAGGCAGAAAAAGCATTTCGGGACTGTATTCCATTATTTCAGGCATTGAGTGATCCTTATCGTCAGGATATTGTATTAATGCTCTCAGATACAGACTCAATGACAGTGAATGAATTAACAGATAGACTTCCGCTTTCCCGTCCTGCTGTTTCTCATCATTTGAAAATTCTGCGTGAACAGGGTATTTTAAAAATGAAACAGCATGGAACGCAGCGCAATTACTCTCTTGCTCTTGAGGGAGCGCTGGAAACGTTAAAGCATCTGATTATTACCGTGGAAGACCGGTGTTATTAACAAGGAGGAATGAACATGACGATTACTTTTTACACTTACCCAAAATGTGGCACGTGCCGTAAAGCGAAAAAATGGCTGGATCAAAATGAGGTGTCATACGAAGAAATTCATTTAATCGATTCACCTCCTTCAAAAGAAGAACTTTCTGAGCTACATAAGAAAAGCGGGCTTGAGCTGAAGAAGTTTTTCAATACAAGCGGTGTAAAGTATCGCGAGCTTGGTTTAAAAGATAAGCTTGCCGACATGTCAGATGAGGAAAAGCTTGAACTGCTTGCTTCAGACGGCAAACTGATCAAGCGTCCGCTGACGACTGACGGCAATCAGGTAACAGTTGGATTTAAAGAACCGGAATTTGAAGAAAAATGGCAGGGTTAATCAGAAACAATTCTTGTTTTCGGGCACCTGTTATGCCAATATGAAGTAGTATAGAAATCATTCATATGCGGAGGGAAAACACATGAGTTCACCAAAAGAATTACGTTATTCAGAAGAACACGAATGGGTAAAAGTTGAAGACGGTAAAGCACGAATCGGTATTACTGAATTCGCACAGTCAGAGCTTGGCGATATCGTATTTGTTGAGCTTCCGGAAGTAGGCGACGAGCTGCAGGCAGACGAGCCATTTGGCAGCGTTGAGTCTGTTAAAACAGTGTCAGAACTTTACGCACCAGTCAGCGGTAAAGTCGTTGAGGTGAACGAAGACCTTGAAGACAGCCCTGAATACGTTAACGAATCTCCATATGAAAAAGCATGGATGGTCGTAGTTGAACTTTCTGATGACTCAGAAGTTGACGCACTGATGGATGCTGAAGCATATGACAAAATGACAGACGAAGACTAATTGATGTGCCGTTCACCTGGTTGGGTGGGCGGTTTTTTTATGAAACCGGCTCACTGCGCGCCAGGCGGACGCTTTCCGCGGGGACGGCGCTGAGCCTCCTCGGCTTTGCCTGCGGGGTCTCACCTGTCCGTCACATCCCGCTGGAGTCGCCGCCTTCTGCTCCGTTCACCTCATCCTGTCTATGTGAAATATAAACGGTATCTAATTTTTCAGTTATTAGTTTATGGGGAAAGAATCCATATTTGCGCAGCAGGTGATTGGAGCGTAAGGGGCTCGTCAGGAAGGGACAGGTGAGGCTTATGGTGAAGCCTGCTGGTTCACCGCCCGGCCGTGAAGTCCCCCTGAAGCGGAAAACACCTGCCACTATATAGCAACACTAACTTCAAGAGATTTTCACCCATCTCATTTACTTGCATTTCTCAACAGTACAGGCGACAATTAAATCAGCAGCATACCATGTTAGAAAGCCGTGCGATCCTTAGGTGAAGGTGTGATGGGAAATGCAGTGCAAAAAGGTTATTATTGTTGAGGGTAAGTCTGATAAGCGTAAGGTTCAGCCGATTATCAGAGAGCCGGTTGATATTATTTGTACAAATGGCACAATCAGCCTGACGAAAATGGATGAGCTGATTGATGAGTTGTATGAAAAAGATGTCTATGTGCTTGTGGATGCGGATGATGCAGGTGAGAAGCTGCGAAAACAGTTTAAAAGAGAGATGCCTGAAGCGGATCATCTTTATATCGACAAAGCCTATCGTGAGGTTGCAACAGCTCCTGAGCAGCATCTGGCTGTTATTTTAGCCGGTGCAAATATTGATATTTACACTGAGTTTTTAGAAAAAAGGATGAATCTTTAATGATAAAAGAATGGACAATAGAAGCGCTGGACCAGCGTTTGCAGGAAAAAAAGCAGTCAGCGATGTATTTATACACGCCAATGTGCGGGACGTGTAAGCTTGCGGGGAAAATGCTTGAAGTGACAGCCGCTGCGATTCAGGATACTGAGGTCGGAAAAGCAGATCTAAACTATGTTGAACCGCTTGCTGAGCGTTATCAGATTGAAAGTGTCCCATGCCTGCTGTTATTTAAAGATGGTCAGATGGTGCAGAAAATCTATAAGTTTGAATCAGTGCCAACGATCTTTGAGGCATTCAGAGAACTGTCCGGACAGCCGGCAAATCAGTAAATGTGCAATTTTGAAAAAAATTCGTTGACAGTAAATTTAAGAACATGATACGATTTGTCTCGTACTCTTAATGAATCTTAACTGAATACGCGTAACTCTTATCAAGAGCGGCGGAGGGAAGTGCCCTATGAAGCCCGGCAACCGACAGTTTACTGGAAAGGTGCCAAGTCACACAGGTTTATACCTGGTAGATGAGAGAAAGCCGTTTAATTTTTGACGCCTTTCTGCTCATCACGCAGAGAGGCGTTTTTTATATATAACAGGACTATTTGAAGGCAGTATTTTAATTTCCTGCTTTAACGGGATAATAAGTTAATTTACGAAAGTGGGTGATGGTATGATAACCATCTCAGATGTAAAAAAAGTATTTAAAACAAAAAGCGGTTCACTGACTGCAGTTGACAAAGTTAACCTGAACATTCACGAAGGCGAAATCTTTGGCGTCATTGGATACAGTGGTGCCGGTAAAAGTACATTAATCCGTATGCTGAACGGTCTTGAACAGCCGTCAGAAGGTAAGGTTGATATAAATGGTAAGCTGATTTCCTCTATCAAAGGAGGAGACTTGCGGAAAGCAAGACAAAAAATCAGTATGATTTTCCAGCATTTCAATCTTCTATGGTCAAGGTCTGTAAGAGAAAATATTTCTTTTCCGCTTGAAATAGCAGGTGTTCCTAAACAGGAACGATTAAAAAGAGTGGATGAGTTAATCGAACTTGTAGGACTTGATGGCCGTGGAGATGCCTATCCTTCTCAACTGAGTGGCGGTCAAAAGCAGAGAGTCGGGATTGCACGGGCACTTGCGAATGACCCTGAAGTACTGCTTTGTGATGAAGCAACATCGGCGCTTGACCCTCAGACGACCGATTCAATTCTTGAACTGCTGGTGGATATTAATAAGCGCCTCGGTCTGACAATCGTGCTGATCACACATGAAATGCACGTCATCAGAAAAATCTGCCACCGTGTTGCTGTGATGGAAGGCGGTAAAGTAGTTGAACTTGGAGATGTCCTTGACGTATTTAAGCAGCCGAAAGAAAACATCACAAAACGTTTCGTTCAGCAGGTAACAGAACCTGAAGAAACAAAAGATACGATTGAGCATCTGCTGAAAGAGTACCAGGACGGCAAAGTGATCAAGCTGACTTTTGTAGGTGAATCAGCTGAGCAGCCGGTCGTTACAAATCTGATCCGTTCATTCGAGCTGCAGGTCAATATTCTGCAGGGGAAAATTTCGCAGACGCAAAACGGCGCATACGGCTCATTGTTTATTCATTTACACGGGCAGCCGGATGAGTTAGCGCGAGCGATTGAATTTCTAGAAGCGGCAAGTGTCGGAGTGGAGGTGATCACACATGATTGAGCAGATTTTTCCGAACGTTGAGTGGCCGGTCATGTGGGAGGCGACCTACGAAACGATTTATATGACAGTCATTTCAGTCATCATTACATTTATCTTAGGACTGGCACTCGGGTTGCTTTTATTTCTTACTTCAAAAGGAAACTTACTGGAAAATAAAATCGCTTATGGCATTACGACAGCACTCGTTAATATATTCAGGTCAATTCCATTTATTATCCTGATTATTCTGCTCATCCCATTTACTCGTTTTCTGCTTGGGACGATCAGGGGAGCAGATGCAGCCTTGCCGGCATTGATAATTGGTGCCGCACCATTCTACGCACGTATGGTTGAGATTGCATTGCGTGAGATTGATAAGGGCGTCATTGAAGCGGCAAGATCAATGGGAGCCAAAATCAGTACGATTATTTTTAAAGTATTAATTCCGGAATCAATGCCAGCTCTCATCTCAGGTATTACCGTTACAGCCATTGCGCTGGTCGGTTATACAGCGATGGCAGGTGTCATCGGAGCAGGCGGACTTGGTAACCTTGCATTCCTTGACGGATTCCAGCGAAGCAGGGATGACGTAGTGCTCGCAGCAACCATCATTATCTTAGCAATCGTCTTCATCATTCAATTCTTTGGAGACTTCTTCACCAACAAACTGGATAAACGCTAATTTAGCTTATTATAAAAACACACTAAGGGAGAGAATCACACATGAAAAAATTCGTAGCAGGAACATTCGCAGTAACAAGTATTTTTGCATTAGCCGCTTGCGGTTCAGATAACGCAGAGGAAGGTATCGGCTCAAGTGAAGATGGTGAGCCGGTTGAACTGAGAGTCGGCGCATCTAACGTACCACACGCTGTAATCCTTGAGCAGGCACAGCCTTTACTTGAAGAAGAAGGCGTAGACCTTCAGATCGAAACGTATCAGGACTACATTCTTCCTAACCAGGATCTTGATTCAGGTGAAATTGATGCAAACTACTTCCAGCACGTACCTTACCTTGAGTCACAAATTGCAGAACATGATTATGACTTTGCAAATGCTGGCGGCATTCACATTGAGCCAATCGGCGTATATTCTCAGGATTATGCATCACTTGATGAGCTTCCGGATGGTGCTGAAATTCTAATGAGTAATTCTGTAGCTGATCACGGCCGTATTCTTACTATGCTTGAAGCACAGGGTCTGATCACACTGGATCCTGAAGTTGAAAAAACAGCAGCAGAAGTATCTGATATTGTAGAAAACCCTAAAAACCTTCAGTTCGAAGCGGATTATGAAGCAGCACTTCTTGTACAGCTTTATGAAAATGGAGAAGGTGACGCAGTTCTAATCAACTCTAACTATGCAATTGATGCAGGAATCAACCCGCTTGAAGATTCAATTGCCCTTGAGGATTCTGATTCACCATATGTTAACGTCATTGCAGTTAACAGTGGTGAAGAGGATAACGAAGCAGTTCAGAAGCTTGTAGAAGTTTTAACTTCTGAAGAAATCCAGGACTTCATTCTTGAAGAATGGGGCGGCGCAGTCGTACCGGTTGACGCTGAATAATTGTTTGGTAACTGCTCAGTCTATGACTGGGCAGTTTTTTTATATTTTTGCGCGGGGCAAGGGAAGGTGAGTTTGTATTAATTTGTGCTGAAGTTGTTGCAATCCCTGCTCAGGTTGTCGTGATACACCCGGGAAGTTGTTCCTATCCGTGCCAGAATTGCTTCTATTTTCTCTTCAAATGTCTGTATCCCATCTGAATACTTGTTTTGCACCGATCCCGCTTGATGCTCTTAAGACACTAAAGACCTGTTTCTTAAAGGCATTCAGAGCAGAGCGGGTGCACGAACTGAAATGTTGTCATTTAAGTCAGAGTTGCTGCTATTTCTCCTCAGGTTGTCGCGATACACCCGGGAAGTTGTACCTTTATGTGGAGAATTTGTATTGATCCCGGATCGAGTTGCATCTTTTCATTCACAGCTTGTAACAAAACCGCCGCGAGGGAATTTCAACAGGTGGCAAAAAAATTTTTGTTTCGCCTTCATCTATTGATTTAAAAACAATGGAAACCCTTACATATATTGAATAAATATTTGTAATAGTCAAAAAATAATGCTAGTGTGTTTATTAAGTTTTCTAGCGGGTAATACACCACTAGCAAACAGATTTAGAAAAAATATGGAAACGAAGTCACGGACAAAAAAACCGAAAAGGAATGATTCATTATCCATCCTATTAAAGTTGATTTTACAACTGACATGGAGAAGCAAATGCTAAGTTCGCACGGAGTTGGTTACGAAACGTATATGAGAGATCACAATGTGCGTATGAATGTGGAAATGAAACGTGAAGAAGAGTATAAAAAGTCACAGGACTTAGTCCAGGAACTTGAAGGTAAAGTCATCAATCATTTATAATAGTAGAGAAGAGAAAAAGTCAGTGTATCCTACACTGACTTTTTTGATTGTAAAGGTAAGGGTCAGTGTGATTTGATTCTAGTTTTAATTTGTTATAAGATTAGAATGAGAATAAATTGAGAATGGTTCTTCCATTTCAAATTCATATACAAACGGAGGTAATTAGACAATGGCTTCAACTTTAGTAATTAAAGATCTTCATGTGGAGATCGAAGGCAAAGAAATTTTAAAAGGTGTAAACCTTGAATTGGATAGCGGTAAGATTCACGTTATTATGGGACCAAACGGAACAGGTAAATCAACGCTTGCTTCAGCAATTATGGGACACCCTAAGTTCGAAGTAACAAAAGGTGAAGTACTGCTGAACGGTGAAAACGTTCTTGAAATGGAAGTGGACGAGCGTGCACTTGCAGGATTATTCCTTGCAATGCAGTATCCAAGTGAAATCACTGGCGTAACAAATGCAGACTTCCTTCGTTCTGCAATCAATGCACGCCGTGAAGAGGGCCAGGAAATCTCTTTAATGAAATTCATTAAAGAATTAGATAAAAACATGGACTTCCTCGAAATGGATCAGAACATGGCACAGCGTTACCTGAATGAAGGTTTCTCAGGCGGAGAGAAGAAGCGTAATGAAATTCTTCAGCTGATGATGATCAGACCTGAATTCGGTATCCTTGACGAGATTGACTCTGGTCTTGATATTGATGCACTGAAAGTTGTATCTAAAGGAATTAACCAGATGCGCAGTGAAGATTTCGGCTGCCTGATTATCACTCACTATCAGCGTCTTCTTAACTACATCGAGCCTGATTTCGTACACGTTATGATGCAGGGCCGCGTTGTTAAATCGGGTGGACCTGAACTGGCTCAGCGCCTTGAAAGTGAAGGTTATGACTGGATCAAACAGGAACTTGGTATTGAAGACGAAACTGTAGGACAAGAAGCGTAACTGATAGGAGGATGAATATGACGACACAAATGAAATTGCCGGTTGATCAGCAAGCGGTGCAGGCTTTCTCAGAAAAGAACGGCGAGCCTGGCTGGCTGTCGTCCCTTCGATTGGACGCACTTGCGAAAGCAGAAGAGCTGCCATTGCCGAAGCCGGATAAAACGAAAATAGATAAATGGAATTTCACACAGTTTGCTAGCCATACTGTAGAAAGTGAAGCTTATGCTTCATTAGAAGAGCTTCCTGAATCAGTGAAGTCTCTAGTAGACGCTGAGAAGCAGGAAAACCTGTATATTCAGCGCAACAATACACCAGCATACCTGAAGCTGTCTGACAGCCTGAAGAGTAAAGGTGTTATTTTCACAGATATTTTAACTGCAGCGAAGGAGCACCCTGAGCTTGTAGAGCAGTACTTCATGAAGGATGCAGTGCAGATGGACGAGCATAAGCTGACTGCACTTCACGCAGCACTTGTAAATGGCGGAGCATTTCTTTATGTTCCTAAAAACGTTGAACTTGAAGAGCCAATCCAGGCTGTATACGTACACGATAATGCTGATGCAGCTCTTTTCAACCACGTACTTGTTGTGGCTGAAGAAAATTCTGCAGTCACTTATGTTGAATCTTATCTTGCAACTGAAGGTGCCGGTGAGTCGCTTGCGAACATCATTACTGAAGTTGTAGCAAAAGACAATGCGCGTGTTGTATACGGAGCAGTTGATAACCTGTCTGAAGGTACAACAACTTACGTAAACCGCCGCGGAATAGCTTCACGCGATGCAAAAATCGAGTGGGCGCTTGGCATGATGAATGATGGGAATACAATCTCAGAAAACATCACGCACCTGATTGGCGATAATTCACACGGTGACACGAAAATGGTTGTAGTCGGACGTGGAAATCAAAAGCAGAACTTTACAACGAATATCAGACACTGGGGTAAAAACTCAGAAGGATATATTCTGAAGCACGGCGTTATGAAGGACGCAGCTTCTTCTATCTTTAACGGAATCGGTAAGATCGAGCACGGCGCGACAAAAGCGAACGCTGAGCAGGAATCACGCGTACTGATGTTAAGCGAAAAAGCACGCGGTGATGCAAACCCGATCCTTCTGATTGATGAAGATGATGTAACTGCAGGTCACGCAGCTTCAGTAGGCCGCGTAGATCCTATGCAGCTGTTCTATCTGATGAGCCGTGGTATTTCTCAAAGAGAAGCAGAGCGTCTTGTTATCCACGGTTTCCTAGCACCGGTAGTGACTAAGCTTCCAATTGAAGGCGTGAAGCAGCAGCTCACAGAAGTGATTGAAAGGAAAGTGAATGTATGAATGTCGAAGAGATCCGCAGACAGTTTCCAATATTGGACCAGGAAGTAAACGGTTCGCCGCTTGTCTATCTTGACAGCGCAGCTACTTCTCAAAAACCGCTGTCTGTGATCCAGGCGATTGACGAGTACTATAAAGGGTACAACTCAAACGTGCACCGCGGTGTACACACGCTTGGAACCCGGGCGACAGACGGGTATGAAGGAGCTCGCGAAAAAGTTCGTAAATTCATTAATGCCGCATCTTCTGAAGAAGTTATCTTCATGCGCGGTACAACAACAGCGATTAATACCATCGCACAAAGCTATGGTCAGGAAAATGTGAAAGAAGGCGACGAAATCGTCATTACACACATGGAGCACCACAGTAACATCATCCCTTGGCAGCAGCTGGCGAAAAGAACCGGTGCAACACTGAAGTATGTACCGCTTCAGGAAGACGGCACGCTGTCACTTGATGATGTGCGTGAAACGATCACATCAAACACGAAAATTGTTTCGATTATGATGGTTTCAAACGTACTCGGCACAATCAACCCGATTAAAGAAATCACACAGATTGCACATGAAAATGGCGCAGTCATGGTGGTGGACGGTGCACAGTCTGCACCTCATATGAAGGTGGATGTGCAGGATCTTGACTGTGACTTCTTTGCATTCTCAGGCCACAAGATGGCTGGCCCGACTGGTATTGGCGTTCTATATGGTAAGAAGAAACACTTGAACGCAATGGAGCCTGTAGAATTCGGCGGGGAAATGATTGACTTTGTCGGTCTTCAGGAATCCACATGGAAAGAGCTTCCGTGGAAATTTGAAGGCGGCACACCAATCATCGCCGGTGCAATCGGTCTTGGGGCTGCGATAGATTTCTTAAATGAAATCGGTCTCGATGAAATTGAGAAATATGAGCACCACCTCGCAGCATATGCGATGGAGAAAATGTCTGAAATCGATGGCATTACCATCTACGGACCTAAAGATCCATCTAAGCGCGCAGGCCTTGTGACTTTTAATCTTGATGACGTTCATCCACATGATTTAGCCACTGTACTTGATGCAGACGGTATTGCGATTCGTGCAGGTCATCACTGTGCACAGCCGCTGATGAAATGGCTTAATGTTTCTTCAACAGCCCGTGCAAGCTTCTATCTGTATAACACAGAAGAAGATATTGACCGCTTAGTAAGTGGACTCGTTAAAACAAAGGAGTATTTCAGCGATGTCTTTTAATAACTTAGACCAGCTGTATCGTCAGGTGATTATGGATCACTATAAGAACCCGCGTAACAAAGGGGAAATCGAAGACAGTGTAACTGTTGATATGAATAACCCTACATGTGGTGACAGAATCCATTTAACACTTGATGTACAGGATGGAATTGTCAAAGAAGCAAAATTCGATGGTGAAGGTTGCTCAATCTCAATGGCGTCTGCTTCTATGATGACTCAGGTGATCAAAGGAAAGCCCGTTGATGAAGCACTTAAATATTCTCAAATCTTTTCAGATATGATGCTTGGAAAAGAATACGATGATTCAGTAGACCTTGGTGATATTGAAGCACTGCAGGGTGTGGCAAAATTCCCTGCCCGTATCAAATGTGCAACACTTTCCTGGAAAGCAATGGAGAAAGGGATTGACCAGCAGTCTGAATAACTGCAAAAAAAGAAGGAGGAATCATCATGGCGAAAAAAATGCCCGATGTTGGCGATTATAAATATGGCTTTCATGATAAAGACGTATCGATTTTCCGTTCGAAGCGTGGTCTGACGCGTGAAATCGTGGAAGAAATTTCACGTATGAAAGAAGAGCCGGAGTGGATGCTGAACTATCGTCTGAAGGCTCTTGAACAGTTTTACAACATGCCAATGCCTCAGTGGGGCGGCGACTTAAGCGGACTGAACTTTGATGAAATTACGTATTACGTTAAGCCGTCAGAGCGAAGCGAGCGCAGCTGGGACGAGGTTCCTGAGGAAATCAAGCGTACATTTGACAAGCTCGGTATTCCTGAAGCTGAGCAGAAGTACCTTGCAGGTGTATCTGCACAGTATGAATCAGAAGTTGTATACCACAACATGAAAGAGGATCTTGAAGATATGGGTATCGTCTTCAAGGACACTGATTCAGCACTTAAAGAAAATGAAGAGCTTTTCAAAAAGCACTGGGGAACTGTTATTCCATCAAGTGATAACAAGTTCTCTGCACTGAACTCAGCAGTATGGTCAGGTGGATCATTCATCTATGTCCCTAAAGGCATAAAAGTTGATACACCACTACAGGCGTACTTCCGAATCAACTCTGAAAACATGGGTCAGTTCGAGCGTACACTGATCATTGCGGATGAAGGTTCAAGCGTACACTACGTTGAGGGTTGTACAGCACCGGTCTATACAACGAACTCACTTCATAGTGCCGTAGTTGAAATCATTATCAAAAAAGACGCTTACTGCCGTTACACAACGATTCAGAACTGGGCGAACAACGTATTCAACCTGGTAACGAAGCGTGCAGTATGTGATGCAAATGCAACAATGGAATGGGTAGATGGAAACATCGGCTCTAAGCTGACAATGAAATATCCTGCAGTTATCCTTCGCGGTGAAGGTGCACGTGGTATGACACTGTCAATCGCACTTGCAGGTAAGGGTCAGCACCAGGATGCAGGAGCTAAAATGCACCACTTAGCGCCTAACACATCTTCAACAATCGTATCTAAATCGATCTCTAAACAGGGCGGTAAAGTAACCTACCGCGGTATCGTACACTTCGGACGTAAAGCACACGGTGCACGTTCTAACATTGAGTGCGATACGTTGATTATGGATAACGAATCAACATCTGATACAATTCCATACAACGAAATTCTGAATGACAACATTTCACTTGAGCACGAAGCGAAAGTGTCTAAGGTTTCTGAAGAGCAGCTATTCTATCTGATGAGCCGCGGAATTTCTGAAGAGGAAGCAACTGAAATGATCGTAATGGGCTTCATCGAGCCATTCACGAAAGAGCTTCCGATGGAATATGCAGTAGAAATGAACCGCCTGATCAAGTTTGAGATGGAAGGTTCTATCGGTTAATATGACTAAAACCCGTACTTTTTGGAGTGCGGGTTTTTTAATTGGACTGGGACTGGGAAATAGATTCCTATGAAATATGCAGTAGAGATGAAAGGTTCTATTGAATAACCTATATCAAATGTTTGATAGCGTTCATTCCCTGCCAAGTTTAAATTAACTTTAAGTGTGGGAGGCGAAATTTTTAGTTCGTCTTTTCTATATTTTAGGTACATCATGATAAATAACCGCTGTTGTTTTAATTCATAATATGGGCATGAATCGTGTGTCAGGAGGTTGGTGAAGCTTCTTTATAAGTTTTTAATCGCACGAAATAGCAAGTATTCAGCGTACTATGATTCTCATCATTTGGTTTTGATTTTGCTGAATTCATTTTCTCACGAATAATCGTAATGTATAATAGTAATTGCAATCCATAAGGTGAATCATTCTATATAATTATTTCTATTATTATCAAAATAACTTATGGATAAAATTAATAGAAATCTAAAGTTTATGAAGTGACCTTAAAATAGAGAATGTGTATTAGTTTTCATTCTATAAATACAAAGTAGTTTACACATATAATTCCAGGGGTGGTATAACGTGTTAGATCATAATGAAGAACAAAATGTAAAGTCATTTGAGGAACTTCAAGAAGAAGCTCGAAATAAACGTTTTGAAGAGCTAAGAGAATATTTCCCTCAATTCTTTAATAAAAAAGGAGAATTTGAATTTGAAAAGTTCAAAGGCTATTTGACAGACAGTGATATTGGTGTAAACACAGAAGGTTTTTCTTTAAATTTTGTTGGAAAAGAATATGCAAAATTATTGATTGATACACCAACTGATACTCTAGTTTCTCCTGATGAATTAGAGAACAATAATGGTGTAAACAAAGATAGTGAAAATATCTACATAATCGGTGATAATATTGACGTTTTAAAGCATCTAAGGAAGTCATATACGAATGCAGTAGATGTTATCTACATTGATCCACCATATAATACGGGGAGTGATGACTTCACTTATCCTGATACATTTCAGTTTAGTGTAGAAAGGCTTACTGAAATATTTGGTGATGAAGAAAAAGCTGAACGAATTTATAACCTATCAGGTAAGTCAAGTCATTCCGCTTGGTTGACGTTTATGCTGCCCAGAATTGCAATTGCACATAAACTCTTGAAAAAGGAGGGAGTAATGTTTGTAAGCCTTGATGATAACGAAGCATCTAATATGATACTTTTATGTGATGAAATCTTCGGTGAAAGTAACAGATTAGGACCAATTATACAAAATAAACAAAATTCGAAAAACGATTCAAAAAACATCCAAAAAAATCATGAATATGTTTTGGTATATCGTAAAAGTACTGTTTTTGAAAATGGAAAAGAGAAAGAAAATATTCGAGTAATTTCACATCAAAAACAAGAGGTCTATGAAGAAAATGAAGAATATTATTACTTTAATGATTACATTACTACTCGGGGTGAAGGTGGTACGTTAGCCAACAGGAACAATCTTGGATACACCGTTTATTACAACAAAGAGACGAATTGTATGATTCCCAAAATGGATTATGACAAAGAAATGATTGGGACCGCTAAAACGTATGAAGAATTGTATACAGATGATGAAGATTTAATTTTAAATGGATATTTCCCTATTCGTCCTCCAAAAGTTAGAAATCAATTTGGAGTTTGGACATGGGAAATTGATAAATTTGTTAGGGATAAAAAAGAGGTAATGGTTACAGGTACAGAGCCGAATTACAATATAAAGAAGCGAACTTTCGTTGATAGTTCAACCGTTTTTGAAGAAAATGGAAAGTATTATATTGAAAGGGATGTATCATCAAATTCAAGAAGCATTTTGGATTTTTCAACTAATGATGGTACTACTTATTTTAATGAGCTGATGGGTTCAGCTGATATATTCACTAATCCTAAAAATGTTGATTTGTTGTATTACTTGTTAAGTTTGATTCCCAAAAAAGAAGAGATTTTAGTTTTAGATTTCTTTTCAGGTTCAGCAACAACAGCTGATGCTGTTATGAGGCTTAATACAAGTGATAAAGGAAATTATAAATATATATTAGTTCAATTACCTGAAGAACTCAAAGAGAATAATCCAGCTCGAGAGAAGTTTGGTTTTTCAACTATTGACGAAGTAGGGAGAGAGCGAATAAGACGTGCTGCTAAAAGGATTAATGAAGAAACAGGTGAAAGTATAGATTATGGTTTTAAGACATACTATGTGCATGAAAGACCTATTCCATCGATAGAAAGTATCGAAGAATTCACCGACAATCCTGTTGTTCAGGAAACTTTAGGTATAGGTACTGAAAACCACATTGATATTTACCAATACAAAGAAGCTAGTGGAGAGTCCACACTACTTACAACTTGGCTGATTAATGATGGGTTTGGTTTTAGTGCAAAGGTAGAGGAAATAGAATTCGGACAAGCAAATGGTTATTTATCTGGTTCAAGGCTATACATTTTAAATGAAGGCATGACCACTGACGATATGGTTGAATTACTTAGAAAAATTCATGAGAAAGAAATCAATATTTCGAACATTACTGTATATGTCCACTCTTTATCATCAGTTTTACTTCGTGAGTTAGATTTAGCTGTGAAAACTATAAATGGGTTGACCCTAGAAAGGAGGTATTAAGAGGACGATGGAACTGAAGGAGCTTGATTATCAAGTTGAAGCGATAGAAGCTGTTACAGATGTATTTAATGGCGTGCCATTAAATTATATTTCTAATAAAGCAAATCCTGTTTTTAATCTTACTGACATGTTTGTTCAAGAGAAATTAAAAGCTAATATTACTACTATTCAAAAGAAAAATAGGATTAATAGCGATTTGCGTACATCAATTAATGACGGTATCTTGGGAATTGATGTAAAGATGGAAACAGGCACAGGTAAAACTTATGTGTATTCACGTTTAATGTTAGAATTAAAAGCAAAATACAATTTCAATAAATTTATTGTTGTAACGCCAACTACACCAATTAAAGAAGGTACAAAGGCGTTTTTAGAATCTGATATGTTCAAACGGCATTATAGCTTGTATGAAGACTATAAGGACCTTGACATTTCCTTGGAAGTATTAAATAAACAAAAAAGCAATAAAAAAGGACGTAGATATATACCCACAGAAGTACGTAATTTTTCTGAGGGAGATAGATTTGCAAAGAATACTGTTTATATGTTCTTAACTGGTATGGCAATGCTTAAAAAAGGGAAAAACTCAACGCTAGACCGTAAAGATTATGACGAATCGCTCTTTACTGGTACAACACGTCCTATAGAGGGAATGGGAGAAACAAGACCCATAGTTATACTTGATGAAGCACACCGTTTTCCTAGGGAACAAAATACATATCAGTACATTACTGAAAATTTAAACCCACTTGCGATTATTCGTTTTGGGGCTACGTTCCCTAAAATTACATCAAAGAAAGATGATGATACAAGGGACTATAACAATTTAGTATACAACCTAACATCAGCACAAGCCTTTAACCGTGATTTAGTAAAAGGTGTATCTATATTCAATCCTGAAGTAGAAGGAGTTTCAAGTACTCGTTATCGTTTAGTTAGAATTGAAAACAAAGGCGTAAAAGCAAATAAAGAAATTCGTTTTAGAAATGAAGATACGAAAGTTAATTACGACTTTGTACTTGGTGATAGTCTAAATAGAATGAGTGAAGATTTCTCAAATATTAGTATTGTAGATATTAATAAATTTGATGAACTAAATGGAATGAATGGTATCAAACTTTCTAACGATAGAATGCTAGCTGTTGGTGATAGTTTATATGCTGGCGTATTCAGTCATTCTTATCAAGAAATGATGATTGAGCAAGCAATAGAACTACATTTTCAAAAGGAACAAGAGAACTTCTATCGTTCGCCACGTTATAAAACACTATCTTTATTTTTCATTGATAATCCGCTTTCCTATCGTACAGAAAGTGATAAGTCAGGAGTGTTACGTTTATATTTTGAGGACAAATTAAACAAACGTATTAAAAAGGAAATAGAGGATATAGAATCCAAGGCTACACTAACCGAAAAAGACAAAGAATATGTTGAGTTTTTAAAAGCAAGTAGTAATAACATTTCACTTACAAACGGAGGTTACTTCTCTAAGGATAATGACACTTCGGATGAAGCGATTCAAAAAGAAGTAGACGAAATTTTACGTGATAAAGAAAGTCTGCTTTCTTTCAAAGACAAGAATGGCAATTGGAATGTTCGTCGGTTTCTTTTCTCCAAATGGACTCTACGTGAGGGTTGGGATAATCCGAATGTATTTACTATTGCGAAATTGCGATCTTCTGGTAGCGAAAATTCTAAAATACAGGAAGTTGGGCGGGGGCTACGATTACCAGTTGATGAAAACGGTAATCGAGCAGAAATCGGGGATGAAGAATTCCGTCTTAATTATCTTATTGACCATACTGAAAATAATTTTGCAGAAAAGCTCCAAGATGAAATTAATGAAGGAGAACCAAATGTAACTAACATCTTATCAATAATTGATGAAATTGCTGAAAAGATGGATAAAGATCGGAATGCCTTGTTCTTTGAATTAGGTGGTAAAAATTATATTGATATGGATGGGAATATAAATCTTGAAAAACGAGAGCAGTTCTACAAAGACTATCCTCTTTTCCGTGTAGGTATTAAAAGTGGTAAAGTACTTAAGGGGAATCCTGAAAAAGTAGGAATCCGTAAGGAAAACTACATTAAAATAAAAAAAATATGGGAAAAAATAAACCAAAACTACATCGTTCAATTAGAGCCAATTAGTGATGAAGTACTAGAAAAGGGTATTGAAGAAAGTTTGACTTCAGATATTTTTGACCGTCAGAAATCTAGCTTTGTCGTTCATACGATGACAAAAGATGATGAAAGCAACCGAGTTGAAATTGTAAGGGAAAAGACTAAAGAAAGTTACTACCTTGATGGCGATAAGGTTGGCTATGGTGAGTTTTTAAAGAAATTGTGTAATCGTCTTAACATTCCAGTGGGATTAATACACAACGGTATCAAGAAGTTTCACAACAAATATCCTGATGTGGATATTTATCCAACAAATTACAGTGTTGAAACTTTTGTTTCAAATTTTGAAGGCTGGTTTATAAACCAATTTGAAGGAAAATATAGTTACCGGAGAATTCCGAATCAAATAAAGGAAACACAATTAACAGACTATGAAGGTAATCCTAAAAAAAGCATTCCCCAATCTATGATAGGACTAATGAAAAGTAGTAAAGAAAACAAAGTACCAGAGACCTTCTTGTATGACAAAATTGCTTTTGATAGTCCTTTTGAAGAAACAAATATAATTGATGGAGAAACTGAGGCAGTTGAAGTCTATGGTAAAATTCCAAGAAGAAGTATTCGTGTTCCAATGTATTTTGGTGGGACTTCAAGCCCAGACTTTATTTACATTGCAAAGAAGACGGATGGATCAGAAGTAATGAACCTAATCATAGAAACTAAAGATGTGAAAAACTTGTATGATTTAAGGGAAATCGAAAAATCTAAAATTAGAGCTAGTCAGAAATTCTTTGAAGAATTACAGAATGAAATAAAAGATGAAAAGTTTAAGGTCACTTATAGATCTCAACTTCATAATGATAAAATTCAAAGGGTTTTAGAAAACATTTGGAATGAGGAAGAATAGAAAGTGGAATAGAGGATTAATGCTAGTTATATATGATAAGAACCCACAGCACAAACTAGATGGTATAGAGTTTTACCGTTTTATACATGGGTTTATAGATCATAAATTTTTTTGCCAAAACATTGCCAAATCCGTGCCAAATTATAATCTATTTTAAACAACTTGAAGAAATGGCATTGTATCAAAGGTTTGTCCCTATTTATTATAAATCAGGGCTTGGCATTTCAAGCACCATTGATCAAGTTCGAGATGGAAGGTTCTATCGGTTAATATGACAAAAACCCGTACTTTTTGGAGTGCGGGTTTTTTAATTGGACTGGGATGGGGACAAGTTCTGAATTAATTGCGACAAATCAGCCGGCGATTGCTACAAGTTCCCGGGCGTATCGTTACAAATCCAGCACAAACTGCGACAGCACCGGCAATTACAGCAACATCCTGCAGCATCTGCCCTGCATGCCTTTAAGAAACAGGCTTATATTTCTTAAGGCCATTAAGAGGGTGTGGTGTATACAGGTTATAGGTGGAACTCGACATGTAGAGAGGTGGAATGCCACAACTCAGCCGTCAATTGCGACAAATCACCAGACATACTGCTACAAATCCAGCACGAATTGCGACAGCACCAGCAGAAACAGCAACATTCACCAAAGCCGTTATCAGCAGCCAAAAAAAAGACTGCCGCAGCAGTCTCTCTCACAATATTAGTAAGACAAATCCTCCGAAACCTTCCCTGTAGAAGCAGGTCTCCACATAAACCCAATCGCTGCACCAACCAGTGCAGGCAGCATCCAACCGAGTCCAATTTCATATAAAGGCAGGTAAGTCATATAAAAATCTGTTACAGCATCAAGTGCCCCGTTTGCAATACCAGGCAAAGTGCCAACCAGCGCATTGTAGCCGTCAATCAGACTGACAAAGAACGTCAGGAACATCGCACCTGCATAGATGCTTCGTTTATGACCAAACAGATTTGAAGTCATGCCAAGTAAAATCAGTACAATTGCAAGCGGATATAAGAACATCAATACAGGAATCGCATACTGAATTATATTCGTTAAGCCGAAGTTTGCAATAACCAGTGACATCAGTGTCAGGATTAATACAAACGTTTTGTAGCTGACTTTAGGGTAAAGCTGATGAAAAAATTCACTACACGCGATAATCAGACCGATACTTGTCTTCACACATGCAAGCACAATAATCAGTGCAAGTAATATCGCGCCCAATGGTCCGAAATAATGCTGGGCCACGGCAGCGAAAGTCAGTCCGCCGTTTTCAAATGTGCCGACAGCTGAAGGACTTGAAGCGCCCATATAGGTCAGTAATCCGTAGATCAGCATCATCAGGCCGGTCGCAATGAGACCTGACTTCAATGTCGTGCTGGCAATGGCTTTTTTATCAGTAATCCCAAGGTTTTTAATTGCATGAATAACAATAATGCCAAACGCCAGTGCGCCAAGTGCATCCATTGTATTGTAGCCTTCACGGAATCCGCTCATAAATGGAAGTGTCTCATAACCCGGAGCTGGTGACTGGAAGCTGCCCATCGGTTTGACGATTGCCGTAATAATTAAGATTGATAAAAAGAATAAAAAGACAGGTGTTAAATATTTACCGACAATGTCCATTACTTTTTCAGCTTTTAGCGAAAAGACATAGACAATCGCAAAGAAAATAAAACTGAAGACTGCAAGCCATAGCTGACTTTGTGCGGGACTGACAAACGGTTCAAATCCGACTGTAAACGGGACAGTTGCAGTACGCGGAATTGCGAAAAATGGTCCGATTGTTAAGTAAAGGATAAGTGCAAAGACTGTACCGAATAGCGGATGAACCCTGCTTGCTAAATCGTGCAGCCCTTTACTGCCTGATAATCCGATCGCAAGGATACCCAGCAGCGGAAGTCCAATGGCAGTAACGAGAAATCCTGCCAATGCAGGCCAGAATGATGTACCGGCAAGCTGGCCGAGCTGGATCGGGAAAATGAGATTTCCGGCTCCGAAGAATAGCCCGAATAACATTGTGCCGATAATGAGATAAGTTGAAAATGGGATCTTTTGTTGCATAATATTGTTCCTTTCCTGTGCCTTTTTAAGTGCAACGCTGTGATGTAATAAAGGTAATCCTAACAAGAATCCACAGGGGTTACAATAGCAATAATCTTATTTTTACAAACACTTTCTATGGTAGCGTTTCCTTTTTACAAAAGCTGATTTAAAGTCTATTTTATTCCAGTCAACATCAGATCATCTGTTTGCTACGGTATCAGCTCAACTATGATACAATAACCATATAAAATTGGCCGTAAGAAGGTGATTGTGTGATTTATATCGGTTTAACCGGATGGGGAGATCATCCGGATGTATATGATGAGCATTCATCAAAGCAGGATAAGCTGAAGGATTACTCGGGTCATTTTCCAATTGTTGAGCTGGATGCATCTTTTTATGCAGTTCAGCCGGAACGGAATATGAAAAAGTGGATAACTGAAACGCCTGATTCATTCAAGTTTATTGTAAAAGCTTATCAGGGGATGACCGGACACCAGCGGGGAGAGATTCCTTTTGAAACGAAAGAGGACATGTTTAAAGCATTTCGACTATCACTTACTTCCTTTATAGAAGCGGATAAGCTGGGTGTTGTACTTTTGCAGTATCCACCCTGGTTTGACTGTCAAAAGCAGAATGTTGATTACATAAGATATTGCAAGCAGCAGCTCGAAGGACTTCCGCTTGCGATTGAATTCAGAAACCAGACCTGGTATACAGATGAATTCCGTGACAGGACACTTCAATTTTTAAAGGATGAAGAGCTGATTCACAGCGTATGTGATGAACCTCAGGCAGGAGAAGGGTCGATCCCGCTGATTGCTGAAAGTACGCACAAAGGCGTAACGATTTTCAGACTGCACGGCAGGAATGTAGCCGGCTGGACGAAGAAGGGAAATGAAAACAGCTGGCGGGAAGTTCGCTATCTTTATGACTATAACGAGGCGGAACTTAAAGATCTTGTGCCGGTTCTTCAAAAGCTGAACCGTTCGTCCGATAAAGTGTATGTACTGTTTAATAATAATTCAGGCGGCCATGCAGCTGCCAATGCGAAAACAATGATCGATCTGCTTGGACTGGATTATGGAGGTCTTGCCCCTAGACAGCTCGATTTATTTTAGATTGGAATGAAGGATGAATGGAATGGTTTTTACTGCCTTTAATCGGGCTTGCAGCCGGTGCGATCGGCTCGCTGATCGGACTTGGAGGCGGCGTGATTGTTGTGCCTGCGCTGCTCTTCTTTGGGCCGGCACTCATGTGGATCGATGGCATAACGCCGCAGACTGCTGTCGGGATTTCTTTAGTCGTGATGATTTTTACAGGATTATCATCGACACTTGCCTATTTAAAAACGAAAACCGTTGATGTAAAAAGCGGACTGATCTTTTTTGCAGGGAGCGGTCCCGGTGCAATCGTAGGGTCTTATACAAATCAGTATTTAACATTAGGATCGTTTCATCTGTATTTTGGCCTGTTTATGATCTTTTTATCTTTTATTCTACTGATTAGAAATAAGATCAAACCGATTGAACAATTCAAGTCGGCTTCCTACCAGCGGCATTTTACCGATCCGCAGGGCGTACAATGGAAATACGGATTTCCACCGGTTGCAGGGGTTCTTGCAGCATTTGCTGTCGGATTTGCTTCAGGATTATTTGGTATCGGTGGCGGATCTGTGATGGTGCCGATTATGATCATAGCATTTTTATTCCCGCCTCATGTAGCGGTGGGCACTTCGATGATGATGGTCTTCCTTTCAGCAATACTCGGTTCTGCTTCACATATTGCGTTTGGTAATGTGAACTGGCTTTATGTGGCACTGCTTGCACCAGGCGCGTGGTTTGGTGCGAAGCTTGGTGCCTGGATGAATCAGAAGCTTCAATCAGACAAGCTGGTATTTGTACTTAGAATCATACTCGTACTGATCGGGATCAGATCAATTATTGAGGGGTTAGGTTAATTGGATTTGAGAGGTGATGTATTGTGAAAGAAAGAATTACAATTTTTCATACAAATGATTTACATAGTCATTTTGAGAATTGGCCCCGCATTCATCAGTTCCTGGACCAGGAGCGAAATATGCTCAGGCAGGATGGGGAAGATGTATATCTATTTGATATAGGAGATCACGCTGACCGTTTTCATCCATTAACAGAGGGGTCAGCCGGTAAACGGAATGTTGATCTGCTGAATGAGGCCAGATATGACGCGGTGACAATCGGAAATAATGAAGGGATTACGTTCTCATATGACGAGTTGAATGAGATGTACCAGCATGCAGATTTTGAAGTCATCCTGGCTAATCTTTTTACGACAGAAGGGAATCGTCCGGACTGGGCACGGCCATATCTGATCAAAACCACCAAAAGTGGAATAAAAATCGGAATTACCGCTGTAACAGCTGAATACCCCGTTTTTTATGAAAAGCTCGGATGGCATATTACGTCAGCAAAAGACGAGTTGAAGGCGCAGGTCAGGGCGATGAAGGATAAAGTGGATGTTGTGATTCTGCTATCACACCTTGGAATCAGAGAGGATGAGTGGGTGGCAGAGGAGTGTCCTGATATTGATGTGATCATGGGTGGTCACACACATCATGTGCTTGAAAATGGCAGGCTGCATAATCAGGTGCTGTTAGCAGCCGCAGGAAAATACGGAATGTATACAGGTAAAGTGGAAATTGAATTTGATCATGTCAGCAGAGAAGTATCAGGTAAAACAGCTACACTCTATGAAACGAGTGAACTTCCTGAAGCTGAAGATCAGAATGAACATTGGCTTGAAGAGGGTAAGCAGCTTTTATCTAATGAAATCACAGTGCTTGATCAGCCAATCCTGCACAACCCGCTCCAGGCTGCGTCACCGCTGTCGATGTTACTTGCCGAAGCGATTCTTGAGTGGTGTGATGCTGATCTGTCAATTGTAACCGGCGGACTGCTGCTTCATCCGCTCGATGCAGGTCCGGTCACAGAATACGACCTTCATAAAATCCTGCCTCATCCGATCAACCCGTGCCTTGTTGAACTGACCGGGAGTGAACTGAAAGAAGTGATTAGAGAGTCCAGGCACCAGAACTGGCCAACGACTGTCATCAGGGGCCTTGGGTTCAGAGGAACGATTCTTGGCGAGTTTATCTATAAAGGACTTGAAGAAAGAGATCATCAATTTTATATAAATGGGAAAATAGTCCATGCAGAGCAGATCTATAAAATTGCTACTGTTGATATGTTTACGTTCGGTTTCTTTTTCCCGGAAATGCAGCGGGCAAAAAAACAGTATTTCATGCCTGAATTTCTGCGTGATATTTTAAAAGATAAGCTGAGTCATACAGCCCGTTAAAAAAGAAACAGTTAGAGAAGGGTGATCAGTCAATGAGATTAATAGCCACAAAGGTTGTTCGCGCAGGCATGGTGCTGGGCCATACAATATATAACGTGAATGAAAAGCCTTTATTACAGGCAGGTGTCAAACTGACAGAAGGAATGATTGAGCGGTTGCGTCACCTGAAAGTACAGTATGTGTATATTGCCGATGAGCAGTCAAAAGGTATCGAAGTAAAGGAAAGTGTACCGGTTTTTGTCAGGCAGGAATCAATCAGGGAAATCAGACAGGCTTTCTCATCAATTGAAGGCTGTAAGCAAAAAAATATGGCAAATATGCTGGAACAGAAGGCAACGAAAATTCAGCATATCCTGAAAAATATCATGAGTGAGATGGATGCGAATCAGGATCTATTGATGATTTTATCTGATGCTCACCTGTATGATTCCTATATTTTTGATCATTCCTATAACGTCACACTTTATACGCTAGCCATAGGGAAAGAACTGAAGCTTCCGGTTAAGCAGCTTGAGCAGCTTGGAATTGGTGCCATGCTGCATGATATCGGGAAGACCATGGTTGATGAGTCGGTCTTAATGAAGGAAGGCCGACTGACGCAGGAGGAATTTGAAGAAATTAAAACGCATACGGTTCATGGCTTTGAAGTACTCAAAAACCTTCACAATGTCTCGCTACTGACTGCGCACTGTGCTTTTCAGCATCATGAAAGACTTAACGGCTCAGGGTACCCAAGAGGCTTAACAGCTGAGAATATTCATCCATACGCAAAAATTATTGCTGTCGCGGATGTGTTTGATGCGTGTACGTCCAACCGGATATACCGGGATAAAATGCTGCCTGCTGATGCAGTGGAAATTCTGCTCTCAGGCTCCGGCACATTATTTGACCCGACCGTGATTAAAGCTTTTCAGAGAGGCGTTGCGATTTATCCTAACGGGCTGACAGTACAGTTAAGCGATGGAAGAAAAGGGATTGTAGCCAGACAGAATAAAGCTGTATCCATGCGTCCTGTTGTCAGGATTGTGGAAGAGAATGGCGCGATTGTTCATGCTACATATGAAATCGATCTCGCAACTCAATTGAACTGTACAATCGCTCAGACTGATATTGCATTTGTCACTGAATAATTCTTTGTAAAAAAGCTCTGCTGAACGCATACACTGCGTTATAGGAGGGCTTTTTATGCGCAGAAAAAGGTTAATGATCAAGCCGCTCACAGCCCGCTCTGTCTGGCTGTTGTCTTTGCTTCTGTTTCTACTGATGACAGTCCTCGGACTTGCTGTGATCAATACAGGTGTGAAACCGACGCTGATGCTGTACGCAGAATCTCAGACGAAAAAAATTGGGGCACTTGTCATTAGTAAGGCAGTAAACCGGGAGATTGCAAATGTCATGGATATTAATGAAATTATTGAGAATGTCCCGACCGATTCAGCAGAAATGGTCACAACGAAGTTTAATACAGAAATTATTAACAGGGTATTGGCAGAGACGACTGAACTTGTACAGGAACAGCTGCGGGCCATCGAAAGAGGAGACACAGCTATATTAAAATCACTGACTGAGCTGGATCTTGAAGTGGAGGACGCCGGAAATCTTGAAGGAATTGTCTATACAGTTCCGCTTGGTCAGGCAACCGGGAATGCACTTCTTGGGAACTTGGGTCCCAAAGTGCCAATCCGCTTTCATGCAGTCGGTAATGTCACGTCGAATATTAAATCGGAAATCGATGAGTTTGGCATTAATAACGCATTCGTCGTGATTAATATTCATCTGGTGGTCAACGTACAGATTATTGTACCTTTTGCTACAGAAGTGACTACAATTGAACAGGACATCCCGGTTGCAATGGGGCTCATCCAGGGGCAGGTACCTGAAATTTACAATGTTGGTGATGGTATGTCACCTTCTCTTGAAGTCCCGATTCCGACAAATTAGTCTTGAATTGAAGAGAGTCCCTTGTTATAATAGTTCAGTAAAATGAATAATCACCACATCATAATCCGATGGGGTAGAGGAGCAGGATTTAAGAGTAATCTGTGTGAGGATGATAACTGCGATCACAGATGAAAGGGGATCACTGCCGAAATGGTAATCATCAGTCAGGATATTACCATTGGGGTTATCTTTAATAAGGATAACACTCTCTTTCCGCAGTATTTTTGCGGGTTGAGGAGCTACAGATCGTGATGGAGCATAACATTACTAACGACAAGGGTAATGGTAGAGTCCTCTATCATTGCCCTTTTTTGCGTTTTTTTACGATTATGCCTCACTGCCCTATCATACAAATAAAGGAGGGAACATTATGGAAGGAACATGGTTATCACTTTTACCACCTATCGTTGCCATTGCGATGGTTTTACTTACAAGACGCGTACTGCTTTCACTCGGAGCAGGTATCGTCACAGCAGCACTCTTAATTACAAGCTTTGGACCGGTTGCGACGCTTGAGACACTTTGGATGTCATTTAGCGGCGTATTCTGGGAGTACGGTTCAGATGGAGAGCCTGGCGGTCTGAACTTATGGAATATTTTCATCATGTTATTCCTGGTTATTCTTGGCGTTATTACAGCGTTCATCAATATATCCGGAGGTGCAAGAGCATTTGGTGAATGGGCAATGAAACGTGTAAAGACACGTGCAGGTGCCCAGGTAGTAACTGCATGCCTTGGTGTTATTATTTTTATTGATGATTACTTTAACAGTCTTGCAGTCGGACAGGTTGCGCGTCCGTTGACTGACCGCCACCGCGTATCGCGTGCAAAGCTTGCTTATCTGATTGATTCAACTGCAGCACCGATTTGTGTTGTTTCACCGGTCTCAAGCTGGGGAGCATATATCATTGCAGTCATCGGCGGAATTCTGGCTACACATTCAATTACTGAATACACAGCCTTCTCTGCATTTATGCAGATGGTACCGATGAATCTTTATGTATGGGCAGCACTTGGAATTGTCTTCATCGTTGCACTGCGCGGTGTAGACTTTGGTCAAATGAGAATTCATGAAAACCGTGCAATTGAAACAGGGGAAGTATATGACCCTAATAAAGATATCCCTGGTGAGTTAAAAAATGATCTTCCAACATCTAAGCATGGTACAGTTGGGGATCTGATCTGGCCGATTATCGCCCTTGTCATTGGTACAGTGGCGTCGATGATGTGGACAGGTGCCCAGGCTTACACAGCTGATACAGGAGAATCTGCAACGATTCTTCAAATGTTTGAATACACAGATGTTGCGAAATCACTTGTATATGGTGCGCTTGTAGGACTTGCAGTTGCCATTGCATTCTTTATCAGGCAGATTGGCCGTTCTGAAAAAATCGGTGGAGCTGAATTCTTCCTTGCACTTAAAGAAGGCGTGAAATCAATGCTTCCGGCAATCTATATTCTTGTATTCGCATGGATGATTGTTGGGTTAATCGGGGATCTTGGTACTGGAGAATACCTTGCAGGCATCGTGGAATCATCTAACCTGCCGCTTGGCTGGCTGCCGGTTCTGTTATTCCTTGTAGCTGGTGTTATGGCATTTTCTACAGGAACATCATGGGGTTCATTCGGTATCCTGCTTCCAATCGCAGGGGAAATTGCAGCAAGCACAGATATTTCACTGCTGCTTCCATCACTTGCAGCTGTCCTTGCAGGAGCTGTATTCGGTGACCACTGTTCACCAATTTCTGATACTACGATCCTTTCTTCAACGGGAGCCGGAAGTAATCATATTGATCACGTTGCAACGCAGATTCCTTATGCCGTAACTGGCGCTGCGATTGCATCAGCCGGATATATTCTTCTTGGATTCTCAGGAAGTACGTTACTTTCACTTGGGCTTGTCATTGTACTGCTTTTATTATTTGCAGTAATAATGGGCAGGAATCCAGAGAAAGCGAGAACCGTTTCAGCTAAAGAAGGACTCGAATAATGATAAAAAGCGCCTGAATCGTGTTTGCGATTCAGGCGCTTTTTTATAAGGACTATTGTATGACTGAGAAAATGTATGAATTATATAAAGTGTGAAAAAATTTGCACACTACAAAAATAAACCTTGATATGACAGGGTTTATTTTTTTGTATAGATTATATTAATATAATTTCAGAATTTTTTAAAATAGTACTTTTACAATTAGGAAGCAAGTGCTATACTGATTTTAGATTATGTGAAATAATCTGAATATATAAAAACTTCCATATATTCAGGAAGAACTTACAGGGGGGTAATTAGATGAATCGTCAACAGTGGGGAACACGTGCCGGATTTATTCTTGCAGCAGTCGGTTCCGCAGTCGGACTCGGAAACATTTGGCGTTTTCCGTATGTCGCTTATGAAAACGGTGGGGGAGCATTCTTTATTCCATATTTATTTGCACTCTTAACAGCCGGTATTCCAATTCTTATCATGGAATTCACCATCGGTCATAAGTACAGAGGATCAGCGCCGCTGTCATTCTTCCGCATGAGCGGTAGAAAAGCAGAGTGGCTTGGCTGGTGGGCAGTATTTGTGTCATTTGTTATTTCCACCTATTATGCTGTCATTATTGCCTGGGCAATGCGGTATACAATATTCTCATTTGGGCAGGCATGGGGAGAGGACACAGAAGGGTTTTTATTCACTGAGTTTTTACAGCTTGATGTAGCACCTGGCGAAACAGGTGGTATTGTGTGGGGAATATTTATTCCACTTGTCCTTGTATGGGTCATTACACTTGGTATCCTTCTTGCTGGTGTTAAGAAAGGGATTGAATATGCAAACCGTATCTTCATTCCAACACTTGTTATTTTGTTCCTTATTATTGTAGTCAGAGCAGTAACGCTTGAAGGGGCAGCTGAGGGTCTGAATGCATTCTTCCAGCCGAATTTTGATAACATACTTGAACCGTCAGTCTGGGTAGCAGCCTACGGTCATATTTTCTTCAGTTTATCTATTGCGTTTGCAATTATGATTACTTATTCAAGTTATCTTCCGAAGAAATCAGATATCACAAATAATGCGTTTATTACAGGTTTTGCAAACTCAGGTTTCGAGCTTTTAGCTGGTATCGGTGTATTCGCAGCGCTGGGCTTCATGGCTTCACAGCTGGATGTGCCGGTTTCAGAAGTTGCATCTGCAGGGGTAGGGCTTGCCTTTGTTGTATTCCCTCAGATCATTAATCAGCTGCCAGGCTTAAATGGCATCTTTGGTGCATTATTCTTCTTCTCATTAACACTGGCGGGATTAACTTCACTGATGTCAATCACTGAAACGTATGTTGCCGGTCTGACTGAGAAGCTAGGAATCTCACGCAGAAAAGCAGTTGCTTTTGGTGGAGGACTTGCAGCGCTGATTTCAGTTCTGTTTGCTACTCAGGGCGGACTATTCTTCCTGGATGCAGCCGATTACTACATTAACCAGTTTGGTGTAGCAGCAATTGGTCTTGTTGAAGTTATCATGATTGCATGGGTTCTTCGTAAGACAGGTATGCTTCAGAACCACGCAAACCTTACATCTGATATTCACCTTGGCAGCTGGTGGAAAGTTTGTCTTTCGATTATTACACCAATCGTACTTGGATACATGATGTTTGGACTGGTAACAGATAACCTGTTACAGCAGTTTGATAATGATACGGGTAACTATGAAGGATATTCAAATGGATTTGCATTGACGATGTTCCTTGCTTCAGCCGGTGCAGCATTTGTAATTGGAGTTGTAGTTTCAACACTTAAATGGAGCCGTTCAACTCCGGTTGAGCTTCCGGATAAGGACTAAAGGAGGGATTCACAATGACAACCAGTGCAATTGTGATGATGGTAATTGGGATCGTTCTTTTATGGGGCGGCCTTGCTGCAAGTATTACAAACGCAGTAAGAAAATCCAAGAATAAAACAGTTTAATATGAGGGCTGCCTGTGCTTAAAGTACAGGCAGCTTTTTTAATTCATACTCCGGAGCCAGGTCATACTCATTCATGACAGATGGGAGCCAGTCGACTGCCGGGGAAACTTCAGGGGGTTCGGGTTCTTTTGTACATCCGCCGATCATTAAGATCAGAAGAGCAGCGAGAATAAGCTTCATCAAAACAACACTCCTTTTCGCAAGTTTGTCCGTTTTGAATGGTAATCATGCATAGAAAAAAGTGTGTGGTCATGTATAATAGGAAGTAGTTCACAAAGCAGGAGTGAGAATCTGATGATTACAATGCACAATCAACAATATGAAATCATAGAAGAATTTAGAGAAGGCTATAATGAAGAGGCTTTTGAAGCGAGATACAGTGAGATTCTGCATAAGTATGATTACATTGTAGGTGACTGGGGATATGGTCAGCTCAGACTGAAGGGATTTTTTGAGGATACGAATCAGAAGGCTTCGTTTGATACGAAAATTTCTACGGTGAAAGATTATTTATACGAACACTGCAATTTTGGGTGTCCTTATTTTATTGTGAAGAAGGTTGCCGGGGCGAAGAAGTAAACCCTGTTTTTCACATGAAAACGTTTCGCTACGCTTCAGGCGGACGCTTTCCGGACGGTTGTTGCTGAGCCTCCTCGCCTTCGGCTGTGGGGTCTCAGCTTCCAACTAATCGTCCCGGAGTCGCCGCCTTACGCTTCGCTGCACTGAGATAGCGGCTTATATTTTGTGTGAATGAATCTGCTCAAAGATCATAACCATTTCTTTAAATACACTTGATTAAAAAAAGGGTGTCTCGATTAAGTATGAGACATCCTTTTTTTATTTTGTCATCAACCCATCTAAGGCTTATGCGCACCGGGATCGAGTCTTGGGATGTCTTCATGGTCGCCTTTGTTTTCATAATTGAATGCGCTGTAGTAACGCTGGCCTTCCTGCCACGGACCGGATTTGTTCCGGACCAGTGAATATTTCCCTCTTGGTGAGCCGTATGGACCTTCGGGGAGGGTTTCCGGTATCAGGTATTCCTTTTGTACTTCAACGTTTGAAAAATCACTGTATCGTTCCATCAGACTGCTCCTTTTTGAATTAGTATGAGCAGACAGACTTCAGCTGATTCACAAAATCACTTCATTTAGAAATTCACGCAGTTCAGATGCATCCTGTTCAGACAACTTGAATGCATGTTCAATGTAGCCTTCTTCTTCAAGGTCATCCTGTCCGATGATGGCAAATCGGCTTCCCTGAATATCCATCACCATTGCTTTACCGAAATAACGGTCTGAATACATGATCGCCAGGTCAAAGCGCTGATACTCACCCATAAAGCTGACAAACCTCGTTTTTGTTTCCTCTGTATCATCATAAAGAAAAAATCTTTCACTCATTATTAAAATCCTCCTTACGCTATTTCAATTATAACGATTAACGCACGCTATGCCAAAAAATCTGAAGGCTTATGGTACACTAAAAGCAGACATTTTGATGGAGTGTGAAGACATGTACTTCGTGGATAGAGAAACAATTGAAAAGACATTAACGTTTATGGAAGGGCAGCTCAAGTTTTTAAATGAGCACACCTCATGGAAATCTAAAATTGAACAGCTGGCGCTTGAACGCAGCCTGCACACTATTATAGAATCAATGATTGATGTGGGGAATTCAATGATTGATGGTTTTATCATGCGCGATCCCGGCAGCTATGAAGATATTATCGATATTTTAGAGGACGAAAAAGTGATCGGGAAAGACGTGCATAATGAGCTGGTTCAGGTTGTAAAACTCAGAAAACACCTAGTGCAGGAGTTCACTGAAGTCAATCACCAGGTGTGCCTTGATACTTTCACAAAATCAGAAGGTGCACTAAAAGCATTCGCACCTGCAGTAAGAACCTACCTTGAAGACGAACTGGGACCGGTTTCAGCATTCAGACGGTAAGGAAAAGAGAGGACGTTCAGTATGAAAGCTTATAAAGGTTATTTAATTGATTTAGATGGAACAATGTATAGAGGGACCGAGCCGATTCCTGAAGCGGTGGAATTTGTTAAAAAGCTGAAGGCGAAAGGTACTCCGTATTTATTTGTGACAAACAACTCTTCAAAAACGCAGGAGCAGGTCGCTGCACACCTGCAGAACTTTGATGTTCCTGCAGAACCAGAACAGGTATTTACGACATCTCTTGCAACAGCAGCAGTTATTTCCCGGGAAATGCCTGAAGCATCCGCTTATGTGATCGGAGGCGACGGCATTCGTCAGGCTTTGACTGAAAAAGGAATCACAATTAAAGATGAAAATCCTGACTATGTGATTGTCGGTCTTGACCGGGAGATTACGTATGAAAAACTTGCGCTTGGGTGTCTGGCTGTAAGAAACGGAGCGAAATTCATTTCCACAAACGGTGATATTGCCATTCCAACTGAGCGGGGGCTACTGCCTGGAAATGGTTCTCTAACGTCAGTTATTACTGTCTCAACGCAGACACAGCCACTATTTATCGGTAAGCCTGAAGCAGTGATTATGGAGCAGGCATTAAATGTGCTGGGATTGCCGAAAGAAGATGTTGTAATGGTCGGCGATAACTATGATACAGATATTAAGGCAGGGTTTAATACAGGAATGGATACGTTAATGGTGCATACAGGTGTGTCACCGAAAAGTCTGCTTGCTGAAAAAGAGCTGCAGCCGACTTATTCGATTGATTCATTGGCTGAGTGGGAGATTTAAATTATCTTTTAGAACGCTAATCCTTTCTATGGGGGACTGCACTTTTCTGCCCCCCGTACGGTGAGCCCGCAGGCTTCGCCATGGTCTCAGCTGTCGCTTCCTGGGGCGGGAGTCTCCGTCCTCCACTACAAGGGGCAGCTGAGACATACATATTAAGTTTTTATCACTTTCAAAGGGGGATGCTGGTCGTGTCTAAAATTTTTATTACCCGTAAAATAGATGATGCTGTGATTGATGAACTCAAGAAGAGTTTTGACGTTGAAGTGTGGGATTCTGAGGATCAGGCGGTACCGAGAGATGTATTGCTAAAGCAGGCTAAGGAAAGCCATGCGCTCTTAACAATGCTGTCTGATCAGATTGATGAAGAACTGTTATCTGACGCACCTCATTTGAAAGTCGTTGCGAATATGGCTGTGGGTTATGACAACATTGATGCTCAGGCTGCTGAAAAGGCTGGGATCATCGTGACTAATACGCCTGATGTGTTAACAGACACAACGGCTGATCTCGCCTTTTCACTGATACTTGCTGCAGCCAGAAGAATTCCTGAAGCGGCGGAGTATATTAAAGAAGGAGAGTGGACGTCATGGTCTCCGTATTTACTTGCCGGCCGTGATGTTCATCACAAAACGCTCGGTATCATTGGGATGGGGAAAATTGGACAGGCTGTCGCCAAACGCGCTGCCGGGTTTGATATGAATATCGTGTATCATACAAGAAGCAGAAAAACTGAAGCGGAAGAGCAGTTTGGTGCACAGTATAAGAACTTAAATGATCTTCTTGAGAAAGCAGATTTCGTATTGGTGCTGGCACCGTTAACAGATGAAACGCGGGGAATGATTGGAGCGGAGCAGTTCCAAAAAATGAAAGAGTCAGCGATTTTTATTAATGTCGGAAGAGGTCCTGTAGTAGATGAGGAAGCACTGGTTGATGCACTGAAAAATGGTGAGATTGCTGGAGCGGGCCTTGATGTGTTTGAAAAGGAACCGATCTCAAAAGATCATCCATTGCTGACCATGAAAAATGTGGTGGCTGTACCTCACATTGGCAGTGCATCAAATGAAACCCGTTTTACGATGATGAAGCTCGCTGCTGATAATATCAAAGCAGTATTGAATGGTGAAAAACCATTAACGGGGGTTACCGTTTAATTCTCATTTAAATAAAAAATTTCTCAATAAAAAATCCTCTTGCTGATTTTAGCAAGAGGATGATGTAAATTAAAATACCTGTTCAACTTCCACAACGCCTGGTACTTCTTCAAGTAGTGCACGTTCAATACCTGCTTTAAGTGTAATAGTTGAACTTGGGCATGTACCACATGCGCCAAGAAGTCTTAATTTTACGATTCCATCTTCAACGTCAACTAGTTCGCAGTCTCCGCCGTCACGAAGAAGGAATGGACGAAGTTTATCAAGTACTTCCTGAACTGAATCTTTCATTTCTACTTCTGTCATTCGAATCGACTCCCTTCCTGTGTTCTATTATAATGAGTATAACGAAAAAAATCCATCCATGTTATTTGAAATTATTATTGTTTACGTATTTGTGAAATGAGTCATTAGTAACCGCTGTCACTTTCCGTGGAGGACTGCGCTTTCCTGCCCCCGGGCAGTGAGCTTCCTCAGGCTTGGCCTTGCGGGATCTCACCGGCCCTTTCCCGGGGCGGGAGTCTCCGTCCTCCACTCCAAGTGCCAGCTGAGTGTTTTTGGTTAAAGAAGTGATAGATTTTTTATTTAGATCTACAATGTTAATTGTACAGCAGATGATTGTAGCGTAAGGGGGGCGACTCCTGCGGGCTCACCGCCCGGCCGCGGAAAGCGTCCCCCTGAAGCGGAAATTATCTGCCAACCTGTAAAAGACTTAAAAAAGGGGTTGTTTGATATGGCAAATGAGGCTGTGACGATTACGGTGTATGGCGCTGAGACGATTTGTGCGAGTTGTGTGGGGGCACCTTCTTCAAAGGAGACGTATGAATGGCTTGAAGCAGCAATTGGCCGTAAATTTCCGGATCGTACGTTTGTGATGGATTATGTAGATATTAATACTGAGCAGGAAGATCCGAAAAAGGCTGCATTTGTAGAGCGTGTGTGGGAAGAGGATCTGTTTTATCCTGTTGTACTTGTTGAAGATGAGATCGTGGGGGAAGGTAACCCGCGTTTAAAGGCTGTATATAAAGAACTTGAAAAGTATGGTTTTCAAACTGCTGAATAAATGTAAAAGCGTCCAGAAGTGATTTCACTTCTGGACGCTTTTACATTTATTCAGATTTCTGTAAAGTTAAGACCTTTTAACACGTCAGCATCTGATTTATCACAGAGGTAGCACTTATCATGCTCATCTCTCATGACAATGAAATCAGGATTCTTGTTATCATAGTCTTTAGGAACTTCTACAAGGTTATAGCGTTCATGGAATGGTAATAGTGACATACAGCTTTCACCACCTGGAAATATTTCTTTCAGTATAATTGATTATGGATAAAATCAACATTCTGGGAAGTTTTCAATGTGTAAAATAGTATTGATTTGCTCAATCCCTATGGATATTCCATTATAATACATATAAAATCATTTTATATTAACATTCAGAATAGTTCATTGAATTGATTTTTTAGTAACATCCAGAAAGTGGTTACCATTTACATTGAATCTCTTTAATATCAGATTCAGAAAATACAACGAAGGGTCTTAATGGAAGTGCCAGGATATGGATTATAAAACACCTAGAAAGGATGGATCCAAATGAGCAGAGTAGCACTTGATACATTAATTAATCGCAGCGTCCGAAACATGGGGGATATTGACTCACGAATCAGGGATATGACGATAGAGATGATCAAGCGTGCTTATCATGAAGGTATTAACGTACAGATCAGTTCAGGTCTCCGCACAAATGATGAACAAAACCGATTATATGCCAAAGGGAGAACGGCACCAGGCAATATTGTGACCAATGCCAGAGCCGGGCAGTCCGCGCACAATTATGGTCTGGCAGTCGATTATTTTTTAACGAATCACAATGGCACTGAAGCAGTGTGGGCTATTAACGCTCAGTGGAAAAGAGTGGCAGTCATTGCAAAGTCAATGGGTTTTACATGGGGAGGAGACTGGGCAAGCTTTCCGGATGCTTCTCACCTTGAATACACAAAGGGATTAACCTTGAAAGATCTACAGTCAGGAAGACGACCGTCATTTCATCATGTTCCTGCAGTTGAAAAGACATGGCTGGAATTTGGTGATGAAGGTGCGGGAGTAAAGGCAATGCAGAAGCTGCTTAATGGACACGGATATGATCTTGCCATTGATGGTATCTTTGGGCCGAAGACCGAGCGTGCCCTGAGAAGCTTCCAGTATCAGAATGGCTTAATTGTAGATGGTGTGTATGGCGTTAAGTCTAAAGCTGCTCTGGAAGGATAGAATACATTAAAGCCAGTTGCTGATTTAAAACCAGGGTCATCGGCAAATTTCTTATCTGCTAAGCTTGTCGGCCTTATGAATGGACTTAATCATCTTTATAACGACACTGGATATCAGATTTTTTAATAACCAAATAAAAAAACACGCCCAGATAATTGGGCGTGAAGTAAGTTATAGAAATGAAGGTCTTAAACAAGAGATAAAAAATTTACCAAAGTTTGGGATACCTTATCCATTATGATATTTATACATCCAAAGCACACCTGACTTCAAGAGTCGTGCAATCCGGCCTGTGACTGTACGATCAGCAAGGTAAGCGAAGCCCTGTTTCTTTCCAAGAGAGCCCATAAAGCCTTTCAGCTTGATTTTAGGCATTTGCTCCGGCAGGTCTTCATTTTTCCAACGTGCAAGCAGTACTTTGACGATCTGTTCGGCCTGTTCCTCTGCAAGCTGCGCGCTTGGTGCGAACGGCAGACTTGCGCAGTCACCAACGACATAGACGTGCTCGTTATCCGGAAGATTATGATACTGCGAAAGAACAACGCGGTTTGAAGAATCCTTTTCGCCTGGCAGGTCGCGTACGACTTTAACCGGCTGGATGCCTGCTGTCCATACGCATACATCAACAGGAATCTGTTCTTCGTGGTTATACAGCATCGTAGGTTCAACTTTAGTAATATTCGAGTTGCTGACAACGTCAACATTGTTAGCATCAAACCACTTTTGTACATAGTTACTCAGGCGCTGAGGGAAGGCTGGAAGAATACGCTCTCCGCGGTCAAATAGCTTAATGTTAAGGTCTTCGCGGCTTTCACGCAGCTCACTTGCCAGTTCAATCCCGCTCAGTCCGGCTCCTACAACTCCGACAACTGATCCGGAGGGTAGATTCGACAGGCGTTCATAGGTCGCTCTTGAGCGCTGAATCGACTGGATGCTGTACGTATGTTCGTCAGCACCGGGAACGTTATGATACTTATCCTCACAGCCGAGACCGACAACCAGGTCGTCGTAAGGAACTTCTGTATTATCTTCAAGAATAACAAGGCTCTGTTCCGTATCAATTTTTGCTACTGTGCCATATTTCAGTTCCAGACGCTCATGTTCAGGAAAGCTTACACGGACCTCCTGATCGGAAGCTGTACCTGCTGCAAGCGCATAATATTCTGTTTTCAGACAGTGATAAGGCGTACGGTCGATTAATGTAATTTTTACATCTTCAGGCAGCTTATCCGGCAGCAGTCGCAGTAATACGCGCATATTGCCGTAGCCTCCACCTAATAATACTAAGTGTTTCATGGATAGCCCTCTCTTTACAGTAAGCATATTAGTAAGTAAGCACTTTCAATATGATCATACATACACAATGTGTTTGATCATTACGTTTACATTCATTAAAAAGTATATCGGAATAAAGGTCTTAGTACAATCATAATAAGAGATTTCTTTCACAAACTTGTCATGAACAAAAGCAGGATCATTGACGAAATTTCTGCAAGACGTTACATTTGAGGTAAGTATGAGGTGATAAAAATGAAACCAATTATAGAATTTTGTATTAGTAATATAGCAAGTGGATCACAGGAGGCATTTGAGACGCTCGAGCGCGACCCGAACCTCGATGTGATTGAATATGGCTGTACAAGTCACTGTGGAGTTTGTGCAGCAGCCATGTTTGCCATTGTGAATGGGGAGCTTGTAGAGGCAGATACACCGAAAGAGCTTGTGGAAGCTGTCTATGAGTTTCTTGAAGAAAACCCGATGTTCTAATCACAAAAAAGAAGCTGATCTGATTCAGCTTCTTTTTATTGGGCGTTCTTCTCGGTACAGCTGCCATCTTTCTTTTGCCATATGAACCATTTTCCGGTCAGTGGAGCTGTGCTGTCTTTCGATGATTTTTGAAAAATGTCTTGTCGCTTCATCGTCCTCACCAAGGCGCAGTGAAAGTTCTGCAATTAGATACAGTACTCGCTCTGTGGTGATTTGTGAGCCTTTATAGTCCTCTTTGGAATAGGCTTCTTTATAAGCTTCGACAGCAAGCCGCTGGAATCGCTGCTCCTGCTTGGCATCCACTCCACGGAACAGCCAGGAAAGTCTAAGGTATAGTCCTGCAAGTGTAATACTCTTTTCGCGCTTCATCACAGCAATATAAATCGCCAGTTTAAACACTTTAATGGCATCCTCAGTTGTACGTTCACCTGAGAAATCGAGGTGCTGCCAGTGCTTTGAAATCTTTTCTTCAATTTCTTCTTTACCCCCGGGCGGGAAGTAAGGCGCAAAATCCTCAGTAAAAGAGTAGCCGCACTCCGGACAGACATGTACATGGTACAGGTTCGGGTTTAAAGAAATATCTTCATATACCGGCATTAAATCTGTGCTATGTTCTTTTGCACGGACAAAACGTCCTCTGATTTTAGTCGTTTTAAATGAATGTTTGCATAGCGTGCAGGTGATATTTTTCTGATAAAGAGGGGTCAACTCCATTTGAAACACCTCCAAATAGTTCGGTATACGCTAAAAGTCATTGTTTATGTTTTTATTATACCCTGAAAATAGGTCTTTTAGTACAATTTATAAAAAATAACTGTTATGAGATTGATGAGGCTGGGCATGGAGACAATATAATGAAACAACTCAATTTCAATTGGTTGAGTGCAGCCTGATTTAGCGATATACTAAAATCAGTTAATAACGTTGGAGGTGCTGAAATGGCAAACGTAATCAAATTATCAGAAGCTGCAGCGCTTCAGGTGAAAGATATGATGAAGCAGGCTGAAGAGGAAAATGCATATCTTCGTGTAGCAATTAAAGGCGGAGGGTGCAGTGGTTTATCTTACGGGATGGGCTTTGAGCACGAACTTGGCGAAACTGACCAGATCGAAGAACATCACGGAATTCAGGTACTTCTGAAAAAAGAAGATGCTGATATTTTGAATGGAACTGAAATTGATTATAAGCAGTCACTCATGGGTGGCGGTTTTACAATTGAAAATCCAAATGCGATCGCTTCATGCGGCTGCGGATCTTCATTCAGAACAGCGACGAAGACAGGTACACCTGAGAATTGTTAATAAAAAAATCGCCGGCGTCATCGCCGGCGATTTTTTTATATACTTTTTAATGCATCTTTAATTGGCTCATCGCCATTGACCATTTCAATCGTCTTATGATGAAGGTTCGTACAGAGAATTGATTCAACAAGAATTGTTGCGACATCCTCACGTGTGATTTCACCCTCGCGATGCTTCATTTCCTCAGATACATCAATTTTACCTGTTGGTTCATCATCCGTTAATGCGCCTGGACGCACGATTGTATAATTGAGTCCGCTTTGTTTAAGGTGAACATCTGCATCATGTTTTGCCTGAAGATAATGATGGAATGTTTCACTGTCTCCGGCAATCGATGGATCATCAGCACCCATTGAACTCAGCATAATAAACCGTTCAATGCCTTTTTCTTTGGCAAAATCAATCGCTTTGATCGCTCCGTCACGGTCAACAGATGTTGTTTTATCCATTCCCGTATCAGGACCGGATCCTGCAGCGAAAATGACTGCATTCACATCCTCAAATGCATATTTGAAAGCCTGTTCAAGGTCAGCAATAATTGGTCGTGCCCCGAGATCCTCCATTTCCTTGGACTGCTCGGATTTACGGATCATTGCTCTGACGATATGCTGCTCATTTTCTGCAAGCTTTTTTACTGCCATTCGTCCAGTCGTTCCATTCGCGCCAATTACGAGTACATGCATGGTATCACTCTCCAATAATTAGTTGATACTTTATATCATACCCGGGCTTATCTTTACTAAACGGACGATCAGCTGAACATAGACGTACTGTGCATTGGCTGAACGCGTGCTTTTGGATCAATTGACGCTTTTGCATTATTCACAGCAGTCGGTGCCTCACCGAACCCTGAAGCGATCAGTTTTACTTTTCCATCATACGTACACACATCACCTGCTGCATAGATACCTGGAATATTCGTTTCCATCCGTGAATTGACAACAATTGAGTTTTTCTCGATCTCAAGCGTCCACTCTTTAATCGGCCCAAGAGATGAAACAAATCCATAATTGACGATTAAATGGTCAAAGTTCAGTACCGTTGTTTCCTCTGACTTCGCTTTTTGAAGCGTCAGTGACTGAATGATATCATTCATTGTCTGGTAGCTGACTGGTGTGTATGGCGTCATTACATTCACTGATGACTGCTTTAATTGCTCTACACTTGCTTCATGGGCGCGGAAAGAATCACGTCTGTGCACGAGTGTAACGGATTTTGCAACCGGTTCAAGCATCAATGCCCAGTCAACCGCTGAATCCCCGCCGCCTAAAAGCACGACATCCTGATCCTTAAAGTTTGAAAGCTCTTCTATAAAGTAGTGAAGATTTTTCTCTTCAAAATCATTCAGTCCATCCAGGTTTAGCTTTCTTGGTTGGAATGCACCATTACCGGCAGTTATAATGATCGTTCTTGTATAATGAACTTCCTCCGGCGTAGTCAGAACAAAAACACCATCTTCACGCTTTTCAACGTGTGTGACTTCCTGACCGAGACGGATTTCAGTATCAAACCGTGACATTTGAGCGGTTAAATTATCAACCAGCTCCTGTGCTTTTACTTTTGGAAAACCTGCTACGTCATATATATATTTGTCAGGATATAAAGCAGTCAACTGTCCACCAAGGTGAGGCAGGCTTTCAATCAGCTTTACACTTGCCTGGCGCATACCGCCGTAAAAAGCTGTAAATAATCCGACTGGACCGCCGCCTATCACTGTAATATCATAAATCGAAGTATCCTCTTTCATCACGAGATCCCTCCACAAAACCTATTTTGCATGTAGTGTAACACACGAACGGGCCTCGTAGCCTTTTCTGAGGTTCCACAAATACATTTTTCAGACTTTAGGATGAAGCCGAATTTTCGGATTTTAGCATAAAACCTTGAAATAAGAAGAAAAAAAGAATATGATGGTTTAAGATAAAGAATCAATAGAAGAAGTATGATGTTCATTCTCGTGAACAATTTCACAATCTTTTATAATGGCTGGCGTTGCTGCCTTAAAAGCAGCGTAATCTAATATTAAAAAGGTGGAAGTGATCCAATTGAAAAGACCAACAGTGGTTGTTTTAGGAGCAGGGTACGGTGGATTATCCTTAATTACGAAACTTCAGAAGCTTGTGAATGCAGATGATGCAGATATTATTCTTGTAAACAAGAATGATTACCATTACGAATCTACGTGGCTTCACGAAGCAGCAGCAGGTACAATGTCTCCAGATGCAGTACGCTTTGATATCGGCGGCGTACTTGATAAAGGAAAAGTAAACTTTGTACAGGCAACAGTTGAAAATATTGATACAAAAGCTCAGAAGGTCATTACTGACCGTTCTGAAATCGCATATGACTACCTTGTAGTCGGCCTTGGTTTCGAAGGTGAAACATTTGGAATCCCTGGCTTAAAAGAACACGCATTCTCAATTGCTAACGTGAAAGCAGCACGCCAGATCCGTGACCATATTGAATATCAATTCGCAACTTACAGCCTTGAAGAAGTAAAAGACCCTTCAAGACTGACAATTATCGTTGGTGGCGCAGGCTTCACAGGAATTGAATTCCTTGGAGAACTTGCAGACCGTCTTCCTGAACTTTGCGAGGAATATGATGTAGATCCTAAAGCAGTTCGTATTCTTTGTGTTGAAGCTGCACCAATGGTTCTTCCAGGATTTGATGAAGAGCTTGTTGAATACGCAGTGAACTACCTGAAGAGTAAAGGAATTGAATTCTCAATCGGAACACCTCTGACAGAAGCAACACCAGAGGGCGTTAAGATTAAAAAAGGTGAAGACGTATTCGAAGAAATCCCTGCTAAAACAGTTGTATGGGCTGCCGGCGTTCGCGGTAACTCAATCATCGAAAAAGCAGGCTTTGATAACATGCGTGCCCGTATCAAAGTTGATCCGGACCTTCGCGCACCTGGACACAACAACGTATTCATCGTTGGAGACTGCGCATTAATGATCAATGCTCAGACAGAACGTCCATACCCACCAACTGCTCAGATCGCAATGCAGCAGGGTGCACACACTGCACACAATCTGGTTGCACTGTTCAAGGGTGAAGAGCTTGAGCCATTCACACCTGACCTTAAAGGTACAGTTTGTTCACTTGGTGAAAATGAAGCAATCGGTGAAGTATTCGGCCGTAAAATTACAGGTAAAAAAGCTGCTATGATGAAGAAAGTCATCGACAACCGTGCATTATACGTTCTTGGTGGTCCTGGACTTGTCTTCAAAAAAGGTAAGCTGAACATGTTTTAATAAAAAGAGCGGCTGCGGCTGCTCTTTTTTCTACATATAAAAGGGGTGTCGTCATGAAGAGAGGAAAAGTCTGGTTAGGCGCTGCCGGCGTCATTGAAAACACTAAAGGTGAATGGCTTGTCGTAAAGAAGAAATACGGAGGCCTGAAAGGAAAATGGTCCATACCTGCAGGATTTGTGGAAGAAGGGGAAACAGCAGATCAGGCAGCGGTGAGGGAAGTGAAAGAAGAAACAGGTATCACGGCAGAAGTGGTGAGAGTAGCCGGATTCAGAAGCGGTGTACTGAAAGATACGATTAGTGATAATATGATTATCTTTGTAATGAAGGCAGTGGATGAATCGGAGGCACTGAGGGTTCCTGAAGAGGAAATCGCAGAAGCTGCCTGGATTGAAAAGACTGACCTCAGAAATCATGCAGATGTATCATCCATGATTCCTGTGATGCTTGATCATGAGGAAGCCGCAACTTTAGAAATTAACCGTCATTCAAACCCGGGAGATCAGTTCGGGTATACGAAGTATCATTTGTTTTTTTGATGATTTTGTATCTTATAACGCAGCCCCTAGTAATTTGTGTAGTAATGATCATGCACAATGAGGAAGCTGGTATATTAAAGCCAATTGTGAACAAATTACGAAATTTACCCACAGTTCTAAATTTTCTGATAATTAAAGAAAACGGAAGAAATGGGCGTATGTATTCGCTTTCATGACCTTTTTTCACCAAATATGACGCTTTTCAGCTTTAAAGCGTCCGTGCTATAGTACTCTCAATACATCAGAAGAGAGGGTGCTTCATATGAAGAAACAATCAAATTGCAGCTACTGCGCTGGTAAAGGATATTTTCAATTAAGACTAGGCGGATCAGAAACTTGCCCTAATTGTGGAGGGGAAGGTAAAAAATAAATGTACCAGCCGGATGCCCCGGAAGCATCCGGTTTTTTATTTTCTTTTTTAGATGGACGTGCATGGTTGAGGCGGATAGCGACAATTCAACGACGGATACATGCAAGTCCGGCAGCGATTGCTACAAGCAACCGGGTGTATCGCGACAACCTGAGCCAAGGTTGATACATCCTGACCAGAAACACCGACAACTCAGCGCGCCAGCCTCCCCAAAACCCTTACTTTGTGTCATCAAAATGAACGTTCATACAGGAGCATTGCACTGTATTCCGAAGTGATGTACACTGTTCTAGTGAACATGGAGGTGTATCATTTGGCTTCGTTTGGATTGGCTGAACTTTTAATTTCAATGATGCTGTTTCTGATTTTATTTTTTGGAATCGGCTTTCTATTAAATATGCTGTTACGTATGACGTGGATCATGGCTGTAATTTATCCAGTCATTACGATATTGATTGTCGATGAAGTCAGATTCATCGAATATTTTCGTGAACCGGGATCATCTTTTTCTGCACTCGGAACCCGATTTGTTTCGCTGGCACCAGCAGATATTTTAATATTAACAAGCGGTATGGCAGGCGCGATCATTGCAGGACTTGTAATGATATGGCTCCGTAAGCAGGGTTACCGAATGTTCTAAAAGCTCCCCGGATGACGTGGAGCTTTTTTAGTTGTCAGGCAATTCAAAGGATTAGGTCTATCGTCATAAATGATTAATCTTTGTCATATAGGGAATATGTAATTCTGGAAGGAGTAGATGTAATGTCTAAATTTGTAAAAGTATCTGCAGGGATTATTCTTGCAGGGCTTGCTTCGTTATTTTTTACGCAGGAAAACAAAGCTGCAGCAGAAGGATGGTCGATTGCTCTGCCATCTGAAGAAATGGTGCCGGTTGTTGAAGATATGAGAATGCTGCAGGATAGAGAGATGTCATTAACATCTAAAGCACTATCGAGTGAAGATACCGCCTATAAGTTGATTGCTTCTAAGGTTAAAGGTAATGAAAATAAGGCTGTGCCTAGACATGTGAGTGATAATCCATCAAAGACTGTCACAGCGACAGGCTATACTGCCGGAATTGAATCTACTGGTAAAGAGCCTGGTCATGAGCTGTATGGAATTACGTTTTCCGGTATTGAGGTAAAGAGAGATCTTTACTCAACGATCGCAGCTGATCCGAAAGTGTTTCCAATCGGCACAGTGATGTTTATCCCTGGCTACGGTTATGGCGTAGTGGCTGATACAGGAAGCGCAATTAAAGGAAATATTATCGACTTGTATTTTGATACTGTCGATGAAGTGTTTAACGAGTGGGGCAAGCAGAAGGTTGAAGTGTACGTGCTGAAAGAAGGCGATGGCACACTGACTGAGGAAGAGTTTGCTGCAATGAATAATCAATAACAAAAAAGTGTCACGCTGAGCGTGACACTTTTTATTTTATCATCAATTCTTCAGGCAACCTGATGTCATGGTATTGTTCCGGGTGTAAGATATTTCCGAGTTTGATCAGACCTTCAAGCAGCCGTGGAGAAGGACGGCAGTATAGCGCTTCTTCAAGCACATGAACATGCCCGTTTTTAATGGCATCCATGTCAGTCCAGTCCGGCCGTTTATGTAAGATGGCAGGATTTACTTTTCTCGGCTGAACACCAACCCACGCCATACAGATTACATCAGGGTTTCGTTCTAAAACATCTGCCCAGTCCGTTTGAATACTTGCTAGCTCGACTGATTCAAAAAGGTTCACCCCACCTGCAAGACGGCTGATTTCAGTCAGCCAGTTCACGCCGCCTGGAGTAAAGACCGGTTTTGGCCACCATTCCCAGTAGAGTGATGGATTAGAGTCAACTGCTGAAGCAGCTTTTTTACACTGCTCAATAACCGTTTTAAAGGCACCTGCAATCCTGTCAGCCTGTTCAGGTATATCCGCAGCCTCCCCGAGTGTCTGCAGATCCTGCACAATATCATCAAGAGACTGAGGGTTCAGACATATATGAGGCAGCCCTCTTTTATCAAGTTCTTCGATATTCTTTTCCATACCCGGCACACTTAATGAAGACAAAATCAAATCCGGTTTCAGTGCTTCTACCTTATCGATATCAATAGACAGATCGGGACCGAGCTGTTCGAGTTCTTTTACTGCTGCCGGCCAGTCTGAAAAATCATCCACACCGACCAGCGATCCGGTCAGTCCGAGGTATGCGGCGAGCTCTGTATTACTTGGACAAAGTGATACAATTCTCATGATGTACCCTCCAGTTACAGTGTAATCAGATAATGAACAAGTAATGTCAGGAAGATCCCTGTCAGTCCGCCGAAAAATACTTCAATCGGCTTATGACCAAGAAGTGTTTTCAGCTCCTTACGCTTTTCTTCCTCATCCTTATCCTGCCAGCCTCTTGCATCAGAGACAAATTTATTAAAGTCACGCATCAGCTGGTTAATCACAGCAGCCTGTTCTCCAGCCTGAAAGCGTACGCCTGTCGCATCGAACATTGTAATAATGGCAAAAACGGTCGCAAGTGCAAATACTGGTGAAGCCAGTCCATTTTCAAGTGCAATTCCGGTTGCAAGAGCAGTGACAGCGGCAGAGTGAGAACTTGGCATTCCACCGGTGGATGTAACGAGTGACCAGTCCACTTTGCGTGTTGCTATAAATTGAATCGGTACTTTTACAACCTGGGCAAATAAAATCGCAAATAATGAAGCCCATAGAGGAAAATTGCTGAAGAGTTCCATAGACGTTTGTCATCCTTTCAAATGGCAGGAGTTTTAAGCAAGTATACCATAGTTATAAGCAGGTTCGAATGTACGGTAATCGAATTATCATAACATTTACAGTATACTTACTAATTGGAGGTGTTTGATATGAAATGGACTATACATACAACTGAAAATGTACTGAAAGAGCAGCACGGCTATTTAGCAGCAGGGGTCTGGAACCAGCCAGTCGTCTCAGGCTTTTCAAAAGAAATCGATGACCAGATGAATGGTGGTCTGACAGATCTGATTAAAGAAGGTGACATCGAAACGAAAGCAAAACAGGTAACGGTATTACCGACGCTTGGTGCACTTGATGCGAAAAGAGTAATCTTTTCAGGACTTGGCAAAGAGGCAGATCTCACATTTGAGGATTTGAGAGAGAGCTTTGGTGCCCTTGGAAAGGTGCTGAAAAAGAAGAAAGTGTCATCACTTGCGGTAGCACTTGATTCGTTTAAAGGAAATGAATTCGAAGCGACAGACATTGCGCAGGCGCTGATTGAAGGCATGACACTTTCAATGTATGAGTTTGAAGGGTATAAAAAGAAATCAAATATACCTGATACAGCACTTGAAGAACTGCATATCTACACGTCGCATGATGCACAGGAAGTTGAGGCAGCACTTGAAGTCGGACTTGCCCTTGCAGAAGGAACGAATGAAGCGAGAACGCTTGTTAATATGCCATCAAACCTGCTGACTTCAGTGAAAATGGCTGAATATGCAATAGAAATGGCTGAGCGACATGACTTTGAGATCGAGGTTCTTGGAAAAGAAGAAATCGAAGAAATGGGAATGGGTGCACTTCTTGCAGTCAATCAGGGCTCAGAAATTCCACCCCGTATGATCGTCATGAAGCACCAGGCGACTGAAAAGTGGGAAGACGTGCTTGCACTTGTCGGTAAAGGTATCACATTTGATACGGGCGGCTATTCGATCAAGCCAAAAGACGGAATTGTTGGTATGAAAGCCGATATGGGGGGCGCAGCAGCCGTACTTGGTGCAATGGAAATCATCGGCCGCCTGAAGCCTGAGCAGAACGTAATGGCCGTTATTGCAGCAACGGACAATATGATCAGCCATACTGCATTTAAACCGGATGATGTCATCACATCAATGAGCGGCAAAACAATTGAAATCTTGAACACTGACGCAGAAGGCAGGCTCGTACTCGCTGATGCTGTAACGTATGCAAAACAGCATGGCGCTAATTACCTTGTCGATGTAGCGACGCTCACAGGCGGTGTGATTGTAGCACTCGGCCTTGATAAAACAGGTGCACTGACAAATAATGAAACGTTATTTGAAAAGGTCCTGGAGGCTTCTGTGGAAGCAGGAGAGTTTATCTGGCAGCTGCCTTATACAGAAGGCGACAGAAAGCGTGTACGCAATAGCCCTGTAGCCGATCTGAATAACTCACCTGGACGAGACGGCCACGCATTATTCGCCGGAGCATTCATTGGAGAATTTACAGAAGGCACACCATGGGTTCACCTTGATATTGCAGGCACAGCAACAACGAAGTCAGCTAACCTGTTAGGCCCTGCAGGCGGAACAGGCGCAATGGCAAGAACTCTTGCATTGCTGACAGAGCAGTTTGTGCTTGAGAGAGCAGAAAAATAAGTTTGTTTGGAAATGTCCTTTTAGGGCATTTCTTTTTTTGTGCGGATGAGTAGGGAAGAGGTTTGCTGGTCATTTTTGAAATGATTCTATACGGGATTCACTTAATCACGCTAACGGCCGTGCCATTTTTATAATCATTTCTAAATGTCTCGCTTATCGCCACTGAGCTGCTGAATCTAACCCATTGACAAGCCTGCTTTTACTCTGTTAATGTATGAAAGGTGTTTTAACACGTTACCTGTTTAGCAGAGTAAAGAATTTTCAAAAAAAGGAGTTCATATAGATGAATGCAGTTGTCATTGCGGTTTTAATTATGCTGGTTTTAAGTCTGATCAGAGTGAATGTCGTGGCGGCCCTGATTATTGGTGCTGCAGCGGGCGGACTGATTGGTGGTCTGTCTGTAGATGAATTGGTTAGTGTATTTTCTGAGGGTGTAGGCGGCGGTGCAAATATAGCACTCAGTTATGCATTGTTAGGTGGATTTGCAGTAGCGATCTCATACACTGGTCTGCCAAAGCTGATGGTGGATAAAATTGTAGCTGCAGTCAGTAAGGAAGGGGAGCCGAGAACGAAAGCACTTCCGAAGGTACTTGTGATTCTTGCTATTTTATCAATTTCAATCATGTCTCAAAATATTGTACCTGTACACATTGCCTTTATCCCTCTTTTAATCCCGCCTTTACTGCTTGTGATGAATGAGCTGGGGATTGACAGAAGGCTGATTGCGACAGTGATTACATTTGGATTAACCGCCCCTTATATTTTACTGCCATACGGCTTCGGTCAGATTTTCCATGATACGATTGCGACGAATATGGAACTGAGCGGACTAGAAATTAATATGGATGTCATTCCAACAGCGATGCTGATTCCAACTGCCGGTATGATTCTTGGACTGATGGTGGCGATTTTCATCAGTTACCGTAAGCCGAGAGAATATCAGAACAGGAAGGTATCACTTCAGGACGGGGATGCAAAAACCATTACAACAAAAGATCTGATTGTAACGAGTGTAGCGATTATTGCGGCACTTGTAATCCAGTCCTTATTCCAATCGATGGTCTTCAGTGCGGTCATTGGTCTTGCTGTCTTATTCGTCAGTGGAACTGTAAAACTGCGTGATCAGGATCAGCTGATGACTGATGGAATGAAAATGATGGCATTTATCGGTTTTGTGATGATTTCAGCTAATGGTTTTGCTGCAGTGATGACTGAGACAGGGGCTGTTGAAAGCCTTGTAAACGCAGCGGCAAACCTGGTTGGGGATAATAAAGCAGTCGGTGCATTGCTCATGCTGATCGTTGGTCTGGTTGTCACAATGGGAATCGGTTCTTCATTTGCAACAATTCCTATCATAGCAGTACTGTTTGTTCCACTGGCGCTTGAGCTTGGTTTTAGTCCACTGGCAACAGTTGCGCTGATCGGTACTGCAGGTGCACTCGGTGACGCCGGGTCTCCTGCATCAGACAGTACACTCGGACCCACAGCCGGCCTGAATGCGGATGGTCAGCACAATCACATTTGGGATACTTGCGTGCCGACATTCCTGCACTATAATATTCCACTGATCTTATTCGGATGGATAGCAGCGCTCGTTTTATAATAGTGTTAAAAGCTCTGACTATGTGGTCAGAGCTTTTTTTAAGGGGCAAAAGTCACTAAGTGGCGAAGGTTGCAGAGTGAGCGTCGAACAGTTGTGGTTCAACGTCGAACAAAAACATTCAAGTGGCGAACAGGACGACTTGTATGCTGAATGCCCACATCCAAACGACGAACCATATCCAAAACCCTTGCTAACAAATCCCTACTGAGAGATGATAGAAAAAAAGGGGGAGACAAGATGGATTGGAATAGAGATACACTGATGGATTCATTGGGGATCAAAATGATCAGCGTTGAAAAGGGGAAAGCAGTTGCTGAAATGCCGGTAGACGGGCGGACACATCAGCCGTTTGGTTTTCTGCACGGCGGTGCATCAGTCGCACTCGCTGAGACAGTCGCAAGTGTAGGATCAGCAGCGATGGTTGATTTGAATGAATACAGCTGTTTCGGTCTTGAAATTAACGCAAATCACATCAAGGCTAAGAGAGATGGTGTGGTAACGGGAATTGCTGAGATTATACATAAAGGGAAAACCACTTTGGTGTGGGAAATTAAAATTGTGGATGAAGAGCAGGAGCTGCTTTGTATTTCACGCTGTACGGTAGCGGTTGTACCGAAACGTAAATAGGGTTTAATTTCCTTCTCACGTGGAAAAGTATGAGCAAATGAGGAGGAGATTATGTATGCCCTGGAGTAAAACAGATTATCCTGATTCCTGGAATAACCTTGACCCTGATGTCAGAAATAAAGCGATTGACATCGGGAATGCACTTTTACGGGAACAGAATTACGATGAGAGCAGAGTCATTGCGATTGCAACAGACAAAGCAAAGCAGGCGGTTCAAAAAGATGACCAGGACACATACCAGCTTAAAAAGCATGATGATGGCTGGCAGCTTGTAAAGAAGGGCTCTGACAAAGCGATTTATGTGGAAGAAACAAAAGGTAACCTTGAGGAAAAAGCGAAATCCTATGTAACCGACCATGGAGGACAGCTTGAAGTTTATCAGGAAGATGGTTCATTTGATCAGACTTTATATGAATCAAAAAACTCATCCGGGAATTAATCCCTGGATGAGTTTTTCTTTTTCTTCGCTTCAAACTGTTCTTTTTTAGCAAGGTCGTCGTGAACGGTTTCAGGTGCGAGCTCTACACCTGTATTATATGCGGCACGGGCGATCAGGTGTCCACCCACAGGGGCTGTAATCAGTACAAAAAAGATACCGAGCACAATCCGTGAATTAAACATGACTTCCTCTGTTAAAAAGAAGAGGAGCGCACCAAGTAAGACACTCATGACACCAAGTGTTGCACTTTTAGAAGCAGCATGCGTTCTTGTGTAGAGATCGGGTAAACGAATCAGCCCGATCGCTGTAACTAGACCAAAGAAGGCACCAATCAGGATAAATGCGACTACGAAATACTCACTTACGTCGATCACGGTCTACAATCGCTCCTTTCTCGATATATTTTGAGAAGGCAACTGTACCGATAAAGGCCAGAATCCCGAGCAATAAGATTACTTCAAGAAATACGCTCGTACGCAGCAGGATAGAAAACAGTGCAGTGACTGCAATCAGGCTGATGCCAAGTGAATCAAGCGCAATAACGCGGTCTGCAACTGAAGGGCCTTTAATTGCACGAAAGACGATACCGATCATGGCAATCGCAAATGCGACAAGTGCGATATATACAGTGATATTCAGCATTATCGGCTCACCTCCATAATTGCTTTTTCAAAGCCTTCACGTATCGATTCTACATTTGACTTAATATCTGAAGCATTCAGTGCATGAATATAAAGTGTACCATTGTCATCACTCACATCAACGACAAGTGTACCTGGTGTAAGTGTGATTAATAACGATAACAGTGTGACTTCCCATCCCTGATCAAGCTTGGTATCGTATTTGAAAATACCTGGCTTTAAGTCCATATTTGGACGCAGCACAATCACTAATACTTCAATATTTGCTTTTATCAGTTCAAAGGTGAAGAGCAGGGTCAGTTTAATGACTGCCCATACTCTTAATAAATATATTCTTGTCTGAAAGAACCTGCGCATAGCAAAAATAACAAATGTTCCGAGCAGATAACCAATCAGAAACGTGGCTAAGTTAAAGTTACCGGTTAAAAACATCCACAGGAACGCTAAAAAGAAATTTAATAAAATTTGAAATGGCATATCACATTACTCCTTTAACACTGCTTCAATATAGATTGCAGGATCGATGAGTGGTTCTACCGCCATTTGAATAAATGGATAGACTGCTTCAGAGCCAACGCCATAAGCAATGGCGATCAGCACTAATCCTGCAGCCGGCACCCACAGGCGGTTTGCAAGGTGAGCTTTTGCTCCGTGATACTCTTTTGGCGTTCCCCAGAAGCCATTCATAAAGATCTTCATTGCAGAATACAGAACTAGTAAGCTTGAAAGCAGGATGATCAATGGACCAACCATATCTCCTGTTTCAAAGCCACCCTGAACAATCAGCAGCTTTCCAATAAATCCGCTGAGTGGCGGAATCCCGGCAAGCGCGAACGCTGCAATCAGGAAAGTCCAGCCAATACGCGGATAATCCCTGATCATGCCGCCCATCTGATTCAGATGGCTTGCCCCTGCAATGGCCATCATAATACCAACGAGCAGGAATAGCGCTGCTTTAATCACCATGTCATGAAGAAGATAGAAGACGGCTCCTTCGAGTGCTGCGGGTGTCATTGCTGATACACCGTATAGAATAACACCGACTGCAATGACGATATTGTAAATAATAATTGTTTTAACATCTCTGTAGGCAATTGCACCAATGACACCAACAACAATGCTGAGCAGTGCAAGAACGGCAAGGATCTGATGTGTAAAGCCCTGATCATGATAAAAGAACAATGTGTACGTTCTCATGATCGAGTAGACACCAACTTTAGTCAGCAATGCACCAAACAGTGCAAGAATCGGAATCGGTGGTGCACTGTATGAGCCGGGTAACCAGAAGTACAGCGGAAAGATTGCACCTTTTAATCCAAAGATAATCAGGAAAAAGATTGCAATCACTGTAATGATCCCCGGGCTGCCGAGTTCATCAATACGACGGGATATATCTGCCATATTTAAAGTGCCGACAACTGAATACAGATAAGCAACACCTGCTACAAATAATGCGGACGATATGACATTAATCAGTACATATTTAATCGATTCACGCAGCTGTCCGCTTTTACCGCCTAAGGCGATCAGCATATAAGATGCGATTAGAAATACTTCAAAGAATACAAACAGGTTAAAAATATCACCTGTCGTAAAGGCACCATTGATTCCTGTTAAAAGGAACATCACGCCAATATAGAAAAAGTATCTTTCATAAGATTCATCCATGTAGATCATCGCATACCAGACAACAAAGAATGTCAGGATACTCGATGTCAGGACTAGTAGCACTGAAAGCATATCTGACACCAGTGGAATTCCATATGGTGCAGGCCAGCTTCCAAGGTTAACCGTCTGGATACCATTCGCTTTAACTTCTGCTGCCAGCACAATCGTAACAATAATTGTCCCGGCGATTGCTATCAATGAAATGATCCGCTGTGCTTTAATGCGTTTCGGGAAGAACATTAAGGTGACAGCAGCGAAAAGCGGAACGAGTATCGGTAGTAATGGTAAGTTAATCATTTGACTCATTCCCTTTCATTTCTTCCATATTATCTGTTCCAAGTTCCTGATACGCACGGTAGGCAAGTACCAGGAAGAAAGCCGTTACCCCGAAACTGATTACAATAGCCGTCAGAACAAGTGCCTGAGGTAATGGGTCAGCGTATGAAGTAACGCCATCCATCAGAACAGGCGCATCACCTCTTTTAAGACCGCTCATTGTTAAAAGAAGCAAGTGGGCCCCGTGACTGAGTAGTGCTGTTCCAATGATCACGCGTAACAGGCTCTTCGATAGCATCAGATACACGGCAGAAGTGAACAGAATACCTACAACAATTGTCATTAAAATCTCCATTATTCACTCTCCCCAATCGTCTGAATAATGGTCATCGTTATACCGATTACGACCATATACACGCCAATATCAAATAACACAGCTGTATGAAGAGATGTCTCACCTAAAAGTGGCAAATCAAAATAGTCGTATGCGTGTGTAAGAAAAGGTACGTTAAACAATAGTGCACCAGCCCCTGTTAAAAGGGCGATCATCAGACCAACAGCTGTCATCAGCCGATAATCAAATGGCAAAATTGTGTTTAATGTTTTTATATCGTAAGCAAGTAACAGTAAAACAAGCGCAGCTGCAGTCATCAAACCTCCGATAAATCCTCCGCCGGGAGTATAGTGGCCGGCAAAGAACAAATGGATGGAGAATAAAAGAATGATAAAAGAGATGACTGTCGTTACAGTCTGAAGGATCAAATCATTCGGTTGTTTCTTCATCGTTTTTGCCTCCTAACTCCGCGGAAGTTCACCATTGCATAAATTCCCAATGCTGCAATGGCAAGCACGCAAATTTCGAAGAATGTATCAAAGCCACGGAAGTCAACAAGTATAACGTTAACCATGTTACCGCCCGCTGCCAGCTCATATACATTATCAATATGGTACTGAGAGATCGATTCAAATGACTGATTGCTGAATGAAGCAATCCCAATCAGTGTCACAGTCACACCAACCAAAATTGAGATAATCGCATTACCAAACTTGAACTTCATGCGCTCTTCTTTTCTGCTGATCTCAGGCAGATGATAGAAGCACAGCAGGAATAATGCGGTTGATACTGTTTCAATTACAAGTTGTGTCAGTGCCAGGTCAGGCGCTCTGAAGAATACGAAGAACAGGGCAACTGAATAGCCGACAACACCAAGTAATACAATCGACGTCAATCTTGATTTAGCAAACAGAATAGTGATCGCACCTGCAACAAGGACAAGCGCAAGCGCAACTTCATAGATTCTGATCTCTGCCAGATTTGAGGTATCCACTAAGAATGCATCACGAATACTAAGCGTGGACAGCAGAATCGCTACAAAGAATCCAAAGATATAGATCAGATAGGATCTCATATACCCGGTAATCACAAATTCATTCAGCTTAAAGCTTCCTGACTCGCTTCTTTCAAGGCCGCGATCATAAACACCGTTAATTGTAAATCTCTCAGGAATCCGGTTGTAAATGCCCTGCCATTTTGCAAGCGTGGCATACATCAGTGTCCCTGTCAGAATAATACCGAGTGTCATGAATAGCTCAGGTGTGAATCCGTGCCAGAAATAAATATCTACATAAACTTCCTGCCCTGCATCCGTCAGGCTTGGCAGTATCGATTCAACTGCCGGCTTAATCATACTGTTAGACAGCAGGTTCGGGAAGAAACCGAAAATAACAACCAGTGTAACAAGCACAAGAGGGGAGATTAACATCCCGATTGGTGCTTCATGCGGCTTTTTTGGAAGCTTATCAAATTGAGGCTTCCCAAGGAACGTTTTAAAAACAAGCATAATACTGTAGATAAATGTAAATACACTTGCGATCCATGCAATAACAGGGAATAAAATGCCCCACGTGTTTAAATTGAACAGATCCAGTTCAAATACTGAAATCATACCCGTCAGGAACATTTCCTTACTCAGGAATCCGTTAAATGGCGGCAGACCTGCCATTGAAAATGAACCGATAATGGCAATCGTAAAGGTAATCGGCATCAGATTAACAAGGCCGCCAAGCTTTCTGATATCACGTGTCCCGGTTTCATGATCCACGATACCCGCCATCATAAACAGCGCTCCCTTAAAGGTTGCGTGGTTAATCAGGTGGAAGACAGCTGCAATTGTTGCTGTCATATACATATTTTCATCAAGCGTGTCAAAATGCAGTGCAGCTGCACCAAGTCCGAGTAATGACATGATCAGACCGAGCTGACTGATGGTTGAAAAGGCAAGTATTCCCTTCAGGTCAGTCTGTTTTACTGCATTAAAGGATCCCCAGAATAAAGTGAAGATACCAAAGCCTGCAACCAGCCATAACCAGACACCCGATTCAGCAAAAACAGGACTCATGCGGGCCACAAGGTAGATACCCGCTTTTACCATAGTTGCTGAGTGAAGGTAAGCTGATACCGGCGTCGGAGCTTCCATTGCATCCGGAAGCCAGACATGGAAAGGAAATTGTGCGGATTTCGTAAATGCACCAAGTAAGATCAGAATCATCGCAAACAGGAATAATGGCTCTGCCATAAGGTCTCCTGACATTCCGATCAGCTCGCGGATACTGAATGTACCACCCATGATATAGAGTAGTACGATACCACCAAGCATTGAAAGACCGCCAAATACGGTGATCAGCATAGATTTTTGAGCACCATATCGTGATCGCTCTTTATCATGCCAGTAACCAATTAACAGGAATGATGAAATCGATGTGAACTCCCAGAACATATACATCACAATAAGGTTATCTGAAAGAACAACACCAAGCATTGCACCCATAAACATTAATAAGTACACATAAAAGTTACCAAGTGCTTCTTTTTCTTTAGCCAGATAATAGATCGAATAAAGCACAACAAGTGATCCAATACCTGTGATCAGAAGGGCGAATAACAGCCCGAGTCCATCTACGTAAGCAGTGAAATTGATGCCCAGTGATGGAATCCATTCGAATGTTTGTGAAACTGTCTGTCCGCTGCTTGTTACCGGCATGTACTGGATAAAGTAAATAAACAGTGCCAGCGGAACGAGCAAGACGAACCATCCCGTATGAATTGAACGGAAGCCCTTAAATAAAAAAGGGACAAATACCGCCGCAATAAATGGCAGTAAGATGGCTAAGTGAAGCAGCGACAATGAAGATCCCTCCTTAAAAATTCTGTCACACATTTAAATAAGGACTCTCGCCTTACACGGAAGTCCTTAGTGATGTGATCTTTTATATCTCGTATAAAGGTAAGTATAACGTAAAAGACGTGTATATGCATAATGGAATCACTCGTATCATAGGCTTCGTCCTGTGCTTATATATAGGAAGAAATAGATCAGAGGACATAAAATTTTTACATCTTCGTGTCGAAAAATGACGGCGGATGCTAGAATCTTTTGGAATTTCCTTTTAAAAAACGAGAGAAACGATTATCATGTGAGTAGATGAATTACTGGGAGCGTCATAAATGAAAAATACATACTTAACAGGATATCTTCCTTTATTTTCAATTTTAATGTTCAGCTTATCATTTTCAGTGTATGGTACAGGTGTGTTGACTGAATTATTCAGAGGAATTGGCATTTATGCTGGAATGAGAGAATTTTTATCTGATCTTGAATTAAAAATCTTTATTTTGATTGTACTCATGATTGTCTGCTTTATGATTTTTGCAGCTTTAAAGCTGATTGCTGAAACAGTGAATGAAGTGGCCCTGCTGTTTTTCTCAAGAGATAAAGAGGGAGAGGCGCTGACCCGAGTCCGATCCGGATCGCTGATTTATTTCTTTGGCTCACTGATCACGATTGTCAGTCTTTCTTCTATTGGAGGGCTGCTGATTATATTTGCTGTCACGTCGTTTGTGTATTTTATTTATTTTGTCATGAAAGTGAGTACCACGCTGTCTGCGGGTGGTACGATCGGTGTGATTTTGTTTGAAATTACGGTGTGGTCTGCCATGATTTCGGCTGTATTGTACGTTGTGATCAGGCTTTATAATGGTCTGCTTGCAAGTCTGCCGATTTTGGAGCAGCTGCCTGCATAAATATTTGAACACCTCTGATGTTTTTGGTCAGGGGTGTTTTTGTTTTGGAGCTGGTAAAGGGCGGTGAGGTGGCTTCACTGATGCTCGCTTTTGCTAATCCCTTCAATTCAGCAGTATTTCCCTCAATTTGAAAAATGATTCCCTCATTGCCAAAATGATTCTATTGATATTAGATTTTATTCCTTCATTTCGATTTGCAACGGGTTAATTGCACCATCTTGTCTCAGTATTCCTTCAATTGCAAGATCCATCTCATCATTTTCAGCTCAATTTCCTTCAAGCCGCTGTGCTCACCCCACTAGCGGCTCCACAACCCTAAATAAAAACACCCCTTAGCCAGCACCTGACGTAAGGGGTGTTTTGCTACCTCATCATATCCTTCCAGATTAAATGCGCCGGCCGGTCAGTCTCGATGCTTCTCATACTCTCTGGCAGGTCGTGTCCAACCCATACACCGCCTGTGTACTGGTCTGTTAAGCCGACTGTCCAGTAGTCAGCCCATTCATTTGTCGTTCCGGTTTTAATTCCAATATACGGTTTATTCAAGTAGGCTGGGCTTCCTGTCCCGGATACTGCTGCAGTGTTCAGCAGCTCCCTCATTTTAGAGGTGGTCTGGGCGGTCCAGACTGGGATCTTTTTGTCTTCCCACTCATAGAGTACATTTCCGGCAGTATCTGTAACCATGCGTATCGCATGAGCGGGTGTATAGCTTCCGTCTATGAAACTCGTATAGGCGTCTGTCAGTTCAAGCGGTGACATGCCGTAAGTGAAGCCACCTGATGCAGCAGCCAACGTCCGGTCACCGGGCTGAATTAAATCAAAATCAAATGCATTCAAGTAATCAAATGACAAATCAACCCCGGTTTCATTCATTAATCTAGCTGCAGGTGTATTAAGGGACAACAGGAATGCTCTTGATAGTGATACATTTCCATATTCAACCCCACCATAATTTTCAGGGCAGTAGTTATCGACACAAAAGCTATTGCCATTAACAGTCTGACTTAAAAATGGCTGGTATGTTTCGATATAAGGGGCATACACAAGAAGTGGCTTAATCGCTGATCCCGGCTGCCGCACTGCCTGATAAGCGCGGTTGAAATTATATTTCTGATAGTTTTTACCGCCTGCGATGCCTACTATTTCCCGGGAAACATTATTGATCAGAACCGCTGCTCCTTCGACCCCTTCATATGGAAGGTTTTCGTTAACAGCAGCGACCGTTTTCTGCTGTAGAGCTGGATCGAGTGCGGTATGGACCATAATGCCGGAACCGAGCACCTCATTTGTCCGCTGGTTCAGCTCCTGACTGATCTGTTCTCTGACAGAAGACTTATCAGCACGGTCGAGCCTTTCTTTGAACCCTTCTTTTTCAGCAATCAACTGCTTTAATTCATACTCAATATAGACTGCATAATCAGGATACAGATCGGTGTTTTCATATTGCTGCATAATGATGGGCTCTGCTTTAAGGGATTCAGCCTCTTCACTGTCCATCATGTCTTCAAGTACCAAAATATCAAGTAGTCTTTCCTGACGTACCTTTGCCTCATCGAAGTTGTTAATTGGATCATATTTTGAAGGATTATTAGGAATTGCTGCTAAGAAAGCCATTTCTGCTTTTGACAGCTCATGAAGGTCCTTATCAAAATAATACATTGATGCACCCTTGATTCCGTAAACTCCGTTACTGTAATAAATAATATTCAGATAGGCTGAGAGGATTTCATCTTTAGACAGTTTCTTTTCCAGTTCATTTGCATAAAATAATTCAGTCATTTTACGGTTATAGGTTTTATCCTGTGTTAAATAAAGGTTTCTGGCGAGCTGTTGTGTGATGGTACTTCCGCCCTGCTGAATATGAGTAAAGACCAGGTTTTTTACAACAGCGCGGATAATTGCTCCTGCATCAAAGCCGATATGATCATAAAAATTCTGATCTTCTGAATACACAGTTACATCCTTTAAAAACTGAGGAATTTCTTCATCCGTAGCATATAGTCTTACACCTGAATTGCCCTGGGCAAAACGGTTTCCATCTTTATCGAGAAGAAAGCTTGTCTCATTGGATTGAATCTGATCCACATCAACTTTTTCGGATACCGCCTGCTGAAAAGCAGCCTGCGTTTTTATTTCTTTATCCATTCCAACCCATAGCAATATGCAAAGCGGAATTAAAAATAATACACCTGTAAAACCCAGTGCCATTCGCATAGCGCAATTCTCCGTTTCTACTTAATGATCTTCAATTGTTACCTGCTGCCTGCTCCACCAAAGCAGTCCGAATGCGCTCAGGAATAAAAATCCCGTCACATAAAACACAGAGGAGATTCCGATATAACCGGACAATAATCCGCCAAATGCGGGACCTGCAACGTTACCCAGGAATCTGAAACTCTGATTGTAACCAAGCACTTCACCCTGCATGGAGACAGGAGCGGCGTGTCTGATAAATGCGGTCACGCTCGGAATGATGCCGCCAATTGCAATCCCGAATAAGAATCTTAAAATAACCAGCTGCCACAGCTCTGTTACGAGTGCCTGCGGAATAATAAATGCAGCAGAAAGCATAAGCAGGATGGTCAGCACTTTCGTATAACCGATCGCGTCACCAAGCCTGCCCCAGCCCCTTGTTGCAATCAGATTCCCAAATCCTGTGGCAGAAAAGGCGAGACCTGATAAAAAAGCAATATTTGCAGCACTTGTCAGACCGTCTACATAAAGTGCAAGAAGCGGCTGAATGCTGAAGTTTGCCATCTGAACAAGGAATGACAGTACCATCACAGTCAAAAGCATACGCTGACTTGTAATATGTTTAAAAACTTCTTTTCTCGTATATGTTTTCTCATTCTTTTTATCGGCAGATTTCTTCTTTTCTGTAATCCCGAATAGAACAACAGTGGCCGCAATTGAAATCACAATGGCAGTAATAATAAAGGTATAGCTGAATCCGAAAGCATCCGCCATTAATCCGCCAAGGATCGGTCCGAATAAACCACCGGTTACTGTACCCATCTGAAGGGTGCCAAGCGTTCGGCCTGCAATATGCTTTGGTGTCTGTGAAGAAATTAAAGCAAGAGAGGTTGGAATAAAGCCGGTTACAACGCCCATAAACATTCTTAAAATAAACAGACCAAGAACTGAATCAATAAAGCCCATCATAAAAATACTGAAGGCAATTCCGTAACCTGTAATCATTAAAATGGGCTTGTACCCGAAGCGGTCACCAAATCTGCCCCAGATTGGCGATACAAAAAAAGCAGTCAGAAAAGTGATCCCGAATACAAGGCCTGACCACTTCTGAACATATTCGGGAGAAAAATTCCCCATTGTTTCTATATAAAGAGATAAAAATGGTAAAACCATTGTAGCACTCGCAGCGACTAAAAAGTTCGCTATCCACATAATCGTCAGATTCTTCTTTTCAACAGTAATTGCAAACACCTTCTCATCATCATGTCATTCATTATTTCGTGTACCGTAGTAATTATACACCTTTGAATACAACCTGCAACAAAGCATCACGGAAATTGTCGTATGAAAATTCAGACATTTATATAAACATTGATCCGTCACGTGTTATAATAAACCCAACATTTTTGTGGATCATCCCACAGTATAAGGGGGGGTAGTATGAATGAAGTAACCATTTTTATTGATTTTGAATTTTCCATGCCGGAGGGGAGAGGACATAAAGGTTTTTTTCCTGAAATTATTGAGGTGGGCCTTCTCGCAGTGCAGGGAGGCAAGCAGGAACAGTTTTCAAGCTATGTAAAACCCCGTGTTTTTAAAAGGCTGTCGCGCAGGTGTAAGAACTTTTTAAATATCAGCCAGCAGCAGGTTGACCGTGGTATTTCACTATATAGTCTGGTTGATAAGCTTGCTGAATATAATCAGGCCGGCCCGTGCAAAGTCGTCACATGGGGCAATATGGATATGAAGGTATTGAAGCAGAATTGTCAGATTGCCAAGCTGCAATTTCCTTTTACAGGGGAATTTGTAGACCTGTCTATGGAGTATAAACGTTTTTTTGGTGACCGGAACCAGACCGGCCTTTGGAAAGCGGTGCAGGAGTATGGAAAAGATGGAACCGGTAAACATCACAAAGCCCTGGATGATGCCATGACCACCTATCATATCTATCAGCTTGTCGAAAAAGATAAAAAGTATCTGAACAGCTCAGAGGCAACGACAATTGGCGACCGCGTGGATTTCTCTGCGCTGAGGCAGTTTCTCGCCCAATAAAAAAGAACCCGTGCATGGGTTCTTTTTTATGGCTAAAATTTCAGGTTATACATTAATTCGTACTCACGCTTCACACCCTGAAGCGCTTCAAGGCTTTTGTTGTTATAGGGTGAATCTTCAGTCTTCAGCTTTTCTTCAAGGCTGCTGACTGACTGGATCAGACTTTCATTGTAGTCTGTCAGTTCCCCATCGAACGGTTTAACCATAGATGACGGGATATTTGCCCGCTCATTGAAGGCAAGCGCCTTGCGCTCATGGAAAAATGGTACGTCTACCTGTTTGGGATTATGCAGATCTCCCTGTTCAGGATGCTTGATCACACTTTTAATACGGATCACCTGATGCTCTGTATGTACTTGGTCAACCTCACCAATATAAGCACCGGTTTTATAAAATGCTTTCACCAGGTTCATAAAATCTCCACTCCTTTAACATTAGTTTACCTTAAAATGATGATTTTTTCTTTTCGTTCGTCTAAAGTATTAAATGGAGGCGATAATTATGAATTTAAAAGCACTATTACTATTATCTTTATTACTCATTCTGTCAGCTTGCGGCGGGGCAGAGGAGGAAAGCGCAACTGAAACTGAAAGTACTGAACCGGAATATACAGTAGTAGAAGGATATCCTCAGACAAATCCTGAACCTGCTGAAAATGAGCCGGTCGCAAAGATGGAGACGTCAGAAGGAACCATAACACTGAAACTGTTCCCTGACCAGGCACCTAAAGCAGTAGAAAACTTTATGACACATGCTGAAAACGGTTATTATGACGGACTCACTTTTCACCGCGTCATCCAGGACTTTATGATTCAGGGTGGAGACCCTGATGGCACTGGTGCAGGCGGGGAAAGTATTTATGGAGAGCCTTTTGAAGATGAGTTTGATGAGTCACTGATCAATATGAAAGGTGCATTGTCGATGGCGAATTCAGGTCCGAATACAAACGGCAGTCAATTTTTCATCGTACATGCAGACTCTGTTGCTGAAGAAATGATTGGTCAGATGGAGGATGCTGAATTCCCGCAGGAAATCATTGATATTTACGCAGAGCGCGGCGGCACACCGTGGCTTGATAACCGTCACACAGTATTCGGACAGGTAATTGAAGGAATGGATGTTGTTGACCAGATTGCTGCAACTGAAACAGTCAACGATGCTCCTGAAGAGGATATTGTGATTGAATCGATTACAATTGAAGAATAGTGTACACGAATTGTTCACGTGAAGTCTGATTTACCCGCTGTTATAATAGTTGTATCAGACAGATGTGAGGAGGGCGGCCAATGGTTGCTGAATGGTTTGTGTTACAGCTTTTCCTATATTTCCCTGAGGATAAATCCGAATACCTGCCGGCTGGATTATGGCTGCTGTTATTCGTATTACTGACATACGTAACGTATAAGTGGATTGTACGCGTATCAAAAAGACAGGCAGATGAAGCGAAAAAGCTTGAAGAAAAGCTGATGAATCGTAAAGATACACATTCATAAATCGTAACGGCCGGATCACACATGTGTGAGATCCGGCCGTTTTTTGTTTGTAAAAGAGGGATTGAGGCTGCTTTTATGTCAGTAGAGAGGCAGTATCGTGCACTCAGCATGGGTTTATTGTGCACTCAAATTTGATGATAGAGCACTCAAGCCGGGTGTATCGCGCACTCGATCGCGCAAATACAGCACTCAAACAGCACATATACCTACCTCAACCGAAAATATACCAACTTCAACAGATTCATTCTCAACCGTTATGATCAAAAACTTATTCAAAAGCCTTCTTCAATCTCTCCATACCTTCCTCTACCATCGCGCGCGGGGAAGCAATATTCATACGGATAAACCCTTCTCCACCTTTACCATACTTTTCACCCGTATCTACACCGAGCTTCGCTTTCTGGTAAAGTGCTTCTTTCATTTCATCCTCACTTAAGCCTTTTTCACGTGCATCGATCCATAAGAGGTAGGTGCTGTCAGGCTCCATCAGATACAGGCCGTCAATTTCCTGAATGCCTTTTCTGACAATTTCAAGGTTTCCTTCAAGGTAATCAATGAGCTGCTCGAGCCATTCTTCACCTTCTGAATAAGCGGATTCCATTGCCGTAATGCCAAATGTGGAAAGTGTAAAGAATCCCTGTTTCCCCTGATCTTCCTGCAATTTTTTACGGACTTCTTCATCTGAAGCAATGACAGCTGAAGCCTGCATCCCGGCTAAGTTAAATGTTTTTGAAGGTGCGACAAATGTGATAATGTGCGCGTCATCCTCAGCTGCAAGTGCTGCCGGTACATGCTTTGCGTGACGATACACAAGGTCTGAATGAATTTCATCAGATACAAGATATACGTTTTCCTGCTTACACATATCAGAAATTCTCTTCAGTTCTTCTTCAGTCCAGATTCTGCCTGAGGGATTATGAGGGCTGCAAAGTAAAAACATCTTCACGTCTTTCAGTTTCTCAGCCAGATCCTCCCAGTCGATTTCATAGCGGGTATTTTTCTCGATCAGCTGCGTCAGTACGAGTTCCCGATCGTTCTGTTCAACCATACTGAAAAATGGAGGGTAGGCAGGTGTCATCGTCAGCACCTGATCACCTTTTTCAGTCAGGGCTCTCACTGCAGTTGCGATCGAAGGAACAACACCGGGTGAATATAGATACCAGGCAGGGCTTGTCTTCCAGCCGTGTCGTTTCTCAAGCCACTTCGAAATGATTCTTGCTGTTTCAGGCGGTACGAATGTATAGCCGAATGGCGGTTCTTCCATCCGCTTTTTCATTGCTTTCATGACAGCATCAGGCGGCAGGAAATCCATGTCAGCTACCCACATCGGCAGCAGGTCATCAGTTCCGAAGACATCCTTCATCATATCCCACTTTACAGAATACGTTCCTTTTCGTTTTAAATCTGTGTCAAAAATACTCATCAGAAACACATCCTTTCCATCTCTCTATTCTATGGTATGATAGATTGAGCATTTTTCAAAACAATTAGGTGGGGCATATGAATATAGAAATGAATGAGATGAATTTAAAGCTGGTCATGATCCTGCAGGAGTGGGACCCTTTTGACATAGGGGAAGAAGGTTATGATGGGGAAATTGCAGAGGTAGTTGGTGCTGTACATGAACTTCATCATCCAAGTGATCTTGCGAAAAGGATACAGGCGATTTATGAGCGTACATTTGAGAAGTGGATTCCGCTTCAGGAGTGTACGAAAGTGTCATATAAGCTGCTTGCAGTTAAGATGAATAATGGTGAATCATAAAAGGAGGATGAGACAAATAATTGTCTCATCCTCCTTAATCGTTCCGCTGCGCTTCAGGCGGACGCTTTCCGGACGGCGGTCGCTGAGCCCCTTCGGCTTCGCCAAGAGGGTCTCAGCTATCCCGCTAATCGTCCCGGAGTCGCCGCCTTACGCTCCGCTACACTTAATGTTTAATTAACAGATTGTTTAGCCTGTCTTTTTCCAACTTTTAAATAATCTCAAGCGACTGCAAAAAGATTGCGATAATCGCCAGTGGTGCAACTACTTTAATCAGGAAGTACCAGACGTGCATCCATTTCGCATGACCGTTTGCACCCTTTTCAAGTTCTGCAAATACATCTTCTTTTTTCAGTCTGAATCCAACAAACAAGCTGATTAACAATGCTCCGAGTGGTAACCCGAAGTTATTGGCTACATAATCTGCAAAATCAAAAATCAACAGCCCGTTAATGGTAACATCAGTCAGAACACCGAACGACAATGCACTTGGAAGTCCGATAATGAAAATCAGGATACCTGAGATCCAGGCATACTTTCTGCGTTTTTCAGGACGTCCTTTTGATAGGGAGGCGGTCACGATTTCGAGAATCGAAAATGCTGATGTTAATGTTGCAAACAGCAGTAGGACCAGGAACACCAGCATAAACAGTCCGCCGAATGCCAGCTCGTTAAATACTGCCGGCAGTACAACAAACACAAGTCCGGGACCTTCTCCAGGCTCAAATCCAAATGCGAATACTGCAGGGAAAATTACAATACCTGCAAGGAGTGAAATCACGATATTTAAAATCGCAACTGATCCCATTGATCTGCCTAAATTTTCATCATCCTTCAGATAAGAAGCGTAAGTAACCATTACTGAAACCCCGACACTCAGTGCGAAAAACGACTGCCCTAGTGCAAGGAGCATCGTTTCGCTTGTCATATAGCTCCAGTCAGGAATGAATAAGTAAGCAAGTCCTTCAGAAGCACCATCAAGCGTCAGTGATCTGATCGCAAGAATAATAAACATAATCAATAGTGCCGGCATCATGATCTTACTTGCACGTTCAATCCCATTTTGAATGCCGGTCTGAACGACTGCGATTGTTAAGATCATAAAGATCGCCTGTGCGAGCAGTACTTCAACTGGATTGGAGATAATCGTTTCAAATAATCCGCCGTATTCCTCCTGGGAGAGCCCCATCAGACTGCCGGTTACACTTCGGAACAGATAGGATAGGATCCATCCGCCCGCAACACTGTAAAATGAAAGGATAATAATTGCCACTACTGTACCCAGATACCCGACAAATGGCCATGCGCTTGAAGGAGCGAGTTTTCTGTATGTGGAGATCGCATCAGACTTCCCGCGTCTCCCGATCACGAACTCAGCCAGCAGGATCGGTCCTGCAATTAATACGGTAAATAATATAAAAAACAGCAGAAAAATACTCCCGCCATTTGATCCCGCCATATACGGAAACTTCCAGATCGCACCGAGACCAATTGCTGAACCGGCGGCTGCCAGTATAAAACCGATCTTTGACGACCATTGCTGTGATTTCATCAGTTCCACCTCATCTTTCATTGATTTGTATATGCTACTACAAGTATACAAGAGCTGAAAAGGATTTTTTTAAAAATATGATTTAAAATGTTCTGTAAATTCTTTCAAACAACTTAAACGTCCCGGTAATTTCTGTATAATAGTAGAAAGAACAGGGGGAGAAAGATGGACCAGTTAAAGAAACAGTGGCTGATTGAAGCCAATCAGCTGTTACTGCAGTCAGGCGTCACGTCTGAACATCGTCAGACCTGCCTGGCTATACTAAATCAGGACCAATTTGACTCGAGAACTGCAGTTTTAAAAGAAGCTTACGATTTCGCACAGTCATCAGATCATGATGAAATCGAAAAAGTATCACCCCATGCTGATGATCAGGAGCTCCATGAAGCGATTCAAACACTTCCATTTACTCAGAAAACAAGCCTGTCCTTATATCACTACCATACATTCTCAGAGAGTGAAATCGAACTCATTACTTCTCTTTCATATCAGGAATTTTTAACACATGAGCAGGCTGCAGTCAGTAACCTGGCTGCAAGGTGGCATACGGACAAGGGACAGATCAGCCGGTTTCTAATGTTATTGGATGAAGCCTACAAAAAACAGGAACCTGATCTTGAGCATTTACCGGAACCTGAGGAGGTCGAAGAGGAAGTCGCTCAGGTTCAGAAGAAGAAGTCGAAATTGCCGACACTAGCAGCAGGAGGTATTCTCACAGCTGCAGCAGGCGTTATCTTTTTACTGAATGATCCGATTCCTGAAGTCGCAGAAGAAGCTTCAGGAAGTGCTGAAGAACAGGTCTATGAAGAAAGTAAAATAGCCGAGCTTGATGAGCTGATTAAAAACCGCAAAATTGAGCTTTCTGAATCGCTAGGTCTCAGTGAGGATGAAGTTAATCGACTGGTGATGGTTCAGAATGTAGAGAGCCAGCTGCAATTTTTGAGAGATGTCAATGAGGGGTATTACGAAAATACCCACAGTGATCATGAACGGATGCTGACGTTACTGAGTCAGGAAATCGAGACTACGATGCTTCCTCCAATGGAGATGCTTGAGGCAGGCTATGAGTGGGCAGAAGAGTATGACATGCATCATGAAATCATGCGGTCAGATGTGGCAGTCAATATGTTTATGGATACAGGTCAGAATCTGATACACGTTTATGAACAAAAGCTCAATGAAAATATCGATTCGATCGCACCGTGGAACAGATCGTATTATAAGGATGATGAATTACCTGAAAAAGAACGTGTGTTGAGAGAAAAAATCAAAGCAAATGGCTTTACTTATGACTATGACGCTGAAAATGCGGAATTCGCTGTGACGATGGGCGGAGATGCGTTTGAAGACAGGACGGCATTTATACATCCTGTCCATCAGGAATTCCTGAAAAATATGCCTTTACCTCATGAAAGGGTGTTTCCACAAAATTCAGTTCAACCAGATCCTGATTTTACATTATATGCAGCTGAAGCACTTAATCTTGAGGAACAGATAAAAAGGCTTTATGAGCTTAATGAAGAGGTAAGATCTGACGAAGAAAATGATCATTACTACCAAGGGCTGCCTGACAGGCTTGGCTTTCAATATAGTGAACTGGTTAAAAGGCTGATTTTAGGCGCAGACATAAGTGGTAACAGAATGGACGTTGAGTTAAATGAAGATCAGCTGACGGCCTGGGAGAATATCCTTGAGGATCGTACCTTTGAAAACTCTTATATCCGGGAAATGGCAGCGTTTCACTATACGATAGGTGAACAATATGGGTTCGTCATGCCGGATGGCTGGTCAGAAATTGACTTTTCTCCGTTTTATCAATTTCAGGGAGCGATACATGATGCAGGGATCTTTAGCGCAGTTGAAATGCCGCTTGAAGGTTATCTGAAGGATATTTACGACACATACGTTGCTGAAGAAGATGTCGATGCGCTTAAACTCCTTCACCCGAAGCACTTAATTCTGTTTTACTTTCATGCACTTCAACAGGAAGATTATGAGATTGCCTATTCGTTAATGGGCGGGGAGGACCTTCCTGAATATGCCCGCTTTGAAGAAATTGTGAGGGCACATACTTTTGAATTTGAACCAGTTAACGACTTATCTTATACAGGTGGTACACAGAACAACGAAGTGACAGAAGCTAACTTCAGCATCCATATGCATGGCTATCAGGTTGAAGTCAGCATGGTTGTCGAAGATGAAATGTATAAAGTGAAATATACGAGTGACGGAATGTTTAATATGATCGACATGAAGAGTGAGGAAGAGGTTTCTAATTAGGATTGCATGTTAAAGTTTTGTGTGGATGAAAGAGCTGCCGTTTTTATGACAGCTCTTTTATTTGTATAAAACAAAGAATTAACTGACTAAAAAAGTGTTTGTAAATGTTCAGTGAATTCGCTCAATTGGACCAAACGCCCTGTGAAGTTCTGTATAATGGTAATTAATAGGGGTGAAATGATGCGTTTTTCAATGGAAGATCCTTACTGGAAAAATAAAACGGAGCAGCTCATGATCCAGCTTGGTCTGCCCGAATCTGAACGTCAAAGAATCAGTGGTGAAATCTTTGCAGTTGATCCTGAAAACAAATCCGAGTGGATAAAATTCATTTTAAATGAAGCTGAACCGATTCAGACGGAAATCGAATCGGTGTCTCCACACGCAGATGACCAGGACATTCATGAAGCGCTGCAAAAGCTGCCGTTTGCATTAAAAGCAGCTGTCGTGCTGACTGTTTTTCATCATACAGATAACCTCCAGAAAATGATCAGTACAGATGATTATGAAGAAGGTCTCTCCAGGCTTTCTGATGATCTTCATACAGACAAACAACAGACTTTAAAGCTTCTCAATTTCATAAAACCAGCATACGACAAAATAGAAATGCCTGAATCGAGAAAAGCAGTTCCGGAGAACAATGTTCCAGCCGAAGAGAAGCCTGCAGGAAAGCAGAAAACAGTAAAAATGATTACATCTGCCGTTCTGGTGACTGGACTGCTTTCAGTCTCAGTGTTTTTGCTAAATGATCCACCTGTTCCGGATGATGGTCAGAGTGCCGGAGAAGAAGAAACTGCAGAAGATGAGTCTGACAATGAAAAGGCGTTTACAGACGAAGAGATAGAGGAGTTCGAAACTAAGCTATCAGAAAGCAGAGAACGTCTGAAGGAAGCACTAAGTCTTACGGATGAAGAGCTTGATTTTCTGATGGTTACACAGCAGGCTGAATCACACATCAGTTATATCAGAGGCATGATGAAGAGGGACGCGGGTATTTCAGGACCTGATGCTAATCAGATGAAACAAATGACAGCCGATATTCTTTCGCAGATGCAGCCACCAATGATCATTCTGCAGGATTTCTATGAAAAGGCGGATGGTGTGAATTCTGATAGCCATCTGATTAGAAGTGATCAGGCAGTCAGCATGTTCCTTCATGCGGGCCCGGACTTTTTAATTGCTTATGAAAGAAAGTTAAATCATCTGATTCATGAAAACAACTATTCTGAAGCGGAACTAAGAGAAAATCACAGTGATTTATTTAACACGATCTCAGCAAATGGTATGGAAGTATCGTTTGATAAGACAGACGAGCAGCTGGCATCAACGGTTTACTATGGCGGAGCCGAATTTATTTCCCAGACAGACTATCTCCATCCGGATTACCAGCAGTTCCTTACTTCACTTCATGAGATTGGGTCAAGGATGGGACTTCACACGAACAATCAGCCTGAAACTTTAACTGAAATTTCCGAAAAGCTGCTTGAGATTGAAGATGAGATCGCCATGTTTTTCAATCTTCAGGATTCGGTCAATGACGATTTGGAAGATCACGAGATGAAACATGAACTCCATGTGCCATTTTCTTTGAGTTTTCAATATATTGAACAGATCAGATCGATCGTTTCTTTAGGAGGGCTTTCGCTCTCAGAAGGAACTAACATTCCGGAAGAATACAGGGAGATCTGGCGCTATATTTTAAGTGAGGAAAAATTTGAAGGTTCAATGCTGAGAAAAGTGGTTTCACTGAATCAGCGGATTGCTGAAGATAATAATTATGAGTTGTTAAATGATTTCGGGGAAATCTCTATTTCTCCATTTAGTGACTATATCGATCCGATGCATTATTTCAGTTATTCAACTTCTATGATTATGCCGCTTAGCGGATATCTAGAAGAGCTGTATAAGATTTATGTCAATGAAGGCTATGAAAGCATTGAATTTCTTCACCCGCAGGTGGTCGTTCTATTTTACCTGCAGGCGCTTGAGACAGGAGATATAGAAACGGCCTATTCATTAATGGGCGGGGAAGATCTTCCTGACTATGACACCTTCGCTCAGATGGTCAGCGAGCATGAATATGATTTTAAACGTCTAAGCGATGTTATGCCGACTTCTTCATCCGATCAGGGAATGGAGTTTCAGGTCCAGCAGCGCAACAATACGTTAAACATAACAGTCATTGAATCTGAAGACTGGTACGATATTAAGTTTGAATCAGCTGATCAATTTGAAAAGCTGGCAACTGAGGGTGATACTGATGCTCCGGACTGAAAAGGAAATCAATGATTTTTTATTTGCGGCAGGAATGACAAAAGAAGAGAGAGCGGATCTCATGCAGGAAGTACGTTTGGTAACTGAAGAAGACCGGCTGAGTTTTGTGATCAGGAAAGCTGGCGACGCTGAAACGGCAGCCGTTAGTGATTATTTTCAACACGAAGAAGATGAAGAGCTTTGGCATGAAGTGAAGAAGCTGGATTTTAACGACCGGGCCGCTTTACTGCTTCCTTATTTCAGCACGGAGTATTCGAGTTCTGAAATGGCGCTGGAAAAGCTCCGGGTTAATATGGAAGCTCAGGTTGGCTATGAGCTCACAACTCCACAGTTGGAGCGGATGATTCAGATCATGGTCGGTGAAGTGAAGAAACGTCCTCCTGAGGCCTTACCGGTTTCAAAACCTGAGCAGGAAACTAAGAGTGAGCCTGCTCGGAAACGGACGCCTATTAATAAATGGCTTTTGATTACTGCAGGGATTTTTGTTTTGATATCAGGCGTGCTGCTGTTTCAAAATCCGGACCAGCAGGCTGGCGAGACTACTTTTGCGCCGATGGAATCTGACGGGCTGCTGGAAGAAGAACTTGAGGTGCTGAATCAGACTGTGGATGATGAAGTGCAGTCACTTTCTGAAGAACTGGGACTTAGTACAGAAGCTGTGTGGCAGCTGGAGTTCGTGAGTAGTGTGTTAGGCCAGGTCAACAGCCTGCAGGAACTGACAGAATACGCAGAAACAACTGAAGAGAAAACATCTACGCTGAGTGAGATTAGACGGACAGAGCAGCTGGTTTCCTCCCGTCTCGTTTCGCCGATTGGAAAGCTCAGTGATGCTGCTTCACGCGTATCGGCAAATACTTCTTTTGGGATATTGGAAGCCAATGACAACCTTTTATCCAGATTTACTTACGATTCTGCCGGAATGATTGATCTTTATGAAAATGCGCTTGCTGCTTATGAGGATGAGTTGAGTGACCTGGATATACAGCTTTCAGACTTTAAATTTTCAAATGATGCACAGACGCTGATTGATAAAATCAATGCGAACGGATTTGAAGTCACTGTTCTCCCTGATCAGCAGTCTTTTGATGTGAACTACGGGGAAGAAGCCATCAACCGGGTAATGAATGGACTGCTGACAGATGAATATCTCGATATGATTCAGGAGCAGAAAGCACAGCCGTATGTTGAAGATAACGAAACGGCTTATACGTACGCACAGGCTGCAGATAAGCTGCTTCAGACAGAAAGGCTGCTTGCACGTTCAGCAGGCACTGAAACCCTATCAAGTGAACTGCTGTTTCATCACACGCAGCTATTTCAATATTTTTTGAGAGACATCACAGATGAATCCGGTCAGCTGAGGTCAGAAGTAAAGGATGTCTGGCAGCAGATGATTACGTTTGAAAATCAGGAAAATTATACTGTAGCCCGCTACGTTGCGAGTGTGTATGAGGCTTTTGATCAAAATGATTTTATGATTTCTGATGAAGTTACGGCAGTAAGGGATCTATATACAATTGTTCCGGTCTCATACCGGATCAGAAAAGCAGATTCCTATTTTCCGCTAAACGACACGCTTCAGGAAAGATATAATATGCTGAATGCATTTGGAGAAGATCAGGACATCAGCTTTTTCCTTCCAAGAGAAGCAGTTCAGCTCTATATCAACTCACTTGTCCTATACAATCAGGAGGTCGCAGCGATGATGACCGTTCCTGAAACATTTGAAAACGCAGATGAAGGAACGTGGAGCGGAATTACGATGCAGGCGAATGACATTACAAGCATACAGACAGAATATGAAAACAATAAAGCGATCGTCACATTATCAGGTGACAATTTCACAGAACGTCAGATTGTGATGCAGGAAATAAATGGTGTATGGAAGGCCGAATTTTCTCCTGAACATTTAACGTGGTTTTGATTTTGTATTCGACTTGTGATATAATCAATAATTGCGTGAAAACGATAAAAAAATAATCGGTTATAGGAGAGATTTCTATGTCTACAAAATTCGAAGCAGGTCAAGAACTAAAAGGTAAAGTTACAGGAATTCAGCCATACGGTGCGTTCGTTGCACTTGATGAAAATACACAAGGTCTAGTACACATTTCAGAAGTAACACACGGTTTCGTTAACGACATTAACGATCACCTTACAGTAGGTCAGGAAGTTAACGTAAAAGTTCTTTCTGTTGATGAAAATGCTGGTAAATACAGCCTTTCAATCCGTGCAACTGAAGAAGCGCCTGAAAAGCCACAGCGCAAAGAGCGCCGTGCTCAGCCTTCTAAGTCTGTATCACACACTGAAGATACTACAGGTTTCAACAGCCTGAAGGACAAGCTTCAGGAGTGGATCGATCAGTCTGACATGAAGCGATAATAGAATGTACAAAAGACTCATGCGGAGTTGCCGCGTGAGTCTTTTTTTGTTGAATGGCTGGTGCGCTGGTGGTGTCGTCGTGCGTTGAGTGCTGTCGTGGCGTTAATTCGATCACCTTTTAGATAATTCAATCATCTTTGGAAGTTATTCCATCAGCTTTTGGTGGATTTCAGCTTCCGGCGTAGCGGGAGGGAATAATTCTATCATCAATGCCGGTAATTCGATCAGCAATCTATTTATTCCATCACCTTTTGCATTGATTCGCCGCCCAACGCCGCCCCCAAAACCCACAAACTCTCTACCCTCTACCCCTTTATCTTCAACCCATGCTTCTTCATCCGGTACTGCAGATTCTGTCTGCTCATCCCGAGTGCATCTGCTGTTTTCGTAATATTAAAATCATGATACTGAAGCGACTTTTGAATATAATATGATTCCGCTTCATGTAAAAAGCTGTCGAGTGTCTGGGATGCCTTTCCTTCTTTCACCATGAAAGCTGACCCATCCAGTGCAGGCATACTGCTTGCAGGATCATCAAACTTCAATCTGAAATAATGGGGCAGGTGGGAATAGGAAACCTGATCTTCACTGCCGAGTGCGAGCATAGATGCTTCCATGACATGCTCAAGCTCTCTGACATTTCCGGGCCAGTCATACTCCCTGAAAAGCTTCAGCACTTCATCCCCGGTTCCTGAAACCGCTGTTTGAAAACGGATATTGAATTGTTCAATAAAATATTGAACGAGCTCGCTGATATCTTCCTTTCGCTCCCGTAAAGCCGGTACAAAAACAGTCCGTTCACTGATGACATAGTAAAGCTCTTTTAATAGCTTACCCGATTGAATCGCATCAATCGGGTCCTCACTCAGCGTCAAAATCACATGTTCCCGTTCTTCACGCAGTTTCCGCTTTTCAACCATTAATCTTTCTGCAAGGCTCTTTTGCAGTTGTAGTGGTAAATATTCTGCATGCCCCATGAAAAATGTCTTTTTCCCGCTGCTATGCAGGTCCTCGATAAACCGCTCACTCCGTACTTCAGAAGAACTTCTGAAATCAATTCCGATAAAGCTGCTTTCATGCAGCCCACGCTCCAAATGAATACTTTGTGCAAGCAGTTCTTTTCCGGTACCAGCTTCCCCGCAAAGCAGTAAAAAGTCATCGCTCTCTGCAGCGCGTTTTCCTTCAGCAATCATCTGCTGGATCAGAGGGGAAGTGCCTGCCCAGTGATCAAATGATGAGAGCTTTTTATGTGGGCTGATGTCATGTTCTACAGCTGTTACTTCCCTTGCTATTTCTATTGCGCCTAGAACTGAGCCGTCTATAATGAGTGGATACGTATCATTGATCGCAGTAATTTCATGACCTTTTATATTAAAGTAGGACTGCTGGACATTCAGAATCGGTTCTTTTAATGTCAGCGCCTGGAGCAGCGTGCTCTGCTCGTCAGGATGAAATTGAAAGACGTCAAGCAGGCGTTTGTCAAGCAGGTCAATGTCACCTGTGCCTTCCATTTCCCGCATTTTCTGATTATAAAAAACGGTTCTGCCATTCGCATCTACAACGTGGATACCACGGTCAATCACATCAATCATTGATGAGATAAAAGCTGAATGCTGAATTGAGTGCAAGATCTTTTCGCTCCTTTCATGATGCAGCTCTGCAACATAGATTGGTTTTTTAATTATTTGAAAAGAGAAAATACTTGAAAAATGCAATCATCTTTTGCATTATTATATATGTAAGGGTTTTCTAACTGCAAATATTTTTTGCGTTAGACCCCAATACTTAACTAATTAGGAGGTTTATTATGATTCCTTACAAGCATGAGCCGTTTACTGACTTTTCAGTAAAAGAAAACAAAAAAGCATTCGAAGACGGTATGAAAACCGTTGAAGGATATTTAGGGCAGGATTATCCGCTGATCATTGATGGGCAGCGTGTTGTGACAGAAGACAAAATTGTATCTTATAACCCTGCAAAGAAGGATGAAGTTGTAGGCCGTGTATCAAAAGCGAACCAGGAGCTTGCAGAAAAAGCAATGCAGGCTGCAGATGAAGCGTTCAAAACGTGGAGAAAAGTGAAGCCTGAAGTACGTGCTGACATTCTTTTCCGTGCAGCAGCAATCGTCAGACGCCGCAAGCATGAGTTCTCTGCACTGCTTGTAAAGGAAGCAGGTAAGCCTTGGAATGAAGCGGACGCTGATACAGCTGAAGCAATAGATTTCATGGAGTATTATGGCCGCGAAATGCGCGCAATGAAGGAAGGCAAGAAAGTAGAAAGCCGTCCTGGCGAATTCAACCAGTATCATTACATTCCACTTGGTGTGGGCGTAGTCATCTCACCATGGAACTTCGCATTTGCAATCATGGCAGGAACTGCAGTTGCAGCAATGGTAACTGGGAACACAGTTCTTCTGAAGCCTGCATCAACAACACCTGTTGTAGCAGCGAAATTTGTAGAAGTGCTTGAAGAAGCAGGTATGCCTAAAGGGGTCGTTAACTATATCCCGGGCAGCGGTAAAGAAGTGGGCGACTACCTTGTAGACCACCCGAGAACACGTTTCATCTCTTTCACTGGATCGCGCGACGTAGGTACACGCATTTATGAAAGAGCCGCAAAAGTGCAGGACGGCCAGGTTTGGCTGAAGCGCGTTATTGTTGAAATGGGCGGTAAGGATACAATCGTTGTTGACAGTGAAGCAGATCTTGAACTGGCAGCACAATCAATTGTAAAGTCAGCATTCGGCTTCAGTGGCCAAAAATGTTCTGCATGTTCAAGAGCAGTCGTGCTTGAAGATGTTTACGACCAGGTACTTGACCGCGTTGTTGAATTGACGAAAGAACTATCTCTTGGTGAAACAAAATCTCCAGATACTTTCATGGGACCTGTCATTGATCAGGCTGCATTTGATAAGATTATGGGGTATATTGATATTGGTAAGGAAGAAGGACGTCTTGTAGCAGGTGGAGAAGGCGACAGCAGCAAAGGCTTCTTCATTAAGCCAACGGTATTCGCTGACGTTGATCCGAAAGCGCGTATCATGCAGGAAGAGATTTTCGGACCGGTTGTTGCAATGACAAAAGCAAAAACGTTTGATGAAGCAATTGACATTGCAAACGATACTGAATACGGGCTGACTGGTGCTGTCATTACAAATAACCGCATGCACCAGGAGCAGGCACGTGAAGATTTCCATGTTGGTAACCTGTACTTCAACCGCGGCTGTACTGGTGCGATTGTCGGCTACCAGCCATTTGGCGGATTCGACATGTCCGGTACAGATTCAAAAGCCGGTGGACCGGATTACCTGACACTTCACATGCAGGCAAAAACAACTTCAGAAATGCTTTAAGCTTTAAACATTAAGCCAGCAGGTAAGAGATTGAACAGATGCGTCTGTAAAGTGGGCAGTATTTGCCAGTCTCTTCCTGCCTTTTTTATTAGGAGGAAATGAAAATGGTTAACTCTACAACAATTATCGAAAAAACAGAGCGCTACGGTGCAAACAACTATCATCCACTGCCAATCGTTATTTCAGAAGCAGAAGGAGTATGGGTAAAGGACCCTGAAGGCAATAAATATATGGATATGTTAAGCGCATATTCAGCAGTCAACCAGGGGCACCGTCATCCGAAAATCATTCAGGCACTCAAGGACCAGGCAGACCGCGTCACACTGACTTCACGTGCTTTCCACAACGATCAGCTTGCGCCGTGGTATGAATTAATCTGCGAACTCTCAGGTAAAGATATGGCGCTGCCGATGAATACTGGTGCTGAAGCGGTTGAAACAGCAGTGAAAACGGCTCGCCGCTGGGCTTATGAGGTAAAAGGTGTTGAAAAGGATCAGGCTGAAATCATTGCGTGTCACGGTAATTTCCACGGTCGTACAATGACAGCTGTTTCCCTTTCATCTGAAGAAGAGTACAAGCGCGGATTCGGACCAATGCTGCCGGGCATCAACCTGATTCCATATGGTGATCTTAAAGCACTTGAGCAAGCGATTACGAAAAACACAGCTGCATTTCTGATTGAACCAATCCAGGGAGAAGCTGGTATCGTGTTCCCGCCTAAAGGATTTTTAAAGGCTGCTAAGGAATTGTGTGAAAAGCATAACGTCCTGTTTATTGCTGACGAAATTCAGGCAGGGCTTTGCCGCTCAGGGAAAATGTTTGCATGTGAATGGGAAGATGTGAATCCTGATATGTACATCTTAGGTAAAGCACTTGGCGGAGGCGTATTCCCGATTTCATGTGTGGTTGCTGATAAAGATGTGCTTGGCGTATTCAACCCGGGTTCACACGGATCAACATTCGGAGGAAATCCGATGGCATGTGCGGTCTCGATCGCATCTCTTGAAGTGCTGAAAGAAGAAAAACTTGCAGAGCGTTCACTTGAAATGGGTAACTATTTTATGGATGCACTCAGAAAAATTGACAACCCGATTATTAAAGAAATTCGCGGGAGCGGCCTGTTTATCGGAATGGAACTGACAGAGCCTGCGAGAAAGTACTGTGAGGAGCTGAAGCAAGAAGGACTCCTTTGTAAAGAAACGCATGAAACAGTGATCCGTTTCGCGCCGCCACTTGTCATTTCTAAAGAAGAACTGGACTGGGCAATCGAAAAAATCACGCGTGTTCTTTCTTAAAGTTTTGTTAACAAAACCGTCGTCTTCATACGCTGGTTATGTTACAATAATGCCGATTCATACTATTGAAATAAAAGAGGCGAACAATAATCATGGCAGAAAATTTGAATCTCTTTACGTCTACACAAGAGGTTATTCACGAAGCACTGACAAAAATGGGGTACGATGATGCAGTTTTTGAACTGATGAAAGAACCAATGCGCCTTCTGACTGTGCGTATGCCTGTCCGCATGGACGATGGCAGCACGCGCGTATACACAGGATACCGCGCACAGCACAACGATTCTGTTGGTCCGACAAAAGGCGGCGTTCGCTTCCACCCGGATGTGGATGAAGAAGAAGTAAAGGCACTTTCGATGTGGATGACGCTGAAATGTGGAATTGTAGATCTTCCATACGGCGGAGGAAAAGGCGGAATCATTTGTGATCCTAGAACAATGTCAATGGGGGAGCTTGAAAGATTGAGCCGTGCATATGTACGTGCAATCAGTCAGATCGTAGGACCAACTAAGGATATTCCTGCACCTGACGTCTACACAAACTCTCAGATTATGGCGTGGATGATGGATGAGTATAGCCGAATTGATGAATTCAACAACCCTGGTTTTATTACTGGGAAGCCAATCGTTCTCGGTGGTTCACAGGGGCGTGAAAAAGCAACTGCACAAGGGGTAACAATTTGTATTGACCAGGCTGCAAAAAAACGCGGCATTGATATTAAAGGCGCACGTGTCGTGGTTCAGGGGTTTGGTAATGCGGGAAGTTTCCTTGCGAAATTCATGCACGATGCCGGCGCAAAAGTCATTGCGATCTCTGATGCACATGGTGCGATCCATGATCCGGACGGGCTTGATATTGATTATCTTCTTGACCGCAGAGACAGTTTTGGTACTGTAACGACGCTGTTTGAAAATACACTATCAAATGAAGACCTGCTTGAGATCGAGTGCGACATTCTCGTTCCGGCTGCTGTTTCTAATCAGATTACTGCTAAAAATGTAGATAACATTAAAGCTTCTATTGTTGTTGAGGCGGCTAACGGTCCGACAACTCTTGAAGCAACAAACCGTCTGAACGAACGAGGCGTTCTGCTTGTACCGGACGTTCTTGCAAGTGCCGGTGGTGTAACTGTATCGTACTTTGAGTGGGTACAAAACAACCAGGGTTACTACTGGACAGAAGATGAAGTCAATGAAAAGCTTGAAAAAAAAATTGTTGATGCATTTAATCAGGTCTACGATTTATCACAAAGCAGACGCGTAAATATGCGTCTTGCAGCTTACATGGTAGGCGTGCGTAAATCTGCTGAAGCAAGCCGCTTCAGAGGCTGGGTATAAAATCATCATTTTACAAAGGGTTGCCTGACTATCAGGCAACCCTTTGTTTATGTCATAGAAGCATTCCGTTTTAATCAGACATGTGGAACCGTAGCCGGATCTCTTTCTTCATAGGTAGCCGGCTCCCATGATTTAAACAATAGCCCTAAGTTGATCAATCCCGCGATCCCGACCAATCCATAAACCAGTCGTGCGCCTGCTGATTCAACTCCCCCAAATAGTGCAGCTACAGCATCGAATTGAAAAAATCCAACTAATCCCCAGTTGAGCGCGCCAATTACCGTTAATACTAATGCGATTCTCTGGACTGTATGCATGATATCCCTCCTTTACTGTGGAATCGTTTTATTATTTGCGATCCGGACCTTCTCTATTCCACTCAAGCATCTCAATTGCATTCGAATCGTTCATCAAAGATAATGAATAGTGGACAGAACAACAAAAGGAGGCTTCACAATGGATACATTTACTTTTTATAATCCCGTGAAACTGATATTCGGAAAAGACCAGGTAGAGCAATTAAAAGAAGAAGTTCCTAAATACGGAAATAAAGTATTAGTGGTATATGGTGGGGGCAGTATCAAAAAGAACGGCCTTTACGATCAGGTTACAGGTTTGCTGAAAGAAATCGATGCTGAAGTTTTTGAACTTTCAGGTGTTGAACCTAACCCGCGTCTGACCACAGCTGAAAAAGGAATTGAAATCGCAAAGAAAGAAAACATCGACTTCATCCTTGCTGTTGGCGGCGGAAGTGTCATTGACTGCACGAAGCTGATCGCAGCCGGTGCCAAGTATGACGGCGCAGCATGGGATCTTGTAACAAAGAAAGCATTCGCAAGCGAAGCACTTCCATTTGGTACAGTACTGACACTTGCAGCGACAGGCTCTGAAATGAATGCAGGATCTGTTATCACAAATGAAGAAACGCAGGAAAAGTACGGCTGGGGAAGCCCTGCAACATTCCCTCAGTTCTCAATTCTTGATCCTCAAAATACATTTACAGTGCCGAAGGATCAGACAATCTACGGTATGGTAGATATGATGAGTCACTTATTTGAGCAGTATTATCACAATGTATCAAATACACCGGTACAGGACCGCTTAATTGAAAGTGTTCTTCGTACAGTGATTGAAACGGCGCCAAAACTTGTAAATGACCTTGAAAATTACGAGCTGCGCGAAACGATTCTTTATAGTGGAACACTTGCACTGAATGGCATGCTACAGATGGGTTACAGAGGTGACTGGGCATCTCACAATATCGAGCACGCTGTATCAGCTGTTTACGATATCCCTCATGCCGGTGGTCTTGCGATCCTGTTCCCGAACTGGATGAAGCACAACCTTGAAGTCAACGAAGCGCGCTTTGCACAAATGGCAGTCCGCGTATTTGATGTAGATCCTGAAGGCAAATCTGACCGTGAAATCGGAGAAGAAGGCATTCAGCGTCTGCGCGAATTCTGGACAGAAATCGGCGCACCATCAACACTTGCCGACTATGACATCAACGACGAAAAAGTCGATCTGATGGCAGATAAAGCAATGATCAACGGTGAGTTCGGTAACTTCAAGAAATTAAATAAAGATGATGTTGTGAAGATCCTGACTGCGTCACTTTAAATTACACATTTAATAAGGGAGTACCATACTGAATCATCGGTGTGGTACTTCTTTTTTATGTTTACTTAGTAAAATTCATCTTTTTGATTGCACAGCCAGTGATTGGAGTGGAAGGGGGCGGCTCGCAGGAAGGGACGTGTGAGGCTTATAGTGAAGACCGCTGGCTCACCGCCCGGCCGCGGAAAGCGTCCCCCTGAAACGGAGATCACCGGCCGGAATAAGGAAGAGCAAACTTTTTTCTAAATGAATCCGTTTACAATCAGGACCTTTCTTGATTCTCTAATAGACATCATATAAAGTGAAGAAAGAGAAAACGAAGGAGGATAAAACGATATGACATCAATTCGTTTTGATTATTCAAACGCACTTGAATTTTTTGGTGAACATGAACTGACATACCTTCAGGGTGCTGTCACTCAGGCTCATGATGCGCTTCATAATGGAACAGGTGCAGGTAGCGACTTTTTAGGATGGGTAGATCTTCCGGTTAATTATGACAAAGAAGAATTCTCACGTATTCAGCAGTCAGCAGAAAAAATCCGCAAAGATTCTGATGTGCTATTAGTTATCGGAATCGGTGGCTCTTATCTAGGAGCACGTGCTGCACTTGAAATGCTGAACCACAGCTTTTACAATGCGCTATCTAAAGATCAGAGAAAATCACCACAGGTTTTATTCGTTGGGAACAACATCAGCTCTACATATATGAGAGACCTGATGGATCTGCTTGAAGGAAAAGACTTCTCAATTAATGTCATTTCCAAATCAGGTACAACAACTGAACCTGCGATTGCTTTCCGTATCTTTAGAAAGATGCTTGAAGAGAAGTATGGTAAAGAAGAAGCGAAGTCACGTATTTATGCAACAACTGATAAAGAAAAAGGTGCACTGAAGACACTTGCATCTGAAGAAGGCTTTGAAACATTTGTCGTGCCTGATGATGTTGGCGGCCGTTACTCTGTGCTTACAGCAGTAGGACTACTGCCGATCGCAGCAGCAGGTATAGATATTGAAGCGATGATGAAGGGTGCTGCTGATGCACGTGAAGCATACAGTTCTTCTGACCTTTCAGAGAACGGTGCTTATCAGTATGCTGCAATCCGCAACGTCCTTTATAACAAAGGAAAAACAGTTGAAATGCTGATCAACTATGAGCCGGGGCTTCAATATTTCAATGAATGGTGGAAGCAGCTATTCGGTGAAAGTGAAGGGAAGGATCTCAAAGGAATTTTCCCTGCGTCAGCAAACTTCTCTACAGATCTTCACTCACTAGGTCAGTATGTTCAGGAAGGACGCCGTGATATCTTTGAAACAGTTGTGAAAGTTAAAAATTCACGCCATGAACTGACAATCGAAGAAGCTGAAAGCGATCTTGACGGACTGAACTACCTCGCTGGAGAAACAGTAGACTTTGTTAATAACAAAGCATTTGAAGGAACACTGCTTGCACACACTGATGGCGGTGTACCGAACCTGATTCTTGAAATTCCTGAAATGGATGCTTACACATTCGGTTATATGGTGTATTTCTTCGAGAAGGCATGCGCAGTGAGCGGGTACCTGCTTGGTGTGAATCCGTTTGACCAGCCTGGTGTTGAAGCATACAAAGTAAATATGTTCGCGTTACTTGGAAAGCCTGGCTTTGAAGAAAAGAAAGCTGAGCTTGAAAAACGTCTGAAATAATTTTTAAAAGGCTGCCTGTTACGGGCAGCCTTTTTGTATACATTTATCACTGGTGGATAACCTACAGACAAAAGGAGTGTGGGAGATGTATACGTTTCAATCATCTATAGAAGGAAAAGAATATCCGCTTGTACTGTTGGAGGATCGTTTGAAAAAGGAAGGTTATGTCATAGGTGGTGGCTGGGAATATGACCATGGATATTTTGATTTGCTATTGAGTCAGGAGGGGGAATACCTTTTTCTAAGACTACCTTTTGAAGCAGAAGGGGGAGAGCTTGATAAAGATGACAGTACTGTGAGAATGCTGCAGCCGTTTTTATTGTGTCATCAATATGATCCGGACCGTGATCAGGATGCTTCATCCGGTGCTGTATCAGCTGCGTTCAACCAGTTTCAATCGCCTGAAGATAAGGATGCGGAGCTTTCTTCTGAACAAATTGATCAGGGGCAGGCTGCACTTGAAAGAGCGGAGAGACTTCTCAGTTAGTCCGGTGCTTACTGAGAAGAGCATCTCCGATCACGTGTTTTGTCTGGATAATTGCATCAGCCCCTGCTGAAATTGCCTGTTCCTTTAATTGAGTAGAGATCAATTCCGCTACACAATGGATAGAGGGATTCATCTGCTTTGCTGTCAAGATTGTTAAAACTGTATGAGTATCAGCAGCTTCTTCATTAAGGTGTTGATCAGCAGTAATAATCAGCTCTGTTGCTGTTTCAATACAGGCTTTATGCAATACAGCTGACTGATACGCCACGCCTTTGATAAAATCAATCCGCCTCTGGTCATACAGTGGATGAGTCGTTAAAGTGTGATCAATAATAATGACGTCTTCATTTATGCGGGAAAGAATATAGCTTGCTCTCGCATTCCACCCAACAACGATTACGTGATTCTTTTTCGAAGTGGTCGCAGCACCTTCTCTAAAAGATTGCTGTGACTGAAGGATAAAAGAAGCGAACATTAAAAAATAACTCGAAAGTAAACCTGCGCCAATCACTAATAGACCTGCTGATAAAAGTCTTCCTTCTGTTGTGACAGGAACAAGGTCTCCATAACCAAGCGTTGAGATTGTCACCAGTGCCCACCACCAGCCGTCTCCCACTGTTTGAAAAGTTTCGGGCTCAATTAAGAAAGCCAGGACACCACCTGAAAAAATTAAAGCAATCACAGCGGAAATTAAAAACATCCATTTAGGCAGCCTGCTTATATGCTGAACCATCATTAAATTTCACCTCAGTTTCATTATTGCCTTTTTAAGGGGGAATTTATTCTGACATCTATTGCACGAATGAAAATTAGATGTATAATAGTTTTTGCGCGGGGCTATAGTATAGCGGGAATACGTCGCACTGGCAGTGCGGAGTCAGGGGTTCGATTCCCCTTAGCTCCATATTTAAAAACCCTTGAGGCATTTTGCTTCAAGGGTTTTTAAATATGGAGCTATTCAATTACCTGGATTCAATCTCTACACCTTCAACGCTCTCCATGACTGATAACAAACTGTATAAGTCCGTCACACTCTGTTTGATTGGAATGGAGGCTCTCAACTCTACCATATGAAGCTTTTCTTTTGTATCCTTCAACCTCATTTGTTCAATGATCACCCCTTCAGCCTTCAAATCTTTAAGCAGTTTTTTACTGGTGGCTGGTGTTGCAAGGGTCACCTTAATATAGATTTCCTTTTGCCTGAAATGAGAAGGTCCTGTCCATTTTAAGATAAAAGGAAGAAGCTCCACGCTGACAATAATTAAAATGACACACATCGTCGCTTCAATATAAAATCCTGCACCTACAGCAATGCCCACACCGGCGGCTCCCCAAATAATTGCTGCGGTTGTCAGGCCGGATATGGTATCATTCCCTCTGTGTAAAATAACGCCTGCACCAAGGAATCCGATTCCAGATACAATTTGTGCTGCAAGTCTGAGAGGGTCCATCGTGATGTTTACTTCATTATCTCCACTGAATGAATAAGCAGACTCAATTGATACAATGGTTAACAAGCAGCTTGCGATCGATATGACTAAACTCGTTTTAAGGCCAACAGGCTTTTTTTTCAGTTCCCGCTCAATTCCGATTACGAGACCGAGAACTGCAGTAATCCCCAATTTTATTAACAATTCTTCATTAATCATTTGTAGCACACCCCCTTGAATAAATTGAATCAATCGATCAAAGTAAGGATATGGCAGTGCTTATTTTTATTATACAGCGGTAGAGGAGATTAAACTATGCAATACGGAGAAAAGCTAGCACCACTGGCAATTGTGGTTGGTGTGATAACCGTTTCATTTTCGGCGATTCTTGTAAAGCTCTCATCAGGTGAGCCGGGCGTCATCGCTTTTTACAGGATGTTTTTCAGTGCCCTCATTTTATTACCATTCTTTTTGAGAGGTCATTTGAAGGAAGTGAAAATGTTAAAGAAAAAAGACTGGCTGATTACCTCTGCAGCTGGCACACTCTTAGCCTTTCATTTCATCTTATGGTTTGAATCTCTTCAGTATACTTCTGTTGCAAGTTCAACCGTACTCGTTACCATGCAGCCATTATTTGCATTTGCGGGCGCATACTTTTTATTTAACGAAAAAATTTCATCGCGTGCAGTCATTGCCGCAATCGCTGCAATATCAGGTAGTGTCATGATCGGCATCGGTGATCTTCAGGTGAGTGGCATGGCGTTATTTGGAGATATACTTGCGCTCATCTCCTGTGCATTTGTTACAGGCTATCTTCTGTTTGGACAAAGTGTACGTAAGCATCTGTCTCTGACTACATATACATTCATTGTTTACTCAATCAGTGCGATCGTTTTATTTCTATATGCATTGATAAAAGGAGAATCATTTGGACCGTTCGAATCAAATGAGTGGCTCATCTTCCTGAGTCTGGCGATCCTTCCAACTTTATTTGGTCATTCACTTTTCAACTGGGCGATTAAATGGGTAAGTACCACAGTGATCTCAATGGCCATTCTTTTCGAACCGGTTGGAGCGGCAATCTTTGCTTATTTTATTTTGGAGGAAACGCTCGGTGCTGCACAATTAACAGGAGGTATGATTATCCTCTTGAGCTTAGGTTTCTTTGTGCTTACGATTAAAAGAATAAAAGTTTCTTAAAGAAAAATGAAAGTTTTTTCGAAAAGGTGTTGCGTAATACAAAATGCCGTGATATATTATTATCTGTCCTTAAGAGACGCGAGAGTGATTCGCGCAGCACTGAGAATTGAAATTCTTGAAAAAAGTGTTGACTCAACAAGGGAAAAGAGATATGATGACTAAGTCGCTCGAGTGAGAAACCACTTGATGCGAAGGAAACATTTGAACCTTGAAAACTAAACAACCAAACGTCAACGTTTTAAGATTTTAAGTCTTTTTCGAACAAAAAAGACAATGAGCTTTTCAAACACTTTACGGAGAGTTTGATCCTGGCTCAGGACGAACGCTGGCGGCGTGCCTAATACATGCAAGTCGAGCGGACATCTGAGGAGCTTGCTCCTCAGATGTTAGCGGCGGACGGGTGAGTAACACGTGGGCAACCTGCCCTTAAGACTGGGATAACTCCGGGAAACCGGGGCTAATACCGGATAATTGAAAGAACCTCCTGGTTCTTTTATGAAAGGCGGCTTCGGCTGTCACTTAAGGATGGGCCCGCGGCGCATTAGCTAGTTGGTGAGGTAACGGCTCACCAAGGCAACGATGCGTAGCCGACCTGAGAGGGTGATCGGCCACACTGGGACTGAGACACGGCCCAGACTCCTACGGGAGGCAGCAGTAGGGAATCTTCCGCAATGGACGAAAGTCTGACGGAGCAACGCCGCGTGAGTGAAGAAGGTTTTCGGATCGTAAAGCTCTGTTGTCAGGGAAGAACAAGTACCATAGTAACTGATGGTACCTTGACGGTACCTGACCAGAAAGCCACGGCTAACTACGTGCCAGCAGCCGCGGTAATACGTAGGTGGCAAGCGTTGTCCGGAATTATTGGGCGTAAAGCGCGCGCAGGTGGTTCCAAAAGTCTGATGTGAAAGCCCCGGCTCAACCGGGGAGGGTCATTGGAAACTGGGGAACTTGAGTGCAGGAGAGGAAAGTGGAATTCCACGTGTAGCGGTGAAATGCGTAGATATGTGGAGGAACACCAGTGGCGAAGGCGACTTTCTGGCCTGTAACTGACACTGAGGCGCGAGCGTGGGGAGCAAACAGGATTAGATACCCTGGTAGTCCACGCCGTAAACGATGAGTGCTAAGTGTTGGGGGTTTCCGCCCTCAGTGCTGCAGCTAACGCATTAAGCACTCCGCCTGGGGAGTACGGCCGCAAGGCTGAAACTCAAAGGAATTGACGGGGGCCCGCACAAGCGGTGGAGCATGTGGTTTAATTCGAAGCAACGCGAAGAACCTTACCAGGTCTTGACATCCCGGTGACCACACTGGAGACAGTGTTTTCCCTTCGGGGACAACGGTGACAGGTGGTGCATGGTTGTCGTCAGCTCGTGTCGTGAGATGTTGGGTTAAGTCCCGCAACGAGCGCAACCCTTGATCTTAGTTGCCAGCATTCAGTTGGGCACTCTAAGGTGACTGCCGGTGACAAACCGGAGGAAGGTGGGGATGACGTCAAATCATCATGCCCCTTATGACCTGGGCTACACACGTGCTACAATGGACGATACAAAGGGCTGCGAGACCGCGAGGTTTAGCCAATCCCATAAAATCGTTCTCAGTTCGGATTGTAGGCTGCAACTCGCCTACATGAAGCTGGAATCGCTAGTAATCGCGGATCAGCATGCCGCGGTGAATACGTTCCCGGGCCTTGTACACACCGCCCGTCACACCACGAGAGTTTGTAACACCCGAAGTCGGTGAGGTAACCTTTTGGAGCCAGCCGCCTAAGGTGGGACAGATGATTGGGGTGAAGTCGTAACAAGGTAGCCGTATCGGAAGGTGCGGCTGGATCACCTCCTTTCTAAGGAAATATGACTGGCTCTTTGGGTCAGATCATAAACGATTGTTGACTGTTTGGTTGTTTAGTTTTGAAGGGTCAAACCTTCAAAACACTGACTTTTTTCTTGTCTCTTCTATTGTAAGAGCGTTATGAGAAGAAAGCAGCTCGTTCCTTGAAAACTGGATAACGACATCAAAGTAAGAAAGATAACCGAGAATCGCCATCTTAGGGTTTTCTATATGAAAACTAATTAAGAAGTACCTTTTTAACTAGGTTAAGTTAATAAGGGCGCACGGTGGATGCCTTGGCACTAGGAGCCGATGAAGGACGGTACGAACACCGATATGCTTCGGGGAGCTGTAAGTAAGCTGTGATCCGGAGATTTCCGAATGGGGGAACCCCTTATCCGTAATGGGATATGATCTTCCGCTGAATACATAGGCGGTTGAAGGCAGACCCAGGGAACTGAAACATCTAAGTACCTGGAGGAAGAGAAAGCAAATGCGATTCCCTGAGTAGCGGCGAGCGAAACGGGATCAGCCCAAACCGAAAGGCTTGCCTTTCGGGGTTGTAGGACACTCTATGCGGAGTTACAAAGGAAGCAGTTAGACGAAGCGGTCTGGAAAGGCCCATCACAGAAGGTAACAATCCTGTAGTCGAAAGCTGTTTCTCTCCAGAGTGGATCCTGAGTACGGCGGAACACGTGAAATTCCGTCGGAATCCGGGAGGACCATCTCCCAAGGCTAAATACTCCCTAGTGACCGATAGTGAACCAGTACCGTGAGGGAAAGGTGAAAAGCACCCCGGAAGGGGAGTGAAATAGATCCTGAAACCGTGTGCCTACAAGTAGTCAGAGCCCGTTAACGGGTGATGGCGTGCCTTTTGTAGAATGAACCGGCGAGTTACGATTTGATGCAAGGTTAAGCGAAAGCGGAGCCGCAGCGAAAGCGAGTCTGAATAGGGCGACATAGTATCAGGTTGTAGACCCGAAACCAGGTGATCTACCCATGTCCAGGGTGAAGATGAGGTAACACTCATTGAGGCCCGAACCCACGCACGTTGAAAAGTGCGGGGATGAGGTGTGGGTAGCGGAGAAATTCCAATCGAACCTGGAGATAGCTGGTTCTCTCCGAAATAGCTTTAGGGCTAGCCTCATGTAGTAAGAGTCTTGGAGGTAGAGCACTGTTTGGACTAGGGGCCCCCAACGGGTTACCGAATTCAGACAAACTCCGAATGCCAAAGACTTATCCATGGGAGTCAGACTGCGAGTGATAAGATCCGTAGTCGAAAGGGAAACAGCCCAGACCACCAGCTAAGGTCCCCAAGTAATCGTTAAGTGGAAAAGGATGTGGGGTTGCTTAGACAACCAGGATGTTGGCTTAGAAGCAGCCATCATTTAAAGAGTGCGTAATAGCTCACTGGTCGAGTGACCCTGCGCCGAAAATGTACCGGGGCTAAACGATTCACCGAAGCTGTGGATGAATCTCTATGAGATTCGTGGTAGGAGAGCGTTCTAAGCGCTGTGAAGTCAGACCGGAAGGACTGGTGGAGTACTTAGAAGTGAGAATGCCGGTATGAGTAGCGAAAGAAGAGTGAGAATCTCTTCCACCGAATGCCTAAGGTTTCCTGAGGAAGGCTCGTCCGCTCAGGGTTAGTCGGGACCTAAGCCGAGGCCGATAGGCGTAGGCGATGGACAACAGGTTGATATTCCTGTACCACCAACACATCGTTTGAGCAATGGGGGGGACGCAGGAGGATAGGAGAGCACGCCGTTGGTTGCGCGTGTTTAAGCAGTTAGGCAGGAAATGAGGTAAATCCCGTTTCCGCGTAAGCTGAGCTGTGATGACGAGGGAAATTAGTACCGAAGTCTTTGATTCCACACTGCCAAGAAAAGCCTCTAGCGAGATGCAAGGTGCCCGTACCGCAAACCGACACAGGTAGGCGAGGAGAGAATCCTAAGGTGAGCGAGTGAACTCTCGTTAAGGAACTCGGCAAAATGACCCCGTAACTTCGGGAGAAGGGGTGCTCTATTAGGGTGCAAGCCCGAGAGAGCCGCAGTGAATAGGCCCAGGCGACTGTTTAGCAAAAACACAGGTCTCTGCGAAACCGTAAGGTGAAGTATAGGGGCTGACACCTGCCCGGTGCTGGAAGGTTAAGAGGAGTGCTTAGCGCAAGCGAAGGTGCGAATTGAAGCCCCAGTAAACGGCGGCCGTAACTATAACGGTCCTAAGGTAGCGAAATTCCTTGTCGGGTAAGTTCCGACCCGCACGAAAGGTGCAACGATCTGGGCACTGTCTCAACGAGAGACTCGGTGAAATTATAGTACCTGTGAAGATGCAGGTTACCCGCGACAGGACGGAAAGACCCCGTGGAGCTTTACTGCAGCCTGATATTGAATTTTGGCACAGCTTGTACAGGATAGGTAGGAGCCTTAGAAACCGGAGCGCCAGCTTCGGTGGAGGCATTGGTGGGATACTACCCCGCTGTGTTGAACTTCTAACCCGCGGCCCTTATCGGGCCGGGAGACAGTGTCAGGCAGGCAGTTTGACTGGGGCGGTCGCCTCCTAAAGAGTAACGGAGGCGCCCAAAGGTTCCCTCAGAATGGTTGGAAATCATTCGAAGAGTGTAAAGGCATAAGGGAGCTTGACTGCGAGACCTACAAGTCGAGCAGGGTCGAAAGACGGGCTTAGTGATCCGGTGGTTCCGCATGGAAGGGCCATCGCTCAACGGATAAAAGCTACCCCGGGGATAACAGGCTTATCTCCCCCAAGAGTCCACATCGACGGGGAGGTTTGGCACCTCGATGTCGGCTCATCGCATCCTGGGGCTGTAGTCGGTCCCAAGGGTTGGGCTGTTCGCCCATTAAAGCGGTACGCGAGCTGGGTTCAGAACGTCGTGAGACAGTTCGGTCCCTATCCGTCGTGGGCGCAGGAAATTTGAGAGGAGCTGTCCTTAGTACGAGAGGACCGGGATGGACGCACCGCTGGTGTACCAGTTGTCATGCCAATGGCATCGCTGGGTAGCTATGTGCGGACGGGATAAGTGCTGAAAGCATCTAAGCATGAAGCCCCCCTCAAGATGAGATTTCCCACACGCAAGTGGTAAGATCCCTGAAAGATGATCAGGTAGATAGGTTCGAGGTGGAAGCATGGTGACATGTGCAGCTGACGAATACTAATCGATCGAGGACTTAACCAAATCGGTTGATTCTCGGAAAATCCCTTACTTTGATGAACGTATCCAGTTTTGAAGGCGCGAGCCTTTATAGTCTAGTGATGACAGCGAAGAGGTCACACCCGTTCCCATGCCGAACACGGAAGTTAAGCTCTTCAGCGCCGATGGTAGTTGGGGGTTTCCCCCTGTGAGAGTAGGACGTCGCTAGGCGGTATTACATAATACCGTGGAGAATTAGCTCAGCTGGGAGAGCATCTGCCTTACAAGCAGAGGGTCGGCGGTTCGAGCCCGTCATTCTCCACCATTATGCCGGTGTAGCTCAACTGGTAGAGCAACTGACTTGTAATCAGTAGGTTGGGGGTTCAAGTCCTCTTGCCGGCACCAGTTTTTTCGAGCCATTAGCTCAGTTGGTAGAGCATCTGACTTTTAATCAGAGGGTCGAAGGTTCGAGTCCTTCATGGCTCACCATGTTTTTATGCGGGTGTGGTGGAATTGGCAGACACGCTAGACTTAGGATCTAGTGCCGCAAGGCGTGGGGGTTCAAGTCCCTCCACCCGCACCATTTTAATAGTTACCATGCGGGAGTAGTTCAGTGGTAGAACACCACCTTGCCAAGGTGGGGGTCGCGAGTTCGAATCTCGTCTTCCGCTTACTCTATTCAGCGCCCGTAGCTCAATTGGATAGAGCGTTTGACTACGGATCAAAAGGTTAGGGGTTCGACTCCTCTCGGGCGCGCCATAAGAATACATAGAATAACACATAATCGACGGGGAGTAGCTCAGCTTGGTAGAGCACTTGGTTTGGGACCAAGGGGTCGCAGGTTCAAATCCTGTCTTCCCGACCATCTTTTATAATCATTATGGGGCCTTAGCTCAGCTGGGAGAGCGCCTGCCTTGCACGCAGGAGGTCAGCGGTTCGATCCCGCTAGGCTCCACCATATGTATTTTATGAAGTTACTTTATTTATTGGGCGGCGTAGCTCAGCTGGCTAGAGCGTACGGTTCATACCCGTGAGGTCGGGGGTTCGATCCCCTCTGCCGCCACCAATATAATAAAGGACCTTTAGCTCAGCTGGTTAGAGCAGACGGCTCATAACCGTCCGGTCGCAGGTTCGAGTCCTGCAAGGTCCACCATAGTCTTATCCATACGGAGGTATACCCAAGTCCGGCTGAAGGGATCGGTCTTGAAAACCGACAGGGGTGTAACAGCCCGCGGGGGTTCGAATCCCTCTACCTCCTCCATTTTTTTAACTTAATATCGTCGCGGGGTGGAGCAGTTCGGTAGCTCGTCGGGCTCATAACCCGAAGGTCGCAGGTTCAAATCCTGCCCCCGCAATTATCTGGTCCCGTGGTGTAGCGGTTAACATGCCTGCCTGTCACGCAGGAGATCGCCGGTTCGATCCCGGTCGGGACCGCCATTTTACGGCTTTGTAGCTCAGTTGGTAGAGCAATGGACTGAAAATCCATGTGTCGGCGGTTCGATTCCGTCCAAAGCCATCTTTTTTGTTGTCATGGCGATTGTGGCGAAGTGGTTAACGCACCGGATTGTGGTTCCGGCATTCGTGGGTTCGATTCCCATCAGTCGCCCCATTTGAGTATGCGGGTGTAGTTTAGTGGTAAAACCTCAGCCTTCCAAGCTGATGTCGTGAGTTCGATTCTCATCACCCGCTCCATTATATTTGGGCCTATAGCTCAGCTGGTTAGAGCGCACGCCTGATAAGCGTGAGGTCGGTGGTTCGAGTCCACTTAGGCCCACCATATTTGTTCCACAGTAGCTCAGTGGTAGAGCTATCGGCTGTTAACCGATCGGTCGTAGGTTCGAGTCCTACCTGTGGAGCCATTTTTACGGGGAAGTACTCAAGTGGCTGAAGAGGCGCCCCTGCTAAGGGTGTAGGTCGCGTAAGCGGCGCGAGGGTTCAAATCCCTCCTTCTCCGCCAGTTTTAGGCCCGTTGGTCAAGCGGTTAAGACACCGCCCTTTCACGGCGGTAACACGGGTTCGAATCCCGTACGGGTCATCATTAAAAGCAGCATGCCAATCAAATTGATTGGCATGCTGCTTTTTTGTCATCTTATAAACTTCTTTTCAATTAATCAGGAGACCCGTGGGGAACGTAGAGACTTAACACGATACATATACTAAACGTTACATCCTTCAGGTTTTTCTGAACAGCATAGATAGTAAATACTTTGACCACGTTGTTTCACAATCAAAAAAGTTCCCCTTCAACCTAAAGAAGGGGAACCGGATTAATGATTATTCGTCATCAGGCATAATCTTACGGTGTTTGCCATCCATCTCATTTGCTACATCTTCATCCTCATAATCTTCTTCATAAAGATCATCATAGCTTTTTTCGCCGCCTGCCATATCTGAAGGTGTTTCTGAAGTGCCATATCTGGCTGCCTCATCAAAACTGTTTTCGTAATCTCTTACGCCTTCGTCCTCACCCCGGTAAGGATGATCAGAGGATGGGCTGATCACTGATTCCTCACTTGGACGCTGATTTTGATTGTTATAATCTTCAGCATGCTCAACACAAGTAAGTGCTGTTGGCATGGCCTCAAGGCGTTCAAATGGGATATCCTCACCACTGACAGCGCAAGTGCCATATGTTCCTTCATCCATAGCTTTTAATGCTGCATTAATGTCGTCAAGTTCTTTTTGAATGTGTTCTTCGAGTGCAAGCTCTTTTTCACGTTCGAACAGATCCGTTGCATTATCAGCGGGGTGATTATCATAATTCGAGAGTTCAGTACTCTCGTAATCCTCTGTATTTTCATTTTGTTCAATAATCTGCTTTTTACGTGTATATAATTCATTTTTTAAAGTATTTTGCTGCTCTTTAGTAATCATCATGATTCATCCTTCCTTCTAATCTGCTGCATATTACAGTTTATCCTTCTCACAGGAATTAAAACCTTTTAAATGGTCTGTAAAGCTCAAAAATAAAAACCCCGCCTGATATGAGCGGGGTTCTGCCTTATGAAAAGTATCCGATTAATAAGCCGATTGATAAAAGAAATCCGAATATCGTATTGGTCTGTGCAGTTGCTTTCATTGCTGGCATCATTTGTATCGGTTTTGTTTTGCCGATAAACCCTTTTGTTGCTTTAACTGCTTTAGGGATACTCAAAAAGCTGATCAGCATCCACGGTGTCACCGCTCCTGTGATGACGAGAACTATGACAAAACCATAGGCAGTAGCAAACATTGAAGCAAGGAAATAAATAGCGTATTTACGGCCTAACAGAATCGCAATTGTTTTTCGACCGTTTTCCCTGTCGCCGTCCAGGTCACGTATGTTATTTGCCAGCAGGATCGCCCCGACCAGGATTGATACAGGAATGGAGACAAACATGGCAATTGTATTAATCATGCCGGTCTGAATGTAAAATGAGATCAGAATAATGACAAATCCCATAAAGAAGCCTGCAGCCAGTTCTCCAAATGGTGTGTATGCAATCGGTACAGGTCCGCCAGTGTAAAAGTAGGCTGCTGCCATACAGATTAGTCCAATCACCGCAATCCACCAAGAACTGTTAATACAGATGTAAATACCAAGCAGCAGTGCAATGCCGAACAATGAATATGCGAGGTTAATCACCGTTTTAGGTTTCACCCCGTTACGAACAATGGCTCCTCCGATTCCGACAGAGTTTTCATTATCAAGACCGCGTACGTAATCAAAGTATTCATTGATCATATTTGCTGCTGCCTGAATCAGGATGCTGGCTGTCAACATGGCCAGAAACAGCAGCCAGTCCATTTCAGTATAGTTTAGTGCGAGTACTGTACCAAGCAGAACAGGTACAAATGCTGCGGTCAGTGTGTGCGGGCGTGTCAGCTGCCACCAGATTCGCCACCCTTGATCGCGTTCAGGTCTTTCACTCATATTATTCTCTCCTAACATGTCTATTAAAGTTCGCATGGGCGAATTATGACAAAATATCTTATTCTATTATATCGTTTTTATGTCGTTAAAAAAAGAAACAGATTGTTTAGAAAAGCCTGTAAAATATTCAAGTGTAAACCGTTACAAAAAAAGCATTCATAAATGACGATTCGTTGACAGTCCTGTCAAAAGAAGTGTATCTTTAAGAGAGCAAACCATGGACAAATGTGCGTTTTTTTGGAGGGAAGCACAGTGAGAATCCTACATCAATCACAAGGATTTACAACTTTTGAACAGGCTTATGAAATGGCAGAAAAGTCAAATCGACCTGTCTTATATAGTAAAACGATGGAAGTCGAATCAATAGACCCTCTTCAATTTTATGAAGCGGGTTATTCTATCTTTAACGGCAGCCGTTCTTTCTGGCAGGATCCAAAGTCAGAGCTTGTCTTTGCAGGTGCCGGTTCTGCAAAAACATTTTATATAAAAGAGCGTGACCGTTTTGATTCACTGAGTGATCAGTGGAAAGCATTCCTTAAAAATGCAGTAATTGAAAAAGGAGACGCTTGGACAGGACCGGTTATTTTGGGCGGTTTCTCATTTGATCCGCAGAAAACAAGGAGTAAAGAGTGGTCTGCTTATGAGCAGGGTTATTTCCAGCTCCCTGCGTTTATGCTGACTGTTGATCAGTATGGCAAAACCTTTTTAACAGTAAATGTTGAATGCAAAAAAGGTGACAGTGCTGTTCAGGTATGGAATCAGATGCAAAAGCAGAAAACTGCATTGCTGAATAAATCAGTGAGCAGTATAAAGGATGTAAATGTTTTATCAATAAAAGAATTTGACCCGGCAGAATGGAAATCCTCCCTGACATCGGTTGTTAAGCAGATCAACCGCGGTGAGATTGAAAAGGTAGTGCTGGCAAGAAAAGTGAAGGTTACTTTTGATGATAAAAAGCGTTCTGACTCTGTACTTGAAAAGTTAAGAGATGATCAGAGTGAGAGTTTTATATTCTCTTTTGAGTCAGGTGACAGTTGTTTTATCGGGGCAACACCGGAGCGGTTAATTAAAAAGCATCAGAATAAAGTGCTCTCGACGTGTCTAGCAGGGTCTATAGCCCGTGGCAAGTCCGTGAAAGAAGATCATCAGTTCGGGAATGAATTGCTGCATGATGAGAAAAACTTAGGGGAGCACGAAATTGTTGTGCGCATGATCTCAAAGAGCCTTGAGGATCTATGTACTGAATTATCTGTGCCGGAACAGCCGGTACTGATGAAAATGAGAGACATTCAGCACCTGTATACACCGGTTGAAGGAATCACAGACCGGACATCTATTCTGGAGTTTGTAAAGGAACTTCATCCTACACCAGCACTCGGCGGTACACCTACAGATGAGGCCATGCGAATTATCCGTGTAGAAGAAGAGATGGACCGGGGTTTTTATGCAGCACCGGTTGGCTGGCTGAATGCAGAGGGTGACGGGGAGTTTGCGGTTGCCATCCGTTCAGGTCTGCTATCAGGTGAGCATGCTTATTTGTATGCGGGCTGCGGAGTAGTGAAGGATTCTGATGCTGAAAGCGAGTATCAGGAAACTTTGATTAAGCTGCGTCCGATGGTGAGAGCTGTAGGAGGAACGATTTCATGAGTCATAAGAAAAATTTAACGGTTTACGTATCATCTTTTATAGAACAGCTTTATCAAAGCGGCGTCAAAAGAGCAGTGATCAGTCCTGGATCACGCTCTACGCCGCTTGCTTATTTATTGGAGAACCATCCGCATATTCATACATATGTAAACGTGGATGAACGCTCTGCTGCTTTTTATGCGCTCGGGATGGCAAAAGCTTCTCAGGAACCGGTTGTCATTGTCTGTACTTCAGGAACGGCTGCTGCGAATTATTTTCCGGCTGTTGTAGAAGCGCGATATGCAAGGGTGCCCCTGATTGTACTGACAGCAGATCGTCCACACGAGCTGCGTGATAATGGTGCACCTCAGGCAATTGATCAGATCAACCTGTTTGGCAAACACGCTAAGTGGTTTTTTGATATGCCGCTTCCTGAGTCTGAAACCAATATGCTGCAATACACAGGAAGAATTGCTGCAAAGGCTGCAGCAAAAGCAGCTGCTGCACCCAAAGGCCCGGTTCATCTGAATTTTCCTTTCAGAGAGCCGCTGTCCCCGGATCTATCTTTTAAACCCGGCAGCATGCCTTTATCTGCGATCTATTTAGCTGAAAAACAGTTAAGTGAAAAACATTTATCAGACCTTACCACGGAATTAAATCAATCTGTCAAAGGGCTCATCATTGCAGGACCTTCAGAGGACCAGGCAGCTGCGGAGGCAATTATTCATTTAGCTGAATCAACAGGCTTCCCGGTACTGGCTGATCCACTAAGTGGACTGCGTACACTGATGGCAGATCATCCTTCTGTCATTGAATGCTATGACGCATTTCTAAGAGACGACGAAATTAAAAAGCAACTTTCGGCAGACCTGATCATCCGATTTGGGGGCATGCCGGTTTCAAAGGCGCTGACACAATACGTTAAAGGGAGCCCGTGCAGTCAGTGGCTAATTGATGAAGGTGCTGACTGGCGTGATCCGACTTCATCAGCTACGCATTATCTTGAAGTAAATGACGGACTTTTTGCACATCAGCTGGCGAAAGAAACAGATCAGAACAATGATGATTTGTGGCTTGATCAGTGGATGACGCTCAATGAAAAAGCAGAACGTGAAATCCGCTCTTACATTGACAATGAAAAGGATGAAGGAGCGGCTGTAGGCACTTTATTGCAGTCTCTGCCTGAAGGGGCGCATCTGCTGGTTGGTAACAGTATGCCCGTGCGTGATGTGGATACGTTCTGGATTCGTGGAATGATGCCATTCCACGTCTGGGCAAATCGCGGGGCAAATGGTATTGATGGGGTTGTTTCAACTGCGCTCGGTATTGCTGAAGTGAAGAATGAACCTGTTTACTTATTAATTGGTGACTTATCGATGTTCCATGATTTAAATGGGCTTCTTGTCACGAAACAGCATGAGAGTCAATTACAGATTGTTATTATGAATAACAATGGCGGGGGAATCTTCTCATTTCTTCCACAGGCAGCAGAGCCTGAGCATTTTGAAACACTTTTTGGCACGCCGCCATCACTGGATTTTAAACATGCAGCTGCTCTTTATGGTCTGGATTATGACAGGTGCGAAACGAAAGAAGCGCTGAAGGAGTCACTTGCATCCGGCAGTCCTCAGCTTAAAATGATGGAAGTCATCACAGACCGTGAAGAAAATACAGCTTCACACCGCCAGCTATGGAACACTGTCGCTCGTGCAATGCGGGGTGAGTAAATGATTGTAAACGGAGAAGCTTATCACATTGAGATTGAAGGCAGCGGCACGCCGGTTGTGTTGCTGCACGGTTTTACCGGTAGTACAAAAAGCTGGTCAAGGCTGATTCAGTCTTTTAAAAATGAGTTTCAGATGATCGCAATCGATCTGCCTGGTCATGGCCGGACAAAAGTTTCAAGTGGTGAAAAATATAGAATGGAACAGACCTGTGGGTCAATTAAAGCCATTCTTGATCAGTTAGAAATTAAGAAGGCGGCTTTTATTGGTTATTCAATGGGCGGCAGAACAGCGCTCGCTTTTGCGAATCTGTATTCTGAGCGTGTCAGCTGTCTCGTCTTGGAGAGTGCATCTCCAGGTCTTAAAACCGCTGACGAACGATTAGCAAGACAGAATCGTGATGATGAACTTGCAGCTTTTATTGAAAGCGCAGGGATTGAACGCTTTACTGACAGGTGGGAGCAGGTGCCGCTCTTTGAATCACAAAAGCATTTAAGTGCTGAAAAGCGTCAGGAGATCCGCGCATCCAGACTGGAAAATAAACAAGAAGGTCTTGCTGAAAGTTTGCGTTATATGGGTACAGGCATCCAGACATCTTATTGGGAACATCTCAAAACGCTTCATATTCCTGTTTTATTGTTGACAGGAGAATGGGACCGGAAGTTTATTAATATCGCAAATGAAATGGAAAAACTCCTTCCAAATGCCGTTCATCAGAACATTTTGCAGGCTGGGCATGCAATACAGGTGGAACAGCCGGAAAAATTTGATACAATGGTAAGGGAGTTTTTAAACAAAAACTCGACTACATAATAAGGAGGTTTCTTTCATGACTCGTGAATGGGTACAGGAACGAAACTATGAAGATATTTTATATGAAACGTATAATGGGATTGCGAAGATCTCGATTAATCGTCCGGAAGTGCGTAATGCTTTCCGTCCAAAAACAGTAATGGAACTGATCAATGCTTTTGCTTTTGCACGCGATGACTCTAAAATCGGTGTGATCGTACTTGCAGGTGTCGGCGATAAAGCATTCTGTTCAGGCGGAGACCAGAGTGTCCGCGGACACGGCGGTTATGTAGGTGAGGATGAGATTCCACGCCTGAACGTACTTGACCTTCAGCGTCTGATCCGTGTAATTCCAAAGCCTGTTGTTGCTATGGTATCAGGCTACGCTATTGGTGGGGGACATGTCCTGCACGTTGTATGTGATCTGACAATTGCTGCTGATAATGCAATCTTCGGCCAGACCGGACCTAAAGTCGGTTCATTCGACGCAGGTTACGGCTCAGGCTACCTTGCACGTATAATCGGACACAAGAAAGCACGTGAGATCTGGTTCCTTTGCCGTCAGTATGATGCAAAAGAAGCGCTTGATATGGGCTTAGTGAACACAGTTGTACCACTTGATCAGCTTGAGGATGAGACGGTTAAATGGTGTGAGGAAATGCTTGAGAAGAGCCCGACTGCACTGCGCTTTGTAAAGGCTGCAATGAATGCAGACACAGACGGTCTTGCAGGTCTTCAGCAGTTTGCAGGAGACGCAACACTTCTTTATTACACAACTGATGAAGCAAAAGAAGGCCGCGATGCCTTTAAAGAGAAGCGTAAGCCTGACTTTGGTCAGTTCCCTCGTTTCCCTTAAATCGATGAATCTGCCCTGTGAGCTCCGGCCTGCAGGGCGTTTTTTCAATTTTAGCTTTGTTAAAGTTGGCTGCTGATTTCCGCTTCAGGGGGACTTCGCGGCCGGGCGGTGAGCCCGCAGGCTACGCCATGGCCTCACACGTCCCTTCCTGCCACAGGAGTCGCCCCCTGCAGCGAGAATCATCAGCTGTGCAGAAACAATAATGATCTTTAACTAAGCTTCAATTTTGTGAAAGGAGGATACATATATGAAAAGCTGGCTTGAGAAGAGAGCGGCTTTATCGCCGGATCAGATCGGACTTTATGCAGGTGATAAACATACATGGACATTCCGTGAGATGAATGAAGAAGTGGCTGACCTGGCTGAACGAATCATGCCGCATATAAGCAATCAGGGACCAGTCGCACTGCTCATTACGAATCAGCCTCAAGCTGTTTTACTGATCCATGCTCTTCAAAAAATCCGTGTGCCTGTGCTAATGCTGAATAATCGCCTTTCACAAAAAGAATGGCAGTATCAGCTTAAAAACAGCCAGGCTCAACTTGTGATTCATGAAGATCAGTTTGTACTTGATATGGACAGAGCTGTTTCAGTCGATGAACTAAGAAATAGTGAGCGTCAGGAAATCCGGGTATTTGAAAAAGAAGACGTATGTTCAATTATGTATACGTCAGGTACCACCGGAAATCCCAAAGGTGTGATGCAGACTTACGACAATCATTTTGCAAGTGCAACCGGCTCAGCATTTAATATCGGTCACCAGCCGAATGATATCTGGATGTGTGCTGTTCCATTATTTCATATCAGCGGTTATTCGATTCTGATGAGAAGTGTGATTTACGGCATTGCTGTAAGGCTGTATGAGAAGTTTGACGAGCGTAGCATACATGCTGATCTTATAAGTGGAAAAGGTTCTGTACTTTCAGTGGTCACAACGATGCTTCAGCGGTTGCTTGATGTGAAGAATGAAAGTTACCATCCTTTTTTCAGATGTATGATTCTAGGAGGCGGACCAGCTCCTTTACATATGGTGGAACGATGTCATCATGAGAATATTCCTGTGTTTCAATCGTATGGAATGACGGAAACTGCTTCACAGTTCACAACGCTTTCACCTGCTGATGCTACACGTAAAACAGGGGCTTCGGGAAAACCGCTTTTTCCGGGTGAAATAAAAATTGTGGACGATCAGGATAAGGAATGTGCTGTAAATGTAATTGGTGAGATTCTTGTGAAAGGTCCTTCTGTTACAAAAGGGTATCTGCGCAACGAACAAGCTACGAAAGAGGCATTTGCTGAAGGATGGCTGAAAACCGGTGACGTAGGATATCTGGATGATGAAGGGTTCCTCTTTGTTTCTGACCGCCGTTCAGACCTGATTATTTCAGGTGGTGAAAATATATACCCTGCGGAAGTAGAATCTGCGATTGCGAGTCATCCATCTGTCAAAGAAGCTGGTGTCGTTGGTAAAAAAGATGAGGAGTGGGGAGAGGTGCCTGCTGCCTTTGTCGTTTTAGTTGAACAAATTGAAGAAGACGACCTGCACACTTTTGTTAAAGAACGACTAGCAGCCTATAAGCGTCCGAAAATCTATTGTTTTACAGATGAATTACCTAGAAATGCAGCAGGAAAGCTGCTCCGGAGAAAGTTAAAAGAGGAGATTAACCATGAATCTTTCTAACGCCGTCATCAGTAAAATCAATATGACGTTAAAAACACCTTTTCATACAAGTCTTGGTACGGTAACGGAGCGGGAAGGGCTTGTGCTGGAATTATATGATGAAAACGGGGCGTGTGGTCTAGGAGAAGGAGTTGCCTTTTCATCACCCTGGTATACAGAAGAAACCGTGGAAACTAGCCTTGAGATGATTCAGAAGCATCTACTGCCGTTATTATTTCAAGAACCCGTTACACATCCTGAAGATCTTGAAAAAAGGTTCTCTTCAGTGAGAGGAAACCCGATGGCAAAAGCTGCAGTTGATATGGCTGCCTGGGATTTATATGCAAGGCAGCAGGGGAAGCCTTTGTCAGACTGCCTCGGAGGAACAAGATCGCTTGCGCTTGCCGGAGTTGCAATCGGATCAAAGAATCTGGATGATTTAATGAATCAGGCTGAACAGGCACAGAAAGAGGGATATCAGCGGATTAAAGTCAAGATACGTCCCGGATATGATCTCGTGCCACTCAAGGAGCTGAGGGACCGGTTCCCTGATATTCAGATTCTTGCAGATGCAAATTCAGCTTACAGCGGCTATACAGAAGACCTTTTAGCACTTGATGACCTCGGCCTTCAAATGATTGAGCAGCCTTTTTCACCGGAGGACCTTGCTCTGCATGCTGCCATTCAGCGTGAAATGAACACGCCAATTTGCCTGGATGAAAGTATTAATTCATATGCTGCAGCACTCAATGCCATTACATTTAAAAGCTGTAAAGTGATCAACCTTAAAATTGGCCGTGTTGGAGGAGTCACAGCTGCAAAGAAAATTCATGATCTGTGTATGAAAAATGATATCCAGGTCTGGTGCGGTGGTATGCTGGAGTTTGGTATTTCAAGAGCCCACAACGTTTCACTGTCACTGCTGCCAGGGTTTACAATACCAGGTGATCTGTCGGCTTCAAACAGATACTGGGTAGAAGATATCACAGTGCCTGATCTGTTAGTTGATAAAGGGTTTGTTGAACCGTTTGAGGGTAATGGTATTGGGATTGAGCTAAATAAAAGACGGCTTGATGAAGTAACAGTTGAGCGATTTGAATATAAAAAATAGACATCGGCACATGCCAATGTCTATTTTTTCGTTATTCCGCTTTCATCGCTGTTCTAAGAGATTCAATATTGTTCTCCATCAACGAGAAATAAGTTTCTTCGTTCTCGATATTATCTTCAGTCAGCGTAGATAAGTTATGCACAGTAAGCGCTTCTGCACCAATTTCTTCCTGAATGACATCCGTTAGTTTTGTAGAAACATTCTGTTCAACTAAGATATATTCTACATTTTGAGATGAAGCGGATTCAATCAGTTCAGTAAGCTCGCGTTGTGAAGGCTCGTCAGTGGTTGATATGCCGGCAATTGCCTGCTGCTCTATACCGTATCGGCTTTCCCAATAGCCAAAAGCTGCATGTGATACAAAAAATTGATTAATTTCAGCTTCACTTGCAAGCTCTTCAAACTGATGGTCAAGCTCATCAAAGCGTTCAACCAGGTTTTCGTAGTTTTCAGTAAAATACGCTTCCTGATCCGGCATTTCTTCAATTAATGTTTCTTTTACTGATTCAGCTAATGATTTTGACAGGACTGGATCGAGCCATACGTGAGGGTCTGTATCGCCATGATCATGTCCTTCGTGTCCTTCTTCGTGAGCGTGCTCATCTTCTTCGTGAGCGTGCTCGTCTTCTTCGTGAGCGTGCTCGTCTTCTTCGTGAGCGTGCTCGTCTTCTTCGTGAGCGTGCTCGTCTTCTTCATGAGCGTGCTCGTCTTCTTCATGAGCATGCTCGTCTTCTTCATGAGCGTGCTCGTCTTCTTCATGAGCGTGCTCGTCTTCTTCGTGAGCGTGCTCATCTTCTTCGTGAGCGTGCTCGTCCGAATGTTCTTCTTCATGTTCAGCATGTCCTTCTTCGAGCTCGGCATCACTAATACCATCAGCTGTAGCTACCATATTCAGATTTTCACTCGCTAATACGTCAGTTGCATTCTCAACAAAGCCTTCAAGTCCAAGTCCAATGTAAAAGAATACATCTCCCTCAGCAAGGTCAATCATATCTCTTTGGGAAGGTTCAAATGTATGTTCGTCTGCTCCTGGCGGATAGATTGTTTCAACTGATACGTATTCTCCACCTATCTCCTCAGCGAAATATTGAAGTGGATATACAGTCGTATAAACTTCAAGCGCATCTTCATTGCTTTCAGTCTCGTTTGATCCTGTATTACAGCCGGCAAGTATCCACGGGGCTACAGCGGCTAACATAAGTAATGATTTTTTCTTCATAGTGCACCTCGTTCTAAATAGTAATAGTTCCGATTTGTAACTCAACAACCGTTACTTTACTATGAAAACAAAAAGATTGCAAGAGAAAACCGTCAGGAATTTTTTCTTCCTGACGGCCATTTATCCGGAACATGGTCAACGCCGCCCGGATGCAGCGGCTGACATTTTAAAATTCTGATTATCGTCATAAGTCCGCCTTTGAATGCACCGTGTTTCTGAATGGCTTCAAGTCCATACTGTGAACACGTCGGGTAAAAGCGGCAGCTGGGGGGAGTTAATGGCGAAATACCTTTTTGATAAAAACGGATCACTGCAAGCATCATTTTTTTCATACTTTCACCTCGATCATTACATTAATTATAGTGTAGCACGAGATTGCCCACATTAAGCCATACATGCTCAGGACGTTTAAAATCAGTAATGAGTGGTACAGAATAAGTAGTAAACATTATTTGAAAGGATGATCAATCATGAGTACAAATCCCGAATTAGTAAAAAGCGTGAATACACAGATTGCGAGCTGGACGGTGCTTTACACAAAGCTACATAACTATCACTGGTATGTAAAAGGACATCAGTTCTTTACCCTGCATGAAAAGTTTGAAGAGCTTTACAATGAAGCTGCGATTCATATTGATGAGCTTGCTGAAAGGCTGCTTGCGCTAAAAGGCGAGCCGGTAGCGACGCTTAAAGAGTCTCTTGAGATGTCTCTTGTGAAAGAAGCGAATGGCGGCGAATCAGCCGATCAGATGGTCGAAGTATTGAATCAGGACTTTGAAATACTAATGAAGGATTTAAAAACAGGGATGGATCTTGCGCAGAAGGATGACGATGAGATGACAAGCGATATGTTACTTTCAGTTCACCAGAGTCTTGAAAAACATGCGTGGATGCTTCGTTCATTCCTTGGAAAATAAAAAGTAAGCACTGCTGATCATCATCAGCGGTGCTTTTCTTAATCGTAAATGATAAAATGTGTCTAAGGAGTGATGATATGGAAATCTCTTCAATCATGGCTAAGCAGACAGCACAGATTCAACAGACAGCAAGCTTGAGTATTATGAACAGCGCAATGACCCAACAGGCAGCGGGCGCTGTTGCAATGCTAGAAGCAATGAATAATCAGGGCGGTACACCTGCCCCGCACCCTCACAAAGGTCAGATGATTGATCTGAAGGGGTAATTTAAAAGGATGGGACCCGGTGTCCCATCCTTTTAAATTACGCTAATGATAAAAAGTTTTGGTGTCATCTAGTTTTTCAAGTCGGCCTTTGAGTGATTCTACTATGTATAGGCGAATAAAATAAGCGAGCTCATCTTCTGACAGCTCTTTTACCATTTCTAGAAGTTCAGTGTGGTCTAACTGCTCAAGTATTGTGAAGGCGATCATATCAAGATCTTCCTGACTGCCGCGGATTTTACCTTTATACATTTCAAAAATTTCATCTACGAGTTTCATGTTCCCGTCCTCCTTTCAAGATGTCCAGGAAATCCGTAGTTCGTATGTCTCACTACTACTATACCCGGGAAGTCTTTTTCTAATCATGAAGATTACTGGTAATGGACATACTGAATGGAAAGGAGTGATGTAAATGGAGCAGAAAAACACTTACTATGTTTCAGTTGCAAGGCGTGAAATCTTAAGAAGCGGAACAGATTCACCATATGAATTTGTTGTAAACGCGACGGACGATGAAATTACAAAGTTGAGGATTATGTTCGACCGGAATGAGGAAAGCGAGATGGAAGGATTTCTAACCGGCCAAATGCCTTCTGTACCTTATCATTTGGATAGCACCAATCAGCAATCAGATAATCTGTTGATTAAAATCTACAGACTGATCGGAGAAATTGGCGATGAAGAGGCAAGGAACCACATTGTGACAATGGGGATCAAACCACCTACAGAAGAACATCCGTTTATTGATCGGGAAAGCTAGAAAAAGTTTAATGCATAATAAACTTCTTACTTATGGTTGAGCATGAATTGAAAGGCTGAGACATCAAGTCCCAGCCCTTCATCATTTTAAAGCTCAATCTCCTCTGCGGACTCAATAACCTGCTCAGGTACTTCAATATTTTCAACCTCATTATAATCAGTGTACTCAGACTCAAGCTTCTGCTCCATCATCATGGATTCCTCGGCAAACTTCATATTCATCGTCATATCAAGATCAAGATCCAGTGATTCAATCAGGAAGCTTTCTTTATCAATTGTAATCACATACAGCACATCTTCAAAAGTAGTGTTCTGGAATAATGCTTCTGCCGGGATACCAAGGCCTAGATCGGGCATTAATTCGCCGGTCTGTTCAATCAGCATATCGCTAAACTTTTCACCGGAAGCATTCAGCGTTAAAATAAAGCTGTCATCATCCTGTTCAAATGTAAAATCTTCAATATAGGCTTCAAGGTTTTCAAGCTCGCTCGCAGGGTTGGATTGTGATTCATTCATCTGAAGCAGCTGCTCTGACATTTCAGATGGAAGCTTAACCCAGCCCTCTGTAGAAGGGTCCTGCATGAAGAATCCTTCTTCAGTCATGTAAGATTCCACGGTAAAGCTCTGTTCTTCAGCAGCTTCTTCACCTGTCATTTTTGTCGTGTTGACCTGGTGAACGGTCAGCGGGCTGTTGATCATGGACATGTCGATTTGAGATTCTGTATTGATAGTTGCCTCAGTGCCCATTGTTACAGCCTGGTTCAGTATAGCAGTTGATTTCACGCTTTCAACTTCATTATTTTTTTCAAGCGCTTTGCTGTATACCTCTTCAATCGTCATTGATGATGTGTCTTTACTTCCATCAGCCGGTTCAGCGGTTTCAGTGCAGGCGGTTAGTGTTAAAGTTAAAGCAGCGGTTGTAAATAGAATTGATTTTTTCATTCAATCATCTCCTAATTTGTAGGTCCTTACCAAATATACGGACTGATATTCAAAAAGTTTCAATTATGTTGAAAGCAGGTGGCTTTTATGTATCAATTTACAGACGATAATGGTTACAAAGTTACATATTCTTACGAAGAAAACCCATTTTCGGCATCGCCTGCACATGTCTTTATTTTAACACGCTATAACGGACAGTGGGTGTTAACGCAGCACAAAAAGAGAGGGATTGAATTCCCGGGCGGCAAGGTTGAAGAGGGTGAATCAACAGTTGAAGCAGCAGGCCGGGAAGTGATGGAGGAGCTAGGGGGAAAAGTTGGTGAGCTGATCTATATCGGTCAATATAAGGTGGATGTGGACCCTGAAATCATCAAATCAGTTTATTACACTGAGCTGACTTCTCTGAAACCAAAGCCTGACTATCACGAAACAGACGGACCGATTATGGTGACAGGCGATCTATTAAATGAACGCTTCAAAGAAAAATTCAGTTTTATCATGAAAGATGAGACTGTCAGACTATCAATTGAATATATTCAGCATGAACTGGACGGGGGGAGAAGCCTTGGGTAAAAATGGTGAGATTATTCGCAAGCAGCTTTATCCATCACCAAACCCACGTATTGTGATGCATGAAGTGCTTTACTGGTCTGAAGGGCTGAAAGTAAAAGGCTTGCTGGCAGAGCCAGTTGAGGAAGGGACGTATGACGGCTTTTTATATTTGCGTGGTGGAATTAAGGGAATTGGAATGGTCCGGCCATCAAGAATTGCCCAGTTCGCCTCTCAGGGATTTATCGTGTTTGCCCCTTATTACCGTGGGAACAGAGGGGGAGAAGGGAACGAGGATTTTGCAGGTGAAGACAGGATGGATGCAGTGAATGGTAATGTCGTATTAAGGAATCATCCATCTTTTTCAGGTCACTTGCATGTGTTCGGCTTTTCGCGAGGTGGCGTTATGGCATTAATTGCAGGTATTGAGGATCCTGAGATTTCCTCGGTTGTCACATGGAATGGCGTTTCTGATATGGTGCTGACTTATCAGGAGCGAAAGGATATGAGAAGAATGATGAAGCGCGTCATTGGCGGTTCACCATCAAAGGTGCCTGAAGCATATAAGTGGCGAACACCGTTGAATGAAATAGAGAAACTCAACTGTCCGGTGCTCATTATACACGGTGAGCTGGATGACAATGTGTCACCTGAGCACGCATATCAGCTGGAAGAGAAGCTGAAGGAGTACAACAAATCAGTAGAGAGCTGGTATTATGCTGATTTTCATCATGCATTTCCACCGCTTGAAAATATTGCAACGGTCAGGAAACTGACAGACTGGATGAAAAAACAAAGGAGCTGAACGAGATGGGGATGCCGTTAGAGTTAAATACAATGATTGTGACAAAAGGAAGAGAAGAGAGAATCGAAAAGAACTTTTTCAAGCTTGAGAAAGATGAGTACAGGCTGTATCCAATGCATATACCGCTTGAAGTGAAAAACTCAATTGCAGGTGAAGTGCGAGGGATCGCAGAGATTTATAAGCTTGAATGGAGCGGTCAGAAAACGGTCATCTATTTTGAAATGAAATCGCTCGAGTCTACAAATTAAAAAGCGTATCGGCTTAGCCGATACGCTTTATCTATTTAGACGATTGGTCCGCCAAGTCTGGCGATCCGCTCATCTACGCTAGTGAACTTCTTAAAGTTCTCTTTAAACTTTAATGCAAGCTCCATCGCTTTTTCCTCGTATTCACTTTCATTCTTCCATGCAAAACGCGGCTGCAGCACATCATCAGGTACACCTGGAATGTGAAGCGGTGTCTCAAGTCCGAATAGTCCATTACTTGCAGTCTCCGTATTTGCAAGCTCACCGTGGAGAGCAGCCCTAACCATTGCTCTTGTGTAAGTAAGTTTCATACGTGATCCCGTCCCGTAAGCACCGCCAGTCCAGCCGGTATTGACCAGGTATACTTCTGCATCATGCTCTTCAAGCTTTTTACCAAGCATTTCAGCGTATACAGTCGGTTCAAGTGGAAGGAAAGGAGATCCAAAGCAGGTTGAGAACGTTGCTTCCGGCTCAGTAATGCCTCTTTCAGTGCCGGCAAGCTTTGATGTGTAGCCGCTCAGGAAGTGGTACATTGCCTGTTCTTTTGTCAGCTTTGCGATCGGAGGCAGTACACCAAATGCATCAGCAGTCAGGAATACAATTGTATTCGGGTGACCGGCTCTGCTTGGATCCACGATATTTCTCATCGCCTGCAGCGGATATGCAGCACGCGTATTTTCAGTTAATGAAGAGTCATCATAGTCTGCTTCATGTGACTCAGGGTCAAGCACGACATTTTCAAGGACTGAACCAAATCGGATCGCATCGAAAATCTGCGGCTCTTTTTCCTCTGACAGGTTAATGCATTTCGCGTAGCATCCACCCTCGATATTAAACACGCCATTATCAGACCAGCCGTGCTCATCATCCCCAATGAGCTTACGGTCAGCATCTGCTGATAGCGTTGTTTTACCAGTTCCTGAAAGTCCGAAGAATAATGCCACATCCCCTTCAGCACCAACGTTTGCTGAGCAGTGCATCGGTAAAATATCATTTTGCGGTAGCAGATAATTCATCACAGAGAAAATAGACTTTTTCATTTCGCCTGCATATTCTGTGCCACCGATTAAAATTGTGCGTTGTTCAAATGATACAATGATAAATGTTTCAGAATTTGTACCATCTGTTTCAGGGTCAGCTTTCAATGATGGAGCAGACAAAATTGTAAACGGCGCTTCATTCCGGCTGGTCCATGCTTCACCTTTTTCAGGTCTGATAAATAGCTGGTGGGCAAAAAGATTATGCCATGCGCGCTCGTTGACCACACGGATTGGGAGGCGGGAATCAGCATCAGCGCCTGCAAATCCTTCAAACATAAATACTTCTTCTTTTTCACCAAGGTGGTTTAGTACTTTCGTATATAAACGGTCAAATGAATCCTCAGAGATCGGCTGATTGACTTTACCCCAGTCAATCTTGTCACGTACAGAAGCTTCATCCACAATAAATTTATCTTTTGGAGAGCGGCCGGTGTATTTGCCAGTTTCCGCTTTTACAGCGCCTGTAGAAGTTAATGTGCCTTCTTCTCTCATTAATACCTTCTCTACAAGCTGAGGTACAGAAAGGTTCTTATTCACGCGTTCGCTCATTAATAGTTCTTTTAATTCTGAAGTGTTTCGGATTGTTGTCATGTTATCTCCCACCTTTTCAGTAAGTCATTCACCTTTGTTCGAAATTAGTATAACACATTCAATTGAATAGTCTATACTAATTGGTGATTTCGTTAAAAATTCTTAAATTGTTTGTTTTTTAAAGGTTGGCTGATGATTTCCGCTTCAGGGGGACGCTTTCCGCGGCCGGGCGGTGAGCCCGCAGGCTTCGCCATAAGCCTCACCTGTCCCTTCCTGCCGCAGGAGTCGCCCCCATCCACTCCAATCAACAGCTGTGCAAGTAAGATAATGGATTTTAAAAAATGAAAGCTTAATAAAAGTTCTTATTATCATAGAATATTATGATTGACATTACACATTCATTTCCGTAAGATAGTTTTTTGAACGGATACTCTTATCCCGAGCTGGTGGAGGGACAGGCCCTATGAAACCCAGCAACCTGCTCTGCAAAAAAGCATGATGCTTTTGCGGTCCAAACATTTGGAGCGAAGGTGCTAACCTGGAGCAAGACGTGTGTCTTGAACGATAAGAGTGAAAGGCGAACTGATTATGAACCTTTCCTCATGAACGTGATTTGAGGAGAGGTTTCTTTTATTTATGCCGAAACTTGGATGATCTTGTAGGTTAACGTTCGATCTCTAAGGGTAATGAGTACCGTCGACTATTTGCTTCACAAGGAGGAGACTTATATGTCTGTAAAACGTCGTTTATTTACATCCGAGTCCGTAACTGAGGGACATCCGGATAAAATCTGTGATCAGATTTCTGATTCAATTCTTGATGCAATTCTGAAAGATGATCCGAATGCCCGCGTGGCATGCGAAACTTCTGTTACAACCGGACTTGTTCTGGTAGCTGGAGAAATCTCAACTTCTACGTATGTAGATATCCCTAAGATCGTACGTGAAACGATCAAAGAAATCGGTTATACACGTGCTAAATATGGTTTTGATGCGGATACTTGTGCAGTACTAACTTCTATTGATGAGCAGTCACCTGACATTGCAGCAGGAGTTGACCGTGCGCTAGAAGACCGTGAAAGCCAGATGACTGACGCGGAAATCGAATCAATTGGTGCAGGCGACCAGGGGCTTATGTTCGGTTATGCAAATAACGAAACAGCTGAACTGATGCCACTGCCAATCTCACTTGCTCACAAACTGTCACGCCGTCTGACTGAAGTGCGTAAAGAAGATATTCTTCCATACCTTCGTCCTGATGGTAAGACGCAGGTGACAGTTGAATATGATGAAAATGACAAGCCGGTGCGCGTAGACACAATCGTTATCTCAACGCAGCACCATCCGGAAGTCAGCCTTGAGCGTATTCAGCGTAACCTGAAGGAACACGTAATTAACCATGTCGTTCCTGCAGAGCTAATTGATGAAGATACTAAATACTTCATTAACCCGACTGGGCGCTTCGTTATTGGCGGACCTCAGGGAGATGCCGGTCTGACTGGCCGTAAAATCATCGTTGATACTTACGGTGGATATGCGCGTCACGGCGGCGGTGCATTCTCTGGTAAGGATGCAACGAAAGTTGACCGCTCAGGTGCTTACGCTGCACGTTACGTAGCGAAAAACATCGTTGCTGCAGGTCTTGCTGATAAATGTGAAGTACAGCTTGCATACGCAATCGGCGTAGCGCAGCCTGTATCAATTTCTGTTAATACATTTGACACTGGTAAAGTGGAAGAGGATACACTTGTGGATCTGATCCGTAATCACTTTGACCTTCGTCCTGCAGGCATTATTAAAATGCTTGACCTTCGCCGTCCGATCTACAAGCAGACAGCTGCTTACGGACACTTCGGCCGTAATGATCTTGACCTTCCATGGGAAAGAACAGATAAAGCAGATGCGTTGAAGAAGGATGCTAACGCATAATAAGAATACAATCCGTCCGGAATATATCTGTTATGATATATTCCGGATTTTTTGTTGAATGGGCATAGATCAAATTTCACTATTCTAAGAACATGGTGTGAGTTTCTTTGAATCACAGTAAGCGTCAAACGAACCACACCTTCTGTTGTGTAACCTTCCGTGACAAAATGAAGGAAATCAAATATGTAACGAACGTGTTCAATCAAGCTACGATTTTTTCTACTTTCTCTTCACATAGACATTTCAAACGGATCTTAAGCCAGATGAAATGCTCCTTTCTTCGAAAGGTACACCGACTGCCTCTTATCCTATGAACACATTGGTTATATGGAAGGTGTGGTTATTGAATGGATGTAAAAGAAAGCTCAAATCACGTGCCAAGTGGATACGTAGAAAAGATGTCGCGTATCTATGAAGAGTGGCGTGAAAGTGACTTATCATTAAAAGCATTTTGCGAGACTCGGGATGAAGTCACGTACAGTCAGCTTCATTATTTTAGAATGACTTACCGGCCAGAGGATATCCAACAGGAACGTCCAACTGGATGGGCAAAAATCAATATGCAATCCCCTACTACGAAGCTCGACCTGCACGTAGGGCCATATAAAGTTGTGATCCCTCCGGGATTTGATAAAGAATTATTAACTGAACTGCTGGAGGTGATCACGCCATGATTCTTCAACCGGAATCTATACGCAATATATACCTCGCTCAAGGCGTGACAGATATGCGATTATCCATTGATGGTCTTGCGGCCATCGTACAGGAAACGTTTGAATTAGATCCGTGTTCTTCAGATATCTTTTGTTTTGTAACCGTGAACGGGATAAAGTGAAGATTCTACACTGGGAGCACAATGGTTTTTGGCTGTATTATCGCAGACTTGAAAATGGCCGATTCCGTTGGCCCGAAGGGCGTGAAGATGAAACCACTTCTCTGAACCCTAAACAGTTAAAGTGGTTGTTAGAAGGACTGACGATTGAAGATGGAAAAGTTCATCCGAAACTTTCCGGCATGAAAGTTATATAAGGGGTAGACCTCAGACAGAAGGTGTCGTACCCTAGGGGTATGAAAAAACAAACGACACCTTCTCATCCTAAAACTTCAAATAAAGACCGCATTCATGAACTGGAAAAGCGTAACGAAGAGCTCGAAGCTCTTGTCTCTTGGTATGAAGGCCAATTCAAACAGCTTCAAACCGAGAAATTCGGCCGTTCCAGTGAAAAGACGAATACCTCCGATGGTCAGATTGAACTTCCACTTTTTTAATGAAGTAGAGATCACTCAAGATTCAGCACATGAAGAACCACAGTTAAACGAAAGCGATCTCGTTTCAAGCACTCAAAAAAACAAGCGAAAGCGTTCATCACATGAACTGAACCTTCCGGTTGAAAAAGTCACTTATCATTTACCTGAAGCTGAACGAAATTGCGAAAGCTGCGGGCATGACCTACACGTTATGACGACAGAAACAAACCGCACACTTGAAATTATTCCGGCCAGTGTCAAAGTCACTGAACACGCGCAAGAAGTATATGCTTGCCGTCAGTGTCAGGAATCTGGGATTGAAACACCTATTATCAAAGCGCCAAAACCGGCATCAGTCTACCCTAAAAGCATGGCATCTGCCTCATCGATGGCTTACGTGCTGACCCAAAAATATCAATCTGGTCTCCCTCTGTACCGTCAGGAACAGCTCTTTAAACAACAGGGGATTCCTCTTTCGAGACAGACAATGGCGAACTGGGCAGTTTATGGGGCTGATCAATGGTTATCACCATTAGTGACACAGATGAAGGCTAAAATGATGAAGGAAGCTGTCTTACATGCAGATGAAACGTCTGTTCAAGTGCTGAACGAAGAAGGTCGTGCAGCTTCATCAACTTCTTATATGTGGCTCTATCGGACTGGTCAGACTTCTTTTCCGTGCGTGGTTTACGATTATAAAACCACTCGTGCCGGAAAAAATCCGAAGGAGTTTCTTAAAGACTTCAAAGGATTTCTTCATGTGGATGGCTATGCAGGCTATCACAAAGTTGCGAACGTGAAACTGTCAGGTTGTTGGGCGCATGCGCGAAGATACTTTGTTAAAGCTGCCAAGAGTGCCCCGAAGAAAAAAGGGGAACTGTTAAACCTCCCTGAACAGGCAGTTCAAAAAATTGGGCAGCTGTATAAGATTGAAAAAGAAATACGAGAGCTGAACTTAAATAGCGATAAACGTCACCAGCTTCGAAAAAAGAAAAAGCCTGCCAATTGCGGAGGCTTACTTCGAGTGGCTGAAAAAAATTCGTCCAACTGTGTTGCCGAAAAGCCCTTTGGGCGAAGCCATTGTATACTCACTCAATCAAAAAGATGCTTTGCTTACCCCCTTTTCAGATGGTCGACTTGAAATTGATAATAATTTAGCTGAACGTAGTATCAAACCTTTTGTGATCGGCCGAAAAAACTGGTTGTTTTCGAATTCGATGAAAGGCGCAGATACCAGCGCACTTATTTACAGTGTGATCGAATCAGCTAAAGAAAATGATCTAAAACCGTTTGAATATCTCACTTATTTATTTGAAAAAATGCCAAACACAAATCTGTCTGATCAGCAGAATCTGGATCAGTTTCTGCCGTGGTCTAAACAAATACCTGATCACTGTCGAATTGAAAAAGTAAACAAGCATTAAGTAAAAGCCGTCCCGAAGGGTACGGCTTTTCTGTTGCCTCAAATATCATCATCAAAATAATCAATGTGTGTTTGCTTTGACGCTTACGAATCACACCGTTTTTTCTCCAAACACCACCTGCTATTCTTTGAACAAAGACGTGTATGCTAAGAACATCGACCACTATTCTCCGAACCACTGTTGCCGAGTCGCCACACCCAGAATAAGTGTTCGCCATCTCATCCGCACCATGATATGATAAGGTCACAAATCCCCGATTGATGCTTCGGACCAATACTAGGAGGAATTCCTTTGTTTACAGTCATTCTCGCAGAAAAACCTTCACAGGCGAAAAGCTATGCAGATGCTTTTCAGACATCCAGAAAAACAGATGGTTATTTTCATATAGAAGATTCACTGTTCCCGGGAGGAGCGGCGATTACGTGGGGCTTCGGACATTTAGTTTCATTAGAGGAACCTCAGAAATATAAGCCGGAATGGAAGCGGTGGAAGCTTGATACGCTGCCGATGATTCCGGAAGAATTTAAATTCACCGTACCTTATGCTAAGCGTGCACAGTTTAATATTGTCAAAGGCCTTCTCAGAAAAGCCGATCAGATTGTAGTTGCCACTGACAGTGACAGAGAAGGGGAGAATATCGCACGCTCCATTATCGAGCAGGCAGGCATGATGCATAAGCCGACAAAGCGTTTATGGATTAACTCGCTTGAAAAAGATGTGATCAGAAAAGGGTTTCAGGAGCTGCGTAATGGAGATGATTATCTCTCACTGTATGATGAAGCGCAGACAAGACAGGTGAGTGACTGGCTCGTAGGCATGAATATCTCAAGGCTCTATACCCTACTTTTACAGGAAAGAGGCGTTGATGGTCCATTCAGCCTCGGGCGTGTTCAGACACCAACCCTATATATGATCTGGCAGCGACAGCATGAGATTGAAAACTTTAAACCTGAACCGTTTTTCCAGCTGCTGGCTGATCATAAAGAAAGCGGAAAAGCATTTCAGACAAAGCATAAGACTACATTTAAAAAGAAAGAAGAAGCAGAAGGACTACTTAAGCAGCATGGAATTGAACATGCAGCCGAATCAAAAGGAACAGTTGTAAATGCTGAGAAAAAACTCAAGAAAATGCAGGCGCCGAGTCTTCACAGTCTGTCTTCACTTCAGGCAAAAATGAATAGACGTTACAAATACAGTCCATCAAATGTGCTGAAAACTGTACAGGATTTATATGAAAAGAAACTCGTATCCTACCCGAGAACGGACTGTCAGTTCATTACGATGAGTGAATTCAGGTATTTATCAGGTCAGCTTGAATCGATGAAAGCTGCTGCAGGAACTTCATTTGAGACAGCTCACCCGAAGCCGCGGCCAAAATATGTACAGGATAGTAAGGTGCAGGAGCACTACGCAATCATTCCAACAAAGAAAGTATTGACAAAAGACCGGATTGAAAAACTGAAGCCGATGGAAAAAAATATTTATAACGAAATTCTCGGCAGTACGCTTGCGATGTTTCATGAGGATTACCATTATGAAGAAACGCAGGTGGATGTGGATATTCAGGGGCTGATTTTCAGTGTAAAAGGAACGGTTGAGAAAAAACGCGGGTGGAAAGAGCTTTTCAGTGAGACCGCAAAAAAAGATACGATTCTTCCTCCGCTGAAAACAGGGGATGTGATCGCATCTGTTGTGAATATAAAAGATGATATGACCAAACCCCCTAAACCGTATACTGAAGGTCAGTTGATTACCATGATGAAAACGGCAGGAAAAATGCTTGAGGATGAACAGGATCAGGCGATGCTGAAAGAAGTTGAAGGAATCGGTACAGAAGCAACGCGTGCTTCAATTATAGACACTCTGAAAAAACAACAGTATATTTCAGTTACAAAAAACACGGTTACCGTGACCGATAAAGGTGTGACGCTTTGCCAGGTAATTGGCGGCACCCTGCTCAGCAGTCCTGAAATGACAGCGAGATGGGAAACCTATTTAAAGAAAATCGGCAGAAAAGAAGGCAGTCAGGAGGCTTTCCTCAATAACATTGCAAAATTTATTCAGCATATGATCACTGAGGCACCTAAACAGATGGGGAATGTGAAAGCCACTGGCGGTAACACTCAAAAGAAATCATCAGTCATGCCAGTCTGTCCAAAATGTAAAAAAGGAGTTATGGTCGATAAGGGTGGATTTTTTGGATGCAGTGACTATAAGCAGGGCTGTAGACAAACACTACCAAAAATGCTCCTGAAGAAGAAGATTTCAGATGTGCAGATCAAAGCTTTATGTGAAAAAGGACAAACAGGGATGATAAAGGGGTTTAAAAGTAAAGCAGGAAAAACGTTCAGCGCCCGGCTAGTGTTGAAGGACGGTAAGATAGAGATGGCGTTTAAATAAGAAAAGCGGATGAGGGCATCACCTCATCCGCTTTCTGTTAATTGCCGGCAGTTTCCTGCGGCTTTTTCTTTTCTTCAAGCAGTCTCTTCACTTCATCCTTATGCTTTGTATTCACAAGTATATAAAGAAAGTCTCCTGCTTTGATCTGTGTTTCACCGTAAGGGCTGATCAGCTGGTCGTTACGGACGATTGCACTGATTGTAGCCTGATGCGGGAATTTGAGATCTTTAAGTTTTTTACCGACAATTGCTACATCTCTGTTCGTATGGAACTGAATCATCTCGGCATTGGCTTTACCGATCGAAATAAGCTCCAGCGAATGGTGAGGCGTATCTTTCTTCGGGCCGACAAGGTTCAGCTTCTTTGCTACATAGGAGATCGTAGAACCTTGAAGCAGTGTGGATGTCAGGACAATAAAGAACACAACATTAAAAAACAGCTGTCCATTTTCAAGACCTGCCACAACCGGGAAGGTCGCAAGCACAATTGGCACCGCTCCCCTTAAACCGGCCCAGGAAATAAAGATTCGTTCTTTCATTTTGTATTTCATTCCTGCAACGGATAAGAAAACGGCAATTGGCCGTGCAATAAAAATCAAAATGACTGAAAGAATCAGACCGCTGATGACAATATCGATTGAAAATAACTGACCCGGGAAAACTAAAAGTCCTAAAATAATAAACATGAGGATCTGAGACATCCAGGCGAAACCTTCATTAAACTGAAAAATAGAGTAGCGGTAAGTTAATTCATTGTTGCCGATAATAAGAGCTGCAACGTATACAGCCAGAAATCCGCTGCCGCCAACAATGGCAGTAATACTGTAGGTGAGTAATGCAAATGCAACAGAAAAGATAGGATAAAGTCCACTTGAATCAAGCTTGATCCTGTTAAGGGAAAAAGATGCAATCCTCCCGAGAATAAGCCCGAGTGCAAGACCGGCACCCATCTGAAGTATGAATGAAGGAATCAGACCCCATATAGATGAATCATCATTTGAGATTAATTCAATGAACGACAGCGTAAGGAAGACAGCCATCGGGTCGTTGGTCCCCGATTCGGCTTCGAGTGTGGCCCCCATTTTCGCTTTGATATTCCGTTCCTTTAACACGGAGAAAACAGCTGCAGCATCTGTAGAGCCGACAATTGCCCCAAACAGCAAACCTTCAAGGAGCGTTACATCAAAGATCAAGTAAGCAGCGTACCCGACAATACCTGAAGTTAAGATAACCCCAAGCGTGGCAAGTGAGAGAGATGGCAGGGCAACAGCACGAACGGTTTGCCATTTTGTCTGCATACCACCTTCAAATAATATGATGACAAGAGAGAAGATTCCGATTAACTGAGCAGCTCTTGCGTCATCAAAATATACAATGCCCAGACCGTCACTGCCGACAATCATTCCAATAACAATAAACAGAACGAGTGCGGGAAGACCCCATTTATTTGAGAATTTTGCAACAAGAATACCCGTAATGAGTAATAGTCCGGTTAGAAGAATGAATGAATCATTTCCAAAGGATTCAAACAGCATATCTGTCACTCATTAAGCATCATCTCCATCGAAATGATTTTGCTCAGCGTGTTTATATTCCTGGGCTTTTTCAGCATATTCTCTCACAATTCTTTGCATATCAGCCCGGTCCTCATCAGTTACCTCGCGTATCACTTTTGCAGGGCGGCCGAATGCCATCATCCCTGCAGGAATCTTTTTACCGGGTGGGACGAGACTTCCTGCTCCGACAAAAGCACCTTCTCCTATTTCAGCACCATCAAGGATTATTGAACCCATACCGATCAATGCTTGTTTTCTGATTGTGCAGCTGTGGAGTGTGACTTGATGTCCAATCGTCACCTCGTCTTCAATCACAAGCGGCAGGTTCGGGCTCTGGTGCAGCATAGACAAGTCCTGAATGTTCACTTTCTGTCCAATGACAGTTGGTGAAACGTCACCTCTTATGACAGCGCCAGGCCAGACGCTTGATTCAGGTCCGATGTTGACATCACCTGATACAGTAGCCATTTTTGATATGTAAACACTTTTATCAATTATAGGGTTGTGACCTTTATAAGAAAGAATCATTAAATCACTCCTGTGTCCAATATGAAATATGATATAGTTTATTTTAACACAGGCATAGCAAATACTTCATAATACAGACTTCTAAGAATTTGAAAGGCAGGTGTTCATGCTATGTGGAAATGGGAAACAGATGGGATTGCCCGCGGCGTGATTGTGATGATTCATGGGGAGCTTGAGCATCATGCCAGATATGGCTGGTTAATTGAAATGTGGCGTGAGAGAGGTTATCACGTTGTCATGGGTGACCTGCCTGGCCAGGGGATGGTCAAGCGTACTGAAAGAGGGCACATTGATTCATTTAAAGAATATGAAACAGCCGTTGGCCAATGGATTGAAGCAGCCATGTTATTTAATCTGCCAATCTTTTTGCTTGGACAAGGTCTTGGCGGACTGATTGCTGTCCGTATGATGTATAAGAAGAAATATGAAATTGCAGGGTTGATGCTGTCTAATCCAAGCTTCGCCTATAAACATACACCATCAAAGTTCAGTCATCTGCTGTCAGGCAGTCTGAACAGATTATCGCCTGAGCACCGTTTTACATTTGGATTCACGGTACAGGATGCAACACGTAATGAAGAAATTATTGATCTTGATTTAGAGGATCCGATTTATGTATCAAGGGTATCTGTCAGATGGTACAGGGAAATGCTGTATGCAATGAAGCAGACACTGGCTGAAGACAGTGACTTTCCTGCGATCCCGCTTCTCTTAATGCAAAGCGGTCAGAATAAGCTTGTGGATACAGCTGTGGGCAAAAAGTGGCTGCTGTCACATAACCTTGATGAATTTCAATATAAAGAATGGTCACAATGTTATCATGAATTATTTAACGAACCAGAACGGGATGAAGTTTTTCACTACGCAGAATCATTTGTTAAAAACCGCTTGAGATCAATCGGCTATGACTTATAAATGAGGTGGAATGACATGGCAGTTCCGAATGAACCGTTATTTCTAATGAATCAGGTATACCGTAGAGTGTTTCCGATTGTTCACAGGGAGCTCTTTCACTGGAAGCAAAAAGCACTTCAGATTGAGAATGAAGAGTTAAAAAAGCAGGCTGTGGACAGTATAACGGATAAGGCATTTCACTGCGAAGGCGGGGGGATTATGTCCCTTTTAGCTTTAAAAGGAAAACGCGATGCGATTGAATTTATCGTTGCTTACCAGACAATCAGTGATTATCTGGATAATTTGTGTGATCGCAGTACCTCGCTTGATCCTGAAGACTTTGCAGCGCTTCACCAGGCAATGGAAGATGCACTGACTGTCGGGGCGGTCCCCGGTCATTATTATCACTTGAGAGAAGACAGTGAGGACCACTATTTATCTGGTCTTGTACTGCGCTGTCAGGAAGTGTTATCAAGAATTCCAAACTATCCGCTGATTAAAGACGAGCTCCTTTATCTGTCACATATTTACTGTGAACTTCAGATTCACAAGCACGTTGCAGAAGAGGAACGCGAGGAGCGTCTTCAGCAATGGTTTGAAGCTCACCGCAGTGAATTTCCTGAAATGGAATGGTTCGAGTTTTCAGCATGTACAGGATCAACACTTGGCATTTTCTGCCTTGTGTCTTATGCACTCAGACCGGACTTTAAACCGGAATATGCAGCCGTGATCAGAGAAGGGTACTTTCCTTACATACAGGGACTTCACATTCTGCTTGATTATTTTATCGACCAGGAAGAGGATCAGGAAGAAGGGGATTTGAACTTCTGTTTCTATTATAAAAATCCTGAGAAGCTCTTTAACAGACTCCGGCATTTCGTTAAGGAAGCAGATAGACATACAAAAAAACTTCCGCACTGCAGGTTTCATATGCTGATTAACAGAGGACTTCTTGGCGTCTATTTGTCTGATGATAAAGTAAACAATCAGAAGAAAGTCAGAAATCTTGCGAGAAAGATGATCCGTTCGAGCGGAGCGGTCAGCTTCTTCTTTTATATCAACGGGCGTGCATACAGAAATGTCATGAAGGTTCTGTCAGGCAACATTTATTTGAAAAACCAGTTGTAAAAACGAGTCGGATATTTCGCTGAGCGGAATATTCGACTTTTTTAATGGTTTTTACAATAATGATGGATGAGAGGAGTGAAATCATGTCACTGACATTAAGTATATTAGATCAATCTTCGATTTCAGAAGGAGGAACTGCAGAACAGGGTCTCAAGCAGACTGTCGAACTTGCACAGCTTGCAGACAGCCTCGGCTTTGAGCGTTTCTGGGTCTCTGAGCACCATGATACACCAACGCTTGCAGGTTCTTCCCCTGAAGTATTGATTGCCCATTTAGCAGCAAAAACAGAGCGGATTAAAGTAGGCTCGGGCGGTGTGATGCTGCCGCATTACAGTTCATATAAAGTTGCTGAAAATTTTAAAGTACTTGAAGGCCTGACACCTGGTCGGATTGATGTGGGGATTGGCCGTGCGCCAGGGGGAATGCCAAGGGCATCATATGCTCTATCTGACGGAAAACCGCGTGATGTGAACCGTTACCCTGAACAGGTTAATGAATTACTTCAATATCTGCATGATGATGTGCCTGAAGATCATCCATATGGCAACATCAAAGCAACACCTGTCACTCAGACAGTTCCGGATCTATGGATGCTCGGCTCAAGCCCTTCTTCTGCAGCACTAGCAGCTGAACTCGGTGTTCCATATACATTTGCGCTATTTATTAACGGGCAGGGTGGCCCATCTTATACACAGCAATACCTGAGACGTTTTAAGCCATCAAAATATTACAGTGAACCGAAGCACTCCGTTGCCGTATTTACCATCTGTGGTGAAACAATGGAAGATGCTGAACGAATCGCTTCAAGTCTTGACCTGTCTATGGTGATGCTTGAACAGGGCATACCATCTAAAGGAACGCCAAGTCCAGAAAAGGCGATGGCTTATGATTACAGTCATTTCGAAAGACTCCGTGTCCTTGAGAACAGAAAGCGTATGGTGATCGGTGATGTTGATCATGTTGAAAAAGAACTGAACAGACTTGCCGAAGAATATGAGACAGATGAGATTATGCTGACCACGATTGCTTATGATTTTGACGATAAGCTGAATTCATTTAAACGGATTGCTGAGAGAATGCTGTAGGTTTACGATGAATACTTTTTAATACCGCTGCCTCTCTCCATGGAAAGAGGCAGTTAAATGGGATAAAAAACATTCAGTTTCTTAACATGGATGTTTTCATTCTCAGAAAATGACTATAAAAATAGCCGTGTGATTAGCTTCACACGGCTATTTTCTATTTCTTTTCTATCGCCAGAATAAAAGGCGATGGTGTCTGTGTATTGATAAACTGATAGCGGAGTACCTGTGCATCAAGGCCATCAATTTTTTCGCAGTAGCGTAAAAGATAGTCGCGTTCAACTGCACCTTCAGGGTGTCCGTGATAGATTACGAGAATCATCATACCGCCAGAACGCATGACACGCAGGCATTGTTCAACCGCCGCGATTGTCGTGCGCGGTCTGGTTACAATGGTCTCATCACTGCCCGGCAGATAGCCAAGGTTAAAGATCGCACCGGCAACTGCACCGTAGTGTACCGGCGGCAACGTATCCTCTATCGTTTCGTGTCCCTGGTTAAATAACAGGACGCGGTTTTTCAGTTCATGCTCTTCAAGCTTGGAAGTCGTTTCTGCAATGGCTTCCTGTTGTACATCAAATCCGTAAACCCTGCCATGCTCGCCAACGAGACGTGCGAGAAACAATGTGTCATTGCCATTTCCTACTGTGGCATCAATGACCACTTCCCCCGGTTTTACCGCTCTTTCTAAAAGTGTTCTTGTATATGGAAGGATTCTGTCCAGATTCATGATCGCACCCCACTTACATATTTGCTGCCCTGACATGAGCCTCTTTCAATCAACGCACGGTCAATGCCAGTGAGCACCTCCCACTTATTCACACTCCACATTGGTCCAACCATTAATTCAATCGGGCCGTCTCCCGTGATTCTGTGGATAATCATTTCAGGTGGAAGAATTTCAAGCTGGTCACATACAAGCTCTACATATTCCTCCTGTGTCATAAATTCAAGCTGGCCTTTTTCGTACTGCTTAACCATCGGTGTTCCTTTTAACAGGTGAAGCAGGTGGATCTTAATTCCCTGCACGTCGAGTTCAGCAACTGCTTTAGCCGTCTCCATCATCATATCCCGGTCTTCACCCGGAAGGCCGTTAATAATATGTGAGCAGACTCTGATGCCGCGGTCGCGAAGCTTTTTCACGCCTTCTTTATAACATTCAAAATCGTGTGCACGGTTAATCATATCAGCTGTTGATTCATGGACAGTCTGAAGTCCGAGCTCAACCCACAGGTATGTTCTTTCGTTCAGCTCAGCCAGATAGTCAACCACATCATCCGGCAGACAGTCAGGTCGTGTCGCAATCGACAGACCGACGACATCTTCAAAGCCTAGTACTTTCTCGTATTTTTCACGCAGTACTTCAACCGGTGCATGCGTATTCGTAAATGCCTGGAAGTAAGCCATATACTTACCTTCCTTCCACTTGCGGTGCATACGTGTCTTGATCTCGTTAAACTGCACTTCAAGCGGGTCAACCCGGTTTCCTGCAAAGTCACCTGACCCGGCAGCGCTGCAGAATGTACAGCCGCCATGCGCGACAGTACCGTCACGGTTGGGGCAGTCAAAGCCGCCGTCTAATGCGACTTTAAATACTTTATGTCCAAAATGATTTCTTAAATGATAGTTCCATGTATGATAGCGCTTATTGTCAGCCGCATATTGAAAAGGGTTTTCTATTGCCAAAGGTGTGAACCTCCTTCATTGCTATTAGCGTACTCTAGGCATTCTACCATGATTTGCAGAAGGGGACTACTGAATGAAGGCGGATTGATCAAAAAGCGCTAGATATGAGATGATTTAATACAGTCTGTTTGATGCTGACTGCAGCATATACCCGGGTTGACGATAGGGACAGCTCTCGCCAATCGACGGTCGAAAAACGAAATGATGTCGCAGCACTTTCCTCTTGATGTTTTTGACAAACAAAAAGCCTGTTTCAGAAAAGCATGAAGAGTGCGAGTGAACGTTTGAACGTCGTGTTTTTGAAGCTGAGGTATCTGTCAGTCCCATTGAACGACGTAATTCACTCATTGAGGTAGTGATACACCCGGGTTGAGCGTTGTATCAGTCCAATTGACTGCGTTAACTTCAGAATCGAAAGTTAAGCCAGTCCCCAACTTCAATATTCTTCACCCCGTAAACCAAATATTAAGAATCCTCCATCTACTTTCCAGCATCTTGTATTCACTCACATTACCCGGTAAAATAATTTGGTACACGAAATACATATGAAATGAGGGACAATCGTGCCGCGTGCGTTATGGTTTTTAGTAATTGGGATGGCAATCAATGTGACGGGGGCTTCTTTTTTATGGCCGTTAAATACAATTTATATCAGCGGTGAGCTGGGAAAATCCCTGACGACTGCAGGACTGGTGCTGATGGCGAACGCCGGTGCGAGTGTGCTAGGCAATCTGCTTGGCGGCGTGCTGTTTGATAAAATCGGCGGCTACAGGTCCATTATGTCAGGGATTTTGATTACGCTGACTGCAGTCGGCGGACTGATGATCTGGCATGAATGGCCGCAATATGTATTCTTTATGATCTTTATTGGTTTTGGATCAGGGATTGTTTTTCCATCAATGTATGCAATGGCCGGATCTGTCTGGCCGGAGGGTGGAAGGAAGGCTTTTAATGCCATCTATCTTGCAACAAATATCGGTGTTGCAACTGGTGCTGCCATGGGTGGTTTTGTTGCATCATTTTCATTTAACTATATATTCATTGCGAATTTTGTGATGTATGTGATTTTCTTTCTGATTGCGCTGTTCACTTATAAAAATATTGAACTGGAGCCGAATATCCAGACGAGTGTGCTGCAGGAGCGGGGACGGATTCAAAGTAAGGCTGCGTTTACATCCTTGCTGATATTATGTGGTGCTTATCTTTTGTGCTGGGTTGGATATGTGCAGTGGCAGTCGACAATTGCTGACTACACCCAGCGAATCAACATCCCGCTTGAATTGTACAGTGTGCTCTGGACAGTCAACGGACTGCTGATCGTTGCAGGGCAGCCGTTAATCAAGCCGATTGTAAAACGGTTTGAGCATAATCTGAAAATCCAGATGGCGATCGGCACAGTGATCTTTATGGTATCATTTGCCGTCACTGCTTATGCGGGCAGCTTTCAGGGCTTTCTTGCAGCAATGATTATATTAACAATCGGGGAAATGCTGATCTGGCCGGCAGTACCAACCATTGCGAGCAGACTTGCGCCAAAAGGACGTGAAGGTTTTTATCAGGGGGTTGTCAATAGTACAGCAACCGGTGGCCGGATGATCGGACCGCTACTTGGCGGGATTATGGTGGACCTTTACGGGATGACACCACTCTTCTTCTTATTGATTGGTTTACTCGTCATTTCGATCGGAATTACATTTGTTTATGACCTTCCATTAAAGAAAAAAGAAGTGGAAGCAGCGGCTTAAAAATACTTGCAAGCCCGGAGTCAATTGCATACAATAGAAAATAGTCATCATAACTAAGACGTTGAGAAGGATTAGTAACAGATCGCCGCTGATAAAAGAGAGTCTGCATTTGGTGAAAGCAGACCGGCAGCACTGTGAACTCACCTTTGAGTCGATTATGCGAAACAGAGTAGCATGATCCGTTTTCCGCGATAAGGACTTGAGCGCGTGTACACGAATTTGGGTGGTACCGCGGGAGTGTATAAGCACCTCCCGTCCCATGATTGGGGCGGGAGTTTTTTGTTTATTACAGGTAATTTTTTACATTAGGAGGAACTGGTATGAGCTTTGATCATAAGGTGATCGAAAAGAAATGGCAAAAGCACTGGCTTGAAGAAAAAACATTCAAGACAGAAGAAGATTTTTCAAAAAAGAAATTTTACGCACTTGATATGTTCCCGTATCCATCCGGAGCAGGTCTTCATGTAGGACACCCGGAAGGTTATACAGCAACTGATATTCTTTCGCGCTTTAAGCGTATGCAGGGTTATAACGTACTTCATCCGATGGGATGGGACGCATTCGGACTGCCTGCAGAGCAGTATGCACTTGATACAGGGAACAGCCCGGCTGAATTTACAAAGAAAAATATCGATACATTCCGCCGTCAGATTCAGGAGCTTGGTTTCTCTTATGACTGGGATCGTGAAGTCAGCACAACTGATCCTGAATACTACAAGTGGACACAGTGGATCTTCCTGAAGCTTTATGAACAGGGACTTGCTTATGTGGACGAGGTAGCGGTGAACTGGTGCCCGGCACTTGGAACCGTTCTTGCAAATGAAGAAGTCATCGATGGCAAAAGTGAGCGCGGCGGACACCCGGTAGAGCGTCGTCCAATGAAGCAGTGGGTACTTAAAATTACTGCATACGCTGACCGTCTGATCGATGACCTTGATGAATTGGACTGGCCTGAGAGCATTAAAGATATGCAGCGCAACTGGGTCGGCCGTTCTGAAGGTGCTGAAATCACATTTAACATCGAAAACACTGACGAGAACTTTGGCGTATTTACAACACGTCCTGATACACTTTTCGGCGCTACTTATGCAGTGCTTGCACCTGAGCATCCGTTCGTTGAAAAAATTACAACAGCTGATCAAAAAGGTGCTGTTGACGCTTATATCAATGAAATTAAGTCAAAGAGTGATCTTGAGCGTACAGATCTTGCAAAAGAAAAAACAGGCGTATTCACTGGTGCTTATGCCATCAACCCTGTAAATGATGAAAAAATGCCAATCTGGATTGCAGATTACGTCCTGATGAGCTATGGAAGCGGTGCAATCATGGCTGTGCCGGCTCACGATGAAAGAGACTATGAGTTCGCACAGGAATTCAACCTGCCGATCCGCGAAGTCGTTGAAGGCGGAGATGTTTCCAAAGAGGCTTACACAGGTGAAGGTAAGCATGTGAACTCAGGCTTCCTTGACGGTCTTGGTAAAGAAGAAGCGATTGCAAAATCGATTGAATGGCTTGAAGAAAAGAATCTTGGTACGAAGAAAATCACTTACCGTCTGCGTGACTGGTTGTTCAGCCGTCAGCGTTACTGGGGTGAACCGATTCCGATCATCCACTGGGAAGACGGCACGATGTCAGGCGTACCTGAATCAGATCTGCCGCTTGAACTGCCAAAAACAGAAAATATTAAGCCTTCAGGCACAGGGGAATCACCACTTGCAAATATCGAAGAGTGGGTAAATGTTACACATCCTGAAACAGGCATGAAGGGCCGCCGTGAGACAAATACAATGCCTCAGTGGGCAGGAAGCTGCTGGTACTACCTGCGCTATATCGATCCGACAAACAGTGAAGCACTCGCTGATCCGGAGAAAATTAAGCACTGGCTGCCTGTAGATATTTATGTAGGCGGAGCAGAGCATGCTGTTCTTCACCTGCTGTACGCACGTTTCTGGCATAAAGTGCTTTATGATATCGGTGTGGTACCAACGAAAGAGCCGTTCCAGAAGCTATTTAACCAGGGAATGATTCTTGGTGAAAATAATGAAAAGATGAGTAAATCTAAAGGGAACGTCGTAAACCCTGATGAGATTATCCGCACACACGGTGCAGATACACTTCGCGTCTATGAAATGTTCATGGGACCACTTGAAGCATCTGTAGCATGGTCTGAAAACGGTCTTGACGGTGCAAGAAGATTCCTAGAGCGCATCTGGCGTCTACTTGTAACAGATCAGGGCACACTGACAGACAAAGTAAAAGATCAGCCGAATGAAGCACTTGAAAAAGTGTATCATCAGACGGTGAAAAAAGTGACAGAAGACATTGAAGGCATCCGCTTCAACACGGCAATTTCGCAGCTGATGGTATTTGTGAATGAAGCCTACAAAGTTGATGTTATTCCTTCAGAATACATCAAAGGCTTTGTTCAAATGCTTTCACCAATTGCACCACATATTGCTGAAGAGCTGTGGGAGAAAGTTGGAGAAGGTGAGCTCAGCTATTCTGAGTGGCCAACATTCGATGAGTCCAAGCTTGTCAGCAATGAAGTTGAAATCGTTGTTCAAATCAACGGTAAGCTGAAGAAAAAGCTGATGGTTCCGCGTGAAGCAACACGCGAAGAAATGGAATCACTTGCAATGGAGCAGGAAGAAGTAACGTCTGCGATTGAAGGAAAAACAGTCCGCAAAGTGATCGCTGTTCCAGGGAAACTGGTTAATATCGTAGCAAACTGACCGTCCGGACTGTTATAATCTAATTATGCTTAAAATGGAAAGGGTGGAGAACATGTCTGAATTAAACACAATTACTGCAAGTGAAGTACAAAAGAAGCTTGAATCAGGTGAAGAACTGAACCTGATTGATGTACGTGAAAATGATGAAGTCGCTGAAGGGATGATCCCGCAGGCAACGCACATTCCAATGGGTGATATTTCAATGCACATGGATGAGCTTGATCAGGATAAAGAATACATCGTGATCTGCCGCTCCGGCCGCCGAAGCGAAAACGTAGGCTGGTTCCTGCATGACCATGGATATAAGGTGACAAATATGACTGGCGGAATGCTCGAGTATGAGGGCGAGACGAAGCCGAAAGCGTAAGTATAAAAAACCCGGCGTATGACCATTATTAAGTGGATACGCCGGGTTTTATTTGAGTTTATATTTTTAAGCAAACTTGAAGAGCAGATATGAGCTCGAGTGGTGGCTTGCGATATTCCTTCATTTCAGGAGTTATTGCTTCGAATTAACAAATGATTCCATCAATATGAAATGTATTCTTTCAATTTGAATTTTTATTCGATAAATTCGTTTGAGAGCACAATATTTCCATCATAATAAGAGGTATTTCCTTCAATAAGCCAAGTGATATCTATCATGTAAACTGTTATTCCTTCACCCTGGCTTCGGCACTGCACGATCACAGCCCGCAAAACTAAATCCTAAACCGGCTCACCAGCCGCATTACTCCCGGCCAGTCTCCCTGTAACTAATGCAGAAGTAATATTATATCCACCTGTATATCCATGAATATCCAATAACTCGCCGCACAGGAATAACCCTTCACATTTCTTTGACTTCATCGTTTTAGGCTCAATTTCCTTAATAGAAACGCCGCCCCCTGTAACAAACGCCTTTTCAATCGACTGTGTGCCGTTCACTTTCATGTCAAATGCCGTCAGCAGCCCGGCCATTCCACGGATCTTTTCTGAAGAAATTGTTCCTGCCTGCTGATCCGGATCGATTTCGTTCAGCTCCATTAGAAAATGAATGTAACGCTCAGGTGCAAAGCCTTTCCAGACATTTTTGACTGCTTTTTTCGCATCATCCTTTGCCATCTGGTTCAGCTGCTGGAATACACTTTCAGCATTTTGATCTGGCATCACATTAATCCGCACTGTAACCGGCGCGCCTTTTTGCTTTTTCATTTCTTTCACTGCATATTGACTGCAGCGTAAAATCGCCGGACCTGATAACCCGAAATGGGTAAACAGCATATCCATCTGATGGGTCACGACTGGTTTACCGTTTTTCTTCAATACACTCACTGCTGCATCACGCAGGGCAAGACCCTGAAGTGATTTATTTTTAATAAATGGTTCACTTGAAAGCAGTGGTACTTCAGTAGGGAACAGGTCAGTAACCGTATGCCCCGCTTTTGTCACCCATGGATAGCCGTCACCTTCTGAACCTGTCTGGGGAACGGATTTCCCGCCAACTGCGAGCACAACTGAATCAGCCAGGATTTCTTCGCCGTTTCTCGTCTCGATCCCCGTTACTTTACCGTCTTCGATCAGCAATTCCTTCACCGGTGCGTTCGTTCTGATCTCTACATTCAGCTCGCCCAATCTTCTAAGAAGTGCATCTACAACAGATTGTGCTTTATTCGACACAGGGAACATTCTGCCGTGATCCTCTTCTTTTAACGCAACGCCAAGCCCTTCAAAAAAAGCAATGATGTCTTCATTATTAAAGACAGAAAATGCACTGTATAAAAATCGGCCATTACCGGGAATATGTTTGATAATTTCATCCACAGGGAGGCGGTTTGTTACGTTACAGCGCCCGCCGCCTGAGATCGCAAGCTTACGTCCGAGCTTTGTACCTTTATCTATTAAAAGAACGCGTTCTTTTTTTTCGCCGGCTGCAATCGCGGCCATCAGACCGGATGGACCACCGCCAACGATAATTACATCATATTTCATTTGATTTCAACTCTTTTCTGCAATATGCATTCATTTTAACGTGTGAAACTAGACAATTCAATGCAGTTATCATTGTCATTCGTCCATTCGGGTAGTACACTCTAATATAGTGTCAAAATTCTTGTCAGATGATTAGGAAGTGAAAACGAATAGATGTCTACATCCACACTTGTCAGAGGTACTTTTATTCTGACGTTAGGTACTTTTATTTCCAAGTTTCTCGGACTTTTTTATGTCATTCCATTTAATGAACTCGTAAGTGACGAGCCTGGTGCGCTTGCACTTTATCAATATGGTTATATTCCATACACCATTTTTCTTTCAATTGCGACAGCGGGAGTTCCGCTTGCTGTATCAAAGTTTATATCCAAATATAATGCCATAGGTGAATATGAAGTAGGAAGGAAACTGTTTCGCTCCGGCCTGATTCTCATGTCACTTACAGGGATTTTCTCTTTTCTGATGATGTACTTATTCGCTCCTGTTTTTGCTGACATGGTCATTGAATCAAATGAACAGCAGGTGAGTGTAGATCAGGTCATATCAGTTATCAGGGCAGTCAGTTTTGCATTGATTATTATCCCTGTCATGAGCTTGATCAGAGGATTCTTTCAGGGGTATGAATCAATGGGACCGACAGCTGTCTCAAATGTAGTTGAGCAGATTGTCCGGATCGTCTTCCTGTTAGCAGGTGTGTATGTTGTCCTGTTTGTGATGGAAGGATCAATGACTGAGGCGATCGGTGTGGCTACATTTGCAGCATTCGTTGGTGGAGTTGCAAGTTTTGCATTACTCGTTGTTTATTACCTGAAACGTAAACCTCATTTAGATAAAATGAGTGCTACAGGTAAAAATGAATTAAATGTTTCTATTAAAGACATGTATAAGGAAATTATTCTTTATTCAATTCCTTTTGTACTTGTCGGTGTTGCAAATCCACTGTTCCAGGTTATTGACACACTTACATTTAATAAAGCAATGGTATCAATCGGGCTGGCTGCTGTAACGGATATTCAGCTTGAAGTACTGAACTTTACGACTCATAAACTGGTGATCATTCCGGTGTCGCTTGCAACAGCTTTTGCCATGACACTGATTCCGGTGATTACATCGAGCTTTTCTAAAGGAAACTGGAATAATCTAAACAGACAGATGGACCAGACGTTTCAGATCCTGCTGTTTTTAACCATGCCTGCAGCAATCGGTCTTTCACTGCTTGCAGAGCCTGCTTATACCGTGTTTTATGGTGCTGATCAGCTTGGTACTGAGGTGCTCAGAACCTATGCGCCTGTCGCGATTTTATTTGCGATTTACACAGTAACGGCTGCTATGATGCAGGGGATTAACGAACAGCGCTGGAGTGTGCTGAGCTTACTTGTCGGCCTGCTTGTGAAACTGGCACTGAACATTCCGCTCGTTCAGATGATGGAAGTGCAGGGAGCTGTCTTGGCAACAAGTATTGGCTATATTTCAGCCATCGTCATCAATCTGCTTGTCATTAAATATTTTGCAGCTTACAAATACAGAATGGTCGTTAAAAGAACCTTCCTGATGCTGATCTTTAATGTGGTGATGGCAGTTCCGGTACTGATCGTGTATTTTGGACTTGATCTTGTACTGAACCCTGAAAACAGGCTGCATGCGATCATCATTCTTGCAATCTGCGGACTGATCGGTGCATTTGTCTATGCAGTATTAAGTATGAAATCCCGTCTTGCTGACCGCCTATTCGGTGACCGCGTGACGCGTTTACGAAATAAATTTTCTTAAAAAAGGATGTTTCTGATGAGACTCGACAAACTGCTTTCGAACATGGGGTATGGCAGCAGAAAAGAAATGAAGAAATGGCTGAAGTCAGGCACAGTGACAGTAGACGGCAAGCCTGTGAAAGACGGTAAGCATCAGGTGGATCCTGAAAAGCAGACTGTCAGTGTAAACGGGGAAGAGGTTCATTACCGCGAATTTATTTATCTCATGATGAATAAGCCGCAGGGTGTGATTTCATCAACTGAAGACGGTATGCATGAAACCGTCATTGACCTCATTGACCCGGACTATCATTTGTTTGAGCCGTTTCCAGTTGGCCGTCTGGATAAAGACACAGAAGGCTTTTTGCTTCTGACCAATGACGGTGGACTCGCACATGACCTGCTTTCACCAAAAAAGCACGTTGCCAAAACTTATTTTGCCCGGATAGAGGGGAAAGTAACACAAGATGATATCGAGGCTTTCAAGCAGGGAGTCACCCTCGACGACGGCTATGAAACCAAACCTGGTGAACTTGTTATCTTATCAGATGGCGCAACCTCAGAAATCGAGCTGACGATCACAGAAGGTAAATTCCATCAGGTCAAAAGAATGTTCCAGTCAGTCGGCAAGGAAGTCACTTTCCTTAAAAGACTTTCCATGGGGTCGCTTGAACTCGATCAAACCCTAGAGCCGGGCGAATACCGCGAACTGACAGAGGAAGAGTTGTTCAGTTTAAAAAATAGAAAATAACATGGTGATTACTATCATTCAGCTGACCCTCGGAGCAGAGGACGGAGACTCCTGCGGCAGAGAAGCGACAGGTGAGACTTAGCAGAGCGCAGCTCAATGAGGCTCACCGCGCGGCCGCGGAAAGCGCAGTCCTCTGCGGAGAGGGTCAGCGGTTTTAAAAGCCATATAAACACAAAACAAGAGCAGCGTAGATACGCTGCTCTTTTATACTTTCAAATTATGAAATTTTGACCTTCTTTTCTGTCGTTGTCCATTTGCCCCGACTAGGACTTGTCACTAAATCGTTATAGGCTAACACATTCAAATCCCTTTGAATGGTGCGAGGTGTAATGCCGAATTCATCTACCAAATCATTTGTAGTCACTGTTCCGTTTTCTTTAATGAACATATAGACAGATTTGATACGCGTCAGCATTCTGTTCGTAGTTGGTTTCAAAAAACCACTCCCTCATCTTTTTTCCATGGCATTGACGACGGTTGACAGTTCAATTATGAAGAGAAGTAAAATTGGATGCCTGACGACAGCCCCTTTTCATTCTTTTTCGACAATTATGATTGTCTGACAATTTTATTGTACACCCGATTTAAATAAATTTCTACCCTTTTGCACCCATTTACAAACTATTAACATATTTAATCAGATATCGTTCGTGATTAAGATGTATGGAAACTTTTCTCATAGTTATTCGTAATCTTATAAAAGGGTGTGAAGAGATGCTTAATGTACGTATTCAGTCAGGCAGTTATCAGCCGAATCAGCCGATCATTCAGGATGTCAATTTCCATTTGAAAACAGGAGAACTATTAGTAATGATCGGATCTAACGGTGCAGGAAAAAGCACGACATTAAAAGCCATTATGGGTCAGCTTCCATTTTTAGAAGGGGAAGTGGTATTTCAAAAAACTATCCGATATTCATTTATACCGGAAAGGCCTGTCTTTTATGATGAATTAACGCTTCAGGAGCATTTGCAGTTTATTGCTGATATCGAAGAGATGACTGAGTCTGAATGGAAACCGAGGGCAGATGAATGGCTCGAAAAGTTTCAATTAACCAAAGTGCTTCATGAATTACCGGGAACCTTTTCAAAAGGTATGCAGCAAAAGGCAATGCTGCTGCTCGCGCTATTGACGAAGCCGTCCCTTTGGATTATTGATGAACCTTTCATGGGTCTTGATCCGTCAGCGGTGAAACTTTTTATGAAACTGATCAAAGAGGAGCGGGAGAGGGGTGCCGGGATATTAATGTGCACACATATCCTTGATACGGCTGAAAAGATCGGGGACAGATTCATTATTATATCTGAGGGAACTCGTTCAGCATACGGCACACTGCAGGAAGTACTTGAAGGCTGCGGTGCCGAGGATCTTTACGGCTGTATTCCGGAGGCAGAATAAAGATGAAACAGCTTCTGAGAACAAGAATACATAGAGATTTCAATTATCAGTACGGCATTATTAAAACTGCAATTGACTGGACGGTCATTGTCTATCTGATTTTACCTGCGATCTTTTTCAGCGGTCTTTTCTACAGATCACTCTGGACTGAGCCGCCTCTCTGGTTCAGCTGGTTTGACTGGCGACTGGCTGCGCTTGTAATGGCGGTGACAATGCTTTCATCAAAATGGCGAACCTTTTTGTATGAGGCAGACAGCGTCTTTTTAATAAAAGGCTTTGTTAAAGTTTAATGTGGTTTTTTACTATGATGAAAGGACTTCCATATATTTAGAAGTCCTTTTCTTTGTTATTACTGGCTCCTTAAACTAACGCACCCGTTAGTTCGTTAAAAAGTTATCCCAAATCGTTTCTTCCACTAAAAAAAATTCTTCGTGAGAACATACTGCTAATACACATTTCTCATTATGATAAAACATTAAATCTTCTGGTAGTTCACCAATCCAATCAAAAAGAGAATTACTACGTACTTTTAAAAATTGAGTCGTAACATTATTCAATTGAAAATAGAAAACGTAAGCTGTCTCTTCAAGAAGTTTTGTGGTTTCCCATTCTTTTTGTATTCGTCTTTCAATTAAGTGCCATCTTATATCGGATATAATATCATCAACATATGCAAGACGCTCTTCTTCAATCTCCATTAGTTGTCTATTTTCGACAAAAGCAAAGCGATTGCAATTCCTTGAGAGTAAGTCTATTAGTCGCTTATAACGTTTGCCTTTTACATTTTTATTAATCATTATCATATCAGTCTCACCTCCGCAAAGTGACTCCATATTTATTGCTCTTCAGCACTATAATAACCCTTCACTCTTTTACACTACCTGTCCCGTTAGTTGAATAAGAAATATGATTATTTCGTGAACTTAGAAAACCTTAGTTTATCATATGTTTCTACAATTGGAATTAAATTCCCTTTAATTATCATATCATTGACTGTTATTTCGTTCAGTTGGTGCTGAATGCTCTCAAGCATTTGAAACCACGCTAAGTAATTATCAAGATACTTGGTCGCTACACCATTAAAGCGCTGTATCCATCCTTTGAGTCTGCTGTGATAACTGTTGACGTTTTGGATATGATAAAGACCCTTTGTGCGGACTTTTCCGTCTGATTTGAACTGATAAATGGTCATTCCTTTGTCAGTAGCATAGGTTCTAAACGCTCGCCAAGAGTCTGTACATAATACATTTTCAGGTGACAGTTTTTGACCAATTGCTTTGTCTAACTGCTCTTTTTTTATTCTGCCTACACCAAGAGTGGTCGAGACTGTATTTTTGTCACGGTCTCTTGCCACTAATACACAGACTTGTTCCTTGCTGATGCCACGCTTCTTTGCTGTTCCACCACGTTTACGAGGTTTTCTTCCTACAATTTTCTTCTGCCCTTTTTCAGAGTACAGGAAATAGGTCTCATCCATTTCAACGACACCTTGAAAATCCGCTACCTCAATTTGCTTTAGCGCTGATAATAATTTATGCCTCCAGTAAAACAACGTGACGTGTGTTACACCTTTAACCATCTCGGATGACTTACGGAGGGAATATCCATCAATCATACATTCAATGAATTTTATCCATTTATTCAGGCGGCGGGTTCTATAGAGTGCGGTGTTGGTTAAATCGGTGAAAGTAACAGTACAGGATTTACAGCGATAACGCTGTTTCTTTACTTCGTCGTCATTTACAAGGGTAGTGTATTTTCCAAATCTCACTACTTGCTTAGATTGGCAGTGAGGACAAATGTATCCCTGTTTATTTTTTCGTTCTGAAATCTCTTGAAGAGCGTTTCCTGTGGAGGATGATGCAGTGAGTGCATCGATAAGAAATGCTCGCAGTCTTTGTTTCTCTGCTGGATTTAATTTTTGTATTTCTTTAAGAATATCAGTCGCTCTCACTGTCATCACCAGACCTTAGTTGATACTTTTATTATAGAACAAATGTTCGTTAAAATCAAATATCAACATTAAACTTTAACATAGCCTAATAAAAAGAAGAGAACAAATCGAATCACTCCTAAAAAAGAGCTTCATCTACAATCTTTTATTTTCATTTTTAGAGACAGGAATGGTTACCTTCCTGTTGTTACCGTTTCTGATCAACTTTCTTTATGCAGACTGGGTTGCAATTCTTGCTTTCTGGATATCAGTCACTGCAATAAAAGTCAGTGGAAAGTCAATGTTTTACTTTGCATGGTTAAGATTAAAAGGGTGGCGGTTAAAGGGCGCTGTAATATCTACTGGAATTGTGATCATTCTAGGTACTTTTTTCATTACCTGGCTCAGTCTGACGTTCCCTTTAGCAGCAATAGTTCCACTCATTGCGTTCATGCTGATGTTGCCTGCTTTACTGAAAAACAGTCTGCTGTCTCCCAACAGAATTCTTGATCATGGGATAAAAGAACGCGGGTATAAAACAAGAATGATCAAAAAGATGTTTACCATGTCTTATGAAGTAGAGACTCCGCCAAAAGCCAAACACCGCTCAAAACCATGGTTCTTCAGAAAATCAGGCCGGATTTTTAAGGAACCCGGACCGCAAAAAGCGATGGCTGAGCTTTTTATCAAGAATTATGCAAGGGATAGAGAGTATACTTATATCGTTTTAAGACTGATTGGAGCAGCTGGTGCTTCAGCTATTTTTGTTCCATCCGGATGGGCTTATTTAATCATCGTGGCGTTTCTTGCTTTTGGTACGATATCTGTCAGTCAGCAAATGTGGGCACAATTAATCGATCAGCATGCGATCGGAGTAAAATATAAATCCAGGGACGCATATTTTAAAGTCAAGCGTAAAACGGACCTGATCACAGTCATTCCCTATACTGTGTTTCTCGTCCTCTATTTCATCTGAATCAAATTTCATGGTGATTCCACCGTGGAAATGTTCTATAATAGGACCATTATCGAAGAACGGGGTGAATGCCGTGACGATCAGCTGGATGGATGAAGTTGATAAAAGAAAAGACGACATATTAAAAGAACTGCAGCAGCTTATTGCGATTCCAAGCGTACTGGATGAATCAGGCGCAGACGAAGAGGCACCTCTTGGCAAAGAGGTTAAGCGGGCACTTAAGTACTTACTGGATGCAGGAGCTGCGTCCGGATTCAGCAGTAAGAGTGTTGGACATATTGCCGGTCACCTTGAAATGGGCGAGGGAGATGACCTGCTCGGTATTTTATGTCACGTAGACGTTGTGCCGCCCGGGAATGGATGGACACATTCTCCATTTGAAGGGGCTATTGAAAATGGCAGGCTTTATGGACGCGGAGCCATTGATGATAAAGGCCCGACCATCGCCGCCTATTATGCAATGAAAATCATAGATGAACTCGGTCTTAAGCTGAATAAAAGAGTCCGGATGATTATCGGAACAGATGAAGAAAGTGACTGGCGCTGCGTAGATCGCTATTTTAAAGAAGAGGAAATGCCGACCATCGGCTTTGCGCCAGATGCTGATTTCCCTGTGATTCACGCTGAAAAAGGGATCATGGACGCTGATTTTCATCTGACTGAATTTGAACCTGATGAGCATGCACCTAAAATTGAAATGCATACATTCCACTCCGGTGAACGTTATAATATGGTTCCTGACTATGCTAAGACAGAGCTGACCGTACATGCTGAACAGACTTACCTCCTTCAGGAGTATGAGGAATTTCTGAAAGAACATGAACTTAAAGGTGACTTTTATGTAAAAAGCGGTCTCCTCACGATGGAGCTGCACGGAAAATCAGCTCATGCAATGGAACCGGACAATGGACTTAATGCCGGGATTCTGCTGCTCAGATTTTTAAAACGCTTTGAACTTGATGCGAGAGCCAGAACATTTGCAGCATTTGCAGATAAATATTTGTTTAACGGGTCAAGAGGGATCGCATTAGGTATCGCCGGAAAAGACGATATCAGCGGTGATCTGACGCTGAATACAGGTCTTATCCGTTTCGATGAAAAGAATGCGTATTTCGGCATTAACATCCGTTATCCTGTAACCTATGAGATGGATGAAAAGCTCGGGTGGCTGATCAGTGAAATGAAACACCATCACATCAGCGTAGACGTAAAAGATAACTCAAAGCCTCATCATGTAGATGGAAATGATCCATTTGTCCAGACACTTTTATCTGTATATGAAAAGCAGACGGGTGATAAAGGTGAACTGCTCGCGATCGGTGGAGGCACTTATGCGCGGTCACTTGAAAAGGGAGTCGCATTTGGTGCTCTGTTCCCGGGGAGAGAAGATGTTGCACACCAGAAAGATGAATATATTGAAATAGAAGACCTATTAAAAGCGACTGCAATCTATGCAGAAGCTATTTATCAGCTTGCTTGTGAGAAGCAATCATAGAGGGGGAGATCAGTATGGGTACTATTCTTGTAAATGATCAGTTTTTAGACCGTGTGAACGGTACAGTGGATATCGAGGATCGCGGATACCAGTTTGGTGATGGTGTATATGAAGTAGTCAGAGTATACGGGGGTAAAATGTTTACAGCTGAAGAGCACCTGACAAGACTGTTCGAATCAGCTGAAAAAATCTTTCTTACGCTGCCTTTCACACTGGAGGAATTAACAGCACGACTTGAAAAGCTGATGACTGACAACAACCTCGATACAGGTATTATTTATCTGCAGGTAACAAGAGGCGCATCATCAAGACAGCATCATTTCCCTGAAGAACAAAATGCAGTATTGACTGCTTATACAAAAGAAGTAGCACGTCCTGTTAATGACATGAGCGCAGGGGTAAAAGCGATCACTACACCGGATGTGAGATGGCTTCGATGTGATATTAAAAGCCTGAACTTACTCGGGAACCTGCTTGCAAAACAGGAAGCAGTCTCTAAAGGCGGCTTTGAAGCAATTCTGCACAGGGATGAGACAGTAACAGAAGGGTCTTCATCAAACGTTTTTATTATTTCTAACGATACAATGTACACACATCCGGCAACGAACCTGATCCTAAACGGCATCACACGCCGTGAAATTATTAAGCATTGTGCAAATATTGGTTTGAATGTAGAAGAAAAAGCATTCACACTTGAAGAGTTATACAATGCTGAAGAAGTATTTATGGCAAGTACGACTGCAGAGGTTATGCCGCTGACATTAGTGAACGATCAGCAAATCGCTGGCGGCACACCAGGCACCTGGACGCGCAAGCTGCAGGAAGCATTCGAAGAAGCAGTTGAAAATCAGTGCGGTACATTGGCAGAGACGATTACTTTATAAGCTCAACCATCTTGATTAGTGTGTTCACACGTCTAAGATTAAACAGCTTCAATTTCACATGTTGAAATTGAAGCTGTTTTTTTAATGATTCAAGGTAATTAATTCCAATGATAAAAGTTTATGGTAAGCTGTAGTAGTTAACTTGATAGTGACGATTCACTTTCATGATAAAGGAGGGAATGAATTGCAAAAAACTTATTCATGGAGAAGTTTTACTTTTTTACTATTAAGTTTACTGACTTCGCTGGCTATGTTTCTTCTGGACCCCATTGCAATCGCTACTTCAGAGCGGGTTGGTTTATTTATCATTGTATTTCTTATCATTACAGCCATTGCTTCCATTGGTTTTGCCTTTATAACTTTTACCCGCAGAAGTGAAAGAAAGGGTATTGCGGTGATCGCCTTGATTTTAACTGTCATCAACACGGTGATCATTGCGTTCTTTCTCTGGTTTGGAGCGAATTTCTCCTGACTTACTGATTATACATAAACAGCAAAAAAGACTTCCGGGTAGCCGGAAGTCTTTTTGATCAGCGTTATTAAAACAAAACTTAGTCGTACCTGAAAACATCGCTCGACAGATATCTCTCACCTGTATCACACGCAATAAATACCACAAATGAATCCTCAGGCAGCGTCTTTGCCACTTCTATCGCTGCATAGCAGGCCGCACCAGAAGATGGTCCTACAAGAATACCTTCCTCGCGCGCCAGACGTCTTGTGATATCGTACGCCTGCTCATCTTCAATTTTATGAATTTTGTCATACACATCCTGATTTAATATATCAGGAATAAAGCCCGGGCTTGTCCCTACAAGCTTATGCTTGCCTGGTTTGCCGCCTGACAGTACAGGAGACCCTGCAGGCTCAACGACATGCACCTGAAGATCTTTATACTTTTCTTTTAATACTTCACCGGTGCCTGTTATCGTGCCGCCAGTCCCTGCTGTAGCAACAAATGCACTCAGCGGCATGCCAAGCTGATCAGCTGCCTGAATAATTTCAAGTGCAGTTGATTTTCTATGCGCATCAGGATTTGCAAAGTTTTCAAACTGCATCGGTACAAAGCTGCCTTCAATTTCTTTTGACAGTTCATTTGCCTTCTTTATAGCGCCTGGCATTTTTTCATCACCCGGTGTTAAGACAACTTCAGCGCCATATGCTTTTAGAAGATTAATTCTCTCTGCTGTCATCGTATCAGGCATGACGAGAATTGAACGGTATCCTCTTGCTGATGCATTCATTGCAATGCCAATCCCTGTATTTCCGCTCGTGGGCTCAATGATCGTTGAGCCTGCTTTAAGGTAACCTGCTTTTTCAGCTTCTATAATCATATTATATGCTGCACGGTCTTTAACACTTTTACTCGGATTATAATATTCAAGCTTTGCGTAAACTGCAGCACCTTTTTCAGGCTGCAGACGGTTTAATTTAACAAAGGGTGTATCTCCAATCAGTTCTGCAATGTTATTAACAACTTTCATGATTATCATCCTTTCAAGACAGTTACGTGTTTTCATTCTACCTTTTCACCCGCAAGGATTCAATTTAGACTGTCCAGACGGTTAAAAAACGTTATAATGAAGCCAATACCAAATGATGGAGGTCTGTCATGGAGAACCATTATTTCATTGCATGTGCATTATCTGATCAGGCAAAAGAAGCATTACATAACGTTCGCCAGTCATATTTAAATGAAAACTGGTTTAAGAAAATACCACACCAGGCTGATCTGCACGTAACGCTGTCATTTCTGGGTGCTGTATCTGAAGGTCAGCTTCACATTGTCTCTGAAGCGCTCGATAAAAAAATAAAAGCGTGCAGCACGTTTCCATTAACATTCAGTCGGGTCGATACATTCGGACCTGATGCGTCACCAAGAGTCTGGTGGGCGGGGCCTGATGATTCAGATGAACTGACGGTTTTATATAGTCAGGTGCAGGATGCAGTCAGGCTGATCAATCAGGCTGAAAACAGACCATTCCGCCCTCACGCCACGCTTGCAAAGAAGTGGAAGAGCGGGCAGCACCTGGACCCGGTTTATAAAGGTCGGATTAATCCAATTACTGATACGATACAAGAGGTTACAATATATGAGATTTATCCCGGCGAAGCGCCGATGTACAAGGTCTATCAATCCTTTAAGTTAAAAGAAAGCGGTGAAAAATATGGCACAGCTGATTAAGCTGCAGGATTATGTGTCACGTTATGAGAAAGACATGATCCGCTACCCATCACAATACGTCAGGCTGAAAAAACAGCAGTGGACGAAAATCAGACAGCAATGGGAAGATGGCGGCATTTTTTTAAATGAAGAGGAAATTGAGCGTTTTAAAGAAGAGGTCGAAGGAAAAGATGGTCTTCTGAAGCGTTTTAAAAAAATACTGGTGAAGCAGCATGAGGAGCCTGAAGAGCCTGAAGAGCGGTCTGGAGAAGAGGAAACGGATGAATTATCGTTTGAGCCGTCTGTCTATTATAAGCCTGAAACCCTTGATGATCTGAAGCATCTTTATCTTGATCAGCTGCTGCAGTTCCAGCTGAAATGGGCAAGCTCAACGCTGACAGAAAAGTCATATGTGGATCCGAAGTATCAGCGCGATGACCATTTAAAGTTTTTCCTTCAGCGCTTTCCGGATACCTTTTTATTAATGTATGAGCCGATCCTGCTGCTAAAGAAAGCACCTGTAGAACTTGAGGTCCTTCTTTTTACACCGACAGGATTATGGTGTATTTCCTTGCTTGAAGAAGGGGAAGGGACTGTTTTTGTCGGTTCTACTGAACGCTTCTGGAGGGTAAAACAGGGAGAGAACGAGCATACGCTGTTGAATCCGCTCATATCTCTTGACCGGACAGCATCTATTGTTCAGCAGATTTTTGATAAGAATGATGTAAATTTTACGATTCATAAAGCTGTATTGACAAGAACCGGTTATGTGGATTTTCCTGATATCCCATATGGTTATAAAGTCATTGACAAAAGAAATATTGAAAAGTGGCATCAGCAGCAGCGGAATATGTCCTCACCATTCAAACATATGCAGATGAAAGCAGCGCGTGCAGTGATTGACTATTCACAAACGACTTCAGTTGGGCGCATGCAGTGGAATGAAGACGTCCAGAACATAGAAGAATGAAAAAAATTGCAGTCTTTAACCCAAATGCAGGAAAAGGGATTGATCAGCTGCAATTATCAGCTGTCCTTCCTGTATTAAAAAAAGCCGGTATTGAAGTGTGGATCACAACTTCAAAGCATGATGCTGAAAATAGAATTAGAGAATGGTGCGAATGTAACCCCTTAGAGAAAGTGTACTTTATCATATCAGGCGGTGACGGCACAATGCATGAGGCGATAAACGGTGCTGCCGGTCACCCGTACGCTGTATTTGTATCAGTTCCTACAGGATCAGGGAATGATTTTGCAAGGTATTTTGGAGGCTTTAGGCTGGATGAGCAGCTTCCTGAATCATTGGATCACGCACTCATTGAGGAGCATGATGTGATCAGCTATGAAATGAATGCAATCAGAACTGCTGTCAGCAATATGGGAATGGGATTTGATGCTGAAGTCGCCTTCTCTGCCAATCAGTCAAAAATAAAAAAATTCTTAAATAAACTATCAATCGGGAAAATTGTCTATGTTGTTTTTCTGGTGCGTCAGCTGATGACCTTCAAACCTTACACTCTTGAACTGACAGCGAATGAACAGTCATACAGATTCGACCGGGTATGGTTTATGACTATTTCAAACCAGCCATATTTTGGCGGAGGCATGATCATTGCACCATTGGCAGACAGAAAAGATGGAAAACTTGATATTACAGTTGTGCACGGGCTGTCCCGTATCAAATTCCTGCTTGTATTTGTCAGCGTGTTCAGAGGGACCCATACAAGATTTAAAGAAGTCAGTCTGATTAGGACAAATGAAGTCACTTTTCGGGCAGCAAGGGATGTCAGAGTGCATGCTGACGGCGAAGACAATGGGCTGCTGCAAGCCGGTCATATGGCAAAAGCGTCCGTTACACCCCGTGCAATCCGGACTGTATCTAAGTTGGCTCTTGACGAATCATAGGGAAAAACGATAATATTTTAAAAGGATAGCGCTTTGTCTAGCTGCTATCTTTTTCTATTCTATGAATATAGATCTTAAACCACTCCGCTATAGAAGGTGAATGAATTGGAACATTTATTTGATGACCAGGACTGGGAGATCATATCTGCAGGAGGCGCTTCAGGTGAAGCCTTTTTTGCAAGATATCATGAACAGAAGCTTTTTCTTAAGCGCAACTCATCACCTTTTTTAGCTGTACTGTCAGCAGAAGGGATTGTGCCAAGGTTAAAGTGGACGAAACGGCTTGAAAACGGTGATGTCATTACAGCACAGCACTGGCTGAATGGTCGTGAGCTTCATGCCGATGAAATGAACGGTCCCCGAATCGCGAAAATGCTGAAAAAAATTCATAGCTCCAGGCCATTAACTTCTATGCTGCAAAGACTGGGAAAAGAACCATACGACCCTTCTCTTATGTATGAAGAAGTAGCCGATACGCTCGATACTGACCTCAAGTATCTGCCGCCTGTAAGAGAAGCACTCTCTTTTTTACGTTATCATCTTGATGACATTTCGGCGGAAAGCTATGTCGTCTGCCACGGAGATGTGAATCATAATAACTGGCTTTTATCAGATGTGAATGAATTATTTTTAATAGACTGGGACGGCGCAATGCTCGCAGATCCTGCAGTTGATGTAGGTATGCTTTTATATTGGTACGTGCCTGAGCAGGAATGGAGCAGCTGGATGTCTCACTACGGTGAAGAGCTGAATGACGATTTCAGGCTGCGTATGAAATGGTATGTCGTCTGTCAGGCACTCGTGATGCTGCAGTGGCAAAAAGACAAAGGCCGCCTGCATGATGTGACAAAGTGGATGAACTTCCTCCAGCGCACCCAAAAGAAACAAAACCCGAAGTAGCCTGATTCTTTTCTGGCAACAACAGAAGAGTACAGGCTATTTTTGCTTTGAAATATTAGTTATACCCAGAAGTTTTAAAGCTAGATTAATAGGTATGTGTATATTAAAAAACGATTGTAAAAGGACATAACTGAATAAAGGAGCTTACTGAAATGAGAGCAAGAAATAAACCGTGGGCTGAAGATCATTTGAAAGACCATCCACAATACGTACCTGCAGAACCCGCATCGCATAAAGGTAACTGGAAACCTGAAGTATTCGGCAACAACAACGAACTGCACATTGAAGTAGGTTCAGGTAAAGGCAGATTCATTACTGAAATGGCGAAAATGCATCCTGATGTGAATTACATCGCGATTGAGCTGTCTGAAAGTATTGCAATTTCAGCGCTGGACCTGATGATTGAAGCAGAACTTCCAAACGTTAGGCTGCTGACGATTAATGCTGAAATTCTAGGTGATGTATTTGAAAAAGGGGAAGTGGACCGCGTCTATCTTAACTTCTCAGATCCCTGGCCAAAAAACAGACATGAAAAGCGCCGCCTGACATTTAAAAAGTTTTTGGATCTCTATAAAACCGTGCTACCTGCAAATGGTGAGATCCATTTCAAAACAGATAACAGAGGACTGTTTGAGTATTCACTCCAAAGTTTCTCAGCTTATGGACTGCTGTTAACCTATGTGAGTCTTGACCTTCACAAAAGCGACTACGAAGGAAATATCATGACTGAATATGAGGAAAAGTTTTCTTCAATGGGACAGCCGATTTATCGCTGCGAAGTGCGTTATCAATAATGTCGAATCCATTCTTTCTGTATAACAGGGAGAATGGATTTTTTGATTCCAGAATGAGTTAGGGATTGATCAGAACAAGTCTGAGGGAGAAGAGATACATGTCCGCAGGAGATAGCAGAAAGCTGCCGGGTGTATCGCGACAACTCCGGTAAAAATACATACAACTCCAGCACAAACACATACATCTGCCACTAAAATAACTCTAGCCCTCAATCCTTCTTTAGCAAATCAATTCCTTCTGTGATAATATGTAAGCGTATACATAAGGAGGCGATTGAAATGGATTCATTTAAATTTGGTGATTGGGAACTTTACTGGCTTGACGGCGGCATCACAAATATGGATGGCGGCGCAATGTTCGGAGTCGTGCCAAAACCGCTCTGGTCAAAAAAATACCCTGTGAATGAAAAAAATCAGATTGAACTGGTCACAGAACCACTGCTTGTCAGAACAGAAGATAGAAATATTCTGATTGATGCCGGTGTAGGAGCCGGGAAATATGATGAGAAAAAGAAGCGGAATTACGGTATCACACGCGAAGCATCGATCGAACGCTCGCTCAGCGAACTGAACCTGACAGTTGAAGATATTGATACAGTCGTCATGACCCACATGCATTTTGATCATATCGGCGGTTTAACGGCTCCAGATGGGGAAGAAATGAAATCCGTGTTTCCGAATGCAACGATCTATGCGAGTGAAACAGAATGGAATGAAATCAGAAATCCGAATATCAGATCGAAAAATACATACTGGAAAGAAAACTGGATAGCTGTGCAGGATCAAGTAAAAACTTTTTCAGAGGAACTGGAAGTATTGCCCGGTTTAACGATGATTCATACCGGCGGTCATAGTAATGGACACTGTATTGTAAAAATGGAGCAGAATGGTGAAGTGGTTCTGCACATGGCAGACCTGATGCCGACACATGCCCATCAGAATCCGCTCTGGGTGCTCGCTTACGATGATTACCCGATGACATCTGTATTTGCGAAAGAAAAATGGGTGAAAGACGGACTCAATAACGGCTGGTGGTTCAGCTTCTACCACGACGCACAGGTCCGCATGATTAAATGGAACGAAACGGGCAAAGAAGTAACCGGTGAACTGAAAAGAACGCCTTTTACGGATTGATTGTGAAGTTTAAGGAACCAATTCAAATCAAGAATTAAATCTCAGTGCAGCGGAGTTAAAGGCGGTGACTCCAGGACGAATAGTTGGAAGCTGAGACCCCACAGGCGCTTGCGCCGAGGAGGCTCAGCAACAACCGTCCGGAAAGCGTCCGCCTGAAGCGTAGCGGAACGATTTTAAAAAAAGCTGAGCACAACCACATTCCTGTGATCAGCTCAGCCTTTACTATTATATCTTATACACATCCATCACTGTGCCGGTTTTCGCATCAGCAATAAATTCGAATTGTTCAAGTTCACTGCCGTGGTGGCGCGAAATGCCTCCACGATATACTTTGTTTTTCACTGCCAGTACCTGATGCTCTTCTGGATTCATCTGGATCCATGAACCATCAATCGGTCCATCCTGCTTAAACTGATCTTTCACGTTCTGAAGCACCTTTTCAGCAGAAACCTGATTTGATTGTACTGCATTTGCACTCTGGCTAATGGCAACCCCGGCTGCTAAGCCTACTGCTGCACCAAGTGCTGCATCTTTCCAATTCATATGTTTCACCTCCGGATATTCAACTAACATTCAGTATAGCGGATTCACACCTTCTATGCACTTAAAAAAAGAGCAGGTTCTTCCAATTTCATCACTCCAAGTGGAAAGCTGAAAGAAAGTTCTGTAAAATAGAATGGAATGCAATTACGAAAGGAAGTATACATAATGAATCAGGATACACTTGCATTATTTAAGCAATTAACAGAACTGCCTGGGGCACCGGGTAATGAACATGCGATCAGAAAATTAATGAAGCAGGAGCTCTCAAAATACTCAGATGAAATTGTACAGGATGGACTTGGCAGTATATTCGGTTTGAAAAAGGGTCCCGAAGATGGTCCTGTAGTGATGGCAGCAGGCCACATGGATGAAGTCGGCTTTATGGTAACAGGTATTACGGATAACGGCATGATCCGTTTTCAGACACTGGGCGGATGGTGGAGCCAGGTGCTGCTTGCACAGCGTGTTGACATCATAACGAACAATAAAAAGATTACAGGTGTGATCGGGTCAATTCCGCCTCACCTTTTAAGTGAAGAAAAGCGTGCGAAGCCGATGGATATTAAAAATATGCTAATTGATGTTGGTGCGGATGATAAAGCAGATGCTGAATCAATGGGCATTGTTCCTGGTCAGCAAATCGTTCCTGTTTGCCCATTTACGCCAATGGAAAACAAGAAAAAGATTCTTGCAAAAGCATGGGATAACCGCTATGGCTGCGGAATTTCAATCGAACTGCTTAAAGAGCTTCAAAACGATTCACTGCCAAATACGCTTTACAGTGGGGCGACGGTTCAGGAGGAAGTTGGTTTAAGAGGCGCTCAGACTGCCGCTAATCTGATCAAACCTGATATTTTCTTTGCAATGGATGCGAGTCCTGCAAACGACATGACAGGTGATAAAAATGAATTTGGTCAGCTAGGTAAAGGGACCCTTCTGCGTATTCTTGACCGTAGCATGGTTACTCACCGGGGTATGAGAGAATTTGTGCTCGATACAGCTGAGACAAATAACATTCCATATCAGTATTTTGTGTCAGCAGGCGGTACAGATGCAGGACGCGTTCATATTTCCAATGAAGGTGTGCCGAGTGCGGTTGTCGGGATCTGCTCAAGATACATTCATACATCTGCTTCAATGATTCATATTGATGACTATGCAGCAGCAAAAGAATTGCTCGTGAAGCTCGTTAAATCATGTGATAAATCCACTGTTGAGACAATCAGACAGGGGTCATAATCGTGAATCTGGCAGTAGGTACAAAAAATCAGGCAAAGGTCCAAGCGGCTGAAAACTGCTGGACCTTTGGTGAAGTAAAAGGGTTTAAAACAGTATCAGGTGTGAATGATCAGCCTTTTGGTCATGAAGAAACAAAGCAGGGTGCGATCAATCGTGCGGTCAATGCCGCTTCCTTTTTTCCGGAAGCAGCCGGTATTGGTCTGGAGGGTGGCGTAGCTGAGATGTCTGATGGGCTGTATATATGTAACTGGGGTGCATTAGTCGTCCCTGGTTTTAAAGAACCATTTACAGCATCCGGAGCGAGTTTCAGGCTGCCTGAAGAGCTTGCAGAGCGGCTTCGTGAAGGTCATGAACTTGGACCTCTGATGGAAGCGTTCAGCAGACAGAAAAACATCAGACAGAACGATGGTGCAGTCGGTTTTTTTACAAACGGCAGGATCACGAGGGCACAAATGTTTGAGCATATTGTTGAACTCCTGATTGGTCAGTGGGAATACAAAAAGAATAAATAGAAAAAGGGATCGTTCAGGCGATCCCTTTTTTCTTACTCAGTTTCAAAAATATATGATACTGCTTTCAACGCCTGGTCCGGCGTTTCAACTGTAACCGTTGCTTTTCTTGAAAGTTCTTTTAGTGCGTGATGCAGTTTTTCAGGTCTGACCAGAATGAGCGGTTTATTCATTGTCAGTGCTGCAGAAGCATCCATCGCTGTATTCCACTGCTTATACTGTTCGCCGAATAAAGCAATGACCAAATCTGATTTCTGGAGAAGTACCTGCGTACGCAAATTATTAAAAGCAGATGCAGCATCATCCTTGAAAATGGCATTTGGCTGCTCACCCAGAATTTCTTCTCCGATATCGTCAGATCGGCTGTGGTTTTCCATTGGTCCGGTAAAATGAAGCTTATATGGAAGTGATTCAGCCTGGTCCTTTAACTGTGCTCGCCAGTCGCTGTGAATTTCTCCTGCAAGGTAAATTGTCAGTTCCATCAAATCGCTCCTCTGTAATATGTAATAGATAGAGTATAACATGGCTGAAATCCGGCTGGAAATAATTTGCCGCTTCAAAGGGTTGTCAAAATGTCAGTCAATTAGTATGATGGGTAGCGAACGTGTTCAAAAGGAGGAAAAACATTGAAGAAACATCTATTTGTTTTATTTATTATTTTCACGTCCGCTGTACTTACAGCTTGTAATACAACTATAGAGCAGGAAAGAGAAAAATCATTAGAGGAAGTCGAAGAGATTTTCCTTGATGAAGCAGAAAGACCGAATACTGAATTAGATGACCTGGAAGTTCACCTTCCTTATAACGCCGAAATCGCTGAAACGTCTGATCACAACGCAGTAATCGAAAAAAGCAATGAGACATTTGTGCTTTTTCATCATTTAAATGAAGAAGCAGGTAATGATGTCATTTATACAATGACTGAAGCTGCTGGAGAAGAGTGGCTCGTCAATGAGACGTTTGAAGAAAAAGACCGATTCGGCTATGTACTGCTTAGACAGGTTGATGAAGAAAGCTATGAGCTGACGACAGGCATGGATTATGCAAAAATGACTACAGTCACTAATCTTGAGGACATCAGCAGTAATGCAAAATGGATGATGGAGACAGTCAGATCAACAGAATGGACCCAGGAAAACCCGGAAGAGTAATCTTTCGGGTTTTTTTTATGGAATTCAGCTTATATTGTGTTTCTTAAATTCACCAATTAATGAGCTGAATAAACTTTACAACATTTACACTTGTCATTACACTGTTATAGGAAGGAGAGGACAGCATGGGATTTTTGAAGAAAAAAGGCATACATATTTCTTTTAAAACTTACTTAATTGATGGATTAAGCTTTATGGCCCTTGGTTTATTCAGCTCATTAATTATTGGTCTGATTATGCAGACTGCAGGCAATGAACTTGGTGTCTCATTTTTAACAGAAATGGGTGTGCTGGCAATGGGACTTGCCGGACCGGCAATTGGAGCAGCAGTAGCATACGGTTTAAAAGCACCGCCGCTTGTCTTGTTTGCCGGGGTCATCACCGGAGCAGCAGGTTATGCGCTTGGAGGTCCTGCGGGGGCTTATGTTGCAGCAGTATTCTCAACTGAAATCGGGAAACTGGTCAGTGGGTCCACTAAAATTGATATTATTGTGACACCATTTGTCACAATTGCAGCAGGGTACGGTATTTCCGCACTGGTTGGCCCTGAGATACAATCATTCATGCAGGCAACCGGAGAAACAATCGGTTGGGCAACTGAACAGCGTCCGCTTGTGATGGGTATGCTTGTAGCAGGACTAATGGGACTTGCGCTTACTGCCCCGATTTCAAGTGCAGCGATTGCACTTATGCTTGAGCTGGACGGGCTGGCAGCTGGAGCAGCAGCAATCGGATGCAGTGCACAGATGATTGGGTTCGCAGTGGCAAGTTATCGGGATAATAAGTTGGGAGGGTCACTTGCGCAGGCAATTGGAACATCAATGCTTCAGGTTCCTAATATCGTCAGAAATCCACTTATCCTGATTCCGCCAACAGTAGCAGGGGTTCTCCTTGCACCGATCGGGACCATCTGGTTTCAAATGGAGAATAACGCATCAGGGGCAGGTATGGGAACCAGCGGTTTTGTCGGACAGATTATGACATTTGATACAATGGGCTTTACAATGGATGTATTATTAAAAGTCGGATTGTTGCATATTATTGGACCGGCAGTGATCAGCCTGTTACTATCTCATTACATGCTAAAGGCAGGGATGATTAAGCCCGGCCAGATGAGAATTGCTACAGGAGGAATTAAAAATGAAAAAGCTTGAATCAATTGAACAGTTTAACGAAATGAAAAACAGTGGAAAGCACATCTTTATGTTTTCAGCAGACTGGTGTCCGGATTGCAGAGTGATTGAACCAATTTTACCGGAAGTTGAAAGTAAGTATCCTGATTATCAGTTCATTTATGTTGATCGCGATGAGTTTATTGATATCTGTGCTGATCTAAGCATATTTGGTATTCCAAGCTTTGTTGCATTTGAAAATGGAACGGAAACAGGAAGATTTGTCAGCAAAGACCGCAAGACACAGGAAGAAATCGAACAGTTCATCGACGGATTGAAAGCCTCATAATCCATTCTCACAACCCGGCTTCTAAAGTGAATTGCTTTAGGACCGGGTTGTTTTCGTGTACAATGATATGCGGAGAAAAAATAAAGGATTTCTACAATAAAATTTACTATAAAACTTGATTAATTAAGTTTGAATAACAGATGACTGAAGGATAAATCATCTGGCATATTCATTAACTACTTTTAATTCATAAGCTTTGTTAAAGGTTATTTTAGTTTCTGCACAGCAGGGATTGTAGCGTAAGGGGGCGACTCCTGCGGCAGGAAGGGACGTGTGAGACCGAGCATGGCGAAGCCTGCGGGCTCACCGCCCGGCCGCGGAAAGCGTCCCCCTGGAGCGGAAATCACAGCCATTTTTAACAAAGCCAATTAAAATTTAGGAGGGGTACCATGGCTGAGAAAATGGACTCAATTAAAATGAAAAAGATTTTGACAGAGAAGCTCGAACAACCCGGTCGCAATATCCGCTATAACCGTGAAAAAGATCAGCTTCGCGTAGAAAATGCTGACACAAAAAAAGGGATAGAAGTCTCTTTGCCAAGTGTTGTCGGAAAATGGAATGAAAAGAAGGATGAAGCAATCGCAGAAACTGTGTATTATATAAACGAGGCATTAGCTGTGATGGGGAAAGAAACCGTTGTTGAAGAAGCTGAAAAACAGATTTTTCCTGTGATCCGCTCTACATCTTTTCCCGGTGAATCTTCTGAAGGTGTTCCATTTGTTTTTGATGAGCATACAGCAGAAACACGTATATATTATGCGGTCGACCTCGGTAATACGTACCGGATGATTGATGAGCAGTTTTTAGAAAAACAATCCTGGACAAGAGAACAGGTAAAAGAAATTGCGATGTTTAATGTGCGTTCACTGGATACAGAAATGAAGAGAGATGAAGTAGCCGGAAATGTATTTTATTTTCTGAACTCTAATGATGGATATGATGCGAGCCGGATCCTGAATGAGTCTTTCTTAAAAGACATATCTGCTAAAATGGAAGGTGAGATGACAATCGCTGTCCCGCATCAGGATGTACTGATTATTGGAGACATGAGAAACGAAACGGGGTACGATGTGCTTGCACAGATGGCCATGTCATTTTTTGCTGCAGGTCATGTCCCGATTACTGCACTCTCATTCCTTTATGAAGAAGGGGAGCTTGAACCGGTCTTTATCTTAGGTAAAAATAAAAGTAAAAATAAAGGAGATTCAAAAGAATGAACGTATTTTACAATGAAAGCGGCGTTGGGGAAGTACTGATTGTTAAATTAAAGGATACACCACGACATGAGAAGGTTTTTGAGAAAAAGGGTAACGTGGTGCAGATTAAAAATAGTGAAAGTAATGAAGTAACCGGCTATAACGTTTTTGGTCAGCCGGAGCAGGAATTTCGTTCAGAAGGACCGGTAGAAATGGATGAAAACAAGCTTCGGAAAGTGAATCAAATGATTCAGGAAAGCGGTTTTGATCATCAGATCGATGCAGACTTTTCACCGAAGTTTGTGATTGGGTATGTAGAAGAAATGGATAAGCACCCAAATGCAGATAAGCTGAATATCTGTCAGGTAAATGTTGGGGAAGAACACCTGCAGATTGTATGTGGTGCACCGAATGTGGATGCCGGACAAAAGGTTGTTGTGGCTAAGGTTGGCGCTGTTATGCCAAGTGGTATGGTGATTAAGGACGCTGAACTGAGAGGCGTACCATCGAGTGGTATGATCTGTTCAGCGAAAGAGCTCGGTCTGCCAGACGCACCTGAGAAAAAAGGAATCCTGGTATTAGAAGATGGACATGCAGGAGCACCATTCAGCCTGTAATAGAAATCCGCTCTGTTTAAATAACAGAGCGGATTTTTTCCACGCTGTAAACCAAAATGACCAATTTTGCTTAATCTAAGCGAAAAATGGATAAAACCTGCTAGAATGAATGAGAACATAATAGAAAGAGTGATGTATATGAACTGGATTCAGAAACTCTTGTCCTTCGTTCAAAGGCAGGAGGATGACTATATAGAAGAAGATTCACCCAGAAAACGGGAGGGCAGAAAAGATCTCCAGACTAAGGTGTCATATCAATATCCCAAAGGAGAATTCAGATTTCCGCTGATTCCGGATGAATCATCCCATAAAAAAGAACGTGAACCGAAAAAAGAAGTCCATCCTGAAAAAGAAAGATCAAGAATTATTGAAAAGAGCCCTCATGCAGGACCCTTTAAACCGACTGATATTCCGTCGCCAAGAGATCGCCCTAAGAAATCACAGCCTGTACATAACCCCGAGCCTGTAGAATATGAAATCTCATCTTTCAGTGAGCTGAAAAGAAAAATTGCAAAAGAAAAAAAGCAAGCTGAAATATCTACAATTGAAAATGAGAAAGCAGCTGATCAGCAAAAGGATCAGGAAACTGGAAAACGTGAGCAGGATACGACTAAAACAGAAGAAATCATTTCTTCTCCAATTGCTGAAAAAACTGAAGAAGATTTCTCTGTTACAACTGAAGAAATACAGGTTGAGCCATTTGCAAAAGCGGCAGAACCTGACCACAAAGCTGGTAACAGTGAAGAGCCAACTGAAGCAGAAGAGCAGGACTTTAAAATAGAAATAGTAAAAGAAGATGAACAAGCTGAACAAGCTGAGGCTTACACAGAACCGGTTGAAGCAAATGTAGAAGAAGTTCAGGCACCGGATGCAAAAAGTGAAGAAGAGGCGCCCGAAGTTAAGCCGGCATTTGAAAATGAACGTTCAGTTCAGGAAAAGCCAAGAGGTGCAAGAGTACCGTTCAACGTAATGATGCTGAAGCAGGATAGACGCAAACGTCCAGATGAAGCATATAATAATGATTATCGAAAAGAATCAGAACCAGCTATAAAAGATCAGCCGGAAGGACAGCTAACCGCTGATGATGATCTGCCACATTTTATGAAGCCTTCACTCGACCTGCTGGCACCGCCAGTGCATGCTGAACCTGATCAGGACTGGCTGGATTATCAGGCTGAACTGTTGAACGAAACACTGTTTCATTTCAATGTGAGTGCAACGGTGAAAAATGTAACGCAGGGACCATCTGTCACGCGTTTTGAATTATTCCCGGAAAAAGGAGTTAAAGTAAGTAAAATTACAAGCCTGACAGATGATATAAAACTTGGTCTTGCAGCAAGAGATATCAGAATGGAAGCGCCTATACCAGGCAAAATGGCTGTAGGGATTGAAATTCCAAATCCACACAGCAGACCTGTTGCGATTAAGGAAATTCTTGCAGACGAAGCATTCCAAAACAGTGATGCTACACTGCCTGTTGCCCTTGGACTGGATATTGAAGGGAAGCCTGTTGTCACAGACATCAGTAAGATGCCTCACGGTTTAATCGCAGGTGCGACGGGATCAGGTAAAAGTGTCTGCATTAACTCTATTTTGATTAGTCTGATGTACCATTCTTCACCAGACGATGTGAAAATGCTGCTGATTGATCCTAAAGTGGTTGAACTTGCACCTTATAATCATATTCCACATCTTGTCAGCCCTGTCATTACTGATGTAAAAGCAGCAACTGCTGCGCTTAAATGGGCCGTTGAAGAGATGGAAAGACGCTATCAGCTCTTTGCACATGCGGGTGTACGAGATATTAAACGTTATAATCAAAAGGTTAAAAATGAAGGTAACTACTCACAAAAGCTGCCTTACCTGGTTGTAGTTATTGATGAGCTTGCTGACCTGATGATGATGGCACCTGCAGATGTAGAGGAAGCGATTTGCCGGATAGCGCAAAAAGCAAGAGCATGCGGTATTCACTTGCTGATCGCAACGCAGCGGCCTTCTGTAGATGTCATTACAGGTCTGATCAAAGCCAACGTTCCAACGAGAATTGCTTTTTCAGTGAGCTCTCAGGTGGATTCGAGAACAATCATTGACAGTTCCGGTGCTGAGCGCCTGCTGGGCAGGGGAGACATGCTGTTCCTTGAAAATGGTGCGTCTAAGCCCGTCAGACTGCAGGGAACATTCGTATCTGATGATGAAATTGATGAAGTAGCCAACCATGTCAGAAATGAGCGGAAAGCTTCTTACTTGTTTGAGCAGGAAGAGTTACTTGCTAAAGTTGATTTTCAGGAAGATGAAGATGAGCTGCTGACAGAAGCATGTGAATTTGTCATTGAACAGGGAGGCGCTTCAACGTCACTTCTGCAAAGGCAGTTCAGAATCGGATACAATCGTGCTGCGCGACTCATTGATATGATGGAGAAAAACGGATGGATTTCAGAATCAAAAGGCAGTAAACCGCGCGATGTGCTGATGGCTTATGATGATCTGTCAGAGCTGCAGGATATGGCGAGATCAGGAAAATAAACTGTTTATTTGTGCGCATTTTAAAACATGTTATAATAACAAAATATGTGCCAATCATAAAGATAATTATATACTGTCAGTCTGCTTGTGCAGCTGACTGTTGGAGGTTCAACCATGACAAGTTTTCACTTTGTAGGAATTAAAGGATCGGGGATGAGTCCCCTTGCTCAAATTCTTCACGATATGAATCATGAGGTACAGGGATCGGATATTGAAAAGCGCTTTTTTACACAAAAGCCTCTGGAAGAGAGAGGCATTGAAATATTGCCTTTTAACAAGGAAAATATCAAACCGGATATGACTGTAATTGCCGGTAACGCTTTCCCTGATGATCATGAAGAAATTCAGGCAGCAAATGACCAGGGAGTTGAATTGATCAGGTATCATAAATTCCTTGGTGATTTTATGAATAAATATATTTCTGTAGGTGTCTCAGGTGCTCACGGTAAAACATCGACTACCGGGTTATTAGCACATGTGATGCAGGGAGCTGACAAAACTTCGTATCTGATTGGAGACGGTTCCGGACAGGGCTATGAAGACAGCAAATACTTTGTATTCGAGGCCTGCGAGTACCGCAGACACTTCCTTTCCTATTCACCGGATTATATGATTATGACAAACATTGACTTTGATCATCCTGACTACTTTGCTGATATTGATGATGTCTTTTCAGCGTTTCAGGATATGGCAAAACAGGTGAATAAAGGCATTATTGCCTGCGGTGATGATGATCATCTTCAGAGCCTTGTAGCAAATGTGCCTGTCTTATTCTATGGATTCAATGAAGAAAATGATTTCCAGGCGCGTAATGTAGAAACTTCACCGACTGGTACTTCATTTGATGTTTTTGTTAGAAATGAATACTTTTCATCATTTGAGATTCCGATGTATGGAGATCATACGATTCTAAATGCGCTATCAGTCATTGCACTGTGCCATTATGAAGGCATTTCTACTGAAGCAGTACAGGAACAGCTGAAAACATTTGGCGGCGTTAAGAGACGTTTCACTGAAAAGCATATTGGTGGCAGAACGCTGATCGATGATTATGCGCACCACCCAACTGAAATCAGAGCAACGCTTGACTCTGCTTCAAAGAAATATCCTGATCGAGAAATCATTGCAATCTTCCAGCCTCATACTTTCACAAGAACACAAACGTTTCTTGAAGAGTTTGCAGACTGTCTGAAAGGCGCAGACCATGTCTATTTATGCGAAATTTTCGGTTCTGCACGTGAAAATCACGGCAAACTGTCAATTTCAGACCTTCAGAATAAAATCGAGGGTGCAGAGATCCTGGCTGTAGAAGATCCATCCGTTCTCGGGAAACATGAAGACGGCGTATTTCTTTTCATGGGTGCAGGTGACGTACAGAAATTCCAGGAAGCTTTTGAAGCCTGGATTAAAGATCAATCGTGATAATTGTAAAGAGGTCTGAATTAATCAGGCCTCTTTTTTATGATTAATTTGAATTTTATGAAGGAAATCAGGAGAACTTTAGAGAATAGGGACTGTGAGCGTTTAGGTAACCGGGGGTAAGGGTAATACCAAATTATAAATAGAAAGGAGCTGAAAATGATTATGGAAATGTTACTTTATATTAGTGCGCTGCTTGCAGCAGGAGGCTTTTTAATTTTATGTATTAGTCTGGCAGTCACACTTAATGCAGTTAAGAAAACATTGAACAGTCTGGCAGACACAGTTGCTGCACTTCAAAAGCAGCTTGACGGGATTACAACAGAAACGACTGAACTTCTACATAAAACAAATGGACTGGCTGAAGATATCCAGGGTAAATCAGCTAAGCTGAACTCTGTTGTTGATGCAGTTAAAGGTGTAGGAACGAATGTACAGCAGTTGAATAACTCAATTGGCAAAATCACTCATTCTGTCACGCAGACTGCTGAACAGAATGAAGACAAAATTGCTCAGGTCGTTCAATGGAGCAATGTGGCAATGGAAGTCCGTAATAAGTGGAAAACGCGTAAGAAAGAATATACATCACGCGAACAGCAATACCCTGAACCTCAGCGCGCATTGCCCCCAGTTGATGAAAATCAAAAATAAAACAATGCAGGAGGATCAGTTATGGAAAAAAACACGAACTCAAGAGACTTTTTACTTGGCGCATTAATCGGAAGTATTGCAGGAGCAGTGACTGCCCTGGTTCTGGCACCTAAATCCGGAGGAGAGCTCCGCCAGGATTTAAACACACAGGCCGGCAGACTGAAGGACCGTTCATATGAATGGAAAGACCAGGCTGTTACAAAGAGCTCGGAAATGGCTGCTCTGGCAAAAGAAAAGTCAGCAGAACTTTCAAAAAATGTTCAGGATCAGTCAAGTGGCGTAGTTGAAAAAGTGAAGTCATTCCGCTCTAAGGATAAGTCTCAGGAGCAGGCTCCAATGCTTGTTACAGCGAAGGATCCATCACTTCCTACTGTACACCCTGTAGATCCATTGACACCACCAACTTCAAATGAGCCACTCAGTACAAATCGATAGGTTTAAAGTAAAGGAGTGAGCCTGATGGAAAAGATCTCAAGTGTAGAACAATTCAATAAAGTTCTGCAAAATGAAAAAGACTTTTTCATTTTAAAGCATAGTCTGACATGCCCGATTTCAACGGCTGCTTACCAGGCGTGCAAAGCATTTTCGGATAAAGGGACAGCAACAGTTGTTTTCGTGCCGATTCAGGAAACACGCGAAACTTCAACGCACATTGCAGAAGCTTTCAATACCCGCCATGAATCACCACAGGTCTTTCACGTGAAGAATGGTCAGCCGGTTTGGAATACTTCTCATTCCCGTATCACTGAAAAAGCGCTGAATGAAGCATTCACAAAATAAAAGCTGGCCCTTGCGGCCAGCTTTTTATTTTGTCATGAATGTATCGTTATTTCGAGTGCGTCGCCAGGCATAATTGGAGATGACAATGCACAATCTTCCCCATTTTTTTTAATCTCAATCTTTGTAGCGGACGCCGGAGGGCTCCAATCTACATAGTTAAATATGTCTTGAAAAATCATGCCTTCTGAACTTGTTTTTATGTCTATGGAATCTCCACATGTAAGCTTTTCGTGGTTCTCCAATATAACACCGTCTTTCACCACACAAGTTGAGGCAGATGAGATCTTAATTTCCTGATTATTAAAATATATGGTGCTTGTACTCTCAGTTTTATTCAAGGTTTTCTTTAATTCTCCAACAGTCCTGAGTGGAGCTGGAGAGAAGGATAGCTGATCCCCATGATGGACCTGACGATTAAGCTGTTTTAGCGGATAGGACTGACCGTTATGGGAAAACGCAGCATCCCACTGAGGAAAATAGATGCCTTTTCCATCGATTCGCAAATAAAATGTATTCTCAGATTCGGGAAGGATGATACCAGCTTTTGAGAATGCTTCAGCTGCAGTGATTTTCTGTTCAATCGTAATGTCGTCTCGGTCCTGAACCAATGTTATAACATCTCGTTCTATGCCATTTACAAAAGCTTTTCTTTTCATCTGATAAAGTCTGCTGTTAATTGTCACATCCAGAGTCAGGGATTCTTCAAGTAAATCTTTTATCCGGACAGTAGATTCTGCCCCGTCTTTACCTGCTTCAACAATCATCTCATCGTTTGCCTGTATCGGAGAATTAAATTCGCTGATCTTCCCGTTAATCATCAAGACAGGGGGGAGTCCATATGTGCCGGGAAGGGTGACGGTGCTGCCATTAATTTTTACCATTTTAGCGAGGCCGGGCTTTCCATAAAGTCTTGGTACACTTAATCCGGCCGAAAGGATTGCATCGCCAGCTGTAAGCTCTCTGATTTCAAACAGCCTGACATCATGTCCATTTACTTTAACAGGCATATAGTTGATTGGCATTTGATTCGCTGCAATTGCGATGCCGGCAGGTGTAACGAGTTCAGGTCCAACAGCCGTTTTTTGACTCAGCTTCAGCCCCTGGATTGCTTCAATACCGCGAATTGCTACTCTATTTGCCGGAAGGTTTAACTTCTCAGCCAGCTTTTCAGTCAGCTCAGGTGTAAGACTGCCTCCTCCAACAAGCATGACTGCTTTAGGGGATGATTCATGGTTCAGGGTGAAAATTTCCCTGGAAATAGTGTCAGCCAGCTGGTCAACTGCCGGGAGAATTTGTTTAATAATCTCTTCCTTAGAAAGCTTTTGAGTAAACCCGAGTATATCTGTAAACTCAATCTCCTCATCTAAGCCGGTCAAATTCTTCTTCAGCTTTTCAGCAGCATTAAAATCTAGAAGAAAGTGATCGCTCAGTGCTTCTGAAATTTCATCACCTGCTAATGGTACCATCCCGTATGCGGTAACTGTACCTTCATTTGTAATGGCAATGTCTGAGGTGCCTGCACCAATATCGACAAGTGCTACATTCAGTCTGCGCATAGATGGGGGAATCAGTACATTAATCGCAGCGATCGGCTCAAGCGTGAGTGCATTCATTTTCAGACCTGCTCTGTGAAGAGAGGCAAGCAGTGATTCTACTACAACACGCGGGAGAAAGGTTGCGATGATTTCAACGCCTGAGTGATCTCCAAGCTGGTCTTCAAGGCTGCCAATCTCCTGATGATCGAGCTGATAGCGGATCACTGAATATCCGACACAATGATAGTGCAGACTGTCTTCACTCGCTGCAGCAGCTTCCTGAGCAGATTGGACGGCGCTTAATTCCATATGTAAGATATCCTGCCTAGTCATTGCTTGATCAGCGTGCATTTCTTTTGAATAAGAAGCTCTCTGCGTTTTCAATGCCCTTCCGGCTGCTGCTACAGAGACCTCTTTTAATGGGCCATGGGTTTCTTCAAGTTCCTGTTTGATTTCTATAATCAGTGAAGCGACTGCCGGGACGTGATGGATCTGACCGTCAAGCATTGCGCGTTCCTTATGTTCCTTTTGGATATAATCAATCAGCTCATAACCTGAGGAGTCCACAGCCATGATCAGACCAACAATTGAACGGGTTCCGATATCCAAAGCAAAGAGTTTTTTCACAACTGTACACCTGTCCTTTTACGCTTTACCGCTTAAAAGCGTTTAATTAATAAAATATTTTACGTGACTTTTTAAAAAACATCATATATAATGATCTACAATTGATCAGCTGAAACCTTCTATCAAAATGTAACACAATTCTGAAAGATGGAAAAGACAGCTAGACAATCAATGGTATTTTCAAATGAAAGGAATGTTTTGTTATGACGAATGTTGAATTAGACCAGCTTAGAAAGAAAGTAGATGAGATGAACCTTCAGCTGCTTGAACTGATTAATCAGCGCGCAGAGACGGTACAGGAAATTGGACGTGTGAAAGAGAAGCAGGGAATGAACCGTTTTGAGCCTGTTCGTGAACGAGCAATGCTTGATCTCCTGAAGGAGCATAACAAAGGTCCGTTTTTGAATTCTACCATTGAGCATATTTTTAAAGAGATCTTTAAGGCAGGACTTGAATTACAAAAAGATGATCACCGTAAAGCGCTGCTTGTATCCCGTAAGAAGAAAAATGAAGATACAGTCGTAACGCTGAAAGGTGAAAGCATTGGTAATGGTACGCCTCAATTTATCTTCGGACCATGTGCGGTAGAATCATTTGAGCAGGTTGATGCTGTAGCTGAGCAAATGAAAGCGAAGGGTCTTAAACTGCTTCGTGGCGGCGCATATAAGCCTAGAACATCACCTTATGACTTCCAGGGGCTTGGACTTGAAGGCCTTCAGATTCTTAAGCAGGTAGCAGATAAGCATGACCTGGCAGTGATCAGTGAAATTGTAAACCCTGCACACATTGAAGAAGCAGCGGATTACATTGACGTGATCCAGATCGGTGCCCGTAACATGCAGAACTTTGAACTGTTAAAAGCTGCAGGTGCATCTAAAAAGCCTGTACTGCTTAAGCGCGGTCTGTCAGCTACAATTGATGAATTCGTCAATGCTGCTGAATACATCATGGCGCAGGGTAACGATAAGATTATCCTGTGTGAGCGTGGAATCCGTACGTATGAAAAAGCGACACGAAACACGCTTGATATTTCTGCAGTACCGATTCTGAAGCAGGAAACGCATTTACCTGTATTCGTAGATGTAACGCATTCTACCGGTCGCCGTGACCTGTTACTGCCGACTGCAAAAGCAGCACTTGCTGTAGGAGCTGACGGCGTGATGGCTGAAGTGCATCCTGATCCAGCGGTTGCGCTATCAGATTCTGCCCAGCAGATGAACTTCGAGCAATTTGATCATTTCTGGAATGCGATTCAGGAATACCTGGGTGTACATGCTAAATAATTGAACAAAATCTGAAGCTTTGTCACAAAGCTTCAGATTTTTTTTGATTTTGTTGAAAGCGCCTTATCAGTCGAGTATGATAGGGTAATTGAGCAATACTAAGTTATTAGTTCGTTTTAAAGGATTTTTCGTGTAAAATGAAAATAAGTGAAAATGGATCAAAGGAGTGCTGTCAATGAACATAACAATTTATGATGTAGCGCGTGAAGCTAACGTCTCTATGGCAACTGTTTCCCGTGTAGTAAATGGAAACCCGAATGTAAAACCCGCAACAAGAAAAAAGGTACTTGAAGTAATCGAACGACTTGGATACCGTCCAAACGCTGTAGCGCGAGGTCTTGCAAGTAAAAAGACAACAACCGTCGGCGTAATCATTCCTGATATTTCAAATATCTTTTTCGCTGAACTTGCACGCGGAATTGAAGACATTGCGACAATGTATAAGTACAATATCATTCTGAGCAACTCAGATCAGAACGAAGAAAAAGAACTTCACCTTTTGAATACAATGCTTGGTAAGCAGGTGGATGGTATTGTATTTATGGGTGGCCGTATTACGGAAGAGCACGTAGCTGAATTCCAGCGCTCACCAGTGCCAATCGTTATTGCAGGTTCTGTAGAGGAAACAAATCAGACACCTTCAGTTAATATTGATTATTATCAGGCTTCCGTGGATGCAGTGTCATCACTGATCGAAAAAGGCCACAAGCATGTTGCTTTTGTCAGCGGTCCGTTCCACGATACCATTAACCGTTCAATGAAACTTGAAGGATACAAAGCTGCGCTCGAAAACAATGGTCTTACTTATAATGAGGATTTCGTATTTGAAGGTGACTATACTTACGACAGTGGGCTTGATGCTTGGGCGAAGCTTCGTGAACTTGATCAGAAGCCGACAGCGATTTTTGTCGGAAATGATGAAATGGCACTGGGCGTCGTACACGGTGCGCAGGATGAAGGACTGAACATTCCTGATGACGTTGAAGTAATGAGCTTTGATAATACGAAGCTCGCATTAATGGTACGCCCGCAGCTGACATCTGTTGTACAGCCGCTTTATGATATTGGAGCTGTAGCAATGCGTCTCTTAACAAAGCTGATGAATAAAGAATCCATTGACGATCAGACTGTCGTCCTTCCTCACAGAATTGAAGAGAGACAGTCTACGAAATAATTGTGATTACTCCTTAACATTTTATTACCTACAGTCGATATATCTAATAGAGAATATGTACATTCGAGCCGGTCGGGGTTTTCCGGCTGGCTTTTATTAAAATGATGGGGAGTTTAGACAATGAAACGTTTTGATGCTTTAACACCTGTTGGCGTTATAGCGGGGATACTATTAATTGCCGGAGCGATTTTATGGAACAGCGGGTCAGATGGATTTTCATTCTTCTTTCACCTGCCGTCTCTCTTGATTGTGGTTGGGGGCGTAATGGCTGCACTAACAGTCACATTCCCTGTAAGCGAATTAAAGAGAATCCTGATTGTCATGTTCCAGGCGTTTAAACAGCAGCCAGCTGACGTCAAAGAAGTTGTGAGTCTCTTTATCAGACTTGCTGAAATCGCCAGAAGAGAAGGGTTGCTTTCACTCGAAAGAGAGCTTGAGGATATTAAAGATCCATTTATGAAAAAAGGGGTATACCTTGCGATTGATGGAGTGGAAAGTGACACGATTACTGAGATCCTTGAAGCTGAAATTCAATCACTCGAAGAAAGGCATAAGCGCAATAGAAGAATGATTGAAAAAGCCGGAGATTATGCACCGGCCTGGGGAATGCTTGGTACGCTGATTGGTCTTGTACTGATGCTGCAGGAGTTAAATGATCCTTCAGCAATCGGACCGAATATGGCGATTGCATTACTGACAACTTTTTATGGCGTGCTTCTCGCTAACCTGGTGTTTCATCCAATTGCAAGTAAACTTGCACAGAAAACAGAAAAAGAAATCTTTATGAAGCAGGCAATGATCGACGGTGTCATTGGTGTTCACCATGGTCAGAACCCCAGAGTACTTGAGGAGCAGCTATCTGTTTACCTTTCTGAATCTGACAGGGTCATCCCTTATTTAAAAGAGGCACAGTCAAATGGCAAGGCGTAAACGTTTTGTTTCAGTCAATTCTCCGGAAAATAATACGCCTAAATGGATAGTTACTTTTGCAGATTTTATGATGCTGATTCTCGTATTCTTTATTTTATTATTTTCAATCTCACAGGTAGATAGTGCGAAGTTCGATTCCATTTCCCAGGCTTTTAAAAACCAGGGGGTATTTGATCAGTCAGATTCAGTCATTCCGTTTGATGAGGAGTGGCTTGAAGACGAGATCAGAGAAGATCAGGAGCTGCAGACACTCTATCAGGATATCAATTCATTCCTGCTTGAGAATGACCTGACTGATCAGGTTACAGCGTCCCAGACGGATCGTGGCGTTGTGATTACCCTGCAGGAGCAGGTTCTATTTGACTCAGGCCGTGCTGAACTGCTTGCTGAAGCAGAGCCGGTGCTTCAGAAGGTAGGAAATCTTCTTGAAGACATTCCTAACTTTGTCCGGATAGAGGGGCATACAGATAACCGTCCGATTCAGACAGCTGTTTATCCTTCGAACTGGGAACTCTCAGGTGCCAGAGCGAGCAGCATGGTGAGATACTTGCAGGAGAGATATGAGATCAGCTCAGAGCGTTTTGCAGCGGTCGGATACGGTGATACAAGACCTGTCGCTGAGAACGATGGTCCTGAAGGCTGGGCAATGAACAGAAGAGTGGAAATTGTCATTTTAAATCAATACCTGAATGAAAATGAATCACAATAAAAAAAACCAGGGAAGCTTATCCCTGGTTTTTCGATTTCTGAAGCGGATATAATGCCTTTTCTACTGTCTGGGCATTCTTTTCACTAATTTCTTTTTTACGTGGTATGGCTTTATAAACGCCTTCAGGATCACGCCATGTTTTGATTAATGGAACAGGTGAAGCACCTTGCCACTTTTCAATCCATTCTTCGGGGAGCGTTCCTGAATCAGGATAATTTCCGCTCATTTCCATCCAAACCCGTGACCATGCCCTTGGCACAACACGCCAGATGTCATACCCGCCACCACCTACAGCAATCCATTTTCCATCGCAATACTCATGTGCCAATTCATGAGCAAGCTTAGGTATTTCTTCGTATATTCTCATCGTGGAAGACAAATGAGTCAGAGGGTCAAGGCAATGTGCATCTGCACCGTTCTGCGTCAGGATCACATCAGGCTTAAAGAACTCAATGACTTCCCTGAAAGAACGCTCATATGCTGCAAGGAAAGAATCATCTTCAGTAAAAGCATCCAATGGAATATTAAACGCACATCCATAACCTTTTCCGTGTCCACGCTCATTTACAGCACCTGTGCCAGGGAACAGATATCGCCCGGTCTCATGCAAAGATAACGTACAGGAGGTAGGGTCATCGTAGAAAGACCACTGTACACCGTCCCCATGGTGGGCATCAGTATCAACATAGAGAACTCTGGCATTGTATTTTTCCTGCATATAACGGATTGCCACTGAGCTGTCATTGTAAATGCAAAATCCTGAAGCTTTTCCTCTGAATCCATGATGCAATCCGCCGCCAAGGTTTAGTGCATGCAGCGCTTTTCCTTCCATGACCATATCAACGGCAGTTAGCGTACCACCGACCAGTCTGGCACTTGCCTCATGCATATCCTTAAAAACAGGTGTATCTTCCGTACCAAGTCCGAAATTCTCTGCTTTTTCTCTCGGTAATTCACCTTTACCAGCCAGTTTGACCGCTTCAATATAAGATGAATCATGAACCAGTGCCAGCTCTTCATCGGTTGCTAATCGGGGCGGGATAATGTCCGAATCAGAAATAGCCCCTGAAAATTTTAACAAATCAAGTGTCAGCTGCAGTCTTTTCTGATTAAATGGATGATCTTCAGAAAAACGATAGTTTAATAGATCATCAGAATAGATAAAAACTGCATCTTTTTCTACAGTGGAGAACTTGGAAGGTTTGGCCATAAAACTTCATGCCCTTCTTCGCGTAAATCTTCAATGACGGACATTGGATTCATTGTTTGTACGCGGAATACTAACACTTTATACTTTTCATCTTGCCGGTCCGGATAGACCAGCACTGAATGAATATTGGAATGATTTTTACGGATAATACCTGCAACCTCATACAGCATGCCCTGTTTATTCGGGACTTTCACCTCAATCTGAGAGCCGGGCTGTGTTGCTCCGGTTAATTGAACAAGCGTATGAAGGATATCTGTTTCAGTAATCATTCCGACCAATTTATCTTCACTGACGATCGGCAGACAGCCGATTTTTTCCTCCATAAATGTAACCGCTACTTCTTCAACAAAATCAAGTGGATGCCCTGTTATGACTGGTGTTGTCATAATATCAAGCAGCTTAGTCTCATAAAGTGCTTTACTGTCTGCTGTCTGAAAAGGAGAGGGTGAGAATTCTTTAATATCTCTGTCGGTGATGATGCCTACAACTTTTCCGGTCACATCCGTTACAGGAAGATGCCGGACTTTTTCATTGCTCATCAATTCAATCGCTTCACTTAAGGTAGCGTCCGGCGCAAGTGTATGTACATCACGCACCATCATATCTTCAATGATCACTGGTCATTCCTCCTAGTACATAAATCGATTCATGAATCTGAGCTGATCAAACTTTTGTATAGATTCAGGATCCACACGTTTGCCAATCCGGGCCATCAGACAGTTTGCAGGGTGAGAGCTGATTTCAGGATCATCCGTGGCATAATATTCAAGCCCGCCGGCATTCATCATTTTTTCCATTATTTTTCGGTAGTCCCATACATTAAGACCGGTTCCTTTTAAATCCCAGTGCCAGTAATATTCAGTTGTAATCACGATATAATCTTCCATTGCATCATCCATCATTGAAACCCTGAGCAGATTTTTACCTACAGAAGCCCCACGGTATTTTGGAATCACTTCAATCGCACCGAGTTCAATCAGATCATCCATTTTTCCCTGAGACCATCTTTCGAGCGGGTCAGGATAGAGGTAAGTTACATAACCAACAATTGTATTATGATCCCTTGCAATGATAATTCTGCCTTCAGGTAATCCTGCAATTTCAATCAGTGCTTTATGCTGCTGCTCAGGTACCCTGAACGCAACGAGGTCTTCGTGAAATTCCATTGATGCGAGTTGATCCTTTGAAACTGGTCCTTCAATCATAATCGCACCTTTTGCTGTTTTCAGTTCTTTTGCATTGTAAATTTTCGGATGGTCCATTTGCTGTCACCTACATTTCATAGTAGTCCTACTATACAGCATACCCTAATTATAAAAGCGCTTTCAACAAAAAGGAGAAGAGAATTGGTTATTGCTTTTTCGAGCGTGCCTGCTTTTGTTTTTTCTCAGCTGATAATTAGAGCGGAGAAGGGCGAATCGTGTGAAAAAACGATCGCGAAATACCACGCAGAGCAATAGTTTTATGCTCAAGGAGGCTTGACTATTCGTCCGCGGAAAGCGTCTCTCTGGAGCGGGAAGCATCAGCCAGCTTTACCGTAGTATTGTGAAAGAAGAATTTGTAAAAGTGAATATTAAAAAAATTGAGATAATATTGGAAGTGTACTATACTGTAAAAGAACTTGTACATAGGGGGAAGATAATATGAAATTGGAAGCGCTACCAGCAGTTAAAGGAGATTACAATCTTCAAAACTATGAATCTGCAGTTGAGACATTCGACTGGAGTGAGGTAGAAAAGGAATTTTCATGGCATCATACAGGCAAGATCAATATGGCGTATGAAGCAATCGACCGTCATGCTGAAGGGGATAAAAAGAACAAAATCGCATTGTATTATCGCGATGCTAATCGAAATGAAAAATATACGTTCAGAGAAATGAAAGAAATGACGAATAAGGCAGCAAATGTACTGAAAAGCCAGGCGGATATCGAAAAAGGAGACAGAGTATTTATCTTTATGCCAAGATCTCCTGAACTGTATTTTGCACTGCTCGGCGCACTTAAAATCGGTGCCATTGTCGGCCCGCTCTTTGAAGCGTTTATGGAAGGAGCAGTCAGAGACCGTCTTGAAGATAGCGGGGCAAAAGCAATTATTACAACACCTGAACTGCTTGATAGAATTCCGGTGGACGAACTGCCTGACCTGAAGCATGTGGTCGTTGTTGGCGATGACGTGAATGAAGAAGGTAAATACATCGATTTCAATCAACATTTCAGTGAGGCTCCCCGTTCATTTGATATTGAGTGGCTTGAACATGATGATGGATTGATTCTGCATTATACATCAGGTTCAACAGGTAAACCAAAAGGGGTGCTGCACGTACAGCGTGCGATGCTGCAGCATTATCAGACTGCAAGATGGGTGCTTGATTTAAAAGACAATGACATTTACTGGTGTACTGCTGACCCGGGCTGGGTAACAGGAACATCTTACGGTATCTTTGGACCGTGGCTCACTGGAACAACCTCTGTGATCGTGGGGGGCCGCTTCAGCCCTGAGGCGTGGTATCAGACACTTGAAGACTATGAAGTTACAGTGTGGTACAGTGCTCCGACAGCATTCCGTATGTTGATGGGAGCAGGGGATGAGCTGGTTAAAAAATATGACTTTTCTAACCTCCGTCACGTACTGAGCGTTGGAGAGCCGCTTAATCCGGAAGTAATCAGATGGGGTATGAAGGTATTTAATCATCGTATTCATGACACATGGTGGATGACTGAAACCGGTGGACAGATGATCTGTAATTATCCGGCAATGGAAATCCGCCCGGGATCGATGGGTAGACCTGTACCAGGCGTAGAAGCAGCAATTGTAGATGACCAGGGTAACAAGCTGCCACCTAATCGCATGGGGAACCTGGCGCTTAAAAAAGGCTGGCCATCCATGATGAATACCATCTGGAACAATAAAGAAAAGTATGAATCTTATTTCATGCCGGGTGACTGGTATGTATCAGGGGATTCTGCTTATCAGGACGAAGATGGATACTTCTGGTTCCAGGGCAGAATTGACGATGTGATTATGACTTCAGGTGAACGTGTGGGGCCGTTCGAAGTAGAAAGTAAGCTTGTAGAACACCCAGCGATCGCTGAAGCAGGCGTGATCGGAAAACCTGACCCGGTACGTGGTGAAATTATTAAAGCGTTCATTGCGCTTCGTGAAGGCTATGAAGCTAGTGATGAATTGAAGGAAGAAATCAGACAACACGTTAAAAAAGGTCTTTCTGCGCATGCAGCGCCGAGAGAAATTGAGTTTAAAGATAAGTTGCCTAAGACACGGAGCGGTAAGATTATGCGTCGCGTATTAAAAGCATGGGAACTTGATCTGCCAACTGGCGATTTATCAACAATGGAAGATTAATAGAGTAAAAGATCCGTTCTGTTAACAGGACGGATCTTTTATATGAAAAAACCAGGATTGCTGGTGCAATCCTGGTTCACGTATTGTTTACCTTAGTTTCCTTCTTCAGGATCCTCTTCTTCAGGATCCTCTTCAGCCGGAGGTTCTTCATCGGCAGGAGGTTCTTCTTCCTCAGCCGGAGGTTCTTCCTCAGCCGGAGGCTCTTCTTCAGCAGGAGGTTCCTCTTCAGCAGGAGGTTCTTCTTCCTCAGCCGGAGGAGTACTTCCACCCCCATTGCCACCGCTGTTACCATTACTATTACCGTTTCCGTTACCATTGCTGTTTGTATTGCCACTGTTTTCATTACTGTTATCTTCCGGTTCAGCAGGTTCGGCAGGTTCTGGATCCGGTTCAGCACCAATTCTCACTTCATTTGATCTTGCAGATTCTTTGCCTGCTACATCAACTGCCACAACTTCATAAGTTCCGGCAGGAAGTGTCTTAGAATTGTTATCATCATACTGACTGATGGTGACGACTCTTGATCCTGAATAAATCCGATACCCAATTACATCTCCACTGCCGGAATTTGTCCAGCTGAGTGTAGTGCCTGATGTGCTTGCAGTAACTGGTGATGGATTTGACCCATCATCATTTAATGTGTTATCAGCGACAAGCATGTTATCGAAGAAACTGTTATTCTCAGGGAATAATTTAGAAGCATCTCCACCATAAGGGAATAACATTTCATCAGCAAAGTCAGGGCTTAAGATCGCACCGGTAGATGAAAACTCATCCGGTGTTGAATCAAGCGCAATATAACGCTGACCATTTCTTGTAACATATTTAGAAGTCTCAAGTCCGGCTTCTTCCCCGGAAGGACTCCATGCCGTTGTAAACAAGTCGGATGTGACTAATCCAGCAGCAGAACATGCCTGGCCTGCTGGTAATCCTGTAAACGTACAGAATGACCGGCTTACAACGCCTTCAGGCTGCTGGAAGCTGTATTCCGGATCAATCATTTCTGTTCTGACTTCGTTTACGCTATTCATCATGAATGCCCAAAGGTTTATTGCGCGGACTGAGCTTTGATCTCTTAACGTTTTTGGAGTATCATACCCAAGCCATAATCCAAATGTTACTTCAGGATTAGCAGCGATAAACCAGTTGTCTTTCGTGTCCTGAGACGTTCCGGATTTACCGGCCCAGTCAGTAGAAAAATTCAGATATCCCGGTGCAGTTCGTCCGGATCCGATCGACGTTAAAGTGTCTCTCATCATATCGAGGGTCACATACGAAGTTGCAGCTGAGAACATTTCTTTAGATTCAGATTCATGTTCGAATACAACATTTCCATCTCTGTCAACGATTCTTTCGATCATATATGGTTCATTGTACTGACCATAGTTTGCGATTGCAGCATAGGCAGAAACGTTTTCTTCAACTGTGATTCCTCTTTCCATACCACCAAGTGAAAATGCGGGATAGCTGTATTCTACGTCATCGATTCCCTGTGGATCTACAACTTCAAGAAATTCTCCCGGATTATAACCAGTCTGCAGCATTCTTCCGTATAATCTTGCAGCAGATAAGTTATGCGATGCAGCAAGAGCTGTTCTTGCAGGAATTAATCCGTATTCTCTCCCAACAACGAAGTTATTCGGTGACCATCCGCCAGGACCTGTAAATGCAACGTCCGCTAATGGAGACCCGGCACCAATCAATCCATATTCAATCGCTGGAGCATATACAGCTAAAGGCTTAATCGTTGATCCACTTGATCTGAATGACTGTGTGGCATGATTAAGGCTGTTTCTCTCATGATCACGGCCACCTGTAAAGCTGATGATCTTTCCAGTCGCATTCTCCATCAGAACCGTTCCGACCTGTTCCTGTTCCATGACAGGTACAAAGCGTCCTTCTTCAGCGTCCCATTCTTCGCCTTCTCTTTCAACATCGAAACGTGTGTAATTATTTTTGACTTCTTCCATCTTGTCATAGACTTCTTTATCAATCGTTGAGTGTATCTGGTAACCGTTCTGACGCATGTCTCTTGCGGCTAATACAGAATACTTCTCGAAAAGCGTCTGACTTGCGTCAACCTGCGCTTCAGAATAACCGTCTTTTTCAGCGAGCATATACATCAGGATATCCTGTGCACGGCGCTCAAGTTCTTCTGTCACATATGGATAACGTTCAAGTGCACCTGACCTTGGTTCCACAAAATCCTGTGTTAAATCATATGCTACGGCCTCATCGTGCTCTTCCTGTGTAATCGCTCCGTCTCTGAGCATACGTGAAAGTACTTCATTCTTACGTTCGCGTCCAGGCTGCAAGCCGGCATCTTCCTTTAATTCACCACCATTTGTAAATGGTGTATAACCAAAGGGTGCCTGCGGGAGTCCAGCAATAAATGCAGCCTGCGGTAATGTTAATTCGCTTGCGTTAACACCAAACAGTCCCTGTGCAGCCGTCTGAACGCCGGCAATATTACGACCGGAAGCATTTCTACCCATATCAGCAACATTCAGGTAAGCTTCCAGAATCTCGTCTTTTTCAAAGAATCTTTCAACTCTGAGTGCGAGCAGAATTTCTTTTGCTTTACGATCAAAAGAAACTTCATTTGTCAGCACCTGATTTTTAATCAGCTGCTGTGTTAATGTACTACCACCAGTCTGGTTGGCAGCATTTGTCACTTCCTGAAAAATCGCACGCATGATTGCTTTTGGCACAACGCCATCATGCTCCATAAAGTACTCATCCTCAGTTGCGATCACTGCATCAATCAGCATTGGGGAAACATCTTCAAGTGCAACTTCATCTCTCTCAAGGTCGGTTCTGATCTTTCCGAGATAGACATCATTTGCAAAATACAGATCTGATGTTTCGGTATAATTATAAATATTTTGTTCTAGTGACTCTTGTGACTGGACCTCTTCATCTTTTACAAGAGAAGCAAAGTATCCTGCACCCACGCCACCGGCAAATGCGGCACCTATTACAATGAAAATTAAAAGTAATAATAATAAGTTCCAGAAAACCTGGTACGACGTATGCAGCTTCCGTGGCAATCCGATCCGGTTCGAGGCTTCGCTCAGTCCGGCAATCCGCTCACGAAATGATTTATTTTGGTCTGACAATATAGATCATCCTCCTTGCAGCATCCTTACGATTATAACATATTTTATAAAGCTGAAATGTAAATTTAAAGAGATTGAGAGAGTCAAACAACTACTTGACAGATGAAATTTATTTGTGCTAAAACTATCTTTATTAAAGCACATATGTAAATGCCTCGAAAAGAACGAAGTAGAGATCCTGATCCGTACATTCAGAGAAGCGGTGGTTGCTGCAAACCGCTACGACAGGTGATCGAATTACATTCTTGGAGCAGTTCTCCCTTAGCTGGGAAACCGGAGTGATCCGTTATATCAATGAAGTGAGGAAGAGAACATCTCTTCTTAAGCTGGGTGGTACCACGCATAGAAGCGTCCCTGCATAAATTGCAAGGGATTTTTTATGCGTTTTTTGTTTGATCGAATTGACTGAAGGAGGAAACAACATGGACTTATTACAGGATTTACAGTGGCGCGGTATTATTTATCAGCAGACGGATGAAGCAGGTATGAAGGAACTGCTTGAAAAGGAATCAGTATCACTATACTGTGGAGCCGACCCGACAGCAGACAGTCTGCATATCGGTCACCTGCTGCCATTCTTAACGATGAAAAGATTTCAGGAGTACGGTCACCGTCCGGTCGTACTGGTAGGCGGAGCGACCGGCCAAATCGGAGATCCAAGCGGAAAGAAAGAAGAACGTCAGCTTCAGACACGTGAGCAGGTTGAGTATAATGTTGAAGCCATTAAGAAGCAGCTTGAAAAACTCTATACTGCTGAAGGTGACAATAAAGCAATTATGGTAAACAACATGGACTGGATCGGTCAAATTGACATGATTACATTCCTGCGTGATTACGGAAAACATATTGGTGTGAACTACATGCTTGCAAAAGATACGATTTCATCACGTCTTGAAACAGGTATTTCATACACGGAATTCACTTACACAATCCTTCAGGCAATGGATTTTAACCATTTATACAAAGAGTTTAACTGTAAGCTGCAGATCGGCGGCAGTGATCAGTGGGGGAATATTACAACGGGTCTAGAGATGATCCGTAAAATGAATGATGAAGATGCAAAAGCTTTTGGTATGACAATTCCGCTCGTAACTAAAGCTGACGGTACCAAGTTCGGTAAAACAGAAGGTGGAGCGGTATGGCTTGATGCTGAGAAGACGTCACCTTATGAGTTTTACCAGTTCTGGATCAACACAACTGATGCTGATGTCGTAAAATACCTGAAGTTCTTCACGTTCCTTGATAAAGAAACGATTGAAGGACTTGAAAAAGCAGTACAGGAAGAACCGCATCTGCGTGCCGCTCAAAAAGCACTTGCTGAAGAAATGACAAAAATGATCCACGGTGAAGATGCACTCGATCAGGCAAAAAGAATTACAGCAGCGCTATTCAGCGGAGATCTGAAATCACTGAGCAGTGCTGAGATCCGAGAAGGATTCAAAGATGTACCGACTCATCAGATAGAAGAAGGAAAATCCATTAACCTGGTTGACGTACTGGTAGATGCCAAAATCTCATCTTCAAAACGTCAGGCACGTGAAGACGTCACAAATGGTGCAGTATACATTAATGGTGAAAGAGTACAGGACCTAGGTTTTGATCTTGACGCCTCAGTCAGACTCGACAACGCATTCACCATCATCCGCCGTGGTAAGAAAAAATACTTTATGATTCAATACGCATAACCCTTAAAAGCATCCGATTAAAAATCGGGTGCTTTTTATTTTTGATTAATATAAATATGAATTGAAAATTTAATATTCGCACAGCTGCTGATTCTCGCTGCAGGGGGCGGCTCCATTGGCAGGAAGGGACGTGTGAGACCAGGCATGGCGAAGCCTGCGGGCTCACCGCCCGGCGACAGAAAGCGTACCCCTGAAGCGGAAATCAGCAGCCAGTATTTGATAGGACCATTGTTTAAAAAACCAAGTGGAAGGAAATGTTAGTACTATTGAATAAAGGAGGGTTTTAAATGGGAGAATCATTTATCGATCAATATATTATCAATCAGTCATACTGGCTCGAAGACGGCGTACCTGATGCAGAAAAGCTTACTGACAACCATGAGACAGATATTCTGATTGCAGGAGCCGGAATGGCCGGTATCACAGCAGGGCTGCTGCTGGTGAAAGAAGGATTTAAAGTAACAATTGCAGATGCAAACCGGGTATTGCAGGGCACAACAGGCTATACAACGGCAAAAGTAACAGCTCAGCATGGAATGGTATATGATCAATTTCTTTCTCAACATGGAAAGGAAAAAGCAAAGCTGTATTACGATGCAAATACAGAAGCAATGAACTGGATGAAGCAGCAGATCAGTGAGCACGGGATTGACTGTGATTTCAGTATCCAGGAAGCAGGTATCTACACGATTGATCAGCCGGAACAGCTTGAAAAGGAATGGAAAGCTTATCAGACACTTGGCATCGATGGGGAATTCACAGATGAAATGCCTTATGATATCGGTGCAGCAGCAGTTTTAAAAATGCCGAATCAGTTTCAATTTCACCCGGTCAAATATTTAAAAGCGCTGTTGGGTGAATATATCAAGCTCGGAGGAAAAATTTATGAAAAAACCAGATTACTCGATGCTGATGAACACAGTAATGGGGTAGAAGCTACAACTGAAGATGGGTACGTAATTAAAGCAAAAAAATTGATTGCAGCGACTCACTTTCCTTTTGTTGATTTTAAAGGTCTCTATTTTTCCAGGCTCAAACCTGAACGCTCTTATACCTCAGCCGCGATCGTGGATGATTCCTTTGCAGAAGGCATGTATATCAGCGCTGAACATCCGACGAAATCGATCAGAACGACTCCTTATAAGGATGGACAGAAGCTATTAATCATAGGAGGGGAAGGTCATAAGACCGGTCAAAATGATATTGAAGGCAGCAGATATCAGCGATTGGAGTCATTTGCCAAAGCAAAATTCGGTGTAACGGACTTTAAATACAGATGGTCTTCACAGGATTTATATACAGTGAGCGGGATTCCATACGCGGGGCTTGTGACAGGTCATCATGACCACATATACATTGCAACAGGTTTTAGGAAATGGGGCATGACAGGTGGAACAGCGGCTGCACATGTGATTAAAGATTTAATTACCCATAAACATAATCGTTTTCAGGAACTGTTCAACCCTGCTGATCACGATGTATCCTCATCTATCGGTACCTTTGTCAGTGAGAATGCCAATGTAGGAGCAGAGCTTGTTAAAGGAAAGCTGAAAAGCCCTGGCAAAACAGAGGAAGATATCCTAAGCGGGGAAGGCGGAATTATTAAAGACAACAGCGGCAAAACCGGAGCCTATCGGGATGAAGAAGGTAAGCTTCATAAAGTGGATATTACATGTACGCATATGGGCTGTGAATGTGCGTGGAATCAGGATGAACGTTCATGGGACTGCCCGTGCCACGGGTCGAGATTCTCATTTGACGGTGCTGTACTGGAAGGTCCTGCTGTCACACCTTTAAAGAAAAAATAAAGAAATCCCGCATTTTTGCGGGATTTTTCAATTCTCTATTATTCTTCTCCAAACGCTTCAGGCAGCATCTTAAACCCGTCAATCTCTGCATCTTCCTCAATCTCAATCATAATACATCGCTTTCCTTTATAATTGACCTGTCTGACATATTGAAGATCCTGCGGGCTGATGGAAATATTTGCGATCATGGTCTGGATTTTAATCGACTTTGTTTTGTATTTCGGCACAATACTGCCGGCTTTTAATTCATATCCTTCATTATCAGTGATCAGCTGGAAGGCTTCTTTTACCTTATCTCCTTCAACCTTTTCACCGCTGTTTGTCAGTACGCGTTCAACATCCTTATAATCAAGCTTTGGCGGCTCGTCTTCTTCGTTCTCTTCAATTGTTGTGTTGATTTCACTATATACTTTTGCAAGCGTAGAAGGGGAAAGACGGTCACCGACGACGCTTTTAATTACTTCTTCAAATACTGCTTTATCTTCCTGCGCAGTCATGATTTCTTCTCCGTTCAATACCTCTTCTATAAAATGAAAATCCGGTTCATTTGCTTTTGGCGCTGCGTATAATACATGATTCACGTCAGAAGCGTGGTTTGTAATACACGGGAATAAAAAGCCGGTCATTGGATTTTTCAAATCTATAACAGGATCGACTTCGACCTTATATTTAAATTCTTTTTCGATATAATCAAACTGAATTTCTTTTTTCGGCTCTTCTGTTTTATTAATAGTACATAGAGTAAACGGATGGGAGTATACGGTATCGCGGCTGCTTTCTTCAGATTCTTCACTCCGCTTTTTTGTCGGCTTCATATATTCACCGCGGATAAAGGTAATGACGATATCCTTTTCGAAAGGGTTCTGAATCATTTTTTCTGTCATCTGAAGCATCTGTTCCTGCCAGTCTTCTCCTTCACCCAGTAACCCTTTATGTAAAATCAGCTGACTGCTGTTTTCAGCATCACGCTTGAACTTTAGTTCGAATAGCTTCTCATTCATTTGACCGGTGAGTACTTTTTTAAAATTATTCATAAACAGTTCCTGCTGATCACTGTCCAGCATTTCAAAAGGCTGCCTTTGATAGTGATAAATATCTGTCGATTCCTTCATAATATACACATTAAATATATCTGAAATCCTGAGCAGGTCATTATCTGTTTTTAATTGTTTACGAATATTTGCTACATCTTTCTTATCCACTATGTTCACTCCTAAGGGTGATATTTTACGCTACATCATATTAACATAAGTAGCCTGGAAATGTTTGATGGCTCATTATTATTTCGCAGCAGTATCCGGAGTCCACCAGCCCGCCCGGTTTAGACAATCAGAAAAGCCCCTGAAATGCTGTTACACATTTCAGGGGCTTTATGTTTGTTAATCCCGGTCTTTCAGAATTAACGAGAGTAGAATTCTACGATTAGTGCTTCGTTGATATCAGCAGCTAATTCGTTACGCTCTGGGAAGCGAGTGAATGAACCTTCAAGCTTATCAGCATCGAAAGATACATATTCAGGAGTGAAGCTGTTAAGCTCAATTGCTTCCTGAACGATATTCAGCTTCTGTGACTTTTCACGAAGGCTGATTGATTGTCCTGGCTTAACGCTGTATGACGGAATGTCAACGCGTGAACCATCAACTAGAATGTGACCGTGGTTTACAAGCTGACGCGCCTGACGACGAGTACGAGCAAGACCAAGACGGTATACTAGGTTGTCAAGACGAGCTTCAAGAAGGATCATGAAGTTATCACCATGACGGCCAGGTAGTTTACCTGCTTTGTCGAATAGGTTACGGAACTGACGCTCAGTTACGCCGTAAGTGTGACGAAGCTTCTGCTTCTCTTGAAGCTGAAGACCATATTCAGATAGTTTTTTACGCTGAGTAGGACCGTGAGGACCCGGAGCGTAAGGACGCTTTTCTAATTCTTTACCAGTGCCGCTTAGTGAAACACCAAGACGACGAGACAGTTTCCAAGATGGACCTGTATAACGAGCCATAATTTGACTCCTCCTTGTGTTTTTATTTTGTTGTAAAATAAAAACCATGTGATAAACCATCAATACCCATTTTGTTATCTTGCACCATCGCCCTGCAGCAGGGGTTACGCGATGCACCTACAAACAATAGGAACAAAATGAGACATTCATGTGTTCACAAAAGGCTGCATTATTTTACACAAAGAACATCATACAATTTATAAAGCTTTCTGTCAACCACTACTGGTGAAATACATGATCAGATTATAACAAGATCAAAAGACAAAACAAGACATACCTAAGCAGGGTTTATATAAGGACAATGGCATTTTCTGCGGAAATAATTGCTGAAAAGTCTGTTACGAAAAGAGAGTTGTGAGTGTAGTAAATAAGTTGCATTATGCTATAATTAATATTTGTAAATATCTGAAAAATATATAATGAAGCAGTTATATTTAATACATAAGAGACGAAGGTGAAAAAATGGATTCGCTGAAACCGTTTATGGACCGTTATAAGGCTGGGGTATTTGATATTCTGGCACATTCAATGTCGAGTGAGAGTTCCATCAGACACTGGTATCGTCAGTTATCGGACCTTTTAAAAGAACATTTTGACGTAGAAGAAACCTTTTATCTATATAAGGACGGCACACAATTATATAAATATGATGAAACGCTGACAAAAGAGGAACCATTAGATAAAAGCATTATGAGCCATCTTAAGGATCAGCCGTACCATATTTTAAAAGATAATCAGGCATTTTTAAAGCAGGGGGATATTTTAATCCCGTGTTATGAAAAATCCGATCTGATGGGCGTTATTGCAATCAGACCCAAGCCTGAAGCTGTATGGACAAAAGATACTGTAATGGTTTCCTTTTTAGCCTGTGATACTGCAGTTCTCTATCAGAATGTCAGAAGAATGTTGATTACAGCTGAAGAGAGAAAAAGATATCATGAACTTTTTGATGTCACAAAGGCATTTAATTCGCATATGAATGTGTCCCAGGTGCTTGCAAAAATCATTCATTCATTAAAGAACACGTTTTATCATTATAAATTCACATTAATTCTTTCAGATGATCAGGGTGTGGAAAAGGGTCTACCAATTGAATATCTGGATTATCAATCTGATAACGAGGCGCTTATACATGCATTTGTTTCTTCTGAAGTAACCATTGATGATCAGGGGAATCGAACCATTATGTATTCTCCGTTAAAAGGTAAACAGGGTGTATACGGTTTACTGAAAACGGAGGGGAAAACTGAAAAACCACTAAAAAAACACGAAGTCGAATTTATCAAAGTGCTTTCAACCACTGCAGGTCATGCGCTTGAGAATGCAAAGCTTTATATGCAATCGAGGCAGCTGATTAATGATTTAAAACTAATTAATGACCTGTCACATGAGTTGAATGCAAATCTTAAGATGAAAGACATGATGAGTGTGTTGACAGTGCAGATTCAAAAAGCATTAAACCCGGATGAAACTGGTTTTATCTGGGTTGATGATGAACAATGGAGAGTTGTTGAAGGTAGTACAGCATTTTTTGAGACGGAAGCGGGCCGGGTTTACATTGAAAACGTGAAACAGCAGCTTTTAGAGGGTACAGATGGTGTATACATGTCTGACTGTGAGTTAGAGGCGGGATACCGTTCATTAATTGCAGTGCCAATGATTCATCATGACCAGGTAAAAGGCTTTTGTATCGTACTGCACAGGGATTCCTATGCGTTCTCTTTTGAAATGTACAAGCTTTTTAAATCGATTGTCCATCACTCAGCTCTGGCCCTTGTAAATGCCATGCTGCGAATGGAAATGGAAGAAATGATCAACCGTGATCACATGACAGGTCTTTACGCAAGGCACTATCTGGACCAGTTTGTGGAGCACTCGATGACCAGGGATCATCACGGTGTATTTATCCTGATTGATATAGACGATTTTAAACAGGTAAATGACACTCATGGCCATCAGGTAGGTGATCAGGTGATTATTCAGGTTGCAAAACACTTGATGTCGTATCAAAACGATCACAGTGTTGCTGCAAGGTGGGGTGGAGAGGAACTGGCCATCTACTTCAGTAATATGTCACTTCATGATGGGGGAATATTAACAGAAAATCTGAGAGAAACGATCCTGCATGTAACAGATCCGGAAGTAACGGTTTCATGCGGTGTCTCCAGTTGGACGAGGGATGTACCTGACCAGATGATCAGTGTAGTCAGACGTGCAGATATTGCGTTATATAAAGCGAAGAACACCGGTAAAAACCGGGTTGTCTGCTTAAAAAGAGAGTCAGATCAGATTATGCGATTATGAAAGGGCTGTATATATGCAGTCCTTTTTATATTGGAAAGATCCATTGAAATTATTACAAAATCAAGTAAAATAGGTTATGAAAGCGATTACAAAACAAGGGGAGCTTGCAATGTCAAGAGAGAAAAAAAGATTTGAAACAGAGGTTATTCATAGTGGATATGATTCAGGGAAATACGAAGGTTCACTCACGCCTCCGCTTTTCCAGACATCAACTTATACATTTACTCATGCTGCTGAAGGGGAAAAGCGATTTGCAGGAGATGAGGAAGGTTACATTTATTCACGTCTAGGGAATCCGACAGTGAAAATACTTGAAGACAGAATGACAACCATTGAAGGCGGAAAAGCCGCTTTAGCGTTTGGTTCCGGTATGGCTGCTGTTTCGGCGATCCTGTTTCATTTGTTAAAATCAGGGGATCATGTTGTCTGTTCAAAAGGAGTGTATGGCTGTACATTCGGTTTGCTTGAAATGATGTCAGAAAAGTTCCGGATCACACATGATTTTGCAAATCTTTCTACAGAAGAAGCGATCAGACAATCGATTTCACCGAACACAGCCTGCATATACGTAGAAACACCAATTAATCCGACAATGGAGATCATTGACCTTGAACTGGTTTGCCGCGTTGCAAATGAGCAGAGGATTCCAGTTGTAGTTGATAATACATTCAGTTCACCTTACCTGCAGAACCCGTTAAAATTCGGAGCGGACTTTGTACTTCATAGTGCGACAAAATATATTGGCGGACACGGGGATGTGATTGGCGGACTGCTGGTCGCAAAATCTGCTGAATCGATTGCAGATATCCGGATGACAACCCAAAAAGATATTGGCGGGATCATGTCGCCCTTTGATGCGTGGCTATTACTGAGAGGCTTAAAAACACTCGCTGTCAGGCTGGACCGTCATTGTGATAATGCTGAGAAAATTTCAGGCTATCTCAAACAGCACCCGTTTGTCAGAAATATTTATTTCCCTGGCGACAACGACCATCCATCACACCACATCGCTGCGAAGCAGATGAGCAGATGGGGAGGTCTCATTTCATTTGATTTTAATGGCACAAAGGAAATGGCGCAGGCTTTTATGGATGAATTAAAACTGATTAAGATAGCAGTGAGTCTTGGAGATGCAGAAACACTGATTCAGCATCCTGCAACAATGACACATTCAGTCATACCTGAGGCGACAAGACAGGAAATGGGCATTAGCGACACGCTGCTGAGACTCTCAGTCGGACTGGAATCTTGGGAGGATATTAAAGAGGATCTTGACCAGGCATTTACAAAAATTGAGGAAAGTGCAGTGATGAAGCAGGAAAGCTGACCTTAGAAAAGCCGCATGCGACGATTCGCATGCGGCTTTTTAGAAGTCATTAAATATATTTAGTTAAAACCTCTGCAAATGTTTCAAGTCCTTTTTGATCTTCCTCATCAAAGCGGCTCTTTACCGGGCTGTCTATATCGAGTACACCAATTACGACGCCGTCTTTTACGAGTGGGATCACAATCTCTGACTGAGAAGCAGCGTCACATGCGATATGTCCCGGGAATGCATGAACATCCTCAACGCGCATTGTTTTATTCTCACCTGCAGCTGTTCCGCATACCCCTTTTCCAAGTGGGATTCTTACACATGCGGGAAGCCCCTGAAATGGTCCAAGCACAAGCTCGACATCCTCCATCAGATAAAAGCCTACCCAGTTCGTTTCATTCAGAAATTGATTCAGTAATGCTGAAGCATTGCTTAGATTGGCAATCCGGTTCGGTTCATCTTCGAGTAAAGCCTTAAGCTGTTTGTGCAACATCTCATATTGCTTTTCCTTACTGCCTTTATACGTTTCGACATTAAACATCATATCACCCGCTTAATTGATTTGATTTTTCCTTTTAGGTGCGTAATTTGAAGAACGCTTTTTAAAGGAGGGCTGCCATGACACCCCGAATATATTCATTAGAATAATACAGGTATAACACAGCATGGGACTTGAAGCAATCATTTGAAAGGGTGAAAACAAATGAATGGGCAGCGCGAAACTAAATCCGAAGTCATGACAACAGCAGTGGATCTGTTTTATACGAAAGGGTTTCACGGTACGAGTATCAGAGATATTTCAGCATCAGCAGGCGTAAATGTCGGAACAGTATCATATTATTTTGCAGGAAAAAAAGGGTTACTGGAAGAATGTCTGATTGCATTTTTTGAACCGTATCTGAATGTGCTGGAAAAGTCATTGAATGAAGGGAAGCAACATAAAAGTGCTGTGATGAGCGCTGCCCGTGATGTAATCAGGTTCCAACAGCAGCATCACCGGTTTGCCAGGTTTGCCTGGCGGGAGATTACACTCGATCACCAGCTGATCAGGGAGATGACTGCCTGTTACTTGCGAAAAGAACAGTATTTATGGAAGATGCTGATGGCTGAGGACATTGAAAAAGGACACAGCTTTAAGCTGTCCCCTTCTTTTTTTCTGATTCAGCTGACTTCCATGATCACAACACCCTTTTTACAAAGTCAGACTGTCAGAGAGCTGTGGCATATGAATACTGCAGACCCTTATTTTACAAGGCAATATATTGAAACAGTTGAAACATGGTTCAATAGTGTAACCTCCTGTTACGGATTAAGTGCAATCAGCTGATCGGCTCCCTGCATAAGGCCGGATGCGGTATGTGCATCAGAGCCATAGACAAGTTTAATGCCCATCTTGTGAGCAGCTGATGCAATCGCAGGAGAAGGGTAGGTTTCCTGACAAAGTGGTTTCACAGTTCCGGCTCCATTGTAATCAATCTCAAGATTCTGGGATTTTATTACATTTAGCAGCTGTTGAATCTCAGCTTCATGAGACTCCAGCGCCGGGAAGAGACGCTGAAACTTTCTGGCGAGCGTGATATGCCCAATTCTTTTCGGTTTATATTCACCCAGATCAGCAAGTACGGATTGGATCACTGTATGATAATAAAGTGAATGAACAGCATCAGCAGACCCTGTCAGTGAAATTAACTCTTTAAAAGCATCCTGACTGAAGTCGAGACAGACATAACGGTCAGCAGCTTTCAGAAAATGAACAGAAAGAATCGCATCATCAAGTGAAGGACCGTACTGATTCAGAAAAGCACGCGTCTCGTGTTCAAAACCTTCAATATAATCAACTTCAAGGCCTGTGTAAATGCGCAGGTCTTTTTTATACGATTTTTTAATGGCCTCAATATCTTTTAAGTAATTTTCAAGCTCCGCAGGCCTCATGGCACTATCCTTATCAGGAACTGTGTCATCAAAGTTTTCCGGCAGTGGGGCATGCTCAGTAAAAGTAATTTCCTCAAGGCCTGCTTCAATCGCTTTTTCAGCATATAATGCTAAAGCATCCTGAGAGCCGTGAGGGCAATATGGTGTATGAATATGTCCATCTCTGGTAATCATCAAGTCCAGTCCTTTCGCACACGAAAAAAGTCGTGTCAAAAATTCAAGAAAAAACAAGAAATCTCATTTGTTACATGGTATCATAAAGTCAATACATTTTTCATATTGACATAGACACGGGCTGCTTGAACAGGAGGCATAAGATGGAGTACATAATAGGATCCGTCATTTTAATCATCATATCGATCATCACTGCTTTCGTAATAAGGAAAAAGCAGTATAAAGAAGTAGATAAACTTGAAGAACAGAAGCTCGACATTCAGCACAGACCTGTTCTTGAAGAAATGACAAAAGTAAAACAACTGAATATGAATGGTCAGACAGAGGAGCTCTTTGAAAAATGGAGAGACTCATGGAACAATATTGTTGATAAACAATTAGCTGAAGTAGATAGTATGCTGTTTGATGCTGAGGAATATATTGATAAGTTTCGTTTTAAAAAATCGCGAAAAGTACGTGAAGAAATTGTGATTGAGCTGAATAAAGCTGAAGAACATATGAATGAAATTCTCTCTGAACTGGAAGAATTAATGGGCAGTGATGAGAAGAACCGTGAAGAAATCCAGCTGGTAGAAGCCGATTACAAAGAAGCAGCTTCACTGATCCGCAATAGGCGTTCACAGTTCAGCAAGACCGCTGAGCCGATTGAGCGCAAAATTATGGCTTTAGAACCGAAACTTGATGAATATCATCATTTAACATCTGAGGGGAATTATCTTCAGGCAAGAGAAATCGTGATCTATCTGACTTCAGAGATTGATGAGATCAGCATGATGATCGAAAGTGCGCCAGGCCTTGCAGATGACCTGCTTGATGAACTGCCGAAAGATTTGCATGAGTTAAAGGATGCCTGCAAAGAAATGGACGAGCAGCAGTATCCAATCCATCATTTAAACCTTGAAGAAAGGTGTCTTGCACTTGAGAACAACCTGAAAGAAGCTGAAAAGCATCTGATCAGACTGGAATTTACTGAAGCTGAAGAACTGAGAGTGAACACGAAAAAAGAAATTGATGAAGCGTTCATTGCACTTGAAGATGAAGTGAATGCAAGAACTCACCTTCCTGCTAAAGCTGCAAACGTTAGTAAGCTTCTCGAAACGTTAAAAATCAGAAATGATGAATTGATACGTGAAATGGATTATGTGCGTCAGGGGTATCAGCTCGATCAGCAGGACCTGGACCTGCCAAAAGAAAAAGAAACTCAGCTTGAAAAACTGGCTGATGCATTTGATCATCAGAACAAGCAGGTTGAAAAACAGCTTGAACCTTATTCATCTGTATTAAAAGAAACAGAGAAAATTGAAACTGAACTGATGCAGATCGATGAGGAACACAAAAAGTATGCTGGTGAACTTGAACAACTCAGAAGTGATGAATTAGCTGCGAGAGACCAGCAGGAGTATCAGATTAAAGCTGTAAGAGATCAGGAAAAAATCGTTGACAGTGCGAACCTTCCTAAAATACCTGAGTTCTGGTTCTTAGAACGAAAGGATATTATCAGACAGATCGAAGCACTTGATTCTTATCTTGCGGAACGTCCGATGAATATGAAGGCAATTAATCAGCACACGATGACGACTGAAAAAATGATTGAAACCTTTACTGAAAATACAGAGGAAATGATTCAGGCTGCAAAGCAGGCTGAAAAAGTGATTCAGTACGGTAACCGCTATCGAAGCCGGCATGAAACAGTGTTTATCGGGCTAAACGAAGCAGAGCTGTTATTCAGAAACGGTGATTACCAGAATGCACTTGAGCAGGCAGCTGAATCAATCGAAAAGATTGAGCCTGGTGTACTCAAAAAAATTGATGCATTATAAGTTTTACTTGATTAAAAGAAGCAGCACTTTCTCAGGATGAGAAGTACTGCTTCTTTTTTACTTCTATTAATTTGTAGGTTTTGCCGGTGCTGTAGAGCCTGATTCTGAAGGAATAAACAAGCCGATCAATCCACCTGCAATAGCCGGTAAGATCCACCCGAGACTCTGATCCATCAGCGGCAGGAATGAAAATGCTGACGCAAGTGCAGTAAAGCCGGCAGCTGCAAGTCCATCGCTCACACCTAGTATAAATGTAGGAATGATCGCACCGACGTATACAGCCCTTTTTCCTTTAATCTTTTTATCAAGGAATGACAGCATAATCAGAACAATCGTCATCGGATAGATCATCACAAGAACAGGAACAGATACAGCGATCAATTGAGCCAGTCCGATATTTGCAATCATCATACTGAAAACAGAGAAAATGATGACAAACTTATTGTAAGAAATATTCGGAAACGTTCGTGCAAAGTATGATGACGTTGCAGAGACAAGGCCAATTGAAGTTGTCAGGCATGCAGCGCCGATTGCAATACCTAAAATGAGAGCACCTGCTGAACCGTAAAGGTAATTAGCGGCTGCAGAAAGCAGTGCACCACCGTTATCCTGAATGCCAATTGCATTCAAACTTGTAGCGCCGAGGTAGCTGAGTGAAATATATACAGCTGCAAGGCCGGATGCTGCGATTAATCCTGCGAAAATAGCTGCTCTTACTACCTGTTTACGCTCTGTCACGCCTTTATTCTGAATCGCAGAGATAATGACAATCGCAAAGACAAGTGCTGCAATCGCATCAAGTGTCAGATAACCTTCTAAAAATCCTGTAATAAATGGAGAATCTGCATAGCCGGCTACAGCCTGACCAGGTTCGCCCATCGGATTAATAAAGGCACCTCCTACTAAGACTGCTAAAATAATGACTAATACTGGGGTTAATATTTTACCGATCCGGTCAACCAATTTTGCCGGATTCAACGATAACCATGCCGTTGCTGCAAAAAACAATATAGAAAATAAAAGTAACGTCCATCCACCTGCTGTATCCTGAGTCAGAAATGGTAAAACGCCGATTTCATAGGAAACAGTTGCTGTTCTCGGAATACCAAAGAAAGGTCCGATTGCCAGGTACAGGATGATTGTAAAGATTATTCCGAAAATTGGGTGTACACGACTTGCCAGGTCCATCGGGCTTCCACCAGACTTCGCAATGGCAATGACACCTAATAGAGGAAGACCTACCCCGGTCAGAAGGAATCCTGCGATCGCAACCCAGCTGCTATCGCCTGACTGCTGTCCGAGCAGAGGCGGAAAGATCATATTCCCAGCACCGAGGAAAAGTGCAAAGAGCATAAGCCCAACCGTGAAAACGCTACCAAATGTTATTTTATTGCTATTCATAATACCCTCCACCGATGTTCTAAGTTTTACCGCAACATCATATCATAGAAAAGTTGAAATTTGTCGAAAATAGCAAAAGTCTAAATAAAAAGAAAATTGTGTCTACTCATCGTTTAAATGAACTTAAATCACATTCCGAAGTGAGATATGTTAGGATTAATAAGGTTTAATGAAATCAATACATTATGAAATGTTAGATCAAACTTAAAACAGGTGATTGGAGAGGTAGACAATGACTTCCGCCCCAGGTAAGGACATGTCCGCAGGACGAAGTCTGAGGAAGCTCATCCTCCTGAAGCAGCAACACTTAGTCCTCCTCGAAATTCATTAGCATTTATATAAGAGATTCACTATAAAAGAAAGAGTGATCACCATGATTTATCTGGATAACAGCGCAACGACAAAACCGCATCCTGAAGTTGTTTCTTCATATATAAAGGTAAATGAACAGTTTTATGGTAATCCTTCCTCTATTCACACATTTGGAGAGAAAGCTTCATCACTTTTTCAAAAAGCACAGCAGCAGTGCAGTGAGCTTTCAGGATTGCCAGACAGCAAAGTGATTTTCACTTCCGGCGGGACAGAGTCAAACAATCTGGCAATTAAAGGATCCGCTTATTTTTTGCATGGTAAAGGTAATCATTTAATTACAACGGTAATTGAGCATCCATCTGTACTGGAAGTGTTCAAGAAGCTTGAAAATGAAGGGTTTGAAGTCACTTATTTGCCTGTCGACCAAGCTGGTGTCATTTCTCTGGATGATTTGAAAGCAGCACTCAGAAAAGATACAACGCTGGTATCAATCATGTATGTGAATAACGAATTCGGCAGTATTCAGCCCATTAATGAAGCCGGGAGAATCATCAAGACGAATTCAAATGCCCGATTTCATTCAGATGCTGTGCAGGCTTATGGAAAACTGAAAGCAGATTTTGAAACGCTTGACATGATCACATTATCAGCCCATAAGTTTAACGGACTAAAAGGTTCAGGCCTGCTGGCAGTAAAAAGAGGCATGAAGCTTATTCCTGAAATGGATGGTGGCGGACAGCAGGAAGGTTTTAGAAGCGGCACAGTCAACACTGCAGGAGCCGTATCACTCGCCAAAGCAATGCGACTCGCTTCAGAGCACCAGTATCAGGCTGATCAAACACTTCAAACCTGTCAGCAGATGCTCAGGTCTTTCTTTGAGAATAGGGAGGAAGTAAAAGTCCTTTCGCCGAAAAATGGCGCACCACATATTTTTTCTGTAACTGTTCCAAAGCTGACAGGAGAAGTCATTGTGCATGCACTGGCTGAGAGAGAGATCTTTATTACCACTTCAAGCGCATGCTCATCAAAAACGAATAAAAGAAGCCATGTACTGACTGCCTGCGCCTTCAGCGACCGTGATATCAGGGGTGCAGTTAGAATCAGTCTCGGAGCAGATCAGCAGACAGAAGATATTAAAGAATTTATCAGGATCTGGCAGGAAGTCATTCCGCCATTACTGAAAGGGGTATAAGTTATATGAAGATAGATCGAATTTTAATCCGCTACGGCGAAATTTCAACTAAAGGACGAAACCGGAATAAATTTATCAAGCGTCTTAAGCAAAATATTACGGATGCCTGTGCAGATCTCAGTGCTTTTCATATTGAATCAGGCAGGGACAGAATGCATCTCGAATTGAAAAACACTGATGAGGCTGATCAGGTAATGGACAGACTTAAGTTGATATTTGGCATTCAGTCGTTTAGTCCGGTTGTAAAATCTGACAGAGAACTTGAAGAAGTAAAACGACATGCAGCAGAACTGGTCCATTCACTTGCGTCAGACGGAACATTGTTTAAAGTGAAAGCGAGAAGAGCTGACAAAAATTATCCTCTCGATACAAATGAATTAAATTACGAAATCGGCTCACATGTGTTAAGACAGGTACCTGGCTTGAAAGTAGAAATGAGGAAGCCTGAAGTCGAACTGACTGTTGAGGTGAGAACTGAAGCTGTATACCTATCAGCTCAGACGATTCAGGGAGCAGGCGGTATGCCGATCGGTTCAGGCAACAAAGCGATACTCATGCTCTCAGGTGGGCTGGACAGTCCGGTTGCCGGATATCAGATGATGAAAAGAGGCGTAGAACTCGAAGCTGTTCACTTTTTCAGCCCTCCGTTTACAAGTGAAAAATCAAAAGAAAAGGTAAAGCAGCTTGCTTCTGAACTTGCTGGATTCTCAGGATCTGTAAAGCTTCATATTGTCCCTTTTACTAACATTCAACAAACCATTCAGCAGCAGGTGCCTGAGAATTATACGATGACATCAACAAGAAGAATGATGCTGCGTATCTCAGATGAACTTAAAAAGAAAACCGGTGCAAAAGCAATTGTGACGGGTGAAAGCCTTGGTCAGGTTGCCAGTCAGACATTAGAGAGTATGGAAGCAATCAATGCGGTAACAAATACCCCGGTACTGAGACCGCTCATTGCATCAGACAAAACGGACATTATTGAAATTGCAAAAGAGATCGGCACGTATGAAACGTCTATTCTACCTTACGAAGACTGCTGCACGATCTTCACGCCGGCAGCACCTAAAACAAGACCAAAAACAGAAAAAGTTGCTTTTTATGAAAGCTTTATCGATTTTGAAGAGATGATCCTTCAGTCAGTTGAAGAGACTGAAACCATTGTATTGAAGCCTGGATACAAGTCAAATGAGGTTGAAGAACCAGACTTGTTTTAAATATCAGCTTCTGATTTTTATGGTTCTGATTTGTTAGGAACATTTACCATTAATAAGCCGTGTGTTATTGCACATTCTATATTCACAAGGAGGTGATAGCACATGGCAAACAGAAGCTCAAATCAGCTTGTTGTTCCAGGTGTAGAACAAGCTCTTGATCAGATGAAATACGAAATTGCTACTGAATTCGGCGTACAGCTTGGAGCTGACTCTACATCACGCGCAAACGGTTCAGTAGGTGGAGAAATCACTAAGCGTCTAGTTCAGATGGCTGAACAACAGCTTAGCGGATACCAGAAATAATAATGAAAGAACAGCAGGTGCTTAATTGAGCGCCTGCTGTTTTTGCGTGCAGGTGAAATTTGCGGGCAGGTCTAAAAGTGGAGGGGGGTGCTTATTGTGCCGGAGAATTCTTTCACCTTTTATAGGAATTGTATGGGCTTTAAGTTTATATCTATCACCTTTTATCATAATTCTATGGGCTTTGTAACTGATTCAGCTTCTGAAACTTATTTACGTCACCTTTGTGATTTTTTCCATCACCTATCATCATTATTCAGGCACCTTTTTCTTTATTCTTTCGTGAAGCCTGACTTGCGCTTTCCACTTTTCGTGATGTCCAGTTCCAGGCGCTAACTCCTCGGATCATAAGCCACAAAGCGATAAACGGGAAGGTCACCCATTTTTCGCTTCGCGTCTTATGTCTGTCGGAGCTGACCAAGCGCCTTCCACTTTTCTATGATGTCCAGTTCCAGCAGGCAGGTCCTCGAGTCATAAGCCATCTTGAGAAAATGGGAAAGGTCACCCATTTGTCTCAAGTCGTCTTATGCTTGTCGGACCTAAACGCCTGCTTCCACTTTTCTAGGTCAAACCACTTCATCTTTCGAAATATTTTTTGTACACTGAGTATAAATGCGTCGAAAGAAAGAGGGTTTTGATATGCTGCAGCTATTTAAGAATGGAACAATCTATACAATGGAAGAGGAAGGATCGACAGTTGAAGCTGTTTTAACGAGCAACGGGAAAATTAAAGCAGTTGGCTCTGCAGCTGACTTATTAGCATCTGCAGGGAATGAAGAGGTTACAACGGTTGACCTTGAAGGCAAAACCATGTTCCCGGGCTTTGTTGATAGCCATTTACATATTGTCGGGGTGGGAGAAACGCTGCTCAGACTGGATTTATCAGAAATGAAATCAAAGCAGGAAGTCATTGATGCAGTTGCAAAGAAAGCGGCTGAATTACCAAAGGGTGAGTGGATTCAGGGTGACGGATGGAATGAGAATCAGTGGGAGGACGCATCTGTTCCGACTGCTGCAGAGCTTGACGCAGTTGCACCTGATCATCCGGTGATTTTGAAAAGAATTTGCAGACATGCTGTAGTGGTTAACTCATTTGCGCTGTTTTTAGCACGAATTGATGAACAGACACCGGATCCGGAAGGCGGGGTCATTGAGAAGTTTGACGGGAAGCTCTCAGGGCAGCTGAAGGATACGGCGCAAGATCTTATGATTCCGGCTCTTCCGCCAATTGAGGATGAATATATCCAAAAATCTTTAAAAACTGCGCTTGAGCATGCATGGTCTCTTGGATTAACCGGGGGACATACTGAAGACTTGAGTTACTATGGTGATTTTACAAGGACCTACCGTGCTTTTCAGAAGGTCATTGAAGAAGACGGCCGTCCTTTTAGAGCCCACTTGCTGGTTCACCATCATGTAATTGAAGACTGGCATAGACAGGGACATTCATTCTTATCAGGGTCCCGTTATGTTGAATTTGGTGCAATGAAGATATTTGCTGATGGAGCACTTGGAGGCCGGACTGCGCTGCTTAAAAATGGTTATGCTGATATGCCGGGTGAAAAAGGAGTAGCGATCCATTCACCTCAAAAATTAAAGCAGCTTGTATGGAAAGCGAGACAGTACGATATGGCTGTCGCCGTGCATACGATCGGGGATCAGGCATTTGAATATATGCTTGATGCGATCGAAGCATTTCCCTCAAACGGGGAGCGGGACCGGTTAATTCACGCTCAGATTCTGGATGAAGAGCTGATTCAGCGTGCTGAGAAGCTTCCGATCGTACTTGATATCCAGCCGAGATTCGTACCGTCTGATTTTCCGTGGGTGCAGGACCGGATTGGAAAAGACCGTATGAAATGGAACTATGCCTGGAAAACGCTGATGGATAGAGGGATAGCGTGTGCCGGTGGTTCTGATGCACCAATTGAACCGGTTGATCCACTTCTAGGTATCCATGCTGCTGTCACAAGAACAAAGCCTGATGATCCTGAAAAAACAGTATATGGTGAAAGTGAAAAGCTGAGTATGTATGAAGGGATTTCATTATTTACTAAATGCAGCGCTTATGCGTGTCACCATGAACATGATCGCGGCGTTATCAAGGCGGGATTTGCAGCTGACTTTACCGTATTGGAAGCAGATCCATTTAAAAAAGATCCGGATGAGCTGCTCACGATGAAAGTTGAGCGGACAATTGTTGACGGAAAGACAGTTTATACTCGAAGATAAGCCTATTTTTAATCAGCTGATGGTTTTCTGTCTCTGAAGAAACCATCAGCATTTCTATGGAATAGAACGGGGCGGTGAGATGGAAAACGAAGAAAGATTGGGTATGATTTATACTGCGCTTGCCTACACACTCTGGGGACTGCTCCCGGTTTACTGGAAGTTTGTGCAACACGTGCCGGCAGATGAGATTTTAGCAAACCGTGTCTTCTGGTCATTCTGGTTTATGCTCGTGTTACTCATTGCCATGCGCCAATTTGGTCATTTTAAAAAAGAAGCACTGTCACTCTTTAAGCGTCCTAAGCTTTTTGCAGCACTGATCGCAGCATCTGTACTGATCAGTATTAACTGGTTTGTCTACATATGGGCAGTGAATTCCGAGCAGATGGTTGAAGCGAGTCTTGGATACTACATAAATCCGCTCGTTTCAGTCCTGTTGGGTGTTTTTGTGTTAAAGGAAGTGTTATCAAAAGCGCAGGTATTATCATTTATATTAGCGCTGATCGGGGTATTGATTTTAACGATTTCCTACGGTAGCTTTCCCTGGATTGCTTTTGCACTGGCTTTTTCATTCGGATTTTATGGACTTGTGAAAAAAATGCTGCGCGTGAATGCGGCAATTGGGCTTACGCTTGAAACGATGACGATTATGCCGATTGCACTGATTTATCTTGGTTATTTGCAGGGCACCGGAAACCTTGCATTAATTGATGAATCCCTGTCCACTGATCTCTTCCTGGTCGGAGCAGGGGCAGCTACTGCTATACCACTTCTTTTATTTGCAAACGGTGCTCAGAGGATTCCGCTCTTTATGGTCGGCTTTTTACAATATATTGCGCCTACACTTACACTGATTCTCGGTGTGTTTTTATACGGAGAACCGTTTAATGCGATTGATCTGATTTCATTTATCTTTATATGGCTCAGCCTTACAGTTTTTACGTACTCAAGAATGAGAATGGCGAGACAGGTCAGGCTAAAATAAAAAAGCTGCGGATGACCCGCAGCTTCTCAATTAAAGAAATGTCCTTTTAACTTTTTCCCAGAAGGAATTGTCTTTTAATTTGACGGTTTTCACGATTTTTTCGCTCAGTGCAAGGTCTACGTGCTGTACGTGACTGATACCAAGTGCTTCATTATCAAGTCCCATCACGGGATAGTCATTGCCATCCTGAGCCACAGTCAGACGAAGCTTTCGCTGGCCGCTCAGGATAAATGAAGAACCGAGTGTCCGGAAACGGTTGCTGTTGACTGAAGCAAGCTCGCTCACCTGCATACATGGAAGCATTGGATCCACTACTGCACCGCCAACTGATTTATTGTATGCAGAGCTGCCGGTTGGTGTTGAGATAATCATCCCATCACCGCGGAATGTTTCAAAATGAAGGTCGTCAATATGTACATCCATTACGAATGTTTTAATGATCCCTGATCGGATGCTGAATTCATTCAGGCAAAGAAAGCTTGTCTCATCATCAACAGTCACTTGAATCGTAGGGTATTTTCTAATCTCAATCTGATCCTGCGTCATTGCGTCAATCATCGAAGAGACATCATCTACATGGAAGTCACAGTATAGACTTTTTCTTCCTGAGTCTGACACGCCGGCATACAGGCAGTCCTGTCTGAATCCGGTTTTTCTGACAGCTTGAAGAAATGCACCATCACCACCAAGACTGACAATGATATTCGCTTGCTTAAAATCCTGTACGACGTTGAACTGATAGCGCTCTGCAAGCTCTTCAAGCATACGCAAATGTTCTTTCGCCTGTTCAGTTTTACGTGCATAAAAATAAATATTTCTTCTTTCAGTCATATGAATCCCTCCAGGTCTTTCACGAAAATTTTGAAAATACAACATAATAAAAGATTGATTAAAGTGTATCATGAAATGAAACATATCTGAAAGTAGAACGTATAGACAAGAGAGACAATACGAGGAGGTTTTTTAAAAATGAATACTAAAAGGTGGATTGCAATCGGCATTGCGGGTGTTTTATTTGTCGTATCAGCCGGTATTAACTTTGCAACTGCAGCACTTTCAACTAATTTTGATGAAATGTTTTCTTCTTTTGAAACAACATCAGGTTTGTCTGAAGAAGTGATTGAAACGGGCAGTACAACAGACAGAATTGCTGTGATTGATTTAAATGGTACGATTCAGGACACTGGTGATACAGGCGGTTTGCTCGGTGCAGCCGGCTATAACCATTCTCACTTTATGGACCAGCTGAATCAGGTGAAAGATGATGGCACAATCAAAGGCGTTGTTCTCAGTGTAAATACACCAGGGGGCGGGGTTGTAGAGAGTGCCCAAATCCATGATAAAATTCTTGAAATTCAGGAAGCGGGTAAGACCGTTTATGTATCAATGGGTGCCCAGGCAACATCAGGCGGGTATTACGTAGCAGCACCTGCTGATAAAATTTATGCAAGCAGAGAAACAATGACGGGCTCACTTGGTGTTATTCTTCAAAGCATCAATTTTGGAGAGCTCGCTGATAATTACGGTGTGGAATTTGTTACGGTTACTTCCGGAGAATTTAAGGATATGCTGAATCCTGCAGAAGAAGTGCGTGAAGAAGATTTAGAAATTGTACGCAGTATTTTAAATGACTCTTATGATGGGTTTGTAGATGTCATTGCAAATGGACGGGATCTTCCTGAAGACCGTGTGAGAGAGATTGCAGACGGGCGTATTTATAATGGTATTCAGGCACTTGAGCTTGATTTAATTGATGAATTTGGTTATGAGGAAGATGTCATCAGTGCAATCAAATCGGACCTTGAACTCGAAAATGCATCAGTCATCCATTATGGAATGCCGAATGATTTAAGTTCACTGCTGTCACTTCAGGTACAAAAAACGTTTGGCGGACTTGAAGGTCAGATTCTGTCAGAGGTCATGAGTCACACAGGCGGGCCACGCCCAATGTACTTATACGCTGAATAAAAGGAGGAAGCTGTATGGAGACCAATGAAACAAATTATAACCAAAATCCGGCTTTCCTGCCTCACTTTGGTGGTTTTTGGATCAGGGCCTGTGCGTTTTTACTTGATCTGTTAGTCATTGCTGCACTGAATGGATTGCTGATCTATCCTGTATTCAGACTGAGCGGACTTGAAATGGGAAGCGGCATGTTCAGCGGTGTGAATATTGCAACAGCGATCGTCTTCTTTGCTTACTTTGTTTTAATGACAAAGTTTTTCGGACAGACGCTTGGAAAAATGATATTTGGATTGAGAGTGATATCAAAAGACGGTGAACGTCCGGGATGGATTGCGGTACTGATCAGAGAGCTTGCCGGCCGGTATATTTACACATCAATCACATTTTTCGGTCTGCCTTTTCTGGCGATCCTGTATGTGGTTACTGCGTTCACCCCGAAAAAGCAGGCGATTCACGATCTGTTCGCTGACACAACAGTCATTCATGAGCGGACAGTTGTCAGAGCAGAATCTGTAAAAGTATAAATAAACAGGTAAAGGGCAGTTTATCATTGAGGTGGATTCAATGATTAAACTGCTCTTTTTATTATGTTTACCGCTGCTGCTGTTTTTAAAATGTAAATGTCTGATTGATATCGAATGGAAGGGTAAAAACATTCAATTCATGATTCTCGTGAAAATAGCTGGAATCAGCGTTAAGCGTTTTAAGATACCGATTGAACTGGCTTCTGAGCCTGAATATAAAATAAATCGTAAACCAAAGAAATTAACAAAAAGTGATTTATATAATATAAAATCACAGATTGTTCAGTTGAGAGAAAAAATTGTCAGCTTAAATAGCTGGCTGAAAGGAACATTGAAAGACTTTTCAATAGAATCACTGCATGTAACAGCTGGAGTTGGAACAAACAGACCTGATCTGAGTGCATGGCTGAATGGCGGAATTGGCATGGCTCAGGCATTATTCGTTCAGCAGTTATCAAGATATATCAAACTGACAGCTCCACCACGGCTCACGATCAGACCGGTGTTCAGCCAGTCACCATTTTCTGTTGTCTGTCACTGTATAATTTCAGTCACGATTGCACACCTTATAAAAGCGGGTTTATTGCTTATGGTCAGAAGAATGGCCATCATAAAAGAATGGGGAGTGGCTTAATTGGAACATCCAATTGAAGGTGTAATGACGACAGCGATGGAACAGTTGAAGGAAATGGTAGATGTGAATACGATCATCGGTGATCCGGTGGAGACGGCTGATGGCAGTACAATTATGACTGTTTCACGTGTACGGTTCGGCTATGCAGCAGGTGGCAGTGATTATCAGACATCATACGAAGCAGCGGCTGAGCTTCCTTTCGGCGGTGGAAGCGGTGGTGGTGTTTCGATTACACCTGTGGCTTTTTTAATTGTAGGAAAAGATGGCATTCGTCTTCATCATATGAATGAAGGTGCCCATCTGCTTGAGAAATTAATGGATATGGCGCCAGAAGCAGTCAGCAGAATCACAGATGTATTCAGGCAGGATGAATCATATTAGTTGATTGCGCATTCCGTCTTTCAGTATGATGAACAGGAATACATATACTGAAGGAGGATTTTCATGGCTTCTATAACATTTAAAAACAACCCGGTTACACTACTTGGTGATGAAGTGAAAGCTGGAGATCAGGCACCTGAATTTACAGTGCTTAAAAACGATCTTTCACCTTTTCACCTGAAAGATTCTGCTGAAAAAGTAAAAATTATCAGCGTCGTTCCTTCACTTGATACAGGAGTTTGTGATGCGCAGACACGTAAATTTAATGAGGAAGCTTCAAAGCTGACTAATACAGAAGTGCTGACGATTTCAGTTGATCTTCCATTTGCACAAAGACGCTGGTGCGGGGACAACGGTCTTGAGCATGTCATTACATTATCTGACCACCGCGACCTGTCTTTCGGTAAGGCATACGGTGTTGCGATCGAAGAAATGAGACTCCTTGCACGTGCTGTATTTGTAATTGATACAAATGACAAAGTAGCATATGTTGAATATGTATCAGAAGCAACGAATCACCCTGACTACGACGCGGCAATTGAAGCTGCGAAGAAAGCAGAGTAATCAACGAGAAAGCCGTCATGGCTTTCTTTTTTTTATATACATGTTAAAATGAAGCGTCAAAAGTTAAACAGGAGGCACGAAATTATGAGCATATCACCTGTAGAATCCATTTTTACACTATTGAATGAAACAGCTGAAGAGATTCAGCGTGTACATTCAATTTCATATTTAGAAGCACTTGCAGAATCAGGAGAACACTGGTTTACAGAGACGGTGGAAGAAACTGATCCTGAACTTAAAAAAAAGCTTGAAGACCGGTATGCAGCACTTCAGCTTGAATCCTTCTCACAGGATGACAGAAGAAAAGCATTTCAGCTGGCCGTTTTGAAAGGCATGAAAGAACATACTCAGCCTAATCATCAGATGACGCCTGATTCGATCGCAATGGTCATTGGATACCTGCTTGAGAAGTTTACCCAGGGTCAGGAAAAAATCACTTTGCTTGATCCGGCACTCGGAACCGGTAACCTGGTTCTTTCTATCATGAATCAGCTGAATGGAAAAGTTGAAGTCTCTCACGGTGTAGAGATCGATGAAGTGCTGATCAGACTGGCATACACAGGCGCAAATCTTTCAGAACAGCCAATTCATCTATATACACAGGATTCGCTTGAACCTTTATTCATTGATCCGGCAGATGCTGTTGTAAGTGATCTGCCTGTCGGATACTATCCGAATGATACAAGGGCAGCTGACTATCAGCTCCAGGCAAAGGAAGGTCATTCTTATGCCCATCATTTATTTATTGAGCAGTCACTTAAGCATGTAAAGAAGAGTGGCTACCTGTTTTTCCTTGTGCCAAACGGAATATTTGAATCGCCGCTTTCAGGGCAGCTTCATGCATTTCTAAAAGAGGAAGCCCATATCCAGGGGCTCATCAAACTGCCTCAGTCATTATTTAAAAACGAACAATCTGCAAAAAGTATTCTGATCCTTCAGAAGCAGGGCGAGAATACAAAACCGCCAAAGCAGGTACTCCTTGCAGAAATGCCGAAGCTCTCTAATGGCCCGGCTGTGCAAAACATGATGGCAAAGATTCAGCAGTGGATGAAAGAGAATAAATAACTTCAGTTTTGAAATATAGAAAATAAAAAAATGTGTTAAATGTAATTGAGTGCAGCGGAGCGTAAGGCGGCGGCTCGCGGAAAAAGGGACAGGTGAGACTCTGGAATGCGTAGCATGTAAGAGGCTCAACGCCCGGCCGCGGAAAGCGTCCGCCTGGAGCGCAGCGAAACGATTATCCAGACTGAGACAAATTGTTTCAGTCTTTTTCTTATACCGTATTCTGAAAATAAACACTTTTATATGTAAACGTTGCCACAGCAAGCTTTTCCTTGAAGACATTCATAGAGAGTGATTAAATGAACATGGATAGTAATTTGTTTAACAGGGTATAAAGGTAATACTTATGTTTTTCATATAAAAGGAGCGAATAAATTTATGACTAAAGTCATTGCAATTAACGCAGGAAGCTCTTCATTGAAGTTTCAGCTTTTCGAAATGCCGGAAGAGGAAGTCATCACAAAAGGTTTAATCGAAAGAATTGGATTAGATAACAGTGTATTCACGATTTCTGTAAACGGAGAAAAGCAGAAGGAAGTAACTGATATTCCAAACCATGATGTTGCGGTTAAACTGCTTCTTGATAAACTGACATCAGCTGGCATTATCAATTCTCTAGATGAAATCAACGGTGTAGGTCACCGTGTTGTTCATGGTGGGGAAGTATTCAGCGATTCAGTCGTTATTACTGATGAAGCAATTGCTAAGTTTGAAGAACTGTCTGAGCTTGCACCATTGCACAATCCTGCTAACATTACAGGGATTAAAGCATTCCAGAACGTATTACCGAATGTACCTGCAGTTGCGGTATTTGACACTGCGTTCCACCAGACAATGCCTGAAAGTTCATTCCTATACAGTCTTCCATATGATTACTATAAAGACTTCGGCATCCGTAAGTACGGTTTCCACGGTACATCGCATAAGTATGTATCACAGCGTGCATCAGAAATGCTCGGACGTCCGCTTGAACAGCTTCGTCTGATCTCATGTCACTTGGGTAACGGTGCAAGTATTGCTGCAATCGAAGGCGGTAATTCGATTGATACTTCAATGGGCTTCACACCGCTTGCGGGTGTAACAATGGGTACGCGAAGCGGTAATATTGACCCTGCACTGATTCCGTTTATTATGGAGAAAACAAATCTGACAGCAGAAGGCGTACTGAACGTTTTAAATAAAGAATCAGGTATGCTCGGTGTATCAGGATTCTCAAGTGACCTTCGTGATATTGAAGTTCAATCAGCAGAAGGTAATGAGCGTGCGCGTCTTGCGCTGGATGTCTTCTCAAATCGTATTCACAAATACATCGGTTCATATGCAGCACGAATGAACGGTGTCGACGCAATTATTTTCACTGCCGGTATCGGTGAAAACAGTGATGTGATCCGTGCAGAAGTACTGAAAGGCCTTGAGTTCATGGGCGTATACTGGGATCCTGCACTGAACCAGACACGCGGTGAGGAAGCATTTATCAACTACCCTCACTCACCGGTTAAGGTAATCGTCATCCCTACTGATGAAGAAGTCATGATCGCACGTGACGTTACGCGTTTAACTTGACAAACGTTGATATGACAGCGTTTATTCATCTTTAAACGGTGTAGTTTTGACCTTGAAATGACGATTACCTAAATTTTTATCAACCTCTCTTTATGCTATTTCAATTTAGCATGAAGGGGGTTTTTTAGTTGTCTGGAAATCCAGTAAGAAGGAAACTAAAAAATATTCTCAACGTTATTAAGAAAAAATTTTTACGATTGATGACGCTAGAGAGTATGTAATAAAAGTGAAAAAGATTGAAGGCTTGTTTAAAAGTTTAATTGAGAATATGGATATAATTCAAGAATTACTATTTAAAATTGAAAGAGAAATAGACAGAGGTTATATGATTAAAGTTAACGAAGAGGGCAGCTTCACCGAGGAAGAAATGCTCTATTACGTCAAGTTATTGCGTAATGGCGGCTTTATCTTATGGTGATGATAAATACGGCTTCAATATAGATGAAATAACATGGTTTGGACATGACTTCATTGATTCAATGAGAAATGATAATGTTCGGAATAAAACTAAAACTGAAGTTAGCAAACAAGGAATGAAGATGAAGGAGTGTTTTTTGAAATTATTAAAGGGTTGTTGAGCGAAATTACAAAACACATGTATTGAATGTGAGTACCTTCTCGGTGTCTTTAATTTTGTCTATATAGTCATTTAGTATCTTTTACTTTACAATTGATGTAAAGGAGAGATGCATGCAAAATGAAAAATTTTTTAAGTCAGATAAAATTAACAGGTGCAATTTTAATATTAATTGCATACTTAGGATTGTTAATTGCCATTGTAGTTGCTGTGGTTAATTTATTTAGTCCAAATGATGCGAATATGGGTCTAATTGGCGCAATAGTGGGGGGTATTATTTCTGGTAGTTTAACTTTATTAGGAGTGTTTTTAACTATAAAAGTTGAATCTAATAGAAAATTTATTGAATTATACCCTGAAAAGAGAAGCAGTTGTGATGAAATTTCTTATACACTTTTCAAGTATAAAGAGAAATTTATTGAACTTGAGCAAGTACTGCAATCTAATGGTTATGGTAAAGAGGAAATCAAAAGACAACTACATCAGTTTGATAAAGAAATTAAAAAGATGTTTTAACACTTTCTATAAGAGCAGGCTCTAAAACTCTTAAAGTTTGTATTAGGATTAAAGAAAAAACAAGAAGTATGCTGGATGAGTTAGATGATGATTATCTAAGGAAAATAGAAACTTCGGCTAAAAGAAAAGCAGTTATGGACAATGTATATTATAAAAAAGTGCCTCAACATATATCCTTGTTAGAAAAATCAATTCGTGAGATAAAAGGAGAAATTGAAGACTTAGATAATAGAATCCAAAATATGATTTAAGGTATGAGTCTCGCTTTGTTTAGTGTCCTATGATGTGAAAATTAACTGATTAATTTATTTTCTTCAGTACATATGTTCTTATTCAATAATATAAAAACAGACTATCTTTTTAAAAGGCACTCATTTGAGTGCCTTTAGAAAAACTATGGGGTTTCTTATTTGCCCCCAAATAAATAGCTGCTGCATTGTCTATGTATGTTTAATAATATTAAAAGAAATATCTAATTTTTTATTCTTTAAAGGTAATAGGATGAGTTTAATTGAATCACCTTCGCCCATCAATTCAGCTCTTTTTTTAATTAGATTCGCATCTTTTAAGATTAAAGGTGGAAATTCTACAACTCTTTCAATATTATTAAATACCACTCCAAATAATTCAATCTCATGAGGGTCATTCGTAGCTACCTTACCTAGAGGTGTTGGCTTGTCTTTATCAAAAAACAGTTCTAATATACCTTCTTTACTGTGCGCTTCTAACTCCAAAGGTTGTTCCATAATTGTTGAATAAGATTTCTTGTTCATAGCTAATTCAAGATCTTGTATGTTTAAAAGATCATCATTTGTAAACTCATTTGGAAATTTAAAATCCACATTATAAAATTTTTCAATCTTAAGCACTCGAGGAATTAAATCTCTTTCCCAGTTCCAGTATTCTTCATCTTTGCCGTATATGCTTCTTGGAGAAATGCCGATTGGAATCGAAAGATTTTTTCTCAAGTGCACAAGAGTTACAAATCTATTATTCATCTTATTTAATATGTTATGCATTTCTGCATTAGCCTGAAAACTTTGAGCGTTCTCATGTTTTACATTAATGCTATATTTTCCTTTTAACTCTAAAGGGAAGTTCTCTTTGCTAGCTGCAGTTATGGGCCATCTCAATACAAAAGATAAATCTATATATAAATTGTTTGAACCACTGGTAGTTAGTGTTAAATGCATAGTATTGTTATCATTATAATACTCAGTTACATCAAGTTCTATGTAGTCTATGACAGTAATTTTATTTTCATTAGATTTATATTTATCTGAAGCAAGAATTTTAAAGGGCTCGTTTTTATTATGTTCACTAGAACCTAAAAAAATTTTATTATCTGGTTTGAAAAATGCTGATGCTAGCTCATCATCTATCTTGGTATTTCCTATATAAGATTGAAGTTCTGTTACCTTAACTGGAATTTTTTCGCCACCAAACCTTAATCTGCTTTCAAGTTCGGCGAAACTTTTCACATCATCTACATTAATAATGGCTTTACCCTTGTGTACTAATGGTAACTTATTTGCTATTTCGGGAGTGATTGCTTGATGAGTTAACATAGTTTTACCTTTATATTCTTCTGTTTTATATTGATAGTGAGGGGCGAAAGGATGAGCTCTTGAAACTGAGGCTTTGATGTCCTCCATAAGTTTCATTGCAGCTTTAATGTCACCAGTTTCAGATAAATTATTTATAGTATCATGTACTGAAAAGTTTTGATGAATAATATCGCCAGTATGTATCGTACTTCCTAACCCTATATGTTTAGTCACGTTCTTTTTCATTTCTCTCACTCCCAGAGTTATAATTGTTGGTTATATCACCATTATGAGATTTGTTAAAAAGTCCTATAACGTTTGATTTATTTTTAATTGAAGAACTTTTAGTGATTGATTTTTTATTCAAATTAATTTTATAAATAATTTTTTTAATTATAAATCCGGTAGCAGCTAAACCGGCTATTATTCCAATAATTTTTAATATATTTTCGGGTGTTAAAAATTCAGCAAGTTCCATGTTCTCACCTTCCTAATGTAAATTCTATTGATAATATTATACCAAATTCTAGAATATATCTCTTACTTATGTGACAAGATTTGAAGAAAATTTGAAACTATTCAGGATGTATTATATTAATAAAATTAATGTCAATTTTAAGTGGTATGAAAATGATGATTGATACGAAACAGGATAGAGAATAGAGGAATAATGGAAAATTTTATAAAAAACAATATGCTGAATCAACTTCAGATGGGAATTTTAACTTCAGTTTAAATGTTAAATTTATTGAAAATAAGAAGAAACAATTAGATAGAAATTGGTTATTTATGAGAAAGTTGATGGAGTGAGCGCCAAAAAGAAAACAGTGTATTTATTATTGAAACCAAAGAAGGGCAATATAAAAAAGTATTAAAAAGGGTTGTAAGTGATTTCCATAGTTTTTAACTTACTTTATAGAAAAACAAATATAACATTGAGGCTGGGAAAAAAATTAGCCTTATTCTTCGTTTAAAATGCCCGTTTTATTTTGAGTTTTGGAGACATGTTTAGATTAGATTTAACTCTGACTTTTGAAGTGTGTTTTATCTCGAAAGTTAGAGTGTTTTTTGTCTCTAATTTTAGGGAAGTTATAAAACAAAATGGCATGGCTTTTGGATACTATAGTTAGATGTTTTTTAAAACGTTGAACGCTCAAAGTTTTGTCTACACTTTTTTTCTCGTTTTATGCTATAATTTAGAGAATAAATCACAGCCCAAACTCATATAATAAAATGAGGAGGTGTGTGGGTTGTGTGATGAGGAGGAAAAAGACATGGCTACTCCAGTTATGAACAATTTCTATCAAATTAACGAACAAGAAGCAAACTTGATTGCAAATACGCCTAAAACAGTTATTAATTCCCCTTCTTACGCAAACAAATTTCATCTTTCCAAAGAAGAAAGAAAAAAACGTGCGTTTGAAACACTAAAAAAATGGAAGTAAATTTAAGTCCATATCCATTACTAGATTTAATTCTAGAGAATGGAGAAGAGTTAAGTGCAGAAGGTTTAAGTGAGGAAGAGCTAAGCAAAATGCTCGGCTCTTTTTCTTGTGATGTCAATGAGAGCATCGAAAGCTTCTTACATAAGAAAGCCATTCTGCAAGATATTGAACATAGGGCAAGAACCACTCTAATTGTAGACGACAACTCCGGGGATGTTGTAGGATACTATACTTTAAAGATCGAAAGCTTTATCTTCACAGAAGCAAGTAAGAAAAATAAAGAGAAATTAGCTGGCAATAAAGATGCTGATTACTTTAACTGTATCCTTATTGCCAAAATTGGTAGAAGTGATAAGTACAAAGGAATAGTAAGTGGTCGAGAAATACTAGACGCTGCACTTTATAGTTGTTCTCAGATAAAGGATATGACAGCTACAAAAGTGGTATGTGTAGAGTATGTTGATGAGCCAGCACTAAGAGAGTTTTATGATGAGAATGGCTTTAAATATCTGCAAAGAAATGAAAATGACTTAAACATCAGTTTTATTAAAATATAGCATTAATTGCATTGTGTACTATAGCTATTGATAAAAAACACTCACTGAATTGATTGGTGAGTGTTTTTTTGTTTTGTGAGGAGGAATAAGAAATGACATTGCTAAATCTAAATTAAAAATGATACAATTAGAAATCTTAAAAAATATTCGTGAAAATATAGTTAATAAAGCTGGAAAGAATGGCCACTATTTTGATAATGAAAAATGGAATACGTTAAGAAATGATGACTCAATTTAAGTTTAAATAGATGGTTCACTCAATTATTAACTTAGCATACCTCTGTTTCATAAACTCTTCAATCCACTTCTTAATCAAGTCATTTTCAAAATAGTCCCTGCTATTCAGTGTAAAGGTGATCGTTGTTGTCTCATCCTCACTATTATAAAAACTCTTTTGCATATCCAATAACATCTTCTGGCTCTCAACTTCTGCACCAAATTAACCTTTCATTAAATTTCACTCATTTCCATTTAAACTAAACCCCTTTGTATAAGATAAAATAGCAATAAAATCAAACTTTCACCGTTTTCAACTATTATTTAAATCAATAAATGAAATTGCATGTGTTTGAGGTATCTTATTTTTAATTTCTACGTGTTTTAAGTGATCTGTGATAAATGATATTCAAGATTAAGTAGACCGCTTAGAAACTAAGAATATGAAGCCGAATTGTGAATTGCTAAAATTACTTTATAAATTTTTAGTGGACCTAACAATGAACAAAGTGCAAAGGTTGTGACAAATAGTAAAGAAAATGTTGATAAATTGAAGAGAAAACTCACTAGTTAAGGTAATCGTGATCCCGACAGATGAAGAGGTCATGATTGCACGTGACGTTACACGTTTAACTTAACTTTAACTATACAAGAGCACTGCTTACTCCCTGATCCGGGAGAAGCAGTGCTTTTTTAATTACTTATGCAATCCTGTATACAACAATAGTATAATATAGGAAAGAAAGGTGAGGTGGTTAAATGAATTGGTCTGCAAGAGACGAGGAAGTATACAATGAAATCCTTTTATGGAAGCAATCACTGAATGAAGTATCAGGGAACGACCTGACAAACGTATACTCCAAATGGATTGAACATTCTTTCTCACTTCTGCCGGAAGAATTAAAAAAAGAAATCTTTTCACACATTGATACATCCCTTTTTCATATACATAGCACAATGCAGGGCTTTCAGCTCCAGCAGGACGAACGTGAGAGCATTTTGAGAACAGCAAAAGCATTTGATGATTCAGTTATGCAAATAGAAGATATACGAAAGTTAAGTATTGATCAGCTCAACTACATGTCATTGCAGCAGAGCGGCAGACATAGACTTTATTCATTTATACAAGGTGGTATAGCGGGATCAGGCGGGGCGGCGGCCTTTATCAGTGACCTGCTTGCATTACTGCTGATCAACATCAGAGCCATTCAATTTACAGCAGCTGCATATGGGCGTGACGTGCACACACCCTATGAGATGACAATTGCCTTAAAGTTGTTCCATGCAGCTACTCTGCCAAGAAAATTTCAGGGAGAGGCATGGGATGAGCTTGAAAATACATTAAGCAGTGTGCAAAGCGACTATTTCTTCAATGGAAGTGATAAGCTGACCAATGAACGCTGGCTTGAGGGTCCGGGACTTCAGCTGTTTAAAACACTCGCAATCAGAATGTTTAAAAACAAGCGTGCAGGAGGATACCCGGTCATTTCAATGGCGATCGGTGCAGCTGCTAATTATCAGCTCACGAGAAATGTAACTGAATATGCAGAGCGATTTTACCAGTATCGCTATCTAACCGAAAAGAACAGTTAATGCTGTTCTTTTTTTATTGATTGGGTTTGTAAAACTCAATTTTATTTATGCACAGCTGGTGATTGAAGCGTCGGGGCGATTCAATCACCGGCGGAAAGCGTTCCCTGATGCACAAATCATCAGCCAACTTTTACGATGACGACGAAATAGATTAGTGATTTTCTACATGAATACGAAGATTTGTGTAAGCGTTCTCTTATTGAACAGCTCAATACTAAAGCCTTCCAAACACTATAATTAAATCATTAAAAATGAATAATATCAGAATATTTAATCTTTATTTTTTTCAGCAACAAGTGTTGCATCTTTATAAATAGACTGTTATGATACATTCATCATATAAAGAATAAATATACAAAACAATTTATAAAAATACGAAAGAGGTTGATTGACATGACAAAAAACAAAAAAGTGGTTTTAGCATATTCAGGAGGACTTGATACTTCAGTAGCGATTCAGTGGTTAAAAGATCAGGGATACGCAGTTGTAGCCTGCTGCTTAGACGTTGGCGAAGGTAAAGACCTTGATTTTGTGAAAGAGAAAGCACTGACAGTTGGTGCAGTTGACAGCTATGTCATTGATGCAAAAGAAGAATTCGCACAGGACTTTGCTTTAATTGCGCTTCAGGCTCATACAATGTATGAAGGGAAATATCCACTAGTATCAGCATTATCAAGACCGCTGATTGCAAAGAAGCTAGTTGAAGTAGCAGAAAAAGCCGGTGCTACTGCAGTAGCACATGGCTGTACAGGTAAAGGAAATGACCAGGTTCGTTTCGAAGTGGCAATTAACGGCCTGAATCCTCAACTTGAAGTGCTTGCTCCGGTACGTGAGTGGGGCTGGTCAAGAGAAGAAGAAATTAATTATGCAAAACAGCATAATATTCCGATTCCGGTCAATCTTGACAGCCCATATTCAATTGACCAGAATCTATGGGGCAGAAGCAATGAGTGTGGGATTTTAGAAGACCCATGGGCTGCTCCGCCAGAAGGTGCCTATGATCTGACTGCATCTCTTGAAACAACACCAAATGCACCTGAAACAATTGAAATTACATTTGAAAAAGGGGTTCCTGTTGCATTAAATGGTCAGGGAATGAAGCTGTCTGACATGATTCTTAAGTTAAATGACATTGCAGGAAAACATGGTGTCGGAAGAATCGATCATGTTGAAAACAGACTTGTCGGAATCAAGTCAAGAGAAGTGTATGAGTGCCCTGGGGCTATCACACTTATGAAGGCTCATAAAGAGCTTGAAGATCTGACGCTTGTAAAAGAAATGGCTCATTTCAAACCGGTCATTGAAAAGAAGCTGACTGAAGTGATCTATGAAGGTCTGTGGTTCTCTCCACTGACTGATGCACTGAAAGCATTCTTAGAAGAAACGCAGCAGTATGTAAATGGCGTAGCAAGAGTGAAGCTTTTCAAAGGACATGCCATTGTTGAAGGAAGAACTTCACCGAATTCACTTTATAACGAAAAGCTTGCAACTTATACTTCTGATGATGAATTTGACCACGGTGCAGCTGTAGGCTTCATTAAGCTATGGGGTCTGCCGACGAAAGTTCATTCCATGGTACAGAAGGAATCAAAAGGTGTGACGACTTCATGAGTAAACTTTGGGGAGGACGTTTTTCACAATCACCCGAGGAGTGGGTTGACGAGTTCAACGCCTCCATCGGGTTTGATCAGAATTTAGTAATGGAAGACCTTGAAGGGTCAGTTGCTCATGTCACGATGCTTGGAGAGTGCGGTATTTTAGAATCTTCTGAAGTGAAGCAGATCCTCTCAGGTCTTTCTGTACTGAAGGGAAAAGCACAAAAGGGTGAACTTCCTTATTCGGTTCAGAACGAAGATATTCATTTAAACCTTGAGCACTTCCTGATTCAGGAGATTGGTCAGGTTGGAGGAAAGCTGCACACCGGAAGAAGCAGAAATGACCAGGTCGCAACAGATATGCACCTGTATCTTAAAAACAGAGTGATTGAGATTGTTGAACTGCTTCGTGCTGTCCAGGAGGCAATTGTGAAGCAGGCTGATCAGCATGTAGAAACAATTGCGCCGGGGTATACGCACCTTCAGCGCGCACAGCCTGTTTCTTTTGCTCATCACCTGATGGCATATTTCTGGATGCTTGAAAGAGATGTTCAGCGTTTTCAGGATTCACTCAAAAGAATTGATGTTTCACCACTTGGAGCGGGTGCACTGGCGGGAACAACTTTTCCGATTAACAGAAAACGTTCAGCAGAGTTACTTGGATTCTCAGATATTTACGAAAACAGTATGGATGCGGTGAGTGATCGTGACTTCATCGTTGAATTTCTATCGAATGCTTCCATGACAATTATGCACCTTTCGAGATTTTCTGAAGAAATGATCATCTGGTCCAGCCAGGAGTTCCAGTTTATTGAGCTGGCAGATGCTTTTTCAACAGGCAGCAGCATTATGCCACAGAAAAAGAATCCTGACATGGCAGAGCTTGTGAGAGGGAAGACGGGAAGAGTATTTGGACACTTAGTTTCTATGCTGACCGTTCTGAAAGGCCTTCCGCTCGCTTATAATAAAGATATGCAGGAAGATAAAGAGGGTATGTTTGATACAGTTCATACGCTGATGGGATCTTTAAAAATCTTTGCAGGTATGATCAATACAATGAAAGTTAAGACAGACCAGCTGGCAAAAGCGGTCAACGAGGATTTTTCTAATGCAACGGAGCTTGCAGATTATCTTGCATCTAAAGGGATGCCATTCCGTGAGGCGCATGAAGTCGTAGGAAAACTTGTCCTGACGTGTATTAACCAGGGCATTTATCTGAAGGACTTACCGCTGGGTGAAATGACAGCTGCATCGTCTCTGATTGAAGAAGATATCTATCATGTCCTTGAACCTGCTCAGGCCGTAAAACGCCGTGAATCTGAAGGTGGTACAGGCTTTGAACAGGTGAAGAATCAGCTGAAAAAAGCTGAAGCCATTATAAAAGATCATGTAAAAGCATAATCAAAAAAGAGAGAACCAATTGGTTCTCTCTTTTAATCATTAAATATCTAAATTTTTCGCTTCTTTTTCCGGAGGCTGGTCAGTACGTACAACAAGTACATCGCACTTCGCTGCCCGTACGATATGTTCAGAGATACTTCCGATCAGGAAACGCTCCATCGCATTGAGACCAGTCGCGCCACAAATGATGAGGTCTGCTTCTACCTTTTTGGCAAATTCCTTAGGTACAAGCACTTTTGGAGAACCGTATTCTACAAATACATTAACCTTTCCAACACCTTTGCTTTCTGCTTCTTTCTTGTAATCATTCAGCATTTCTTCAGCAAAAGTTTCTGCTCTTTTCGCAACACTTCTGTCGTACGCTTCAACAACCGCAAAAGATCTGGTATCGATTACATGAAGCAGGTTCAGTGTTGCATCATTTCTTTTCGCGATATCAATTGACTTTTTAAAAGCCCACTCCGCTTCCTTAGAGCCGTCTACGGCAACTAGAATGTGGTCATAGCTTAATGTCATTTTGATCGCCTCCTTTACTTATATATTACACCGAATCATGTCAATATTCCTGCTAATTATGAGAAATTTCTGACCGATTTGTGACTATTTTTTGCAAAACAGTATAAAAGGCACAGGCGGCGATAAACACGATTAAGCCAGGCGATAATGCATCAGGAACTAAAAAGTAAACTGGAACAAATAATAAAACGGTAACCAGCGCAGATAAATTAGCTGAATGATTTCCTGAAGTCAGACGTAATAAGTGATCTTTTGTGATATTCATCTTTTTAACGATTACATAGTCAGCGATAATGACTGCAGATAAAGGAACAATTGCAGCTCCCAGCAAAGAAATATAGGTTTCTGCTTCTTCAACAATCCTTGGAAAAAGACTGAGAGCAGTTGCTGCAATTCCAAACACTACGGCACTTTTAACGCGACCGAGAGACGGCAGCGCATTTAAAAGGCTGTATCCGCCTGTATAAGCATTGCTGAGATTAATAGAAATCATTGAAATAATCGCGCCGGCAGCAATTAGTACAATTGCAGTGCTGGAATTCGTCAGCGTGCTGGCTGATACGAATGGATTAACAGATTGCAGTACAGAAGCAAATAAAGACCCTAGTACAGCTACAACTGCAAATCCTGCAATATTGCCAGTCAGTACACCGATAAAGCCTTCTTTAGGCGACTTTGCATAACGTGTAATATCAGAAGATGCACTAACACCTGATACATATTGCATAAAGGCGAGGCTGCCATAAAAGAAACAGGTGCCGATCGAGAATTCACCCTGATTTAGTACGGTTGTATCTGAAGCAACCAGATCAATGATCAGATAAAGCATCAGCAGCTGACTGAGAAACAATAAGGGGATAAACCATTTAATTGTTTGTTTAACAGCTTCAAAACCGATTAAAGCAAGTACACTCATAATGACTGAGAAAAGTGGAGCAAGCACATATAATGGAATAAGAATTCCTGCAAACTCATTCAGTAAAAACTGCACAACAATGGACCCGCCGATTGTCTGAACAGCGAACCAGTATAAAGATGTGAGGGATCTTACTGGTGAAGCAAAATACATAGAAAGCTTACTTCCGATCATGGTCCTGATCACATATTGTGCAGGCAATCCGTAGCGGGCACCCGGGAGTGAGAGGATTGACACCAGAATAAATGCCAGGACTGCACCGATCAGCGTTGAGCTGATAGCAGCACCGGCTGAGAGACCACCGGCAGTTACTGCAAGTGCCGGAACAAGTACATTTCCCGTGTTAACGGAAAACGCCATTTGTATAAAGGCATAATCAAACCAGCGTGTTTTCTTTTCAGATTCGGGTACTTCAGAGAGACCGATTGTTTCTATTTGAATTCTTTTTTTATTGATTGCATTAGTCATGAGGTAACTCCCATCCATTGAATACCGTCATTTTAACACATTAGCGTAATAGCGAAAACGGTTTCAAAATGTGTGAATTTTTAATCAATTCAGAAGTGAAAAATAAGTGCGGACAAGGGTTGGGCGATTTGTTAAAATGGAACTGCATAAAGGAAGGTTTAAAATTTTCTGGATTTAGGAGGAATAAACATGCGTGTCGGGATTCCAAGAGAGATAAAGAATAATGAGAATCGGGTAGCAATTACACCATCAGGCGTTTACCATTTTATTAATCAGGGGCATGAAGTCCTTGTAGAGGATGGAGCGGGTCTTGGTTCAGGGTTTACGAATGAAGATTATACTGCTGCCGGTGCACAGATCGCATCTACAGCTGCTGATGCATGGGCTTGCGAAATGGTGATGAAAGTTAAAGAGCCAATTGCAAGCGAGTATGGGTACTTTCACGAAGGATTAATTCTATTTACTTACCTGCACCTTGCACCGGAGCCGGAGCTGACAAAAGCACTGATTGATCATAAGGTTGTTTCAATTGCATATGAAACAGTGCAGCTTCCTAATGGTTCATTGCCACTTTTAACACCTATGAGTGAAGTGGCTGGAAGAATGTCTACGCAGATCGGCGCGCAATTCCTTGAAAAAATTCATGGCGGTATGGGCATTCTGCTTGCGGGTGTACCGGGTGTAGCCAGAGGTAAAGTAACAGTGATCGGCGGAGGAGTAGCGGGTACAAATGCAGCTAAAATGGCTATTGGACTTGGGGCTGATGTAACGATCCTTGATCTGAATCCTGAAAGACTCCGTCAGCTCGATGACCTTTTCGGGAAAGATGTAACAACATTAATGTCAAATCCCTTAAATATTGCTGAGAGCGTTGCTACCTCTGACCTTGTCATTGGGGCAGTACTTATTCCAGGCGCCAAAGCGCCTAAGTTAGTGAGCGAAGAAATGATTAAAGCAATGAAGCCTGGAGCTGTAGTTGTTGATATTGCGATTGATCAGGGCGGTATTTTTGAAACAACTGATAAAATCACAACGCATGATAATCCAACTTATACAAAACATGGTGTTGTGCATTATGCTGTAGCGAATATGCCGGGTGCAGTGCCACGTACATCAACAATTGCCCTGACAAACGTAACAGTGCCATACGGTATTCAGATTGCAAATAAAGGGTACCGCCAGGCATGTATTGATAATGATGCATTAATGAGCGGTATTAACACGCTGGATGGTTTTGTTACTTACAATGCAGTAGCAGAAGCACACGGTTTGGAATATGCAAATGTAAGAGAACTGCTGATTCCTTAAAACATAAGCGCCCGGTCACATAAAGTGACCGGGCGCTGTTTAATTTGTCCCATAACAGGTGCAGTACTTAAAACGTCTGGAGAGTTTTAGGGAACTTCGTCAGTGTTTCGTATCCGCTCTCAGTCACAAGTACATCATCTTCAATTCTCACACCGGCAACACCAGGTACATATATACCAGGCTCAATTGTAAAGGTCATACCTGCTTTCAGAACAATATCACTCTCAGAAGTAATAGATGGATATTCGTGTACATTCAGGCCAAGTCCGTGACCGAGCCTGTGGGGGAAGTAATCACCGTAGCCCGCATCCTCAATTACTTTTCTGGCTGCCAGGTCAAGCTCGCTTGTTTTAACGCCCGGTTTCACCATTTCAAGTGCCGTCATTTCAGCTTTCAAAACAGTTTCATAAATTTCCCGCTGCTTATCTGAAATCTCACCAAAAGCCACGGTGCGTGTAATATCAGAACAATAGCCCTGATAAACTACACCAAGGTCGAAAAGAACGAGATCGCCTTTTTTGATTTTAGAATCACCAGGGGTGCCATGAGGAGAAGAAGCATTTTCGCCTGTTAGCACCATTGTCGAAAATGACATTTCAGTGATCCCTTTTTTCTTTAGTTCAAATTCTACTTTTGCCAGCACTTCAAGCTCTGTTTTTCCTTCTGCGAGTTCACTGCATGCGGTCTCAATTGCAAAGTCCGCAAACGATGCGGCTTTTTCCAGCAGTTTAATTTCCGATGCAGTTTTAATTACACGCAGATCATTTAATAGATGCTCAGCTGAAGTAATACGACAATCCCCAAACACGCGCTGAAACAATTCCATTCTGTCTACTGTTAAGTGATTTTTTTCTACCGCAAGACTGTTCACATTGTTAATTTCATCTTTTAACAGATGAAGAGGACTTTGTGTATCACTATAACCGATGATGCGGCCGTTCCAGCCGGCAGCTTTTGCATCCTCTGTTTCCATGCCGGGACAAATTAATATGGACTCACCTTCAGCTGGTATCCATACGGCAAGCCATCTTTCGTGCGGGTCACTTCTGAACCCGGTTGTATATGTAACATTTTCTACAGAAGTCAGCAAAGCTCCATCAATTTGTTCTTCTTTTAAATAAGTCTGAATTTTTCCGATCATGATCGTCATCCTCTCAAGTTCAGTCAGTTCAAAATTATCACTATATTTTGCGCATGTAAATGTTTCATGACCTGCAGGAAGGGAAAAGTTGTGAGAGATACCGTACCCTAGGAGGAATGAAAATGAAAATTTCTTACCATGGACATTCAATTATTAAAATTGAAACAAACGGCAAAACAATTCTGGTTGATCCTTTTATTAATGGAAATGAACTGACAGACCTGAACGCAGATGATCAAAATCCTGATGTCATTCTGCTGACACACGGACATAATGACCATGTTGGCGACACCGTTGAAATTGCTAAACGGAGTAATGCGCTGGTCGTGGCACCATTCGAGCTGGCTAACTATATGGAGATGCAGGGACTGAACACACACCCGATGCATATTGGCGGCGCGTATGAATTTGATTTTGGAAAAGTGAAATTCACACAGGCTTTCCACGGCTCGTCTTATACAACTGAGGATAATCAGATCATCTACACAGGCATGCCTGCAGGAATTTTATTTATGGCAGAAGGTAAGACCGTCTATCATGCAGGAGATACAGCACTATTCAGCGACATGAAGCTGATCGGAGACAGACATCCGATCGATATTGCATTTCTGCCAATCGGTGACAACTTCACAATGGGACCTGAAGACGCAGCCTATGCAGCAGAACTTCTTCAGGCAACACACGTTGTCCCGATTCACTACAACACATTCCCGCCGATCAAGCAGGACCCTGAGAAATTCATCAACATGCTCAAAGACGGACAGGGTAAGATGATGCATGCCGGGGATAGCGTGGATTTATAAAATAAATTAAACTTGAATTAACATAAATGAAAGACTGATTTGTATTGTTCTACCGAGTGGAAGGCGGGGGCTCCAGCAGCGGAAAAGGACAGGTGAGACCTTACGGCGAAGCCGGAGGGGCTCATCGCCCGGCCGCGGAAAGCTTCCGCCTGAAATGCAGTAAACCGGTTGTTGAGACAGAGACATTATGTCACTGTCTCTTTTTTTTGCAGGTTAATCTCGATTTGAACCTTTCTTACCACTGCGGTTATAATAAAGGAACGAATGCAGGAACGAGAAAGCGGGGATTAGCGATTGGCTACAAAACATGAACAAATACTACAACACATAGAATCCTTGCCTGTCGGAAACAAGATTTCCGTACGACAAGTAGCAAAACATATGGCCGTCAGCGAAGGCACAGCCTACCGGGCGATAAAAGAAGCAGAAAATAAAGGGTTAGTCAGTACAATTGAACGGGTCGGCACGATCAGAATTGAAAAAAAGATCCGTGAAAACATTGAGCGGCTTACTTTTGCTGAAGTCGTAAATATAGTAGACGGACACGTGGTCGGCGGAAGAACAGGTCTTCATAAAACACTGAATAAATTTGTGATTGGCGCCATGAAGCTTGAGGCGATGATGCGATACACAGAAGCCGGGAACCTGCTGATTGTTGGTAATAGAACAAAAGCACATGAATACGCGTTAAATGCAGGAGCAGCTGTATTAATAACTGGAGGATTTGACGCAGAAGAGTCTGTCAAAAAACTCGCGGATGAATTAGAGCTTCCAGTGATCTCAACAAGCTATGATACGTTCACAGTAGCTGCCATGATCAACCGGGCAATCTATGACCAGATGATTAAAAAGGAAATTGTCCTCGTTGACGATATACTGATTCCACTTGAACAATCTTACTATCTAAATGCAAAGTCCACCATCAAAGAATGGGAGAACTTAAATAAAGAAACGCACCATAGCCGTTTTCCTGTCGTTGATGCATCATCTCTGAAAGTAACAGGGATGGTTACTGCAAAAGACATTATTGGCCGTGAGAAAAATGAGCTTTTAGAGAAGGTCATGACGAAGTATCCATTGACTGTGAATACAAAAACAAGTGTAGCCTCAGCGGCTCATATTATGATATGGGAAGGAATTGAACTGTTGCCTGTAGTGAATGAATCACACCAGCTGCAGGGGGTGATCAGCAGACAGGATGTGCTAAAAGCATTACAGATGATTCAGCGTCAGCCTCAGATGGGAGAAACCATTGACGACCTGATTTTAAAAGAACTGCAGGTTGAAAAAAATGAAAATAAACGTCAGATTTTTCAGGTGACACCACAAATGACGAACCATCTTGGCGCGATCTCATATGGCGTATTCACTACACTAGTCACTGAGTCAGCCAACCAGCTGCTTAAGGAATATAAACGCAGTGATCTGGTTGTGGAGAATATCACGATTTATTTTATTAAGCCGGTTCAGATGGAAAGTACGCTTGAAATTGTTCCGAAGCTGCTTGATGTCGGACGAAAGTTCGGTAAGGTTGATGTGGAAGTGTTCAGCGATGGAACGCTCGTGGGCAAAGCCATGATGATGTGTCAGCTGCTTGAAAAATAATTAAGAGGATGGGACCAAAAAGTCCCATCCTCTTAATCTTTTCGCTGTGCTTCAGGATGATGCTTTGTGCAGCCGGGTATTGAGCCTCATAAGGCTTCACCGTAAGGTCTCACCTGGCACTTTTCCGCCTCCCGTTCCGCTGCATTAAAATGTAATAGTGAAATTCAACTCAAACGAAGTGGATCATTTTTACTAATAAGCTGTTATTTAGATTAGTTATTCCAGTTGTTTTCTTCTTCCGCCAATAAAGGCGTATAATGTTTATAGGTTTTATATCTAGCCCATGCACTTGCAAAACCAATGATGATGAAAATAAGTGCGATGATATAAGTAAAGATCAGATCAGTAGCAAGCTCAAAGTTAAACAGAAAAAAAGTATTCAGCCCGATTAAGCCCATTCCTGTACCGAGTGCCATTCCTGCACGGCTTTTCTGCCAGGCTTTTTCTACAGGGCGGGGTGAGCGGATCTGCTTTGTCTTGAAATACAGATAAGCAACTCCGGACATAATGATCAGAAACACTAATATTGCCATTTTGATTCCTCCAATAATAAACTACTATTATTGTAAAGGCTTATCAGAGTAAATTCCACTAATTCAGGGAGTGATAGACATTGAAAGAGCAAATCATTGAACAAATTAAGCAATATGACAAAATTATCCTACATAGACATGTAAGACCGGATCCTGATGCATATGGTTCCCAGGCAGGACTTGCAGAAGTAATTAAGGCATCTTTTCCTGAAAAGAAAGTCTATACAACAGGAACACCTGAGCCAACACTCAGCTTTTTGCATGATCTTGATGAAGTGAAGGATGAAGACTTTGAAGATGCATTAATCATTGTTTGTGACACTGCGAATACAGACAGAATTGATGATCAACGCTATAAAAACGGTGCAAAAGTGATTAAAATTGACCACCATCCTAATGAAGATGCTTATGGAGATCTGTTATGGGTTGATACTTCAGCAAGCTCAGCCAGTGAGATGATTTATGAATTGTACCTGAGCGGAAAAGATAATGGATTAAACATGTCTGACGCTGCTGCGAGATTGATCTACGCAGGCATTGTCGGAGATACGGGCCGCTTTTTATATCCGAGCACAACCCAGAAAACTTTTGACTATGCAGGTGAATTGATTAAATATAACTTTGACAGATCAGCACTCTACAATACGCTATATGAAATGGATGCGAATGTGTTAAAGCTTCAGGGATATGTACTTCAAAACTTCCACATGTCAGAGAATGGTGCAGCTCATATAAAGTTAACGAAAGAAAAACTTGCTGAATTTAATGCAGCTCCATCTGAAGCCTCTCTTCTTGTCAGCACGCTCGGCAGTGTGAAAGGGATCCGCGCATGGGTGTTTTTCATCGAAGAGGAGAAAGAGATCCGAGTACGTCTGAGATCGAAGGGACCTATTGTAAATGAGCTCGCTAAGCAGTATAACGGTGGTGGCCATCCTGTTGCAGCCGGTGCTTCGATTTATGAATGGACTGAAGCAGAAGAAGTGATCGAAAAGCTCGAAGCGATCTGTAAAGCATAAAAATTTAACGTGATGAAAGGGGATCCAGAATGGCTTTTACTCATTTGCAGGTTACAAGTGCCTATAGTCTGCTCAGCAGCACGATCTCAATATCGGAACTGGTCGCACTGGCGAAGCGTGAAAAGCAGACAGCGCTGGCGCTGACAGATCACAATACAATGTATGGCGTGATCCCCTTTTATAAGGCTTGTCAAAAAGAAGGGATGAAGCCGATTATCGGATTAACTGCAGATATCAGCGGGAGTGATGAACAGTCATTTCCGCTTGTTTTACTTGCAGAAACGAATGAAGGCTATAAAAACCTGATTAAAATATCCAGTGCAATATCCACCACAGGAAAGCCGTTGCCGGAGAAGTGGCTGAAGGCATATTCAACAGGGCTGATCGTCATTACGCCAGGTATTGATGGAGAGATTGAAAGCTTATTATTGAACGGCCGGACTGAAGAAGCTGCAGCACGCGCATTACAGCTTCAAAAAATGATGGGTCAGGAACAATTTTACCTTGGACTCTCCAATCTTGACCGCAGGGAGGATGCGGAACTGAACGCACTCATCCGTGCTCTCTCTTTAGAAACAGCGATTCCGCGGGCAGCTGCAGCTGAAGTGAGGTACGGTGAGCCTGCAGATAAGGCGGCTTTTGAAGCACTGAGCGCACTCCGCGATGGTCTCACGGTAGAAGAAGTGAATATTGAGGGAAGTTACCATTTCAGGTCAGCTGAAGAAGTTGAAAAGCAGCTGTCAGATGATCCTGAAGCACTTGAGAATACGTACCGTATCACTGAGCGTTGCGTAGTGACGATTGATTTTTCAGTCTCACATCTGCCTGTTTATCCTGTTCCGGATGACGTGACTCAAAAAGAAGTGCTTGCATATCTTTGTGAGGAAGGGTTAAAAAAACGGGTGGGACAAGTCACCGAAGAATATCTTAAACGGCTTGAATACGAACTGGAAGTCATCGATCAGATGGGCTTTAATGATTATTTCCTGATTATATGGGATGTAATGAAATTTGCGCGTGAACAGCACATTCTCGCCGGACCCGGCCGTGGGTCAGCTGCAGGTTCACTGACAGCCTATGCGCTATTTATTACGCATGTGGACCCGATTAAACATAAGCTGTTATTTGAGCGTTTTTTAAACCCTGAACGTGTGACGCTTCCGGATATCGATCTGGATTTTCCGGATGACCGGCGCGATGAGGTGATTCAATACACAGCTGAAAAGTATGGCAGAAGGAAAGTAGCGCAGATCGCCACATTCGGTACGCTTTCAGCAAAAGCTGTTGCGCGCGATATGGCCAGGGTATATGGCATGAGCACCGGAGAAATGGAAGTGATCTCAAAATCAATTCCATCTCTTCACGGTATCACTTTAAAAGATGCGTATCAGCAGTCACAATCACTCCAACGGTTTGTGAACCAGTCAGATCGTTACAAAGAGTGGTTTAAAACAGCGATGAAGCTTGAAGGTCTTCCAAGACATACTTCAGTGCATGCGGCTGGTGTTATTATCAGCGATGTGCCGCTTGCAGAGGTTGTCCCGCTTCAAAAGGGCACTGAATATGCTCATATTACCCAGTGGCCAATGGGTGCTCTAGAAGAAATCGGACTTTTAAAAATGGATTATCTCGGGCTCAGGAACCTGACAATTTTACACAGGGTCATTCAGTCGGTGCGTCAGGCTGAACCGGAATTTGAAATCGAAAAAATTCCTGAGAACGATCAGGCTGCTTTTGAGCTTCTTGGAAAAGGGTTGACGAGCGGTATCTTCCAATTTGAAGCTGAAGGTGTGACAAAGGTTTTAATGACACTGAAACCATCAGAGTTTGAAGACCTTGTTGCTGTAAATGCATTAAACCGTCCGGGACCGATGGAATTTATTCCGCAGTATATTAAAAGAAAGTATGGGCACGAGAAAGTTCCTTATATACATCAGGATCTTGAACCGGTTTTATCTTCCACTTACGGGATTATCGTTTATCAGGAGCAGATCATGGAGATTGCCTCGAAGTTTGCCGGGTTCTCTCTTGGTCAGGCGGACGTGTTAAGAAGAGCAGTCAGTAAAAAGAAAAAGCAGGACCTTGACCGTGAAAGAAAAAGATTTACTGATGGTGCTGTCAAAAAAGGATATACGAGCGAAGCGGCAAATGAATTGTATGATCTGATTGTCAGATTTGCTGATTATGGATTTAATAGAAGCCACGCAGTAGCATACAGTAAAATCGGCTATCAGCTTGCTTACCTGAAAGCACATTATCCTGTTGCGTTCATGGCAGCACTCATGACCAGTGCTACCGGTAATGAGGATAAGACTGCTCAGTATATTAAAGAATGCAGAAATCTCTCCATTAGCGTAACACCTCCGGATATTAATAAAAGCATGCGCTACTTCAAAGGTCAGCACAATGAGATTATTTACAGCCTGAGTGCAATCAAAGGGGTTAATAAAGCGGCTTCTGAAGAGATTATGAACATCAGGAAGGAAAAGCCTTTTCGGGACTTTTTTGACCTGTGCAGCAGATTAAATCCCAAGCTTGTGACCAGAAAACTGCTTGAACCGCTCATCTTTTCAGGTGCGCTTGACAGTTTTGGTCAGGATCGATCCGTCCTGCTTGCTTCAATTGAAATTGCCATCAGTCACGCCGGTCTGATGCAGGGAGAGGGTAGCCTGTTTGAAGGGCTTGATATTAAACCGAAACATGCTAAGGCGTCTCCAATGCCGGATGACCAGAAGCTTGCACATGAAAAAGAAGTGCTTGGTATTTATTTATCCTCCCATCCTGTATCTGTCTACCGTGAAAGGCTCAGCGGTTCAGGCGCTGCCAGAATTGATGAGGTGAAGCCGGGTACAAAAAGTATGATCGGTGCTTTAATCAATGAAGTACGTGTGATCCGAACTAAAAAAGGCGAAAATATGTGCTTTATTCTATTAAGCGATGAAACAGGGGATATGGATGGTGTGGTTTTTCCTGACATCTTCAGAAAGCAGTCATCACTTATTCAAAAAGGAATGACACTTGTATTGACTGGCAAAACAGAGGAGCGGAACGGCAAAAATCAGTTTGTTGTACAGCATGTAATACCTGCTGATCAGTATAATGGAGTGAAGAGTGAGAAAACGCTCTTTTTGAGAATTCCGGAACCGATGGATTCAAAAGATACTTTCGACATGATTAATAAATATTGCAGACAATTCGAAGGCCGGATTCCGGTTATTGTATACGATGCAGAATCAGGAAATAAACAGAAGCTTGACATTGACGGAGTAACCCCCGTTGATGCCCTGATAGACCGGCTGATTCAGCTGCTGGGAAATGAAAATGTCGTCGAACAATAAATTGCAAATGTTGAATTGTTTTTGTTATAGTGAATAAGAATGTGGTCTGACCAATTGTTAAATAAAGGGGTAACCCAAAAAATAGGAGTGAAGTTCGTTGTCATTACGAGATGAAGCACTGCATATGCACAGAGTGAATCAGGGGAAACTGGAGTCGAAATCAAAAGTGTTAGTAAGAAATGCCGAGGAGCTCAGCCTGGCATATTCACCTGGTGTAGCAGAACCATGTAAAGAAATCTATGATAAGCCGGAGACGGTATATGATTATACAATGAAGGGGAACATGGTTGCGGTTGTATCGGATGGTACAGCAGTACTCGGTCTTGGCAATATCGGACCGGAAGCTTCACTGCCTGTAATGGAAGGGAAAGCAGTACTTTTTAAAAGCTTCGCAGGCGTAGATGCTTTTCCAATCTGCCTGAATACAACAGAGATTGATAAAATTGTAGAAACAGTTAAACTGATGGAGCCTACATTTGGAGGCGTCAATCTTGAAGACATCGCAGCACCTAGATGTTTTGAGATTGAAGAACGTTTGAAAAAAGAAACTAACATTCCGATCTTTCACGATGACCAGCATGGTACAGCAATTGTAACCGTTGCGGGACTTGTCAATGCCCTTAAGATAACAAATAAAGAATTCTCTTCAATCAGAGTCGTCATGAACGGAGCAGGAGCGGCAGGAATTGCGATTATTAAACTGTTATACAGCTATGGTGTAAGAGATATCATTATGTGTGATTCTAAGGGTGCGATCTATGAAGGACGCCCTTATGGTATGAATGAAGTGAAGCATAATGTAGCGAAGATCACAAACAGAGAGCGCCTGGACGGCTCACTTGATGATGTCATTGAAGGTGCAGACGTCTTTATCGGTGTATCTGTAGCTGGTGCGCTGACAGAGGAAATGGTTCAGAAAATGAACCAGGATTCGATTATTTTTGCGATGGCAAACCCTGTACCTGAAATTATGCCGGCACTGGCAAAAGCAAACGGTGCAAAAGTAGTCGGAACCGGACGATCAGATTTTCCTAACCAGGTAAACAATGTGCTTGCCTTTCCTGGGATCTTCAGAGGCGCGTTGGATGTGAGAGCAACGCATATTAATGAGAAAATGAAGATTGCTGCTGTAGAGGCGATCGCATCACTCATTTCTGAGGATGAACTAAATGCAGACTATGTGATTCCTGCTCCGTTTGATCCGAGAGTGGCACCAGCTGTCGCTTCTCGTGTTGCGAACGCTGCAATGGAAACAGGCGTAGCCAGAATTAAGGTGGACCCTGAAGAAGTAAGAGAGAAAACTGCCCGTTTATCTCAAATTGGAAAAAGCGAGTGACAGACATTTGAATGAGCATAAAAGATATGTATCTGTTGTCCACCAGATCAGGGACATGATCAGGGAAGACCGTCTGACAGCCGGTAACAGGATCCCATCAGAGCGTGAACTGTCGGAGCGATTCGGCGTTGCACGCTCTTCTGTGCGAGAAGCGTTAAGAGCACTTGAGCTGCTCGGGCTGATCGAGACGAGAAGAGGAGAAGGTACTTTTCTCAGAGACTTCAGAGACCATCACCTGATTGATCTGTTAGGCATGTTCATTCTACAGGAGAGCCGTGCCGTAAGTGATGTGGCTGAAGTGAAAACATGGCTTGAAGAAGATGCATTAAGAAGAGTCTCATCCTTATCCAAAGATGACAGACTGCACCTGTATGAACATATTTCATCTAAATATAAAAACTCAGAGCTAACATCATTAACCCATTTAAAAAGAGAACTGGTAGAGGCTGGGGGAAATCAGCTCTATACAAAAATCTGGCTGATCCTGAATGACTTTTATCATGCTGACATGCAGACGCATGTCTCACTGACAGATGATATGATGGCTGATTTATATCAAAACTTACTTTCAGAAGATACTGAGCAGTCGCTGAAGCTGATCACAAATATAGATAATGACTAGGGAGGAAGACAGGTTGCTGAAGGATATATTTGCTAAAAAGAAAAAATACGCAACGATTCCATCTGAACATGATAAAAATGATGTCCCGGAAGGAATATTGACTAAGTGTCCTAAATGTAAAAAGATCATTTATACGAAAGAAATTTACAAGAATCAAAAGGTTTGTCTGCAGTGTGGTTACCATCACCCAATGAACGCGGCTGAAAGAATTGAATGTCTGGCTGATGAAGGTTCTTTCAAAGAGTTTAACCAGCAGTTGTCTTCTGAGAATCCGCTTGGGTTCCCTGACTACCTTGAAAAGCTTGAGAAGGATAAGAAAAAGACAGGTTTAAATGAAGCGGTTGTAACAGGAACGTGCTCAATCAACGGCAATCAGGCAGTACTGACGATTATGGATTCGACTTTCAGAATGGGCAGTATGGGTTCTGTGGTTGGTGAAAAAATTGCTGAAGCTGTCAGAGTGGCTGAGGATCAGAATCTTCCATTTATTATTTTCACAGCAAGTGGTGGTGCAAGAATGCAGGAGGGCGTTTTATCGTTAATGCAAATGGCAAAAACGAGCACAGCTCTTAAGCGTTTTAGCGATAAAGGAGGACTGACTGTTTCGGTGATGACTCATCCGACTACAGGAGGCGTTTCCGCAAGTTTTGCTTCTCTTGGTGATTATAATTTTGCAGAACCGGGTGCGCTTATTGGATTTGCCGGAAGAAGAATCATTGAGCAGACGATCAGAGAAAAGCTGCCTGAAGATTTTCAGACTGCAGAATTCCTGATGGAGCACGGTCAGCTTGATCAGGTCATCTCCCGTATAGAAATGAAAGAAAAATTAAGTGTGCTTCTTTCTCTGCACAATAAAGGAGGAGCATCATGGTAAATGAACTGGAGTTTGAAAAACCCCTTAATCAGCTGCGTGAAAAAATCAATGAATTAAAAGCATTCACAGCGGATTCTGAAGTTGATTTGAGTGAGGAGATCGCAAAACTCGAAGACCGGCTTGCGCGTCTTGAGACTGATGTTTATTCTTCTATCAAACCATGGGACCGCGTACAGCTTGCGCGCCATCCTGAACGTCCGACAGCACTTGAGTACATAGAAGAGCTTTTCGAAGACTTCATGGAAATGCACGGAGATCGTTTGTATGGGGATGATCACGCAATTGTAGGTGGCATTGCAAGCTATAAAGGGAACCCCGTGACTGTGATTGGTCATCAAAGAGGTAAGGATACGAAAGAAAATATTAAGCGGAATTTTGGTATGCCGCATCCTGAGGGATATCGTAAAGCGCTGCGACTCATGAAGCAGGCTGAGAAGTTTAACCGCCCGATCATTTGCTTTATTGATACCAAGGGTGCATACCCTGGTAAAGCGGCAGAAGAACGCGGTCAGAGTGAAGCCATTGCCCGCAACCTGTTTGAAATGGCAGGCCTCACTGTACCGGTCGTATGTATTGTGATCGGTGAAGGTGGGAGCGGTGGTGCACTTGCACTTGGTGTTGGGAACCATCTTCATATGCTTGAGAATTCCACTTACTCTGTGATCTCTCCTGAAGGTGCTGCATCGATTCTCTGGAAGGATGCAAGTCTTGCGAAGCAAGCTGCTGAATCAATGAAGATTACTGCACCTGACCTGAAGGGAATGGGCATTATTGATGAGATTATTCCGGAAGTAAAAGGCGGGGCACACAGAGATATTAAACAACAGGCATCATCTATTGATCAGGTACTGCTTCAGTCGTTAAAGGAATTATCCCAGCTGGATGAAGAAGCATTAGTGGCGCAACGCTATGATAAGTTCCAGTCAATCGGTGAGTTTACAAAAGAAACTGTTTAACCGGTAAACCTTTTCAGATCTTATCTGAAGAGGTTTTTTCTTGTGTCAGATGTGTAAACAATAAAAGAAAGGAACATTCAGGTTATTATGTGTCAAAAATGTGTACAATTATGAATGTTTAAGCGTTTACATGAATATTCCCTTTAGAAGAATGTGTGAGACTTTAAGCTAATGATTGAGAACAAAACATCTTCGTGTTATTTTTAAAAGGATGAAAACGAACTTGTACATCCAACTTCGGAACACTATTTCTGTGAAATAGTTAACATAATTTTTCAATTAAAGGTGGGAACATCAAAATGAAAAAAATTGGCGTACTGACCAGTGGCGGAGATGCTCCGGGTATGAACCCTGCGATCAGAGCTGTCGTAAGAAAAGCCATCTATCACGGGCTTGAAGTATACGGAATTTATCAGGGTTATCAGGGATTAATCTCCGGTAATATTGAAAAGCTTGAGCTTGGTTCTGTTGGTGATATTATTCACCGCGGGGGAACGAAGCTTTATTCTGCGCGATGCGAAGAATTTAAGACGCTTGAAGGCCAGAAAAAAGGAATTGAACAGCTGAAGAAATTCGGTATTGAAGGTCTCGTTGTTATTGGGGGAGACGGTTCTTATATGGGAGCAAAAGCACTGACTGAACATGGTTTCCCATGTGTAGGCGTGCCTGGTACAATCGATAATGATATCCCGGGAACTGATTTCACAATCGGATTTGACACAGCTCTTAATACAGTGATTGATGCGATTGATAAAATCCGGGACACAGCAACTTCACATGAACGCACATTTATCATTGAAGTAATGGGCCGGAATGCCGGTGATATCGCGCTTTGGTCAGGACTATCAGGCGGTGCTGAATCCATCCTGATTCCTGAAGATCCATATAACCTCGAGAAGGTTGTAGATAAGATTAAAAAAGGTCATGCACGCGGTAAAAAGCACAGTATTATTATTGTCGCTGAAGGCGTCATGTCAGGCGGGGAATTTGCTGCCCTGATGAAGGAAAAAACAGGTGTGGATACAAGAGTATCTGTCCTTGGACATATGCAGCGCGGTGGATCACCGACAGCTTCAGACCGGGTTCTTGCAAGCCGACTTGGTGCGCGTGCAGTTGAACTGTTAATGGAAGATAAGGGTGGACGTGCTGTAGGTATTCAGAAGAATGAACTCGTCGACTATGATATTATTGAAGCATTAAAGATGGAGCATCAGGCAGATGTTGATCTGTACCGCTTATCACAGGAACTATCTATTTAATTGATTCCAGGAGGTAAACAAATGAGAAAAACTAAGATTGTATGTACGATTGGCCCTGCAAGTGAGAGTATTGAAAAGCTGACACAGCTGATGGAAGCTGGAATGAATGTTGCGCGTCTGAACTTCTCCCATGGAGATTTTGAAGAACACGGTGCAAGAATTAAAAATATCCGTGAAGCTGCAGCGAAACTGGGTAAGAATATCGGAATCCTTTTAGATACAAAAGGTCCGGAGATCCGCACAAACACAATGGAAAACGGTGCGATTGAGCTTGTTGCAGGTAATGAGATCATCGTATCAATGAAAGAAGTAGTTGGAACGACTGAAAAGTTTTCTATCACTTACAGCGACCTTGTAAATGATGTGCACGAAGGGTCAAAAATCCTTCTGGATGATGGTCTGATCGGACTTGAAGTCATTTCAATTGATAAGAACGCTGGTGAAATCAGAACGAAGATCATGAACACAGGCACGCTGAAAAACAAAAAAGGTGTTAATGTACCTGGCGTCTCTGTTAATCTGCCTGGTATCACTGATAAAGATGCACAGGACATTCTTTTTGGAATTGAGCAGGGTGTAGACTTTATCGCTGCTTCATTCGTCCGCCGTGCATCTGATGTAATGGATATCCGTGAACTTCTTGAAAAGAACGGTTCTCCAAAAATCAACATCATTCCTAAGATTGAAAACCAGGAAGGTGTAGATAACATTGATGAAATCCTTCAGGTATCTGACGGATTGATGGTTGCCCGTGGCGACCTTGGTGTTGAAATTCCTGCTGAAGAAGTACCGCTTGTTCAAAAACAGCTGATCCGTAAGTGTAATGCTGTAGGAAAGCCTGTTATCACTGCAACTCAAATGCTGGATTCAATGCAGCGCAACCCACGTCCGACACGTGCTGAAGCATCTGATGTGGCAAACGCAATTTTCGATGGCACAGATGCGATCATGCTTTCAGGTGAAACAGCTGCAGGGGATTACCCTGTGGAATCAGTTCAGACAATGAATAACATTGCTTCAAGAGCTGAAGAAGCACTTGATTACAAAGCGATTCTTTCTAAGCGCAGTAAGCGTTTTGAGCGTAATATGACGGATGCAATCGGCCAGGCAGTAGCACACACAGCATTAAACCTTGAAGTGAACGCAATTATTGCGCCAACTGAAAGTGGTCACACGGCTAAAATGATTTCTAAATACCGTCCTGAAGCTACAATTGTTGCTGTTACAGCTGACACGTCTGTATCAAGACGTCTTGCACTTGTATGGGGCGTATACCCTCAGGTCGGAGCTAAGACTGAAACGACAGATGAAATGCTTGATATGGCCGTTACAGAAAGCCTAAGCAGCGGCTGCGTAAAGCATGGTGACCTTGTTGTCATTACTGCTGGTGTTCCTGTTGGTGAATCAGGTACAACGAATCTGATGAAGATCCATATTGTAGGTGACGTACTTGCAAAAGGTCAGGGTATCGGACGTAAATCGGGATTCGGTAAAGTAGTAACAGCTTCAAATGCAAAAGAAGCGCTTGAGAAAGTAACAGAAGGCTCAGTTCTGGTTACAATCGGCACTGACAAAGAAATGATGCCTGCAATTGAAAAGTGCTCTGCACTGATCGTTGAAGAAGGCGGATTGACAAGCCATGCTGCAGTTGTTGGTCTGAACCTTGGCTTACCTGTGATCGTAGGAGTGGATAACGCAATCGCAACATTCACTGATGAACAGGAAGTAACAGTTGATGCAGAGCGCGGTGTCGTCTATAACGGACACGCAAGCGTACTGTAAGAAACATTGAAAACCTGAGCGGATTTCCGCTCAGGTTTTTTTCATTTCATTTGAATTATGATAAAATAAGTGTAGCGCGTAATGTTGAAAGGAGATATTCCTTGTGAGATGGCTCATGCTATTAATTATTATTGTTCCTGCACTTGAAATCGCAATTCTGATCAGTGCTGGAAATCTGATTGGTGTTATACCGACAGTTCTGTTAATCATATTAACCGGTGTTTTAGGTGCTTATCTGGCGAAATCTCAAGGACTTCAGGCTCTCAAAAAAGTGCAGAATATGACTGTACTTGACGGTGGACCGGGTGATGCTGTTATTGATGGATTATGTATTTTAATTGGTGGTGTTGTCCTGTTAACACCAGGTTTTATTACAGATGCGATTGGGTTCTTCCTGTTAATTCCTGCTACAAGGAATTTAATGAAGCCGGTTATCTATAAATGGGTTCAGAGAAAAATGAGAAATGGCAACGTAATCATTCACAGACCATAACACACAGCAGCCGCTGTGTGTTTTTTACATCATTGTTGATCAAAAGGGTTTTCCCCAGTGGAAATATAACGCCAGACCACATGAAGCAGACGGATTTTAATCAATACAGCAAAAATAATCATAAATAGAGGCGTCAACAAAAGCCCCTTTACTCCAAGCAGGCTAACAGAAATATATAGGAAAATCAGTGCAACTAAAGGGTGCAGTCCCATTCTGTCACCGATCACCTTAGGTTCAGTTATTTGCCTGACACCAATAATCACCAGATAGATGATGAAAGCCCCAGCTGCATGAGCTGGACCAATATGAATCAGATAAAAAATGGCAAGCGGCAGAAATAGAAGCAAAGAGCCGGCAAGGGGCACAAAATCAAGTGCAGCAGACAACAGTGCAAATAAAAATGGATGGGGTGTACCAAGCATCAGCAGCCCGGATAAGGTAATAATAAAAGTAAACAATGAAAGTAATAGCTGAGACAGAAAGTAAGCGCCTGCTTCACGAAAACCTAATGAACGGACCTGTTCAAGCTGTTTAACTAATTCAGCCGGCAGTTTATTTTTCCAGGATTTAAAGTCAGCTAGTATATAATATGCTGCGATATACATCATTCCCATTGAAAATAAAACTGAAGGAAGGTTGCCGGCGGATTTTGATATCTCACTAATCAGCTGTTTCCCTGCATCCAGGAGAAGATGCTCAATTTCTTTTATTAACATTGATAAATGGCTGTGAGTGAGATAAGGATGAGTCAAATCATGCAGAAAACCAGGAAGTGTTTGTACCGTGTCCTGAATTACAGTCAGCAGTGATGAAGTATAGGCTGGTAACTGCGACAATAAATAAAGAATTTCATTATTTAAAAGTACATAGCACCCTGTAAGAATGAGAGGGCCGGTTATCAGCAATATAATCAACCCGAACAGCACACTGAGTTTATATGGAAGTTTTACATATTCAAATAGCAGTTTGATGAAAGGGTATAAAAGAGTGGCAAGCAGCGCCCCTGCTGTAAATGGCCAGAAGTAAATCAAGACAATACGTACAGTAATCAGAATGAATAACATAATAACTAAAATATGAAAACATCGCTTTATCACGGGCTTGTCCTCCTGTATGAAGTCAAACATGAAAATGGAGGGATAAAAAAATGATTAATCCGGCAATGATCTTTTTACTTTTATTACTGGCAATCGGCTTCTTGGCCAAAAACAATTCGCTGATGATTGCAGTCCTATTTCTTATCTTATTAAAAGTGGCGGGTGCTGATGAAAAGATTTTTACATTTATCCAGGGTAAAGGAATCAATTGGGGGGTCACCATTATTACAATTGCTGTCCTTGCTCCGATCGCAAGCGGCGCAATTGGGTTTAAAGAGCTGACAGATGCGGTAAAGTCACCGTATGCGTGGGTTGCACTTGCTTCCGGTATTGCCGTAGCACTGATCGCAAAAGGCGGTATTTCTCTGCTTCAGGAGGATCCTCACATTACAGTGGCACTTGTCTTCGGGACCATTCTTGCGGTAGCTCTGTTTAACGGAATTGCTGTCGGACCTTTAATTGGAGCAGGTATAGCCTATAGTGCAATGAAAATATTTGAATGGGTTTCAAGGGTATTTTAAAGCTGTCAAATTTCGGCAAATTAAATTAATCCCGGCAAATTAATGCGTTTTCATTCACAAAGTTCTGATTATTGATTATAATGGACAATGTAAGCGCATCCGAAATGACGAATTCCATTCTGTCAGCTGACTGAGCAATCGCTCAGTTTTTATGTGATGACGATTTCGTATTTTAAACGCCGGTCTGGCTTTAAATACAAGACTAAGATTAAAAGGAGAGATTTGTTTATGACAGCAACGAGAGGTTTAGAAAACGTTGTAGCAACTACTTCATCGATCAGTTCAATTATTGATGACACTCTTACATACGTTGGTTACAATATCGACGATCTGACTGAAAACGCGAGCTTTGAAGAAATCATTTACCTGCTTTGGCACTTGCGTTTGCCAAAAGAAAATGAGCTTGCAGAACTTAAACAGCAGCTTGCTGATAATATGGCAGTTCCTGATGAAGTCATTGCACAAATTAAAGCGATGCCTGTAGATAAAGTGCATCCAATGGCAGCTGTTCGCACAGCAGTTTCTGCGCTTGGACTTTTTGATGAAGAGGCAGATGTTATGGAAGAAGAAGCAAACTACCGCAAAGCAGTGCGTCTTCAGGCGAAGATTGCAACAATCGTTACTGCGTTTGCACGTATCCGAAAAGGCCAGGAGCCGGTTGAACCTAAAGCTGACCTGAGTTTTGCAGCTAACTTCCTTTATATGATGAATGGTGAAATGCCCGAAGACATCGAAGTTGAAGCGATGAATAAAGCACTTGTGCTTCATGCTGATCACGAGCTGAACGCTTCTACTTTTACAGCACGAGTATGTGTAGCTACACTTTCTGATGTTTATTCAGGTGTAACTGCTGCAATCGGCGCGCTTAAAGGCCCGCTGCATGGTGGAGCAAATGAGCAGGTAATGAAGACGTTAACTGAAATTGGTTCAGTTGAAAACGTTGAGTCTGTGATTCGTAAGAAGCTTGAAAACAAAGAAAAAATCATGGGCTTTGGTCACCGTGTATACCAGCAGGGAGACCCTCGTGCAAAGCACCTTCGTGAAATGTCTAAGAAACTGACTGAGCTTCGCGGAGAGTCAAAATGGTATGAGATGTCTATTAAGATTGAAGAAATCGTGACATCTGAAAAGAAACTTCCACCAAATGTGGACTTCTATTCAGCATCTGTCTACCACAGCCTTGGTATTGACCACGACCTCTTCACGCCAATTTTTGCTGTAAGCCGTGTATCAGGCTGGCTGGCTCATATTCTCGAGCAGTATTCAAATAACCGCCTGATCCGACCAAGAGCTGAATATACTGGTCCTGGCATGCAGGAATATGTACCGGTGGAGAAGCGATAATTTCACGGAACATTTTACAAACTGACACATAACTGATGTAATAGTAATTAAAGCTGGGGGACTGACTTACTCTGTCAGTCCCCGGCCAATGATATTTGGAGGGAAAGACTTATGACACAAGGTGAAAAAATTTCAGTATCTAACGGCAATCTTCAGGTGCCGAACAATCCGATCGTACCTTTTATTGAAGGTGATGGTACAGGTCCGGATATCTGGGCTTCTGCACAGCGCGTATTAGATGCAGCTGTTGAAAAAGCTTATAACGGAGAAAAGAAAATCGAATGGAAAGAAGTACTTGCGGGTCAGAAAGCATTCGACCAGACAGGTGAATGGCTTCCACAGGCTACACTTGATGCAATCAACGAGTATTTCATTGCAATTAAAGGACCTCTTACAACACCAATCGGTGGAGGGATCCGTTCATTAAACGTAGCGCTTCGTCAGCAGCTTGACCTGTTCACTTGCCTGCGCCCTGTACGTTACTTTGAAGGTGTACCTTCACCGGTTAAACGTCCTGAAGACACTGACATGGTGATCTTCCGTGAAAATACTGAAGATATTTATGCTGGTATTGAGTTTGCTGAAGGATCAGATGAAGTGAAAAAGCTGATCAACTTCCTTCAGGATGAAATGGGTGCAACAAATATCCGTTTCCCAGACACTGCTGGTATCGGTGTAAAGCCTGTTTCTAAAGAAGGTACTGAGCGTCTTGTGCGTTCAGCAATCAACTATGCACTGACTGAAGGCCGTAAATCAGTAACACTTGTTCATAAAGGTAACATCATGAAATTTACTGAAGGTGCTTTTAAGCGTTGGGGTTATGATCTTGCTGAGCGTGAATTCGGAGATAAAGTTTTCACATGGAATCAGTATGATCAGATCAAAGATGAGCAGGGAACAGATGCAGCGAATAAAGCACAGAGTGACGCTGAAGCAGCTGGAAAAATCATCGTGAAGGATTCAATTGCAGATATCTTCCTTCAGCAGATCCTTACTCGTCCTGCTGAGTTTGACGTAGTTGCAACAATGAACCTTAACGGAGACTATATCTCTGACGCACTTGCAGCACAGGTTGGCGGTATCGGAATCGCACCTGGTGCTAACATTAACTACGACACTGGACATGCGATCTTTGAAGCAACACACGGAACTGCTCCAAAATACGCTGGTCTTGATAAAGTAAACCCATCTTCAGTGATTCTTTCAGGTGTACTTCTTCTTGAGCACCTTGGCTGGAACGAAGCTGCTGACCTGATTTCTAAATCAATGGAGAAAACAATTGCTTCTAAAGTTGTAACATATGACTTTGCACGTCTGATGGATGGCGCTACAGAAGTGAAGTGCTCTGAATTCGGAACTGCACTGATCGAAAATATGTAAGACAGTCAGGCCGGCATTTGCCGGCCTTTAACTACATACTTTAACACCGGGAGGAATTAGAAATGGCATTCACACGTAAAAAAATCTCAGTCGTTGGAGCAGGCTTTACCGGTGCAACAACGGCATTGTTTTTAGCTCAAAAAGAACTCGGAGATATTGTGCTTGTAGACATTCCTCAAAATGAAGGGCCGACCAAAGGTAAAGCGCTCGATATGCTAGAAGCGGGTCCTGTTTTTGGCTATGACGTAACGATCAAAGGCACATCTGACTATGCAGACACTGCGAACTCTGATGTTGTGATTATTACAGCAGGTCTGCCAAGAAAACCAGGTATGAGCCGCGATGATCTTGTTCAGACGAATGAAAAAATCATGAAGTCAGTTACAGCTGAAATTGTGAAGCATTCGCCTGAAACAACGATTCTGGTTTTATCTAATCCGGTAGATGCAATGACATATACTGTTTTCAAGGAGTCGGGTTTTCCAAAAGAGCGTGTAATTGGACAATCCGGAGTACTTGATACAGCAAGATTTAATACATTTGTAGCTGAGGAGCTTGGGTTATCTGTCAAGGATATTAAGGGATTTGTTCTCGGAGGTCACGGGGACGACATGGTACCTCTTACGCGTTATTCAAGTGCAGGCGGCGTTCCGCTTGAAAACCTGATTCCCAAAGACCGCCTCAATGAAATCATTGAACGTACAAGAAAAGGCGGCGGTGAAATCGTAGCACTTCTTGGCAATGGTTCAGCTTATTACGCCCCTGCTGCTGCACTGATGGAAATGACTGAAGCGATCTTAAAAGATCAGAAGAGGGTATTACCATCAGTTGCCTATCTTGAAGGGGAGTATGGTTTTGATGGTATTTACCTTGGCGTACCTACAGTTTTAGGTGGCAAAGGGATTGAAAAAATCATGGAACTCGATCTGACAGATGAGGAAAAATCACAGCTTCAAAAATCTGCAGATTCAGTGCGCAGTGTGATGAGTGCATTATCATCGACGTAATTGTGGAGAGGAACTGCTGATTCAGGCAGTTCCTTTTTTGCAAAGTGATATAAAACGCTTCTTTATTTAAAGAGTCTTACCTTATAATAAAGATATAAGGTAAATCAGAAAAAATGAAAACACAGGGGTTATGATTAAAGTCATCAAGGGGGAGAAAACATGTTACTCGGAAAGAAAAGAAAAATCGGACGTCAGATAGAAGATATGTCGATTGGGGAAAAATTAACACTGACTGAAAAAATCGAAGACAAAGATCTGTTATTATTCCTAGGCTTAACAAATGATTCAAATCCACTCTATATTCAGCATGATTATGCGTCGCAGACATCCTATAAAAAACCGATTGTACCAACCATTATGCTGACAGGCTTTGTGACTTCAGCAGTTTCAAAATATATGCCTGGTCCGGGATCTCATATTAAAAGTCACAATCTAAGCTTCCCGAAACCACTATACCACTACGCGACGGTTGATTATGTATTTGAAATCAAATCAATCGACCGCCCAAAATCAGAAGTTGAAATCAGCGTAAGAGGTACAGACGAAAGCGGAGACACTGTCATCGAAGGCACAGTCGTCGTATGTCCACCTGACAAACTCCAAAAATTCAACAGCTCAGCACTGGATAACTTTTAAAAAGGCCTTTATGGTCTTTTTATTTTGGAGAAATTCAGTTTAAATTCATTTTCACTTAGCTGATGATTGTAGCGTAAGGCGGCGACTCCGGGACGATTAGTGGGAAGCTGAGACCCCGCAAGGCGAAGCTTGAGGAGGCTCAGCAACCACCGTCCGGAAAGCGTCCGCCTGAAGCGGAGATCAGCAGCGGTCCATTCAAACTTTACTATTCACATAATAAAATCGCCATCCCTGATGAATATGTACTATAATGGAATCGGATGATCTGGGGTTAATACTAGCTTCTGGAGGGTTATAATGAAGAAAAAAGTACTGGTTGTAGATGACGAACAGTCAATTGTAACACTGTTAAAGTATAATTTAGAACAGTCAGGCTATGACGTATTAACAGCATATGACGGTGCAGAAGGAATTGCACTTGTAGAAAATGAACATCCTGATTTACTGGTGCTCGACTTAATGCTTCCAGTAATGGATGGAATCGAAGTGTGTAAGCAGCTTCGTCAAAAGCAGATTCATATTCCAATTATTATGCTCACTGCAAAAGATGAAGAATTTGATAAGGTACTCGGGCTTGAACTTGGCGCAGATGATTATATGACAAAGCCTTTCAGTCCGCGTGAAGTTGTTGCCAGAGTAAAGGCCATACTGCGTCGATCAGGCCGTGTGGAATTGAAGGAACCTGAAGTGGAAGAGGATTTTATCGAGCTTGGGGAAGTGAAGGTATATCCTGAACAATATGAAGCTTTTTATAAAGGGGAACCAATCGATCTTACACCGAAGGAATTTGAACTTCTTGTCTATTTGATTGAAAATAAAGGACGTGTCTTAACAAGAGACCAGCTGTTGCAGACGGTCTGGAATTATGATTTTGCAGGCGATACCCGTATTGTGGATGTGCATATCAGCCATTTACGAGAAAAAATTGAAGAAAACACGAAAAAACCGGTGTACATTAAAACCATCAGGGGTCTTGGCTACAAAATGGAGAAGCCGAAAGTAACGTGAGACTCACGTCATTTAAAGGCCGGCTGCTGTTTGCATTAATTACACTCATTGTATTAGTGCTGGTAGGCTTGGGTATTATTATTGGAGAATTGGTAAAATCATATTACCTGAACGCGCTGCACTCAAGGATTGAAAAAGAAATGAATATTGTAATCAACCAGACTGAACGTGAACCTTCGTTCAGTGAATTGAGATCTGAATTGTTCGATGAACTGAGTGAAGTGCTGGAAACGAGGATTACGATATTAAATGATGATACCGAGATTGTATATGACTCCGGTCAGGCGATCTCAGATATTAATCATGAATTAATGCTGGATGAAATTGATAACTCATTGCCCGGGCCTTCAAACGGGATTGTCAGATTCCCCGCCGATACTGATGATAGCAGCTTTTATTATATCAGCAGTATTGAAACGGGATCTGAAAGCGGATATGTCGTGCTCGCAGCTGCCTTTGAAAACCTGGAGAATGTCTACCGTCAGATCTGGCTGATTCTGGCGATTACGCTGGGGGCAGCACTTGGTATGATTATTTATATCGGTGCGCGCATCACTAACCAGTATACAAAGCCGATTGAATCAGCAACTGAAGTAGCAATTCAGCTTGCAAAAGGGAATTATAAGGCCCGTACATTTGAAGATAGAGCCGATGAGACGGGTATGTTAAGCAATGCGATCAACATTCTTGCGAGAAACCTGCAGGAAATGGTCAGCGAGCAATCAGTTCAGCAGGACAGGCTGAAAACACTCATTGAAAACATGGGAAGCGGACTGATTATGATTGATAAGCAGGGGTATATCGTGCTGGTCAATCGGCCGTTTCTGAATTTCTTTCATTCAGATATTGAGGAAGTGCTGAACGAGAGCTATGTGTCCGTTTTTAAAAATCAGCAGGTAAACGCACTCGCTGAGGAAGTATTTCTAACTGAGCAGCGTGTCAGAAAGCAAATATTGATTGAAGAAACTTTTCCTCATAAGCATCTCGAAGTTTACGGGGCGCCAATTATCGGTGAACGAAGTGCATGGCAGGGAATTGTACTGGTTTTCCATGATATATCAGAGCTGAAGAAGCTTGAACAGATGCGTAAAGATTTTGTCGCAAATGTGTCACACGAAGTGAAAACACCGATTACCTCAATCAAAGGTTTCACTGAAACGCTTCTTGATGGTGCAATGAATGATAAAGGAGCGCTTGAATCTTTCCTCCAAATCATTGCAAAGGAAAGCGACAGGCTTCAAATGCTGATCCAGGATCTGCTGGAGCTTTCCAGAGTGGAGCAGCATGGCTTTAAGCTGAATCTTAGTCAGGTTGATATTGCTGAAACTTTAAAAGACGTATCGTTGATGCTTGAGCAAAAAGCAGATCAGAAAAATGCTTCGATTAAGCTGGATATGGAATTGCCACTCATAATAGAAGGAGATGCTGACCGGCTGAAGCAGGTATTTATTAACCTGCTTACTAATGCTCTGACATACTCCTATGCTGATCAGGACATTGTTGTAAAATCTAAAAAGCTGAAAAATAGAGTACAGCTGCAGTTTATTGACCATGGAATTGGTATGGAGCAAGAGGAACTGTCCCGGATATTTGAGCGTTTTTACAGAGTCGATAAAGCCCGGAGCAGAAACTCAGGTGGCACCGGATTGGGACTAGCCATCGTCAAACATATTATTGAAGTGCACAACGGGGAGATCACTGTTGAAAGTGAGCCTGAAAAAGGAACGGTTTTCACACTTACACTGCCTTTAAAAGTGAATAAGTAGCAGGAATGTGAATCTTTACATGGAATTTACACTGGCATGACAGTGACTTAATATTTTATTGGTAAGATACTAAGTGAAAACCCCTTCATCCAGGGAACCCCAAGAAAAAGCGTGAACAGACCCCGTTCACGCTTTTTCTATTGAATTTAAAAGATCTTGAAACCTTTTTGTAATATTTAACGTATTAGAGTTAATACATACAGAAAGGAAGATAGATATGAGTATCAGGCGTATCATGGCTGGTATTGGGATCGTCGCTGGTTCAGCAATCTTATTAGTTGTTCTATTTACATCGTGGTACACAGTGGACGAATCAGAACAGGCACTTGTTCTTACTTTCGGTGAAGCTAATGAAACCATTACTGAATCCGGGCTGAAGTTCAAGCTGCCCTGGCCAATACAGCAGGTAGAAATTTTATCAAAAGAAACATTCAGTTTACAGTTTGGTTATGAAGAGGAAGACGGAGAAATAAAGTCATTTCCGGAAGAAACAGTGATGATCACAGGAGATGAATACATAGTATTAGCAGACCTTGTCGTCCAGTGGAAAATTACTGAACCAAAAGATTATTTATTTAATGCTGAGGATCCTCAGGAAGTTTTGTATGATGCTACATCTGCGTCTATCAGAAGCATTATCGGAAGCTCTACAATTGATGATGCTCTGACTTCTGGTAAGGCGGAAATTGAAGCTGATACAAGAGAATTACTTGCAACTTTAATTGAAAAATATGAGATAGGAATTTCAGTGCAGGCAGTTCAGCTGCAGGATGTTGAACTTCCGAACGCAGAAGTGCGTCAGGCGTTTACTGCTGTCACAGATGCACGTGAAGGCGCTATTACAAAAGAAAATGAAGCACAGAAATATAGAAGTCAGAAGGTAAATGAAGCAGAAGGTGAAGTAGACGCAATCGAATCAAGAGCTCAAGGAGAAAAAGCTTCAAGAATTGAACAGGCACGGGGAGATATTGCTGTGTTCAATGAAATTTTAACTGAATACCAGAGTAACCCTGAAATTACACGCGAACGTTTAATCCTTGAAACACTAGAAGAAGTCCTGCCTGGCACGAAGCTTTATATCATGAATGATGACGGAGATACGATGAAATATCTTCCTTTGCAACCCGAACGTCAGCAGCCGCCGCCAGTGACTGAGGAAAGTGAGGAATCTGCAAATGGACAATGATCAGAATAAAATTTTTGAGTTTAATAAAAAACCTAAAACGACTAAACCAAAAGCAGATATTGAGTGGAGAAAATTCACAAAAGCATTTATCCTCATCGGTTTGCTGCTGTTCCTCTTAATTACGGCACTTTTAAATGTGTTTATTGTCAAAGAAGGCGAATACCGGGTTGTCAGACAGTTTGGTGAAGTGGTTAAGATCATTGATGAACCCGGCTTGAATGCAAAAATACCTTTTGTGCAGTCAGTGACAACACTCCCTAAATATCAAATGACATATGACGTATCAGAAGCGGAAATTAACACAAAGGATAAAAAGAGACTGATTATTGATAACTATTCAGTCTGGCGCATTACTGATCCAGTCAAAATGATTTCAAACGCTGGTACAATGATCAATGCCGAATCCCGGATGGAAGAGTATATCTACTCAGTTGTCAGATCTGAACTTGGTCAATTTGATTATGATCAGATCATTAATGATGAGAAATCATCCCGGGGGAGTCTCAATGACCGTATTACAGAACGGGTAAATGAACTTCTCAGCCAGGAGCAATTCGGCATTGAAGTAGTAGATGTTCGTATGAAGCAGACAAACCTGCCTGCTGAGAACGAACAGGCCGTTTACACGAATATGATCTCTGAGCGTCAGGCGACTGCGCAGGATTACCTTTCTACCGGTGATGCCAATAAAAACAGAATAGAAGCCAATACTGATCGTGAAGTTAGAGAGCTTCTTTCTAAAGCGAATGCTGATGCAGATGTGATCCGTGCGGAAGGTGAAGCGGAAGCGGCCAGAATGTATAATAACGCATTCTCCGCGGACCCTGAGTTTTATGAGCTTTACAGAACACTTGAATCGTATAAGAAAACGGTAAATGATGAAACGATGATTATTCTGCCATCTGACTCTCCTTACGCCTCACTTCTTCAAGGTATAACAGAATAATGCCCGCTGTTTTCCCTTTCATTTTGGACATGCTAAAATGAAGAGGGAAAACAGCTTTTTTATTTATTAGGCTTTGTTAAAGATGGCTGGTGATTTCCGCTTCAGGGGGACTTCACGGCCGGGCGGTGAGCCAGCAGGCTTCTCCATAAGCCCCACCTGTCCCTTCCTGACATAGGAGTCGCCCCCTGCAGCTCCAATCACCAGCTGAGCAAACAATAGTCCTTAACAATGCGGTGTCATGAAAAATTTAGCGATCAAAATGCAGCTAAGTTAATTTAATATAGAGGAGATGAACGGTTTGTCGAAAAAATTAATGCTGATCGATGGGAACAGTATTGCCTACCGTGCTTTTTTTGCACTGCCATTACTGAACAACGATAAAGGCATACATACAAATGCGATATATGGATTTACCACTATGCTGATGAAACTGCTTGATGAGGAGAAGCCGACGCATCTGATGGTCGCCTTTGACGCTGGGAAAACAACTTTTCGTCATAAAACTTTTGAAGACTATAAGGGTGGAAGACAGAAAACCCCGCCCGAGTTATCTGAACAGTTCCCGTTTATCCGGGATTTATTGAGTGCACACAACATTAAATACTATGAGCTTGATCAGTATGAAGCGGACGATATTATCGGCACGCTAAGCACACAGGCTGAAAAAGACGGCTTTGAGACAGTCGTGATTTCAGGTGATAAAGATTTAACCCAGCTCGCTTCAGAAAAAATCAGGGTAGACATCACTAAAAAAGGGATCACTGATCTTGAAAAGTATACGCCTGCCCATATAGAAGAAAAGTATGGCCTGACACCTGATCAGATTATTGATATGAAGGGTCTGATGGGAGATTCTTCAGATAACATACCGGGTGTGCCGGGCGTTGGGGAGAAAACGGCGATTAAACTGCTGAAGGAGTTCGGCACACTTGAAAATGTCCTGGATTCCATCGAGCAAGTGAGCGGTAAAAAGCTGAAGGAAAAGCTTGAAGAAAATAAGCAGCTGGCTGAGATGAGTAAGAAGCTTGCGACGATAACAAGAACGGCTCCTGTGACTGTTAAACTGGACGAGCTTGAAAAACAGGAAGCAGATTACGATAAACTGACAAAGCTTTATAAAGAACTCGGGTTCAACTCACTGCTTGATAAGCTGGATGGTGAAGAAGAAGAGATCGAATTAAAAGACATTGAGTGGGAAGAAGTGTCTGACTTTACACAGGAGCAGCTTCCATCACATGCTGAACTTTATGTAGAATTGTATGATGTGAACTATCATACAGCTGATATTTTAGGTGTTGCTGTGCACGCTGATCAGAAAACCTATTTTATTTCACCTGACAATGCAGCAAAGTCGGAGACATTTAAACAGTGGATCGAAGACAAAGCTAATACGAAATCTGTCTATGACGCAAAAGCGTCAATTGTTGCCTTTGACCGCCTCGGTATGGATTTAAAAGGCATAGATTTCGACCTGCTGATTGCTTCCTACGTGATTGATGCTTCTGAAGCAGCGGATGATTTTGCTTCAATTGCAAAAAGGCACGGGGCGGACGCGGTGCCGACAGATGAGTCTGTTTACGGAAAAGGCGCTAAGAAAAAGGTTCCTGAGCATAACGATCTTGCGCAGCACACAGCCAGAAAAGCTGCAACGATCCATGCGATTAAAGAAACCTGCATTGCTTCCCTTGAGAAGAATGAGCAGCTTGAGCTTTTTGAAAAGCTTGAACTGCCGCTTGCCACAGTTCTTGCTGAAATGGAACGTAAGGGTGTGCGGGTAGATATTGACCGTCTGAAGGATATGGGGATCGAACTGAAGAAAAGGCTTGAAGAAATTCAGTCTGATATATATAGAATTGCCGGTGAGGAATTTAACATTAATTCCCCTAAGCAGCTCGGTGTCATTTTATTTGAAAATCTGCAGCTGCCTGTATTGAAAAAAACAAAAACAGGTTACTCAACATCAGCTGACATTTTAGAAAAGTTAAAGCCGGAGCATGAAATTATTGAGCATATCCTCCATTTCAGACAGCTCGGTAAACTACAGTCCACCTATATTGAAGGGCTGTTAAAAGTGATTCATGATGACTCGAATAAAATCCATACCAGATACAATCAGGTACTTACGCAGACTGGGCGCTTAAGCTCAACTGATCCTAACCTGCAAAACATTCCGATCAGACTTGAGGAAGGACGTAAAATCCGCCAGGCGTTCATACCATCTGAAAAAGACTGGGTCATGTTTGCAGCTGACTATTCCCAAATCGAGCTGAGAGTCCTTGCTCACATTTCAGATGATGAAGGATTGAAGGAAGCATTTCATCAGGGAATGGACGTTCACACAAAAACGGCGATGGACGTTTTTGGTGTAGAGAAGGAAGATGTGACTTCAGGAATGAGAAGACACGCAAAAGCAGTTAACTTTGGAATTGTCTACGGTATCAGTGATTACGGGTTATCGCAGAGTCTTGATATTACAAGAAAAGAAGCAGCTGAATTTATTAAAAAATACCTGGATAGCTATCCGAAAGTCAAAGAATATATGGATGATATCATTCATGAGGCTAAACAAAAAGGTTATGTAGAAACATTGCTGCACCGCCGCAGATATATTCCTGAGATCACCAGCAGAAACTTTAACCTGAGAGGCTTTGCAGAACGGACCGCAATGAACACGCCGATTCAGGGTACTGCTGCAGATATTATTAAAAAAGCAATGATAGAGATGGCTGACCGTCTGAAAGCTGAAAAGCTTCAAACGCGTATGCTGCTTCAGGTGCACGATGAACTGATTTTTGAATGTCCAAAGGATGAAATTGAAAAACTTGAAAAGATCGTACCGGAAGTGATGGAATCTGCGGTGGAACTGTCAGTACCGCTGAAGGTTGATTATTCATACGGTAACACCTGGTACGATGCAAAGTAAGAAGGGAGACGAGAGACATGCCTGAATTACCGGAAGTAGAACATGTGAAAAGGGGTCTCTCTCCAAAGGTTGAAGGGCTGATCATTGAGGAAGTGACTTTTTCCGATACAGTTATACAAGCCCATGAAGCGGGAAGAAAAGCAGTTGTGAAAGGTGAAGGGCTGGATGCCTTTAGATTTGCAGTGACTCAAAAAGAGATCTCTGCCATTGACCGTCGCAGCAAGTATCTGCTTTTTCGTCTGGGGCGGCTGGAAGATGAAATGCTGATCTTATCGCACCTCGGAATGACAGGCGCATGGTTCGTCGTAAATGAACTTGGAGAAATTCTTGAAGACAGATTCCGCAACCATGTGCATGTCATATTTAATCTATCCAACGGACAAAAACTGGTATATTCAGATATACGCAGATTTGGTGAGATGAGATTTCTGCCGTCAGAAGATGCCCACCCGCCTTTAGCTGAAATCGGACCGGAACCTTTTGATGAGGATGCTGAGATCAGATTCCTGGCAGCTTTAATGCTGCCGAAATTTTCACGGAAACCTGTGAAGGAATCAATTATGCATCATAGTGTGGTTGCTGGGTGCGGGAACATTTACGCAACAGAAGCACTATTCAGAGCCGGTGTCAGTCCGAAGAGAAGAACTGACAGACTCAGTTTGAAGAAGAAAAGAGAGTTGTTTCACCATATTGTTGACGTTCTTAAAGAAGGGATTGCAGCAGGCGGAAGCAGTATCTCTGATTACAGAAATGTAAACGGCGAAGCGGGAGGTATGCAGGAGCGCCTTCAAATGTACGCGAAATCTACCTGCCCAGTCTGCGGTTCAGCGGTTAAAAAAGCAGTTGTCGGAGGAAGGACCTCACATTACTGCACAACATGTCAAAAGTAAGGGGACATATATGATTATCGGGTTAACCGGCAGTATTGCCACAGGAAAAAGTACAATTGCTAAAGAACTTATCAATTTAGGATACACAGTAATCGACGCCGATCAGTCAGCGCGCAAGGTCGTTGAACCGGGTGAAGAGGCGAGTGTGAAGATCAGAGAAGTCTTCGGAGATGAAGTATTCACTGAAGATGGTTATCTCGACAGACCGAAGCTTGGTGAAATCATTTTTAATGATGAAGAGAAACGTAAACTGCTTAATGGAATTGTTCATCCTGCTGTCCGAGCTGACATGCTCGCGCAAAAAGATCAGGCTTTTGCAGCAGGCAGGCACACTGTATTTCTTGATATTCCGCTGTTATTTGAAAGTGAGCTCCAGTGGATGGTGGAAAAAGTGCTCGTCGTATATGCGCCTGCAGAACTGCAGAAAAAGCGACTGATGAAGCGTAATGATTACAGTGGGGAAGAAGCAGCTTCACGAATTGCTTCCCAAATACCGGTTGATCAAAAGCGTGAAGAGGCTGATGCAGTAATTGATAACAGTGGATCAATCGAACAATCTATTCAACAGCTTCATAAGCTGATTGAAGACTGGAAGCTGACACCTTGAATGAACGAAAAAAACTCATCCTTTAAAAGGGTGAGTTTTTTTATTAAAAAAATGTCATTATGTATTTGCAAGCGCTTTTAATATGTTATACTAATGCTAGTTAATTTGAAATTAAGTATAACATTATTAGGGGGATCCTCATGAACAAGACGAACATTGCAATCAACGGGTTTGGCCGAATCGGCCGTATGGTGTTTAGAAAAGCGGTAATGGAAGATACACTTAATATAGTAGCCATCAATGCGAGCTACCCGCCGGAAACACTGGCTCACCTGATTAAATATGACTCGACTCATGGCATATTCGCTGCTGAAGTGATTGCGAAAGAGGATGCATTAATTGTCAATGGAAAAGAAATTAAGCTTGTCAGTGACAGAGATCCTGCAAATCTTCCGTGGGCATCAATGAATATTGATATTGTCATTGAAGCTACTGGTAAATTTAACGCACGCGACAAAGCAGCACTGCATCTTGAAGCCGGGGCGAAAAAAGTCGTACTAACAGCACCTGGTAAACAGGAAGATGTGATGATTGTAATGGGCGTAAACGAAGAAGATCTGAATGTTGAAAAGCATGATGTGATCTCAAACGCCTCATGTACAACAAACTGCCTGGCTCCGGTTGCTAAAATTCTAGACCGGGAATTTGGCATTGAAAATGGATTAATGACAACAGTGCACGCATATACGAATGACCAGAAAAATATTGATAACCCGCACAAAGATCTGCGCCGCGCGCGTTCATGCGGACAATCTATCATCCCGACTTCAACTGGTGCAGCTAAAGCGCTGGGCAAGGTTCTGCCTAACCTGCAGGGTAAGTTGCACGGGATGGCACTGCGTGTGCCAACACCAAACGTATCACTCGTCGACCTTGTCGTAGATGTGAAACGTGAAGTAACAGTTGAAGAAGTAAACAATGCGTTTAGAAAAGCTGCTGAAAGCGAAATGAATGGTATTGTGTCATACACAACTGAACCGCTTGTCTCAATTGACTTCAACACAAATCCAAGCTCAGCAATCGTTGACGGACTATCAACAATGGTTATGGGCGCAACAAAAGTCAAAGTACTTGCATGGTACGACAACGAATGGGGCTACTCATGCCGCGTCGTAGATCTTGTTCAGCACCTTGCTAACCAGATGGAACAATCCCAGAGAGAAGTAACGGCATCATAATTAAATGAATTTAGATATGACTTTAGAAGAAATGCATTTTAGATGTATTTCTTCTTTTTTGCGCTTAGGGTGACCGGAGCAGAAGGCGGCGGCTTGCCCGGATACTTTATAAAAGCTGAAATATCTTTAAATAAAAACAAATCATTGCAAAATCATTCAAAAAACCTTATACTGATTTTCGTGATCTTATTCCGGTTCACACAACATAACTTCTGCTTAAAGGGTTAGGACCTCATTGGACTAACTTTCCCCCGTGGCAGCAGGGTCTGATCAACCGGGTAAGTTCAAATTTTCAGTAAGGGGGAACGATCAATGGAAACAATGGGTCGTCATGTAATAGCGGAACTATGGGGCTGTGACTTTGAAAAGTTAAACAGCATGGAATTAATTGAACAAACATTCGTAGATGCTGCACTGAAATCAGGTGCTGAGGTAAGAGAAGTTGCATTTCATAAATTTGCGCCGCAGGGTGTAAGTGGAGTCGTGATCATTTCAGAATCACACTTAACGATTCACAGCTTTCCTGAACACGGCTATGCGAGTATAGATGTATACACTTGTGGAGATCTTGATCCAAATGTCGCAGCGAATCACATCGCTGAATCACTTGGTGCTGAGACTCGTGAAACAATTGAAGTGCCGCGTGGTATGGGACCTGTCAAAGTACCACAATCAACTGTGCACGCAGGTTAATATGACAAAAGAGATGCATTTTCGCATCTCTTTTTTATTTTCTACATAAAACTGATAAACTAAAGATATAGACACTTGAGGAGGAATCACGTTGGCCAAGCTAAAAGGAGTTTTTAAAAGGTTCAGTCAGGAATGCGAGACAGCAGACAAGCATCAGGAAAAAGAGCTCGAAACACGTTATTATAAAGTATCATTCGACAAAGTATACGATGAAGTGAAACGCTATTTTTCAGGTGATGGGTATGAGATTTCATCAGAATCCAAAGATCATGGGGAAATTATGATCACCCGTACAAAGAGTCCTAAAATGTTTTTAATTGCAACCGTTGTCAGTACAAGACCAATGCACACAGCACTTGATTTGAAAGCGTCGACTGACCAGATGGTTGTTGGCGGGGCTTATCCAAAGCTGAAGGAAGAAATTTCTACCTGCTACCAGGCACTTGCAAAAGAGATGAGAGAAGCTGAAAAGTAAGAGGAACCCTTGTGATTTAAGGATTTTTTCAGTATCATTAAAGGAAATAGATTCGATGTGGAGCTGGTGAAATGAAATGTCCATCCTGCCATGAAAACGCAACAAGGGTGATTGATTCAAGACAAGTCGACGATGGTAAGTCGATCCGGCGCAGAAGGGAATGTGAGGATTGTCAGTACCGGTTTACAACCTTTGAAAAAGTGGAGGAGATTCCACTGATTGTTGTAAAAAGAGACGGTATCAGAGAACAATTCAGCAGAGACAAAATCCTGCGCGGTCTGATTAAAGCCTGTGAAAAACGGCCAGTACCATTTGAAAACCTTGAACAGATTGCATCTGATATTGAACGTGAACTCCGCAGTCAGGGAATTTCAGAGATTCCATCTGTCGACATTGGAGAAATGGTCATGGATAGACTTTCAACAGTTGATGAAGTTGCATATGTAAGATTTGCGTCTGTATATCGTGAATTTAAAGATTTAAATGTGTTCATAGAGGAAATGAAAGAACTGTTGAATAAAGAAAGAAAATAAAGAGCAGTCAGCTGCTCTTTTTTTGTAGATTCGGATAGATGAAAGGTCTGAGCTTATGACGAGTTTATGGAAAGAAATACAGCCGTCAGATGAATATAAAATTCAGCTGAATGGCCAATTAAACGAACATGACAGAGAGCTGGTGTCATTTTTGTATCAGCCGCTGCTCGGGGCCGACGCCATCAGTCTGTACAATATATTATGGCTCGAAGTGGAACGCCATCATCTTGAGAGTGAAACACGGACACACAAAACACTGATGGATCTGATGTCTGTTTCGATTGAGAGAATTTTTCAGGCCAGACTCCGGCTTGAGGGAATGGGGCTGCTCAAAACCTTCCTTAAGGCTGGAGAAACGAAATCGTATGCTTATCAGATTCAGCCACCACTAAGTGCAAAGGCTTTTTTTGAAGATCCGATGCTGAGTGTCTTTTTGTACAGACAGATCGGTGCCAGTCAGTTTCAGCGATTGAAAAACAGGTTTATTGTTACCTTTGACAGCCTGCAGACTTATGAGGAAGTAACGCGTTCATTTCAGGACGTTTTTTATTCCGACGCCAAGATTTCACCACATATGCCTGAAAAGGTGGAGGACGGTAAAACCCTGACATTCGAAGCTGGAAATAGCGGAATCGCAGCTGACTTTCAGGCGTTTGACTTTCATGCTTTATATGCAGGTCTTTCAGAAGCGATGGTGCCTAGGAAAAGTTTGACGTATGATGTAAAACATCTGATCGTGAAGCTCTCTATTTTGTATGGGTTATCTGAACAGGAGATGAAAAGTCCAATTCTATCTTCCATAACAGACGAAGACAAAATTGATACAGAAGCCCTCAGAAAAGCGTGCAGGGATTCTTTTCAGCTGAAAACGAATTCGGCACTTCCTGCGCTAAAGCATTTTGCTGAGCAGGCTAAGGGCCAAAAGCTGCCTGATTCTGAAGATCAGACACTGCAGTATTTAAAGAAGAGTTCACCTGTACAGGTATTAATTGATGCTTCTAAAGGTGTAAAACCCTCGAATACTGAGCTTGAACTGATTGATCATCTGATTCATGAAAAGAAGCTGCCTGATGAAGTGATCAATGTGTTAATTCAATTTGTTCTTTTGCGGACAAACATGAAGCTGACGAAAGGCTTTACTGAACAGATTGCTTCACAGTGGGTCAGAATCGGTATTCAAACTGCCGAAGAAGCCATGGCTGAAGCGAAAAAAGAGCATAAAAACTATCTGACATGGAAAAAGTCAGGTGGAAGTAAGCCGGCAAGAAAAGAGAAAACCATTCGAAAAGAAAAGCTTCCTGACTGGTTTACCTCTGAGGAATCAGAAGATGAAGCGGATCCTGAATTCCTGAAGGAGAGGGAACGCTATTTAAAAGAACGCGAACTGAAAAAGCGCAAAGCAGGTGAAGAATAATGGATCCGATTAACAGAACGATCAAACGGATTTCAGGATCAAATGAATTTCAGCGCAGATATGAAATGATGAAAAAGGAAATCGCAGCTGACCCGGAAATTCAACATTTTTTACAAATCCATAAAAATGAGCTCGCACCAAACGCAGCTGATCAGGGAATGATCAAATTATACGAGTTTATGACCAGATCCAGAAAATGTGGAGATTGCCCGAGTCTTGGGGAATGTAAAAACACAATGAAGGGATATGAGCCGAAGCTGATGATTCAAAACGGCTACATTGATATGCAGTATGCGCAATGCCCGAGACAGATCGCGGCCCAGGAGCAGCGAAATACTGAAAAGCTGGTTCAAAGCATGTATGTCCCTAAAGATGTGCTGAATGCCTCTTTTGATCAGGTGGATGTGGATAACCCGACGAGGATGAAGGCTTTGCAGGTAGCAGAAGATACAGTCAATCAGCTCGTTGCAGATCCTGAACATTATAAAGGTCTTTATCTCTATGGCAAATTCGGCGTTGGTAAAAGTTATCTGCTGGGTGCAGTTGCCAATGAATTGAAAAAGCAGAACAAGGCAAGCTTTATTTTGTATTTTCCTGAATTTCTAAAAGAAATGAAGCAGTCATTAGGAGACCAGTCTTTCGCAGGGAAAATTGATGCGGTTAAACGGTCTTCAATTCTGATGCTAGATGATATTGGTGCAGAATCACTCTCCAGCTGGGCGCGTGATGAAGTACTTGGCACGATATTACAGTATAGAATGGCAGAGGGACTTCCGACATTTTTCAGTTCGAACTTTGACTACAATGAACTCGAACATCATCTGACCTATTCCCAGCGCGGCGAAGAAGAACCCGTCAAAGCAGCCAGAATCATGGAAAGAATTAAATTCCTTTCTATTCCGGTTGAAATGAAGGGTAAAAATAAGCGGCATACTTAATTTATTTTAAGAAGACTTTTATTTTTCAGGCTGCAATTTAATAGGAGTTAAACAGCGTAATTGGAATGGAAGGTGGGGACTCCTGCGGGCTCACCTGCAAGTCGCGGAAGGCGTTTGCCTGAAATGGAGATTTAACGCCGATATTTCAGAAATAAACTTGCTTTTGTATCCAACCTCATCTAAAATGACTCTTATCAAAACAATTTATAATTAAAGGCACTGACAGGGACACGAATCATTTGAAGCTGATTACAAGAGAGAGAGGACACCGGCTGAAATCCTCTTATGAAGCAAAATGCATTTACCACCCTTGAGCCGTACGAGTGAACACTTAAGTAATTTGTACCGGATGCAGCCCGTTAGCTGAACCAGAGATTCTGGACGTTTGTTCAGAAAGAAGGGTGGAACCGCGGGTTAATATAACTCCGTCCCTTTACCAGGGATGGGGTTTTTTATATGCAAAAATTTAATTGAAGGAGTGTTACCCATGGAAGAACAGATTAAAGTGACTTTTCCTGATGGAAATAGCAAGGAGTATCCAAAAGGGATCACAGTTGAAAAAATTGCATCATCCATTTCTTCAGGTCTGAAAAAGAAAGCAGTTGCCGGTAAAGTAAACGGTCAGCTTCTGGACCTTCGTACACCGCTTGAACAGGATGCTGAGGTAGCCATCCTCACACCGGACGACGCGGAATCACTTGAAATTATGCGCCACAGTTCAGCTCACCTGATGGCACAGGCAGTAAAGCGTCTATACCCTGATGCGAAATTTGGTGTTGGTCCTGTCATTGAAGGTGGATTTTACTATGATATTGATACTGAATCATCAATTTCCACTGAAGATCTTCCGCGTATTGAAAAGGAAATGAAAAAAATCACTGGAGACAATATTAACGTTGAACGTGAAGTTGTCAGCCGTGATGAAGCAGTCAAGAGGTTCAAGGAGATCAATGACCCTTATAAGCTTGAACTGATCGAAGCCATTCCTTCAGATGAAGACGTTACAATCTATAAGCAGGGTGAATTCTTTGATCTTTGCCGCGGGATTCACGTTCCGTCTACAAAGCATATTAAAGAATTCAAGCTGTTAAGCGTTGCCGGCGCATACTGGAGAGGCGACAGTGATAATAAAATGCTTCAGCGTATTTATGGAACAGCATTCTTCAAAAAAGAAGACCTGGATCATCACCTGGAAATGCTTGAGGAAGCGAAGCAGCGTGACCACCGTAAAATCGGTAAAGAACTTGATCTGTTTACAAGCTCTCAGCTCGTTGGCCAGGGACTCCCGATCTGGCTGCCAAAAGGCGCAACAATCCGCCGGACAATCGAACGCTATATTGTAGATAAAGAAATTTCTTTAGGCTACGATCATGTTTATACACCTGCACTTGGTAGCGCAGAGCTGTACAAAACAAGCGGACACTGGGATCACTACGAAGAAGGAATGTTCCCACCGATGGAAATGGATAATGAAACACTTGTCCTTCGCCCGATGAACTGCCCTCACCATATGATGGTGTACAAACAGGATATTCACAGCTACCGTGAACTGCCGATCAGAATTGCAGAACTTGGTCTGATGCACCGCTATGAAATGTCAGGTGCACTGTCAGGACTTCAGCGTGTTCGTGCGATGACACTGAATGATGCACATATCTTCGCACGTCCTGATCAAATTAAAGAAGAATTCCAGCGCGTTGTGCGTCTGATTGAAGAAGTCTATAAAGATTTCGGTTTGCACGAATATAAATTCCGACTTTCATACCGTGATCCTGAGGATACTGAAAAGTACTTTGACGATAATGAAATGTGGGAAAAGGCTCAGGCAATGCTGAAAGAAGCGATGGATGATATGGGCCATGACTACTTTGAAGCAGAAGGCGAAGCGGCGTTCTACGGACCGAAGCTTGACGTTCAGGTGAAAACTGCGATTGGAAAAGAAGAAACATTGTCTACTGTCCAGCTTGACTTCCTTCTTCCTGAACGCTTTGACCTGAATTATATTGGTGAAGATGGCAAGCAGCACCGCCCAGTCGTCATTCACCGTGGTGTTGTATCAACAATGGAACGTTTTGTAGCCTTCCTGATTGAAGAGCACAAGGGTGCACTGCCTGCATGGTTAGCGCCGGTTCAGGTACAGGTCATTCCAGTGTCACCATCGATCCACCTTGATTTTGCGAAAAAAGTGCAGGATGAGCTTCAGCTTGCAGGTGCACGTGTAGAAGTAGATACGCGTGACGAGAAGATGGGGTATAAGATCCGTGAAGCACAAATGAAGAAAATCCCTTATATGCTTGTAGTAGGGGATAAAGAAATGGAAAATCATGAAGTCAATATCCGTAAATACGGTGAGCAGGATACAGACACTGCGTCACTGAATGATTTTGCGCAGCAGCTGAAAAACGAAATCAGAAGATAGAAAAAATCTGCCGGGTTAACCCGGCAGATTTTTTTATTCTCCACGCTGATATTCTTTTTCAGTGCCATCTTCAAACGTAATTTCTATTTCGATGGACTGGAATCCTTCTTCTACTTCAAAACCTTTAATCACGCTGTCGATCACTTCATCGTCAGGGGTTTCAATAGTGAAATCAAATTCGCTCAGCACAGGCTGAATTTCCTTGAAAGCATCATCGCCTGACATGGTCAGCATATCTTTTTCATTTTCATATGATGCTTCTACCTGGCTTGCTTCATTGTCAAATGAAACTTCAAAGTCATTATTATTTCCCTCATATTTTGCATCCATCTCAAATGTAAGAAGTGAGATTCCGGTATCCTCCTGGATCTCGGACTCAGATTCAGGCTGGTCTTCTGTCTGTCCAGTGTCATCTGCTGAAGCCGGCTCTTCGACTGTTTCGTCCTCTTCGCCGCATGCAACGAGTATTAAACTTAAGCTGGCAGCTGTTAAGATTGTACGTGCTTTCATCATTGAACGCCTCCATATAAATAAATTAGAATTACATTAGGTATAGCCTTTCCGGTGAAATTCAAACGTATTTACATGAAAAAAGAGTGAATAAATCAGAAACTTGTCGAAAAGGTGTTGCTTCACATCCATTAATCTGATATTATCAATTTTGTTGATTAAGAACTTGGATTGACATTCCACTCGGAAGTTGCTACAATAGCAAGAGTGAATCGAATACGTATTTGTGTACAAGAAGAGGCACCCGCTTCTCACCTTCCCGGCAGATAAAGCTGGATGGTAACACGCATTTTATTTCCCTGAATAGGGTAGTATGTGCATGGCAGCGGGAGACTGAAGAAGTTTCCGGCTTTTTTTATTGCCGAAAACGAGTCGCAAAAGTATTCAAAATCAATCCGGAGGTGGATTACTATTAGCAAGGATAACACGCAGATTAATGAAAGCATCCGTTCACGCGAGGTGCGTCTGATTGATCAAAACGGTGAACAGCTAGGTGTTAAATCAAAGAATGAAGCATTAGAGATCGCAGCGCGCGTCAATCTTGACCTCGTTCTCGTTGCACCAACAGCTAAACCGCCTGTTGCAAGAATTATGGACTATGGTAAGTTCAAATTCGAACAGCAGAAAAAAGAAAAAGAAGCACGTAAAAATCAAAAAGTGATCAATTTAAAAGAGGTTCGTCTGAGCCCTGGAATTGAAGAACATGATTTCAATACAAAGCTTCGTAATGCACGGAAGTTCCTTGAAAAAGGCGATAAAGTAAAAGCTTCTATCCGTTTCCGCGGACGTGCCATTACACATAAAGAAATCGGCCAGAGAGTGCTTGAGCGTTTTGCTGAAGAGTGTAAAGATCTCTCTACAGTAGAAACGAAGCCTAAGATGGACGGCCGTAGCATGTTCCTCATGCTTGCACCAACGAACGAAAAGTAATGATTTAAGGAGGATACTACTCATGCCAAAAATGAAAACTCACCGTGGATCAGCTAAGCGTTTCAAGAAGACAGGTAAAGGGAAGCTTAAGCGTTCACGTGCATTCACTAGTCACCTTTTCGCTAACAAGTCAACAAAAGCTAAGCGTAAACTGCGTAAAGGCTCACTTGTGTCTTCAGGCGATTACAAACGCATCAAAGATATGATCTAATCTAAAAATAATGAACATGATTTATTAGGAGGTAATTTACTATGCCACGTGTTAAAGGTGGAATCGTTTCTCGTAAACGTAGAAAAAGAGTTCTTAAACTCGCTAAAGGTTATTATGGTTCAAAACACACGCTATACAAAGTAGCAAATCAGCAGGTAATGAAGTCAGGAAACTATGCTTTCCGTGACCGTCGTCAGAAAAAGCGTGACTTCCGTAAGCTATGGATCACACGTATCAACGCAGCTGCTCGTACAAACGGTCTTTCTTACAGCCGTCTAATGCACGGACTTAAGCTTGCAGGTATCGAAGTAAACCGTAAGATGCTTGCTGATCTTGCTGTTGCTGATGAAAAAGCATTCGCACAGCTTGCAGACGCTGCAAAAGCTGAACTTAACAAGTAATATCAATCAGGCTGTCCTTTATGGGCAGTCTTTTTATTTAGTAGTCTTTCTCGAACCACGATTTGCCGGAGGTAAATCGTTCAGTCGTTCTTCATACAAAGTTTTTTATGACTAACTGCTGGGTAATGAATAAAATTTTTATATATTAAAGTCTGAAACTGAAGCTGAAAAGTATGATTTAAACATAAAAGAGGTGTCTTTTTGGAAACGGTACTTACGGTTTATTATTTTATTATGTCTGTGATCGGATTTATATCAATGAAAGTGGATAAGAAGCGGGCTCGGAATAATGAATACAGGATTTCCGAGAAGACGCTGTGGACGATTGCGCTGTTAGGTGGTGCGCTTGGATCTTGGGCCGGTATGAATGTGTTCAGACATAAAACCAAGCATCTGTCGTTCAGAGTGGGCATGCCAATCATTGTCATTTTGCATAGTGCATTGATTATCTGGGCAATTCGTTAATATTTGAAAAAAGCTGCCCTATGGCAGCTTTTTTAGTTTTCTTTACCTAATAATTCTCTAATCGGGCTCTTCCAGTCGATTTTGGCATGTGGATAGTTGCTTTTAATTTCAGTCTCCAAAAAACGAAAGTCTTCCACCCTGAACCCCTGAAGATTGGATGGATCATCCGGCCAGACAAAAATGTTGATAACGTCAAATGATCTGTCAGCTTCACCGAGATATTTCTCTCCCTGAAACATGACACCTTTATACGTAATAAAAAAGTTTTTTCGCGGATTCCGTGCATCATCATGAAAAAAATATTCTTCCTTTTCATGAGCCAATTCGAGCTTTCTTTTCGGATCAAATAAATATTTTATCCCTTTATATAATAAAAATAGTATCAATAAGGTAATCGCTACCCGTAATAAAATTAAAATCATGCGGGACCCCCTGTAATCTAGATAATACACATACGGTTTGGTTCAGCTGAAAGTTTCAGTTTTGAACTAAAATTTTGTTACACTGTGAATGAAGGAGTGAATCTGATGAATTGGAACGAACTTTATCAAATGCAATATGAACTTGATTCATTTATCGAAAAAGAGCATGGACTGACAGATCAACATTTATTAAAAGATAAGCTGCTTGCATTGTCTGTTGAAGCGGGAGAGCTTGCGAATGAAACAAGATGCTTCAAGTTCTGGAGTCTGAAGGGCCCATCTGATAAAAGTGTCATTCTTGAAGAGTATGTGGATGGTATTCACTTTTTATTATCAATCGGTCTTGAAACAGATCTCCGGTATGACCAGAAAACGATTTTTAAAACGGATGATTCTCTGACGGAATTATTTCTTCAGTTCAATCGCCATATCAGTGAATTTACACAGGCTCATACACAAGAGCGCTATGATCAAATGTGGCTGACTTATTTATTAATAGGTGAAAAACTCGACTTCTCAGCCGAGGATACGATCCGTGCATATAAAGAAAAAAATGAAGTAAACGTACAACGTCAGAAAAATAAATACTAATTTTGTGAATACTCTGGCGAAGTGGTATAATATTGCTTGGTAATAAGTTAGGGAGGCGAAGAAATGACAAAGTATGATGAGCAGTTAACAATGCTGAAAGATTTAACAGATGCTAAAGGGATTCCGGGTAACGAGCGTGAACCAAGAGAGGTTATGAAAAAATACATATCACCGTTTGCTGATGAAGTAACAACAGACGGTATTGGCAGTTTAATTGCTAAGAAATCAGGTGAAGCAGGTGGTCCGCGTGTGATGGTGGCAGGTCACCTTGATGAAGTTGGCTTTATGATCACTCAAATTGATGATAAAGGTTTTCTTAAGTTCCAGACGGTTGGTGGCTGGTGGTCGCAGGTGATGCTTGCGCAACGTGTGACAATCGTGACGAAAAAAGGGGATATCACAGGTGTCATCGGTTCAAAACCACCGCACATTCTGCCTCCTGAAGCGCGTAAAAAGCCGGTAGATATTAAAGATATGTTCATTGATATCGGCGCATCGTCAAGAGAAGAAGCAGTTGAGTGGGGAGTAACACCTGGTGATATGGCTGTACCGTATTTTGAATTCACTGTGATGAACAATGATAAGATGCTTTTAGCAAAAGCCTGGGATAACCGAATCGGCTGTGCGATTGCGATTGACGTGTTAAGACAGCTGAAAGGTCAGCAGCACCCGAATGAAGTGTTCGGTGTCGGTACTGTTCAGGAGGAAGTTGGGCTGCGCGGTGCACGTACAGCTGCAGCCGCTGTTAATCCTGATATCGGAATTGCAGTTGATGTTGGGATTGCAGGTGATACACCGGGCATAACAGCTAAAGAAGCAAGCTCGAAAATGGGTAAAGGTCCACAGATTATCCTTTATGATGCATCTATGGTTGGCCATAAAGGTCTGAGAGACTTCATCACGAATATTGCGGATGAGCATGGAATCCCTTATCAGTTTGATGCGATTGCCGGTGGAGGAACGGATGCAGGTTCAATCCATTTATCTGCAACGGGTGCACCTTCAATTGCGATCACAGTTGCATCACGCTATATTCACTCACATGCAGCGATGATCCATAAAGACGATTATGAAAATGCAGTAAAGCTGATTGTGGAAGTCGTTAAAAAGCTTGACCGCGATGCAGTAAATGCAATTACATTTGACTAAATGAAAAAGATGCCTCCTTAGCAGGGGCATCTTTTTTAATGATATACTGAATGAAATAAATTGAATGTAAAGGAGTCACCATATGCTACTTGTTGAATATGCACTTTTATTCCTGGCTGCTGCAACACCCTGGCTTGAGATTGCGCTTGTTGTGCCGCTCGGGATCCTTAGAGGATTGTCACCGTTCTGGGTGATGATCACCGGATTTGCAGGTAATCTGCTGACTGTATTTTTGCTCATTGTATTATTTCAGAAAGTGAAAGAATACTTAGCGAAAAGAAATGAAAAAAAGCAATCGAATAAAGAAAATAAACGCCAGACACGGGCCCGGAATATATGGAACAAATATGGTCTTCCGGGCCTTTCTTTGTTAGGCCCGATTCTGATTGGTACACATATTGCAGCTTTTATTGCTTTATCATTAGGAGCTGATAAAACACGTGTGCTGGTCTGGCAGGTTGTCAGTATTGCCGTTTGGACACTGGCATTTGGTTATGCAGCGATATTTGGAATCGATTTCCTGCTGAACACTTAATGTTTTAAGCCGGTTTCAAGGGTTTGAAGCATGCGCTGCTGTTCTTCAGCAGCGCTTTCTTTCCAGATGATTTCAAATAATACACCGAGACCCGGAAGTAATTGCTCTTCTTCTCTTTGAATTGAATCCACAATCGTATCCTGTAATTGCTCAGTATTATTGTCTTTCACATTATGCATCACTGTCTGTCTGATATTTAAATTCATTTCGTACCCTCCATTCTTTGATACCATTATTTTCTCCGCATTCACTATGTCTATACATGAAAATCCGCTATAATAGTGAAATCGATAAAAGAGGAGTGCATATATGTGATTCAATCACTGCAAAATACAAAGGTAAAAGAATGGAAAAAGCTGACGACGAAAAAAGGGCGGGATAAAAGCGGCTTGTTCCTTGTAGAGGGATGGCATCTGACTGAAGAAGCAATAAAAGCGGATGCAGTGATAGAAGTGATTGTAAAAGAGGGGGTTGAACTGCCTTCTTATATGGAATCAGTAGAAATTCACTTTGTGACTGAGGAGATATCCTTAGCGCTGGCTGAAACAGAGCATACACAAGGTGTGTTTGCAGTATGCAGACAGCCGGAAGCTGATTTTGAGACATTGAATGCCTCAAACATTTTGATGCTTGATGCGATTCAGGATCCGGGGAATATCGGAACGATGATCAGGACGGCTGATGCTGCAGGAATTGATGCAGTGATCCTGGGCAAAGGTACAGCTGATCCCTACAATGCAAAAGTTTTACGTTCAGCACAAGGCAGTCATTTTCACCTGCCAATACTAAAGCAGGATTTGTTCTCAGTTATTGACCACTGTAAAGAGAATGGAATTCCTGTATACGGGACATCACTACAGGAAGCTGTAACTTATAAGGAAGCTCAAGAGGGTGAAAAGTTTGCTCTGATCATGGGGAATGAAGGAGCGGGCGTTCATAATGAACTGCTTGCGCTGACTGATCAGAACCTTTATATACCGATCTATGGGAAAAGCGAATCGCTCAACGTTGCGATTGCAGCGGGGATTTTGCTTTATCAGTTGAAAGGTGAATGATTGTCTTTAATTTTTTCAAAAAGTAGTATATACTTGTTGAGGAATGAAATGAAAAACGTTGACGGAGAAGAGTAATCAAGTCAATCTGTTGAAAAGGGAAGGCGGATCCTGGACTGAAAATCTGCCTGCAGAGACTATTGATGAAGTTCACCTCCAGAGTTGTCACCGGGACCGCTTTATGCGTAAAGGTGTACCGGCTAAACGCCGTTATCAGTCTTATGAGCGGATCTGTTATGAACAGATCAATCAGGGTGGTACCACGGAATCTAAGCACTTCGTCCCTTTTACCAGGGATGGAGTGCTTTTTTGTATTGAAATAAAGGAGGAACGCATACATGGAACAACGTCTACAGGAATTAAAGCAGGAAGCACTTGAAAAAGTTCAGCATGCCGGTGATTTAAAAGAATTAAATGATGTCAGAGTCGCTTATCTCGGTAAAAAAGGACCGATCACAGAAGTCCTGAAAGGGATGGGGAAACTTTCAGCTGAAGAACGCCCGAAAATGGGTGCGCTGGCAAATGAAGTGCGTGACAGCATTACAAATTCAATTGAAGAAAAGCAGGAAGGTCTTGAAAAAGAGGCAGTTGAAAAGCAGCTGGCTGAAGAGTCAATTGACGTAACGCTTCCGGGCCGTCCTGTGCCTGCAGGTCATGCACACCCGCTGACAACTGTGATTGAAGAAATTGAAGATCTGTTTATCTCAATGGGCTATACAGTAGAAGAAGGTCCTGAAGTTGAAAAAGATTACTACAACTTTGAAGCACTTAACCTGCCAAAAGGTCACCCTGCGAGAGATATGCAGGATTCATTCTATATCACAGAAGACGTTCTGCTCAGAACACATACATCACCGGTGCAGGCAAGAACAATGGAACGGCATGCAGGTAAAGGTCCTGTGAAGATCATCTGCCCTGGTAAAGTGTATCGCCGCGATAACGATGATGCGACGCACTCACACCAGTTTATGCAGATTGAAGGACTCGTAGTGGATGAAAATATCCGTATGAGTGATCTGAAAGGAACGCTTAACGTATTCGCTAAAAAAATGTTCGGTGAAGACCGTGAAATCAGATTACGCCCAAGCTTCTTCCCATTTACAGAGCCGTCAGTTGAGATGGATATTTCTTGTAAGATCTGTGGAGGAAAAGGATGCAGTGTCTGTAAAGGGACTGGCTGGATTGAGATTCTTGGTGCCGGAATGGTACATCCGAATGTACTCAAAATGGCTGGATTTGATCCTGAAAAATACACAGGGTTCGCATTTGGAATGGGACCTGAGCGGATTGCGATGCTGAAATATGGAATTGATGATATCCGTCATTTCTATACAAATGATGACCGTTTCTTAAAACAATTCGCCCGTAAAGAAATTCGCTAAGGAGGATGAACCATGTTTGTATCTTATAAATGGCTTGAAGAATATATCGATTTATCCGGCGTGACGCCTGATGAACTCGCTGAAAAAATTACGCGTTCAGGAATCGAAGTGGAAGGTGTTGAGATTCCTGCAGAAGGCATTAAAAATGTTGTGATCGGACACGTTGTATCATGTGAAAAGCACCCGGAAGCTGACAAATTAAATATTTGCCAGGTGGATGTTGGTGAAGAAGAAAACGTTCAGATTATCTGTGGTGCACCGAATGTTGCAGCAGGTCAGAAGGTAGCTGTAGCAAAGGTTGGTGCAGTGCTGCCTGGTAACTTTAAAATCAAAAAAGCAAAGCTGCGCGGAGAAGCATCTCACGGTATGATCTGTTCATTGCAGGAGCTCGGCGTTGAAGCGAAACTTGTAGAGAAAAAATATGCGGAAGGCATTTTTAATTTCCCTCAAAATGCAGAAGTTGGCGCAGATGCACTTGAAGCATTAATGCTTGACGATGCAGTGCTTGAGCTCGGACTGACACCAAACCGTGCCGATGCAATGAGCATGATCGGTGTAGCTTACGAAACAGGTGCAATTCTAGACCGTCCAGTAAAGCTTCCTGATCTCAGCTTTGAGACAGTCGATGAGCTTGCAGCAGATGCGATTAAAGTTAAGGTTGAGGCAGTGGATGAAAATCCGATCTATCTTGCGAAAGTTGTGAAGGATGTAAAAGTTGGCGAATCTCCTCAGTGGATGAAGAATCGTCTTGTGGCAGCAGGGATCAGACCTCATAATAATGTAGTCGATATTACGAACTACATTTTGATTGAATACGGTCAGCCGCTACACGCGTTTGACCTTGATCAGATCAAAACAGGTGAAATTGTTGTACGCCTGGCAAAGCAGGGTGAAAAGATCAAAACACTTGATGAAGCTGAGAGAGAGCTGAACGCAAATCACCTTGTCATTACAAATGGCGAAGTGCCAATGGCGATTGCCGGTGTGATGGGTGGATTTGATAGCGAAGTAACAGATCAGACAGTGAACGTCGTGATTGAATCAGCTTATTTCGCGCCATCATCAGTCCGTCAGACGTCTAAAGAAATCGGCCTTCGCAGTGAAGCAAGTTCCCGCTTTGAAAAAGGTGTAGACCCGAAACGGGCGGCACTTGCAGCAGAGCGTGCAGCGCAGCTGTTAGCACTATATGCTGACGGGAAAGTGCTTGCAGGTACTTCAGCAGCGGATCATATGGATATTCAGGAAAAGAAAATTTCAATCACACTTGAAAAAATTAACCGTGTGACAGGTACTGAACTCACGGAACAAGCAGTACTGGATATTTTCCGCAGATTGCAAATTGAAGCATCAGTAAACGAAGGCTTAATTACAGTTTCTGCTCCAACAAGACGGGGAGATCTTGAAATTGAAGAGGATCTGATCGAAGAAGTTGCACGACTCTATGGGTATGACAACATTCCAATGACACTTCCTGTGCATGAAACGAATCCGGGCGGCTTATCCCCGCGTCAGCAAAAGCGCCGTCTGATCCGTCAGACAATGGAGGGTGCAGGACTTGTGCAGGCTGTTACGTATTCATTAACGAATCAGCAGAAGGTCACTGAATTTGCACTTGATGTGAAAACACCTGTTGAACTGATGATGCCGATGAGTGAAGAAAGAAGTCAGCTCAGACAGAGTATCATTCCTCAGCTGCTTGAAAGTGTTTCATATAACAGTGCAAGACAAAAAGAATCTTCAGCGTTTTATGAGACAGGATCAGTATTCCTGGCTGAAGGCTCAGAACTTCCAAATGAGGAAGAACATCTTGCAGGTGCACTGACAGGCCTTTGGCAACTGCACCCATGGCAGGGCGAAAAGAAGCCGGTTGATTTTTATGTGGCAAAAGGTATTCTTGATGCGCTGTGGGAAAAGCTTGGGATCAGCGATGAGATCCATTACGAAGCGGCTAAAATGGACCACATGCATCCGGGCAGAACAGCTGCTGTTTTCTATAAAGATCAGCAGATTGGTATTGTAGGCCAGGTTCACCCTGTAAAAGCAAAAGAGCTTGATCTGAAAGAAACATACGTTTTTGAAGTCAAGCTTGAAGAGATCTACGGCGATGAAACTGCACCACTGAAATACAGCGCGATCCCTAGATATCCTTCAATTTCACGGGATATCGCACTTGTAACTGACAGATCCGTTGCAGCAGGTACACTAGAAGCAATTATTAAAGAGGCCGGTGGAAAGCTGCTGAAAAACGTACAATTATTTGATCTGTATCAGGGTAATAAAATGGAAGAGGGCAAAAAGTCCCTTGCATTCTCACTGACTTATATGGACCCTGAACGTACGCTGACTGATGAAGAAGTCGTAAAAGCACATAATCAGGTGCTTGATGCAGTAAAAGAAAAAACTGGTGCAGAACTGCGTTCGTAATAGAAAAAAAGCTGAGACGTTTTGTCTCAGCTTTTTTACTTTTATCGGGCGATTCAACAGAGGTGAAGTTAAGTGATTTATTTTTAGAATGATTTTAAAAGTGGCGCACTTAACTCTATCCCCGCTGTGCCGCTCATCTCACACAAGCTTCTTTGCTTTTTGTGTATTCGCAAAGTGCACTTTAGTAAAGTGATCCAGACTGCTCTCACCCTGTGAGCGAATCAGCCTGGCTGCTGCCTGGTCGACTTTCGCGCCTGCTCCTTTTGGTAATGTGAATCCTGCTTCCTTGCTCAGCTCGTCCATTGCTTTGATAAAGGCATACCTTGCGATGATGGAAGCTGCAGCAACAGCAAGGTGAATTCCCTCTGCTTTCGTGCTGAAATAGACATTCTCTCTATAGATCGCTTTTTCCCCGCTGATATGACGGTAATAGACCTTTTCTTCTGCAAATTGATCAATCAGGGTGCATTCAGGAGTAACAGGTGCGATTTTTTTTCTTAAATGCAATATTGCCTGATTATGCAGTACTGATTTAATTTTCCCTTGTGTCCACCCTTGCTGCTGCTTAGCATTATACTTTTCGTTCGGTAACGTAAGCAGGCTGTATGGAATGGTGTGGATCAGGTCTTTGGCGATTTTCACAATGGTTTCATCTGTGAGATGTTTGGAATCTTTGACGCCAAGCTCCTTTAGCAGGTTAAGCTGATCTTTTGAAACATAAGCAGCAACCACTGTAATAGGTCCAAAATAATCTCCTGTCCCTACTTCATCAGTGCCAATAATGGACATCTCAGCAATATTGTGCGGCAGACTATGATTAGATGGAGCAGAGACCTTCTTTGTCTTCTGTTCTGCAGTTCCCCATTTGGCAGCTTCCTGCTCACCGCTTTGTCCCTGAAACAGCACTTTTCCGGACTTATAGGCTGTAATTGAATAAGTAGGTCCCTTAGCAGCAAAGAGTGCACCTGCCGGAGGGCTTGGCTTTAAAAAAGACTGATAGTATACCTTCATTTCTTTAATCTTTGAAATTGGTAAAGTTAAGACTGCATTCGCCATTTATTTCTCCTTTATATAGACAAGATTTGTTTTGTCAGCGTACCATACCAGCGCGATATGTAAATATAATCAACTTTTCTTTTCAACTCCAAATTCTACGTGTTATGATAGTGATTAGGATTCTTGAGAATGGGGGCAGCTGCGTTGTCGAACAATCGTAAAAATCGCACAAGTGTTGACATCTATGGACAATCTTACTCCATCGTAGGCAGTGAGTCCACGTCTCATATCAGACTTGTTGCCTCAATGGTTGATGATAAAATGAGAGAGATCAGCTCGGTTAATCCGACGCTCGATACATCGAAGCTGGCTGTTCTGACAGCCGTTAATGCAGTACATGATTATCTGAAGTTAAAAGAAGAAATGGAAGAACTCGAGAAAGAATTAAAAAAATTAAGGGATTGAATGCTGGATGCTGGATTTGCTGTTATTCATTTTGCTTTTGGCCGGTTTCCTGATCGGACTCCGCCGCGGTTTTATTTTACAACTGATTCATATGGTGGGATTTATCATTTCATTTTTCCTCGCCTACACATACTATGAAAGATTAGCGCCTAACCTCGTACTATGGGTGCCATATCCTGCTTTTGATACCGATTCACGCCTCAGCTTTATTGCGGAATCAGTCAACCTTGAGGACTCTTATTACCGGATCATTGCTTTTGCAATTATCTTCTTTGCTGCTAAAATTATCATGCAGCTGATCGGGTCAATGTTTGATTCAGTTGCACAGTTTCCGATGCTCCGTCCATTAAATGTGGCAGGTGGGGGACTGATGGGCTTTATTGAAATGTATCTTGTGTTATTTGTACTGATTTATATTGCTGCAATGATCCCTATGGGAATGATTCAAAATACATTATCTGATTCCTGGATTGCAGCGTTTATTCTAGAACATACACCCGTGTTTTCAGAACAAGTGAAAGACTGGTGGCTGGAAACGCGATCGTCATCATCTTAAACATGAAGAAAGCCCGGAATTCCCCGTTGTGGATTCCGGGCTTTTTAACGAAAGGAAGAGGTCAGATTGAATAAAAAAGATATCATTAAATTACTTGAAAAGATTGCAGTTTATATGGAATTAAAAGGAGAAAACCCATTTAAAATCAGTGCATTCAGAAAAGCTGCACAGGCACTTGAAACTGATCAGAGGAGCCTTTCTCAGATTGATGATTTTACTGCGCTTAAAGGAGTCGGAAAAGGGACAGCTGCTGTGATCAAAGAGTACGTTGAAACTGGTGAATCCGAAACGCTTGAATCACTCAAAAAAGAAGTGCCTGAAGGGTTGATTCCATTACTTAAACTTCCGGGACTTGGCGGCAAAAAGATTGCCAGACTCTATCAGGAGCTCGGTGTTGAGTCAGTTGAAGATTTAATAAAAGTCTGTGAAGAAGGTAAAGTACAGGCGCTTTCAGGATTTGGTGCCAAGACAGAAGAAAAAATTCTTGCTGCTGCACAAAATGCCGGCAGCAGGCCTGAGCGCCTGCCAATCGCAACAGTGCTGCCCATTGCAGAAGAAATTGATCTGCTGCTCAGCGGGATTAAAGAGATTAAGCGCTATTCAAGAGCAGGGAGCCTCCGCAGAACAGCTGAAACTGTAAAGGACCTTGATTTTATTGCCTCAACTGATCACCCGGAAATAGTAAGAGAACAGATTTTACAGGTTGAAGGGCTGAAAGAAGTGATTGCAAATGGCGATACAAAAGTCTCTATTGTACTTGAGCGTGGTGTTGATATCTCGATTGATATCCGGTTGATTGAAGATGAAGCATTCCCCTCAACGCTTCACCATTTTACAGGGTCTAAAGATCACAACGTAAAACTGAGACAGATCGCAAAAGAACGCGGTGAAAAAATCAGTGAGTACGGTGTTGAAAATAACGAGACAGGTGAAGTGAGAACGTTTGAAACAGAAGAGGAATTTTTCAATTACTTTGACCTTCAATATCTTTCACCTGAACTGCGTGAAAACGGCAGGGAAGTGGAAAGACATGAGGAGGCTGCAGGGCTGATCACCCTTGACGACATTAAAGGTGACCTCCATATGCACACGACCTGGAGTGATGGGGCTTATTCTTTGGAGGAAATGATTGAAGCATGTATTGAAAAAGGATACGATTACATGGCAATTACTGATCACTCAGCTTATTTAAAAGTAGCCAATGGTCTGTCTGCTGAACGTTTGAGAAAACAAATAGAAGAGATTAAAGAACTGAATAAAAAATATGATGAAATTGAAGTGCTCGCAGGGATTGAAATGGATATTCTGCCAGATGGCTCACTTGACTATGAAGATGATCTGCTGGCAGAGCTTGATATCGTCATCGCTTCAATTCATTCCTCATTTTCGCAGTCACAGGAAAAAATTATGGCGAGACTTGAAACCGCGCTTCAAAACCCGCATGTGGATTTTATCGCGCATCCAACCGGCAGAATTGTCGGAGAACGGAAAGGTTATGAGCCGGATATGGATCAGCTGATTCAAAGAGCTGCAGAAACAAAAACGGCACTTGAATTAAATGCGAACCCTTACCGATTTGACCTGAATCATGAGAACATATCGAAGGCACAGGAAATGGGTGTTCCAATTTTCATAAACACTGATGCCCATGACCGGACACATCTGGATTTCATGGATCTCGGTGTGAAAGTTGGACGTAAAGGATGGCTGAAAAAAGAATCAGTCATCAACGCCTTAACGTTTGAAGAACTGATGAAATTCCTGAAACGCCACGATTAAGGAGAGAAAGCTTTTGAAAAAATCAATTAAAACACTTGAATTTAATAAAATTAAAAAACGGGTGCTGGAGCATGCAGCTTCATCACTCGGTTCAATGAGAATCGAAAAAATGGAGCCTTCATTTTCACTTGAAGAGGTCCAGCGGCTGCAGGATGAAACGGATGAAGCGGCTTCCATTTTAAGAGTAAAAGGCGGTATGCCACTCGGCGGTATTTTTGATATCAGACCACATATCAAACGCTCGCAGATTGGTGGTATGTTAAGCGCTGCAGAACTGATTCAGGTAGCGAGTACAATCAGAGCAGGTAAAAACATCAGAAATTTTGTAGAAGACCTGCATGAAGAGCGTGAAATCTCTATACCGATCATTACTGAGAAGAAAGAAATGCTGGCTATTTTAACGCCGCTTGAACATCAGATTTTTGACTCCATTGATGAGAGCGGGGAAGTACTAGACTCAGCCAGCACTGAGTTACGTGCAATCCGTCAGAGAATCAGAACGAGTGAAAGCAGAGTGAGAGAGAAGCTTGAAAGTGCAATCCGTTCTAAAAACGCAGCCACAATGCTTTCAGATGCAGTTATTACAATTCGTAACGACCGATACGTAATCCCTGTAAAGCAGGAATACAGAAGTCATTACGGCGGTATTGTTCATGATCAGTCATCTTCAGGACAAACACTGTTTATTGAACCTGCATCCATTGTACAGTTCAATAACCAGCTGAGGGAACAGCGACTGAAAGAGCAGGAGGAGATTGAAAAAATTCTGATTGCACTTTCACTTGAAGTACAGGTGGAAGCAGACAGTCTGCTGCTAACCGTTGATATACTTGCAGATCTCGACTTTATGTTTTCAAAAGCTAAATACGGGCGTACCATTAAAGCCACAAAACCTGAAGTAAATGATCAGGGGATTATTAAACTGAATAAAGCACGTCATCCGCTATTACCGATTGATGAAGCAGTTGCCAATGATATTTATCTGGGAGAAGAATTCTCAACCATTGTGATTACAGGACCCAATACAGGCGGTAAGACGGTTACGTTAAAAACAATTGGGTTATGCACATTAATGGCTCAGGCGGGTCTGCCGATTCCGGTACTGGATGGCTCTAAGATTGCTGTATTTCAATCTGTCCATGCAGATATTGGGGACGAGCAGTCTATTGAACAAAGTTTAAGTACCTTCTCATCTCATATGGTGAATATTGTGGAGATCTTAAAGCAGGCAGATAGTGAAAGTCTGGTCCTATTTGACGAGCTTGGAGCAGGTACCGATCCTCAGGAAGGTGCTGCACTTGCGATTTCTATTCTTGATGAGGTACATGGAATTGGTGCAAGAGTCGTAGCAACCACTCACTATCCTGAATTAAAAGCCTATGGTTATAACCGTGATGGGGTCATTAATGCAAGCGTAGAATTTGACGTTGAAACATTAAGCCCAACTTACCGGTTGCTGATCGGCGTACCAGGCCGAAGTAACGCATTCGATATTTCAAAAAGGCTCGGGTTAAGTGATCATGTTATTGAACATGCAAAATCCTTTGTCGGAACAGATAGCAAAGCGGTTGAAGCAATGATCGCTTCACTTGAGACGAGCAGAAGAAGTGCTGAGACAGATTATGAAGAAGCACACGAGCTGTTAAAAGATGCAGAAAACATCCACCGGGATCTGCAAAAGCAGATGGCTGAATACTACTCGAAAAAAGATGACATGATGGAAAAAGCAAAGTTAAAAGCCCAGGAAATTGTTGAAAAATCAAAAGCTGAGGCAGAAGAAGTCATGTCAGATCTCAGACAGCTAAGATTTGAAAAGCAGGCAGATGTAAAGGAGCATGAGCTCATTGATGCAAGAAAGCGTCTGGATGAAGCTGCACCGAAATCATCAGCTAAAAAGAAACAGCCAAAAGTACAATCCGAACGGAAGCTCCAGGCGGGAGACGAAGTGAATGTTCTCAGCTTTGGTCAGAAAGGAACTCTGATTAAAAAGACAGCTGACAAAGAGTGGGCTGTTCAAATCGGAATTCTGAAAATGAAAGTAAATGAGACCGACCTTGAATTTATTAAGGGTGAGAAAAAACCTGATCCAAAACCGCTGGCAACTGTTAAAGGAAAAGACTTTCACGTCAGCCTTGAGCTTGATCTGCGCGGAGAGAGATTTGAAAATGCACTGCTGAGAGTTGATAAGTACATTGATGATGCACTTCTAGCCGGCTATCCACGTGTTTCCATTATTCACGGAAAAGGCACAGGTGCACTCAGATCTGGTGTACAGGAAAAATTAAAAAATCACCGCTCAGTGAAAAAGGTCCGCCTTGGTGAAGATGGTGAAGGCGGCAGCGGGGTAACCGTTGTCGAGTTCAAATAATGGAACAGAAGGTGAGCGGTATGGAAGGTTTCTGGCAGCATCCTCTGATTGAAACAGCCGGATACTTCAGTGTAGTAGTCGTCTGTATGATCGTGTTTCTATCAATTTTCGAACTGGTCACAAAATATAAGAACTGGGAAGAAATAAAAAACGGTAATATCTCAGTAGCAATGGCAACCGGGGGGAAAGTGTTTGGTATTGCGAATATCTTCGGCAATTCTATCAGCCAGCATGATACGTTATTGACAATGATGGGCTGGGGACTCTACGGTTTTGTCCTGCTGCTGATCGCTTATTTTATTTTTGAATTTCTCACCCCGGGATTTAAAGTCGATGAAGAAATAAAGAAAGATAATAGAGCAGTAGGACTCATTTCAATGCTCATTTCAATCGGACTGTCATATGTCATCGGAGCAAGTATAAACTAGGAGAGAATAGAAAATGGAAAACTTAATCAAAATCCTCATCGTCTGCTGCGCAGTCTTTATGGTGATCGGGATTATTTATTTAATTACGCTGTAGGTTTTTATCTTCATTCATTTTATTTCAGAATAAACATTCATGCTATTATCCTGCTGATCCCGGGCTACAGCACGGAAAGGATCAGCAGAGGATAAATAGCAGGGCAATTGTAAAAAGGCACTATGTGTCTTTTTTCTCATAATAAAATTGTAACCGTTTTCTTTTTAGCTTATAATAAAATCAGAAATGAGAATTTTCTAATTATTTTACTAAAAAGAAGGAGGTTTTATGATGTCATCACAGCCTTGGCTGAAGCTTTACCCCGAAACAATCCCTACCCACCTGGAATACGAACCAAAACCGGTGCACGCTTACTTAACGGAAGCAGCAAAACAGTGGCCGGAAAAAATCGCCGTACATTTCATGGGAAAAGAATTTACGTTTAAGGAAATGTACGAATCATCTCTGAAAATGGCAAAGTATCTGCAGGACATCGGGATTCAAAAAGGTGATCGTGTAGCGATTATGCTGCCGAATATGCCGGCATCTGTCATTGCATATTACGGAATCCTATACGCAGGTGGAGTAGTCGTTCAGACAAATCCGCTCTACACAGAACGCGAACTTGAATACCAGATGAAAGATTCAGGCGCTAAAGCAATCATTTCGATGGATATTTTATTTCCTAGGATTTCTAAGGTTTATAATGACACGGACCTTGAACACATTATTATCTCAGCGATTAAAGACTTTCTTCCATTTCCAAAGAACTTAATCTATCCATTTATCCAGAAAAAGCAATACGGCCTTACAGTAAAAGTAGAGCACGCAGGCAGTAATCACCTGCTGACTGAGATTTTAAAAACATCTACGCCTGATCCGAGTATCCCGCCGCTTGATTTTGAAGAAGATATTGCAATTTTGCAATATACAGGCGGAACAACCGGGTTTCCAAAAGGTGTGATGCTGACGCATAAAAACCTGATTGCGAATGCTTCTATGTGTGATGCATGGTTGTATAAGAATAAAAAAGGTGAGGAAAGTATTCTGGGTATTTTACCGTTCTTTCATGTGTACGGTATGACGACTGTTATGATTCTTTCTATTATGCAGGGCTATAAGATGATCCTCCTTCCGAAGTTTGATGTTGAAACGGCATTAAAAACGATTCATAAGCAAAAGCCGACGATCTTTCCTGGCGCACCAACAATTTATATTGGTATTTTGAATCACCCTGATCTGAAGAAGTATGATCTTACTTCAGTAGAATCCTGCCTGAGCGGCTCAGCACCACTTCCGGTTGAAGTGCAGGAGGAATTTGAGAAGGTGACTGGTGGTAAGCTGGTGGAAGGATACGGATTGACTGAATCTTCACCGGTTACACATTCAAACTTTATCTGGGATGCAAAGCGTGTGAAAGGCAGTGTAGGTGTACCTTGGCCGGATACCGAATCTAAAGTTGTTTCGATGGAAAACGGTGAACAGCTGCCACCTGGTGAAGTAGGGGAAATTCTTGTGAAAGGTCCACAGATCATGAAGGGTTATTGGCATCAGCCTGAAGAAACAGCAGCAGTTTTACGTGATGGATGGCTGTATACCGGAGATCTCGGATATATGGATGAAGAAGGTTACTTTTATGTGGTCGACCGTAAAAAAGACATGATCATTGCCGGCGGTTTTAATATTTATCCTCGTGAAATTGAAGAAGTGATGTATGAGCATCCAGCAGTTCAGGAAGTTGTTGCTGTGGGAGTACCTGATGCATATCGTGGAGAAACAGTGAAACTCTTTGTTGTTCTTAAGCAGAACCAGAAAGTAACTGAAGAAGAGCTTGATGAATTTGCAAGAAAACATATGGCCTCTTACAAGGTGCCTAGAATTTATGAGTTCCGTGAAGAGCTTCCTAAGACAGCAGTCGGTAAGATCCTCAGAAGGCAGCTGGTTGAAGAAGAGAAAGAAAAGCAACAGCAGCAGAAGCACCCGTCGTAACAATGTTTTTTCTTGACGAAGAGAAATTTTATTAGTAAGATGAAAATATGAATGAATAGTCATTCATATTTTCGTCTTTTTTATATGTGATTGAAGGGTGATGACCGGATGAAGAAAGATAAACCAAAATATAAATTAATTATTGATGCTGCCGTAGTGGTCATTGCTGAAAACGGCTACCATCATGCACAGGTTTCAAAGATTGCCAAGCAGGCAGGCGTAGCAGATGGAACGATCTATTTATATTTTAAAAATAAAGAAGATATTCTAATCTCTCTTTTTGAAGAGAAAATGGGACAGTTTGTTCAGAAAATCAGAAACAAAATGGCTGGTACTGAGGATGCTGTAGAGCAGCTGAAAGTACTTGTAGAAAGTCATTTTCAAATGCTTGCTGACGATCACCATTTAGCTATTGTAACACAGCTTGAACTGAGGCAGTCCAATAAAGATATCAGAATGAGAATAAATAAAGTTCTAAAAGAATATCTGGTGCTCGTGGATGATGTCCTGCAAAACGGTGTTGATACCGGCGTCTTATCAGAGGATTTAGATATTCGATTGGCAAGGCAGATGGTATTTGGTACGATTGATGAGGTGGCGACAAGCTGGGTGATTAATGACCAGAAGTATTCAATCACTGACCTGTCACCAGGTGTACATAGGCTTTTGGTAAAAGGATTATGCAAGTGAAGGGGAGAACAGGATGAGTTTCTTAAAATGGGAGAATGATCAGTATATTTCGACTGCTGTAATCAACCGTCCGCCGGCTAACGCGCTGGCAAGTGACCTGATCCGCGAAGTTGACGGGTGGCTTGACGCAGTAGAGCATGATGAGAACGTCCGTGTACTGCTGATTCATGGTGAAGGTCGCTTCTTCTCGGCCGGAGCGGATATTAAAGAATTCACTCAGGTCGAATCCGGAGCTGAGTTCTCCAAACTGGCTGAAAAAGGGCAAAAAGTTTTCGAAAGAATGGAAGCGTTCTCAAAACCGATTATTGCTTCTATTCACGGTGCTGCACTTGGAGGCGGACTTGAGCTTGCGATGGGATGCCATATCCGTTACGTAAGTGAATCAGCCAAGCTTGGATTGCCGGAGCTTCAATTGGGGCTGGTGCCCGGTTTCGCCGGCTCACAGCGGCTGCCACGCTTCGTTGGGTTTGCTAGAGCAGCAGAAATGCTTCTTTCAAGTGATCCAATATCAGGTGTTGAAGCTGTGGAGTATGGACTTGCTAATAAAGCATTTCCTGAAGATGAAGTGCACGAAAAATCGAAAGCGCTTGCAAAAAAGCTTGCCGCTAAAAGCCCGGTTTCAGTAAAGGCTGCACTTGAGTTGCTCCAATATGCAAAAACAGCTGATTTTCACGAAGGAGTGGCAAGAGAAGCTGAGATCTTTGGAGATGTATTTGTTTCTGAAGATGCAAAAGAAGGCATCAGTGCATTTATTGAAAAAAGAAAACCTGAGTTTAAAGGTCAATAATTAACAGGAGGGAATATACATGAACATTTTTGTGCTAATGAAAAGAACGTTTGATACTGAGGAAAAAATTTCTGTTCAAGGCGGTCAAATCGCTGAGGATGGTGCAGAATTCATTATTAATCCATACGATGAGTATGCGATTGAAGAAGCGATTCAGCTGAAAGACGCACATGGCGGAGAAGTAACAGTGGTGTCAGTTGGTGACGAGGAAACTGAAAAGCAGCTTCGTACTGCACTTGCAATGGGTGCTGATAAAGCAGTGCTGATTAATATTGAAGATGATGTAGATATGACAGATGAATTTTCAGTTGCAAAAATCCTTTCTGAATATCTGAAAGATAAAGAGGCAGATCTGATCATCGGTGGGAATGTTGCAATTGACGGTGGATCAGGACAGGTTGCACCACGTGTAGCGGATTACCTGGATATTCCTTATGTAACAACAATCACGAGTATCAAAGTTGATGGAGAGAAAGTTGAGATTGTGCGTGACGTTGAGGGAGACTCAGAAACTATTGAAACAACACTTCCGCTATTAGTGACAGCTCAACAGGGGCTGAATGATCCGAGATATCCATCACTACCGGGTATTATGAAAGCGAAGAAAAAACCACTTGATGAAATCGAACTTGATGATCTTGATCTTGAAGAAGACGATGTAGAACCTAAGACAGAAACGGTTGAAATTTATCTGCCACCTGCAAAAGAAGCGGGCCGCATTCTAGAAGGTGAAGTTGACGATCAGGTAAAAGAACTTGTTCAACTTCTTCGTACTGAAGCAAAAGTAGTCTAACTCTATAACTATTCAGGAGGTTTAACCGATGAGCAAAAAAGTACTTGTATTAGCAGAAACAAGAGAAGGTTCACTTAGAAATGTATCATTCGAGGCGATTGCAGCAGGTAAGATGATTGCTGACGGCGGAGAAGTGATCAGCGTACTGATCGGAAACGGAATCGCTGACGTAGCAAATGAACTAGTAGCCTATGGCGCAGACCGTGTGATTACAGTCGAGGATGCAAAGCTTGAACAATATTCTTCAGATGGCTTCTCTCAGGCGCTGCTTGCAGTGATCGAGCAGGAAAGTCCTGAAGGGATTGTTATGGGACATACTTCTTTAGGTAAGGATCTGTCACCTAAGCTTGCAAGCAGACTGAACAGCGGACTTGTATCAGATGTTACGGCAATTGAAGCTGATGGCGATTCACCGAAGTTCATCCGTCCGATTTACAGCGGTAAAGCGTTTGAGAAAAAAGTGATCAAAGAAGGTCTTACATTCATTACAATCCGTCCAAATAACATCCCTGCACTTGATAAAGAAGAGGGACGTTCAGGGGACGTATCATCCGTAAGTGTTGACATTACAGATCTGCGTACGATTATTAAAGAGGTCGTGAGAAAAGCAACTGATGGCGTTGACCTTTCAGAAGCGAAAGTAATCGTTGCGGGTGGACGTGGTGTAAAGAGTGAGGATGGCTTTGAACCGCTTAAAGAACTTGCAGACCTTCTTGGTGGTGCAGTAGGTGCGTCCCGCGGAGCCTGTGATGCAGACTATTGCGATTACTCACTGCAGATTGGTCAGACGGGTAAAGTCGTAACACCTGACCTGTATATTGCATGTGGTATCTCAGGTGCCATCCAGCACATGGCTGGAATGTCTAACTCGAAAGTTATTGTTGCAATCAACAAAGACCCTGAAGCAAACATCTTCAAAGTGGCCGATTATGGAATCGTCGGAGACCTTTTTGATGTATTACCGCTGCTGATCGAAGAATTCAAAAAAGTGAAAGTATCTTAATTGGCTTAGAAATGTGGATATAAAATGAATTGTGAATAGTCATCTAAGTGAAGCGGAACGTAAGGCGACGGCTCCGGGACGAATAGAGGGAAGCTGAGACCCCGCAGGCGCTTGCGCCGAGGAGGCTCAGTAACCTCCGTCCGGAAAGCGTTTGACTGTGATGGAGCGAAACGATTTAAAGAGCCTGGCATATTGTTGCTGGCTCTTTTCAATTCTCAGGCAAAAACGTGGAAATGCAATAGTCTCCCTGCTATACTTTGGATATATTCGGATTCAACAAGGAGGAATTTTAAATGGCAATTGCACATGCAACAGATCAAACATTCGCTAATGAAACAAAAGACGGTTTAGTACTGGCAGACTTCTGGGCAACTTGGTGCGGACCTTGTAAAATGATTGCACCGGTTCTTGAAGAGCTTGATACTGATATGGGTGATAAAGTTAAAATCGTAAAGCTTGATGTTGATGAAAATCAGGAAACAGCAAGCAAATACGGTGTAATGAGTATCCCAACTCTTGTCGTATTCAAAGACGGAGAGATTGTTGACAAAGTAGTAGGCTTCCAGCCGAAAGAAGCATTGGAAGAATTACTAAATAAGCATGCGTAATTACTGAGCCGGGCCATGTGCCCGGCTTTTATTTTGCTTATGACTTTTAATTGAGTAAAATAAAGGTAACAAGCGTGCAGGAGGCTAAAGCGATGAAAGACCAACTCAAACATAAACTTGCAGTCCTTCCTGACCAGCCCGGCTGTTATCTGATGAAGGACAGACAGGGCACGATTATTTACGTAGGGAAAGCGAAGGTGCTTAAAAACAGAGTAAGGTCCTACTTTACCGGATCGCATGATGGGAAAACTCAGCGGCTGGTTTCAGAAATAGAGGACTTTGAATATATCGTGACTTCATCGAACATGGAGGCACTCGTACTTGAATTAAATCTGATCAAAAAACATGACCCTAAATATAACGTCATGTTAAAAGATGATAAGCATTATCCATTTATCAAAGTAACAGCAGAGCGTCATCCGAGACTGCTCATTACCCGTAAAGTGAAGAAAGATAAAGGAAAGTATTTCGGACCTTACCCTAACGCGCAGGCAGCGAACGAAACAAAGAAGCTGCTCGACAGAATGTATCCGCTTAGAAAATGCAGAACAATGCCGGATAAAGTCTGCCTTTATTATCACATGGGACAATGTCTGGCGCCGTGTGAATTTAAAGTGGAACAAAGCACATACCGTCAGATGACTGAAGATATCTCGAGGTTTTTGAACGGCGGATTTAAAGAAGTTAAAAAAGACCTGAAAGTAAAAATGGAACACGCTGCAGAAAACCTTGAATTCGAACGGGCAAAAGAATTCCGGGATCAAATCGCTCATATAGAAGCAACAATGGAAAAGCAGAAAATGACGATGAATGACTTTACAAACCGTGATATATTCGGTTATGCAGTGGATAAAGGATGGATGTGTGTGCAGGTCTTCTTTATCAGGCAGGGCAAGCTGATTGAACGGGATGTATCAATGTTTCCGATCTATGATGAAGCTGAAGGGGAATTCCTTTCCTTTCTCGGCCAATTTTATATGAAGGCGAATCATTTTAAACCAAAAGAAGTCTTAATTCCGCAGACAATTGATCAGCAAATGGCAGAAGAGTTACTTGAGACAAATGTCAGGCAGCCGGTCAGAGGCCAAAAGAAAGACCTCGTTAATCTGGCAGCCAAAAACGCTTCCATTGCATTAACTGAAAAGTTTGCACTGATAGAGCGTGACGAAGAAAGAACAATTAAAGCGGCAGAGAACCTCGGTCAGGCAATGAACATCTATACGCCCTACAGAATTGAAGCTTTCGATAACTCAAATATACAGGGGTCTGACCCTGTATCTGCGATGGTTGTTTTTGTAGACGGTAAGCCTGCCAGAAAAGATTATCGTAAATATAAAATCAAAACGGTACAGGGACCTGATGATTACGAGTCTATGAGAGAAGTAATCAGAAGAAGATATTCAAGAGTGCTGAAGGACGAACTGCCAATGCCTGACCTGATTGTGATCGATGGGGGTAAAGGACAGATTGAAGCAGCAAAGGAAATTTTGCGTCATGAGCTTGGCCTTGATATTCCTGTAGCAGGTCTTGCGAAGGATGACCGGCATAATACATCACAGCTTTTATATGGCGATCCCCTTGAGGTGGTACCATTGAACAGGCGCAGTCAGGAGTTTTACTTTATGCAGCGGATTCAGGATGAAGTCCACCGCTTTGCGATTACATTTCACAGACAGTTGCGCGCAAAAAACTCCATTCAGTCAGTACTTGATGAGATTGAAGGCGTCGGACCGCAGCGAAAGAAGCAGCTGCTCAAGTATTTCGGATCTGTTAAAAAACTGAGAGAAGCGTCACTTGAGGAAATCGTGAAAGCAGGGGTACCGGCAAAAACTGCTGAAAAAGTTATTGAAAAATTAAATGAATAGCATTGTAGACTCGATAGTCCCGTGCTATAATAATTCACAATTAAACACTTTATTTTAAAGTGGTGATAGAGGTGCGGGCGCAAAGAGTACCGCTGCAGAGGGTGATGAAACCCTGAGAAGCAGTGTGAAAGGTGCGGACCGCCGAAGCATAAAATCATTCATCAGATTTTTTTGCTGGTTCTGTATTTAAAAAATGCAGGGCTGTCAGAACTGTAATGTTCTGGAGAGCTATCTCACCTGTGCGATTCAGATGATGTAATCTGTTCAAAAGCAATGGGGAGACTTTCTCCCCGTTGCTTTTTTTATTGTCGTAAACAGTTGAGAAATAATGTAAGGGAAGAGGAAATAGAGTGGGAATCATTGTACAGAAATTTGGCGGTACATCAGTAGGGTCAGTTGAAAAAATACATCACGTAGCAAATAGAGTCATTCTTGAAAAGGAAAAAGGCAATGATGTCATCGTAGTCGTATCCGCTATGGGGAAAACGACAGATGAACTGGTTAGACTGGCCGGAGAAATGACGTCACGTCCTGAAAAAAGAGAAATGGATATGCTGCTGACAACCGGTGAGCAAATGTCCATGTCACTTCTTGCGATGGCGCTTCAAAACAGAGGATATAAAAGTACTTCTCTTACCGGCTGGCAGGCAGGGATCCGTACAGAAGCGGTATTCAGCAACGCCAGAATTACCGAGGTAAAGACAAACCGTGTGAAAAGTCTGCTCGATGAAGGGCGTGTCATTGTTGTAGCAGGGTTCCAGGGTATGGATGAAAACGGAGAAATTACTACGCTTGGACGTGGAGGCTCAGATACGACTGCAGTTGCACTCGCAGCAGCACTGAATGCTGACCGCTGTGATATTTATACGGATGTTGATGGTGTTTATTCTACTGACCCTCGATATGTAAAGGGTGCAAGAAAGTTAAATGGCATTTCATATGATGAAATGCTTGAGCTTGCTAACCTTGGAGCGGGTGTCCTGCATCCGAGAGCTGTGGAATTTGCAAAAAACTACGGAATCAAATTGACTGTAAGATCAAGTATGGAAGAAACAGAAGGAACGTTAATTGAGGAGGATGCACCAATGGAAGAGCATTTAGTTGTAAGAGGCGTAGCGTTTGATAAGGATATTGTCAGAATGACAGTAGTAGGTCTTGAGAATGAACTGACCGGTTTCCCTAAAGTATTTTCGATTTTGGCTGAAAATCACATTGATGTTGATATTATTATTCAAAGTAAGCTTGACACTGGAAAAGTAAATCTGTCTTTTTCCATTAAAGAGTCATCACTCGAAGAAACCCTTCAGATTCTCGCCCGTCAAAAAGAAGAGATTGGGTATCAGGAAATTGAACATGAAACAAACCTGTCGAAAGTATCGATTGTAGGTTCAGGGATGGTGTCAAACCCTGGTGTTGCAGCCCAGATGTTCAGCGTACTGGCAGAACAGAAAATCCAGGTGAAAATGGTCAGCACCTCAGAGATTAAAGTCTCAGTGGTTGTGGATTCAAAAGAGATGATTAATGCGGCAAATGCCATTCATGAAAGCTTTGGATTAAGCAAAAACACAGTGGACGCATAAAAAATCAGCAGGCCCGGCTAACAGGTGCCTGCTGATTTTTTATGATGAAGCTTTTCTTGAAGGTAATGAATAGGGGTCTTTCTGATCCCATTTTAGTTCGATTTGAACGCAGCTCTTTTTGTTACGGGTATAGACTGCTTCAGTGTGGTATTGCTTGATCATGGCGATCTGCTCGGCAATAAAACCTGCTTCAAGAGTGAAAACAGGATCGTTATGCGCAATTCTTTCTTCAACCACATTTCCGGAAAGTTCAAAATGTATTTCATCATTTTTTTGTTTTATGATAGAGAGAACACCCCACTCTGCACGTTCAAAAAAAGAAATAATTTCGCCTTCGTTACTGCATGCATAGTTTCTTGCGAGTTTTTTGCCGGCCCAATAAAGAATATCTTTTGTATGATTCCCTAAAAGGTCGGGTATTAGTTCATCTCGTATTAATCTGTAACCGAATAAGTTTTGTGTCATATTGTCATTGTCGCTCATTGCTTAACCGAACCTCACTTTCAATCTCTTCATTATAAAGTGTTGAGTACTAAAGTGTAAGGTCAAAAAGCAATTTAAAGATGAAATCGGCATATTGTCATATAGACAAGCAGTTTTTTAAAATAATAAATTGTGAAAAATGATTTTGTGAATTTTTTGTGAAATACTACAGAAATATTCAGGGGAATGCCCAATAATTGAGCTCGCCTTATAAAAAATATTTAGAATCTTTTTTATGTATACGTTTTCTTGACGCTCCATTAGTAGAGGAGTACAATAAATTTGTCACATAAATGTTATACTGTGCGAAAAATTTGCTGAATCTATCATTCTAGGGAATAGCTTTCAGCAGCTGTATTTATTTTAGAGGGGGTTACATTCGATGGCGGAAAATCGAGAGTTTTATTGGAGGAGGCTGCACTCTTTACTTGGGGTAATACCAGTAGGGATCTTCCTAGTTCAACATTTAGTTGTTAACCATTTTGCTACTAGAGGCGAACAGGCTTTCAACGATGCAGCACACTTTTTGGAAAGTTTACCATTCAGAATTTTCTTAGAGCTATTTATCATTTTTATTCCTTTATACTTCCACGCAATCTATGGAGTATATATTGCATTCACAGCGAAAAATAACACAAGACGTTACGGAACGCTTCGTAACTACATGTTCTTCTGGCAGCGTATTACAGGTGTGATTACACTGATATTTGTTACCTGGCACGTATGGGAAACACGTATTCAGGCAGCGTTGGGTGCAGATGTAAACTTTAACATGATGGCAGATATTTTATCTAACCCGTGGATGGTTGCATTTTATGTACTCGGTGTTGTTTCTACAACATTCCACTTTGCTAACGGTTTATGGTCGTTCATGGTGAGCTGGGGTATTACAGTGAGCGCTCGTTCACAAAAAATCTCCACATACGCTACATTAGGCGTATTTGTTGTACTAACAATCATTGGGATCCGTGCAATCTTCGCATTTGTTTAATAAAACCGACTTTTCAGCTGCAGTGAGCAGCTTTTGATATCAGTAAGGAGAGTGACAAAATGAGTAAAGGTAGAATTATCGTTGTAGGTGGCGGACTTGCCGGCCTTATGGCAACGATTAAAGCAGCTGAAGCAGGAATGTCAGTAGACCTCTTCTCGCTTGTACCTGTAAAAAGATCACACTCTGTTTGTGCACAGGGCGGTATAAACGGAGCGGTTAATACTAAAGGAGAAGGAGATTCTCCCTGGGAACACTTTGATGACACAGTATATGGTGGAGACTTCCTTGCTAACCAGCCTCCGGTAAAAGCAATGTGCGATGCAGCACCGGGAATTATTCACCTTCTAGACCGTATGGGTGTAATGTTTAACAGAACACCTGAAGGTCTGCTTGATTTCCGCCGTTTTGGTGGTACACAGCACCACCGTACAGCTTTTGCAGGCGCTACTACAGGCCAGCAGCTGCTTTATGCATTAGATGAGCAGGTGCGCAGACATGAAGTTGCAGGGCTTGTAACGAAATATGAAGGCTGGGAATTCCTTGGATCAGTACTTGATGATGACGGCGTTTGCCGTGGTGTTGTATCCCAGGATCTGAAAACAATGGAAATCCAGTCATTTAAAGCAGATGCAGTGATCCTTGCAACTGGTGGACCTGGTATTATCTTTGGAAAATCTACTAACTCTGTGATTAACACTGGTGCAGCAGCATCAGTTGCTTATCAGCAGGGGGTATATTATTCAAACGGTGAGTTTATCCAGATTCACCCGACAGCCATTCCTGGAGATGATAAGCTTCGTCTGATGAGTGAGTCAGCGCGTGGTGAAGGCGGACGTGTATGGACATATAAAGACGGTAAGCCGTGGTACTTCCTTGAAGAAAAATACCCGGCTTATGGTAACCTGGTTCCGCGTGATATCGCTACACGTGAAATCTTCGACGTTTGTGTTCGTCAAAAACTAGGTATTAATGGAGAAAACATGGTATACCTTGATCTTTCTCATAAAGATCCTAAAGAGCTGGATATCAAGCTTGGCGGAATCATCGAAATCTATGAAAAGTTCATGGGTGATGACCCGCGTAAAGTTCCAATGAAAATCTTCCCGGCAGTTCACTATTCAATGGGTGGGCTTTGGGTAGACTTTGACCAGATGACAAACATCCCTGGACTGTTTGCAGCAGGGGAATGTGATTACTCTATTCACGGTGCTAACCGCCTCGGAGCGAACTCACTGCTTTCTTCTATTTACGGCGGAATGGTCGCAGGACCTAATGCTGTAAAATATATCGAAGGTCTTGAGAAAACAGCTGAAGACATGCCTGAGGATATTTACACTCGCTTTGAGAATGAAAAGAAGCAGGAGTGGGAAGAAATCATGGCGATGGATGGCGATGAAAATGCCTATGTGATTCATAAAGAGCTTGGTGAATGGATGACTGATAACGTAACGGTTGTTCGTCACAATGACAAGCTGCGTGAAACTGATGCTAAAATTCAGGAGCTTCAGGATCGCTTTAAGCGCATCAACATCAATGATACTGCTAAATGGAGCAACCAGGGTGCGGTATTTACACGTCAGCTGAAAGGTATGCTTCACTTAGCGCGCGTTGTTACAATTGGTGCTCTGAATCGTGATGAGAGCCGCGGTGCTCACTATAAGCCGGACTTCCCTGAGCGTAACGACGAGAAGTTCCTTAAGACGACGATGGCTAAGTTTAACCCGTCAACAAATTCGCCGGAATTCCACTTTGAAGAAGTGGATGTATCTTTGATTGAACCGCGTAAGCGTGATTACTCTAAGAAGAAAGGAGCAAAATAATCATGGCAACAGCAGCTGAAGAAAAAGTCATCAGATTTGAAATACACCGCCAGGACGATGAGAATTCTGCACCTTATTTCGAAGAGTTTGAGATTCCATACCGTGCTAATATGAACGTGATATCTGCACTAATGGAAATCAGACGAAACCCTTTTAACAAAAAAGGTGATAAAACGACCCCGGTTTCATGGGATATGGGTTGTCTGGAAGAAGTTTGCGGTGCCTGCTCGATGGTGATCAACGGGAAGCCGCGCCAGTCTTGTACAGCGCTTGTTGATCAGCTTGAACAGCCGATCAAACTTGAGCCGATGAAAACATTCCCGGTTGTACGTGACCTTCAGGTTGACCGCAGCCGTATGTTTGATTCACTTAAGAAAGTAAAAGCATGGATCCCCATTGATGGAACTTATGACCTTGGTCCCGGGCCGCGTATGCCTGAGAAAAAGCGTCAGTGGGCATATGAACTTTCTAAGTGCATGACTTGTGGTGTGTGTCTTGAAGCTTGTCCGAATGTAAATAGTAAGTCAGACTTTATTGGACCAGCTCCATTATCACAGGTTCGCCTTTTCAACGCGCATCCAACCGGCTCAATGAATAAAAATGAGCGTCTAGAAGCAATTATGGGTGATGGAGGCCTTTCGAACTGCGGGAATTCACAAAACTGTGTACAGGCATGTCCTAAAGGTATCCCACTTACCACTTCTATTGCAGCACTTAACCGTGATACAAATCTACAGATGTTCAGAAACTTCTTTGGAAGTGACAAATAAGTATAAAACGTCAGATCCAGGTGCTTTAACAGCATCTGGATTTTTCTGTTCAAAAGGATTTCATTCATGTAAAATTGAAATGAATGTTCATTCATTTTGTAAAGGGGATGCTTGAAAATGAAAATACCATACATAAATAATTTTGAAGAGTGGAGAGCGGGTTTTGAATTTTATTATCCGGTTAAAGTACGATTTTCAGAAACTGATTTATTTGGACACTTGAACAATACAGTGCCATTTATTTATTTTGAACAGGCAAGAATTGAATTTCTAAAAAAACTTGGATTTATGCAAAACTGGCTGAATACATCTAACGAATACATTCCGGTTGTAGCAAATCTGCAGTGCGACTTTTTAAAGCAGGTGTTCTTTGATCAGGAGTTAAAAGTTTATGTGAAAGTAGAATCTGTAGGGAATTCTTCAGTTGATATTCACTACATGGGGTTAAACACTGATGGGCAGCCTGTGTTCTGTGGCAGAGGAACAATGGTACAGATTGCGAAGGCAAACGGTAAAGGAAAACCTTGGACTGATGATCAAAAAGAGTTGTTCCTTCATCCAGCAGTAAAAATAGACGGTTGATTCCTCACTTCTCAACCACTGAATTCATACACTGAACAAACGGTGTTATTGAATAAGGGGGAAAGAATGTGGCGCGGAGAACATCTATATTAACAAAAAGGGAAAAGGAAGTTTTTACACTTTTACTTAAAGATAAAACAACAAAAGAAATTGCTTCTGAGTTGTTTATAAGTGAAAAAACAGTACGGAATCATATTTCCAATGTCATACAAAAGCTTGGGGTGAAAGGAAGATCCCAGGCGATTGTTGAATTATTAAGGCTTGAAGAACTGTCTCTCTAACCGGGAGGCAGTTTTTTATTAGCAGGTGTATATTTAAATTTTCTTGATTATTGTCAATAAAAAGGCGACAATATTAACAGAACGAAACATAGGGAGTGTATGAAACGATGGAAACTAAAGAAGTACAGGAGCTTCATTCAAAAGAGGTTGTAGCAGATATCGAAAAGGACCTCCGCTATATTTCCGGACTGATCAAACAAAAAGGCAGAGAAATCCTTAGCCAGTATACAATCACGCCGCCACAATTTGTGGCACTGCAGTGGCTGTTTGAGGCAGGGGATATGACAATTGGAGAACTATCAAATAAAATGTATCTCGCCTGCAGTACAACAACAGATTTAATTGATCGGATGGAAAGAAGCAGTCTGGTTGTCAGAGTGAAAGATGAACATGACCGCCGGGTAGTGAGAATTCATCTGTTAGAAGAAGGCGAAAGAATTATTGAAGAAGTAATTAAAAAGCGTCAGCAGGATTTAAGCGATGTTCTTTCAGGATTTACTGAAGATGAAGTCTCTTCTCTTGCAAAAGTGCTGAGTAAATTACACGGAGAAATGAAATAAGAGTGAGGCGTTTTTTTTGAGCAGAGCAATCGGTGTAATGGATTCTGGTGTAGGCGGCCTGACAGTTGCCAGAGAAATCATCTACCAGCTTCCAAACGAACAAATCATCTATTTAGGTGACACAGCACGCTGCCCATACGGCCCGAGACCTGAAGAAGAGGTTAGAAGGTTTACATGGGAAATGGCTGAGTTTCTTTACAGACAGGACATCAAAATGCTGGTGATTGCCTGTAACACAGCAACAGCAGCTGCGCTTGAAGAAATCAAAACCGCATTTGATATACCGGTGATCGGTGTTATTTCCCCGGGCGCGCGCTCAGCGATTAAGTATACAAAAAATAATCATGTAGGCATTCTCGGTACTGCCGGGACGATTAAAAGCGCTGCATATGAAAAAGTGCTGTGCAGTTTAAAAGAAAGTATTCAGACATACCCTAAAGCATGTCCAAAGTTTGTTCCACTTGTAGAGAGTGGGGAACATAACAGTTCATTTGCAAAAAAAATCGTTGCAGAAACACTGAGTGATATGAGGCATCACCCAATTGATACGCTGATTCTCGGGTGTACACATTATCCTTTGCTGCAGCCTTTAGTTGAACAATATATGGGACCGTCAGTTAAAGTCATCAGCTCCGGAGATGAAACCGCAAGAGAAGTCAGTGCAATTCTTTCATACCGGGGGGAATTAAATGCCCGTCATGAAAGACAAAAGCACCTTTATTACACAACAGGATCTCCTGTGATATTTGGACAAGTTGCAAGGGAATGGATGAACGACGATTCCCTGGTGGTAGAATCCGTGAAATTGCCGTGAGCTTATCACGGCTTTTATCGTTTTTAACAAAGCGAATACAAAAGATGGAGTGAATCAATGTGAGACCTGATGGAAGAGCGCCTTCTGAGATGAGGCAAATTACGATAGAGAAAAATTACTTGATGCACCCTGAAGGATCTGTACTCGTTTCCTTCGGAGATACGAAAGTCATTTGTACAGCAAGTATTGATGAAAGAGTACCACCCTTTATGAGAGGCCAGGGTAAAGGCTGGATCACTGCTGAATATGCGATGCTGCCAAGAGCAACCGGTCAGCGGACAATCCGTGAATCCTCAAAAGGAAAAGTCAGCGGACGGACAATGGAGATTCAGCGATTAATTGGACGGGCATTACGCGCAGTCGTAGATCTGGATGCACTCGGAGAAAGAACAGTCTGGATCGACTGTGATGTGATTCAGGCAGACGGTGGTACGCGTACAGCATCTATTTCCGGAGCCTTTGTGGCAATGACGCTGGCTGTTAGTAAAATAACTGCTGAAAAAGAGCTGCCTGTATTTCCGGTGAAAGACTTTCTTGCAGCCGTATCTGCAGGAATCAGTGCTGACGGAGAACCGATTCTTGACCTGAATTATGCTGAAGACAGTACAGCTGATGTCGATATGAATATCGTTATGACAGGCAAGGGTGAGTTTGTAGAACTTCAGGGAACCGGTGAAGAAGCAGCGTTTACTCATCAGGAACTGCTCGATATGCTCAGTATCGGGCGGGCAGGAATTGAAAACATCATTCAGGAACAAAAATCAATTCTTGGAGAAGAGCTGACCGCTAGGATTGTGAGTGACGTTAAATCATGAAAACAATTATTATTGCCACAAACAATAAAGGAAAAGCTAAAGACTTTGACAACCTGCTTCGTCCTTTCGGATATGAAGTAAAGACGCTGGCAGATTACCCGGCACTTGCTGAAGTCGAAGAAACAGGCACGACTTTTGCAGAAAATGCAGCGTTAAAAGCAGAAACGATTTCACAACAGTTAAATGAAATTGTCATTGCTGATGACAGCGGATTAATCATTGATGCGCTGGGCGGGGAGCCTGGTGTTTATTCAGCGAGATACGCGGGACCTGAAAAAAATGATCAGAATAATATAGAAAAAGTATTATTAAAGATGCAGGATGTACCGGAGGAAAAAAGGACTGCCCGTTTTCACTGTACGCTTGCGATGGCGGTGCCGGATGAAGAAACACGATTGTTTACCGGTGAAGCAGAAGGGTATATTACCAAAAATCCTTCAGGTGAAAACGGTTTTGGATACGATCCTATCTTTTATACTGAAGTATTTCATAAAACATTTGCTGAACTTTCTTCTGATGAAAAAAATCAGATCAGTCACAGGGCAAATGCACTTAAGAAGTTACAATTACAGTTTCAGTGAGGTGAGTTGATGAAATTACTAGTTGTAAGTGATAATCATGGTGATGAGCATATCATTACAGAGGTCAGACAGCATTGGAATAATAAGGTTGACTATATGTTCCATGCAGGTGACTCAGAGCTTCAGTTTCATTCGGATGCAATGAAGCCTTTTGTAAAAGTCAGAGGGAACTGCGATTTTGATTCGTCTTATCCAGAAGATGAAGTTATTGAATGCGGTGATAAAACAGTTTTTATAACGCATGGACATCTCTATGGAATAAAATCAACATTGGACCGTGTCCGTTATAAAGCTGAGGAAAACAATGCTGATATTATTATTTTTGGGCATTCACATCAGCTTGGTGCAGAAATCGTTGATCAAAAGTTGTTTCTTAATCCGGGCAGCATCAGACTTCCCCGCGACCGGAACGAACCCACCTATGCAATTGTTGAAATCAATAACGAGCAGGTAGAAGTGGTGTTTTATACGAATGATCATGATAAACTGTTATCATGGAATGGTACATTTAACGGCTAAAATATTTGTGTGCCGTTCTCATTTAAGTTGGATGGGAACGGCACAATTCAATTAATCAAAGAGGGATTTAAAATATTTTAAAGTAATATTTGAAAAAGCGTTGACTTTTAATCAATGTACTAATATAATAATAATTGTCCTTAACACGAAGGACTACATAATGTCCCAGTAGCTCAGCTGGATAGAGCAACGCCCTTCTAAGGCGTCGGTCGGGAGTTCGAATCTCTCCTGGGACGCTACCATATGGCGCTGAAACCGCGCTACTAAAGCCTTCTGATACGTTTAATGAACGGTCAATGATACGGTCAACTTTTCCGTAATCATTCCGACATTAACGCGTCAGGAGGTTTTTTTTTGTGCCGAAAAAAAGTCCCGCATACAGCGTCGCAGAAGACTTGTCCGATTTATTCCTCGAAACTCCATCGCCTAAAACGATGTCCGACGCCCATTCTCCGACGATATTGAGTTCGTTGGACAAAATTACCCGGCAGATGAAAGCCGCTGGACTTCGCGACAGAACGATAAGCGATTATAACATTCACGTAAGTCATTTCGTTAAAATTACCGGTCTTAATACGATTGACGAAATTAAGGTCGATCATATTTACGAATGGTTATCGAGTATGAACGTAAGTAATCAGACTAAGCTAACGCGGTTGAAGTGTCTGAAGGCGTTTCTAAGCCGTTGCTTCAATTTCGGGTGGATTGACTCGAAGTTTTGGATAGGCGTCAATGTGAAGGTAGACAGCCCCGTTAAAGAGGGCGCAACGGAAAAGGATCTATATTTATTGCTGCGTTTACTCGATTTGAGTCGATTCGTTGAACTAAGAGACGCTACGGCTGCGCTTATGATGTATCAAACCGGTATTAGGATCGGAACGTTAACTCAGCTCGAAAGCCGTCACGTAGATTTAGACGATCAACTATTAAAGATCGGCGGCGACCTTATGAAGAATCACGAGTCTCTGTACTTACCGTTCGATGATCGGCTGAAGCGTCTTATTAAGGTGCTGATGAATCAAAATGAATTAATACGTCAAAGAAAATACGTAAATAATGATCTCCTATTTATAACGCAAAATGGACGTTCTGTTTCCAGTACGCCTACAAACAATAACATTCAAAAACGATTGAAAAAGTATTCTGATGAGTTTGGTTTGAAGAATATTAGTCCTCACGCATTACGACGCGGATTTGCTAAGAGGTTATTAAATCAGAAGGCGAACATCGCTGTAATTTCAAAGGCGTTAGGTCACAGCAATATTGAAGTAACAACGAGGTATCTGCATTTAGATAAAGAGGAAGTCGCAGACAGTTTAAGAAATTACTTATAAAACACAAAAAAGCCACCGCTGCCGAAACAACGATGACCACTAGACATGATTATCGTACCAAAAAATACGGCATAGCGCAAATTCTGCCCGTCTGCCTTTTTGACGGAACATACGTTTGTAACCGGTGGCTCCAGGGAAGGAGTCCTCTAACATGACGTACTATCTATCCGATTACCAGACGTTCGATAGCGTTCAGGAAATGGATCATCACGTCAATATGTATCGCAATGAGCTAAATGCTACGCAATTCCGCGTCTTGTGGCTCGTATCTAATTATGCGGTCAAATATCCGGGCGCAGCGCACTTAAAGGCGGCTACAATCGCAGAAGCCTTAGGTGTATCTACTAAAACGGTATATCGTGCATTGTCGGCATTAGTGGACGCAGGTGCGCTTATTAAGCACGTTCAATACCGTCCAAAGTCCGGCGGTCAAGGAGCAACTATATACAGTGTCCAGCCGCATGTGTCTAGCCGTGAGCAAGACGACAAGCCTACGGAGTCAAGCGTTAAACTACATAAATCCGTAAAAGAATCCGCTATACCTTTTAATCAAAAAAGCACTATATTAGATACTGCCGAGGTGCCAACGTCTGCATTTGCTGATTCTATTCCGGCTAACATATACGAAGCGATCACGCTTTATTTTTCTAACGCAAAGGAAGTCTATAAATATTACGGTATTATTTTGCGGGCGAAGTCTTCAGTTGATCGAACGGTGCTAATTGAAAACGATCCGGAACCGTTTGTAAATTCCTGGCACCGTGTTGTTTATGAATGGAAGCGTGGGAAGATCAGAAAATCATTCGATGCTTTGCTATATTCAGCGATGCAAAGTGCTACAACTACAACTATTCGTCGGCAAGTAGTACGCGAAGGGAAGTTCGATTGGCTAACGTAAATAGGCGTAAAAACAGACGTAAACCAAACGAAGTTAAAACGCGAACAAACGCAGTCATATCAAGGGTTTGAGTCGTAAAAAGTTTACCCGAATTGTTAGAAGTATGTTAAGTTTTAGAAGAACGAATATTCTAACGATTGGATGTGACTCAGGATGAAGCGAAGGACTTATGTAAGTAAAACTGATATAAATGTTTTCAATGAACTGCTCGATGATGACTATGAATCTAATGTAGAAGCGTTTATTCGTTATGCCAGGGCTGCTGACTTAAGTAAATATACGATAGTTTATTATGAGCAGCATTTACTGAAATTCATGCGTGCTTTGGAGGAAGTCGGTTGTGCGACTCGTTTGAACAGAATAACTTCCGACATGATATTAAAATATTACATTGAACCAAGTTTAGTGAAAGGCCACAAATACTCAACTGTTGCTACAACTCTTCGCGCACTTAGGGCTTTCTTCAACTGGTCAGTTACAAGAGGAGTTATTGAAACGTCTCCGATGGATGGAATAAAAATAAAAAAACCGAAAGATGGTAGGATAGAAACCTTCTCGAGAACACAAATTCAGGATATTCTAATGCAGCCAAATTTAGATACCTTTGTTGGACTTAGAGACTATACGATAATGGTCGTTCTGTTAGATACCGGAGTGCGCTTGAGGGAACTTGTAGATATCGAAAAGAAAGATATTTTGTGGCAGGATTCTCAGATACTTATTCATGGAAAAAACGGTCAAGATCGCCGGGTCCCATTTCAAGCAAAATGTCGCAGAGTTCTTAAAAGCTATATACAAGCCCGCGGTAAATCAGACGTCAATCACCTATTTATTACTCAAGACGACGGGCAAATGAGCCGCAAAGCTGTTCAAGACCGCATAGCGAAATACGGTCGAATGGCTATGATTGATAACGTAAGATGTAGTCCGCATACATTCCGGCACACTTTTGCTAAGATGAGCGTCAAAAACGGAGCGAACGTCTTTCACTTACAAAAAATACTCGGCCATCAGTCTCTTGATATGGTTCGTATATACGTTAATCTGTTTAGCAATGAAGTAAGTGAAGCGCACAAAAAGTTTTCACCCGTGGAGAATTTACTGCGATAAAATTTATATGAGTACAAGTCGGTAGGTTGTCGGATGATATTTTTTAATTTTCTGACATTTATTCAATAAAGATGATAATATAGTATTAAATTACTATTAGGGAGGCGTAATTATGCTATATACAACGTTAAAGGCTTGTGGTTGGCTGCTTATTATTACCGGAGTATTTCTCGGCTTTGGGACGTGGATGAACGAAGAGCTACCGAATGCTAACTCGGCTGGCTGGCTGACGATGCTCGGCGGTATTACTGCGGGAGCAATCGCCCTGGCTTTCGCTAATATTTACGATCATATGATAGAGAACGACGCATAAAAATAACGCCTCGATTCCGTGGACTAATCCGCAGAGTCGGGGCGTTTTTCTTCTTCTACTTCGAACATATCCTCTATTGAAACGTCCAATGCTCGCGACGCTAAAAACAGTGTAGCAATGTCAAAACGATCTTGGCGTTTTAGTCTGCTGACCGTTGCTTCAGTAAGACCGGCTTTTTCAGCGAATTGCTTCTGAGTCATATCCCGATCCTTAATAAGTTGTGGGATTTTATTCCTAACGATCAGCTTCACACGTACAACCTCCCGTACTTTTTATAATTACATATTACCTATTCGGAATTTTTTTGTCAATAAGTGTTGACTTACAAATTACGCATGTGTAATAATGGGCTTACATTACGAATTACGTACATGTAATTATATTAAAAGGAGACGATGAAAATGCAAAACACATTTTTCGAAGATGTAAAGGTAGAGGTTATCATGTCAGATGCTATTCACGGCCAGAAGGTATATACGTTCAAGGAACACGACGGAACTACTTGGGGCGACAACTACAAGACGACGCACCTATTCGGCAACATTCACGCGGTAGAATATCACGATGCAGGCGTCCTGTCTTTCGAGGCGATTGAGGGTGACGAGGATCGCAAGTTACTTATGCTGAAGCTGAACAATGAAACTCGCCATATCGTTGACAACCTGGACGTTATTGACGCAATCGAACTGTTTTCGCTAATTGAAAAATACGGCGGCGTTGAGCTATGAGACTTTGCGAGGTTGTGCCGTTGAATAAATCCACGGCCAATTACTACGAGTTAGTCGAATTGACTGAAGCAAAACGGGACGATGATCCGGAGGCGCTAGTATTTGAATTACTGGCGCTGATTTCCTACAATGGTTCGCCGCGTTTAGTCGACGCAGTGAAAAAACGAGATTGGAGTGTTGAATAATGCCGTTAGGATTTAACGAAGCAGAAAGCGCATATGACGAGCTGTCAGCGTTGATTAAAGAACGCCTGGAAGCCGGCGAGCATCCGCTAAGCATCACCTATACGCTACTAGCGCAGATTACTTCGCTTGGAGACGAGAAACTAATCGACAGAACGCGTAAGAGGTTAGGAGGTGCGGAATAATGCGGTCGATCATCATTAAATACACGTATTCAGACGGTGAGCTACCTGACCACCACCGCGGCTATTCACTCGGCGATAACGCTTATGTATTTACGCAGGGCAACGAGACGTTTCTATTCAGCTTAAATCGGGCGCCAGTAGACGGCGTGCTGACGATACAGCCGCAGACTGAGCGCATTGCGTTTGTTGAGCTGCCAGGACTGCCTGCGGACGTAACCGGAATGAGCGCGGGTGAGTTACTGCGAGCGTGGGCGACGAAAAAGTAACGATAAAATTAGGTCTTTCGCAGTGATTTTCCAATTGCTGCGTATTTTTTTATCGAAAAATCGGCCAAAACGGGGTCGAGCGGTTATTAGTATATGAAAGTATTTCGGACCAAAACGCTGTTCAGCTTCGATTATTAGAAAACGGACCATTTCCGATCGGCAGACGATACTATTTTATAAAACATTTTTGCAGAGTTGACAAAATACGCAAAAATAAAATTTCGTCAACTTTTCCGGAAATGACGAGTTTCTACTATATGCTCAAATTGCAAGTTTTCTAAAATTACTATTTCTGCAATTTTTCAAGGTTATTAGATTTTTCGTTGTACACTTCCGATAGAAGCCGGCAAGCATTAAATATAATAAATTATTTTAGGAGGAGATTTATATGAAACATCAAAAAATCGCAGAGCTTATTGAGGATATTAAAGAGTTAACGAGTTTTGATCCTACGTTGTATACGTTTGAGGAAGAAGATTCCGGAAATCCACTGGAAATAAAAATACGTGAAGTATCTATCGGTCTTGACGTAGGAACTTATTCTTATAGCCCACGGCGTGACCAGTTTTATACAAAAGGGTATCCGGCAATATCACGCGAGAATATTCTGAAAATGGTAAACGATTGGTTTCTTGCCTACGAAGAAATATAAAAAAAATGTTTGCATATGGCGCTACATGACAACGCCTATCTATTCCGCCTTATAAAAGGTAAACCATACGCCAAATACCTATTAGCGTAGGAATGTCAGGCGCTAGCACATTCCCCGTTAATGTCAGCACCAATACGTTCTATACGATTAGTTAGTATTTAGCGTTAGAAAAGAGACGCTTCTACGTTGCTTTGCGAACGCTAGTGAGCAACAGGTCTTAAGTATATCGGGCAAGACCGGCCCGTCACTTCGGCAAAGACCGCCTCGTGAATATCGTAAAAAACGCCCTATTTTCCTTTAAGGATGAAACGCTGTAACCGTTGGGAGAGTAAGGCTCGAGAAAATTTTTACTACGTTTATTCCGTAAAATAACCGTTATCATGTAGCGGAAACTCAGGAGGAATCACGATGACAAACATTAAAGTAGTCGACAGTATTATGGGTTCGGGTAAGACGTCATGGGCGATAGAGTATATGAGCAGCGCTGAGCCGACGGAAAAGTTTATCTACATTACGCCATTCTTGAAGGAAGTTGAGCGTGTGAAAACGAGCGTAAGGGGGCGGAGTTTTATTCAGCCTAACAACGCAAATGAAGAACGTACGAAGCTGCGCAGTCTAAAGGACTTGATCGTACAAGGCGCTGACATTACTTCGACTCATTCGTTATTTCAGACCGCCGACGACGAATTAATTGAACTGCTTACGGATTCAGGATATACACTGATCCTGGACGAAGTGCTGGAAGTAATCGAGCCGGTAAACGTAAAGCCTAGCGATATACGTAAACTGGAAAGCTGCGGAGATATTGAAGTCCGGGACAATAAGGTTATCTGGACGGGTGATTTTAAAGACGACAGCCGTTACGTAGACATTCGGTTATTGGCGCAGGCTGGCAACTTGTTTTATTATCACGGCAAATTTCTCGTATGGGCTTTTCCGAGTTCTGTATTCAAGGCGCTAGATCAAGTAATGGTTATGACGTATTTGTTTAACGGCAGTATTCTAAAGAGCTACTTCGATTTATTCGCGTTTCAATTTGAATATCATTCCGTTTCAATGGAAGCCGGTAAATATGTACTTGCCCCATATGATCGGCTCAGCGAGAAGCGTGAGGACCTTATGGCGTTGATAGATATTTACGAAGGGAAATTGAATGACGTCGGCCACCGGAAGAATGCTCTAAGCGCTACGTATTTGAGAAACGCTGATATTGACGTGCTGAAGCCGTTAAAGAACAACACGTATAACTTCTTCTACAATATCGCAAAAGCTAAGAAAAACGACGTCTACTATTCGACGTTGCAGGAAGTCGAGAAATCAATAGCACCGCGTGGATACAAACAAACGGCTATTGCGGTAAATGCGAGAGCTACGAACGATTACGCAGATAAATTCGCTATTGCCTACTTATTTAACCGTTACAACAATCCGCACGTCAGCTCGTTCTTTAATGACAATGGGGTGTCAGTTGACGAAGAATTACTGGCAGTCGCAGATTTGCTTCAGTGGATTTGGCGCTCAAGAATCCGTAACGGAAAAGCGATCAATCTGTATTTACCGTCGAGCCGCATGAGGCGTTTATTAAAGGAGTGGTCACGTTATGAGATATAAGCAGATTGTTTCGCTCGCAGTAGCCCAGGCGTTAATAAAACGAGGGTTCGTCGTAAAGGAAGTAAAGAAGTCTACCCGACAGCGTGAGCGTTTAGTTTTCAGCTTTGAAGACAGCGCTGAACTACGTAAAGCATTTTCGGAAATAATCGGGAAATAACTGCAACAGCTAAAAAACCACCGGAAGGGAAGCGATTAAATGAACGGACAAAAGTATCTAAAGTATATGAGCGCTAGATTCCCTAACTACTATTCGCGCCATTATGAAGCACACTCAGAAGACAATTACCGCCTAAGAAAATACATCAGTCGCGTTAAACTTCACCGTATGCGCGAACTTGAAATAGAGGGCAACGCTAAAGCCCTTGAGCTTCTCGCTGACTATTTACTAGCGGAGGATCATCTGCGTGGCTTAATGCTACGTCGTGAAGCAGTCGGCCAGGTCGCTGAAAACGAAGAATTCCCGTCGCTCGGTCAAGGTGCGCGTGATTATTTGGAATTTAGCGATAAGGTAAAGGAACGCCACGCTGATCGGACTAAGACTTGCGAAATGTGCGAATGTACGTTCATTGACTGGAGCCTGCGGAATAACGCCCGTGTATGTAGCGAGAAGTGCCGCCGCCGCAAAGACGCACTCAGACAGCGTAATGGCGGACAGATCAAGCGATACCGTGAAAGACAGCAGCATGAATATCCGTTCTATTCACCGCATGAGCTTAACGTACTGGCTACTCGGAGCGAGAGAGCGTATGAGGATCGCAAAATTGACGCCAGGAGTTACCGCGACAATGAAGAATACGACGGTACGCGCTTGAATGGGCGGAAAAAGCCGTCATTTACGGGCAGAAGCGAACAAGACCCTACGCCTTTTGATTATCGCCCGCGTGGTCGTGAGAAAAAAGAGGCTGAAACGGTCTTTCCGGTGGTCGTCCGACACATTAGCGAAGTAGACGAATCGGACCATTTTGTAGAAGCGTCTCAAATACTATCAAAACGCCAAGAAACCGCACCAAATCAACGTTTTAACTCGGAGGTTTATGCTATTAAGTGAGGAAACGAGCCTGTTGCGCAGAGGTTCGTTCTCTTATTTAAATGCTATGTACAAAAAGGGAGGGAAAAGGAATGGAAAAAGAAATGGTAGAGGCCTTTAGACATAAAGCAGGCTTGTCACGTGAAGAATTTGCTGAAGTTCTGCGCATAAGTCCATCGCAAGTAGCTCACCTGGAAACTGGCAGACGTCAGGTTTCAAGAGAAGTAAAAGCTAGAATACTTGCAAACTTTCCTATGACGCAAGAAGTAATTGATTTTTTTATTCAATTAAAAGATATGGACAAATTATCCCAATATTATTATAACAAATCAGATAAAACAAGTCAATAGGAGGCTGGAAATGAGTGAAAAAGAGTACGAAATTTATATTGAAGACGTAAACAACGAGGTTTTTCAACATGTTTTAGATAACGTAAATTTTAATACTTACAGCAAAATGAACGAAGAATCTAAAAGAAAGTTAATAGAAAAGTCTACAATCACTTATTGCTTACAATACGCACCGAAAAGACGTTACGGGCTAACTAAGGATGAAGTGCGCGAGCTAGTCCGTTTTAACATGAATTACATTGCCGGGGATATTCCGAATGAATCAACGTGAAGTCAGATCAATTCGCGCTAAACTTGCCAGGCTTGCCCGGAATGAATGCTCGCTGAATCAAAACGGCGGCTGCCCGGCTCAGCAATGCGGCCAGTGTGTCGTCGAGATTAGAACGGACTCGATGATTGGCAACGTCTGCCCGTACTTTATGCGCTCGGTACTGCCGTCTGATCCAACGTTGAACGCTGATTACCTGGACTACTTTCCGCGTGACTATCCGTTGCGTAAAAAGCTAAAAGAGGCGGATCGCTGCGAAGGTTGCAACGTTGAAATTGAAAAGCGGAATAACCGCCATAAATTCTGCGATAAATGCTCGGCTGAAAGAGAACGTGCCAAGAGCCGTGAGCGTAATCGGAAATACCGTGATAAGCAACGGAAAGAGAATGACGGTTTAGGGGCTTAGAAACATTGATTTAATAGGCTTTCTGAATGCAGAATAAGGCATTTTAATAGTGCAGTTAAGTAAAGACGATTTATGCACTTCTAAAACGTAACGGGGGCGATTACTTGAAATGCGTATACACAGCATACGAAGGTACGACAAATTATCTCGAAGGCAAAGACCAGTCCGGGAAATATTACATTTTATTTCCTGACCGTACCGCAAAAATTGAGGTCACACGGCACAAACGATTTAACACGTTCAGCGTCTGCAATAGCCAGGGCGAAGAAATTGCTCGCCGCACACTTTATGACGTTCCATTCAGTGATGGCTTAGATCATATCGTGAGTTATATCGGTCATATCAGCCGTGAAGTGACCGCCTACTATAACGGCAAGCCGGCTGAACACACGCTGAAGAACATTAAACGCCAGAAGGCGGCAGAAGACGGACAAGTTTACGTTTATCTACACGTTAAACCGCATGAAAAGGACGGACTTTATAACGTAGTGTACTTTACAACGAAGGATCATAAAACTTACAGCGCAACGGCTGAAAAGGTCATAGAGGCGAAAAAGTTAAATGCAGCTTATAGTCTGGCGGCTGAATACGTTGTCAGTCATGCGGGTCTTAATGACGCGGCTGAAGTTATATTCTGCGGTGAGGGTCCAGCGTTCAATAGTAAGCGTCTTATTGGCGCACGTATTAGCGGGAATCTACGTGAAACAGGCGTTAAGTTGACGGTAGAACAAGCGGACTTTACTGCGGATGATTACGAGAGATTAGGAGTTGGCGATTAATGGGACGCAAACGAAATAAAGACGTGATTTTTGAAGGGATGTCCGATGATAGAAAGTTCCGTCTGAAGAAGAAAAAGCGGACTAATGGGCGCAAGGACTCACGCGATTGGACAGACGCAGTATTCGAAAAACTAAAGGGGGAAAAGAAGAATGAAAAGTTACATTAATGAAAAGAATCAACTAATTATTAAAAATGACGCGGATCTACTGGCGGAAGTAGACGGCATGAACCTGGATAACGTTGAAATTCCGGCGGACATTAAACGGCCAACGTTGGACAACCTGGCGACGGCTTACGAGCGTGCGAACTCGCTAGGCATGGGCGACGACCGTATAGAAAACTTAAAAATATACGCGAAGTTAAGAGCGCAAGTTGTGGAGCAGTATGAGTAATATTTCCGCGGCGGTCGTTAACGTTGAGTACATCGAGGCAGCTGCATTTTTAACGGTGATCCTTTTTGATAAGCACGGCGAGCAGTCAGACAGCGTTATTAAACCGGTGGTAGACGAAGCGAGCGCAGTAACCGAGTTAATAGACATACTCGACTTCCACAAAGTAACGAGCTTTCAAACGTCTACAAGGGCGCTCTTTTCAGCGTTCATACAAACGCCTGGATATATCGTCGAAATGTTACCGAGCGCGGAGACAAGCGTCACAAAGGCGGCTATCAAAACGTATGAAACTGAACTACGTGAGATATATAGCGTGGAAATGAAAACGCGCGGTATGACGTTAAAAGCGACGGGTTGGCGTAAATGGGCGATTAAACTACTACGAAAATTAACGGAGGGTTATTCATTATGAAGACGACATTTAAATTATACGAGCAACGAGAAAAGCAGCAGGCCGAATTAAGCAAGCAGCAGACGGAAAGACAACGCCATATTGAAGAAGCACAGGCGGAACTAGCGGCGGCACACAACGAGCATTCAGCATTAGTAAAGCGCTATGTGACCGACTTATCGCTAGACAAAGACCTGGACGCAGCGGACGAGCGTGTAACCGCAGCAAAAAAGAAACTTGAACGCTTGCAGGCTTCCGTGATTGAAGCGCCGGACCAGATCAGCAAAGACGAATTAGTAGAAGCATGGAAGACGGAATTTGTGCCGGCGTTTCAAAAGAACGAACATCAGCCGTCGCTTGACCGTCTGAAGAAAGCGAAAGAAGCGTATTTAAAAGAACTTGAGAGCCACCGGACGCTAGTAAATGAATATGATGACTTCGTAAAAGAAGTAGCAGCTTCATGCGGACGAGGCTACGATAATAAATTCGGCAGGCCGCCTTTTGATCGCCGACCTTATACGTTTAACGGAAGTGAAGTCGGAGAATACGAAAAACTTTAAAAGGAGCTGTTACGAATGGAAAAAGTTATTACGCCAAAGCAGTTAGAAAGCATACGCAGAGACGCACGGGGAGACACACGTAAGATCGCCGCATTTAAAGAAATAAAGGACAACCATACGGAGCTAGTCGGCAGAATTTCCAGTGAAGAAATGCCAATATATGAACGCCCGACGGCGGAACACATTGAGCAATTAAAGGCTGACGTTGAAGCAGGTACGCATGAATTCGCATCCGAGCGCCTGGCCTATCATGAGGCGTTATTACAAGAGAACGAAACGGAAAGCGCAGACTGGAAAAACTTAAACGTAGTAAAAAGCGGACTGCGGCAACGGCTGCAAAGCGGTGAGCTTAAAAAATCAGACTTAGGTACGGCGAAGAAAATGGCGACCATGAATTCAACGAATGAGAACATCGCATTGTACACGCAAGTAAAAAGAACGTTAAACGAAAGCACTCAGGGCTAAACGGCTAGGGTGCTTTTTTATATTGCGCTGGAACCACGACGCGGCTGACATTCCGCGGGTTAGTGGGAGCAAGTTTCCTCCACGCGATGAACCGTCAGTCCGCGGCAGGCTGGCGACGGGAGCTAATTAATGCCGCAATTTTTTATAGGGGGTTTATACAATGACAGATAAAAATAGAGAACTTACAGATAAAGAAATAGAGCTATCGAAAGCGCTCGGCTTTATGGCGCACTTTTTAGAATGCCTATCAAAGAAAGATACTAACTTCAGCATAGAATACGCGCAAAAAATCGGAGAATCAGCGGCGGTACTTTCGCAGTATGAAACTGACTACGTTGCTTCGCTATTAAAGGAGGCGGTAAGTCATGGCTGAGGTGGGTTCTATACGCGCGAAAATCATTTTGGATAATTCTGGTTTCACTAAAGGCATGGATGACGCTAAGCGTAAAACGGACGAAATGAAATCGAAGTCGGCTAATCTGAAGAAGGAACTAGATGGCATTCAGAAAGCGTCTGCAATCGTCGCCACTTCTATCGTTGCTGCAATTGGTACATCTGTTATGAAAGCAGGCGAGTTTGAACAGGGCATGGCGAAAGTAAAAGCCGTCTCGCAAGCGTCAGCGGAAGAAATGGTACGTCTGGAAGAAGTAGCGCGTCGCATGGGCGCAGAAACTCAGTTCAGCGCAACTCAAGCGAGTGAAGCTCTTGCATTCTTAGCGCAAAGTGGCTTTTCTGTTGAACAGCAGATTTCCGCCCTCCCGGCAGTACTTAACGCAGCAGCAGCCGGACAGATTGAACTCGGACAAGCTGCGGACATTGTGAGTAACGTCATGAGTTCTTTCGGCATAGAGGCAGAGGACGCTGAGAAAGCTGTAGATGTCCTCGTAAAAACTGCCGCGACTGCTAACGTTGACATACCTATGATGGGTGAATCGATGAAAATGGTTGCGCCTGTTGCTAAGTCCCTAGGCTTCTCTATTGAGGAAACTGCCGCTGCGATTGGAATCCTCGGCTCAAATGGTCTGCAAGGCTCGCAATCTGGAACGATTTTAAGAGCAGCGATGTTGAGTTTAGCAAATCCGGTTGGCGCAGCAGCTACCGCCATCGAGGAGTTAGGCATTGAAGTGCAAACCGCAGACGGATCAATGAAGCCATTACCGGAGCTAGTCGGTCATATTGGTGAAAAACTCGCTGGAATGGGGGACGCTCAAAAAACAGCGACAGCAGCACAATTGGTCGGCACTGAGGCCGCGGCCGGACTGATCTCGTTGCTAGAAGTAGGGGAAGACGGACTAGCGAATTATACGTCTGAACTTGAAAATAGCGCCGGAGCCGCGCAGGAAATGGCGGACATTCAGAATGATACACTTCAGGGAAGTTTTAAAGCCTTCCAATCTGCGCTTGAAGAAGTCGGCATTGAGGTCGGTCAACAATTCTTACCGATGTTCCGCGACATGATTGACGTCGGGGCTGACGTTGTTAGGTGGGTCGGTGAGCTAGACGGCAAAATGATCGCTTCAGTTGCTACTTTCACAGGAGTAGCCGCCGCAGTTGCCGGTGTTATTACGACGGTTGCTAAACTATCGGCTGCCCTGTCCCTTTTCGCTCTTAGTCCAGTAGGGGCTGCCATCATTGGTGTGTCTTTACTGGCGGGCGGTATCGCGGCTCTTAACGTTGCAAAGGAAGACACGATCCAAAAGAGTATCGACCAGGCTTCAGCTATGCAGGCGGAATATGACACGTTAGACGCGGCTATCACACGTTATGACGAACTGAAGGCGTCAACTTTCCTTACTAATGACGAGCTGAAACGCTTTATTGATATTGCGGACGAACTTTCTCGGACTACTGATACTGAGAAAATTGCGCGTCTTAAAGATGAGCAGGCGTTGCTTCAAGAGAAATCGAATTTAACGAACGATGAACTCGCGGAATTTATCAGTTTGAATAACGAAATATTAGAAGTTGTGCCGGAGTCTTCTGCGACTATTACGGACGAAGGAAATGCTTTTCTTGATACAACCGCGGCTGCGAAGGAACTAAACGCTGAGAAGCTAGAAGGTATACGCTTAACTTTAGAAGGGGCGCTTGCGGAAGCCGAGGCCGACCAACGCGAGAACCTAAAAGAGCAGAAAAGGCTTCGCGAAGAGTTAAACGAAGGTCAGGAAATACAAAACCAGCTTGTCGCTGAAGAACGTGAGAAACGAGGCGAAGTCGGGCGCTTGCAAGAAGAACTCACTGCGGCGGAAGAAGCGTCTGACTTTGATAAGGCGTTCAGACTCGCGCAAGAACTAGCGGACGAGCAGGCGAATTTAAGCACGCTAGAAGACCAACGAGAAGCACGCGTCAACAATAACACGGAGCTTCAGGAAGAACTCGACAAAGTAAACGAAAAGCTATCTACGCTAGAGGAAACGCGACAGGCACTCGTAAATAACTGGCTCGCTCAGACCGACTTAACAGCGGAAGCGGGCGAGGAAGTAGCAGTGATCGAAGAGTCAATCGGTCAACTTAAAGCGAAACGTAGCGAACTTGAAAAGAACACGCCGGCTGCCGCAAAGACAACACAGGAATATCAGGAGGGAATTTCCGCTATTGACGGTCAGATCGCTAACTTGCAGATCGTACTTGGTGAGATCGCTGAAATTACGGGGCAGGCCGTATCAATGAATGACGTACTCGGCAGAAGTATTATTAAAAACATTGAAATTAGAACGTCAGGCAGGGCGGACTTGCTTAGCGGTCCTCAACGTGTGGCGTATCATGGCGGGGGCGTCGTCGGTAAACCTTCGCTTAATAAAATGCCTTTGCCGAAACTCCATAAAGGCGGTATGCCCTGGGAACTGGCAGCTAATCCAATCGGGCTGCATACCGAAGATGCCGACGAGACAATTCGTATGATTATAGAGTTTAAAGGTTCGGAGGTGTTTAACGTTGACTTTAATTTTGAGTGCTAATTTCAGTGGATGCTCGATCATGACGTCAGACACGCGCCTGGTCACTATTGAATATGATTTCAACGAAGAAGGCGACTACGTGCCGGTTAAAGGCGGAAAGGTCGTACCGCAGGATGCACGCGACACCAAGACGTACAAGCTAAGTGACTACGTACTTACAGGCGCCGGGGGCTTTTCAGATGCGACCGTTCATATTATGGACATTCTCAGAAGTGAAACTAAGCCCGAACATGACTTGGCGGACTGTAAGCGAATTCTTAATGAGATCATAGCGAGAGAAAGGGCCGACGAAAACAAGCCGGACTATCTGCAATTCTTAGACATTAAAGGTACTGCAACGATAATTCTCAACGGGTTTTATCGCGATGGATCTACCGGAATGGTGTCTTTTCGTTCTGGCGACAGCACCGTAGCAAAAGAAGTTGAGCATACGTATAAAAACCTTGTTCAGTATCACCAAATCGCACCGTTTAAAGAGTTTTCCGAAGCTGAGAAGGATATTCTTTCGCAGCCGTACGTATATCCCGACACTAGCGACGTAAAAGATGATGAACTGATTGCTGCTATATTCGAACATACGAAGAACGGCTTAACGCTGGCTCACGGGGTAATGTCGTACAATCACCCGGCGGAAATATCAGCGGACTTTGAGATGCACGTTTTATCTAGGATCGGCAACGTATCTGCATACCGGAAGCAACAATACGACCATACGGAAGCACACAAACAATTACGCGAAGGGGTAGATGATTATGAAACAACTAAACGAACAACAAATCGCAGCTATCGACTATCTAGCACGGAATGACCACGGTTTAACGCATGAGCAAATCGCGGAAAAGGTTGGCGTAACTGTACGTACACTCTACCGCTGGAAGAAAGACCATGCGTTTGTAGCGGAATGGAAGCATCAGATTATCCGGGAATCAATCGAGCGGCTGCCGGAGGTAATGGAGTCTATGGCGGACAATATCATTGAGACGGGCAACGCCGCCGGGTTCCGGACGTATATCCAGCTACACGGTATGCTTACCGAGCAGGTATCCGTAGAGACTACTAGCGGTAGCGGGCTAGATGCGGCTGACCTGCGTGCTGAGATCAAACGTTTACGCGGTTTACCTGGGTGACATGCGCCATTAATTGCGCTATATAATGAAGGAACACGATACGGAGGGCTTACGTGGTGTCATGTTACGTAGGCTTTCCGCCTCTACATACCAGCAACACGGACCGGACGCGCGACACCCCGAACGCTTTGGCGCTAATACCTATGGAGGTATATCGAGTATGCAGTATTCTATACACGTTAGGTTGTCCGGTAGAAATTAACAAACGTTGAATTGACGCGGTTTGTTTCGCTGCATAAAACGTTAAGCAAGTTCGTAGTCAATGAAACGTTGTCATTAAAGGATTCTTCGTTTAACTCGATGCGATTCTGTTAAGTCGGAAATGCATAACGTTGTATAATTCATACACGTTGATCCACGGAAATTTCCCGCGAAAGGCACGACCCCAACCGCCTACCTGACGCACCCGGAGCCTGCTGAACTTAATACGCGGATATTAATTTTTCACTTTGGACTTGCGTAATTATTCACTCGGGTATACAATACGTTTAACTCAATCAGAATTATTGCGGAGGTGTTAACCGTATGAATGAAGTACAAGCGTTCAAATCAAAGGCGGATATACGTAAAATTAAGGCGCAGCTGAGCGGCCGTGATCTACTATTATTCATCGTCGGAACAAATACGGCGCTGCGTGTTTCCGATCTGCTAACGTTGAAAGTAGGCGACTTACGAAACGACGAAATCCGTATCAAAGAAGGTAAGACGAAGAAGGCCCGAGTGATTACGCTGAACAAAGCGATTAAGCTCGCGGTCAAACAGTTAGTACCGGCGTCAGTGGCAGACGGAGAATATGCGTTCAAGACGCCGCGTGCAGACAAGCCGATCAGTCGCGTACAAGTATGGAATATCCTTCAGCGAGCGGTAACTAACGCAGGGCTTGAGCGTAAGTATACGTCTGTCGGTGCTCACACATTGCGGAAGACCTGGGGCTATGCGGTGTATACTGCCGGCCATGATATAACGTTGATTATGCGAGCGTTGAATCATAGTAGCCCGCGTGAGACTTTACGCTATATCGGAATTGAAGCTGAAGACGTGGCAGACGTTTATATGGACGTGGAGATTTAATAAGGAAGAAACTCGTCTTGACTACGGTCTGTTTTCCGTGTACTATCATCTTAGCGGTCTAATGACCGTTCAATGAACGTATCAACTTTCCGCAATCTAAGCGGATTACATAAACGAAGGTAATAGCGAACGGGAGTTCGAATCTCTCCTGGGACGCTACCGCATGATTCAAAAAATCATTAAAACAATGGTTTGACGATTGTAGAGATTTCTAAAAGAAAGCAAACCTTAATGAAATTCTTTTTAACAATCGCTATCAAAAAAACTTCCTGCATTGCAAAATGCAGGAAGTTTTTTGTTTATGTCAAAAGAATATGCTAAAAGGAATCAAAGTTTCAGTAGCGTAAAGATTTTTTCAATTACTCCTTTATTTCATAAAAGTGTCTGCTGGTAAAAAGGGTTCCACAGCCTGCGAAATCGATCTGTCTCTGTACAAATGATCGTTTACCAAAAAATTACTTGGATTTATTTCTGGTCTGATTATAGTACCTGTTCTTTTCCCAAGTCAACATGGACTCAATATAAATGTTTTTACATTCTTATAGCATAGAAGGTAAAAATTTCATAATAAATCCATGGAATTTTCCCAACTTACAGGCGACAGCGTTCGACCGGGCTGCTATATAAGTTGCGCTATATTGAAAAGAACAAATGTACGTTCGGTAAAGGTATTTCTCTGTTATGATGCTGTTTTTAAACATGAAAATAAATTTTAATAAATATTCAGAGCCTGTATAAAAACCGCATGAACCTGATGAAGCTTCACATAGCCATGAAGGCGATGGGTGAAAGTGCGGTCACTTCACCGGTCAAACTGAGTTAAAATAGCGGCGTTCTTCTAACCAGAAGGGCGTCGTTTTTCTGTAACCAAATTAACGCAGTTTAATTGCTGGTAAACGCATTTTTTAACACAGATTTATAATATAAAATTTGAAAATGATTCCGCACTTTCCGTTGAGCCGTGAAATAAATACATAAGAATTGAGCTATGTTAAAGATTATTGTTTCTTTACAGCTGGTGATTTCCGCTGCAGGGGCAGCTCGCAGGTGAGGCTTATGGCGAGGACTGCTAACTCAGCGTCTATCCGCAGAAAGCAACAGCCAACTTTAACAAAGCTAAAAATAAAAGGAGGCGTTCTGATCATGTGTCACATTAAAAACTTAATAACGCAATATCAAAAAACTGGTTGCGAATTATACTTTAACGAAATTTATGAAATGTTCGCCGGAAAGGTTTTCAATTTCGCCCGCAAGCAGACGCGCCAACGCCGGCTGATATGGCAGGATGTGGAGTCTGAGGCAAATCAGGTATTTTATAATGCAGTTGTTTCGTACGATGAGAGAATTGGCGAATTTGAGCCTTTCTTGTTCCTCATGCTGCGCCGGCACATCGCAAATGTTGGCAGTAAATCACTGACCTATCAAAGCTATATTGAGCGCTATTCCCATAGTGTAAGAACATCAACGGGCAATGAACCGGAAATGATTGCAATAAAAAAAGAGCAGCGCCAACTGCTCATTGAACTGACTGCGAATGCTACCGTACCAAGCCGACAAGCTCTGATAGCATTCGCAAAGTCCTACTCATTCCGAAAAGCCGCCAAGCAACTCGGAACGTCTGATAAAACGGTTAAAAATCGAATAGAAAAAATAGCAGCTGCCCGCCGCCATATTTTACTAGACGACTATTTCACCGCCTAATCATGAGCATATTACATGCTCTCTAGGATCGCTCAAATTAATTGAAGCGTATCCCATATTTTATTATACACGGACAAAATCATTTTTAAACTGCTTGAAAAATAAAACATTAAAAACCAGCTTTTTACTTACAAACATATATTCGTATAAATACAGTAATGGGTAGATAGTATAAAAAAGCCAAGTGAAAGGAGAAAAGCTATTAACAGCAGCCAATTTTTCTTTACGTAAGAACAATATCATTAAAAAACAAACTGGAGGTAGCGAGATGAACGGGAAATTACATGAAGAAATTAATAGTCTTGCAGCAGAAATCCATAAGCTTGACCGCTGGGTGGTGCGATTTGATGAAAAGATAATCGGTTACCCTAAGATAGAAAAAAGAGCAGATGAAGCTTACTATTTGGCAGACCGCGCAGAGGATAAATCGGAGGAAGCGTATAAAGCATGCGAAGTAAATGCTCGTGATATACAGGCACTTGAGGTTCGCTGTAAATGGTTCTTCGGCCTGATGGCCCCATTCATTTTAATGATTATTGGAAAACTATTTTCTTAAGGAGGGTGAACAATGGAAACGACTATGATTATCAGAACAATCACATTGATCATTGCACTGCTGAATCTATCACTGGTTCTTGCCGGCTACTCTCCACTTCCGATTGAGAATGAAGAAATTGAGCAACTTTTCACTATGTTCTTCACGATTGGTGCTTCTCTCTGGGTCTGGTGGAAGGATAATGATATTTCGCGCACAGCGAGAAAGAGAAAAAACAAAGATCTGACACCAGGAGTATTGAAGGAACATACGGAATGTCATATAAGTGGTTTGGACCATGAGAAATTATTCTTTTCATCAAATAAAGGAGAAAAACTTAGTCTGCAAGAAGTAGCTGATTCAAAATCAGATCTGATGATTTATATCAGAAATTATGCAGGAGAGTATAAATATATAAGCATGCACGAATTAGCTGCCGGCGTATTTTCACCTTCAATTTCAGCTGAAAATATAATGAGTCATGTTGATGAAAAGAAACAACACCATCCAGAGCAGTCAATTATTAAACAGGTTGCAGCAGCTTATAAAGACGATCAAGTCAGAGATACCCGATAAGACGTGCCTGCACCAGTTATGCAATTTCTGCTGGTGGACTTTCAGTGGTTAACTGTGGATGGTATACAATCTTTATTTATAATGGGGAAGTTGGTTTGCTGACAAAGTCTGTGAAAGATTAAAATTCATATATGTGATGAATCTCCTGTTATAATAATATGATCTATAAAACAAATGATGATCTGGAAGCATCAGCGATATATGGAATGCTTTGTGAAACTGCCTGTTACAGCCGTAATAGGCGGTTCTTTTCTATGCTGTGATAGTGCTTTTCTTGGCATTTTATAAAATACAATGCTACACTACATTCAAAAAGATTACGGAAGGTGGTTCATCATATATGGCTGAGCAGCAGGGCAGGCGTGTTATACCGTTTCCGGGACTAAAAGACCGGCTTATAGAGCGGGGATTGGACATGCTGCAGAATCAGGAAAATGTTGAAGCCATCAGCCTTTTGGAGCAGGCACTCGAGATTGATGAAGATGACGCAGCGGCAGGTACTTCACTTGCAGTTGCTTATTATGAAAATAACCAGTGGCTGGAGTCCGCGGACCTTTGTAAAAAGATGCTCCGTAACGGCGCCGGTGAGTATGAAGAACTGGTTGAGCTTTATGTGATGAATCTGATTCAATTGAGAAAGTTTGATGAGATTGCTTCATTTATACAGCCTCTTCTAGAAGAAAATGAATTGCAGCCTGAAAAAGCTGCAAGACTGCAAAGTCTGATCAACCTAGGTCAGGAGCAAAAGAACGCGAGAGAAGCAGAGGATGAATCCTTTCAGTCATTCCAATTACAAAGAGATCTTGAGCAACAGATGATTCAGACAGCAGCACTTGCAAAACAGAATATTCGACCGATGAAAAGTGATGTAATCAGAGAAATTGAAAAAGATGAGACCCACCCCTTTATAAAAACGCTTCTTTTAAACATATTAAGAGAGCAGGGGATCTCAGATGAGACGGTTGTTTGCAAATGGGGAAAAGAAATATCTGTTTCACCGGCAGAGCTGGTTGAACCATTTGATCAGGAGTTGTATCAGAAGGCTGCAGCATTGCTTTCTGATATGAGTGATCAGCCGCAATTAGCAGAAATCGCAGCGGAGCTCTTGCAAAAACATGCGTTTTTACTATATCCTTTCACCTGGAGAATCGATTCTCCGGAGACAATTTCAGACGCATATCAAAGGCTGGCCAGGGAATATATGGGTGAAAAAGACCCGTTCAGTGATTTTGGTCACATTGAACTTCTTACAGAAATCAGCAGACTTGAAAAAGTGGAAATGGTCTAATGGTTTGCAGTTGAAAGACAAACCGCGTATGTTATAATAAAATGGTTGCATAATGGGATTCTTAATAGAAGAATGAAAGAATCATTGATTTCATGTCGTTCATGAAACCATTAACTTAATAGATGTTTTGGAGGGAATTATTTATGTCAGTAAATTGGGAAAAGCAAGAAGGAAACGAAGGCGTACTCACAATACAGGTAGACGCTGAAACAGTTAACAAGGGTCTTGACAGTGCATTTAAAAAGGTTGTTAAGCAAATTAACGTACCAGGATTCCGTAAGGGTAAAATGCCTCGTCAAATGTTTGAAAAGCGTTTCGGAGTGGAATCACTTTATCAGGACGCTCTTGATGAGATCCTTCCTGAAGCTTACGCTAACGCAGTAGACGAAGCTGGTATCGTACCGGTTGATCGTCCTGAAATTGACGTAGAGCAAATGGAAAAAGGTAAAGAGCTGATTTTCACTGCTAAAGTAACTGTAAAGCCTGAAGTTAAACTTGGTGAATATAAAGGACTTGAAGTGGAAAAGCTTGATGCTGAAGTAACTGACGAAGATGTAGACGCTGAGCTTAAGCAGCTGCAGGAACGCCAGGCAGAACTTGTTGTGAAAGAAGACGGTAAAGTAGAAGACGGTGATACAGTCGTTCTTGACTTTGAAGGATTTGTTGAAGGAGAAGCATTTGAAGGCGGACAAGCTGACAACTACTCTCTTGAAATCGGTTCAGGATCTTTCATTCCAGGTTTTGAAGAGCAATTAGTTGGTCTTGCAACAGGAGATGAAAAAGACGTAGAAGTTAATTTCCCTGAGGAGTACCACGCTGAAGAGCTAGCTGGTAAGCCTGCTACATTTAAAGTGAAAATTCATGAAATCAAAGCGAAAGAACTTCCTGAGCTTGACGATGAATTCGCTAAAGATGCAGACGAGGAAGTGGAAACATTTTCTGAACTGAAAGAAAAGACAAAAAATCGTCTAACTGAAGAAAAGAAAAATGCTGCTGAAATGGCACTTCGTGATTCAGTAGTTGAAAAAGCTTCTGAAAACGCTGAAATTGATATCCCTGAATCAATGATTAACACAGAAGTTGACCGCATGATGCAGGAATTCGAACAGCGCCTGAGCGCACAGGGAATGAACCTTGAACTGTACTTCCAGTTCAGCGGGCAGGATGAAGAAGCACTTCGCGGACAGATGCAGGAAGATGCGGCTAAGCGCGTACGTACTAACCTTGTACTTGAAGCAGTTGCTGAAGCTGAAAATATTACTGTCACTGAAGAAGATGTTGAGTCTGAGCTAAGCAGCATGACTGAACAGTTCAACATGTCAGTAGATCAGATCAAAGCAGCACTTGGCGGATCTACAGAAATTCTTGAAAACGATCTTCGTGTTCAAAAAGCAATCGATTTTCTTGTAGATAACAGCAAAACTGTTGCATAATAATAAGTAAGACTGAAGCAAGGCGCGATCAGATCGTGCCTTGTTTTATAACATAAGCACAGTTTCTTCATGGTAATAGGTTCAAATCAGTACATACATAAAGGTTTAATGGCAAAACATATCGGGAAAATCGAGTTAGTTCCGTCTAGTGGATCTGTATGGTACAATTTTTCCTACAGAGTAAAAGAGATGCTCTATTATGGGCAATACTGATAAAGGGGTGAAAGTAATGTTTAAATTTAACGACGAAAAAGGACAATTGAAGTGTTCTTTCTGCGGAAAAACCCAGGAACAGGTTCGTAAGCTTGTTGCCGGTCCGGGTGTATATATTTGTGACGAATGTATAGAACTTTGTACTGAAATTGTGGAAGAAGAGCTTGGAACTGAAGAAGAAGTTGAATTTAAAGATGTACCGAAGCCGAAAGAAATCCTTTCGATCCTCGGTGATTATGTAATTGGTCAGGAACGTGCGAAGAAGTCACTTTCAGTAGCCGTTTATAACCATTACAAGCGAATCAAATCCAATAGTAAAGTCGACGATGTTGAGCTTTCAAAGAGTAACATTTGTCTGATTGGACCGACTGGTTCAGGTAAGACACTACTGGCTCAAACATTAGCCAGAATTCTGAACGTACCGTTTGCGATTGCAGATGCTACTTCACTTACTGAAGCTGGTTATGTTGGTGAAGATGTAGAGAACATTCTTCTCAAACTGATCCAGGCTGCAGATTACGATGTTGAACGTGCTGAAAAAGGAATCATCTATATTGATGAGATCGATAAAGTCGCGCGTAAATCAGAAAACCCTTCTATTACACGTGATGTATCAGGTGAGGGTGTTCAGCAGGCATTGCTGAAAATTCTGGAAGGTACGACAGCAAGTGTGCCTCCACAAGGTGGAAGAAAGCATCCGCATCAGGAATTTATCCAGATTGATACAACGAATATCTTATTCATTGTCGGTGGTGCTTTTGATGGGGTAGATCAAATCATCAAGCGCCGTCTTGGACAAAAAGTAATCGGGTTCGGCTCAGGTGAGTCAAAGGGTGACCTGACAGAACGTGAACTGCTTTCAAAACTTGTCCCGGAAGACCTTCTCAAGTTTGGTCTGATTCCTGAATTTATCGGGCGTCTGCCTGTAACTGCTACGCTTGAAACGCTAGATGAAGAAGCGCTGATTTCAATTTTAACAAAACCTAAAAATGCGCTCGTAAAACAATACCAGAAAATGCTTGAACTTGATGATGTTGAACTCGAATTTGAAGAAGAAGCTCTCCGTGAAATTTCACGTAAAGCAATTGAGCGTAAAACCGGAGCTCGTGGACTTCGCTCAATCATTGAGAATCTGATGCTTGATGTGATGTTTGACCTTCCATCGAAAGAAGAGATCAAGAAGTGTATCATTACACCAGGTGCTGTAGAGCAGACTGAAAGACCGATTCTTCTTCGTGAAGATGGTTCTCAGATCGATCTGGATGATGAAGAAAAAACATCTGCTTAATGTCTAAGACAAAAGCTGGCTCATCATATCGAGTCAGCTTTTTTTATCTCTCAAAAGATACAGCCGCAAGCTGAATAAGTATCTAAAACTTTTCGCTTCGCTGGATGTTTTTCTAATCTAAAGGGTAAAGTAATACTAAACGTTTTTAATCGGTTTTTTGAATTAACATGGAGGTGTTACATATGGCGAATAACAATACACAGACTTTGCCGCTTTTACCGCTGCGAGGCCTGCTCGTATACCCAACAATGGTTCTGCATATAGATGTTGGTCGTGAACGGTCGATTCAGGCATTGGAAAAAGCAATGATGGATGATCATATGATTTTCTTATCGACACAAAAAGATATGGCAATCGATCAGCCGGAGCAGGACGATCTTGCTGTAATGGGTACGCTGACAAAAGTAAAACAAATGCTTAAATTGCCAAACGGTACGATCAGAGTACTCGTTGAGGGAATTGAGCGGGGGAAAATCACTTCTTTTGTTGAAAGTGAACCGTTCTTCACAGTCGAAGTTGAATCCTATCCGGACGATCCTGAAAAGTCTGCTGAGTATGAGGCGCTTATGCGGACGCTGACTGACTATTTCGAGCAGTATATTGCCCTTTCTAAAAAAGTATCAAAAGAAACGCTTAATACGGTACTTGATATAGAAGAGCCGGGACGCCTTGCGGATATTGTTGCTTCTCATTTACCACTGAAGCTTAAAATGAAGCAGGAAATCCTGGATACAACGGATATCAAAAAAAGAATCACTGCATTGATCGAGACGATTAACAATGAAAAAGAAGTGTTAAGCCTTGAAAAGAAAATCGGTCAGCGCGTGAAAAAGTCGATGGAACGCACTCAAAAAGAATATTACCTTCGTGAGCAAATGAAAGCGATTCAGAAAGAGCTTGGAGATAAAGACGGAAAAACTGGTGAAATTTCTGATCTTGCAAAAAGAATCCGGCAGGCGCAGATGCCTGAATCCATTGAAAAAATCGCCAGAAAAGAACTGGACCGCTATGAAAAAGTTCCTGCAACATCAGCTGAAAGCTCAGTCATCCGTAATTACATTGAATGGCTGATTACAGTGCCATGGTCACAGTCTACTAAAGACGACCTTAATATTAAGAAGGCGGAAAAAATTCTTGACCGTGATCATTACGGATTGGAAAAAGTAAAAGAGCGCGTGCTTGAATATCTTGCAGTGCAGCAGCTGACCAAGTCTTTAAAAGGACCAATTCTCTGCCTTGCAGGTCCTCCGGGAGTAGGGAAAACAAGCCTTGCGCGTTCAATCGCTGAATCGGTAGGCCGTAAATTTGTTCGGGCATCACTGGGTGGTGTAAGAGATGAATCTGAAATACGCGGACATAGAAGGACGTATGTTGGCGCTATGCCGGGCCGGATCATCCAGGGGATGAAAAAAGCAGGAACAGTAAACCCTGTATTTCTTCTTGATGAAATCGATAAGATGTCTAATGATTTCAGAGGAGACCCATCGTCCGCAATGCTTGAAGTACTTGATCCTGAGCAGAACAACTCTTTCAGTGACCATTTCATTGAAGAGCCTTATGATCTGTCTAAGGTCATGTTTATTGCAACTGCAAATAATCTTTCGACAATTCCGGGTCCGCTTCGTGATCGTATGGAGATTATCACGATCGCTGGTTATACTGAGATTGAAAAGATCAATATCGCTAAAAACCACCTTCTGCCAAAACAGATTAAAGAAAACGGACTGTCAAAGTCACAGCTTCAGATCAGAGATGAAGCGATTAAAGACATCGTCCGCTATCATACACGTGAAGCCGGGGTAAGAAGTTTGGAACGACAATTAGCTACTGTATGCAGAAAAGCAGCTAAAATGATTGTTGGAGAAGAAAAGAAAAAAGTGGTTGTCACATCCAAGAGTCTTTCTGAATTCCTGGGCAAGAAAAAATTCCGTTACGGTCAGGCTGAAGAAGAAGACCAAATTGGCGTTGCGACCGGTCTTGCCTATACGACAGTAGGTGGGGATACACTTCAAATTGAAGTATCACTGTCACCTGGTAAAGGAAAGCTCGTACTGACTGGTAAGCTTGGTGATGTGATGAAGGAATCTGCACAGACTGCATTTTCATTTGTGAGATCGAGAGCTGAACAATTAAAACTTGAAGAAAACTTCCATGAAAAGCATGACATTCATATACATGTTCCTGAGGGAGCAGTACCAAAAGACGGACCTTCAGCCGGCATTACGATCGTTACTGCGCTCGTTTCGGCATTGACTGAACGTCCAATTAAAAAAGAAATCGGTATGACCGGTGAAGTAACGCTTAGAGGAAGAGTGCTGCCAATCGGCGGGTTGAAAGAAAAATCCCTTAGCGCTCACAGAGCAGGTCTTACGACAATAATTATTCCAAAAGATAATGAGCGCGACATAGATGACATTCCGGAAAGTGTACGGTCAGAACTTACATTTATCCCGGTATCTCATGTAGATGAAGTCCTTGATATTGCGCTGGCAGGTGAAAAACAATGAAAATAACACAATCAGAAATCGTCATCAGTGCTGTAAAGCCTGAACAATATCCTGAAGGAGGTCTGCCCGAGTTTGCATTAGCGGGCAGATCGAATGTCGGGAAATCATCCTTTATTAACAAAATGATTAACCGTAAGGCGCTCGCACGTATCTCCTCTAAACCGGGAAAAACTCAGACGCTGAACTTTTACCTTTTAAATGAAGCACTTTACTTCGTAGACGTGCCTGGATACGGTTACGCAAAAGTATCGAAAACAGAACGTGCAGCATGGGGTAAAATGATTGAAACCTATATGACAGACAGGGCGCCGCTCAAAGCCGTCATAATGATCGTTGACCTCAGACATCCTCCAACCAAGGATGACATTTTGATGTATGACTTTTTAAAACACTTTGATATCCCATGTCTGATCGTTGCTACGAAAGCAGACAAAATACCTAAAGGTAAGTGGCAAAAGCATCTTAGTGTTACCCGAAAAGCCCTTGAAATTGCAGAAGGCGACGAGCTTATCATGTTCTCTTCTGAAACAGGACTTGGTAAAGATAATGCCTGGCATTTTATTGAAAGAAAAATGAAAGAGTAATAGTCTAAATGACCGAAAGAGGAACGCCTGATGATCAGTGCGTTTCTCTTTTTATGTTTAAGCCTTAATAAAACCCATAGTTGTATTTGCACAGATGATGATTGTAGCGGAAGGGGGGCGACTCCTGTGGCAGGAAGGGACGTGTGAGACCTGGCATGGCGAAGCCTGCGGGCTCACCGCCCGGCCACGGAAAGCGTCCCCCTGAAGCGGAAAGCATCAGCCAACTTTAACAAAGTCTATGTTTATAAAACACAAAAGTAGTGAATGAATAGATTATTAAAACGTTTTCATCGAAGATTCTGATATTGAGCAGAACTATTGAAAACGAACGGTTGCTTTGGTACCCTTAGTTCAGATGAAATCTTGATACAGCAGTGCGAACCGGCACAATCCGGACGCTGTATCTGTACGGTTCAATGGTTGTTCACATTTACCATTAGGACATGATCTTAATCATGTTATAATGGGAGTAATGATTAATTCGTGGGGGTGTCATTCAGCACATGCACATTTTAGTGGTAGGTTTGAATTACAAAACGGCCCCTGTAGAGATGAGAGAGCGTCTTTCTTTCCAGGAAGCGGATCTTAGTAAAGCAATGACGGAGCTTCAGTCCCGAAAGAGTATACTGGAGAACGTCATCGTTTCGACATGTAATCGTACTGAGATATATGCAGTAGTCGATCAGCTTCACACAGGTCGTTATTATATAAAGCAATTTTTAGCTGACTGGTTTAACCTGGACAAGGATGAGTTTAGTCCTTATTTGTTTATTTACGAGAAAGATGGTGCAATGGAGCACTTGTTCAAGGTAAGCTGCGGACTTGATTCGATGATCGTAGGCGAGACTCAAATTCTTGGACAGGTACGAAAAAGCTTCTTTACAGGACAGGAAAATGGTACAACGGGTACGGTTTTCAATGAACTATTTAAACAAGCTGTAACGCTTGCTAAAAAAGCACATTCAGAAACTGATATTGCATCGAATGCTGTCTCTGTTTCTTATGCTGCAGTTGAACTTGCTAAAAAGATATTCGGAGATTTAAATAAAAAACATGTGCTTATTCTCGGCGCGGGTAAAATGGGTGAGCTTGCGATTCAGAACCTGCAGGGGAGTGGCGCAACTAAAGTGACTGTCATTAATCGCACATTTGAGAAAGCCGCTGCACTTGCAGACAAGTTCTCAGGAAGTGCAAAAGAGCTGAGAGAGCTTCAGTGTGCGTTAATTGAAGCAGATATTCTGATTACTTCAACAGGGGCACAGGAAGCATTGATCAGTAAAGAAATGATGACAGACGTTGAAAGAATGCGTAAAGGCCGTCCGTTCTTTATGGTGGATATTGCAGTCCCGAGAGATCTTGATCCTGCGATCAATGAGCTTGATAACGTATTTCTCTATGATATTGATGATCTTGAAGGAATCGTACAAGCAAATCTTGAGGAGCGCAAAGTAGCTGCTGAACAGATCGGTCTGATGGTTGAAGAAGCAATTGTTGCGTTTAAAGAATGGTTAAACATGCTTGGTGTGGTTCCGGTTATTTCAGAGCTGCGCGACAAAGCACTTGCAATTCAGGCTGAAACGATGGTGAGTATTGAGCGTAAAATGCCGAGCCTGACAGACCGTGAACGAAAAGTTCTTAATAAGCATACAAAAAGTATTATTAATCAATTGTTGAAAGATCCGATTTTGCAGGCAAAAGAGCTGGCAGCATTACCTGATGGTGATGAAAAGCTTGAGCTGTTCAAACAGATTTTTAATTTGACGCAGCAAACTGAACGTGTTGAAGCAAAGTCGGCTGAATCAGTAAAACTTCAGCCTCAGCTTTCACTGCAAAGTTAACGGGGAGGATCACACATGTTTGAACTGTCAATGACACGGCTGCATGAAGTCATGATCATCCTCTATGCAATCAGCGTGCTATTATATTTTATGGATTATGTACAAAGAGACCAGAAGGCGAATCGCGTTGCCTTCTGGCTTTTGTCAATTGTCTGGGTTCTCCAAACAATTTTTTTATTTCTGTATATGTTTAGAACAGGCAGGTTTCCGGTTTTAACATTATTTGAAGGTATTTATTTTTATGCCTGGGTATTACTAACGCTTTCGCTAGTACTCAACCGATTATTAAAAATTGATTTTACTGTCTTTTTTGTTAACCTGATCGGATTTACTTTCATGGCGATACATACATTCGCCCCCGTTCAGGCAAGTACAGAAGCAGCTGCAGAACGCCTGATGTCTGAACTGCTTCTGATTCATATTACAATGGCCATTGTCTCTTATGCAGCTTTTTCGATTTCAGTCGTCTTTTCCATTTTATACTTACTTCAATACAGACTGTTAAAAAAGAAAAAGTGGGGGCAGAAAATTCAGCGGATCACTGATCTTGCAAAGCTTGAAAAGGGGTCCGTGATATTAAACAGCATTGGTTTTCCGCTGCTGTTATTGAGTCTGATTCTGGGTGTTCAGTGGGCAGTTGTATCACTGCCGACAGTCCTCTGGTACGATATTAAAATTTCAGGTTCGTTCCTGCTGTTAACAATCTATGGCGTATTCTTATACAGAAGGTTTGGAAAAGGACAGTCAGGTAAGTCGCTGGCACTGTTAAACACAGCCGCTTTTGGCTGCCTGCTGATCAACTTCTTACTTGGCAGCAGGTTATCATCATTCCATTTCTGGTCAGTCTAAATCACGATAACTATTCATTGGAGGCATTTATTTATGAGAAGAATCATTGTAGGGTCACGCAGGAGTAAGCTTGCGATTACACAGACAAAATGGGTAATTGAACAATTAAAGTCGCTTGAACCAGGTACAGAGTTTGAGATTAAAGAGATCGTCACGAAGGGCGACCAGATTCAAAATGTAAAGCTTTCTAAAGTAGGAGGCAAAGGGCTTTTTGTAAAGGAAATTGAACAGGCAATGATCGATGGTGAAATCGATATGGCTGTTCACAGTATGAAAGATATGCCTGCTGAGCTGCCTGAGGGTTTGATTATCGGCAGTATTCCGGAGCGTGAGGACCCTAGAGATGCATTGATTTCCAAAAATAATGAAACACTTGAGGAACTGCCGGCAGGATCAATTATTGGCACGAGCAGCCTGAGACGCGGTGCACAAATTCTTGCAGTACGTCCCGATTTGAAAGTTCAGTGGATCCGTGGAAATATTGATACTCGACTGAAAAAGCTTGAAACTGAAAACTTTGATGCGATTATTCTAGCCGCTGCAGGACTTTCCAGAATGGGCTGGTCAAAAGATGTAGTCTCAGAATTTCTATCTCCTGAAGATTGTCTGCCAGCGATTGGACAGGGTGCATTATCAATTGAATGCAGAGAAAGTGACACTGAACTGAGAGAATTACTAAATCGTTTCAGTGACCAGGAAACCGCTTTGACTGTTACGGCTGAGCGCACATTCCTCCATAAAATGGAAGGTGGGTGCCAGGTGCCAATTGCCGGATATGCAACACAGATTGAAGATGGCGTTTCCTTGACAGCGCTGGTTGCATCTCCGGATGGAACGAAAGTGTATAAAGAAGTGATCAGTGGAAATGATCCGATTGAAGTTGGCTTAAAAGCTGCTGAAATCCTGACAGAGCAGGGCGCTAAAGCGTTAATTGATCAGGTTAAGATCGAACAGGAAGGTCAGTGAGATGGCTTCCCTGAACGGGGTGAAGGTTGTCCTGACCAGAGATTTACGCTCATCAGAACAGGATCGCTTACTGATTGAACATAGCGGGGGAATTCCGGTTATTACACCTATGATCCGGATTGAGCCTGAATCAGTTACCCTGGATGAACAGAAAAAGCGTGAACTCAACAACTCAGACTGGATTATTTTTACGAGTAAGCACGGCGCTCATTACTTTTGCAGATTAATAGAAGAAGCGGGATTAAAAGATCTGGTGGCCTCAAAGAAAATCGGTGCTGTTGGATCAAAAACAGCTGACGCATTAAAACAGGAAGGACTACCCGTTCACTACATTCCGCCGCTCTATTCTGCTGCTAGTTTTAAGGAAGATTTTACAGAGCCGGTCGCAGGTTCTGTTCTTTTTCCACAGGGAAATCTTTCACGGGGTGAAATTGCAAAGTTTCTTATCGAAAAAGGATATGAATGCATTAGCTGGACGGTATACAAAAATACAGTTCCAGACATGTCGGCAGATCTTTTGAATGAACTCAGGACAGCTGATATCATTACATTCTTTTCCCCATCTGCTGCAGAGCGGTTTGATAAAGCAATTGAAGCTGATCCACTACTGCTTTCAAATATCAGACAAGGTCTGATTAAAGTTGCAAGTGTAGGACCTACGACAACAGATGCGTTAAAGAAGATCGCTTTGCCTGTACATATCGAACCTTCAGAATATACAATGGAAGCGATGATTGAAGAGATTGCTTCGTCTCTGAAGTAAACATGAGTGTTTTTAATCGTATTCAGGAGGGTTTTAAATGAATGAATTACAATTTGACCGTCACCGCAGATTGAGAGGATCTGATGCGCTGCGTTCGATGGTGCGTGAAACATGGCTTCGACCGGAAGACTTTATTTATCCGCTGTTTGTCGTTGAAGGTGAAAATATCCGGAAGGAAGTTCCTTCAATGCCGGGCGTTTTTCATGTCTCATTAGATGGTGTGATGGATGAAATTAAAGAATGTCAGTCTCTCGGTATTCAGTCTGTCATTTTGTTTGGTGTCCCGAAAGAGAAGGATGCTGTCGGCTCTCAGGCCTATGCTGAAGAAGGCATTGTCCAGCAGGCAACTAGACTAATCAAAAAAGCAGTACCTGAGATGGTGATCGTAGCGGATACCTGTCTATGTCAATACACTGATCATGGTCATTGTGGTGTAATTGAAGGCGGTAAAGTTCTGAATGACCCTACACTGGACCTGCTTGCTAAAACTGCAGTCAGCCAGGCAAGAGCGGGCGCTGATATTATTGCGCCATCCAACATGATGGATGGATTTGTCGCTGCGATCCGTTATGGTCTTGATGAAGCAGGATATCATGATGTACCGATTATGAGTTATGCAGTGAAGTATTCTTCAAGCTTTTACGGACCTTTCAGAGACGCAGCTCACAGTTCACCACAGTTTGGGGACCGTAAAACCTATCAGATGGATCCGGCTAACCGGATGGAAGCATTAAGAGAAGCAGATTCTGACGTAAATGAAGGTGCAGACTTTCTGATTGTGAAACCTGCTCTATCTTATCTTGATATTATGAGGGAAGTAAAAGACCGTCACACGCTTCCTGTTGTTGCTTATAACGTAAGCGGTGAGTATTCAATGATTAAGGCAGCTGCAGCAAACGGCTGGATCAACGAGCAGGAAGTCATCCTTGAAAAGCTGACAAGCATGAAACGTGCCGGTGCAGACCTGATCATTACGTATCACGCAAAAGAAGCATCACGCTGGCTGAAAGATCAATAAATTTTTAAAAGGAGCGGTAGCATGCGTTCATATGAAAAGTCTCAGGAAGCATTTAAAACAGCATCAGAACTAATGCCAGGCGGAGTAAACAGCCCCGTCCGCGCATTTAAATCCGTTAACATGGATCCGATCTTTATGGAAAAAGGTAAAGGGTCAAAAATCTATGATATTGATGGAAATGAATATATCGACTATGTGCTCTCATGGGGACCATTAATTCTTGGTCATGCCGATGATCACGTGATTGAAGAAATCAAAAAAACTGCAGAGAGCGGTACAAGCTTCGGGGCACCAAGCCTAGCTGAAAACAAGCTGGCTGAGCTTGTGATTGAGCGTGTACCATCTATTGAAAAAGTAAGAATGGTTTCTTCAGGAACAGAAGCTACGATGAGTGCACTCAGACTTGCCAGAGGGTTTACAGGCCGAGATAAAATCGTGAAATTTGAAGGCTGTTATCACGGGCACGGTGACAGTCTGCTGATCAAAGCGGGTTCCGGTGTTGCGACGCTCGGTCTGCCTGATTCTCCAGGAGTACCGGCAAGCGTTGCGCAAAACACGATTACAGTTCCTTATAATGATTTCGAATCAATTCAGTATGTATTTAAAGAATACGGAAGTGAAATCGCCGGGGTCATTGTTGAGCCGGTTGCAGGTAACATGGGTGTCGTGCCTCCGGTTGAAGGCTTCCTTGAAGAGCTGAAAACGTTAACTTCAGACCACGGTGCACTGCTGATCTTTGATGAAGTCATGACAGGTTTCCGTGTCGGATATAACTGTGCACAGGGTCACCTTGGTGTAACACCTGATCTTACCTGCCTTGGTAAAGTAATCGGTGGAGGTCTTCCGGTAGGTGCTTTTGGCGGCCGTAAAGATATTATGGAATTCATTGCGCCAGCCGGGCCGATTTATCAGGCTGGAACTTTATCAGGAAATCCGCTTGCGATGGCAGCGGGATACGCAACACTATCTCAGCTGACTGAAGAAAGCTATGATCACTTTATTCAGGCTGGTGACAAATTACAGGCAGGCTTCACTGAGCTCGCTGAGAAGTACAATATTCCTCATTCAGTTAATCGTGCAGGATCAATGCTTGGTTTCTTCTTCACGAATGAAAAAGTAACTGATTTTGAGAAAGCCAAAACGTCAGATCTTAATATGTTCGGTGAGTTTTATAGACTAATGGCTGAAAATGGTGTATTCCTTCCGCCATCACAATTTGAAGGCTGGTTCCTCTCAACTGTTCACAGTGATGAGGATCTTGAAAAAACACTGAATGCTGTTGAGGCTTCCTTTAAAGAAATTTCATCAAAAAGATAAATCTTAACCAGCCTGGAGTAAATTCCGGCTGGTTTTTTATCATAACGGGTTCCTGATGATCATAAATTATAAAAGACTGATTATGAGGAGGCCGTGATGACGAAAAATACGATTTATCAATTACAGGAAAATATCGTGTTTAAAGGGGATCAGGTACTGAGTGAATTACGTTCTCTATCGTTTGAACCGAGTGTATCCATTACTGAACATGCTGATCAGGTAGTAGTGGAAGGTACGCTCCATTTAGCGGGAGAAGGCAGTTATGAGCCGGTGACTGATCAACTGCGTGCACTGCAGGACACAGAGGTACAGGAATCTGTAGTAATGGAGGATCTCATTTATTTTGAACATCACTTCCCGCTTTCTATCTCCATTTCATCTGCAAGAGTGGAGAGAAAGCAGGATGTTGAAGTGTACATTGATCATGTGGACTATGAGATACCGGAGAGCGGAAGGCTGAATGTGACTGCTGATATTATGATCGAAGGTATAATAGAGCCGAAGCCTGAAAGAGCTGAAGAAGAGCCGAGGGTGCTGCCTAATCCATTAGAAGAGTGGGAAGGGATTGCTGAACCGGAGACAGAAACGAAAACTGAACAGTTGATAACAGAAAAAACTGAAGTACCAGAGCCGGCAGCTCAGGAAGCTCCTGAAGACACACCTGAAACACTTGAGGCGATTCCTGAAATAACAGCTGAACCTGTTATTAAAGATTTCAATGAAGAAGTAAGGGTTGAAGTTGAAGAAGAAATAGAAGTAGATGATGAAGAAGAATTTGTTGAAGAAGATCAGAATGAGAAAAAAGGTGAAGATACTTTTACGCGTTTTGTTAAATCCTTAGAAGAAGAGCGAACAGTAATAAAAATACATATCGCTCAACAGGATGAAACACCAGAAACGGTCGCAGAGCGATATGGAATTCCGATGCTCCAACTGATGAAAGTGAACCAGTTCGAATCGAGGCGTCCATTTAATAGAGGCGAACTGATCCGTATTCCCGGAACTCAAATCCATTCAAAATAAAGGACACAGGCCACACCAACCAAAAAGCCGAGTATCAGTACATCAATCGTTGAAGGGAGTAACAGTAAACGGATTGTTTGAAAGATACAGAGCGGGACGATGATTTTTTGAAGTGTACAACGGCATTTTCTCCACCATGGCGGTTTGGGCTTTGGAAACATTTTCTTCCCCATCATTGACTCCTCTCCTGAAACTTTATTAGTTATCTTATGCAGGAAGAGGTTTTTTGCGATTTTTATTGACGAAACAGCAGCGTTTTGATTATGATAGAGCATATATATGATGCCTTGAACAGGAGTAGTATGCAGATTTTCGTTCTTCAGAGAAGAAATTCATTTGGTGAGAGAATTTCCAGAATTGATCCTGCAGAAGTCGCCTGTGAGCAGTACCGGTGAACATTTAAGTAGCCGGTGCCGGTTAGAAGCCGTTATCTTAATTGAGTGCACAGAGATCAGTCTGTGTAAAAAGGTGGTACCGCGAATCAAATCCCTTCGTCCTTTTATGGCGAACGGGATTTTTTTGTTGTGAAAAAGCTGCTGACTATTACTTTAAATATGGAGGTTTTACTATGAATGAAACATCGATGCCTACAAAGTATGATCCGAAGGCGATTGAAGAGGGCCGCTATGAGTGGTGGTTGAAGGAGAAAGTATTTGAAGCAAGAAGTGATGAAAGTAAGGATCCCTATACAATTGTGATCCCGCCTCCAAACGTAACAGGTAAACTGCACCTGGGACATGCCTGGGATACAGCGCTTCAGGATATTCTGACAAGAATGAAGCGGATGCAGGGCTATGATGTCCTATGGCTCCCTGGTATGGACCATGCAGGAATCGCAACACAGGCAAAAGTTGATCAAAAGCTCCGTGAGCAGGGGAAATCCCGCTATGAGCTTGGTCGTGAAGCTTTCTTAGAAGAGTCATGGAAGTGGAAGGAAGAGTATGCTCAGCATATCCGTGCGCAATGGTCTAAGCTCGGTCTTGGGCTTGATTACAGCAGAGAACGGTTTACACTTGATGATGGACTTTCTAAAGCAGTTCAAAAGGTATTTATTGACCTTTATAATAAAGGCTTAATTTACCGCGGTGAATATATTATCAACTGGGATCCGGCAACAAAAACTGCCCTTTCAGATATTGAAGTAATTCATAAAGATGTGCAGGGTGCCTTCTATCATATGAGATATCCGCTGACTGATGGCAGCGGTCATATTGAGATTGCGACTACGCGTCCTGAAACGATGCTTGGTGATACTGCAGTAGCTGTGCATCCTGAAGATGACCGCTACAAGCACCTGATCGGCAAAACTGTAAAGCTTCCGATCGTAGGGCGTGAAATTGAAATTGTTGCTGATGATTACGTGGATATGGGATTCGGTTCGGGCGCTGTAAAAATAACGCCTGCGCACGACCCGAACGACTTTGAAATCGGTAACCGTCATAACCTCGAACGTGTACTTGTCATGAATGAGGACGGCTCAATGAATGACAATGCAGGAAAATATAAAGGTATGGACCGTTTCGAGTGCCGCAAGCAGATCGTAAAAGACCTCCAGGAAGACGGTATACTGTTTGAAATTGAAGAGCACCTGCACTCAGTTGGACACTCTGAGAGAAGCGGAGCTGTTGTTGAGCCTTACCTTTCAACACAGTGGTTTGTTAAAATGGAGCCGCTTGCGAAACAGGCCATGGATATCCAGGAGACTGAAGGAAAAGTTAATTTTGTACCGAACCGTTTTGAAAATACGTATATGAGATGGATGGAGAATATTAGAGACTGGTGTATTTCACGACAGCTCTGGTGGGGACACAGGATTCCTGCATGGTATCACAAGGAGACAGGTGAGCTTTATGTAGGTGAAGAGGCGCCTGAAGATATTGAAAACTGGAGTCAGGATGACGACGTGCTTGATACATGGTTCTCATCTGCACTTTGGCCGTTTTCAACAATGGGCTGGCCGGACGAAGAATCAGCAGATCTTCAGCGCTACTATCCGACATCAGCGCTTGTAACCGGTTATGACATCATCGCATTCTGGGTATCCCGTATGATTTTCCAGGGAGTTGAATTTACGGGCCAGCGTCCATTCAAAGATGTACTAATCCACGGACTCGTGCGTGATGCTGAAGGACGTAAAATGTCAAAATCCCTCGGTAACGGCATTGATCCGATGGATGTGATTGAGCAATACGGTGCAGACTCACTGCGTTACGTACTGACAACCGGTTCATCTCCTGGTCAGGACCTCCGTTTCTCAATGGAAAGAGTTGAATCAATCTGGAACTTTGCCAACAAGATCTGGAATGCATCAAGATTTGCACTGATGAATATGGATGGTCTTACATTTGACGAGATTGACCTGACCGGTAAAAAGTCAGTCGCTGACAAGTGGATTCTGACGCGTCTGAATGACACAATTGAAAACGTAACGAGCCTTGCTGACCGCTATGAATTCGGTGAAGTCGGCCGTACACTTTATAACTTTATCTGGGATGATTTCTGCAGCTGGTATATTGAAATGGCGAAGCTGCCATTGAACGGTGAAGACGAGGAAGCGAAAAAGACAACTCGTTCAATTCTTGCACACGTGCTGGATCAGACAATGCGTCTGCTTCATCCGTTTATGCCATTTATCACTGAAGAGATCTGGCAGAACCTTCCACATGAAGGAAAATCAATTACAGAAGCTTCATGGCCGACTGTGAATGAAAATCACATTGATCGTGAAGCAGATGAAGAAATGAAGCTCTTAATCGAAATAATCCGTTCAGTAAGAAACATCCGTGCTGAAGTGAACACGCCAATGAGCAAAAAAGTAAACCTGATGATCCGTGCAGCCAATGATCAGACAGCAGAGCGCTTAACGAAAAACGAAGCGTATATTGAAAAGTTCTGTAACCCTGAAAGGCTTGAAATTGGTACAGACGTGAAAGCGCCTGAAAAAGCCATGTCTGCTGTTGTGACCAATGCAGAACTGTTCCTGCCTTTAGAAGGACTGATCAATGTAGATGAAGAAATTGCCCGTCTTGAAAAAGAGCTGGATAAATGGACGAAAGAAGTTGACCGTGTAGAGAAAAAGCTTGGCAACGAGCGTTTTGTCAGTAAAGCGCCTGAAGCAGTCGTAGAAGAAGAACGTGCGAAGCAGAAAGATTATCTATCAAAACAGGAAGCTGTTAAGACAAGAATCGAAGAACTGCGCACAGTATAAAAAGGTTGAGCGGATAGACATTACTGTCTGTCCGCTTTTTTAAGGAGTGATCACATTGATAAAGAATTTTGAAGAAGCAGTAGACTGGATTCATGGCAGGTTAAGACTTGGTATTAAGCCGGGGCTTGAGCGTATGGAATGGATGATGGACCGGCTTGGGAACCCTCATCAGAACATAACAGCGGTACATATTGGCGGAACCAATGGCAAGGGTTCAACGCTCAGTTTTCTAAGAAATGTGCTGCAGGAGGAAGGTTATTCAGTCGGCAGTTTTACCTCTCCTTATTTTGAAGTCTTTAATGAGAGAATTTCTGTAAATGGGAAACCCGCACCTGAAGAAGAATGGACAGCATTAGTGAATAAAATTAAGCCGCTCGCAGATGAACTCGAACAGCATGAGCTCGGAGGTCCAACGGAATTTGAAGTGATCACTGCGATGATGTTTTATTATTTCGGTGAAATGAAAAAGGTAGACTTTGTACTGATAGAGGTAGGACTCGGAGGAAGGTTTGATTCTACAAACATCATTGAACCGGTCTGCAGCTGCATTACATCAATCGGCCTGGATCATGTCAGTATTCTTGGAGATTCATATGAAGAGATTGCATATGAAAAAGCAGGGATTATCAAAAAAGGCACACCACTCGTTTTAAATGTAAAACATGCAGGTGCCAGACAAGTCATTTTATCGCAGGCTGAAAAAATGAATGCTCCTGTATATGAATTTGGACAGCAATTTCAAATTGAGCAAATTGCATCTGAAGAGGCAAGGGAGCAGTTTATTTATAACGGAGATCTGCATCTGAAGACCTCTATGAGTGGATTACATCAAGTCGAAAATGCTTCACTTGCAGTCACGATGGTTAAAACTATTGATCATGAAATTTCCAGAAATTCTATCATATCAGGACTTGAAAAAACCTTCTGGCCTGGAAGGTTTGAAACAATCAGTCAAAATCCACTGGTCATCATGGATGGTGCACATAACCCTGAGGGGATTGAAATGATGGTGAAAACGGTACATCAGAAATACAGTGCGAGGAGAATTCATTTTGTCTTTGCAGCTGTTTCTGATAAAGATCTGACGCAAATGATCAGTCAGTTGGATCAGCACGCTGATCAAATCACGTTTACATCATTTGATTTTCCAAGGGCAGCAGCTGCAGATGACCTTTTCAAAATCAGCCGTCATCCTCATAAACAGGCAGTTGAAGGAACTGAGTGGTTCGGGAGCTTAACGCCGGATGAGCATACAGTATATATGATCACTGGGTCATTGTACTTTTTATCAGGAATTTACAGACATCTGAAAAATCACCTCAATTAATAGAAAATTTTCATTTGTTAAAAACTTTGTGACGACCAGCAGATTATTTGTTATGATAAAAGTTAAATGTGACTATTATCATAAAAAAGTGTGGTGAGATAAGATGAAAGAAGTGAACAAATCCGTAAAGTGGGTATTGTGGCTTATGTGGCTAATTGTATTTCCGACGGGATTATACATTGCCTATCAGGTTAGTCCCATCACTGAGATCGATTGGAGAATTGCGATTAGCCTGATCGGGCTGGCGGTAATTTCAGCTTATCTCCCATTTAAAGTGGATCATACAACGATTTTTATTATTCACTGGATCAATCTTGCTGCCTTTTTAACGTACGGACTATTTTTTGAAATGCTCCTCATGCAGATTGTACTGATTCCTTTATTAATCAGAGCAAAAATGACGCTGAAAACGTTATATCGTTTTCCTCTTAATTCTGCAATGTTTATGTTAATCAGCTTATTGGCAGGCTTCGTCTTTTATCAAATGAATATCAATATAGCAGCAGGCTTCGGACCGCTTGTTGCCGCTTCTGCTGTATATATCTTTATTCATATTTTTGCTAACCATATTTATCTGTACACATTTAATTGGCTGATCAGAAACCGATATGCATTTTTCAGCAGTGACACAAAGCTGGATTACGCTGCTACTATGCTCAGTATGCCTTTTGGTCTTGCACTCTATTATCTGCTGCAACTATTAGGCCCCTCAGCTACATTGCTGCTTGGCATCCCGTTTCTTGCAGTTACGATGATCTTAAGACTTTATAATACATCTGAGCGGGTGAATACTGACCTTGCAAAGTCGGCTAAGATCGGTCACCAGCTTGCAGAGCGTCTAAATGTCAGTGAAGTGTTGGACCTTTTTACAAACAAACTTGCGGATCTGATGCCACTTGATTATACGTATGTATTAGATGTACATTCGGGCAGAGATGAACTGGTATTGCTGCGCAGAATTGAAAATGGTCAGATTGAACCGAATAACCTGGCCCCTGTCAGAAAAGGGGAAGGTATTTCAGGTAAAGTGTGGGAAACCGGTGAAGCCTTATTATTTAATAAAAAATCAGAATGGATGGAAAAGGTTGAGGGATACATACCGGCAGATATTGAAAGCATTATCTGTGTACCAATCCAGCGAAATAAAAGGACGGTTGCAGTTCTCCTCGCTGCATCTAAAAAGAAAAATGCATTTGGAACCCATCTGATCGCGATTCTTGAGATTCTATGTTCCTATCTGGCTATTGCTATGCAAAATGCGAGAAACTATCAGCGTAATGTAAAAAGAAGCGAGCGCTGCGCATTGACCGGACTATATAATTTTAGATACTTCAATGAGCACCTCGAAAAAGAGTTTGACAGGCTGCAAAAAGGCCATATGAATGCACTCTCACTCATTCTGCTCGATATCGACCACTTCAAGAAGGTAAATGACACATACGGTCACGAAAGTGGAAACGATCTATTAAAAGAACTCGCAGGGTTATTAATTGAAACGGCAGGCCGAGATGCTTTAATAGCAAGGTATGGCGGAGAGGAATTTGTCCTTCTTCTCAGTGGGAAAACAAAAGAAGAAGCACAAATCATCGGGGAAAAAATCAGGTGTGCAGTTGAGAATTGTATCTTCGAAATCCAGCATGACCTGAGTAAAAACAGGGAAATGTCGCAAATCAGTATGACTGTCAGTATCGGAGTCGCTTCATCCCCTCAGGATACCGATTCCTCAAAGAATCTGTTAAGAAATGCCGATAGAGCGCTTTACATTGGTGCCAAGCAAAAAGGAAGAAATAAAGTGGCTGCTTATGTTAAATAATGATCGGCTAATAGTAGTATAATTTTATATGTGTTAAAAGTATGAGTTTATTAATTTTGTGGTAATATAATCTTATACTATTGGTTATAAAGGAGTGGGTTGTTTTGAGGAGAATCATATGTTTTCCATTAATTCTGTTGTTAATATGGGTATCTTTCAGCGCCCACACTTTTATTACAGCTTCAGCGGAGGGGATTTCCTCAAAAGATGTACTTTTTCTTGAAATAACAGTAGATGGAAAAAGTCAGAATCCGGATTTTAGCGGAGTCAATCAATACAACATAAGTGTTGACACGATTTCAATGAAAAGATTTGTAGCAGGCAGAGAAGCACTAGACGGAAAATATGATGGGATCATCATTGGAGAAGGAACTTATTCCGGGCAAGGTGTAAATGGACGTAATCACAATACGTCAGCAGTACAAAATGATATTACAAACTTAAAAGCGAATGAGGTTATCGAACGTTTCATAGACAAGAAACAGCCTGTGTTCCTTCATAAAAGCAGTATAAATAATGGTGGGATTTTGCAGCAGAAATTTTCAAACCTAACAGGCAGCTCTGTAATGTATTTCGAAAATAGCGGTAATAACAGCTTTAATAAAGTATTTAATTCTTTTATGCAAAATGATTTTACAAAAAAACCTTCATTCAATATAACCTCCGCACCTGCCGGCTGGAACTCATCTTACACGAACGGATATAAAGCAGGTGACACGATCAGCTTTAGAGTAAATATCCACAATCAATCAACCAGCCGAATGAAGCTGCGTCTTTATATCGATCAGGATTTTAATGACCGGTTTGATGCTGAAGAAGTTGTTAGGGAAGTTGATGTGAGAAGCCTGGACACGAGTCTTAACTACGAATTGCCCTTTGGATTCTCAGGTCCAAGGATGTGGAAACTGGAGCTTGTGCAGCCTCATGATAATGTTATCCTCAGTGATTATGAGACCGGACAATTTTTGTTTGAAGATAAGCCGGTTGAAATCAATGTTTTACAGGTCTATCGAAATAGCAATAGTTCTCTGCAAAGACCAAATAATATGAATCAGGATTATTTAACACAAAATAACCAATATAAAATTAATATTGATGTTACTGGTTTTGACGTCTTTAATAATAGCAAAAATGCATCGTCTCAGTCAGCGCTTTATTCGCATGAGGTCATTAATGGGAAATATGATATGGTGATTTTCGGATTCTCAGACACGTATAATTACGCGAATCTAAGTCAGGGTGCGGTTGGTTCACTGAAAAAATATATAGATTCACAGCAAAGTGTCATGTTTACCCATGATACGATTTTCAATAATAACAATGTATGGGTAAATAATTTTATGGAAGCAACAGGTCAGAAGGCGCCGGAAACAAATCTGGGGAATGGTGCACCCAATACCTCACAGAATACTAAAAAAGTAAATGAAGGTTTGATGACATCATTTCCTTTTGATCTTCCTGAAAACGTCAGGATTGCGACTACACATAACCAGTATTACACGTTGGACCTTGAGGATGAAAATGTCATTCCGTGGTACAACATTATTGGTAGTAGCCGTGATGAAAATGACAGCTGGAATCACTATTACACATATTCAAAAGGAAATATTACCTACTCAGGCACAGGGCATACGTCGACGAACTTTCCAGATCCTGAACAGAGGTTATTTGTAAACACGATGTATCGTGCATTCTTTGGAGCGAATCATGCACCTGAAATTACTGTGCACACTCCTGAAAACGAAGCGGCTTTTCCGATTAATCAGACAATCCCGCTAAGTTTTACAGTAGAGGATTACGATCTTTCAGCTAAGACAAATGACGTAAAGGTATATATGAATGATTCGCTTATTCACCATAAAGAAAGTTCCAGAAACGGTGAGACAATCAACCTTCAGTTAGCACATGGGATGCCAGCAGAAGGAAAGGTAAGAATCAGAATTGTTGCTACGGATGAAAAAGGTGCCGAAACAGTTGATGAAAGAACTGTGAATGTATTTGAAACTGAAAACCTGCTTGAACTATCCAGGACTATCTTGCCGGTAAAACCTGTCTATGAAGTCAGAAATGATTTGATGCAGCTGAATTATGAACTGAAACCTAAACCGGTGCATCGAAGTGACCTTGCAGGTAATCAATCAATCAGTCTGGAAAGTATACAGTTTAAAGAAGTGTTCCCTCCGAATATTGAAGTAGTTGAACTGCCTGATTATTTGACGAAAACAGGAAGTATTGATATTGGGTACACAGTATCAGGGACAATTCCCCGAATTGAATATTCAAGAGATTTTAATGGCAGTCAAAACGGTGGGTCCCGGGGTGCCGACCCTGTGAAATTTTCAATCGGTATCACTTCAATGCAAAGTGGACTTTATTCTCTTGCAGATTCATCTTTAACCTATGATCAGGTCTATGGTAAAGAGAATAATGGTAATAATAATAAAGAGAATTATGCAGGAACCTTTACAGAATATTTTAATAGAATCGATTTCGTAGCTGGAAATCCACTGACTGAAGTCCGGCTGACGGAATCAATCGCACTTGATAAAGGAATTGAAAGAAACCTGACTGCTTCAGGGGATTTCAGTTATAGCCCTCAGGAGGCGAAAATTGAAAAGATTGAATGGTCTTCTTCAGATTCCAATGTCATTACTGTAACGCAAAATGGAATTATTAAAGCGGTTGGTAATGGAAATGCCATTGTCACAGTCACAGTTACAGACGTGTTTGGAAACAAGATGACTAAAAAGTCGAATGTTGCTGTGAGAATACCAATTGAATCAATCGTGCTTGAGCGTGTTGAAGTATTTGTTGGTGAAACTGCTGAACTGCCAATGACGGTCAATCCTTCTGATGCATCCGGCAGTATTGAAATTTCACTTGAGAATCGTTCAATTGCATCTGTCAATGCAGCTGCACGTACTGTAACCGGACTACAGCCGGGAACGACGAAAGCTGTGGCGCGGGGAATCAATGCAAATGGAACTGAAGTGGTTGCTGAAACAATTATCACTGTAAAAACGAGAGAAATTTCTTCACTTAATGTCGAACCTGGTGAAGTCACGATTAATAAATTTGACGTATTTAATTCATTTACGGTATCAGTTGAACCTGAATATGCAGATACTGAAAGTCTAGAATGGACTTCAAGTGATCTATCAGTTGCTGAAGTACTATCTCCTGGTGTGATCAGGGGAACAGGTGCTGGGACAGCTAAAGTTTATGTTCAGGCACCGAATGGAGTGAGAGATGAAGTGATCATCAACGTCTTATCTCCATTAGTTGATGCAGGGTTTAAAAAAGAAGTGATTGTGATCGGTAAAGGTGATACCTTCCCGCTCTCATCAGAGCTTCAAATCACACCTGCCGATGCCACTGATATTGAAAGTATTGTGTATACAGATATAACGGGCACTGGTGATAATCCATTTATTAACCTGAATAACAATGGAGATGTCAGTGGTGTGCGTATAGGAGAAAATAACATTGTCCAGGTTGTCGTAACGACAGAGGGTGGAAACACTTATACAGATACGATTACTGTGCATGTAAGAGAAAATGAAGATGTTGAAGATGCTGATAATGGGGACAGATATTAAAGGCTGAGCAATCAGCCTTTTCTTTTTAGTTCAAGTATAGCTGGGGGTTTTTGTGTGAAAAAGAAATGGATAATGATATTGACTGGCGTACTCCTGATAAGTATTCTTCTAACCGTGTTTCTGATAAACAGGCCAAAAGAGATAGATAATGATATGTTATTTAGCGCAATTGCTGAAGGCGATCTTGCGTCAGTCTCAGCCATGATAGGACAGGGACAAGACGTAAATGTAATGAATGAAGAAGGGATGAGTGCATTTCAGTCAGCAGTTATTTATGTGCAGCCTGAAATCGCAAGCCTCTTACTTGCAGAAGGAGCCAATCTTTCAGATGGTGATGCATGGCTGGCTGCAGGCGCTATGATAGATCCCACAATTGATGAACATGATGTGAATGCCAGGATACGTGAACTACTACAAATTATTCATAATCAAGATGCCGATTTAGTCCATGAAGTAAATGATCAGGAAGAGACGCTCTTATTTGAAGCACTGAGAATGCAGGACAGTGAACTTTTTAATTGGCTGACCGAAAAGAAAGTTGATTCTGGTGCAATTAACTCATCCGGAGATACACTTTATCATACAGCTGCCAGATTTCCATTTAATTCAGTATCATTTATCGTTGAATCTATCACTTATTCAGGTGGTAAAGTAAATGGCAACAGTGATACCCCGATGATGATTGCTGTTAAGGCGAATCAACCTGACTGGATCAGAGAGTTTGCAAAAACTGATGACATTAACTGGCAGAATGAAAATGGTTGGACACCATTGATGTTTGCAGTGGATTATGGTTTTGTTGAGTCTGCAGAGATGCTGATACAATTAGGTGCTGATATTCAGAGTGAAAATAGCAGCGGTGAAACAGCTGAAGATATAGCGGGAAAGTATTATAATAGAGGTATCATTTCACTTTTATCACAAAATTAAAAAGCAGCGAGAGCTGAACTTAACCCGTTCTGTTGAGAGGTACTCACAACAAAAATAACAGTCTAAAAAGCAGATATATTAGCACAACATTAAAGTTACTTTTAAAAGATAATTGTATAACTTTTAACCTTTAAAAAAACACAAGTTCACTCATTGAATTTGTTGGGCTTTTAAAGGTTTTTTCATTGAAAAAAACTCCGTTTTGTCTGTATTTAAAAATTAGAAAGTGGATAATGTTAAAATGTTAAATTAAACCATATATTATAATGCTATTTTTCATTAAAACGGATCTTATATCAAATTAGTGAAACTTACCACTCACTAAGAACGTATCACTCTTGAAAAGAATTTTGAGTTTCAAACAACCTTTATTCAAAAAGAATTAACGATAAGATCAAAGTTTTATAAATGAATTTAAATGGGAGGTATTTACTAATAATGAATGTTGCTAAATTAAAAGAATTATACATATTAGAATATAGATTTTATAAAGAATATTATAGTAAAAATATTCTCATCGTAATTATTGTAGGGATATTAACCGCTTTCGCTTTGTTTTTCTCCTCATTTTACTTTGAAGATTTTATCATCCAACAAACTAATGGTATTGCAGAACAAATGTTAAATGAAGACAATGATAACCCTACAAATGTACAAACTTTTTTTTCGATACTATTAAATAATTTGTTTGTTGGAGGAATCATCATTTTATGCGGACTCATTCCCATATATGGGCTTCCATTTATTTATGGTTTACTTTCTTTTGCCGCTGTAGGAATAATTGCTGGTTATGGGATGATTATGAAATACAATGTTATACAAACGATGTTTATAGCTTTTATACCCCACGCAGTAATTGAAATAATGCCTATTCTTTATAGTGTAGCAGTCAGTATGTACATTAATAAAAATATGGTAAAAATAGTATTTTTGAAGAAGAGGAAATCTGAAAAGGTTACTAAATTGTTAAGCCAGGGGCTTACGAGTTACATAATGATTATCATTCCTTTGTTTATACTCGCTGCTTTAGTTGAAGCGTTCATCACTTCTTTTCTTGTGGGAATTTTTTTATAACTATACTAGCAAAACCTATCATTTAGCCTTTTAGTTGAATAAATTTCATTAGTTCATTCTTCAATCCTTTATGATATAAATTGAGAAATTACATACTTTACAAACAGTAATTTACACCACTTTCAACATCGTAATTCACACATAAATTCCAATAAAAAACACATATTACAGTTATAAATGTAATATGTGTTAATGCAGTATACTAATCTTTTACTTTTAACCTCTAAAAACGTGTGAATTCCCTGTATAACAGCATTCAAAAACCGCTAATTTGTGTGTGAATTAGCGGTTTATTTAGGGTTTTAATTCGCAAAAAGGACCTCTCAACGGAACGGGTTAGAGCTGAACTCCGCTGCTTTTTCTATTTGTTGCGACTGACTTTTCTGTATGTGTCTTCAATTACGTCCAGTTTTTCAACTGCCGGTAAAGCCTGAAGTTTATCGAGGAACAGTCTCTGGTTATTTCGAATGTATAAGCGTGACTTCTCATACTCGTTTGCATTTTCTTCAAATGCAGTGAAAATAATATCATTTTCTCCTTCGGCAGTGTCACCACGGAAGCTGTTGAATTCAAGTGATCCCCGGCTGAATACGCCTCCATCAATATATACATAGGATCCAACCGAATAAATTTCTGCATTTTGATCGGTATATAAAAATGCATTTAGCTGATTTGGGAACTCTGTAAAATCAGCGGGGTTGTTAAATGAGTTGAGCAATGCAATATCAAGCTGTCCTCTGCTCATGAGAATCAGCTCGCCACCACCTGCAGGACGTTCAATGTTTGCATTGAAAACGGTAGTACTTCCTAAAGCATAAATAACAGAATCCATCGAAAGGTCACCGCGCAGGATAACATCCCCGAACACAATGATGTTACTACTAATATCCGCTGATTCTCCAGCAGCACTCTCGAGTATAAGATCTCCCGTGACAACCAGCCACTTGTCAGAATCCAGAGTCAATGTATCAGTGTTAAGATATGCATCAGATATATACAGGTGATTTCGATCAGGCTGTATAGAAGTAATCACATTTTCTTCATGCAATACAGTATCTGCTGAAAGTACACGCTCATAAGATGCTGTATCAGCGTAGCCCCTTGCTGTGAGTAATGAAGCCCCATCTGCAATTGCCTGAGTATCAGCATCTTCGAAGGATGGATCCAGCATCTTCATTTTAGAGGTTACGGTGGGCAGAAGACGGATATCAATATACTCGGCTGCATCCCCCTGAACAGGGGCCTGGTAACTGAAAGAGTCAGAAATTAAATCCTCTATTGAGCGCCGCTGCCAGTGAATGGACTTTGAAAAAGCGCCACCGGCAACCTCAAAACATCCCGGGGCCACACTATGGTCACAGCTGCTGGCTACACCAGTTTCTTCAATCACAAGTCTTGATCGCTCTGACACGGTAGGGAAGTCATTTTTTACTGTATTAAGATTGCTTTGGTAAATGTACTTTGCTTCATTTGATATATTCAGCTGATTATTTGCATAAATGTCTCCATCAATATACATGCCGCCGTGCAAACTTAATTCGTCTCTGGCTCCTGCAGCATATTTTAAGAAGCTTGGCATTGCTGTAATGTAGACCAGCTTTGCATAATCATCATGATAACCATTGCTTCTTATCTCATATACTCTCGTATAATCATGATCCAGTTCTATATCATATTCTGCTGAGAGGTCCGTAATAACAATGTTCAAATCCTCAGACCTGAGAGCAGTAATCACTTGGTCGAGTTCCCCCTGGTATAGTGATCCCGGAGAAGAAAATTTGTTATTATGTATCTGATTTTTTAAAATCGCGGTTCCTTGTTCGATCGCCCTGATTGCATCTGAATCTTCTACGATTGTATTTTCCCTGAGTTCAGTCCGCTGAGCACCGCCGATGGTCACTGTCAGCAAAACAGCTCCAAGGGTGGTAAATACTAATACGATTAGCATGACTGTCAGCAATGTATATCCTGATTCATTTTTCAAGTTCTTCACTCCTTAGTACCCGAAATCTGAGGTTAATTGAATGGGATTCATTTCTTCGGCCACGCGTGAATTTGCAGGAAGTATTGAAAGGTTCAGCTGAATCACTCCGGTCGGAAGCCCATCAGTGCAGCCGGCAGGACATTTCATACTGATACTGCTTTCTGCCTGCTGTAAAACAATCGACTCTCCCGTCAATATCAGGTCAGGAGACTCACCTACAGACAAGTTGGACATCGCTTTTTCTTCTGCAGTGATCGTATCAAAAACAATTCTGCTCTCTTCAAAATAAATGTATGTCTCATCAGAAGTATCCGGTTGCTCAATCAGATAACTTTCAACTTTTTTATCAGAAAACCTTGTTAAAACGACTCCTGACCTGTTTTCTTCTTCAAAAGGTCTGACAAAATCGGGCTTTTGCGTATAAAGTTCATTCATAACCATCGTTGCAATATAATCTGTTTCATCCCGTGCCTGTCCGAGGGAAGAGGTTTTTTCATAAAGTGAAAGCCCTGAAATAAAAACGCCATATATAGAGGCACTGAAAATTGCAGCAACCGTTACGCCAGCCAGCACTTCAATGAGCGTCATTCCGTTTTCATTCAATTTAATCACGGCGAAGCACCCCTCTGACTGTTGATTCATCACTTCTTTTGCGTTCCCACATCACTGTAGCTTCAATTTGTATCATTTCACTTTTAAGTGCATCCGTCTGCTCAACAGTGTCTGCCAGATAAAAGGATAGCTCTACTTCAGCAGTATAGAACTGATTATTAATGACCGGTTCAAAAACCGCTTGACATACAGCGGCATTTTCAAAAAGGGTTCTTCCTGAGACAGTCGCCGTACAATCGTCGGACGTTATCATCCTTTCACTTCCGGCAATACTTAAATAATCATGAAATAGTATAAAGTCCTGACTTTCTATATAAGTTACAGCATTTCGTGCTACATTACTGCCGACTGTCTGATCCTGATTTGCAAAAGTATAATTATAGGAATTCAAGAAGAAGGTTAAAAGTGAGAATATAATGATGTTTAGTAATGTAATAGAGGCTAATACCTCAATCAGAGTGAAAGCTTTTATATTTTTAAATATGTCAAAAGACATGCCTTTTCACTTCTTTCAATTTGATTAGTTTTATTATACAATATTGTTTGTATATATCATATGTACTATTTCAGGAGATTAGGAGTGAAGTAATGGCAGCATATATTTTTGCCATCGTTGGAATGCTGATTGTGATTCCAATTTTATCTTTTCTTCCGCTGAATTTCTCTAACAGGGGAACGATCATGATAGCGGGAGTTGCATTCATAGCAGCATTGCTCTTTATTTTGCTTCAAAGCGTGCTCGATATTTGGACAGCGCTGCTTGCAGGGATCGGTATGATTTTAATTAGTTCGATAGTACTGCAAAGAAAAGGTGAATCTTTTATGCTGGAACCTGCTCTAGATGAGGGAGATCCCGCAGATAAAGAATCAGAAATTAAAGAACAGCATGATATAACAGACCACTCTGATGATCATAACATTTTAGAAGACTCCGATATTGTCTTACATAAAGAACCATGGATACAGGAAGAACCTGAGACAGAACCGGAAGAGCTGAATGAGTCATTTCCGGAGGGTGAACCATTAAATAGCACTGAGTCTGCTATAGAGCCGGAAGAATTTAATCATTCCGAAAAATCTGAGCTGAATGAAATGGATGAAATGCTTAATTCGCGGCAGGAAATATTGCTTGGAGAACAAGAAGATATTGCTGTTGCACCTGAAGAACCTATAGAACAGGAACCTGAAAGAACTACTGAGGTCTCTGAAACATTCAATTTAAACGATACAGACCGTTCATGGCTTGAAAGTGCAGCTGCCTATGATCGTGATGAAGCAGCTGACGAAGGTAAAAAAACTGAATCTCCTGAAGAAAATACTGAAGAGCAAAGTGAACTTTTTCTCAGCCGTGATGAAAAGTTGTTTTTTAACAACTTGGCATTGGAAGAGGACGATCAGAATTCTGAACCGTCTGATCAACATTCAGTGGAAGTAGCGGAAATATCAGAAGATCTTTCCTTACAGGAAAACCGTGAAGCAGATGCTGGAGTCATTCAGGTAGTAGAAACTCATACAGAAATAAGTGAAGACACAGCGCATCTGCTAGCGACAGATATAGAGGAGAATCCTGTCATGACGGAAGACCTAGCAACGGATCAACCCGCACCACAATCAGCTGAGGTTGAGACGGATATTGGTTTAAATGAAGCACCTATCGAGTCACAGATTATTGATGAACAGATCTTTCACCTCATCACGTCGGAATTTGAAGCTTATCAACATCCTGATATTTCTATGCTTGAAAACGAAATACGTGAAACGATAAAACTGACAACAGATCCCTCTCAGCAGTATGTACTCTACAGAATATTGATTGAACAACTGATCAAACAGGAGCATATTCCTGAGGTGTTGTCCTTAAGTGAAGAAGTGATATTGAAATTTGATCATGATTTTATAAGAAACGAAATGAATGTGTTGCGAAGTATACTTTAAAGTTAGAAAAATACAAAAAGAATAGGTGTGGAAATGATGAAAAACAGTACAGAACTTATTGGCCTTCCGGTTATTTCAATTACAGATGGGATTGAGATTGGAACAGTTAAATCGATTGTAGTAAATCCTGAAAAGAGATCAGTAGACTTTATTGCAATTGAACATGAAGACTGGCAGACAAGTGTAAGAGCGATCCCATTCAAGAAAATTATTGGGCTCGGAGGATATGCGATTACGGTTGAGAACAGTGGTGCTGTGCTGGACCTGAATGAAATCCCGATTGCTAATCAGCTCCTAAACAGAAAGATATCTGTAGCTGATACAAAAGCAATTACAAAAAAAGGGCAATTCGCCGGTGAAATTACAGAATATTATTTTAACGAAGATACAGGTTCAATTGAAACATTAAACATTAAAGGGCAGGATAAAAATGGATTTATCGATGCTGAATTCGTCATCACATATGGTAAAGACATTATCGTACTTGAGGAAGAAGCTTTAAGTTCAATCAGAGAAGGACTGGAAACATTGATGGAAGAGCCTGCAGAAGAATTTTCAAAAGCGGACCAGCTGAAAGAAAAACAAATGACGATGCTGATTGGGAAGAAATTGAGAAATGATGTGACTGATTACAGCGGTGAAAAAATCCTCCTGGCAGGTGAAGTATTGACTGAGGCTCAAATAGAAATGACGAAGCAAAAAGGGCCTTCTACTTTTGCGAAGCTTGCAACATCTGTTGAATAATGAAAGTTGGTGCGGTTCATGAGTCAGAACGAAGCGTTAAAAATGCTTGCGGCTATGCTGCTTTCTTTTCTGATCATTGCAGGAGCAACTCAGACAGGGCCTGCATTACTTCCTGGAGTAACGGCAAGTGAGGAAGCATTCAGTGAAGGTACAATGATCGGCAGAACGAATGTAGCGGGTCTCTCTAATGAAGAAGCTGAAAGTGCTGTAACAGAAGATGTTTTAAACTGGAAACAGCAATCAGGTCTGGTCGTTACATATGGGGAGCAATCAGCTGTATTACAACCGGAATTAGTTGATTTCTTTCCGGCAGAAGCTGTCAACACAGCTCAGGACGGGGTATCTAATCCAATTCCGTTGAATGTGAATATGAGTGACGTCATTACATTGCTCAGCAAGGATTTCGGTTTGTTGGAGTCAGCTGTGCTGGATCCGGTAAAAGTGCAAAGTGAAATTGAGAACAGAATTTCCTTTTTAGATACAGCTGCTGAAAGTCCTATCGAGCTGTCTTTACTGCTGGCATCCGGTTCGGGTGAAACGTTAATTGCTGAAGCAGCCGGGGACTTCACTGTAACGGCAGGACAGCAGAACTATATTTTTAAAAATGAATCCGTCACACTATTACCTGGTGAATACTATTCTGTACTGAATCTCTCAAATCAGGTGTTGGAATCAATAGAAGATTATGAGGTTACAGATGAAGAGCTTTCTAAAATCGCAACTGTGATTCATTCAGCTGTGCTTGAAACACCTCTGACGATTGCGGAGCGGCACATTAGTACCCGGCTTCCTGTTTTTGCAGCAGCAGGTAAAGAGGCAAGGGTAACATCATCTAATAATAATGACTATAAAATACTGAATGCCACACAATCAGATTTTACCATCAATGCTGAGTCAATTCAGGGAACGCTTTACGTCCGGATTACTGGTCCGGAGCAGCCGTTTACCTATCAGACTGAAATCGGCGGAACAGACATGCTGCCATTCAGAACGATCCGTCAATACAGCGCATTTGTTGCCGATGGAGTGGTTGAGGTGACTGAACCAGGACTGGACGGTCAAATCATTCCTGTTGAACGGATCACACTTGATGTTGATTCCTATGAAATAAACAGAGAATTTTTATATGAAGACTTTTATCCGCCGGTACACCGCGTTGAAGTCAGCAGTCTGGAGACGCCGGAGCAGCTTGCCGAGGACGGACCTGAAGAACAGGCAGACGACCCTGAAAAAGAAGGCGAACAGCGGAATGGTGACAACACTACGTCAAACGATTCAGATGAAAGTACAGAAGAGCGTTCAGATAGAAGTAACCCATCTGACAATTCCTCAGGATCAGAAAATGGCGGGCCTGACGCTGCTCCAGGGAACAGTTCATCAGATCAGAATGGTGATAGCAGTAACGATCAGCCTGCAAGAAAAGAGAATCATCTGAATGACTCAGTGAAACAGGAAACAAAACCAAAGTAACAGACAGGAGGAAGGCTGATGACAGTTCAACCAAAAAAACGTCTCGGGGATATGCTGATTGAAGCAGGTGTGCTTTCACCGGAGCAGCTTGAAAAAGCACTTGCTGATAAGCAGCAGCACTTAAAGCTTGGAGATGCACTTTTAGAAAAAGGTTACATCACGGAGCAGCAGTTAATTGAAGTGCTCGAAGTACAGTTGGGAATTGAGCGGGTCAGCCTCTACAGATATCCTTTTGATACCAATCTGTTTACACTGATCCCAAAAGATGATGCCCAGCGGAAGCTGATTATCCCTTTGAAAAAAGAGGGAGATAAACTTTACGTGGCTATGAATGATCCAATGGACTTTTATACAATTGAAGATTTGAGACTGTCTACCGGCTTTGATATAAGGCCGGTTATTTCTACTAAAGATGATATTATCCGTTCGGTTAATAAATATTACGAAACCGAAGAGGGCTTTGAGGAACTGAAAATCGAAGAAAATAATGATGTGTCTGCTCACGAACTGACAGATATGGAGTCACCGATCATCAGGCTGGTGAATCAGCTTTTATCAGCAGCATCTTCCCAGCGGGCAAGTGATATACATATAGATCCCCAGGAAACAAAAGTGCTTGTCAGAATCCGTGTAGATGGTGTACTTCGGACTGAGCGAATACTGCCAAAGCATATTCAGGCAATGCTGACTGCCCGGATTAAAATACTCGCTAACATTGATATTACTGAACAGCGAATTCCGCAGGACGGACGAATTAAAATTAATGTCGATTATAAACCGATTGATCTCCGGGTATCAACATTGCCAACTGTATACGGTGAAAAGATCGTTTTACGTATACTTGATCTGAGCAGTTCGCTGAACGATATTCAGACGCTCGGCTTCAACCGGCTGAACCTGAAACGTTTTCAATCAATGATTGAAAAACCAACCGGGATCGTTTTGATTACAGGTCCGACAGGTTCAGGGAAATCGTCTACTCTCTATGCAGCGCTAAATAAGCTGAACAGTGAAGATGTGAATATTATTACAGTTGAAGATCCCGTTGAATATCAGCTTGAAGGCATTAATCAGATTCAGGTGAATTCAAATGTCGGCCTTACCTTTGCTAAAGGCCTTCGTGCGATCTTGCGGCAGGATCCCAATATTATTATGGTCGGGGAAATTCGTGACCAGGAAACTGCAGAGGTTGCAATCAGAGCCTCACTGACCGGTCACCTTGTGCTAAGCACGATCCATACGAATGATTCGCTCAGTACAGTGACGAGACTTTTCGACATGGGCGTAGAACCGTTTTTAATTGCCTCTTCACTGAGCGGCGTGGTTGCTCAGCGTCTTGTCAGAAAAGTATGCCGTGACTGTGCTGAAAAACATGATGCATCAGTCAGCGAAAAAGAGATTTTTGCAAAGCGCGGTATTCAGATTGAAACGGTCTATAAAGGCAGAGGCTGTACTTCTTGTAATATGACCGGCTACAAAGGACGTATTGCCATTCATGAAGTACTGATGATAGATGAAGAAATGAGAAATATTATTTTAAATCGTGAATCCTTTGCCAAGCTCAGAGAAGTAGCCATTAAAAATAAAACAATCTTTCTGATTGATGACGGACTGTTAAAAGTAAAGCAAGGGATCACAACGACTGAAGAAATTATGCGCGTGGCAATAGAATAGGAGATGTACAAATGAAAGAGGAGATACATTATTTACTCAAAACCGCTTTTGAACTTGGCGCATCAGATATGCATCTGTCAGTCGGATCTCCGCCGGTTTTAAGAATTGATGGCAGCCTTAAAAGACTTGGTAAGGATAAACTGAACGGTGAGCATACGCAAAAAATGGCAGAAGCAATTTTTCCTGAGGGAAAATGGGAGAGTTTTATGGAACGGGGAGAAATCGACTTTTCATACGGGCTTCCGGGTATTTCGAGGTTCCGGATAAATGTCTATCATCAGCGAAACTGCATGTCACTCGCTATCAGGGTTATCCCAACATCAATCCCGACCTTAAAAAGCCTCAATCTTCCGCCTGTCATTGAAGAAATTGCGCATTACCATCAGGGCCTTGTTCTTGTTACCGGTCCTACAGGAAGTGGGAAATCAACTACACTCGCGTCAATCATTCAGCACATTAATCAGACTGAGAAAAAGCATATTATCACACTTGAAGACCCGATTGAATACCTTCACAGTCACAACGGCTGTATCATTGATCAACGTGAAGTCGGATATGATACTAAGACTTTTGCAAATGGTTTGAGGAGTGCGCTCAGGCAGGATCCCGACATTATTCTTGTTGGGGAAATGAGAGACCTTGAAACAATCCGCACAGCAATTACTGCAGCTGAAACCGGTCACCTTGTATTCGCTACTCTCCATACATCAAGTGCTGCTTCAACCGTAGAAAGAATCATTGATGTATTTCCTCCAGAGCAGCAGCCTCAGATCAGACTGCAGCTTGCGAGTGTTTTGAGAGGTGTGATTTCCCAGCGGCTACTGCCGTTAAAAGACAAAAAAGGCAGGGTTGCTGCTGTGGAGATCATGACTCATAATGCAGCAGTTGGCAACCTGATCCGCACAGAAAAAGTTCACCAGCTGCCATCAGTCATTCAGACTTCAATGGCACAGGGGATGCAGCTGATCCAGACGGCTGTCAGAGAACTGTATGATAAAAATATGATTTCGCAGGAAACGGCGAAACCTTATATGTAAGGGGAATCTGTCATGGCTCGTTTTAAATATGAAGGCAGAACAAAAAGCGGCTTAAAAAAAGGGTTAATTTCTGCAGTTACGAGGAAAGAAGCCATTCAGCAGCTGGCAGCAGACGGTATTCGTGTGACGGACATTGAAGAGCAGCAGGAAACGCTCTTAACAAAAGATATTGCGATTGGCAATCCTGTGAAACTTCAGCATCTTGTGATTTTTGTAAGGCAGTTTTCAACATTACTGAAAGCCGGTGTAACAGTCGTAGATTCAACAGCAGTACTTGCCAAACAGACAGAAAGCAAAGCGTTGAAAAAAGCATTGCAGTCAGTTGAAGCAGATCTGCGGGAAGGGAATACCCTCTCTGATTCCCTTGCGAAATTCAACAGAATATTTGAGCCGTTTTTTATCAATATGCTGAGATCCGGTGAAGCGACCGGTAACCTTGATGAAACACTTGAGCGTTTAGGCGATCACTACGAAAAACAATACAACACCCGTCAGAAAATACGCTCTGCGCTATCGTATCCAATTGTCGTAGCAATCGTTGCTTTCGGAGTAGTTGTGTTTCTGCTTACATCCGTTGTACCGACATTCGTTAACATGTTTGCTGACTTTGGCGGTGAGCTGCCGCTGATCACTCAATTCGTCCTGAATGCCAGTAACTTCATGGTTAAGTGGTGGTTTGTTGTGATCCTGATGGTTGCAGGTGCAGCAGGAGTGATCACAGTGCTGAAAAAACACCCAAAAACCAGATATCAGTTTGATTATTTTATCTTGAAAATTCCGCTTTTTGGAAAGTTAATTCAAAAAGCAGTTTTAGCAAGACTCACCAGAACACTGAGCTCACTTTTTTCAAGCTCAGTGCCAATTCTGCAGGCATTAGCAATATCTGAAACCATTGTAGAAAATGAAGTGATCGCAAAAGTGATCAGAGAATCCAGAGAATCTCTTGAGCGGGGGAATTCCCTGACAGACCCGATGAAAAATCACTGGGCATTTCCTCCCTTAATCTCACAAATGATACAAATTGGTGAACAGACTGGTTCTTTAGATGCTATGCTTGGGAAAGTTGCAGATTTTTATGAAAAAGAAGTTGATCATGCTACAGAGCAGATGAAATCATTGATTGAGCCTCTTATGATCGTATTCCTGGCAGCAATTGTCGGAACAATCGTGACTTCCATCATGGTCCCTATGTTTGAGATATTTAACGATGTTCAGCAATATTAACTTTTAATTAGTTATTTTATACTGTATTTTTTATGCAGGTATGTAGTATGATAGTTTTTGAAGTAATTAAAACATTTATTGGGGGTAAAAACATGTTTACTAAATTAAAATCAATCATTAAAAATGAGCGCGGTCTTACATTGATCGAGCTACTTGCAGTCGTCGTAATCCTTGGTATTATTGCAGCGATTGCAATTCCGGCGATTGGCGGAATTATTGATAATACGCGGAAGGATGCACACGTAGCGAATGCACAGCAGATGATTAGTTCTGCGAAGATAGCAATTGCGGGTGATAACAAGCTTTTACCTGCAACAGGAGCTATCCCGGCTATTACTCTAAAGACTCTTGAAGATAACGGGTACATCGAAACAATGGAGGATCCAGATGGCACAACGTATAATTCTGAAGCCTCTAAAGTGTTTATCTCACGATCAGGTAGTCAATTAAGCTATTCTGTATTTTTAGATGGATCAAAAAGAGATATTGGAACAACAACTACCCCTATTACTGAAAGTAATCTAAATCGTGGTGTGTTTGATACAGCCGCAAGTGAAGATTAAAAAACAAGCCCCCGGGCTTGTTTTTTTACTATCCAAAAGATCTAAATGCGGTATAATTAGATTATACTATATACATATAGGTCTATTGTCACTAACAGCTAATTCCAGCCAGGAAAGGATTATATGAATGATACAGTCTTTACTTAACCGTTCCACTCAATTTGTACATATTGTCTTTTCAGAAGAAGCAATCCGGATGGTGGAGTTGAAATCACTTGAGCCTCTTGATGTTAAGCAGGTGAGATTTTATGAGCTGCCAAAAGGTATTATTGTTAAAGGTAAAATAGAAGACCCTGATACACTTGAAGCCATTTTGGAACAGTGTATGCGTGACTGGAAAATTAACCGGAAAAAAGTTCAGTTCACAGTACCTGACCCTTACGTAATTGTCAGGCAGGTCGAACTGAAAGAAAACTTATCAGAACAGGAAATACACGGGTATTTATATATGGAGCTTGGCAGCAGGATCCAGATTCCGTTTGATGATCCTGTATTCGATTTTGTTAAGTTGCCTGATAGAAATGACAATCAAATTGTGATTTTTGCTTCACCGGTTGACATCGTCAGCAGTTACAGAGACGTGCTCGAAAAAGTTCACCTTGATCCGGTTACAGCTGATATTACTCCGCTTGCTTTATTTAGATATTACGATTACGTCAGTTCTCTCAGTAAAAGTGAGCATTTAATGTTTATTCATATGGAACCTCAGCAGCTGACGATCTCAGTATTTCATGGAGGCTATCCATTATTTATGAGACCGATTGCACTTGATGATATGGCATTTGATGAACTTTTTAGTGAAATAGAAAAAATTATGCGCTTTTATAGGTACTCTGTACTAAAGGATGATGGACAGATCAGCAGATTATATCTGAGTGGGAATCATCCGCAGATCGACACTTTCAAACAGGGCCTGTCTCAAGAAATTTCAGTCACGATAGAGAAGTCAGTTAAAACAAGAGAGATTGAACACATGTTTGATGCAGGCACTGCAGGCTTTGAAGTAGTGATAGGGCTGGCGCTTAAAGAGGGACTGCGATGAATCAGATTTCAATTAACTTATTGCCCAAAAAACAAAAAAAGCAGCGGTTTCAGATGGTCTTCATCATCCCGATTGTTACAGCATTTGTGTTGGCAACTGCAGCAATCTTTGTAATTCACTGGTCTAAAGGTCAGGAGCTTGAAAGAATTGCCTCGCAGCTTGAACAGGCTGAGCAGGAGAAAGTCCTTCTTGAACAGCAGACTTTCAATGATCAGTCAGCGGGAGGGATTGAACGACTGGAAACAGCAATTAATTTTATGGAAAATTATCCAATCCCGACAGTTGATGTTTTAGATCATTTTACTTCTTTACTGCCAGAGAGAGGATTCTTTGAATCATTTCAATATACAGACACAGGCCTGATAACATTGGCTGTTCAGTTTGACACGAGCAGGGAAGCAGCGTTTTATCTTAATCAGCTTGTACAGTCAGAACAGGTTGTGCAGGCATCGCTTCAAAGCATAGTAGCAGAAGAAATTGATTCGCTTGATTCATTGAACGAAGATCTACTGCCGCGATATACAGCGCAGTATACAATTATGCTCGATCAGGATTCAGTAAGGGAGGAGAGTGGCATTGAATAACAGATTAAACAGAACATCGATTCTGACAATGACATTTGGTGCCGCTGCCATTCTGGTTCCTGTTATCCTGTATTTTTCACTGATTTACCCTTTAAACGCAGAAATTAATTTAACAGAACAGCAGCTTCAATCAGAAGAGCAGCTGATCGATGCATTGCTGTCAAATAAACATAGTGAGACTTCTGTTTCGCTTGAGAGCAGCGCTGAGCTCCAAAAACAGATTCCGGTAAAGCCACTCGTTGACCAGCTGATTTTGGAGGTTGAAAAAGCAGAGCTTGTATCAGGGAGTCTTGTCGCTTCAGTAGCGATCACAGAAGCGGAAATCACTTCCTTAACAGAAGTAGAGGAATCACCGGAACAGATGGAAAATCCTTTAGAATCCGGCGCTGATGGAAATGCTGCAAATGAAACATCTGCAGAAAAAGTAGAGGTTGTCACTGAACCGGTACCTGCCGATATTCAGGCGCCAACAGGTCTTTACAAAGTGTTAATGAATCTTTCAGTAACCTCTGACAGTTATTTTGAACTGCAGCAATTCTTAAGTGTGCTGGAAGATTCAAAAAGAATTATGGAAATAGAACAAATCAGCTTTACAGATGACAGTGAAAAGATTTCTGTCAATGATATCTCAGAACCGCTCGTCTATACGCTCGGTGTAGCTGCTTATTATTATCCTGAGCTTGAAGAGCTGATTGGTGAGTTACCGCTGATTGTTGCACCGCCACCGGCAGATAAAAGTAATCCACTTCCACAGTTTCCTGACCTTGAAAGTGGGGATGATGAGTGAAGGAACTCAAAAATGAGCGTGGGTTTACGCTGATTGAAATGCTTGCTGTCATTGTCATCACTGGGATTCTCCTGATGATTGGGACGTTGATGATGCAGACTACAGTATCGATCGCGAAACAGGATGCATTTATTTCTAGCGCATTTACATTCAAAGAAGCAGCCAGAAAATATGCGCTTTTTCACCGTATTGACGAATCACCGGTGGATCGGGTTACATATCAGCAGTTATTAGCTGAAGGTCTGATCGAACAAATGGTTGATCCATTCACTGGTGATCTTTTGACAGCGGAAAATGAAAGCTATGTAACATTTTCTAAAGCTCAGCCTGAAGGAATCTGTCTTTATGCTGAAGCACACAAATTATGCGATAATGATCGTCTTGCAATACCATTCAGTGAAATTTCGCGAGAACGTATTTCCCCGAACTAGACCCTCAAATTTGAAATAAGGAGTCAATCCTCATGTTGGTGTTTCTAACTGTACTAATTTTCATATATGGTACGATATTCGGCTCGTTTTTTAATGTGGTAGGACTGCGTGTGCCTAAAAAACAATCGATTGCTTATCCTGGGTCTGCATGTCCGGAATGTGATCACAGGCTCGGGTGGTATGAATTAATTCCCGTTCTGTCATTTTTTTTATTGAGGGGGAAATGTAAAAACTGCGGGCTCAGTATACCATTTAAATATCCTGCCATTGAATTTTTAACAGGGTTTTTATTTGCATACAGCTTTTTACACTTCGGATTCACAGGAGAGTTAGTTGTGAGCATCATGTTCGTCTCATTATTGATGATTATTACAGTCTCAGATATTGAATATATGCTGATCCCTGACAAAATTTTATTGTTTTTTGGCGTTTTGTTTATTCCATTAAGAGTAATTGAACCGCTGACACCCTGGTGGGACGCGCCACTTGGAGCTGCAGCCGGCTTTACCCTTTTGCTTCTGATCGCAATTGTATCAAGAGGTGGCATGGGAGGTGGCGATATTAAGCTGTACGCAGTGATTGGACTTGTGCTTGGCGTTAAGCTGACGCTGCTGTCATTTTTCATTGCGACGTTTATCGGAACGGCTGCTGGAGTTTATGCAATCTATGTTAAAAAGAAATCCAGAAAAGATCCTGTTCCATTTGGTCCTTCAATCGCAGCCGGCACACTGATTGCTTATTTCTGGGGAGAGAAAATCATCTCCAGCTATACAGGTTTCTTCTTCTGACAGTGAAATTCATGTCGGAATCTCACGTGAACAAGACGACAATTGTCTTGTTCTTTTTTTTATCTCACGTGCTAGTCTCAATATATGAAACAGAGAAGGAGCTGCTTAAATGAAACAGGAACCGGCCTCGAAAAATAAAGACGGAACGATTATTCATTTTCCTTCATTTGATAACAGGAAAAAAACGAAAGGGTTAATCTTATTTCCTGTTTTATCAGGTATTTTATGCGCTGCTGTTTTTGGACTGATTCTGAATATACTGCTGGAAAAACCAGACCAGCAGCCACTGCTTGCTGAACCGCCTGAAGAGACAAGCTTATTTCAATCTGAAGCATTTTCTTTTTGGGTGCTTCAGGCAGGGGCATTCAGCAGTGAAGAAGCAGCCAAAGATTTCATTTCGGGCATGACCCCTGAGGCGCCGCACGTGCTTACGAAGCAGGGTGATATGGTTCTTTTATGGGTCGGGGCTGCAGCAACTGAAGATGTGGCGAAAGCACTGGCAGCCAGACAGTCAGGTGATGTTTATGTCAAGCAGATCAGTGTTAACAGCTTTCAGCTCGATATCACTGAACCGGACAAGGAATGGCTTACAGCAATGATGAATGCCATCAATCAGAAGCTTGCTGCACCTGATACAACATTCAGGCATGCGCCAGGCGACAAATTAGAAAATAGCACCCTGCAGAATTTATATCAGTCAATAAAAAGTGATGAGAGTGAAACAGCTTTTCTTCAGAGTCTGAGTGCCATTTTGCAGCTGGAAGGGGAAGTGCAGGATTAACCGGGATCATTAAATGAAATCCTTAGAATGATAATAGGAAGATATGCTATACTGTTCATGTCTCCCTATTATCATTTTGCTTTGAGGTGAAAAACATGGAAATCATTTTAGCTTCACAATCTCCACGTCGAAAAGAATTAATGTCTTTACTCCCGTACCCTTTCAAAATCCACCCTTCAACATTTGATGAATCCACCATTACAGATCCGGATCCTGAAACAGCCGTTATAAAAATTGCTGAGGGGAAAGCTGCTGAAGTAGCTGCTGAATTTCCTGAATCGATTGTTATTGGCAGTGACACAATTGTTTATCAAAACAAAATACTCGGCAAACCTAAATCAGCTGAGGAAGCAGAAGAGATGCTCCGGAGTTTATCCGGCAGGACCCACACAGTATATACAGGCGTCACACTGATAAAAGGTGAAAAGGTAATTTCATTTGTTGAGAAAACAGATGTAACTTTCTGGCCGCTTTCAGAAAAAGAAATCAGCAGTTATATTTCAACTGATGATCCTTATGATAAAGCAGGAGCTTATGGTATTCAGTCCGGAGGTGCACTCTTTGTCAAAGAGATCAAAGGTGATTATTATGCTGTTGTCGGTCTCCCGGTAGCCCGCCTGAAAAGAGAGCTCCAAAGCTTTCTCAGCTGTTTTCAGCCCTAAGGAGGAAAACAATGCTGATTCCACAGAAAACATTAATGATCAGAGACTACCATGATGAGGATAAGCCACGCGAACGCTTTATTAATCAGGGACCTCAGAGCTTATCCAATCAGGAGCTGATCGCAATATTACTTCGCACGGGCTCTAAAGAAGAGTCCGTCATTAACCTCTCAAATAAATTGCTTCAGGAATTTAATGGATTGAGGTCTTTAAAAGAAGCTTCTTTCGATGAATTGACAGCTATTAAAGGAATTGGACATGCAAAAGCTGTTCAGGTACTGGCTGCTGTTGAAGTCGGCAGAAGGATTGCCAACATTACTTTTGAAGACAGGTTCACAATTCGTTCACCGGAAGATGGTGCAACTTTTCTCATGAATGAAATGCGCTTTTTGACTCAGGAGCATTTTGTTGCACTATACCTCAATACGAAAAATCAGATCATCCATCAGCAGACTATTTTTATTGGATCGCTAAATTCCTCAATCGTGCATCCCAGAGAGGTTTTTAAGGAAGCTTTCAAGCGATCTGCAGCATCCATCATCTGCGCGCACAACCACCCGAGTGGAGACCCTTCCCCTTCAAAAGAAGACATTGATGTAACCAGGAGATTAGTAGAATGTGGGAAAATGATAGGGATCGAAGTGCTGGATCATTTAATCATTGGTGAGAAGAAGTATGTAAGTTTGAAGGAAAAAGGGTATATGTAACGTTGTTAAATGGTATGTGTGTGAGCTATAATTAAGGCTATGGTTTTTGACCGGCCTATAAAGGGCTATTAGCGGAATGAGAAAGGGAGATACTCCATGTTTGGAACGAAAGATATAGGAATTGATTTAGGTACAGCGAACACACTTGTTTACATAAAAGGTAAGGGGATCGTTGTGAGAGAACCTTCAGTGGTAGCGCTAAGACAAGATACTAGAGATATTGTAGCAGTAGGAAATGAAGCTAGAAACATGATCGGCAGAACACCTGGTAACATCGTAGCGCTGCGTCCTATGAAAGATGGTGTCATTGCTGATTTTGAAACAACATCAACCATGATGAAATATTATATGAATCAGGCACTGAAAAGCGGTTCATTTACTAGAAAACCATACGTGATGGTATGTGTGCCATCAGGTATTACATCTGTTGAAAAAAGAGCAGTCATTGATGCAGCAAGACAGGCAGGTGCTAAAGACGCATTTCCAATCGAAGAGCCGTTTGCAGCTGCAATCGGTGCCGGACTTCCGGTTTGGGAACCAACTGGAAGCATGGTCGTAGATATAGGTGGAGGTACAACAGAAGTAGCTGTCATTTCACTTGGCGGAATCGTGACGAGTGAGTCTATTCGTGTAGCAGGCGATGAAATGGATGATGCGATCGTTTCATATATTAGAAAACAATATAACCTGATGATAGGTGAACGTACGGCTGAAGCGATTAAAATGGAGATCGGATCAGCAATTGCAGCTGAGAATGATGTAACAATGGAAATTCGAGGCCGTGATCTGCTTACAGGACTTCCGAAAACAATTGAAATTACTCAGCAGGAGATCCAGAAGGCTTTAGCTGACACAATTTCAACGATTATTGAATCAGTAAAGAGCACGCTTGAACATACACCGCCTGAGCTTTCAGCTGACATTATGGACCGGGGGATTGTCCTGACAGGTGGAGGTGCATTACTTCAGGGACTTGATCAGCTGATGACTCAGGAAACGTCAATGCCTGTTCATATTGCTGAAGAGCCGCTGGATTGTGTCGCAATCGGCACAGGAAAAGCACTGGATAACATCGACTACTTTAAGAAGCAGAAGTAACAAGGAAAACAGCTAATTGGGGTGTGCAGAAAATGCCTTCTTTTTTTAGAAATAAAAGGCTGATTGTGCTGCTCGTCAGTATTATACTGCTTGTTGCATTAATTGGTTTTTCACTGAGGGAAAGGGAAAACATCTCTCTTCCTGAGCAGTTTGTAAAAGATATTGTAGGATTTGGACAGAATATTGCCTCAAAGCCTGCCGGATTCCTTGGTGGCGGCATTGAAAGTGTGCAGGATCTGCTGAATACTTACAGTGAAAATAAAAAGTTAAAATCGAGACTGGAAGAGCTTGCTTTACTTCAGACACAGGTAACTGATCTTGAACGTGATAATGAAGAGTTGAGAGCACAGACAAATATTGAAGGCAATATTCGTGATTACAACACGACTAATGCGACAGTGATCGCGAGAAACCCTGATCAGTGGCAGGATACGATCATTATTGATAAAGGGCAGGTAAATGGTATTGAAGCGAACATGGCAGTTCAGACAGCAGGCGGTATGATCGGCAGAGTAAAAGATACCGGGCAGTTTACATCAACGGTGGAATTACTCAGCGCCAGAAATTCAAATAGCCGCGTTTCTGCTTTAATCCAGACGGAAGAGTCAAATGTTTATGGATTAGTAGAAGGATTTGATCCTGAAAGAGAAGAATTGATGGTAAGGAAAATACCTTTTGATGTTGAAGTAGAAGAAGGTTCGAGTGTCATCACTTCAGGTCTTGGCGGCGTATTCCCGCGTGGCCTTCTGATTGGGGAAGTAACAGAAGTATCACCTGATGAATACGGTCTGACTCAGACAGCTTATGTAAAGCCTGCTGCCAAGCTTTCTGATATAGAGCATGTACTGGTACTTGAACGTCTTGCTACTGGTGCCGATGAAATTGAAACAGAGGAGGAAGAGGAATGAACCGGTTCCTTCTTCCGCTTCTTGGCATTGTGATCTTCTACAGTGAAAGCATCTTCGCGACATTTTCACCTGTGGAAGTGGCAGGCGACGCAAGACTGTTAGTGCCCCGCTTTCTGGTCGTGTTTTTATTATTCTTAAGCTTTTATTACAGCAGAAATTCAGCTTACATTTATGCGTTTATATTAGGGTTTTTATACGACGTGTTTTTTACAGGTATTATGGGAATTTATATGTTCTTATTCCCGCTGTTAATCTATATTTCTGCGTTGATCCTGAGATTGATTTTTCAGAACGTCGCAATCAGCAGTCTGCTTACATTGCTGATGATCGCTTTACTCGAATGGCTTGTTTACCAGTTTAACCTGCTGATCGGTATAACAGATATGAATGTGCAGACGTTTTTGAATCAAAGGTTATACTCGACACTGCTTTTTAATGCAATCTTTATTTTGATTGCAGCTTATCCGTTCAAGGTCTGGATGTCAGCGATGAAATTCAGGCACCTGGAGGATTAATACGCTACGGTTTGGGGTGAATCATGTGGGTGCACAAAATGTAATGATTAAAGGCACGAAGGACGGTTTTATTTTAAAGCTGAATGACCAGTGCGGTTATGACGTTTTGAAAGAAGAACTGATCGAAAAGCTTTCTGTTCAGTATAAAGCGCCTGCTGATGGTCAGGCGGTTAAAGCCAGGATTGAAGTGGGATACCGCTATTTAACAGAAACGCAGCAGGAAGAAATCAGACAGATTGTACATCAGCAGAAAAGCCTGCTTGTAGAAGAAATTCACAGTGATGTGATAACGAAAACTGAATCAGAGCAGCGGGTCAGGGAAAAAGAAATGTCTTCTATGACCGGTATTGTCAGATCAGGTCAGGTGATTGAAGTAGAAGGTGACTTTCTGCTGGTAGGTGATGTAAATCCCGGCGGTATGATCATGGCCGGAGGAAACATCTATATATTAGGTACACTGAGAGGGATCGCGCATGCAGGCTGTTACGGGAAAAAGGAAGCGGTCATCGTAGCTTCCCGGATGATTCCCGCACAGCTGCGTATCGCATCAAAATTAAACCGTGCACCCGATCATGATGATGATTCACATGAGATGGAATGTGCATACATAGATGACAGCAACCAGATCGTTGTTGACCGTTTGCAGATTTTGAGAAGGATCCGTCCGAGTATTACAAAGTTTGAAGGAGGAAGATAGCAGTGGGCGAAGCAATCGTCATTACATCAGGTAAAGGCGGCGTCGGTAAAACGACTACGACTGCCAATCTGGGTACAGCAATCGCAATGCAGGGGAAAAAAGTATGCTTAATTGATACTGATATCGGACTGCGTAACCTGGATGTTATTCTTGGTTTGGATAACAGAATTATTTATGATCTCGTAGATGTAGTTGAAGGGCGCTGTAAACCGAATCAGGCGCTCGTAAAAGATAAGCGTTTTGATGGATTACTATACCTTCTGCCGGCAGCTCAGACGAGTGACAAATCAGCAGTGAACCCTGAACAGATGAAGGAGCTTGTTGATCAGCTGAAGCAGGATTATGACTACATATTAATTGACTGCCCGGCCGGAATCGAGCAGGGATATAAAAATGCGGTTGCAGGTGCTGATCGTGCAATTGTCGTTACAACGCCTGAGAGATCTGCTGTACGTGATGCAGACAGAATTGTCGGGCTGCTCGAACAGGAAACCAAAGAAGCGCCTGTACTCATTATTAACAGAATCAGAAATCATTTGATGGAATCCGGAGACATGCTGGATATTGACGAAGTGACAACTCACCTTTCAATTGATCTGCTTGGCATCGTGTTAGATGACGATCAGGTGATTACAGCATCAAACAAAGGTGAGCCGATTACCATGAATCCTGACAGTAAAGCTTCCATTGCATACCGTAATATTGCAAAAAGGATTCTTGGCGAGTCTATTCCACTGATGTCACTGACTGATGAAAAGCCTTCGTTTTTCCAGAAAGTTTTCAAGTTACTCGGCAAAAAGTAAAACAGCCGGCAGCGAATGTGCTGCCGGTTTTTTTCATACAATGGATTACAAGCCTTGAAAAGGGAGAGTGTAATCATGTCCCCTGAAAAAAAGTATGCAGATCCATTAGGTAAAAAACGTGAGATCAATCGCAGGTTTCCTGAGAAATTTCTGATCAAAACGATACTTGCCGGATTGATTGCAGTCGTTTTTACAGCAAGTGAAGATGATCTGTGGTCAATTGAACAACTGATTGAAGCGCAGGATGTGCTTTATTCATCATTTGAATTTGCAGCTCATTATGATACATGGGGTAGACACCTGGGGTTTATGAGTGAAGTTGAAACGGATGACCAGACAGTGATACCTGTATCAGCCTCTTTTTACCACGAGGCGTTAAGTGGGAAAAGTTCGGTCATCGAATCTGCTGCAGGTGAAGCGATTTTTGCACCAAGGAGTGGTCTGATCTTATTTGCAGGTGAAGCTGAAGGGGAGAGTGTAGTAGTTATGCAGCACCCTGACAGGAAAAAAACAGTGTACCTTTCAGTCGTACCTAAAGGCATAAAAACATTCGACTTAGTGAATGCGGGTGAACGGATCGGCTACACTGATGGCCGTACATATCAGTTTATGCTTAAACCGTCAGAAACACCATTTAACCTGCAGCATTTTATAAATGAGATCAATAAAAGTGAGTAAATTTCCCATTTCATTCCACCCGGTACTTTGGGTGATGGCCTTAGCCTCTTTTTTATCAGGACAGTTTTTATCTTTTTTTATGCTGTTTATCCTCATTTTGTTTCATGAAGCGGCTCACGCAATGACAGCTGCATGCTTTAAATGGAAGGTGGTTAAGCTGACGTTATTACCGTTTGGCGGTCAGCTGGAAGTGAAAAGTATACTAAATAAGCCGGTTTGTGAAGAGCTGGCAGTAGCATGCAGTGGACCTTTATTTCACATCCTCGTTCATTTGCTTATGATTTGCTTTCAACCTCCGTTTCCACTGGCTGATGAGCTTTATCACCTTAACCTTCAACTTCTTCTTTTTAATCTTCTTCCGGTTTGGCCGCTTGACGGGGGAAGGGTGGTTTATTCAGTCGCTAATCACTTATTCCCTTTTAAAAAAAGTGTTTATCTTACAATAACGGTTAGTTCAATCAGCCTTTTGGCTATACTTCTTATCCTGTTAAATGGACTTCAATTTCAGTGGGCGCTTTTATATATCTATTCAGCCGTGTGTACCTGGCAGCTTTATCTGAACAGGCACCTCTTACATAAACAATTTTTGCTTGAAAAATGGGGGGATCATGCTTCTGATCATAAAGTAAAGACTACAGTCATTAAACATAGCGTGAACATACACATCTTAGTGAATAAATTATATAAAGGAAGGAAACAGTATTTTATTCTCATGAGAAACGGGAAGATGATTGGGAATCTAAGTGATGATATGATAATAAAACGATACTTTTCCGCAGAAAAATGATCGCGGTAAGAATAGAAGGTGCAATCATTGAAGCAATTACTCATCAGCAGCAGAACGAGAGAAAAGAAATGGGCAGTATTAGAAAACGGAAAACCTGAAAGAATTGAACTTTATCCTCCATTCTCAGAAACAAAGGTTGGCAATATTTATAGTGGAACAATTGCTAGTATTAAGCCGTCACTGCAGGCAGCTTTTGTCATGTTTGATCATGGTCCGAAAGGCTATCTGCCGTTAAAAACGATTCCTGATCTATATGGACAGGTGCATCAGGGGATGAGACTGCTCGTGCAGGTGAAAAAAGATGAAGAAGCATCAAAGGGCCCTGTACTGACAGGAGACATTGAACTATCCGGGCAACATATGGTTTATTTCCCTTTTACAAAGATGGTCAGATTATCTAAAAAAATAAAAGCTCATCACCATAAACGTTTGAAAGATTGGGCTGAGAATGCCCTCCACTCTGACGGTGGTCTACTGATCAGAACAGAAGCAGGTGAAGCACATGAATCTGAATTAATGTCAGAGCTTACAGCATTAAAGCAGCATTATGACCAGATAGACCGTCTCTTTAAACAAAAAAAGGGGTTCTTCCTGGCAGACAAGCCTGAAAAATTCATTGAAGATGTGAAAGCTGCAATAACAAAAATAAAACCTGACGAAATCATAATGGATTCTTCAGCCGTGTCAAATATGCTGAAATCCTATATACCAGACAATCAGCCTAAAACAGATCTGACATACTATATGAAAGATGAAGATCTCTTCCGCAGTATGCTAAAAGAAGATCTGAACCACATCATGACGCGACAGACAGTCTGGCTTGATGGCGGCAGCTCTATTATCATTGATTCTCTCGAAGCCCTCACAGTCATTGATGTGAACTCCTCGCGTCAGACAGGTGCAAAGCAGCAGGGGGCAGCTGTTAAAGAGATCAATCAAAAAGCTGCACTTGAATCGCTCAGGCAAATGAAGCTGAGAGATTTGCATGGGATTATACTGATCGACTTTATCAATATGGATTCAAAAAAAGATCAGGAAGAAGTTGATCGGCTGATCAGGGACAAAGCGAAGTCAGATCACAAGCACGTTCATTCTGCAGGTTTTACAGAGCTTGGTCTTTATCAGCTTACGAGAAAGAAAACGAAAGGTTCTTATCAGTCTTTATATATGATTCAGTGTCCTGTTTGCTCAGGAAAAGGCAGCGTTCTTTCACCTGAAAGCTGTCTTCTGGAACTTGAAAAAGATCTGCTGACAAAAAGAAGAGAGCTCGACAATGCAGAAATTGAGCTGACAAAAGACATTCATCAGCTGATCAAAGATGACCCTTCATTTATTAAATGGATTGAAAGTGACCTGAACATTCCGGTCAAATTAACGGAGATCGAACATATTCATCCTATCTACAAAATTCTATAAATCTTATATTGTCATTGACACCCTGATTCTGATTGTGATAACATTCATATGTTACTGATTGTAGCACCCGTGCTACAACCGCTCATAACAGGTTATTAAGCACTGTAAAGTCACCTGGTATATGGCGAGTCTGAGTGAAATTGAGGAGGTGCATTGGAATGTACGCAATTATAGAAACAGGCGGAAAGCAGATGAAAGTAGTTGAAGGCCAGGAGGTCTACATCGAAAAGCTTAACGTCGAAGCAGGCGAAGAAATTACGTTTGACAAAGTTCTTTTCGTAGGCGGAGATAATGTAAAAGTAGGCAGCCCGTTAGTTGACGGCGCTACAGTTACAGGTAAAGTTGAAAAACAGGGTCGCGCTAAAAAGATCACTGTATTCAAATACAAGCCGAAGAAGAATCAACACCGTAAGCTTGGTCACCGTCAGCCTTACACTAAAGTTGTAATCGGCAAGATCAACGCTTAATAGGATTATTTCATGATACAGGTGATCATCGAAAAAGATCCGAACGGTCTGATTAGAGCTTTTCAGATGGAAGGGCATGCTGATTATGCTGAACACGGTAAAGACTTGGTCTGTGCAGGTGCATCTGCAGTTTCCTTTGGCGCAGTAAACGCCGTTCTTTCTCTTACAGAGACTGAACCGCTGATACACCAGGGAGACGATGGAGGTTATCTCAGAGTTGAGTTTCCGGATGAAGCAAACAGCAGTACCCAGCTGATTATGGAAAGTATGATTGTCTCTTTGCAGACAATTGAACAGGAATACGGGCAATACATTAAAATAACCTTCAAACAGTAGGAGGTGGAAAACCATGCTAAGATTAGATCTTCAATTTTTCGCTTCGAAAAAGGGAGTAGGTTCAACTAAGAACGGTCGTGATTCAATCTCTAAGCGCCTAGGCGCTAAGCGTGCGGATGGCCAGTTCGTTACAGGCGGATCAATCCTTTACCGTCAGCGTGGAACTAAGATTTATCCTGGAGAAAACGTAGGCCGCGGAGGAGATGACACTCTATTCGCAAAAGCTGACGGCGTTGTACGCTTTGAGCGTATGGGCCGTGACAAGAAAAAGGTCAGCGTATATCCAGCTGCACAAGAAGCTTAATTTCTTAAGAAACTCTGGTTATAAACAGCCAGAGTTTCTTTTTATGTTCAGCATTTGCACGCTCTTTGCTATACTAGTGTAAGTGACACTAGGTAGGAGGGGGCTAATGATAGAATCAAAGCTAAAGCTCGAGCTGCTGCAGCATTGCCGGCATGACTGGATGAATAAACTGCAGATGATTAAAGGTAATCTCGAGTTATCAAATATAGAACGGGCTACACAAATTATAGATGAATTAGTCATTGAATCCAGACAGGAAGCTTTATTAACCGGTCTTGGCACACCCCGCTTTTCAGAATGGCTGCTGACTTACAACTGGTATCGTCCGGGGCCGCTGAAGCTGGGGTATGAATTCACAGAACGGATGAAGATTCCCGAATCATATGACAGTTTACTCCTTCAATGGGCTAAAAAAACTGCAGCAGCGGTGGATAAAGCATTAAATACACCATCAGATCAGGAGCTTTACTTTTTATTTGAACAGCAGGAAAACAGCTTTTCTATTGTTGTGGAATACGAAGGGGAGCCTCTCCAATCTACTCCGGAAGATATTATACAGGAACCAGAAGAAGCCAAGGTGGAATGGATTCAGGATTCAAGCACATCCTTTTCATTAAAGCTGACATTTGATTATCCTGTGTCAAGAGTAAAAGTTTAACAATAGGAGGATCCACAATTATGTTTGTCGATCAGGTAAAAATATATGTAAAAGGCGGAGACGGCGGAGATGGAATGGTCGCTTTCCGAAGAGAAAAATACGTACCAAAAGGTGGACCTGCCGGCGGAGACGGCGGACAGGGAGCCAATGTCATCTTTTTAGTTGAAGAGGGCTTAAGAACGCTGATGGATTTCCGTTATCAGCGTCACTTTAAAGCACCTAAAGGCGAAAACGGAATGTCTAAAAACCAGCACGGCAGAGGCGCATCAGATATGATCGTAAAAGTGCCGCCTGGTACAGTAGTCAAAGATGAGGCAACTGGTGAAGTTATTGCTGACCTGACTGAGCATGGACAGCAGGCTGTGATTGCAAAAGGCGGACGCGGCGGCAGAGGAAACTCACGCTTTGCTACCCCTTCCAATCCTGCACCTGAACTGTCTGAAAAAGGCGAGCCGGGTCAGGAAAAGAATATCATTATGGAACTTAAGCTGCTTGCAGATGTCGGTCTTGTTGGATTCCCGAGTGTAGGAAAATCAACATTGTTATCTGTCGTATCAGCTGCCAAGCCAAAGATCGCTGAATATCACTTCACGACAATTGCGCCGAATCTCGGTATGGTCGAAACCGAAGATAACAGAACGTTTGTAATGGCTGATCTGCCTGGTCTGATTGAAGGCGCCCATGAAGGTGTCGGACTTGGTCATCAGTTCCTGCGTCATATCGAGAGAACACGTGTCATTGTGCACGTAGTTGATATGTCTGCTCTTGAAGGGCGTGATCCTTATGAGGACTACGTGACAATCAATAACGAATTGAAGGAATATAACCTGCGTTTAACAGAGCGTCCACAGGTTGTTGTGGCTAACAAAATGGATATGCCTGATTCTGAGGAAAACCTGAAGAAGTTCATGGAACAGGTTGGAGACGATGTGAAAGTATTCCCTGCATCTGCCATTTCTAGACAGGGTCTGAAGGAATTGCTTTACACAGTGGCCGATCTTGTTGAGTCAACACCTGAATTCCCGTTACAGGAAGCAGAGAAAGACGAAACAATTAACCGTGTCCTATACAAACATGAAGATGCAGGGTCTAAGTTTGAGATCACACGTGAATCAGACGGAAGCTTTGTAATCTCAGGAGATTCACTAGAGAGACTATTCAAGATGACAGATTTCAGCCGTGAAGAATCAATCAGACGATTCGCCAGACAAATGCGTGCAATGGGCATTGATGATGCACTGCGTGAAAAAGGTGCGAAGAATGGCGACACTGTTAAAATCATTGAATTTGAATTTGATTTCGTTGAGTAGATAGAAGCAGGGGGTAATAAGGTGCCAAAAAAGGAACTGAATGAAAAATTTTATCTTGTCAGAGAAGATGTGCTTCCGGAAGCGATGCAAAAAACGCTCGAAGCAAAGCAGCTGCTTGAAAGAGGGCATGCAGGATCTGTATGGGAAGCAGTGCGCTCAGTTGATTTAAGCCGAAGTGCATTTTATAAATACAGAGATACTGTTTTCCCTTTTCACACAGTTGTGAAAGAAAAAATCATCACGCTCTTTTTTCATCTTGAAGACCGCTCAGGCACCTTATCTCAGCTGCTTGAGCTGGTCGCAACCTGCGGCGGAAATATTCTGACGATACACCAGACCATCCCTCTACAGGGAAGGGCAAACGTCACGCTGTCATTAAATGTAACTGATATGAACGTTTCGCTAGATGAAATGCTGAACAGACTTAAAAAACTTGAATTTGTTGAAAAAGTGGAAGTACTGGGCTCCGGGGCCTGATTTTATAAAGAAGGTGAGTACATGAAAATTGGTTATTTAGGACCTGAAGCTTCTTTTACCCATCATGCGGTAAAAAGTGTATTTACGAATGAAGAAGACATTGCTTTTCCTACCATTCCCGACTGTCTTGAGGCACTTGTTGAAGGGAAAGTGGACCGTGCAGTGGTGCCGCTTGAAAATGCATTGGAAGGCTCTGTGCCTATTACAATTGATTATCTGTTCCATGATGTTGATCTACATATAACGGCTGAATTAATTTCACCAATTGAACAGCATTTAATGGTGCATCCGGCCAACGAGAACATATGGCAGGATGTTACGAAGATTATGTCTCATTCCCATGCACTTGCACAATGCCACAAGTATCTTTACTACCGCTTCAGGGGAATAGATCTTGAGCCATCAACATCTACATCAGCGGCTGCGAAATATGTAAGTGAACATCAAGAGGAAAATGTAGCCGCAATCGGTAATTCGCTGGCTGCTGATACATATGGGCTGAAGATCGTGGAAAAGAATATTCATGATTTTCATTTCAACCACACACGTTTTGTTGTGCTGACAAGTGAAAAAGAGACGGAACTTCTTCCGTTTGAACGGGATGCTGAAAAATCCACACTCATGGTGACACTTCCATCTGATGACAGACCGGGTGCGCTCCACCAGGTTCTATCTGCTTTTTCGTGGCGTCAGCTCTCCTTGAGTAAAATTGAATCAAGACCGCTTAAAACCGGGCTTGGCAATTACTTCTTTATCATTGATGTTGAAAAACCTGTCGATGGTGTACTGATGCAGGGGGCAATTGAAGAACTTGAAGCGCTCGGCTGTAAAGTGAAGATCCTCGGTAGTTATAAAAAACATCTGCTCGAGCCGCAAAAATAAAAAAAGTTCTCTCATCAGATTGAGAGAACTTTTTTTATTCCTTATATAGGATGCCTGCCTGATCGAGCTCGTGCTCAATCCGGTCCAGTACAGCTGTGTGCTCTGCTTCTATTTCATGCATATGTATACCGTTTGTTAATACTGATAACAGTGCTGACTCAGAAGATGCAAGCTGATCAGTGAATCGCTTAACTTCTGTCTGATTATGAAGCATCAGTGAAGCAGTCATTTCCCCGTATACAGGATGCTCAATCACGACATTTTTAACAACGCCTCCGTTACGTACGATCATCATTAATTCCTCTTCAGTCTGTGAAGGCGTATGTTTGCATACAATGAGTCTGGATACCCGGCTGGTCGGATGTGCAGGCATATATAAATAACCCTGGCTTGTTGCAAGGATTGGCTCGTTTCTTGCCTTTAATAAGTTAATATCACTGACAATGACCTGCCTGCTCACATTCATCTCGCTGGCTAGAGAGCGGCCGGTAATTGGTCCGACGGATTGGTTGAGCGTCTGTAATATTTTTTCCCGTCTCGCTTCTCCTGATTTCTGGCGATCGCTTGGCATTTGAGACCCTTCTTTCTTTGAACGTTCTGAAAGTATTGTATCATAAATCCATTTTATTCATAGGATATATGGAATGAATGATGGAGGTGGCAAGATGAAAATTCATGTTGTTCAAAAAGGGGATACGCTCTGGACGATTGCAAAGAATTACCAGGTATCTTTTGAAGAATTAAAAGCAGCAAATGCCTACTTGGCAGACCCGGATATGATCATGCCGGGAATGAAAATCAAAATACCTGCCGCAAAAGCAGCAGCAGATAAAGCCGCAGGAAAAAAAGCTGACTATATGCACCCCTATGCGAATAATAAACCTGTTTACCAGACCTTGCCTGAAGAAATACCTGATATACCCGTCATGCCTTATGCTGGTTTTATGATGCAGGCAGTGCCAAAAATGCCGGAAATGCCTAACATGAAAGAAATACCGAAGGTGCCAAAAATGGAGCAAATGCCCAAGGCTGAAGAAATAAAAGAATGGACCAAAATGCCTGAAAAGCCACCATGTACATGTAAAGAAAAATCCGCAGTAAAGCCAATTCACATGATGCCCCACCAGATGCCGCAAATGATGCCCCAGCAAATGCCACACATGATGCCTCAACAAATGCCGCATATGATGCCGCCATGCGGCATGCCTATGCCTGAGCATCATATGATGATGGAACCAAATTGTCATCCGATGCCATATCATTGCTGCTGTCCGTGTCACCATCCATATAGAGGACCATTTTAATAAAAGCTATGTTATAGATAATTGTTGTTTCTGCACAGCTGGTGATTGGAGTGTAAGGGGGCGACTCCTGCGGAAAAACGATCGGGAAAGACCCCGGAGGGCAGTGCTCTTCTGCCTGAGGAGGCTTGAGCGTTCGTCCGCGGAAAGCGTCCCCCTGAAGCGGAAATCATCAGCCAACTTTAACAAAGGTTTAATGAATAAAATGTGATCATTTACAAATCCTAACCTAACAAGCTTTTTAGGAGAGGATTCTATGAGAACACTATTTACATTATTGCTTTGTATCACAGCCTCTGTATTCATGGACCATCCAATGCATGCTGCGACGCTGAACTTATCAATCGAAACCATTTATCTGGATGGGGAAAAAAGCATTGAACAAAGAACTGAGGCTTATGAGGCAATGGAGGATTTCTTTGCAGATTATAAAGACTGGCAGATTATTGATATGAATCAGGAAATGATTACCCTAAGAACAACAGAAGAGACAGTATCCCCGCTTGTGAAGTGGAGCGGGTATTTTATTAACGATTAGATAGTAAGAATTGATAAAGGTTTGAGACGCATTTGTCTCAGCCTTTTTCTTTTGCTGTAATAAAGGAGTGAACGTGATAAAATAGAACAGATGTTTCGTTTTTGCTGTTATAAACCACAGATCAGTAAACTTAAAAAGTCTGACACATAGAAGAGGCTGAGTTGTGTTACAATGAAGTTTGCATTGAAAGGAAGAGTCTATTATGTATGAATATATAAAAGGTGAAATTACATATATCTCAACAGAGTATATTGTTTCTGATCATCACGGGTTAGGCTACAAAATCTATATGCCTAATCCTTTTGTGATGTCTTCTAAACAGGGAGAAACCGTGCAGGTATTTACCTATCAGCACGTCAGAGAAGATCAGCTGACACTGTTCGGATTCCCGACGATGGAAGAGAAGCTGTTATTTACAAAGCTCTTAAATGTTTCAGGTATCGGGCCAAAAGGGGCGCTTGCCATTCTTGCTTCCGGAGCACCGGAACAAGTGATTCAGGCAATTGAAGAAGAAAATGAGACACTGCTCGTCAAATTCCCGGGAGTCGGTAAAAAGACTGCCAGACAGATCATCCTCGATCTGAAAGGCAAACTTCAAGACGTAGTTCCGGATTACTTCCCTAACCTGTTTAATGAATCAGCAGAAGTAAAAGGACAGGATGATTCAGCACTCGATGAAGCAGTATTGGCGCTTCAGGCACTTGGTTACTCAGAGCGTGAAGTTAATAAAATCAAGCCTTTGCTGCAAAAGGAATCACTGACAACCGACCAATATATTAAAAAAGGTCTTCAGCTGATGCTGAAGCTTAAATAAAGGAGGGGATTAGATGGAAGAACGGATTGTATCAGGGGAGGCAAATATTGAAGAAGAAACGATTGAGCAATCAATCAGGCCTCAGCTGCTTGAGACGTATATTGGTCAGGATCAGGTAAAGAAAAATCTGGCTATTTATATAGAAGCAGCGAAAAACAGGCAGGAAACCCTTGACCATGTTCTTCTATATGGTCCCCCTGGATTAGGGAAAACAACACTTGCTGCTGTGATTGCAAATGAAATGGGCGTTAACCTCCGGACGACTGCAGGCCCTGCTGTTGAACGGGCGGGAGATCTTGCTGCTATATTGACAGCATTAGAGCCTGGTGATGTATTATTTATTGATGAAATTCACAGGCTGCCAAGAGCGATAGAAGAAGTACTGTATCCTGCGATGGAAGATTTCTGTCTGGATATTGTGATTGGTACCGGCCCAAGCGCAAGGTCTGTCAGGCTGGACCTTCCGCCATTTACACTAGTCGGTGCAACAACACGTGCAGGTGCAATCTCAGCACCATTGCGTGACAGATTCGGCGTACTGAGCAGACTTGAGTATTATAACGTTGACCAGTTAAAAGAGATTGTAAACCGTTCTGCTGATATTTTTAACACTGAAATTGATGATTCCGGAGCAGATGAAATTGCCAGACGGTCAAGAGGAACACCGCGTATTGCCAATCGATTGCTGAGAAGAGTCAGGGATTATGCGCAGGTAAAAGGTGAAGGGGATATAACACTTCCGATTGCAAAAGCTTCCCTTGAATTATTGCAGGTCGACCAGCTTGGGCTTGATCATATCGATCACAAATTATTAAGAGGCATTGTTGAACGCTTCAGAGGTGGTCCTGTTGGTCTGGATACGATTGCAGCGAGTATTGGAGAGGAGTCTTCAACGATTGAAGATGTCTACGAACCTTACCTACTGCAGATCGGTTTCCTTCAGCGCACACCCAGGGGAAGGATTGCAACACCGCTTGTTTACGAACATTTTAATCTGGAGGTGCCTGAATGACGCTGCCTAAAATGCTGATGATTGCAGGTGCTGCACTTTTAATAGCCGGATTTTTACTGCAGTTTATAAAAGCTGGCAGATTGCCGGGTGATATTGTGATTAAAAAAGAAAATATGACATTCTATTTTCCGATTGTCACTTCAATTTTAATCAGTTTAATTTTGACTGGAATCTTCTTTTTAATCGGAAGGTTCAGGTAAGGAGCTGCGAAAGATGAATATCAATGATTTTGATTTTGAACTTCCTGAAGAGTTAATCGCACAGGTACCGCTTGAAGACCGTACATCAAGCAGACTGATGGTGCTGGATAAAGCTACAGGAAAAGTTGAACACCAGTCATTTAGACAAATACTGGACTATTTACACGCGGGCGACTGCCTTGTATTAAACGATACAAAAGTACTGCCGGCAAGGCTGATTGGTGAAAAAAAAGAGACCGGTGCAGCGATTGAAGTATTGCTGCTGAAGCAGGTTGAAGGTGACACGTGGGAAACACTGGTGAAGCCTGCTAAGAGAGTTAAGCCAGGTACAATCATTACATTTGGTGATGGCCTTTTAACAGCTGAATGTATCGAAACAGGTGAGCAGGGTGCAAGGATACTTGAATTCAGCTACGACGGTATTTTTTATGAACTGCTCGATCAGCTTGGAGATATGCCGCTACCCCCTTATATAAAAGAAAAGCTTGATGATAAGGACCGTTATCAGACCGTTTTCGCTAAAGAGCGTGGTTCCGCTGCTGCCCCAACTGCAGGTCTGCATTTCACTGAAGAGATTCTTGAAGAAATCAGATCAAAGGGTATCAAGGTCGCTTTTATTACGCTTCACGTCGGTTTAGGCACCTTCAGACCCGTGTCGGTTGATTCAATTGAAGAGCATGATATGCACAGTGAGTATTATCTGCTGTCAGAAGAAAATGCGCAGGTTTTAAATGAGGCCCGTGCAAACGGTGGCCGCTTAATTACTGTTGGAACTACATCTACAAGAACTTTAGAAACCATCGCTGATGATGAAGGTCATTTTAAAGCGCAATCCGGCTGGACGGATATTTTCATTTTTCCAGGCTATGAGTTTAAAGCATCAGATGTGCTTCTCACAAATTTTCATCTGCCAAAGTCCACGCTGATCATGCTTGTAAGTGCAATGGCTGGAAGAGAGCATACGCTCGCTGCATATAAAGCAGCTGTACAGGAAAGATATAGATTTTTCAGTTTTGGCGACGCCATGCTGATTAAATAGAGAGGGGATTGTCTTTTGAGTGCAATCAGATATGAACATATAAAAACATGTAAGCAGACAGGTGCACGGCTCGGAATTGTTCACACGCCGCACGGTTCTTTTGAAACACCGACATTTATGCCGGTAGGAACAATGGCTACGGTTAAAACGATGTCGCCTGAAGATCTGAAGGAATTAAACGCAGGTATTATTCTGAGTAATACGTATCACCTTTGGCTACGCCCTGGACACGATATTATTAAAGAAGCAGGCGGTCTTCATAAATTTATGAACTGGGATCGTCCAATTTTAACTGATTCAGGCGGTTTTCAGGTCTTTTCATTAAGTAAATTCCGTAATATCCAGGAAGAAGGTGTCCATTTCAGAAACCATATTAATGGAGACAAACTTTTCCTAAGCCCTGAAAAAGCGATGGAGATCCAAAATGCGCTTGGATCTGATATTATGATGGCGTTTGATGAATGTCCGCCATATCCTGCAGAAGAGAAGTATATGAAGGATTCAGTTGAGCGTACGTCAAGATGGGCAGAGCGCTGTCTTGAAGCTCATGCACGACCTGAAGATCAGGGGCTATTCGGAATTATTCAGGGTGGAGAATATGAGCACCTGCGACGTCAAAGTGCACGTGACCTTGTGTCTATGGACTTCCCGGGTTATGCAATAGGCGGCCTTTCTGTAGGGGAACCTAAAGATGTCATGAATCGCGTACTGGAATTCACAACGCCATGGATGCCTGAAGATAAGCCGAGATATCTGATGGGTGTCGGTTCACCTGACTCTCTGATCGATGGCGCAATCAGAGGGATCGATATGTTTGACTGCGTATTGCCCACACGAATTGCAAGAAACGGCACGCTGATGACAAGTGAAGGCAGACTGGTTGTTAAAAATGCAAAATATGCGCGTGATTTCTCACCGATTGATCCTAACTGTGATTGCCATGTTTGTAAGAATTATTCAAGAGCGTATATCAGACACCTAATAAAATGTGAAGAAACGTTCGGAATTAGACTTACGACTTATCATAACCTTCATTTTCTGATAAACTTAATGGGGAATGTCCGCCAGGCGATAAAAGAAGACAGACTGGGAGACTTTCGTGAGGAGTTTTTTGAACAATACGGTTTTAATCAGCCGAATGCAAAAAACTTTTAATAGATATATGAAAGAAAGGGGGAGTTTAGCGTAATGGATATGATCGTAACTTTACTTCCGCTTATTCTGATGTTCGGTTTAATGTACCTTTTCTTAATCCGTCCTCAGCAGAAGCGCCAGAAAAAAGTAATGGAAATGCAAAACAGCTTAAGCAAGGGTGATAAAATCGTCACGATTGGCGGTTTACACGGTATTATCGATGCACTTGACGAAGGTCAGGTAGTCATCAAGTGTGGAGATGGAAGCCGCTTAACATACGACCGCAATGCGGTACGTGAAGTGGTGGAAAAAGATTCAGCAATGTAAGACAAGATAAAAAAAGCTGCAGCCGCAGCTTTTTTATTTTGCCTCAGAACGCCCGAATAAGTTAACTCCCGCTATTCCTCCAGCCATACCTGAAACGAGCAGCAGACCGTAATGAATAAAATGTGACCACTCAAATAGTGTTTCTTTAAAAAACAGGCCGGTTCCAATGACTGTAAGTGCTGTACATATTCCGATATGAATTCCTTTCTGTCCCGCTGAGGCACTTCCAATCAGACTGCCGATTAAAACAGCAGCAGCTCCTGCAAGTCCGTGCCATTTTTCCATAGTCAGCTCAGTGATCGAAGTGAAGTGCAATAAACCGGATACGATAGCAGCATATAAAGTGATGATGACCAATACAAAACCAACCGCAATTCCCAGACCTCCAGCAGTTTTTCTCCAGGCAACCATATCTTCACACTCCTCCATAAATTAAATAAATTTCCGCTTTTCGGACACACTACATGAGTGAAGGTGGTGCAGACTTTGTTTGAAATGTATATGTTAATCGGAATAAAAGCTGTAACGCTGTATTTATTAATTCTATTGATCTTCAGACTGATGGGAAAACGTGAAATCGGTGAATTAAGTCTTTTGGATCTGATTGTATTTATGATGATTGCTGAGATGGCAGCTTTTGCTATCGAAGATCCGTATATGAGCTTTATGCAGGCAGCTTTTCCAATGATTTTATTGATGCTGCTGCAAATTCTATTATCATGGTTTTCGTTAAAATCAAAGAAATTCCGGGATCTGATGGATGGCAGACCTTCAATATTAATTCATAACGGTGAGCTTGTAAAAAATGAGATGAGAAAGAACCGTTATAACATAGATGATCTTATGCAGCAGCTGAGGGAAAAAGAAGTATTTGACCTCCAGGAAGTATCTTTTGCGATTTTAGAACCGTCAGGCACGCTGTCTGTCCTGAGGAAAGAGAGAAGTGCAGGGCAATTGTCACTTCCACTTGTGATGGATGGAAGGATTCAAAGCAGACACCTGGACCTGATCGGTAAAAATGAAAGCTGGTTAAGAGATGAATTGAAAGTCCAGGGACATGACAATATGAAGAACATATTCTTTTGCACCTATGAAGATGGTCAATGGTTTATCAGTTCTTCCTAAAGCTTTTCAGAAAAGCCCAGTCCTCGCGCTGTATCAGCTGAACCCTGGAAGCCAGAAAGCAGAATATCACAATCACAGATACGATCCGGATAGGTGCATTCATGGATAAAATACCTGTATGTATCAGCCAGCAGCAGACAGAAACTAGAAGAATTGCAGCATATTGTCCGAAAGGGATTGCAAGTCCGCTCATTTTTCTGGCAGTGTGAAAGTGTAAAAACGTCACAGCTGCCGTGCCGATTGCAAGACCGATTGCTGCACCTGTTATATCCTCTAAATAAATCATCAGTCCGGCCATAGATAAAAGCTTTATGACAGATCCCGTAATACTGTTAATCATTGCTTTTCCTGCAGCTTCGAATGCCTGCAATACAGCATGTAAAGGTCCCTGGTAGTAATAAAAGATAAAAAACAAAGCCATCACTTTTAATAAATTGAGCCCTTCAGCAGATCCGTATAAAAGTGTTAAGATGAGTTCTCCTTCAAGAAACAATAGCAGGCAGCAAAGTGTTCCGGTAACCGCGGAAAGCCTTAGTGCCTGAGTAATTCTGTACATCACGACACTGTCCTGGGATAGTGCCCTCGCTTCACTGATGGAAGGAACCAGTGCCATACTGAGTGAAACAGTAATAAAAGATGGGAGCAGTAAAACCGGCAGGACAAAACCGGTTAATAATCCATATTCTGCAGTTACTGCGGTGGCAGCCATGCCAGTAAATACAAGACATTTCATGACAATGATCGGCTCTAAAAACCAAGCGGCAGAACCAACAAACCTGCTTCCTGCACTTGGCAGGGCGATTGTTAATAATTGACGGGCTGTTTCGCTGAAGGATCTCACCGAGCGGCCGGTTAATTTCTTTTTTTTCAGCTTAAACATGATGAGTAAGAATAAGAGTGAGCATAATTCTCCAATCACAGCAGCGAGCATTGCACCACCGGCAGCATATGCGGCACCTTTTGAACTCAACAGACCAACTGCTGCCACTAATAATAAAATCCGGATGGTTTGTTCGAGCACGGATCCAACAGCTGTAACCCCCATTTGCTGTCTGCCCATAAAATAGCCGCGGACAACAGCTGAAAAAGCAGCGATTGGAATAATGGGCAATACAGCGATAAAAGGAATCAGCGTCCTCTCATCATTTAGAAGTGTAGTTGAAATAAAAGGTGCTGCAAAAAATAGACAGGGAGTTAATAGAACCGCGAGTGATCCTGTGATCCAGAGAGAGACGGATAGAATCTTTCTGATCTCCTGCTCATTTCTATTCGCAGCTGCTTCAGATACATATTTTGAAATCGCGATCGGAAGTCCCAACTGCGTAACAGTAATGGCAAGCATGAGAGCGGGAAATGTCATCATATATAGACCGACACCTTCAGCACCGGCCATATCAGCCAGAACAATTCTATGTACAAATCCCAGTACTTTTGTCACTAATGCTGCAGCCATGAGTAACAGTGTTCCTTTAATCAGTTTAGACACTTTATCCTCCATCTTCTCAAAAGCATATATTTTAGATACAATAAATCATATGCCGTTTAGAATCGGGGCTATGCATTAAATATAGAAAGGAGAAAAAATGTGAATCAACATACAAGCTATAAAGATGCTTTTCCTGTAATTGGTCCTGCATTGATCAGTAAAGCTCAGGAGTTAAGAATTTATGGATATGATACAGCTACACCTGAGACTATTTGGCAGTACCTGACCCAAAAGAAATGGAAGCGTGAAAATGAAAGCTTTAGACTTCATAGAGTAGTTCAGGAAATTCTGCAGGTGAAAGCAGGCGATTTTATGAACTTCATGACAAATGAAGAATATAAGCAAACTGCAGGCAGAAGCGGGCTGGAGGATGAAGAGCTGCAAATGCTTCTTCACGGTCAGCATAAAGAATGAACATTGACTGACAATCTCATCTGGTGCGTTGACACCTTCAGGTAAGTAATACATAATAAGTCTGTTGCTGAAATTTCAGACACTTTACAGACCTGTTACAAACGGTCATTTTTCATATAGTTTCGGCTATATACACAGGGAGGATTTTTACATAATGATTAAGCGTAGCAGGATCGTCGCCTTCTTTTTACTGGTCATATTGCTTGGCGGCACAATTGGACTTACCTCCAATACAATTTTAAATAACATTAAACTTGGCCTCGACCTTCAGGGTGGATTTGAAGTGCTTTATGAAGTGAATCCAGCTCAGGAAGGTCAGGAAATCACGCAGGATGTCGTCTCAGACACCGCGGAAGCATTAGACCGTCGAGTAAATGTATTGGGTGTTAATGAGCCTATTATTCAAGTTGAAGACGGCAATAGAATACGGGTTCAGCTTGCAGGTGTTGAAGATCAGAATCAGGCGAGAGAAATCCTTTCGACTGAAGCAAATCTGACATTCCGTGACGTGAATGATGAAGTGAAAATGACTGGTGCAGACCTTGTTGAAGGTGGAGCGTCTCAGACGTTCGATCCCGACACAAATCAGCCGATTGTTCAGGTTCAGTTAAAGAATGCGGATCAATTCGGTCAGATTACACAGGAAATACTTGCAATGGCGCCTCAGAACCAGCTGGTTATCTGGCTTGATTATGAAGAGGGCGATTCATACGAAGAAGAAAGAACAAAAGAAGACCCAAAATTTATTTCAGCACCAAATGTCAGTCAGGTTCTGAATACTGATACCGTAACAATTACAGGTAACTTTACGCTTGAAGAAGCGAATAACCTGGCGGATCTTTTAAGTGCAGGTTCACTGCCTGTTGAACTTGAAGAAGTGTATTCAACTTCAGTAGGTGCATCATTTGGTCTGATGGCAATGGAACAGACAATTCTTGCGGGTATTGTCGGCGTTGCACTGATCTTCCTGTTTATGATCGCATTCTACCGTTTCCCTGGTTTTATCGGGATCGTGACTTTATCTGTATACATTTATTTAATCCTGTTGATCTTTGACTGGCTGAATGGTGTGTTAACACTGCCGGGTATTGCAGCCTTGATCCTCGGGGTAGGTATGGCGATTGATGCCAATATTATTACCTATGAGCGGATGAAAGAAGAGCTTCGTATAGGAAGATCTGTCCGTGATGCATGGAAAAAAGGAAGCAGCTCATCGCTATTGACAATTGTCGATGCGAATGTAACAACAATGTTAGCGGGTATTGTACTTTTCACATTTGGTACAAGTTCTGTTAAAGGCTTTGCGACAATGCTATTGATCAGTATTGTGACAAGCTTTATCACGGCTGTTTTTGGTACACGCTTATTTATGAGTCTGTGGGTGAGAAGTAAGTTCCTTGATCAGCGTAAAGGCTGGTTTGGTGTGAAGAAATCAGAAATCCTTGAATACAATGAAGAGGAAGAACCTGATTCACTCGATCTTCCGACGAAATTTGACCGCTTTGATTTTGTGAAAATCAGAAAGAGATTCTTTATCCTTTCTGCGGCACTTCTTATTGCAGGGCTTGCTGTTCTGCTAACCTTCAGATTGAATCTTGGTATTGAGTTTACAGAAGGCTCTCGAATGGAAGTTTTATCTGAAACGCCACTGACCAACGAATCTTTCGCTGATGATATTGAAGATGCTGGATATGAAGCTTCCAACATTGTCATCTCTGGTAATAACCAGGAAATTGGTGTAGCCAGGTTTTCAGAAGAATTAAGTCAAAATGAAATCGCTGAACTGAGATCCTATTTCACTGAAGAATACGGTTCAGATCCAAATATTTCAACTGTCAATCCGATTATTGGGGAAGAGCTTGCGAGAAATGCACTTCTTGCTGTTGCGATTGCCTCAATCGGAATTATCCTTTATGTTACATTGCGATTTGAATGGCAAATGGCTACTGCATCAATCGTTGCTCTGGTCCATGATGCATTCTTTATCATTGCCATTTTCAGCTTAACTAGGCTAGAAGTCGATATTACCTTCATCGCAGCTGTTCTCACCGTTATCGGTTATTCGATAAACGATACGATCGTTACATTTGACCGGATCAGGGAAAATATGCGTAAGATGAAGCGTATTGAGAAGAAAGAAGAACTTGCAATGATCGTCAATAAATCGCTCAGACAAACACTTGGACGTTCGGTGAACACTGTACTGACAGTCGTCTTAGTAGTCGCAGCACTGATCATCTTTGGTGCAACATCAATTTTAAACTTCTCAATTGCACTATTGATCGGTCTGATTGCAGGAACCTATTCTTCAGTATTTATCGCAGCACAGTTATGGTACGTACTGAAAAAACGCCAGCTGAAAAAGAAAGGCGTGCTCGTCACTTTTAAAGAAAAGAAAGAATGGACCGACGAACCGGTCGTATAAGGAAAGAATCAGAGCTGAGACAAATAATCATTTGTCTCAGCTCTTTTATGTGCATGTTGAGGACGGAGGTTAAATGGCCATGAAATAATCCTTTAACCTGCGTCCTAAAAGCCTGTCTGACTATACATGAGGAATAAATTCTATTAGAAAAGGGTAAAAGCAAGTAGTGCATGAAAAAAATTGCTATGATGATAAAAAGGAGGTTATATTATGAAATTTCAATGGACATTAATTCTGGGGATCGTTTTTGCTCTTATTGTTGCTATTTTTGCTGTTATTAATGTCGATCCCGTTACAGTAAACTTTGGCTTCTCAGAAGCTGAGCTGCCACTGATTCTAGTTATTTTAGGGTCAGTTTTGATGGGTGGTATCATCATGGGCTCAGTCGGACTGTTCAGACTGTTTATTGCACAGCGGAAGGTCAAACAGCTTGAAGCAGAAAATAAACAGCTGAATGAAAAACTGGTGGAAGCTGAAAAGGTGCAGAACGGAGAATTACCGAGCCGTCAGGAGTACCGTAAGACCGCACCGGATTCCGCTGGGGATTCCGCTGCTGAATAATATGTTTGCGCGCAACATCACCTCTTCAGTTCATTGAATCATGGGCACCCCTCATGTATAATGAAATCATCTGAAGAGGTGAAATGATGCTAACATCTAAAACGAGATGGAATGTTAGGGAAAGCAGCACAGCTGAGACTGAAAAGCTTGCAGCAGCTCTAGACATTCCACTTTTTATTGCAAAATTATTGGTACAAAGAGGGATGACCACCCCTGAAACAGCCGCTGAATTTTTACATATTGATAAAAAAGAATTCCATGATCCATACCTTTTTGATGATATGAAAAAAGCAGTAGAGCGCATTGAGCGGGCAGTTAACGACGGAGAGTCCATTTTAATTTATGGTGATTATGACGCTGATGGTGTGACGAGTACGTCAGTTATGCTCAGTGCATTAAAGCTTCTCGGGGCAGAGCCCGATTTTTATATTCCTAATCGCTTTACAGAGGGCTATGGTCCGAATGAAGGCGCTTTTCGCTATGCAGCAGAACAGGGTTACACTTTAATCATAACAGTTGATAACGGGATCTCAGGAGTTGCTGAAGCAAAGGTTTTAAAAGAGCTTGGTGTTGATCTGATTATCACAGACCACCATGAAGCGGGTCCTGAACTGCCTCAAGCATTTGCGATTATCCATCCAAACCTTGAAGGCGGTTCCTATCCTTTCAGGGAACTTGCGGGCGTTGGTGTTGCTTTTAAGCTTGCCCATGCGCTGCTCAAAGAACCTCCGACAGAACTGCTGGATCTGGCAGCGATCGGGACCATTGCAGACCTTGTGCCACTTACGGGTGAAAACCGTCTGCTCGTCAAAAAAGGTTTAAAACAGTTACGTGCTTCTGAACGAAAAGGCCTTCATGCACTTTTAAATAAGTCCAGTGCGAAAATTCATGAAGCAAATGAAGAGACAGTCGGCTTTGCGATTGGACCGCGTCTGAATGCAGTAGGCAGATTATCTGATGCAGATCCTGCAGTAGAACTGCTTATGACTGAAGATGCTGAAATAGCTGAAGCACTCGCAAGTGAAATTGATGCGATGAATAAAGAGCGACAGTCAATTGTAGCTGAAATTGCCAAAGAAGCGATGGAAATGGCTGAAGCACAGTATAAAGATGACCGGGTCCTGATTATCTCTAAAGAAGGGTGGAATCCTGGAGTCGTCGGGATCGTTGCTTCGAAGCTCGTGGAGAAATTCTACCGTCCTGTCATTATACTTTGTGAGGATAAAGAAAAGGGAACGGCCAAAGGGTCAGCAAGAAGTATTGAAGGTTTTAACATGTTCCGTGAGCTCTCGGAAAACCGTTCCATACTTCCACACTTTGGCGGGCATCCGATGGCAGCAGGTATGACGCTTGAGTTACAGCATATTGACGAATTACGTATAAACCTTAATCGTCAGGCTGAAGAGATGAGTGATGAAGACTTCATTCCCGTTTCAAACATTGACGTTGAAGCTTCGATTTCTGAAATTGACCTCGAATCGATCAGCCAGCTTCAAATGCTGTCTCCGTTCGGGATGAAAAATCCTAAGCCTAAAGTGTTGATTGAACACACTGAGATTGTTTCGATCAGAAAAATCGGTGCAGGTCAGAATCATCTGAAGTTATCAATTAAGCATGATGATCAGTCCCTTGACGCTATTGCATTCGGCATGGGTGAAGTTGCAGATCAGATCTCACCGATTGCGAATCTTGATCTGATCGGGGAACTTACAATCAACGAATGGAACAACATTAAAAAGCCTCAGCTGTTTGTCAGTGATATCAGAGTGAGGGAGTGGCAGCTCTTTGATATTCGCGGGATTGCCCAGGCAGCAAGATGGGCACCGACGATTCCTGATGATTCAGTTGTGATTGCCTATAAACAGCATACGTATGACCGGTTTAACCCGATTCTTCCTCAACATGTGAAGCTGATCGATTCTCTCGAGCATGCGAAAGAGTTAAATGCAGACCAGCAGACGATTGTATTTCTGGATCTCCCGGATGATGCGAATCTGCTTGAAGCAGTTCTTCATGAGAATAAACCTGCAAGAATTTATGCGCATTTTTATCTTGAAGATCCACAGTTCTTCAGCTCAATTCCAAAACGTGAAGACTTCGCATGGTTCTTTGCATTTTTGAAGAAAAAGAAAACTTTTCATCTTCATCAGCATGGAAAGGCGCTTGCCTCCCATAAAAATTGGTCAATAGACACAATTAATTTTATGACGAAGGTGTTTTTTGAACTGGATTTTGTTACAATAAACGATGGATTCATTTCGCTTAATGAAGATATCAGTAAACGTGATTTATTAGAATCCCCTGCTTATCAGGCAAAGACAAGGCTTGCAAAATTAGAGCAGGAATTATTATATTCATCATTTCATGATTTGAAAAAATGGTTTGAAGAGCGCTGCGGATGGTCGCGGCAACCTGAGGAGGAAAAGGTATGGATTTAAAGCAATTCGTGACAATAGTAGAAGACTGGCCGAAAGAAGGCGTGCGTTTTAAGGATATTACAACGTTAATGGATAATGGAGAAGCATACAGCTATGCAACTGATCAAATTGTTGAGTATGCGAAAGAAAAACAAATTGACCTTGTAGTTGGTCCTGAAGCACGTGGATTCATCATCGGTTGTCCGGTTGCTTATGCACTGAAGGTAGGCTTCGCCCCTGTAAGAAAAGAAGGCAAGCTGCCGAGAGAGACAGTTAAAGTAGACTACGGGTTAGAATATGGTAAAGATGTACTGACAATTCACAAAGATGCAATCAAGCCTGGTCAGCGCGTACTGATTACAGATGACCTGTTAGCGACTGGCGGCACAATTGAAGCAACAATTAAGCTTGTTGAAGAACTGGGCGGCGTTGTAGCAGGATGTGCATTCCTGATTGAACTGTCTTACCTTGATGGCCGTGAAAAGCTGAATGGCTACGACATGCTGCGTCTGATGGAATATTAATGAATACCTGTTAAAAGAGCCCTACTTTAGGGGCTCTTTTTAGTATATTGAAGCTTTATTATAGGAATTATCAGTAATGGCTTTACATAAATTGATTTTTTATTAATAATAGAAACAATACTCAAAACTACTAAACATGATAAAGGTGATAAATTGTATGGCAAATGATCGGGTGCTTACCGTTGAAGAAGTGTTCGAGATTACCTCAAGTTATATGAATGAAAGCCAGGTTGAATTTGTTAAAAAAGCTTATCATCTGGCTGAAGAAGCACATAAAGAGCAGTTCCGAAAATCAGGTGAGCCTTATATCATCCACCCTGTGCAGGTTGCGGGTATTCTTGCAGAACTTCAGATGGATCCATCTACTGTTGCAGCCGGTTTTCTTCATGATGTAATAGAAGATACCATTTTCACTTATGAAGATCTGACTGAAAAGTTCAATGAAGAAGTTGCCATGCTGGTGGATGGTGTAACAAAACTTGGAAAGATTAAATATAAATCCAAAGAGGCACAGCAGGCTGAGAACCATCGTAAAATGTTTATTGCGATGGCACAGGATATCAGAGTCATACTGATCAAGCTGGCTGACCGTCTTCATAATATGCGGACATTGAAACATATGCCTGTTGAAAAGCAGATCCGTATTTCAAATGAAACGCTGGAAATATTTGCACCATTAGCACACAGACTTGGAATTTCGACAATCAAGTGGGAGCTAGAAGATACATCACTCAGATATCTCAATCCTCAGCAGTACTACCGCATTGTTAACCTGATGAAGAAAAAGCGTAATGAGCGAGAGGAATATGTAGATGAAGTCATTACCGAGATCAAACAGCAGGTAAAAGATGTCGGGATTGATGTAGATATTGTCGGCAGACCAAAGCACATTTATTCAATTTATAAAAAAATGGCTGTTCAGAATAAACAGTTCAACGAAATTTATGATCTTCTTGCTGTGCGCGTCATCGTGGACAGTATAAAAGACTGCTATGCAGTACTCGGTATTATCCACACGTGCTGGAAGCCGATGCCAGGCAGATTCAAAGATTATATTGCAATGCCAAAACCAAATATGTATCAGTCTCTTCACACAACAGTGATTGGACCTAAAGGTGACCCGCTTGAAGTCCAGATCAGAACCGATGATATGCATCGTATCGCAGAATACGGGGTAGCAGCTCACTGGGCTTACAAAGAAGGTGCGGTAGTTAATGAAGACAGCAAGCAGACAATCGAAAAGAAACTGACATGGTTCAGGGAAATTCTTGAGTTTCAACAGGATTCATCCGATGCTGAAGAGTTTATGGATGCCTTAAAATTTGATCTGTTTTCAGATATGGTTTACGTTTTTACACCTAAAGGAGACGTAATGGAGCTTCCTGCAGGTTCAGTTCCGATAGATTTTGCCTATAGAGTCCATTCTGAAATAGGGAATAAAACAATTGGCGCTAAAATTAACGGTAAAATGGTTCCGCTTGATTCAGCTTTAAAAACCGGTGACATCATTGAAATCATGACATCCAAACATTCTTACGGTCCAAGTCAGGACTGGCTGAAGCTTGCCCAGACATCTCAGGCAAAAAACAAAATCAAAGCGTTTTTCAAAAAGCAGAGGCGTGAAGAAAATGTTGAAAAAGGCCGTGAGTTTGTTGACCGTGAAATACGTGCGCTTGATTTCTCTCCAAAAGAAGTGCTGACTGAGGAAAACATGAAGCGCGTATATGAGAAATATAATTTTGCAAGTGAAGAAGACTTATATGCAGCAGTCGGTTATGGCGGTATTACAGGTGCACAGATTGCCAACCGCTTAACAGACAGACTCAGAAAGCTGCGCGATGAAGAAGATACGCTTGAAAAAGCGATGGCTGATATTAAGCCACCTTCTGTTAAAAAGAAAAAAGACGCAGGCGTTACGGTAAAAGGGATTGATAATCTGCTGGTCAGACTGTCGAAATGCTGCAGTCCGGTTCCAGGTGATGAGATTATCGGCTTTATTACACGCGGCCGCGGCGTATCTGTTCACAGAAGTGACTGTCCGAACATTCAGGGAGATTCAGAAGCGAGACTGATCCCGGTTGAATGGGAAGGCACGACGGATAACAGAAAAGAATATAACGTTGATATTGAAATATCCGGCTATGACAGAAGAGGTCTGCTGAATGAAGTGCTGCAGGCGGTAAATGAAACAAAAACTAATATTTCAGCCGTCAGCGGTAGAAGCGACCGGAATAAAATGGCCGCGATTAATATGTCAATTATGATTCAAAACGTGACGCATCTGCAGAGAGTCGTAGACCGGATTAAACAGATTCCGGATATTTACGCTGTTCAGAGAATCGTTAATTAGCACTGGAGGCAGTTTGTTTTGAGAGTAGTTGTTCAGCGAAGTAAAGAAGCACACGTAAAAATAGCAGGAAAAGTCGAAGGTGAAATCCGTTCAGGGCTGGTTCTTCTTGTAGGGATCAGCCAGAATGATACAGAAGCAGACTGCAGATATGCTGCAGACAAAATAGCAAATCTCCGCATTTTTGAAGATGAAGAAGGCAAAATGAACCATTCTGTGTTAGACCAGGGTGGGGAAATTCTGTCGATTTCACAGTTTACATTATACGGTGATACGAAAAAAGGGAGACGGCCGAATTTTATGAATGCGGCGAAACCTGATGACGCAGAACCATTATATAAAAAGTTCAACGATTTCCTGACTGAAAAAGGATTAACTGTTGAAACGGGCATTTTTGGTGCGATGATGGATGTATCACTTGTCAATGACGGTCCGGTCACGCTGATCGTTGAAAGTTAAAAAAGGCTTCTCCATTTAGCGGAGAAGCCTTTTTTCTATTGTGAAAAATACGCTGTCAAACCGTTATAAATACCGGTTGCGGCAATTTCTCTGAACCGGTCATTATTGATCGATGCCTCTTCGGATGGATTACTGATAAATCCAAGCTCAAGAAGGACTGAAGGCGCACTGTTGTCCCTTAGTACTAAAAAATTACCGTGATGAATACCGCGGTTTTTCACAGTCATATTGTCACTGAGTCCCGCGTGGACAGCATCAGCAAGTGCTTCATCCGGTCCGCCGTAAAAGTAAGTTGTAAAACCTTTTACACTGCGGTCATTAATTGCATCATAGTGTATGGAGATAAAAGCATCAGCCTGATGATCTCGAGAAGTCGTCACTCGGCTGTACAGATCTACATAACGGTCATCTTCCCGAGTCATAATGACATTTGCGCCTGTACTGGACAGCATGTGATAAAGCACTTCAGCCGTTCTGATCGTTAAAGACTTCTCAAGCGTACCGGCAGCACCTACCGCTCCACCGTCACGCCCGCCGTGACCTGCATCAATGACAATTGTTGCCTCAGAAATTGATGTAACAGGCTCTTGTGGATTATCCTCTTCATCAGGCTCAGGTGCAACAGCTGCTTCCTGATCGGTTGACACAATCCAGTTGGCGATATAGCCTGTAGCGCCTCCCGGCAGAGTAATCTCATACCAGTCACCACTCCGGCTAACGATGGTCATCGCTTCACCAGCGCTTGCTTTATAGACGACGGCAGCATCTGTTGACGGGTCCTGTCTGATATTTGAACCGTTATACAAAATCGTCACTGTCTCATCGTCATCGGCTGTTTCTTCCGTGCTGCCCCCTTGATGCACCCCGCGTTCAGTGAACCAGCTTGCAATCCATCCACTCTGGCCATCACCGAAATCAATTTGTAACCATTCGCCTGTCTGCTCTTTGACTGTAAAAGAATCATACAGACTTACAGAACCAACTACATCTGCATTTCTATCCGGCTCTGCGCGCACATTTAAAGTATTGACAGTAATATGTATGTCATCAGTCGCTGCTTCTGCGGTTTGATTAACAGATAAAGAATTGTACTCTACATAATCAGAACTGACCCATCCATTTACAGCGCCTGAACTTATGTATAGCCATCCATACTTCTCATCGCTGACATTTACCTGATCACCGGTATTAAGTGTACCAATCACCAGCCCGTCGGACGAAAAATCATCCCGGATATTTAATCTGTCAACGAGAATTGTTGCATGGCTGTCCTCTGATTCAGATGAAGGTTCTAACCCGGATGAAACATCTTCGGGTTCAGTTTGACCAGGCGATACCAGAAGCCATTCAGCGATCCAGCCTGTCCCTTCATTTACAGCAACCTCAACCCAACCATTATCTCTTTGAAGCTCTTTAAATTGATCCCCTGACTGTCCTGATGCTATAGCAGGGTAAGATAAACCGGGACCTTCACGAATTAATATTCCGTCATATGCAGCCTCAATTTTATTTTCATCTGCATGGGCTTCCAAACCCGGAAACAGTGAGACCAGTAATACAGTTGATAATAATACTGACAGCAGTTTCAATCACATCACCTCAATATTCTCTTATCTATATCATATAGAAAAATAAAATAGGCGTCATTAGAATTTTGAAAATTTAGGACAATGATACCCTCTTGACAATGCGGGCGCTGGTGATTATGATTGATTACATTATTAAAACATATGAACGAATCCCGATGATGGAGAATAGTAAACAGGATCACGTATGTAAAGAGAGAGTCTGCCACCCGGCTGAAAGCAGACTTACATTGCGCCCTGTTGAATGAACACTCCGTAGGCTTTTTCCTGAACTTTGAGTAGGGAAAGACGTCAGCAGGCGTTAACTGCTTTAAGTGGAAGCTCAGGCTTCAATTAGGGTGGCACCGCGGAATTTCCCGTCCCTTGTTTTCGAACAAGGGACGGGATTTTTTTATTTGTCCGGGATTTTATGTAAAAGCACAGATTTAAGGAGGAATTATCAGTGGCAATTAACATACCAAGAGGAACGCAGGATATTTTACCGGGTGTTTCAGAACACTGGCAATATATTGAACAGACTGCTGCAGAGCTGTGCAGGCAGTATCAGTATAAAGAAATCCGGACACCTGTTTTCGAGCATACAGAGCTGTTTGAAAGAGGCGTAGGGGATACGACAGACATCGTTCAAAAAGAAATGTATACATTTAAAGACCGCGGTGACCGTAATCTGACACTTCGCCCTGAAGGAACAGCAAGTGTCGTGCGTTCTTACGTTCAGCACAAGATGCACGGTCAGGCAGTGCAGCCGGTTAAATTATTTTATACTGGACCAATGTTCAGATATGAAAGACCACAGGCCGGCAGATTTCGTCAGTTTGTTCAGTTCGGTGTAGAAGCAATCGGCAGTGATGACCCTGCAATTGATGCAGAAGTGATCTCACTTGCGATGGAGCTTTACAGCAGACTCGGTTTGAAAAAAGTAAAGCTTGTATTAAACAGCCTTGGTGATACTGAAAGCCGTATTGCACATAAAAATGCGCTGATCAGCCACTTCAGTCCGAGAATAGATGAGTTCTGTTCTGACTGTCAGGTACGCCTGAATAAAAACCCGCTTCGCATTCTGGACTGCAAAAAAGATAGAGGACATGAGCTGATTGAAAGTGCACCATCACTTAAAGATTATCTGAACGAAGAATCACAAAGCTATTTTGAAAAAGTGAAACGTTACCTGGATGTTATGGGCATTGAATATGAGCTGGATCCAAATCTGGTCCGCGGCCTGGATTATTATAACCACACTGCTTTTGAAATTATGAGTAACGCTGAAGGGTTTGGCGCAATTACCACGCTTTGCGGCGGTGGCAGGTACAATGGACTCACAGAAGAAATCGGCGGACCGAGCGCGCCTGGAATCGGTTTTGCGCTCAGTATCGAAAGGTTGATGGCTGCACTTGAAGCTGAAAATGTTTCACTTCCAATCAATGACCAGGTTGACTGTTATTTTGTCGCAATGGGAGAGGCTGCGAAGGAAAAAGCAGTTGCTCTGGCATTTGATGCACGTAAAAAAGGATTGAGTGTAGAGCTTGATTACCTCAACCGTAAAATGAAGGGTCAGTTTAAAGCCGCTGACCGGATCAATGCTGCTAATGTAGTCATTATCGGTGAAGACGAACTTTCAGCAGGTAAAGCCGCTGTTAAAAATATGGAGAGCGGTACACAGGATGATGTCTCATTTGTAGAAATTATTCACTATATAGAGAAAGCACAGGGAGGAAAATAATATGTTTGGACGTTCATTTTACTGCGGAGAAGTTCCTGAAGCCGCAATCGGAGAAAAAATTACTTTAAAAGGCTGGGTACAGAAAAGACGTGACCTGGGTGGACTGATTTTCATTGATCTCCGTGACAGATCAGGTATTGTACAGGTTGTTTTCAACCCTGAAACGTCAAAAGAAGCACTAGAAACTGCTGAAGATATTCGCAGTGAGTATGTGTTAAGTATCGAAGGAACAGTTCAGGCACGGGGAGAAGGGACGGTTAACCCGAACCTTGCTACAGGCTCAATTGAAATTCAGGCAGAGGGAGTGACTGTCCTCAGCAGCGCGAAAACACCTCCGTTTGCAATCGAAGATAAAGCTGAGACAGCTGAAGACATCCGTCTGAAGCACCGTTACCTTGACCTTCGCCGTCCGGTTATGGCTGAAACATTCAAAATGCGTCACAGTATTACAAAATCAGTCCGCCGCTTCCTGGACGATGAAGCATTTATTGAAGTTGAAACACCAATGCTGACAAAGAGTACACCGGAAGGGGCGCGTGACTACCTTGTCCCAAGCCGTGTTCATGAAGGTGAGTTTTATGCTCTTCCACAATCGCCACAGCTATTTAAGCAGCTGTTAATGGTTGGCGGATTTGACCGTTATTATCAGATTGCAAGATGCTTCCGTGATGAGGATCTTCGCGCTGACAGACAGCCTGAATTTACACAAATTGATATTGAAACAAGCTTTATGAGTCAGGAAGACATCATGTCAATGAACGAAAACATGCTTTTTCAAATGATGAAGGATGTTAAAGGTCTTGAAATCCAACTGCCGATTCCACGGATGACTTATACAGATGCAATGGAACGATTTGGTTCAGATAAGCCGGATACTCGCTTTGGTATGGAACTGACAGACGTATCGGCAATTGTTGAAAACTCTGGATTCAAAGTGTTCAGTGGAGCTGTTGCAAACGGAGGTCAGGTCAAACTGATTAATGCAAAGCAGGCTGCAGAAAAGTATTCGCGTAAAGATATTGACGCTCTTGGAGAATTTGCAGGACGTTACGGGGCAAAAGGTCTTGCGTGGCTTAAGGTTACAGAAGAAGGATTCTCAGGCCCGATCGCAAAATTCTTCAGCGAAGAGGAACAAACAACACTCAGCGAGACAGCCGGCGCAGAATCTGGAGACTTGCTTTTATTCGTAGCAGATAAAAAGTCAGTCGTCGCAGATGCTCTTGGCGCACTTCGTTCAAAACTTGGTAAAGATCTTGACCTGATTGATGAGTCAGCATTTAATTTCCTATGGGTAACTGACTGGCCGCTACTTGAGTATGATGAGGAGGAAGGCCGCTATTATGCTGCGCACCACCCATTTACAATGCCATTCAGAGAAGACTTACACCTGCTTGACTCTGACCCGGGTGCAGTTAGAGCACAGGCTTATGATATTGTACTGAACGGTTATGAGCTTGGCGGAGGATCAATCCGTATATTTGAACGCGAGATCCAGGAAAAGATGTTTGAAATTCTGGGCTTTTCAAAAGAAGAGGCTGTTGATCAGTTTGGATTCCTGCTTGAAGCGTTTGAATACGGCACGCCTCCACATGGTGGAATTGCCCTTGGTCTTGACCGTCTGGTAATGCTGCTAGCCGGCAGAACAAATCTGCGTGATACAATTGCATTCCCTAAAACAGCGAGCGCAAGCTGTGTCCTGACAGATGCGCCGGGTGAAGTTAGTGAAGCCCAGCTTGATGAATTAAAGCTCTCACTGAATCTTCAGAAAAATCTATAATTTTTCATCTTAATAATTGTTTTTTGATAAACCGTATGCTATGATGATTTCACAAGGTAAGTCCTGATGTGTACGTTTTAATATCCATCAGTTTTGACCGAACACTTCAATATCCGGGAGTTCACGTTTTTCAGCCGCTTGCACGCCCTTTGCGGGGAAGCATAAAGCTGAAAATAGGACACCCACCTGCTGAGAGCGGGTTCAAAACGATAGATTCCTACATCGAACGGCACAATTGGGATTTACCACATCTTACATACAAAAACAGACTCTGGACATCTGCTCCGGGTCTTTTTTTATTTTAATGGCAACTGCATCTGTCGGATATAAGTTGCAACCGGGCTCATTTTACGCTATTCTAAAAGCCGCTAATCCAATTAACGGAGTTGATCATATGCTACACCAATTTTCAAGAAACGAACTAGCGATCGGCCAGGAAGGTTTAGATCTCTTAAAAGGTAAAACAGTAGCGGTACTTGGCATTGGCGGTGTAGGCTCATTTGCAGCTGAAGCGCTTGCCCGAAGTGGAGTGGGCCGTCTGATCCTTGTGGATAAAGATGATGTTGATATTACCAATGTAAACCGTCAGATTATTGCATTGCTCTCTACTGTCGGACAGCCTAAAGCTGATCTGATGAAAGAAAGAATTGCTGATATCAACCCTGAGTGTGAAGTGCATTCACTGAAAATGTTTTACACAGAAGAAACGTATGAAGAGTTTTTCAGCTACGGGCTGGATTTTGTGGTTGATGCTTCTGATACGATTTCTTATAAGATCCATTTGATGAAAGAATGTCTGAATCGAAATATTCCTATTATTTCAAGTATGGGAGCAGCGAATAAAATGGATCCTACACGTTTCCAGATCGCGGATATTTCAAAAACACATACAGACCCAATCGCTAAAATCATTAGAAAGCACCTTCGTAAAGACGGGGTTAAAAAAGGGATTCCGGTAATCTTTTCTGATGAAAGTCCGATTGTAACCCGTGAGGAAGTTAATAAGACGGTCGGTAAAGAAAATGCGCCAATCAGAAAAGCAAAAATGCCGCCATCTTCAAATGCATTTGTACCGTCAGCTGCCGGTTTAATTGCAGCGAGCTATGTGATGAGAGAGTTTCTGAAAGATATAGAAATTAAAACGGTCAGATAAAAACGGCAATTTTGCCGTTTTTTTCTTTTTTTCTGAAACTTTTTACTAGCTGCTGCGTACTTAAGATTAATAAGAAAAAGGGGAGTGTAAAATGAACAGGCAGGTTGTTGAACTGAAAAATGTAACTAAGAACATCCGCAGTAAAACGATCATTGATAACATTTCATTTAATGTTTACAGTGGGGAAGTTTTCGGCTTTCTGGGGCCAAATGGCGCTGGTAAAACGACTACAATCAGGATGATCGTTGGACTGATGAAAATGTCTTCAGGTGACATTATTGTCAATGGGAAAAGTGTCAAATCAGATTTTGAGGGGGCAGTAAGCGAGGTTGGTGCAATTGTCGAAAATCCGGAGATGTATAAATTCATGACTGGATATAAAAATCTGATCCACTATTCGAGAATGTATAAAGGGATTTCCAAAGAAAAAATTGATGAAGTGGTTAAGCTTGTAGGGCTTGAAGGCAGAATTCATGAAAAAGTAAAAACATATTCTCTCGGCATGAGACAAAGACTTGGGATTGCCCAGAGTCTGCTTCATGATCCAAAGGTATTGATACTGGATGAACCCACAAACGGACTTGATCCGGCCGGGATACGTGAGATCAGAGATTACATAAGAAGACTAGCAAAAGAAAGAGATATGGCAGTCATTGTCTCTAGTCATCTTCTCTCAGAAATGGAGATGATGTGTGACCGTATTGGTATTATTCAAAACGGTAAGCTGAAAGATGTTCAGCTGATTGAAGATTTTGTTGGTGCACAGGCGCAAGTGTTTAAAATTGAAGTTGGAGATGCTGAACAAATCGTAAAACGAATGAGACAGGCATTTTCAGAGTGGGAAATTCAGGTTGTCGGCGGTGACCTGCTAATTGATTGTAAAAAAGAAGATATCCCGTCAATTATTAAATGGTGTGTCGAAGAAGGCGTATCGGTCTTTGGTGCAGCCGTCGCTGCCAAAACGCTTGAAGACAGATTCCTTGAAGTAACATCTGAGAAAAAGGGGGAGCCTGTGCATGTTTAACTTAATCAGAAATGAATGGATGAAGCTTTTTTCAAGACCAGCCACTTGGGTGATGGTAGGGCTGATTGTAATTGCTGTCATTGCTTCAACAGCAATTACCATTTTTATCAACTCACTTGGAGACGATTATAGCGGAAGCTGGCAGGAGGAGCTTCAGACGCAGAATGCCCAGCTAGAAGAACAGGCAGCGAACGGTGAAGCCGGATTTATGATGCAGGATCCTGCTGAACAGATTGCAATCAATGAGTATGCAATTGACAATGATATTGCACCGAATAATGCGGGGACTTTCTGGTCTTATGTTGAATCCAGCACATTCTTAATTTCACTGATCGGACTTTTTGCGATTATTGTTGCTTCAGGTATTGTGGCCGGTGAATTCTCATGGGGAACGATCAAACTGCTGATGATCAGACCGATTGCAAGATGGAAAATTCTCTTATCAAAATTCATTACGGTTGGTGCATTTGGACTTTTCCTTGTAGCAATTACAGCAGTACTTTCAATTATTCTCGGGTTAATATTATTTGATCCGGGCTCGTCAATCAGACTTGTCTTTGAAGACGGTCAGGTTGTTGAAAAGAGTATGGCAGCTTATATTGCACGCGTGTACCTTTTTAATTCACTTGATGTCATCATGCTCACAACCATGGCATTTATGATATCTGCAGTATTCCGTAACAGCTCACTTGCAATCGGCATCAGCTTATTCCTGCTATTTGTAGGCGGAACAGCCACAAGCTTTATTGCCATGTACTATGACTGGGCAAAATACAGTCTGTTTGCAAACACAAACCTTTCACAATATGAAATGAACATGCCAATCGTGGAAGGGATGACCATGCAATTCTCAATTGTGATGATCCTGATTTACTTCACGATCTTTATGGTACTTGCATTTACCACCTTTACAAAAAGGGATATTGCTTCATAGATCATCCATTTCAAATAATAGTAAAACAATTAAATAAGGCTGAGACATTTGTCTCAGCCTTATTTTAATTTTTCATAAATCTGTTTTAAAGCCTGTTCAAACTTACCTGTTTCTTTCGGTTCATAATAAGCTGCGCGCTTAAGTGAATCAGGCAGGTACTGCTGGGCAACCCAGCCGCCCGGATAATTGTGAGGGTATTTATATTCAGTTCCGCGTCCAAGCTTTTCAGCACCCATGTAATGCGCATCCTTTAAATGATCAGGAACTGTACCGGCTTTACCTTTTCTGATATCTGCCAGTGCGCTGTCGATCGCTGAAATTGCGGAATTCGACTTGGGTGACAGACAAAGTTCAATGACAGCGTTTGCGAGCGGGATACGGGCCTCAGGAAAACCGAGTCTCTCGGCAGATTCAATTGCTGCAAGTGTGCGCTGACCTGCCTGTGGGCTTGCAAGACCAATATCCTCGTATGCAATGACCAGTAACCTTCGTGCGATTGTCGGCAGATCACCGGCTTCGATCAGCCTGCCAAGGTAGTGAAGTGCGGCATTTGCGTCACTGCCTCTGATTGACTTTTGGAATGCGCTCATTACATCATAATGCGCGTCCCCATCTTTATCGTGAGAAAAGTATTTCTTCTGCAGACATTCTTCAGCTGCTTCTAGCGTGACGACAATTTTACCTTTATTATTTTCCTTTGTTGATAAAACAGCCAGCTCTAAAGCGTTTAAAGCACTCCTTACATCACCGCCGCTTGCTGTGGCAAAATGAGCGATGGCCTCTTCGGTCACTTCCACCTGCTTATCGCCAAAACCTCTCTGGTCAATGATCGCTCTATTAACAGCTGCTTTCATATCTTCTTCATCCAGCGGTTTCAGTTCGAAAATCTGTACTCTGCTTCTGATCGCCGGGTTAATTGCATGATAGGGATTGCTTGTAGTTGCCCCAATCAAAATAACAGTACCGTTTTCTAAATGTGGAAGCAGAAAATCCTGTTTTGCTTTATCGAGCCTGTGCACTTCATCCAGTAAAAGAATCACTCTGCCGGACATTTTACCTTCCTGAACAACGACTTCCATATCCTTTTTATTATTGGATACAGCATTTAACGTCCTGAAAGCATATTTAGTGCTCCCGGCAATGGCAGAAGCGATTGAAGTTTTCCCGATCCCGGGTGGACCATAAAGAATCATAGAAGAGAGCTGATTGGCTTCAACCATTCTTCTGATAATCTTTCCTTCTCCAACTAAATGGGATTGACCAATGATCTCATCTATTTCAGCCGGACGCATTCTGAATGCAAGTGGTTTAACAGCCATAAAATCCCCTCCATTTCTCTAACAGCATCATACCCATATAATCTGCACAAATGCCAATGCTAAAGGTTATATGCTATAATGGCAAAAGCAAATAGTCGCAAAGGTGGATGACACATGAAAGTCTCAACGAAAGGCCGTTATGGTCTGACAATCATGATTGAATTGGCAAAGAACTATGGAGAAGGACCAATTTCATTAAAATCAATTGCAACAACCCATAATTTATCAGAACACTATCTCGAGCAGCTGGTCGCACCACTTCGTAATTCCGGCTTCGTTAAAAGTGTCAGAGGAGCATACGGCGGATATATTTTAGCTGATGAGCCTTCAAAGATTACTGCAGGTGATATTATCAGAACGCTTGAAGGTCCGATCAGTCCTGTTGAAGGGCTTGAAAATGAAGCGCCTCCTCAAAGAGAACTGTGGATCCGGATCAGAGATGCAGTCAGAGATGTTCTTGATCATACAACAATTGAAGATTTAGCTAATCATACAGAAGAAGGCGAATCAGACGCCTATATGTTCTATATTTAACAGGAGGGTTTTGGTTTGAACAGAATTTATGCAGATCATGCTGCAACAACCCCGATGCTTCCTGAAGTGACAGCAGTCATGGTGGATGTCATGGAGAATACTTACGGAAACCCATCAAGTATTCACCAGACAGGAAGAGCAGCTAGAAAAATACTGGATGACGCGAGAACGCTAATTGCTTCTAAGCTTGGCGTTCATTTTAATGAAATTCATTTTACAAGCGGCGGAACAGAAGCTGATAACCTTGCTATTTTTGGCACAGCTGAAGCGATGCTGCATAAGGGAAAGCATATTATTACAACGGCAGTTGAACATCATGCTGTTTTACATCCCTGTCAGGAGCTTGAAAGACGCGGGTTTGAAGTCACTTATCTGAATGTGGATGAAACCGGACGGATCAGTATGGATGAATTTTCCTCAGCGCTGCGTGAGGACACGATTTTAGTAACGGTGATGTATGGCAATAATGAAGCGGGCACACTTCAGCCAATCAAAGAAATTGGCGCTATATTAAAAGACCACAAGGCAGTCTTTCATACAGATGCAGTGCAGGCGTTTGGACTTTCAGACATTGATGTTACAGAAGAAGGAATAGACCTGCTATCTGTTTCCTCTCACAAAATTAACGGTCCAAAAGGTGCAGGTTTTTTATATATTAAAAATGGTACCAAGCATCATGCAACGGTTTTCGGCGGTGAGCAGGAGCGTAAGAAAAGAGCAGGAACTGAGAATTTAGCTGCGATCGCCGGTTTTGCTAAAGCAGTGAAGTATACCTTTGAGCATAAAGAAGAAAAGACAGCGAATCTCGTTAAAATCAAGGAAACGCTGCTGGATGACTTGAAACAGTCAGGCGTTCAATTTGAACTAAACGGCTCTCTTGAACATTCACTTCCTCACGTGGTAAACTTGAGCATTCCGGGAGCCGAAATAGAGTCGCTGCTGATTAATCTGGATCTGGCAGGAATCGCTGCATCAAGCGGTTCAGCCTGTACAGCAGGGTCAGTTGAACCTTCGCATGTGCTGGCTGCAATGTTCGGACCGGAGAGCGAGAAATTGTTTAATTCAGTGCGCTTCAGCTTTGGTTATCAAAATACGGCTGAAGATGCAGTCTATATCGCACAAAGTCTTAAGAAAATTACAGATCGCTTTTAGCGACTGAAAAGTAAAGGTGATTCAAATGACAAAAACACCCGCTGAAACCAGAGTCGTGGTCGGGATGTCCGGTGGCGTTGATTCATCTGTTGCTGCCTATCTTCTAAAGCAGCAGGGATATGACGTAATCGGGATTTTTATGAAAAACTGGGATGATACAGATGAGTTTGGTGTATGTACAGCTACTGAAGATTACAATGATGTAATCCGTGTATGTAACCAGATCGGTATTCCCTATTATGCAGTAAACTTTGAAAAACAGTATTGGGATAAAGTATTCACTTATTTCCTTGAAGAATATAAAGCTGGCAGAACACCGAATCCTGACGTGATGTGTAATAAAGAAATCAAGTTTAAAGCATTTCTTGACCATGCCATGAAACTCGGTGCAGATTATCTTGCAACCGGGCACTATGCACAGGTTGACCGCTCAGGGGATGAAGTAAAAATGCTCCGCGGGCTGGATCAGAATAAAGATCAGACTTATTTTCTGAACCAGCTGTCACAGGAACAGCTTTCAAAAGTCATGTTCCCGATCGGTGACATTGATAAAAAAGAAGTAAGAAAAATCGCCGCTGATGCAGGTCTTGCAACAGCTGCAAAAAAAGACAGCACAGGTATCTGCTTCATAGGAGAAAGAAACTTTAAAGAGTTTTTAGGTCAGTACCTGCCCGCACAGCCGGGTGATATGGTGACAATGGACGGAGAAAAAGTCGGCAGTCATGACGGTTTAATGTATTATACAATCGGTCAGAGACACGGTCTTGGTATCGGCGGGTCAGGTGAGCCGTGGTTTGTGCTTGGTAAAAACCTTGAAACAAACCAGCTTTATGTCGGTCAGGGCTTTGATCACGAAGCACTGTATTCAGATTCTATGACTGCAGTGGATATGGGCTTCACTTCAGATCGAGTACCACAGGAATCCTTCCACTGCACTGCGAAATTCCGTTACCGTCAGCCGGATCAGGGCGTAACGGTTCATATGAAGGAAGATGGCACCGCAGAAATCATTTTTGACGAGCCGGTCCGTGCAGTAACACCGGGACAGGCAGTCGTTCTCTACAACGATGACGAATGCCTTGGCGGCGGCACAATCGATAAAATATTCAAAAGCTCAAAACAGTTGATGTATGTAGGTTAATAAGTTGACAAATTGATTGGTAATACCATATACCTGTCTGCACAGCTGATGATTGAAGCGGAAGGGGACGGCTGGCAGGAAGGGGCGTGTGAGGCTTATGGCGAAGCCTGCGGGCTCACCGCCCGGCCGCGGAAAGCGTCCCCCTGAAGCGGAAATCATCAGCCAGTGTTGGCAGAGTTAATAAAATAAAAATGACCTTTTGTGAAATGCCTTCACATCAGGTCATTTTTTGTGCCTTATGATATACTAAGCCCAAATCAATACGAAGGAGACCGTTATGAAATCTTTAAATGAACAGGCAATTGAACTCATCCAAAAAGGTGAACTTGAAGAAGCGCTTAAAAAATTGAACGAACAGATAGAAAAAAATCCGGAAGACCCGGCAGCCTATATTAATTTCGGTAATGTACTCGCAAGATTTAATGAAGTGGAAAAAGCTGAGCGCTTTTATCAAAAAGCCATTACGCTCGATGAAAAAGCCGGCGCAGCGTATTATGCACTTGCTAACCTGTATTACACTGAAGAAAGATTTAATGAAGCGGCAGTGCTCTATGAAAAAGCAATCAATGCAGGTCTTGAAGACCACGATGCTTATTTTATGCTCGGTATGTCAATGATGAATAATGAACAGACGAAGCTGGCAGTCCCTTACCTGCAGAGAGCTTCAGAGCTTTCTCCTGAAGACGCTGAGGTTCATTTCCAGTATGGACTCGCGCTTGCAAAGCTGGAGCACGGAACTGAAGCAGTAAATCAGTTAAAGTGTGCGGTGGAGCTTGACCCTGAACATGCAGATGCCCTGTACAATCTGGGAGTTGCGTATGCAGGTTTTGAAGAAGATGCCGAAGCAGCACTTAAATGTTTTGAACAGGCGATCGAAGTACAGCCGGATCATTATCTTGCTTTAAATGGTCGTAAAATTATTCAGCAGTCACTCGGCAACGAATAGGAGGAGTCTTTCATGAAACGTCAGCAGACGGATCTGTTTACTGAAGAAGAATTATATGTTAAAGGAACGCTGATCGTTTCTATTTTTTATAATGAAGATAACATGTATTCAGTAGTAAGGATCCGTGTATCTGACACTAATATCGCAAATGCTGAGAAGGAAATGGTCGTTACTGGTCATTTCCCTTCCATGCAGGAAGAGGATACATATATCTTTTTCGGGAAAGTAAAAGAGCACCCGCGTTTTGGTCCTCAGTTCATTACTGAACGCTTTAAAAAGGAATTACCTCAAACGAAGCAGGGCATTATCCATTACCTTTCAAGTGATCTTTTTAACGGCATCGGCAGAAAAACAGCGGAAAAAATTGTAGATACACTTGGTGAAAATGCGATCTCTAAAATCATGGAAAATGAGTCTGTCTTATTCGAGGTGCCGAAGCTTTCTGAAGAAAAGGCTCATCATATTCATGAAGTGCTGATTGAACACCAGGGTCTTGAGCGGATCATGGTTTTGTTGAATGACTGGGGTTTCGGCCCGCAGCTGTCGATGAAAATCTATCAGTTTTATCAGGAAAAAACGTTGGAGGTCATTGAAGAAAACCCTTATCAGCTCGTTAACGATATTGAAGGGGTCGGCTTCGGGAAAGCGGATGAACTCGGAAGACATCTTGGATTATCAGGCAACCACCCGGACCGGATTAAAGCTGCATGTTTATATACAATCACCCAGTTATCGATGCAGGAAGGGCACGTATACGCCGATTCAAAGCAGCTGCTCATGAGAGTAAAGGAGCTGCTTGAAAAGCATCAGCCGGAAAAAGTGGATTACAGTGAAATTTCAAAGAGCCTTGTTGAACTGCATGAAGAAGGAAAGATCGTCGGTGAGAACAAAAAAGTTTATTTACCTTCTCTCTATTATTCCGAGGTTGGTATTGCATCCAGTGTTGAGAGCCTGACCTCCAATACAGAAGTGCATGATCAGTTTCCCGAAGCAGAATTCCTGCTCGCACTTGGTGATCTTGAAGAGCGGATAGGTGTCACATATGCACCTTCTCAAAAAGAAGCCATACAGACGGCCCTGTCTTCACCGATCATGATTTTAACCGGCGGACCTGGTACCGGAAAGACAACCGTCATCAAAGGAATCGTAGAGCTTTATGCAGAACTTCATGGGCTATCGCTCGATCCGGACAATTACTCAAAGGATGAACCGTTTCCAATTGTGCTTGCAGCACCAACGGGAAGAGCGGCAAAAAGGATGACTGAATCTACAGGGTTAAAGGCGATGACAATACACAGGCTGCTTGGATTCAACGGCCAGGAGGATATGGATGAAGAGGATGATGACAGAATGGTTGCGGGGCGCCTGTTAATCATTGATGAAATGTCGATGGTCGATACATGGCTTGCCAATAAGCTGCTGCAGGCAGTTCCTGAATCTATGCAAGTCATCCTGGTAGGAGATCAGGATCAGCTTCCATCAGTCGGACCTGGTCAGGTGCTGCAGGATCTGCTCGATGCTAAAAAAGTGCCTGCAGTTGAGCTGACTGATATTTACCGCCAGGAAGAAGGTTCCTCCATTATTGAGCTTGCCCATCATATGAAAAAAGGGGAAGTACCTGCAACGATCAGGCAGCCTTATCCTGACCGTTCATTTATCCCCTGCAGAGCCAACCAGATGGATGAGGTTGTCGGTAAAATCGTAAAAAATGCGATGAATAAAGGTTATACTGCAAAGGATATTCAGGTGCTAGCCCCAATGTACAGGGGACCTGCTGGAATTGACAAATTGAATTCACTTTTACAGCAGCTGATGAACCCGAATGACGACGGGTCAAGAAAAGAGCTGAAATGGGGGGATATTGTCTACCGGATAGGCGATAAAGTCCTCCAGCTCGTCAATCAGCCCGAAAGCAACGTGTTTAACGGTGATATGGGCGAAGTGATTTCGATCTTTTACGCGAAAGAAAATACTGAGAAACAGGATATGATCCTTGTTTCTTTTGATGGTGTCGAGGTCACCTATACAAGACAGGACCTCAACCAGATCACCCATGCATTCTGTTGTTCGATCCATAAATCTCAGGGGAGCGAATTCCCGATTGTCGTGCTGCCAGTTGTGAAAAGTTATTCAAGGATGCTCAGAAGAAACCTGCTTTATACAGCAATCACAAGAAGCAGTAAGTTTTTGATTATGTGCGGTGAAGAAGATGCATTCAGATACGGTGTTGAAAGAAAAGATGACCTGACGCGTCTGACGTCCCTGAAAGAAAGACTCGCTGGTGAAGCTGCGTCAGAAGACGCTGATCCTTTTGAAGGTGGAGCAGACCCGATGATTGGAATGGAAGGTGTCACACCATACGATTTTCTTGAAACTTCATAAGGTTAAATTGACAAACGGTGATCATCTTTCATATAATTTCAGATAGAATAATGAATCTCGAAGAAGGAACAAGTACGCAGATCAGCTCATTTAAAGAGAGAATTCCCCCAGGCTGAAAGGAATTCACTGAAGCATCTGCCGAAAGCTGGTCCGGAGTGCAGTTAAAAGCTGCCGTCTGCTGCGTTAAAGCGACTTTAGAGTGATGGGTTGTCAATCCATAACCAGGGTGGTACCGCGAGTATAGTCTCGTCCCTGTGTAGGATTGAGGACCCTTTTCTGTTTTCAGAGACGTTTCGGGAGATCAAAGGAGGAAGTAACAATGGAAAAATGGTCTGGTGCTCAGCTTAGACAAATGTATTTAGATTTCTTCAAGGAAAAAAATCATGATGTAGAACCAAGTGCTTCACTTGTACCGCATGAAGATCCATCGCTATTATGGATCAACAGCGGAGTCGCTACACTTAAAAAATATTTTGACGGACGGGTCATCCCGGCAAATCCGAGAATTGTAAATGCACAGAAATCAATCAGAACGAATGATATCGAAAACGTGGGTAAAACAGCCAGACACCACACATTTTTTGAAATGCTGGGGAACTTTTCAATCGGAGAGTATTTTAAAGTTGAAGCGATTGAATGGGCATGGGAATTCCTCACTTCAGAAAAATGGGTAGGGTTTGACCCTGAAAAACTGTCAGTGACGATTCATCCTGAAGATGATGAAGCATATGACATCTGGCACAAAAAAGTAGGTGTCCCTGAAGAGAGAATTATCCGTCTTGAGGGTAACTTCTGGGATATTGGAGAGGGTCCGAGTGGTCCAAACTCTGAAATTTTCTATGACCGTGGTGAGGAATATGGAAATGATCCAACAGACCCAGAACTTTATGCAGGCGGGGAAAATGAGCGCTACCTTGAGATCTGGAACCTGGTTTTCTCACAGTTCAACCATAACGCTGATGATACGTATACACCACTTCCTAAGAAAAACATCGATACAGGAATGGGTCTTGAAAGAATGGCATGTGTTGTTCAGGACGTACCGACAAACTTTGAAACAGACCTTTTCATGCCGATCATTGAAGCAACTGAGCTTGTAGCTAAAAGACGGTACGGAAAAAACAATGAAGAAGATACTGCTTTTAAAGTAATTGCTGACCATATTAGAACAGTAGCATTCGCTGTTGGTGATGGTGCATTGCCTTCAAATGAGGGAAGAGGATATGTACTGCGCAGGCTGCTGAGAAGAGCTGTACGTTATGCAAAGCAAATCGGGATTAATCGTCCGTTTATGTATGAGCTTGTTCCTGTTGTTGCGGATATTATGATCGACTTCTATCCTGAAGTAAAAGATAAGCAGGACTTTATCCAGAAGGTTATCAAAAATGAAGAGGAACGTTTCCATGAGACGCTGAATGAAGGTCTTTCGATTCTGACTGAGCTGATGAAAAAAGCACAGGCGGATAGCTCAAAAGAAATCAGCGGTAAAGACGTCTTCAGATTGTATGATACGTTTGGTTTCCCTGTTGAGCTCACTCAGGAATATGCTGAGGAAAATGGACTGACAGTTGACCAGCAGGGCTTTGAGCAGGAGATGGAAGGTCAGAGAAGCCGCGCGAGAGCTGCCCGCCAGGAAAGCGGATCAATGCAGGTTCAGGGTGGCGTTCTGGGAGATATTCATACAAAGAGTGAATTTGTAGGATATAACAGCTTGGAGCATTCTACTACACTTGAAGATCTAGTCGTAGACGGTGAGTTTTCAGATCTAGCTGGTAACGGAACACAAATTCAGTTTGTCCTGGCAGAAACACCTTTTTACGCTGAGAGCGGTGGACAGATTGGTGATAAAGGAACAGTTACACATGAAAGCTGTGTCATTGAAGTCCAGGACGTTAAGAAAGCACCTAATGGACAAAACCTGCATACTGGTATTGTTAGGAACGGTACAATAAAAAAAGGCGATAGTGTAAAGGCGAGTGTCAGCGATTCTGTAAGAAACAAAATCACTAAAAACCACACTGCAACACACCTGCTTCATCAGGCACTGAAAGATGTCCTTGGTGATCATGTTAATCAGGCAGGTTCACTGGTTGAGCCGGACCGTTTGCGCTTTGACTTTTCTCACTTCGGACAGGTTACAAAAGAGGAACTGAGTAAAATTGAAGAGATTGTAAATGAGAAAATCTGGACAAGCTATTCAGTAGGCACAGCGATTAAATCAATTGATGAAGCAAAAGCAATGGGTGCGATGGCGCTGTTTGGAGAGAAATACGGCTCTGAGGTACGCGTCGTATCAATCGGTGATTACAGTCTTGAACTATGCGGAGGCTGTCACGTTGGCAATACTGCTGAGATTGGCCTGTTCAGAATTGCAACTGAAGCAGGAATCGGTGCAGGAACGAGACGAATTGAAGCTGTTACAGGCGAATCCGCTTACCGCTTAATGAACGAACAGATTGATGTCCTGAATCGTTCAGCGGTCTTGTTAAAAGCAAATCCTAAAGACCTTGAAACTCGAATTGAAGGACTTCAGGCAGATCTTAAGTCTGTTCAAAGAGAAAACGAGTCACTGCATGCTAAGCTTTCAAATATTGAAGCGAAAAATATTATGGACCGCGTTCAGACAGTGGATGGCGTAAGCGTATTAGCTGAAAAAGTCCAGGCATCTGATATGAATACGCTCAGAACAATGGCTGATGATGTAAAGAATAAAATTGGTTCCGGCGTGCTTGTGTTAATCGCAGTTAATGGCGATAAAGTTCAGATCATTGCAGGTGTCACAAAGGATCTGATTGATCAGGGATATCATGCAGGTAAGCTGATTAAAGAAGTCGCTACAATTTGTGGCGGTGGGGGAGGCGGCCGCCCTGATATGGCTCAGGCCGGTGGTAAAGATCCTGCCAAAGTAGAAGAAGCGCTGCAATTTGTACCTGAATGGGTAAAATCAATTTGATTCTTACCCCAACTGGTGTACAATAGCAATAGTTGGATAATAGGAATGCGATTCCGTAGTGAGGTGTTGTTGATGAGCTCATTTGATAAAACGATGCGGTTTGACTTTGGGGACGATTCAGCCGATCAGGAAGTGAAGCGGGTCCTGAATCAGGTGTTTGAGGCTCTTGAAGAAAAAGGCTACAATCCGATTAATCAAATAGTAGGGTATCTTTTATCCGGTGACCCTGCCTATATTCCGCGTCATCAGGATGCGAGAAATGTTATCCGTAAATTAGAACGGGATGAAATTATTGAGGAATTGGTGAAGTTTTATCTTCAGCAGCATAAAGAGGGCTAAATATGAGAACTATGGGACTTGATGTAGGCTCCAAAACAATTGGAGTAGCCATCAGTGATGCCCTTGGCTGGACAGCCCAGGGCATTGAAACAGTTAAAATTGATGAAGCAGCAGGGCTTTTCGGCTTCAAGCGGATTCAGGAGCTGGTAAAAGAACACGAAGTGTCAAAAATCGTGATTGGACTGCCAAAAAACATGAATAATTCTATTGGGCCGCGTGCTGAAGCCAGTCAGAGATACGCAGATATGCTCAGCAGAAGAGTAGATGCCGAAATTGTTTTCTGGGACGAGCGCCTCAGTACAATGGCTGCTGAGCGTGTGTTGCTTGAAGCTGATGTCAGCAGAGGCAAAAGAAAAAAAGTAATTGATAAAATGGCTGCAGTGATGATCCTTCAGGGTTATCTGGACAGTAATACTAGATGAGGTGACTGAAATGGAACATGGAGAAAAGCAAATTACAGTAATTGATGAACAGGGAAATGAAGTATTATGTGAGGTTTTATTCACATTTGATTCTGATCAGTTCCAAAAATCATATGTCTTATACTATCCAATTGGGGATACGGATGAAGAGGAAATTGAAATTCATGCATCTTCTTTTGAGCCAAATGACGAAAATTCAGAAGGCGAGTTAAAGCCTGTTGAGTCAGAAGAAGAGTGGGACCTGATTGAGGAAATGCTTAACACATTCCTTGACGAAGAAGAAAACGAATAAAATGACGAAGCGGGGGCAGCTATTTGCCCCCGCTTCTTTTTATTGTATAATGAGACCATTGGGAAAAATGAGCAGACGTTTTTGGGGGGAAATTGATTGAATGAAAAATCAAGATTAATAGATCAATGGAAGCTGAATTTACAGGAAAGAAAAAAAGAAGCAAAGCAGGTCAGGAAAATTGTATTTATCCTGTTGATTGTGTTTGTATTCCTCACAGCAGGTGCGCTGCTTGGCGCGTATTCCTATATCAGTTCAGCGCTTGAACCGGTGGATGAAACAGATGAGAATGCTGTAGCAGTTGAAATACCGATTGGTTCTTCTGTTGATGGAATTACTCAGGCGCTTGAAGATAATGGAATTATTAAAAATGCGCAGGTATATAAATACTATTTGAAATTTAATAATGAAACAGATTTTCAGGCAGGCACTTACAATATGACTCCGGCGATGACACTGAGCGAAATAACAGAAAGCCTGAAAACGGGTAAAATTTATAATGAACCTCTATTCAATGTAACGATTCCGGAAGGTCTTATACTTGAGGAGATTGGTGAAATTATAGCTGAAAACACAGATTATACGCAGGAAGAGTTTATGGAAAAAGTAACAGATGAAACATTTATTAATTCACTAATGGAACAATATCCTTCATTAATAACGGAGGAAGTTAAAGGTGAGAATATCAAGCGTTCACTTGAAGGCTATCTCTATCCTGCAACCTATCCGTATTATGAAGAAAACCCATCGCTTGAGACAATTATTACCCAGATGGTTGATGCGATGAATAATAATGTTGCGCCATATTTAGATTTATTGGCAGGATTTACAGAGGGAGATTATACAGGGGCAGACGCGGAAGACGGTAAAGTCATGTCTGTTCATGAATTGATCACAATGGCTTCTCTTCTTGAAGAAGAAGCAACAGCCACCACTGACAGAGCGATGATCGCAGGCATCTTCTATAATCGATTAGAAGATGGAATGCCCCTGCAGACAGACCCAACCGTTCTCTATGCAAAAGGCGAATGGCAGGACAGAGTATTATTTGAAGACCTGGAAATTGATGATCCTTATAACACGTATCAGGTACAGGGGTTACCACCCGGACCAATTGCGGCACCTGGTGCTACTTCTCTTGAAGCAGCGATCTCTCCTGAAAGATCAGATTATTACTACTTCCTGACTTCAGCTGAAGACGGTGCCATGTATTATTCTGAAACGCTTGAAGAACACGAACAAAAAGCAGAAGAATTTATTTACAGTGTAAATGAAGAAGAATAATTGACTGGCAGAAGGAAAGAACATTCACTTTCCTTCTGCTTTTATGTTAGAATAGAAAAAGTATTTTAGCGTTTATCACTACTTTCCGGATTTCGGTCTAAAGGAAATGTATGTGAACGCTCTTTTTTATGGAACCTTAGATCAGAAAAGGTGAGAAGCAGTGGATAAAGTCCATCAATATATTGAACAGTTTTTTCCTCCGCGTTCAAATATCGCAGAAGAATTGACCAGGTTTGCTGAGGAAAATGATGTACCGATCATGGAGTCGTCCGGAATTGAAACATTACTCCAGTTAATGCGTATCCAGCAGCCTGTCAGGGTGCTTGAAATAGGCACTGCCATCGGTTATTCTGCCATCCGCATAGCTGAGGCATTACCTGAAGTTAAAATTGTATCAATTGAAAGAGATGATTTCAGAGCACAGATGGCAAAGCAGTTTCTTCAAAAGTCGGGCTATAAAGACCGCATTCAACTGCTAGAAGGGGATGCACTTGAAATGTCTGAAGCTGTTGCTGAATTCGGAAAGTTTGACGCGGTATTTATAGATGCAGCGAAAAGCCAGAATATCCGTTTTTTTGAATTATACGAACCTTTCTTTTCTGAAGATGTCTGTGTATATACTGACAATGTTCTATTTAAGGGGCTCGTTGCAGAGCAAAATGGAACAGAGAGCAGGAACGTTAGACAAATGCTAAGAAAACTGGATCGTTTTAATCAGTGGATCGCAAGTCATGAGAATTACCATACAGTTATTTTACCTGTAGGTGACGGCCTGTCGATCAGTAAAAGAAAATAATCTTTATGATAATACAAAGTAAAACAGACGCTGCAAGAGATCCGCTTAAAAGAACAAGCGAATAAGCCGCTGCGTCCACTCGGTAGGTATGAGAAAGGAGCTAACGGCAAAATGAACAACAAACCCGTTATTATTGGTGTTACAGGAGGATCAGGTTCAGGGAAAACCTCTGTAACCAAAGCGATTTATGATGTTTTTCAGGATCAGTCAATCGCGATTATTGAACAGGACTACTATTATAAAGATCAGAGCAACATCCCGTATGAAGAGCGTCTTAAAACGAATTATGACCATCCGCTGGCCTTTGACAATGATTTGCTAATTAAGCATATCAGTCAGCTTTTAAGCAGAGAAGCGATTGAAAAACCTGTGTATGATTACACTGTTCATACAAGATCTGAAAAGACGATTCCGGTAGAACCGAAGGATGTTATTATTGTGGAAGGAATTCTCGTCCTTGAAGATGAGCGGCTGCGCAATCTGATGGATATTAAGCTGTATGTAGACACAGATTCAGATCTCCGGATTATCAGACGTATGCTGCGTGATATTAATGAACGTGGCCGTACGATTGATTCAGTTGTTGACCAGTACATCAATGTGGTACGTCCAATGCATAATCAGTTCACTGAACCGACAAAGCGTTATGCGGATATCATTATTCCTGAAGGTGGACAAAATCATGTTGCCATTGACCTGATGGTAACGAAAATTCAAACAATTCTTGAACAAAAGTCTATTGTGTAATATGATAGCAAAGGCTGAGAGGATAATTTATCCTCTTTTTAGCATACTTCATAAAAGGGGTTTCAATCACATAGCATGAAATAGCTCATGCATTTTTTAAAGGAGTGAAGGGATTTGGCAAACGAAAAAGTATTTCCAATGACAGAAGAAGGTAAACAGAAGCTTGAGCAGGAACTGGAACAGCTTAAATCCGTAAAGAGAAAAGAAGTCGTAGAGAGAATTAAAATTGCAAGAAGCTTCGGTGACCTGTCTGAGAACTCAGAATATGATTCAGCTAAAGAAGAACAGGCATTTGTAGAAGGACGTATTTCAACACTTGAATCGATGATCAGAAATGCAAAAATTATTGAAGATGATCAGACTTTAGACGGAGTTGTTTCGCTCGGTAAAAAAGTTACATTTGTTGAACTTCCTGATGGGGATGAAGAGTCTTATACAATTGTCGGCAGTGCAGAAGCTGATCCGTTTGAAGGGAAAATTTCAAATGATTCTCCAATTGCGAAAAGCCTGATTGGCAAAGTGGTCGGAGATGAAGTGAAGGTTCAGACACCTGGCGGGGACATGGATGTAAGAATCACTTCAATTAACTAATACTTAAGACATTCCGGTTACAATGCCGGAATGTTTTTTTGTTTCTGAATGTAACTTTTATCTTGTAACCCCGTCAAATTCAGTACAGTACAGAGGTCCTGTTTTAATATAAGGAAAAGCGGCTCTTGTAACCAGTACTATTGATCATGATATGCTGGTTTAGATTTCATTCATGAGGGAAGAGTTGAACGAGGAGTGATATGATGAATAATTCGAGATCAGATATCCAAAGTAAAAAGAGGAAACAAAATATATTTCTGAATACATCCATTGCAGTTGTATTCCTTTTAATTGCAGGGGTTTCAGCATTTATTTTCCTTGGAGATAATGAAAATCAGGCTGCAGAGACAGAAGAAAAAACAATTGCAGAACAGGTGCAGGAAAATGCCGGAGCTCAGGACCAAAAAAGCAATGACTCAAATGAGCTGACTGCAAGCGAAATCGACTCTGATGACAGCGAAGGCAATTCTGATGAGGCGGCTGAAGCAGAGGAAGCCGCAGCTGAGGAAGAGAAGAAGAAAGAGCAAGAAGCTGCTGAGAGAAAGAAAGAATTAGAAGAAGAGAAGAAAGAAGAAGAGAAAGAGGATGAGAAAAAAGAAGAGTCAGATACAAATGAAGACTCCGAGCGTCCAGCAGATGGAGAATTTAAGCCTGTCGGGACTGAACAAACAGGAGAACACGTATCGTCATATGAAGAAGGAAGCGTAGATTGGAACGAGAAATTAAAGGCAGCTGCTTATGCCACAGGACTTGATATGAATACGATGACAGTCTGGTGGGTAGGTAATGACGGTGGCCCACAGAAAGCTAAAGTAAAAGTAGCCTCTCCGGGTGCAGGAGCGGCTGAATATCAGGTCCATATGGAATGGGTCGATCAGAAGGGCTGGAAGCCGGTAAAAGTGGTTGAGTTATAATCAGATAGAAAAAAGGTGCTGCGATGTAAAAACGCAGCACCTTTTTTATGATCTGAAATGTACGATAGCTGTATAATACGGTTTGCCTTCCGGGGTGAATACAGCCTGATGACTGACAGCGTGAACACGCAGCATAATTGCCTGGTTGTTTTCGATCTGTCTTTGAATTTTTTTTTCGAGCTCCTGCAGTGATTGTGCATCAAAAAACTCTATTTTGTCTTTAATTAAATCCAGTTCAAAACCCATTTTAATCCTCCAGTTTTAGCAATTAGACTATCTTAAAGATGATTGTTGTTTCTGCACAGCTGATGAATGGAGCGGAAGAGGTAGACTCCACCAACCGGCAGCGGAAAGCGTCCATCCTGTATCAGAAGACAATAGCCACCCTTAACAAAGTCTATCCATTATATCACGCCTTCATTGATCTTTTATAGCCACTATGGTAAGTTCAAATCAGTTTTGAGATTGAATACAGAAGGCAGGGATTTTGATGAAAATTGGTATTATCGGTGCGATGGAAGAAGAAGTAGAGTCACTTCGATCAGGCATGGAAAATGTTCAGACAGAAACAATTGCAAATAGTGAATTCACAACTGGACAATTAAAACAAAAAGAGGTCGTACTCGTTAAAAGCGGAATTGGGAAAGTGAACGCTGCTATGACTACAACCATTTTAATGGAACGCTATCAGCCCGATGTCATCATTAATACAGGATCTGCAGGCGGTTTTGATCCTGCACTGAATGTTGGTGATGTTGTGATTTCAAAAGATGTACGTCATCATGACGTAGATGTGACGGCTTTTAATTATGAGTATGGACAGGTACCGGGTATGCCGGCAGCCTTTGAAGCTGATGATAAGCTTAGAGAAACAGCTTTGAAATGTGCAGAATCCATTCGAGAGATTAAATCTGTCTCCGGTCTGATTGCGACAGGAGATTCATTTATGAACGACCCAAAACGGGTTGAGGCACTGCAGGGAAGATTCGAAAATCTGCAGGCGCTTGAGATGGAAGCCGCTGCAATTGCTCAGGTAGCTCATCAATACGAAGTGCCATTTGTCATTATACGTTCGCTTTCTGATATTGCAGGAAAAGAGTCTCACCTATCCTTTGATCAGTATTTAAAAACAGCTGCCGTTAACTCGGCTAACCTGATCATTAAAATCACAGAGGAACTTTAAGCCTCCTCGTCAAAATGATGAAAGAGCTTCATCAGCGCTCTTTTTTCAATTCGCGAAACGTAGCTTCTCGAGATGCCGAGCTCTTTGGCAATCTCCCGCTGCGTTTTTTCTTCTTCTCCATTAATGCCAAACCTTGCACTGATCACTTCACGTTCACGTTCATCGAGCTTTGTGACAAAGCGCCTGATTTTTTCGCCATTCATTTTCTGTGCAATTACCTCGTCTAGCTCTTCCTCCTCGCTCTGCAGCACGTCGATCAGACTGATGGCATTTCCATCCTTATCCTCTCCGATTGGGTCATGGAGTGAGATATCTTTTTTTGTCTTTTTAAGAGATCTGAGAAACATCAGTACTTCATTTTCAATACATCTGGCAGCATATGTTGCCAGCTTTGTCCCTTTATCATATGAGTAACTGTCAATCGCTTTAATTAAGCCGATTGTGCCGATTGATATTAAATCTTCAGTCGTTTCGCCGGTATTCTCAAATTTTTTAATAATATGTGCTACTAATCTCAGGTTATGTTCAATTAACAATCTTTTAGCATCATCACTGCCGTTTTGAAGTGCAAGAATCGCTTTTTTTTCATCCTCTTTACTCAAAGGTTCAGGGAAGGCATTCTGCTTAAAGTAGCCTGTTAGAGCAGGTAGGTCAACCAGAGCTGATAATAATAAAAAAATTGACAAGCTTTCTCCTCCTTTCACCGGTTATTACACCGTATGAAAAAAAACAGAAAACTTGCCAGTCCCATTAATTCATCTTATATTCAGTAATTGTTTTGCTGATTTTTCCTGACCCTTGGCATTCACTGCATTTCCGCTTCAATACCCGGACTTTTTTCACAGAGCCGATTCCATGACAGCCTGGACAGATCACAGTTACTCTCATGATAAGTCCTCCTGTTTTCGAATTTTCAGAACTCTTTATTTTATTTTACCCTTAAGCATGGAATTTAGCTACTGTGAAAATTTAATGCCCTTTTTTAAAAATTTCCATTTCAAGTAACTGAAGAAAGTCTTCAGAAAGCTTTTTTTCTTTTGCAGCTTCATATGCCTTAATTAATGCTTCAAGTGATAACTTGTCCATGATCGTACCCCTTTCAAAGTTCCATAATAAAAAGATATCAGAGGAAGCGGGAAAGAACAAGTGTTCTGTTATCCACAGGCTATAGTGAATAACCTGTGTAAAAGTTGTGAATAAAGGTTACATACTTAATAACAGCAGTAATCTTTATGTTTATATAGTTATCCACAGAAAATCTGTGGCACGATATTTGTCGAACGAATATAGTAATGAAATCTGTTAAAGATTCATTTTGAACTAACCTGTCAGATGATGTATGATATAGACTTGAAGTGAAGAGGTGGGGAACAATGATAAAACTATTTTTGCCTAATGAATACGTTGATAGCGTGTTTGAGATAACACCTGCAAAATTAAAAGAGCAGGGGATAAAAGCAATTATTACTGATTTGGATAACACTTTAGTAGAGTGGGATCGTAAAAACGCAACACCGAAGCTGATCGAATGGCTCGAAGGCATGCAAAAAGAAGGCATTCTTGTCACGATCGTTTCAAATAACAACCAATTAAGAGTAGAGGCCTTTTCTGATCCAATCGGGGTGCCATTTATTTATCATGCAAGAAAGCCAATGGGCCGTGCATTCAGACGGGCAATTAGAGATATGAATGTGAAGAAAGATGAAACTGTAGTCATTGGTGATCAGTTAATGACAGATGTACTGGGCGGTAATTTAAATAAGCTATATACCATTCTGGTCGTGCCAGTAGCAAAAACTGACGGTTTCTTTACTAAATTCAATCGCATCATCGAGAGAAGACTGCTGAATTTCTTCAAAAGAAAAAACATGATCCAGTGGGAGGATAAAAAGTGAGCGAAGAAAAGTTAACGTGTATCGGATGTGGAGTTGAAATACAAACGACCGATAAAGAAGGCCTTGGATATGCACCGCCTTCAAGTCTGGAAAGAGAACAAATCATATGCCAGCGCTGCTTTAAGCTGAAACATTATAACGAAGTGCAGGATGTGTCTTTAACTGATGATGACTTTCTTAAGATCCTGAATGGGCTTGGACAGGCTGATGCGCTCATAGTAAAAGTTGTGGATATTTCAGATTTTAACGGGAGTTTTCTGACAGGCCTTCACCGGTTCGTAGGAAAAAATCCGGTATTGCTGATCGGTAATAAAGCGGATGTTCTCCCTAAATCGGTTAAAACAAACAAACTCATTAACTGGATGAAATATGAGGCAAGTCAAATGGGATTGAAGCCGGTTGATGTGCTTTTATGCAGTGCTGATAAAGGGCATCATATTCAGGACGTCCTTCAGGCGATTGACCGCGAACGAAACGGGCGTGATGTTTATGTGGTCGGTTGTACCAATGTGGGCAAATCAACATTGATCAATCGTATTATTAAAGAGGTAACCGGAGAGCAGGATATTATTACGACTTCCCAATTTCCGGGGACTACGCTGGATATGATTGAAATACCACTTGATGATGGTAAGGCAATTATTGACACTCCAGGTATTATTAACAGGGATCAAATGGCCCATGTCATCAACAAAAAGGATTTGAAAAAAGTCCTGCCTAAAAAGGAATTAAAACCCAAAGTATTTCAATTGAATCAGGAACAGACATTATTCATCGCCGGGCTCGCGCGTTTTGACTTCATCAGTGGCGGAAGGAACTCTTTTACATGTTACTTCTCCAATGATCTTGAAATCCACCGGACTAAGCTTGAGAAAGCAGATGAGCTGTATGAGCGTCATGCAGGTGATATGCTATCACCACCGAGAGCGGAAGACCTTGAATCATTTCCTCCATTAAAAAGGCAGGAATTTACGATCAGAGAAAGTAAAACTGATATTGTCTTCTCGGGACTTGGCTGGATTACGATTAATGAGCCTGGAGCAAAAATTGCAGCATATGTACCAGAAGGCGTCAGCGCGATTATCAGAAAATCGTTAATATAAACAGCAGGAGGAACCTTTTATGAAGCTTGCAGTGATTGGCTATCCAATTCGCCACTCAAAATCGCCATTCATGCATAACATGTGGCTGAATGAGTTAAATATTGACGGGCATTATGAAGCAATAGAAGTTTCTCCTGATCAGCTTGAACAGAAGATTAATTTCTTTAAGGAAAATAATTATACAGGGTTTAATGTCACGATCCCGCATAAGGAAAATGTCATTCAGTACCTGGATGACATTGATGATGCAGCAAATGAGCTGGGCGCTGTAAACACTGTACTAATCAAGAACGGAAAATGTACAGGCTATAACACGGATGGGGACGGGTTTTTACAATCCCTACTAACAAAACGCTCCGGGGCTGAAATCAGACAAGCGCGTATTTTAATCTTAGGAGCTGGCGGAGCTGCCAAAGGAATCACAGGCTCACTTAAATCTTTTGGAGCAAACCAGGTCTCGATTGCTAACCGCACATCAGCAAAAGCTCTATCGCTTGTTAATACGCTTGGGCTTACAGGTGATGGTATAGACCTGAATGAAGCACAAAAACAGCTCGGGGATTATGACATTGTAATTAATACAACATCCGTAGGCATGTTCCCCGACATTCATCAGCTGCCAATTGATACCTCTTTTATGAAAAAAGGGGCACTCGCAGCAGATATCATCTATAATCCTTTAAGGACACAATTTTTACTAAAGGCTGAATCAGCCGGGGCCGATTCGTTAAACGGGATCGGCATGTTTGTCTTTCAGGGTGCTCTTGCTTTTAAAATGTGGACGTTAAGAGAGCCGGATGCAGCTGAAATGATCATAAAAATGACAGATAAAATGAATCAGGAGTGAAAATATGTTAACAGGTAAACAAAAAAGGTTTTTACGAGCAGAAGCACATCACTTATCGCCGATTTTTCAGGTAGGGAAAGGCGGCGTAAATGATAATATGATTAAACAGATATCTGAGGCTTTGGAGGTCAGGGAATTAATTAAAGTCAGCATCCTTCAAAATTGTGAACAGGATAAAGACGACGTAGCGAAAGCACTTTCTAAAGGTGCGAAAGCTGAACTTGTTCAATTAATCGGGCATACAATCGTTTTATATAAAGAATCACGTGAAAACAAAAAAATCGAATTGCCGAAAGCGCGAAAGTAATGAAAAAGCGCGTTGGAATCATGGGTGGAACCTTTGACCCTGTCCATATCGCTCATTTAATCATGGCGAACGAAGCTTACCATGCCCTTAACCTGGATGAAGTGAGGTTTATGCCAAACGCCATGCCACCGCATAAAGATATTTCCGGTCAGACAAGTGCCGAAGAGAGGTGCAGACTGATTGAAAAATGTATAGCTGGTGTTCCTTATTTCAAGCTGGAGCTGGCTGAGGTATTAAGAGAAGGAAAATCATACAGCTTTGATACAATGTCTCAGTTTACACATCAGGAGCCGGATACAGATTTCTTCTTTATCATCGGCGGTGATATGATTAAATCACTATCAACCTGGCATCGTATAGAAGAACTGAAAAAAATCATCACATTTGTAGGGTTTGAAAGACCTGGTTACACAAGCGACCATCAAGAGGAAGTCATGATGATTAAAGGCCCGGTAGTAGAGCTTTCTTCTACAATGCTAAGAAAACGGCTGGCGGAAAAACAGGATTGCAGATTTTTAATTCCTGAAAAAGCCTATACGTATATTTTAGAGGAGGGGCTCTATGAATCTTGAACAGGCTAAGCAGATTGTCAAAGATATACTCCCTGAAAAAAGATATATTCATACACTCGGTGTGATAGAAGCTGCTTGTTCACTTGCTGAAAAACATGATGCAAGTATAGAGGATGCAGGTATCGCTGCTGCGCTTCATGACATGGCTAAATTTCATGATAAAAATGAAATGAGAGATGTCATTATTGATCATCAGCTTGATCCCGTGCTGCTGGACTTTCATCATGAGCTCTGGCATGCACCTGTTGGCGCGGTTTTTGCCAGGGAAAAGCTTCGTATTTCAAACGAAGATGTTCTCAATGCCATCAGGTATCACACGACTGGCAGAACAAATATGAGTAAATTAGAAAAAATTATTTATATTGCCGATTATATAGAACCGGGCAGAACGTTCAACGGTGTAGAGAATGTGCGTGAAGTTGCGGCAAAGGATTTGGATAAAGCAATGAAAATCGCATTAAAACAATCCATTGAATTTTTAATCAGTAAAAGCCAGCCGGTATTTCCTGATACACTAGCAAGCTACAATGAATACGTTCAAAAGGAGAAGTGAGCATGACAAAAGAAAACGAATTATTATCACTTGCATATAATGCGGCTGATGACAAGAGAGCAGAAGATATTGTCGCTTTAAATATGCGGGGGATTTCACTCATTGCAGATTATTTTGTAATCTGTCATGGTAACTCTGATAAGCAGGTTCAGGCGATCGCTAAAGAAGTTAAGGATCGCGCTGAAGAAGAAGGCTTTAATGTAAAACGTCTGGAAGGTTACGATGAGGCGAGATGGGTTTTAGTTGACCTTGGCAGTGTCATTGTACATGTATTCCATCGTGATGAAAGAGATTATTACAAACTTGAAAAGCTTTGGGGAGACGCTCAGATTGAAGATATGACGAGCAACATCAGCTAATGGCTTACGATCAGTTTGCTTATGTCTACGACAGGCTAATGAGCGACGTTCCTTATGATGAGTGGATGAGCTTTTTGATTCGTCAGAAAGAAGTATTTAAGGTTGAAGGCATGAAACTGCTTGATGTGGGCTGTGGGACTGGTGAATGGACTGTAAAAGCTTCAATCGCCGGTTTTGAAACGGTCGGGATCGATCTCTCAGAATCTATGCTTTCAATGGCACAGCAAAAAGCAATGGAAGCAGGACAGGCAATCAGATTTTTCAAGATGGACATGTCTGAGGCCCGGGATCTTGGTGAATTTGATCTGATTACAATTTTTTGTGATTCAGTGAATTACCTCGAAACTGAAGAGGTGGTTCAGCAGACATTTAAAAGAATGTATGACCTGCTATCAAACGATGGCGTTTTTATGTTTGACGTTCATTCTTTGTATAAAGTAAACGAACTTTTTGCAGGGCAGACTTATTCATATGATGATGGTGAAGCAGCTTATATCTGGAATTCATTTGAAGGAGAATATGAGAATAGCGCTGAGCATGAGCTGACTTTCTTTATTAAAGAAGAAGAAAATCTTTATTCAAGATTTGATGAATTTCATAAACAGCGGACATTCCCGGTAGAACAATATAAAAAATGGCTTGTTGAAGCAGGTTTTAAAGTGGAGACTGTTACTGCTGATTTTAATGAGACACAACCTGATGAATTAAGCGAGCGAATATTTTTTACATGCACGAAGAGATAACTCTTCGTGTTTTTTATTGACTTTTTGTCCCGTCATAATATAATGAATGTAATCTTCTGACAGTTATCTGCTGGATTATGGAGGACTGTTTTATGTTAATTTGGGTCAAAACGCATCAAAAACCCCTCTTTATTTTTATCCCTCTCCTCATACTCTTCTGTTTTTTCCTGTTTCATCAGACCACTCAAAGTTCTGTTCCTGTTGAAAGTCCGCTCCATGAGGAGACAATCCTGATCAATGAAAATGACGATGATTCAGCTTTGGTAGCTGATCCTGATATTTTTGTAGATGTGAAAGGAGAAGTGAAACATGAAGGCGTCTATAAAATGAAAATTGGAGACAGGGTCATTGATCTCATTCAAAAAGCCGGTGGGGAACTTCCGGAGGCTGACATGGCTGCAGTAAATATGGCGCAAAAACTGCAGGATGAAATGGTCATTATGGTCCCTGCAATTTCTTCTGAATTAACAGGAAACCAGCTCGTGCAATCTGATACAATAAATATTAACATTGCCACCCAATCAGAGCTTGAAACTATTCCTGGTATCGGACCGGCAAAAGCAACGGCTATTATCCAGTACAGGGAAGAGCATGGTCAATTTCAATCGATTGAGGAAATCATGAATATTTCAGGGATAGGCGAAAAAACGTTTGAAAAATTGAAAGAGTCGATCAGTACTTATTGATTTCAAACTGAAACCGAGCAAAATTAACAGCAGCAGCTGTCAGGAGGCGTTAACGATGAACAGAATTTCCTGGAATCAGTATTTTATGGCACAAAGTCATTTGCTAGCCCTTAGAAGTACCTGTACGAGGCTGACAGTAGGAGCGACGATTGTGCGGGAACAACGCATCATTGCAGGGGGATATAATGGTTCAATTAAAGGAGGCACACATTGTATTGACGAAGGTTGCTACGTGATTGATAACCACTGTGTGCGTACAATTCACGCTGAAATGAATGCTTTATTGCAATGTGCAAAGTTTGGTGCAGCAACTGAGGGTGCCAGTATGTATGTCACACATTTCCCATGTCTGCAGTGTACAAAAGCCATCATTCAGGCGGGGATTTCAAAAATCTATTATGCGAGTGATTATAAAAATCATCCATATGCGATCGAGCTTCTTGAGCAGTCAGGTGTACAAACCGAGTGTGTCCCTTTTGACCCGTCATCAATCGAACAGCTTATTTCTCCCGCCACACAGGGAAGAGTGAATTGAAGCTGATACTCTACAGTGTCCCCGCAGCCCTCGCAGGTGCAGCGGGGGCATTTCATCCGGATACGATCCCCTTTATCATTCTTCTGTTTCTCTTTTATTTTCTAAAGTCTTCAAGCATCTTAATTCTCTTTGTATCAGCTATGATCAGTATGCTGTTTTATTTTCAGACAGACCACCAGCTTCAAACCCTTCAAACTTCAATTTCTCCCGATCAATCTACTTTAACTCTCTATATGTTAACCCCATTTACCGGAGACGAGAACAAACGTGCTGTAGCGCTGCATGGTACAGAAAAACTGATGATCACTATACCTGAGGTGCACCAGGGTCTGATCAATATAGCCCCGGCTAACAGTACATGTAGCTGGGAGGGCGAACTCCTGTCACCGAATCCCGCCGAAAATTTTAATGCATTTGATTATAAACGATATCTGTACTATGAAAACATACATTGGATATTCAGAGTACATAATGTTACAAATTGTATCCCTGTAAAAAAGTCTTTCTACTCATTATTAATGGACTTGCGCTATCAGGGGACTGCAAGGACAGAAGAGATTTTTCCGGATCATATAAAAGGAATTGCAGGCGCGTTGCTGTTTGGAGACCGCAATCTGATGGAAGAAGAACAGATTAGAATGTATCAGCGCTTAGGTGTCATTCATCTCCTCGCTATTTCAGGCATGCATGTTGGAATGATTACTTTCTTTCTTTGGAAAGTCCTGTTAAGAGCAGGCCTGACGAAAGAAACGATCCGAATGAGTCTATTTATTATTTTGCCTTTTTACGCAGTAATGGCTGGTGCTGCACCGCCTGTTTTAAGAGCTGTTGGAATGGTTCTTTTGGGGTTGAGCCTTCAGTACTTATTTGTAAGGCTGCCACTGCTACATATTCTGAGCACTGTGTTTGTGCTCCATTTATTTTTGTTTCCTCTAGAGCTTGTCAATGCAGGGTTTCAGCTGAGTTATGCAGTCAGTTTCACACTTGCGCTTTCTTCTGGCAGGATCTTAAAATTTCAAAATAAAATAGTAAGTCTTCTGATGGTTACTACAGTGGCCCAGCTTGGTGCTTTACCAATCATTCTGTGGCATTTCTATGAACTATCTCTATCCTCCTTTTTCATGAATCTGATTTATGTGCCTCTGTATACGCTGATTATTCTTCCTTCATTTATTTTTATTTATCTCCTGTCATTTCTTTCGATGGACACCGCGATTTTTGCAGCAATGGTCCCTGCGGCTCTGATTTCTCCTGTGGAACATCTCTCAGCACTCATTTCAGATATTAAACGTTCAGTACTGATTTCAGGTAAGCCATCTATCCTCAAATTGATCATATTGAGTACCGGATTAATCGGGATGCTAAGCTTATTTGAAAAAAATAAGTTCAAACTGGCAGGCTGCTGTCTGATTGTTGTGATAGTGTATATGATCGGTTCGATTTATGTAAATCCCAAAGGAAGCATTACGTTTATCAGCGTAGGTCAAGGAGATAGTATCCTAATTCAGCTCCCGTTTAATCAGGGGAATTATCTGATTGACACAGGTGGCCAGGTTCATTTCGGAGAAGCTGATGATCGTTTTTCTGTTGGTGAAAAAATTGTACTGCCTTATTTGAAAAGTATGGGCATCTCCACAATTGACCTGCTGATATTGACACATCATGACTGGGATCATATTGGCGGGGCACAGGACTTATTAAAAGAACTGTCAATAAAAGAAGTGTGGACAAGTGACGGCTCTGCTGATAAAGAAGAAATGAGGACTTTACTTGAAGCTTTCGTACGGGATGGAACACCCGTTAAAGAAATAAAAGAGACTGCAAGCTGGGAGGTCGGGGGAAATAAATTTAAATTGATCACACCGGGTGATCATCATGAAGGGAATAATGCATCCTTAGTGTTGCAGGCAGATATAGGTGGGAAGAAGTGGCTTTTTACTGGAGATATCGAAAAGGAAACTGAAATAGAGATGTCAGATGAATTTGAAGATATCGACGTTTTGAAGGTAGCGCATCACGGAAGTAACTCTTCTTCCACGCAAGCATTTTTAGATATTGCAAAACCTGAATATGCCATCATTTCAGCAGGTAAGAATAACATGTATGGCCATCCGCATCCTGCTGTAATAAAAAGACTTGAGGGGGCTGAAGTATACGTGACTTCGGTAAATGGTGCTGTCAGGTATACTTTTACAGGGGATGATGGCACTTTTGATGTTGCAGCACCATATAATATTGAAAAATAAAAAGAGCCATAAAGGCTCTTCAAAAAAGTTAGGATCCCACGACTGAGATGATTGTTCCAACTGTGAATAATGCAGCGAAAAATCCAAATGATACAATAAATGCTACGCCGGAATCAATCAGGTCGTTTCGTTTCGATTGAACATTTTGTTCGAATTCATTCATGGTTACCCCTCCTATATACATTTTCAGTATAGTGCATCGTTTTAGAAAAATCCATAGTTACCATTTAAAATCTTTTACATTAAACAGCTTATCACAAATAATTCATAAATTGATACAAATACTACGCACAAACAACTGAAAAGGCGGTGACCCGGGCCCGGCTTCTCAGTGTTTATATAAGGCAGATTCACTCTGCCCTTTCCACTGTTGTATAGGGAGTGAGATTTCCTATACAATGGTGGTGATACATATAAAAGTGAGGCGGATTTATTTGATAATCAAAGAATGGAACGCAATAAAAAAAGGGCAGCTTGCGCCTGTTTATTTATTGTACGGTGAAGAAGAATACCTGCTTCATGAGACGAAACAGCTGTTAATTCAGCATGTGATTTCAGAAGAAGAAATGGATTTTAATTTCTCTCTACATGATCTGGCTGACGATGCCAATCTTGAAGCTGCAATAGAAGATGCTGAATCTTTTCCTTTTATGGGTGAAAAACGTCTGGTTTTTATTGAGGGCGCAATGTTTTTTACTGCTGAAAAGAAAAAAGATATCAAACAGTCGACTGAGGTACTTGAAGCTTACCTTGCATCCCCTGCACCTTATACAGTGCTTGTTATTCATGTGCCTTCAGAAAAACTCGACGAACGGAAGAAAATTACAAAGCTGACGAAAAAAAATGCCGCTGTCATTGAAGCCAAAAAATTAACGGTAAATGATATTAAGGGGTGGATTAAAAGTAAGGTTGCTGACCACCGACTTCAGATTGAAGATGAAGCGGTTGAAAAACTTACAGTGCTCGCGGGAACCAATCTCTTTATGCTTGCAGGGGAAATCGAAAAGTTAGCTTTATATGCCGGTGGATCAGATGTGATCAGGCATGAGGATGTGGTGCTGCTTACACCTAAGTCTGTTGAGAATAATGTGTTTGATTTGATTGAGTTTACATTGAATGGACGCACTGGGCATGCAATTGAACTGTACCATGACCTGATCAGGCAAAAAGAGGAGCCTCTGAAGCTGCTGGCGCTCTTAAGCGGTCAGTTCAGGCTGATCTATCAGGTGAAAAACATGAGTGGAAAAGGGTTCAGTCAGCAGCAGATCGCTTCAAGGCTGAAAGTTCACCCATTCAGAGTAAAGCTTGCCGGTCAGCATGCCGCAAAGCTTTCAGCTGATCATCTAAAGACAATTATGCTTGAGCTTGCTGAATGTGACCTTTCACTGAAATCTTCTTCAGGAAGAAAAGATATGATTATTGAAATGTTTCTGACAAAGCTTCCGGCGCTAAGCCGATAAAAAAAGCCGATGCATGCAGCATCGGCTTAAAAATTATGCGTTAAGCTTTTTCGTTAGACGAGACTTTTGACGGTCTGCGTTGTTTTTGTGAATAAGCCCTTTTTGTGCAGCTTTGTCAAGCTGTTTTACAGCAGTTGAAAGCAATTCTGTTTTGTTGTCAGAATCGTTCTGAACAGCAGTTTCGAAACGCTTGATCGCTGTACGCATAGATGATTTTTGCTGAATGTTCGCTTCGTTGCGAGCAGCATTTGTCTTTGTGCGTTTGATAGCAGATTTAATGTTTGGCATTTATGTCACCTCCCGAACTGAATCGAGGACTATTAAAAACTCGATTAACATGATTCACGCCATTTACGGCATACGGTTTCTCGTAAGGAACCGGTTAGATTCAATTACATAAGAACAAGGGATATTTTATCAAACAGGCAAAGAGAATGCAATAGTAGCGAAAATAAATATTTGAATAAACGTATAGAACATGAGCATTGAAACACCCTAAATAAAAATGCTGATGGGAGTTGACATGATGGCTTTTCGAACAGATCTTGCGCTTGAGGCTTATGAAGCCCTTTCTGCTGAGAAGGAATATGAGCTGATTGTTGAAGAGGAAGAGGTCAATGAATTTAAGTTAAAAAAAATAAAAGTTGATCAGACTGCATCAACTTTTACCGGAAAAAAAGCAGGAGATTACTGGACTTTTGAAGCTCCACAGTTGAGAACGCAAAATGAGGAGTGGGTGGAAAAAGCATCTACAGCTTTATCACATGTTATCAGATCTTTTCTACTGAAACAGCAAATCAGTGAAGAAGCACCGGTACTCATTGCAGGGCTCGGAAATTGGCAGATTACTCCCGATGCGCTTGGTCCGGAAGTTTGCCGAAAGGTTTTTGTCACCAATCATTTATTTGAAGTTGAACCAAATGCAGTTGAAGGATTCAGAAGAACTGCAGCCCTTGCGCCAGGTGTTATGGGGCTTACAGGAATGGAAACCGCCGCAACCCTGAAAGGTGTGATTGAGCAGTATAAGCCGGGAGCAGTGATCATCATAGATGCGCTCGCAGCCAGATCCGCTTCAAGACTTCACACAACAGTTCAGTTATCATCAGCCGGCATACATCCCGGTGCTGGCGTTGGGAACAATCGTCAGGAGATCAGCAGTGAGCTTTTCGGGGTTCCAGTTATTGCGATCGGCATACCAACAGTCGTTGATGCTGCATCAATTACCAATGACGCGCTGGGGTATTTCGAAAAAACAATGAAAATGAAGAGTCAGAAACAGAAGCCGGCAGCCCTTCTAATGACAAAGCCGTCAATTGAAGAGCTGGATAAGAATATAGCGGGTCCCAGGGAGAAAAGTGCATACCTTGGAGTAATCGGTGAATTATCTGATGAGGAAAAACAGCAGCTCTTTAAAGAAATCCTGTCCCCGATCGGGCAGAACCTGATTGTTACCCCAAAAGAAACAGATCTTTATATTAAACAAGCGTCAGACATGCTGGCTTCGGCCATTGATCATGCATTGCACCATCCTGAAGAAACGTTCTGAATAAAAATTGTGTGCATATACTGCATAAAGATTTCAATCAGGAGGTGGCCTGTTGAAAAAGACGCAGACAATGCATTCAGTCAATTTATTCCTAAAAACATTTCTCCTGCTTATTTCTGTTATGGCGGCAGGGCTTTACCTTCCAAATGTAAAACAGGGAATCTATGATTTTTCATTTGCATTACCGGAAGAGCTGCCGCTAAGTGCTACATATCTGATGTTACAAACTGAATATGCCTATCTGACACCACAGGATGAACTAAAAGCAATATGGGATGCGCTATCGGAGACTGTATTTGATCCTGTGAACTGGCTTGCAATGGAGGGGTTCAGTCATGAAGTTGCTGCGAATGAATTTCCTGCACCTTCTGAATCTGTCCCCCCGACAGAATGGTTTTTCAGCGGTGAAGAAGAAGAAGCCGTTGAGGTAAACCAGGAACCAATTACAGCAGATGACTCCGCGAACCCGCGTGTGTTTATATACTTTACCCACTCAAGAGAGTCTTTCTTACCTTATTTACCAGATACAAAAGACCCTAACCTCGCTCATCATTCGAAAGTGAATATCACGCAGATCGGGCAATATTTTAAACAGTCATTTCATCAGAAAGGGATACCGGTGAAAGTTGATTCGACTGATGTAATGGCAAAGTTAAAGGAAAGTGGAAAAGATTACTGGCAGGCTTACGATGCATCAAAAAAAATCGTACAGGAAGCAATGAGTTCGAATGACACATTGGACTATTTTATTGATGTTCACAGAGATTCTGTCAGACGTGAAGCAACCACGCTTCAATCCGGTGATCAGACCTATGCTAAAGTCGCTTTCGTTGTAGGGGGAGAGCATGAGGGCAGTAAAGAAAATGAAATACTTGCAGAGGAAATTCACAAAAGGCTGAATGAGCTTGTTCCGGGCATTTCACGTGGGGTGTATATTAAAAAAGGGGAACACACAAACGGAAAATTTAATCAGGATTTGTCTCCAAGGTCCATTTTACTGGAGCTTGGCGGAGTGGATAATAAGTTTGAAGAACTCGAAGCAACAACGGAAATTTTTACACAGGTAATGGCTGAATATATGCTCGATGCTGAGCCGGTCAGTGTCCCGTAAAGTGTGCGATTGAAACACGCCTGTTAAACTGTTATACTTTACGCTAGTACAATTGCGTCTTAAAAACAGGAGTGGACACGAAATGAACCAGGAACAGCGTCTTAATAGACAAAAAAATATTAGAAACTTTTCAATTATTGCCCACATTGATCACGGGAAGTCAACGCTTGCTGACCGGATTTTGGAGCAGACGAAAGCACTGACGGCCCGTGAAATGAAAGCTCAGCTGCTTGATTCGATGGATCTTGAAAGAGAGCGCGGCATTACAATTAAACTAAATGCAGTACAGCTTAAATACCAGGCAAAAGACGGTGAAGAATATACGTTTCATCTGATTGACACACCTGGACATGTCGATTTCACATATGAAGTATCAAGAAGTCTTGCTGCCTGTGAAGGAGCAATCCTTGTCGTGGATGCCGCTCAGGGAATTGAGGCACAGACACTAGCCAATGTCTATCTGGCGCTTGATAACGACCTTGAAATTCTGCCGGTTATCAACAAAATTGACCTGCCTGCAGCAGATCCCGAGCGTGTTCGCCAGGAAGTTGAGGATGTGATTGGTCTTGATGCATCAGAAGCAGTGCTTGCTTCAGCTAAAGCCGGTATCGGTATTGAAGATATCTTAGAACAGATTGTTGAAAAAGTACCAGCACCTCAGGGTGACCCGGATGCACCTTTAAAAGCACTGATTTTCGACTCGCTTTATGACCCTTACAGAGGTGTAGTCGCGTATATCAGAATTGTTGAAGGCCGTGTGAAGCCTGGGGATAAAATCCGTATGATGGCGACAGGTAAAGAATTTGAAGTGAATGAGATTGGTGTATTTACACCAAAAGCAACGGCACAGGATGAATTAACTGTAGGTGATGTAGGTTACCTGACAGCAGCAATTAAAAATGTCAGTGACACGCGTGTAGGGGATACGATTACAAGCGCAGTCACTCCGACTGAAGAAGCACTGCCCGGTTACCGCAAAATGAACCCGATGGTATATTGCGGTCTTTACCCGATCGACACTGCAAAATATGTTGATCTTCGTGAAGCACTGGAAAAGCTTGAACTGAATGATTCGGCCCTGCAATATGAAGCCGAAACTTCACAGGCGCTCGGCTTCGGCTTCCGCTGCGGATTCCTCGGACTCCTGCACATGGAGATCATTCAGGAGCGAATTGAACGTGAATTTAATATTGATCTGATTACAACTGCACCGAGTGTTATATATGATGTTTATCTTGAAGACGGCAGCTACGTAAAAGTGGACAACCCTGCAGCGATGCCGGATGCTCAATCTGTTCATCACGTAGAAGAACCGTATGTTAAAGCAACAATCATGGTGCCTAACGATTATGTTGGTCCTGTGATGGAGCTGGCACAATCAAAGCGTGGTAATTTTATCGATATGCAGTACATGGACGAATCCCGTGTAAACGTCGTTTATGAAATTCCGCTTGCTGAAATTGTGTACGATTTCTTCGATCAGCTGAAATCAAGTACAAAGGGATATGCTTCATTTGATTATGAATTAATTGGATATCACGAATCTAAGCTGGTGAAAATGGATATTCTTCTTAATGCTGAGAAAGTTGATGCACTGAGCTTTATTGTTCATAAGGATTTCGCCTATGAACGCGGTAAGCTGATTGTTGAAAAGCTGAAGAAATTAATTCCGCGCCAGCAGTTCGAGGTACCTGTACAGGCGGCTGTTGGAAATAAAATCATTGCCAGATCATCTATTAAAGCAATTCGTAAAAACGTACTTGCTAAATGTTATGGCGGAGATATTTCACGTAAGCGTAAGCTGCTTGAAAAACAGAAAGCCGGTAAGAAGCGTATGAAGATGGTCGGCTCTGTTGAAGTCCCTCAGGAAGCGTTTATGGCTGTCCTTCAGATGGATGAAGGCGAAAAATAATTTTGATACATGAGAAAGGGGAGCGGGTTCTGCTTACGGCAGGAAACGTCCCTTTTTCTATGTTAAAGGAATGAGGAAAGACATGACATCTGCAGTTTATATACACATTCCATTTTGTCACCACATATGTCACTACTGTGATTTTAATAAAGTATTTATGAAAAATCAGCCTGTTGATGAATATATTGATATGCTGATACAGGAAATGAAAACCGTTTATAAAGGCTCTGAACCGATGAAAAGTATTTTTGTCGGAGGCGGGACCCCTACTGCATTAAGCGCTGTCCAGCTAAAAAAACTGTGTGAAGGCATTCAGTCAACCTTCCGGATTACTGATGAAACTGAATATACGTTTGAAGCGAACCCCGGCGATCTCAGTAAAGACAAAATCAGTGTCCTGAAAGCCTCAGGGGTGAACAGACTCAGCTTTGGCGTACAGTCATTTAACGACCGGCTGCTCGAGAAAATCGGGCGGAACCATCGTTCTGATGATGTATATCGCTCGGTGAGAGAAGCGCAGGAGGAAGGCTTCAGCAATATCAGTATTGATCTGATTTATGCGCTGCCGGAACAAACACTTGAAGATTTTGAGGATACGATTGATCGTGCGCTTGAACTCGATTTGCCTCATTACTCAGGCTACTCACTGATTGTAGAACCTAAAACTGTTTTTTATAATCTGATGAGAAAAGGGCGTCTGCCGCTACCCGGGGAAGACGCTGAAGCAGCCATGTATGAGCTGCTCATGGAAAAAATGTCAGCAAAAGGGCTTCATCAGTATGAAATTAGTAACTTTGCTAAACCCGGTTACGAAAGTCTTCATAACCTAACCTACTGGGAGAATGAAAGCTACTACGGTTTTGGTGCAGGTGCACATGGATATGTGAATAGTATCAGATATTCTAATATCGGCCCCGTATCCAAGTACATTCAATCTCTTAAAGACGGCAAATTACCCGTTTTTCATGAAGCAGAGGTTACACTTTATGAAAAAATGGAAGAAGAGATGTTTCTCGGTTTAAGGAAAACAGGGGGTGTATCAATTCCGCACTTTAAACAGAAGTTTGATGTTGAGCTGATGGATACATTCGAAGCGCCGGTTAAAAGTATGACTGAAAGAAAACTTTTAGTTGTTGAAAATGACCGCATCAGATTAACCCGGGAAGGCCGTTTTCTCGGTAACGAAGTGTTTCAATCATTTCTTGGAATAAATTAATGCATAGTCGTTGACAGTAAAATCATCATTTGATAACTTAAGAATTAGATTTAGCACTCGTGATAAGTGAGTGCTAACAGGGGTGATAAAAGATGCTAACAGATCGGCAATTACTTATTCTTCAAGTGATTATTGATGATTTTATTCGCTCTGCCCAGCCGGTAGGTTCGAGAAGCCTGTCCAAAAAAGTGGAGATTCCTTTCAGCTCTGCTACGATCCGTAATGAAATGTACGATCTTGAAGAAATGGGACTGTTAGAAAAAACCCATACGTCATCAGGGCGTATTCCTTCAGAGAAAGGATATCGTTTTTATGTGGATCATTTGCTCTCACCACAGGCTCTAAAGAAAAAAGATATGTCTCAAATACAGTCGATCTTTGCAGACAGAATTCTTGAAATTGAAAATGTCGTTCAGCGTTCAGCTGAAATACTTTCACAAATGACAAACTATACTTCAATTGTGCTCGGTCCTGATCATCATGATAATAAAGTAAAAAGCGTTCAGATTATTCCACTGAATCAAGAAAGCGCAATTGCCATTATCGTGACAGATACCGGACATGTTGAAAACAAACGATTTACCATTCCACCCGGTTTGAATCCTGAGGATATTGAACGGATGGTCAAGATACTGAATGATAAGCTGACCGGCACACCGCTTGCAGAGCTTCATGACAAAATGTATAAAGAAGTCGCATTATTTCTGAAGCGTCATATAGCGAACTATGACTTAATGATTGAAGCTTTTGCGCAAATTATGAACATACCGGTCCACGATAAGCTGTTTTTCGGTGGAAAGATGAATATGCTGAATCAGCCTGAATTTAATGATATTGATAAGCTCAGAATGCTAATGGATGTTATTGATAAGGAAGATTATTTATATCCGCTGATTAAAGACAGCAGTGGCTCTGGCATTCAGATCAGGATTGGCAAGGAAAATAATAATGAGGCACTAAAAGATGTTTCCCTGATCACGGCATCTTTTCCCGTTATTGGAGGACAAAGTGGCTCACTCGCCATCCTTGGTCCTACAAGGATGGAATATTCCCGTGTAATCAGCCTGTTGAATGTCATCAGTATGGACCTGTCTAAAGCATTATCACACTTTTATGATTCAGATGAAAAATGATGCCTGCCGGGATCTTAACCCTGGCAGTGCATTTTACTGAGCGGGTCTGTATCGTTCTTTGATCCGGGCGTTTAGCGAAGGTTAAAAAGGGAAAGCATTTCAAGGAGGTGAAAGATCGTGTCAGAAAAAGATGTACAACAGGAAACAACAGAAGAAGTAAAAAATGAAGCGGTTGAAGAAACTGAGGAGACTTCAGATCATGCAGTTGATCAGGAGGATTCAGTAGCTACTGAAGAAGTAAACTGGCAGCAAAAAGCTGAAGAGGCTGAAGATAAATACCTGCGTCTTCACGCTGAATTCAATAACTACAGACGCCGTATTCAAAAAGAGAATGAAACTTTACAAAAGTATCGTGCTCAAAATATCGTGACAGGCATTTTACCTGCACTTGATAATTTTGAACGCGCGCTTAATATAGAGACTTCAAATGATGAATCTGCTTCATTATTAAAAGGCATGCAAATGGTGCATTCAAGCCTTTTAGAAGCACTGAAAGCTGAAGGTGTTGAAGTCATTGAATCAACAGGTCAGCAATTTGACCCGAACCTTCATCAGGCAGTGATGCAGGTTAATGAAGAAGAGTATGAATCAAATACCGTCATTGAAGAACTGCAAAAAGGCTATAAGCTGAAGGACCGTGTAATCCGTCCTTCAATGGTAAAAGTAAACGAATAATTGTATTTGGGAGGATGATGTTGAAATGAGTAAAATTATTGGTATTGATTTAGGTACAACAAACTCGTGTGTGTCTGTACTTGAAGGCGGAGAAGCAAAAGTAATCGCTAACCCTGAAGGTAACCGTACATCTCCATCGGTTGTATCATTTAAAAATGGTGAAATGCAGGTCGGGGAAGTAGCTAAGCGTCAGGCAATTACGAACCCTAACACAATCATGTCTGTTAAAAGACATATGGGTACAGACCACAAAGTAGAAGCAGAAGGAAAAGAGTATTCACCTCAGGAAATTTCTGCAATGATTCTACAATACTTAAAAGGATATGCTGAAAGCTACCTTGGTGAAGAAGTAAAAAAAGCAGTCGTTACTGTTCCGGCATATTTCAATGATGCTGAGCGCCAGGCAACGAAAGACGCTGGTAAAATTGCAGGTCTTGAAGTAGAGCGTATTATTAACGAGCCAACTGCAGCAGCACTTGCATATGGTCTTGACAAGATGGATGAAGATCAGACGATTCTTGTATATGACCTTGGTGGCGGTACATTTGACGTATCAATCCTTGAGCTTGGCGATGGCGTATTTGAAGTGCGTTCAACTGCCGGTGATAACCGTCTTGGCGGTGACGACTTTGACCAGGTCATCATTGATCACCTTGTAGCAGAGTTTAAAAAAGAAAATGGCATTGACCTTTCAAAGGATAAAATGGCACTTCAGCGTCTAAAGGATGCAGCTGAAAAGGCAAAGAAAGATCTTTCAGGTGTTACTTCAACGCAGATTTCACTTCCATTTATCACAGCTGGGGAAGCAGGACCGCTTCACCTGGAAATGAATCTGTCACGTGCGAAGTTTGAAGATCTTGCTTCTTCATTAATCGAGCGTACAATGGGACCAACTCGTCAAGCAATTAAAGATGCAGGTATGTCTGCTTCTGAAATTGATAAAGTAATTCTGGTAGGTGGATCTACACGTATCCCTGCTGTACAGGAAGCAATTAAGAAAGAAACAGGAAAAGAGCCTTCAAAAGGCGTTAACCCTGATGAAGTAGTTGCTATGGGTGCAGCAATCCAGGGTGGTGTACTGACTGGTGACGTTAAAGACGTTGTCCTTCTTGATGTGACACCATTATCACTTGGTATCGAAACAATGGGTGGCGTATCTACAGTTCTGATTGAACGTAATACGACAATCCCGACATCTAAATCACAGACTTTCTCTACTGCAGCTGATAACCAGAACGCTGTTGATATCCACGTGCTTCAGGGTGAACGCCCAATGGCAGCGGATAATAAAACACTCGGCCGTTTCCAGCTTGGAGATATCCCGCCTGCACCACGCGGCGTACCACAGATCGAAGTAACATTTGATATCGATAAAAACGGTATTGTGAATGTAAGTGCAAAAGATCTAGGTACTGGTAAAGAGCAGAAGATCACAATTAAATCTTCTACTTCTCTATCAGATGAAGATATCGACCGTATGGTAAAAGAAGCTGAGGAAAATGCTGAAGCGGATAAGCAGCGTAAAGAAGAAGCGGAAGTTCGTAATGAAGCTGACCAGCTGGTATTCCAGACAGATAAAACATTATCTGATCTTGGAGAAAAAGTTGATGAAGAAGAAAAGAAAAAAGCTGAAGCAGCGCGTGACGAGCTGAAGGAAGCAATTGAAAAGAATGAACTTGAAGAAATTAAGACGAAGAAAGATACTCTTCAGGAAATTCTACAGGCACTTTCAATGAAGCTTTATGAAGAAGCTGCACAACAGGCTGAAGCAGAACAGCAGGCAGAAGGCGGAAAGCCGGAAGATGATGTTGTTGACGCAGACTTTGAAGAAGTTGACGACGAGAAGAAATAATAGCAGAAGCGGAAAAAGTCAAAGTCACGGTACTTTGGCTTTTTCTTTGCCATTGCAAGGGCAGCAGGAAAAATGCTAAAATAACCTTTATGCAAAAGGACCGGGGAGTGGAAATATGAGTAAACGAGATTACTACGAAGTGCTTGGACTTTCAGAAGGTGCTTCTAAAGAAGAAATCAAAAAAGCTTATCGTAAGCTTTCAAAAAAATATCATCCGGATATTAATAAAGATGAAGATGCAGGCGACAAGTTTAAAGAAGTAAAAGAAGCTTATGAAGTATTAAGTGATGAACAAAAGCGTGCGCACTATGATCAATTCGGTCATACTGACCCGAACCAGGGCTTTGGCGGCGGTGCAGGATTCGACGGCTTCGGCGGATTCGAAGATATATTCAGCTCGTTTTTTGGCGGCGGAGGCAGAAGACGTGACCCGAATGCACCAAGACAGGGGAATGATCTTCAATACACAATGGCAATCCAGTTTGAAGAAGCAGTGTTCGGAAAAGAAACGGATATTGAAATTCCAAAAGAAGAACAATGTGAGACATGTGGCGGAGATGGTGCAAAGCCAGGTACAACGCCTGAAACTTGTCATTACTGTAACGGCTCGGGTCAGCTGAATGTAGAACAGCAGACACCGTTTGGCCGTATTGTAAACCGCAGAGTCTGTCACCATTGTGAAGGTTCCGGCAAGCTTGTGAAAGATAAGTGCACAACATGTGCTGGTAATGGAAAAGTGAAGAAGCGCAAGAAGATTCATGTAAAAATCCCTGCCGGTGTTGATGATGGTCAGCAAATGAGAGTCGCAGGTCAGGGTGAACCAGGTTTTAATGGCGGACCTCCAGGGGATCTGTATGTTGTTTTCCGCGTTAGAGCGCACGAAATCTTTGAGCGTGAAGGCGACGATATTTTCCTTGATATGCCGATTACATTTGTACAGGCGACACTCGGAGATGAGCTTGAAGTACCTACTGTACATGGCAAAGTAAAATGGAAGCTGCCAGCAGGTACTCAGTCAGGAACAACTTTCCGGATGAAGGGTAAAGGTGTTAAAAATGTTCATGGTTATGGACAGGGAGATCAGCAGATCCGCGTGAAAGTCATTACACCGAAGAAGCTAACAGACAGACAAAAAACGCTGCTCCGAGAATTTGCAGAAATCAGTGGAGATGTACCTGATGAGCAGCACGATAACTTCTTTGAAAAAGTAAAGCGCGCATTCAAAGGTGAATAATAAAATATGAACTGTCGGGGCATATGCCCTGACAGCCTGAAGTGAAATGGAGCTGGTCTGATGAAGTGGTCAGAAATAAGTATTCATACAACAAATGAGGCAATCGAGCCAATTTCCAATATCCTGCATGAAGCTGGTGCCAGTGGAGTTGTCATTGAGGACCCGGGTGAGCTATTAAAAGACAGGGAAGATCAGTTCGGTGAAATTTATGACCTGAATCCTGAAGATTATCCTGATACAGGCGTTATGGTGAAAGCCTACCTTCCTGTTAACAGCTTTCTTGCTGAAACGGTCGATGGGATTAAACAGGAAATCAGTAATCTGGTTTCATTTAATATTGATATTGGTGAGAATACAGTTGCCGTCAGTGAAGTGAATGAAGAGGACTGGGCTACTGCATGGAAAAAATATTATAACCCTGTGAAAATCTCTTCAACCTTTACAATCGTACCTACATGGGAGGATTATGAAAGAGTTTCAAGTGATGAACTGATCATCGAACTTGACCCTGGCATGGCTTTTGGGACAGGAACTCATCCTACTACTGTAATGTGTATTCAGGCGCTTGAACGCACAGTGATTAAAGGCGATACGGTGATTGATGTAGGAACTGGCTCTGGTGTGTTAAGTATTGCAGCAGCTTTGCTTGAAGCTTCATCAGTCCATGCGCTTGATCTTGATGAGGTTGCAGTCAAATCAGCAACTGAAAATATCACACTTAATGGTGTGGAAGAAACTGTTTCAGTGTCGCAGGGGAACCTGTTAAGCGGAACTACAGAGCCGGTTGATGTGATTGTAGCGAATATACTTGCTGAAGTTATTCTTACTTTTACTAACGATGCTTATGCGATGACAAAGCCGGGTGGCACATTTATCACTTCAGGCATCATTAAACAGAAAAAAGATACCGTAAAAGATGCACTTAGAGCGTCAGGTTTTGAAATTGATGAAGTGATGACAATGGAAGACTGGGTAGCGATTATCGCTACTAAGCCGGAAGCGTGACCAGGGATGCAGCGTTATTTTATTCAACATAAACCGGGTGATGACGGAGTTCTTTTAATCGAAGGTGAAGATTATAAACATATTGTCCGTGTTATGAGGATGACTGAAGGTGACAGGGTCATAGCGGTTCTTGATCAGCATACCGTTTATGAAGCGGAAATTGTAAAAATTGAAGAGACTCAGCTTTCCCTCAAACAGGTCAGTAAAATTGAACATCATTCTGAGCTGCCTGTTAATGTAACAATTGCTCATGGACTGCCTAAAGGCGATAAGCTCGACTATGTGATTCAAAAAGCAACTGAACTGGGCATGACATCACTGAAGCCGTTCAGTGCTGAAAGATCAATTGTAAAGTGGGATCAGAAAAAAGGTAAGAAAAAGGCTGAGCGCTGGAATAAAATTGCTAAAGAGGCTGCTGAGCAGTCACACCGTTCAGTTATTCCTGCGGTAGAAGAGCCGGTCACTTTAAAACAATTACGTTCGTCTTTTCACGAATTTGATGCTATTATGATGGCATATGAAGAAGATGCCAAATCCGGAGAAGCAACGAACTTTTATCAATTCCTGAATCAGTTGGAGTCAAACGCCAAAGTGCTAGTCATTATTGGACCTGAAGGCGGTTTCTCTGAAAATGAAGTGAACGTGTTTACGCATGCCGGGGCAGTCAGCTGTGGTTTGGGACCGAGAATATTAAGAACTGAAACCGCACCATTATACATATTGGCTGCGATTTCCTATCATTTTGAATTAATGAGGTGAAAAAATGGGAACAGTCGCATTTCATACGCTGGGATGTAAAGTGAACCATTATGAAACAGAGGCAATCTGGCAGCTGTTTAAAGCAAACGGATATGACAGAGTAGAGTATGAAGCATCATCTGATGTATATGTGATTAACACCTGTACAGTAACAAATACAGGAGATAAGAAGAGCCGCCAGGTAATCAGGCGTGCGATCCGCAAAAATCCTGATGCTGTTATTTGTGTAACAGGGTGCTATGCACAAACTTCTCCTGCAGAAATTATGGCGATTCCTGGCGTAGATATTGTCGTTGGTACGCAGGACCGTACAAAGATGCTTGATTATATTGAGCAATACAGACAGGAAAGACAGCCGATTAATGGCGTGACGAACATTATGAAAAACCGCGTCTATGAAGAGCTGGATGTTCCAGCCTTTACTGACCGTACACGGGCCTCGCTGAAAATTCAGGAAGGGTGCAATAATTTCTGCACATTCTGTATTATTCCGTGGGCTCGGGGGCTTATGCGTTCAAGAGATCCTGAAGAGGTGATCAGACAGGCTAAGCAGCTTGTGGAAGCAGGCTATAAAGAAATCGTTCTGACCGGTATTCACACTGGTGGGTATGGAGAAGACATGAAGGATTATAACCTGGCAATGCTTCTCACAGACCTTGAAGAAAAAGTAACAGGACTTAAGCGGATTCGTATTTCCTCAATTGAAGCGAGTCAGCTGACTGATGAAGTAATCGAAGTCATTGACCGCTCAAAAATGGTTGTCAATCACCTCCATGTTCCTCTTCAGTCAGGTTCAAATACAGTCCTGAAGAGAATGAGACGTAAGTATACTATGGAGTTTTTCGCTGAAAGACTGCAAAAGCTCAAAAAAGCACTTCCAGGACTTGCGGTTACCTCAGATGTGATCGTTGGTTTCCCTGGTGAAACAGAAGAAGAGTTTATGGAAACCTATAACTTTATCCGTGAGCAGAAGTTCTCAGAGCTCCACGTGTTCCCTTATTCAAAACGTACCGGTACACCTGCAGCGAGAATGGATGAACAGGTAGATGAAGAGATTAAAAATGAGCGTGTACACAGGCTGATTTCGCTTTCTGATCAGCTGGCAAAAGAATACGCTTCTAATTATCAGAATGAAGTACTTGAAGTGATCCCTGAAGAACCATTTAAAGAAGACGCAACCGGATCTTTATATGTCGGTTATACAAGTAACTATCTGAAAGTCGTATTCCCTGCGAATGAAGAAATGGTAGGCAAGCTTGTGAAAGTTAAAATAACAGAATCAGGATACCCTTACAACAAAGGTGAATTTGTAAGAGTGCTTGAAGAAGAATTAACGGTATAAACCTTGAGTAATAGGTCGTTTATATAACAAAAGCTTCATTCGATGTAACGATTTTAAAAGACTTAGACAATTATTTTGTCTAAGTTTTTTTTATTAGGCATTTCAACCGCTTAGTGTTAAAATAGGTACGTACATCTAAATGAAAAGGGGTATTAGCATGACACAAATCGCAAAAATGATCGACCATACACTATTAAAACCTGAAGCAACAAAAGAACAGATCACTAACCTGTGTGAAGAAGCAGCTGAACACGGATTTATGTCTGTATGTGTGAACCCTTACTGGGTTAAGCTTTCGTCAGAACTACTGCAGACTACTGATGTAAAGGTTTGCACAGTAATCGGTTTCCCGCTCGGCGCATCTGCAACTGAAACAAAAGCTTTTGAAACGAAGCAGGCAATTGAAGATGGCGCGACTGAAGTGGATATGGTGATCAACATCGGCGCACTGAAAAGCGGTGATTTTGATACAGTGAGGCAGGATATCCAGGCTGTAACAGCTGCTGCTAAAGGGAAAGCACTGACAAAAGTAATTATTGAAACTTCACTTATCACTGAAGAAGAAAAAGTGAAGGCTTGTGAGCTTGCAGTTGAAGCAGGTGCTGATTATGTAAAAACTTCTACAGGTTTCTCCGGAGGCGGAGCAACACCTGAGGATATTGCACTGATGAGAAAAACTGTTGGTCCGGACCTTGGTGTAAAGGCATCTGGTGGAGTGCGCTCTGCAGAAGATGCGCAGGCAATGATCGATGCAGGAGCTACACGCTTAGGTGCAAGTGCCGGCATTAAGATCATTCAGGGACAAACGGCTGACAGCGATTATTAAGGTTTAATTCAGCAAATGATGATCTGATGAATCTCGAAGTCTTTTCAACTCTTAAATCAGCGTTGAAAAGGCTTCTTATTCTTTCGAATACCTGTTGACCAGCACTTATACTTGGTTTATACTGTATAAGTACATGGGATTACCCATGAATGTCAGTAAGTATCCCTATCTTACTGCATGCAATGAAGAATACACATTCGTGTTTCTCTTTGCTTGAATATGTAAGCGTAGTGTTCGGAGGGAGGGAATTAGAGATGTCAAAAACGGTCGTTCGTAAAAACGAATCACTCGAAGATGCTCTTCGCCGCTTTAAAAAGACTACATCAAAGGCTGGTACTCTTCAGGAGTTCAGAAAGCGTGAATTCTATGAAAAGCCAAGCGTTAAGCGTAAGAAAAAGTCTGAAGCTGCAAGAAAGCGCAAATTCTAATATAGGAGCAGGTGCATGAAGTGAGTATGTTAGATCGTCTGAATGAAGATATGAAAACAGCAATGAGAAATAAGGAAAAGGAACGTCTTTCAGTGATCCGGATGCTTAAGTCTTCGTTGCAAAATGAAGGATACAAAGTAGGTCACAGTGATTTAACTGAAGATGAAGAATTGACTGTGCTTTCGCGTGAGTTAAAACAGCGCAAAGATTCTTATGCTGAATTTAAATCTGCAGGAAGAGATGATCTTTCTGATAAGCTTCTTGATGAAATCGCCTTAATTGAAACCTATATGCCCCGTCAATTGACTGAAGAAGAGCTTGAAGTCATTGTAATCGAAACGATCAATGAAACAAATGCTTCCTCTAAAGCTGATATGGGCAAAGTGATGAGCAGTATCATGCCTAAGGTTAAAGGCAAGGCTGATGGAGCCCGTATTAATAAAATGGTTCTCCAACACTTATCATAAAACTGAATTTGTTTATTCAGGTTCAGACCAATCAAGCCGTGTTTGCAATGTGCAACGCGGCTTGATTTTTTTTTGTTGAACATTCAGAATAAAAGTAAGGGAAAAAGTGAAACCTTTCTTTGATACATACGTATAGTAGCTAAGTCATTAATATGCTACCCAGTCACTGGCAGATAGAAGGGGGGAGTACAATGAAACTTATCGGAGTAAAACTGTTAGCTGCCTTTGTAGTTTTATTGTCAGTGTTTTCATTTATACAGCCGGCAGATGCAAATGGTCAGAAGGTATATGTGGCTCCGGTTAAAAAAGAGGTTGAACGAGGATTGGCAGCATTCCTTGAAAGGTCGATTGATGAAGCTGAAGAAAATGATGCTGAAGCATTAATACTGGATATTAATACGCCAGGAGGAGCTGTAAACGCTGCTGAGGAAATCGGAGAGATTATGCTGAACAGTGAAATTGATCTGATTGCATATATTAATCCGAATGCTTTGTCAGCGGGTTCTTATATTGCACTGTATGCAGATGAAATTTATATGTCGCCTTCAGGTAAGATGGGCGCTTCTGCAGTGATTACAAGTGCAGGTGGAGATGCTGATAGAAAAGCTCAAAGCGCATGGCTTGCTGCGATGATCAATGCGGCAGAGTCTTCTGATAAAAACAGAGATCCTATATTCGCTGAAGCAATGGTTGACCAGTCCATTGAGATTGAAGGAGTTGTTGATGAAGGCGAACTGTTAACCTTTACGCCTTCAACAGCGGAAGAAAACGGGTACTCTGAAGGGACTTATGCCAGTCTGGATGAATTGGTAGCTGCACTCGGATTTGGTGATGCTGAAGTGGTTTCTGTAGAACCAACTTTTACTGAAAACCTTGCGCGTTTTGTCACCAATCCAATTGTAGTGCCGATTCTCCTCTCAATGGCGAGTCTTGGTCTTATACTTGAATTGTATTCACCGGGATTTGGTATAGCGGGTTCGCTGGGACTTGGTGCGCTACTGCTGTTCTTTTTCGGCCACTTAATTGCAGGACTTGCAGGAATGGAAGTAATAATCTTATTCCTCATTGGCCTGGGCCTTGTAATTGCAGAGTTCTTTATACCGGGTGGTATTTTTGGTATTGCAGGGCTTGTTGCAATTGTTGTCAGTATCCTGCTCGCAGGAGAGAGTATTGCATTTATGGGTATTGCATTATCTGTAGCGCTTTTAGCTGCAGTGATCGGGATGGTGATAATGGTGAAATTCCTTGGTAAAAATCTTCACATGCTGAAGAAAATTATATTGAGTGATTCAACCAATACTGAAAGTGGTTATGTTTCTAATGTGAACCGCCATGAGCTGATTGGACAGACTGGCGTAACCAGAACTGCTTTAAGACCTTCAGGCACGATCATTATAGAAAATGAAAGAATTGATGCAGTGAGTGAAGGCGGATATATCAATAAAGATCAGAAAGTGTTAGTCGTGAAAGTGGAAGGCTCACGTATCGTAGTGAGAGAAGTTGAATAATTTTAAGGAGTGAATTGAATGGGAACAGAAGCAATTACGTTAATTATTATTGTTGTTGCTGCAGTGATTTTGCTAAGTGTTATTTTTACATTTGTACCAGTGGCACTTTGGATTTCAGCACTAGCAGCAGGTGTTAAAGTTAGTATCTTTACTTTAGTAGGGATGAGATTAAGACGGGTAATTCCAAGCAGAGTGATTAACCCGATGATTAAAGCACATAAAGCAGGTGTTGATGTAACGATCAACCAGCTTGAGAGTCACTATCTTGCAGGTGGTAACGTAGACCGCGTTGTCAACGCACTGATCGCAGCACAGCGTGCAAATATCGAACTTGCTTTCGAGCGATGCGCAGCAATTGATCTTGCAGGCCGTGACGTACTGCAGGCAGTTCAAATGAGTGTAAACCCTAAAGTAATTGAAACACCGTTTATTGCTGGTGTAGCAATGGATGGAATTGAAGTGAAAGCGAAAGCGAGAATTACAGTACGTGCCAACATTGACCGACTGGTCGGTGGTGCAGGTGAAGATACAATTGTAGCCCGTGTAGGTGAAGGGATTGTCAGCACAATCGGTTCAAGTGATAACCATAAAAAAGTACTTGAAAACCCGGATCTTATTTCACAAACTGTATTAGGTAAAGGACTAGATTCAGGTACAGCGTTTGAAATTCTCTCGATTGATATTGCTGATGTTGATATCGGTAAAAACATTGGTGCAGAACTTCAGACAGAACAGGCTGAGGCAGATAAGAACATTGCTCAGGCGAAAGCTGAAGAGCGTCGTGCAATGGCTGTAGCGCAGGAGCAGGAAATGAAAGCGCGCGTTGAAGAAATGCGTGCGAAAGTTGTTGAAGCTGAAGCAGAGGTTCCGCTTGCGATGGCTGAAGCATTACGTGAAGGTAATATCGGTGTAATGGATTATATGAACATTAAAAACATTGATGCGGACACTGATATGAGAGATTCTATTGGTAAGATTACCGGCAATAAAGACGATAAAGGTGGCAGCAAAAATTAAGTTAGGAGGCTGACTCCGTGGAGATTCTCATTATGGCGGTCATCGCGGGTGTCATCAGTCTTCTAAATAGACAGAAGAAGGAAGCACCTGCAGCAGAAAAACCGCCGGTACAAAAACCTACAGTATCTAAACCGAGAAATCTGAAGGAAACGTTTGATAAGCATGCAAAACAGCTGGCAGAGGAATACGACAAACAACGTAAAACCTTTGAGGAATCTCAGAGGCCGAGGCGTGAAACCCGTGAACAAAGCCAGTTAAAAAAACAGGCAGATCCAGTGGTTTCCCAGGAAATTGCAGTTGGAACCAGAGGGAAACCTGCTGTAAAATCAGATCCAATTAAAGAATCTGATATAACAATCACCAATGAATTAAAACCAAGCGATGTTGTAAACGGTATTATCTTCGCCGAAGTGCTTGGTCCGCCAAGATCTAAGCGTAAACACAGACAGTGAATGTCATGCCCTCTTCAGTTAAGACATATTCTTAACTGAAGGGGGTTTTTTACATGGTTAAAAAACATTGGTTAAGCCGGGCTGCTGACTGGCTGGACCTGCCTGAAGACTTGATAACCGATTTACCGAAGATCGAATGGATTGCCCTGAAAACTGTAAAAATAGAAAACCATAAAGGTCTGATCCATTATTCAAATACGTTGATCGTGTTTGCTGTCAGTTATGGAACGCTTACGATTACAGGAAAAGATTTGGTTACGAGCAGCCTTTCAAATGAGTATGCGTCTGTTCATGGGGATATTGTTCAAATGCATTTTAAAGGTCAACCAAATGGTTAAAGGACTTAAAAGAAAGCTTCGTGTAAAAGTTTTTCTGCGTGGGGGAAACAGCAGTCTAGTAATCAGCAGGCTATTAATGAATAATGTTACACTTAAACAAATTGTATGTAAGAAAGAAACTACATTTATGATCAGGTATGCTGATCTTGCAGCACTTAGAAAAGCAGTTAGGAAGTCAGGTACAAAAGTTTCGCTGAGTAATCAGGGCAGAAATCATAAAATACTTGAATTCACCAAATTTAATATTCCCTCAATTGCAGCATTTTTGTTATCAGTATTCATATTCTTTCAGGCGTTTCAATACATATGGTCAATTGAACTGACAGGCGCGAACCCTGAAATCAGGGATGAAGCATTAGAGATTATGGAGAAAAAAGGTATTAAACCAGGTGTCCACCATTCCAACCTTTCATTGAATCAGCAAAGTGCTTCTATTCTATATAAAGAAATAGATCAGCTGTCATGGATCGGATATGAGAGAACGGGGTCCAAGCTGATGGTGACGTTAAGAGAGAAGGATTCTATTCACAATAAAAATTCTGATCATCGTGCACACCTTGTAGCTTCAAAAACAGGCACAATACATACCTTATCAGTCAGTTCGGGTACCCCGCTGGTAAAAAGGGGAGATGTAGTAAAAAAGGGAGAAATTCTGGTCTCTGGCTATATTGGCAGAGAGGGGTATGAAAAGGGAATCAGAGCTGATGGGTCAGTAAAAGCATTAACGTGGTATACAGTTAGTGTCAGTATGCCCGTGAAAAATAATATAAAAAAGATTACAGGACAGACTCACAGTAAATATGCACTGCAATTCAGATCTTTTACAACACCATTTATCTCCTATAAAAAAAGTCCATTTAAAAACCAGATCAGACAAATCAGTGATCAATCACTTTCTGTCTTAGGCTTTTCTCTGCCATTTAAACTGGTGAAACAGGAATATAAGGAAATATCCGAATCAGAAACGGATTTTTCCAAAGAAGACTATAGGAATGTATTAAAAAAAATCGCTGAAGAAGATGTACTATCATTTACTGAGGGGAGCGGGCAGATTCTGGAGGAGAAAATTTTGCATGAAGATATTGAGAATGGTAAAGTTAAATTAACAATTTTCTATGAAGTATTAGAAAATATTGCAGCAACTAAACCTTTTACCGAGGAGACACGCGAATGATTGAAGAACGGATTACTGTAGATATTAAATTGGAAGATCCGAATGAAGCAGTTCAGCTGTTTGGTAATTCTGATTCACATCTTAAAACGATTGAAGAAGACCTTGATATATCAATCATTTCCCGGGGAGAATCACTGCGGATTACCGGGAAAAATGAAGACATTGAAAAAGCAAAAAATGTGATCAGCCAGCTGCTTAGTGTGATCAGAAAAGGCATCCAGATCAGTCAGAGAGACGTCATTTATGCTGTTCAGATGTCACATAGAGGTACAATTGAATACTTTGATGAACTGTATGATGAAGAGATCACGAAAAATGCCAAAGGTAAATCGATCAGAGCAAAAACGATGGGGCAGCGTCAATATATTAATGAAATCCGGAAGAGGGATCTGGTATTTGGGATTGGTCCTGCAGGTACCGGAAAGACATATCTAGCAGTTGTGCTCGCGGTTCATGCATTAAAAAATAATAAAGTGAAAAAAATTATTTTAACCAGACCTGCAGTTGAAGCTGGTGAAAGCCTTGGTTTTTTACCAGGCGACCTGAAAGAAAAAGTTGATCCGTATTTAAGACCACTTTACGATGCCCTGCATGATGTATTAGGTACGGAACAGACGCAGCGGTTTATAGAGAGAGGTGTCATTGAAATTGCTCCTCTTGCTTATATGAGAGGACGTACACTTGATGATGCATTTGTCATTCTTGACGAAGCGCAGAACACAACTTACGCACAAATGAAGATGTTTTTAACACGTCTTGGATTTGGTTCTAAAATGGTGATCACAGGGGACCAGAGTCAGGTAGACCTTCCAAAAGGAATGGAGTCAGGCCTGGTTGCTGCCCAGAAAATATTAAAAGGTGTTCCAGGAATCGGATTTAATTATCTCGATCAGGCTGACGTTGTCAGACACCCCCTTGTCGCAAAAATAATCGGCGCCTATGATCAAAAAGGCAGCATCTAAAAAAATTGTTTTTAACAGACAGAAGTTAAAATGTATAAAATTTACCTTTAAAAACAGTATCAGTGAAGCATATCGAAACGATGCCTAAAAGCTAAGACAAAATGTCTTAGCTTTTTTGTTTGCAAATGTCTAATATCGGATCTATACATTATTTGCTATACTATAAATCAAGATGATTCAATTTTCTTACATACTAGTATTCCGGGAGAGGATTTTATGCAGAAATGGGTCCGAAGCATGAAGGATCTTTTACATTATACTTTCTTTAAATGGATTCTCTTAACAATCGTGGGGCTGGTTTCTTTTTTGCTGCTTTTTTCTCATGTGAGCCCTGATACTTATAACACCCGTCTGTTTTCTGTAGCTGATGAAACAATCAGGTCACCAAAAACGATTGTGGATGAACGGCTTTCTGAAGCCGAACGGGAAAGAGCTGCTGCTGAAGTTGAGCCGGTTTATCAGTATAGACCGGAAATTACAGAAAACCGGACCTCCCTGATTAGTTCAATCTATGAATTTGCTAAAGATTTTAATCAGTTACCTGAAGAAGGGGAACCTCCCACAGAGCAAACAGTGTCAAATGACATGCTGGATAGTCTGAAAAATGCTTTATCTGAAGACGTTTCAGAAAATGTCACTGAATCAATCAATGACCAGACATTCAGACAGCTGTTAGCTGCAACTGATGAAGGGCTTGATAATGCGAAAAGTATCACAATTGATCAGGTTGAAAGAGTGATGCAAGAGCCTTTTAAACAGGAAGAGGCTCTTGCGAAAAAAAATGAAGCTGCAGATTATATTGCCCAGTTTTCACTCAATAATAATCTGATGAACGCTGCGATGGATCTTGCAAGGTTTGCTGTAGTTGAAAATAATATCTATGACCCGGAGCAGACAGAAGCAAGAATTGTACAGGCTGTGGAAGCTGTTGAACCTGTGCAGATCCTTGAAGGGCAGGTCATCGTTCAAAAAGGATATTTAATTGACAGAGATGTATACCGTCAGCTTGATGCGCTGGGTCTGACAACTAATGAAGCGAGTCCTGAACCCTATATTGGGTTAGCGCTATTCTCACTGCTGATTATGCTGATTATTCATTTTCATTTTTCATCTTGGAAAATAAGTGAAGAAACCAAAGGGCTATATCTTGTACTGATCAGTATTATTCTTGTTCTTTCACTGTCATTAATGAAAGCTGCAGAGTTAATCAGAGAGCTTGAAATCCTCCAGGTTGGTTATATTTTTCCTGCCGCGATGGCGCCAATGCTCTTAAAAAGCATGATTAATACGAGAGTGGCTTTAATTATTACAATCATCCAGGCGTTATGTGCGAGTATTATCTTTAATGATATGATGACTGGTGCGGTCAATGTAGAAGTGTCGCTTTACTTTTTATTCAGTGGACTTGCAGGAATTTTGTTTCTATCCGACAGCAAAAGAAGAACACATTTGCTTAGAGCGGGACTTTTTGTGTCAGCTGCCAACCTGATCTTTTTGTTCTCACTTACCCTGATCGAAAGCGGGCAGTTGTCTGCGATTGACTATACGCTGTTTGCTGTGTTTGCGATTATATCAGGCGTATTGTCGTCAATTCTTACGATTGGGCTGCTTCCATTATTCGAGTCAGGTTTTGGCATTCTTTCAACGATGAAGCTGGTTGAACTGTCAAATCCAAATCACCCGCTGTTGAAGAAAATTCTGACTGAAGCGCCCGGGACCTATCACCATAGTGTAATGGTTGCCAACCTCGCTGAAGCTGCATGTGAAGCAATTGGTGCGAATGGTCTGCTTGCGAGAGTAGGCTGTTATTATCACGATATCGGAAAAACGAAAAGACCTCATTACTTTATTGAGAATCAGATGTCGGGACATAATCCACATGATCATTTAGACCCTCAGACGTCACGTGATATTATCATCGCACATGCGAAAGAGGGGGCGGACATGCTCCGTAAATATAAGCTTCCTAATGAGTTTGTTGATATAGCTGAGCAGCACCATGGTACAACAATATTAAAATTTTTCTACTACAAAGCGAAAGAAAAAGGGCTTGATCCGGATGAAGCAGAGTACAGATACCCCGGTCCAATACCGATGACGAAAGAAACTGCTGTAATTTCTGTAGCAGATAGTGTGGAGGCGGCTGTCAGATCCATGAAGGAGCCGACACCTGAAAAAATTAAAAAGCTTGTAGAATCCATTATTCAGGACCGGCTGCAGGATGGACAATTTAATGAATGTGATATTACAATAAAACAGCTGGAAACAATAAAGACTGTATTTTGTGAAACGTTAAACGGGATTTTTCACTCGCGAATCGAATATCCTGATTTTAAAAACGAAGAGAGGAAAAAGGAAGCATGACAACTTTACACATTGATTTTATAGATGAAACAGACTTACTGTCAGATGAAGACACAGATTTAATTAGCGACCTTCTTTCATATGCTGCGAAAGAAGAAATGATAGATGAAGCGGAGTGTTCAATTTCGTTTGTATCAAATGAAGAGATCAGCGTAATAAATAAAGAATACAGAGGAAAAGATAAGCCGACAGACGTAATCTCTTTTGCGCTTGAAGAAATGACTGAAGATGAAATTGAAGTGATCGCTTCAGGTGATATGCCTAGAATGCTTGGAGATATTATCATTTCAGTTGAAAAAGCGAAAGAACAGGCTGAGGAATACGGGCATACATTTTCAAGAGAATTGGGTTTTCTCGCACTTCACGGCTTTCTACACCTGCTTGGATATGATCACATGACCGAACAGGATGAAAAAGCAATGTTTGGAAGACAGGATGAATTATTAAAAGGCTTCGGACTTTCGAGGAACTGATGATGAAGCTCAGGAAATTTATGCTTTCTTTTAAATACGCTGGACATGGAATGAAAGATGTTTTTAAACAGGAGCAGAATTTCAGGTTTCATACGGTAGCAGCTGTATTAACAGTAGCTGCCGGCTTCTTTTTTCGAATCTCAGTGACAGAATGGCTGATTATACTCATTGCCATTGGTAACGTGATGGCACTAGAATTGATTAACACTGCGGTCGAACGTACAGTGGATCTGATTTCTCCTGACAATCACCCGCTTGCAAAGAAAGCAAAAGATGCGGGAGCTGCGTCAGTATTAATCTTTTCGATTACTGCAGCAATTGCAGGCGCGATCATATTTGTCCCGAAAATACTCTCATTTTTGTAATGCAGAGTTTTTACATTAATTTAGACCGCATTTATAGTATAATAAGGTATAAGGAGAATTACTTAACCGTTTCGGTGAGTCTTCTCCTTTTTTTAACCCTAAAACGAAACGATAATTTATTAAAGGAGTAAATACATGGATTCTAATCTATTGATTAAAGAAGCAAAAAAAGCACGTGAAAAAGCATACGTGCCTTATTCTAAATTTAAAGTTGGTGCAGCCCTTCTGACTGAGGATGGGAAAGTGCATCACGGATGTAATATTGAAAACGCTGCTTACAGTATGTGTAACTGTGCAGAACGAACAGCACTGTTTAAAGCGTTTGCAGAAGGAGACCGTCAATTCAAAGCAATTGCGGTTGTAGCGGATACGAAGCGTCCGGTTCCTCCATGCGGAGCCTGCCGTCAGGTCATCGCAGAACTGTGCCCTCAGGACATGGTTGTATACTTAACTAATTTATCAGGTGACATTCAGGAATTAACTGTAGCTGAACTGCTTCCTGGTGCATTTATGCCGGAGGATCTAAATGGATAATAAACATAAATCAGGATTTATCTCAATTGTCGGTAGACCAAATGTAGGGAAATCAACTTTTTTGAATCGTGTGATCGGGCAGAAAATTGCGATTATGAGTGATAAGCCTCAAACAACAAGAAATAAAATTCAGGGTGTATTAACGACAAATGACAGTCAGATGGTTTTCATTGATACGCCGGGCATTCATAAACCTAAGCATAAGCTTGGTGATTTTATGATTAAAATGGCGACAAATACTTTTCGGGAAGTTGACCTGATTCTATTTATGATCAATGTAGATGAAGGATACGGCCGTGGTGACGAGTATATTATGGAGCTGTTGCAGGGAGTCAAAACGCCTGTATTCCTCGTATTAAACAAAATAGATACAGTACACCCGGATGAGCTGCTGCCAGTCATTGATCAGTACCGCTCGAAATTCGAATTTACAGAAACCGTACCAATTTCAGCGCTCGAAGGAAATAACGTAGAAGTGTTGTTAAATCAGATCTCTGAGTACCTTCCTGAAGGTCCTCAGTATTATCCGGCTGATCAGGTGACAGATCACCCGGAACGATTTATTATTTCAGAGCTCATCCGTGAAAAAGCGCTACACCTAACACGTGAGGAAATTCCGCATTCAATCGCCGTTTCAATAGAGCAGATCAAAAAAGAAAAAGGCAGAGAAGTTGTTGATATTATGGCGACGATTGTGGTGGAGAGAGATTCACAAAAAGGAATTGTCATCGGTAAAAGAGGTGCGATGCTGAAGGAAATTGGTCAGCGTGCACGTGAGGATATCGAAAACCTGCTAGGATCTAAAGTGTATCTTGAACTATGGGTGAAAGTACAAAAAGACTGGCGGAATAAAGCCAACAGCTTAAGAGACTTTGGTTTTAACGATAAGGAGTATTAAGCCGGTCTAAAGGAGACTTTATGAATGCTTCAAAAATGTGAGGGAATCGTCATCCGGACAAGGGATTATGGTGAAACGAATAAAATTGTTATTCTGTTCACCCGGGAGCTTGGAAAGGTTGCGCTGATGGCTCGCGGTGCGAAGAAAACCAATAGCCGCCTGTCATCTGTTTCACAAATGTTCACACACGGCATTTACCTTTATCATGGCGGCAGCGGTATGGGTTCGCTGCAGCAGGGAGATATGATCAGCTCTTCAAGAACGATGAAAGAGGACCTTTATAAGGCAGCTTACGCCTCCTATATGGCAGAGCTTCTTGATAAAGCAGTGGAAGATCGCAAGCCAAACCCTTTCTTATTTGAGCTGCTTCAGCAATCATATGCATTAATTAATGAAGGTTACGATGAAGAAGTCATTTCCTACATTTTCGAATTAAAACTATTGCCTCTATACGGGGTACAGCCGGTCTTAAACCAGTGTGTAAATTGTGCTTCAGGTGAAGGGGATTTTTCATTTTCTTTCCGGATGAATGGATTTCTATGTCACCGCTGCGGACATCTTGATGATTATAAGCTTCCACTTTCAGCAAAGGCTGTACGAATCATCAGACTTTTTTACTTTATCGACCTTGGAAGGCTCGGAAAAGTATCACTGCAGGAAAGCACGAAGCAGGAATTAAAAAAAGTCATCAGAACCTATTATGATGAGTATGTAGGCGTCTATGCCAGGTCCAGATCATTTCTTGATCAGATGGACCGCATGAAAAAGACGATGGAAGGTCCTAAAGATCAATAAAAAGCGTGCAGCTCAAGAGCTGCACGCTTTTTACGTTTAATTAAAATTTAATTTTATCCTCAATAAACGACTGTACTTCAGCAATCGGCATACGGATCTGTTCCATTGTGTCACGGTTACGCACTGTTACCTGCTGATCCTCTAAAGAATCAAAATCAAAGGTAATACAATAAGGTGTACCAATTTCGTCCTGTCTTCTGTAACGCTTACCAATTGACTGAGACTCATCATAATCAACCATAAAGTGCTGTGAAAGCTCTTCAAACACTTTAATTGCTTCGCCACCAAGCTTCTTTGAAAGCGGGAGTACTGCTGCTTTATATGGAGCCAATGCCGGGTGGAAGCGAAGAACGGTTCTGCTGTCATTTTCGAGCGCTTCCTCTTCATAGGCATCACATAGGAAGGCAAGTGTCACGCGGTCAGCGCCAAGTGAAGGCTCAATACAATACGGCACATACTTTTCATTTGTCTGCTGATCAAGATAAGTGAAATCCTCATTTGAGTGTTCCATATGCTGTTTCAGGTCAAAGTCTGTACGGTCAGCAATTCCCCACAGCTCTCCCCAGCCGAATGGGAATTTGAATTCGATGTCAGTTGTTGCGTTACTGTAGTGGGAAAGTTCATCCTCATCATGATCACGCAGACGCATGCTGTCTTCTTTCATTCCAAGATTTAACAGCCAGTTCTTGCAGAATTCTCTCCAGTAGCCGAACCATTCAAGGTCTTCACCAGGTTTGCAGAAAAACTCTAGCTCCATCTGTTCAAATTCACGTGTTCTGAATGTAAAGTTACCAGGTGTGATTTCATTTCTGAAACTCTTACCGATCTGGCCAATTCCAAATGGCACACGTTTTCTCATTGTACGTTGAACATTTTTAAAGTTAACAAAGATTCCCTGAGCAGTTTCCGGACGCAGGAAGATTTCGTTTGTAGAGCCTTCAGTTACACCCTGGTGCGTTTTGAACATCAGGTTAAACTGTCTGATATCGGTAAAATCTTTAGCGCCGCAGGTAGGGCATGCTACATCATATTCTTCGATCAGCTCTGCCATCCTGCTGAATGGGAGGCCGTCTACAATAATCTCTTCACCTTTTTCCTCAATTGCCGCTTCAATCAGCTTATCGGCGCGGTGCCTCGCTTTACAGCTCTTACAGTCGACCATAGGATCATTAAAGTTTCCGATATGACCGGAAGCTTCCCATGTTTTCGGGTTCATCAGAATCGCTGCGTCAAGGCCGACGTTATGTGGAGATTCCTGAATAAATTTCTTCCACCATGCTTTTTTAATGTTGTTTTTTAATTCAATTCCAAGAGGACCGTAGTCCCATGTGTTTGCCAGACCGCCATAAATCTCAGATCCCGGAAATACAAATCCTCTGTGCTTGGCAATGTGTACAATATCATCCATGTTTTTAGCCATGTACCTTCACTCCTTTTTAATGTTGCTGTGCATGAAAAAAGCACCGTCCCTGGACTAGATCTGTCTAGTCCAGGGACGGTGCTTTTTGACCGCGGTTCCACCCTGATTGATGCCATTTGCATCCACCTTGATTCGCTGCATTGCTCCAGAGTGCCGTTTCCCTTTGATCCGGGCTTTCACTATCCCCGGTCGCTTTTAAAAAGGTACTTATCGCTCTTTCATTGCGCACATCATTTATCTTTAAACAATCCTAACACGCTTTAATTGAATAGACAATAAAAATATATCTCAAATCATTTACTATGATGGTGTATTCATTTAGTATATAATATTGGTAAACAGTATAACACTATTGAATTTCGGGTGGTGAACAATATCGAACTGAATAAAAGACAATCTGAAATTCTTAAGATTGTAAAAGCAGACGGACCAATTACTGGGGAGCAAATTGCAGACAGACTTCACCTGACAAGGGCGACACTGAGACCGGATTTAGCCATTTTAACGATGGCCGGCTTTCTGGATGCAAGGCCCAGAGTCGGTTATTTTTATACAGGAAAATCAGGCACGCAATTATTAACTGAAAACCTGAAAAAGCTTTATGTAAAGGATTATCAGTCCATGCCGGTGGCTGTTCAGGATAATGTCTCGGTCTATGATGCAATCTGTCATATGTTTTTAGAGGATGTAGGTACATTATTTGTACTTGATCAAAAGGGCTATCTAGCCGGTGTAGTATCCCGGAAGGATTTGCTGAGAGCAAGCATCGGACAGCAGGACTTAACGAGCCTGCCTGTTAATGTTATTATGACTAGGATGCCAAATGTAACTTACTGTGTAGCCGGTGACCTTTTAGTAACAGTTGCTTCAAAGTTAATCAGCAAACAGATTGATTCTCTTCCGGTTGTGAAAAAGACCGATGCAGGATACGAGGTTTCAGGCAGAATCACAAAGACCAATATTACAAAAGCATTTGTCAGCTTGTCAAAGGATGAAGGATAGGATGGTGGAGTCATGAACGAAGTGCACGTATATGTCGTATCAGACTCTGTTGGTGAAACTGCTGAGCTCGTTGCAAAAGCCAGCGTCAGTCAGTTCCGGCAGTCTAGAAAGTCAATTACAATCAAGCGTTTTCCTTATATAGAAGATAAGGGGCATGTAGATGAAGTGATATCACTCGCAAAAGATAACCAGGCAATTATCGTCTACACGCTTGTAAAACCGCACGTGCGCTCATACATCGAAGAGCAGGTGAAATTACATCAGCTGACAGCGCATGATGTGATGGGACCGATTGTTACTTCACTGCAGGAAGTGTGCGAGGAGTCTCCGATTAATGAACCTGGCATGGTACATGATCTTGATGAAGATTACTTTAGAAAAATCGAAGCCATTGAATTCGCTGTTAAATACGATGATGGACGGGATCCAAGGGGTATTTTAAAGGCCGATATCGTACTCGTTGGTGTTTCAAGAACATCAAAAACTCCGCTGTCTCAATATCTGGCACATAAGAGGCTAAAAGTAGCCAATGTACCGCTTGTCCCTGAAATTGAACCGCCGGAAGAACTGTTTATGGTTAATCCTAATAAATGTTACGGGTTAAAAATCAGTTCAGATAAGCTGAACCATATCAGAAAAGAGCGGCTGATTGCACTTGGACTGAAAGATGATGCAACTTACGCTAAAATGGAGCGGATTCAAGAAGAGCTTGAGCATTTTGACCGGATTATCAGCAGGATGAAATGTCCGGTTATTGATGTGACGAATAAAGCAGTAGAGGAAACAGCAAATGTAATCTTAAATGATTTAATGAACAATTGATAAAAACAGATGTCTACTTGACATCTGTTTTTACATTGGATTAAAAAATAATTTAGGGCAATTGTTGTTACTGCTCAACCGGTGATCTTAACGTAAGTAGATGGCTCGCAGGAAGGGGCGTTTAAAGTCCGGACACTCACCGGCCGGCAGTGGAAAGCTCCATCCTGAAGCAAAAATTAAAAGCCAACTTTATTTAGCTGAAAAATAGAAGTAATGACTAAAAGTAACAGAAGCGAAATAATAGAAAACAATTTGTCGAAAATAATGGCGGCAAACAAGTAAATATACTATAATAAAAAATTGTGATAAAAGAAACGCTAAAAAAGGGTTTTTGCGTAAAAGCGCAGAATGGTACCTATATGGAACATAATAAAAACGTATGTATTTATGTCGATGCAGATGCGTGTCCCGCTGAAGTCAAGAATAAAATTCTGGAGTATTTATCTAAAGCGGATATCCGGTTTGTAGCAACGTATAATCACTACAGCGCAAATGAAGATCCCTCTTTATGGACCTATATTGATGCAGGCAGTGAAGCAGTGGATTTGTATATTCTTAATCGCGTTAAAGAGGGAGATATAGTTGTTACGCAGGATATTGGTCTTGCTTCACTTGTACTGCCAAAAAGGGTTTATGCTATTTCTCCCCGGGGAAAAGAGTACAATCAAGACACGATCGAGACCAGCTTGTCATTTAGATATTTGTATCAGGAAGAAAGAAAAAAAGGCAGATTTCATTCTGGTCCAAAAAAAGTTTCAAAAATTGACCTGGACACATTTACAGCTTGTCTTAAAAAGTTTTTTGACTGAAAATGCAGGAAAAAAATGATTTTTGACGAACAATACAGTATCACAAGTTAAGTTGGTGGTGAATAAGTGCCTGAAAGAATACCGGAAGAAGTTGTGGATCAAATCAGATTAAACACCGATATTGTCGATGTGATCAGTGAATACGTTCAATTGAAAAAGCAGGGCCGTAACTATTTTGGGCTATGTCCATTTCATGGTGAAAATTCCCCGTCTTTTTCTGTGTCACCTGAAAAACAGATCTTTCACTGCTTTGGCTGCGGTGCAGGTGGGAATGTATTTACATTCTTAATGGATCAAAACGGCATGTCTTTTCATGAGGCAGTTGCATCGCTTGGAGATAAAACTGATGTGAAGTTCGAATTCAGCTCGCATGAAGAAGCTGATGCAGGTCCAGCGGGCACAAATGAAAAAGCCCAGCTTGAAGGTATCAGTCTTCTAGAAAAGCTGTTTCACCACTTACTCATGAATACAGAAGAAGGGCATGAAGCACTTGAATACCTTTTGGATCGGGGGTTTAATGAATCACAGCTGAACCATTATAAAGTCGGCTGGTCATTACCCGGCTGGGAAACAGCATCCAAGCTCCTTGAAAAAAAAGGATTTGACCTTTCACTAATGGAAGAAGCAGGACTTCTGATCAAGCGTGATGATGGAACTTATTTCGACCGTTTTAGAAACCGTGTGATGTTTCCGATTGAAGATGCCAAAGGCAGAACGGTAGGCTTTTCGGGAAGAATCATAACACCTGAAAAAAATGAACCGAAATACCTCAACAGTCCTGAATCACCGTTATTTCAAAAGAACAGCCTGCTTTTTAATTTTCATAGAGCCAGAGGCCCGATTCGCAAAGAGAAATTTGCTGTATTATTTGAAGGATTCGCAGATGTCATTGCAGCATCAGAAACCGTCTCAAATGGTGTGGCAACAATGGGAACTTCATTAACGAAACAACACATTCAGCAAATCAAAAGGCTCACTGATACGGTTGTAATCTGCTACGATGGTGACAATGCAGGGACGGAAGCCGCATTTAAAGCTGCCGGTGAGTTGAAAGGGAATGGTATGACTGTTAAGGTAGCAAGGCTGCCTAACGGTATGGACCCGGATGATTATATTCAGAAGTTCGGGACCAAAAAATTCAGAGAAGAAATCATACAGCTTGCATCTTCCCTGATGGCTTTCAAAATGTGGTATCTGCGGACCGGTAAGAATCTTCAATCAGAAGATGGGAGGCTCTCTTACATTAATGCTGTGTTGCCTGAAGTTTCCACTTTAAGCAGTGCAGTTGAGAAAGAACTTTATCTAAAGCAGCTGTCAGATGATACGGGTGTTTCTTTTTCATCGCTTGAAGAGCAGCTCAAAACTTATTTACCTGTAAAAAAAGATCATCAAGTGAGTCAGGAACCAGTTATTCCTACTCCCAAAAAGGCTTCAATATTAAAAGCATATCAACGGGCGGAAAGATATCTTCTTTCCTATATGATGACCGGAAATGACACAGCTTATTCAGTGCAGGATCTAATGGAAGATCTGACATTTCCAACTGATGATTATCAGGCGATTTATACGTATCTTCTGGCTTATATGGAGCAGGGCGGATCACTTGAACCCGGGGCTTTTATTGAATATCTTCCAGACAGACATTTACGTTCTGCAGCGACTGAATTAACAATGCTGGAATTAAATGCTGAAGTAACTAAAGCTGAATTAGCAGATTATATAAATGAACTGAATAAATACAGGCAAGTAAATGTAATCAGACAAAAAGAGGCTGAATTAAAACAAGCTGAACAAATGAATGATATAAAAACAGCCACAGCTCTTGGAATGGAAATTTTTCAACTGTGGAAAGCTCTAAAGGGGCAACATCGTTAGGAAGTTGGAAGGAGGGGGACTAATGGCTGAGAAGTCAACACGTTCCAAGCAGACAGAACCTGAAACAGCAACACTCGAATCGGTAAAAGCGCAATTACTCGAAGCAGCAAAGAAAAATGGTGAGATTACCTATGAGGATATTGCAGAGAAACTTGCAGGGTTTGAATTAGATACAGAACAAATTGAAGAATTTTATGAACAGATTGGTGAACAGGGTGTCGAAGTGATGAAAGAAAATGCCGATGCGGACCCATCTGTAACTGAGCTTGGCAAGGAAGCTGAAGAGGAATTTGACCTGAATGACCTGAGTGTACCACCAGGCGTTAAGATCAATGACCCGGTTAGAATGTACCTGAAGGAAATCGGTCGTGTAGACCTGCTTTCTGCTCAGGAGGAAATTAACCTTGCTACAAGAATTGAAGAAGGCGATGAAGAAGCAAAAAGACGCCTTGCTGAAGCCAACCTGCGACTGGTAGTCAGTATCGCCAAGCGTTATGTTGGGAGAGGTATGTTATTTCTTGATTTAATTCAGGAAGGTAACATGGGTCTGATTAAAGCTGTAGAAAAGTTTGATCACAGAAAAGGATTTAAGTTCAGTACGTACGCTACATGGTGGATCAGACAGGCGATCACTCGTGCAATTGCCGATCAGGCACGTACAATCCGTATACCGGTACACATGGTCGAGACAATTAATAAGTTAATCCGAGTGCAGCGTCAGCTGCTTCAGGATCTGGGCAGAGAGCCATCTCCAGAGGAAATCTCAGAGGAAATGGACCTTACACCTGAAAAGGTCAGAGAAATTCTGAAGATCGCACAGGAACCGGTTTCGCTTGAAACGCCGATTGGTGAAGAAGACGATTCGCATCTGGGAGACTTTATTGAGGATTCAGAAGCTCAGTCACCGTCAGACCATGCAGCTTATGAGCTGTTGAAAGAACAGCTTGAAGATGTTTTAGATACGCTGACTGATCGTGAAGAAAATGTACTAAGACTCCGTTTTGGACTTGATGACGGTCGTACACGCACGCTTGAAGAAGTAGGTAAAGTGTTCGGTGTAACGAGAGAACGTATTCGTCAAATTGAAGCAAAAGCTTTAAGAAAACTGCGTCACCCAAGCAGAAGCAAACGTCTTAAAGACTTTTTAGAGTAGAAAAAAAGCTGGCAGCTGCCAGCTTTTTTTTACCTTTTTTTTCTTGATCTATTCCAGTATAGTCATAGATAGTAAGTGGCGGAGGTTAAGCGATGGATAAAAACAGAAAAGAAATAATCGTACAGGAAATTAACTATTGGAAACAGAATAAACTCCTGCCGGATGCTTATTGTGACTTTTTGATGAACCTGTATACGAGTGGTGAAGGTGAGTTTGAAAAGCAGGACGAAATAAAAAGTGTTGACAGGAAAAGAAATGGGATTGTGTCCGGAGTTTCACTCGCTGTGGGTATATTTACTGTGATTGCACTAATTTTCGGTGAACTGGCGCTTGTAGTTCAGGCGCTGATTTCCATTTTGATCAGTGTGGGGATTATGATTGTAAGCTTTAACCCTGGAACATCTCCAGTAATAAAAATACTCAGCAGAATTACAGCTGCATTTCTCATTCTATTGTTTTCAGTAGAATTATGGCGTACATATTTTTCAGGTCAGCTGCAAATTTTGTATCTGATTATTGGTATTCAGTGCATAGTATGGGCGGTTGGCGGTTTTTTTTCCAGGCAGCATTATTTTACGATTTCAGGTGCTTTAGGAGCCAGTGTATTACTTTTTTTGTATCTTTAAATACACTGAAAAAATATAAGACTGGGACTTTTCAGTCTTTTCTTTTATAATAGAAATGTAAGCGCATTCAAACAAGGGGGATCAACATGAATTTTGATTTAACACAGGAACAGCAGATGATTCAGCGGACAATCAGGGAATTTTCACAGGAGAAAGTGGCACCGGGTGCACTGGACCGTGACCGCCATAAGGAATTCCCTAAAGAAATTTTTAAGGAACTGTCTTCATTGGGGATGATGGGGTTACCGTTTCCGGAAGAATATGGTGGTGCAGGCGGAGACACAACGAGCTTTGCGATCGTTACTGAAGAATTAAGCAGAGCCTGCGGATCTACCGGCATTACTTACTCAGCGCACATATCTCTCGGTGGTGCGCCTATTAATATGTTCGGAACGCATGAACAAAAAGAAAAGTATCTTACTAAGATCTGTTCTGGGGAATCATTCGGTTCATTTGGACTGACTGAACCTAATGCAGGATCTGATGCAGGAGGCACACAGACGGCCGCTAAAGAAGAGGATGGAAATTATATCATCAGCGGAAATAAAAGCTATATTACAAATGCTAGCTATGCAAAATTCCTTGCTTTAACTGCAGTGACAGGAAATACAGACGGTAAAAAAGAGATCAGTGCGATTATTGTCCCGACAGATGCTGAAGGATTTACAGTGATTGATAATTACGAAAAGATGGGTCTTCACTCGTCTAACACGACTGAGCTTGTACTTGATGAAGTATCAGTACCAACTGAAAACCTCCTTGGTAAAAAGGGTGAAGGATTCAGACAGTTCTTAATGACGCTTGACGGAGGAAGAATCGGAATAGCTGCCATGGCTGTCGGAATTGCTCAGGCAGCATACGAGCGAGCGCTCAGTTACTCAAAAGAACGTAAACAGTTTGGTAAAAGCATCTCATCATTTCAGGCCACTCAGTTCAAGCTTGCTGACATGGCAATGAAAATTGAACTCGCAAGAACAATGACTTATAAAGCAGCGTGGTTAAAAGATCAGGGTAAGAAGTTTACGAAAGAGGCTTCAATGGCAAAATTATATGCTTCTGAGATTTGTATGGAAGTATGTGATGAAGCAATCCAGATACACGGCGGGTATGGTTATATGAAAGAATACCATGTTGAAAGATATCTGCGTGATGCAAAACTGCTCGAAATCGGTGAAGGAACTTCGGAAATTCAAAGAATGGTGATATCAAGAGAAATAGGCGCATATTAAAAAATATTTATTGTTTGTGTCTAAAATGCGACAAAAAGGGAAAAGTTGAGTATTGGGTCTTTCCGATTCCCATAAAGTAAAGTAAAATATGAATTGTTCATACCTGCAATTATAGGGTTGATAATTACATATTTTTTGTCAAAAGGGAGGGTAAACCATTGAATAAGAATCCGATTATTCCATTTTTACTAATTATGGTATTAGGTTTTGGTGTCGTTTTCTTTATGTCAGTTCAGGGTCTTGATGACTCAGAAGAGATGGCAGGAGAAGAAGAAGGCGGCGGTGAAGGAGAAGAAGCATCAGGCGGTGACTTCGATCCTGAAGCACATTATCAAAACGCATGCATCAGCTGTCACGGTGAAAACTATGAGGGTGGTGCCGGACCTGCACTTACTGGTGTAGGTGAGAGATTATCTACAGATGAAATCGCAGATATCCTTGTTAACGGACAGGGCTCAATGCCTGGTGGTCTTGTTGAACAGGACAATGCACAGGCGATGGCTGAATGGGTAGCAGAAATAGGAGCTGAAGGCGGCGGTGAAGAAGGCGCTGAGGAAGGTTCTGAAGAAGGATCAGAAGAAGAGTCTGAAGAAGGCGGAGACGCTGAAGAAGGATCAGAAGAATCTTCTGAAGAAGATGCAGCATAAGTTTTTTTATACTTAAAGATAAAAGAGGCGGCCGATAACGGTTGCCTCTTTTTTTCGACATGAGTAAAATAGATTGTGAAATAAAGACGTTACATCAGCATTCCTGACGGGTACCACAAAATCAATGATTTAAAACCGTATGGAATATTAAAGGAAGTGTAAAAATGAATAGCAATCAATTATCACAAAGATTAAAAACAGTGGCAGATTTCGTCAGTGAGGGTGAAACAGTCGCTGATATTGGCTCGGATCATGCATATCTTCCCTGTTATCTTGTGAAGATGAATAAAATCAACAAGGCCATTGCAGGGGAAGTTGTTGAAGGACCTTATCAATCAGCTTTAAAACAAGTGAAAGAAGATGAATTAACTGAGCAAGTTGAAGTAAGAAAAGGGAATGGATTAACGGTCCTCTCACCACGGGAAGTTACAACCGTCACAATTGCCGGTATGGGTGGTCCTTTAATCAGTGAAATACTTGAAAACGGTAAAGACAGGCTCGAAGGTGTACAAAAGCTGATTTTACAGCCGAATATCAGCGCAATAACAATCAGGCAGTGGCTGCTTGATAATGGCTGGGAAATAAAAGACGAAAAAATATTAGAAGAAGACCGTAAAATCTATGAGGTGATTCTTGCCGGGCGATCTAGTCACCGTCCAACGCTATCTCAACAGGAGCTTTTGCTGGGTCCTGTATTGTTAAAAGAAAAATCCGCTGTTTTTAAAGAAAAATGGAAACATGAGTTAATCCAGCTGAAAAATATTCAAAATCAGATGGAGAAAGCTGAAAAAAGCCCTTCACTTTCTGAAAAGAAAAACCAGCTGGAACAGAAAATTCTAATGATTGAGGAGGCGATTATGTGAAACAGGTAAATGGACACCAGGTGGTACAATTACTCGAACAGTTTTCTCCCAAAGCACTTGCAATGGAGGGGGACCCTGTCGGCTTGCAGATGGGTGCGTTAAACCGGAAAGTATCCAAGGTGTTAACAACACTTGATGTAACACATGAGGTGGTTGATGAAGCAATTAACAAGGGGGCAGGCTTTATCATTGCTCACCATCCGCTCATTTTCAGACCTTTAAAATCAATCAATCTGGAAACAAACGCCGGCACACTCATTGAAAAATGTATTAAAAATGATATCACCATATTTGCAGCACATACAAACCTTGATGTTGTAAAAGGCGGCGTAAATGACATGCTTGCTGAAGCGCTTGAATTGCAGGATTCACAGGTGCTGGTAAAAACATATGAAGATGCATATAAAAAGATCATTGTTTTTGTGCCTGAATCGCATGCAACAGCAGTGCGTGAGGCTTTAACGGCAGCTGGAGTGGGAAATATAGGTGACTATTCTGACTGCACATTTACATCTGAAGGGATTGGACGATTTAAACCAGGCACTGATACAGATCCATTTATCGGAGAGCGCGGAACAGTGGAAGAGGTCAAAGAAGTTAAAATAGAAAGTATTTTTCTGAGTTCAGATGAGCAAGCGATTTTAAAAGCGTTAAGGTCTTCGCACCCATACGAAGAGCCTGCTTATGATATTTTCACTCAGTCAATTGAGGGAGAAGTTTACGGTCTTGGTCGTGTAGGTAAGCTGAAAGAGCCTGTAACACTTGGGGATTTTACAAAATACGTTAAAAAGCAGTTAAATGTCGCTGCCTTAAGAGTAACTGGGGATCCAAAAAAGAAAATTAAAAAAGCAGCTGTCTTAGGTGGCATGGGTAGTAAGTATTATCAGACTGCAAAATTTGCAGGCGCGGATGTGTATATTACTGGTGATGTTGATTTCCATACTGCACAGGATGCAGAAGCTGCAGGTATTTCAATTATTGATCCCGGTCATCATGTGGAAGAGATCATGAAGTCAGGTTTAGCAGGAGAGTTGAATAATCGAGCGCAAAAAGAAGGATTGAACGTTGAATTTATCCCTTCAGAGCTTTCAACAGAACCATTTAGATTCAAATAAAAAAGAGCTGCCGCAGCAGCTCTTTTTTATTTTGTATAAGGCAGAATTGTTTCAGGTTTTGTTGGTGTTTTAATTTTTGGCAGAATTTTTGCGAGTGGTACATTTTTCTCGCCAAGCCAGGTGTCCGGATTATCCGGATCAAACTGATTAATATAATTCATTACTTCTTTAACGATTGGCGTTGGCGTTGAAGCACCGGCAGTTACAGCTACCGTTTCACACCCGAAAAGCCATTCATGCTTAATTTCTGATACGTCAGCTACTCTGTGGGCAGGTGTACCTGCGATCTCTTCTGATACCTGCGCAAGTCTGTTTGAATTATTACTCATCGGGTCCCCGACCACGATTAACAGGTCAGCTTCACCAGCTTGTTCAGCCACTGCTTCCTGTCGAACTTGTGTTGCCATGCAAATTTCTTTGTGCTCTTCAGTCTGTGGATATTTTTCCTTTACTTTCACCATGACATCAGCTACGTCCCATTGACTCATTGTTGTCTGATTGGTGACAATGATTTTATCGTTATCTATTACTAGATCTTCTACATCTTCAGGTTTTTCAAGCAGATGTACGACATCAGGTGCAACACCTACAGCCCCTTCAGGCTCGGGATGACCTTTTTTACCGATATAAACAATATGATACCCTTCAGCTTTCTTCTGACGGATCAGATCATGCGTTCTTGTTACATCAGGACAGGTGGCATCAATTGAGATCAGCCCTTTTTGCCGGGCAATTTCTCTGACTTCAGGCGATACACCATGTGCTGTAAAAATAACAGTTCCTTCAGTTACTTTTTCAAGAATGTCTTTACGATTTTCACCGTCGAGCGTAATAATACCTTCTTCTTCGAATGCATCCGTCACATGTTTATTATGAACAATCATACCCAGAATATAAATGGGACGGGGAAGTGATTTATCCATTGCAGCATTTCTTGCGATCACCATTGCGTCGACCACACCGTAGCAGTATCCGCGGGGTGTTATTTTAAGTGTCTTCATCAGAATCCTCCTGCACGTAAGACTTTATATCATCAGTATAAAGCAGATGACGTACAGGAACAATTAAAAGCTATATATAAAGCTTTGGTAAGGATTCAGATGTTTTTTTAATTTCCTTATCAGCGACTGCAGCCTGTTTAGGTTTATCAGGTGACTTTTGTTCTTTTTCATCACTTGAATCTAACTCATTAAATGCTTTATACAATTTCCACATTGCCGGGAAATTCTTGACCATTGGTCCGTATTGTTGGACATAAGGCATGTAGCGGTTAGCAGTTTTAATGAATTGCTGGGCAGTACCGGTCCATTTTTGGATAGATGCAAGAGAAAAAGCGGTTGCTTTCGGTGTGGGCTGTACAAACTGATAAGGAATGGGATACTGGCGATAGGGATACATTAAATGACACCTCCTGTACAGTGATATCATATGCAAATTTTCACTGAATGGGGAAACGTAATCAAGGGAAGTTCAGATATACATAGCTTTTTTATTTAAAAAAGACTATAATTAAGTTTTGATGCGAATAGAAGGAGTGACGTATATGTCATCATTTAAACAATATAATTTCCAGCCATTTTTGATAGATGCAATTGAGAAACTTGGATTTCATGCCCCGACTGCGATCCAGGAGAAGATGATTCCAATGATTAACCGTGGACAGAGTGCGATCGGACAGTCTCAGACTGGTACCGGGAAAACACATTCTTATCTGCTTCCACTGATTAATCAGATTAATCCTGACCGACAGGAAGTGCAGGTCGTGATTACTGCGCCGACTAGAGAACTCGCAAAGCAAATACATCATGAAGTCAAGATTTTAATTGAGAATACTGCTTTAACGGCAAAAGTATTTGTAGGTGGAACTGATAAGCAGAGAGCGATTGAAAAGCTGAAGCAGCAGCCCCATATTGTAGTGGGGACGCCAGGAAGAATTAATGATCTTGTGTCTGAACAGGCGCTTCAGGTGTATACTGCCAAAGCGATTGTAATAGATGAAGCGGATCTGATGCTTGAGATGGGCTTTATTGAAGATGTGGATCAGATTGCTGCACGTATGAAAGAGGACCTTAACATTTATGTTTTCTCAGCGACAATTCCTGAAAAACTTAAGCCTTTCCTTAAAAAATATATGGAAAACCCTCAATACGCCCATATTGAACCAAAGCAGATTCAGGCTGAGAATATTGAGTTTATTCTTGTGCCCCAAAAGAGCCGCTCACGAGAAATTGTGTTGCTTGATACTTTAAATGCGATTAACCCTTACCTGGCAATTGTATTTACCAATACAAAATCCAAAGCGGATGAAGTGGCGGATTACCTGCTTAATAAAGGTCTTAAAACGGGTCGTGTTCACGGTGGGCTTTCACCGCGTGAGCGAAATAAAATGATGAAGCAGATCAGAGACCTTGAGTATCAGTACATTGTTGCAACGGACCTTGCTGCACGGGGCATTGATATTCCGGGCGTCAGCCATATCATTAACTTTGAACTTCCACAGGATCTGGATTTCTTTATCCACCGTGTAGGAAGAACAGCACGTGCGGGACACTCAGGTACAGCCATTACAATTTATGAGACTTCTGATGAAGATGCACTTGCACAAATCGAAAAGAAGGGTATTAAGTTCAGTCACCAGGAAGTAAAAGCCGGTGAGTGGGTTACCCTGAATGATCGCCATAAACGGACAAGTCGTCCAAAAGGTGAAAATGAAATAGATAAAAAAGCAAAATCTCTTGTTCGTAAACCGAAAAAGGTTAAACCTGGCTATAAGAAAAAGATGAATTATAAGATGGAGCAGATTAAGAAAAAAGAACGCAGAAAAAACAGAAGAAATAATAGTTAATTGGGGGAAACCAGTATGTTGAAAATCGGATCACATGTGTCAATGGGCGGCAAGAAAATGCTTCTCGGAGCAAGTGAAGAAGCGGTGTCATACGGATCAACTACTTTTATGATTTATACAGGCGCCCCTCAGAATACAAGAAGAAAGCCAATCGAAGATTTAAATATCGAAGCAGGCCTTGCGCATATGAAAGAGCATGGCATTGAAGATATAGTTGTACATGCACCATACATTATCAATATTGCTAATACAACGAAACCGGAAACGTTTGAATTGGGTATAAATTTCCTGAGGTCTGAAACAGAAAGAACCGCTGCGCTTGGTGCGAAACAGATTGTTTTGCATCCTGGTGCTCATGTAGGTGCAGGCGCAGACAGGGGAATTGAACGAATTATCGAGGGACTGAATGAAGTTCTGACAAAAGATCAGACTGTACAGGTTGCACTGGAAACAATGGCCGGAAAAGGTTCTGAATGCGGCCGTTCATTTGATGAACTTGCAAAGATCATCGATGGCGTCACGCATAACGAAAGGCTATCTGTGTGCTTTGATACATGTCACGTGCATGATGCAGGTTATGATATTGTGAATGATTTTGACGGTGTATTAGAGCAGTTTGATAGAATTGTAGGCCTGGACCGGATTAAAGTTGTTCACGTAAACGATAGTAAAAATCCAAAAGGTGCATCCAAAGACCGTCATGAAAATATCGGATTTGGTCATATTGGATATGATGCGCTGGACCGGATTGTTCACCATGAGGTTTTTTCACAGATTCCAAAAATTCTTGAAACACCATATGTCGGTGAAGATAAGAAGGATAAGAAACCGCCTTATAAATACGAAATTCAAATGCTTCAAAATAGAGCATTTAACGAACAATTAATTGATGAAATTAAAAAGAATGCTTAAAAAAGGGCTGTCTGCGGACAGTCCTTTTTAGATAGTTATAGAAAAGACGTTGCTTTATTAATTAATTCTTTTGTTCTTTTTTTACCTAATATCTGTTCAGCATCATGTAAAATCTGGGGCAGCGACTGGATACAGCGGATATTGCTTTTTAAGAGGTCCTGCATTTGTGTACATTCCTGTACAGATAAAGAAATGCCAGCAGCGATCAGATAAAGCTGCATTTTTGCCGGTGAAACAGTTAAAAGATACTCAAGATTAATCGGATATTTTTTCATAACGCCTCCGTGTTTTAATTTTATTCCCCACAGTTTTATGAGATCAGGAAAAAATGAGATTAAATTCATTTACATCACAGTTTCAGAGGTGTATACTAATGAATTGTTAAATCGGAACGATTCTAGTTTGAAAGAGGTGGCAAGATGAGTCATCATGTCATAGAGCTTAAGCACGTTTATTACAGGTATGATCAGGAGCAGGTGCTGACAGATATAAACCTTGCTGTCCCGAAAGGATCTTTTCTTGCTGTCGTCGGACCAAATGGATCTGGTAAATCAACAATGCTGAAATTAATTCTGGGACTACTTAAAGCAAGAGAAGGTGAAGTAAAGCTGTTTGGTCAGCCGCTTCATAAATTCAAAGAGTGGGAAAAAATCGGTTATGTCTCCCAAAAAGCGAACGCCTTTAATACCGGATTTCCTGCCACAGTATATGAGGTAGTAGCAAGCGGATTGACAAAAAAAGCAGGATTGTTTAAAAGAGTAGAGCGAAAATATAAAGCTGAAATTATGGAAGCAATCAAAGCTGTGGATATGCAGGATTATGTGTATAGAAATATCGGTGAACTCTCAGGCGGTCAACAGCAGCGGATTTTCATCGCAAGGGCGATCGTCAGCCAGCCGGAGGTATTGATACTGGATGAGCCGACAGTTGGTGTAGATGCAAAAAACGTTCAGACATTTTATGATATGCTCGAACGTCTGAATGTTGAACTTGCTATTACGCTTGTGCTGGTTACACACGATACTGGTACAGTTTCAAATAAAATTACACATGTAGCATGTTTGAATAATACATTGCATTTTCACGGGAGTGCAGAGGATTTTGAACAGGTTAAAGATTATGAGCTGTCTGCATTTTACGGGCATGATGTTCAGACGATTCACCATGATCACAGTCACGGGGTGCATTAAATGTTAGAAGCGATCTTAAGATATGAATTTTTACAGAATGCATTTGCAGCAGGCATTTTAATTGGTCTGATTGCACCTTTACTTGGGGCATTTATTGTTGTCAGAAGGCTGTCATTAATTGCTGATGCGCTGAGTCACGTAACCTTATCTGGCATTGCGGCCAGCCTGTTTTTAAGTAAAACGGTTGTGGCATTCAACGGATTAAATCCGTTATGGCTTGGAATGGGCTTCTCTGTGGCAGGTTCACTGTTAATCGAAAGACTTAGAGCTGTATATAAGCATTATCAGGAGCTTGCGATTCCTATTCTGTTATCAGGAGGGATCGGAGTAGGGGTTATTTTCATTTCACTTGCTGATGGGTTTAATACTGATCTATTCAGTTATTTATTCGGAAGTGTCAGTGCAGTCGGCAGAAGCGATCTGTATCTGATCACAGGAATCGCAATCATCGTGCTGATTATAGTATCATTGTTATATAAAGAACTTTTTTTGTTATCATTTGATGAAGAATTCGGTAAAGCATCAGGGTTATCTACAAAAGCCCTTCATTTAATCTTCATGGTGATGACTGCGCTGGTGATTGCAGCGTCAATGAGAATTGTCGGCATACTGCTGGTATCATCATTGATGACACTGCCTGTAGCAGCAGCAATGAGAATATCTAAAGGATTTAAACAAACAATCGGACTGTCTATATTATTTGGTGAAATTGCAGTAATCGTTGGTTTAATCAGTGCATTTTACCTTGATCTTGCACCAGGTGGAACGATTGTCGTGTCCTCTATATTGATCCTGCTCGCTGCAATTGGTTATCGTAATTGGTTCGCTGTAAAGAAATAACAATGGGGTGATAGATGTGAACCTTCAGGAAGCAATCGAGTTATTAAAGCAAGAGGGATACAAGCAAACCGGCAAAAGAAAAATGATGCTAGAGTTGTTTGATCAGCATGACCGTTATATGACTGCTAAAGAAGTCCTTGAAGAAATGAGTCTGTATCATAAGGGCTTAAGCTTTGATACAATCTACAGGAATCTTTCTACGTTTGTCTCATTGAATATACTTGAGGAAACTGAATTATCAGGGGAAAAGCATTTTCGTTTTGTATGTGACAGTGGACATCATCACCATCATTTTATTTGTCTGGACTGTGGTAAGACTAAACAGATTCACACATGTCCCATGGCGGCTTTAAGTGAAAATTTGAGCGGCTATGACGTGTCGGGACATAAATTTGAGATTTACGGCACCTGTCCTGAATGCCAATAACAGAAAAGCTCAGTTCGCTTATCTATGCGAACTGAGCTTTTTTTCGAATTGCTGGATATACATTTTAGCTTCATACCACGAAGAAATTCGAATAACGCCTTCTGGATGCGGCTGTCTGTTATAAGGAGCATCAAAAAGAAGTACGGGAATGCCTGTATCTTCATGGATATCTACAGCGTTATCATGTTTATCCTCAAGAAACAAATCAATTTGATGATCCTTCACTGCAGTCAGTTTGTTATGAGAACCGGTTAAAACAATTTTATCAAAATGAATGTCATGGCGATAAAACCATTCTTTGGTCAAATGATGATGTTCTGTGCCTCTTGCGCTGATATATATAAGCTCATGAGATGATTGTAAATCCTTCAGAACAGTATCAGCCTGTTCGTTCATTGGAGAGGCTTCATAAATTTCCGCCTCAGATGATTCGAACCAGCTTGAAAATGTCTGTGGGGGGACATCCGGTAAAGCTTTAGTCAAATCATACTCTTTAATATCATCCAGTGTTAAACGGCTGTCAAAAGCCCTGTTAATATGTGGTATCAGTGATGAGGGGCATGTTACTGTGCCATCTATGTCAATTCCTAAACGCATGTTATACTGACTCCTTTATACATTCTTTATCAATACAATAACACAGAAAAACCATTTTCCATACATAGATTCATGTCCTTTGCAAAAGCTAAAGAAAGAAACCGGAGGAGGGAACATGATTGAATGATGAGAAAAATGAAGAAAAAAATAAAGAAGTTATTAAAACGGAATATGATACGGAGGTAGGAAATGAATTGTCTCAATTCAGCCCATCATGGTATGCAGATACGGAAAGAAAAAGAGACGGTGTAATCAGAAATACAAATAAGGGAATCTGGCTCGCATATGCGTCGATTATATTGGGAATCCTGGCATTTTTTACTGCCCCTGTTATTTTTGGAGCAGCAGCTATTATTTTAGGTTTTCTTGCGAGACGATCCAAAGAGGCTAAAGCGGGGGGCATCGGCATTGCAATCGGGCTGATTGCAATGCTGCTCGGGCTTATCATTTATCCATTGTTATAAAAAAATCCCGGCTCGTAAAAGCCGGGATTTTCGCGTTAATTCTGCATAGCTGCTTCTTCAGCCTGCTTGCGGTAATGCTCTTCAGCAAGCTTATCAATTTCGACTTTAAGTTCTTCAACCATTGTTTCCTCAGGTACTTTGCGTACAGTTTTCCCTTTCATAAAGAGAAGACCTTCTCCTCTGGCACCTGCAATACCGATATCCGCTTCACGGGCTTCACCGGGACCATTAACAGCACAGCCAAGAACTGCAACCTTCAATGGTGCTTTGATCGTTGAGATGTATTCCTCGACTTCATTCGCAATAGAAATCAGGTCAATCTCGATTCTGCCGCAGGTCGGGCATGAAATCAGCGTAGCTGCATTGGATGCAAGCCCGAATGATTTCAACAGCTCTCTTGCAACCTTTACTTCTTCAACAGGGTCTGCACTAAGTGAAATTCTTAGTGTGTTCCCAATGCCTTTACTTAAGATCGCACCAAGACCTGCAGCACTTTTAACTGTTCCAGCAAAAAGAGTACCTGACTCTGTGATACCAAGATGAAGTGGGTAATCGAAAGCTTTTGCGGCTTTTTCATATGCTTCAATCGCAAGGTTCACATCTGACGCTTTCATCGATACGATAATATCGTGAAAGTCGAGGTCTTCAAGGATTTTGATATGATGAAGCGCACTTTCAACCATTCCGTCAGCTGTCGGATAGCCATACTTTTCAACAATCTTTCTTTCAAGACTTCCTGCGTTAACACCAATACGGATCGGAATGTTTTTCTCTTTAGCCGCTTTTACAACAGCTTCAACTTTTTCACGGCGTCCGATATTACCAGGATTGATTCTGATCTTATCTGCTCCGCCTTCAATTGCTTTTAATGCAAGTTTATAGTCAAAGTGAATATCTACGACTAAAGGAATATTAATTCTTTTTTTAATTTCAGGGATTGCATCAGCTGCTCTTTCATCAGGGCATGCTACACGGACAATCTGGCATCCTGCTTCTTCAAGTCGCATGATTTCTGCAACTGTTGCTTCTACATCATGTGTTTTCGTAGTCGTCATACTTTGAATTACAAGTTCATTGTTTCCACCTATAGTTAAATCCCCGACTTTTACAGGGCGCGTATTCGAACGATGTGTAATGTCTCCCACCAGTCATTCGCTCCTTTTTGATTTACTCAATTTTCTATTCCTACTTATTCTAACAGTGTTGAAATCACATTGACAACTAAATGAACGGTGAATACGCTAATCATTTATGCACGATCAGCTTTCTTTTTAGGAATAGGAATTTCTTTAATCGACAGATAAAGAATTAAGCCTGTAACAAACCAGTTGATAAGTGTTCCAAATGGAATAATGGATCCAATAAGATCTGCTATCAGTAAGAACACAGCTGGCAGGGCAGAACTGTAGGCGGCCATTCTGAAGCTGTGGCGATAAGTCAACTTCCTGCCTGTAGATGACGCAAGCTTAGTTCCGATCCACCCGAATATAGTTGCTTTAATAAACAGCATTGCTGCTACCAGAACAAAAATAAACGTCAAAATGAAAAAGTAAATGATAAATTTAGCTCCTTCAAGTGAATTAAGCAAAGAAGCTATTCCTTCGCTACTTAAGTCAAAGCCTTCAAACGTATCATACTGATATTCCTGAACGCTTCCCCCTGTAACAACAGCGAGACGGTCAGATAAGAAAGCTACAGCTGCATCCTCATTCGACAATTCTTCAGATGTCATTTCATTGGATCCGTCTACATAAAAAGTAATTCCGTTGCTGCTTGCTTCAGTTATGGAAGCAACATCAGTCTGTAACTGGCCATTTTGAACTTCAAATGAAGGAAGATCGTTTAACAGAAGCTCTTCACCCTCAGAAAATAGTCCTTCTCCAATCGTAGCAACCTGAATAATGGCAGGTATAATCGAGAGGAATCCAAGGAGAAATACAAATAAAATCGTTTTACCTATTCCCTGAAAGCGGAATTTGGCAATATCGCTCGGTGAATACAGGCTTTTAATTAGTTGTGTAAATATGTTCAATCACAAACCCTCCGATATTAGTTAGACACTTTTATATTGTACTTTTATCACATAGAAAAGGGCAAATGTAAGAAAAATAAGAAAGTAAGCGTTTGTTTTTTGTAATATAATTGTAATATTAGTGCGCTAATATTAACCGATTGTAAAGATTTCACCTAACCCCTTTACTTATATCATGCAAAGAATTAATAATTGTGGAGGGTTTTCAAGAAGTATGACTAAATTTGTTTAACAGGGGTTGAAATCATGGAAGTGAATTGGCAAGAAGTCTTCTTTCAATTTATTGGAGGACTGGGGATCTTTCTCTTTGGATTAAAGTATATGGGAGATGGACTGCAAAAGTCTGCAGGTGACCGTCTTCGTGAAATCCTGGATCGTTTCACGACTAACCCGTTTATGGGTGTTTTAGCAGGTATATTTGTAACTGTTTTATTGCAAACCAGTACAGGTACAACTGTTATCACAATTGGACTTGTCAGCGCCGGTTTTATGACGTTACGTCAGGCAATCGGTGTTATCATGGGAGCAAATATCGGTACAACCGTTACAGCATTTATTATCGGGATCGATATTGGTGCTTATGCACTTCCTATCATCGCAGTTGGTGCGATACTTCTGTTTTTCGTTAAAAATCATAAAGTTAATAATTTCGGTCAGATTGTATTTGGTTTTGGTACGCTTTTCTATGGTTTAGAATTAATGAGTGGCGGGATGAAGCCGCTGAGAGAGTTGCAGGCATTCATCGACCTGACACAGAGTATGAGTGATGTTCCGATTCTCGGTGTTGTAGTAGGTACTGTATTTACAATGATTGTTCAGAGTTCAAGTGCAACGATTGGTGTACTTCAGGGGTTATATTCTGAAGACTTGATCTCACTGAATGCAGCTATCCCGGTATTGTTTGGTGACAACATTGGAACAACAATTACTGCTGTTTTGGCTGCAATTGGTGCTTCAGTAGCAGCAAAGCGTGCTGCTGCAGTACACGTAATGTTCAACATCATTGGTACAGCTATATTTATGATTTTACTGATTCCATTCACAGCGTTTATTACGTGGATCGATCAGTTCTTAAATCTTGAGCCGGCGATGCAGATTGCATTCGCTCACGGTACGTTTAATGTAACTAACACAATTGTTCAGTTCCCGTTTATTGCTGCTCTTGCATGGATAGTAACTCGAATTGTGCCAGGTAAAGATGTGGTAGTAGAATTCAAACCGAAGCATCTTGATCCTCATTTCATTGAGCAGTCGCCATCTATTGCACTTGGACAGGCAAAAGAAGAAGTGCTTCGTATGGGACAGTTTGCGGTTCAGGGTCTGAGTGAATCATATGAATATCTGAAGACTAAAAATAAGAAAAATGCAGAACTCGGCTATCAGGTTGAGGATGCAATTAATAATTTAGATGCAAAAATTACAGATTATCTGATTCAACTATCAGGAAGTTCTTTATCTGCTCAGGAGTCTGAACGCCATTCTGTGTTGATGGACACAGTACGGGACATTGAACGTATCGGAGATCATTTTGAAAATGTGATTGAGCTTGTGGATTATCAGCAGGCAAACAAAGTGAAAATGACCGATGAAGCGATGGCAGATCTGAATGAAATGTTCACATTGACGATTGAAGCAGTCTCTCAATCGATCGATTCTCTTGATACGAATGATCACGATAAGGCGCGCAGTGTAGCTGAAAAAGAAGATCTGATCGATAAGATGGAGCGGAAATTCCGTAAAAAGCATATTCTCCGGCTGAACGAGGGTGTTTGCAGCGGTCAGGCTGGAATCGTGTTTGTAGATATTATTTCCAACCTTGAACGTATTGGAGATCATTCAGTGAATATTGCTGAAGCAGTACTTGGAATCAGAAAATAATCGATTATGCCGGCTGACACTTCAGCCGGCATTTTTTGTTATAATAATTTAAAGTATATTGTTAAGAAGGAGGATGAGAGATATAGAAGCGATTTTTTGGATCTTTATTGTTTTGAGTTTTGCGATCGCATTTATCGGATTGATTTATCCAATTATTCCAAGTGTATTGTTTATATTGCTTGGATTTATATTGTATGGTTTGTTTTTTACTTTTTCAGATTTCACCTGGTTTTTCTGGACTGTACAGATTCTGTTTATTATTTTACTTTTTGGTGCTGATTACGCTGCGAATTTGTTCGGTGTTAAAAGGTTCGGGGGCTCTAAAGCCGGTATCTGGGGAAGTACAATCGGTCTTTTGATCGGACCGTTTATCATCCCGATTATCGGGATTCTGATTGGACCGCTTGCAGGTGCAGTCATTGGTGAATTGTTAGTTAACAGAACGCCGTTTAAACAGGCGATTAGAATTGGCTTCGGCTCACTGATCGGATTTATAACATCAGTGGTCACGAAGGGAACAATCCAGGCAATTATGATTGTCATTTTCTTTTTGTATGTGTAATTTCGGTCTTAAGACTGAAAAAAGCGTTTGCAATGCTTATTAATTGAATAGAATGATCTATTCTGATAATCTGAAAACAGTTGATTCCGCATCAAGCGGAAAAATACACTACATACAAGGAGGAATTCAATCATGGCTTATACTTTACCAGAACTACCTTATTCTTATGATGCATTAGAACCGCATTTTGACAAGGAAACAATGAATATCCACCACACAAAGCACCACAACACTTACGTTACAAAATTAAATGACGCACTAGAAGGTCACGATAACCTTCAGGCGAAATCAATTGATGAGCTTGTAGCAGATCTGAACAGCGTACCGGAATCAATCCGCACAGCAGTTCGTAATAATGGCGGCGGACACGCTAACCACTCATTCTTCTGGAAGATTCTATCTCCAAACGGTGGCGGCGAACCTTCAGGTGATCTTGCTTCAGCAATCAACAGTAAGTTTGGAAGCTTTGAAAAGTTCAAAGAGGAATTCGCTGCAGCTGGCGCAGGCCGTTTCGGTTCAGGCTGGGCTTGGCTAGTCGTAAACAATGGCGAGCTTGAAATTACAAGCACACCTAATCAGGATTCAGCATTAACAGATGGTAAGACACCTGTTCTTGGCCTGGATGTGTGGGAGCATGCATATTACCTGAAGTATCAGAATAAGCGTCCTGACTACATTAACGCTTTCTGGAGTGTTGTAGACTGGAATGCTGTTGAAAAGCTTTATACTTCTGCAAAATAATTGGTTTTTAAAGGCTGACGAGTTCATTTCGTCAGTCTTTTTTTGTGTGTAAATGGTTGATAAGCCAAATGTAGGAATCATATGAGTATTTGACCTTTTAATGAAATAACACGTCATCCTCTAGTAATATTTGATAGATTCCTTTAAAATTAGGCTATATGAATTTATAAAAGAAAGGGAGACTCTTATTGAAAAAGAATCAGTCCCGTACGAAGAATGCTAAGAAAATTAAAAAGAATTTTCTTGCTGCAAGAATGAATATTCTATTCTTTGCAGTATTTTTATTGTTTTCAGCACTTATTTTAAGGCTGGGTGTGCTGCAGATTGTAAACGGAGAAGATTTTACAAGGCAGCTCGAGCGTACTGAAGAAGTTGTTGTAAACGCTAGTGTGCCGCGCGGTAAGATTTTTGACAGGAACGGGAATGTGATTGTAGACAATCGACCTGTAAATGCAATTACTTATACTAAAACCCAGCAGACTTCTCAGGACGAGATGATGGAAGTTGCAACAAAGCTTGCTGATATGATTGAGCTGGATACAAAAGGTGTACAGGACCGGGATATACAGGATTTCTGGATCCGCGAAAACCAGGATCGGGCCGAAGAAAAAATTACAGATGAAGAGCGGGCACTGTACGATGAAGGTGAGCTATCGCAAAATGATTACGATAAGCTGATCCGTGACAGAATTACCGAAGAGGAGCTTGCTGAAATCTCAGATCAGCAAATGGAGATACTCGCTATCTACCGTCAGATGCAGACCGGTTACAACCTGTCACCTCAAATTATTAAAAATGAAGGTGTAACAGATGAAGAGTTTGCTACTGTAAGTGAACATTTAGGTTCTCTCCCGGGTGTTAATTCTACAGTGGATTGGCAACGAGAATATCCTTACGGTGATGTTTTAAGGTCTGTACTTGGAAGTGTCAGGTCAATTCCTGAAGACCAGATCGAATATTACCTTGCAAGAGACTATGCACGAAATGACAGAGTCGGAACCAGTTATCTGGAGCTTGAATATGAAGAAGTGCTTCAGGGACAAAAGTCAAAAGTACGTACTATCACAGACAAAGCTGGAAATGTGATCGATTCACAGTTAATTCAGCAGGGTGAGCGCGGAAAAGACCTTGTGCTATCTATTGATATTGAACTTCAGCAGGCTCTTGAGCAGGTCGTTGAAGATGAGTTGAGACGGCTGAAGCAGGACCCGGGCCGTAATCTGATGGATAGGTTGTTCCTTGTTATGATGGATCCAAATACAGGTGAGCTGCTCGCGATGGCAGGTAAACAGTATGTAGAAACTGATGAGGGTCCCGAAATTCAGGATTATAATATCGGAACATTTACAAGTGCTTATGAGGCGGGATCTTCTATTAAGGGGGCTACTGTGCTATCCGGTTATCAGGATAATATAATCCAGCCAGGTTCGTACTTATATGATGAAGTGATTAGAATTAAAGGAACTGAACCGAAGGCATCCTGGTATTACTCCAGTGAAGGGAATATCTCAATTAGTGACCTTTATGCATTAGAGCGATCATCCAATGGTTATATGTTTAAGATTGCAATAAACATGGCTGGCGCAAATTATGTAGCGAATGAACCGATTGACATAGGAGCCAATGCTTTTACTAAAATGAGAAACTACTTTGGTCAGTTTGGTCTGGGCAGTGAAACAGGTATAGATTTACCAGGAGAAAGTGTTGGTTATCAGACAAATAATCCACTGGATTTAACACCGGGTAAATTGCTAGATTTATCAATTGGACAGTTTGACACGTATACTCCAATGCAGATGGTTCAATATGTCTCTACAGTGGTCAATGGAGGTAACAGAGTAGCTCCTACAATCGTTAAAGAGATTCGTGAGCCTAGTTCAGATAACGATACACTTGGTCCTTTAGTAAAAGCAATGAAACCACGTGTATTAAATAAACTTGATAACACGCAAGCGGAGCTGGATCATGTAAAGCAGGGTTTCTATCGATCATTTAATGGCCCTCAGGGGACTGGTAGAGACTTTACAGGCAATGGTTATGTAGCAGGAGGTAAAACTGGTACTGCAGAGGTTGTATACTTTGGACCAAAATATGAAGATCTCTACCGTTCGAGAGATCTGCCACCGCCAGAGACAACAAACTCAACGATTGTAGGCTTCGCACCGTTTGACAAACCTGAAGTCGCTTTTTCAGTACTAGCACCATGGGTATACCCTAATGATGGCAGCACTGCATTACGTGAAGATGTAAACGAAAATATAGGAACAGCTGCGCTTGAAGTTTATTTTGATATGAGAGAACAAAGAATGAACGAAGGCGGAGCTGATGAAGGTCAGCAGGTAGAAGTAACAGCAGAACAGGCTGAAGAAGGACAATAAATCAACTATTAAACTGAGTATCGCTAATTGCGGTGCTCAGTTTTTTTATGCATTTACAAAACCTTTACATTAGATTTATATGAGATTAATAGAAGGGGTGTATTGTATTAGCTGTAGGACAAATCACACATATCACAGGGGGAATTACAGAATGAAAAGCGCAAAATTTCTAGCAATGTCTACTATTTTAGGATCAGCAGTATTTTTGGCTGCCTGCGGAGGAGACGATGAAGCAACTGGATCAGGCACTGCCTCTGAAGGTTCATCAGAAGAGCTAAGCGGTCAGGTTCAGGGTGACGGTTCATCAACTGTAGCCCCTATTATGGAGGCCATTGTTGAAGAATATGCAGCTGTACAGCCAGGCGTTCAGGTTTCATCAGGCGTATCTGGTACTGGTGGCGGCTTTGAAAAGTTTATTGCTGGAGAAACTTCATTCTCAAATGCATCCCGCCCGATAAAAGAAGAAGAAGCAGCTGGTCTTGAAGAAGCCGGAATTGAATACACAGAAGTTGAACTTGGATATGACGGTTTATCAGTAGTCGTAAACCAGGAAAATGACTGGGTAGATTATCTGACTATGGAAGAATTAAAGAAAATGTGGATTGAAGATGGAGAAGAAAAAACATGGGCTGATATTCGTGAAGGCTGGCCTGAAGAGCCGATTGAATATTATTCCCCGGGAATTGATTCAGGAACGTTCGATTATTTTAACGAAGTAGTACTTGAAGAAGATGATATCGTGAGAGCAGCTACACTTTCAGAAGATGACAACGTACTTGTGCAGGGGGTACTTGGTTCTCCAAATGCAATTGGATACTTCGGTTATGCGTATTATCTAGAAAACCAGGATACGTTAAAGGTTGTTCCAATCGATAACGGTGAAGGACCTGTTGAACCAAATAATGAAACAATCGAATCAGGTGAATATGCACCTCTTTCTCGACCGCTATTCACTTATGTAAGCAATGATGCAGTAGCTGAAGATCCTGCAACAGCAGATTTCATTAAGTTTGCAATTGAAAATGCCGGCGATCTTTCTGAAGCAGTCGGTTATGTAAGAGCACCACAAGAAGTGTATGACGAAGATATGGCAACAATTGAAGAACTTGCAGGTGAATAAGTAAACACAACCCGGAAAGCGTGTTTATACACGCTTTCCGTATCATTTTGTTCTTTGGATAAATGAGGAGGTTTTCATTATGGCTATGAATGAGCCGCAAATTTCGGTTCAGGAATTGATCGCTAAGAAAAGTAACAGGGGTCTTCTGGCGTTCACTGAAAAGTTAATTCCAAAAATCTTATTATTAATTGCAACAGTTTCAGTTCTGACGACGATTGGTATTGTTTTTACACTGATCTTCGAAACAGTTACATTTTTTACTGAAGTAAATGTTTTAAGTTTCCTGACAGGTACAGAATGGTATCCATTTGCTAATACCACACCAACTTATGGCATACTTCCTTTAGTAGTTGGTACTTTGAAAATTACTGCAATTGCAACATTGGTGGCAGTACCAATTGGTATTGCAACAGCCATTTTCTTGAGTGAATATGCGAGTGACAGAGTAAGAAGGTTTATTAAACCGATACTTGAAGTGTTAGCTGGTGTACCGACAATTGTTTATGGGTTTTTTGCATTAACATTTGTTACACCAATCTTACGATCAGTATTTCCGGAAATCGCAATATTTAATGCGATCAGCCCTGGTATTGTAGTCGGGATCATGATCATTCCAATGATTGCATCTTTATCAGAAGATGCAATGTCATCCGTTCCAAATGCAATGCGTGACGGTGCGTATGCACTTGGTGCAACAAAACTTGAAGTGGCCCTTAAAATTGTTTTGCCGGCCGCACTTTCCGGAATTGTCGCATCGACCGTTCTTGCAATTTCTAGAGCAATTGGTGAGACGATGATCGTAGCAGTAGCAGCGGGATCAACACCAGGTTTTAATTGGGATGTAACAGGATCAATTCAGACTATGACAGCTTATATTGTACAAGTAACAACAGGTGATGCAGGATATGGCACGACAATCTATTACAGTATTTACGCTGTAGGATTCACTTTATTCCTGTTTACTCTAGCAATGAATATGCTTGCACAATTTATCTCCAAGCGTTTCAGGGAGGAATATTGATATGAAGTACGTTAATCATGAAGAAGTTGCAGCAAAAACTAAAACCCGTCTGACAAAAAACAAACTATTAAAAGGTGTTTTTGCAGCAGCTACAAGCTTTGGACTGATCGTTCTTGCGATTTTACTATATCGTATCGTGACTCAAGGAAGTGAGTATTTAAGCTTTGATTTCTTCACAAGCTTTGCATCGCGTATTCCTGAGAATTCAGGAATCAGGGCAGCTATTCAGGGTTCCATCTATCTGATGCTTGTCGTAGCACCGGTTTCAATGTTTTTAGGTGTTGGAACGGCAATTTACCTTGAGGAATACGCGAAGAAAAACAAGTTTACCAATTTTATTAAAGTAAACATTTCTAATCTGGCAGGTGTTCCTTCAGTTGTATTTGGTCTTTTGGGCCTGACAATTTTCGTAAGATTTTTTGACCTTGGTATTTCTATTTTAGCGGCAGGTCTTACAATGAGTCTTCTCATTCTGCCAATCATCATCGTAGCTTCTCAGGAGGCAATCAGAGCGGTGCCGAATGAGCTTAGAGAAGCTTCATTTGCGATGGGAGCTACAAGGTGGCAGACGATTTTAAGAGTGGTTTTGCCTGCATCGATCCCTGGTATTCTGACCGGATCAATCTTGGCACTTTCACGTGCGATCGGTGAAACAGCTCCACTTGTTGTAATCGGCATTCCAACGATTTTAATGTTTACACCTGACAGCATTATGAGTACTTTCACAGCACTGCCAATGCAGATCTTTGACTGGACAAAACGTCCACAGGTTGAATTCCATGATGTTGCGGCTGCGGGGATCATCGTACTGATGGGGCTGCTGATTATCATGAATTCAATTGCAGTATTTATCAGAAACAAATATCAAAATCGCTATTAATTCAAAGGATGAAGGGAGATTTTTCGACATGACAACGATTGTAAAGCCTGAAGTGAAAAAAACTGAAGGAAATCCGGTGAAGAAAAACAAATCATCAGTATATAAAACTGAGCAGTTAAATTTATGGTATGGATCAAATCATGCGTTGAAGAATATTGATCTGGATATTAAAGAAAACGAAGTAACAGCGATTATCGGTCCATCAGGATGTGGTAAGTCAACTTATATTAAAACATTAAATAGAATGATTGAAACGATCCCATCTGTAAAAACATCCGGTGTCATCAATTATCGGGATAAAAACATTTTCGATAAAGACTACCAGGTAGAGGAATTGCGGACAAAAGTAGGTATGGTCTTTCAGAAACCTAATCCGTTCCCGAAGTCAATCTACGATAATATTGCTTATGGTCCAAGAATTCATGGAATTAAGAATAAAAAAATCCTTGATCAAATTGTTGAAAAGAGTCTCCGTGGAGCAGCAATATGGGATGAAGTAAAGGACCGCCTTAGTGAAAATGCTTATGGGCTCTCTGGTGGTCAGCAGCAGCGTATTTGTATTGCAAGGTGTCTTGCCATTGAGCCTGACGTTATTTTAATGGATGAGCCAACATCAGCGCTTGACCCAATTTCTACTTTAAAAGTGGAAGAGCTTGTTCAGGATCTGAAGAAGGATTACAGCATTATCATTGTTACTCACAATATGCAGCAGGCTGCACGTATTTCTGATAAAACAGCATTTTTCCTGCATGGAGAAGTGGTGGAATATGATGATACGGACAAGATATTCTCCAACCCTTCAGATGAAAGAACAGAAGATTATATTTCAGGCAGATTCGGATAAGGAGTGAAGACATTGTCAGTCAGAGAACGGTATGATACAGAATTAGAAGTATTGAATAATAAAATTGTTGAACTTGGACATTTTGCGCAGGCAGCACTGAAAGATTCGCTCTCAGCGCTTGATACTAGAGACATTGAAAAGGCATTAATCATTATAGACGAGGACATTAATGCGAATAGAATTGAAGAAGAAATTAATGACCTGGCGATTTTACTCATTGCTAAGCAGCAGCCGGTTGCAACTGATCTCAGAAGAATTATTGTCGCAATCAAGATTGCAGCAGACCTTGAGAGGATAGCTGATTTTGCCGTTAATATTGCAAAGTCAACGATCCGTATAGGTAATGACAGCTTTGTTAACTCAATTGATAATGTACATGAGATGTATAAAATCACTGAAGAAATGATTGAACTCGTACTCGAAGCTTATACGGATGAGGATGTAGTAAAAGCTAAAAGAATTGCAGAACTGGATGATGGAGTAGATCAGCTGTACGGAGAAACAATAAAAGATTTGTTATCCTCAAGTGCAGCTCAGCCTGAAAAGCTTGCACAAATCACTCAATTAACATTTGTTTGCCGTTACCTTGAACGCGCAGCTGACCACGTAACGAATATCTCTGAAAATATCTTTTATCTTGTTAAAGGAAAAAGATACGATTTGAACAAATAAAAAAAGAAGCCCTGCGGCTTCTTTTTTTATTTGTTCAATGAATTTCGTCCTATCACTGAGTAATCAGCTTTGCCATCTGCTCAATAGACATGGTGGAATTCAAATCATAGTCACCGATCTGAATTCTGTCAGTTAGCCCCTGATCAGACAAATACTCATTAAAAGCACTTTCATCCGTAATCAGTCCATTTTGATACAAAGCGGAACTGATATCAGGAGAGGTCATCCCTGATTCAACAGATAAAATCATGCGTGCAATTTCCTCATTTGGCGTTTCTTCAGCAGATTCAATCTGGTTCATTCTATCTTCCCACTCTGCAATTTCATTCTGCAGAGACTCATATTCATCGGTAGTGATGATCATTTCATTTTCCTCTAGCGAAGCTTGTGTCTCGGGTGATTCATCAATCAGTGCATTTGCACTGAAAATGATAAGCGCACTTGTCATCATCCCGATACCGGTCGAGCGGATAATTTTTCGATCCACTTATGTACACTCCTTATTTTACTGATTAATAATACGTTTGACATCACTCAGATGAAGTGATGATAGAGCAGAAATCTGATCAGGCTTCATTCCCTGTTTATGAAGTGAAAGCACTTGATTAACAAGAATTTCATTGATTTGCTTCGGTTTCGTCTTTTTAGGGCCTGAGACGGGCTCAATCATCAGTTCCTCCTCAAGCAGCTTTGTTCTTTTCTTCAGCTGATAGAGCTCCTGGTAAAGACTCATCGAAAGTTCATGTAATTCTTCTTCAGTTTCTTTAGATCTGTCTTTTAAAAAGAAAGATATAATAAATAGAATAAGGCCCAGGCCGCCTGCAGCCAGCATGATCCATTCCATATACTCACCTCCGTAGGATTCGGATTTCATTGTATCACGTTCCGTGTAAATGATTTGTAAAAGCTTATAAAAAGATAGTAGATTTTTTTTCTGAACAATGATATTATAAATAAGTCGTATGAATCGAAGTATGTAACAAACAGCATTTGAATGTTTGGAGGGATAAAGATGCGTGTAAACATTACTCTTGCTTGCACTGAAACTGGTGATCGTAACTACATCACTACTAAGAACAAGCGTAACAATCCAGATCGTATTGAACTTAAAAAATACAGTCCGCGCCTGAAGAAAGTGACGCTTCACCGCGAGACGAAATAATGAATGAGAGCCGAAAATGTGTTGTGCATTTTCGGTTTTTTTATCATATCTGGGAGGGGTAGGTATGGATAAAAAAATGATGAGGCTAAAGATGCAGGATCAACTGAAGAATCTTCCTGAAGATAAAAAAATATTATATACTGACAACATACAGAAAAAAGTTCTGTCGTCACCTGAATGGCAGCAGGCAGAAGTCATTGCATTAACAATATCAAGAGGTACTGAAATTGACACAACATTACTCATCACTTCTGCATTGGATCAGGGGAAAAGAGTCTGTGTGCCGAGGTGTCAGCCTTCTGCAAGAATTTTAGATTTTCACTACATAACTTCTTTAGATGATGCAAAGCCGTCGTTTTATGGTTTGCTTGAACCGGAACCTCACCTTCCGCTAGCAAAAAAGAGTGACATTGACCTTGTGATTGTGCCCGGTCTGGCGTTTTCAGCATCAGGCTATAGAATCGGCTTTGGCGGAGGCTATTATGACCGCTTCCTCAAAGATTACTATGGCAACAGTTTATCGATGGCATACAGTTTTCAGCTGATCAATGAAGGTTTTGCTGAAAGCTTCGACATACCGGTCAGGCAGATTGTAACAGAGCAATGACACAGGCAATTTAGTAAGAAATTGATACAGGGAGTTGCACAAGAATGAATTTTAATACGATGCATGATGTGCAGATGCTGCTGAAAAGATTTGGACAATATGTTTATGGCCCGGGGAGACTTGCTACGCTTGAATTAATGGAATTAGAAGTAAAAGATCTTTATGAGGCAGGCATGATCGAACGGGATGACTATTTAAAAGCATTGATGGTACTGAAAGCTGAAATCAGAAAAGAAAGTCAGGGTGGTCTTTAAAATGAAAGCAGAATATATTTTTGGTGTAGATATCGGGGGAACAACAACAAAACTCGCAGTTATTACAGATGAAGGTACAATCATTGAGAAGTGGGAAATTCCTACAAATACATCTCATAATGGTGTGAGTATCATACCTGATATTGCAGCGGCAGTTAAGTTGAAAATGGTGCAGATGAACCTGAGTAAAGATGCTGTCATCGGTATCGGGGTAGGGGCTCCAGGTCCTGTAAACATGCAGACAGGGATCCTGTATACAGGTGTTAATATCGGATGGCACAAGCCTGTTGCATTAAGAGATGAATTATCACAGCAAACCGAATTACCTGTTGTCATTGAAAACGATGCCAATGCAGCCGCGCTAGGCGAAATGTGGAAAGGTGCAGGTGGTGGTGCAAGAGATGTTGTCTGTGTCACGCTTGGAACAGGCGTTGGCGGCGGTGTAATTGTTAATGGTGATATTGCGCATGGTATTAAAGGGGCGGCTGGAGAAATCGGTCATATTACAGCCGTACCTGAGGGAGGCTATCAGTGTAACTGTGGTAAAAAAGGATGTCTTGAAACCGTAGCTTCTGCAACAGGTGTAGTGAGACTTGCAAAAGAGGAAATGGAAAAGTCTGAAGGTGTCTCAGCGCTTCATAAAATCATGGACGAACATAATGCAATTACTGCTAAAAATGTATTCGATGAAGCTAAAAATGGTGATGCTGCTGCTTCTGCTGCTGTAGAGCGCCTGACGTTTTACCTGGGTCTTGCACTTGCGAATCTCGGCAGTGCCCTGAATCCTGAAAGAATCGTAATTGGCGGTGGTGTTTCAAAAGCAGGCAGTATATTACTAGATGGTATTTCTGAGAAATTTAAATTATATGCCTTCCCGACTGTGGCTGAATCAACAGAAATTAAAATTGCCACACTTGGTAACGACGCAGGAGTTATCGGGGCTGCCTGGCTGATTAAGTATAAACATTAAATATTTTATTGACCTTCTGTAGAGCAGAAGGTCTTTTTTTGATAGAATACTTGTGAATTATCAGGCTTTTACAATATCAGTGTATTTACTTTACATTTTAAATGAATCAGGTAAAATTAAGGATTAGGTCAGCTTTAATGATTTGATTTCTGGTCAAAACGTTGTGTGTGACTATTGAATGATTTTAATTAAAACTGAGAAAAACGGAACTTTTTTAATGTTTGAAACGTCTATTAAGGTGGAATTGTAAATAAGATTTTAAGTATGTAAATATCACGATTGATTTTATTTACAATCAGGAGTATGATTATGGGATAGATATTATATCCACAAATTGTAATTGAAAGTGTAGGAGGAAATTATATGAACAAAAGATGGTCAATGCCAAAGCTGTCGCTTGTCATTATTGCCATTGCGTTCCTTTGGATTAAGACATTTATTGCCTATCACGCAAGCTTTAATATCAGCACAGATAATTTTATGCAGGATCTGATCCTGTTTATTAACCCGCTCAGCTTTTTATTACTGATTTTCGGTGTAGGGCTGCTGTTTAAAAAAGAGAAAACCAGAAACAACTACGTGATCATTACAAGTTTTGTACTAACAACCATTTTATTTGCGAATATGGTTTTTTACCGATTCTTTAATGACTTTATTACATTACCGGTATTATTCCAGACAAGTAACTTTGGAGATCTTGGCGGCAGTGCAATGGAAAACATTTATATGACTGACGCACTTTATTTTGTAGATGTGCTGATCTTGATCGCACTTGCAAAATACAAACCGACATTTATGGTATTTAAAGAACCGACAAAGGTTAATAGAAGAGCGTATTTTCTTGTAGCAATTGCTACATTCTTCTTAAATCTCGGTTTAGCTGAAACTGAACGTCCACAGCTACTGACACGTACATTTGACCGTGAAATGCTCGTTAAAAACATCGGAACCTACAACTATCATATTTACGATGTTTACCTTCAATCAAAGCAGTCTGCGCAGCGCGCGCTTGCAGACAGCGATGCACTGGTTGACGTGAACAATTACGTGCAGGCAAACAAAGCAGATGTGAACAATGAAATGCATGGTATCGGCGAAGGGAAAAACCTGATTGTCGTAAAGCTTGAATCAATGCAGAATTTTGTAATCAATAAAGAAATGAATGGTGAAGTGATTTCGCCATTCCTTAACTCTTTGACAGAAGATGAAAGCACAGTTTATATGGATAACTTCTATCACCAGACGGAACAGGGGAAAACTTCAGACTCTGAATTCCTGCTCGATAACTCACTATATCCATTAAGCCGTGGAGCAGTATTTTTTACTCACAGTGGTAACGAGTTCAACACACTTACTGACAGCCTGAATGAAGCAGGTTATTATACAAATGCAATGCATGCGAATAATAAGAGCTTCTGGAACCGTGACATTGTCTATGATAACTTTGGCTATGACCGTTATTATTCACTTACCGACTATACGGTGGAAGAAGGTCAAGCGGTTAACTGGGGAATGAAGGATATTCCATTCTTTGAACAGTCAGTTGAGCATATGAAAGAAATGGAACAGCCGTTTTATTCTAAAATGATTACACTGACAAACCACCATCCTTTCTATCTGGATGAAGAGGATAAGTTTATTAATGAATATGATTCAAATTCAGGTACATTGAACCGTTATTTCCAGACAGTGAGATATCAGGATGAAGCAATTAAAGAATTTTTCACATACCTGAAAGAAGCCGGATTATATGAAGACTCTGTCATCGTTATGTATGGTGACCACTATGGTATTTCTGAAAATCATAATGTTGCAATGGCTCAATACCTTGAGCAGGAAGAAATTACAGCATTTGATTCAGCTCAGCTGCAAAGAGTCCCTATGTTTATTCATATTCCTGGTGAAGACATCGGTGAGACAAACAGCAAGCTGGCAGGACAAATTGACCTTAAGCCGACAATCCAGTCTATTATGGGGATTGAAGGCAGCAACAGTATTCAGTTTGGTCAGGATATTTTCTCTGAAGAAAACGATAATACAGTTATTTTAAGAGATGGCCGTGTCATTTCAGAAAACCTGGTTTATGCAGGAGAAACATGCTGGGATAAGGAATCAGGTGAGCCGGTAGAAAAAGAAGATTGTCAGCCTCTGATTGACAAAGCTACTGAAGAACTGGCGTTTAATGATGAAATTATTTACGGTGACCTGCTAAGATTTTATGACAACGAGTCAGGACGTCTGCTTGAAGATACAACTGTAATTGAAGAATAAATATAAAAAGCTCCCTCGGGAGCTTTTTATATTATAATGAAAGTAAAAATAGGAGTTGAGTGATCATGGCAATCGCAGATATTACAATCGTACCAATTGGCACTGATACACCAAGTGTCAGCAAATATGTTGCAGATTTGCAGCGTGTACTGGAAAAAAATGCGCAGAAGGGCTTCATTACATATGAGTTAACACCAATGAGTACTTTAATCGAAGGTGAGCTCACTGATTTATTTAAAGTGATACAGGAACTGCATGAGTCGGTCTTTTCTGACGAGATCAAGAGAGTGGCTACGAATATCCGTATTGATGAAAGAAGAGACAGAAACGACCATTCTATGCAGAATAAGCTCGCTTCAGTCAAGAAGCATTTATCAAATTAAAAAAAGCTGACCGTGGTCAGCTTTTTTTAATTATACAGGATAACCGTCAAATACGATTGTCATGACAGTGAACCAGCCAAATACACCAAGTGTAGCCACTGCAAAGAAAATACCCATAATGTTTTTCTCTTTAAAAGATGTGATTGTACCGATTACTGATAAAATGGTTACCAGCGCAAGGATAATTGTTAATCCGTTCATTAAAAGCACCCCTTTCCATACGTTGGTTCATGAATAAACAAGATTAGTGCATCATATAAGCGTACTCATAATATATTTTATAGTTAATTGTTTGTATTGTCGAGCATAATTCGTGACACTTTCGTGAGTATTCGTCTTTTTTTATGAATCATGCTACACTTTTCAGGAGGTGATTGATATGGAATGGTTTCAGCTGCCATTAGGCCCGATGCAGACAAATGCTTACATTGTATATAACGAGCATCAGGAATGTTTAATTATAGATCCGGGTGAAGAAGCGGATAAGATCAAAAGGTTTATTAAACAGAAAGAACTGCATCCTCTAGGTGTCTTGTTAACACATGCGCACTTTGATCATATAGGCGCAGTCGAAGAGATAAGAAAAGAATATAAAATAGAAGTGTATATGCATATTCAGGAGAAAAGCTGGCTTGGGAGACCTGAAAAAAATGGTTCCGCTTTATTTCAGGGTATTCAGCCTATTATTGCTGCACCTGCTGAACAAATCTGGGAGAGAGAAGCTGCAATTCAGATTGGACATTTCAAATTTGAATTATTACATACACCCGGCCATTCTCCCGGAAGTGTGAGTTTTTATTTTAAAGACAGCGCTATTGTGATTGCAGGTGATGCTTTATTTAGTGGGAGTATTGGAAGAACTGATCTCCCTGGAGGAAACATGAATGAACTGATTGGCAGTATCAGGAATAAGCTTTTAACACTTGATGATCAGACTTACGTGTTACCAGGACATGGACCGACAACAACAATCGGTGTTGAAAAAGAGCACAATCCTTTTCTTCGTGCATAATGAAAAAGAGACGATTCCATGTAAAGGAATCGTCTCTTTTTATCTGAATCAGCTTAAATTTCTTCGATAATTAAGAAGAGATTTAAAGCGGACCCTGAAGCGGCATCATAAATGTTGTCCAGTAAGTAAATCCTGCAAAGAAAATTGTTAAGTATACAAAGAATACATACACGTACATGCGCTCAGATAATTTCATGTACCCTAAAAGGATGAAAAAGCCAGTCTGGGCCAGGAAAAGCAATGAAGTTTTTGGCATATGTCCTAAATAAAATAATACAGAGAAAATTCCAGTCCAAAACCCCATAACACGATACATTTTATCCATCCGAATCCCTCCTTTACGCAAACAATCCATCGAACCTATTATATAGGATACCATATTATAAAGTAAATAACCCATAATATTAAATGTGACGATTGAGTGATTTTTCATGTATAAGTTATTATAGCGGATCAGGGTTGTACAAGTTTGTACAAGCTCATTTAACAACCCCATGAAAAGAATAGCTTGTATGCATTGTTTCATCCAAGTGCCGGCTGATAGGGATTTGAAGCTTCTTTATTAAACGAAATTGTGAACAATTTAAAAATAATTATATATTTCATATAAAAAAGGTGTACATTAATTGTACATGGGTATACAATAATTATAACATAAATAATACTTGTTCAAAGGTGATACAAAAACTAAACAGACGGAGGTAACAACATGAATCAAATTACGTTCTTTACTTACCCAAGCTGTACATCTTGCCGGAAAACTAAAAAGTGGTTAAAAGAAAATGAAGTCAATGTAACTGAACGTCATATCTTCAGAGAAACTCCGGATTATGATGAGTTAATGAATCTTCTTTCACTTACAACTGAAGGACTTGATGAGCTTCTTGCCACACGCAGCCAGTCTTTTAAAGCGCTTGATCAGGATGTAGAAGATTTGCCGCTGTCTGAAGTTGTTAAATTGATTATTGAAGACCCGAAACTGTTAAAGCGACCAATCCTGACAGATGGTAAATCTCTTATCGTAGGATATAATCCTGAAGGTCTTAGGAGTTTATCAAATAAAAAGCAATCTTATAAACTATCAGGCTGAACAAACAATCCAGCTTAATGTCGGTTCACCTATCTGTACAAATTGTGTACAGATAGGTGAACCGACATTTTTTTAAAAATATCAAAAAATTTAAAAAATTAAAGACAAATTCTTCAATATCGTGTATAGTGAAAATTATCTTATGAAAGGATGTGAAAAAATGCCATATGGCACTGAGCTGTTAGCGCAGAATTTAATTACAGAAGCTTTTAAAAAAAGAGGGTCTGATCTCCACTTTTATCCTGATGAAAAACAGATGACTGTTCAACTAAGGGCTCTTGGTGATCTGATGATCCTTAAGCAGATTTCTGTGAATCAGGGTGAACGGCTGATTTCCCACTTTAAGTTTAAAGCATCACTCGATATTGGTGAGAAGCGCAAACCTCAAAGTGGCGCTACACTGATCACGATTGATGACGAGAAAGTTTCCCTCAGAATCTCCACACTTCCCGCTGCGGAAGGAAAAGAAAGCATGGTCATCAGGCTCTTACCCCAATCATTTGCAGTTCCCATCGAAAAACTTTCCTTATTTTCAAACTCTGCAAAAATTTTAACTTCACTTGTCAGACAACCTCAGGGGCTGATTCTGTTTTCAGGTCCAACTGGAAGCGGGAAGTCAACCACATTATACTCGCTCATCCATTACTGCTCCACTGAACTGAATAGAAGTATTATTACACTTGAAGACCCGGTTGAAAGAAATGAAGAACATGTGCTGCAGGTCCAGATCAATGAAAGAGCAGGGGTGACCTATGCTTCAGGTCTTAAAGCTGTGCTCAGACATGACCCGGATATGATTATTATTGGGGAGATTAGAGATGAGGAAACCGCAGATATTGCAGTGAAAGCTGCTTTGAGCGGACACTTGGTGTTATCAACTATTCATGCAAAGGATACAAAAGGGGCGATCAGAAGAATGGTTGACCTTGGTATCCGGAAAGAGGATCTAAAGCAGTCACTGATCGGTGCAACGGGTCAGCGGCTAGTTAAAATCAGTGTGAATGGCCTGTCAAAGACAAGGTCTTCAATTTATGAAATCATGACAACAGGTGCTGTTTGTGATTATTTAGATGAACTGCCTGTACAGGGTGAATATGTGACACTTGAACAGCTTTTCAGGAAAGGAGCAGCTCTTGGTTATGTATCCCTTCAGGAGTATCACCGCTGGATCACCCCGCCGGACTTATATTCCCAAAAAAGATCAGCCCGTTTTCCTTCACCGATTAAGTGAACTTCGACGTAATGGCTATCCCCTTGATCAATCCCTCAGCTTTTTATTTCTGCAATTTCCATCAGTTACTCAAAAAGATCAGCTGCTTAAGCTGTTGATGAACGGTTCCTCAATCAGTGAAACATTAAAAATATTAGGCTATCCATCTTATGTTTGTATGCACGTATATTTTGCTGAACAATACGGAGATGTAGGAAGCTCATTATCAGACACTGCAGATCTTATGAAACACCGAGAGGCTCAAAAGAAAAAACTTTTTTCTATTTTGCAGTATCCACTGTTTTTAATCCTGTTATTTGTTTTTGTGTCAGCAGTCTTAAATATGTATTTGTTACCGAGAATGACACAGCTATATCAGTCAGTTGGCAATACGCAGTCAAGCGTACTTCAGACAGCTGAATTGATCTTTCAGGCGTTACCTATGCTGATGACAGGAGCCATCATATGTGGATTGTTTATTTTTACAGCGTGTGGAGTGATCCTTTATAAAAAAACGACTCTTGAGAGGTGGAAAACCATATCACTTCTTCCATTTGCGGGGTTTTATTTTAAGCACTATCACAGCTATCTGTTTTCGAGAGAAGCCTCCACTTTACTCAAAAGCGGACTGTCCTTTCAAAAAATGCTGAAAACATTTATTGAGCAGCCCTACCGACCCTTATTTAAAGAGATAGCGCAGTTTATGACTGATGAGCTGGAGAGGGGGCAAAGTATGTACCATACGATGCTGCAGCTTCCGTATTTTACTGAAGAACTGCTTCGAATTACGGAGCACGGTGAGATGAACGGGAATCTTGAAAAAGAGTGGGGGTTTTACAGTCAATATTGTCTGAGCGCACTAGAGGAGAGGTCAGGTATATATTTTAATGTATTACAGCCGATTATTTTCACATGTCTCGGTCTTGCGGTGGTCGGTGCTTATCTTGTGATCCTGCTTCCAGTCTTTAATTTACTTCAAACAATCTGATTTATGGAGGAATTAAAATGAAAAAAATAATAAATCTGCTTAAAAATAATAAAGCATTCACGCTAATTGAGATGGTCATCGTATTGCTGGTCATTTCCGTGCTGCTAATTGTCAGTCTTCCGAATATCTCTTCACAGAGTAAAGAGATTAATGGCAAGGGGTGCGAAGCTTTTCAACAGATGGTCCAGGCGCAGGTGGAATCCTATAGAATGTCTGAAAAATCCTTACCTGCATCCATTGAAGATCTTCAGATTGCGGGATATTTAAATCAGGAAGAAACAACCTGTCCTGATGGAAGAGAGTTAGCAATCGGCGCAGAAGGCAATGTAACCATAATAAATGAGCCTTAAACAGCAAAAAGGTTTTACGATGATTGAAATCGTTATTGTAATGCTCTTGTTGAGTACATTGATCATCATTTCAACTTCAATCTATTCCTCAGTAAGGACAGTTTCAACCTCATTTGAAACTCAAATCACAAATGATCTTCATTACGCTCAGCTGTATGCAATTAAAGAAAAACAATATTTGAATGTAAGGTTCGATGTGTCACAGCAATCTTACAAAGTCATTGTCGGATATCCCCCCAATGAAACTTTACTGATAGAAGTAAAGCTGCCAGATCACATTGAACTTCTGGAGACAAGCACGCTGAAACATTTCAGATATAACCCTACCGGAAACACCACAACATTTGGTGTTGTCCGGTTCAGGGTGGATGGCTCTCCGGTTAACATTCATTTTCATTTAGCTAAAGGACGATTTTATGTGGAAAAACCATAATGGATTTACAATGATTGAAAGTATACTGTCGTTATGTATCTGTATGTTATTCTGTCTGTTTATGATACCGTCTATTGTTTTACTGACTGTGAAAGCGGGTGAAGCGGAAGAACGCTATAGAATGTATGAAGTGGCTTATGAGCAGGTAAAGCTGATTCACTCCAATCATCATGTTCAGACTCGCTCATACAAGAATGGGAGAGAATACACGATTGAACTTAATACATCAGCGCTTTGCATTCGAAACAAGGAAGAAAAAGAAGTTTGCATTAATCAGTAATCATCATGGCTTTACCATGCTTGAAGTAATGATCAGTGTAATGATATTAACTTTAGTTGCACCACTTTTTGCCATGCTGATATTCAGCTATAGTCATCTGATCAGTATGCAGAACCATTCAAAGGAGTGGGATCTGTTTTCCATCCAGTTTCAAAATGAACTCAGTGGAGTGGTGGTGGCTTCGAATACTGCACAGTCTCTTACGCTTTATAAAGGCAATGATAAAATAGTTTTTTCAAAGTACGGCTCAGTGCTCAGGAAAACGGTTAACGGAAACGGTCATGAAATCCACTTAACCGGTATAAATGACCTTAACTTCAGTACAAATGGAGAAATCGTCACGATGGGAGTTCGTTTTGTAAATGATGAGGATAAAAAGAGTTTGTTCTATAGTGCACCTGTCCAATGAAAAAGGATCAGTTTTACTGCCGGTTCTGCTGTTTTTTATTCTTTTGCTGTCCGCCTCAACTGTCATTGCCCAGATAACTGTTGATCGGGTGCGCCACGCAGAGATGATGAGTGAGTATTACCGGGATGCTGCAGAGGAATTATGGAGTCATCAATAGGCATCTTCATAGATTTCGTGTATGATGAAGCAAAAATAAAAAGGAGATCTCACATGAAAATTTATTTAGTCGGTTTTATGGGTGCCGGTAAATCAACAGTAGGTCGTATGTTGAGTAAGGAGTTAAATCTCTCTTTTATCGATCTGGATCATGAAATCGAACAGCAGGCTGATAAAAAGATCAGTGAAATCTTTAAAGAAGATGGAGAAATGGCATTCAGGAAAATTGAAGCTGATTCATTAAAAAAAACTGATGCAGAGATCATTGCCACTGGTGGCGGAATACTTTATTTGGAAGAAACCGGCCGGTGGATGCTGAATAAAGGGACAATCATTTATCTTCATGCACCTTTTGAAGAGTTATATGCAAGAATACAGGGTGATACTTCAAGACCGGTTGCAGCAAAACCCTATGAAGAGTTAAAAAATCTTTATCATAAGAGAGACAGGGAATACAGGAGCGTAGCCAATTATCAGGTTTCAGTATCAAATTGTTCACCCCGGGAGACTGTTTCAGAAATGATTTCACTATTAAGGTGAGCGTAGATAAACCAGCCCTGCAGAAATATGATAAGTATGAATAAAATCAGAATTTTCAATTTCTTTTATTGTTAGGTTAAATTGTTTTTCAATATACTTTTCAAGTTGATGATTTAATCTATTTAATGCAGTTTCATAAGGGACTTTATTCGGCCGGAGTATGCTCCCGTTTGGACGGTCAGCTGTCAGTAGACCTTCAAGGCTATTTGGTTCGGTCATTACTACACGTCCGGTTATTAGTGACATACGTCCATTAAACCTTATACTTGCTGAGCCAGGGGGCACCGCCTCTGCAGTCAGGTCAATCGTGATCCATGGAAATAATTCTCTTAAAGCTTCTGTATTTTCATAAGCTGTATAGAATCTGTTTTCAATTTGCGCTGCATGAAACATTGATTGGAAAATCGGGTGGTCAGGATATATTTGAATAACATCTTTATGCATCTCAGCATAGTGAAAATTTGTCATGATAATATGGAGCGGATCCCCCGGCTTCTGCACTGCATCCCTGTAATGCCAGTAAAACGGCCTGTTCATAAACTGTCTGTCCAGCTGTTCAGTCAGCTGGACAGCCGCTTTGCCGGAGGATTCTGTCACGATTGCTCCAAGTGATTTTAAGTATTCAATCACCAGTCTGTATTTTTCTGTCATTATTTATGCCCTCATTTGCTAAATAATCTTCAAGTAAATTTAACTTGTATTTTATTTCATTTTCAGACCTTGAATTCATCAAAGCATCCTCCAGGTATTTTTCTGCCTCGGTTTTATATGGTGAAAGAATTTGTTCGTGTTTGCCTATAATCGTTTCAAACAAATGAACTTTGTTATTGAGTAGCGTCCAGATCCGCTCCTCAATCGTATGCCGGTTTAATAGATAAATGATTTCAACATCCTTCTTTTGCCCCAGCCTATGAACCCTTCCGATTCTTTGCTCAAGCTTCATCGGGTTCCAGGGAAGATCCGCATGTATCACGCAGCTGCAAAATTGCAGATTCAGCCCTTCCGACCCGGCTTCGGTGGCGATCATAACATCCGCATGATCCCTGAAAAGGTCGGTCATCCATTTCTTTTTCCCTTTTTTAAAACCTCCCCTGAACATGACTGAAGATACCCCGTGCTGTTTTAAATACCATTGCAAATAAAGCTGCGTTGCCCGGTATTGAGTAAAAATCAGCACTTTATCCTGTCGCTTTTTAATAATATTCAAAATCTCTTTTCCCTTAATTGTTTCCAGCTGATCGGGAGTTACGTTTAAGATGGGTCCGAGAATGTGACATATATCTTTGTGTTGCTCTCTTCTAAGTGCTTTTAACAACGCAATACTTGAACTGCAACCCTGTTTGAGTAAAGTCAGGTGAGTGAACTGGTGGGTGTTTAATCTTCTCAGTTCTCTAAATGCTTTTTCCAATGCCGCGTAAAGTTCTTTTTCATATCCTTTTTGTTCCAGCCATTTCACTTCGATTTTTCGGCTGGTCCATTTAATATCGGTATCTTTCTTTCTTGTTCTGATCATCATTTGACTGATCCGGTCATGGAAATCATCAGTATTCTCCCTTGCCAATCTGTTAAATTGTTTCTTATCCTCAAACAATCCCGGTTTGACCAGCGTAGAGAGTGTATAAAGCTCATCAGATTTGTTCTGTACAGGTGTTGCTGTTAACAAAAGCAGATACTTTCTTTTTAAAGAAGCGACAAACTGATAATTCATTGTCTTGGGATTAGAAAGTTTATGTGCTTCATCCACAATCACAAGATCAAATGAAAGGTCGGTAAATATGGTTTTAAAAGGCTCTCTTTTTAAAAGGTCGATCGAAGCGATCGTTACAGGAAAAGTTCTCCATTCTTTTTTTCCTTTGGCTATGTTAAAGGCTAATGTTGATATTTGAATTTTACGAACGTTTGTTCTATAATGAAAGTATCAACTAAAGGCTGGTGATGGCAGTGAGAGCGACAGATATTATTAAGGAAATACAAAAATTAAATCCCGCAGAAAAACAAAGACTTCGAGCATTTCTTATAGATGCTCTCACTGCCTCCTCTTCAACAGGAAACGTTTTACAAGAGATTTCTGAACGCAAAAACAAGCAAGGGTACACCTGCCCTCGTTGCCAATCCAAACAAGTTGTCAGATTTGGCAAATACACTACTCTTGTAGATGGTGACGAAGTAAAGAAACAACGTTATCGCTGTAAATCCTGCGCTACCACCTTCACCGATTTAACCAACACCGCACTTTATAGAACCCGCCGTCTGAATAAATGGGTAAAGTTCATTGAATGTATGATTGATGGGTATTCCCTCCGTAAGTCAGCTGAAATGGTTAAAGGTGTAACCCACGTCACATTGTTTTACTGGAGACATAAATTATTATCAGCGCTAAAGCAAATTGAAATAGCGGATTTTCAGGGTATCGTTGAAATGGACGAGACCTATTTCCTGTACTCTGAAAAAGGGCAAAAGAAAATTGTAGGCAGAAAATCTCGTAAACGTGGCGGAACAGCAAAGAAACGTGGTATCAGCAAGGAACAGGTCTGTGTTTTAGTAGCAAGAGACCGTGACAAAAATACAGTTTCGACAACCCTTGGTGTAGGTAGAATAAAAAAAGAGCAGTTGGAAAAAGCCATTGGTCAAAAACTGTCATCTCAAAATATTTTATGTACAGACTCTTGGCGAGCGTTCAGAACCTACGCTACTGACAAAGGTATGACCATTTATCAGTTTAAATCAGACGGGAAGGTCCGCACAAAGGGTCTTTATCATATCCAAAACGTCAACAGTTATCACAGCAGACTAAAAGGATGGATACAGCGTTTTAACGGTGTAGCAACCAAATATCTTGATAATTACCTTACGTGGTTCCAGGTGCTTGAAAGCATACAGCACCAACTGAACGAAGTGACAGTCAATGATATGATAATTAAAGGGAATTTAATTCCAATTGTCGAAACATATGATAAACTGAGATTATCCAAATTTTCAGTATAAATATAATAAAATAACAGGGGGAGCATTATGAAAAAGTCATTATTTTTCTTACTTATGAGTACAAGTTTGTTGTACGCTTGCCAACATAGCGAAACATTATCGTCTTCTGAGAAAAAGGTGGATGAATTGCCAAAAGAAGTACGAAACTTCTTTAATAGTGTTGATAAAGAGAACGGAGTGCATTTATACAACGATGAACAGAGCAATTCTGTATTGGTTTATTTAAACGGTTATAACGTTGAACAAGGAGACTCGGCAAATAGTTTCAATAATTTTAACGTAGTAGCAGAAGGGAATAATCTCCATCTTTCTTACGATACAGATACAACAACTAATTATGACTCAGAAATCGAAAATCAATTGTATTATGAAGTAAGTTTAGATAAAGAGTACGATACCATTAAATTGTTTAATAATGGTGATGAAACAGCTTTTAATACTATCTCAGGCAACCTTGAATAAAACAATTTCTAAAAAATAGATATAAAAGATTCCTAAAAAAAGGAATCTTTTTTGTGTTCATAAAATCAACATTAAAATTTAACATAGCCTTTCCTTTATGAATCATTGAAGAGATGCCAAGGCTGCTTAATTCAGTCTGCCATTGTCCGGCTAATGATGAAGGAACAAGTATCAGGACAGAAGAAACGAGATATCTCAATTGTAATTCCTTTAAGATCATCGCTGCTTCAGCTGTTTTCCCAAGACCGACTTCATCTGCAAGAATCGCCTGTCCATTCATATCAAAAACAACTTTTTTAACTGCATCAACCTGATGGGGAAGTGGTCTAAATGAGATCATTGCACCCATCGATTTCAATTCGCCTTCTCCTACAGTCATCTCCTGGTGAAGCTGTCGTACCATATGATTTAAATGGAAGTTTGGAGATTTAGGTGAATATAAATATGACAGAAAACTTTCTTTCCAGTTTTCTTCATCAGAAACAATTGAAATAGACATAATAAATCTCCCTTCATTGCAATTAATGATTGTTGTAACTGAAAGATGATGGTACGATAAAGATGATTTTAAGCGTAATCAGAAAGAAATGAATAAACTATTTGTTATTGTGTCCATTTATTAAACAAATATAAGCGAATGAAAGCAGAGGGAGAGACTCTTTTATAAAGAGCGCCGAAGGAGCAAACTGATCCGTGAATCTCTCAGGCAAAAAGACTTCTGCCGGACGCAACTCTGGAGAGTGTTTCTCATTAGATGAAACCACCAAAGAGGAAAGCCGCAAGGTAAAACTTTCAGGTGAAAAGGACAGGGACCCGTTTTTAAAAGGGGTATCCCTGTCCTTTTTTGTATGTATTTGTAACTGGACCAATATAAGGAGGAAAGCCTGATGAATGACACTTTGAAAAAAACCCCGCTCTTTAACACTTACAAAGAGTTTGGCGGAAAAGTAATTGATTTTGGAGGATGGGCGCTGCCGGTACAGTTTTCAAGTATCAAAGAAGAGCACCATGCCGTAAGAAAGAATGCAGGTTTATTCGATGTTTCCCACATGGGAGAAGTGAAAGTGACCGGATCAGACAGTCTTGCTTACCTTCAGAAAATGATGACAAACGATATTAGTAAAATTAAAGACGGACAGGCACAGTACACAGCTATGTGTTACGAGAATGGCGGCACGGTTGATGACCTGCTTGTTTATAAAAAAGGTGAAGATGATTATCTGCTTGTGATCAACGCGTCTAACATCGAGAAAGATGTGGAATGGCTCCAGCAGCATAAAATTGACAATGTAACAGTAGAAAACATTTCAGATCACGTTGCTCAGCTTGCCCTGCAGGGACCTAAGGCTGAAAGTATTCTTCAAAAGCTGACTGAAGAAGATTTGAGTGCGATTACATTTTTTAAATTCAAAACTGACGTGAATGTAAACGGTGCATCAGTGCTTGTTTCAAGAACAGGTTACACAGGTGAAGATGGATTTGAACTATACTGCAATCCTGAAGATGCAGAAAAGCTGTGGAAAGAGCTGCTTGAGGCAGGTAAAGAAGATGGTTTGCTGCCATGTGGACTTGGTGCGCGTGACACACTTAGATTCGAAGCAAAACTTGCATTGTACGGGCAGGAGCTCACTGCTGACATTTCTCCAATTGAGGCTGGCATTGGGTTTGCTGTTAAGCCTGATAAAGAGACAGCTTTTATCGGACAGGATATATTAAAAGCACAAAAAGCAAATGGCGCGCCACGTAAGTTAGTGGGGATTGAAATGATTGATAAAGGAATTCCGCGTCATGGATACAAAGTGTTTGCAGACGATACTGAAATCGGATTTGTAACGACTGGAACGCAGTCTCCATCACTTGGCAAAAATATAGGTTATATACTAGTTGATAAAGCATTTGCTTCACTCGGTCAGGAAGTTTTAGTGGAAGTCAGAAAAAAGAAATTAAAAGCCGAAGTTGTAAAATCTCCATTTTATAAAAGGTAAATAAGAAGGGAGCAGCAAATATGAAGCATCGTTACTTACCAATGACTGAACAGGATCAGAAGGAAATGCTCAAGACTATTGGTGTCTCATCAGTGGAAGAACTTTTTGAGGACATTCCTGAAAAAGTACGTTTTAAAGGAGAATTAAAGATCAAGCCTGCGAAGACTGAATCAGCTTTAATGAAGGAACTGGCACAGCTTGCAGGAAAAAATGCTGATACTCAGAAGAATACATCTTTCCTTGGAGCAGGTGTATACGATCATTATTCACCGGTTATCATGGACCACGTCATTTCAAGGTCAGAATTTTATACAGCCTATACACCTTACCAGCCTGAAATCTCACAGGGCGAACTTCAGGCAATCTTTGAATTTCAGACAATGATTGCTGAATTGACCGGGATGGACGTAGCCAACTCATCAATGTATGACGGAGGCACCTCTTTTGCGGAAGCAGCCATGTTATCTGCAGGTCAGACGAAGCGTAAGAAAGTGCTTGTCTCAGGTGCGGTTCATCCCGAATCAAAAGCGGTACTTGAAACGTATGCAGCCGGACAGCATATTGAAGTCATCACGGTACCTGAAAAAGATGGTGTGACAGATCTTAATGAACTTGAAGCACTTATGTCAGATGAGATCGCTGCAGTGATGGTGCAATATCCAAATTTCTTTGGTCAGATTGAAAGGCTGGATCAGATTGAACAGCTTGCTCACAGCAGTAAGGCCATGTTTGTTGTATCTTCAAATCCTTTATCACTCGGTGCACTTACACCTCCGGGCGAATTTGGAGCAGATATCGTTGTGGGTGATGCACAGCCGTTTGGTCTTCCACAATCCTTTGGTGGGCCGCATTGCGGATATTTTGCCGTAACAAAGAAGCTCATGAGAAAAGTACCTGGCCGTCTGGTTGGGGAAACAAATGATGAAGAAGGACAGCGTGGATATGTATTAACACTTCAGGCGCGAGAGCAGCATATCAGAAGAGACAAAGCAACCTCTAATATCTGTTCAAATCAAGCCCTTAATGCACTTGCGTCTTCAGTAACAATGACAGCGCTTGGTAAACAGGGTATTAAGGAAATTGCCCATCAGAACCTTCAAAAAGCAGCATACGCTAAGAAACAGCTGCAGGCAGCGGGATTACCTGTAATAAATGGCGGGTATACGTTTAACGAATTTGTGGTAGAGCTTAACCAGCCTGTTTCTGAAGTGAATAAGGCCCTGATGAAGAAAAACATCATTGGCGGATATGATCTTGGCAGAGACTTTGATACACGTCAACATCAGATGCTGATTGCAGTGACAGAGCAGCGGACAAAAGAAGAGATTGACTTACTTGCAGAGGAGCTGAAACAATATGCGTAATGAGAACCAGCCGTTAATTTTTGAAATGTCACGTGAAGGAAGAATCGGTTATAGTCTCCCTGATCTCGATGTGCCGGAATCGAATGTTGAGGATCTGCTTCCTGAAGGTTTTGTACGTAAGGAATCTCCTGAGCTGCCTGAAGTATCAGAGCTTGATATTATGAGACACTACACAGCTCTGTCTAAGAGAAACCATGGAGTAGACTCCGGTTTTTACCCGCTTGGCAGCTGTACGATGAAATACAATCCGAAAGTAAATGAAGCTGTTGCACGCTATGCCGGATTTGCTAACATTCACCCGCTTCAGGATGAAAGCACTGTCCAGGGTGCGATGGAAATGATGTATGATCTTCAGGAACACTTAATTGAAATTACAGGTATGGATGAAGTAACACTGCAGCCGGCTGCAGGCGCACATGGTGAGTGGACGGGGCTGATGATGATCAGAGCCTTCCATGAAGCAAATGGAGACTTCAACCGTACAAAAGTGATCGTACCTGACTCAGCCCATGGAACGAATCCTGCTTCTGCAACTGTTGCAGGCTTTGAAACGGTAACTGTTAAATCAAACGAAAACGGCTTAGTAGACCTTGAGGATCTGAAGAGAGTAGTAAACGATCAGACTGCTGCGCTGATGCTCACAAATCCAAATACGCTTGGACTGTTTGAAGAGGATATTCTTGAGATGGCTTCAATTATCCATGATGCTGGAGGAAAGTTGTACTATGATGGAGCGAATCTGAATGCTGTACTGGCTAAAGCACGTCCTGGTGACATGGGCTTTGATGTTGTGCATTTAAATCTTCATAAAACATTCACTGGTCCTCATGGTGGGGGTGGTCCCGGTTCAGGTCCAGTTGGCGTGAAGAAGGATCTGATTCCTTACCTGCCTAAGCCGGTTCTTGTTAAAACAGAAGCAGGCTATACGTTTGACTATAACCGTCCGGACTCTATCGGTCGTGTGAAGCCTTATTATGGTAACTTCGGAATCAATGTCCGTGCATACACTTATATCAGAACAATGGGTCCTGATGGCTTAAAGGCAGTAAGTGAGAATGCAGTAATCAATGCGAACTATATGATGCGAAGACTGGCTGAATATTTTGATCTGCCATACGACAGACATTGTAAGCACGAATTCGTTATCAGTGGTAAACGACAGAAAAAGCTTGGTGTCCGTACGCTGGATATTGCAAAGAGACTGCTTGACTTTGGTTTCCATCCGCCAACCATCTATTTCCCGATCAATGTTGAGGAATGTATGATGATTGAGCCAACTGAGACTGAATCAAAAGAAACACTTGATTCATTTATTGAAGCCATGATCCAGATTGCAAAAGAAGCGGAAGAAAATCCTGAAATCGTTCAGGAAGCACCGCATACGACTGTGATCAGCCGCCTCGATGAAACACAGGCAGCACGAAAGCCGGTTTTAAGATACATGAAAAAAGAAGCTGTAGAAGTCTAAAATAAGAAGAGCCTCCTGATCAGTTCAGGAGGCCTTGCTTATGTCTAAAACTATTTACGTTTGATTTTACCTGTCCACTTTTTAAATCCGCCCTGCAGCTGATAAAGGTCTTTTACGCCTTTTTTGTGTAACAGTTGTGCTGCACGGCCACTTCTCATTCCATTCTGGCAATAGATATAAACCGGCTTATCAGCGCGGATTTCACCAAGTCGCATTTTCAGTTGTGATAATGGAATATTTCTTGCTCCTAAAATATGACCCCCGTCATATTCTTTTTGCTCACGGACATCGATCAGCTGTGCTTTACGGTAGCCAGCTTTAAACTCTTCCTCAGTTAATGACTTCAGAATTTTTTTCTGTCTGAAGTAAGTAAAAACTGAATAAAGAATAATGGCTGCTAGCACAATGATCAGTACATATAATGACTCCAAGTTTTTAACCCCTTTCTATCTCACACTATTCTTTATTATAGTAGCCGGGTGTCATAAGTTCAAAGAAAATAATCAGTTTTTTGATCAGTTTTTGACAAGTTCATGGACATCACTTGATGAAAAAGAACAAGTATGAAATCATTTCAAAATGACAAATATCCAATATGTTTTCTTAATTTCTCTCAGTATTCATCAGTTTTTCTCTGTTTATTGGATTTGACAAGAATTTTGTAATTGACACAAAAATCTATATATTGTATAGGTGATAAAAACCTAAACACAATATGTTGTGTTTTTTGGTTTGAGGGTTTATATTATTGGTAATACATACAGTAGTTAAATACTTAACATGCTGTTTAATAAAGATATATGTCGAAAGGGGAAATGGCAGTGGCCCAGATATCAGCATCAGCACCAATGTTAAATAAAGAAAAATTAAATGAGGATATTCAGTTGTTCGAGGTGGTTCACCCGATCACAGAAGACATGACGCTGACACATAAGGGTGTTTCAAGGCTCGTTATGTTAGACCGTTATGCGTTCAAGGACACTGAGAAGAAAACGTTAAGCGAGGGAGATTTCGTCGTACTGACTGTCAGAGAAGATCCGAAATTTCCGGCACGCGGCCTCGGCTTCATTAAAGAAATTGACTGGGAAAAAGGTATCGCTTCAGTTCAGGTGGAGGATGAGTTTAAAAATTCACTGGATACACCGAAAGAAGTTGAATCAGGTATAATTATCCGGTCACTTGATGTGATTGAAAAGCCTCTTGAAGTTTACTATGAGCAGATTGCACTCAGAAATGCTACAGGCCTTGCATCTGTTGAGAAGACTGAGGAATTGCAGAAGGAATGGACAGAGAAGTTTTACCAGGAACTTTCAAGCATGAAATTTGTTCCGGCTGGCCGTGTGTTATACGGTGCAGGGGCAAAAACAGATGTAACCTTCTTTAACTGTTACGTCATGCCGTTTATTCAGGATTCAAGAGAAGGCATTTCAGATCACCGTAAGCAGGTAATGGAGATTATGAGCCGTGGTGGTGGTGTTGGTACGAACGGTTCTACACTCAGACCAAGAAATACACTTGCCCGAGGTGTAAACGGCAAATCATCTGGCTCTGTATCATGGCTTGATGATATCGCGAAGCTGACTCATCTTGTAGAACAAGGTGGATCAAGACGTGGCGCACAAATGATTATGCTCTCAGACTGGCACCCGGATATTATTGAATTCATTATTTCTAAAATGCAGAACCCAAGAATTCTGAGATTCCTTCTTGAAACAACAAACGATGAATTCATTAAGAAAATTGCTCAGGAAAAGCTTAAATTCACACCACTTACTGAGCAGGAGTCGGCAATGTATCAGAGCATTGTCAACTACGAAACCATTGAAGGGTTTGGTGGATTTAATCAGGAAATTATTGATGATGCGAAGCAGAGGCTTGCTGAAGGCGGCAATTACTCAGTTCACAATCCTGACTTCCTGACCGGTGCAAATATTTCTGTCTGTCTGACTGATGATTTTATGAAAGCTGTAGATGAGGATCAGGACTATGCGCTGAGATTTCCTCATGTAGAGGCATACTCTAAAGAAGAAATGGCACGTTATAACAAAGAGTGGCATGAAGTTGGAGATGTACGTAAGTGGGAAGCGCAGGGAAATAAAGTCAGAACTTATCGCACAATCAAGGCAAAAGAGCTTTGGAATCTGATTAATATTTGTGCAACTTATTCAGCTGAGCCTGGTATTTTCTTCATTGATAACGCGAACGATATGACAAATGCAAAAGCATACGGCCAGCAGGTTGTCGCTACGAATCCTTGCGGGGAACAGCCACTTGCGCCATTTTCCGTTTGTAACCTTGCTGCTGTTAACCTTGCAGAGTTTGCAGATAAGAAAAACAAAACAGTGCTTTTTGACAAACTGAAAGAAACTGTCGCAACAGGCGTAAGAATGCAGGACAACGTGATTGATGCTACACCTTATTTTCTTGAAGAGAATAAGAAACAGGCGCTTGGGGAGCGTCGTGTAGGCCTTGGGGTCATGGGTCTTGCAGATCTTCTGATTTACTGTGAAAAAGAATACGGTTCAGAAGAGGGAAATCAATTAGTAGATAAAATCTTTGAAACAATCGCTGTAACAGCTTACGAAACATCTGTTGAACTTTCTAAAGAACGCGGGTCATTTCCGTTCCTTGAAGGCGAAACAGAAGAAGAAACGAAACATCTCAGAGAAGCATTTATCAATACCGGCTACATGAAGAAGATGCCTGAGCAGGTTAGGCAGGGTATTGTTGAGAACGGGATCCGTAACTCACACCTGCTGACAGTTGCACCTACAGGCAGCACAGGGACAATGGTAGGGGTTGCAACAGGCCTTGAGCCTTACTTCTCTTACACGTATTACAGAAGTGGCCGGCTTGGTAAGTTTATAGAAGTAAAAGCAGATATCGTAAAAGAATATCTTGATATGAATAATAAGCCTGAAGGTGAAGAGCTGCCTTCATTCTTCGTAACGGCAATGGAGCTTGCGCCAGAAGCGCACGCTGATACACAGTGTGTAATCCAGCGATGGATTGACAGTTCTATCTCTAAAACCGTGAATGCCCCTAAAGGCTACTCGGTTGAACAGGTTGAAAGTGTGTATGAGCGATTATATCGTGGTGGCGCTAAGGGTGGAACGGTATATGTGGACGGCAGCCGTGACAGCCAGGTGCTGACGTTAAAGGCTGAAGAAAATACAGAGCAAAAGCCTAGAGAAAAACAGAATGTGGTATTAATTGATACCATTCAGGATTTAAGATCAACTAACGTAACGATCGGATCTGAAATAGGTAACACGTGTCCGGTCTGCCGCAAAGGAACAGTGAAAGAAATCGGCGGCTGTAACACATGTACAAACTGTAATGCGCAGTTAAAGTGTGGATTATAAATATTGCTAAGAGGCCTGGACAAAAGTCCAGGCCTCATTTTTATCAAAACAAAAACACCTGATCGCTCAGGTGCTAAAGTGTCATTCTCTTTTTCTTTTTGCCTTTTTTACCTTCAATTACAGTCAGCTTCGGTCCATTCAGTCTTGCAGCACCAGCTTTTTTAGCAGGCTTTCTTTGAGCCTGTTTCCTTTGTGCAGGCTGAATTTTTCTGACCTTTGAAGATTTAGAAGGCTTCGCAGGCTGATATTTCTTTTTTGACTGACGGACAGCTTTTTTATAAGCACTATTTTCCTGGCTGTTACCTCTGCGTGACATTACGAAACGGTAAATCCCAAAGATAATAGCAGCAATCAGTGCGTAAATCAGGATCATTCTAAGTAGAGAACCCGGTTCAAATAAAATCATTGAAATTAATCCAAACGCTCCCAGACCAATAACGGCATAGAAAACGATACTTTTAACATTCAATGCAGCCACCTCCCGCAGCAAACCTTTTTATTAGTTTAGACAAGTGCAGCTTTTTTTAAACCTTTTTCAGCCTCTTCCTCCATTTCAAGCATTTTATTGAATGAAGCAATAGCAACTTCAACCTGATCATCCTTAGGCTCTTTAGTCGTTAGTAACTGCAGCCAAAGCCCTGGATAACCCAGGAATTTAAGCACTGGAATGTCACGCACTCTGTTTGTGATCTGCAATACCTCAAAAGAAATCCCAAGTACGACAGGGATCAGTGCAATCCGGTTTAGAATCCGTGCAGTTAAAGGCTCAGTCGGGACAAGTAAATAGACAAACATGCCGACAATGACAGTAAAAAGAATAAAGCTAGATCCGCATCTGTAATGAAGTCTTGATTGTGACTGAACATTTTCAACCGATAGTGGCAGGTTATTTTCATAAGCGTTAATCACTTTATGCTCTGCCCCGTGATATTGAAAAACACGTTTGATCAATGGCGTCAGTGAAATAAAGTAAATATAAGTTAACAGCAGGATCACCTTAAATAGACTCTCTAGTAAGACCTGTCCAACATCACCTGGGACTGCAAATCGGAATAGCTCTGCTAAAAAAACGGGTATTAACGTAAAGACAAATTTTCCGAATAAAAATGAAAGAACACCAATAGCAGCAATACCAAAGACCATTTCAAGCTTTGATGATTTCTGTTCCTGCTGAACCTTTTCATCCTCTTCAGGCAGTACGTCATACCTTTCACTAGAGAAGTTCAGGTGCTGAGTACCGTTTGCACTTGCTTCAATCAGCGCAATAATCCCTCTTAAAAAAGGTACTTTTTTAAGCTTCTGAAAAGTAGGATTTTGCTTTCTCGGAAGGTCGAAGTATTCTATTGAATCATCTTTCCTTCTGATTGCAGTAACTGTATGACGTTTACCGCCAAACATAACACCTTCCATTACTGCCTGTCCGCCGTAAGCGGGTTTTTGATTTTTCATTTTTACACCAGCCTATTCCTTACATTCCAATATTCAATCAATCAGCTAAAGCTGATAATAAATAAGGTAATTATAGTTTACTAAAAAATCTGTCATTCTTCTACTGTCCGACGCTCGGAATAACGTATTTAATTCAGTGGCATAATGGTTGATAAAAAGGAGAGATCGATATGGAGTTTCCCACAATAAAAAGATTTACACTCGCCATCTATACGTCAATTGCAGGAGCGCTGATATTTTACAGTATCTATAGAAGTTATGTGTTCTTTCATTTTATTGAGAAGGAGCTGCTAAAACCCGGCTTTTCTTATATTGCTGAAGATTTTAAAAGCGGCTGGATCACTGAGCTCCTGTTTTTGAGTATATTACTGATTTCTTCATTTATCTGGGCACTAATTTATTATGTGTTTTTTAAAAACAGTCATACAGTTTACACTGGTATTATTTTCGGACTGTTTATATTGGGTGTGCTGCTGCTTCTTGGGTGGTTGTATGAATGGCGTATTAACCCGGTTGCACTTGAAGTGAGGACGATCGTTTCTCTTCATTCATTATTTATCTTATACGGTTTGTTTACCGGCTATTCGATTTCCTATCAGGAACCTTACAGAGATAAAGATTCGAAACATTGACCTGCGATTATGTTACAATTTGTTTGTGAGACGAAGTAAAGGGCAAAGGAGCGAACTGCCGTGAATCGAATTTTACTGCTTAACGGTCCAAATCTCAACAGGCTTGGAAAAAGAGAGCCTGAAATTTATGGTATAGACACACTTGAATCGATTGAGCTTCATCTGGCTTCAGTCGCAAAAAAGCATGGTTTTATCATAGATGCAAAGCAGTCTAATCACGAAGGTGAATTAATTGATGCGTTGCATCATGCAGAGGATCACCATTACCAAGGAATTATTTTTAATCCGGCTGCTTACACGCACACAAGTATTGCACTAAGAGACGCGGTAGCAGCGATTACAACTCCCGTTACAGAAGTACACTTATCCAACATCCATGCAAGGGAACCGTTTCGTCATCAGTCTATGATCGCAGCTGAAGCAATTGGACAAATTGCCGGTTTTGGCGTGTATGGGTACGAAATGGCTTTAAACGCCTTAATTAAACATGTAAAGGAGAATCATCATGAACAAAATTGAAAAACTAAGAAGTGAAATAGCGGACACAGCTGACGGCATTTTAATTACAAGCTCTTATAACCGCAGGTACATGACGAATTTTACCGGATCCGCAGGGGCTGTATTGATCTCAGCTGAGAAAGCAGTCTTTATCACAGACTTTCGTTATACCGAGCAGGCTGAAAAACAGGCTGAGGGTTATGAAGTAGTAACTCATAAACAACCAATCATTAAAGAGATTGCTGATCAGTGCAAAAAGCTTGGCATTAATAAGCTTGGAATTGAATCAGACCACCTTGTCTTAAGTACATATAAGCAATATGAGGAACACATTCATGCAGAGCTGATCCCTCTTTCAGGGACGATCGAAAAGCTGCGCTTAATCAAATCAGCAAGTGAAATTAAAATTATTAAAGAAGCAGCTGATATTGCAGATGCAGCATTTAAGCATATCCTTGATTTTATTCAACCTGGCAGAACTGAAATTGAAGTATCAAACGAACTTGAATTCTTTATGAGAAATGCGGGTGCTGTATCATCATCATTTGATATTATCGTTGCCAGCGGTAAACGTTCAGCACTTCCGCACGGAGTAGCGAGCAACAAAACAATCGAAAAAGGGGACTTTGTTACACTGGATTATGGTGCCCTTCATAAAGGTTATGCATCTGACATGACCAGAACGCTTGCCGTTGGTGAACCTGACGAAAAGCTGAAGGAGATCTATCAGGTAACATTGGATGCTCAGCTTAAAGCAATGGAAGAAATCAAACCTGGACTCACTGGAAAAGAAGCTGATGCAATCGCACGTGATTATATAACTTCTAAAGGTTATGGTGAATATTTTGGTCATTCACTTGGTCACGGTCTCGGGATGGAAGTACATGAAGGGCCGGGGCTGTCTTCAAGATCTGAAACGAAACTTGAACCAAATATGGTCGTTACAGTAGAACCGGGTATTTACCTTCCTGGAATTGGTGGAGTCAGAATTGAGGATGACACCGTCATCACTGAAAACGGAAACGAAACCCTGACTCACTCGACAAAAGATCTGATTATCTTATAAAATAAATGAGATCAATGAAAATGGACGTTTACTTTTCATCTGAAAGTCTATACAATTACTAGCGGTAAACAGAGACATTTTCGAAGAAAACGGAGGAATAAAAATGATTTCAGTTAATGATTTTAAAACAGGCTTAACAATAGAAGTAGATGGCGGAATCTGGCGCGTAATGGACTTCCAGCATGTGAAGCCTGGTAAGGGTGCAGCATTTGTTCGTTCCAAACTGCGTAACCTTCGTACTGGAGCAGTACAGGAAAAAACGTTCAGAGCCGGTGAAAAGGTTGCCAAAGCTCAGATTGATAACAAACGTATGCAGTATTTGTATGCAAATGGAGATATGCATGTATTCATGGATAACGAATCATATGAGCAGATTGAACTTCCTGCTCCGCAAATTGAATATGAGTTGAAATTCCTTAAAGAAAACATGGATGTACAGATTATGATGTATCAGGCTGAAACGTTAGGTCTGGAGCTTCCAAACACTGTAGAACTTGTTGTAACAGAAACTGAGCCTGGAATTAAAGGTGATACGTCAAGCGGCGGTTCCAAGCCGGCGACAGTTGAAACAGGACTGACTGTCAACGTACCTTTCTTTGTAAATGAAGGCGACAAACTGGTCATTAACACAACTGACGGGTCTTATGTATCGCGCACTCAATAATCCTATTGAAACTGCCCTTTAAACCGGGCAGTTTTTTTTATTCCGCATAATATAACCTCCGCTTCAATAAGATAGTCGTAAAACACGAAGGAGACCCTCATGCACCAGATATTCTCGTTCCTTCCGGATCATATAGCTCAAAAAGTGATGGCATCAGCAGGTCCATGTCTCGAATCTGTAAATGAGATCAGAATCAGAAAAGACAGGCAGATCGTATTGAAGTTGAAAGATGGTTATCAGACGATCTCTTACATGACAACTGAGGAAGACTGTCACAGGCTCCTTGAAAAAGTATCTGATCACTCTGTTTATTCAATCGCTAAAGAACTTTCAGAAGGGTTTATAACTGTAAAAGGCGGTCACCGGATCGGCGTTGCTGGAGAAATGACGGAAAGCTTGAATCATGTTCCCACGTTTAAGTATATTTCTTCATTCTCAATCCGTATAGCGCGTGAATTTGTAGGCAGTTCAAACGAAATTATGAGTGAGATCTGGCGTTCAAATAACGATCAGTGGCCCCACATTCTTATCTTTGGACCACCAGGAAGTGGGAAAACCACCTTTATCAGGGATGCTGTAAGGTTTGTCTCACAGGGGTATAAGTTTATACCGGCTAAAACGGTTTCCCTGATAGATGAACGATCAGAAATTGCCGCCTGTTATCAAGGGGTGCCCCAGCTTACTTTCGGTGAGAATATTGATGTATTGGACAAGTGTCCGAAAACACGGGGGATGAAAATGATGCTGAGAGCAATGTCCCCTGACACAATTGCGGTCGATGAAATTGGTGGAGTTGCAGATGCGTTAGCGGTAGAGGAAGTTATCTCTGCGGGGGTGAAAATGATGGTGACTGCACATGCAGAATCATCACAGGAGTTAAAGCAGAAAAAAGAGTTGTCCTCTTTGATGAATCTGACAGACCTTATTTTAGTCAAATGCAGTAAACTGAATTATCAAATTGATAGCGGATGATTTTTTCAATCGGGACAGTCTGTGTCATATTAGGTTTTACACTCGAGGGTATGAGAAGGGCTTCATTATTAATAAGGAGAAGACAGCTGCTGCTTGAGTGTCTGAGGCTCTGCAAATGGATGGAAAGGGAAGTCTCAGATCGCAGAACATCTATTTCTGAAATGATTGATGCACAATGTGAAACAGGATCAACGCTGAGTGACTTTTTAAGGCTGGTTCAAAAGGATATGGCTACTGCACCATTTCATCTCGTCTGGAAACAGAACGTCTCCAGGTATTTTACCTGCTTAAAAAAAGAAGATCTGAACTGGCTTGTAAAAGTGAGTGATGCATTTAAAAATATTCATATTGATTCAGTGGAGAAAGAGCTCTCCTTTACAATTGCCGGTATTCAGGCGAGGTATGAAGAAGCACTTGACATGGAACAGAAGTTTGTGAAGATCTACAGAACGATTGGTTTTATGACCGGATGTATTGCAGTACTGCTGCTTATTTGAAACCAGGAGAGATCGCGGGTGTATATAGATGGAGAAACGCTTTTTAAAATTGCCGGCATCGGCCTTGCTGTTGCATTTTTATATACAGTACTTGAACAGGCCGGAAAAAAAGACTATGCGCAGTGGCTTGCTTTTTTTGGAGCAATGTATGTGCTTTATATTGTTATACAGGCGCTTGGTGACTTTTTTGAAGCTGTCAGATCAATCCTTATGTTTTACGATTAAGGATTAAACATGCAGGAGCTGCTGGTTACAGCCGGTATTTGCTTTTTAATCGGTTTTTTGGCACTTCTTTTAAAGGAGCGATCACCTCTTATCGCGATGCTGCTTGCATTTTGCGGAAGTGTTTATCTGGTTAATGAACTCATTACAAAAATCAGAGAAGCCTCTTATCTGCTGACGCAACTAACGGGATATGTACCAGGACTGCATCAGTATTCAATTGTTTTATTAAAAGTACTTGTGATCGCGTTTGTATCAGAGATTTGCATTCATCTTGTCAAACAGCTCGAACAGCCCCTTTTAGCAATGATTATAGAATGGACAGGCAAACTGTTAATATTAACAATTGCTTTTCCAGTTTTTATTGAGCTGCTCGAACAAATATTTCAGTTGTTGCCCGATAATATGCTGCAAGGAAGGCGCTAAATGAATGAGCATCAGGAAGCAGAGAAACTGTTAAAAAATCAGCTTGAACAGCAGGATCATGCTGAATGGACAGGTTACTGGGATGAAATACGTGATTCCTATGGAGATTATCTTCCCGCTTCAAGCGACATCTCGATATGGGACGTTATGTTTTCTTTTGATGAAGGAATATGGGGATGGGTTCAGGGGCTGATCGCCTACTCAATGGTGCAGATCACTGATCATCTTCATTTGATTTTCTGGTTAATATTATTATTACTGTTAAGCTCTTTTATACATGTAATTGAGCAGTCATTCAATAGCAGTCAAGTAGCATCAGTCAGTCCGCTCATTTTGATGGGGCTGGTGTTAATTACAATCACTTCAAGCATTCAGCTGATGCTAGAAGTCATATTTGAATCGCTTCAGACCACAGCTTCTTTCTTAAACGGTCTGCTGCCATTATATATCGCGTCCATTACACTCTCAGGAGGACCTGCTACCTCAGCTGCATCTTTTCCAATTCTTCTTGCCATGGTTTATGTCATCACTTTTTTAATGAAATCTGTGATTATACCCTTATTTATTTTTTCAATTTTCTTCGATCAGCTGAATTGTTTATCCGATCGTTACAGCATGGGGAAAGTAGCTGCGCTTTGCAGACAGGCAGGACTCTGGATACTCGGTGTAACTGCTGTGACGTCAGTTTCAATTTTGTCCATTCAGACTTCTGCCGCCGCTGCTGCTGATGGAGTGGCAGCAAAGTCAGTCAAAACACTTGCAGGTACAATGCTGCCATTTGTTGGGAAAGTGGTTTCTGATACAGCTGATCTTGTCATGACATCCTCTATGCTTGCAAAGAACATGATCGGAGCTGCAGGCGGATTTATTTTGATTCTTATCGTACTATTTCCTGCAATCAAAATGCTTGTCATTGCGATCATGTACCGTCTGGCTGCTGTCATGATGGAACCTGTAGCAGGCAGCAGATTGACAGAAGCTGTGGATGCTGCGAGTAAAGGGATGTTTCATCTTGCTGCTGCACTGCTGCTTACGAGCTGCATTTTCTTTATTTCTATCATTGTCGTCATGTTTATCAGTAATATCCCAATCATGATTCGCTGAGGTGAGGCGTATACAATTCCTTACAGAGTGGGCAACAGGACTGGCAGTGTTGATCCTGCTGGTTCTGGTTGCTGAAATATTGACGCCGACTGACGTCTGGAAGCCTTTTATCAAATTTACGGCAGGTCTGATCTTTTTATTTTGGTTCCTTAACCCTGTTAAACATCTGATCAATGATGCTGAATCATTCACGATTTCATTTCCTGACAAAATTGAGAAATGGGTTTCAGAAGAAAAAATCAATGGTGAAGCAGTAATTGAACGCATGTCAGCTGATCAGACTGCATACATATTAGAACAAAGTGAACAAAGTCTTCACCCGTTAATTGAACAAGCGTGCAAATGTGAGATCCAGTCTATTCAGATCATCAGTCAGGGTGAAGAATATGAGGTGGTTATATCAATGAAGGACGAGTATAAGGGGGACAGCGGAGAACTCTTATCGGAGATAGCAACACTGCTTGAAGTCCATGAAGAAGATATTGTGATCACTGATTAACATGGGAGGTCAGGATGAATAAAATTAAAGAAGCTGTTTTTTCATCGAGAGATCCAACATTTCAAAAAAAAATCCCGATTATCATTTTACTGCTTTTTATTGGAGTAATGATCCTGACTCAGGGGAAAGCGCCTGATGAGCCTGATATCGTCGAGCTGGATTCACCAGATCAGGCAGCTGAGATAACAGATCTCGAACGACAGCTTGAAAAGAAGATCACATCCCTTTTAAAAAAATCACTGGGTACTTCAAAAGTCGATGTCATGATTACGCTCAGCAGTGGGGAACGATTGATTTATGAGCGTAATGAATCCATTCAACAGGATAATGGTGAAGAGCAAAGGGACAACCAGCAGTCTGTATCCGGAAGAAAATCCACAACATCAGAAGTCGTATTCGGACAAGCGTCACCGGGTGCAGAGCCGGTATTAAAGTATGTTGAAAAACCCCCGGTTTCAGGCGTTTTGATCGCGGCTGAAGGTTCAGAGTCAGCGGGGGTTAAAAAAAGAATAATTGAAGCGGTTTCTAAAGCGCTCGATGTGTCTACACACAGGGTGGCTGTCATACCATACGAATAAGGGGATGAACAAATGTTGAAAAAACAAACTGTCTGGTTGCTGACAATGATCGGTCTTGTAGTGGTACTGTCAGTATATTATGTCATGTCGCCGACCTCCCAGACTGCGGTTACATATGATGATGCTGAAGTTGTCAGCAGCGAAGATGGGGAAGAGTGGGTATTCGAAGATGAAGTAGAAGTGTCAACTGAGTCTTCACCGGAGGATCTGTTTAACGTACTGAGAATGGAAGTTCAGGATGAAAGAAGTGCACTGAAAGAGCAACTGACATCAAAGGTCGCTTCAGCTGACTTTTCTGCAGCGGAAAAAGACGAAGCCTATGAAGCGATGGAAGAGCTTAACAGACTCGAGTCCAAAGAGAAATTGATCGAAACAATGATCCGGGCAATGGGTTATGAGGATGCACTGGTCAGAACAGATGAAGAAAGAGTATTGATCACGGTAAAATCAATCGATCATGAGCACTCAAAAGAAGCAGCTAATGAACTCGTTCAGCTAGGACGCAGAGAAATGGGCGAAAATACTTTCGTATCAGTGATGTTTGAACCCGCTGAATAAAAAAATGCTCTTAAAGCCACTCATTTGAGGCTTTAAGAGCATTTTTTGTGCGTGAAAATTAATTTTGGACGAATAAATCTGTGATACAATCAAATTTATGAAAGCGTTTTATCTGCTCTTTTCTTGGCTGTCTTGAATTTTGGTCAAGTATTAGCGTATGATAATAGCAGCTGCTGCTAATTAATTAATGACCAGGGAGTGTAAAATATGTTAAAAGTACAAGAGATCAGAGAACTTATCAAATTAATCGACCAATCCTCAATTGATGAATTTACATATGAACAGGATGGCGAAAAGCTTAAACTAAGAAAACAATCAAAGCGATCAGCAGAAGTCCAGCCTGAACCGGTGAAACAAGAAGTGCCTGTGAAGCATACTGAAGAAGTTGAAGCACCAGTAAAAGCTGAAAAGCAGCCTGAACCGGTAAAAGAAGAAACTGCAGCGCCTGAGGCTGACCTTGAAAATACAACTGAGATTAAATCACCTATGGTTGGTACATTTTACGAAGCTTCTTCACCTGACGAAGAGCCATTTGTTAAAGTAGGTTCAAAAGTTACAGCGGATTCTACAGTATGTATCGTTGAGGCAATGAAATTATTTAATGAAATTGAAGCTGAAACTGAAGGGGAAATTGTCAAGATCCTCGTTGAAAATGGACAGCTTGTAGAATACGGACAGCCTCTATTTTTTGTTAAAAAGTAGTTAGGAGAGAATACGTATGATAAAAAAAGTGTTGATTGCTAATAGAGGAGAAATTGCAGTACGTGTCATTCGCGCATGTAAAGAAATGAATATTGAAACGGTTGCTGTATATTCTGAAGCGGATAAAGAGGCCTTGCATGTTCAGCTTGCAGATGAAGCCGTGTGTATCGGTCCTAAATTATCCAAAGACAGCTATCTGAACTTCACTAACGTTATTTCTGCAGCAAAGCTGACAGGTGCTGATGCAATTCACCCGGGGTATGGATTCCTCGCTGAAAATGTAGATTTCGCCGAGCTGTGCAGAGATTGCAATGTCATTTTTATCGGACCAAGTCCAGAAGCGATTTCTAAAATGGGCACAAAAGATGTAGCCCGAGAAACAATGCGTGCAGCAGGAGTACCGGTTGTTCCAGGTTCAAAAGGCATTATTGCTTCAGTTGAAGATGGTCTGGCCCTCGCTGAAGAAATGGGCTATCCGGTCATTATTAAAGCAACTGCCGGTGGAGGCGGTAAAGGAATCCGCGTTGCAAAAAGTAAAGAAGATCTTGAAAAAGGCATAAAAGCTACTCAGAGAGAAGCTGAAGCAGCATTCGGTAACCCAGGTGTCTACATAGAAAAGTTCATTGAAGACTTCCGTCATGTTGAGATTCAGGTAATGGCTGATACTCACGGACAGACCATTCACCTTGGTGAGCGTGACTGTACAATCCAGAGAAGGCTGCAGAAGCTGCTCGAAGAAACGCCATCTCCTGCACTGGATCAGAAAGTCCGTGAAAAAATGGGCGATGCAGCTGTAAAAGCTGCAGAAGCGGTCGGTTACACAGGTGCCGGAACGGTTGAATTCATTTATGATCATAATGATCAATCGTTTTATTTTATGGAGATGAATACACGAATCCAGGTTGAACACCCTGTAACAGAAATGGTGACAGGTGTTGATCTGATCAAAGAACAGATTAACGTTGCTTCTGGTGAAAAACTCAGCATTTCACAAGAAGAGGTTACATTTACAGGCTGGTCAATGGAATGCAGAATTAACGCGGAAAATCCTGAAAAGAATTTTATGCCTTCTGCAGGAAAGATCACCATGTATCTGCCACCGGGAGGACCAGGTGTAAGAGTTGATTCAGCTGCATATACTGGTTATGAAATTCCACCTTATTATGATTCGATGATCGCGAAAGTCATTACGTACGGAGCTACCCGTGAAGAGGCAATCGCGAAAATGAAACGTGCATTATCTGAGTTTGTAGTTGAGGGCGTTCATACAACCATTCCATTCCATTTAAAGCTGTTAAGCCATGATGTATTTACAGGTGGAGACTTCAATACGAAATTTCTTGAGAAGTATGATATCATGACAAAAAAGGCTGATTAAGAGGGGGATCATATGACTGCTGAAAACGAAAATAATCTATTGCAAATGAGCAGCATTGCACAAAACCAGCTTGGAAAAGTCGAAATTGCTCCTGAAGTAATCGAAGTTATTGCTGGTATTGCTGCATCAGAAGTAGATGGCATCGCTCAGATGAGAGGGAATTTTGCATCAGGTGTTGCAGAGAGACTCGGAAAGAAAAATCATGGTAAAGGGATTAAAGTTGAACTTGCCGACGAAGGAATTGTACTCGATGTATACTGCACTGTGAAATTCGGTGCAGCGATTCCGGAAGTTGCACAGAAGCTTCAGGATAATATTCGCCAGACGCTCCTTAATATGACAGCGCTTGAAGCAGATGAAGTGAATATTCACGTTGTGGGCATCCAATTTGAATCAGCAAAGGCTGAAGAAGACGATAAAGAATAACAGTGGGCAACAGCTTAAAAGCTGTTGTCTTTTTCTATGTACATCATGTAAGCGTATACGTTGATCAATTTTTCATAATTCCTGTTATGAAGAGTTAGTAGGAAGCTTCGTTTTATGCTATGATCTTTTTATGACATGGAATTTATGCAAATAGAGAAGGAGTTAAACCTGAAATGAAAAGAAGAACGGCCAGAGAGAAAGCGCTGCAGGCGTTGTTCCAGATGGAAATGAATGAAATGACGCCGGAGACAGCGATTGACAATATTCTGGAAGATGAAAAGCACGATGATTATTTAACTGACCTGGTAGAAGGTGTAAGCGGCCACCTTTCTGAAATTGATCAGGTCATACAGAACCACCTTGAAAAATGGAAGATCGAGCGCCTTGCAAGAGTAGACCGCAACATTTTAAGAGTTGCGCTGTATGAGCTTTTATACAAAAAAGATGATGTGCCTCATAATGTAGTTCTGAATGAAGCGGTTGAAATTTCAAAGCGTTTCGGTGATGAAAAATCAAGTAAATTCGTGAATGGACTTCTGTCGAAGGTAGTATCTAACTTACATTCACGTGATTGAATCACGGGAGGAAATTTGAATGTCAGCTGAAATAATTGATGGTAAAAAAATTGCTCAAGAGATGAGAGAGCAGCTGAAACAAAGAATTGAACAATTGAAGCATGTAAAGCCCGGACTAGCAGTTGTTTTAATCGGGGACAATCAGGCGTCAAAAACATATGTCTCCATGAAGCAGAAAGCGTGTGAAAATCTCGGTATTTACTCTAAGCTGATTAAATTGGCTGACACAGTGAAGGAATCAGAACTTCTTGATATTATTCAGGAGCTGAATGAAGATCAGGCGATTCACGGAATTTTGGTTCAATTGCCGCTTCCAGACCATATCAGTGAAACATCAGTAATTGAAGCGATTCACCCCTCAAAGGATGTCGATGGTTTCCATCCGATCAATATTGGAAGACTGCAGACAGGCGGGGAAGCATTTTATCCGTGCACACCAAATGGCATTATGAAAATGCTTGAATTCCATGGGATTGATCCTAAAGGAAAACATGCAGTCGTGGTTGGCAGAAGCAATATCGTCGGAAAGCCTATGGGACAGCTTTTACTTAATGAGAGCGCAACGGTAACCTATTGCCATTCCAAAACATCAGATCTGAAAACATATACAAAACAGGCGGATATTTTAATTGCTGCAGTTGGTATTCGTAATATAATAACCGCTGATCATATTAAAAAAGGCGGAGTTGTCATAGATGTTGGTATGAATCGTGATGATAACGGGAAATTGTGTGGAGATGTTGATTTTGAGCAATGCAGGGGCAAATCTTCAGCGATCACACCGGTTCCGGGAGGCGTAGGTCCTATGACCATTACAATGCTGCTATTTAATACAGTTGAATCAGCTGAGCGTTTTTCAAGATAACATAAAGTATCAGCTTGGCGGTTCCGAAAAAGTATTTCGGAGCCGCTTTTGCACATTTAGGAGTGTTAAAATGTCCACGTCAAGATACTTAACGGTCAGTGCACTGACTAAATACATAAAAAGAAAGTTTGATGCTGATCCGCATTTGTCTGGTGTATTGATTAAAGGTGAAATTTCAAACCTCAAACAGCCTTCAAGTGGCCACATCTATTTCACATTAAAAGATCAGAAAACCAGAATCAGTGCAGTTATGTTTTCATCTGCTGCAGGATCACTTAAGTTTAAGCCTGAAAACGGCATGGAAGTTATGCTTCAGTCGGACGTATCAGTATTTGAATCAAGCGGACAATATCAGCTCTATGTGAAAAAAATGGAGCCTGACGGCGTCGGGGCCCTATACCTCGCATATGAGCAGCTAAAAGAAAAACTCCAAAAGGAAGGTCTATTTGATCAAAGTAGAAAAAGATCACTGCCTCCCTACCCCGAAAATATCGGTGTTATTACTTCTCCTTCAGGTGCAGTTATTAAAGATATCATGACAACAGCTCAAAGGAGATATCCGATTGCCTCTATCCGTTTGTATCCATGCTCCGTTCAGGGTGAAAACGCTGTACCCTCTATCTTAAAGGCGCTCAAAACAGCAGCAGCTGATTCTTCCTTAGACCTTTTGATCATCGGTCGGGGGGGAGGATCAATTGAAGAATTGTGGGCTTTTAATGATGAACAGGTTGCGAGAGAAATTGTTTCATTTCCTGTGCCGGTTATCTCAGCTGTAGGACATGAAACAGATGTTACAATTGCTGACTTCGCTGCGGATTTGCGTGCACCAACGCCAACTGCTGCAGCTGAGATCGCAGTGCCCCATATAGAAGAAGTAAGAGAGCGTATCATGAGTATGGAGGTAAGGGCTCACAGAGCAGTTACTCAACAGCTTCATTATAAAAAGCAGCAACTGAAAAAGCAGACAGATTCAATCGTTTTCAGAAAGCCGGAGAAGATGATTGAACCACATGCCCAGCATTTGGACAGACTGAATGAAAGACTGTACAGAGAAAGTGCAATGATAATTCAAAAGGCTGAAATAAAACGGGAAAGAATACACGAAAAACTGATCAGGCTTAATCCGGTCAATCAAATCGAACGCAAGAAAAATAATCTTGACCGTTTAATGGACAGGCTTGAAAACTCTACAGCAAAAAAGGTGAATTCAGGCAGAACGAGGTTTATCCAGTCTACAGCATCACTTGAAGCACTCAGCCCATTGAAAATTATGAATAGAGGCTATTCCTTAGTTTTTAATGAGTCGAATGAGCTTATTAAAAGTAGCAGTCAGGTTGAGACTGGAGATAAAATCAAGGTATCACTTCAAACAGCAGATTTAATCTGTTCAGTGGACAAAAAAGTGGAGCGTGATCAAGATGGCAAAAAATGAAAAATATTCATTTGAAGAAGCAATGGAAGGTCTGGAAGAAATCGTAGCAAAACTGGAAGAGGGAGATGTACCTCTAGAAGAAGCAATTGATTACTATAAAAAAGGTGTAGAACTCTCAAAACTGTGTCATGAAAAACTGCAAAGTGCAGAAAAACAGCTTGCAGTGATGATGACTGAAGATGGCGAAACTCCAATTGATCCGGAGGAGTTGTCTGAATGAATGCACTGGGACATTTTACAAGCCTTCAAAAAAGCAGGGTCGAGGAGGAATTGTTCATTGCCGTTCATTCTCTTGAAGCCCCTGAATCATTGAAGGAATCAATGCTGTATTCTTTAAAAGCTGGTGGGAAAAGAATCCGCCCGCTGTTGCTGCTTGCTGTAATGGAAACGTTCGGAGAGAGTACGGATGAAGGGCTTAAAACTGCCGCAGCACTTGAAATGATTCACACGTATTCACTGATTCATGACGATCTTCCGAGTATGGATGACGATGATCTGAGAAGAGGAATGCCGACAAATCACAAGGTGTTTGGAGAAGCAGTTGCGATTCTTTCAGGGGATGCATTGCTGACAAAAAGCTTTGAACTGATAGCTGATTCTACCTTTGATAACCAATCTAAGATCAGGATTATTTCAATGCTTGCAAAAGCAGCAGGTGCTGAAGGGATGGTAGGCGGCCAGATTGCTGATATTGAAGGTGAAAATACAGCTTTATCACTTGAACAGCTTGAATCTGTACACAGAAGAAAAACTGGCAGACTGCTTGAATTCGCGGCAGTAGCAGGTGGTGTAATCAGTGGACTTGATGAAGCCGAACTGAATAAACTGCGTCTTTTTGCTGAGCACATCGGACTCGCGTTTCAGATTAGAGACGATATATTAGATATTGAAGGTAACGAAATAGAAATAGGCAAGCCTGTCGGGAGTGATGAAGAAAGACATAAGAGTACTTACCCGGCAATACTAGGTATGGAGAAAGCGAAGCAGAAGTTAAATGATCACCTTATACAGGCAAGAGAATTGCTTTTTGAACTTCATCATGAACCTGCACTGCTTCTCGAGTTAACTGATTTAATCGGCAGCCGGAAAAACTGAGTTTCTCACAAGACATGAGAAAAATGAATATGTTATACTTCCCTCAATGGGTGGTGCAGTATTCTAGTCAGTCCGCCGTTTCCGAAGGTGGGCCTAAAAATCCACTAAAGGGCATATCGATGAAGTTCCTGGTTTAGGCTTGAGGCGCCCAGCTTTGGGCTTTTTCTGGGAGTAAGGTTTGCGGGCGATCCACAATGGCATGTGGGCGATGACCCGCTTATCGCGGAGGCTTTCATTCACAGCTGGCATAAAGCATATGCAGGTGAATGATTGTATAACCCTGTGGAAGTGATGACAATCAGCCGCAGCGTAGCCTGCCTTGAGTGGAAGGTGAGGGGATTATGGTTACAGAGAACACATTAGTTGGCCATTAATATGTTCTTTTCAGTCCGTATGAAATCCCTTCTGCAAAAGAGGATAAGGAATCAGGATCAGGGCTGCCGGGGAAATCCCCTAGACTGTTCGCATACGTGTTCAGAGGATTAGAGTGCGGACTAAGTGGTAATCCAGTCCGGCAGCGGGAAACCCTGCTGAATTCGGTATAATGGGAAACCGCCAGTATGGCAACAGCTGGTGTCGAATTGGGAAAACCTACTGGACCTAAGCCGTAATGTTAACTCTGATCATGACCACCCCCTTTATTTTTGTTAGGTGTGATATAAAGTGAAAAGCTTCTTACATAAAACAATAAAGTGGAGTGTTACGATAGCCGTTATCACAGGAGTGTTAGCGGCTATTTTTTCACTTCTTTCGACAAGTATACTTAATCAGGTAAACTGGACTATAGGACTCATTGTCGTATTAATGATTGTAATAATTGGAGTCTTCTTTGACATGCTTGGAATCGCAGCTGCTGCAGGTGAAGAAAAGCCTTTTCACGCAATGGCTGCTAAAAAAGTCTATGGCGCAAAGCACGCTATCAGAATCGTCAGAAACGCAGACCGTTTTGCAAGTTTCTGTAACGATGTAATAGGGGATATAGCAGGTATAATCAGTGGAGCGGCAGCAGCCATTGTAATTATACAGCTGGCAAATGAGCTTCAGCTTGGTCAGGGGTCCCTGATAGAGAGTTCAATCAATATTGGTCTGACAGGTCTGATTGCAGCGCTGACGGTTGGTGGTAAGGCAATGGGGAAGTCCCTTGCGATCACTTTTTCCAGAGATATCATATTCAGGGTAGGAAAAACCCTACAATTTCTTGAGGAAAAACTACACATTGTTATAATTAAAGATACAAAGAAAACGAAATAGAATTTAATCTGGGGATCAGCGGACTTGATAGTTTAAAGTCTCTCATCCCCTTGGAGAAAGTGAGTGATCCGGGTGGAGATAAATCAAATTAAAGACCCTGGTTTTCTAAAAGACCTGAACAAAGAACAGTTAATTGAATTAAGTGAAGAAATCCGTACATTTCTGATCGGTAAATTATCAGCAACAGGGGGTCATATTGGTCCAAATCTTGGTGTTGTCGAATTAACACTGGCTCTTCATAAACACTTTGACAGTCCTGCTGACAAGTTTCTATGGGATGTTGGGCACCAGTCTTATGTTCACAAAATTCTTACAGGCCGTGCTGACCAGTTTGATACGCTCAGACAATATAAAGGGCTGTGCGGATTTCCAAAGATGATTGAAAGTGAGCATGATGTCTGGGAAACAGGACACAGTTCTACCTCACTATCAGCTGCAATGGGTATGGCGATTGCACGTGATATTAAAGGAGACAGCAATTTTGTAGTACCGATCATTGGTGACGGGGCATTAACAGGTGGAATGGCACTTGAAGCACTAAACCATATTGGACATGAAAAAAAGGATATGATCGTTGTCTTAAATGACAATGAGATGTCTATTGCGCCTAACGTTGGTGCACTGCATAGTGTACTTGGCCGGATGAGAACAGCGGGGAAATACAATAAAGCAAAAGATGATCTGGAATACCTGATTAAAAAGGTTCCGGCGGTTGGCGGCAGACTTGCTTCGGCTGCTGAGCGGGTAAAAGACAGTCTGAAATATCTGCTCGTGTCAGGTATGTTCTTTGAAGAGCTGGGCTTTACTTACCTGGGTCCGGTTGATGGACATAATTTTGATGAGCTTGATGAAAATATCAGATACGCCAAGAAAACACAAGGCCCTGTAATCCTGCATGTTATCACTAAAAAAGGTAAAGGCTTTCACCCTGCAGAAAACGATACAATCGGAACCTGGCACGGGACAGGCCCTTATAAAATTGATACAGGAGATTTAATCAAATCATCTGCTAAAGCTCCGGGCTGGAGTGCACTTGTTGCAGAAACAGTGCGAAAAGAAGCAAGAACTGATCAGCGGATTGTGGCTGTAACTCCTGCCATGCCGGTTGGCTCAAAGCTAGAAGGTTTTGCAAGTGAGTTCCCTGACAGAATGTTTGATGTCGGAATTGCTGAGCAGCACGCTACAACGTTGTCAGCAGGACTTGCAACGCAGAATATGAAGCCGTTTCTTGCAATTTACTCAACGTTCCTGCAGCGGGCTTATGATCAGGTCGTGCATGACATCTGCCGTCAGAACCTGAACGTATTTATTGGTGTAGACCGTGCAGGGCTCGTTGGCGCTGATGGAGAAACGCACCAGGGAGTCTTTGATATTGCTTTCCTCAGAAGCCTTCCGAATATGGTTGTGATGATGCCGAAGGATGAAAACGAAGGCCAGCATATGGTTCATACAGCATTAGCATATGATGATGGACCGATTGCGATGAGATATCCGAGAGGGAACGGCCTTGGTGTACCGATGGATGAGACACTGCAGCAAATTCCGATTGGCAGCTGGGAAGTACTGAGAGAAGGAAATGATGCAGCAATTCTGACGTTTGGTACTACAATATCAATGGCGCTTGCAGCAGCAGAGCAGTTGGAAGAAGAAGGGATCTCGGTGCGGGTGATCAATGCAAGATTCATTAAGCCTCTTGATGAAGCTATGCTGAAAGATTTACTTGCACTGAACATTCCAATCCTGACAATTGAAGAAGCAGTGCTGCAGGGTGGATTCGGCAGTGCAGTACTTGAGTTTGCTCATGATCAGCAGATTTCACACGCTAAAATTGAGCGTATGGGCATTCCGGATCAATTTATCGAGCATGGAAATGTTGATCAGCTGTTAGAGGAAATAGATCTTACATCCGAACAGGCTGTCAAGGTCATCAGATCAATCGTTCCAATGAAGGAGAAAAGAGCCTGAGCATGAAAATTAAAAAACAGAGAGTCGACATTCTGCTTGTAGATCAGGGACTGGCAGAAACGCGTGAAAAAGCAAAAAGATCCGTGATGGCGGGACTTGTTTTTCACAATGAGACCAGACTTGATAAGCCTGGGGAAAAAATTCCTGAGGATGCAGTGCTGACTGTAAAGGGTAAAGTAATGCCTTATGTTAGCCGCGGTGGATTAAAGCTTGAAAAAGCCCTGAAGGAATTTGATATAGACGTACAGGGAAAATGTATGATAGATGTTGGATCTTCTACGGGAGGATTTACTGATTGTGCACTGCAAAATGGTGCGAGACAGTCTTACGCAGTAGACGTCGGTTATAATCAGCTTGCCTGGAAGCTAAGGCAGGATCCTCGTGTCATTGTAATGGAAAGAACGAATTTCAGGTATTTGACTCCTGAAGATCTAAAAGAAGGGTTGCCTGATTTTGCATCTATTGATGTATCGTTTATTTCATTGAGAATTATCCTGCCTGTTTTAAGAACATTATTAAAGCCTGGAAGTGATGTACTTGCGCTTGTGAAGCCTCAATTTGAAGCTGGCCGTGAGCAGGTAGGGAAAAAGGGAATCGTTAGAGATAAAAAAGTACATCTTGAAGTAGTCAATAAAATTTCTGTATTCGCATTAGAGTCTGGATATGATGTACTCGCAGCTTCCTATTCGCCGATCACAGGCGGGGATGGGAACATCGAATTTCTTTTTCATCTCCGCACAACTGAATCTGATACCGGAAAGGTTGCTGAACGTGTTGTAATGGAAGATGTTGTGTCAGAAGCTCACATGAGTTTAAAGAATGTAAAAGTGGAGGATAGCCTGTAGGCTGTCCTTTATTTTTTGTCTAATACACAAGAATTAAGGAGCCTGTACCACTCACCTTAGTGTACAAAATGGAAAATGTACGTTAAGATAACTGTATATTTGAGCATAAATATTCATATAGACGGAGTGAAAACATGATAAATAAAGGACAAAGACATATTAAAATCAGGGAAATCATCGTAAATAATGACATTGAAACTCAAGATGAGCTTGTAGATGAGTTGAAAAATGCAGGATTTCCTGTAACGCAGGCTACAATCTCAAGGGATATAAAAGAATTACACTTAGTGAAAGTGCCTTTACATGATGGCAGATACAAATATTCACTGCCTGCTGACCAGCGGTTTAATCCACTTCAGAAATTAAAAAGAACATTGACAGATGCTTTTGTCAGAATTGATGGTGCCGGTCATTTACTTGTAATGAAAACTTTACCTGGTAATGCAAATGCCATCGGTGCATTAATTGATAATCTGGACTGGGATGAGATACTCGGCACAATCTGTGGTGATGATACATGTTTAATTATATGCAGATCTGAAGATGAAGCCGGAGTAATTTCAAAGCGTTTTATTGATATGCTTTAAACAGGGGTGATATTGTTTGTTACAGGACTTATCGATACGAAATTTTGCGATTATAGATGAACTTTCTTTATCATTAGAAGATGGCCTCACTGTATTGACCGGGGAAACCGGTGCGGGAAAATCAATTATTATTGATGCTGTCCAGCTGCTTGTCGGTGCAAGGGGATCAGCTGAATTTGTCAGGCACGGTGAAAAAAAAGCTGAAATCGAAGGTGTGTTTTCTGCACCTGCAGGACACCCGGTATTCAATAAGTGTCAGGAATTCGGAATCGAAATAGAAGATGAGATGGTTCTTTTAAAAAGAGATATTTCCTCTTCAGGTAAAAGCTCCTGCCGGATTAACGGAAAGCTTGTTACAATTTCTATTTTAAGAGAAGTTGGCGGAGCTCTGATTGATATTCATGGACAGCATGAAAGTCAGGAGCTGATGGATGAATCAGCACATATTCATTTACTCGACCAGTTTGGTGCAGAAGAAATCAGTGAAGCTAAAAAGAATTATCAGGAAGTGTACACTGTGTATGCTGATCTGAAAAAGCAAATCAGGTCACTATCTGAAAATGATCAGCAAATGGCTCATAGACTTGATTTGATCCAGTTTCAGTATAAGGAAATTCAGGATGCTGACTTATCACTTAATGAAGATGAAGAATTGATGGAAGAAAGAATCAGGCTCTCGAACTTTGAAAAGCTTTATGAGTCACTTCAGACAGCCTATGAAGCGCTTCAGGGAGAGCAGCGCGGTCTTGATTGGACCGGTCTTGCAATGTCCAATATGGAGCATGCTGCAGATATTGATCAGGATTTAAAGCAGATCAGTGATACAATCAGCAGTCAGTTTTATTTACTCGAGGATTCAGCAAGAGAGATCAGACAGCATCTCGACAGTCTGGAATTTGATCCTGAAAGACTCCAGATGATAGAAGACAGGCTGAATGAAATCAACCAGTTGAAACGCAAATATGGCTCTTCTATTGAAGAGATCATGGAATACTTCTCAGGGATCGAGGAAGAAATTGAAGCAATTACCAATAAAGATTCGTCTCTTGAAGAGTTGAAAATGAAACTTGAATCCATAAAGAAGGATTTATCTGTTGAAGCGGAACATTTATCTGCTCTCAGAAGAAAATGGGCAGAAATTTTAACAGATGCAATCCATGGTGAATTAAAAGCACTATATATGGATAAAGCTGTATTTAATGTGCATTTCGCTGAACAAAAGCCTGAAGCTTATAAACCCAACGGTACTGATGAGATCGAATTTTACATCTCAACCAACCCTGGTGAACCGCTTAAACCACTAATTAAAGTAGCTTCCGGTGGAGAAATTTCGAGAATGATGCTGGCACTTAAAACGATTTTTTCGCAGCATCAGGGAATTACTTCTATTATTTTTGACGAAGTCGATACCGGCGTAAGTGGTAGGGTTGCTCAGGCAATCGCTGAGAAAATCTATTCCATCTCCGCTCATTCTCAGGTGCTGTGTATTTCCCATCTGCCACAGGTAGCTGCGATCAGTGATCGTCATTTATTTATTTCTAAAGAAGTTAAAAATGACCGGACTCATACCAGTGTCAGTTCGCTTGCCAAAGAGGACAGAGTAAAAGAAATCAGCAGAATGATTTCCGGCGTTGAGATTACTGATTTAACAATCAGCCATGCAGAAGAACTCATAAATTTAGCGCATACAATTAAAAAATCTGCTGTGTAAAAGCTATCCATTAACGGATAGCTTTTTTCGTACGATTGACTGATATTTTTCCTCTTTTCGCTCAAATTATAACTAGTGGAGAGGAGGGAAGTAAATGATCAAAAAGCTGATTCTTGCCGTTTTAATGATCAGTTCTGTTACATCGCAATATTGTGCAGCGGTCGAATTGATACCAGGCGGTCAGTCGATTGGAATTGTTCTTGAAACAAATGGCGTATTAGTGACAGGCTTTTATGCACCTGCAAATGAAATATCTCCGTCAGAGCGTGCTGGAATTAAAATTGGAGACAGAATCAGCAGTGTAGATGGTACAAAAATCCACACAGTAGAAGAATTAAACAGCGCAGTTAATCAGGCTGAACCGGAAAAAACCATCAGGCTTGAAGTCATCAGAAATGAGAGTATTATGACTAAAAATGTAAAGCTGATTAAAAACGAAAAGGGTCAGTCGCAATTGGGTTTCTTTGCAAAACATGAAATATTCGGGGTCGGAACGCTGACTTATATACATCCTGAGACACTTCGTTTTGGTGCGCTCGGTCATGTTGTATCTGAACAGCATACAAAGCTGCCTGTTGAAATGAAATCAGGGCATATTAAATCAGCCGACATCAGAGATATACAAAAAAGCAGGGCGGGTAACCCGGGTGGTAAAATTGCATTTTTTGACGACAAGACTAGCATGCTCGGTGAGATAAAAAAGAATGCATCAACAGGTATATTTGGCGAATTATTTGAACGGGTAAATAATGAAAAGTACCAACAGGCATTGAGTACTGCCGAAAAGCAAGAAGTACGTGAAGGTAAAGCTGAAATACTGACGGTGTTACATGGGCAGAAAGTGGAATCATTTCAAATCGAAATTCTTGAAACAGGCGTTACGCTCCCAAGTGGAGAAAAAGGAATGAAGATCCGTCTCACAGACACAAAATTAATTGAGAAGACTGGCGGGATTATTCAGGGGATGAGTGGAAGTCCGATTATCCAGAACAAACAAATCATCGGTGCAGTTTCACACGTATTAATTCATCAGCCCAATGAAGGTTACGCGCTTTATATAGAAGATATGTTAAAGGAACAGGCCTCATAGCCTGTTTCTTCTTTGTGTAAAATGGAGGAGTAGTTGGTGAGGCGGGGGTTCCGTGATACACTATACATACATTCGACAATATGTCAGTTATTGTTGAAATATATCGAAAAAAAGAGCATTCGTGAGTATTTAAAAGAAAACTTGTTAATTTATAAAAAAAGTCTTACAATGAAAAGGGAATTGATTCCGCATGTCGAATATATTGAGTGAGAAATCATGATGGGGAGGAATTTTAGTGGATAAGATGAAGGTTTGTATTATTGATGATAATCGGGAGTTGGTATCAACTTTAGAAACATTTATTAACAGTCAGCCAGATATGGAAGTTACAGGTACTGCATTTAATGGACAGGAATTTCTGGATATGATTGAAGAGACAGCTGTGGATGTGTGTCTGCTCGATATCATTATGCCTCATATTGATGGGCTGAATGCGCTTGAAAAAATGAAAGAACTGGATCTTGAGAAAAACCCCCACGTGATCATGCTTACTGCTTTTGGTCAGGAAGATGTTACAAGCAAAGCGCTTGAGCTTGGCGCTTCATATTTTATTCTGAAACCGTTCGACATGGACAATCTGCTTCAGGTCATCCGCCAGGTGATGGGTAAAAAAGACCGCCCTGTATTCAGTAGTACAAAGCGGGAGAAAAATAAAAAACCGAATCTCGACGCCAGTATTACGAGTGTGATTCATGAGATAGGTGTACCTGCTCACATAAAAGGGTACATGTACCTGAGAGAGGCGATTTCAATGGTGTACCACGATATTGAGCTTCTCGGATCAATTACAAAAATACTGTATCCTGATATTGCAAAGAAATTTAATACAACTTCATCCCGCGTCGAAAGAGCCATCAGGCATGCGATTGAAGTTGCGTGGAATCGCGGAAATGTCGATGCCATTACAAATATGTTCGGATATACGGTCTCCGCAGCTAAGTCGAAGCCGACGAACAGTGAATTTATTGCAATGGTCGCTGATAAGCTGAGACTTGAGCATAAAGCAAGCTGAAATAATCATTCGGGACGCCAGTATTCAAACTGGCGTTTTTTTTATCAAATAAATGATTTGTCTGGATGTGATAAACGTGTCAAAGGTATTTGCCCATAGAGGAAGCTCGCTGAATTATCCTGAGAATACAATGCTTGCTTTTAAGAAAGCTGAGAAAACAGGCTGCTATGGAATTGAATTGGATCTTCACATGTCGAAGGACGGCTACCTTGTCGTGATTCATGATGAAACCGTTAATAGGACGACTAACGGAAGAGGGTATGTAAAAGATTTAACAAAGAAAGAACTAAAAAAACTTTCGATAAAAAGAAAATGGTTTAAAAATGAAAAAATACCGATCCTAGATGAGGTGCTCGAGTGGGCATCGAAAACGGACCTGATCATAAATATCGAACTTAAAAATGATAAAATTTATTATGAGGGTCAGGAAGAGGCAGTTGTGCAAAAAGTTGCAGAATATGGTCTTGAGAATAGAGTGATATATTCCACATTTAATCATGTGAGTGTTAAAAAGCTCAAACAAGTTACTGCATCTGAAGTAGCAGCATTATATTCAAAAAAAGGAACTAATCCTCTTCTGCTTGTCAGGTCCACAGGAGCTGATGCGATCCATGCGAATCATCGTGTGATGACTGAAAGTTTGATGAAGGATTGTCAGCAGCATGGAATACCTGTTAGGTTGTATACGCTAAACAAACCCTCGATCATCAGTAAATGGATACGTGCCGACCTTGCAGGAATTATTACAGACGATCCGGAACTTGCGGAAAAAATACTAAAAGAAAAGCAGTGACTGCCTCAAGCGGCAGTCACTGCTTTTTTTTGACGAAACGCTGCTGAACTTTATTTTTCTTACGGTCCCTGTGCAACAAAAATCCTCCGATAAAGCTTAATCCTGCAAAAAACATAATTAATCCTAAAAAGAATTGAAGTGCTAATGAAGGAAGCCATGAAACCTGAAGCCCAAAAAACATATCCCTCATTAATTTAATCCCGTAAGCAGCTATTACACCAGGGATTAAAAGGATAATTAAAGCGATCATACGTGCCATATTCTAACTCCTTAATACAATCATTATGTACAAACTATGCTATGTATAAAAAACATTGTCAAGGAAAGGGCTTTCATGTACAATGTAGGAGGTTGCAAGATATTGCGTGATATTAAAGGAAGGATGAAATATATTGCAAAAAGTGCTGATTGTCGGAGCTGGGCGCGGAGGTGTCGCCTTGCTGCAAGTGATGGCCGAAAGTGATGCTTTTCAGGTGTATGCAGTAGTCGATCACGATCCGCAGGCACCGGGTCTTACTTTGGCACAGTCAATGGATATTGAAACCGGACAGGACTGGAGAAAGTATTTAACTGATCAGACGGATATTATTATCGATGTTACAGGTGATCAGGAAACTTTTAATCAGCTGAGGGAGGCCAGGTCACGAAAGACGGTTTTAATTCCCGGAAGTGTCGCTTCTCTGGTTTATCAGCTGCTAACTGAAAAAGAATCGCTCATTTCTCACCTTGAACATGATTCTTACATAAGAGAACTGGCAATGAATTCGACTCATGATGGCATGATCGGAATTGATTGTGATCACAGAATTATTTTGTTTAATGACAGAGCCGCAGAAATGATTGGAATTAATAAAGATAAAGCGTTGCATCAGTCGATCTACCAGGTTGTGCCGCTAAGTGGGCTGCCGAGAATTATCGAGACCGGGCGTGCTGAAAATAATCAGGAACTCATGCTCGATAATGGCATGAAAGTCGTTACAACAAGAATTCCGATGGTAAATGAAGCAGGAAAAGTGATCGGAGCATTCGCCGTTTTCAAAGACATTACTGAAGTCGTTAATCTGGCTGAGGAAATGACGAACCTGAAAGAAATTCAAACCATGCTTGAAGCTATTATTCAATCGAGTGATGACGCCATCTCAGTTGTGGATGAACAGGGCCGTGGATTGATGATCAACCCCGCATATACGCGATTGACCGGACTTACAGAGTCTGAAGTCATCAGCCAGCCTGCAGAAGCGGATATTTTCGAGGGTGAAAGTATGCATATGCAAGTTCTGAAAACGAGGCGCGCTGTGCGTGGAGTGAAGATGGTGGTCGGCCCTAACAGAAAAGAAGTTGCGGTAAATGTTGCGCCGATTATAGTGAATGGTCATCTGAAAGGAAGTGTGGGTGTCATACATGATTTGTCTGAAATCCAACAACTTACTTCAGAGCTAGATCGCGCAAGAAGAATTATCCGGTCACTTGAAGCAAAATATACTTTTGAAGATATACTCGGCAATTCAGATGAGATTTTACTTGTGACCGAGCAGGCAAAGGTTGCTTCAAAGACCAGTACGACTGTTCTGCTGCGCGGTGAACAGGGAAGCGGAAAAGAGTTATTTGCAAATGCGATCCATAATGGCAGCGACCGTAAGTATAATTCTTTTCACAGAGTGAACTGCGGAAGTATGCCGGCTGCATTTTTGCTGAATACCCTTTTTGGTACTGATTCAACTGAAGGTTTGTTAACACAAGCAGGTGAAGGGACTGTATTTCTTGATGAAATCGGTGAGCTGAGTCTTGAAGCGCAAAACAAACTGCTAGAAGCATTAAGGTCCAAACAGGTTAGTAAGCAGGGTGTTGATGAAATGCTCTCGTTCAAGGCGAGAGTGATTACTGCATCTCACATCAATCTTGAAAGAGCCATTGCAAAAGGTCAATTTTCAGAAGAGCTGTATTATTACTTATCACGATTAACTTTACAGCTGCCGCCTCTCAGAACGCATAAACAGGATATACCTGTTATCTGTGACCGGTTAATAATGAAGCTGAATCAATCGTTTGGAAGAACAGTAAAAGGTATTTCAAAATCTGCACTGGAACAGTTAACAGACTATGAGTGGCCGGGGAACGTAAGAGAGCTAGAGAATGTGCTGAGCAGAGCGATGATCTTTATGGATCAGAAAGAAGAGCTTATTGAACAAAAGCACCTGATCCCTCTGCAGAGTAAACAGACATTTAAACGTGAAATGAATGGTCCTTTAGCTGAACAGCTGGAGAACGTTGAAAAAGAAATCATAGAACAAATGCTGAGAAAGCATAACGGTAATAAAACTGCTACTGCAAAAGAGCTTGATATTTCAATTAGAAATCTGTACTACAAAATTGAGAAGTATCAGGTGGAGACTGAAAGGAGTGGGTAGTTTGGTATTTTTTGATGACATCATCAGAAAAGCAGAATCAACAACAGGCGCTACAGTTGCTGTAGCATCAGCTGAAGATTATGAAGTATTAAAAGCAGTTGGTATGGCTGTTGAAAAAAAGCTGGCAGACTTTATTCTTGTAGGTGACGAGGAAAAAATCAGAAAGCTGATTGATGAATCCTTTCCTGCACTGGATCAGAGTAATGTAAGGATCCTTCATGCAAGTAGTCCGCAGTCTGCTTCACTTGAGGCAGTTAAACTTGTCAGCTCAGGAGCTGCTGGCGTGTTGATGAAAGGGCATGTCGAAACAGCTGTTTTACTGAAAGCTGTTTTGAACAAAGAAGTCGGTCTTAGAACAGGTAATGTATTATCCCATGTGGCACTGTTTGAAGTTCCATCTATAGAAAGAAGTATTTTCGTGACAGATGCTGCGATGAACATTGCGCCTGATTTGAATCAAAAGGTTCAAATTATCCAAAATGCAGTCAGGATTGCAAATGGAGCAGGTGTTGAAAACCCTGCTGTTGCTCCGCTCGCAGCGGTTGAAACCGTTAATCCTGCCATGCAGGCAACGCTCGATGCAGCTGCGTTAACACAGATGAACCGCAGGGGTCAGATCACAGGCTGCATTGTAGATGGACCGCTGGCACTCGATAATGCAGTATCAGAAACTGCCGCAGGACATAAAGGGATTACAGGTCCCGCAGCTGGGAAAGCGGATATTCTGCTCGTACCATCAATCGAAGCGGGAAACATTTTATATAAATCACTCATGTATTTTGGTAATAGTAAAGTGGGTGCAGTCATCTCGGGTGCAAAAGCACCGATTGTCTTAACTTCAAGAGCTGACTCAGCAGAAAGTAAATTGTACTCACTGGCACTGGCAATTTGCACATCATATTAATTAGGGGGCATTAACGATGGAACTATTTACTTATATGGAGAAATATGATTATGAACAGCTGGTATTTTGCCAGGACAAAAATTCAGGGCTAAAAGCAATTATTGCAATTCATGATACGACACTTGGACCGGCACTGGGCGGAACAAGAATGTGGACATATGATTCAGAGGAAGATGCGATTGAAGATGCACTTCGCCTTGCAAAAGGGATGACGTATAAAAATGCTGCAGCTGGACTTAACCTCGGAGGCGGGAAAACAGTGATTATCGGAGATCCGCTAAAGGACAAAAACGATGAAATGTTCCGCGCGTTCGGCCGCTATATTCAGGGTCTTGCAGGCCGTTATATCACAGCTGAGGATGTCGGAACGACTGTAAAGGATATGGATCTGATTCATGAAGAAACTGACTATGTAACAGGTATTTCACCTGCATTCGGTTCATCAGGTAATCCATCACCGGTAACTGCTTATGGCGTATATCGCGGAATTAAAGCTGCGGCTAAAGAAGCCTACGGAAGTGACTCTCTTGAAGGTAAAACAATTGCAGTTCAGGGAGTTGGTAACGTAGCATTCACTCTTTGCCGTCACTTGCATGAAGAAGGGGCAAATCTGATCGTAACAGATATCAATAAAGAATCAGTTCAACGTGCAGTAGATGAATTTGGTGCGACAGCTGTTGAGCCAAATGAAATTTATGGTGTTGAATGTGATATCTTTGCACCATGTGCTCTTGGGGCGATTATCAATGACAATACGCTAGAGGTACTGAAGGCGGATGTGATTGCGGGTGCTGCTAATAACCAGCTCAAAGAAACAAGACATGGTGATATTTTGCATGAGCGCGGGATCGTTTATGCACCTGACTATGTGATCAACGCTGGAGGCGTAATCAACGTAGCTGACGAGTTATATGGATATAACCGTGAGCGTGCGATGAAAAACGTGGAAAAGGTATATGATAACTTAGCGCGTGTATTTGAAATTGCAAAACGAGATGGTGTACCAAGCTACCTTGCTGCTGACCGTATGGCAGAGGAGCGTATTGCCAGCATGGCGAAATCAAGAAGCCAGTTTTTACGCAGTGAACACAACATTTTAAGCAGAAGATCATAATTGAATATACCGGTGCACCTGACAATCAGGTGCACTGGTTTGTAAGTATGGAGGGAATATCGTGCAGGAGCAACAATACAGAATTTTAGTCATTAATCCTGGATCAACTTCAACGAAAATTGGAGTCTTTGACAGTGAAACTGCGATTTTGGAGAAAACGATTCGCCATGAAACCGCTGAAATTGATCAGTTTGAAAAAATTATTGATCAGTATCAGTTTAGAAAGAAAACAATTCTTGAAGCGCTTGATGAAGAAGGAATGAATGTATCCAGACTGGATGCGGTCTGCGGCAGAGGCGGACTTTTGAGACCGATCGAAGGTGGAACATATAGTGTGAATGATGCAATGCTGAAGGACTTGAGACAGGGGTACTCAGGTCAGCATGCTTCAAACCTTGGGGGCATTATTGCATTTGAAATTGCGCAGGGGCTTAATATTCCTTCATTTATTGTAGACCCTGTAGTAGTGGACGAGCTTTCTGACACTGCTAGGGTTTCAGGTTTTTCTTTAATCGAACGTAAAAGTATTTTTCATGCGCTAAATCAAAAAGCAGTTGCACGCCGTGTTGCCAAAGAGCTCGGCAAGCCTTACAGTGAATCAACTTTCATCGTAACGCACATGGGCGGTGGTATTACTGTCGGAGTACACCAAAATGGCAGGGTTATTGATGTAAATAACGGACTGCACGGGGATGGACCATTTAGTCCGGAGCGGGCAGGGACTGTTCCGGCTGGAGACCTGGTGGAACTATGTTTTTCAGGTGATTATTACAGAGATGAAATTATGAAAATGCTTGTTGGACAGGGTGGCCTTGTAGGATACCTTGGCACCAATGATGCTGTTAAAGTCGAACAGATGATTCAAAATGGAGATACAAAAGCTAAACAGGTTTATGATGCAATGGCTTATCAGGTCGCAAAAGAAATCGGTGCGGCATCTGCAGTTGTAAAAGGTAAAGCAGATGCGATCATCTTAACCGGTGGTCTTGCTTACGGTAAGGAATTTGTAGGTCTGATCAGTGAACGGGTGGACTGGATTGCTGATGTAATTGTCCAGCCTGGAGAAAATGAGCTTCAGGCACTTGCAGAAGGTGCCCTCAGAGTACTCAGAAACGAAGAAACTGCGAAAGTTTATTCAGCAGATTAGGAGGCTTTAACATGGCAGAAGAATACGATCTCGTCATACTTGGCGGAGGCACTGGCGGTTACGTAGCAGCGATCAGAGCTTCTCAGCTCGGGTTGAAAACAGCGATTGTTGAAAAAGGAAAGATTGGTGGAACATGTCTGCATCGCGGGTGTATTCCGAGTAAAGCACTTTTAAGAAGTGCAGAAGTATATGCGACAGCTAAAAATGCAGATGAATTCGGAGTGGAGATCAGTGAAGCAGTCCTGAATTTCACAAAAGTCCAGGAACGTAAGCAGTCAATAGTAGATCAGCTGCATAAAGGTGTACAGCATCTGATGAAGCAGGGTAAGATTGATGTTTTTGATGGCTTCGGAAGAATTCTCGGACCTTCAATTTTCTCCCCAATGCCTGGGACAGTCTCTGTTGAAATGACTGACGGCACTGAAAACGAAATGCTGATTCCTAAAAACGTGATCATCGCTACAGGGTCAAGACCACGTTCGCTACCGGGTCTCAAGATTGACGGTACATTTGTATTGAGCTCAGATGAATTGCTTGAGCTTGAGGAATTGCCAAAGTCTATGATTATTGTTGGCGGTGGCGTAATCGGCATTGAGTGGGCTTCGATGCTAAATGACTTCGGCGTTGAAGTAACAGTCCTTGAATATGCAGATCGTATTATTCCTACTGAAGATGCTGACGTTTCAAAGGAAATGGAAAAGCTCCTTAAGAAAAAAGGGATTACGATCGTAACAAACGCTAAAGTAGATGCTGAAAGTGCCAAAACAGGTGAAGAAACTTCTATTTCCGCTGAAGTAAAAGGCGAGATGGTTGAATATACAGCAGAAAAAATCCTGGTTTCAGTAGGCAGAAGTGCAAATACTGAAGGTATTGGACTTGAGAATACTGATATTCAGGTTGAAAAAGGATTTATCAAAGTAAACAATAAGCTTCAGACTAAGGAGTCTCATATTTATGCGATTGGTGATGTGATTGGCGGATTGCAGCTTGCTCATGTTGCTTCACATGAAGGGATTCATGCAGTTGAACATATTGCGAATATGGAAGTTGATCCGATCGACTACAGCCTTGTATCAAAATGTATTTATTCAAGTCCTGAAGCTGCAAGTGTCGGACTTACTGAACAGCAGGCTAAAGACGAAGGATACGATGTGAAAATCGGGAAGTTTCCATTTAAAGCAATTGGAAAAGCGCTCGTTTTCGGTAAGTCAGACGGCTTTGTGAAAATTATTGCTGATCAAGCTTCAAATGATATTCTTGGTGTTCATATGATCGGCCCTCACGTTACGGATATGATATCTGAAGCGGGGCTTGCGAAAGTACTTGATGCGACACCTTGGGAAGTCGGTCAGACGATTCACCCTCACCCGACACTGAGTGAAGCAATTGGTGAAGCAGCATTAGCAGTTGATGGAAAGGCAATTCATTCTTAAATGCAGGAGGCGAAAAACGCAATGACAAAATCACGTCATGAAGAATTAGGTTTATCTAATGAAGATGTACTGAATATCTATGAAACGATGTTAATGGCTAGACGTATTGATGAGCGTATGTGGTTATTAAACCGATCAGGTAAAATTCCTTTTGTTATCTCTTGTCAGGGACAGGAAGCAGCTCAGGTTGGTGCTGCATATGCACTTGATACGGAAAAAGACTTTGCACTGCCTTACTACAGAGATATGGGTGTAGTATTGCATTTTGGTATGACTGCCCGTGAATTAATGCTTTCAGGCTTTGCAAAAGCTGAAGACCCAAACTCAGGCGGCCGTCAGATGCCAGGACACTTTGGTCATAAAGCAAAGCGCATTGTAACAGGTTCTTCACCTGTTACAACTCAAGTTCCTCACGCTGTAGGTCTTGCACTTGCAGGAAAGATGGAGAAAAAAGATCTTGTGACATTCGTTACGTTTGGTGAAGGTTCATCCAACCAGGGTGACTTTCATGAAGGTGCTAACTTTGCAGGGGTACATAAATTGCCGGTTATTTTCATGTGCGAAAATAATAAGTATGCAATCTCAGTACCGATCGAAAAGCAGCTTGCATGTGAAAATGTATCAGACCGTGCAATCGGCTACGGAATGCCTGGTATTACAGTAGATGGAAATGATCCACTTGAAGTCTATAAAGCTGTGAAGGAAGCTGCAGACAGAGGGCGCCGCGGTGAGGGACCGACACTTGTTGAAACTGTGTCCTACCGTTTAACTGCTCACTCATCAGATGATGATGACCGTGCTTACCGCTCGCCGGATGAAGTGGCGAAAGCAAAGTCACTTGACCCGATTATTACTTTTGGTGCTTACCTGAAGGAGAATGGTGTCATGGATGATGCGCTTGAAAAAGAAATCAACGACCGAATCATGAAGGAAGTTAATGAAGCAACAGATTATGCAGAACAGGCGCCTTACGCTGATGCGGAATCTGCATTAAAATACGTATACGCAGAACAAGAATAAGGGAGGATAAACCGATGCCGGTAATGTCATATATTGACGCTGTTACATTAGCAATGAAAGAAGAAATGGAACGGGACGAGCGCGTGTTTGTCCTTGGTGAAGACGTAGGTAAAAAAGGTGGCGTATTCAAAGCGACCAACGGATTATATGACCAGTTCGGAGAGGATCGCGTCATTGATACACCGCTTGCTGAATCTGCAATCGCCGGAGTGGGGATTGGTGCTGCAATGTACGGAATGCGTCCAATCGCTGAAATGCAATTTGCAGACTTTATCATGCCGGCTGTTAACCAGATTATTTCTGAAGCGGCAAAAATCCGCTATCGTTCTAACAATGATTGGAGCTGTCCGATGGTGATCCGTGCGCCGTATGGCGGCGGAGTGCACGGTGCATTGTATCATTCGCAGTCAGTTGAAGCTATATTTGCAAATCAGCCTGGTCTCAAAATTGTCATGCCATCTACTCCTTATGACGTTAAAGGTCTTCTGAAAGCAGCGATTCGTGATGATGATCCTGTCATGTTTTTTGAGCATAAGCGCGCTTACCGTCTCATTAAGGGTGAAGTACCTGATGAGGATTACACAATTGAAATCGGTAAAGCAGATGTGAAACGTGAAGGTGAAGACATTACAGTGATTACTTATGGACTGTGTGTACACTTCGCACTGCAGGCTGCTGAAAGGCTGGCTGAAGATGGTTACAGCGTGCACGTACTTGATCTACGTACGATTTATCCGCTTGATAAAGAAGCAATCATAGAGGCTGCTTCAAAGACAGGAAAAGTACTCCTCTTAACTGAAGATACTAAAGAAGGCAGCATTATGGGAGAGGTTTCTGCTATTATCGCAGAAAATTGCCTGTTCGATCTTGATGCACCAATTATGCGCCTTGCAGGACCTGATATACCGGCAATGCCATACGCGCCAACAATGGAAAAATTCTTTATGGTGAATCCGGATAAAGTTGAAAAAGCAATGAAAGAACTTGCTGAATACTAAACATTAAAGGAGGCAATTTCCTTGGGTATTGAAAAAATGACGATGCCTCAGCTTGGTGAGTCTGTTACAGAGGGTACAATCGAAAAGTGGCTTGTACGGCCGGGAGACACTGTAAACAAGTATGACCCAATTGCTGAAGTGAATACAGATAAAGTAAACGCAGAAGTGCCATCTTCCTTTACTGGTGTAATCAAAGAACTGATTGCAAATGAGGGGGACACGTTAGAAGTTGGTGAAGTGATCTGCTCAATCGAAGTTGAAGGCGCTGGATCAGCTGAAGAAACGTCTTCTCAGCCTGAAGAAAAAACTTCAGAGACACCGGAACAAAAAAAGCCTTCTGCTGAAAACAAAAAATCAGAACCTAAGAAGTCAAATGCTAGATACTCTCCTGCTGTCATGAAAATGTCCCAGGAGCATGGAATTGACTTGTCATTATTTGAAGGATCGGGAAAAGAAGGCAGAATTACGAGAAAAGATCTTCAAAAGATCATTGATTCCGGTGAAATGCCAACAGCTAAAGAAGAGGTGCGTGAGACAGCAGCTGAAGAAGTTAAAACGGCACCTGCTGCAAAACCTTCTGCTCCTGCACCGGCACAAAATATCCAGTCTGCCCCTGGAGACATTGAAATCCCGGTAACTGGTGTTAGAAAAGCAATTGCGAGTAACATGTTAAAGAGTAAGCACGAAGCGCCTCACGCATGGACAATGATGGAAGTGGATGTGACGAATCTCGTTCAGTATCGTGATTCTATTAAAGGTGACTTCAAACAAAAAGAAGGTTTCAATATTACTTATTTTGCTTTCTTTGTAAAAGCAGTAGCTCAGGCACTGAAAGAATTCCCTCAAATGAACTCTATGTGGGCTGGAGATAAAATTATTCAAAAGAAAGATATTAACATTTCAATTGCTGTAGCCACAGACGATGCGCTTTTCGTTCCTGTCATTAAGCACGCGGATGAAAAGACGATCAAAGGTATCGGCCGTGAAATCAACGAGCTTGCCGGTAAAGTCCGTGCAGGTAAATTGAAATCTGAGGAAATGCAGGGTGGAACATTTACAGTAAACAATACCGGTTCTTTCGGTTCTGTTCAGTCGATGGGCATTATTAATCATCCTCAGGCAGCAATATTACAGGTTGAGTCAATTGTAAAGCGTCCTGTTGTCATGAACAACGGAATGATTGCAGTACGTGATATGGTCAATCTCTGTCTGTCACTTGACCACCGTGTGCTTGACGGACTTGTATGCGGAAGATTCCTACAGCGTGTGAAAGAAATTCTGGAAAATACATCTGAAAATACGTCAGTTTATTAAATATAAACAGCCGCCAGTGTAAAGCTGGCGGCTCTCTTTTCATCTGTACAACTTTTCTTTATACTGTAAATGAAAGAATTGAAAACGATTACAAAAGGGAGGGAGCTGCCTAGCAGCACACTTATGACTTTAAAAGATACAGACTTTCCGGCTACATCATTTGGTGAATGGACGGATCAGGTGAAAAAAGTGTTGAAAGGGAAACCTGTTGATTCCCTGAATATAGAACTGCTGGAAGGTTTAACGGTCAACCCGCTTTACACTGACCGCCCTGATATGACTGATACACATATTTCAAGAGGGTGGAAATCAAAAGCACAATGGATGATTGCACAACAGGCAAACGGTGAGTCTGCAGAAGAACTCATTCGTTCTGCAAAGGAAGAATTAATAAGAGGATCAGAAGTCGCCGCTCTGACCGAACATACATCTTCTTTATTTAATGAGAAACAGGCATCAGACTTTCTCAGGCTGAAAGACCAAATACATATATATATCACATGCACAGACTTAAAACCGTGGCTGAACGCTATACAAACAGCTGATATAAGCGGAATTCTGGGCAAATCCTGCGGTGGTCCGGAACTGAGTGAAGACTGGTTTAACGACATCATTAAAATAGATAAGATTCAACCTGAGTTAAAAACCATTATTCTTTCCAGTTTACCGGTTCACCGTAAAGGCGGGAATGTTGTTCAGGAGCTTGCTTTTATTCTGGCACAGGCAAACAGAGTGATTCAGCTTGCTGCAAAATCCGGCTGGCAGGCTGAAAAAGTTATTTCTAAAATGCATGCGGAGTTTGCAATAGGGTCAAACTTTTTTCTGGAAATTTCAAAGCTTAGAGCATTCCGTGCCATCTGGCGTCATTTCACTAAACAGTATCAGGTCGATTCGACCATTACAATCAGTACTGAAACATCTCCATTTACAAAGCTGACGCAGGATGAGCATACAAATATGCTTAGAAGCGGGAATGAATCATTTGCTGCTGTGTTAGGCGGAACAGATTACTTATATGTCAGACCTTATGATATCTATAAAAACGTGTCATCAGATCAGGCAGTCCGTGCTGCACGGAATATCGGACTGATCTTAAAAGAGGAAATGTTTTTACAAAACCTGATTGATCCTTCAGGGGGATCTTATTATATAGAAAACCTGACAAAAGAACTTGCTGAAAAATCATGGAGTGAACTCTGTGAAATAGAAGAACGTGGAGGGTTAACTTCTGCTTATCAACAGCTTATGAGTGATGTTCAAAAAATACGGGATCAGCGTGACCAGGGCGTAAGAACAAGAAAACATACGCTCGTTGGAATGAACAAATATGCACCTGCTGATAAAAACCGTATCGAAAACATTCCTGAAACTGCGGGGTATGCCTGGGATATTTTAATTCAAAAAGTCCAAAACAATCCAGTTAATAAAATTGGACTGCTGACAGTAGGGGAATTGAAAGATTACAAACCACGGGCTGACTTTGTCAAAGGTGTTTTTTCAGGTGCTGGCGTTGTCCCTCACTATGATCAGGAGAAAGCAGATGTGTTAATTGTGTGTGGTTCTGATGAAGCATATGATGAGTATTTAGGTGAAGCCATTCAGTCTAAAAAGAAGGGTCAGAAATTATTTATCGCCGGTAAAAGGGAAAAAGAAGGTCTTGACGGAAGCCTCTATAATGGGATGGATATGGTGGCGTTTTTAGAGGATGTATTATTTGCCGGGATTGGAGGAGCTCACGATGAAGCCTGAATTCAAAAAAGAATCATTTGTATGGTCTGATTATAATTATACTGCTAACATCCAAAAAGAGCAGCTGATGACAAATGAAGAAATTGAAATACAATCATTTTATACTGAGAGTGATCTAAAAAAATCAGATAGTCTCCAGGAGTTCCCTGGTACTGCACCTTTTACACGCGGACCTTATCCTACCATGTATACGACAAGACCCTGGACGATCAGGCAGTATGCCGGTTTTTCCACGGCCGAGGAGAGCAATGCTTTTTACAGGAGAAACCTTGAAATGGGACAAAAAGGGTTGTCAGTCGCATTTGATCTTGCTACTCACCGGGGATATGACTCAGATCATGAGAGGGTGACTGGGGATGTAGGAAAAGCCGGAGTTGCAATTGATTCTGTTGAGGATATGAAAATATTATTTGCCGGTATTCCGCTCGATCAGATGTCAGTTTCCATGACAATGAACGGAGCAGTCCTTCCGATTATGGCTTTTTATATTGTAGCTGCTGAAGAACAGGGTGTCACACCTGAGCAGCTGTCCGGAACAATTCAAAATGATATTTTAAAGGAATATATGGTAAGAAACACATATATTTACCCACCGGACATGTCGATGAGAATCATCGCGGATATATTCTCATACACTGCTCAAAAAATGCCGAAATTTAATTCCATCTCAATTTCGGGCTATCATATTCAGGAGGCTGGAGCGCCTGCTGATGTAGAGCTTGCTTATACACTTGCAGACGGCCTGGAGTATGTAAGAACCGGTTTAAAGGCGGGTATTGATATCGACCGTTTTGCACCGAGGTTATCATTTTTCTGGGGAATCGGTATGAACTACTTTATGGAAGTGGCAAAAATGAGAGCTGCAAGAAAAATGTGGGCATCTTTGATTCAACCGTTTAATCCGGAAAATCCTAAATCATTAATGCTGCGTACACATTCACAGACATCCGGCTGGTCACTCACAGAGCAGGATCCCTATAACAATGTAATGAGGACACTGATGGAAGCCCACGCTGCAGCGATGGGGCATACCCAGTCGCTTCATACAAATGCACTGGATGAGGCCATTGCACTGCCAACGGATTTCTCAGCAAGAATTGCGAGGAATACCCAGCTCTATTTGCAGGAAGAAACAGGTATTACTAATGTGATTGATCCATGGGGAGGGTCGTATTATGTTGAGCATTTAACCCAGCAGATTATGGATAAAGCGTGGGTGCACATTGAAGAAATCGAATCTCTTGGCGGGATGACTAAAGCAATTGAAACAGGACTGCCTAAAATGCGAATTGAAGAAGCTGCTGCCAAAAGACAGGCTAAAATCGATTCAGGTAAAGAGGTCATTATCGGTGTGAATCGTCACAGGCTGGATCAGGAAGATGAGATGGACATTCTTTCGATCGACAATGAAAAAGTAAGGCAGGGACAAATTGAAAGAATTAATCAGATGAGAGAAAGCAGAGACGAGACTGCTGTTAACAATGCACTTCAGGCAATTACTGAAGCTGCAGAAAATAATGAGAACCTTCTTGAAAAAGCGATTGACGCTGCCAGGTTAAGAGCAACTCTAGGTGAAATTTCTGACGCAATTGAAAATGTAAGCGGCAGGCATCAGGCAGTCATCCGATCTGTCAGTGGTGTATATAGTGATGCATATACTGATTCTGCTGCTATTGAACATGTCCGTGAAATGACAGCCACCTTTATGGATCAGGAAGGCAGACGTCCACGTATACTTATTGCAAAAATGGGACAGGACGGACATGACCGCGGAGCGAAAGTCATTTCCACTGCATTTGCTGACCTTGGTTTTGATGTAGATATCGGACCTTTATTCCAGACCCCGGAAGAAACGGCAGCTCAGGCTGTTGAAAATGATGTTCATGTGATCGGTGTAAGCTCACTTGCTGCAGGACACAAAACACTTGTACCGGCATTGGTCAAAGAACTTAAAAAATGGGAAAGAGAAGACATTATGGTCGTGATTGGCGGAGTTATTCCTGCACAGGATTATGCTTACCTGTTAAATAATGGAGCATCCGCAATTTTCGGACCTGGGACTGTCATTCCTGCGGCGGCAGAAAAAGTAATTGAAGAAATATACGAGCGGCTCGGCTACGAGGAAGTTACTGAGGATGAATAATCCTAATAAAAAAAGAGTCTTTAAGAAAAAGACGCAAGAAGAAATTAACATTCATAACCTTGCTGAAAAAATCACTTCCGGAGACAGAGGGTACCTATCAAAAGGGATCACACTCATTGAGAGCAGTGCTATCCATCATAGAAAGAATGCGAATGAACTTGTACAAAAGTTACTTCCTTATTCCGGAGATAGTATTCGCGTAGGTATCACAGGTGTGCCTGGTGCCGGGAAAAGTACGTGGATTGAAGCATTCGGTAAAAAAGCAGTCAACAATGGGAAAAAAATTGCCGTCTTAGCAGTCGATCCAAGCTCATCGCTTTCTGGCGGCAGTATACTAGGTGACAAAACACGTATGGAGTTTTTGGCGCATCATCCTGATGTTTTTATTAGACCCTCACCTTCATCAGGCACACTTGGTGGTGTAGCAAGAATGACAAGGGAAACCATTTTATTATGTGAGGCGGCAGGGTACGATCTGATTTTGGTTGAAACAGTGGGAGTAGGGCAAAGCGAAGGAATTGTCAGAGGCATGACTGATTTCTTTTTGCTGCTGTCTTTAACCGGGGCCGGGGATGAACTGCAGGGATTGAAAAAAGGAATCATGGAATTAGTGGATGCGATCGTTATTAACAAAGCGGATGGCTTAAATAAAGATCAGGCTGTACAGACAATGCACGATTATAATCAGATATTACGTTTCCTTTCTCCGGCAACAAAAGGGTGGAATCCAAGAGCACATACGTGTTCGGCGTTATACAATGAGGGAATTGAAGAAATATGGGACATCATTCATCAATTTATTGATGAAACAAAAGAAAGTGGAGAATTTGATCAGAGACGGAGCAGACAAGCTGTAGATTGGATGAGTCAGCTCGTACAGATCCGGCTGAATGAAACTTTTTTTGATCAGGAAAAGAAAAACCTGATGAAAAATCTTGAAGGAAAGGTCAGACAAAATGAGTTGTCACCTTCTGAGGCTGTAGATTTCTTATTTAATCCAAAGCATTAAAAAAGGACGACAGAGGGTTCTGCCGCCAAAGAAATCTAGGGAGTTTAGGGGTTAAATCTAGATCCTAGTAGCTATTATTCCACCGTTTTAAAAAAGTAAACCATAATTAATACATTTTTTCATTTTATTTTGAATTGCATATAGTTGATAAAGATGTCCCGGTCATCTATGATAAATTTGTAATCACCTTTAAAGGAGAGTCGGAATATGAGCATGGATTTTAATATTTTTATGAATGACGTTGTCCGTCAGGCTAGAGAAGAAATTGAAACTGCAGGATATGAGCAGCTGACTACACCTGAGGCAGTGGAAGAAACACTTGAAAAAGAAGGTACGACTCTTGTGATGGTTAATTCGGTTTGCGGCTGTGCAGGCGGTATTGCACGTCCGGCAGCAGCTCATGCGATCCATTATGATAAGCGTCCTGACCGCCTAGTAACGGTTTTTGCAGGTCAGGATAAAGATGCAACAGCAAAAGCCAGAAGTTATTTCGAAGGTTATCCACCTTCATCGCCATCATTTGCACTTCTTAAAGATGGGAAAATCATTTCAATGGTGGAAAGACACGAAATAGAAGGCCACGATCCAATGTCTGTCATTGCAAATCTTCAAAGTCTATTTGAAGTACATTGTAAAGAAGTTTAATCGTGATTTACAGAGTCTGAGACACATGTCTCAGGCTCTTTTTTATGAACTAAAACATTATTTGAAAAATCTGAATTATTTTATATTTATTCATTTTAGAAAAAAGTATTGCATGTTAATAAAATATTGATAGAATAAAAACATAATAAATATACAAAAGTATGTATTAAAATTCATTTATGGAGGAATTACAATGAAAAAAACACTATTTATTTCAACATTAACAGGCGCTCTACTATTATCAGCATGCGGCGCTGAAGAAGAACAGTCAGGGGCTTCTGAGGATACACCTCAGCTGGTCATGGGAACTTCGGCTGATTATAGACCTTTTGAATATGTTGATACTGCAAACGGCGATGAAATTATCGGGTATGACGTTGATCTTGCAAATCTGATTGCTGACGAACTTGGATTTGAATTTACGATTCAGGATATGGAATTCAGCGGCCTGATTACTGCACTGCAAAATGAGCAGGTTGATTTTGTACTTGCTGCAATGACTCCGACAGAGGAAAGAAAAGAGAACGTGGAATTTACGGATATTTATTATGTTGCACAGGATATGATTATTTCACTTGATGGCAGTAATATCTCAACGCCTGAAGATCTTGACGGAAAAACAGTAGGCGTACAGCTTGGATCAATCCAGCAGGAATACGCGGATGGATTAGCTGAGGAAATGGATATTACAGTGGAATCAAGAAACCGTATCCCGGAATTAATGCAGGATGTCATTAATGAACGCTTCGATGCAATCATTGTAGAAAATACAGTCGCTGAAGGGTATCTGAATAACAGCGAAGAGCTTACAGGGGAAACAATTGAAGTAGAAGAACAGGAAGCAGGTTCTGCAATCGCATTGCCGCTTGAAAGTGAATGGACAGACCAGTTCAATGAAGTACTGGCTGAACTGGAAGAGTCAGGTGAACTAGAGAAACTTGCTGAAAAATGGTTCGGTGGGGAAGCATCTGAATAAACTGATCAGAAAGAGTGCTGCTCAAAAAAAGCACTCTTTTGTTTTTCATTGTTTTTATTAAATGTTATTCAGGAGGAATAGAAATGAATTTTGAACAAATCATTCCTTCAATGCCATATATCCTTCAGGGAATCTGGGTTACACTTCAGATTGTGCTGATTGCGGGGTTACTTGGTTTTGCAATAGGAATTATACTATCATTATTTAAAATCGGAAGAGTTCCTTTTCTAAGATGGTTTGCAGATGGCTATACCTCAATATTCAGAGGAACACCTCTCGTATTACAGCTGATGATTATTTATTATGCATCACCCCAGCTGTTTGGCGTTCAAATCGAAGCATATACTGCTGCTATTTTGGCATTTGGTCTAAACTCAGCTGCCTACATTTCTGAAATTATCCGTGCAGGGATTCAGGCGGTGGATAAAGGACAACGTGAAGCTGCGATGGCACTCGGTGTCCCCTATAATAAAATGATGAAAGATGTCATTTTACCGCAGGCGATGAAAAATATTCTTCCTGCACTAATGAATGAATTCATCACCCTGACAAAAGAATCAGCAATTGTGACAGTCATTGGTGTAACTGATATTATGAGAAGAGCTTATATCGTTGGAAGTGACAAGTTTTCGTTCCTCGAGCCGCTGTTATTTGCCGGGCTCATTTATTACTTAATGGTACTTGTTCTGACGTTTGCCGGTAAATGGGTTGAAGGGAGAATGAGAAGAAGTGATTAAAGTTGAAGGATTATTTAAATCGTTTGGTGATCTAGAAGTGTTAAAAAATATAGATGCAGAAATAAAAGAAGGTGAAGTTGTTGTCGTCATCGGACCCTCAGGATCTGGGAAGTCCACCTTTCTTAGGTGTCTGAACCTGCTTGAAGAGCCGACTGCGGGTAAAATAGTCATCGGTCAGGATGAAGTGACGAGTAAGAAATTTAATCCGCAAAAGCTGAGATCAGAAGTTGGCATGGTGTTTCAGCATTTTCATCTATTCCCACATATGACTGTTCTTGAAAATGTCACATACGCTCCTTTAAAAGTTAAAGGCGTTAACAAGACTGAAGCAGAAAAGCTGGGTCAGGAACTACTTGCAAAAGTGGGTCTGTCTGATAAGGCAAATGAATACCCAAACAGACTTTCAGGCGGTCAAAAACAGCGGGTTGCCATTGCAAGAGCGCTCGCTATGGAGCCAAAAGTCATGCTGTTTGATGAACCGACTTCAGCACTTGATCCGGAAATGGTCAAAGAAGTGCTTGATGTAATGAAATCACTTGCAGTTACAGGAATGACAATGATGATTGTGACACATGAAATGGGATTTGCACGTGAAGTAGCAGACCGTGTCATTTTTATGGATGAAGGAATGCTTGTGGAACAGGCTGATCCGAAGGAATTTTTCAACGCACCTGCGACCGAAAGAGCCCAAAACTTTCTTCAAAAAGTGTTATAATACCCTATATCATTTCACCCAAAGTATCTATTTACTTTGGGTTTATTACATACCAACATTCATTTTGATAGAGAAAGGAAAAATCAATGTTCCGTATAGGGTATCGCACGATTAAAACTGCTGCAGGAACCGCAGCAGCGATTGGGATTGCCAGTATGCTTGGTCTCGAAAACTTTGCATCAGCAGGTATTATTACAATTTTATGTATTCAAAATACAAAAAGAAAATCAGTAAAAGCTTCATGGAGCAGGGTTTTGGCTTGTCTTGTTGCCATGGTATTTTCTTACCTATTCTTTGAAGGGGTTGCTTTTCACCCTGTCATGATTGGACTTTTAATTTTATTCTTTATTCCGACAGCAGTTGCCCTGAAGATAAAAGAAGGAATTGTGACAAGCAGTGTTATTATTCTTCATCTTTACACAAGCAACAGCATTACATTATCTTTAATCGGGAACGAATTAATGCTGCTGACAATTGGTGTGATAACCGCACTGATCATGAATTTGTACATGCCGAGTGTGGAAAGCAAAATGGCACAGATGCAAAATCAGCTTGAAGAACAGTTCAAAGAAATTTTTGAGCATATGTCATCTTATCTCAGAGACACCCATACAGAAGGGAATGAAGATCTTTTAAACGATACAGAAAGCTTGATAAAAGAAGGAAAAACCATTGCCTTTCAGGATGTAGAAAATCATTTCCTTCGAAATGAAAATATCTATTATTTATATTTTACAATGCGTGAAAAACAATTTGTCCTGATTAAAAGAATGCTTCCGCTGCTTAGAAGCCTAAATTCAGAAGTTGAGCAAAGAGAAATGATTGCTGAGTTTGTAGAGGATTTAAGTACACATATTCACCCAGGAAACACAGCTGTTTTGTATCTGAAAAAGCTGTACGACATGAAACTCATTATTGAAAATATGCCAATGCCTAAAGAAAGAGAAGAGTTTGAAACGAGAGCTGCCTTATTTCAATTCATCCGGGAAATGGAGGAATACCTTCAAATCAAGCAGTCATTCAGAGGAATCCCTTCATCAAAACGGCAGGCAGTAACTTAAAAAGCAGTCCCTCAGCTAGTGAGGGACTGCTTTTAATTCAAATATTCAAATTTAAAAAACAACCATTGATAATCCGATTGCAAGCGTTGATGCAAGCATTGCAAAAATCATCAGGTAAACAATAAAAGTTCTGAATTTGCGGTTGCGCAAAATGATTCGCTCCTTTTACAGCATAGTGGTTTAATTGTACACCGAACCCTAACCTGACGCAAGTAGTGGTCAACTTCAGCTGATATCGGTACAATAGAAAAGTAGTTGTTTGAAAGGAGGATTTATATGAAAAAAACAGATCATATTGGCGTTGCAGTTAAATCAATTGAGAAGACACTTCCATTTTACACTGAAATGTTAGCGCTTACTTTAATAAAGCAGGAAATAGTTGAATCACAAGGAGTCAAAGTAGCATTTTTAGATGCAGGTAATATTAAAATTGAATTGCTTGAGCCGTTAAACCCTGAATCTCCAATTGCTAAATTTATTGAGAAAAAAGGCGAAGGGATCCATCATGTCGCGTTTGGCGTAGAAAACATAGATAAAAGAATGGAAGAATTAAAAACAAAGGGCCTGATATTTACTTCAGAAACCTCAAAATCCGGTGCTGGTGGTGCCCAGGTTGCTTTCTTACATCCTAAGCAGGCACACGGAGTATTATATGAGCTATGTGACCATTCTTATGACGGAGGCGATCATCATGAGTGATATGTTTGAAAAAATTAATGAGTTATATGACAGAAGAAGAGAAATAGAGCTTGGGGGCGGGGATGAGCGAATTGAGAAGCAGCATGAAAAAGGAAAGCTGACTGCCCGTGAAAGAATTGATTTACTGGTTGATGAAGGATCATTTGTGGAATTAAATCCATTTATTGAACACAGATGTGGCGATTTTGGAATGGAATCTCAAAAAGGACCTGGAGACGGAGTTGTAACTGGCTATGGGAAAGTGAATGGTCGTCCGATTTATCTGTTTTCACAGGATTTTACTGTTTTTGGCGGCGCACTAGGAGAAATGCATGCAGCAAAAATTGCAAATGTCATGGACCTTGCGGCAAAAAACAGGGCACCGTTTATCGGATTGAATGATTCCGGCGGTGCGCGTATTCAGGAAGGCGTCGTATCATTAGATGGTTATGGTCAGATCTTTTACCGTAATTCAATTTACTCAGGTGTCATGCCGCAGATTTCAGTGATCATGGGACCGTGTGCAGGTGGAGCTGTTTACTCGCCGGCAATCACTGACTTTGTCTTCATGGTAGATAAAACGAGCCAAATGTTTATCACAGGTCCAAAAGTAATTGAAACGGTGACAGGTGAGAAAATATCATCAGAAGATCTAGGTGGATCAAAAATACATAATGCGATCAGCGGGAATGCTCATTTTCGTGCTGAAACTGAGCAGGAAACGCTTGAACAGGTCAGACAGCTGCTCAGTTATTTACCCCAGTCCAATGAAGAGCAGCCTCCGGCAGGAGATATCTCCAGTGAATCTGATGACAGGCCTGACCTTGCTGACGCCATTCCATTTGATCCGCTTCGTCCATATGATGTGCGTATTGTGCTTGATCACGTTGTGGATAAAGATTCCTTTATGGAGGTTCAAAAAGAATTCGCACGTAATATTGTAGTCGGCTTTGCAAGAATTAAAGGGGAAACGGTCGGTCTGGTGTGCAATCAGCCTAAAGTAATGGCAGGCGGACTTGATATTGATTCAAGTGATAAAGCTTCAAGGTTTATCCGTTTTTGTGATTCATTCAATATCCCGATTATTACATTTGAAGATGTTACAGGGTTTTTCCCGGGTATTAAACAGGAGCATGGTGGAATCATCAGACACGGCGCTAAAATTTTATATGCATATTCTGAAGCAACTGTACCGAAAATGACTGTGATTCTGCGCAAAGCATATGGCGGAGCATACGTTGCGCTTAATAGTAAATCGATCGGAGCTGATCTGGTGTTTGCATGGCCGAATGCTGAGATTGCAGTAATGGGTCCTCAGGGAGCAGCAAATATCATCTTTGCAAAAGAAATTGCAAATAGTGATGACCCTGAAGCCATGCGTGCACAAAAAATTGAAGAATACCGCGAAAAGTTCGCCAATCCTTTTGTAGCAGCATCAAGAGGAATGGTTGATGATGTTATTGATCCAAGAGAAACAAGAATCAAGCTGATCCAGGGGCTTGAGATGATGAGAAATAAGCATGAGGACCGCCCGAAGAAGAAGCACGGTAACATACCGCTGTAATTAAGCGCCATTCTTCGATATACTAAACACTTAGCATGTAATAGTGGAGGTTTTATGATGAATAAAGAACGTGTTGTAAATCAATTTCTTGAGTTGGTAAAAGTGGATTCAGAAACGAAATATGAAGCAGAGATCTCTGAAGTACTAAAAAATATTTTTAAAGAACTCGGCTGTGATATTCAGGAAGATGACAGCATGAAGGAAACAGGACATGGTGCGAATAACCTGATTATCACATTAAAAGGTGGAGATCAGTCGGCGGATACGATATATTTCACTTCTCACATGGATACGGTGACACCAGGTAAAGGAATCAATCCGGTTATTAAAGAGGATGGTTACATTTATTCTGACGGTACTACAATCCTTGGTGCAGATGATAAAGCAGGAATTGCAGCAATGATTGAAATGATTCATCAGCTGAAAGAGCAGAACATTCAGCACGGTGATATCCAGTTTATCATTACAGCAGGAGAGGAATCAGGTCTTGTAGGGGCTAAAGCACTTGATTCATCATATGTAAAAGCGAAGTACGGGTATGCAGTAGACAGCGATGGACAGGTAGGAAATATTATTGTTGCAGCACCAACACAGGCAAAAATTAAAGCCGTTATACACGGTAGAACAGCTCATGCAGGTGTGGCACCTGAAAAAGGTGTATCTGCAATCACGATCGCATCAAAAGCGATTGCCAATATGGAGCTTGGCCGTCTTGATGAAGAAACAACTGCAAACATCGGCCGCTTTGAAGGTGGAAGTGCAACAAATATTGTCTGTGACCGGGTAGATGTTCTGGCTGAAGCAAGATCACTGGTACCTGAAAAAATGGAAAAACAGGCAGCCGCAATGAAAAAAGCTTTTGAAGATGCTGCAAATGAAATGGGCGGCAGAGCGGAAGTTGATATTCAGATCATGTATCCAGGATTTAAGTTTAATCAAAATGATCATGTAGTACAGCTTGCTAGACGAGCTGCACAGGCAATTGGCAGAACATCAGAATTACTGACGAGCGGTGGGGGCAGTGATGCCAATGTAATCGCCGGAATGGGTGTGCCGACTGTAAATCTTGCTGTAGGATACGAAGAAATCCACACTACCAATGAACGTATGCCGGTGGATGAACTGGTGAAATTGAGTGAACTACTGACTCAGATTGTCATTGAAAGTAATAAATAAAAGAGCGGGTTTATCCCGCTTCTTATTATAAGTTATTATAATTTTATTATGTAAACTAAAGCGTGCTGGAACAAGTTATTAGGGTATGGTACATTAGTATCAATTGATAAAGGGGGTAAAAGGTTATGTCTGAAGAATTCAAAGCCGTAGTTTTTTCCTGTGGTAACGAAGAGTACGCTATATCAATACAAACAATCGTGTCGATTGAGAAACAAGAGAAGGTAACCGCTGTTCCGCATTTACCTGCATTTATGCCTGGTATTACAGAAGTCAGAGGAGAACTTGTTCCGGTGCTTGACTTTGAGCAGATCTTATATCATCAGCCATTCACTTCAGCAGACGCTAAAATGCTTGTAGTACAAACAGAGCAGCTTTCCATCGCAATCAGGGTAAAGGAAGCAAAAGAAATTATCGATATCCCTTCTGAACAGCTTAAAGAAATTGGTCTTGCAGCATACAAACATACTGAATATTTTACAGGTGTTGCACAGCTTGAAAACCGTTTAATTACGATCATTGATCCTGAAACACTGACAAAAAACCTCGAGGGTATGAAAGAAATCAGAGAGTATATGATCCAGTTGAAAACGTCAGAGCCGGTATAACATGTACAGTCTTCATGTTCCTTATATAGGAACATTTTTTTTTGCACTTTTTTCATGTAAAATCGGAAGAGAGCTAATGAAAGGACTGAGTTGATGAGTAAAGGCAAAATCATTCTTCATATTGATATGAACAGTTTTTATGCTTCTGTGGAAGCTGCTCATCAGCCCGAACTAAAGGGAAAACCGATTGCCATTGCCGGAAACCCGGAAGAACGGAGAGGGATCGTAGTTACATGCAGCTATGAAGCCCGCAGTAAGGGTGTAAAAACGACCATGCAGGTCCATGAAGCATTGAAACTATGTCCTGAATTAACTGTATTAAGGCCGGATTTTACAAAATATCGTCAAGCTTCAAAAGCAATGTTTGATATTTTGAGAAGCTACACAGAACTTGTGGAGCCTGTATCGATTGATGAAGGATATATGGATATAACTGATCTCGAGAGTAACCCGGTTGAACTGATAAAAGAAATACAGGACCGTATCCTTAGAGAGCTGGACCTCCCATGCAGTATAGGGGTATCACCGAACAAATTTCTTTCCAAAATGGCTTCAGATATGAAAAAGCCGATGGGCATTACAGTGCTTCGTAAAAGAGAAATACCGCAGAAGCTATGGCCACTTCCGATCAGGGATATGCACGGCGTTGGAGAGAAAACAGCGGAAAAGCTTGCATCCTTGTCTATCACCACAATCGGGGATCTGGCAAAAACCGAAGAGATTCATTTGAAATCACTTTTAGGCATCAATGGTATAAAGCTGAAAAACAGAGCTTGCGGTGAAGATCAGAGAAAAGTAGATCCGGAAAGCGTATACGATTTTAAAAGTGTAGGAAACTCTACAACCTTACCGAAAGACTTAACGAATCAAAAGGAATTGCTGAAAATAATAGATCAGCTTTCGATAAAAGTCAGTGAGCGATTGAGATCAAAACAGATGCTTGGGTATGGTCTTCAGGTAATGATCCGTTTTAAAAACAGAAATACGATTACACGCAGTCTGACACTCAGTCATCCTTTATATGAACAGGGGCATATAGCAGAACATGCTAGATCGCTATTTCTTAAACATTGGAATGGCACCCCGGTGAGGCTTCTTGGTGTTACTGTTCAGGATCTTGCTGATAAAAGTCATGCTTATAAGCAGATTAACCTGTTTTCCTACGAGGATGATGTGAAATACGAGCCTGTAGAAAAGGTGATGAGAGAGCTTGAAGAAAAGCACGGGAAAGGCATCCTGACCCGTGGACTGAAAAGCTCAAAGAATCATCAGAATAGTGAAACCAGTTTTAGTAAAGATTTTTTGGACGACCATGATTAAAAGGTCTTGATTAGATTTTTTCGCGTTTAATGATACAATAGTTTAGGATCAAAGGGAGAACGAATTAAAGAAAGGAAGTTGATTATGTCAAAACACCAGTTTGGCGTTGTTGGTTTAGCGGTAATGGGTAAAAACCTTGCGTGGAATATTGAAAGCAGAGGCTTTTCAGTTGCTGTGTATAACCGATCTTCTGAAAAAGTTGATGATATGTTAAAAGAGTCTGAAGGGAAGCAGATCCACGGTACATATAGTCTTGAAGAGTTCGTGGATTCTTTAGAAACACCAAGAAAAATCATGCTGATGGTGAAAGCCGGCCCAGCAACTGATGCAACCATTTCAGGGTTGCTGCCACTGCTTGATAAAGGTGATATTCTGATAGACGGAGGAAACACATTCTATCGTGATACAATCCGCCGTAACAAAGAATTAAGCGAGTATGGCGTACATTTTATCGGCACAGGTGTATCTGGCGGAGAAGAAGGTGCACTAACAGGTCCTTCAATCATGCCTGGCGGTCAAAAGGAAGCGTATGACCTTGTAGCACCGATTTTTAACGAAATCTCTGCAAAAGTAAATGGAGAAGCATGCAGTACTTATATCGGTCCTGATGGTGCGGGACATTATGTGAAAATGGTGCATAATGGGATTGAATATGCGGATATGCAGCTGATTGCAGAGTCTTACTTCCTGATGAAACAGGTGTTGGGACTGGATGCAGAAGCACTGCATGAAGTATTCTCTGAGTGGAATAAGGGAGAGCTTGACAGCTACCTGATCGAAATTACAGCTGATATCTTTAAAAAGTATGATGAAGAAACAGGACAGCCGATGGTCGATGTCATCCTTGATAAAGCAGGACAAAAAGGGACTGGTAAATGGACAAGCCAGAGCGCACTGGACCTTGGAACGCCGCTTCCGATCATTACAGAGTCTGTATTTGCAAGATTTATCTCTTCACTTAAAGATGAGCGTGTCAAAGCAAGCGGAATCTTAAATGGACCGGAACCAAAATTACCTGAAGAAGATAAAAAAGAATGGGTGGAAGCAATCAGACGTGCACTGTATATGTCTAAAATTGCATCATACGCTCAGGGCTTTGCACAGATGAGAGCCGCTTCTGATGAGTATAACTGGGATCTGAAGTTTGGCGAAATTGCGATGATTTTCCGCGGGGGATGTATTATCCGTGCGCAGTTCCTTCAAAAGATTAAAGAAGCCTATGACAGAGACCCTCAGCTGACAAATCTGATGCTTGATGATTATTTTAAAGATATCGTTGAGAATTATCAGAGTGCACTCCGTGATGTGATCGCACTGGCTGTTAAAAATGGTATCCCGGTACCAGGATTCTCTACAGCACTGTCATACTATGACAGCTACCGTACAGCAGTCCTTCCAGCTAACCTGATTCAGGCGCAGCGTGACTACTTCGGAGCTCATACGTATGAACGTGTTGATAAAGAAGGCACATTCCATACTGAGTGGATGGAAGACTAATCTCTACCCGCCTCTCATCACCTGAGAGGCGGGTATTCCTGAATGGAGAGCTTGATATGAGAAGAGTTTATGGTGCAATTGTTTTATATGCAGGAATGATGCATTTCTTTAAAGAGAGGAATTTCAGAAAGATCGTTCCTCCCATTTTTCCTTTTAAGAAAGCAATCGTTTACATTACCGGCGTCATTGAAGTTGTCCTTGGAGCTATGCTAGTTTTTAATAAGGGAGCTAAGTTTGCAGGAAAAGGACTCGCTCTGTTTTTAGTGGCAGTATGGCCTGCTAATATTTATATGGCTCAGAAAAACTTCAAGATAGCGGGTAAAAGGATGCCAGCTGCACTATGGGGAAGGGTACTGTTTCAAATCCCGCTGATCAAGTGGGCATGGAATATATCAAAAAAGTAAGACGGTGTGATCCGTCTTACTTTTTTTTATGTGAAAGAGCCGGCAGTTTTTTGGGGGATGCGGGAAGGGTGTATGAAGGAATCGATGTTATAAGTGAATGGAATATTAAATCTGCTGAAGTAAATATCCCGCAAAATGAATTAAATATGACTCTCTATATCACTACGAAGTAAATAATTCCAGATTTGATCGAATTGAACCCAATATTGATGTAATAAAATTCAGATTGATTAATAATCTCGTGAAATGAAGTAATTCAACTCAAGCTACATTTTTCTTTCACAGCTTCAAAAATAAATCCCACAAAAAAACTCCCGCCCAAATAACCATCCGGACGGGAATCATCATGATTTATTCTTCTACATCAAGCTCTCCAATCGGCCACCACTGAAAGCCATCTTTTTCAAGAAGTGAGTCGCTTCTTTCAGGTCCCATTGAACCTGCAAAGTAGTTAGGGAACGTTTTATCTTTTGTTTTTTCCCAGTGATCAGAGATTTTATCTACAAAGCTCCAGGAATGTCTGACTTCATCCCAGTGAGTGAAGTTAGTTGCATCACCAAGGATACAGTCCAGAAGAAGCTTTTCGTATGCTTCAGGCGTATTAATACCGTCAATACTGCTTGCTGAATAGCTTAGCTTTACGCTGTCTGTATCTATACCCTGAGCAGTTTTCTTCGCATTCAGATGCAGTGTAATGCCTTCATCAGGCTGAATATGAATGACAAGCAGGTTTGGATCCAGGGAATGTTCTTTATTGTAATAAAGATTCATTGGAATATCTTTAAATTGAACAACGATTTTTGTAGACTTTACAGCCATACTTTTTCCTGTACGGATATAAAAAGGTACACCTGCCCAGCGGAAGTTGTCGATCATGACTTTTCCGGCAACATATGTTTCAGTATTTGACGCAGTATCCACATTTGCATTTTCACGATAGCCTTTTTGTTCACCATTGTGATCAGGTCCATACTGGCCTCTGACGAAATAATCGTCTACTTCTTCACCTTCTACCGGGCGGAGCGCACGCAACACACGGACTTTTTCACTTCTGATCTCATCTGTACTCAGGCTGATTGGCGGCTCCATTGCAAGCAGCGCAACCATCTGGAGCATATGGTTTTGAACCATGTCTCTTAATGCGCCACTTTTCTCATAGTATCTGCCGCGTTCTTCAACACCGAGCACTTCAGATGAGGTAATCTGGATATTAGAGATAAATCGGCTGTTCCAGAGCGGTTCAAATAAAGCGTTGGCAAATCGGATGACTTCAATGTTTTGTACCATCTCTTTACCAAGGTAATGATCAATCCGGTAGATGGATTCTTCAGGGAATGATTGTCTGATTTGATCATTTAGTGCATTAGCTGATGGCAGATTATGTCCGAATGGTTTTTCGATAACCAGCCTGCAGAACCCGTCGTTATCAGTCAATCCATCTGATTTTAAGTGGTCTGTAATGGTGCCGAAAAATTCGGGTGCCATTGCCAGGTAAAAGATTCTGTTTCCATTCAAATCAAACTTTTCATCTAATTCATTGGCTTTATTCTTCAGTTTTATGTATGATGAGGAGTCTTCCACATCATGTGATTCATATACGCAGTGCTCAATAAATGACTCTATATGGTCATGGTTACTAGAAGCCTGCGTTAACGAATCGCGAATGTGCTGTATAAATTGCTCATTAGACCATTCACGTCGCCCGATACCAAGCACAGCAAATTGTTTTTCTAAACTCCCTTTCAGATAAAGCTGATATAATGAAGGGTACAATTTGCGTTTAGCAAGGTCTCCGGTTGCGCCAAAAATCATAATTAATGTTGGTGGTGTAGATGTCTGTTTCACTTTCAGGACCTCACTTTACTATTCAATTCGGCCATTAGCCGGAAATACAATATCTAAATTGTATAGCGGGTTTGTAAGAGATGCAACCTTTACGCAGTACTTGAACATACAGGCGGTTCGATTTTTAAGCCTGCAACAGATAAGCTTTTACTTTTTTACCTGTTACATACAAGGAGGAATATTATGCGCATGCATTTTCTAGGTACCGGAGCAGGTGTGCCCGGTAAAGAACGGAATGTTTCTGCATTTGCTTTAAAACAGATCAATAAGCACGGTGATATCTGGCTGTTTGACTGCGGGGAAGCAACCCAGCATCAAATTCTTCATACAACAATTAAACCGAGAAGAGTAAAAAAAATCTTTGTGACCCATTTACACGGGGATCATATTTTTGGTCTGCCGGGGTTTCTTGGAAGCCGTTCTTTCCAGGGGGGGACGGAACCGCTCACGGTTTATGGCCCGGAAGGTATTAAAGAATATATCAATACTTCATTGAAAATAAGCAGAACTCATTTAAAATATGACCTGAAGATCATAGAAATTTATGACGGTGCGGTTTTTGATGAAGAGGATTTTATCATATCAGTCAAGAAGCTTGAACATGTTATTCCCTCATACGGATACAGAATTCAGGAGAAAGACAGACCAGGCAGACTGAATTCAGAGAAACTTCAGCAGATGGGAATTCGTCCGGGTCCTGTTTATAAAAAACTGAAAAAAGGTGAGATCATTGAATGGGAAGGACAAGTGATCGATGGTAATGACTTTATTGAAGCGCCTTCAAAAGGAAAAGTCATTGCAGTAGCAGGGGATACAAGGAAATGTGATGCTACAGTAGAACTTGCAAAAGAGGCAGATATATTCATCCATGAAGCGACGTTCGGTTCTGAAAATGAAGAAATGGCTTATGACTATTTTCACTCAACAGCAGTCCAGGCTGCAGAAGTTGCAGTGGCTGCCGGTGTAAAGAAACTCTGGCTGACACATATCAGTGCCAGATATGCGGAAGGGAAAGAAAAGGAACTCCTGAATCAGGCCAGGGAAATCATGCCCAATAGTTTTATGGCCCATGATCTGCTTGAAGAAGACATTTAAAAACAGCACACTGATGAAAGTACATCAGTGTGCTGCTGATTAAAATACCCAGCCGCGCTTATATTGCTCGAGCGATTCAATAGACGTCTGTAACTCTAGTGCAGCACTTCTTGCCCAGTAAGGGTCTCTTAACAGCTCACGCGCAATAAAAATCAGATCTGCACGCTTATTCTGCAGGATTTCTTCAGCCTGTAAACCGTTTGTAATTAATCCGACAGCCCCGGTATCAATGTTTCCTTTATGTTTAATCGTCTCAGCCATCGGAACCTGATAGCCCGGATAAGCATGTATTGCAGCCGGTACCACAGCTCCTGAGCTGACATCTATTAGATCCACACCCTGGTTTTTCATCCATGTTGCATATGTAGCATAATCTTCCGGCGTTAATCCTTCTTCGTGCCAGTCACTTGCAGATACTCTCACGAATATTGGGCCATCCCATACTTCACCCACTGCATCAATGATCTCGCTTAAGAATCTGTACCGGTTTTTGTCTGTTCCCCCGTAATCATCTGTGCGGTGATTAGAAAGCGGTGATAGGAATTCATTGATTAAATATCCGTGAGCTCCGTGAAGCTCGATAATATCAAAGCCTGCTTCCCTGGATCTTCTTGCAGCTTCTTTAAAGGCATGAATGGTTTCAAGTATCTGTTCTTGAGTCATTTCATCAGGCTGTTTCATTTTGTCATTAAATGCAATAGCTGAAGGGGCAATGATAGAATCGTCAGTCATTGATTTCCTGCCTGCGTGTGCCAGCTGAATCGCTGATTTCGCACCATTTTCTCTGATCAGATCTGATAATTCTTTTAATCCTGAAATATGTTCATCGCTCCAGATCCCAAGGTCTTCGTTCGAAATTCTTCCCTGAGGTGTAACAGCTGTAGCTTCAAGCATGATCAGACCGGTTTGTCCGGCTGCCCTTGAAGCATAATGTACTTTATGAAAATTCGTCACAATACCATCCTGACTGTAGCAGGAATACATGCACATCGGTGCCATGACAATTCGGTTTTTTAGCGTCACGTTTTTTACGGTATAAGGTGAAAATAATGCTGTACTCATATGATAACCTCCTGTATTTACATTCCATTTCAGTATAACACCACAATAAAAAGAGCTGAATTTTCAGCTCTTTTTTTTCAATTCTTTTATAGGATAAATAGTTCCGCGCCACTTTACTCCGCCACGTATCATCGTCAGTACAGCAGCTCTTAAAACTGCAGTGATAAACAAAAGAGCTGATATGGGAAATAATAAGGCGTGAAAAGAAGAATAAGTTGTAAGCCTTCTTGTAATCGGGATATATACAGCCATAATGGCCCCGATTGATACCCAGGCCATTGCTGAAGTATTTGGATCAGAACTGAATATCGCAATAAAGGGAAGTACTTGAGAAACAAATACACCTGTCATTGCAGTGATTGTAAACAAATAACTGTAATGGAGTCCTGCAAAAGCGTTTTTCTCAAGCCCTTTCAAAGCCTCTTTTATACTTGGATACCACTCCACCTTCAGCATGGATTTTGCAGTCGCCATTCTCTGACGCAAGCCGTATTTTTTTACCTGCATCCCTAACTGCAGGTCATCATCCGGGCGAAGTCTGATGGCTTCATGACCCCCGATTTTTTGATAGGCGGTTTTAGTGATCATATTAAATGCCCCAATTCCCATCCCGCTTTTAGAGCGGTCACGGTTAGCAGACCATGGTCGTTTATAATAAGAAAACCCAAATAAAAAAAACGAGACAAACCCTTTTAATAAAAAGCTTTTTGACTGAAGGTCAGGGGAGACAGTCAGGTGATCAATTTTCATTCGCTTCATATAACCTGCTGCTTTTGCCAAAAGGTCTGGCTCATAGATCACATCAGCATCAGTGAATAAATAGACGTTTCCAGAAGCTGCTTTGGCGCCTCTATAGAGTGCATAATTTTTTCCGAGCCACCCCTGAGGCAGTTTAGTGATATGAATGACACGAACTCTCTGATCCTTTTCAGCAAGCTTTTCCATCTGCTCACCTGTCTGATCGGTTGACCGGTCATTAATCAGTATCCATTCGACTTGACGGTATGTCTGGTTAAGCTGTGAGCTGATACTTTTTACAATATGATTTTCCTCGTTTCTTGCAGGGACAATGATACTGATTTTACCGACCTGTCTGACGGGCGCTTCCTTTTCAAGGGCATGCAGTAAAGAGAGACCTCGATACGTGTCAATTGCAACGATCATCCAGAAGAGAGCCGTAAAGGTTAGCAGTATAAAGAGCATCATCTACAGCTCCTTTTTGATCATCGTACATAACCGCATGCAACAACTGCAACTTTTAAATGTTATGTGCCTGCTCAAATTGTCTGCGGAGTCTCTCTGAATGGCCAGTTGCTTCTTTGATGCATTCTGCAAATGCATCCTTCACATGATGTGTATCAAGCTGTGCAATCCCTGCTTCTGTAGTGCCGCCTTCACTTGTTATGGCTTTTCTGAGTTGCTCTGGTGTCTGGTCAGAAGTTTCTAGCATATGAGCAGCTCCTTTTAACGTCTGGATAATAAATGGCATTGCATCCTCCCCGAGTTCAGCTGCCGCTTTTTCCATCGCTTCTACAATATAATAAATATAAGCAGGGCCACTACCTGAAAGTCCTGTAACGAGATCGAGGCGCGACTCTTCGACCTGAGTCACTGAACCGATCGCTGAAAAAATTGAAGTTGCCAGACTGCGCTGTGAATCAAGTATGTGATCATTAAATGACAGTCCTGTTGCAGATTCACCTATCATTGCTGATGTATTTGGCATTGCACGGGCGATCGGTGCCTGACCAATGATACGCTCAATAAAACCAATAGAGAGGCCGGCCAGCACCGATATCAGCAACTGACCATTCATATACGGCTGAATTGCATGAAGTGCATCACTTGCATCTTTTGGTTTGACAGCTAAAATAATGACATCTGCATCTGTCAGTAAATTACGCGTGTCATAGCTGCTTTTAATTTCATATGTTTCCGTTAGAAGAACGAGTCTCTCTTTATCATTTTTATTTGTTACCCAAAGATCATCCTGATGAAAGGCTTTAACATTTTTAATTCCTTTAATCATTGCTTCTGCCATAGATCCTGCACCGATAAACACTATTTTCATTGAGCATTCCTCCTTTAGAAAAATAAAAGAACCCTTCCTCCTGTAAAAGGACGAAAGGGTTCTTCCGTGGTACCACCTTAATTTGCAGACTGCTCCGCACACTCATTAAGCCGTTAACGCAGGCTTCACGGACAGTTTTATGTCACTCCGGGGGCAGGTTCGGCGGAAGGGATTGCTGCAGAATCTTTCAGCCTTTGAATTCTGCTCTCTTTTGTTCCCTGTTCAGCTTACTATTCCCTGTCATCGATTTTAGATATTATTGAGATTATGCTGAGTTTATAAATGTTTGTCAAGAGATTTTTTAATACACTTAACAAAACGTAAGAAAAAGGCTACACTATTAGAAAAGTGAATAGTTATTCATTTCAGGAGGTAAAAGAATGAAAGATCCGGTTATCCATCAGCTCACAATCCCTACTCCATTCGCAGTAGGAGATGTGCATACTTATTTATTGATCGGTGATTCAGTTACACTTGTCGATACCGGCCCCGATACGGCAGAGGGAAAAGAGGTACTAACTGCTAGACTGAAGGAAGCTGGATTTGAACCGGAAGATATTGATCAGGTTGTTCTGACTCATCATCATCCGGACCATGCAGGCCTGACAGAATTTTTCAGTGGTGCCAGGCTATATGCTCACCGTAACAGTGAACGTTTTCTTACCAGAAATGATTCATTTATGAATTTACATGATTTTTTTTATACAGCGTTTTTTAAGCAGGCCGGACTTCCCGAGCACTATTTGATTCTGGTTGAAAAGATGAAAGAGCCATTACATGCCATGGGAAGAAGACCCGTTGATGCCTATTTATCAGAACATGATACTGTTCCGGGTCTTGAAGGATGGAGGGTAATGGATACACATGGTCATTCTCAGGGACATATTTCACTGGTTCACGAAGAAGGAGCAGTCATCGGGGGGGATCTGCTGATACAGCATATCTCTTCAAATCCCCTGATTGAACCACCATTTGGGATCAATGAGCCGCGTCCGCTACCGCAGCTTCAATATAATCAATCCCTTAATAAGCTGGCTTCCCTTGAGCCGTCTATTGTCTATCCGGGTCATGGCAAGCTGATATACAATGCTTCATCCTTGGTTAAAGACCGCCTGATAAAACAGCATGAAAGGGCAATGTATGTAAAATCATTATTGCAGCACGAGGAAACGACAGCGTTTGAAGTTTGCAAGCAGCTCTTTCCTAAAATATATAAAAAACAGCTGGGCCTTACACTGTCAGAAACCGTGGGACAGCTTGATTATCTTATTTATCACGGAGAGATCAGCGCAGCTGATATGAACGGTGAGGCAATCATTTACCAGACAGAGAGCGGGGTAAAGCTATGAAGGATTTATCAGGAAAAAAGATCTGGATCACCGGCTCATCCGGGGGTCTCGGCAGAGCAATTGCTGAAGAAGCTGCAAGACGCGGAGCTGACCTGATTCTAACAGCAAGAGATGAACGGAAACTGATCCAGACAAGTGAAAGATGCCGCCAGTTCGGTGCTGCTTCTGTGCTGATCCGTCCATATGACTTAAATGAAATCACTCAGATTCCCGGTTTTGCTAAAGAAGTTCTTGATGAATCTAACGGCGTGGATATTCTGGTTAACAATGCAGGATTTGGTCTCTTTGAAAAGCTTAAAGACACACCTGACGAAAAAATCATTTCAATGATCAATGTGAATGTGATTGCCCTGATGCTGCTCAGCAAGGCAGTATTGCCTCATATGAATAACGGGGGTCATATTGTGAACATTGCTTCTCAGGCAGGAAAGCTTGCCACACCGAAGTCTTCAATATATTCTGCGGCAAAGCATGCAGTACTCGGTTTTTCGAACAGTCTCAGGATGGAAATATCAGCAGACAATATATTTGTCACCGCTGTTAATCCGGGTCCGATCGAGACGGATTTTTTTGACACTGCTGATACAACCGGGCGTTATGCAACTAGTGTAAAAAGATTTATGCTTTCACCCAAGGTTGTTGCAAAAAAAACTGTAGACATATTTTTCTCTGAAAAAAGAGAGATTAACCTTCCTGGCTGGATGAATGCTGCTTCAAAGGCTTACTCTCTGGCTCCGGGTATGGTCGAACGGCTCGGAAAAAAAGGATTTAACCAGAAATAATACTTCCCGGCGCATATTTGAAACTTGCGCCGGGAAGTATTTTCATTTCTTATTCATCCAGCACTTTTTCAGCGCGCACGCATGATTCAAATACACCTTTATGAGATGCATCACAAAATGGCATTCTTTTAGACTGGCCGCATCTGCATAAAGAAAACACCGGTTTGACAGGGAACTGATTCCCATCCATATCAACCAGTTCAACATCACCGGTTACTTTCAGTGAACCGTTATCCATCACTTTAATCTGCACTTTTTTATCCATATAAACCCCTCCATTTATGTATTTCGTATTTGATGCTACTTGAAAAGTCTGTGTAAAGCAAGATAGCGGAAGGGCAGGGGGTGAAGTGATATACTACATACACAGGAGGCGATTAGATGAATATTGAAATCACAAAGGCGGCTTCAGAAAAGATTGCTGAAAAAATTCCATCTGATGCTGGTTATCTAAAGCTGAAGTATGACACAGAAGGGACAGGATGTGTGCTGAACGGTGTACCGATCCTTTGGTACGTTGAAGAAAAAGAAGAAGAAGATCAACTGATTGAAACAAATGACAGACCGATTCTTGTTGAAGCATCTAAAACGGTGTTTTATGATAAGACGCTGAAAATTGATTACTCTGAGTCGGCTCGTATGTTCCAGCTGAAGAGTCCTGGACAGACGATCAATGGTAGAATGAGCTTTAAAAATATGATCAAATAACAAAACAGCGCCTGCCACAGGCGCTGTTTTGTTATTTGATATAAAAATACTCATTGAGAAAAAGGTCAACTTCCTTACTGTAAGCTTCAGGATTAGTGACATATGACTGAGCGTGACCACCTTCTTCAGGTAAAAACAGTCTTTTAGGACCTTTCTTCAATTTAAAAAGGGTTTCCGTCATGTGGGAAGGGATAAAGTTGTCATGCCTGCTGTGAATAAATAAAACCGGCTTTTCAATTTGTCCGACTGCCTTTTTAGGTGAAACCCCTCTGATCTGATAGCGGTCCCTCAGAAAAATAAATGAGCCTGCAAGTGATAAAGCCATTTTTGAAAGCAGTGCAGAACGAGGTGATTTAGTCATGAGAAATGACAGCTGTTCAGTCAGGTCAGAAAACGGACAGTCTGCAATATAGAAGGCTGCCCGGTCTTCTATAGCTCCTGCATATAACAGCATGGTAACAGCTCCCATTGATTCACCGTGAATACCAAAAATCGTACTTTCTCCTTCTTCTTTGATCAGACAGTCCACAACAGCCTTCAAATCATTCTTTTCAAAATGTCCGTAGCTGGTACTTTTGCCGCCGGAGTCCCCGTGCCGCCTGTGGTCGTAGATGACTGCATTGAATCCTTTTTCCATGAACAGACTTACATATTTAAGTGAATTAATTTTTGTTTCAGTAACACCGTGGCAAAAAATGATATAAGGAGCACCAGGCTTCTGTTCAAGAAACACTGTATGAATGTCATACCCTGCCGGAGACGGAATGCGAACTTCCTTTTTAATCATCTGCAGATATAGATCAGGTTCATAAAATCCGGCTTCACGTTCTCTTGTCTCAATTTCTTTAGGGTCTTTCAGCTTCATAAACATAATTCTGTTTGATAAATATACGCCGAATGCACTGATGCCCGCAGCTGTAATGGCTGCAATGCTCCTTTTTCTCAAGTGGGATCCCTGCTTTCTAAGAGTGCTGTTCCTTCTTATAAGATTGATAATACCAGCTTGTGAGCTCCCGGGAAAGGTGGGGCTCAACTACACTGATCGCCTGATTGAGCAGGTTAAGATCAACACCGGTTTTAATACCCATACGGTGAAGCATGTAGACAACTTCCTCAGTAGCAGCATTTCCGCTGGCGCCAGGAGCGAATGGGCAGCCGCCCAGACCGCCTGCAGAACTATCAAACCTTGTAATACCTGCCTGAAGAGAAGCATAAATATTGGCCAGTGCCATTTTACGCGTGTCATGAAAATGAGCAGTCATTATGACTTCTGGCAGCTCTTTTTTTAATAAAGTGAACAATGAATATGATTCCACAGGCGTCGCTTTACCGATCGTATCGGCAACACTCAGCTCATCTACTCCGGCATCAGCCAGCACCTTGCATAATGCAAGTGTATCAGCAGGAGCGATTTCGCCTTCATAAGGACAATGAAAAGCAGTTGATATGCACGCTCTGACAAAAATGCCGTTCTTTTTTAAATCCTGTATATGAGGCAGTAAACCATTTAGTGCTTCTTCTGTTGTTTTATTAATATTCTTTTGATTGAATGAAGAACTCACTCCTATAAATACAGCAACAGCTTTTGAGCCGGAAGCTAAAGCAGCATCAATCCCCTGTTTGTTCGGGGTCAGCACGATTGTCCCGGATCGATTTCCGGATAACCTCAATACATCTGCTGCATCTCCCATTTGAGGAACCCATTTTGGAGAGACAAATGAAGTGATCTCCATCTCCTTAAATCCTGCTCGCCACAGTGCATCTATAAATTCACTTTTAACCTCAGTCGGTACAAAGTTTGTTTCATTTTGTAATCCGTCACGTGGTCCTACTTCTATAATTTCGACAGAACGCGGCAATTTCAAATCTTCCATCTCCTTTATCAGTCATAATTCAACTTTAGCAGAAAAAAACATTGTAAAAAAGAAGGAATTGAAGCGCTTACATAGAAGAGGTAGGAGATCACTATTTTTTTTGGTGAAAGGGGTATGGAAAAATGAAAAAGATTTATCAGTCTGCATCTGAAGCAGCCGCTGTAATAAAAGACGGAGATACATTAATGGCAGGAGGGTTTGGATTATGCGGGATCCCGGAAAAACTGATTCTCGCGATTAGAGACAGCGGTGTCAAAAACCTTACTGTGATTTCGAATAATTGCGGGATTGATGACTGGGGATTAGGTCTGCTGCTGCATAACCATCAAATCAATAAAATGATTGGCTCTTATGTAGGAGAAAATAAAGAGTTTGAGAGACAGGTGCTTTCCGGGGAGCTCGAAGTAGAGTTGGTACCACAGGGAACACTTGCTGAAAGAATCAGAGCCGGCGGAGCGGGAATTCCGGCATTTTTTACACCGGCCGGCGTAGGGACTCAAATTGCAGAAGGAAAAGAAACCCGGACTTTCGAAGGTAAAGAATACGTGATGGAGCGGGCATTGAAAGCTGATATCAGTATTGTCAGAGCATGGAGGGGTGATCAGATGGGGAACTTGATTTACCGGAAAACTGCGAGAAACTTTAATCCTATGATCGCCGCTGCCGGTAAAATTACCATCGCTGAAGTAGAAGAGCTAACTGAAACAGGTTCACTCGATCCTGATCATATACATACGCCGAGTATTTATGTTCAGGGGTTATTACAGGCTGATCAGGAAAAGAGGATTGAAAGGAAAACAGTTTCTGCCGGAGGTCATTCAAATGGATAAACAACAGGTGAGGGAAACCATTGCTAAAAGAGCTGAAAAAGAAATTAAAAACGGTGACTACGTCAATTTGGGAATAGGCATGCCTACATTAGTAGCAAATCATATCACTGAAGGTAAAGAAGTGATTCTTCAATCTGAGAACGGATTACTTGGAATTGGGAAATACCCGGAGGAAAGTGAATTGGATCCCGATTTGATCAATGCTGGTAAAGAAACCGTTACAGCGATAAAAGGAGCTGCTTTTTTTGACAGTGCCGAGTCTTTTGGAATGATCAGAGGAGGGCATGTCGATGTTGCTATCCTTGGTGGGATGGAAGTCTCAGAAAAGGGTGATTTGGCAAACTGGATGATCCCCGGTAAAATGATTAAAGGTATGGGAGGCGCGATGGACCTTGTTCATGGTGCAAGGAAAATCATCATTATTATGGAACATGTAAACAGAAGCGGAAGCCCGAAAATTCTGAAACAGTGTTCGTTGCCACTGACAGGAAAGGGAGTTGTGCACCGTGTGATTACTGAGCGTGCCGTCATCGAGGTGACATCAGCCGGCCTGCAACTGACTGAAGTTGCAAAAGGCTTTACTGTGAATGATATTATCAACTCCACTGAGCCCGAGCTTCTTATCAGTGACAATATAAAGATGGAGGCCTTCTAAGCAGGGAGGGAAACAAATGAAAAGAAAAGACAATAACGAAGCTGTTTTAAAAGACGCACTGAACGATCAGACACTTGAGAAACTGAAAATGTTAAAAAAGGATGCGGTTGAAGCGGAAGAAAAAAGCAGAAAAGCTGCACTTGCAAAAAAAGAAGAAGAAAAAAAGCTGCGCGAAAAAAATAAATCTTTTGAGGAATTGCTGAATGAAAGCAGCCTCGACTGGAAAAAATACAAAAACTGAGGGGAGCACCCTCAGTTTTTGTATTACCGGTGTTCTTTATAGCCATCTTTCTTTGTTAAGGATTTCAGCACTTCAATTTCTTCTCTCGTTAAAGGCGGCTGATTGATCGCTTTAATATTCTCAGTTACCTGTTCAGGTGAACTTGCGCCAGCAATGATTGTGGATACTTCAGGGTGGGCGGCATTAAATAAAAGTGCAATTTCAGTTAATGATCTGCCTTCAAAGAGTTGTTCAAGCTTTGGCAATAAGTCTTTAAGTTCTGATTCAGTATAATGGACAAAGCCCTCGTGCTTAGCCAGCTTCTCTTTATATTTTGCAGACAATAAACCTTTAGCAAGCGGACCTCTTGTAATGACGGAAACGTCGTTTTCTTTCAGGACTTCAAAAGCCTGTTCTTCAGGTCTGCGATCGAGCAGGCTGTATTGCATCATATTAGAATCCGCAGAAGATCTGGGCGCATACTCACGGATCACATTCGGCCGGATCGAAGAAAACCCGTAAGATCTGATCAGCCCTTCTTTTTTCAGTTCATCAAATGCTTCAATCGTTTCGTCAATTGGATCATCAAGTGTCCCGCCGTGAAGCTGATAGAGGTCAATGTAATCAACCTGGAGGCGTTTAAGACTATTTTTGACCTGTTCCTTTATGTAGGGTTTTGAGGGGTCCCAGTTCCAGCCGCTCAGATCATCCTTTGCACGGTTCCCGACTTTAGTGGCAATGAGCACTTCACTTCTGATTGGCTTTAATGCCTGTCCGACAATTTCTTCGTTTGTACCATAATCATATAAATCAGCTGTATCAAAATAGTTTATCCCATTCTCATAGGCAGTTCTGATAATATTCTCAGCTTTTTTTGAATCTGTTCCGAGTGACATACAGCCTAAACCGAGCACTGAGCTTTCAAGTGGTGATGAACCAATTCTTCTTTTTTCCATATTCATTCTCCTCTCTTTAATCATCATATTCTCTTATTTATGCCCATTCAAACAATGCGTGAGGCAATCGCCGGAAAACATTGATACAATACAACTATAAAGGAGTGAACGAAATGAAGAAATTTGAAGAAAAAACGATCACGAAAAATGAGCTGTTCAAAGGCAAAATTATCAGCCTGCAGGTTGAGGATGTTGAATTGCCGAACGGTAAAACATCAAAAAGAGAAATTATTAAACATCCAGGTGCGGTCTGTGTGATTGCAAAAACAGATGACGATAAACTGATTATGGTTGAACAGTATCGTAAAGCGCTTGAAAGGTCCATCGTAGAAATTCCAGCTGGAAAGCTTGAGCCCGGAGAATTACCCGAGGTGACTGCAGAGAGAGAACTTGAAGAAGAAACAGGATATGGGTGCAGAACGTTGACTCATTTAATCTCATTTTATACGTCACCCGGATTTGCTGATGAATTGGTGCATGTCTACAAAGCAGAAGGCTTATATAAAATTGAAGATGCACATGATACCGATGAAGATGAATTTGTTGAATTGATGGAGGTTACCCTTGAAGAAGCAGAGGAGATGGTATTGAATCAGCGCATTTATGATGCTAAAACAGCATATGCAGTTCAATACCTCCGCCTGGAGCAGCTGAGAAACCTTACATAGAGTTCAGCTTCCTGCATAGAATGGTTGTGCAGGGAGGAGGATACTTTTGAAGCCGAATATTAGTAGTAATATTTTACATTACCTGTCAAACCACCTGGCCTATTATATTTTTATTTTAATCCTACTGGCAGGAGGCACAGCTGCGGGGGCACTATTAGTGAACATTTATGCACCTCTGCATATCATGCCTGATATCCAATTTGGTGGAAATGGTAAAATCTTAAGTGCAATGATGATCGATTTACTCATATTGTTATTCATCTGGACTTCCGGATTTACCTTAGCCGGGTTGCCGGTTGCCTGGTTTTTAATCTACATGAAAGGCTGCCTTTTTGGTTTTGCGGCAGGACTGATGTTATATGATGAGGGCCTTAGAGGACTTATCGAAGCAGCGATTGTGCTCTTACCGCATAATCTGATTATCATCACTGTCTATGTTATTTTAGGTGCTGAATCCTTAATCCTTGCAGGGCAGATCTGGAAAGGCATTGGCGCAAGGCAGCCTTTTATATATACTATTAAAAGTATTGGTGCTGCGTATATGATGTTATTTGCAGCTGCCGCGGTTGTTACATGCTTTGCGGGAGTGGTTGAATATTATGTGCCAGGCTTCTTGATTAGAATTTTTATTACATAAAAATTAGTTTTATATAATAACATTTAATACTCTTAATTAATAATGATTATTGTTTGCAAATAGTATACCGTTTGTTATAATATTGATGATATTGTGAGGGAGGGGTATTTGTGGAGAATCGTATTGACAGAATTAAAAAGCAGCTTCATTCAGCAAGCTATAAATTAACCCCTCAGCGTGAAGCAACAGTCAGGGTATTACTTGAGAACGAAGCGGACCACCTCAGCGCAGAAGATGTCTACTTATTAGTGAAAGAAAAAGCGCCTGAAATCGGTTTAGCAACTGTTTATCGCACATTGGAGCTTCTATCAGAACTAAAGGTAGTCGATAAAATCAATTTTGGAGACGGTGTCTCAAGATATGATTTGCGTCAAGAAGGTGCAGCCCATTTCCATCACCATTTGATTTGTCTAGAGTGTGGAGCTGTTGATGAAATACAGGATGATTTGCTTGAAGATGTTGAAGAGATTGTGGAACGCGACTGGAAATTTAAAATAAAAGACCACCGTTTGACATTTCATGGTGTATGCCATCGATGCCAGTAATAAATACTTAACCATGCATATAAGTGCATGGTTTTTTATTTTATAAAACCCTGATTTTCCAACAGAAAGATGACTTTCTTCTTTTTAAACATTAAAATATAGAAGAAGCGGGGTGAGCTGATGAAAGACCAGTTACAGGACTTTATACAATACATGATCATTGAAAAAGGGCTCTCAAAAAACACGATTCAGTCGTATGAAAGAGATCTGAGGAGTTACACTGAATATTTAATTAAAGTTGAAACAATCAGTCAGGTGTGTGATGTACAGCGACTTCATATACTTCAGTTTTTCCAATACTTAAAACAGCAGGGAAAGTCAGCTAAAACAATTGCGAGGCATACCTCTTCAATCAGATCTTTTCACCATTATTTAATGAGAAACAGATTGTGTGATCAGGATCCGACTGAACATCTGAATACACCTAAAGCTGAAAAGACATTGCCGAAGGTCTTGAGTATAGAAGAGGTTGAAGCATTACTTGAAAGCCCTGATATGACAAAGAAAACCGGACTGAGAGATAAAGCGATGCTTGAAGTACTATATGGCACAGGCATGCGGGTCAGCGAATTAATCAACTTAAATATGGATGATATCAACATTGATATGGGGTTTATTAAGTGTCGTGGAAAGGGAAATAAAGAAAGAATTATACCCATTGGTCAAGCGGCCACAGCTGTTATTTCTCAATATTTAAGAAATAGTAAAGGACGAAAGCCTGGGGAACAGGCTTTATTTCTCAATCACCATGGGCGAAGACTCAGCAGGCAGGGTTTTTGGAAGATTTTAAAAGCGCTCACTGATAAAGCAAGGATTGAAAAGGAATTGACGCCACACACGCTTAGGCATTCATTTGCTACTCACCTGCTTGAAAATGGTGCTGATTTGAGAGCGGTTCAGGAGATGCTCGGACATGCTGATATCTCAACGACACAAATCTATACACATGTTTCCACAAAACGAATCAGAGAAGTTTATTCCAAGTTTCATCCGAGAGCGTAACTCCCGGAAAAATAAGTTGTCAGACTTCAGACGTTTCTCTTGTAAGAGCGGTCAATAAATAGGTACAATAAAATCAGTTGATTAAGGAGGAAGATCTAATGAGTGATAAGAAATTTAAACGTATTCATCTCGTAGTTATGGATTCTGTAGGAATCGGAGAAGCACCTGATGCAGAAGCATTTAATGATAAAGGCGCGCACACTCTTGGGCACATTGCAGATCATATGGGTGGTCTGAACATGCCGAATATGGGGAATCTTGGATTGTCCAATATAGAAGAAATTAAAGGCATTTCACCGGCTTTAAATCCTCTTGCTAAATATACTAAGATGCAGGAAGCCTCAGTTGGTAAGGATACAATGACAGGTCACTGGGAGATTATGGGCCTTAATATCGATACACCTTTTAAAGTCTATCCTGAGGGTTTTCCAGCGGAGCTGATTCAGGCCCTTGAAGAAAAGACAGGACGTAAAGTGATTGGGAATAAGCCTGCAAGCGGTACGGCTATTTTAGATGAACTAGGTGAAGAGCATATGCAGACTGGTGCATTAATTGTCTATACTTCCGCTGATCCGGTGCTGCAGATCGCTGCTCATGAAGATATTATTCCGATTGAAGAGCAGTATAAAATCTGTGAAATTGCAAGAGAACTTACATTAGATGAGAAATACCTTGTAGGACGCATTATTGCAAGACCATTTGTTGGAGAACCGGGTTCTTTCAAACGTACATCTAACAGACATGACTATGCGTTAACGCCATTTGACCGGACAGTTATGAATGAATTAAAAGATGACCAGCTTGATGTGATTGCGATTGGGAAAATTTCAGATATTTATAATGGTGAAGGTGTAACTGAATCAATTCGTACATCAGATAATATGGATGGAATGGATAAATTCATACAGACATTTGATAAAGATTTTACAGGTCTGAGCTTTTTAAATCTTGTAGATTTTGATGCGCTGTATGGACACAGACGTGATCCTGAAGGGTATGGTAAAGCACTTGAAGAATATGATGAAAGATTGACTGAAGTATTTGAAAAAATGACAGATGATGATCTGCTGATTATTACAGCTGACCACGGTAATGACCCTGTTCACCACGGAACAGATCATACGCGTGAATATGTTCCGCTTCTAGCCTATTCGCCGGCAATTCATAAAGGTGGAGAAATTCCTTTAAGAGAAACATTTGCAGATATTGGCGCAACCGTGGCAGAAAACTTTAATGTGAAGGCACCTGCATTTGGTAAAAGCTTTTTGAAAGAACTGCTGAAATAATTTTTACTGATTCAGGGCAGTTTAACTGCCCTGAATCAATACAATAAATATTGAAAAGAGGCATCATTATATGAGAATGGTAGATGTAATAGAAAAGAAAAGAAATGGTAAAGAGCTGACGACTGAAGAAATTAATTTTGTTATCGAAGGATACACAAATGAAACAATTCCTGATTATCAGGTAAGCGCTTTATTAATGGCGATTTACTTTGAAGGAATGTCACAGTCAGAACGTGCTGACCTTACGATGGCAATGGTGGAATCAGGGGATCAGATCGATTTGTCAGCAATTGAAGGAATTAAAGTAGACAAGCACTCAACAGGTGGTGTCGGTGATACGACAACATTAATTCTTGGACCACTGGTTGCGGCTGCAGGCGTACCTGTTGCGAAAATGAGCGGACGTGGACTCGGCCACACAGGCGGTACGATTGATAAGCTTGAAGCAGTACCGGGCTTCCATGTAGAGTTGTCGAGTGATGAGTTCACCCGCCTTGTGAATGAAGAAAAGCTAGCAGTAATTGGACAGAGCGGAAATCTTACACCTGCGGATAAAAAGCTTTATGCGCTGCGTGATGTTACTGCAACTGTGAACAGTATTCCACTGATTGCATCGTCAATCATGAGTAAAAAAATTGCTGCAGGGGCAGATGCGATTGTGCTTGATGTAAAAACCGGCGCGGGGGCATTTATGAAAGATGAAGCACAGGCTCGTGAGCTTGCTGAAGCAATGGTGAAGATCGGGAATAATGTTGGCAGACAAACAATGGCTGTTATCTCCGATATGAGCCAGCCACTCGGTTTTGCAATTGGAAATGCACTTGAAGTGAAAGAAGCAATTGATACACTTAAAGGAGAAGGACCGGAAGATCTGACCGAGCTGTGCTTAGTACTTGGCAGCCACATGGTTGTCCTTTCGAAAAAAGCAGAAACGCACGAAGAAGCTAGAAAGATGCTTGAAGATGCAATTGCTAGCGGAGAGGCACTTAACCGCTTTAAGGCTTTTCTTGCCGGACAGGGCGGGGATGCATCAGTCGTAGATGATCCTTCAAGACTTCCTCAGGCTGAACATAAAATTGAACTCCCTGCAAAAGAAAGCGGAAAAGTCAGTCGCATTATTGCTGATAATGTTGGAACAGCTGCGATGTGGCTTGGTGCAGGAAGAGCAACTAAAGAGAGTGAAATTGACCTTGCAGTTGGACTTCTTCTTCAAAAGAAGGTTGGGGATGATGTAAAAGAAGGAGAATCTCTCGTTACCATCTATGCAAATGATTTAACGGAAGTTGAGAAAGTAAAAGCAAAACTGTATGAGAGTATCGAAATCTCAGCAGAAGGTCACGCACCTGCATTAATTGTTGATCAGGTGACAGGAGCATAATCATGAGAACCGCAGCTTAATAGCTGCGGTTTTTTTATGTATAAAAATAGCATTAATCAGCAATCATAATAAAAACCTCTAAAGGGCGTGTGTGAGTTGAAGAAGCTATTACATTTATTTTGCTTCAGTTTGTTTTTCTGTATTTTTTCACAAGCCGGTGCAGCTGAACTGAATTTAGATAAAGTTAAATCAGGCATTTTAGTAGATGCAGATTCAGGAATGGTGCTTTATGAACAGAACAGTAAAGATCAGCTTCCACCAGCTTCAATGACAAAGATCGGTACACTGCTGCTGATTATGGAAGAGATCGATCAGGGCAGGCTCACGTGGGAAGACGAAGTGACTACGAGTGATTCTGCAGCAGGTATGGGTGGTTCTCAAATTTATCTGAAGCAGGGTGAGAAGATGACAGTGAAAGAGATGGTAAAGGCAATCTCAATTGCTTCAGCAAATGATGCTTCTGTAGCCATGGCAGAACACATTTCAGGTTCAGAAGAAGCTTTTGTGAAAAAGTTAAATGATAGAATCGATCTTCTCGGTCTAAAGAATACCCATTTTAAAAACGTAACCGGTCTTCCGGAAAACGGACACTTAAGCTCTGCATATGATATGGGTATGCTTGCAAGAGAATTGCTAAAATATGAAGAAATCACCGGATTTACAGGCACATATGATGATTATTTAAGACAGGATACAGATCCTTTTTGGCTCGTTAATACAAATAAAATGATCAAATCATATCCGGGTGCTGACGGATTAAAAACCGGATACACAAGTGAAGCAAAATATTGCCTGACCGCGACTGCCAAAAGAGGAGATATGCGACTGATCAGTGTTATTTTTGGTGCAGAGTCTTCTAAGGAAAGAAATCAGCTTTCAGCTGAAATGCTGAATTACGGCTTCACAAATTACGTGACGAAATCATTTAATCAGCAGGGAGAAACAATTGCTGAAGCTGCTGCAGATAAAGGGTCCCCAGAAAAAATTGACATTGTTTTAAGCCAGGACTTAAAAGTTATTGAGAAAAAGAATGAGAGTGCTGAGTATAAAAGAAAAATTACAATTAAAAAAAATATAAATGCACCGCTTAAGAAAGGCGAAATGGTCGGTTATGTAAGCGTATATAAAAATGGAAAAGAGATCTCAAGAGGAGCGTTGGTCTCAAAAGAAGACATCAAACGAGCAAAATGGTCAGCATTATTCACACGAACATGGAAAAAATCCTTTTTTGCTAATTAAGTCGAAAAACTACTTCTTTTTTCTAGTATTGTCACCTTGCAGGATTAGCTGGTTTCAATCGTGAATACACCGGATTACAGCTGCAAAAACACCAGCTGAAGAAGGAGGAGTAGGTATGGCGTGTAAAGTGGAAGCTGAAGTCAAAGGAAGTGTACTGCTGCTTAGAATGAGTGGAGAGCTTGACCATCACGAAGTAGGGCCTATTCGTAAAGAGCTTGCAGATTTAATGGAAAGCGATTCGATCAGACACATTATTTTGAACCTCAAAAACCTGGAATTTATGGACAGCTCAGGGCTTGGTCTGATACTTGGGAGATATAAGTATCTGCAGAAAATCGGAGGCAACATGGTGTTATGTGCAGCCACACCGGCTGTCAAAAGGCTGTTTGAAATGTCCGGTATGTATAAAATTCTTATGGTTGAAATATCTGAAGAGAGAGCGCTTTCGAGATTGGAGGCTGTCCAATGAAAAATAAACTGGTCTGCTACTTTACTTCAGTCAGTGAAAATGAAGCACTGGCAAGAATGATTGCTGCATCATTTGTTGTGCCATATGACCCGACATTAGGTGAATTGAGCGATATTAAAACAGTTGTTTCTGAAGCTGTGACTAATGCGATTATACATGGTTATAACGAAGAAGGTTTTCATGAAGTCTGCATGAAATTATCAATGGAAAACAGAATCCTGACAATCGAAATAGAGGACCACGGCAAAGGGATCAGTGAACTGACAGAAGCTATGCAGCCTCTTTATACATCAAGGCCTGATATGGAAAGATCAGGAATGGGTTTTACAATTATGGAGCATTTTATGGATCAGGTAGAAGTAAACTCATCTGAAGATCAGGGGACGATTGTCAAAATGGTGAAGCAGTTAACCGCTGTTAAAGCCAATTGTATGTAGAGGATCATCAGATGAGTGTAAATTCGATTAATCATGAAGAGGTTCGTGAGTGGATCAGGCAAAGTCAGAATGGTGACCAGCAGGCACGGGATAAAATGGTCGAACAGAATGTCCGGCTGGTCTGGTCGGTCGTTCAGCGATTTCAACATCGGGGCTATGAACTCGATGATTTATTTCAAATTGGATCAATTGGACTTCTAAAAGCAGTAGATAAATTTGATCTGTCCTATAACGTAAAGTTTTCTACTTATGCTGTTCCAATGATCATCGGAGAAATACAGAGGTTTTTAAGGGATGACGGCACGGTTAAGGTGAGCAGATCAATTAAAGAGCTTGGCTATAAGGTTAGAAAAGCCAGGGAACACTTATCGGCAGTTCTTAATAAAGTCCCTTCACTTTCTGAAATCGCCACTTATCTTGAAGTGCCGGTAGATGACATTATTCTTGCCCAGGAAGCTTCAAAAGCTCCTTCATCTATTCATGAAACAGTATATGAAAGTGAAGGAGATCCAATTACACTTTTAGATCAGCTTGCAGGACAGGATGATCAGTGGTTTAACCATATAGCACTTAAAGAGGCACTGATGACATTAGATCACAGAGACCGCATGATTATTTTCTTCAGGTATTTTAAGGATTGGACACAATCAGAGGTAGCAAAAGAGCTTGGTATTTCCCAGGTGCAGGTATCACGTATTGAAAAAAAAGTATTATCCTCAATCAAAGAGTGGCTTGAAGAAGAACAGATTGTGTAAGGGGGGTGAAGAGCGTGAAGACTTATATTGAGATGAAATCAAAAGTAACCCTTGAAGGTGGTCCGGTCCGCCTGAGGGATATTGCTGATATCTGGACACCTTCAGGAACAAAAAGTGATTTAAATGAACGAGTGGTCCTCGATAAGATCGATGGCAGATATTCAATTATCTCAAGTATGGAGATTCTTCGTATAATAGGACATTCGGATATCGCTGTTACAGGCAGCACTCATACTGTAATCGAACGCCTTGAGTCAACACGCTCTTCATCAATTTTGTTGTTTACGGTATGGCTTTTCTTATTTACAGGATCAGCGCTCACAATTATGTATTTTCATGAAGATGTCAGTATGGCAGAGACGCAGCTCGTTATCGTAAATATGCTTGGGAGTACCCATCCGAACTGGTTTCATATTCCTTATTCAGCCGGTATTGGTATTGGGATGCTTTTATTTTTTAATCGCCTAATAAAAAAGCAGTTCAATGATGAACCGAGTCCCCTGGATATAGAAATCTATAACTATGAAAAATCAGTAGAGGATTATGTCAGAACGACTGAGCAAAAGAAATGACTTTACTTACTAACCTGATTACTGCATTCACCGGAATTGCAGGAGGATTTGCCGTTGGTGGAGGGTTTGTCGCATTTATTTCTGTACTGGGTGTACTTCCGAGAGTGGTCATTATGACTTCCCTGCGAGCAAATCTGACAAGCCTGGAATGGTCACTGATTATCGGGGCACTCTCAGGAACAATTGCGATGTACCTGCCAATCAGTTTAAATATGTCAATGGCGGTTCCTATACTGGGATTACTATCCGGTGTATTTGTCGGTATGATGGCAGCAGCATTAACGGAAGTTTTGAATGTGATTCCGCTAATTACAAGGAGACTCAAAATAGCAGGAAGTCTTGAATTGATTATCACAGCAATCATTGCGGGAAAAGTAGCCGGTTCACTTTTTTACTGGCTGATCTTTTTACCGGTATGGAAGGGTTGAATATAATGAAAAAACTCCCTAAAAAAAATCGGGAATTAGACAGTCGGTTAAAAGAAGCCGGTCTAGGCTTAAGTTTTGATTTTATCGTTAGAAGAATAGACTTTGGTGATCAGAACATTCATCTTTATGCCGTAAATGGTCTTTGCGAAACGCGTTTTATCATGGAAATACTTGATGAATTAAGTGCGTTGCATGAAATCGATCGGAGAAAGAATTTTAAAGCGCTTGTCGACCAGAGAATCATTCATCACGCTGTTGAAAAAACCGATTTGGAAGATGAACTGATCAGACAGGTGTTTTCAGGTTTAATTGCACTTAAGGTAGACGGCGAGGATGATTGCTTTCTCGTTGATGTCAGATCGTACCCGGGCCGCCAGCCTGAAGAACCCGATAATGAGAAAGTAGTACGCGGTTCAAGGGATGGGTTTGTGGAAAATATTATTGTGAACACTGCTTTGACCAGAAGAAGGATCAGGGATAAAGGAGTCAGGTTTGAAATGCTCGAACTTGGTGAACGCTCGAAAATGGATGTTGCGATTGGTTATATAGAAGGAATTGCGAATAAAGAGCTCGTTGATATTATTAGACAGGAAATTAATCAGATTCATACAGATGGCCTGATTATGACAGATAAATCCCTTGAAGAATATATCGTGAAACAGGGCTTTAATCCATATCCTCTTGTCAGGTTCACAGAAAGAGCAGATATTGCTGCTGAACACCTGCTAGAAGGACATATTTGTATTTATATCGATACATCCCCGAGTGTGATCATTGCTCCTTCGACATTTTTTCATCATGTACAGCATGCTGAGGAATACAGGCAGTCACCTGCAGCCGGAACATTGCTCAGATTTATCAGATTTTCAGGCATTGCTGCTTCAATCATATTGCTGCCGCTCTGGTATCTGATGGCAATTGACCCTTCTTTAAAGCCGGATTCATTGTCATTTATTGGTGTGAAGGAAGATGCAGCCGTTCCATTGATCCTTCAGCTATTACTAGCCGATATCGGAATAGAGTTTTTGAGGATGGCTGCTATTCATACACCTACACCGCTTTCTACAGCGATGGGTTTAATTGCAGCTGTACTGATTGGGCAAATTGCGATTGACGTTGGATTGTTCGTGCCGGAAGTTATTTTGTATGTAGCAGTCGCATCGATTGGAACTTTTGCAACGCCAAGCTATGAGCTTAGTATTGCAAATAAATTTGCACGTATATATCTTTTGATACTTACCGCATTTTTCCATACAACAGGTTTTATCATTGGCATTACGGTATTGATAGTTTTTCTGGCGCAAATGCGTGTCTTTACTGTGCCTTATTTATGGCCATTACTACCCTTCAGGCCACTCGCGCTTTTACAGGTCGTCGCAAGGGTTCCGGTTACAGGTACTCTGATTAGACCAATGATCGTTAAGACAGAGGATCGTGTCAGACAAAAGCGCGCTCATTAATCAATTGCATTAAAACGCTTTACTGTGGTAATGTACTTACTATCTATTAATGATATTCTGCAGTAAAGAAGGGATCGTAACATGCATTATTATGGCACATCATCAATTAATGAAAAAGGTCATCTAACGATTGGCGGGGTAGATACAATTGAACTTGCTAATAACTTTGGGACTCCGCTATATGTTTATGATACTCAGCTGATAAGGGAACGTGCCCGCGGCTTTAAAGACACTTTTGAAAAACTTGGTGTTTCATCCCAGGTAGCATACGCGAGTAAAGCTTTTTCATCAATCGCTATGATTCAGCTGATTGCTCAGGAAGGCTTAAGTCTTGATGTCGTTTCAGGCGGAGAATTATACACAGCGCTAAAAGCAGGATTTGATCCGGAAAAAATTCATTTTCACGGGAACAATAAGAGCCCTGAAGAAATTTCTATGGCACTTGACGCCAATATTGGCTGCTTTGTTGTGGATAATTTCTATGAGATTGAGCTTTTATCCGCTATTTGTGAAGAAAAAGATAAAAATGCTTCCATTTTACTTCGTGTAACGCCTGGTATTGAAGCGCATACACATGATTATATTCTGACAGGACAGGAAGATTCGAAATTTGGTTTTGACCTTCAAAATGGACAAGCTGAAGAAGCTCTAAAAATTGTTCTCAAAGATCATCATTTTAATGTGCTTGGTTTACATTGTCATATCGGTTCTCAAATTTTTGAAACGACCGGTTTTATCATGGCAGCTGAAAAGATGATTGAAAAGATGGCAGACTGGAGCGCATCTTTAAATTTCAAAGCTGAAGTATTAAACCTCGGAGGCGGTTTTGGCATAAGATATACAAAAGAAGACGAACCGCTGGCACCAGGTAAATATGTAGAAGACATTATCACAAAAGTAAAATCACTGATGGCAGAACATCAGCTTTCAATGCCTGAAATCTGGATTGAACCAGGCAGATCCTTAACAGGGGACGCAGGTACTACTTTATATAAAACTGGTTCATCTAAGCATGTTCCTGAAGTAAGAAACTATCTTGCAGTGGATGGTGGGATGAGTGATAACATAAGACCTGCTTTATATAATGCAAGATATGAAGCGGTTATCGCAAACCGTCCTGAAGATGAAGCAGATTCAGTCGTCTCTATAGCTGGAAAGTGCTGTGAGTCAGGGGATATGCTTATTTGGGACCTGCCGATCACCACACATCAGCCGGGAGATATTCTTGCAGTATTCTGTACTGGTGCTTATGGGTATGCAATGGCAAACAATTATAACCGGATTCCAAGACCGGCAGTTGTATTTGTTGAAAATGGTCATGCAGAATTAGTGATAGAAAGAGAGAATTTTGAGGATCTCATTAGACACGACCTGCCGCTGAAATTTTCAGGAGCGGATTTAAAATAATGAAAAAACAGAATGCAATTACTTTTATCGTCTTACTGATACTGGCTGTGATCTGGGGTATTATTTACTGGATTTTTATTGTATAAGGACAAAATTGAAAAGTTCTGATACATTTAGTATGATATGGTACGGTGTAAGAGCTGTGCAGATTTAACCGGATCAACTGCTGTTAATACTTCAGCAGATTACGATTACGCTTGGTGAGGAGTACTGTATGTTAATTCGTTATAAAAAGTCCTTTGAGAAAATTGCGATGGGGCTGATGTCCTTTATGCCGACAGAAAAAGACATTAAGCAGTTGCAACAGTCGATGAAGCAGTATGAGGAAGAAAAGAACTATCAGTTGTTTTTGTGGAAGGAAGAAGATATCATTGGCCTGGCAGGGGTAGTAATTGGAGAAAATCAGATTACGCTCCGCCATATTTCAGTGAATCCGTCTCACCGAAACGAGGGAGTAGGACAACGTATTGTTGCATCACTTAAGGATATGTATACAGAAAAAGAATTGGTAAGTACTTCTTATACAGAAGGATTTCTTCAGAAATGTGAAGATAATGAAACCGCAGCCGAATAAAAGCTGCGGTTTCATTTTTATTCAGGATCTTTTAATGTCGCATTCAGCTTTGACCGGTTTAGCAGGGCGCGATTTCTTAATGATATAACCTCAGAACGATCCCGTAATTTATGACGGTCTATTAAATCTGCATCTGCAAGGTTGCTTTCATTTCCCCAGATAAATCCTTTTCGCCTGCATTCCTCCTGACAGAGATTAATTATAGAAGGATCAGTCAAAGGGAGGATAACGCTCTGGTAGGGTGACCCAACCAAAACAGCACTTTCGATCTCACTAATTAATTCCATTAAGTTTTCGGTATCAAGTGCCAGATCCCTGCACTCAGGTGTGAACGCAGTTATTTTTTGTTTAGATTGCTTAATCATTGTTGCAGCACCTTTATAATTTCCGCGGCGGTGATGATACAGCGCAACTGCAAGCTGGATCAGCCCGACCCATACTGAATTTTTTTCTCTATCAGTATGTTCCTTCCAATAATCTTCAAGGATTTCATGACATTCGAAATAATCACGGTCTCCATGAAAGTGAACTAAAAACTGAATATATGCTTCAGGATAATGGACGACAGCCACCTCCAATTTTTGATTCAGTCTATCATAACGTTCACTCAGCTCCAAATGTTTTGAAAATACCACACAGTAATAATGACAGCAAGAATCATACCAGTTACATCTGCGAGTAAGCCAACTGCAAGCGCCCGGCCCATTTTCTTGATACCTATAGCGCCAAAATAAACTGTTAAAATATATAAAGTCGTATCAGTGCTGCCCTGGATTACTGCAGCAAGCCTTGAAATCATGTGCTCGGGACCAAAAGTATGAGTCAGGTCTGCTGTAATACTTAGAGCAGCCGTCCCTGATATTGGACGTGTCAAAAACAGTGGGAACAGCTCTGCTGGCACATTAAAATAAACAAATAACGGTGCAATTAAGTCCGTAATAAAGAGTAATAAGCCGGAGGATCTTAAAACACTGATAGCCGCCATCATCCCGACCAGAAAAGGCAGTAGTTCAGCAGCCATATGTAATCCTTCTTTTCCGCCACTGACAAAAGCACTGTAAGCATCTGTTCTGGTAATCAGAGCAGCCAGCAGAATCGTCAGAATTAATAAAGGCAGGATCAGTTTTGTTAAAAAAATAAACTCAATCATGATGCTTCCCTGAAGCAATCTTCCAGCTGATTCTGTCATACATCATTGCAGCAGAACAAGAACAGATTGTTGCTAAAAACGCCGGAATCACGATGTCCATTGGATCAGCCGCACCTTCAGATAGACGCATTGACACAATTGTAGCGGGGAAGAATGTTACTGCAGCTGTATTCAGACATAAAAAAGTGACCATGGATCTACTCGCTTTTTCAGGGGTGGGGTTCATCGTCTGCAATTCTTTCATGGCCTTTACACCAAATGGAGTGGCTGCATTTCCAAGACCGAAAAAATTAGCTGAGAAGTTTGTCATGATGTATCCGGCAGCAGGATGATTCTTTGGTAAATCAGGAAACAGCTTCCTGATGAATGGATAGCACAGTCTTGTGATCACATCTAGCAGCCCCGCTCGCTTAGCAATTTCCATCATCCCAAGCCAGAGCGTAAAAACTGCAGCAAATCCTATAACCAGTTCAACCGCCTGACCTGCTGAATCGAATAAACCTTTATTCACTTCGTCAATCGTTCCGTTAAAAATACTATAAATCAGTCCTGAGGCTAGCATGAAGATCCAGATTAAATTTACCATTTAAAAAGCTCCTTCATTTTCCTGAACAGGTTTTCATAAAGTGCAGGTGGATCAACCTTTTTTTCTTCAATTGAAATACTGCTGATTTTTTCTCCATTTACAAAAACATTAAGTTTCGCATTCTTACCCGGGACCATTTGATAAACAATCCGTTTTTGTTCATTTTTTGTTAAAGGAATTTTCTGTTCTACGTTAGATATGTATTGAATATTCTCAGGCATTCCCGGCAGAACAGGAAGAGCGCCACGGGTAATCAGTTCAGTCATTTCGTATTGACTGAATCCGTGCTCAAAAAGTGACATATGGTCATTCCAGTCGTCAGGTCCATTAATGGTGACAACGATAAAAGTGAGGTCTTCTTTCTTCGCAGTCGTCACAAGTGTTCTGCCAGCTTTTTTTGTAAATCCGGTTTTCCCTCCATTTGCATATGGATAAAGTCCGGACACAAGTCTGTGTTTATTGGTCCAGGGATAGGCATCTTTAAAGGAAGGGGTATACTTTGCAGTCGAAAAAATTTTTTTAAATGTTTGATCCTGAATTGCCTGCCGTGTCAGAAGTGCCATATCAAAAGCTGTTGAGAGGTGCTGGTCATCTGTATCCAGACCATGAGGGTTCGTAAAGTGACTGTTTTTCATTTTAAATTCTTTAGCCTCTTTATTCATCAGGTCAGAAAACTCTTTAACTGAACCACTGATATGCTCAGCGATAGCTACTGCAGCATCATTACCTGACCTGAGCATCAGTCCGTAGACCAGGTCTTCTAATATGACCGTTTGTCCAGCCTTTAAATATAAGCTGGACCCCTCAGTAGAAGAAGCTTCATTGGATATTTTGACTTTGTCAGTTAAGTCACCATACTTAATTGCTAAATGAGCGGTCATGATTTTTGTAATACTTGCTATTTTCTTTTGATCATGTTCATTTTTATTAAATATGACCCTTCCACTTTCTGCTTCAATCATAATGGAGGAATGAGCAGAAACATCAATCGCATAAGCAGGTTTATATAATAAAAAAAAGAGTAAAGAAACAATAAGGATTTTTTTAATCAGATACACCACCTTTCACATGTATCTTTATGAGAAGTTACGAAAAAATAGACCTTCGAAAAAGAAAAAACACATGCGTAGGCATGTGTTATTCGTTCGCTGAGAGTCCATTTTTTAATGATTCAAAAAACAGATCACTATCTTCATTCTCATCTTCTTCGATATTTTCCGGAAGAGGGGGAAGTTCTGACAGGTCTTTTAAACCAAGATAATCTAAAAACTCTTCTGTGGTGCCATACAGAATTGCCCTTCCTGCACCTTCATTTCTTCCAACTTCTTTAATTAATCCTCTGGCAAGCAGTGTGTGAACGGGTCCATCCGTTTTAACCCCTCTGACTTCTTCAATCTGCACGCGTGTAACAGGCTGCTTATATGCAATAATTGCAAGGGTTTCTAGCCCTGCCTGAGTGAGAGAAGAAGGTGATGGGGAATCAGCTAACAGCTTGATATAATCTGTGAACTTTTTTTTTGTAACGAATTGATATTTATCTGCATAGATAGCGATCTCGATTCCTCTTGATTTATCCTGCTCATAAAAATCCTGCATTTCCTGCATCAGCTCTTCTACTTCAGAATGGGAAATGTGAAGTGCGTTTGCGATCTGGTCATTAGATAACCCGGCATCTCCTGCTGTAAATAAAAGTGATTCTGTAATTGCTTTGTAATTATGACTGGCCAACTAATGACACTCCTTCAGTGCTTTCAACCATAATTTCCGAAAAATTATGATCCTGATTAATATGAATTTCCTGTCTTTTTACAAGTTCGAGTACTGCTAAAAACGATACAACCATATGCGGCTTTTCAGCAACAGGAAAAAGGGCCGAAAAAGGTCTGGGTTCAGTGTGAGCACGTATTGTTTTAAGGATTTCAGTCATCCTTGTTTCAATTGAAATTTCCTGCCTTGTAATTCTTGTAGACATTGGTTTTTTAATTTTTTTCCGCCTCATCAGTTTATTGAACGCCCCGATCAGATCTGCAAGGTCAATCTGCGTTTTCTCACCTGACTCGACTGGCTGAGAATAGCTGCTGAGGTCTTCAGGTGGTTTAGTATAATGCATATTTCTTTCATTTTCTTTCTCTTTTAACTCACTGGCAGCTTTTTTATATTTTCTATATTCAATTAACTTTTCGACAAGCTCTTCACGCGGATCTTCTTCTAATTGCTGATCCTCTTCCCAATATTCTTCCTGTTTAGGAAGGAGCATTCGGCTTTTAATTGACATCAATGTGGCTGCCATCACAAGATATTCACTGGCTGTATTCAGTTCCAGTACACTCATTGCTTTGATGTAAAGCGTGTACTGTTCAGATATTTCAGCCATAGGGATATCATAAATATCAATTTCAAGACCTTGTATCAGATGCAGCAGCAGATCCAGAGGTCCTTCAAAAGCATCGACTTTAACTGTGTATTCCATACCCTCACCATTTTCTTACAGCATTCTTGCTGAGATTCCTCAATAGTGCTAATTATATCTGAATAAAACGTTTGTTCCAACAGTAAAACAAGGTTTTATTATGTCCTGATTTGCTTTTAAGGGTAGATGTGACATAATGCTGTAAGAAGCAGAACAAATGAAGAGGTGTAAAAGATGGAAAGATTACAAAAAGTGATTGCGCACGCTGGTGTAGCCTCACGCAGAAAAGCAGAAGAACTGATTGCAGCAGGAAAAGTAAAAGTGAACGGTAAAACCGTCACAGAACTAGGCACAAAAGTAACGCCTTCAGACAAAATTGAGGTTGAAGGTGTCAAGATTGAGCGGGAAAACAAGGTGTATTATTTATTTTATAAGCCAACAGGTGTCATTTCTGCCGTTAGTGATGATAAAAACCGGAAAGTCGTAACCGATTATTTCGAATTCGTTCAGGAAAGAATTTATCCTGTCGGGCGACTTGATTATGATACGTCGGGAGTATTACTGTTAACAAATGATGGGGAGTTTGCTAACCTGCTTACCCATCCGAAATATGAAGTGCCAAAAACCTATATCGCCAGAGTAAAAGGACTTGTTAAAAGAGAAACAATTAAGAAGCTTGAAAAAGGGATTAAGCTTGAAGATGGGATGACTGCTCCTGCAAGAGCTAAAGTCGTTTCAGCTGATAAGCAAAAGGATAAAACGATTATTGAAATCACGATTCACGAGGGACGTAACAGACAGGTAAGAAGAATGCTCGAGGCTGCCGGTCATCCGGTGCAGAAGCTGAAAAGAGAACGATACGGTTTTCTTCATTTATCGGGATTAAATGCAGGTGAATCCAGAGAGCTCTCTCCACATGAAGTAAAGCAGCTTAGAGCACTCGCTGAAAATGGCCAGAACAACTGATAAGTTTCACAGTTCATTCAAATACTGTACGCTAGTCCTATTCCTGTGAATGCTATAATGACAATGAAACTTTATGGATTTACGCATTAAAAGGGGGTAGCAAAAGTGAGTAAGAAGAAAAAACAGAGGCTGATTGTGCGCGTCTCTATTCTTGCGGTGCTGCTGGCAGCAATATCATACACTATCTACTCCAGTGTGGCAGGAGATGAAAGGCTGCTAGTGGGAGCTGGTGATCAGGCACCTGACTTCAAGCTTGAAGATCTGAATGGGGAAACACATCAGCTTTCTGATTATAAAGGTCAGGGTATATTTTTAAATTTCTGGGGAACCTGGTGTAAGCCATGCGAAAGAGAGTTCCCATATATGCAAAATCAATATGAGGTTTATCAGGACCAGGGGATTGAAGTTCTTGCTGTTAACGTAGGTGAGTCTCATTATAAAGTCTCTAATTTCTCAAATGAATATGGTCTGACTTTTCCTGTAGTAAGAGACGTTAACAAGGATGTCATGGATGCATACTCAATCGGACCGCTTCCAACTACACTATTGGTGAGTCCGGAAGGAGAAATTGTAAAAGTAATTAAAGGTGAAATGACTGAAGAAGACGTTAAGTCCTACATGGAAATGATTAAACCTGATAGTCAGGAGTCTTCTGAATGAGTAAAATTATTTGTCAATGCGGTCACGAAAATCCCGAAGGCTCAGAATTATGTCAGGCATGCGGGCGTACACTGACTGAGGCGGCTGCGAAAAGAAAAACACATGATGTCATGCGTTATGAGGGAATGGCCAGAAGATCCCAGACTTATCAAGCTTCAATCATTGATAAGATCTGGAATTTCTTTTCTTCAGTTAAAGTCGGTGTCTCATTAATTATCATTACACTGATTGCTTCAGCAATCGGTACGATTTTCCCTCAGGAGTTCTTTATTCCTCAAAATGTTCCTGCGGTGGAATATTATGAAAGCAGGTATGGACTTCCTGGTAAAATCTATTACGTGCTTGGTTTCCATGATCTGTATGGTTCATGGTGGTTCATGCTGTTAGTGGCGGCGATCGGTACGTCAATTATTATTGCCAGTCTGGACCGTGGAATACCGCTATACAAGGCACTAAAGAAACAAAGAGTGGAAAGACATGACTCTTTTCTGAAAAGACAGCGTGTATATTCAGCATATGAGGGGAAAGCTTCTTCTGAAGTTCTCGATAAGTTAAATCAGGGTCTGAAAAAAAGGCGCTATAAAGTAAGGCAGGAAAACGGTCATCTTCTTGCAGAAAAAAATCAATTCTCAAGATGGGGTCCCTATATAAACCATACAGGGCTGATTATCTTTTTAATTGGTGCAATGCTCAGATTTGTTCCCGGTATGTACGTAGATGAAATTTTATGGATCCGTGAAGGAGAAACCAGATCGATCCCGGGTACTGATCAGGAATACTTTCTGAAAAACGAAGGCTTTATGCTTGAAACATATCAGGAGGGAGATTCTGAAGTCTTTGATCAGACGATTCAGCGTACTGGCGCGATTGCAAAGAATTTCCAAACTGATGCAATTTTATACAAAAGAGATGAAGATGCAGTAGCCGGTTCACAGGATGAACTGACTGAAATACAGCATCATGCCATACAAGTTAATATACCAATGAAGTTTGATCAGTTTGCGCTGTATCAGACCGATTATATCGAAGATGAACTTTATAAAATGACTTTTACTATGGATAATAAAGAGACTGGTGAGTCAGCTGGAGAGTTTACTGTCAACCTGTTTGATCCTGAAACATCCGGTGTGTACGAACTTGGTGATGGTTATGCTGTAGAATTAACAGACTATTTCCCTGATTTCAGTGGTTTTGAAGACGGTGAACCGCAATCTGCATCACCACTGCCAAATAATCCTGCGTTTCTTTTTAATATGATCTCGCCTGATCACCCTGATGGTGAAGTGGCATTTGTAGCCATTCAGCAAAACCTTGAACCACTGGGTGAAAATGAATATGAGATCAGCTTTAACGGAATTGAAACAAGAGATCTTTCCGGCTTAACTGTAAGAAAGGATTTAACCTTGTGGATATTGGCCCTTGGCGGCGCTATTTTTATGTTCGGCGTAGTAGTGGGTGCATACTGGAATCATAGAAGAATCTGGATCAAGCAGGGGCCTGATGGAACCTTATACGCAGCAGGACACACGAATAAAAACTGGTACGGATTGAAAAAAGACATTGCTCCGGCATTCGAATATGCGGGACTCGATCAGCCTGAAGATCATCAGGAACTGAAAGAATCCAACAGCAATGCGAAGGAGGAAAAAGAAAGTGGCACAACTCGCCAGCATAAGTAGTACCCTGCTTTATACAGCATTTCTATTATACCTTGTAGCTACTGTATTTTTTGCAGGATCCATTAAATCAAAAAAACATACAAATCAGACTGGAAAAAACAGATGGGCCACGATTGGTATTACAATTACAATCATTGGTTTTGCAGCACAGTTAGGATATTTTATTACAAGATGGATTGCTTCAGGACATGCGCCGGTTAGTAATCTGTTTGAGTTTATTACATTTTTTGCAATGATGCTTGTTGCGTCATTTATCATTATTTATTTTATTTACAGACTTCATATACTTGGTGTATTTGCACTGCCGATCGCATTGCTGATCATTGCGTATTCAAGTATGTTTCCAAGAGACATATCACCGCTTATTCCTGCTCTGCAGAGTGACTGGTTAGCCATTCACGTATCTACCGTTGCAGCAGGAGAAGCGATTCTGTCAATCAGCTTTGTTGCGGGACTGATCTTCCTATTAAAAGACGTAGATCTTTCAAAAGGAGGTAAACAGGCATTCTGGCTCGAAGCGATTATGTTCAGTATAATTCTCGTTGTGGGATTCGTTATCAGTGCAACAACTTTTTCAATTGCAGGTTATGAATCTGAATTTACGTTTGTTAATGCAGATGAAGAAGAAACCGTTGTACAATATACGATGCCTGCATTAGTGACGCCTAATGAAGGTGAACTGCTGACAGATGGAGCATTTTCAACTGGACTTGAAATGCATCCATTGGTGAATGCACCGAGACTGAATACAGTAATCTGGTCAGTTGGAATTGGTGCAATTTTATACTTATTAATCAGATTAATTACAAGAAAGAAAGTGGCAGCACTGTTTCAGCCGCTTGTCAGAAAAGCCAATCTGGATATGCTGGATGAAATCGGCTATCGTTCAGTATTAATCGGTTTCCCGGTATTTACACTTGGCGGACTTATATTCGCAATGATCTGGGCACAGATTGCCTGGACACGCTTTTGGGGATGGGACCCGAAAGAAGTTTGGGCGCTTATCACTTTTCTATTTTATGCAGCATTCCTTCACCTCAGATTGTCAAGAGGTTGGGAAGGAAACCGTTCAGCCTGGCTTGCAGTAATTGGATTTGCTATTATTATGTTTAACCTGGTAGCAGTTAATCTGATTATTGCAGGACTACACTCTTACGCTTAATTAATGCCCTCACGTGTAAGTGAGGGCTTCTTTTAAATACATATCCGACGAGGGGGATCTTCAATGAATGAACTTGGTCATATTCTTGTAGTTGATGATGAAGAAAGAATCCGCAGGCTGTTAAAAATGTATCTCGAGCGTGAAGGATACACTATAGAAGAGGCTGAAGACGGTGAAAAAGCACTCAAGAAAGCCCTTGAAGAGGATTTTGACTGCATTTTACTTGATTTAATGATGCCTGGAAAAGACGGGATTGAAGTATGCAAGGAGCTTCGTGAAACAAAAACCACGCCTGTCATCATGCTTACTGCTAAAGGGGAAGAAGCAAACCGCGTACAGGGATTTGAAGTGGGAACAGATGATTATATCGTCAAACCATTCAGTCCGCGTGAGGTTGTTCTTCGTGTTAAAGCACTTTTAAGAAGAACTGCAACAAGCAGTTTTGTTAATACAGATACGAAAGCAAAAGATATGATCGCCTATAATCATCTGGTAATAGATAATGATGCGCACCGTGTTACTGCAGACGGCCACGAGGTAACATTAACACCGAAAGAATATGAGCTGCTGTTATTTTTAGCTAAAAGTCCGGATAAAGTATATGACAGAGAACAGCTGTTAAAAGAAGTATGGCACTATGAATTCTTCGGTGATCTCAGGACAGTTGATACACACGTGAAAAGATTGCGTGAGAAGCTGAACAGAGTATCTGAAAAAGCAGGAAAAATGATTGTAACTGTATGGGGAGTAGGATATAAGTTTGAGGTTGACGAATGAGAATCTGGAGAAGCGTAGTAGGCAAGCTGTGGATGACAATTCTGCTGCTTGTCTCCTTTGTTTTATTCATCCTTACAATTCTGCTGCTGGAGTTTTTTCAGAACTATCATGTAGAAGAAGTGGAAGAGTCTTTAAGATATGAAGCACAAAAATCAGCCAGTATTTTAGAAGAACATGATGATCTTGATATGAGTATTCAAATTGTAGCTGAAATACTGGATGATCCCGTTCACTCATTTGTCGAGATCAATGATGAAGTGGTTTTTTATTCCGATGAGTTATCTTTTGAGGATACAATGCAGGCAATTAACCGCAGTAAATCCATGGAAAGAATATATTTAGATGGAACAGTAGTGCAGGATGAATTTCCATCAGGAGACGACTTTGATAACCGGTATAACAATATCATGGTTGTCGGTGCACCTGTCAGCAGTGAAAATGGGGAAACGACCGGTGCCGTATATGTTTATCAGTCTTTAGAAGCAATTCAGCAAACAACTGAACAAACAACGAGACTGATCATTCTTGCAGCCGCTATCGCCATTATCCTAACAACGATTTTTGCATTTTTCCTGTCTACAAGAATCACAGCTCCCCTCAGGAAAATGAGAGAAGGTGCTTTCGAAGTTGCAAGAGGTAAGTTTGACACTAAAGTGCCAATCCTCTCCAATGATGAAATCGGTGAATTGGCGACTGCTTTTAATCAGATGGGCAGGCAGCTGAAACATCATCTTGATGCGCTCAGCCAGGAGAAAGAACAGCTCTCAAGCGTACTCAGCTCAATGGCAGACGGTGTCATAACTTTCAATAAAGATTGTACAGTTCTCGTCTCTAATCCACCAGCTGAGCGTTTTCTGCAGAACTGGTATGATGAGCAGGAAGGATACACAAAGCTCGCACTGCCGCCAACGCTTGAATCTCTGATTACAAGAGTGATGAAAACGAATGAGGAACAAGTAGGTGAGCTTGAAGTAAACGGACGTTCCTATGCAGCGATTATCAGCCCGCTTTATAGCGGTCAGACGGTTAGGGGAGCAGTAGCGGTCCTTAGAGATATGACAGAGGAAAGAAAGCTTGAAACACTCAGAAAAGATTTTATCGCAAATGTGTCCCATGAATTACGAACGCCGATTTCAATGCTGCAAGGATACAGTGAAGCTATTATCGATGATATACCTCAAAGTGACGAGGAAAGAAAAGAGATTGCAAAAGTCATCTATGATGAATCTTTAAGAATGGGCAGACTCGTCAATGAACTGCTTGACCTTGCAAGAATGGAAGCGGGGCATATTGTCCTGAACAAAGAGGAAGTACTCGTGAACGAATTCTCCTCAAGGGTCTTATCAAAGTTTAAGCTTGGGCTGAGTAACGAAGATATTACGATGTCCTATCAGACTGGACTTGATGATGATGCTGCGATTAGTATTGATCCTGACAGAATAGAGCAGGTACTGACAAATCTTTTAGATAACGCAATCAGACATACGAGAGCGGATGGTAAGATAACCATTAAAACGCAAAAAGAACATCAATTTATCCGTTTTGATGTGATCGATAATGGCGTTGGCATTCCTGAAGATGACCTTCCGTTTATTTTTGAGCGGTTTTATAAAGCCGATAAAGCAAGAACCAGAGGAAGAGCTGGTACCGGTTTGGGGCTTGCGATTGTTAAAAATCTGATACATGCCCATAAAGGTAAGATTAAAGCTGAAAGTAAAGTGGAGGAAGGGACAATATTCTCTTTTTATCTTCCCTGCTAACTTTTTTATAAGTACTAAAAGGCAGACTGCTATGCCTGCAAATGAGTTATCCATTCTATGTTTACTCATTTATAGGTGTATGCGTCTGCTTTTTGTGTTACTTTTTTTAATTCTATGTTTATATCAAATGTCAGGTCATGTAAAATGAGTATGTGAAAAACAACACGAAGTATGAAGTTTGAAAATGTGCTGAAGAAAGAAACTTTTTTTCATGCTATACGACTAATGGTATGAACGGGGAGGAGACGGTTGATGGACTCCGTTTTTAAAAGACTGTATACAGAGTATCAGCAGGATGTTTTTCAATTCTTAATATACATGGTCAGAAACAGAGACACTGCTGAAGATTTACTTCAGGAAGTATTTATTAAAGTGATGAATTCCTATCACCGTTTTGAAGGGAAGAGCTCGGAAAAAACCTGGTTATTCTCTATTGCTAAAAATGTTACAGTTGATTATTTCAGAAAGCAAAAAACAATCAGAAAGAGAGTAATGGAACACTTTGACTGGGGAGAGCGTGAATTATCAGGAGGCGGGCCGCTGCCTGATGAAATTGCTGAGCAAAGTGAGCAGGTAAAGAAGCTTTATGCCTGTCTTGACAATTGTACAACCGATCAGAAAATGGTGATCATTACACGGTATATACAGGATTTGAATATTAGTGAAACTGCAGAGGTTCTGGGATGGACAGAAGGAAAAGTAAAAACGACTCAGCACAGGGCAATTAAAAAGCTGAAGGAACTGATGTCAGATGAGGAGGAGGGAGTGCAATGAGTAAACGTAAGTGGACTGAACAGGAAATCGAAAATGAACTGAAAAAATTTCCTGTAATTAATAACCGGATCAATCCGGAAGATGTGTATCAGCATGTGAAACTGCGTAATAGAAAAAATAAAACGTTTCACTGGATGCCCGTTGCAGCCGGAACCGCTGCTGTCGCTTTAATGGCAATTCTCGCTCCCGTTTTTTTTAATGAAGACCCCTCCTCTGATCAGCAGTCTTCAGACATAGCACTTCCTGTCGCAGAAGAACCTGCTGAAGAAGAGATGAGTGAAGAAGCAACTCAGGATTCACCTGAAGAACAAAATATTGAAATTTATGAGTCGTCTGATGCTGATGAAGTGGCGGAAAGTATTGAAGAATCTACAGAGGAGCCTGCTGCAGAAGAAGAATTAGATACAGTAACAATTGAAGAAGAAAGTGAAAAAGGAATACTGTTTGAGGAAGACCTAGGTAATAACATGTATTTCGAAGCAGGTCTTGTGACTAGAGATGCATTTGTTATTCCTTTTACATTTGTAGTTCCACATGGTGCTGCGGATCAATCAGCACTTTCACTGTATCAGGAGTGGGCAGACAAAATAGATGAAGCATCTTTCGGATTTATGGATTACCATCCGGTCAGCCAAAACTTAAGTGTAGAAGGGGATACTGTGTCAGGTTTAATCGATAACCTCGATGAGAAAACACAGGGCGCATCCGCTGTCTTATTAATTGATGTGTTAAAGGAAACTTTCGGGTCATTTTATGATCAATTCAGAATCATTGATGAAAACAATGAAATTGCAGAAATTGGTGAATTCGGACGTGTAGAAACATATGATTTAAATCATGATAACAAAGGGTTCTACATTTACGAGAATGAAGATGGCAGTTACTTTTATGCAAAAAGCGATGATCAATTCAGCTCTGTTCAGGAAGCGTTGAATGCAATAGAAGAAAACGTGCCGAATGATCAATATGAATCCCCGGTTCCAGAAAACGTGGATATCAATTACGAGGTGAATGGCTCAGATATGACGGTATCATTCGAAGGGGATTTTACTGAAACTAATGAAATCGAAAAGAGGCAGCTGATTGAATCGATTTTGCTGACTGCAGAATCTTTCGCTATCAATTCAGTGCGGTTTAATGGTCTTGAAGATGATTTTATCGCAGGATATAACTTCAATGAGCCGGTACGTGTTCCTATCGGTGGAAACACAGCATTTCTGCAATAAAAAAAGCTCCCTCGGGAGCTTTTTTTATTCGTATTTTAATGCATCACCATTAAATGGCTCATCCGCTACTTTAATTGAATCTGTCGGGCAGCCTTCAAATGCATCAAGCATATCATCGTAAAGAACTTCCGGCACCTCTACTGTTCCTTCATTGTCATCAAGAACAACAAATGCGATGCCCTCATCGTCATAATCATAAATGTCAGGAGCTGCAGCACCACAGGCACCGCAAGCAATACATGTATCTTTATCTACGATCGTATATTTAGCCAATTAGATTACCTCCTTGTTCAAGCATTTAAATATAGTGAAAATGTCCATTCCTTATTTTACTCGTACGTGTATGGATTTTCAATACTGAAGGGTACTTAATTTCATAATACCCATCTACAAAAGAAAGAAAACTGTTGAACCTTCCCGGGGAGTGTTAAAATATATTTACTACTAATATGAAGGAGTATTCTTATGAATTATCTGGATGCAATTGTGCTAACAGGTCTTGATATTATTAATGGTGAAAGAACACAATCCTCAATTTATCATCTTCTAAAGGGCAAAAAAACCTCACAAACTATACAGGACGCACAGTTGTATGGCATCTCTCCACTATTTCAATTATACCGGTCTATGAAAAGATCATATTATAATCAGAGAATTGAGTTTTTAAAGCATAATGGCATGGTCGATGAGCAAGAAGAATTAAAGTTCAGGCTCACTGCTAAAGGACGAAAAGAACTGGCTGAGTTCTTCACTATTCATCCTTTTCCTGTTTATTTGAACGGATGGAAATACCACCAGATCACACACCTGTTTTGGAAAAGACTCACACTTACCGTTCAGACCGGGTCAAATCTGATTTATTCACAGCATCAGTTTATTCCTGTCACCAGGGATTTCTATGTACAGCAGTGGGTTAAAAAGTTGATCAGCAAAAACCGGGACCAGTTAAATGACTATACTTTACAGCTAAACAGAGAATTAACAGTACTTTTTGAGAGGGATGACTTTCCTGACTCTCCGGATCTGATTGTTCAGCAGCTATCCGGATACAATCAGATTGGACAAACAAACTTTCAGCTTGCAGATCAATTTAACTGCGGACAGGATGAAATATTAACACGTTGGATAAATGTACTCCACTATATTTTTACAGTGATTGAGGGTGACAAAACCTGTTTTCCGCTTTTATCTGAAATGATGGAGACACAGGAGCTAAAATCTATCCCCTTTACAAAATCTACTGAAGAAACATATCAATATGTGAAGAGAAACCTATCAATCGATCAGATTGCCTCAGTCAGAAGGTTAAAAAGAAGTACAATAGAGGATCATATACTTGAAATTGCATTGCTAGATCAGCATTTTCCTATCCTTTCGTTTATTACAGAACAATTGGCAGAGGAAATCCGAACATTTCAGGGGAAAAGTAACCGTTTGAAGTACATAAAAGAACATGTCCCTGAGGCTGATTATTTTCAAATTAGACTGGTGCTGGCAAAAGCAGAAAGAGGTGAACTCCGTTGGAAGAATTACTTAAAGAAAAGTTTGGGTATGACAAGTTCAGAACAGGACAAAAAGAGATCATCAGAACGATATTAAATAAACAGGATACGATCGCGATGCTTCCCACAGGTACAGGGAAAAGTCTTTGTTATCAGTATCCTTCTTATGTAAACAATGAAAGGATTTTGATTATTTCCCCTTTATTATCTTTAATGCAGGACCAGGTTGATCAGATTAAATTAAGGGGAGAAAAAAGAGCAGCGGCGATCAATTCATTTCTAAACTTTAAAGAAAAGAAGCATTTAATCCGTCATCTTGCGTCTTACAGATTTATTTTTTTATCTCCGGAAATGCTATCATCAGCTGAAGTGCTGACCAAGCTGAAAGAAATCGGAATCGGTCTGCTGGTAGTTGATGAAGCACATTGTATTTCTCAGTGGGGACCTGATTTCAGGCCGGATTATCTGAAGCTCGGTTCATTTAAAAAAGCACTTGGTAACCCCTGTACACTCGCATTAACCGCAACAGCTACCGAAGAAATCAGACGTGATATCGCTGTGAAACTGCAACTAAACGATTGGAAAGAATGGGTTTTTTCAGTTAATCGTCCGAACATAGCACTTGAAGTGAAACACCTTGAGGATTCATTTGAAAAGGAACAAAAGCTGATTGATGAGATGTCATTTAATCAGGCGCCGGGTATTGTCTTTTTTTCGAGTAAAAAGAAAGCGGAGGAACTGCAGGCCAAAGCGGCATCTAATGGCGTAAGGTCTGCAGTATATCATGGTGACATTGAAACCGATCAGAGAATTTTAATACAACAGCAGTTCATAACAGGTCAGCTGGACTGGATTTTTGCTACGAATGCATTTGGAATGGGTATTAATAAAGAAAACATCAGGACTGTTATTCATTACCACATGCCTTCATCCATCGAGAATTTTCTTCAGGAAATTGGACGAGCTGGCAGAGATGGTGAGCAGGCGCATGCTGTTTTGTTATACAGCAGCCATGATGCAGCCATTCCTTTACAGCTTGCAGAGTTTGAAAAACCGGCATTTATTCAAATCAAAAATTTTTATCAATTTTATACTGCCGGGAAACAGGCTGAGGCAATTCAGCAGGAGCTGATGTTATCGGATACACAACTGAGAGTTTTGCTTTATTACATTGAGCATATGAGCGCTCACTCCTGGGCAGAGGAAGTGGATCAACTGCTGGAAACCAGACTGCAGAAAAAACGCAGGCAGGTGCTTGATCTAAAAAATTATATTGATACAAAAGGATGCAGAAGGGAAACTTTGCTCCACTTCTTCGGTGAGGAACTGGAAGTAAAGCAGAAGCAGTGCTGTGACCGGTGCGGGCTGGAAGATATTAAGATAATCAGCAGATGTGAAAAACCAAAAATCATTCACTGGAAAGATCAATTAAACCTTCTTTTGATAGGAGAATGAATGAACAGTTCTAAAGTTTACCCGTGTCATGTACTTAAACAGGCTGTGATTTATACACAGATTTTAATTTTATCTGTTGCATTTATACTGGCTTTATTATTGTTTGATCGTTTCAGTCAATTTACTGATATATTTAATATAAGTGTACAGGTGTTATTGGTAGGTGTATTTATTGGGTTGATCTGTGTACTAGCAGACCTGCTGCTGATGAGGCTTTTGCCAAAAAGAGCGTTTGATGACGGCGGGATCAATGAACAACTTTTTACGTGTCTTAACCCTATACAAATTTTATTCATCACAATACTTATTGCTTTCAGTGAAGAGCTGTTATTTCGTGGGGTTTTACAAACTCACATTGGTTTTATTCCGGCAAGTATTCTCTTCATCGCAGTACATTTCAGATACCTGAAAAACTTTTATCTGCTGATAAATGTTACTATTTTAAGTTTTCTTTTGGGATATGTGTATGAATCTAGCGAAAGTCTATGGTCAGTTTTCATTATTCACTTTATAATAGACTATATATTAGGTATTTATATTCATTATTCCAATAAAGAAGGGGTTTAATATGAAAAGAGATCCTTACAGAGACCGCGCTGAAAAAGACCGAAAAGAATTATTAGCTGCCAGCAGCGAGAAGGAAAATCAGGATGATGTAAAATCCAGACTTGAACTGCATGGGAAAAAGAGAGAAGAAAAAAAATCCAGCAAAAAACCTTTTCCTCTAATCGGGTTACTGCTGGCATCGTTTGTACTCCTGCCTTTAACAGTTGTTTTAGTTTCGATCTTTTTCTTTTCAAACAATGATTCAGGCATCACGAATGCAACGCTTGAAAATTCCAATGAATTTCAAATTGAAAAAAATAGAGAAACAGCTTTAAGTGACAAAGCTGAACCTGTTTTAGCGGGTGTTACAAATGATGAAGAAGAATCAGAAGAAGTTCCCGAAGAGGAGCCTGCTGAGGAAGTTCAGGAAGAAGCACCTGCCGAAGAAACGGTTGAAGCACCAGAAGAGCCAGCAGAAGAACCGGCAGAACAGCCAGCTGAAGAAACGCCAGCGGAAACAGAGCAGCCATCTGAGCCATCAGGTTCAACTCATACCGTGCAGGCTAATGAAACACTGTATAGAATTTCAGTTAATTACGGGCTTGGACCTAATGGGGTTGAACAGCTTAGACAGCTGAATAATCTTGGTGACAATGAAATTTATGTTGGACAGGTTTTACAACTGCCATAAAAGGATAAAGGGATTTAGTCATTCTTTATAGAATGATTATACAAACAGCTTTGCTGTAATTAATCAATTGGGGTGAATAAAATGTTCGTTAAAAGTGCGATGGTTCCGGCAGTAAAATGTTATACAGTTCAATCTGATGAATCTATTCATAACGTAATAAGCCTGCTCGAAGAAAAAGAAGTGGATGCGCTGCCTGTTTTAAAGGGCGATACATATGAAGGTGTAACGACAAGATATCACATTTATCAGGATTTCTTTAAATCCGGTCTTTCCAAAGAAGATTTCTATGCATCCAGGAAGGCGGGGGATATCCTTACACATCAGGGTAACTTTTTGCAGGGTGATGAAATCTTTGAGACGACACTGTACCAATTAAATGATTTTCCTCTGATGTCAGTCGTAGATACTGAAAGAAGGTTTAAGGGGATTGTGACAAGGTATGACGTGTTCAATCAATTCCGGAGTGCGTTTGGTATGCATAAAGAAGGTGTTCGGATTGCATTCACTTCTGTAGAAACCGAGGGCAGAATTTCCCGTCTGGCAGAAATTATTCAACAATTTCATGAATCTGTTATCTCTCTTGTTACTTTTGATGAAACTGATAAACTTGTCAGAAGAATCGTATTGAAAATTGAAAAGAAAGATAATCTTGATAAATTTCTCAAGCAACTTGAAAAATCCGGGTTCAGAATACTGGATATAAAAGAGGATTAAAACTCAAATCATTTCTCCGGATCGCGGGGAAATGATTTTTTTGATTAGAAGGTTTTCAGGTTAAGTTGTATTCAGTTGAGCCTTAATCGTATATAATGAAACATTGTTTAATGATTATAGCGGCTTACCCGGGAGGATAAAATGAAATATATATATGCAGGCATTATTTTTTGCCTTTCTTTAGGATCATGGATGATAAAGAGAGCATTTGAAAACAATCTGATCACACACCACATTAAATTAAAAGACGCATCTACTTTTAAACCATTAAAAGTGCTCTTTATTTCAGATATACACCGGCGTAAAATTCCTGAAAAATGGTTTCGTTCGCTGCCTGCAGCGGATTTGATTCTAATTGGAGGGGATATGACAGAAAAAGGTGTACCTTTCGAGAGGGTTCAGTATAATGCATCACTCATTGCAAAAGCAGGGAAAGCCTATTTTGTATATGGTAATAATGATGAGGAAGTAAATAAAAGAAAGCTGACTGACATTCTCGAAGCTGAAGGAATAAAGGTCCTAGAAAATGATTCCGATATGATTAACGATCAAATCGCCATAGCAGGAATAGGAGATATCAATTATCAAAAAGATGATCTTATAAAGGCGTTAAGTGATGTTGGTGAGAAGGATGTGATCCTCCTGAGTCACGACCCGAGAGTAACGAGAAAGTTACATGACGTACAGTATGCAGATCAGGTCCGGATCATCCTTAGCGGTCATACCCATGGAGGTCAAATCAGGGTGATGGGGTGTGGTCCTTATCAAAAAGGGAATCTTATTCAACATCAACAGTATACACAATTAATTAGTAACGGATATGGAACGACGCTGATCCCTATGAGACTTGGAGCAAAGTCTGAAGTTCACCTGCTTACGATCTCCTAAAAAGTTATATAAAACCTATACAAATTTTACATCTTTGTATAATGAATATATAATTAAGTATCAAACAGTCTTAAGCAGGAGGTCGGCCATGAAAGCTGATGAAGGAAAATATAATATAAAAGCTGTCTCTAATATGCTTGGGATTCAACCGGGTACGCTCAGAGCATGGGAAAGAAGATACCAGATGATTGCCCCAGTACGAAATCATTCCGGGCATAGATTATATACCGATGAACATATCAGAAAACTTAAATGGCTGGTTTCAAAAGTAAATGCAGGCTTTACAATCAGTCAGGCAGTTGCACTTTCTGAACAGGAACATGACCATATCATGTCAGATAATCAAAATGAAAATCAGCTGACAGTACTTAAAGAAGAGTTATTGAATGCTTTAATGAAATTTGATGAGAGCAGAGCGCATGATCTGATCAATGAGGCTTTTTCTTTATACACAGTCGATAAAGTCCTGATTGATATACTAGGCAGTATATTAATCAAAATCGGTCTACTATGGGAAGAAGGCAGGATTACCACGGCTCATGAGCATTTTGCAACATCAATATTAAGATCGAGAATCGGCATTCTGATGCATTCTTTTCCTCAGAATAACTTCTTACCAAAAGTGGTAGCGGTATGTTCTCCGGGAGAGTGGCATGAACTGGGTCTGCTGATATTCACACTATACATTCGAAGAAAAGGTTTTAATGTGATTTATCTTGGATCCAGCATAAAAGAAGGAGATATTCAAACTGTTCTAGATACAGTTGAACCGAGGTTGCTTTTTATGTCATGCACGTTAAAAGCCAATTTATCCCGTGCAAAGGATCTGATTACTGAGCTTGAAGGTGAGTATAAGGATCTGGCAATCGGTCTTGGCGGACATGCAGTCAATATGATGAATGATGACGAAAAAAAAGGTTATGAAAAAAATCTCGTCGGGCTGAATAAGGAAGATTGGGAAGACTGGATCAGTAAATCATTAAATATGTCAGCAAATTAATTGTATCAGAATGCAAAAACTCCTATTATGATAAGATAGGAGTTTTTTAAATAATCGGCATACATCGCGTTGCATCGAGGAGTGAATGAAGTGAATAAAGAACAGGTAATCGTTATCGGCGGAGGTCCATGTGGACTGTCAGCAGCGATCGAACTTAAACATAAAGGAATTAATCCTCTGATTATTGAGAAAGGAAATATAGTGAATGCCATTTATCACTATCCTACTCACCAGACTTTTTTTTCTTCTAGTGAGAAACTGGAAATAGGCAATGTGCCATTTATCATTGAACAGCATAAGCCTAAGAGGAATCAGGCGTTAGTTTATTATAGAGAAGTGGCCTCAAGGCACGACTTAAGAATTAACCGTTTTGAGAAAGTGGAGAATGTAACGAAGCAGGACGGCTCGTTTTTAATTCAGACAGATAAAGATCTTTATTCAGCAGAACAGGTAATCGTTGCGACCGGTTATTATGATCATCCGAATAAGTTAACCTGTCCGGGAGCGGAGCTTGGAAAAGTTCATCATTATTTTAAAGAAGCGCACCCTTATTTCGATCTGGATGTGGCTGTCATTGGGGGTAAAAACTCAGCAGTTGATGCAGCGATTGAACTTCAAAAAGCTGGCGCAAGAGTAACAGTACTTTATAGAGGCAGTGAATATTCACAAAGTATTAAACCGTGGATTCTTCCTGAATTTGAAGCGCTGGTGAAAAACGGCACTGTTAAGATGGTCTTCAATACAGAAATAAAGGACATTTCACATCAGGAATTAATTTATTCAGATGGCTTCAAGGACATTACAATAAAAAATGATATTGTATTTGCTATGATCGGCTATCACCCTGATCATTCATTTATTGAAGCGATGGGTGTGGATATTGATTATGATACAGGCAGGCCGTTGTTTAACCCTGAAACGATGGAAACAAACGTAGAAGGGATCTATATAGCAGGTGTTATCGCAGCCGGTAACAATGCTAATGAAATCTTTATTGAAAATGGCAGGTTTCACGGAAATCAAATAGCAGATGCAATTATCAAAAAAGGAAGCTAAGCAGCTTCCTTTTTTGATGTAATATCATTATTTAAACATGGATACGATATAATCCGGATCATCAGACTGTGATAGTCCAATCATCAGTTTCAGTCTTGCCTTTTGCCCGTTCAGGCCATTAGAAAATATAACACCTTTTTGCTTCAGCTGCCTGCCTCCGCCCTCATAACCATACACGTCCTGTGTAATTCCATTAAAACATCTGGATACGAGTACGACAGGGATATTTTTGTTAATCAGGTCCTCAATGCCGGAGACTGTCCCCGGCGGCAGATTCCCCTGACCAAGTGCTTCTATAATGACGCCATCAAAATTCAGATCTGCCAGTGCACTGAGCAACCTTGAATCCATTCCGGCATAGGCTTTGATGATTGCTACATTTTTACTGAGCGCAGAAATTGAGTACTTTACATCTAATTTCGGTGTATGGTGAAACAGCACACCGGCCTTCGTAACAATTCCGATTGGACCATACTGCGGACTCTGAAAGGTAGAAACGTTACTAGAGTGAGTTTTAGTAACATTAACGGCAGTATGGATTTCATCATTTAAAACGACTAGAACACCCTTGCCAAAGGCTTCATCACTTGTAGCAACTCTGACCGCGCTAATCAGATTGTAAAGACCATCCGAACCGATCTCATTTGAAGATCTCATAGCACCTGTCACAACGATTGGTATAGATAATCTGAGTGTAAGGTCCAAAAAGTATGCTGTCTCTTCTAAAGTATCTGTTCCGTGCGTAATTACAGCACCATGGATGCCGTGTTCAAGATAATACTTTTCAATCAGTTTTTTCAATTCAAGCATATGATCCGGTGTGATATGAGGTGAAGGCAGTGTAAATGGTGCTTCCACTATAAAGTCAGCATAATCATTCAGATTCTGTGTTTGTCTTAACAGGGGATTGTTACCTTCTGTTTTAACAGCGCCTGATTCGTCTTCAGACATTGAGATTGTGCCGCCGGTATGTATGAGTAATAATGTTTTTTTCGACATTTTATGCCTCCCGAAAAGTTATATGTGTAAATGAATTCTTTTCCATGATACGATGAGAAAAACGGATTGAAAAGAGGCAACAGCATGATCGCTCTAATTTCAGCTGCGATAGCACCGGGACTTGCTCTTCTAAGTTACTTCTATTTAAGAGATCAATATGACTCAGAGCCTGTTAGAGTCGTATTCAGAGCGTTTATATTAGGTGTTGCAGTAACATTCCCGGTAATGTTTTTACAATATGTGATTGAGGTTGAGACTGATTTTTCCAATACACTCATACAATCTTTCCTGGCTTATGGATTATTAGAAGAATTTTTCAAGTGGTTTATTTTATACTTTTTTATTTTTCATCTTGTAGAATTCGATGAACCTTATGATGGTATTGTTTACGGTGCAGCTGTATCACTTGGGTTTGCCACTCTTGAAAACGTATTATATCTCGCAGTATACGGACTTGATGCAGCGGTCGGGAGAGCACTCCTTCCTGTATCAAGTCACGCACTTTTCGGTGTCGTAATGGGTTATTACATAGGAAAAGCAAAATTTCACATGAATAAAAATTTATTTATATTTATTTCTCTTATATTGCCCATATTGCTTCATACTACATATGACTTTATTCTGATTAGCAGCAGGAACTGGATCTATTATATGGTTCCTTTCATGTTATTTCTCTGGTGGCTGGGTTTGTGGAAAGTGAAAAAAGCTCATATCCTGACAGATCATCATCATAAAACAAAACTGACCTGAAAAGCATGCGCCTGCATGCTTTTTTTGTAATTTATGAAAAGTCTGATGTTCCATATTCAATAATTGAATTGTATAGAATAGCTGAATTGGTTCAGATTATTAGTATCAGTTTGACAGGAGGAATCTGTATGCAGAAAAACTTTTGTATGTGTTTATTGGCTTTTTCAATTTTTTTCAGCAATGTATCAGTAACTGATGCCTTCAGTGGGCAGGTGATTCAAAAAGGCGCTTTTGGGGATGATGTCATTGAACTGCAGTCAAGACTTCAGTATATCGGCTATTACAAAGGGCAAATTGATGGAGATTTTGGTTGGGGCACTTACTGGGCATTGAGAAATTTTCAGTCTGATTATGGTATGGACATTGACGGGCTTGCAGGTCCGGAAACGAGACAGAAATTAATTAATGCAAGTGACTACAATGAGTCCTTCGTAAGGGAAAACCTCAATAAGGGAGTTAAATTTACTCATTATGGAGGAACCCCTTTAAAGAATCAGGTTAAAACAGAAACGGTATCCAAAAAGCTGAAACTACCAAACGGTTATTCAGAAAATGATATTAAACTAATGGCTAATGCAGTTTACGGTGAAGCAAGAGGAGAGCCATACGAAGGGCAGGTTGCTGTAGCTGCAGTTATTTTGAACAGAATTGAAGATGAAGCATTTCCTAATACCGCATCAGCTGTTATTTTTGAACCTCTAGCATTCACTGCTGTGGCTGATGGTCAAATCTGGCTGACGCCGGATGATCAGGCAAGAAGGGCTGTAATGGATGCAATAAACGGGTGGGACCCGTCTGAGAACGCATTATATTATTTTAACCCGGTAACTGCAACCAGCAAATGGATCTGGTCCAGACCGCAAATCAAAAAGATTGGTGAACATATTTTCTGCCTATAAATAAGGAGAATGAAAAATGAACTGGAAAAAAATAATTTTAATTGTGTTATTTTTATGTGCCTTTTCAGCTGCTGCCTTCGCAGCTTATCAGAAGGGTCAGGCAAATGCACTGCAAAATCATATGGAAAACCAGTACCAGCGTGCCTTTCATGAAATGACTTTTCAAATGGATCTACTGCATGATGAAATCGGATCAACTTTAGCGATGAATGGGGGGAGAACATTATCCCCCGCACTCACAGAAGTCTGGAGATTAACTTCGATGATTCACTCAGATATTGGTCAACTGCCATTAGGTGTCTTGCCTTTCAGTGAAATGGAAAAGTTTCTGATGAAGATTGGCGAGTTCAGCTATTTAACTTCAGTGAGGGACCTTTCTTCAGAGCCACTCACAGTCGATGAATACAAAAAACTTGAACAATTGTATGATCAGTCAGCAGAGATACAGAATGAGCTGAGAACAATCCAGAGCAGAATTCTGGAAGAAGAACTCAGCTGGCTTGATCTGGAGCAGCTCATGGCCACTGGTGATGCGAAAGCACAGCCGGTTGTTGATGGATTTGCCAAAGTTGATGGAGTTGTAAAAGGGTATGCATCTGAAACCTTTGCACCAACAGATCAGGAAACTGCTTCACAGCGCAGAAAACAGCTTCAGCATCTGACAGGAAATGAGATACAACCAGATGATGCATTAAGTATTGCTGAAAAGTTTTCCGGTATGCAGCTGGAAAATGCTAATGTTTCGAAAAGCCTTAAAGGATCGACTTATCCATTTATATCCGTTACAGACACCGAAGAATCGTTTTCGATGGACCTCTCGGTTAAGGGGGGATATCCGCTTTATATGATTAAGGATAGAGAAGTCACTGAGGCGAATCTCAGCCTGAATGAATCTGTTACTGAAGCTGAAAAGTTTCTTAATCAAAATGATCTGAATGATCTTAAGCTTGAAAAAGGACAACAAACTGATCACAGTGCTTCCCTCACATTCTCAAGGTACCTGAAAGACAGTGACATTTGGGTGCTTGATGATTCAGTCTATATTAAGGTTGCACTTGATAATGGAGAAATTCTCGGGTTTACCGGTTATGATTACTGGGCAGGTCACGGGGAGATTGAAATTCCGCAGATAAAATTGACAGAGAATGAAGCACTTTCCTTGTTGCATTCAGAATTCGAAAATGGCGAGACAAGAATGACTTTGATCAGAAATGAGGTTGATGAGCATGTGCTGTGTTACGAATTCACGGGTATAACGAAGGAAGAAACATTCCGGATCTATATCAATGCAGAAAACGGACAGGAAGAAAAAGTAGAAAAGCTATAGAGGATTTACTGAAAAAGGAATTGAAAAAGTTTTTTTCTGTGCGATAATACCTATATATCCGAGTATAGGTGGGTGTATCAGATGAAAATAGGAACAGTTCTAACGATTGAACCAATGCATGCTTCAAGCCATGATAAATATAAAAGCAGACTGGTTGAAATCAGTGACGGTAAGCTGTTTATTGATTATCCAATTAATATGACTACAAACAAAACTGTATTTTTAATTGATGGAATGCAATTAAGGATTAGCTATACATCCGAGAATAATGATGCCTTTTCATTTGAAACGGAAGTGAAAGGTCGTAAAAATGTAAACATTCCTATGATATTACTGGATCAGCCCGATGAAAAGGACTTAATTAAAGTGCAGCGCAGGCAATTTGTCCGGGTAAATACTTCAATAGATTTATCAGTGAAAACTGAAATGGCTAATTTCAATACCGTAACTGAAGATGTCAGTGCCGGAGGGCTATCTTTTATTTTAAAAGATGGTATGGATTTTCATTCTGGAGATACGGTCGGGTTGTTTATGGTGCTTCCTATGCGGAATGGTGATAACCAATATTTAAAAGCTGCTGGTGAAATTACGCGCACCAAAGTTGTAAATCGTGTTCAGATCGGTATGCTTAAGTTTAACAATCTGACCGCACTCGAAAGACAGCTTTTACTCCGGTATACGTTTGAATGCCAGCTGAAAATGAAGGAAAAATAAACGTAACGCGTCTGCTTTTACTTAAGCAGGCGCGTTTTTGATACCTATTTTAAGGACCATGTTATGATACAATAATTGAGATTATATTAGATTGAGGAGAATCGCCAGTGAATAATACTAAGAACATTCGAATTGCACTAGACGGACCGGCCGCTGCCGGCAAAAGTACAGCAGCAAAAAAAATAGCTGAAAAATTAGGTTTTATCTATATAGACACAGGTGCAATGTATCGCACGCTTACTTACAAAGCATTAAAAAGTCAGATTGATCCTAAAAATGAGCAGGAATTATATAACCTTTTATTGAATACAGTAATAGAGCTAAAGCCAGGTAAAGATGGGCAGCTTGTTTATTTAGATGAAAAAGAAGTCACTCCAGAAATCAGGCAGCAAATTGTCACTCAGAATGTTTCTGATGTTGCGCTCCATAAACTTGTCAGAAGTGAAATGGTCAGAAGACAGCAGGAGCTTGTGAAAAATGGCGGCATCGTGATGGATGGACGTGATATCGGGACAGCTGTTATTCCAGATGCTGAACTGAAAATATTTATGTCAGCTACAGCTGAGGAGCGTGCAAGACGACGCTTCGAAGAACACCAGAAACAGGGAATCATATCGGATCTGCAAGAGCTTAAAGCTGAAATAGAAAAGCGTGATCATATTGATTCAACAAGAGCTGTATCCCCGCTAGTAAAAGCAGAAGATGCAATAGAGCTTGATACAACGCATATGTCAATTTCAGAAGTAGTAAACAAAGTGACTGAGTTAGCTGCTGATCGGGGGGCATCATTATGAATTTATACTCTTTTGCAAAAGGATTAGTAAAATCTGTACTTACGCCCGCTTACAGAATACGTACAGTGGGTAAAGAACATATACCGGAACATGGAGGCGTATTAATTTGTGCAAATCACATTAATGTACTTGACCCTCCTGTTGTAGGCATTACTTCGCCACGTCCGGTTTCATTTATGGCAAAAGAAGAACTTTTTAATATGCCAATTCTGAAAAAGCTGCTGCCTAATCTGAATGCATTTCCGGTAAAAAGAGGGATGAGTGACCGTGAAGCTCTGCGTAAAGGTCTGAAACAATTAAAAGATGGTCATGTTGTCGGTTTATTTCCAGAGGGCACCAGGAGTAAGGATGGTCAGATTGGAAAAGGACTTGCAGGTGCAGGATTTTTTGCATTGAGATCTGATGCTGCAGTTGTTCCTTGTGCAATAATTGGGCCGTATAAATTCTCAAGACGCCTTAAGGTAGTTTATGGTAAACCGATTGATATGGCTGAATTAAAAGAAAGAAAAGCATCTGCTACTGAAGTAACCGAAATCATTATGAATGAGATTAAAACACTTTCCGACAATCATCGATAAAAGTTCTCGCTTGACAAACAGGGCTATTTATTAGAAGTTAGTAGTATATTCTGAATTTAACATTAAACTGTGAATTTTTTCACATTTAATACAATTTCAGCAGTCTTGGATTAAGGAGGAGTACATATGACAGAGGATATGAACAACATCGAAGTAAACTCATTAGAGGTAGGAGATCGGGTTACCGGTACTGTAACCAAGGTGGAGGAAAAACAGGTTCTTGTGGATATAAAAGACAGCAAGATAGACGGTATTATTCCGATCTCAGAACTTTCGAGCCTCCATGTAGAAAAAGCCTCTGACGTTGTGAATGAAGGGGACGAGCTGGACCTGGTCGTCACTAAGGTTGAAGAAGAACTGCTCGTGCTCTCTAAACGTAAAGTTGAAGCGGAAAAAGCGTGGGAAGAAATGAAGCGCAGATATGAAACAGAAGAAGTGTTTGAAGCTGAGGTCAAAGACGTTGTGAAAGGCGGACTTGTTGTTGATCTAGGTGTAAGAGGCTTCGTACCTGCTTCTCTTGTTGAGGATTACTATGTAGAAGATTTTGAAGATTACAGAGGTAGATCTCTTACTTTTAAAATTGTAGAACTTGACGAAGAGAAAAACAGACTGATTCTTTCTCACCGTGCTGTAATTGAAGGAGAAAAGGCTGAGAAAAAGAAGGAACTGCTTGAAAATATCCAGGCTAATGATGTTCTGGACGGGACAGTTCAGCGCATTACTGACTTTGGAGCCTTTGTAGATATTGGCGGTGTAGACGGACTGGTTCATATTTCACAGTTGTCTCATCAACATGTTGAAAAACCGTCCGATGTTGTAGAAGAAGGTCAAAAAGTACAGGTCAAAGTACTTTCTGTTGATCGTGATAACGAAAGAATTTCACTGTCAATTAAAGAAACTTTACCAGGGCCTTGGACAGGCATAGAAGAAAAAGCCCCAAGAGGAGCTGTTCTCGATGGTAAAGTGAGACGCCTCGTATCTTATGGAGCTTTTGTGGAGGTATTCCCGGGCGTTGAAGGTCTGGTTCACATTTCACAAATTTCACATCAGCATATCGGGACTCCGCATGAAGTATTAAATGAAGGTGAACAGGTTCAGGTAAAAGTACTGGATGTGAATGTTAATGATCAAAGACTATCACTTTCGATCAAAGAGCTGAAAGAAGATAAAGGCTCTTCATCACAAGGCTATGAAATGCCTGAAGAATCTTCAGGTTTCCAGCTTGGTGAAATGATAGGGGACAAACTAAAAGATTTAAATAATGATAAGTAATTAGGTGAATGAATGTGAGTAGAGCGAAAAGAAAACTGGACCATATTGAATATGCTTTATCTGACAGGCAATCCGGAAAAACCGGTTTCGATGATGTTGTCATTATTCATCAGAGCCTTCCGGACAGCTCAGTCGATGATGTTTCTCTTCACTCTGAAGTAGGCGGACTTATACTAAGTTCGCCTTTTTTCATCAACGCGATGACTGGCGGAGGTGGAAATAAAACTTCAGAAATCAATGCTTCACTGGCAAGAGCTGCAAAAGAAACAGGAATCGCATTATCTGTGGGTTCTCAAATGTCAGCGATTAAAGATAAACAGGAACGGCACACCTATGAGGTGGTAAGAAAAGAAAATCCTGAAGGGCTGATATTCGGTAACATAGGCAGTGAGGCAACCGTATCACAGGCACTCGAGGCAGCTGAAATGATCGAAGCCGATGCCCTTCAAATCCATTTAAATGTAATTCAGGAGCTGGCAATGCCTGAAGGTGATCGTGCGTTTAACGGTGCCCTTGAGAGGATTGCCCGGATCGCTGATGAATTAACAATTCCAGTCATTGTGAAAGAAACTGGTTTTGGCATCAGCAGTGAAGCTGCAGCAAAGCTTGATCAGACAGCCATTGCTGCAATTGATGCAGGGGGATATGGCGGAACGAATTTTTCAAGTATTGAAAATAATAGGCAGGAAAGAAAAAAACTATTTTTTAATGAGTGGGGAATTCCAACTGCCGCCTCGATTGTAGAGACTGTCCATGCCACGTCAAAAGATGTACTTGCTTCAGGAGGCATACATAAAAGTTCAGATGTACTAAAAAGTCTGATTCTCGGTGCATCTGCAGCTGGCATTGCAGGGTCATTCTTAAGAATATTAACTGAACAGGGTGAGGGACAGTTAATCGAAGAAATAAAATATTTTCAGGATGATCTGATCATGATGATGACTGCACTAGGTTGTAAAAACACTGAAGATCTCCACAGGGTACCTGTAATTCTAAGAGGTGATTTGTACCACTGGCTGAGCGTCAGAGGCTTTTCTCCGGAACTAATGAGCAGAAGATCCTGAATTGTTTTTCTTATGTACTTTACAATAAAAGCTGATTTCCTTAAAAAGAAATCAGCTTTTACTTGTATGGTCAGTCATTGTGCATTAAATTAATTACTGATACAATGATTTGGCTGTATAGAACGAATAAATTGATAGTACACTTTAAATGAAGTGTGTAGAAAGGGTGAACGTCATGGCAAAAGCAAAGCCGGTCGTTGCGATAGTTGGTCGCCCAAATGTAGGGAAATCCACTATTTTTAACAGAGTTGTTGGAGAGAGAGTATCAATTGTGGAAGATACTCCTGGTGTAACAAGAGATCGTATTTACAGTTCAGCTGAATGGCTGAACCATGATTTTAATATTATTGATACAGGCGGTATTGATATCGGTGATGAGCCGTTTTTAGAGCAGATTAGACAACAGGCTGAAATCGCCATTGATGAAGCTGATGTTATTATTTTTATGACGAATGGTCGTGAAGGTGTCACTTCAGCTGATGAACATGTTGCGAAAATTTTATATAAATCAAATAAACCCGTAGTCCTTGCTGTTAATAAAGTGGACAACCCTGAGATGAGAGATCAGATTTATGATTTTTATTCACTTGGTTTTGGTGAGCCGTATCCAATCTCAGGTTCACATGGACTGGGTCTTGGTGATCTTCTTGATGCTGCAGCTGAACATTTTGATAAGCGTGAAATAGCAGATTATGGAGAAGAAGTCGTGAAATTCTCTTTAATCGGCAGACCGAATGTAGGGAAATCCTCATTGGTCAATGCGCTTCTTGGAGAAGAACGGGTTATTGTCAGTAATGTAGCCGGTACGACCAGAGACGCTGTTGATACCCCTTATAAATATGATGGTCAGGAATATGTCATTATTGATACTGCAGGGATGCGTAAAAAAGGAAAAGTCTATGAGTCCACTGAAAAATACAGCGTACTCCGTGCACTGCGGGCAATTGAACGTTCAGACGTTGTGCTTGTTCTGATTGATGGAGAAGAAGGTATTATTGATCAGGATAAAAAAATCGCAGGTTACGCTCACCAGGCAGGCAGAGCGGTCATTATTGTTGTGAATAAGTGGGATGCTGTAGAAAAAGACGAAAAGACAATGGATAAGTTTGAAAAAACGATTAGAGCACATTTCCAATTTCTTGATTATGCACCGGTAGTTTTCGTTTCAGCATTAACGAAGAAACGAATCCATACACTGCTTCCTGTTATTAATATGGCTAGTGAAAATCATTCGATGAGAGTACAGTCAAGTATTCTGAATGAAGTTGTAATGGATGCTGTCGCAATGAATCCAACTCCGACCGAAAACGGCAGAAGATTAAAGATTTTTTATGCGACACAGGTGGCTGTTAAACCACCAACTTTTGTAATATTTGTTAATGAACCTGAACTGATGCACTTCTCATATGAGAGATTTCTTGAAAATCGTATCAGAGAGGCATTCGGTTTTGAAGGTACACCGATCAGACTGATTGCAAGAGCAAGAAAGTAAGACAAAGGAGGGTTTAATTTGGCAAATCTTCAAATCGCAGTACTTGGAGCCGGAAGCTGGGGAACTGCTTTGGCACTTGTATTAGCAGATAATCACCACCAGGTAAAACTCTGGACTCATACAGAAGCTCAGGCTGAGAAAATCAATCAGACGCACATGAATGATAAGTATCTTCCTGACACTGAACTGCCGGAACTTATCAGAGCCTATTCAGATATAAAGGAAGCTGTTTCAGCTGCAGATATGATTGTTTTTGCAGTTCCTGCAAAAGCTACACGTGAAGTAGCAGAAAAAGTGAACCGTGTAGCTGGTAAACCTGCAGTTGTTGTACACGTCAGTAAAGGGATCGAACCTGATTCGCATTTGAGAATATCTGAAATACTGGAAGAGACACTCACTCCTGAAACAATGTCAGATCTTGTTGTTCTGTCCGGACCAAGTCATGCTGAAGAAGTCGTCAAAAGGCACCCTACAACTGTAACAGCAGCATCACATCAGATCGAAGCGGCTGAAAAAGTCCAGGATGCATTTATGAATCAGCATTTCAGGGTCTATACAAACAATGATGTGATCGGTGTTGAAGTCGGTGGTGCATTAAAAAATATTATTGCGCTCGCTGCAGGTATAACAGATGGACTTGGTTATGGAGATAATGCGAAAGCTGCTCTGATTACACGTGGACTTGCTGAAATTGCGAGACTTGGTACAAAAATGGGTGCTAATCCACTCACTTTTTCAGGACTGACCGGTGTAGGCGACCTGATTGTAACCTGTACAAGCGTTCATTCAAGAAACTGGAGAGCAGGTAATATGCTTGGCAAGGGACATAAGCTTGATGAAGTGCTTGATAGTATGGGCATGGTTGTAGAAGGCGTCAGAACGACAAAGGCGGCTTACCAGCTAGCTGATAAATATGAGGTCTCTATGCCGATCACAACTGCTCTTTACCATGTATTATTTGAAGGTGTGCACCCTAAAGAAGCGGTTGACCAGCTCATGGCACGTGTAAAAACGCATGAAATGGAAGATCTGGTTAACATACTTGAAGATCAGGACGAAAAAACCGGGAATTGATCCCGGTTTTTTCATTGTGAAAAATCACTCTGACAGAAAGAATGAACTTTTTCTGACTCTTCCAGACCATAAATCAAGTTTATCTAGTTAATATGCTATAATATAACAGCACGTTTTGTGAAAGGGTGAGCTTTAGTGGATGCATTAACGAAGATGTGGATTTCATTCGGTTCGATGGGGTTTATGTTTTTAGCAATTATTATTATTTATTTCAGCCGATATAAAATATCAAATAAAGTTTTAAAGTTTATCACTGCATTTGCAGCCTATATTTTTATGATATTAGCAGGTTTAATCATGCTTTGGGTCGTATTGAGCGGTCCGACGATGGAAGCCTGATCAGGGGGAGAATGATATGAATAAACGCCTGATTGTCCTAGCTGCAGCGTTTTCAGTTATCCTGAGTGGATGCATGTTCCCTTCACAGGAAAGAGCAGGAAATGAAATTGCTTATGAAGAGCAGATTGAGAGTGTGCAGTCTGCTGTGGACCAGTACCAGGAAAGCACTGGTGGGCTGCTACCAATAAAGACAGTTGATAATGATACACCGATTTACAGAAAGTATCAGATTGACTTTTCAATGCTAAAGCCAAGATATATGGCTGAGCTCCCGGGAAATGCGTTTGAAAACGGCGGAGTCTTTCAATATACGCTTTTAAATGTAGAAGAGGATCCGACTGTATATGTATTTGACCTGAGGGTGGCAGAAACAATCAGAACAATCCAGATCAGAGTTCAGGCAAATCGAGGTATTCCTTTTAAGGAACAGGTTGGAGACAATATGTATTCAATTGATTACGCAAAGCTTGGGTTTGATGAAGATCCGACTGCTGTCAGCCCTTATACAGGAAACGAACTGCCGTTTGTAGCAGGTGGTGACGGGACAATCTATCTTGACTATGTGACTGATCTGTATCAGCTAACACAGGAGCGCGACCTCTCTTCTTATGAAAATGAAGAAGATCTGCGTTCGATTCTGCTCGAGGATTCAAGAGTAGTACCTGCATACAGCGTTCCGTATTTTGTAGGTGAAGATGGGGAAATTGAATACGGAAGAGAAGAAACCGGTTCTTAAAAGAGCCGGTTTTTTTTGTTCTTTTTGCAGCATGTCCTCATAGAATATAATTGCGTGATGCTGAAACAGGGGGGCTTGCAGATGGAAAAACAAAACGTATTCGAACATATTGCAGAGAGAACGGGAGGGGATATTTACATTGGTGTAGTTGGTCCGGTCAGAACCGGAAAATCAACTTTTATAAAAAAAATGATGGAGCTTGCTGTCATACCCCATATGAAAAATCCTGCAGAAAAAGAACGTGCTCAGGACGAACTTCCACAAAGTGCAGCCGGTCGGACAATTATGACGACAGAACCTAAATTTGTACCCAATCAGGCAGTAAAAATTGCTGTGTCAGAAGGCCTTGAAGTCAATGTCAGAATGGTGGATTGTGTAGGTTATACGATACCTGGAGCGAAAGGGCATGAAGATGAATATGGTCCCAGAATGGTTCATACGCCATGGTACGATGAACCAATCCCGTTTGATGAAGCTGCAGAGGCAGGAACCAGAAAAGTCATACAGGATCACTCAACGATCGGTGTAATGATGTCAACCGATGGTACAATTGGTGAAATACCAAGAGAGAGCTATGAAGAAACGGAAGAAAAAATTATTGCAGAGTTAAAGGAAGTTGGAAAACCTTTCATTATGGTGCTGAACAGCGCGAGACCGCATCAGGAACAGACTGAAATGTTAAGAAAAGAACTACAGCTTAAATACGACGTACCCGTTGTTGCAATGAGTGTTGAAAGCATGAGGGAAGCAGACGTCATGATGGTGCTGAAAGAAGCTTTATACGAGTTTCCTGTCCTTGAGGTTAATGTACAGCTGCCGGGGTGGGTCATGGTGCTCGATCAGGATCATTGGCTCAGATCCCATTTTGAAACAGCTATCGGTGATGTGATTCATGATATACGGAGAATACGGGATGTAGACAGGGTGGTCAGACAGTTTGAAGAATTTGATCATGTAGACACGGCTCAGCTTGCAGGAATGGATATGGGCGGTGGTGTTGCCAACATTGATCTTCATGCACCTGAAGAATTATACGATCAGGTAATTGAAGAACTTATTGGGGAAAGGGTTACTGGCAAAGATCATTTTTTATCATTAATTAAAGAATATACAGAAGCTAAAAAAGAATATGATCAATTCTCGGATGCTCTAAAAATGGTGAGGCAGACAGGTTATGGTATTGCTGCACCTGTATTATCAGATATGAGCCTTGATGAGCCGGAAATCATCCGGCAGGGTGCAAGGTATGGCGTCAGATTGAAAGCAGTTGCTCCATCAATCCATATGATTAAAGTTGATGTTGAATCAGAATTCTCACCAATTATTGGTACAGAGAAACAAAGTGAAGAGCTGGTCCATTACTTAATGCAGGACTTTGAGGATGACCCGTTATCAATCTGGAGCTCTGATATATTCGGCCGGAGTCTGAGTTCAATTGTCAGAGAAGGTATACAGGCAAAGCTTGCAATCATGCCTGAGAACGCCAGATACAAGCTTAAAGAAACGCTAGAAAGAGTGATCAACGAAGGATCAGGTGGAATGATTGCAATTATTCTTTAAACATACTCGCTCCAGGCAGCCTGCTTTAAAGGCTGCTTTTTTTATTTTATTTCTTGCTGTGATTCGTCAAACATGATTTAGTATGCTATGATGCATATTCAATGAAAATGAATCGAATATCATTTTAATTATAAGTGCAGACAACATTAAAAACCTTTATATGATGCGATTTAGTAGTGAAAAGAGGTTTATTTTTCCTATATAAGGAGATAATAAGAAGAGATTGCCAATAATTATCGTATTATTCTTGCTAATGTATTTTTAATGTGATAATCTTTTAACAGAATTGATCTAAAACATTGATTCTATAGGCTTTTTAACGATTATTTAAATCGTGAAGATGCTTTTCAATGTTCACAATGTAACAGAGACTTGCCCATACTTTTTTGGGAGGAGGTGAATGACGTGAACAAGACTGAACTAATCAATGCAGTTGCTGAGTCTGCTGAGCTTTCTAAGAAAGACGCAACTAAAGCAGTTGATGCAGTATTCGATACAGTACAAGATGCACTTGCTAAAGGTGATAAGGTACAACTGATTGGTTTTGGTAACTTCGAAGTACGCGAGCGTGCTGCCCGTAAAGGCCGTAATCCGCAGACCGGAGAAGAAATCGAAATCTCAGCAAGCAAGGTGCCTGCTTTCAAACCAGGTAAAGCGCTAAAAGATGCTGTTAAATAATACATATCTTTAGCGAGAAAACCGCACAATTCGTGCGGTTTTTTATATGACGTAAAAATGATCGCACATTAACTGAGTAGTTGGCTTTGCGCCTTTTTCGTCCATTATGCTAATATGAAGTGAAATATAGCAGTGTAGGAGGATTGGACAATGGACCATACAACTGAACAGTTGACAACTTTAACGGAAGAGAAGAACGGTCGTGTAGACCGGGAGAAAATACAAAAAGCAATTACGATGCTATTAGAAGCAGTAGGTGAAGATCCTTCAAGAGAAGGCCTTCTTGATACACCAAAAAGAGTTGCGAAAATGTATGAGGAAATGTTCTCAGGTCTTCATAGTGACCCTAAAGAGTATTTTAAAACAGTTTTTAACGAAGACCATGAAGAGCTAGTGTTTGTAAAGGATATTCCTTTTCATTCTATGTGTGAACATCATCTGGTTCCCTTTTACGGAAAAGCCCATGTGGCTTATCTTCCTAAAAACGGTAAGGTTACCGGGCTGAGCAAATTAGCTAGAGCAGTTGAGACTACTGCAAGAAGACCTCAGCTTCAGGAAAGAATTACATCTACAGTTGCTGATGCGATTATGGAAATGCTCGCACCACATGGAGCATATGTAATAGTTGAAGCTGAGCATATGTGTATGACAATGCGCGGTGTTAAAAAGCCTGGTGCAAAAACCGTTACAACAGCTGCACGGGGTGTATACGAAGAAGATTCTGTACTCAGAAATGAAGTGATGACTCTTCTTAAGATGGATTAAAAAAGGAGCGAGTTTCTTTGAGTGACCAGAGTAATTTTATTAGTATTAAAGCGCTGGAAGATGGCGTGAATGTGATTGGACTGACACGTGGAACAGATACAAAGTTCCATCACTCCGAAAAGCTGGACAAGGGTGAAGTCATGATCGCCCAGTTTACTGAACATACATCAGCCGTTAAAGTACGGGGAAAAGCATCAGTTTTGACTGCACATGGAGAAGTGCTGAGTGATGAAAAAATAAAAAAATAAAGTGAATGATGGAAGCCAGCAAGTGCTGGCTTCTTTTGACTTCACTATACCTGCAATTGATATGTTATAATGGTAGGGATTTATAGACTCGGCTCAATTTAAATGGCCCACATTCAACACTGAATATCAGGTTCACTAATGGATGGATAAGTCTTGTTACATATGAACTAATGAAACGGGGAGAAAACGATGAGCTTTAAACATTCTGAGCGCTGGATGAATGATACAGTGCAACACATATCCGACCAAATTCATCACCCCTATCTTCATGCAGCAATCGGACAGCCTGAGATTGACCTGGAAAGGTTGTCACTGCTTTTACTCCCCTTTTACCTGAAAAATAAATATACAAAGCTTGACCAGTCCTATGTGGCTACAGCGATACTGATTCAACAGGCATTAGACACTCATGAAAAAGTGTCGTCAAACAATGAATCCCATCGAATTAAACAGCTGACAGTTCTCGCAGGGGATTACTATAGCGGTCTTTACTATAAAATCCTCTCAGATATTCCCGATATAGAGCTGATCAGAAAAATTGCACACGCGATCGAGGAGATTAACGAGCATAAAATCGAAATTTCCCCGGGGCATTCATTAACGGAAAGTGAGTTCCTGCATAGTCTTACAAAGATTGAATCATCCATTATTACGGGCCTCTTTAAGCATTTGGGCTTTCATGAAATGGTGCCGCTTGCAGAAAAATTACTGCTGATTCAGCGTCTGAAAAGAGAAAAAACAGCTTTTTCAGAAGGACATTTTTCAAGTTTATTTTATTTTTTTAAACATGGTAAACATCATATAAAAACATCAGATTATACACGGGCATATAAAAGTATTGTTAAAAAGATTTCTGAAGAGATTGAATTACAGGTAAAGGAATTGAACCTTCCTATATCAGCAAAGAACCTGCCGATCTTCAGCTCTTTTTATGAAAGATTGATTATGTATGCAGAGGAAGGGTAATTATGCAGACTGAAAAAGAACAGAAAGTTCATGGCGTATTTGAAAAAATTCATGGGCGCTATGATCAAATGAACTCAATCATCAGCTTTCAGCAGCATGTTCGCTGGAGAAAATATACGATGGATAAAATGCAGGTGGCACCCGGAACTAAAGCACTAGATGTCTGCTGCGGCACTGCGGACTGGACTATTGCTTTAGCTGAGGCAACAGGGGCTGAAGGAGAGGTAATTGGTCTTGACTTCAGTAAAAACATGCTTAAAACAGGTCATGAGAAAGTAAAGAACTACCCTCAGATTCAACTGGTACATGGGAATGCAATGTCTTTGCCTTATGCAGATCATTCATTTGATTATGTCACCATTGGTTTTGGTCTCAGGAATGTACCTGACTACTTACAGGTATTGAAAGAAATAAATCGGGTCCTGAAGCCAGGTGGAATGGCTGTATGTCTTGAAACATCCCAGCCGACACTTCCGGGATTTAGACAGATTTATTATGCATATTTCAAATATGTAATGCCGGTATTCGGAAAGTTTCTTGCTAAGAGCTATAATGAATATTCATGGCTGCAGGAATCCGCAAAGGATTTTCCCGGTGCAAAAGAATTAGCAGGAATGTTTGAAGAAGCCGGTTTTACCAGCGTACATTACAAACCTTTCAGTGGTGGAGCGGCTGCCATGCATATCGGCTATAAAAAAGCTCAACATGTAGATTAGGTGGAAGTTAAATGAAATTAACAATGCTGTATTCGTTTCTAAAAGCGGATATCGAAGAAATAGAAAAAGAGCTGGGTAAAGCAATTGATTCAGAAACTGCATTATTAAAAAATGCATCACTTCATCTACTTCAGGCCGGAGGAAAGCGTATCCGACCTGTTTTTGTACTGTTATCCGCCAAAACAGGACATTATGATATTCACAGAGTTAAAAACGCTGCAGTAGCGCTGGAGCTAATTCATATGGCCTCATTAGTTCATGATGATGTCATTGACAACTCTGAAATGCGCAGAGGAAGAACAACGATTCAGGCTGAGTGGAATAATCAGGTGGCAATGTATACAGGGGATTATATGTTTGCCAGAGCTTTAAATTATATGACAGTGATTGAGGATACCACTGCACACCGGATTTTATCTGATGCAATTGTAGAGCTTTGTCTTGGCGAAATCGCTCAGATTGAGGATAAATACAGATTTAATCAGAGCATAAAAGATTACTTCAGAAGAATTAAAAGAAAAACCGCTCTTTTGATTGCAGTCAGCTGTCAGCTTGGTGCTGTAGCTGGAGAAGCAAGTCCTGAATCCCAGAGAAGATTATACCGGTTTGGTTATTATGTAGGGATGGCTTATCAGATTACTGATGATATTCTCGACTTTACCGGTACAGAGAAGGAACTTGGAAAACCTGCCGGTGGTGATTTGCTACAGGGAAATATTACACTCCCTGTGTTTTTCGCAATGGAAAATCAGGAACTTGGACATAGAATCAGAAAAATCCATGAGGACATGCCAAAAGAAGATCTTCAAGAGATTATAGACAGTATTCTGAAAACGGATGCGGTTAAAAGATCTTCTGTTATCAGCCAGCGCTATCTTGTCAAAGCGCTTGAGCAGCTCGATGCCCTCCCAGCTTCCAGAGCTAAAAAGTCCCTAAGAGATATTGCGATTTTTATTGGTAAAAGAAAGTATTAATATGTAATGAAAACGTTGCCAATAAATGAAATGAGTGATAATCTTTTAAGGGGTCTTCTTTAGGCCGACATACATAGTTGGGGGAATATGAGATGGAAAAGACATTTTTAATGGTTAAACCAGACGGTGTACAAAGAGGGTTAATCGGTGAAGTGATCAGCCGGTTTGAGAGAAAAGGCTTTAAGTTGGCAGCTGGAAAACTGATGGTTATTTCAGACGATCTTGCCAAGAAACATTACGGTGAGCATGCGGACAAGCCTTTCTTTGGTGAATTGGTAGATTTTATTACTTCGGGTCCTGTTTTTGCAATGATCTGGGAAGGGGAAGATGTTGTAAAAACTGCCCGTCATATGATGGGCGCAACAAAACCAAGTGAAGCCGATCTCGGAACAATCCGGGGAGACTTTGGACTGACTGTAGGTAAGAATATTATTCATGGTTCTGACTCTTTAGATAGTGCTGAACGTGAAATGAATCTTTTCTTCGGTGAAAGTGCGGCATTGGCATATAAAAAATCAAGTGATGAGTGGGTATATTAATGTTTAAAAGCACCTTAGCAGGTGCTTTTTTTTATAGCAATTTTTTTGATGTTTTACTATAGTAGCTTATAATAGCTATAACTAAAAAGAGGTGTATCTGATGTTAAATGATTATGCAGATTTTGTATCATATATAAAGATTAGAACAGGAATTGATCTTGGTCTTTATAAGGAAGCGCAAATGAAAAGGCGCCTCACTTCTCTTTATGAAAAAAAAGGATATAGATCTTTCAACGACTTTTCATCCGCTTTATCATCAGAAAACAAGCTTCTTGATGAATTTCTGGACCGTATGACAATTAATGTTTCGGAATTTTACAGGAATCAAAAGCGGTGGTCAGTACTCGAGGATAAAATATTGCCTGTTCTGTTAAAAAATCATAAGCCTCTCAAAGTCTGGAGCGCTGCTTGTTCAACTGGTGAAGAACCGTATTCTCTTGCAATGGTGCTTAACAATTTTCCGAAAGGCAGTTACGCTAAAATATTGGCAACTGATTTAGACAGAGTTGCATTGGAAAAAGCTAAAATTGGACTTTACGTTGAGAGAGCTCTGGCTGAGGTGCCTATTGAAGTAAAGCATAAACATTTTACAAGACAGGGTGCTTTTTATCAGGTAACCGATCATATAAAGAATCAGGTTATTTTTAAACAGCAGAATCTTCTTAATGATCGATTTGAAAGCGGCTATGATTTAATTGTCTGCAGAAATGTCATGATTTATTTCACAGAAGAAGCTAAAGAGGTGCTATATCATAAATTCAGCAGCGCTTTGAGGCCTGGTGGTGTCTTGTTTGTTGGAAGCACTGAACAAATTTTTAATCCTGCCAAATATGGCTTTGAATCAGCGGATACATTTTTTTACCGGAAAATTTAAATTTGCCGGATAATTTCACTACATACAAAATAAAAAATATGTTAGACTGTACAAATATCACTTTAGCGAGTTGAAGGGGGAAAGCGTTATGATGAGATACTTAACAGCGGGTGAATCACATGGACCGCAATTGACAACAATCATTGAAGGTCTTCCTGCAGGACTTAATCTGGAAGCATCTGATATAAATGAGCATCTTGCAAGAAGACAAAAAGGGTACGGCCGTGGAAGAAGAATGCAGATCGAAACCGATCAGGCACAAATTCTGAGTGGTGTCAGACACGGTAAAACACTTGGTTCTCCAATCGCGCTTGTTGTTGAAAATAAAGACTGGACTCACTGGACTAAAATTATGGGTGCAGAACCGATTACAGATGATGAGGAAAAAGAAGTCAGACGTAAAATCACAAGACCAAGACCGGGTCACGCTGACTTAAACGGTGGCATTAAATATGGACACAGAGATATGCGTAATGTGCTCGAACGTTCTTCTGCCAGAGAAACCACCGTCAGGGTTGCAGCTGGTGCACTTGCACAGAAATTATTGAAAGACTTAGGTATTAATGTAGCCTGTCATGTGAAAGAAATAGGCGGTGTAGTTGCGAACGAGCAGCAATTGATGGCACAGGAGATCAGAGATAGATCTGAGCAGAGTGAAGTCAGATGTGTAGATCCTGAAGCTTCTGAAAAAATGAAAGATGCGATTGATCAGGCTAAGAAGAATGGTGACTCTATCGGAGGGGTCGTTGAAGTAGTCATTGAAAATGTCCCTGCAGGTTTAGGCAGTTACGTTCATTATGATAAAAAGCTGGATTCGAAAATTGCAGCAGCGGTTATGAGTATTAATGCGTTTAAAGGGGTTGAGTTTGGGCTTGGGTTTGATATGGCCAGACTTCCAGGCAGCCAGGTTCATGATGAAATTGCCTGGTCTGAAGATAAAGGCTACTACAGAAAGTCAAATCGTCTCGGTGGTTTTGAAGGCGGAATGACCACAGGTATGCCGATTATTGTAAGAGGGGTTATGAAACCGATCCCTACGTTATATAAACCGCTTGAGAGTGTAGATATTGACACTAAAGAGGCATTTAGTGCCAGCATTGAGCGTTCAGATAGCTGTGCTGTTCCTGCAGCAGCTGTTGTGGCAGAGGCTGTTGTGGCATGGGAGGTTGCAAAAGCGATCTGTGAGCAATTTGACAGTGATCGATTTGACCATTTAAAAAAGTCTGTTGAAGAACATAGAGCATACGCTAAGGACTATTAAAATGGAATATTTAACGATACATGCGGGAGAGTCATATCCGGTCATAATAGGAGAAAAGGCTTTATCTGAGATCACTAAGACTGTGATGAATCTAAAGCCTGCGGTCACATCTGTTTTACTGTTAATTGATGAAAAAGTTTATCAGCTGCACCAACAGACAATTGAAAAGCATATTCAGTATGATTCACTATATATTCTTCCACAGGGTGAGAAAGCAAAAACGTTTTCAGTATACGAACAGGCGATGGGAGCAGCTCTTGAGGCGGGTCTTGATAGACATTCGCTGATTATAGCCTGCGGAGGTGGCGCAACAGGAGACCTTGCAGGATTCACTGCAGCCACCTATATGAGAGGGATCAGGTATATTCAGGTACCTACTACAATCCTTGCTCATGACAGTGCTGTAGGGGGTAAAACAGCGATTAACCATCCACTGGGTAAAAACATGACCGGTGCATTCCATCAGCCCTCTGCGGTTATTTATGACAGCCTGTTTCTTAAGACTTTACCTTTAAGAGAAATCAGATCCGGATTTGCAGAAGTCATTAAGCATGCATTAATTGCGGATCCAGCATTCCTGAAAGAGCTGATGACTAATGTATCAAGCCTTGAAAACCTTCAGCCATTTTTTTTACAATATGCATTAAAAAAAGGCATTCAGATTAAAGGCGAAATTGTCAGCCGGGATGAGCGTGAACAGAACATCAGAGCATTTCTCAACTTCGGGCATACGTATGGACATGCTGTTGAGGCCTGGTCAGGTTTTGGTAAGAAACTTCATGGTGAATGCGTGATGATCGGGATGATTTATGCTTCACTGTTAAGTATAGAAAAAACAGGATTCGATTTTCAGATTGAACAGTTTATTAAGTGGGTCAAATCTTTGGGGTATGAAATTTCTGTTGAAGCCCCATTTGAAGAACTGCACCACCTGATGAAAAAAGATAAGAAAAACCTTAATCGAAATATACGTTTCGTATTACTCAGTGCGGTTGGACAACCTGAATTAGTAAGTGTTCAATCGTCTGAACTTGAAAACATTCATCAGTTACTGAAGCGAAAGGGGGAAATACAGTGATCCGTGGTATCAGAGGGGCAACGACGGTGGAAAGCGATCAGCAGGAAGCAATTGTAGAAGCGACACTTATGCTGTTAAAGGATATGATTGAAAAGAATAGTATTGATCCTGAAGAAACTGCTTCAGTTTTTATCTCTACGACAGAGGATATCCGTTCAGTGTTTCCTGCAAAAGCTTTAAGAAAAATTGACGGATGGGAATACGTACCGGTTATGTGTATGAGAGAAATTCCTGTTAAAGATGCACTCCCTTATTGCGTCAGAGTAATGGTCCATGTAAATACTCAAAAGAAACAAAAAGACATACAGCATATTTACCACCAACAGGCTGTTAAGCTTCGACCGGATCTGGTGGTTGCGCAGAGAAAGGCGGATTCATGATGTATATTAAAGATCAAGTGAAAAAACTTACGCCATATAAACCGGGTAAAACTGTAGATGAAGTGAAAAAAGAACTCGGTCTCAGTGAGATTATCAAGCTGGCTTCAAACGAAAATCCTTTTGGCTGCTCCGCTAAGGTTGGAGAAGAGCTTACAGCAAATGCCATGAATTATGCGATTTATCCGGATGGCGGTGGTTCTGTACTCAGGAATGCGCTGACTGAATTTTATCAGCTGCCGGGAGATCAGTTTATTTTAGGGAATGGATCGGATGAGATCATCCAGATTATATCAAGAGCAATGCTCGACGCTTCGAAAAACACAGTAATGGCAACTCCTACTTTCCCTCAATATAAGCACAATGCAGTGATCGAAGGCGCTGAAGTCACTGAAGTTCCACTCGTAGATGGCAGACATGACCTTGATAAGATGGCTCAGGCTGTTAACAGTGACACAGCGGTTATATGGGTGTGCAGTCCAAATAATCCGACCGGGGTAAGTATCAGTGATCAGGAACTTAAAAGGTTTTTAGACAGCATTCCATCCGATGTGGTCATTGTCCTTGATGAGGCATACTTTGAGTATGTTACTGCTGATGATTATTATGATGCACTCGAATTAATTAATCACTATCCTAATCTCATTGTGACGAGAACCTTTTCTAAAGCATATGGGCTTGCAGGATTCAGGGTAGGTTACGGGATTGCGCAGCCTGAATTAATTCAGGCGCTCGAACCGGTCAGAGAGCCATTTAATACGAATTCACTGGCTCAGCAGGCAGCAGCAGCAGCAATGAAAGACCAGGCATTTATTCAATATTGTAAAGAACAAAACAGAAGTGGTATTGAAAAGTTTGAACGTTTCTGTCATGAACATAAACTGAACTTCTTCCCGACGCAGGGGAACTTTATTCTTGTGCATTTTAATAAAGATGCAAATGAGATGTTTGAGGCATTGATGAAAAAAGGAATTATCGCCAGAAGCGGACATGCACTTGGATATCCTGAAAGTTTAAGAATTACAATCGGAACAGATGAACAGGTAGATAAAACCCTTAAAGCAATAGAGGAGATCATTTCGCAATAAAGGTTGTGAAGCTATGAATGGAAATGTATTTATTATTGGTCTCGGACTGATTGGTGGATCGATTGGATTGTCTATCCTTAAAGAGTACCCTGAGGCGCAGGTGACAGGCTTCGACCTTAAAGCAGAAGAGGTTAAACTCGCTAAAGCACTGAATGCGATTAATCGAACTTCTTCGTCATTAAGAGAGGATGCTGAGCAGGCTGATCTGATTATCATCTGTACACCGGTTAATGAAACTGAAAATCTGATGAGGTCACTCGCTGATTTTAACCTGAAACCGGATGTCATTGTCACAGATGTTGGCAGTACTAAGAAGAATATTATGTCAGCCAGCAGCGTTCTGACTGAAAAAGGAATCACGTTTATCGGTGGTCATCCGATGGCGGGCTCACATAAAAGTGGCGTATCTGCTGCGAAAGCCTTTTTATTTGAAAATGCATTTTACCTTTTAACGCCAGGTGATGCTGCAGATGAACAGTCAGTTGAGACACTAAAAAACTGGCTCAGAGGCAGCAAGGCAAAATTTCTTGAAGTTAAACCTGAAGAGCATGATCATATTACCGGAATGGTTAGCCATTTTCCACATATCATTGCATCCTCACTCGTACATCAGGTTAAACAAAATTATAAAAAGCAGCCGTTAGTATCCAGTCTGGCAGCTGGAGGATTCAGGGATATTTCAAGGATCGCTTCTTCAAATCCGTCAATGTGGAGAGATATTACGCTGCACAACATTGATACTTTAAAAGAATTACTGAAAGAATGGCAGCAGGAAATGGATAACGTCATTAATATGCTTGAAGAAAACGATGCTGATAATATTTATCAATATTTTTCTGAAGCTAAGAAGTTCAGAGATGCAATGCCAATTCTGCAAAAAGGGGCAATACCCTCTTTTTACGATCTATTTGTGGATGTACCCGACTATCCAGGTGTGATCTCTGAAATTACCGGTCTTCTTGCAAAAGAAGAAATCAGTATCGTCAATTTAAGAATCATGGAAACGAGAGAAGACATATATGGTGTCCTTACGATCAGTTTTCAGACTGAAGATGATCGTAAACGTGGTGCTGCCTGTATTTCTTCTGTTACAGACTATGATGTATTTACAGTCTAAAAACATAAAGAGGAGTTTTTTTGATGAAGATCCTTCAATTTGAAAGCCCTTCTGTCCAGGGAGAAATAAAAGTGCCTGGAGATAAATCAATCTCACACAGATCTATTATGTTTGGTGCAATCTCAGAAGGGGTTACAAGGGTAACTGGTTTTCTTAAAGGAGATGACTGTCTCAGCACAATTGACTGCTTCAGGAAAATGGGTGTGAACATTACTGAAAAAGAGGATGAGATTCTCATCGAAGGCCAGGGCTTTAAGGGTCTGAAAGAACCACAGGAGATATTAGACACAGGGAACTCAGGAACAACTACCAGACTTCTTCTGGGAATTCTTGCAGGTCAGCCATTTCACTCTGTTATTACAGGAGATGAATCTATCGCAAAGCGTCCGATGAACCGTGTAACCTTTCCACTTAGAGAAATGGGTGCAACAATCGACGGGAGAGATAATGGAAATCTGACACCATTATCTGTCAGAGGTGGAAGACTGAAGGCTTTTCATTATCAGCTTCCTGTTGCGAGTGCACAGCTTAAATCCGCGCTTATTCTGGCGGGTCTCCAGTCTGATGAGGAAACAACAATTGTAGAACCTGAAAGAACAAGAGACCACACTGAGAAGATGATCAGACATTTTGGCGGTGACATTCTTCGCGAAGGTAATACGATTAAAGTCCGGGGGAATCAGCCGTTTAAAGCAAGAGATGTAGAGGTGCCGGGTGATATCTCTTCAGCTGCTTTTTTCCTGACCGCTGCAGCCATCACTTCCAATAGTATTCTGAGCCTTAAAAATGTGGGTTTGAATGAAACCAGGACTGGTATTCTTGATGTTTTAGAGTTTATGGGTGCAGATTTTGAAGTAACCCAATCAAATCATGATGAAGAGCCTCTGGGTGAGATCTTAATAAAGAGCAGTGTGCTTAAAGGCTGTGAAATCGGTGGAGATTTAATTCCAAGACTGATTGATGAAATTCCAATCATTGCACTTCTTGCTACCCAGGCGAGTGGAAAAACTGTAATCAGAGACGCTGAGGAACTGAAGGTGAAAGAAACAAACCGTATAGATGCTGTAGTCGAAGAGCTGCAAAAGCTCGGGGCAGATATCCAGGCGACTTCAGATGGAATGGTCATTAACGGACCAGTCAAGCTAAAAGGCGGTCATGCTGACTCAAGAGGAGACCATAGAATCGGTATGATGCTTGCAGTAGCCTCCCTTATTTCTGAAGGAGCAGTGAGAATTGAGAATGCTGAATGCATCAGCGTTTCTTATCCTGTGTTCTTCGAAGATTTCTCAAAAGTTGTAAAATAATAAACATGAGCAGAGCAGAATTTTCTGCTCTTTTTAATTTGTAAAAAAGGTTTTCAGAAAAATAGAGCGAATGTAAAGAGATAAGAGGTTATGGTTGAATCTGAGCTCAAGTTCTCTTATTCTTTTATGAGATATGAACGAAAAGAGGTTTTATAATGAATAATATAGAGCAGATGATTGACTATCTTCATTCAGGTAGTCTTGAAGAGGCAATGCAAATATTTCAGGAAGTAAAGAGAGCCGGTGCAGACGAGGAAAAGTATGAAGCGGCTGAAGCACTTTACAGCCTCGGTTTTCAGGAAAAAAGTATAGAATTGTATGAAGATTTAATTGAGCTTTACCCTGAAGAAACAGAGCTCGTGATATTAAAGGCTGAAGCCCATGCAGAACTTGATCAGATTGAAGAAGCCATGGAGTGTCTTGAAACTATTACTGAAACCAGTGAATTTTATTCGCGTGCGATGCTACTTTCAGCTGACCTTTACCATATGCAGGGGCTTCACGAAGTCAGTGAACAAAAGCTGCTAAAAGCATATGAGGTCGATAAATCCGAAGAGATTATTCAGTTTGCACTTGCAGAGTTCTACATTCAGCAGGGTAGATTTCTTGAAGCGATCAGATTTTATAAAATGCTGACTGAGAGTGAAATTGCAGGAGTAGTCATTAGTAAACGCCTCGGAGAATGCTACAGCGCTGGAGGATCATTTGAAGAAGCATTGCCTTATTATGAGGAAGCCCTGGAAAACGAAAGAGATGCAGAAACATTGTTCCAATATGGATTTACTGCTTATCAGGCGGGTCATCATATTACGGCAGCAGAAGTTTTTGAAGAACTGATAGAACTAGATCCTGATTATCACAGTGCTTATAAATTGCTTGCTCATTCATACGAACACGAAGAAGAGATCAGCAGAGCACTTGAAGCTGCAGAGAAAGGTGTAAAACACGATCCTTTTAATAAAGAACTATTTTTAACTGCAGCCAAATTGTCATTAAAGTCTTCAGATGAAGTAACAGCAGAAGCGTATTTGCGCCAGGCAATTGCAATTGATCCTGATTATTTAGAAGCTGCTTTAATTTTAAATAAAATCTTACTGAGACAGGAAAAACCTGAAGAGTGTCTTGATATTATCAGTATTGTGAGAGAGTCAGGAGAAGATGATCCGCAATTCTTGTGGGATGCTGCCAAAGCTTTTGAACTGAAAGAAAGTTTTTCTGAAGCAGCAGAAGAATATAAAAAAGCTTATATGGTATATAATGATCATAGTGATTTCCTTGAAGATTACGGAAACTTTCTCTTAGAAGAAGGCAGACATCAGGAAGCGCTCGAAATTTATGTGAAGCTTTCGGAAAAGGACCCTGCAAATGAAGAGTGGCAGATGAACATTGAACATTTGAGACAAGAATAAAGGAGGGATTGGCTTGGCCCCATCCATTTCAGCAGATGAAAAAAAGGACTTTATTAAATGGTTTTTGCAGCACTATCAGTTGAAGAAAAGAGAATCAGTTTGGATTATGAATTATTTGCTGAGCCATGACCAGTTAATCGAGCACTTACATTTCGTAGAAGATGCAAGATTTTGTCCCCGGGGCATTGTCATGTCAACTGCCTGCAGTGATGAAGTGCCATTTAGATTTTATAAGGAACAGGTAATGACAACGGATGCGGAAAAGTCTTTTCACGATATCAGGCTTCACCGAGAAGATGATCTTTATGTACAGCTGAATTTCGAATCAGCGTATTCATCTTATCAATATGCAGCAGTTCTTGAAGACAATCCGTATACACCGAAAGAAGTTCATTTATCAAAAAAAGAAAGAGAAATGGCTGAACAATTCCTTACAGACAGTATCAATGAAAATCTGAGACATCAGCTGATGAAAGAAATTGATGAAGCACTCGACACACATGATAAGAACAAATTCAGACAGCTGACAGAGCGGCTGAAAACTCTGACGTAACATATAGGCAGTGAGAGCTGTCTATATTTTTTTATGCTACAATTTAATTACAGAACCATTTAAAGGAGTGTTATTCATGATTTGGAATACCAAAGATATCGAATTATTTTTCCAGGAACAAAAATACATAGATACAGCAGTTGTACCGCTGCTGCCGGTGAGTTTTGGAGAACAGGCGAAGCAGGAAGCTGACCAGGCGGAGTTTATTCCACTCGTTACAGCGATGCTTGAAAAGCAGTTTAAGGGGCGTATGATGCTGTTGCCGCCTTTTACTTATTTTTCATCAGAGAAAAAAGAACAGAGAAAATTAAGAATGAGTGAATGGGCAGAGACTTTGAAAGATAACGGATTTGACCACATTTTTCTTGTAACGTCTGATTCTTTTTGGAGAGAGGCTGAAGGTGATTTACAAGCAGATTTAATCTGGCTTCCATCAATTCCGATGGAACATATGGAAGGAAAGTATAAGCAGAAAATCATAGAAGATCAGGTCAGTCAGCTGTTGAAAATTGTTGTGGGAAAATGGCAGGCGAACTAACGTTCAAAAAAACTTCACATAGTTGAAATGAAAAGGTTTAATGGATTATTGACCTTGATAATATATTGATATATCATGAATATGTCCTAGTTATATATTTGTGCGAAAAATGTCCGAGGGACTGACCTGACGGTAGAGGGGGGAAATTAATGAGTAATCAGCGTGTTTCACGTCGTCAATTTTTAAACTATACATTAACTGGTGTAGGCGGTTTCATGGCTGCAGGTATGCTTATGCCAATGGTGCGATTTGCAATTGATCCTGTATTAACTGCTGAAGCCGGAGGAGATTTTATCTCTACTGGTACTTCAATTGATGAATTGAGTGACGTACCAGCCCGCGTAGACTTTTCTTACGAACAGGTAGACGCATGGTATACGTCCGAGGTCACTCAGACTGCTTGGGTTTATCTTGATGAAAATCAGGAAGTTGTAGCACTGAATCCAACATGTAAACACTTAGGCTGTACAGTCAATTGGGAAGGAAGAGAAAGTGATCCTAACAGATTCTTCTGCCCTTGCCACAATGGACTGTATGAGAAATCCGGTAAGAACGTACCGGGAACGCCGCCGACTGCTCCTCTTGACATGTTCGAGACGAGAGTATCAGACGATGGCATTTTGCAGCTTGGAAAAGTTGTTCCAAACACAATTGCATAGTAAAGGAGGCGTAATGGGTGCTTAATAAGATTTATGATTGGGTAGATGAACGGTTGGATATCACCCCAATGTGGCGTGACATTGCTGATCACGAAGTTCCTGAGCACGTTAACCCCGCTCACCACTTCTCAGCTTTCGTATACTGCTTCGGCGGACTGACATTCTTTGTAACCGTTATACAGATCTTATCCGGAATGTTTTTGACCATGTATTATGTACCAGATATTGAAAATGCGTGGCGTTCAGTTTATTACTTACAAAATGAAGTTGCCTTCGGCGTCATTGTCCGTGGAATGCACCACTGGGGAGCCAGTCTTGTTATTGTCATGATGTTTCTTCATACTTTACGGGTATTCTTCACAGGTGCCTACAAAAAACCGCGTGAGCTTAACTGGGTAGTAGGCGTACTTATTTTCTTCGTTATGCTTGGACTAGGTTTCACAGGTTATCTTCTGCCTTGGGATATGAAAGCACTATTCGCAACTAAGGTAGGTATTGAAATTGCTGCTGCAACACCATTTATCGGTGAGCAGATCCGTGTTCTATTAGCAGGGGATACAAGCATACTGGGTGCTCAGACACTTACCAGATTCTTTGCAATTCACGTATTCTTCCTGCCAGGTGCACTACTTGGTCTGATGGCAGCCCACTTTATCATGATTCGTAAGCAGGGTATCTCAGGACCACTGTAAAAACATCTGGATTGAAAAGGAGGGAAAACTATGCATCGTGGAAAAGGGATGAAGTTTGTCGGAGACTCACGTGTTCCGGCGAATCGTAAACCGAATATTCCTAAAGATTACTCAGAGTTTCCTGGAAAAACGGAAGCTTTCTGGCCAAACTTTCTATTAAAAGAATGGTTGGTAGGTTCTGTGTTCTTAATTGGCTTCTTAGCTTTAACTGTAGCGCATGAACCACCGCTCGAGAAAATAGCTGACCCGACGGATGCAGGATATATTCCTCTTCCTGATTGGTACTTCTTATTCTTATACCAGCTGCTGAAATATGATTTCGCTTCTGGTCCTTACAATGTAATTGGTGCTTTCGTTATTCCTGGTATTGCGTTTGGCGCTTTACTGCTTGCACCATTTATAGACCGCGGACCGGCGCGCCGGCCTGGTAAACGACCTCTAGCAACTGGATTTATGCTGCTTGGTACCGCTGCAACGATCTTCCTGACGTGGGAATCAGTTGCTTACCACGACTGGGAAACACAGCGCAGTCAGGGTGAAATCGTAGCTGAAGTTGATATTAATACAGAAGCTGAAGGTTATGCGATCTATGAACAACAGGGCTGTATAAACTGTCATGGTGAAAACCTTGAAGGTGGAGCAGGTCCTGCACTTGGTGAATTAGAATTAACAGCTGAAGAAATTGCTGACATTGCTGTTAATGGACAGGGGAATATGCCGGCTGGTCTGTTTGAAGGTTCTGATGAAGAACTTCAGCAGTTAGCTGAGTATCTGACTGATCCAGCAGCCGAATAATATGAAAAGAGCCGGATGTTCCGGCTCTTTTTTTAATCAGAATTTGTGAATTGATGATGGAATTGATCTTTTGGGCAGGAGGTGAACAAATGAAGGAATACATTTTTTCATGGCTGACAAACAAATATTTTCTTGTCATATTATTTATCGTTAATCTGCTCGGAACAATTTATGGATATTACTGGTACAGGTTTCAGCTGGCCGATACAGAACCCATCTTTTTGGTCTTTGTTCCTGACAGTCCAACTGCCAGTCTTTTCTTTACCATTGTCCTATTCGGCTATTTAATTAACAGGCAGTGGCCACTTATAGAAGCACTGGCGATGATCACGCTTTTTAAATATGGGATCTGGGCAGTTGTTATGAATCTTTTGACCTGGGGTGTGACAGGTGAAATGTCTGCAGTTGCATGGATGCTCGTACTCTCTCATGCTGCGATGGCTCTACAGGGTCTTTTATATGCTCCTTTTTACAGAATGAAAGTCTGGCACATCGTTCTTGCTGCTGGATGGACGTTTCATAATGATGTGATTGATTATGTGTATATGCAGTATCCTGTGTATTCAAGATTATCTGAAATGATTGACCACATCGGTTATTTCACATTCTGGTTAAGTGTATGTTCAGTCTTTATCGCATGGTATGTAGGGTTATATCGAAAAGACTGGCAGAGGACTTTACATAGAAATTAATTGCGGGCATAGCATAGGTCAAGGAGGAATGACTTATGCTTGCAGTGTTCAATATTCCGTTTATTGTATTAAGTATATTTACACTGAGTTCCATCATATCAATTCTATCCTATGTTTCATGGCGAAAATATGTCGGACAGAAAAAGAATATGCCGGACCGTGAACGTAATAATTGACAGTAAATTTAATTCAAAGGTAAAATTTAATCAAACAAATAAAATGGAGGGTCTGAATGGAAATCCTGATTTATTTTGCGCTGATTTTAATTTTGCCTTTATGGGCGAGCAGCCGTGTGAAAAAGACGTATAAAAAATATTCAAAAGTTCAGACAACAGCAAATTTGACTGGTGCTGAAGTTGCGCAGAGAATCCTTCATGAAAACGGGATTTATGATGTGTCTGTCAAACCTGGTAAGGGATTTTTAAGTGATCATTATAACCCGAGAACGAAAGAAATTGTCCTTTCACCTGACAATTATCATGGAATGTCAGTTGCCGGAGCAGCTGTAGCAGCCCACGAAGTGGGACATGCTATTCAGGATGCAGAAAGTTATGCATTTTTAAGATTGCGCCATAAGCTAGTTCCTGTGGCGAATCTAGGTTCAAACTTTTCCTTTATTCTGATTATTGCAGGTATGCTTCTTGGTTCAATGGAATTCATGCTTGGCGGGATTATTTTCTTTGCTGCAGCAGTTTTGTTCCAATTCGTTACATTGCCGGTTGAGTTTAATGCTTCATCCCGTGCAATGAATCAGATGGTCGGCATTGGACTGATTAGAAATGAAGAAGAACCTCACGCTAAGAAAGTACTAAACGCTGCAGCGCTCACGTATGTCGCAGCTGCATTAGTTGCATTGCTTGAATTGCTAAGATTTATTCTGATGTTTATTGGAATGAATGGAGACGATTAAAAAGTAAAGCCGTAAGCTTCGATAAAGAAGCTTACGGCTTTTTTAAGTTTCTATCGGTTTTTTGTTTTCATCCAAAGTAAAACCTTCTCCTAACACATCGTGAACATCAGTAACAGATACAAAAGCATGAGGATCTACTGAAGTAATCAGGTTTTTCAATCTGACAAGTTCATTTCTTCCGACTACACAATATAACACTTCACGTTTTTCCTTGGAATAATGTCCATAACCTGTAAGAACTGTGACACCACGATCCATTTCTGCTGAGATCAGGTCGGCAATCTGTTTTTGTTTTGGCGAGATGATCATGGCGCCTCTTGCAGTGTATGCGCCCTCCTGCATGAAATCAATGACTCTTGCACCGACAAAAACAGCGACTAAAGTATACATGCCTTCTCTATAGTTCAGATAAGTGGCCAGAGACAAAATAATCACAGCAGCGTCAAAAATAAACATTGTCCGCCCCATGCTCCATCCGGCATATTTTTTTACAAGTCGCGCAATAATATCCACGCCTCCTGTGGTACCTCCATATCTGAAAATAATCCCGAGCCCCACTCCAATAGAGGCGCCTGCAAACAGTGCCGCCAAAAACAAATCATTTGAAAGTGGGATCGAGAATTGATAAATATAAAATAATTCAAGAAAAAGTGATACACTTAATGTTCCAAGCAGTGTATACAAAAAAGACTTTAATCCAAGCAGTTTCCAACCGACGATAAACACCGGAATATTTAATAGCAAATTCGTTATTGAAGGCTTCAGATCAAATATAAAGTATAATAATAGCGTGATCCCTGTAAAACCGCCTTCAGCCAGGTTATTCTGAATGTTAAAATGAACAATACCGAAACTGAATATAGCAGCACCCAGAATAATAAAGAGTATATTCTTAAATTTTAGACCAAACAATACAATTCCCCCTTTATACATACGTTCAACATTATATGCTAATTGACGATCTATTAGCAATATTATGGAGGTGCCAGATGAAAGATAAATATTTTACAGTAAAAGATATGCAGGACGATGTAGATCAGTATATTGGCCAGTTTAAAGAAGGGTATTTTAAACCTTTAACGATGCTTGCCCGTATGACTGAAGAATTAGGAGAACTTTCAAGAGAAATCAACCATCATTACGGTGAGAAGCCAAAAAAAAGTACTGAAGATGCAAGCACAATTGAAGAAGAACTGGGTGATTTACTGTTTGTCATAATCTGCTTTGCGAACGAGCAGGGAATCAGCCTCGAAGATGCGCACCATAAAGTAATGAATAAATTCAGAACGAGAGATAAAGACAGATGGACAAAGAAGGAGGATCAGTAATATGACAAATGAAATTTCAGTAGTCATTGCAGGACCACGCGGTAAAATGGGAAAAGAAGCGGTGAAATTAGTAGAACAGACTGAAGGGATGAACCTTTCCGCTGTTATTGACAGACAGTTTAATCAGCAAAAGCTGTCTGATCTGGAGGGCTTCAGTTCGGATGCTGTCATATTTACAAGTCCCGAGGAATGCTTCAGCACTGTGAAACCCGACGTGCTTGTAGATCTCACAACACCTGAAACAGGGTACCTACATGCTAAAACAGCCCTGCAAAATGGAGTCAGACCGGTTATTGGAACGACCGGTTTTACCAAAGAGGAACTAGCAGAGCTGAAAGAGCTGTCAAAAGAAAATCAGTTAGGTACAATCATTGCACCAAATTTTGCAATCGGTGCGATTTTAATGATGAAATTTTCACAAATGGCAGCAAAATACTTTGAAGATGTAGAAATCATTGAAATGCATCATGACCAGAAACTTGATGCACCATCAGGCACAGGACTAAAAACTGCCGAAATGATTCAAGAGCAGCGTGCAGCAAAGCAGCAGGGCCATCCTGATGAAAAAGAAACAGTCGAAGGTGCCCGTGGCGGTGATGTTGAAGGCATCCGGATTCACAGCGTCAGACTACCCGGTCTTGTAGCTCATCAGCAGGTCATGTTTGGCGGAGAAGGTCAGCTCCTCACCATTAAGCATGATTCACACGATAGAGGGTCCTTTATGTCAGGTGTAAAGCTGTGTATTCATACAATTATGGATCTGGAAGAATTGATCTATGGGGTGGAAAACATTATTGATTAAGGAGATGGTTAAATGAATATCGCATTAATCGCACATGATGAGAAAAAAGAAGCGCTATTAAAATTTGTTGATGAATTTAAAGATGAGTTTGCGAAGCATCAGTTATTCGCAACCGGGACAACAGGGAAAAAAATTATTGAACTGACTAATCTGCCGATCCACAGGTTCAAATCCGGTCCTCTTGGCGGTGATCAGGAAATTGGCGCAAAAATTGCAAATCAGGAGCTGGATGCAGTTTTCTTTTTCCGGGATCCATTGACAGCGCAGCCACATGAGCCGGATGTATCTGCACTCGTAAGGCTTGGGGATGTTTATAATATTCCGATGGCTACCAATATCGGATCTGCTGATATTTTGATCAGAGGAATTATAAGAGGGGACCTTAGAGATGTCAAAAGCTGATATATTGGCAATCGGCGCTCATTCGGATGATGTTGAGATCGGGATGGGTGGCACGCTTGCCAAGTGGATAGATGAGGGAATGACTGCAGTGATCTGTGACCTGACAAAAGCTGAATTGTCATCAAACGGTACGCCTGAAAACAGACTGATCGAAGCTGAAAACGCAGCAGGAATTCTCGGTGTCAATGAAAGAATCAATCTTGATCTTGGTGACCGAAATATAACTGCCGACATTCACACAATTGAGCGGGTTGTAAAGGTAATAAGAGATGTCAGGCCAAAAATTGTATTCTGTCCATATTATGAAGACAGGCACCCCGATCATATCCATGCTGCGAAGCTAGTGATTGAAGCTGTATTTTCAGCGAGAATCCGAAAATTTAAAACCGGACAGGAACCACATAAAACTATCCTTTATCATTATATGATCAATGGCATACATAAGCCTGATTTTGTCGTAGACATAACAGATTTCAGTGAACAGAAAGTAAGTGCTCTTTCTTCATACAAAAGTCAGTTCACACCTGTGGATGGTGTACAGACACCCTTGACTGATGATTACATAGAAACAGTCATTTCAAGAGATAAGGTTTTCGGTAAAGAAGTTGAAGTGAAAATGGCAGAAGGGTTTATAAGTGATAAACCTTTACTCATTAATAGAAATATTGCAGGTGTATTATGAAAAAAATGAAAATAGGTATTACATGTTACCCGACCGTTGGCGGATCTGGTGTAATTGCGACTGAACTTGGTAAATTGCTTGCTGAAAAAGGACATCAGATTCACTTCATTACATCGAGTATCCCATTTAGACTGAACAAAATGTATTCAAATATTTATTTTCATCAGGTGGAGGTAAATCACTACTCTGTATTTCAATACCCGCCCTATGACATTGCTCTTGCTAATAAAATGGCAGATGTCATTGAAAGGGAAGAGCTTGATATATTGCATGTCCATTATGCTATTCCTCATGCAGTCTGTGCGATTATGGGTAAGCAGATGGCAAATAGTAATGTAAAAATCGTTACCACACTTCACGGGACAGATATTACAGTACTTGGTGTGGATGACAGTCTGACTAAAGCGATTAAATTCGGAATTGAAAAATCTGATCGAGTAACTGCTGTTTCGCAAGCGCTGGTAAAACAGACAAAAGATTTGATAGCGCCTGATAAAGAGATTGATGTACTATATAACTTTCTTGATGAAAGAATCTACAGGAAAGTACAGTCAGATTATTTGAAAAAGGATTACGGCATAACAGAGCAGGAAAAAATTATTATTCATGTTTCTAACTTCAGAAAGGTGAAAAGAGTACTCGACGTCGTAACAGTATTTGCAGACATTCATAAAGAACTGCCTTCAAAGTTAATTCTTGCCGGTGATGGCCCTGAAATGTCAGCAGTCCTGAAAAAAGTGGATGAACTGGGCATTAAAGAACACGTGCTCTTCCTTGGTAAACAGGATAACCTCGAAGAACTGTATTCCATCAGTGATCTGATGTTACTATTATCTGAAAAAGAAAGCTTTGGTCTTGTTGCTTTAGAGGCAATGGCCTGTGGTGTACCGTGTATCGGAACCGATGCAGGCGGTATACCTGAGGTGATTATGGACCAGAAGAACGGTTATATTTTCCCTGTTGGTGATACTGATTCTATGGCCAAAGCAGCTGTAAACCTTCTAAAAAACGAAGAGCTGCATTCATCTTTTTCGCGTCAGGCTGTCGTCACGGTTCAGAATGATTTTCACTCAAGTAAAATTATCAGACAGTATGAAGCAATGTATGATGAATTGCTAAATGGAGACATGTACAATGAATGAATTGTTCAGTCAGGCACTGCCTGTTTTAAAAGAAATAGAAGCTAATGGCTATGAGGCTTATTTTGTTGGAGGCTGTGTACGTGATTATTACCTGAACAGGGAAATCAATGACATTGATATTGCTGTATCTGCAACGCCGGAAGAAATTAAACAGATTTTTAAAAAGACGATAGATGTTGGCATCGATCATGGAACGATTCTGGTACTCCATGAAAGAGGTCAGTTTGAGATGACCACTTTCAGAACTGAAAGCACTTATTCCGACAGCAGAAGACCTGATGAAGTTACATTTGTCAGGTCTCTTGAAGAGGATTTGAAAAGAAGAGATTTCACGATAAATGCAATGGCGCTCTCTTCTTCATATGAATTAACAGATCTTTTTGGCGGGAGAGATGACCTCCAAAAGAAAGAAATCAAAACTGTAGGTCTTCCCATGGAGAGGTTTGAAGAAGATGCACTTAGGATGCTAAGGGCAGTCAGATTTGTATCACAGCTGGATTTTTCAATTGAATATCACACGTTTGAAGCGATCGGCGTATATGCCCAGAGACTCTCAAAAGTTGCGACGGAACGGATTGCAGCAGAACTTGAAAAACTGATCAGTGGTCCTGCGATGGAGAGAGCACTGCACTGTGTAATAAAAGCAAATATTCATACCTATATGCCTAAACTCATAACAGAAAAAGTTGTGAAGTCACTAGGAAAGTTAGACTGGAAGTTGTTAAATACTGAAGAACGTCTTGCGCTGATCATTTCAGTCGGAGAATTTGACGATGTGAGAAATTTGCTGAAGCAGTGGAAAATGTCTAATAAAACAATCAAAAATCAGCTGTTACTATTTGATCTTCTGGCGATCAGGGCTGAGAGAGCATTTACCAGAGCGGATATTTATCATATGGGTATAGAGTCTGTTACAGCTGCTGAGAAGATAGCAGCAGTGCTTGAACAGAGGCCATATAACCCGCATTATATGATAGACCTGTATCATTCAATGAGAATTAAATCCAGATCAGACTTAGCTTTCAAAGGGACACATTTAATTAAATGGACGGGTAATAAAGGCGGAGCATGGGTGAAAGACTGCACATCAGCAATAGAACAACTGATTTTAGATGAAGAGCTTGAAAATAACTTATGTGATATAAAAGAGTGGGTGGAATCAGAATGGCTTCAAAAATAAGAGAATCAATACTGACTGCTCTGTCTTCTTCTGATAACAGTTATTTTTCCGGTCAGGAACTGGCAGACCAGGCAGGATGTTCGAGAACGGCTATATGGAAGCACATAGAAGATTTACGATCATCGGGATTTATGATTGAGTCTAAGCGGAAGAAAGGATACAGGCTGCTTGGAAAGGCGGATGAATTAAATGAAAATAATCTCCTGGTCGGCTTAAAAACTGACAAGCTCGGCAGAACTGTTCACTTCTATGAATCAGTAGAAAGTACACAAAAAATCACACATCGTCTTGCTCAGGAGAATGCACCTGAAGGCACTCTTGTCATTGCAGAGGAACAGATATCAGGAAGAGGGCGGATGGCGCGTTCATGGTATTCACCAAAAGGAACGGGAATATGGATGAGTTTATTACTCAGACCCTCTCTCCCTCCGCAAAAAGCTCCGCAATTCACATTAATAGCCGCAGTAGCCATTGTAGAAGCAATAGAAAGCACATGTTTCCTCTCGGTTGATATTAAATGGCCTAATGACCTGCTGATCAATAGCAAAAAGGTTACAGGTATTTTAACGGAGTTGCAGGCAGACAGTGAGCAGATCCATTCACTTATTATCGGGATGGGGATTAATGTGAATCAGTCAACTGATGATTTTTCGGAAGAAATCCGTGACATTGCCACTTCACTTCATATAGAAAGTGGTAAAACATTTTCAAGAGCGAGTATTGTTCAGGAAATTATGTTTAACCTTGAGAAATATTATGCTATGTATATCAGTGAAGGTTTTGAACCGATCAAAGAGGTCTGGGAAAAATATGCTGTCACGATAGGTAAACAGATTACTGCAAGAACATTGAATAACGAAATTAAAGGATTTGCTTCCGGGATTACAAATGATGGGGTTTTAAAACTGATTGACGAAAGCGGAGAAACGCACCTGATCTACTCAGCCGATATTGAGTAGTTTTTATAGCTGGGATCAGGAGTGATCTGTTATACTGTGGTTGGGCAGTATCTTAAAGAACTGCACCTTTCTATCAAAAACTGTAATGATCTGCCTTGATCCATTATGTGACAGGGACAGAGGACCGGAATAATCTGCGGCATCCTTCTGTCTATCAGAAGGTTTTATTTATGTCTGCAGGGATTTCGTTTCCCTCTGAAATAGAGGAGGAGAAAATATGAAAACAACTGCTGATTTTTTAAACATGAAACAAAACGGTGAAAAAATAACAATGGTGACAGCCTATGATTACCCGTCTGCTAAAGCAGCAGAACAGGCACAAACAGATATGATCCTGGTGGGGGATTCTCTCGGGATGGTTGTGCTTGGGTATGATTCAACGGTTCCCGTCACACTAGAAGATATGATACATCATGCAAAAGCGGTCAGACGAGGTGCGAGAAACACTTTTATTGTAGTGGATATGCCTTTTATGACTTATCATTTATCACGAGAACAAACGCTGAAATCCGCTGCTAGAATCATGCAGGAATCAGGTGCTGATGCAGTGAAAGTCGAGGGTGCTGGTAATGTGCTGCCAATGATCGAAGCACTTGTGGAAAGTGGTATTCCGGTTATGGCTCATCTGGGGCTGACGCCACAAAGTGCCGGAGTACTTGGCGGTTTTAAAGTGCAGGCGAAAACTGCAGAGCAGGGACTACAGCTGATCAACGACGCCATAGCCTGTGAAAAAGCCGGTGCATTTTCAGTTGTACTGGAATGTATTCCTCAGCAGATAACAGAAAAAGTCTCAGCTGAATGTACGATACCTACAGTAGGAATCGGAGCGGGTGTGCAGGCAGACGGCCAGGTCCTGGTATTCCATGACCTGATCGGATATGGTGATCACCGCGTGCCGAAGTTTGTAAAAAAATATACTGATATCTATCCGGATATAACCGGCGCAATTAAACAGTATAATGATGAAGTTAAAAAGCAGGAGTTTCCTGCTGAATCACATTCCTTTAATCTCAAAGAAGAAGAAAGAATTTCACTTTACGGAGGAACGAAGTCGTGAATATTATCAGCACTGCCCGTGAAATGAAAAAATATATCAACGCCTATAAAAAACAAGGCAAAACGATTGGCTTTGTTCCGACAATGGGTTTTTTACATGAAGGTCATTTATCCCTGGTGGACAAGTCAGTCAATCAGTGTGATATAACTGTCATGAGCATATTTGTTAATCCGCTTCAATTTGGACCTGGAGAAGATTTTGACAGATATCCGAGAGATATTGAAAGAGATATATCACTTGCAGAAAAATCAGGTGTAGATATACTTTTTAACCCTGACGTGACAGAACTGTATCCTAAAGACCCTTCTGTGACAGTAAAAGCGGTTGACCGGACTGATGTTCTCTGTGGAGCGTCCAGACCTGGACATTTTGACGGGGTTGTAACGGTTTTATCGATTTTATTTAATATAGTTGATCCGGACAAAAGTTTCTTCGGCCAGAAAGATGCACAGCAGGTTGCAGTCGTAGAAGGACTTGCAGGGAGCCTGCATTTTCCAACTGAAATTATTACTGTAAAAACGATCAGGGAAGATGATGGGCTTGCAAAGAGCTCTAGAAATGTATATCTGAGTGATGATGAACGAAAAGTAGCACCTGTTATTTATAAAGCGTTAAAATCAAGTTCTGAAATTTACATCAATGACAGCAGAAAAGCTGCTATCAAACATTTTAAACAGGAGCTCTCAGCTGTCAGCGGGGAGATTGATTATATTGAGATCCTCACCTACCCGGAATTAAAGGCGCCTTCTGAGTCAGATACCCGTCTGATTATAGCTGCTGCGGTGAGGTTTGAGCGGGCAAGGTTAATCGACAATATTATATTTACGACTGAGGAGGAATCAGCATGTTCAGAACAATGATGAGCGGTAAAATCCATAGAGCAAGGGTTACAGAAGCTAACCTGAATTATGTAGGAAGTATCACAATAGATGAGGATATTTTAGATGCTGTGGGCATGTATCCTAACGAAAAAGTACAGATTGTAAACAACAATAACGGTGCGCGTTTTGAAACGTATATTATTAAAGGTAAGCGTGGCAGCGGTGTTATGTGTGTAAATGGTGCAGCAGCCAGACTGGTCCAGGAAGGCGATGTGATTATCGTTATCTCATACATGCTGGTTGAAAACGAAGCTGCGAAACACCACCAGCCAAAAGTGGCAATTATGAATGAGCATAACGAAATTACAGAGATGATTCATCATGAGCCTGAAGCAACAGTAATGGGCTAGAAATCAGATAAAGGCTGTGACAGGTATGAAATCAGAAAAAATTGCAGTGGTGGATATAGAAACAACAGGAAATTCATATAAAAGAGGCGACCGCATGATTCAGATTGCGGTCGTTCTGATTGAAGACATGCAAATTACAGAAGCCTATTCATCATTTGTAAACCCGAAGCAGCCGATTCCTGCTTTTATCACCGAACTTACCGGCATTACAGATCAGGATATTGAAGGTGCACCTGATTTTGAAGTGATTGCTCCCCGAATCAATGAGATGCTGAACGGGGCTGTTTTTGTTGCACATAATGTTCAGTTTGATCTGCCTTTTTTAAATGGTGAATTATCCGATGCAGGTTATCATGAGTTTTCAGGTGAAACATGGGATACAGTTGAGCTGTCACGGGCATTGATGCCTGAAGCAGCAAGCTTTAAACTCGGTGATCTGACTGATAATCTGTCACTGGATCATGATCGCCCCCACCAGGCAGACAGCGATGCGCTGGCAACAGCTGAATTATTGATCTCTTTACATAATAAAGTAATGTCTTTGCCGTTAATCACTGTCGAACAGCTTTCTGTTCAGTCTGCTTTCCTGAAAAGTGATCTGACTCTTTTTTTTGAAGCATGTATACATGAAAAAAAGAAGAATTTAACCGATCTCCCTGAAGAGCTTGAGGTCTTCAGGGGCATCGCAGTTAAGAAGAAAAAATTCACAATAAAGCAGAGCCAGCCAGCTGACTTTAGCATTGAACCTTTTATCAGACAGCTCGTGCCGGGATATCAAAAAAGAGAAGCTCAGCTGAATATGATCAGTGACCTTTTAACTGCATTTGACCAGCAAATGCACGCAGTCATTGAAGCGGGAACCGGAGTAGGAAAAACGCTCGGCTTATTGATCCCTGCCATAATTAAAGTGAGCAGAGGTAAAAAAATATTAATAACAACTCAAACACTTCAGCAGCAGGATCAGCTGATGTTAACTGCGGAAAAAATGAACCAGCTGCTGAATGATTCAATCTCAGCTACCGTTTTAAAAGGAAGAAGCAATTATATTCACATGTTGAAATTTGAACAGTCATTGAAAGAAGCAGATCGCCAGTACGATACAGTGCTTGCAAAAATGCAGCTTTTAACCTGGCTGACAGAAACCGAAACCGGTGATATTGATGAATTAAATCTTTCAGGCGGGAGCCTCTTATACTGGAACAGAATCAGACATAGCGGCTGGTATTTAGATAAAAATCAGGACCCATGGGCAGAAAGAGATTTCTACAGCTATTCTCTTACGAAGGCTGAACACTCTGATATTGTGATTACAAATCATTCAATGCTTGCTGCTGATAAGCATAAAGAGGTTCAGATGTTTCCGCGCTATGATTATTTAATGATTGATGAAGCACACCATCTAGAAGACACTTGCAGAAATCAATGGGGAATCAGGCTCGATTATATGAAAATAAAGTTTGCTATCACTCGTCTGACAGGGTCTCAGGATGAAGGCATATCAGAAAAGATCCATTTGATTTTAAATAAATATGACATCAAAAGTGAGAGATTAAATACTGACTGCTTTGAGAAATTAAATCAGGAAACAGATGCATCGTTTAATCAATTGGGTCAATTTTTTAAACAGCATGTAAAGCGGCAAAAGGGACTTCAAAGGCAAAAGCTGCTTTTATGTGCGGAAACGCAAGATGACTGGAAATATGTAAAATACAGTTTTGAAAGACTTTTCTTTGAATTGAAGAGCTGTCTAAAAGTTCTATCTGTTCAGCTTGATGCAATCGGGAAAAAGAAAACAAAATTGACTGTAACTGAAAAAGCTGCAGCTGAAGATGCTGGTGCACTGGTTCAGGAATGGGAACGTCTGATAGACATGATCAGAATGATTTTTATCAGAAAGAATGATCATCATGTGAAGTGGATCGAAGGTGATTTAAGGTCAGTTCCGGGCAGTTTGACAATTGTGGCGAACGAACTCGATCTTAAAGCAAAAATACAGCAGGCCTTTTTTGATGATAAGATCCCTTCTGCAGCAGTAAGTGCTACGCTCGCTGTTAATGACTCATTTAATTATTTTATTCAATCATCAGGCCTGGAAGGGAAAAAACTGATCACGAAAAAATACGAATCCCCGTTTGATTATCAGAACCATGTCAGGCTGATGGTGCCTAATGATCTTCCGGATATTAAGTCAGTGTCTCCTGAGGAATACGTTGAATGGATCACGGGGCATTTAGCTGTTATTGCAGAAGCAACCCAGGGAAGAATGTTAGTACTCTTCACATCTCATGAAATGCTGCGCAACACCTATGAATTGATTAAAGAAAGCCAGCAGATGGAGGATTTTGTACTGATCGCTCAGGGGATATCAGCAGGAAGCAGAACAAAGCTTTCAAAAAACTTCCGTAAATTTGATAAAGCTGTTTTATTTGGTACAAGCAGCTTTTGGGAAGGTCTTGATATACCAGGGGAGGACTTATCCTGTCTTGTCATGGTCAGGCTGCCTTTTTCACCACCGGATGAACCATTAATAAAAGCTCAGTGGGAGCGTGCAAGAAGTGAAAACAGAAATCCGTTTCAGGAAGTCTCCCTTCCAAAAGCAGTACTCAGATTCAGACAGGGCTTTGGGAGATTGATCAGGCACGAAAATGATCGCGGTATTTTTATGGTATTTGACAGGAGACTGATTAGTGCATCTTACGGGAAAGCATTTACAGATTCAATACCAAGATTGAAGGTGGAAGAAAAAAGTCTGGATGAATGTATCTTTGACATTGAAGAATGGCTGTAGAAGGAATAAACCTGTTATACTGTTTATGATAAATCTGATGAAAGAAGTGAAGCTGATGGGTGAAAAGATTGAAATCATTTCAACAGTGACAGTGGATCATTCAAAAGATCTTTATAAAATTGTAGATGCATTGAATCGTTCACTGAAGAGAGATGACCTGATGTTTGGTCTGGCACTTGATCAAAATGACCAGTCAAAAGCTGTTTTTACGATATATAGAACATAAGTGAGGTTTAATATGAAAAAATGGATACTCTTGTTATCTGCTGTTGTTTCAGTGTTTATCATCTGTTTTGCACTGATTTATTTTACTGCGAACAAGCAGGTTAACGCAGAGCTTGAAATAGCTGAAGAAGCTGCAAAGTCAGAAGGGATGGAAGTATCAGACAGCTACCATTATCATGGCAGTGAAGCTTATTTTATCGTATCAGGAAGCATTGAGGGTACAGAACAATTATTCTTTTATCCAGAAAATAATGAGCTGGATTCTGTCACTGTTTCATTTGATGCAGGGATCTCAGAAGAACAGGCCATTGAGATGCTTTACGCTGCTGATGAACCAAGCAAAATTTTATCTTCCAAGATCGGCATGGAATCAGTTGGTCCAGTATGGGAAATTGTGTATGAAGATCAGGATGAGCTTCTGAATTATTATTATGTTAAATTTGAAAGCGGCGATTGGTGGAGAACAATCCGTAACTTATGAGGAGTGGAAAGAACATGAGAGAATTACTTGCTGACAGAGTGAAATCATTAACACCATCAACTACTTTAGCGATCACTGCTAAGGCAAAAGAGCTGAAAGCAGCCGGAAAAGATGTAATCGGGCTCGGCGCAGGAGAACCGGATTTTAACACGCCTGATCATATTATTGAAGCGGCTTACCAGTCAATGAAAAGCGGTGAAACAAAATATACGCCAGCAGCCGGCACAGTCGCGTTAAAGCAGGCGATCGCTGATAAATTCAAGAGAGACCAGCACATTACATATGATCTTTCTGAAGTTTTTGTAGGCAGCGGAGCCAAGCACGTACTCTATTGTCTATTTCAGGCAATCCTTAATGACGGTGATGAAGTGATCATTCCGACTCCTTATTGGGTAAGCTACCCTGAGCAGGTTAAACTTGCAGGAGGTACGCCGAAGATTGTGGAAGGAAAAGAGGCAAATCAATATAAAGTAACTGCTGAGCAGATACGTCAAGCTGCAGGACCTAATACAAAAGCTGTTATTATTAACTCGCCAAGTAATCCGACCGGTATGGTCTATACTAGAGAGGAACTTGAAGCGATTGGAGCGGCATGTATCGAAAAAGATCTTTTGATCGTATCAGATGAAATTTATGAAAAACTTCTTTATGACGGTACGACACATACATCAATAGCAGAAGTTTCACCTGCTTTAAAAGAACAGACAATGATTGTGAATGGGGTTTCCAAGTCCCACTCAATGACCGGATGGAGAATTGGCTATGCTGCAGGCAGAAAGGACCTCATCAAAGCGATGACGAACCTGGCTAGTCATTCAACATCTAATCCTACAACTACCGCTCAATTCGGTGCGCTTGCGGCTTATGAAGGACCTCAGGATGCTGTTGAAGAAATGAGAACGGCATTCGAAAGCCGTCTGAACAAGGTATATGATCAGGTTAATAATATCCCCGGGTTTCGCTGTATTAAACCGCAGGGAGCATTTTATCTGTTTCCAAATGTAAAAGAAGCAGCTGGGATATGCGGATTTGATTCAGTGGATGAATTTGCAAAAGATCTTTTAAGCGAAGCAAATGTTGCAGTGATTCCGGGGTCAGGATTCGGTTCTCCTGATAACATCCGTTTATCTTATGCAACGGATCTGAATTCACTTGAAACGGCGCTGAAAAGAATCGGTGACTACGTTGAAAATAAAAAACGCTGATTGAACCATATACGCAACAAAGGTATAATACGTTAGTGATGAAACGATAGATATTAATTGTCCTGGAGGGAAATCAAGTGAAAACATCAATTATTCAAGCCGGCAGCCATGTTGGGGAAGAAGTGACAATTGGCGCGTGGCTTGCAAATAAACGTTCAAGCGGAAAGATCGCTTTTTTACAGTTACGAGATGGTACAGGATTTATTCAAGGAGTCGTTGTTAAAAGCGAAGTTGGAGAAGAAATTTTTCAAAAAGCAAAATCACTGACACAGGAATCTTCAATTTATGTAACAGGTGTAATCAAAGAAGATACACGCTCGCCTTTTGGCTATGAAATGGATGTTACAGATCTGACAGTGATTCACGAATCGACTGATTATCCAATTACGCCGAAAGAACACGGTACTGAATTCCTGATGGACCACCGTCATTTATGGCTGCGTTCTAACCGTCAGCATGCTGTCATGAAAATCAGAAATGAAATCATCCGGGCTACTTATGAATTCTTCAATAAAGAAGGTTTCGTAAAGGTGGATCCGCCTATCCTGACAGGCAGTGCACCTGAAGGCACTTCAGAGCTTTTTCATACTAAATACTTTGAAGAAGATGCTTACCTTTCACAAAGTGGTCAATTGTATATGGAAGCTGCTGCAATGGCACTTGGAAAAGTATTTTCTTTCGGTCCGACTTTCCGTGCTGAAAAATCAAAAACACGCCGTCATCTGATTGAATTCTGGATGATCGAACCTGAGATGGCGTTTTACGAATTCGAAGATAATCTAGAAGTGCAGGAACAGTATGTTTCCTATGTCGTGCAATCTGTGCTTAAGAACTGCCAGCTTGAACTGACGAGACTGGGAAGAGATACATCAGTATTAGAGAAAATTCAAGCGCCTTTCCCGCGAATCACATATGATGATGCGCTGAAGTTTCTTCATGAAAAAGGCTTTGATGATATTAAATGGGGTGACGACCTCGGAGCGCCTCATGAAACAGCCATTGCTGAGAGCTATGATAAGCCTGTATTTATTACACACTATCCAACAAGCCTGAAACCATTTTATATGCAGCCTGATGCAAACAATGAGGACGTCGTGCTTTGTGCAGATCTGATTGCCCCTGAAGGTTACGGGGAAATCATTGGGGGATCTGAACGGATTCATGACCTGGAATTGCTGGAACAGCGAATCAGAGAACATAACCTCGAGCCCGAAGCTTACAAGTGGTACTCTGAGCTTAGGAAATACGGTTCAGTACCTCACTCAGGTTTTGGACTGGGACTTGAGAGAACCGTTGCATGGATCAGTGGGGTGGAGCATGTAAGAGAATCAATTCCATTCCCAAGACTATTAAACAGACTATATCCTTAATGACAAGTGACCGAATAAGCACAATTGCTTTTTCGGTCATTTTTCAAGCTGAAAGGAGGGGACAGAGTGGCACAGCTTCCACTGCAAAAATGGATTAAAGAAGGATACACTGCGATTCCTGTAATGCTTCTGAAGTATTACAAAAAACTGAATCTCACCGAAACTGAAAGCATGCTGCTCATTCAGCTTCATTCATTTATAGATAAGGGAAATCATTTTCCGACACCAGATGAGATCGCTGAAAGAATGACTTTAACTTCATCAGAATGTCTGAAAATCATTCAAAAGCTAATTAAAAAAAATCTTCTTGAAATAAATAATCGTGAAGAAGAAATTAAAACCGAGCACTATTCACTCGACCCCTTATGGGATTGCATTTTGAATATTGCAGGCCAGGAACAGTTTCAGGAAACGGTTGAACAGACGATGGCAATGCAGACGGATCTTTATACAATGTTCGAACAGGAATTCGGCCGTCCTTTATCACCCCTTGAATGTGAAACACTTGCGATGTGGATAGATCAGGATGATCACAGTCCGGAGATCGTTAAATCTGCATTAAGAGAGGCCGTTATATCTGAAAAGCTGAATTTCAGATATATTGACCGTATTTTATTTGAATGGAAGAAAAAAGGCATCAAATCCCCTGAAGACGCAAAAAAACAGGGGGAGCAATTCAGAAAACCTAAAAATCAGACAGAGAAACCTCATGAGCCTGCGCCATTTTATAATTGGCTGGAGAATTGACTGGAAGTGATGATATGCTGACTAAACCTCAAATTAGAGAGTGTCTAGATGAAATGGAAAGAATGTTTCCGGATGCTCACTGTGAGTTAATTCACGATAATGCATTTGAATTAACGATCGCTGTATTATTATCAGCTCAATGTACAGATGCGCTGGTTAATAAAGTGACAAAGGACCTCTTTAAGAAATATAAAACGCCTGAAGACTACCTGAGTGTAACGCTTGAAGAACTGCAGCAGGATATTAGGTCTATAGGTCTGTACAGGAATAAGGCGAAGCATATACGTAATTTATGTGAAAGATTAATAGAGCATTATAACGGTGAGGTCCCTGCAGATCACAAAGAACTGACTACTTTACCAGGGGTTGGCAGAAAAACTGCGAATGTTGTCATGTCCGTTGCATTTGACTGGCCTGCCATCGCTGTTGATACACATGTAGAGCGGATATCCAAAAGGCTGGGTATTTGCAGATGGAAGGACTCAGTTTTAGAAGTGGAACAGACGCTGATGAAAAAAGTGCCGAAGGAAGAGTGGTCTGTCACTCATCACAGAATGATTTTCTTTGGCCGCTATCACTGTAAAGCCCAGAGGCCAGACTGCGCTAATTGTCCTTTGCTGCACTTATGCCGTGAAGGAAAGAAAAGACAAAAGAAACTGAATCAGGAGATATCATGATGAAATATATACTGCCGGATCAGTATAAGCATCCATTATTTTATCAGGATGATCATATTGAAGTGGAAATAGATGCTAATAGAAGTTTTGACCCTTATTTTGCAGCAGATCTGCAGGCTTTAAAACACCAGAAAAAGCCATGGGAGGATATTGAATCCTGGATCGTTTCCATAAATGAAGAATGGAAGGGTCTTTCAGATGAAATGAGGCCGCTTTTTGAAGGCCATGCTGAACAGACTTTTGATCCTATGGTGAAGGGAATTTCGCTTTTCTTTACACTTATATACTGGACAAATGAAATGCATGTATCAGTTTCAACATGGGAAGAGGATATTAAACAATTTGAAGTATCCATCATGAACCCTCATGAACGAATTTCATTTGTAATGAAAAGACCTGCTGTTTACTTTTCTTATATTCAGCTGGACGAAATGTTCAGGGAGCTGACTAAAACATCTGCAAAATTTGCAGCCATAAAAAAAAGAAAGCGCGGAAATTGACATCCGCGCTTTCTTTATTATTCTTCGGAATCAGTTGTTCCGTCTGAAGCACCTTCAGCAGGCTCTTCTGGTGTTTCTTCATTACCGGTGTCTCCTTCTTCCTCACCAGTTCCCTGATCAGGGTTTTCTTCACCGTTATTTCCGGAGTTTTCGCCATCATTGTTGCCTTGACCTTCTCCGTTGCCGTCGCCTTCACCTGGCGTCTGTTCATCCTGATTATCTTCTGGTGTTTCTTCAGGATTTTCTTCTTCATTTTGTTCTTCTTCAGGATTTTCTTCTTCTTCATCCTGATTTTCCTCTTCAGAACGAACGATTTCGATATTAGTGTTAGCTGAACTGCTTCGTTCATCATCAGCGATTGCTGTAACTGTGAACGTATAAGTAGAGCCTTCCTGAACCTGTTCAATATTCAAACCGTTCTGAGAAGTAACAGCAAGCTCACGTTCTTCATCGCCGTCGATGCTGACAAGGACTTCAAATTCCACATCACGATCATCACTTTCATCCTGACTGTGATCCCACGTCAGCTGGATTGTACCATTTTCCTCATTGTACTCAGCTGACAGGTTAGAAGGGGCCTGCAAGTCAGGAACGACATATTCTTCAGACACAGCAGTCGGCTCTGTACCTCTGATAAATAATTCAACCGATTTCTGGTCGGTTGGCGTATATTCACTCGCCAGCTGTACCGGAGAAGTGCCTTTTTCGATTTCCACTTCTACCACACTATCCGGCTTTTCAAAATCGGGTGTTTCGATTCCTTCATGAACGCCTCTCATAATATCTCTAAAGATATACTGGGATACCCAGCGGTCCTGAGGAGAGAGATAGTTCTGATTTACATTTGATGCATATCCAAGCCAGACTGCTGCAGTGTATTGCGTTGTATAACCTGCAAACCATGAATCCGGTGCACCATTAGAAGGGATGTTGTTAGCATTACGGATGTCTTCAGGATAGTTGGTTGTACCTGATTTACCTGCAAGCGGCAGACCACCAACCTGAGCCAATTCTCCGGTTGAGCCATCATTTAAAACATCTTTCAGCATATCTGACATCATATATGCTGTAGAATCCTTCATGACAACTTCTGATTCGGCCTCAAGCTCCATTGAAGAGCCGTCTCTGAACTCAATGCTTGTAACTGAATGCGGCTCGTTATAAACGCCTTTGTTACCAAAAGCTGCATAGGCACCAGCCATTTCTAAGGTATTTGTTTCAGGCTCACCGCCAATTGCTGCACTTTCACAAAGTACTTCACCACAATTTTCAGTATTAAAGTTCCAGCCAAGATCTCTAAGAAATTCAGTTCCCTGCTCCTGTCCAACTTCCAAATACGCTTTAATTGCAGTAATATTTCGAGAGTCTGCTAAAGCATCTCTCATTGTCATTGGTCCTTTGAACTGGCCGTCGTAGTTATTTGGTGCAAACCCATTTGAATATTCATAAGGCTCATCAACAATTGTCTGTGCAGTAGACCAGTCCAGATATTCAATTGCAGGGGCATAATCAAGCAGTGGCTTGATTGCTGAACCAGGCTGACGGGTCTGATCAGTTGCGTAATTAAAACCTCGCTGCACTTCATCACCATACCCGCGGCCACCGCCGATTGCTCTGATTGCACCGCTTTCAGTATCAAGTAATGTCACACCAGCCTGAGCCATCACATCATTCATATCTGCAGGAAACTGGATATTTCCATCATTCAGCGTGTTTTCAACGATTGTCTGTGCGTTCGGGTCAAGTGTCGTATTAATGGTTAAACCATCTTCATACGGGTTTACATCTTCAAGATCATCAATTTCATCCAGTACAACATCAACAAATGCGTCATATTTTGATTCTTCTGCTGCAAGCTGTTGTCTAGGATTTTCAGAACCTTCACTGCGGTCTACAAGACCATCTGTGATATCTGTTTCAATTGCCTGATTCATTTCTTCCTCAGAGATCTTGCCATGATTATTCATTTGTCTCAGTACAATATCACGACGTTCTTTTGCAAGGTCGGGATTTTCGTACGGGTTATAAGCATTAGGGCGCTGCGGTAGTCCTGCCAGGAGGGCTGCCTGATGCACCTGAAGATCAGAAAGGTCAACGCCGTAATAATATTGAGACGCTGTTCTGATGCCATAAATGCTGTCTGAGTAATAAATTTTATTTACATACATTTCAAAAATTTCTTCTTTGCTGTAATCCTGTTCAAGCTGATATGCTAGCCACGCTTCCTGGGCTTTACGTTCAAGTGACTTTTCAGGCGTCAGTACAGATTGTTTAATCACCTGCTGTGTTAATGTACTGGCACCTTCAGCACCAAATCCTTCAGTTATATTTGCAAGGACTGCTCCAACGAGACGGAAAAAGTCTACTCCCTGATGTTCATAAAAGCGATTATCTTCAATTGCAAGTACTGCATTTTCAACTACCGGAGGGATTTCATCATAGGATACAAACTCTCTGTTTTCTGCGCCAATCCTTGCGAAAACGTCCCCGTTAACATCTTTGATTTCTGTTGTAATCGGGTCAACAAAATCCTCTTCATTCAGGTCTGGAGCCTTTGAAGCATAATAGGCAAACAAGCCGCCTCCAAATAACAAACCGGCCAGTCCAACGATCAGGACTGTTATCAAGATCTTTTTAAATATAGACCCTTTTTTCTTTTTTTTATTTTTAGTTTTGGAATTCTTTTGCGCATTTCTTTTTTCTTCGCGTGATGTATAATCAGCCATTTAACATTTCCTCTCTTTCAAAAGCTCATTTAAGCAAATGATCTATAATTTTAAGGTAATCTATCCTGGGGTGCAAGCCTAAAGGGATAGAATAGGAAGTTTCCTCTATTTCTATTTTTGTCATAGATTTTCTCCCGCCTTTTAACATCCTCTCCCAAAATTGATTTAACTGCTCGTAAGGCATCAGGAATATTTCCTCAGTTGATGAAAATCTTATAATAACAAATGCGATTCCTTTTTGAGCAGTGACCTGTTTCATGTGATCAAGCTGATGCTGATGGAAATTCTGCAGCGGAAAAGAAGTGCGGTTTCTAGTTTCTTTCGCCTCAAAATCAATGTAACGACCTTTGTAAACACCATTATAGTCGGTGGTGGAAGCCTGCTTAAAATAAGCTTCTTTAATCACAGCAGCACTCCGCTTTGGATAATCTACATTTACGATTTGAACAGGTACAGGTTTTTTATGAATAACTGCAATACCGGAATGAACATAATAGTCATTCGTTTCATTCAGATCTTCTTCGAGGGTCATTCCTCTTTTTCCATGAGAATATGACTTTTCTTTTTTAACAGCACTCTTTAAAGTAGGTTTAGCGCTGAATTTTTTTCCATTTGGATAATGAAATTCCATGTGTAACACCTCACCTGAACATCATACCACATGCGTGGTTTGATCAAACTGATTGGTCTTAAAATTAGACGTACATACATCAATTAAAGTTACAGTCCGGCATTCGTTTGTTAAACTAACTGTATAACAAAATTGAGGTGTTAGATTTGAAACCGGAAATGATATTAAAACAAACCAATGAATTAATTGAAATAACCAGACAGGCAGACCAGGAATATAACAATAGAAGAGATTCAAAAGTTAAGGGTGATTTTTACACAGAAGTGAAACCATTTGCAGATCACGCACATTCTATTTTATCCGAGTGGAAAGACGCTGCATCAGATTATCTGATCAATCAGCCAAAAAAAAATATTCACCAGAATCAAATTGCTGCAACTGCTGAAAATATTGAATTAATTGTTGTTCAGTGCTTTTTCCCGGAAACAAGCTATAAGCGATTTAAAAGCTATATTCAATCAAGTCTATATGTATTAGAACAATTAAGCGCAATACTGGAGGATCATTAAAGCACTGGTAGGCATAAGCTATCTAAAAAGGAGAATGGCCGTGTATTTCTGTCCATATTGCTGTCGACCTTTATATCAATATGCTGCCGAAGAACCAGGAGTGAAAAAAGAGGAAAAGAGGCAGAAAGTTGACTTGAATCATATTATGTCAACCTGCAATCAATTCGTAAATACATGCAGTCAGGCGAATCAACTCATTCTATCTATTACCAAGGTAATAAAAACTTAACCCTATTTGCATGATGGAATATATGTTCGTATAATTGGGATACAGAGGTGATCGCATGCGTAAGAAGACGCTAAGTGAAATCGCAGAAAGTTTCAAACAAAATCGTGAAATTTCAGATCAGATTATAAAATGGCATACGATAGAACCTAAGGAAGCGGTGTATGCACCGCTTCCTGATCACGTTCACCCGGACCTGGTTAAAGCTTTGGAGCGCAGGGGCATCGGTCAGCTTTATTCACACCAGGCTGAGGCATTTGAAGCTGTCAGTAATGGTCATTCTATTACTGCTGTTACACCGACAGCTTCAGGTAAAACATTATGTTATAACCTTCCTGTTATTCATCAGATTATGAAAGAACAGCATAGCAGGGCGTTATATATATTCCCTACCAAGGCACTAGCACAGGATCAGAAAACGGAGTTAAATGAACTGCTTGAGCTAGCGGAGGCTTCTATTAATTCATATACCTATGATGGGGATACGCCAGCAGGAATCAGACAAAAAGTCCGAAAAGCGGGCCATATTGTCATTACAAATCCGGATATGCTCCATTCAGCGATCCTGCCACATCATACAAAATGGGTATCACTTTTTGAGAACTTAAAATATGTTGTGATTGATGAGCTCCACATTTACCGTGGTGTATTTGGCAGTCATGTCGCAAATGTAATAAAAAGATTAAAAAGGATCTGCCGGTTTTATGGCAGTAATCCGATTTTTATCTGCACATCTGCAACGATTGCAAATCCAAAAGAACTGGCAGAAAATCTGACAGGTAATGAGATGAAGCTGATCGATCGGAATGGTGCACCTTCAGCTAAAAAACATTTTGTTTTTTATAATCCACCTGTAGTCAATCATCAGATGAATATCAGGCGGAGTGCTACATTAGAAGTCAGAAGAATTGCAGGGCTGCTATTAAAAGAAAAAATCCAGACAATTGTATTTGCAAGAAGCCGCGTAAGAGTGGAAATCATTCTGACCTACCTTCAGGAACTTGTTAAGAATGAACTTGGACCGAAATCAATCAGAGGTTACCGCGGAGGCTATCTGCCCACGCAGCGAAGAGAGATTGAAAAGGGGCTGCGTACAGGGGATGTGTATGGCGTAGTCAGTACCAATGCTCTTGAGCTAGGAGTGGATATCGGACAGCTCCAGGCCTGTGTCATGACGGGATATCCAGGAACGATCGCAAGTGCCTGGCAGCAGGCAGGCCGTGCCGGAAGAAGGCAGGGAGAAGCTTTAATCATTATGGTGGCAAGCTCAAGTCCGCTGGATCAGTTTGTTATCCAGCATCCTGACTACTTTCTTGAAGCCAGCCCTGAGACAGCCAGAATTAATCCCGAAAATATTATTATTATGCTCGATCATCTAAAGTGTGCTGCGTTTGAACTTCCTTTTGAAAGGGACGAGCTATTTGGTGATATTGATCCGTCTGATCTGCTTGAATATTTAACAGAAGAACGTGTGTTGCATTTTTCAGGAAATAAATGGCATTGGATGAATGATGCATTTCCGGCTCACAATATCAGTTTGAGATCTGCCTCTCAGGAAAATGTAGTCATCATTGATCAGACAGAGACTGCAAATCATAAAGTGCTTGGTGAAATGGACCGCTTCAGTGCCATGACACTTTTACATGATGAAGCAATTTACCTTCACCAGGGAATCCAGTATCAGGTTGAATTTCTCGACTGGGAAGAGAAAAAGGCATTTGTCAGAGAAGTGGAAGTTGACTACTATACAGACGCAAACCTTGCAGTTCAGCTTTCTGTTCTTGAAGAAGATAAATGTAAGCAGACCGATCAGGCCAGAGTATCATTTGGGGATGTATCAGTCAGAGCAATGGCAACAATTTTTAAAAAAATTAAATTTGATACACATGAAAATATTGGTTCAGGACCGATTGATTTACCTGAAGCAGAATTACACACAAGCGCAGCATGGTTTGCATTAAATGAAAATCTTCATGATATGACGGAGGAAAGAATAGAGCAGGGGCTGATTGGTGCAGCTCATGCATTAAAAGCAATCGTACCGGTATACGTTATGTGCGATCCACAGGATATTCAGATTACGCCGCAGGTTAAAGCGGTTCATAATCAGCTGCCTACAATTTTTATTTACGACCGTTACCCGGGGGGGATTGGTTTAAGTGAAAAAGTATATGAAACCGGGAGCAGCCTGATCCATGAAGCAGCTTCACTTGTAAGAGGATGCAGCTGTGAGGAAGGGTGTCCGTCATGTGTCGGCACTGAAATTTCATTCTCGGGCGGCAAAAAAGATGCATATGCGTTATTAACTTTATTTGCTGAAGCAATGGAGAATGCTTAACATGGACTTTAAAAAGAAACTTGCGCGAATGAAACCCCATTTACAGCCAGGTGAAGTGAAGCGTGAAGCTGTAACTGAAAAACTGCCCTATATGGATATCTGGCAAAACCATCAGACTGATGTTTATGTCTATGAAGATCAGCATTGTCTGATCCGAGAAGTTCATTATCCTGTAGCTCATCAGCATGGAAACTACCGGCTTTCAGATTTTACAGATGTCGTGAATGCATGGAATCAGACCAGCTTTCATCACTCGCTGTCAGCCAGAGCATTTAAACCTGAAGACTTATTTTTTTTCGATACTGAGACAACAGGACTGAGCGGGACAGGTACTACGATATTTTTACTGGGTTATGCGACATTTCAGGAAGATAAAGTCATATTAAAACAGCACATTTTAACTGATCCATCAAATGAAATTGCGTTGTATCTGAGCTTCTTAGAAAATGTTAACTACGAAACACTTGTTACTTTTAACGGGAAGTCCTTTGACTGGCCTCAGGTGCAATCACGTCATACCTTAATCCGGAATCATGTGCCAAAACTTCCTGAAACGGGTCATTTTGATTTATATCATGCAGCTAAGAGGCTATGGAAGAGCAGCCTGAAATCATTGAAATTAAAAAGTCTTGAAGAAGAGAAACTTGGATTTGTCAGAACGGATGATGTGCCGGGCTATCTGGCACCGGCAATTTATTTCGATTTTGTGGATAGAAAGCATCCTGAAGGCATGCTGAAGGTGCTTGAACATAATGAAAAGGACATTTTATCATTGATTACGCTCTATACTCATATCAGTCTTCAACTGTTAGGGACTGATATGAATCAAAACAGCATGGAAAAGCTTGAAACTGGAAAATGGTTTAAGAAAGAAGGGGAACAGCTGATTTCAGAAAAATACCTGAAAGATGCTTATGAAATGGATGAAAACCCTTCTGCTGCTTTTCATCTTGCATATGAATATAAAAAGCAGAAAAAATATGATCAGGCAATTAAGCTTTTTGAAATTTCCCTGAAGGAAAGTGAATATAAAGAGCAAAGGATCTCCGCAATTGAGATCTCAAAAATGTTTGAGCACCACATAAAAGATTATCAACAGGCCTATTTATTTGCAATGAAGGCGATAAAAGCACTGGATCGTGACGTAGTAAAAGAAGAGTATAAACTTAAAAAGCTCGAAGAAATAAAGCACAGGTTAAATCGTATTTCCCGAAAATTACGTGGAAATCATTAAAATATTTCCCGGGCAAGCGCATAAACCGACTTTTTAACAGCTATTTCAATCCTTCATTTCGACCGGTTTCCTTATAGAATTGCAAAGTTGTCACAAAATAGACAAGAATCAATGTTTATTAGATGGTTGTTTCATGTGCGAAACCATTGTACTATTAAATTATTGATTATATTTGGGGTTGAAAGTATGAGAAAATTACTGTTATTGTTGTTTTTCTTCGTGATTGGAGCTACTGCTTACGTGTTCTCAGCAATTGGAGATCAGCTTTCTATATTGTAGTAAATGATGAACCGGATATGTTGGCTGAGTATAAGCATCTGGAAGCGGCAGGATAAAAAAGTCCCGCCGCTTTTTTTGATAAACGTCTTTATAAATGTGGTGATATATATGAAAACAATCGTTATTTCCGGATATCGGGCACATGAGATCGGCATTTTCAAATCTGATGATCCTGCGGTTAGGATAATTAAAAAAGCAATCAGACTGCGTGTGGAACCTCTTTTGGAAGAAGGTCTTGAATGGGTCATTGTATCCGGAGGGCTGGGTATTGAACAGTGGGCTGCAGAAGAGGTCATACAAATGAAACGAGAGGACGCTCAAGTCCAGCTGGCTGTTATCACACCTTTTTTGAACCAGGAAGAGAAATGGAATGAAGAGAATCTGAACAGGTATCAAAATATCCTTAAAAGTGCTGACTTTACAGCATCTGTTTCTAATAAATCTTACACAGATCCGTCACAGTTTAAAAATAGGGATGATTTGCTACTCCGGAAAGCTGATGGATTACTAATTGTTTATGATGAGGAAAAAGACGGATCGCCCGGTTTTCTTGTGAAGAAAGCGAAAAACTATGCTGAAAATAATAATTTGGAAATTATGTACATTAATTTTCAGGATTTACAGTGGATTGCAGATGAAGAGGCATTAAATGAAATTGAACCTGATTGACAAGCGACCTGCTTTTTGGAAAAATAAATATACTGGATACGAATGCCGAGGTGAATAATAATGAAAAACGAAGTTGCACAATTAACTGCCAAAGAAATACTTGAACGTGAGTTTAAAACAGCAATGAGAGGCTATAAGCCTGAAGAAGTTGATGCATTTCTTGATCAGATTATTAAAGATTATGAAGCTTTTAGTGAAAGAATTGAAACGCTTGAAAATGAATTGAAAAAAGTACAGAAAAGCACTGCGGAGCCACAGCGGAGATCGACTGTACAACAGACTCAGCCGCAGACAACTGCAAGCGGCACTACTAATTTTGATATTTTGAAGAGGCTGTCTAATCTGGAAAAAGAAGTGTTTGGCAGAAAATTATACGAGGACAGGTAATAAAAGCTTCTTGCTTATTGCCAATGTTCACTGTATAATTTGATTTTGGCGAAACCGGCTATATGGTTGGGCAATTGCTGCTTAATGCAGAGGAAAGTCCATGCTCGCACGGTGCTGAGATGCCCGTAGTGTTCGTGCTTCGCGAAACAATAAGCGGAGGCAGCCTGATTCATCAGGCTGACGGCAGAGAAGATACCTAAGTCTTTGCAGATATGGTATGCATCTCTTGAAAGTGCCACAGTGACGTAGTTTTGCCAGAAATGGCAAAAGTGGAACGAGGTAAACCCCACGAGTGAGAAACTCAAACAATGGTAGAGGCACTTTCCCGGGGGAAATGAACCGAGGGAAAGGTCGGCATTTATGCCGGCAGATAGATGATTGCCGCATGTTGTACAAGCCTAATAAGCGTTACAGTACGCATGAACAAAACATGGCTTACAGACCATTAGCTGGTTGACCAATTTTATAATGATATCACCAGAAGGCATGACCATTATCAGGAGGTCTGCCTTTTTTCTTTCGAAACAGGGTATGATGAAAATAGATGAACTAATCATAAATATTACACGAGGTGAAATATGGCTACGTACAAACTGATCGCCACAGCAGCGATGGGACTCGAATCAATTGTTGCAAGAGAAGTAAAAGATCTTGGTTATGAAACAACAGTGGAGAACGGCAAGGTGTTTTTTGAAGGGGATGAACTCGCAATTGTAAAAGCGAATATGTGGCTGAGAACCGCAGATCGGGTGAAGCTAGTGATGGGTGAATTTAATGCTTATTCGTTTGATCAGCTATTCGAAGGGACAAAAGCACTTCCATGGGAAACCCTTATGCCGGTAGATGCAGCATTTCCTGTATCGGGAAAGTCTGTTAAATCTAAGCTTTACAGTGTGCCTGACTGTCAATCAATCGTTAAAAAAGCAATTGTGGAGCGAATGAAAGCAGCGTATAAAAGAATGAGCTTTCTCGAAGAAACCGGTCCAACTTACAAAATTGAAGTGGCAATCAGAAATGATAAAGTGACGCTTACTGTTGATACCAGTGGCGCAGGCTTACACAAAAGAGGCTACCGTACCGGGCAGGGTGAAGCTCCATTAAAAGAAACCATGGCTGCTGCACTGATTAAATTAACAAACTGGCGTCCGGACCGCCCCTTTCATGACCCTTTCTGCGGATCAGGTACGATTCCAATTGAAGCTGCTTTAATCGGACAGAATATTGCTCCCGGGTTTAACCGTGAATTTATATCAGAAGAATGGCCGATCATTCCTGAAGCTTTATGGGATCAAGTGAGAGAAGAAGCAGAATCTGCAGCAAATTACGATCAGCCCCTTGAGATCTACGGGACGGATGTAGATCATAAGATGATTGAAGTGGCTAAGGAAAATGCAATAGAAGCGGGGCTCGGGGATTTAATACAATTTAAACAGATGCAGGTAAAAGACTTTACTGCTTTTAATGATTCCGGCGTCATTGTAGGAAACCCGCCTTACGGTGAACGGATCGGGGAAGAGGAAGAAGTGGAAGAAATGTACCGTGACATGGGTGAGGTTTTCGAACAGTATCCGACATGGTCAAAGTATATTATTACCTCACACCCTCACTTTGAAGACTTATATGGTAAAAAGGCAACTAAAAAACGTAAATTATTCAACGGGTTTATCCGTACAGATTATTATCAGTATTTTGGTCAGCGTCCTAAACGTAAAAATGATTAAGGGAATGATTGAATGAACACAAAGAGCCTTCCTTTTCCTGTAACAAGCGACCAGTCATTCTATGAAGCTCTGGGAGACTGGATTGGTGATGTCTTCTATGACATTTTACCTGAAAAAGGGTTAGAAATGCGTGATGAGCAGATATTTATGGCTTTTCAGCTTGAACAGGCCTACAAAAACAAATCAGTTATTTTTGCAGAAGCAGGAGTTGGCACTGGTAAAACAATTGCCTATCTGCTATATGCAGTTGCTTATGCAAGGTATACGGGCAGACCGGCAATTATCGCGTGTGCTGACGAAACCCTGATTGAACAATTAGTGAAACCAACCGGGGATATTAAGAAAATTGAAAAGATGCTGGATATGGAGATTGATGTCAGGCTTGCGAAATCCAGAGAACAGTATTTATGTTTGAAAAAGCTTGATGAAGCCGATAAACGGACTGAAGATGAAGCAATTGAGGATGTTTATTTGCAGCTGCCCGAGTTTGTCTATGGAGCAGGATCAATGTCATCCTTTTATCCTTATGGTGATAGAAAAGAGTATCCATATTTAGATGATGAACAGTGGCAGGCTGTAAATTATGATTCTCTACAGGATTGTCTGAGCTGTGATGTGAGACATCGCTGCGGTCAGACGCTTCATCGTGAATATTACAGGCAGGCCGGTGATCTGATTGTCTGCTCACATGACTTTTATATGGAGCATATCTGGACAAAGGATGCCAGAGTAAGAGAAGGTCAGCTTCCGTTGCTTCCTGAAGCAAGCTCTGTTATTTTTGATGAAGGACATCTGCTCGAATATGCTGCTCAAAAAGCACTGACATATAAAACGTCACTGCAGTCGATGGAAAAAGTTCTTTCAAAACTCTCAGGTAATGATATAAGAGAAAAGACTTTATATCTGATTGACTCAATACTTGAGTTGCATGATGACTGGTTTGCATTAATTTCAAGCAGTGCTGATCATAGTTCAGAGAGAATGAAAATTAAAAAGTCTGATGAATTGATTCAAGCTTCTGCCAAACTGAAAAAATCGATAGATGAACTGCTCGAGGAACTGGTATTTGAATCTGAAATGTACGTAATAGATGAATATGATCTGAAAATTTCAGAAGAATATCTTGAAACGGTGCTTTTTTCATTAAAATTACTTGTTGAAGATGACAATGCAATTATCTGGCTTGAAGAAAATTTTGATGATGAAAGACTTGTCATTATGCCAAGGATGGTCGAAGAAATTTTAAGAGAAGAAGTCTTCTCAAAAAAACTGCCTTTCATTTTCTCATCAGCAACCCTTTCTGTTGATCAGGACTTTTCATATTTAGCATCAAGTCTCGGAATTGATGACTACTCATCATTCACAGTAGAATCACCTTACGAATACGATGAAGTCATGAGTATACAGGTGAGAGTGCTAGGTGAGACAGATCGTGCGACCGCTATTTCTGACATCGTCAATCACAATGATGGCGGATCACTGATTTTATTTAATAATCATGATGATCAGGATTTATTCAGGTTTACTAACCTGATAGATGACAAGCAGTGTTTATTTGAAGGTGATGAAGAAATCAGTACACTGGTTGAAAAATTCCAGGAAGATACTTCTTCAGTACTCGCTTCAATCAATTTATGGGAAGGTCTTGATGTCCCAGGGTTAAGTCTGAATCAGGTCATCATTGATTCTCTTCCATTCCCGCCTGATGATCCGGTGTTCGAAGCAAAACGTAATCATTCGGAAGATCCGGTAAACGAAGTGGATCTCCCATATATGCTCTTAAGATTACAGCAGGGAGCAGGCAGGCTGATCCGTTCTTCATCTGATAAAGGAAAAATTACCATCTTCCTTTCAAAAGAGGAAGAAAAGTGGATTCCGGCGATTAAAAAAATCCTTCCTGTTGAACCGGAGATTATTAGATAAGACTTATATGCTAAGGGGGGTATCCCTCTTTATTACCTTTAGGAGCCCGGGACACAGTCCCGGGCTCCTCGCTATTTATTTCAAGTTCCGAAGCAAATTCATTATTTTTTCAGAAAAGTATGATAAGATAAGTATTGAAATTGACTGGAGGGATTAAGTTGACTTTAGAAACAGTAAAAACAGATTTTATCAGCCACCTGAATAAAATTTCAGCCCATCAGGAGGCATTGGGACTGATTTTTTGGGATTTACGTACTGGAGCACCGAAAAAAGCAATCGAACAGCGCTCTGAAGTAATTGGTATATTGTCATCAGAAGTATTTAATCTGTCTACCTCTGACCAGATGGCAGACTACATAAAAGAACTGAATAAACATAAAAGTGAGCTGGATGAGCTGACAGTTAAAATGGTCGAGGAATGTGAGAAAGAATTTGACCGTAACCGCAAAATTCCAGAAGACGAGTTTAAGAAGTACGTTGTATTAAAATCAAAAGCTGAAAGTGTCTGGGAAGAAGCACGTGAACAATCAGATTTCGCGATGTTTGAACCGTACCTGAAGGAGCTTGTTGAGACCACTAGACGATTTGTTGGGTATTGGGGCTATGAAGGTAACCCTTATAACACGTTGCTGGATATGTTTGAGCCTGGAGTGACAGTTGAGGTGCTGGATGAAGTGTTTGGTAAAGTCCGTGAAGCAATTGTTCCGCTTGTAAAAGGGATTGAGCAATCTGCTGTTAAACCGGAAACATCTTTTATCTATAAACATTTTCCAAAATCGGCACAGCGGGAATTCAGTATTCATGTGTTGAAAGAGCTGGGTTACGACTTTGATGCAGGAAGACTTGATGAGACAGTACATCCATTTGCGACAGGTCTGAACACTGGTGATGTGCGGATTACAACTCGTTATGATGAAAATGATTTCCGGGGAGCAATTTTCGGAACAATCCATGAATGTGGACATGCATTATATGAGCAGAATATTGATCCGGAACTAACGGGAACCCCTCTCAGCGGAGGAACGTCAATGGGGATTCATGAATCACAGTCATTATTCATGGAAAACTTCGTAGGTAGACACCCTGAATTCTGGAAGCGTCACCTGCCATCTTTAAAAGAGTATTCACCTGAACAGTTCAATGATGTTTCAGTGGGAGAGTTTCTATCAGGTATCAATGAGTCAAAGCCATCACTGATCAGAGTGGATGCAGATGAACTGACTTATGCTCTACACATTATGATCAGATATGAAATAGAAAAAGGTCTGTTTAATGGTGAGTATGAAGTGAATGAACTGCCTGAGGTCTGGAACAGTAAATATAAAGAGTATTTAGGGGTAGTACCATCAAATGATGCAGAGGGGATCCTGCAGGACGTTCACTGGTCCGGGGGAGCATTCGGTTATTTCCCATCTTATGCACTTGGGTATATGTATGCAGCCCAGTTTAAAAATGCAATGCTGAAAGATATTCCTGAATTTGATCAGTGTATTGCAACCGGTGATATTGCACCGATTAAAAACTGGATGACTGAAAAAGTACATCGCTTTGGTAAAACAAAGAAGCCGCTTGAGATTTTACATGAAGCAACCGGTGAAGGACTTAACGCAGACTATCTGATTAAGTATCTCCAGGATAAATATGCAGCACTATATGATCTTGAGCCTGCAAAGTAAGGAGTGAAAGCATGATTCTTCCTTCATTCAGAGTAGAAGGTAAAAAAGCCATTATCACTGGCGCCGGAAGAGGCATTGGACGGGCACTTGCAATCGGATTTTCACAAGCAGGGGCAGAAGTGATTTTATGTTCCCGGACAAAAGCGGAGCTTGAACAGGTGAAAAGTGAAATTGAAGCACTTGGAGGAAAAGCGTCTGTCTATCCTGTGGATGTAACTGACACGATTGAATTGAGAAAAACGGTTGAAATGATATTCAATGATTATCAGGTGATCGATATTCTTGTAAATAATGCTGGGATGAATATTCGGTCTAAAGCAAATGATGTAACAGAGGACGAATGGATTAGAATCATGGACACAAATGTGAAATCAGCATTTATGATGTCACAGGCAGTCGGTGCTAGAATGCAGCAGCAGGAAAGTGGCGGCAGCATCTTATCAGTGTCTTCAGTAGCAGGGCATGTCGCGCTTAAAACGGGCGTCGTATATGCAGCTTCAAAAGCCGCTATGATCCAGATGACAAAAGTTCTTGCTTATGAGTGGGGAGATGAAGGGGTAAGGGTGAATTCAATCGGCCCCTGGTATTTTGAAACGCCACTTACAAAACACTTGCTTGAAGACGAGAATTATTTAAATGAAATTCTTGCAGTAACGCCGCTTAAAAGGGTAGGACAGGTAGAAGAGCTGATTGGTCCGGCATTATTCTTATCATCGGAGGCCGGAAGCTATGTAACTGGTCAAACGCTCTTTGTGGACGGTGGTATGACCATCAACGGGTTTTAATGAATTGAAAATGATAAAAAAACAGAATTCTGCAGGCAGAATTCTGTTTTTTACTGCTGTATAGAAACAAGAATTGAAAAATGACCTATTCCCGCTGCTTCAAAAGGTAAATGAATGGCCTGTTTAAAGTTATGCAAAGTCGTCTCACCAGTCATAACTGAAGGGGGTGTAATATCCATCTCTACTCCTTCAGATGAAATATAAGTTGTGAGGTTACCAGCTATCATATTGCCAATTTCACCGATAAATGAAATCAGCATATCATCTTCAAGGTACATTCCATACATAGATTCACCAAGGCTGCTGAATTGCTGTTTATCTCCATCTATCAGGATATTTCCTTTTAGTTCTCCTGTCATTCCAATCAAAACTGCGATCTGATCCTGCTGATAAGGAACAGTTAGTACAGAAGGACGGCTATGTTGAATAGACACCGGCACGACGTTGCTAATAGAGTGGACCATCCCATTTAAAAGATTTGATATTACTTTAGAAGTATTCATGATAACCTCCAGCCTGAATAATGATTCTATTATACCATTACTTTGTGCTTATTGAAGGCGATTGTGAATTTCTTTTTTAAAAATGCCTAAATTTTAAACGATAAAATCTTTTTTTCGTTACAATAATAGATATAATCGAACAAAAAGGAATGGTCTATGTGAATAAAGCGGATTTTGATATCCGGAAAGAAGAATTAATTAATGATTGTATCGCATTTCATATAAAAGCACTTGAATATGGAGATACGGAAAGAGCTGAAAAATCAAAAAATCTGGCAGAGAAGCTTTACCGGGAACAAATTGTAATAGCCTTTTGTGGACATTTCTCTGCAGGGAAATCTGCAATGATCAACCACCTTGCCGGAGAGAGCTTACTTCCATCAAGCCCGATTCCAACCAGTGCTAACCTGATTGCTTTACATACAGGCGCAGAAAAACCAGTGAGGGTCACTGCTGCTGATCAGACAATATATGAATTGGAACCCCCACTCGATGAAAGGTCTATTATCTATTTAGGTAAAGAGGGTCTAACGGTAAAAAGAATTGATCTTTGGAAAAACTCGACTAATCTGCCTGATGGCGTAACATTGCTTGACACGCCGGGGATTGATTCCGTGGATGATGCGCATAAAAGATCAACTGAATCTGCAGTACACCTTGCCGATCTGTTGTTTTATGTCATGGATTATAATCATGTGCAGTCAGAAATGAACTTTGAATACATAAAAAATATGTCACAGCATAACCGGAAAATCTATGCTGTAATTAATCAGGTGGATAAACATAGAGAAGAAGAGCTTTCATTCAATACCTATAAAAACGCTGTTGAAAGAGCATTTTTTGAATGGGGTGCAATGCCGGAAAAGTTTTTCTATACGTCACTTAAACGACCTGATCACTTAAAGAACCAAAGCAGAGAGCTTAAAAATGAAATCTCTAAAATGACGCAAAATAGGTACTCACTTTTAATTGAATCTGTGGAGAGCTCTTTAAATGTCTTGAAATCAGAATTGTTAAGCTTCCTGGAAGAAGAAAAGGCGGAAATTATTGAAGCGTATTCCACGATTGTGACTGATGAAGATTTAAACAATAAAGAAAAGATCTATGAACAGGCTAAAGAGCTTGAGGGAACGATACATTCATTTGAAGACTGGTCAGGCAATTTTGATCAGGAAATGAATAAAATGCTTAAATCGAGTTACCTCATGCCTTCAGATGTGAGAATTATTGCTGGGAAATATCTTGAATCCAGACAGCCTAATTTTAAAACAGGCGGTCTATTTTCAGGGAAAAAAACGAAACAGGAAAAAGAATCAAGAGAAGCCGAGTTTAACCGGAGTTTAAAATTAGTCATTGATGAACAGCTAATCTGGCATGCGAAATCAATTATGTATCAGTTTCTCGAGCATGCAGGCATATCACGCAATGGCTGGTCTGAAAAGATAGAAAATATTTCAATTGAAGAACCGGTGATCATAGCTGAGAAAAATATTAAATCAGGTGCCGGGTATACAGGCGAAGCGTTACTTAATTATTGTGAGGCAGTGGCTGAAAACTGCAGAAGTGAAATCAAATCTCAAATGCTGTTTATCAAAGATGAGATTCTTGAGACGCTTGATGATCAGATAGAAGAATTTACAATAAGAAAATCAGCGGACCACAAGGAAATATCAAAAAAGGTAAATATATTGAAGCAAATTGAAGAATTAGAAAGTATGATCGCCTCACTGGATCATATGAAAGCCAATCAATCTTTAAAGAATGAATGGGCACTTAACTGGAATCTTGATAAAACAATTGTTAAGTTGTCAAGCCTCGATCAGATGGTTTCTGATGGTGAAATGCCAGAACATGAACAGGCTATTTCCAAATCAGTTCCATCCACCGATATCGACGAAGAGGTGCTGCTGCAAAAGACACTGCAGCTTGCTACTGAAACGAGTAGCATCGAAGGCTTTGAGCAACAATCCCGAATGCTTTTTGAGCAGGCGGACCGGTTGAAAGACAAGCAATATACAGTTGCGTTATTCGGGGCGTTCAGTGCCGGCAAATCAAGCTTTGCAAATGCGATGCTTGGCGATAAGGTACTTCCGGTTTCTCCAAATCCCACTACTGCATCGATTAACAAAATATTTCCGCCTGATCAGCAGCATCCTGACAAAACTGTTATTGTTCACTTTAAACAGTCACATGAACTATTTGAAGACCTGAAAGAAGCCTCAAAATTAAACAAAATAAAAACACTTGAAGAAATGGCAGAGAGTTTACCTGATGTGATAGAAAAAGATTCCGTCTTGTCAGAATCCAAAAAGAGTTTTATTCGTGCATTTCTGAAGGGATGGAACGAATATAAAAGCATGCTTGGTCAGAAAAGAGAGGTAGAGTATAAAGAATTTCAAGGCTTTGTATCTAATGAACACCAGTCATGTTTTGTAGAAGCGATTGATTTGTATACATCTTCAACAGTATCTGATAAAGGCATTACATTAGTTGATACCCCTGGAGCCGATTCAGTAAATGCAAGACATACTGATGTTTCTTTTGACTATATAAGGAATTCAGATGCAATTTTATTCGTTACTTACTATAATCATGCTTTTGCAAGAGCTGATCGTGAGTTTCTGATACAGATGGGAAGAGTTAAAGATAGCTTTGAGCATGATAAAATGTTTTTTATCGTCAACGCAGTAGACCTTGCTGAAAGCGAAGAAGAAAAAAAGGATGTCATTCAGTATGTGAATAAGCAGCTTCAAGCTTTTGGTGTTACAGAACCAAAAATCTTTGGTGTATCAAGTCTGCAGGCATTAAAAAATGAGGAGAATTCCGGTCTGGAGCAGTTTCAGAATGAATTTTCATCATTTATTGACCAGGAGCTTGATTCAATTGTTAAAAATAACACAGCTGAATATTATGAACAGACACTGCAGAGAATGCAGGTTCTTTTAAAGCAAATGAGGTCGGATGAAAAAGAAAAAGCACAGAGAAAATCTGATCTTACAGTGCTGTCAGAAAGTCTTAACAACTATTTCAATTCTTCATTCAAAGAAAGTGCAAGAGCACAAACTGAACAGGAATTAAAAGAACTACTCCATTATGTTAATCAGCGCGTTTTTTACAGATTTTCAGATTTCTTCAAGGAATCTTTCAATCCTGCAGGCTTTAATGGCAAGTCTAATAAAATAGCACTCTCGGAGGCATTATCAGAGTGTATTAACATGGTGGCTTTTGATCTCTCGCAGGAATTTAAAGTAGTTAACTACAGAGTTGAACAGATGATATTGAAACTTTATAAATCTGAAATGAACCGCATTTGGGATCAGATTAAACTACTGTTTCCTGAAGGCGTCAAACCGGAAGCGGCTGTTGAAACAGGTGAATTATTAACATTTAATCATATTTTTGACCAGGTGAAAGAATCTGATTTCAGTCAGGAAAAATCTATGTTTAAAAACAGTAAATCTTTCTTTGAAAAAAATGAAAAGAAATTTATGATGCATGCACTTGAAGATAAGTTAAAGGATAGAGCTCTGATAGAGACAGAAGAAGTGAGCAGTCAGATAAATGAGTGGATCGATAGAGAAATGTCTAGAATTGAAAGCGTATTATACAGCAGCTGGCAGTCTGATCTTTCAGCACAAATTGACGGGGCAGTAGAGAACCTATATTCTGAGGCATATGCTTTAAAACTCGAGACTGCGCTCAAAAGGTTAACATCAGATGGGGAGTGAGTATCATGTATGTGCTACCTGTATTTACTTTAAAGCAGAGAGAAATGAAGGGGTTATGAGCTATAATTGTAAAAGGTTAGGTTACGAAACTAAACCTCATTATCAGTTCAATTGCTGGACACCAAAACAACATGTGATCGACCTAATGAAAAAAAGGCGGGGATAAGTATGCACGCATCAGTATCAGCAGAATGGTTACTTGAACAGATAGAATTAAATAACCCGGTGACAATTCTGGATTGCAGATTCGATTTAAAAAATCCGGATGCCGGACAGGAGAAATATCAGCATGCGCATATTCCAGGTGCGCATTACCTGCATCTTAATCGCGATTTATCAGGAGAAGTTCAAGATCATGGGGGCAGACATCCACTTCCGGATATAGATGTTTTCAGGCGGAAAATGGAGCAATCAGGTGTAGCAAATCATATTCCTGTTGTTGTTTATGATGGAGGGGAAGGTGCGATGGCTGCGAGAGCCTGGTGGCTGCTGCACTATGCCGGACATGAAGAGGTGTACTTACTGAACGGTGGTTATAGTGAATGGTCAGAAAAGCAGTATCCTATAACCGAAGTTGTGCCTGAAACCCAGGGTACAAAGTTTAATCTTTATGTAAAGGACGATATTATAGCTGAGAGCGCAGAGGTTGAAAATGTGGTTTCAGGAAATCAGAGTGCATGTCTGGTTGATTCACGGGATTATTCGAGATATATTGGTGATCATGAACCGATTGACCGTGTCCCGGGTCACATTCCTGGAGCTATTAACAATGAATGGGTGAACAGCTTTAAAGAAGGAAGACTGCTCAATGCTGAGGAACAGTCGAAGAGGTTTTCTGAATGGGATAAAAAACAGCCGTTGATCGTCTATTGCGGCAGCGGGGTCACAGCCTGTCCCAACTATATTGCACTAAAACTGGCAGGTTTTACTAATGTCAAGCTGTATCCTGGCAGTTACAGTGATTGGGTGTCTTACGACCATCATGACATTGAACTTGGGGATGCAACCCATATCAGAAAGAAAGATGAAAATCATTAAACAACGATGACTAAGGTTTAATAAAAAGGAGAACAAAATGAAACACGTACTTTTAATAGACGGAATGGCTCTTTTATTCAGATCATTCTTTGCAACTGCAATATCAAATCAATTTATGTACAACCAAAATGGCCTGCCAACGAATGGGATACAGGGATTTATTAAACATACTGTGACAGCTGCAGAATTAATACAACCTACACATGTAGCCATCTGCTGGGATATGGGGAAAGAAACATTTCGTAATGAAGAGTTTTCTTTATACAAAGCAAACCGCAATGCACCGCCGGAAGAATTAATTCCGCAATTTGATCTCGTTAAAGAAATTTCTGAGAAATTAAGTTTTCACAATGTGGGTGTTAAGGGATATGAAGCAGATGACTGTATTGGCACGATCGCAACAAAAGAAACGGATAGTAAAATCAGCATCGTAAGTGGAGATAAAGATCTGCTTCAGCTGCTGAGACCTAATGTGGATGTGTGGCTTGTTAAAAAAGGTTTCGGCACATATGAAACATACAACCTGGACAGATTTATCCGGGAATATGACATTACCCCTCAACAGTTTATAGATGTTAAAGGATTAATGGGTGATACAAGTGACGGCTACCCTGGTGTAAAAGGAATCGGAGAAAAGACTGCATTCAAATTAATTAAAGAGTTTGGTTCAATAGATGGGATCCTGCAGAACATGGAAAAGCTAACCCCGGGCCAAAGAAACAAAATCACTCAGGATCAGGAAATGCTTCATCTATCACGAAAGCTTGCAGAAATTTATTGTGATGTTCCACTTGAAACGCCGGTTATCAAGGACTGGAGTGGTCTGCCCGACCATGCGATGGACGTGGCTGATGAATTTGGTTTAAGATCTGTCAGAAGGTTTATGGAGCAGGGGATGAAATGAACAAATCACTAGATGATTTTGTGGCAGATCTGCTTGCAAGAGGCTTTAAGCTTGATGATGAGGCAATCGGGTTTATATACTTTGGAAAAAAATTTACCGGTGCAGATGATCAGCTGATTAAGATGGCGATTGAGGCTACTTTAAAATGCCAAAAACGTTTTGATTCCAGTTTCTATATGTCTGTTTTAGAAGAATTGTCAGGTAAAGAATGGAAAAATAAAAATGAAATGACCATGCATTTAAAACTTAAAGGTATGCCACTTTAAAGAAGAGCCAATCAGCTCTTCTTTTTTTGTGAATAGATTGCCTGTCTGGCGAGTTTATCGGCAACTGCATTATCTTTACCGGGTATCCATTTTATGAAAAAAAGATCAAATTGATCCAGCAGTGAAATGATTTTCGGAAGATAATGTGCGTATTTCTGATTTTTAATATATCTTTTTTCAACTGCCGCAAAAACTGCCTGTGAATCAGTTTTACATGAGACAATATGATCTTTATATGGAAGACATTTCTCGAGCCCAATTAGAAGTGCCTCATATTCTGCTTCATGATTTGTCATTTCATCTAATTCAATAGAGTATTGAAGACTGTCTTTTCCGTTTTTTACAAAAATACCTGCTCCGCTTACTCCGGGATTGCCGGCGCTTGCGCCATCTATAAAAAGTTCAATCATTCATATCACCTCTAACAGAAGTGTATCAGCAGTTGCATACGTGAACAAATCAAATGTACAATAGTATGAATGAAGGAGGGATTAAATTTGAAAATTTACTTTGCTGCTCAATACGAGCACCCTTCAGGCAAGCGCATTGCTTTCCAAAGTGATTGGATTGATGACCTTCATGCCCTGTCATTTATTGCAGATTTTGAAAGGACAGGAAGGTTTGCCATGATTTCTATTCATGATGATCTCGGTCAGCAATGGAATATTAAAGAATTTAAAAAACTGATGGTGAAAACATCAGGTGCTGCAAAAGATATTTCTGTACACTTCGATGCAGCCTATTCTAAAGCGGGCACAACTTCAGGCCTTGGATGGACGATAGAGTATCTTCGGGACGGAAAATCATTTATTGAAAAAAGGAACAAAATCATAAGTCAGATACAATCAAATAATGAGGCGGAATATGCAGCGTTATATTATGCCTTAGAGCATGCCTTGGAGATTGCTGACGGGTTTCAGCAGGTCATCAGGTGCTACGGTGACGCACTGACAGTAACGAATCAAATGTCAGGAGAGTGGCCATGTTATGACAAGGAGTTATCAAAATGGGCAGACAGAATTGATTTGTTATTAAACAATCGTAAAATGGCAGCAGAGTACCTTCATATCGGAAGAACTCAAAATAAACCTGCTCACAAATTAGCACAGCAGGCAATGGATCAAACTGACATCAAAAGCTTGAACAGGAATGATAAGGATGAATAAAATGGAAAAACAAACCGCAATTTCAGCTGTAGATGATTTGATGAGCACTTATTGCAAAGGGTGCCCGATAAAAAAACAACTGAGAGCAGAAAAAGGGAAATTGCACGCTCATAAATTCTGTATCTCTGAGTGTTCAATTGGTCTGAAAATTAAAGAAATTGGCCGTTTATTAACGTGAATATCAAATGTCCATAAAAAAAGCCGGCGAAGACGCCGGCTTAATTATTCTTTCTTAACAACATTCGCGGCCTGGGGCCCACGATTACCTTCTATAATTTCAAATGAAACTTCCTGACCTTCCTCTAGGGATTTGTAGCCATCACCCTGCACGGCCGTAAAATGCACAAATACATCATCGCCACCTTCTACTTCCAAAAATCCGTAGCCTTTTTCGTTATTGAACCATTTTACTTTGCCATTATGCATCTGATTTCCTCCCTGCTATTTCCCTAAAGAGATTTCCATTCTCAGCATTTCGCCGATAAATGATATGTTTACTATACACATCATTAAAAAATGCGTCAATAACTAGAGAGAATTTTCAAAAAAATTTACCGGGTTTTTAATTTCAATTTCCCCCTTTTCTCACGACAGTTGTTTCATAAAGACCGTTATAGTACACTTTACAAGTAGTCAAATCATGGTTTCCGGAGGAGGGGTCCCCGCGTGCCAACGCCCAGCATGGAGGATTATATAGAACAAATATACTTACTGATAGATCAAAAAGGGTATGCGAGAGTTTCAGATATTGCTGAAGCACTGTCAGTTCATCCATCCTCAGTAACGAAAATGGTACAAAAACTGGATAAGGATGAATACCTGATCTATGAAAAATACAGAGGGCTGGTTTTAACAAAAAAGGGTAATAAAATTGGTAAAAGACTTGTCTTCAGGCATGAACTATTAGAACAGTTTTTGACTGTTATTGGGGTTAAAGACGAGAACATTTATAATGATGTCGAAGGGATCGAACATCACCTAAGCTGGAATTCAATAGATCGGATCGGTGATTTAGTTCAATTATTCGAAAATGAGCCTGAATTAGTAGAAAAGCTTAGGAAATTACAGGAAAAAGAAGACCAATAAACCGCCTTCAAGGCGGTTTTTGTATGTTTATATATAGTTGTCACATGTTATAATTAAACCACTACATGTTGCGGAGGCTTGTTATGACGACTAATAAAACTGTACCTTCTGATATTGAAATTGCACAGGCTGCTTCAATGGCGCCAATTATTGAAATTGCTGCCGGGGCCGGACTGACTGTTGAAGACATTGAAATGTATGGACAACATAAAGCCAAGGTAAAATTTGAAACAATAAACCGCTTAAAGACTGCACAAGATGGAAAACTGATTCTGGTTACATCCATTAACCCAACACCAGCCGGTGAGGGGAAATCCACAGTTACAGTTGGACTTGCTGATGCATTGAAAGCATCAGGCAAAAATTCAATGGTTGCTTTAAGAGAACCGTCTCTTGGGCCGGTAATGGGTGTAAAAGGCGGTGCTACGGGCGGAGGATATGCTCAGGTACTTCCAATGGAGGATATCAACCTTCACTTTACAGGTGATATACATGCCATAACGACTGCGAACAATGCGTTGGCAGCATTTATAGATAATCATATACATCAGGGGAATGAACTTCAAATAGATTCAAGAAAAATTATATGGAAACGTGTAATGGATATGAATGACCGTGCACTGAGACAAATAGTTATTGGCCTCGGTGGACCCGCAAGAGGTGTCCCGAGAGAAGATGGCTTTGATATTACAGTTGCATCAGAAATCATGGCTGTATTATGTCTATCTTCTGATTTACAGGATCTTAAGAATCGTTTATCCAACATCGTTATCGCCTATACATATCAAGGAGAACCTGTCACGGTAGCTGACCTTGATGTCCAGGGGGCATTAACACTCCTTCTCAGAGATGCCCTCAAACCAAATCTTGTACAGACACTTGAACAGACACCTGCACTTATTCATGGAGGACCGTTTGCTAACATCGCTCATGGTTGTAATTCAGTTCTTGCTACTAAAACTGCTTTAAAGCTTGCGGATTATGTAGTGACAGAATCAGGGTTTGGTGCTGACCTAGGTGCTGAAAAGTTTTTAAATATTAAAACAAGAACAACTGAAAAACACCCTGATGCAGTCGTTATTGTAGCTACAGTAAGAGCGCTTAAAATGCATGGAGGGAAATCTAAAAAAGAATTAATACATGAAGACACACAAGCCTTGAAAGCAGGTCTAACAAACCTGAAAAAACATATTGAAACCATTCAGCAGTTCGGACTGCCGGCTGTGGTCGCAATTAATAAATTCCATACCGACAGTGCGGCGGAGATCAGTATACTTGAAGACTTCTGCAAAAGTGAGCAGGTACCTTTTTCACTAACTGAGGTCTGGGAAAAGGGTGGAGCCGGCGGTATAGATCTTGCTGCAAAAGTCATTGAAGCGATAGAAAACCCTGGGAAGTTTTCTTACCTCTACAATCTTGATTTGCCGATTAAGGAAAAGATTAATACGATTGTGACAAAGGTTTACGGAGGGTCCGAAGCGGTTTTTTCTAAAAAAGCTGAAGCTCAAATTCAACAGTTTGAATCTTATGGATGGGGAGCCTTACCGATATGTATGGCTAAAACTCAATATTCGTTATCTGATGATCCGTCTCAATTTGGTCGGCCTGAAGGTTTTAAAGTAACGATCAGGGAAATTGTACCAAAGCTTGGAGCAGGTTTTCTGGTTGCAATAACCGGTGATGTCATGACAATGCCAGGTCTACCTAAAAACCCCGCTGCAAAAAATATGGACGTAACAGACGATGGCAAAGGAATTGGATTATTTTAATCTAATCCTTAAAAAGCGAAGCATCCTTTAAATGGATGCTTTTGCTTTTTAAGTGCAAATAGCGTGTAAAGCCTGATATGATAACGAAAAAAGAATGTGGGGATAATATGTTTGATCCAACTGCTTTTGACAACTTAAAAACAGTTCTTGAGGGTACTGTCTATGACAGAGATATTGATGGAACAATAAAAATTACAACAAGATCTGACCAAATAGATATTGCTACACTCTGCCGCAGTTTTACACTTACTTTTCATGTGCGGGAAAAATCAGTTGAAGCAGATATGAACCTGTATGCTGACCTGAAAAAATTGACTGCAGAATTGCTGCCTGACAATCAGGAAAACGAAGCAGGAGCAGCTATTTCAATTGTCTTTAGAAAGTACGGAACTGAATGGGCCGATGAAGAACTATCAATTCTTTCAGAGCAATGGGGGGAAAACAGGTGCTATGACATTAGAAAGATCTCCTCTACAAGAAATGAGAGTTATTGTGAAGCAGTTGTCCGTTTTGAAAGAACAATTACAGAGGATATGCTTAGAGATATAGAGGATATGGTCTATTTCGTAATTGAAACGCTGGATTTTCTTGAAGGTAAAAAGAAGTAATGCTGATTTCCAGGGAGCAAATAAAGAATGCAGAGTCGGCAGTGAAAAGCTTTCATGTAAATGATCATTCCGGTCACGGATGGGATCATATTATCAGGGTGAGAAATCTTGCATTAAAGATAGCCCATATAGAAGGGATAGCAAACCTTCATTTCATTGAATTGCTCAGCCTCTTACACGATGCCGGCGATGATAAACTCCATAAATCCAGGCAGGGTGCTGAATCTTTTTTGCAGAATATTATCAGTGAACTAGGTTTGGATAAAGCTGAACAGAGTTGGCTTTTTAATGAAATTAAATCTATAAGTTTCAGAAACAGGCATATATATCAAGGGACGATCGAGAGCAAAATTGTTTCAGATGCCGACAGACTCGATGCAATTGGTGCAATAGGCATAGCGAGAGCATTTACATATGGAGGGGCCAATGAAATTAAATTGCACAGTCAAAAAAGAGATGAATCGACAATAATTTCACACTTTGACGATAAATTATTACAGCTTAAGGATCAGATGCATACAAAAACTGCCTATAAAATCGCAGTTGAGAGAGATCGCTTTTTAACATTGTTTAAAGATCAATTTTTGAATGAATGGAATGGTAAAAAATGAAGCAGTGTAAGCTATTAAATATATATAAATCATACGGTGAAAAAACGCTCTTTAAAGATTTATCTTTCACAATTACTGACTCTGACAGAATTGGTCTGATTGGCGTGAATGGAACAGGGAAGTCTACATTAATGAAACTGATTGCTGGTCTTGAATATCCAGATACTGGTGAAGTTGATAAACCTAAACATTATACAGTGAAACTCCTGGAACAGGAGCCGGAACTGAAGAGTGAATTTACTGTTATGGAAACCATTTTTGAGAGTGATGCAAAAGTCACAAAGCTTATGACAGAGTATCAGCAGGTAATGATGGATTATGAAGAAAATGCTGATTCAGAAGAGGTCCAATCAAGGATGCTTGTGATTCAACAAAAAATGGATGAAGCAGACGCATGGGACGCAGCGTCAAAAGCCAAATCGATTCTATCTAAGCTTGGAATAAATGATACAGAGAAAAAGATTTCTGAGCTCTCAGGCGGACAGAAAAAAAGAGTTGCCCTCGCTCAAGTTCTTTTGGAAGAACCTGATCTTTTATTACTTGATGAACCTACGAACCATCTGGATTATGAGGCAATTCTATGGCTTGGCCAGTACCTGCAGAAATATAAAGGCTCATTACTATTTGTATCGCACGACAGATATTTTATTGACCAGGTGTCAAATGCGATGCTTGAAATTGATAAAGGAAGAGCTTTTAAATATAAAGGAAATTACCAGCAGTTTATCGAAGCAAAAGCTGAAAGGGAAGATCTGGAAGCATCTGCAGAAAAGAAAAAAGGTAATTTATATAAAAATGAACTTGCCTGGATGCGAAGAGGTGCAAAAGCTCGTACGACTAAGCAAAAAGCAAGAATTCAGCGGTTTGACAGTCTTGAGAAATCACTTGATAAAAGTCAGGACCAGGAGCTGAGTATTGGTGCATTAGGCAGCAGGCTTGGGAAGCAGGTAGTTGAATTAAAAAATGCGTCAAAAAAATATGAACGAGAATTATTTACTGACTTCAATCTGCTAATTATCCCCGGAGACAGAATAGGAATAGCCGGTTCGAATGGAAGTGGTAAATCTACATTAATGAATATCATTGCAGGTAAAATAGAGCCTGACAGTGGTAGTGTTGAAATAGGTCAAACAGTTAAAATTGCTTACTTTTCTCAGGAAATTGAAGAGATGGATCAAAAGTTGCGAATGATTGAATATATAAGAGAAGCTGCTGAAGTAGTTGAAACCCGTGACGGCACTGTTTCAGCGTCACAAATGCTTGAACAGTTTCTATTTCCACCTGAAGTTCATGGTACACCTATTTATAAACTTTCCGGTGGTGAAAAACGGAGACTGTATTTACTAAAGCTTTTAATGAAACAGCCAAATGTATTAATGCTCGATGAACCTACCAATGATCTCGATACACAGACACTCACTGTACTTGAAAACTTTCTCGAAGATTTCAGTGGTGTAGTGATTACTGTATCTCACGACCGTTACTTTTTAGATAAAGTAGCTGACAAATTAATTATCCTGAATCATTCCACTACACCTGAAATTACCCTGGATGATTATTCAGTCTACCTTGAAAAGGAAATTGAACATAAAAACGGTGTGGAGGATCAGCCGGTTGTTAAAGAACACAAACAGCCAGATGAGAAAGAAAAAACAAGGTTATCATACAAGGAAAAATTAGAATGGGAAACGATCACTGCAGATATTGAAGATGTTGAAAATAAGATCAATGAACTCGAGGAAGAATTAGTTCAAACTGGCAGTGATTATATGAGAGCTGAAGAAATAAACGAAGTGCTGAAGGAATTGAATAACAGGCTTGAACAGCTGATTGAGCGCTGGAGTTATTTATCTGAATACGCAGAGTAAGCCCATTTCTTCAACAGAAAATTCAATTATGATACAATGCAACTAGATTTGGGAATAATCGGAGGGGTAAAAGTGAAAATACTTTCTATAGAACCAACGCCTAGTCCTAATACAATGAAAGTAATTGTAGATGAGGCTTTAGCAGGCGGAAAGAGTAATAACTATAAAAAAGATGATGCAGATAAAGCACCGGATAAAATTAAACAGCTTTTACAGATCGACGGCGTAAAAGGAATCTATCATGTAGCAGATTTTCTTGCTGTGGAGAGACATCCCAAAGCGGATTGGGAAGCTGTCCTGCCTGAAGTGAGGTCTGTATTCGGTGAAGAAAACGAGACTGGACAACAGGAAGAAAAAACAGACGAACACTACGGTGAAGTAAATGTTCAAGTGCTTCAATTTAAAGGAATACCATTGCAGATCAAGCTGTTAAATGGTGAAGAAGAAAAAAGATTCGGATTACCTGATTACTTTGCGGGAGCGATGAGCGAAGCTCAGCTTGAAGGTGATAACGTTGTTCTTCAGAGAAAGTGGAAAGATTTCGGGATCAGATATGGTGATCTGGATAAAATAGCTCAGGAAGTAACAGATGAAATCCTGGCTTCTTATCCTTCAAGCAGAGTTCAGGCAATTGTTGAAGCGGCTAAAGAAGCTGGAGATACGCCTATACAAAGCAGAGAACTGAAAAAAGTAACTGTAGAAATGCTAAAAGCCTGTGACACATGGCAGGAAAGATATCAGTTGCTTGAACAAATCCCGGAACCTGAAGTTGATGACATTCCAATGCTGAACGTTGCATTAGAAGATGAAAAAGTCTCGGTCAGAAGGCTTGCAGTTGTTTATCTCGGCATGATTGAAGATGAAGATGTGCTGCCATCATTATATAAAGGACTTCGCGACAAAAACGCTTCAGTCAGACGTACAGCGGGGGACTGCCTCTCAGATCTCGGGTTTCCGTCTGCAGAAGAAGAAATGATTCATGCACTATCAGATAAAAATAAACTTGTTCGCTGGAGAGCAGCAATGTTCTTATATGAAGCAGGTACTGAAAGGTCATTAGGTGCCTTAAGAGCTGCTGAAGAGGATCCTGAGTTTGAAGTTAAACTTCAAATTAAAATGGCAATAGAAAGAATTGCTGAGGGTCAGGAAGCCAAAGGGTCAGTGTGGAAACAGATGACTGAAGCAAGAAAACAGAGAATGGAGGAATAATATTATGTCAATGGCATATGAAGAGTATATGAGACAATTGGTAAAGCCAATGAGACAGGAACTTACACAGGCTGGTTTTCAAGAGCTGAGAACAGCTGAAGAGGTCGAATCTTTTCTTGAAGAGTCTAAAGGTACTTCACTCATCGTTATTAATTCAGTATGTGGGTGTGCAGCAGGACTTGCAAGGCCTGCAGTAACACAGGCTTTAATTACTCATGATAAAGAACCTGACCACCTTGTGACGGTGTTTGCAGGTCAGGATAAAGAAGCAACTGCGAAAATGCGTGCTCATTTTCCTGATTTTGAACCGTCTTCACCATCCATTGTATTATTAAAGGATAATGAAGTGGCTCACTTTATCCCGAGAGAAGAAATTGAGGACCATGACGTAGAAGATATTGTGACTAACTTAAAAAATGCGATGGATCAATACTGCTGACGGTCGTGATCATTACAACTTCCGGCAGGCCCGGAAAAAATGCTTTAATGAATCTAAATAAGGCAAAAGCGCATTTTCCCGAAGCAATATCTGTAGAGAGAAATAAAAAGTCTATCAGACATTTAATTGAACAATCTCATTCTGATGTTCTGGTGGCAGGTGAAAACAGGTTTGAGCTTTATTCCAGCGATTCAGATGAACCTTTCTTTTATCATCCGAATTCTGCATCCTTTAGAATTAAAAGACTGATTAAAGGAGAGCAGGACCCGCTCATATCAGCAGCGGGTCTTTTGCCTTCGGATCGTTTGCTGGATTGCACTGCAGGTATCGCTTCCGATGCACTGGTCGCATCCTGGTATTGCACTCAGACAGTAACCGCAGTTGAACGGAGTAAAGAAGTCGCATTTATCACCGCTGAGGGACTGAAAAGCTTTCAGCACAATCATGCCGCGATAACAGATGCAATGAGAAAAATTAATCTCATCTATTCTGATGCGTTTGATTTTCTTAAGAAATGTGGAGCAGATGAATATGATGTGATTTATTTCGATCCAATGTTTTCTGAAACGATCAAGTCTGAAGGGATTGCAGGACTGAAACATATTGCGGAGTATCAGGATGATTATCTTTTAGAAGCGGTCAGGGAAGCAAAAAGAGTTGCGCGTAAAAGAATCATCTTGAAAGATCATTTCCGGTCAAAAAGATTTAGTCAACTTGGATTCGAACAAATTATCAGACCATCTACAAAGCAGCATTATGGTGTCATATCATTAGAAAAACCAGTCTAGATAGACTGGTTTTTTAGTGAATTTGTTCTGATCCGAATTTTGCGGGTGTATCTTTACCCCAGTAAACTTCTGCTAATTCATGATGTGTTTCAAAGCCGTCTTCAGCAGTATGATAGTGAAAATTAAAGCTGTAGCCTTCAAGTGGCGGGCGGTCTTTTCTTACATGAAAATATAGAATCTCATCATTGGATTTAGTATCCATGATATGAAATATTCTTTCGCCATCACCTTTTCCAAGGATAGGTGAAATCGCGATATCATGCAATTCTTCTTCAGAGTATGTATCAAGAAGATCGTGAATGATTTCCTCAATTTTAGGTAATACTTCGGATTCAAAATCAGACTCAATTCTCGGCAGAATTCTGTCACCGAGCTTGGAAGCTGTAATTTCTCTGGCCTGTGATATTAATTGCTCAGCAGATTGTTCCCTGCTTAGAGCAGGCAGAGCCGAAACTTCTATGTGATCCGGTATGACTTCATGATCGTCAGACTTTTGATTATTCCAGGCTAATAAATCCTGTGGTGATATCATTCCGAATGTCAGGATCGAGACTAATACAACAAATGATTTTTTTAACCAGTTAGGCATAACTTATTATTCCCTTCAATAAGAATTCAAATAATTAAAATCTGGAATGGACTCATTTTGTTAAATCAATTATACTAGAATACGAAAAGAAAAGCGCTAGTTTTTTAAATATTGTTCCTTGAATAGGGGGTAAATGTGTTGGAAGAAATTATGATCAGTATCGGGTTTCTATTAATGCTTGCTTACTTTGTATACTTACAATTTGCTGAATAATAAAAAGCTGGCGCCCGCCAGCTTTTTATTTACATAAACCATAAAGGAGCGCTGCTTAATGAAACAGTATCACGATCTATTAGAACAAGTTCTGAACCATGGAATCAGTAAAGGTGATAGAACAGGTACAGGGACGATCAGCTCCTTCGGTCATCAGATGAGATTTGATCTTGAAGAAGGTTTTCCTCTGGTAACGACTAAAAGAGTGCCCTTCAAACTAATCGTGAGTGAGTTATTATGGTTTATAAAAGGTGACACAAATATCCGTTATCTGCTTGAACATAATAATCATATATGGGATGAATGGGCATTTAAAAACTGGGTTGAATCAGATGATTACACAGGACCTGATATGAGCGATTTTGGTTTGAAATCTTTAAGTGACGAAGACTTTAACATTGAATATCAAAAACAGATCCAGCATTTTCAGCAAAAGATTTTATCAGATGATCAATTCGCGGAAAAGTTCGGTGACCTGGGCGCTGTGTATGGAAAACAGTGGAGGGAGTGGTCGAAGTCTAGCGGAGGAACCATTGATCAGCTGAAAGAAGTGATTGAATCGATTAAGACTAATCCCGATTCAAGAAGACACATTGTCAGTGCATGGAATCCTGAAGATGTTCCATCAATGGCTCTTCCTCCCTGTCACACGCTGTTTCAATTTTATGTTGCTGATGGGAAACTTTCCTGCCAGCTTTACCAGAGAAGTGGAGACCTGTTTTTAGGCATTCCATTCAACATTGCAAGTTATGCTCTGCTTACTCACCTGATCGCCAATGAATGTGGACTGCAAGTCGGTGAATTTATCCACACGATTGGTGACGCTCATATTTATTCTAATCATACTGAACAGGTTAATACTCAACTGAAAAGAGAATTCAAATCTCTGCCCGCACTTCGAATTAGTGGTCAAAAATCTGTTTTTGACCTTGAACCTTCAGATATTACGATTGAAAACTATGAGCCGCATCCTGCCATTAAAGCGCCGGTAGCAGTATAGGAGGAGAAAGTATGATATCAATGATTAGTGCACATGATCTGAACAGAGTAATCGGGAAAAATGGCGACATGCCATGGCATTTACCTGACGATCTGAAGTATTTTCAGAAAGTCACTTCAGGTCACAGCATTCTGATGGGCCGAAAGACTTTTGAATCCATGAATGGCCCGCTTAAAAATAGAAAGAATATTGTACTTACGAGAGATCAGGATTGGCAGCATGAAGGTGCCATTACTGTAAGTGATCTTGAAGAAGGGCTAAAGCTTCTAAATGAATCCGGAGAAGGATTTGTGATTGGCGGCGGTGAAATATACAAGATGGCACTTGAGAAAGCAGACCGATTGTATATTACATTAATTCATGAAGAATTTGACGGGGACACTCACTTTCCGGCTTATTCAGAAGAGGACTGGAAGCTTAGTTCCCGAGTAAAAGGTGAGAAGAATGACAAGAACCCATATGATTTTGAATATCTGGTCTATGACAGGATATAAAAAAAGAACCTTCAGTTTTTCTGAAGGTTCTTTTTCAGGCATAAAAATATACTGTGAAATACATAAAAGCACTTCCTGCAATCACAAATAAATGCCAGATTGCGTGGTTATACGGCAGCTTTCTCCAGACATAGAAGATCGCGCCAACAGAATAAAATAATCCGCCTGTGAGTAATAAACCAAAGCCTGCTGCTGACAGTTCGTTATATAATGGCACAGCTGCTATGATGATCAGCCAGCCCATTAACACGTAAAATAGTGTAGAAATAATCTGATACCTATCGACAAAGTAACACTTAAAAACGATACCTGCTACTGCAAGTCCCCAAACAAGACCGAAAATCGTCCACCCCAGAGGATCTCTGATTGTTACGAGTACAAAAGGAGTATAAGTACCTGCAATTAATAGATAGATCGCTGAGTGGTCAAGTATTGCAAAGAAACGCTTCAATTTTTCAGTCTTTACACTGTGAAGTAAAGTTGAGCATAAATAAAGTATCAGCATTGTCGAGCCAAAAATCGTAAAGCTGACGACATGCCAGGCTGTTCCCTTTTCAACTGCGGCCAGAATAATCATGACCAGTGCCGGTATGGATAGTAAAAATCCAGCACCGTGTGTAATCGCATTCCAGAATTCTTCTTTCTGATCTTTAAAGTCAAAAGTGTCCAAGCTGAATATCACCTCTGTAATCTGTTTCTGTTATTGTACTGCTATCATATTATTCAGGCAATGACTAAAGAGCCACCTGAAACCTTCAATTAAGATTATTACATTAAAAAAGCGTTTTAAAAGCTGTCATATCAGCTTAATATGACATCTGTCACTTATTTTAAAAAATATACTGAAGTATTAGGAGATTCAGGGGATCATTAGTATAATATAAAATAATAACCTATTGGATGAGGGGTAGTTTAATGATTAAAATTGTGACTGACTCAACTTCAGATTTAACAAATGATGAAATTAAAAAGTATGGAATTACCGTTGTACCATTAACACTTGTTATCGATGGTGAATCCTATCTGGACAGGGTTGAAATTTCTCCATCAGAATTTATGAAAAAAATGGCTTCATCTAAAGATTTGCCTAAAAGTTCCCAGCCTTCTGCTGGAGCATTTAAAGAAGTATATGATGAGCTCGGTAAGGATGGGGCAGAAGTTATATCGATTCATATGACGGGTAAGATGAGCGGAACTGTAAGATCTGCTGAGAGTGCTGCAGAAATAACAGATACTAAAGTGACAGTAATTGATTCCGGTTTTATATCCCGTGCTCTAACTTATCAGGTGCTGGAGGCCGCTCAGGCAGCTGAAAACGGAAAAACTTCCGAAGAGATCGTGAAAATAATCAAAGATGTTAAAGAACGGTCGTCGCTTTATGTAGTTGTAGATACGCTTGAAAATCTCGTTAAGGGTGGCAGAATTGGTAAGGGCAGAGCATTTCTCGGGTCGCTGCTGAATATTAAACCAATTGCTTCTTTAGCAGGTGGTGAATACACGCCGGTTTCCAAAGCCAGAAATTACACGCAGGTTGCAAAATATCTCGTATCACAGTACGAGCAGGAAACCAAAGGCAGGAAAGTAAAAGAAGTAAGCGTAGTGCATGCTGATGGTATGCCGCTGGCTGAGAAAGTAATCAGTAAAATCAGTGAAGATGTTTTTTTAAGTGAAACTACGCCGGTTATTTCTACTCATACGGGTAAAGGTGCAATTGGATTTATGTTTTATTATGAATAATTGTAACTTTTATCATTAAAATTTAATAATCCTTCTTTAAAAACTGTGTCTGCTAGATGGACACAGTTTTTTTACAGATTAAGCAGGCATCGAATTGTTTGAACCTAATTTCCAGGTGTTATAATGTGAATAGAGGAGTTAGGCAGGTGGATATCATATATGTTTAAGACTAAAACAGGACTAATACTATTGATGGTCATGATCTTAATGCTTTCAGCCTGTACGGACGTATCGTCTGAACAGCAGCTGAGAGAGGTTGAGCTTCCGGAAAAAAATTTGCCTGAAGAAGGGTTTTTCCCGGAGCCGCTTAAAATCGTTTCGTTAGGAGACTCTCTGACACAGGGGGTTGGAGATAGTAAAGACCTTGGCGGATATGTTCCGCTACTTGAAGAAAGGCTTGAAGAGAGAAGCGGAATCGGTGAGGTAGAGATTCTGAATTTTGGCAAAAGAGGTAATCGTTCGGATCAATTGTTGAAACGAATTAATGAAGAATCCGACATAAAGAACACTATTGCTTCTTCTGACATCGCAATCATAACAATTGGTGGCAATGATGTAATGAAGGTTGTCAGAAGCACATTTCCATCTTTAACCTTTGAAAGCTTTGAAGGAGCGAGACTGAACTATGCGGAAAATTTGACTGATATTTTATCAGAAATCAGAACGATTAACCCTGATATTTCAGTTGTGCTCATGGGAATTTATAATCCTTTCTTTATGTTTTCAGCAGATGTAAAAGAGATGAAAATGATTGTTGATACATGGAATGCCAGCGGTGAAAGTATCATAAGCGATTATGATAACACTTCATATGTCGATATCGCAGACCTGTTCAGACATCCTGATCAGAATTTACTGCATACTGACTATTTCCATCCAAATGATGAAGGTTATTCTTTAATTGCTGAAAGAATTGAATCAGGTGTGGCAGAAGTATTAGATGTCGGCAGTCAGGGAGATGAATAAAATGAAGAATTTATGGAAAGTTATGTTTTTTACATTGTTATCGGTCATTTTAATTTGTACAGCGATCATTGGTTATTTATTATTGCGTCCTGTTGATGGTGAACAGGCAAATGCATCACCCGGATCACCTCCTGATTCCAGAGCGGAATTTGAAGTGATCACTAATCGGGAGGATCTGACGATTGTAACAAACAGATTTATTGAGGAAGAACTCGGGGGTTCTATCGACTACTCAGTGCTGTTTGACGATCGGGTAAAGCTGAATGGGGAAATACCAATCTTCAGCACTAATATCGATTTTCAAATGTCATTTGAGGCCAATGCACTTGAAAACGGAAATTTATTACTCACACAGGAAAGCTTATCGCTTGGTGCAATTGATCTGCCTGTATCTAGCGTATTGAAATTTATAGATGATTCATATGAGTTTCCGGAATGGGTTGTCATGGAACCTCAAAATCAGCAGATTGTTGTGCAGGTTACTGAAATTGATGTTGCACAGGGGCTTGGAGTTAAGACCAATCAATTTAATCTGGAAGAGGACGAAATTTCATTTTCAATTTACGTCCCACAATAATAGGAGTGAAGTAAATTGTCTAATTATGAAAAAGCAACTTTCGCAGGTGGGTGCTTTTGGTGTATGGTAAAACCATTTGATCAGGAGCCGGGGATTAAGTCAGTTATTTCTGGTTACACAGGAGGACATACGGAAAATCCGACATATCAAGAAGTATGCAGTGAGACAACAGGACACCGTGAAGCAGTTCAGATTGTGTTTGATCCTGAATTGTTCACATATGAAAAACTGCTTGAACTCTTCTGGATACAAATCGATCCAACCGATCCGGGCGGACAGTTTTTTGACCGTGGAGAATCATACAAAACAGGGATTTATGTTCATAATCAAAAACAGAGAACGCTTGCTGAAGCATCGAAAAAAGCACTTGATGAAAGTGGTAAGTTCAGCCAGCCAATTGTAACTGACATTATCGATGCATCTGTATTTTACCCTGCTGAAGAAGGCCATCAAAATTATTATCAAAAGAACCCTACACATTATCAGGCATATTATACAGGGTCCGGTAGAAAAAGAATGGTTGAACAAAACACAGAAAGGCTGAGACGATGAAAAAGAATGTAACTGAATTGAATAAGATGCAGTATGAAGTCACTCAAAAAAACGGTACTGAACCACCATTTAAAAATGAATACTGGGATGAGTTTGGCGATGGTATTTACGTGGATATCATTTCAGGAAAACCATTATTCAGCTCGAAAGATAAATATGACGCTGGGTGCGGATGGCCAAGCTTTACAAAACCGATTGATCAGGAAGAAATTATTGAAAAAAAGGATACAAGCCATTTCATGATTAGAACTGAAGTGAGATCTAATGAGGCAGATTCCCACTTAGGTCATGTGTTCGATGATGGACCGGGACCTGATGGCTTAAGATACTGTATTAACTCAGCTGCGATGCGTTTCGTACTGAAAGAAGAATTGGAAAAAGAGGGGTACGGGGAATATAAAAAGCTATTCAGTGAATAATACTTGTGAATAGATGAACAATCTGATAAACTGCATTGTGCGAAAGTTTAAAGGGATGGATTTAAGTCTATATATACAAGAGGAGCGTGATTAGATGTTAAAAAAATTATTTGGTAAAAAAGAAGAAGCACCAAAAAATGTTGAAATTAAATCTCCATTAACGGGTAATCTGTTAACGCTTGAAGAAGTGCCGGATCCGGTATTCTCACAAAAAATGATGGGGGACGGTGTTGCAATTGAACCGACTGAAGGAAAAGTAGTATCTCCTATTGACGGTGAGGTTGTTCAGGTATTTCCAACTAAACACGCGATCGGGCTAAAAGCAAAAAACGGGGCTGAAGTTCTGATCCATATTGGACTTGAAACAGTATCAATGGAAGGAAACGGTTTTGAAGCACACGTTTCCGAAGGTTCTAAAGTCAGCGTTGGAGATCCACTTGTAACTTTCGACCTTGAACTTGTGAGAACTGAAGCTAAAAGCATCATTACACCTATTATTATTACAAATGGTGATGATCTTGCCGGTATTGAAAAGAAATCGGGATCATCTGTCCAGGCAGGACAAGATACAGTTATGGATGTATCATCTAAATAATGACGGCTGTTCCCTGAAACTTGGGGAACAGTTTTTTTTATGCTAAATTGAATAAGGTAATAAAAGCGATGACAGGATCCTGATCGATTTTTAATTTACAGGGGGGAGCACATTGAAGACGTTTTATCATTTCGTATTAAAGTATAGAGAACCAGTGCCGCGAGACAATAAAGAAAAATTGGCCAATAAAATATATGAAGATGGTGATTTTCCCAGGAGGTCTAAAAATTACAATGAAATCAGCCAGTATATTGAAACGACTGAACGGTATTTTTCGCTGGCAGTTGTTTTTGACGAGCTCTGGGAAGAGTATGAAACCGTTATCAACTAGCAAGAAACTTAGTAGCAACTCCGAATCTATATATCAGTTGAAATTTTAAAAGAAAAGAGCTACAATAAGGCTTCATAAAGGTAAGGGAGGAAATATGATGAGTATTCATATTGGTGCAAAAAAAGGTGATATCGCTGAAACGGTTCTTCTACCAGGAGATCCATTGCGTGCAAAATATATCGCAGAAACATTCTTAGAGGATGTAACGTGCTATAACGAAGTTAGAAATATGTTCGGTTACACTGGTACATATAAAGGCCAGAGAATTTCAGTACAGGGTACTGGAATGGGTGTACCATCAATTTCAATTTATGCGAATGAATTAATTGAAGAGTATGGTGTTAAAAATCTGATCCGTGTTGGAACTTGTGGAGCGATTCAAAAGGATGTTAAAGTACGTGACGTGATCCTGGCGATGACTGCTTCTACTGATAACAACATGAACCAGAGAACTTTTAAAGGTGTTGATTATGCACCTGCAGCTGACTTTGGTCTTCTGAAGAATGCATACGATGCTGGTCTTGAAAAAGGCCTTAATCTTCAGGTAGGCAACGTATTTACAGCTGACATTTTCTATGATGATAATGCTGAACATGAAAAGTGGGCTCAATACGGTATTCTGGCTGTTGAGATGGAGACATCTGCACTTTATACATTAGCTGCTAAACATGGCAGAAGAGCACTTTCAGTTTTAACTGTAAGTGACCATATCCTTACTGGCGAAGCAACTTCTTCTGAAGAGCGTCAGGTTACCTTCAACGACATGATTGTTGTTGCACTTGATGCTGCAATCGCAGAATAACATTTTACCGGCTGCAATTTTGCAGCCGGTTTTATTTTTGATTACAGCTGCTTATCACTGCTGAATTTCGACATATTGATGAATGATCAGATTTTGCTTTTCCTATATACCTAAAGCTGTTAAGATAAAATAGATTGTCATATGCGTAAGAGTAGAAAGTGGTGAAAAAATGGATAACGAGCATCAAGACGTAACAAAGGAAGAGGCCAAAGAAACTTTATCAAACTACGTCAATATTAAAAAATTTCATTTCGTGATGCTTTTATTCTTTACTGTATTAGCAACTGCCGGAATTTCAATTTTTGCTTTATCGTTCGGCGATGAAAAGGCGGTTACAGTAGGGGTTCAGGAGCGGACCGAATTTAACAAACTTTACGAAGCGTACGATACGATCCAGGAAAATTACTTTCTTGAATACGAAGAAGAAGACCTGATCAATGGTGCAATTAACGGAATGGTGGATTCGCTTGGTGATCCATATTCTGATTACATGAATCAGGAAGAAACTGCACAGTTTAATGAAAATATAACTTCCAGCTTCCAGGGAATTGGAGCTGAGATTCAGTCAATGAATGATTTGATTACAGTCGTTTCTCCTATTAAAGGCTCACCGGCTGAAAGAGCAGGAATTTTGCCAAATGATCAGATTCTAGCTGTAGACGGTGAAAATATCCAGGGGATGAGCGCCTCTGAAGCAGTCATGCTGATCAGAGGAGAAAAAGGAACTGATGTTACATTAACGATTCAGCGCCCTGGTGCTCAGGATACGCTTGAAGTTACAATTACCAGAGACGATATTCCTTTAGAAACTGTCTATTATGATATCAACGATCAGAATGTAGCCACAGTGCAACTTACCAGTTTTTCTGAGACAACTTTTGACGAGTTGACTGAAGCGCTTCAGGATCTTGAATCACAAGGGATGGAAGCACTTGTGCTCGATCTGAGACAAAATCCTGGTGGCCTGTTGCCTCAGGCAATCTCAATCTCAAATCTGTTTGTACCAGCCGGTGAAACGATTGTTCAAATTGAGGAAAGCAATGGGGATAAACAAGTAATCGCTGCCCAGGAAGGTGATAAAGTCGAGGTTCCAACTGCTGTTATTATCGATGAAGGAAGCGCGAGTGCATCTGAAATCGTTGCAGCTGCGGTTAACGAGACTGCAGAAATTCCTTTATTCGGAAAAAACACTTTCGGTAAAGGAACTGTTCAGACAGCTGAGGACTTCAGTGATTCATCTAATATGAAAATTACAACTGCCAGATGGCTGACACCTAATGATAATTGGGTTCATGAAGAAGGTGTCGCACCTACAACTGAGGTGGATATGCCTGAATATGCAACTTTACCTTACTTGAATATTGATTCAGATCTCGAAGAATCAATGCTGTCAGAAGATGTGAGAATTGCTGAACAAATGTTGAATGCACTTGGTTTAAATCCAGGAAACATCGATGGTTTATTTGATGAAGATACTGTGACTGCAGTTGAATCCTATCAGGAAGAAAATGACCTTGAAATCACAGGTATCATTGACCCTGAAACGGCTTCATCAATTATGCTCAGTCTGAGAGAACAGCTTGAAGAAGATGATCCTCAGGTAAATCGTGCAATTGATTATTTAATTGAGGAAGCAAATATCGAAGCTGAAGAAGCTTCTTAAGTAACATGTCTAAACCCGGCCAATTTCAAGGCCGGGTTTTTTGAAAGGATGATACGATGAATAACAAAAAACAAGTATATCTATTATCAGGATTTCTTGGAAGCGGAAAGACAACATTATTAAAAAATCTGATCCTTTTTGAAAAGAAGCAGGGGCGAATGCCTGCAGTATTAATGAACGAAGCAGGAATAGTTTCAATTGATTCTGAAGAAGTAGATCAGGATATTCCGTTAGCTGAATTACTCGATGGATGTATATGCTGTACGATTCAGGATAAACTCGAAAGTCAGCTTCAACAGCTGTTAATTGACGGAGGGTTTGATACGTTAATTATCGAGACAACAGGCGTAGCGCATCCTGTAGAAGTAGTGGATTCTGTCTTATCACCACTTTTTGCAGAACAATTCAATTTTAAAGGGATCGTCACTACTGTGGATGCACTTCAGTGGGAAAAGAGAGATGAACTGTCAGTACAGGCGCTTCAGCTCATGAGGGAACAAATTAAATTTGCGAGTATTGTCCTCCTTAATAAAACCGACCTTGTTTCTGAAGGTAAAATCCCTGTTATTTTAAATGAGATCCAATCACTGACATCTTCAAAGATCTATCTGACTGAACAAGCAAAAATTAATTTTAAAAATCTTGAGGACATCAGTCTGAAAGATTATGATGGGTCATCAAAGGTGCGACTAGATAATGAACTTCAACTAAATGTGATCGTCCATACATTTAATCATGAGATTGAAAGAGGGGCATTTGACACCTGGCTAAGAGAACAATCATCTTCTATCTACCGGATGAAAGGGTTTATTCCATTCCAGGATGAAAAGTATCCTGCATTGTTTCAATATTCTTATGGGATGCCTTTATTTTTTGAGCATGATATGAAAATGACACCTAATCTTGTTATTATTGGTGAGAATTTAGATGAAGAACAAGTGAAGAATGATCTTATGGAGCTTGAGAAATGACTGATCATCATTTGATCTTAAAACTGTATTCTTCATTATGGAATAACAGATCATATGACTCATTTGAACAGATGGAACAGTCTATTTTAAGTGAACTGGCTGATGAGAATACACATCCGAGGCTGAGAAGATCACCAGAAACAAAACTGCAAATCACTTTACAGATGATTAGACAGTCAAAGCTGGATTTCAAACAGCAAAAGATTATGATTGATTATGTAAACTTCCTATACAAACAAAACTTTAATAAATGAAAAATAGTTGTCATAAACGTTAAAAATGACAGGAAAGTAAAAGTTGTCAATCGTTAGTTATTTGTAATGTTTACCGCGGTAAGAAGATTGCTAGTATAAATGGTAATGTATACTATACAGACAAGATTTTAGAAACCCTATATATATTCACAAAGAAAGTACGAAAATAATAAACGTAAAATTATATTTTAGAAGAATGTTCCTATCATTGGATCTCTCCAAATTCTCCCTTCATTATTACATTAAAATGAGTGTTAATATGAGTTTGTCGAAAGACAAAACATATTTGGAGGGATTTACATGTTAGGAAAAGTAATTGCATCTTCAGCATTAGCGATCGCATTGTTAGCGCCATCAGGTACAGCAAGTGCGCATTGGGATAGAGATTTCTATCAAAATTACATTCAACATATTCTTGAGAAGTATGATATAAAGGTACATTATGAGACTTCTGAAAAAATCACGTGGAAAGAAGCAGCTCCGGTTAATGCAGAGAAAGCGTCTGAAACAGAAACTGCAGCCCCGGTGGAGCAAGAGCCTGCTGCCGAACAACCAGCAGCCCCTGCACCTGAAACTAATACTCAAGCTGAGAAGCCGCTAGAAGAGGCTGAGGCGCCTGAAGAACAAGCTGAAGCCCCGGCAGAACCAGCAGAAGAAACTCCTGAACCGCAAATTGAAACTGAAGACCAAACACCACAGAATGAAACTTCAACTGATGAACTCGGAAGCTTTGAAGCTCAGGTCATAGAATTAACTAATCAGGAAAGAAGCAAATATGGGTTACCTGCATTACAGGCTGATTCTGAGCTCTCAGCAGTAGCTGAAGAAAAGTCTGCGGATATGGCAAGAAATCAATATTTTTCTCATACAAGTCCGACATACGGATCACCATTTGACATGATGAAATCTTATGGTGTTGATTACCGTTCAGCAGGTGAGAATATTGCAATGGGACAACAGACGCCGGAGCAGGTTGTAAATGCCTGGATGAATAGTGAAGGGCACCGCCAGAATATCCTGAGCACTTCATACACGCATATTGGTGTTGGGTATGTGGAAAACGGAAATTACTGGACTCAAATGTTTATTGGTAAATAATAAGTGACCTTTAATAAACAAAAAACTCTCTATTTTAGAGGGTTTTTTGTTTATTTTCTTTTTTCACAGCCATACTATTGCTAAGGATGTGTCTATATGAAAAAAGAGCAAAAAGGATTTAAGGTGCTAAATTACATTAAACAGTGCAAAACATTTGATGAGTTGATTGAACAGATGGAATTTAATTCAGGTAACACTGATGATTTGACAACGATAATTTTAGACTACCTGGATAAAAAAACCATAGTACTTTATTATGAATCTCTTGTAGACACCAATAAGCAAAGTAATTTACTTGAATGGATCAGTGAAATGTTCTGGCAAACTGAAGAATTTCCAGACACAATCGATGTTAAAAATCAGCCATCAGATATTTCTTTTAGTGACATGGTTGAACTACTGATTAATGGTGATACAGTAATGGTCACTAATCATTCAGGTATGTGGACAATCACAAGCATTAAGTCTTTAAAAGTTTTTCAAAGGTCTATACAGGAACCTAAAAATGAGCAAATTGTCAGAGGTTCCCACACTGGTTTTAATGAAACGCTGATAGTGAACTTAAATTTAATTAGAAGTCGATTAAAGAGTTCTCATCTGATTATTAAATATTTTTCATTGGGTTCCCACTCTCATAGAAAAACGGCTTTAATCTATGTGAATGATCTTGCAGATCCTATGCTGGTTGAAGAATATATAATGAGAATCAATGCAGTAGATGTTGACCTCGCGTTCAGCGTCGGGCTTATCGAAGAGTTTATTGAAGACAGTAACTACTCACCCTTTCCGCAATTTTTAAATACTGAGAAACCTGAACGTGTTGTAGCTAATTTAATGGAAGGCAGAATTGCGTTTATGATGGATGGATCTCCAACGGCATTAATTGGTCCTGTAAATTTTTTTACGTTTTATCAATCTCCGGATGACTACAATGGAAGATTTTTAGTAGGAACCTTTTATCGATTAATAAGGATTGCCAGTTTTTTGATTGCATTACTGCTTCCCGCGATCTATATAGCGACTATCAGTTACCATTTTGAAATTATTCCTGAAGATCTCACTTTACCAGCTAAAAGAGCAGTTGAAAATATTCCGTATCCACCTCTTTTTGAAGCATTGATACTTGAGCTTACGATCGAGCTGATTCGGGAAGCGGGTGTCAGGCTTCCGAATCCGATCGGCCAGACAATTGGTATTGTGGGAGGACTTGTGATTGGAGATGCTGTAGTAAATGCAGGCTTTATTTCTAACTTGATGGTAATCGTAGTTGCTCTTACTGCTATTTCATCTTTTGTGGTTCCTTCTGTAGAAATGAATACAACAGTCAGAATTTTAAGATTTCCTTTTATGATCCTTGCTTCATTATTCGGTTTTTTAGGTGTAGCTGCCGGACTGGTTATTTTAACAGTGCATTTAATAAAGCTTGAATCACTTACGTCGCCTTATCTATCTCCAATTGCGCCGTTTCATATGTCGGGAATAAAAGACACCTTGATTAGACTTCCTGCACCTAAATTGAATACACGTTCTGCGGATGCTAAGCCTTTAAATCGAAAAAGATTTGGGAAAAACCGGTGGTGGAAATATGCAAAAAGATAAATTAACCGGATGGCAATTATGCTTTTTTACATTACAGACTCAAATGGGAATCTCTGCTTTATCCATGCCCACCACAATTGCATCTAAGGCAGGACAGGATGCCTGGATTTCAATGATTTTGGGTGGTGTGATTGTACAATTGATCATTATGATCTATATCTGGCTTTCTGTAAGATCCGGATCTTATTCATATTTTGAATTTTTAGCACTCGTTTTCGGAAGATTCTTTGGAAAGTTACTGCTTTTATTAACAGTTTTATATGTTGTATTCATTTTGACTGTAGTGACTGCTTCCTACCAGCAATTAATTTCAGATTGGCTAAATATATATACACCAACTTGGGTCATTATATTAATGCTTCTTATTCCATCTCTGTATTTAGCTATAGAAAAAATTGCACTGATTGCAAGATTTTCTATGTTGATTACATTTGTAATACCTGTACTTTTTATTGTTGTGCTGTTTGTCTATGCAGCTCCTCAGTTTTTTTATTTATTGCCGGTTGGTTCTTCAGGGGTGAACGCAATCATCCAGGGAGTTGTACCAGCAATTGCAGCTTTATCAGGATTTGAAATGCTCGTATTTATATCTCATTATTTAAAGGAAGATAAATTAAGAGGTTTAAAAAAAGGAATGCTTGGCACTGGGTTAGTCACCTTGTTTTATATATTTCTCATTGTTTCTGTCCAGGTGTTTTTTTATATCGATGAAATTAAAATTGTACCGTATCCTGTTTTATATATAATGAAGGCTTTAAGTTTTATGGTGATAGACAGAATAGATATTGTATTTTTAACATTTTGGATTGTTATTTCAACAGCTGTTTGTATTAATTATTTATTTGTTGCAGGTATAGGGATTCAGACGCTATTCCATCTCAGTACACATAAATACTCAGTTATGGCGATTACATTTATCGTTTTTATTATATCGTTTTCTTTAGATACAAAATCCGAAATAAGAATGCTTCAAGACCAGGTATTTTTCATGCTGTTTATTTTTGCAGTCATTATTCCGGTTCTGACTCTTCTGATCAGTTTATTGAGAAGAAAGGTGGGAGATTATTGAATAAATATATTCTGCTGATAGTATGTATTTTGCTTCTTTCAGGATGCTGGGATCAGAATTTACTTAAAGATGTCCAGCTTGTGTATACTGTCGGCTATGATGTTTTAGAAGATGGATCGGAACAGACTACCTCAGTTGCACCACCTGTAGATGAAGTAACTGAGCATGTAAACATTATAACCACTAATCAGGCTACAGTGAGGGATAGCAGGTATCATTTAGATACAATAGTTGCAGAGCATATAGACTTTTCAAAATTACAGGTTGTGATTATCGGTAGCGAGTTAGCAAAGGATGCAATTTATCCATATATAGATGTGGTTTACCGTGATCCAAAACATCACCTGAATGCCAGGATCGCCATGACAAATACGTCTGCTAACGAGTTGCTAAATAAGCCCGTAGACTCTCAAAAAAACAAATCAGAATACTATGCCGGTCTTCTTGAAAGTTCAGAAATCATTAACGTTATACCGAAAATGACTTTGCAGCAAGCCTGCACAATTCTTCTTGACCCGGGTATCGATTTGTTTTTACCAATGGTGATGTATCAGGAAGAATTACAAAGAACAGAAGCAATGGGGACTTCACTTTTCAGTAAAGATAAGTATACAGGTGTATTTCTCGATCATGATCAGAGTACGATATTCAATATACTTAGAAATAAAACAAACAGAATTGTTCGCATGACAAAAGAATATACAGAGGGCAAGGACCCTGAAGTTTCGAACTTTATGACATTGGAATTTAGAGACACTAAAACAAAGCTTGAATTTACTAAAGAGCCATTCGGTTTATCAGTTGAGATAAAATTGACAGGGGCTGTAACTGAATATGGTCCAGATCATTTGATTGGAATAGAAAAGTTATCTTCAATTGAAAAATGGTGGGAGCAGACTCTTAAAGAAGATACTGAAGACTTTTTTAAAATAATTCAGGAAAATCAGTCAGATATATTAGGAATCGGCAGAATGACTGCTGCTTTAATGCCTGAAGAGTGGGATGAAAAGGAGTGGCATAATAAATTTGCCAAAATACCGGTTCAGGTTGATGTGGAAATGACTTTGTCAAGTACAGGTATTATTGATTAAACGTGTTAATATTTGCTTTCATTAAACGTTTATCCATACAATGATAGTAAGAATCTTGTATGGAGTTGAAGTCAATGGATAAAACAGTGTTAATAACGGGCGGTTCCAAAGGAATTGGAAAGTTTACAGCAGGCTATCTTGCCTCTCTTGGTTACCGGCTTATCATTAATTACAGGTCAAATGATGAACATGCAATTCATTTGGCATCTGAGCTCAGTCGGCTGAGTAAGAAGCCATGCATTGCGCTTAAAGCCGATATTGCATCGAAGGAAGGCAGTTTGTCTTTAGTAAAACAAATTAAAGATCACAAAATTGATAAAATAGATATTCTGGTTCATAATGCAGGTCCATATATTGCCGAAAGAAAAAAAATGACGGATTATTCTTATGAAGAATGGGATCAGATGATCAATGGTAATTTAAATGCGGTATTTTATTTATCAAAAAATATTATTCCTATGATGCGTGACCAGGCGTGGGGCAGATTGATTATGTTTGGTTATGACCGAGTTGACAGTGCCCCGGGATGGCTCTATCGTTCAGCTTTTGCTTCTGCAAAAAGCGGACTGGCTTCCTTGACCAAAACAATTGCGATGGAAGAAGCTGAAAACGGAATTACTGCAAATATGATTTGTCCAGGTGATATTGAAGGAGATTGGAAAGAACTTGGTATTGATGATGCAACAGGTTCTGATGATCATGAAAACCCTGTAGGTAGACCGGGTAGCGGTGAAGATATTGCCAGAGTGCTTTCATTTTTAGTTCATGAAGATTCCGGATTTATCACAGGTGCCATTATTCCAGTTACTGGTGGAAAAGATGTTTTAGGTAAAATTTACAGAAAATAAAAGCTCCCGGTTAAATTCCGGGAGCTGCATTCATTTTATGACGCTGTATAATAATCATGCGTATCGTCAATGTGATCGCGCCTGCTGTAAGTCCAGCGATCAGACCAATCCAGTAACCAAAATAAGCCCAGTCGGTATAGTTAGCAAGGAGATATCCAACCGGTAATCCGATCACCCAGTATGAGATCATGGTCATAATCAGTGTGATATTTACATCCTTGTAACCTCTTAATACCCCTTGTACCGGGGCCTGTATGGCATCTGATAACTGGAATAGTACTGCAAATATCAGGAATTGTGCCGCAAGACTAATGACTTCCTGATCAGTCACATAGATACCTGCAACTGCATCTCTGAATAAAAATGTCAGTATGCCACCTGTAGCAGCAATTAAAACCGCAATGGATACACCCATATAACTGTAAGTTCTGGCATCTTTCATTCTGCCTGCACCTGCTTCAAATCCAACGACAATTGTAAGTGCCATTGATATACTGAGAGGGATCATATATAAAAATGAAGAGAAATTAATGGCTGCCTGGTGAGCAGCAATTACTTCAGTGGTATATACACTCATAAATAATGTAACAGCAGAGAATATACTCGTCTCAAAGAAGATAGAGAAACCGATTGGAATTCCGATTAACAAAATCTCTTTCCATTTAGTGAAATCTGCTTTTGCTTTAATACGAAAAACATTATACTCACTGAAAGGACGATTACGATGTACAATGGCGATCGAAATGAGACAGATCAGCCAGTATGTAATCGCAGAAGCAACTCCTGCACCAACCCCACCCAGTGCAGGTAAACCTAGCTTTCCAAATATCAGAATATAGTTAAATACAACATTCAGCGGTAATGACATTAACGTTACATACATCGTTACTCTGGTAAATCCCAGTGCATCAATAAAGGAGCGCAAAACATTATAGACAAAAAGCGGGATGATACCTGCAGCAAGTGCGGCAAGATATAGACCTGCAACTCTCCTTACTTCGCTATCAATGTTCATCGCAGACAGAATCGGATTTACAACAATAAAACCTGCGATCAGTATAATAACAGCCATAATCACAGCCAGATAAATACCCTGAATCACTGTGTTTTTTACATACATTTCTTTTTTACCGCCGATGAGCTGTGCAACAATCGGTGTTACTGCAAGTAAAATACCGGATAGACCTGTAAAGACCGGCATCCATAGCGATGAACCGATTGCGACACCTGCAAGGTCTGCGGTTGAATACTGTCCGGACATAATTGTATCAAAGAAATTCATTGCAAATAAGCCGAGTTGAGTAACTAAAATCGGTATTAAAATAATTGAAAACTGTTTCAGCTTTTGTTTCAGAGTAAATGTTTGCTCCATTAAAATCCGGCTCGCTTTCTGTTACACATGAAGTGACTAGTTTTTAAACCTCAGAGCATTATAACATAACAAACTATTATATAGGTCTGGAAGGTGATTGGATGAATGTCGTGTGGAAAGTTTTTTTAGTATGGTATGGAATTGGCGTCATTTTGGTGGCATTTGATTTGCTGCCTCCATTCTTAGAATGGGCCAATGCAGTATTTTTATATTTATCAGGAATTCTTGCAATTTACTACGGGATGAAAGTGCTTGGAAATATAAGAGGGTTAGCAATTAGTATACTAATTATGGCCTTTACGATGTGGGCTGAGTCATTAGGTGTTGAATATGGGATCATCTTTGGCGCTTATCACTATGAACAGGATTTTGGGATACAGGTATTTGGTGTTCCCCTGACAATCGGATTTGCCTGGGTAATGGTCATTTTCACTTCACTTAGTTTAATGACCCGATTTTTGAATAAACCTAAAAGCATTCTCAAAGGTTTGGGTTTTGCGTTTATTACTTCACTTCTGGCGGTGTGTATGGATCTTATTATCGACCCGGTTGCTTATCAGGCTAAACAGTATTGGGTATGGGATGATACCGGACCTTACTATGACATTCCTACACAAAACTTCATCGCGTGGTTTTATGTATCATTTATTATTCAGTTTATTGTGTACTTCATGGCAGTTGCGCCAACTGAAAAGACGTGGACTAAGCGGATTAATTGGCTCTATATCTTAATGATTATTATGTTTGTCATTACAGCATTCGCTTATCAGTTGTATTTTGCAATCCTGGTTACAGGATCTGGTCTTTTAATCACTTATCTGATTTACCTGCTATTAAAGAGGAGGATTAAATGAATACAAAATCATCAAGAACAGAATTTGTCCTCGGTAAATACTTGACCTGGCAATTAAAAAAGCATTTTTATAAAGTATATGTAAAAAGTGAACATGAACCATCAGATAGAGCAAAATTATATATTATGAACCATTCGAGCTGGTGGGATGGTTTAATTGTTTTTTATTTAAACAGATATTTACTAAAGGAAGATGCTTATGCCATGATGAGTAAAGATGGGATTGAGAAATTCTCATTTTTCTCTAAGATCGGGGCATTCCCTGTAGATCCGGCTTCACCGAAATCTCTGATCAAAAGTCTCAAATTTGCTGATGAGAAATTAAAAGAGAAGAAATCAATCTGGATTTTTCCTCAGGGAAAAGAAGAGCATCTCGAAAAACGCCCGTTATCGTTTATGAACGGTCCTGCATATCTGGCAGAAAAAAATAAAGATGTCGATATTATTCCTGTTACTGCTTATTATACTTTCCGTCATGACCAGCGTCCTGAACTTTTTATCTCGATCGGAAAGTCCATCACAATTGAAGAAATGAATAATATGCATAGAAATGATATGAGTGATTTTTTTCTGCAGTCACTTGAGAAGTCTCTCAATCAGGTGAAAGCAGATATTATAAATGAGGATCTACATCGCTATAAGGGATTCGTTAATGGTTTTAAGACATCCAGTGAATGGCTTGAAGTATTAAAGAGAAAGTAAAGAAAAATGATCGTAAAGGGGATTGAAGCGTGGTTATATATATAGTTGTTCTCATGGTATTTTTGCTGCTCACAATCCTGAATATAATCACAATGCCACGCCTGAAAGATCAATCAGATGATGAGTCTTCAAAGGTCTCCATACTGATTCCAATGAGAAATGAAGAATCAAATGTTGCAGGCGTCATTGAATCTGTTTTAAACACTACTCACCATTATAAAGAAATTATCGTTTTAAATGATCACTCTGAGGATCGGACTGAAGATATTCTTGATACATATAAGGGTAAGATCAGAGTCATTCAGGGAGAGAAACTTCCAAAACATTGGGTGGGAAAAGTATTTGCCTGTCATCAGCTGAGCAGACAGGCGACAGGAGATTTCTATTGTTTTATAGATGCGGACGTCAGACTTGAGCCGGATGCCATTTCAAAAGCACTTTATTTGATGAAGAAAAATCAGGCGGGTTTAATTACCGGTTTCCCTCAATTTCCGGCAAAAACATTTCTTGCGAAGTTACTTGTACCGCTTCAGCATTTTTTTGTGTTTTTTCATTTGCCAAATATCATTGCAAATCATACAACGAAACCTGCTTTTACAGCCGCTCATGGCGCATTTATGTTATTTGATAAAAATGCTTATGTAGCATCAGGTGGGCATTATGCAGTCAGGCATTCGCTGGTAGAGGACATACATATAACGAGAACTTTAAAGAAAAATGGCTTCAGGTGCATTTTGAGCAATGTAACGAAATCAGTCACATGTGACATGTATGAGACAAATGCGGAAGTATGGGAAGGCTTCACAAAAAACATCTTTACAGGGATTGGAAGATCTGTACCTGCAGCGTTTCTTGTCGCATTATTTTATATCAGCTTTTATTTTATTCCGCTTCCTCTATTTTTTATAGGTGTATTCAACGGTGAATGGCTGCTGACTGTTCCACTCTTCATTATTTTTCTACAAACATTTTTAATTGATGCTGCCACCGGTCAGTCGAAGCTTCATTTTTTACTGATACCATTCTCTGCAATTGCTTTAGTTATATTGCTGTGTGCTGCTGCAATAAAAGGATTGAACGGCAGCGGGTATAAATGGAAGGGAAGGATCTACCAATGAAGGAGATATGTATCGTCGGAGCCGGTCTTGGCGGACTTTCTGCAGCCATTAGGCTCCAGTCAAGCGGGTATCAGGTTACAATCATAGAAAAAAACGGCCATGCCGGCGGGAAAATGATGCCGGTAAAATCAGGTGGGTATCACTTTGACTTTGGACCAAATACGATTACAATGCCGTGGGTTTTTGAAAATGTTTTAAGGGAAACGGGGTTCGATTTAAATGACTACCTGTCGTTTATCCGGCTCGAACGTCATACTAAAAATATTTTTTCAGATGGTACAGTTTTTACTCAATCAGTCCATCCGGATGAAATGATTAAACAGCTTAATGAAATTGACCCTGAGGCTGCTTCTTTATACTGGGATTACCTGAAAGAAATTGAACGGCTGTACAGCATTTCTGAAAAAGCATTTTTCCCAAAAGCCATTACATCACTGCGCAATTTTCTTGATCCTGCCATGGCAAAGGCTTTTATGCGTGTCAGACCGTTTGAGAAACTGTATAAATTCAACCAGAAATATTTCTCGAATCCAAATATCCAAAAAGTTTTTAATCGATATGCGACTTATATAGGTTCCTCTCCTTATCAGAGTCCTGCCACTTTTGCGATGATTGGCTATCTTGAAATGGTTTCGGGTGTATTTACTGTTAAGGGTGGAAATACAAAAATTGCAGAAGCTTTTGAAGACGTATTTTTAAAACTTGGCGGAAAAATCGTTTTTAACGAAACAGTCCGGGAACTGACAGTTGAGCAGAAATATGCACAGGCTTTAGTGACTGAAAGCGGACGTACTTTTCAATTCGATCAGATCATTATAAATGGAGATTTTGTAACATCAACAAAAAATCTGATAAAAGAGTCTGATCGTCCAGGCCTGACAGACCGGAAGCTTGATCTGTATGAGCCCTCCATTTCAGCTTTTGTCATTTTAGCAGGACTGAAAGAATTTCAGCCGGATATCCATCATCATCAGGTATATTTTCCTGAACATTACGATCAGGAGTTTGAAGATATTTTTAAACATAAAAAAATGCCAAATGATCCGACAATCTATATCAGCCACAGTGCTTATACAGACAGGAGCATAACAAAAGGCAGCAATCTGTTTATACTTGTGAACGCGCCTGCAGCAGAAATACCCGATGTTCAATCATATAAAGAGAAGATCTACCGTAAACTGGAGGAAAAAGGGATTCCGATCAGTGAACAGCTTGAATACGAAAAGGTATTTACGCCTGACTCTTTAAAACATTTGTTTAAAGCTTATAAAGGGTCGATTTACGGAATTTCTTCAAACTCAATGAAGGATGCATTTCTAAGGCCGGGTAATAAGAGCAGATTTATTCATAATCTTTATTATACAGGGGGTTCCACACATCCTGGAGGCGGATCTCCAATGGTCGTGATGAGTGGGTTGAATGTAGCAGATTCAATTATAAAGGAAAACGGCTCTTTTCGTTTGAATTGATTCAGGTATAATAGACGGGTAATGAATTTTTAGATTGGAGTATCACATGAAGAAAATATTATTTACAGGCGGAGGTTCGGCAGGTCACGTTTCAGTGAACACTGCACTCATTCCTGAATTTGTGAAAAATAAATGGCATGTCTCTTATATTGGTTCGAGAGATGGAATTGAAAAAGACATTATCACAGAAAAATTTCCTGATGTTCCATACCACGGTATTTCAAGCGGAAAGTTAAGAAGGTATTTCTCAATGAAAAACTTCACAGATCCTTTCCGTGTTCTCGCTGGTACCGTAGAGGCTTTAATGAAAATCAAAAAAATAAAGCCTGATGTCATTTTTTCTAAAGGCGGATTTGTATCTGTACCGGTTTTACTGGCTGCAAAAATGGCTGGAGTACCAGTGGCCATCCATGAATCTGATGTAACACCCGGCCTTGCAAATAAATTAGCAATGCCTTTTGCGACGAAGATTTATACGACTTTCAGAGAAACGCTGCAATATGTCCCTGCAGAAAAATCCACCTGCGCAGGTGCAATTATCCGTGAGGAGCTTTTCAACGGATCAAGAGAAAAAGGCATGACATTTGCAGGGTTGGACCAGACTAAGCCTGTCATTTTAATCATGGGCGGCAGTCTTGGTGCCAAGGGGATTAATTCAACTGTGAGAAATGCACTTCCTGAATTAACAGAGCACTATTCTATTATTCATTTGTGTGGTAAAGGAAATGTCGTTGAAAATCAGAACCCCGATTATATTCAGTACGAATTTGTTTCCGGTGAATTACCGGATCTGATCGCAGCATCAGACTTAATTATTTCAAGAGCAGGATCGAATTCCATTTTTGAATTTCTGGCATTAAAAAAGCCGATGATTCTAATCCCTCTTTCAAGAGAAGCAAGCAGAGGAGACCAGATATTAAACGCTAATTCTTTTGTTCAGCAGGGCTTTGCACTAAAGCTTGAGGAAGAAGAATTAACAACTGAAACGCTGCTCACTGCTGTCAGACAGTTAAGGGATCAGCAGTGGACAATGATTGAAAAGATGGATGAAGCACCTCCTTCATACACGATCAGTCAAATGGCACAGGAAATTAAGCAGCTATCAAAAAACAGCGGACATTAGTCCGCTGTTTTTTTTGAATGCTAAATCCGTTTACCCCTGATCAGATAGGGAAAAGAAAAACATTGAATCATAGGGAGGTTTTAATATATGGACGTATTAGTAATCGGGGCGGCCGGAACAACAGGAAAACTTACAATCGATAAGCTTGCTAAAAGAAATAAATATTATGCAAGAGGGATGGTCAGAAAAGAATCGCAGTTTGAAGAAATTGAAAAGCTGGGCGGCCTTCCGGTGCTTGGTGACCTTGAAGGTGATTTTGAAGAGGCATTTAATGAAGTTGATGCGGTAATATTCGCAGCAGGCTCCGGAGGTCATACAGGTGACGATAAAACGAAAGCTGTAGACGAAGAAGGAGCAATCAAAGCGATTGATCTCTCCGTAAAAAAAGGAATTAAAAAATTTGTGATGCTCAGTGCAATCGGTGCAGGTGATCTGACGTCGATGGAGATCAGTGATGGCATGAAGGCGTATTATGATGCGAAACATAGTGCAGATAAGCATCTTGAAAAAAGCGGTTTAAACTATTCAATCATTCGACCCGGACTGCTGACAGACCACAAAGAAACAGGAAAGATCAGAGCTGCAGAGATTCTAACTGACCGTTCGGGGGAAATTACGAGGGCTGATGTTGCAGCAGTACTTGTTTTAGCGCTTGAACACGATAACCTGAACAACAAAGCAGTGGAGATATTAAATGATGAAGAAGATATGATTACAGCACTGAATAGAGCATAAAAAAATCACCGGACCAGTGTCCGGTGATTTTATGCTTCAAGTGCGTTTTCAGTTTCATTCTGCGTACGCATATGAACGAATGTATATAAATCTTTAGAGATCACATAAAGATTAAACAGATTTTCTTCTCTATTAATCTCTTCATATAGTGCTTTATTCGTTTCATTCGCCGATACAACATAAGGCAGTTTTTCTGCTGCTTTTTGTGATCTGAGATTTGTTTTTCTGATTCTGAGGTATACATTTTCAATGCCAAGCTCGTAGAATAATTCATTGAAAAAAGCTTCTTTAGCAGCCTGGTTGTATCCGAGACCGTGATAAGGCTTTCCAAGCCAGGTGCCGAGAAAACCGCTATTATTTTGCACATCAAATAAACTGATCGTACCTGCGGGATTTCCCCATTCATCTATAATCGTTCTTGAAATAACCTCACCACGGTCTTCCGCTTCTATCATCTGTTTGATCATAAACAGTAATTCATCAGAAGAAGATGCTTTTTGTCTGACATAAGGGTATACGTCGGGATGCGTCATTAACTCAAACAGCGCCTGGCTTTCGTGTACGTCACGTTTTTTTATCATGGTTTTTGCCCTCCATAAAAGGGCAGTATCCTGACAGGACCTGTAGAACACCACCCTCGAAATTTTTCATTGCGTTCATAAAAAATTTCGGGGTGGGAATCGAACCCACTAGAACCAGCTGATCAGCTGGTGGCGCACCATTTGCCTTCCCTCCATAACAGACTCAAATGACAGTCTTATGGCATCTTTGTATCGTAAACTTATTCAGTTTCTTCTACATATTTGCATCTAAATCATACAAAAAAATTGTGCATTTGAGAATAGTTTTTTTGCCTTATTTAAAAATTATTTTTTCTGATCCTGATAGACAAAATCTCCTTTGATCATCGTGAATACTGGTGAAGACATAAAATGCAGTGGATGCTCACTCCAGAGGACCAGATCAGCTTCTTTTCCAGACTCAATACTGCCGATTCTATCACCAATTCCAAGATTTTTTGCAGGATTAATGGTAATGGCTTCAAGTGCAGCCTGGATGGATAATCCCTCGCGTACTGCGATCGCTGCACAAACATTTAAGTATTGAATAGGAGTGTAGGGGTGGTCTGTTGTAATTGATACTTCAATTCCTGCATCATGGAGTACCTGATACGTTTTCCATGATTTGTTTCTGAGTTCCACTTTTGATTTTCTGGTGAAAGTAGGACCTACACATACTTTCGCTCCTGAGCGTTTCACTTCTTCTGTGATCAGATGTCCTTCAGTACAATGTTCGATCCTCAGGTCCAGATTAAATTCCTCAGCAAGCCTGATTGCAGTAACAATATCATCTGCGCGGTGAGCGTGAATTCTAACCGGGATTTCCCTGCTCAAAGCTTTTTGAAGTGCGCTCAACCTGAGGTCATTTGTGCCGTCAAAGTTTTTTGCCAGGTAGAGCTGCTCTCTTAGCATCCCCATAATTCCCATGCGTGTGATCGAATCATTAGAGCCGTTTGAATGCATCCGTTTCGGATTCTCTCCGAGCGCCATTTTCAGGCCGGATTCCGGGTTAACAATCATGGATTGAACTGTTTTTCCATTCGTTTTAATAATCGCAGTAATACCACCAATGACATTTGCACTCCCTGGCAGTATATTCACTGTTGTAACCCCATGTGAACGTGCATTTAAAAATCCTTCATCGAGCGGATAAACGCCATCGATTGCACGAATATGAGGGGTCATTGGCTCAATTGATTCATTGGCATCATTTCCTGCCCATCCGGTACCTTCATCATAGAGACCTAAATGGGTATGGACATCAATCAGACCCGGTGTTAAATGCTGTCCCTGACAATCTATCACTCTTGCATCCGGATGTCCTGATATTGTGTCATTAACTTCTTTTATTATGCCGTTCTCAATTAAAACATCACCATACTGAATCATTGAAGAAGTAATTGGGTAAACAACCGCATCCTTAAGTAAAATCTTCATGTGACAGCCCTCCTGAGTAATCGATTTATAACTTAATTTTACTTTAACCAATTTAAAGAGAAAAGAATTTTCAGAAAGAATACTAAATTGAGTACTGTTTCCTTTACAAATATAAGAGATATCCGACATAATAGTAAGACAATAAAATAACGTACCTTTCGGGGCAGGGTGAAATTCCCTACCGGCGGTGATGAGCATCTGCTCTTAGTCCGTGACCCGGTGTTACCGGTGGATTTGGTGAAATTCCAAAGCCGACAGTTATAGTCTGGATGGGAGAAAGGAATTGCGTTTCAACACATGTGTTGAACGCTTATTTCGTCATGATCAAACTCCCGTCAAGTGCGGGAGTTTTTTGTATTTATCCCACAATATACGTATGGACGTTACCGGGAGATGGTGCATTTGTATGAAAAATGGATGAAAACAGCAATTAGTCTCGCTGAGGCTGCGCAGGGACAGACTTCTCCAAATCCTGCAGTTGGAAGTGTAGTCGTCAAAGATGGAAGAGTGGTTGGAATTGGCGCTCACTTTAAGCCGGGTGAGGCACATGCAGAGGTTCTTGCACTGCAGATGGCTGGACATCTGGCAGAAGACGCTACAATCTATGTAACGCTTGAGCCATGTTCACATTATGGCAGAACACCACCATGCGCGAATCTGATCATTGAAAAGAAGATCAGGAAAGTCGTGATCGGCAGTACAGATCCGAATCCAAAAGTATCAGGCCGCGGGATCCAAAAATTAATCGATGCCGGAATAGAAGTAGTGACCGGTGTCTGCCAGACAGAAACTGATGCGTTGAATGAATATTTCTTTTATGCAATGAAGCATAAAAAGCCTTTTGTCACCCTGAAAACAGCGATGTCCCTTGATGGAAAAACAGCGACTAATGCCGGTCACAGTAAATGGGTGACCGGACCGGAAGCAAGAGAAGATGTTCATCGAGACAGACATCTGCATGATGCTATTCTGGTGGGAGTAAATACAGTTAAGTATGATGATCCATCATTAACCGTCAGGCTTCCGGAAGGCGGGGTATCGCCGTACAGAGTTGTTCTTGATACTCAGCTCTCAATTCCAATTCACTCAAAACTTTTGCATGACGGGGAATCCGCGGTTCATGTGATATGCGGGGGTAATGCAGACCGGAATAAAGAATTTGATTTAAATCAACTTAAAAATGTATCTGTTTACAGATTAGAACAAGATCCCATTCAGATCGAGTCAGTATTAACCTACCTTTTCGAACTGGGAATTCATTCTGTTTATGTTGAAGGCGGAAGTGAAATCCACGCATCGTTTATACACTCGCAAACAGTTAACAGATTCATCACTTATATAGCACCAAAAATGATTACTGGTCAGAATGCTAAAGGAGTGATCGGTGGTACTGGTATTGAGCACATGAATGAAGCATTCAACATGAAGATCGAACACACTGAGATGGTTGGAACTGACCTTAAGATCACTGCTATTCCAAAAGGAGATGAATAAATGTTTACCGGTTTAATTGAAGAGGTTGGAATGGTTCACAACCTGCAAAAAGGCAAAAACTCTATGATCCTGACAATTGAGTGCCATAAAATTCTGGATGATGCTAAAATCGGCGACAGTATTTCTATTAATGGCGTATGTCTGACTGTCACAGACCTCTCAGAGCATCAATTTTCAGTGGATGTAATGCCTGAGACGATGAAGTCAACAACGCTGCATGAATTAAAAAAAGGATCGAAGGTGAACCTTGAACGTGCAATGGCGGCCGGTGGAAGGTTTGGGGGTCACTTTGTCAGTGGACACGTAGACGGTACAGGCGTTATTCAATCGATGAAAAGAGAAGAAAATGCGATATATATTTATATTCAGGTACCTGATGAGCTAATCAAATATTTTATGATGAAGGGTTCAGTTGCAGTAGATGGAACTTCGTTAACCGTATTTGATGTTAAAAAAAATGCGTTTATGATCTCATTAATTCCGCAGACAGCTGACGACACAATCATCGCCTCAAAAACGCCTGGCAGTAAAGTAAATATAGAATGTGACATGATCGCAAAGTATGTTCAGAATTTAATGCACCCACAATCAACCGGAATAGATGAATCTTATCTGAGAGAGAATGGGTTTATGTAAAGACACAGGAGGCATGATGATATGTTCAATACAATCGAAGAAGCTTTAGAAGATCTTAGAAACGGTAAGCCGGTCATAGTAGTTGATGATGAAGACCGTGAAAACGAAGGCGATTTTATCGGATTGTCAGAAAAAGCAACACCTGAAATGATTAACTTTATGATTACGGAAGGGCGCGGACTGGTCTGCACCCCGATTACTGAAGAACGTGCCGAAGAACTTCAGCTGAAACCTATGACTGACACAAATACCGACTCGCACGGCACAGCTTTTACAGTCAGTGTTGATCACAAAAATACGACAACCGGCATCAGTGCGCCGGAGAGAGCATTAACGGTCAGAGCATTGATTGATGATGAGGCGAAAGCGGCCGAATTTAAGCGGCCGGGGCATATTTTTCCACTCGTTGCCAAAAAGGGTGGCGTGCTGAAAAGAGCCGGCCATACTGAAGCAGCTGTAGATCTGGCCATTTTAAGCGGCTCTAAGCCGTCAGGTGTCATTTGTGAAATCATTAATGAGGATGGCACAATGGCGCGGGTACCTGAATTACAACAAATCGCAAAAAAGTTTGACCTGAAGCTGATTACAATTGAAGATTTAATCGCCTTCAGAAGAAATAAAGAGAAGCTGGTAAAACGTGAAGTTGAAACTTTTATGCCAACTGAATTTGGTGAATTTCAGGCAGTTGCTTATACTGAGATTCTGACAGGTCAGGAGCATGTTGCATTAGTTAAAGGTGATATTAAAGCAGGAGAACCAGTGCTGGTAAGGGTTCATTCAGAATGTCTGACAGGGGATGTATTCGGTTCTAACCGCTGCGATTGCGGTCCTCAACTGTATGCAGCGCTGTCACAGATCGAGCGTGAAGGGAACGGTATTCTGCTTTATATGCGCCAGGAAGGCCGGGGGATCGGTCTCGTTAATAAACTGAAGGCTTATAAACTGCAGGAAGAAGGACTCGATACTGTTGAAGCGAATCACAAACTCGGATTTGCAGCCGACCTGAGAGATTATGGAATTGGTGCTCAGATCTTAAAAGATCTTGGCGTAACAAAAATGAGATTATTAACAAATAACCCAAGAAAAATTGCTGGAGTCAGAGGCTATGGGCTGGAGGTAACTGATCGTGTTGCCATTCAGATGCCAACAAAAGAACAAAACGCAAAGTATCTTGAAACAAAAAAATCCAAATTGGGACACATGCTGAATCTATAGGAGGAATTTTCAATGAAAAAAGTCTATGAAGGTCATTTATCAGGATCAGGATTAAAAGTAGCAATCGTAGTAAGCAGGTTTAATGAATTTATTACAGGTAAGTTATTAAGCGGGGCAGAGGATGCGCTTAAAAGACATGGTGTAGAAGAAGCTGACGTATCCGTTGCATGGGTACCTGGTGTATTCGAAATCCCGGTCGTGACACAGCGACTCGCAAAGTCAGGAAAATATGATGCTGTCATTACACTTGGCACGGTCATCAGAGGCGCTACACCTCACTTTGAATATGTGAGTAATGAAGTCTCAAAGGGTGTAGCAAAGGTAGCGCTTGATGAAGGTATGCCGGTTATTTTCGGTGTACTTACAACTGATACTATTGAACAGGCGATTGAGCGGGCCGGAACGAAAGCAGGAAACAAAGGCTGGGAGGCTGCTACTGCTGCAATCGAAATGGCTAGTCTGTTTAAAAGAATGGATGTATAAGAATTTTTACCGGTTATCATGCTGATAGCCGGTTTTTTATGTGAAAAGGATGACAGCAACATCTTTACATCGTATAATAAACTCTTGTGGCTCGCCGTCTGACGGTTTGAGCGGGTAGGGAGAGGGCGCTTGCAAAGGCAGGCTATATAATGAAATCAGGAGGATTTTTTGAGTTAGAACAACATGGCACTTCAGTTAAAAAAGAAGTGACCGCTGGCTTCATCGGATTTTTTACTATCGTGTATATTGTGGCAGTCAATGCACTGATTTTATCAGAATCCGGTATGCCATTTGAAGGTGCAGTGATTGCGACAATTGCTGTGAGTGCATTAGGCTGTATTCTAATGGCATTCATAGGAAAGGCACCGATTATTCTGGTTCCGGGTATGGGGATTAACGCAATGTTCACCTATACATTGGTTCAGTCAATGGGTTTCACATGGCAGGAAGCGTTAACAATCGTGACTTTTTCAGGTTTATTATTTGTAATTGTTGCATTTACGAAACTGTCAGGTGTGCTGAGTGAGGCCATACCTCAGTCGCTGAAGGATGCTATAACGGTTGGTCTTGGATTCTTTTTATTGCTGATCGGTCTTGAAAAAGGGTCACTCGTCATTCAGGGAGAAAATTCAATCCTTGCGATTGGTCATTTTAATGAACCTCAGGCACTGGCTACGATTATTACATTACTAGTAGCGTTGGTTCTGTTTATAAAAAATGTACCCGGTCACTTTTTATGGACAATACTATTTGGTACCGGACTGGCATTCATCATGGGGATTACACCTGATAGTGCAGGTAGCTCAGAATTGTCATCAGAGTCAGTCGTGTGGTTCCAACTTTCTTTTGACAGCTGGCTTCAGATCCCATTCTGGATCGCTGTTTTTTCAATGACAATGGTTCTTGTATTTGAAAACATTGGTCTTGTCCATGGTCATACAAGCTTTATTAAAAGGCCTGAAAAATATCCAGGTGCACTGAAAGCGAATGCACTGTCTGCATTCAGTTCCGGCATACTCGGTTCAAGCCCAACTGTCTCAACAGTTGAATCAACTGCCTCAATGGCAGCAGGCGGACGAACCGGCCTGACATCACTTACTGTTGGTGTATTATTTATCGCATCAGCAGCATTTATTCCGTTTATGAGCTATATACCTGATCATGCGATTGCGCCGATTTTAATAATCATCGGTATTTTAATGATTCAGCAGATGAGGCATATGAATATGGAAGATTTCACAGAGTCAATTCCAGCTATCATGCTGATTGTGATGATTCCATTCACATACAGTATCGCCGATGGGATCGCGATCGGATTTATCCTCTATCCGTTATTAAAGTTTGTTACTGGAAAATCGAAAGAAGTTACTGCACCATTACTCATTATTTCAATTCTATTCCTGGTTTATTTTATTTTGCATTTTCTTCCGGGAATTTAAAGATATTAAAAAACAGGGATCCGCATTTTACGGGTCCCTGTTTTTAATTGACGAGTTCAGGAATAAATTTCCTCTGAATCCTTATATAGCGTTTGATCTCAGCACCGAGCTTTCCCCTGACACCTTTGTACGGGGAAGCTGATGCAATATCTGCAGGTGAGGGGAAAATACCGATCGGGTTCATATCCACATGAACAGGTCCCTTAAAGACAGACTCTTTTAGCCATTTAACTTCTACATCTACTGCTATCCTGTAACCGCCTTCTATTTCTTTTACTTCAATCACATGAAAGCGGAATTTTACATCATCCTGATTCATGAAATTCCTCCTGTTTAATTGCACCTTTTCATAATTTGTGGCATTGTATTTAAAAACAATGTTTATGATAAGGAGCTGTACCGCATGATTCCAGCAATTCAGTCACATGGTTCTAAAAATAATTTTATCATAATAGATGAAAAAGATATCCAATTTACACCCTCTGATCAGACAAGAGCTGCATGGACTGTAAAGCTCTGTGTTGAAACACAGACAGACGGGGTTTTATTCATTTCAGATAGCCATAAAGCACAGGCGAAAATGAGAGTGTTTAATTCTGATGGTTCAGAAGCTTCGATGTGTGGGAATGGGCTCAGATGCGCAGCCAGATATATTGCCGAAAGAGATCAGTTAGCATCTTTTCAGGTGGAAACAATGAAAGCCGTTTTAAAAGTAGAGCAGGTTGATGAATTGTACGGCGATATTCCAACATATTCTGTAGAAATTTCTCCGGTATTATTTGATTTGCCAACACTTCCTTTAAAGCTCGAAAATAAAAAGGAATTAATTTTAAGACCGGTACCTGAATGGGAAAAAGACATTCTGTTCACTGCACTTGCTGTACCTAATCCGCATATCATAACGAATGTGACACCAGAGCTGATCAATTCAGACAGCCAGGAAAAACTGGCCACTGCTTTTAACAGTGATAATCCATGGTTTTCTGACGGAGTAAACGTCAGTTATGTTGTGGAGCTTGCTGAAGGTGAGTTTTTTGTAAGGACGTTCGAACGTGGAGTAGGCTTTACAAATGCGTGTGGAACTGCGATGTCATCATCGAGCCTGGTTCAGGTCCTTGCAGGGAAATGGCAGCCTTTCGAACCGATCAATATTTTTAATGACGGTGGCCGGGTAAAGTGCGTGGTTCACGGTGAAAATGGAGAATATGATCATATAGATCTGATTGGTAATGCGACTTTCACACACAAAATGGAATTATCACTTGCAGAAGATGGTGTTGCTGCTATCTTGAAAAGTTTCAGTACTAACGAAGATGAAGCATATAATAAAATGGCAGAAGCATCAAAAGAGTATCTACGACATGTACAGCCTGAATTACAACTCAGACAAAACTGATAGAATCAGAATTGTGTAATAATTAAGCTTAAAGTGTTGACTTTTATTCGAATCCGTTTTATGATCATTTACAATATTAATTTAACGCAATGACGGAGAGTAGTAGTGCTTATATCTTTTCAAGAGAGCTGGTGGTTGGTGAGAACCAGTAAAGCATAAGTATGAATGGACTCCTGAGCACCTGTCTGAATGAAGTAGGTACAGGCGATTCGTCAACGATATATGACGGCGGAGACGATATGTCCCGCAACGAGTGGGTTTCTTAACGAAATCAATGAAGGTGGTACCACGGGCTTCCCGTCCTTTTTTACAGGACAGGAAGCTTTTTTATATCTAAAAACGATGATCAGGAAGAGTATGCAGTAAGCACAGTTTAGAGAGCCTGCGGCTGGTGAAAGCAGGACTGTAGCGCTGACAGAATGGACCTGTGAGTGAAATCGATTCATGCACGTTACAGCATGTCGAGTGGAAGCATTTGCTTCAACAGAGGTGGCACCGCGGTTCAAACCGTCCTCCGTACAGGATATTCCTGTGCGGAGTTTTTTAATTTTAATGAGGTGAGAGAGATGAGTCCAGAAGAGAAGAGCTATGCAGTCAGAACAGTTGTCGGGGATGCACTGACACCAATTTCAATTTTTCAAAGTATCAGCGGAAATAAGAAATGCCTGCTCGAAAGTTCCCTGAAGCATGAGGAGTCAGGCAGGTATTCATTTATTGCAGCAGATCCTTTTGCTGAATTAAAAGGAATCCGGGGCGAAGCGGTCATATCTTCAGCATTGGATTATGTAAATACAGACCCGGAAAAACCAATCGCTAAACTGAAAAAAATACTTGAACATTATCAGATAGAAACTGATCAAAGTCCGGTAGCCGGCGGCGCAATCGGATATATCGGATATGATGAAGCAGCGTCTTATGAAAACATCGGCACAACGCCAGATGATAAACTTCAGATGCCTGATACCCATTTAATGTTTTACAGTACGATTATCAGCTATGACCATAAAAGGCATGAAGTTACGGTTTTTACTTTTGATCCTGAAGAGAAAAAATCAGATACAGAGCTTGAACATCAAATAGACAGGCTGATCAGTCAGATCTTTGACTTCAGCGGTGTAGCTGTACAGCCTGAAAAAACTGAAGTATTGCACTACAAATCAAATATGGAAAAAGCAGAATATGAAAAACATGTAGAAGAAGCGAAGAAGTATATCCGCTCAGGAGATATCTTTCAGGTGGTACTGTCTCAGCGTTTAAGTGCACCATTCAGCGGATCACCGTTTTCTTTCTACCGGAACCTGAGAAAAGATAATCCTTCACCCTACATGTTCTATATTGACTTTGAAGATTATATCGTTCTTGGCGCTTCACCTGAGAGTCTGATTAAGGTCGACGGCAAAGAAGTAACGACAAACCCAATCGCCGGGACACGAAAAAGAGGTAAAACAGACCTTCACGATCAGCAGCTTGCTGAGGAGTTATTAAATGATGAAAAAGAATGTGCAGAGCATAAAATGCTTGTGGACCTCGGCAGAAACGATCTTGGAAGAGTATGCGAAACCGGATCGATTTCCTTATCTAAATTCATGGTCATTGAAAGATATCAGCATGTAATGCATATCGTTTCAGAAGTAAAAGGCATTTTAAAGCCTGAAATAGACGGACTTGACGCACTCATTGCTGCATTACCGGCTGGAACAGTATCAGGTGCCCCGAAAATCAGGGCGATGCAGCTGATTAATCAATTTGAACCTGTAAAACGAGGCGTGTATGCCGGTGCCGTCGGATATGCCGGATTTAATGGGGCACTTGATTTTGCCCTTGCGATCCGGACAATGGTCATCAAAGATCAGGTGGCACACGTACAGGCTGGTGCAGGAATTGTATACGATTCAGTACCTGAGAGTGAATATGAAGAAACATTAAATAAAGCAAAATCGCTGCTGGAGGTGGGACGATGATCTTGTTAATTGACAACTATGATTCATTTACCTATAACCTCTATCAGTATTTGAGTGAATACGATGAAGTGAAAGTCATCAGAAATGACGTATTTACAATAGATGAGTTGAGAAAGCTTGAGCCTGATTTGATTGTACTTTCACCCGGTCCCGGACATCCGGATCAGGCAGGGAAATGTATTGAAACGATTCAGGAACTCGGGGCATCGATACCGATGATCGGTATCTGCCTCGGTCACCAGGCAATTGGTGCTGCATATGGCGGAAAAGTCATCAGAGCAAAAAATATTATGCACGCCAAAGAATCAGTGATTAAACAAACAAGACCGGATATTTTTGGAGAAGGCAGTAAAAAGGTGATGAGATACCATTCGCTTGTGATCGATCAGGAAAATCTGCCGGATTGTCTGGAGCCGATTGCTTATTCAGCTGATGACAATGAAATTATGGCAGTGCTTCATGAATCTCACCCTGTACTCGGACTTCAGTTTCATCCCGAATCAATCGGCACCGATGAAGGTAAAGAGCTGCTAAAGTTATGTACTGAGTTTATAACAGCGAAGGAGAGAGTCTAGATGAGAAAGTATATTGAGCTAGTTGAGCAGAGCATTCACTTAACAGAAAGTGAAATGACAGAAGCAGGAAGAGAAATGTTTGATCTAAAGACACCGCAGGAAGACATCCAGCGTTTTCTTTTGTCACTTAAAGAAAAAGGTGAAACATCTGATGAGATCAGCGGACTGGTTACTGCTGTAAAAGAAATTGCAGGGACTTATGAAACAACTGCAGAAAATGTCATTGATAATTGTGGAACTGGCGGGGATGGTTCCCAGAGCTTTAATATCAGCACCTGTGCCGCATTTGTGATTGCTGGAGCAGGGATACCGGTTGCAAAGCACGGGAATAGAAGCATCTCAAGTAAAACCGGAAGTGCGGATGTGCTTGAGCATCTCGGAGTAAGGCTGGACTTTAATAAAAATGAAATGAAAGAAATGCTTGAGAAGCATCAGATTACATTTCTATTTGCACCTCACGTTCACAGTGGGATCAAAAATGTGATGAAGGCCAGAAAAGCTCTTGGTGTTCCAACCATTTTTAATCTGATAGGACCGCTGACCAATCCGGTGAATCTTTCATCCCAGCTTATTGGCATTTATCGGCGGGACATGATTCATACAATGGCACTGGCAATGAAGAAGACTGGGAGAAAAAGAGGCGTTGTACTGAATGGTGCCGGTCACATGGACGAAGCATCATTAGCAGGTACTAATTATCTTGCACTACTTGAAGATGACCGGATTACGGAATTTACCTTTCATCCTGAAGAGCTAGGTTTATCAGTCGTTCCGAATGAAAAGATTAAAGGCGGAGATTCAAAACAAAATGCAAAAATCCTTCTTTCTGTTCTTTCAGGGGAAAACTCAGTATACCGTCAGACGGTTATCCTCAATGCAGGAATTGCATTGTTTGCTGCGGGTCAGGTTTCATCTATTCAAGAAGGTATAGCGAAAGCTGAAGAAAGTATTGATTCAAAATCGGCCTTAAATAAACTGAACCAGCTGATTGATTTCAGTAAGAAGAAAGCGGTGGTCTGAGTGACAATTCTTGATAAAATCATTGATAAGAAAAAGGAAGAATTAGTTCATTATAAAGCTGAATATGCGACGGATCGTATTAAGCCGCTGCCATTTAATATTCAAAAAAGTAAGCATATGAATGTGATTGCCGAAATTAAAAGAGCTTCTCCTTCGAAAGGGATAATAAATCCTGATATGGATCCGGTTAAGCAGGCAAAGCTTTATGAAGAAAATGGTGCTTCAGCGATTTCAGTTCTGACAGACGAATCATTTTTCCAGGGATCTTTTGATGATCTTAAAGCAGTAGCTGAAGCAGTAAATATTCCTGTATTATGTAAAGATTTTATGATAGATATAAAACAAATTGACAGAGCCGCGAATTCGGGTGCATCTATTATTCTGCTGATTGTCGCTGCCCTGTCAGATAAACAGCTTCATGAGCTGAACCTTCATGCAAAAAAGCTAAACCTTTCTGTATTGACAGAAGTGCACAATGAAGAGGAGCTTCAGCGTGCACTTTTAGCAAAGGCGGACATCATCGGTGTGAATAACCGTAACCTGAAAACATTTGAAGTCGATCTCAAAGTTAGTGAGGAACTCGGCAAAATCATTACGTCCAGAGGATTACCTTTTGTGAGTGAAAGTGGCATTTTCACATCAGATGATGCTAAAACTGCTGCCAGCACAGGTGCTTCAGCAGTACTCGTAGGTGAATCTCTGATGAAGGCTGCAGATACCGGTCAGTTATTAAGATCGTTACAAGTTCCGTTAAAGAGTGATTCACATGCTCGTTAAAATCTGCGGATTAATGAATCAGGAAGATGTAAAGGCAGCGGTTGATAGCGGAGCTGACTATATCGGCTTTGTATTTGCAGACAGCAGCAGACGGATCACATACAGTCATGCAGCAGAAATTAGTGCCGCAGTGCCGGATTCCGTGAAGAAGGTTGGCGTGTTTGTAAATCCTTCAGTTGAAGAAGTAATGGAAGCAGTTGCTGCTGTAAAGCTGGATATGATTCAACTTCACGGTGATGAGTCCCCAGAATTTTGCAGCATGATGCCAAAGCCTGTGATTAAGGCTTTTAGTGTATCAGATGAATCTGATATTGATAGGATGAATCAGTTTGATGTCGCACATATCCTGGCAGATGCTCCAGGAGCGGATTACCGTGGCGGGAGCGGACACACATTTGACTGGTCCATCCTCAAAGACAGCGGACAGAAAGTGATACTTGCAGGAGGATTAACTTCTGAAAATGTACGCACGGCAATCACCGAAACCGCTCCGCTTGGTGTAGATGTATCATCCGGAGTAGAAACAGATAGTCAAAAAGATCATGAAAAAATCACTGCTTTTATTAAACAAGCAAAAGGGAGCTGTTAATATGACTTTATATACACAACCGGATCTTAACGGACAGTTTGGTCAATTCGGTGGACGTTTTGTTCCTGAAACACTGATGCAATCTGTTATCGACCTTGAAAAAGCATACAAAGAAACAAAGGAAGATCCTGAATTTCAGCGTGAGCTAAATCATTACCTCAGTGACTACGTAGGGCGTGAAACACCACTTTATTATGCTGAAAACCTGACCAGAAAAGTAGGCGGTTCAAAGATCTATCTAAAGAGAGAGGACCTGAACCATACAGGTGCGCACAAAATTAATAATACGATCGGCCAAGCGCTGCTCGCTGTAAAGATGGGCAAACGGAAAATTGTTGCAGAAACCGGAGCGGGCCAGCATGGTGTAGCAACTGCGACAGTATGTGCACTACTCAACCTGGACTGCGTTATTTTTATGGGAGAAGAAGATATCAGAAGACAGGAATTAAATGTTTTTAGAATGGAGCTTCTTGGAGCCAGAGTTGAATCAGTTTCACAGGGCAGCGGTACACTGAAGGATGCAGTGAATGAGGCAATGAGATACTGGGTCGCAAATGTAGAGGATACGCATTACATTATCGGATCAGTACTCGGACCACATCCTTTCCCTGAGATGGTACGTGACTTCCAGAGTGTAATTGGGCATGAAACGAAAAAACAAATTCTTGAAAAAGAAGGGCGTCTTCCGGACGAAATCATTGCCTGTATTGGCGGAGGCAGTAACGCGATCGGTATGTTCTATCCGTTTATCAATGAAAAAGATGTGAAGCTGACTGGCGTGGAAGCAGCCGGATCCGGCATCCATACAAATAAACACGCAGCAACACTCACTGCCGGAGAAGTCGGCATTCTGCATGGTTCTCTTATGTATCTGCTTCAAAATGAAGATGGTCAGATTCAGGAAGCACACTCGATATCAGCAGGCCTTGATTACCCTGGAGTAGGTCCTGAGCACAGCTATCTCCACGAAATAAAAAGAGTGCAGTATCAGTCCATTACAGATAAAGAAGCGCTGGATGCACTTCAGCTGCTGTCAAAAACTGAAGGGATTATCCCTGCATTAGAAAGTGCGCATGCTGTAGCAGAGGCAGTAAAAATAGCTGAAAAGGGAAGTCCTGAAGAGGTGATTGTAATCTGTCTGTCAGGACGGGGAGATAAAGATGTGAATACAGTTAAAGCAGCGCTGGAGGATGAGAAGTAATGGGGAAATTAGCAATCAAAAAGGCAATTGAAGAAGTAAACGGTCAGGGAGCTAAAGCATTTGTTCCTTATATTATGGCTGGAGATCCTTCAGTTGAAGAACTAAAAGATCAGCTGCTCTTTCTACAGGAAAGTGGTGCTACAGTGATTGAACTTGGTATTCCTTTCTCAGATCCGGCAGCTGATGGTCCGGTGATTCAGGAGGCGGGGAAGCGGGCATTAAAAAACGGGGCTTCATTATCAAAAATTCTTGATGCGCTCTCAGCGATAAAAGAAATATTAACGGTCCCAATTGTACTGATGACCTATATTAACCCTTTATACAAGTATGGATTATCTGGTGTATTTCAGGATATTGAGAACGCAGGCGTTTCAGGGCTGATTATACCAGATCTGCCTTATGAGCAAAACGCACTGATCCAGCCCTTTATATCTAAAACGGATCTCGCACTGATCCAGTTGGTGACACTAACGAGTCCTGAAGAAAGAATTAAAAGACTTGCTGAAGCATCCGAGGGCTTCTTATATGCAGTCTCTGTAACAGGGATCACTGGCGAGCGCGCAAATATCAGTGATAAGCTTGAAAACTTTATCAGCAGATTAAAAACCTATAGTTCAGTGCCCGTCCTTGCAGGCTTTGGTATTTCAACACCTGAACAGGTAAAGGAAGTGTCATCTTACGGGGATGGCGTGATTGTAGGCAGCAAAATTGTTGATCTTCAATATAAAAAACAGCAGACTGAAATAGAGCATCTGATTCATGCAGCTGTGAAATAGTGAAAAAACCGGTTTCCTGTGAGGAAACCGGTTTTTGTTATAGAATAAAATATATCTACTCCTCAAAGGTGGCTGCCATATGGAAAATCGAATATTGGTCATAGAAGATGAGAAAAACCTTGCGAGATTTATTGAGCTTGAATTGAAATATGAGGGATATGAAGTAGTAACTGAATTTGACGGCAGAGATGGACTGAACAGAGCATTGAGTGAACCTTTTAATCTGATTTTACTTGATTTAATGCTCCCATCCCTCAGCGGTATGGAAATATGCAGAAGAATTCGCCAGTCTAAGGATTTACCAATTATTATGATTACTGCTAAAGATGGTGTAATGGACCGCGTATCAGGTCTTGATAGCGGAGCAGATGATTATATTGTAAAACCTTTTGCGATTGAAGAGCTGCTTGCAAGAATGCGTGCACTGATGAGAAGAGCAGGTCATGATGCACAGGATACACTAACACATAAAGACATCACCCTAAAAACTAAATCCTATAAGGTAGAGAAAAATGGAGCAGAAATTCTCTTTACGAAAAAAGAATTTGATTTATTAAGAATGCTCCTTGAGAACAAAGATATTGTGCTCACACGGGACCGTATAATTGAAAAAGTATGGGGGTATGATGCTGATGCTGAGACGAACGTTGTTGACGTTTATATCAGGCATTTACGGAATAAAATTGATCCCGACAATCCATCAGATTATATTGAAACCGTTCGCGGAACAGGGTATGTGATCAGGTCATGAATCAGTTGAAAAACAAATGGAATGCATTATCAATCAGATGGAAGTGGATGCTGTCTGCTTCTGCTACAATTTTTTTAGCTTTTACGGCATTCAGCATTATTTTGATCGTTGCAATGAGCCAATGGATGATGCAGGAAGAAAGAAACACACTTACTGACGTATTAACTGACCTTGAAGATTTCTATGAAAACCGTAACCCGCTTGTCACCATTAATGATATAAACGAAGGAAGAGAACTTGCAGAACAGGTATATGAAAGAGGACAGATCATTCATTTTTATAATGAGGATGGTTATGAAATCTATCAGATCCAACGAAGTCAAAGTAATTTATCTATCCCGTTCAAAAGGGTTGAAGAAACTGAAATTGAAAGAACCCGGGTGAACGGCACATCCGTTCTTGTTGGACGCACACCGGTTAATTCAAACGGTTTCAACGGTTTTGTTGAAATTATCCATCCGTTGAACGCTTACACGGCTCAGCTGAATTATATGATCTTCCTTTCGCTGATCCTGTTGATCGCTGCATTGATATTCAGCTCCTATGCTGCTTATGTCTTATCAGGCACATTTATTAAGCCGGTGATCCAGCTAGGAAAAACGATGAAAAAGACACAGCAGGAGGGCTTTCAGCATCAGCTTCCCGAGCCTGACCATCAGGACGAGGTAGGAGGATTAATTGAAATTTTTAATGACCTGATGACTGAACTTGAGAAAAACTTCGCAAAACAGAAGCAGTTTACAGAAGATGCATCTCATGAGATGAGAACACCTCTTCAGATTATGGAAGGTCATCTGAACCTGATCAAGCGGTGGGGCAAAAAAGATCCTGAAGTGCTAGAAGAATCTCTTGCTATCTCCCTGCAGGAAATTAACAGGATGAAAAAACTTGTGTCAGATCTGCTAATGTTATCGAGAGCTGACCGTGACATGCATATAGAAGATGTTCACCCTGCAGATTGCAAAAAGATTCTGCTGAATACCGGTCAGAAAATGCAATCCGTATACAGCAAACGTTATCTGGAAATTAAAGCTGAAGAAGGTTCTGCGCAAATAGCGGCAGATCACCTTGAACAAATTCTGATTATTTTTATAGAAAATGCAGTTAAATATTCACCGGATGATCAAAAAGTGATGATATCAGGAAAAAATAAAGAAGCCACCTATGAAGTTAAGGTGGAGGATTTTGGAGAAGGAATCCCTGAGGAAAATATTCCGTTGATTTTTGACCGTTTCTACCGGATTGAAAAGTCCAGAAGCAGGGAAATGGGTGGAAACGGGCTTGGCTTATCCATTGCCAAAAGGCTGCTTAACTTATATGGTGCAAAGATTCATATACAAAGTCAGCCGGGTCACACGGTGATCACCATCAATTTAAAATCAGCGGAATAGAGATGAAAGCGGTTCGATATTGAATTTATATTCATTATTTTATCTTATAAAATTTTGAAAAAATCGATCGAAACGCTTTATCTCGTTCCTTTACAGTGATAAAATGGCTCTGTAAGCGTTTTAGATCTCTATTATTACTATATTTACATAGCAAATTCCCTTACGATATTTAAGGTGATTTGTCCAATACGTTGGAGGTTTTCAAAATGAGAAAACAGTCGGAGCAACAGGATCCATCATCGTTAACTTTTTCCGGTCCTAACCTGGGCTATATGATGGAGATGTACGATCTTTATCGGGAAGATCCATCACTTGTTGATGAAGAGTTACAGCAATTTTTCAAAGAGAATGGCTCTCCGTACAAAGAGAGGTCAAAGCAAACAGAAGTAGCGATTGAAGGGACTGACTACAGCAAAGTCATTGCTGCAGTTCAGCTGGCTGAAGGTATTCGCTCGTACGGACACCTTGCAGCTGATATTAATCCGCTTCATGACAAAGAAAAAGACACTGAAAGAATCGAACTGGAAACTTACAATCTGACAAAAGAAGATTTGGAAAAAATTCCAGTTGATGTTCTGATTGAAAATTCGACTGATGAAGTAACAAATGGATATGAGGCCATTGAATATTTGCGAAAGATGTACACGAAAACAATCGCGTTTGAATATTCACATGTCCATGACAGAAAAGAAAAGAAATGGCTGAAGAACTACATTGAATCGGGTTCACTCGATGCTAAAATTGAAGATGAAAAGAAAAAGAGCATTTTAAAGCGCCTGGTACAGGTTGAAGGTTTTGAAAATTTTGTCCATAAAACATTTGTCGGACAAAAACGTTTTTCAATCGAAGGTCTTGACACCATGGTTCCTCTGCTTGATGAAATCATTCAATCAACAGTTGAAAAGGGTGCATCTTCCATTAATATCGGAATGGCTCACCGTGGACGCCTGAATGTTCTGGCGCACGTACTTGAAAAGCCTTATGAAATGATTTTCGCTGAATTCCAGCATGCGCCAAGTAAAGACCTGATTCCTTCAGAGGGTTCAACCGGTATTACATATGGCTGGACAGGAGATGTGAAATATCACCTCGGCGCTGACCGTAATGTCAGTAAGGACAAAGCAAAAACGCGTGTAACACTTGCAAACAATCCGAGTCACCTTGAAGTAGTCAGTCCGATTGTAGCGGGCTACACAAGAGCTGCTCAGGAAACAAGAACCAGCGCGGGTATTCCTGAACTTGAGAAAGCGTCATCATTAGCAATCATGATTCATGGTGATGCAGCATTCCCGGGTCAGGGAGTGGTTGCCGAGACATTAAATATGAGTCAGCTGAGAGGCTATCATACAGGCGGATCGATTCATATTATTGCAAACAATATGATTGGATTTACAACTGAATCATTTGATTCACGCTCAACTAAATATGCTTCAGACACAGCTAAAGGATTTGAAGTGCCGATTCTGCACGTCAATGCAGATGATCCTGAGGCGTGTCTCGCAGCTGCTATTATGGCAAGCGAATACAGAGCGGAATTCGGCAAAGATTTTGTGATTGACCTTATTGGTTACAGACGTTTTGGTCATAACGAAATGGATGAGCCTATGGTAACGAATCCTGATTTATATAACTATATTAAAAAGCATGATAATGTGCGTAAACTTTATCAGGACAAGCTGATTTCAAACGAGACGCTTTCTGATAGTGAAGCTGATCAGCTGATTGAAGAAAACACGTCTAAGCTTCAAAAAGCTTATGACACAGTTCCTAAATCTGAAAAAGATCCGGATACTGATATGAATCCGCCTGAAGACGTTCAGTCTATGTTGTATGACATCTCCACATCAGTGGACTATGGCAGATTGAAAAAGCTGAATGAGGATTTATTGAACTTCCCTGAGAGCTTTAATGTTTTTAAAAAGCTTGAAAAGATTCTTCAGAGAAGAAATGATCCTTTCGAAAAGGATGGAAAGGTAGACTGGGCACATGCTGAAACATTGGCATTCGGCAGTATTATCCAGGATGGAACTCCAATCCGTCTAAGCGGACAGGATTCACAGCGTGGAACATTCGCGCATAGACACCTTGTGCTGCATGATGAGAAGTCAGGTGAAGAATACACACCACTACATCATATTTCTGACGCAAACGCTTCATTCTGCGTTTATAACAGCCCACTGACTGAAGCGGCTGTCGTCGGATTCGAATATGGTTATAACGTATTCTCAAAAGAAACACTTGTATTATGGGAAGCGCAATACGGAGACTTTGCTAATATGGCACAGGTGATGTTTGATCAGTTTGTTTCATCAAGCCGTGCAAAATGGGGACAGAAATCAGGGCTTGTCATGCTGCTTCCACATGGATATGAAGGCCAGGGGCCGGAGCATTCATCAGGCAGAATGGAAAGATTCCTGACACTTGCAGCTGAGAATAACTGGACAGTAGCGAACCTGACGAGTTCGGCGCAGTACTTCCACATCTTAAGAAGGCAGGCAGCAATTTTGAAGAAAGAGGAAGTTCGTCCGCTTGTCATTATGACGCCAAAGAGTCTGCTTAGACATCCAGTTGTATCACGCAGCGTAGATGAACTGGCAGAAGGCGGATTCTCACCGATTCTTGAACACCCTTCACTCGGAAAAAATGAGGATGCTGTTGAAAGAATTGTTCTCTCATCAGGTAAAGTTGGTATTGACCTGATTGAAAGAGCTGAAAAAGAAGAAAATAACGACTGGTTACATTTGATTCGTGTCGAAGAACTCTATCCATTCCCAATGGAGCAGCTAAAAGAAGTGTTCGGCCGTTATAAGAACTTAAAAGAAATTGTCTGGGTACAGGAAGAGCCGAAGAATATGGGTGCATGGACTTTTGTAGAACCACGCCTCAAAAAGCTTTCACCAGAGGGATCTGAAGTATCTTATATTGGCAGACGCCGTCGAAGCAGTCCGGCTGAGGGCGACCCGACAGTACACAAAAAAGAACAGCAGCGTATTTTAGAAAATTCAGTAGTTAAAGGGTAAGAATAGAGGAGGAAGACACAGTGGCAGAAATTAAAGTTCCAGAATTAGCAGAATCAATTACAGAAGGTACCATTGCTCAATGGCTAAAACAGCCTGGTGACGAAGTAGAAAAAGGCGAATATATCGTAGAACTTGAAACAGATAAAGTAAATGTTGAAGTCATCTCAGAGGAAGCAGGCGTGATCAAAGAGCTGAAAGCTGAGGAAGGCGATACAGTAGAAGTTGGTCAGGTTATTGCGATTGTTGAAGCCGGTGAAGGCGGAGGCAGTAGTTCTTCTGATGAGCAGACAGAAGAAAAAACATCAGATGAGCCTGAAGAAGCGAAAGAAGATGAAAAATCTGAAGAAAAAACTTCAGATCAGTCTTCTGACAAACAGGAGTCTACAGAGAAGAAAGAGCGTACAATTGCATCACCAGCTGCACGGAAGCTTGCTAGAGAAAAAGGCATTGACCTCTCTTCAATTTCAACACAGGACCCAATGGGCCGTGTGAGAAAACAGGATGTAGAAGCACATGGATCATCTCGACAGGAGAAGAAACAGGAAGCAGCTCCTAAGAAGCAGGAGAAACCTGCAGCGAAAAAGGATGACGGCAAACCGGTTACAAGAGAAAAAATGTCCCGCCGCCGTCAGACAATCGCTAACCGCCTAGTTGAAGTACAGCAGACTGCAGCAATGCTGACAACATTTAATGAAATTGATATGACGAATGTGATGGACCTTAGAAAGCGTAAAAAGGATAAGTTCCATGAAACACATGATGTACGCCTTGGCTTTATGTCATTCTTTGCAAAGGCTGTTGTCGCAGCACTTAAGAAGTATCCATATGTAAATGCTGAAATTGATGGGGATGAAGTAATCCTGAAGCATTACTATGATGTAGGTGTAGCAGTTTCTACTGACGATGGACTTGTTGTACCAATCGTAAGAGACTGTGACCGTAAAAACTTTGCTGAGATCGAGCAGGAGATTGTTCATCTTGCCGAAAAAGCTAAGAATAAAAAGCTGCAGCTTAGTGACCTTCAGGGAGGTTCATTCACAATCACGAATGGCGGTGTATTTGGTTCATTGCTTTCTACGCCGATCCTGAATGGCCCGCAGGTTGGAATCCTGGGTATGCATACAATCCAGCTTCGTCCTGTAGCGATTGATGCTGAAAGAAGCGAAAACCGTCCGATGATGTACATTGCGATGTCTTATGACCACCGTATTATCGATGGTAAAGAAGCAGTTGGATTCCTCAAGATGGTAAAAGAGCTTCTCGAGAATCCGGAAGATCTGTTACTCGAAGGCTAATATTAAACGGCCGGTTCCATTCATTAAATGGGACCGGCCGTTTTTTTCATTTTAAATTACATCAAAAAAAGAACACGCAACGTTCGATGCGTGTTCTTTTTGAATTATTTACGATGTCTGCCGGCATGTATACCTCTTTTTTGAATTTCTTTCTTTAAAATCACTTGTGTATCGTGTTCTCCATGTTTCTCAGCATCCCTGTACGCAGAAAGCAACTGTTCATTACTTAAGATTTTCAATGGATAGAACCTCCTTAGTGATTGTGTTAATGGAATATTCTAAACTTTCCATTAACGTCATTATACGATGTTGCCCATGACTCTTCAACCACTACCCCGAGATGTTATCTAATTGTTATATTCGTGTATCCAAACTGGAAAGACTCCTGCTCCTCCTACATAATAGATCTGAAAGGATATGATCTCAAATGCAGAAGTTTCATATAGATGTAATTAAGGGGAAAGGTTCTTACTATCAGCTTGGACAGACAGCAGGAAGTTTGTTCCGCGATACCCCTCTTTATCAGACTCACATGAAAAGAAGAGAAAAATCTAAAAAATCCTACCAGATAAATTTTCAAAAAGCAGAACAGCATATTAAGTCCCTTGCGCCGGGATTATGGGATGAATTGAAAGGGTTGAGCAGCAAGCTCGACTGGACGTTCGAAGATGTAGTACATGAGTATTCCGGATGGCAGCAGGACTGGGTAAAATCCGGCTGTTCTGTACTAATGAAAAGTGGATTTTTTGCAAGAAATTACGATTACCATCCTAAGACATATGAAGGAAGACTGATGATCTGGCAGCCTGAAAGCGGCTATGCTTCAATTGGGGTTGCCGGCAGAATGATTGGACGGATTGATGGCATGAATGAAAAAGGTTTATGTGTAGGCTTTCATTTTGTAAACCGTAAAAATCCGGGAGAAGGATTTACCTGCTCTGTGATTGCTAGGTTTTTACTCGATAGTTGTGCTACAACTGCAGAAGCTGTCCGTATGCTAAAAGACATTCCACATAGACATGCTTTTAACTATACGCTGTACGATGCTGATGGAGACCGGGCGATTGTGGAGGCATCAGCACTTGGAGTGGCGGTTAGAGAACAGACAAATGATTATGCGTGCACAAATCATTTTGAGACCGACGAAAAATTACAGGAAAACCGTTATCAGCTGACAGAGTCAAAAACGAGGCTCCAAAACATATATGAACAGTCCAATACAACTGACAATCCGCTTGAAGCCTTTTACCGGTTTAATGATCCATCACACGGGATCTTTAAAAAGAATTACGGCAGCTGGTCAGGAACAATTCATACAGTCGTTTATGATCCAGTTCATATGAAAGCGATATTTGGCGCAGGTGAGAATGCAGTACCGCTGATCATCAATTTCAAGGACTGGCTTGCAGGGGAGAGATATCCTGTCACTAAAATATTCGGACAGGTCGATACCAATGAGCGCTTCAGTCATGTAAACAGAAGTTCTTAACAATCCTCTGATTTAACGATATACTAACCGTAGACAATAATGAAAGGGGTTTGATCCATGATTCACTTAGACTGGGAAAAGCGGGAAACAATTAAACAGGTAAAATGTGTGCATGATAACGCTGCGAAATATGTTGTCAACAACGTACTGACAGTCGGAAAGACATATGATGTAAAAAATGAAACTGAAGAATTTATTTTTATTGTTGATAACACTGGAAAAGTAGGCGGATTTTACAAAGACTACTTTGAAGAGGCTTAAGGGGATCTGACACATGTTCGATGAAAGAACAGCGTTAAAAATAAGACTTGAACAACTGGCAGATTCAGAGATCAGGATCCTCCAGGAATTCAGAAACGAACGTGATAAAATTATGCAGAGGCTGAGAGAGCTGGATGAATCCTCTGACCAGGAGATGTCAAAAGCTGCTCCTAAACCGGTTAATGTAGGTAAATCCAAAAAGATGCATGCTGCAGCTCTTAATGTTCTTAGGCAAAAGCTTGAACCGGTAAAAGGTACAGATATACAATCTTTTGTTGAGAAAGAAACCGGCTTTAAAGTTGCTAATATAACAACCTTTATGAATACAATTCAGCGTAAGTTTCCTGAAGTAAGAAAGCTAGATAGAGGATTGTATATATACGAAAAAGAGTAAGGGCTAAATGCCCCTACTCTTTTTTGGTTTTTAGCAGTGCTTTGATTTCTTCCAGCTCTTTTTGGACCTGAGCTAATTTCACTTCCTCAGGTGAAGGTCTGTTTTCTTTGTCAGCCTCTTCAACGTTATTTACAACAACCCCTACAAAGAGATTAAAAATAACAAACGTCCCGATCAATACAAATGTAACAAAATACCACCAGGAAGTCGGATCATCTTCAAGTATCGGCCTCATCACGCCACTTGCCCATGACTCAAGTGTGACAACCTGAAACAGTGTTAAAAGTGAACTGTGAAGACTTCCGAAATACTCAGGTGCAATTGAGGCATATAGCATTGTACCGATTACACCATAAATATAAAAGAATATACCCAGTAACAGCAGGATCGTTCCCATTGAAGGAATAGTCATTAGCAGTGCATTTACCATTTTTCTAAGTGATGGAATCACAGATATCGTTCTCAGCACACGTAATACTCTTAAAATACGCAAAACGGTCACATAGTGTCCACCTGTAATCAAATGACCACTTAACACAATAATAAAATCAAATACATTCCAGGGTTCTTTAAAGAATTGTTTAATTGAGGTAGCTGCAATAAGCCTGATGATGATCTCAATTGTGAACAGCCATAGAAGTATCCTGTCGGCACCTATAAAGAATTCACTATAGCTGTTATATAATGAGGGGTAGGTCTCAAGTCCAATCAGTACTGCATTTATTAAAATTAATCCGATAATCACCGCGTTAAAAAGACGGTGCTCAGCTATAAAGGTAAGCCGAGTTTTCATTTGATTCATTTATGTATAACTCCTTTCACTCCAAACACTATTTTACCCATATTCAGACGCGCTGTCTAACCTCATGAGTTGATCAATTTCATAAAAGAACGGTACAATGAGACATTGACGTACAAGTAAAGGATGATTGAAATGAATGTAGATAAACTACCTGAAAAAATTAGAGATTTAGTAAAAAACAGTTCAAAAGGGGATATAGATTCAAATGGCAGAATCGGATCCGGTGGATATACTGCTGAGGACCCATCAGTCTTTCACGATGTTTTAATCGGATTATCACTCAGAAAAAACATTTTACTCAAGGGGCCAACGGGCTCCGGTAAGACCAAGCTCGCAGAAAGTGTCAGTCACACATTTAATCAGCCAATGTACAGTATTAACTGCTCTGTAGACCTTGATACTGAGGCGATGCTTGGCTTTAAAACCATCGAACAGATCAATGGGAAATCTACTATTACATTTGTTGAAGGACCGGTTATACAGGCGATGAAGAAAGGTCATATTTTATATATTGATGAAATTAATATGGCAAAGCCTGAAACACTTCCTATACTTAATGGAGTACTTGACTACCGCCGGACGATCACAAATCCCTTTACCAATGAGGTCATTACTGCAGCTGAAGGATTCAAAGTGGTTGCTGCAATTAATGAAGGATATATCGGGACAGTACCATTAAATGAAGCTTTAAAAAACAGATTTATCGTTGTAGATGTGCCTTACATAAAAGGCGAAACATTAAAATCTGTTTTAGTGGACCAGAGCGAGTTAGAGGATGAACGCTTGATCGATCAGTTTGTTGAACTTTCCGCTGACTTATTTACCCAGGTTCAAAACGGCCAGGTTTCTGAAGAAGCGGCTTCAATTAGAGCACTTCTCGATACGTGTGATCTTTCCATCTATATGCCGCCTAAAAGGGCAATCCAACGTGGAATTATTGACAAGCTTGAGGATGAAAGAGAAAAATCAGCAGTTAGAAATATCGCTGACACAATCTTTGAATGAGGTGAGCAGATGCAGCGGTTTATTCAATTCAACGATGAGCAGGTCAATTCATTTCGCCTGATGCAGTTAATTGACCTGGCAAAAACACTCACACGTGAAAAAGAGATGAATGTTGAGTACAGTCCGATGAATTATATTGATGTCGCAGGTCATACCGTGTTTGTCAGCCACTTTTGGGATCACCGCTCAGAAACTGAAGAATGGCACGGACTGATTACAGATATCTTTTTGAGGGCAGAAGGTGCTTATAAGCATTCAGACCCGAAAGTAATACAGAAGTTTTTAAAATATACCCATACGCTTGAACATCCATCTTTTGCAAAACAGCTCTTTATGCTGATCGAAGATGCCAGATTAGAAGAAATCACAAAAAGAAAAAGACCGGGTACTAAAAATGCTTTTGCTACAAGACGCTCAGTCTATGCCAAATATTTCGAGTCACAGTTAAATGTTCATCAGGTGAAAGGAATGACGACTGATGCTTTTTTCAACCTGATCTATTTGCTGGTTTTTGCTGAGTCTCCGATCGATGGGTGGCCATATATACAAACAGACCTGAATCGTGCTAAACCGTTTATTACGCAACAGATTGAGAAAGTGCATGAAACAAAATCAACAGCAGATTCTGTAAAGATTTGTACAAGCTTATGTGAAGTAGTAGATGAGCTCTTGAAAAAGGATATGCTGAATGAATACTTTCACCTTCCTGAAAAAACGATTCAGCAATGGGCAGACGGCTTAACCTTTGACGATTTAAAACGAAAAGATGAATTAATTAATGATGATACAGAAAAAGAAAAACCCAGTGGTGATGAAGAGGTTGAAGATGAAGAATTTAAAGCATGGCACAGAGAATCTGAGGAAAAAGGGGAATCGTTCCTGCAATTTGACTTAGAAGCCGGTACCAAAACATCTATTGACACTGAAGCGGCAAGAGAAGGTGATGATCAGGAACAGGCACTTGCTAGTGTACAGGGCAGTTCCAAACAATCCAGACGTCAGGATTTTGATCAAAATGATGTGGATCGAAAATCAGAAGATGCAGATACAGGAGGTGCAAAGTACGGAAAAGAAAATGAATATGCTTTTCCTGTATTTGAATTACCTGAGCCGGTAAAAGATCATGAGAAAACACTTTATCAACAGTACAAAAAAGAGATTTCACTCTACCAGAAGAAACTTAAAAAAGTAATTGAAAAGACGCTCGATCATAAAAAGACCAGCCCCCGTACACATCTGGTAAAAGGGCGGCTCAGCAAAAACCTGATGCCTTATTTCACAGATGAAAAACCGAGGGTGTTCTATAAAAAAGATGAAGAGTCTCCAAAAATAGATGCAGCATTTGAATTATTGCTCGATTGTTCTGCATCCATGTTTGATAAGATGGATGAAACAAAAAAAGGGCTTGTTTTATTCCACGAGGCACTGAAGTCAGTGCAGGTACCACATGAGATTACAGGATTTTGGGAAAATGCTCAGAAAGCTGGGCAAAAAGGGCAGCCTAATCATTTTAAGACCGTTATCTCTTTTAATGACAGTATTTATCAGGACGGAGCTGCCATTATGCAGCTTGAACCGGAAGAAGATAACCGTGACGGATATGCCATTAGACACATGACAGAACGGCTTGAGAAAAGAACAGAAAAACAGAAATTTCTCCTCGTGTTCTCAGATGGGGAACCGGCTGCAGCGGACTACGAGCAAAATGGCATTGTAGATACACATGATGCAGTGCTGGCAGCCAGAAAACGGGGGATTGAAGTGATGAACGTGTTTTTATCAACCTCTGAAATTCCAGAGAGCCAGAAGGAAGTCATTCAGAATATATATGGACGTTTCAGCTTATTTGTACAAAATATAGATGAACTGCCTGATGTATTGTTTCCTTTATTGAAGAGACTTCTTTATAAGAGCATATAAGATTCCATCCCCTGGACGGAGTTAAAATCATGCTGCGTATTCGTTTCTGAACTTCTTTTTTTGACTACAATAAAAGTATCAAAAAAAGAGGAGATGAGCGAACATGAATTCAAGCAATTTAGCCCGGCTCGAAGAATACAGCCGGCACAACGAAAAGGTAAACATGAATCAATGGAAAAATGCTAAAAGAAAAACATCAGACTGGCTGAAGAAAATTTAAAACCGCTGTGTATAACTGATACACAGCGGTTTTTTGTTATGAACGATTATTTTTCAGTTGTAACAGCTGCTGTTTCAATTCAGCTTCCATTGCCTGAATTTCCCCTTCAGCCTGTCTGCGTTTCACGCGGCCTTCTTCCTGAATACGGAGCGTTTCTTCCAATGTCGTAACAAGGTTGGACTGCGTTGTTTTCAGTGTTTCAATATCAACAATGCCTCTTTCATTTTCTTTGGCAGTTTCAATACTGTTTGTTTTTAGCATCTCAGAATTTTTCAGTAATAATTCATTTGTTGTTTTAGTAACCTGCTTTTGAGCTTCTACTGCTCGTTGCTGTCTGAAAAGAGTGAGCGCAATCGCAATCTGATTTTTCCAAAGCGGAATAGCTGTCAGAATGGAAGCCTGAATTTTCTCAGCAAGTGCCTGGTTAATATTTTGAATTAACCTGATCTGTGGTGCGCTTTGTATTGTAATTTGTCTGCTTAATTGCAAGTCATGAATTCGTTTATCCAGTCTGTCTAAAAATTGCATCATATCGTTTACTTCCTGATAAGCCATTTGATCACTGCTTTTTTCAGCTTTTGTACGGAGTGCAGGGATCACATTCTGTTCAAGATCTTCACGCTTTAGTTCAGCTGCTGCAATATAAATATTGAGCGCCTGAAAATACTCTTTATTTTCATTATAAAGCTGGTCAAGCATTTGGATATCATCAAGAAGTGACTTTTTTGAGTGATCGAGCCTTACACTGATTCTGTCCACCTGTGCGCCAACCTTTTGGTATTTGGACAGAATTTCATTGACTGAGCGATTAACCCGGCTGAATAGTTTTGAGATTACATTTTTCTTTTGGTCAGAAAGCTCATCAGGATCAATTTGTTCAAGTCTGTTCATTAATTCTTTTAAAATGTCACCGATCGGACCAACGTCTTTTCTCTGAACGTGATCAAGCATTGCATGAGAGAAGTTGGACAGCTTGGATTGTGCAGCCGTACCGTACTGTAAAATAGACTGATGATCTGCAGGATCTATCTGTCTGGAAAGCGTTTCCGCCTGTTTACGGTCTTCTTCAGACAAAACATCTGCTAACCTTTTAGGAGCAGGTTGTCCTGATTGAGTATCTGCGGCTGTAATTTCATTCTCGCCAAAAGGGTTTGCCAGCAGATCATCAAGCTTGGATGATCTTTCTCCTACTTTTATCTGTTGTTTTTCTTCCATTAATACAACCTCCTGCTATTTATGCTCTATTGTATTTTTCGCCATGTCCAATTCAATTCGTAATGTATCCAGATCATTCGACAGTACTTTCATTAAATCCTCTTCAAGGGAGCGGTTTAATTCATGGAGTGTCTGCCTCGTATCTTCGAGTGAGACAAGCACTTCTTTATTTTTTACCGGCTGTGTGACAAGCATCGTATATTTCTCTGTTAATTCAACCGCGCTGTCTAAATGATAAAAAAAGAATCGCTCTGAAGTATAAAATCGTTTAGGGTCTTTTTTAACTATCGTAAAAATTCTTCTTGAGAACTTGATCATATCATTCAGCTGTCTCATTGCAGAGATAGAGCGGATTTGAAACTGCTTTCCCTGAAGGCGGGATATTTTTTTCTGTGCTTCTTTTAAATTTGACTGAATGTATTCGTATTCTCTTTTTGTTAATCCATACGATTTTAAAAGAGAGCGCTTTTGAAACCATTTGATTGAATAAAATGGAATAACGCCTCCGATGATACCTGCTGCAAGTGAAGGCCAAAATGGCACATTTATCAAAAAAATAGCGGTGATCCAGGTTATACTGGCAATCGGCAGCGCAACGCCAAGACGGGTCAGAAAATTTAATATTTGTTTCATATCCATCTTCTCCTTATTAGAACTTATAGTATCTTATACGGTCATACCCTGCTACAAGTTTCAAATATGCTTATTTATATTGTCTATCATTCAGGAAAAGGAAGCAAGCAATGCAATTGATGAATTTTCAGATAGACTTAAAGACTATTTAAAACGAAATAAATTCCAAGAAGAGTAGTTTTTTTAATTTAATCCGGGTATAATGTAATACGAAGGTACTATAATATGAGTCATTTGGTTTATTTTTTTGGAAGCGAGGGGCAGATTATGAGTCAAGAAGTTGATTACTCACACGAGTTAGCTGATATTTATCGCTTATTCGGGGATCGTACAAGGTTAATAATGGCGAAGAAAATGGCAAAAGAAGAGTGGACGGTGTCTGAGTTTGTACAATTGTTTGGTATTAGCCAGCCTCTTGTCAGCCAGCACATAAAAAAACTTAAAACTGCAAAGCTCATCACAGAGCAAAGACACGGTAAGAGAATTCTTTATAAGCTGAATCAGAATGCTGAACAATATCCATTAGTGCTAAGAATTATTGATCCGCTGATTGAGCAGGAAAATTCACAGCCGGCGGATATACAGGCGGTCAACGTGTAAACAGTGAGCAGATACGTTTCATTTCTTTTCAAGGTTCAGTACACTTGGGGTAGCACAAGAAAGAAAGGCGGTGCTGCTTTTGTGGAGGATCGTACAATTAAAGAGTGATGCAGAACCCTGGTGGTTTCTCGAAGGCTGGGAGTCTGACATCGTAAACGAATGGACATTTGACTCAAAGCAAGAAGCGTTTGACTATTACAGAGAAAAGATGCAAGAAAACCTCGTTAAGTACGAGCATGTACGTGTAAAAAGGGGCACTCAGGCTGCATTCTGGAATAAAGATGAGTATTTCTTTTGTGACGACTGTGATGAGGATCTACAAGTCTTTCACGGATATATTCTTTTTTTACAGCATGAGCCATATATTAAAGAAAAAATGAGCGATACAGAAAAGCAGTTTTTTGACACTATATTCGCAATATAAAAAGAGGCCTGATAAAGGCCTCTTTTTTTATACCATTTTACTCTTCTTAATTCGCTGATCGTCATAACGTTTTCTGATTGTGATAAATCTGTATGCATTTACGACAATTGCTTTACCTACAGCATATGTTGGTACAGCCATAATTAATCCTAAAAGTCCGCCGAAGCTTCCCGCTACCAGTAGCAGGAAAATAATCGTTAGCGGGTGGACCTGGAGTTTTTTACCCATTACCTGAGGTGAGATCAGGTTACTTTCAATCTGTTGCGCGGCAATCACTACAGCAATGACTAATAACGCTGTAAGAGGTGATTCGATAAATCCTACGATCACTGCAGGAATCGTTCCGATAAAAGGACCAACAAACGGAATTACATTCGTTAACATGGCAACCAATGCAAGGACGATTGTGTATTCAAGTCCAATAATCAGGTAACCGATGTAAAGCAGCACACCTACACAAAAGCTGACGATCAATTGCCCCTGTATGTAAGAACTCAGTGCAATATCCATATCCTGCAGTACTTTTCTTCCTTCAGGACGAAATTCTTCCGGTGTAAAGCGCAGAAATTGTTCCGGAAGCTTCTGGCCGTCCTTTAACATATAGAAAAGAACAAACGGAATCGTAACAAGTACAATTGCAATATTCGTAATGACACCAATGATCGACATCAGGTTGGATCCAATTGAATCCAGAGAGCCTTGTAGCGTGCTTGCTACGCGGTCAGTAACATCCTGGATAGAAAAATCCTGCTGTTCCTGGAGATTTTTAAACCAGTCGGACTGGACAAGGTTCATCGCCATTGCTGACAGTTCGTTAAAGATGGAAGGAATATTATCCACCAGGGAGTTGAACTGTCCTGAAAGTGGAGGTCCGATCAAAAAGAACAATCCGACAATTAACCCGATACCCGCAAGATAGATCAATAAAATTGAAATGCCCCGGGGTAAGTATTTTGCAGCAAAATTGACAATCGGCCTTAATAAATAGTACAGTACACCTGCAATCGCAATTGGCGCAAAAAGAGTCGTTACAATAATTACGATTGGGGTAAAAATAAATTCTACTAATGATAGTAAATAAATAATAATTAAAATGGTAATCAAGCCAAAACCAAAACGAAACCATTTTGACTTTGCTAATTCACTCAATACTTTTCCCTCCATCTGTATGTATAATGACATTATCATAACCTACGAGGGTGTATTATGCTAACAAAATATACAAGAGAAGGATAGGATTAATGAAATTTCTAAAAAGAGTACAATTTGTTTTTCATTTCAGGAGGTCATTTCCGTTTATTAAGGATTTTTTTAGCTCATCTTCTGTGCACCCGTTAAAAAAACTGTTCACAGCAGGACTGATCATTACATATGCAGTAATGCCTGCTGATATGATTCCGGACTACCTGTTTTTAGTGGGCATTACTGATGATATTGCCTTTACTACATTGATGCTGCAGCTTGCAGTAAAGATGGCACCACCTGAACTTGCAGAGAGGCACCAGTTGCACATCAAATAAATTTAACAAAAATTGATTAATTAATTTGACATTCTCTCTAAACGCTGTATAATAAGAGTAACAAGTCAATAAGCAATGATACCTGCATGACATGATTCACATATTACAAAGAGTGATCGGAAAGCACGGTACTTTTTGTAATATGTGAATTTTTCTATTTCGGTAAGTTTGCATATTGTCAATTTATTTTTGGAGGTTTTTCATTATGAAAACTGGTACAGTAAAATGGTTTAACGCAGAAAAAGGTTTCGGATTTATCGAAGTTGAAGGAGAAAACGACGTATTCGTACACTTCTCAGCTATCACAGGCGAAGGCTTCAAGTCTCTTGACGAAGGCCAGCAGGTAGAATTCGAAGTGGTTGAAGGTAACCGCGGACCACAAGCAGCTAACGTTGTAAAACTGTAATTGTTGATATAAAACCGTTCTCTTAACAGAGAGCGGTTTTTTTCGTTTAAAAACATCTATTACATATGTATGACCTATACCCCTGTGCACCTATCGCATATTGTAGTTATAAGGAGGGGTTAAGATGAAAGAAAAAGAACCGGTTAAGTCCTCAAAGCCGCACCCGTTTGATGCATTCTGGGAATTTCAGAAGAAAAAAGCTGAACGGAATGAAAAAATAAAAGAAAATCAGCATACAAAACCTTATTGGTGGTAATTTACAGGCCGGCTGCCTTATGATTAAGGCAATGCCGGTATACATAGTATCCGGGAAGCTATTAATGGGGAGGAAGCAGCAATGGAACAGCACTCACGCGAGGAACAGGAAAACTTTTATTTCCGTTTGAGGAACAAAATTGATCACTTTCTGAAAAACAAAACAGGTAGAAATCATAAGTACGCTAAATACCTGCTGTTTGCACCTGATATTTTTTATTTGTTGATTCAGGTCGTAAGAGACAAAAGAGTATCCGGAAAGGATAAAGCAATGGTTGCAGGTGCGATCAGTTATTTTATTTTACCTTTTGATCTAATACCAGAAGGGATTGTCGGACCTGGAGGATACATAGATGATCTGGTCGTCGCTTCATTTGTATTACAGACTGTCGTAAACAACCTGTCTCCAGCTATCATCAGGGACCACTGGGCAGGTGATGAGGATGGACTTGAAGTGATTTATAAAATTGCTGCGCTTTCTGATAAAGTATTAAAGAAAGGCACATTGCCTGGATTACTGAAAAAGTTCCAGAAGTAAAAAAATCCTGCCGGTTATCCGGCAGGATTTTTATTATGAAGATACGCGTTCTTTATTCCACTCAAGAAACTCATCATAACTAAGCTGTTTATCAGTAATTTGTCCATCTGTGATATCAATAATACGATTTGCAATCGTCTGAACAAACTGATGGTCATGAGACGTAAAGATCATCGCACCTTTGTAGTTAATCAAACCATTATTAAGGGCTGTGATTGACTCCAGATCAAGGTGATTAGTCGGCTCATCAAGTAATAGTACGTTTGCCTTTTTGAGCATCATACGTGATAGCATACAACGCACTTTTTCTCCTCCTGATAATACAGAAGGCTTCTTTCTTACTTCTTCCCCGGAGAACAGCATTCTGCCAAGGAAGCCACGAAGAAACGTTTCACTCTCATCTTCAGGGCTGTATTGTCTCAGCCAGTCCACAAGATCTGATTCCTGACCTTCAAAGTATGAAGAGTTATCGTGCGGGAAGTATGACTGAGAAGTCGTTACACCCCATTTAAAGCTTCCGCTATCCGGCTCAACTTCTCCCATCAGAATACGCATAAGTGTCGTTTTAGCGATTTCATCAGTTCCGGCAAGTGCAATTTTATCGTCTTTATTCATCGTAAAGCTGATATTATCAAGCACTTTTACGCCGTCAATCGTTTTAGACAGATCTTTCACCTGAAGCACATCATTACCAATTTCACGCTCCATTTCAAATTGAACGAAAGGATATTTACGGGAAGACGGCTTAATGTCATCGAGTGTGATTTTATCAAGAAGCTTCTTACGTGAAGTTGCCTGTTTTGACTTAGAAGCATTGGCGCTGAAACGAGCAACGAATGCCTGAAGCTCTTTAATTTTTTCTTCTTTCTTACGATTCTGGTCAGACACAAGTCTTTGAGCAAGCTGGCTTGACTCATACCAGAAATCATAGTTACCCATGTAGATCTGAATCTTGCTGAAATCAAGGTCAGCAATGTGTGTACATACTGTATTCAGGAAGTGACGGTCATGGGATACAACAACCACTGTATTCTCAAAATTAATCAGGAAGTCTTCGAGCCATTGAATCGCATGAATATCAAGGCCGTTTGTCGGCTCATCCAGTAAAAGAACATCCGGCTTACCAAAAAGTGCCTGTGCAAGCAGGACTTTCACTTTTTCAGATCCAGTCAGTTCAGCCATCTTCTTGTTGAAATGATCTTCGCTGATGCCCAGTCCCTGAAGCAGGATCGCAGCATCTGATTCAGCTTCCCAACCGTTCATCTCACCAAATTCACCTTCGAGTTCAGCAGCTTTAATGCCATCTTCATCAGAGAAGTCTTCTTTCATGTAGATTGCATTTTTCTCCTGCATCACTTCGTATAAACGGGTGTGGCCCATTAATACGACATTAATCACTTCTTCTTCTTCAAATTCAAAGTGATTCTGTTTCAAAATAGCCAGACGCTCATTCGGTCCCATTGAGACGTTACCGGTCTGCGCTTCTATTTCTCCGGACAGAATCTTCAGGAAAGTAGATTTACCTGCACCGTTTGCTCCGATTAAACCATAACAGTTACCCGGGTTGAATTTAATATTTACATCTTCAAACAGCTTGCGGTCTCCAAAGCGAAGACTGACATCTGATACTTGTATCATTTAATAATCCCTCCAAAAAAACATATCAATACATTATATCACTTCTTATAGTTCATTGAAATGCAAAAGAATATACTTTTAAATCGAGAGTCTTATATTTGAAATAATCTTTTCAACTGAGATAGAATGAACGATAAGACATATTGTGAAAGGCGGAGGTCAATGATGCATCATATTTATCATGAAGGTAAGGAAGGTAAACCTGTTTTATTACTTTTGCACGGAACAGGAGGAACAGAACAGGATCTGCTCCCGATCGCTGATATGATTGATCCGGAAGCAAGCGTATTAAGTGTACGAGGCAACGTGAGTGAAAATGGTATGCCGAGATTCTTTAAACGCCTGGGAGAAGGTGTATTTGATATAGAAGATCTAAAATTCCGGACACAGGAACTGAATGAATTCCTGGATGACGCTGCTCATAAATATCAGTTTGACCGCACTAACGTAATTGCAATCGGATATTCCAATGGAGCCAACATCGCAGGAAGTCTGCTATTTCATTATCATGACTCACTAAAAGCAGCGATCCTGCATCATCCGATGGTTCCTTTAAGAGACCATGAATTACCTGAACTCTCAGGTACAAAGGTCTTTATTGGAGCGGGTGAAAATGATCCGATCTGTCCTGCAAGTGAAACAACGGATCTAAACGAATTGTTAACAAACGCAGGTGCAGATATAACAGTTAAATGGTATAACAGAGGGCACCAACTAATTGAAGAAGAAGTTAATGACGCTAAACAATGGTATAACGCACTATAAAGACTGGAAAAGCCTGCAAACTCGCAGGCTTTTGTTGTATAATAAAAGCAAACATATGATCGCCACGTGTCAAAACAGCACTTTTATCGTTAAAAGGGAGGATTACTTAGATGAGTAAGCATAATCCAAAAAAATTTGCATTAAATATGAGTGCTTCACAATTCACCAAGTTTTACATACTTCATTTGCTCTCCATCAGGCACTCAGGTATGATCAGTGAGCATTTTAAGGGTGAATTCAGAAAAATAGGCGGTAACTGGGAGCCGGCACCAAGCACGTTACTTGATGCGCTTCATGATATGACTGAAGAAGGCCTGCTTCACCGTAAAGAAGATTACAAATCCCATGAACGTAAAAGGCAGAAGGTTTACTGGTATACGCTAACCGATAAGGGGAAAGATGCTTTTGAAGTCATGAAAAAACAGTTTCTGCCGTTATTTGAAGAACAAAAGCGGATTATCCAGAATATCCTGAATACAGTTTTTAAGTGACACCGGTAAAATTGCCGGTGTTTTTTTATTCTTCCTGTTAAAAATAAAACAAGAACGCTATACTTACCTGTAATAGCATCACATTTTGTGTTACAGTTAATCAGTTATTTAAGATTTCAGGAGGCATATAAAATGAGTGAACAAACATCTATTGGCGGTACCGTTCAGAAACTGACAGTCGGGAGTAAGACGTCATTTGGTTTTTATTTATTGAGAGGCGATGAAGAAATTCCGATTAACGACTCAGAAATTCATGAGGAAATTAATGAAGGAGATACAAGAGAGTTTTTTGTGTATCCTGATAGAAGAGGCAGACTGACAGCATCTACGATCATCCCGGAAATCAGAAAAGGGGTTTACGGATGGGCAAGAGTCATTAAAGTAAATGACCGTGATGGAGCGGCGCTGGATATTGGTATTTCAAGAGAAGTAACGGTTGTACCGGAAGACTTGCCTGCAGTAGAACATGTATGGCCGGAAGCAGGCGATTATTTATACATCACACTCCGAACAGACCTTGCAGGACAGATGTTCGGCAGGCTTGCTACTGAGGAAGTCGTCCAGGTGCTTTCAGAGCGTGCAGATGACGATGTTCATAACAAAGAGTTAAAAGGACGACCATACAGATTGCTGAGGGTTGGTACGTTTGTATTAACTGAAGAAGGCTACCGTTGTTTTATCCACGAAAGTGAGCGCAAAAGTGAACCACGTCTCGGTCAGGATGTTACGGTGCGTATCATTGGCGTGAAGGACGATGGTACACTAAACGGATCATTACTTCCGCGAAAACAGGATAAAATGGATGAGGATTCTGAAGTGATCTTTAATTACCTTTTAAGCCGCGGCGGCAGCATGCCATTTGGCGATAAAAGTAACCCTGAAGAAATTAAGATGATCTTTAATATGAGTAAAGCATCATTTAAGCGTGCACTCGGAAGATTGTATAAGGAAAAGAAAATCGTCCAGGAAAATGGTGAAACTCATTTAGTACAGCTTGGCGGGGATTCAAATGAAAATTGATCTGTCAAAGCAGGAATACCGGGAGCTGATGAGAGCGGTTTATCTGTCAGATATGGTAAAACACTCCATGAAGGAAACTGTAGACCATGACCAGGCTTTTATTGATATGGAACAGAAGCTGTACGCACTTTATAAAGAATTTGATAGCGAAGACTTGATTGAAGAAAATAATCAGGTTTTTATGCCGTCACTTATAATGGAGTCTGAAGAATCCAATCACCTGAGAAATTATGAAAATGCGATCCTTGAAGATCAGATTGCAGCAGTACTTGCAAGAAATGAACTTGAAATAGAGATAAGATCTGGTAAAGCCACTGAAGATAATGCAATTGAAGTATTGATCCAATTGGAAGAAAAGTACCACCAGCTAATTTCTGAAAAAGGGTTATCTGCGCTTACTGTAAAATAAAGGAGTGGATGCGCTTGATGAGAGTACAGCCAGCAATGATTGCGTTAAATCTTATATTTGCTGTGTTTTTTGGCGTCTGGAGCATAAGAAGATTTCTTGATAATGATGCTGCGCTTGGCGTGTTTTTAATACTGATCAGCGCTGTAAATGTTTTTATCGCAATCAGAAGGTATAAAATCGCCAAATTCCACGAAGAAACAAAATAAAAAGTGCCGTTGCACTTTTTATTTTTTCTGTTTCGTCTCACTATTAATAGTAAACTTATGATATGAGACAATATATATGATTTTTATTCAACTTCCTATAATATATATTATGTAAACTAGAAAATAAAAATATTGACTGCTTATTTTAACATCCCTTCCCATAAAAAAATAACCCGCAAATCACGGGTTATTCATTTCTAGACGGATCTCTTGGATGTGCACGCATATTCTTTCCATAAAAGATCTCATCCATTTCAATTTTAAGCTTATCTGTAATTTCTGTTGCTTCATCACCAGTCAGTGAATCTTTTCTATAACCGAACAAATAATTATTTAAATCAAAATCCTTAAGCTTGCATTTTGTATGAAAAATATTCTCCGGATACACATTTACATCAATCATGTCGTAATCTTTTTTAATCTCTTTTGGTATAAAGTTTTGAATTGAATTAATATCATGGTCAATAAATAACTTATGACCGTCTACATCACGTGTAAATCCACGCACTCTGTAATCCATTGTCATGATATCTGTATCAAACGAATGAATCAGATAGTTCAATGCTTTTAGTGGAGAAATTTCACCGCACGTTGATACATCGATATCTGCTCTAAATGTACTGATTCCTTCATGAGGATGATATTCAGGATACGTATGCACTGTGATATGACTTTTATCGAGGTGCAGTGCTGCGGTTGACGGCAGCGGCCCTGGCGATTCCTCATAGTTTTCAGTAGGTACTTCTACAATCGGACCTTCAGAAACCAGAATGGTTACACTTGCACCCTGTGGCACATAATCCTGTTTTGCTACATTCAGGACATGGGCACCTATAATATCAGCTACATGCGTCAAAATCTTTGTGAGTCTGTCAGCATTATACTGCTCGTCAATATAAGCAATATAAGCCTCTCTCTCCTGCTTCGACTTTGTGTAGCACACATCATACATATTAAAACTCAGCGACTTGGTTAAATTGTTAAATTCATGCAGTTGAATTCTTTTTTCGTGTGATAATGTCATAATCAAACTCCTTTAAACATGCGAGTAGTTATTTTCATACCCCCGACTGGCGAACATGAAACGATTTTTCTCATGTTTGTAGTTTACCACTGCTTTCCACATTTATAAAACCTTAAAACTCCCTAGTGTAAAACGGCAAAAACCATTTTACACCTTTCTTATTAAAAGGAAGAGCTTTCATATCCAGTACAAGATGACTCAGATACGCAAAGAAACATACAGCTGTGATGCCTTCAATACTTAATCTGAGCTCAAGGCTGTAAGCAATATAAGTAAAGATTACCAGCCCCAGTACTGAGTGTGTCAGTCCCCTATGCGGTAAAAATGAACTGATTGTTGTAAAAACACCAAAGTAAATCAACCAGTATTCTGTATAAAACCATCCGATCCCGATGATGGCAAGCCCTGTTAACATGACCATAAATCGCTGTTTGATCAGAAATCGCGGAGCTATAATCATTGTAACTGCTGCAATGATTCCTACGGCTTTAAATAATCCACTTAAAGAAACCAGGCTGTATATACCGATTAATACACCAAATGCTGATAATGTATACCACAGCCATTTTCTGTGCAATGAGATCCTGTTAGACAGTCTGCCGTTTGTATCAAGATCCGGAGCAAGTGCTGCAGTTGAACCAAGCAGCATGACTAGTCCGGTTGCTGCAGGCTCTAAATTATAATATACAGCGGTACTTAAACCAATTGCTGTACCTGCCAGTGCATGAGACGCACCTTTCATATTGCTTCATCCTTTACTATATGTAGATAAGACTATTATAGCGAACATATGATCGAACATCCACAAAAGGGCATATTCTAATAAAATTTTCATGTTTTGGGTTAACAAGCAGTTGTTAGGGTAAATAATGATTGTGATCAAATTTATTTGGAAAGGGGTGACAGCATATGATGAGAATTTTATGGTGGGTTATTGTTATTTTAATTGTAGTATGGCTAGTTGGACTATTATTAGATATCGCAGGTGGCATTATTCATGTATTAATAATTATTGCAGTCATCTTAATCATCTACAACCTGATAACAGGCAGGAAAAAATTATAGATAAAAACGCAGCGCTGAGATTTAAGCGCTGCGTTTTTATTATTTATTATTCAAGAAATTCTTTTATTGCTGCCTGGTTTGCTGCCCAGTCCAGTTCAAGAACAGAACCTGCACCTTCATATCTAGGTGTCGTATAAGACCCTTCTATCGGAACAGTCAGCCTTTCAACCTCTCCGCCCCCACTGAATAATACACTTGAAAACATACTCAGCTTTGCGGATTCAGATAAGCTTGTCTGCAGATAAGGCTGTACGGCACCGATGGTTTTTGGCGCACGTGCAATTGAAGATACACTGACTGTGTGATCAATTAATGCCTCGATCACCTGCTGTTGTCTATCTACACGGCCAAAATCACCTTCACTGTCGGCTCTGAATCTCGCATAACCGAGCAGTTCCTGTCCGTTTAATTTTTGTTGTCCTGCTTCGAGTGACACGCCAATTTTTTCAGACATTGCTTTTTCAACATTGATATCTACCCCGTCTGGCGCAATCGTATCAACAGCTGTCTCAAACGCTTTGAAATCGACAATCATGTAATCATGAATCGGAATATCAAAATTATGATCAATCGTTTTTCTAAGCAGTTCCGGACCATCCAGATAAAAAGCTGTATTTAATTTATATGGACCGTATTCCGGAATCTCAACGTAAATATCTCTCATTAGTGAGACAAGCTTAACAGTGTCAGACTCATCGTCCCATTGAGCAATCATCATCGTATCTGATCTTGACTTCTCTTCACCTCTGCTGTCGACACCAATCAGCAATACATTTCTTTTACCGTTTTCAGGATTTGAGCGCTGAAACGTTTCTCCCTGTCCGAGGTCAGGTGCGGAACCTTTAGTAGATTGATAGCCTATCCAGTATTGACTGCCTGCATACCCTGCAGTCACCATGATCAGTAGAATGAATAACGTAAAAAACGTTCTGCCTTTTCTCAATTTCTTTTTTCTTCTTTTTACTCTTGTTTCCATAGTTCCTCCTAAGTGAATTCACACTTAATAGATTTGTGATATTCATATAGACGCTTTTAATCATCTATTCGTTACACTTTAAACCCTCTTTTTATAAAAATCAAACCTTTATCCGGGAAAATTTGAGAATGAGATGATAGAATAAATTATTCAGCATTGGAGGTTTTAAGATGAAGTTTGAAAAAGCGACATTCGCAGGCGGCTGTTTTTGGTGTATGGTTAAGCCGTTTGATCAGTTTGATGGGATTGAAAAGGTTGTCTCCGGCTACACCGGTGGACACGTTGAGGATCCAACTTATGAAGATGTGAAATCAGGAGAATCAGGTCACCGTGAGGCTGTTGAAATCACATTTGATCCTCAAGTATTTCCTTATGAACAGCTATTGGAGATCTATTGGCAACAGGTAGACCCAACAGATGACGAAGGGCAATTCCAGGACCGGGGTCCTTCATACCGGGCAACCATTTTTTATCATAATGAAGAGCAAAAAAATAAAGCAGAGCAGTCAAAACAGGTACTCGCAGATTCAGGACGCTTCAAAAAACCTGTACTAACACCTGTTGAACCGGCTTCAGTATTTTATCCTGCTGAAGACTACCATCAGGATTTTTACAAAAAAGATCCTGAAGCTTATAAGAAAGATCGTGAGCAGTCAGGCAGAGATGAATTTATTGACGAGCACTGGGAAAAGTAAAAAAGTGAAGGCCTGTAAAATGAGGCCTTCACTTTTTTATGTCATACCAATGATAATGGCATCAAATATAAACCACGCACCGGCAATAATCCCGGCAAGTGCGAAGAATAAAATAATCACGTTACGGTTAATATGATCTTTCTTCATCTGATAGATATAAACAAGACTACATATTAAGCATAATGTTATTCCTGTCACCAAGGCTGTCTACACCCCTCTTTTGTTACCCCACACATATGTGTGAAGTTGAGGCAGTACACGGACCTGGTTCAGCCTGCTGTTTTCCATCACCTGATCAATCAGCCACTCATAGCGGGAAATCAGATTTGGTATCAATTGCTCATCTTTTTCTTCATGAACCTGGTCATTTCCTACCTGAAGATAAAATGGCACACCAGGGAAACGCTGGTGAAGATCTTCAGCAAACGCAAGATCCACCTCATCAAAAATAACCACTTTTAAAGAATAATCAATGCTGCCCTCACGCAGTTTGGCAATAATATCATCAAGAATCCCCATATTTGGTTTCATTTTAGAGCTTAGCGGCTTTGGAGATAATGTGAGGTCATCTATATTTAAGAACCAGTCCTGCCAGATGCTGCCCTGTGTCTCGAGTGCTACCTGTATGTCATTTTCATGTAACAGGTCTACAAGTTCAGAGAGATTTTTAAGTAAAGCGGGATTCCCCCCTGAAATCGTCACATGATTAAATAAATCCCTGCCAGTTTCTTTGAGCTCATCATAAATCTCTTCTGCAGTCATTCGTTTAATTTCGTCTTTTGCACTGCCATCCCAGGTGAACGCAGAGTCACACCATGAGCAGCTATAATCACAACCTGCTGTTCTTACAAACATGGTTTTTTGACCAATTACCATTCCTTCACCCTGGACAGTCGGTCCGAATATTTCAAGAACAGGAAATTTCTTTTTTGTTTTTTCCATTTAAAAGTTCCCTTCTTTCTTCGGACGGTAAAGCACATAGCTTGTAGGTGTTTCACGAAGAAATACCTGCAAACATGTCGGGCTATTCTCAGTCTCCTTCAAATGACTTTCAATGATCTCCCAAATCGATCTTGCAACAACTTCTGTTGTAGGAAAACGGTCTGAGTCATCTTCAGAAAAGAGCTGATCATCATTTAACAGCGTATGATCAAAACGGTCATGTACAAGCTGTTTAATTTTTTTGAAGTTTATCAGAAATCCTGAATGGTCCAGGTCATCACCTGCTACTGTAATATTTACATAATACGTATGACCATGTACAAAGCGGCACTTACCAGCATCATCTGAAGGAATAGCGTGTGCAGCTGAGAAGTGGAAGTCTTTATTTAACTCATATGAATACGAATGCATTGGAGCGGGATAGATTTGCTGCATCATTTGAGTTCCTCCTTCTCAGCCAGATATTCATTCATACCTCTCAGGCGTAATTTACAAGAGGGGCATTCACCACAGCCATCACCTTTAACGCCGTTATAGCAGGTAATGGTCTGATTTCTTACATAATCAAACCGGTTAAGCTGATCTGCAAGTTCCCAGGTTTCTTTTTTATCAAGCCACATCAATGGTGTTTGAAAAACGAAATCTTTATCCATTGATAAATTGACTGACACATTTAATGATTTAACAAACGCATCACGACAATCGGGATAGCCACTGAAATCAGTTTCGCAAACACCTGTAACGATATGCTTTGCATCTACCTGATGAGCGAGTACTGACGCAAATGATAAAAACATCAAATTACGCCCCGGAACAAACGTAGACGGAAGCTCCCCTTCATTTTCAGTAATTTCTTCATCTCTGGTTAGTGCTGATGGTGCCAGCTGATTCAGCAGACTCATATCAAGTACATGATGTTTGACGCCTAAATCGTTAGCAATCTCTTTAGCAGCCGCAATTTCAGAAGCATGTCTTTGTCCGTAAGCAAATGTTACTGCTTCGACGGAATCAAATTTTTCAAGTGCCCAGAATAAACATGTTGTGCTATCCTGACCACCGCTAAACACAACAATTGCTTTATTTTTATCCATAAAAAAAGCTCCTCTCCTATTCATGATAAGCTCCATGAAAGAAGTAAGAGTGTTCACGAGTTCACTAAAAAAAGCAGGTATTTCCTGCATTTTGGCCTAGTTTTTTATAGAGGGATGGTCGCGAACCTCTTTACCTATTCATTTCCTGTTATTATAACACATGTCCGTACCTCTTAGAAGCCGCAAGCGAGCCTGCGGCTATTATGTTTAGAAATTTTGAGGGTTAGGTACGACTTCAATATTTCTGCTGCCTTTAACCATATCGCTTCCACAGATCGGACACTGCTGATTTTCCTGTCCTTTTACAGAGAAGTTATCTCGCATCCAGACATTACATCCATCAGCTGAGCATTCCCAAACGTCTGTCTGTTCCTTTTGAATTTCTTCAGTTGGTTTTCTTTGAAACATCACTGATTGTCCCCCTTAAGTTACAAAATCAGGTTTTATCTGCTTGAGATAAAAAGGGATCTTGTAATGTTTTATCTTACAGTATATCATTATACATTTACTATTATACACTATTTTAAAATCTTTTGCTTGAACTGAAGCAAAAGAAAAAACAGCCGAAAATACGGCTGTTTGATCAATTCATTATTCCGGCGTGCCCGGACGGGGTGGTTTCCCCTCCTGGTCTTCCTGTAGCTCATTATAATATTGAACAGATGTCTGAGCACCTTCTGACATCATTTTGTCATCTTCATGTGAGTAATCAGTGGTCTTCTCACCAGTTTTGTAGTTGTCATACGATTTTTTCGCATCATCAACCATCTGGCTAACCTTAGCTTTCGAATCTTCGAAAGCTACCTTTGCCTTATCTCTGTTTTCTTTTTTCTTAAAATACGCAGCACCAGCTGCACCAAGTCCTAATATTGCTAATCTCTTTAATCCCATTATAAAGCCCTCCTCTTTCATTCATATTATCCTTATTTCCTTTATCTCTTTTTTTAAAACATTTTTATTTGACTCGGAGTTGCTACTAAGTATGATTCATATGGTAAAAACAAGGGAATGGTATAGTAAGAACTGTTAGGAGGGATAATATGGGTAACGAAAAAAAGCATGATCAACCTGACCGTATTAAAAGTGATAAAAAAAATATCCTGGATCGTCATGAAGATGAGATGCATACTGATCCGGTACCGGTTGAGGATCAAAAGATTGATCAGAAAAATGAAAAGAAAAAGCGCCAGACTCAATCTGATTCCTCTTCAGAAGGACTTTTAGACACTGAAAAATGACGGATGTATGAAATTGTTCAGATATGATAAACTATAAGTGTAGAATTCCTCTAGCCAATTGCCAATTACATTTTTCATGGAGGTGGCTCAGCAATGAAGCGAAACCGAGATGAACTGTTAAGGGACTATCAGCCGGAGGAAGCAACAGATGTACCAACAGAACAGCTGCTTTCCACTGGATTGCGTGAAGATGAAGTTCAGGAGATATCTGAGTATCGGGAAGATGGCTGGCAGTTCGTAGACGAAGAATATTAATATTCAAAAATCCCCGGGCTTTTACAGCCCGGGGATTTGTTCATTTTTATATGGATTAATTTGATACAAATGTGCCACCATTAATATGGATCGTTTGCCCAGTCATATAAGAACTGTCATTTGAAGCCAGCATCACATAGGCTGGTGCAAGCTCTGCAGGTTGCCCAGGTCTTTCCTGCGGGTTTTCTGCTCCGAATTCAGCTACCTGATCGCTGTCAAAAGTAGCAGGTATTAACGGCGTCCAGATTGGCCCCGGTGCAACAGCATTCACTCTTATTTTTTTAGCTGTAAGTGATTTAGCAAGTGACCTGGTAAAACTCGTGATTGCTCCTTTTGTTGAAGAGTAATCGATTAACTGTTCATTTCCTGCATAAGCAGTAACTGAACTTGTATTAATGATCGCACTTCCTTCTTTTAAGTGCTTTAGGGACGCTTTAACAAGGTGAAACATCGAGAAAATATTCGTTTTAAATGTTTTTTCCAACTGAACGGCAGTGATATCTTCAATTGATGCCTGCGGGTGCTGTTCAGCTGCATTATTGACTAAAATATCAAGACCGCCGAATTCTTTAACAGTACTGGAGACAGCAAGCTTGCAAAATTCTTCGTTGCCAACATCTCCACTTAAAATCAGGCACTTTGCCCCGTAAGCCTGTACCTCTTCTTTCGTCTTTTTGGCATCATCATGTTCATCAAGATAAACAATTGAAAGGTTTGCTCCCTCTTTAGCATAAGCAATTGCTGCAGCCTTGCCAATTCCGCTGTCGCCTCCTGTAATGAGAGCGGTCTTACCTTTTAGCTTCCCGCTCCCTTTATAACTTTTATCATCATGGATTGGTTCAGGGTTCATCGCTGTCAACTCTCCGGGTTGCTTGTCCTGATGTTGTCCGGGCTGTCCATTTTTCTGCACGTTAGAAAACTCCATTTTTCCCACTCCTTAAAAACGTTTTTGACCTCTAGTACATGTATTATCCAATTCACTCCAACCGCAAACACAAATTAAACCGCCTGTCAGACGGACAGACGGTTTAAATGATGCTCTATACATAACGTACCCTGATTTACAGGTTTTAATTTTATTGACTGGTAACCTGTATACTTATTTTTCAACTGGTCATAAACAAATGATACTTTTGCATCTTCAGCAAAAATAGAGATACACGGGCCTGCCCCGCTTATTGTTACAGCAAAAGCACCAGACTCACATGCTTGCCTCTTGATCTCCTCAAGCTGCGGGAAAAAATCTTTTCTATACGGCTCATGAAAAGTATCCTTCATCATGACCTTTCCAGCCTTTTTAAAATCACCAGTAATCAGTGAAGCCACCATGACATTAGCTGCCGCACTGGCCAGCACAGCGTCCGCATGAGCAAGTTTATCTGGCAGCACTCCTCTTGATTCCTTGGTCTCAAGTTCTGACTCCGGCGCCAGGATAATAACTGAGAACCCTTCAGCAGGTAGTGACACACTCGTAAGTTCTTCATCATATCTTGAAACAGTCAAGCCGCCCGCTAGAGAAGCTGAAACGTTATCAGGATGCCCTTCAATAGCTGAAGCTGCCTTAATCTGCTCCTCAGTGCTTAATTGCAGGTTCATCAGCCGGTCTGCAATGACAATGCCCGCCGCGATAGCCGCTGCACTGCTGCCTAGACCTTTGGATAAAGGGATATCCGAACTGACAGTTAACGAAGCACCGGGACACTCCTTACCAGCATCTCTTGCAATCTTCACGATTGTATTTAAGATCAGGTTGGATTCATCTGTCGGTAAATGCTGAAAATCATTTTGAGTATATGATACGTTTAATAACTCAGCAGACTCTACAAAAATCGTCTGAAAGATTGGGAGTGCAAGTCCGATTGAATCAAAGCCTGGTCCAAGGTTAGCTGTGGACGCAGGCGTTTTTACTGTAAAAGGAGAGAAACTCACAGCTTCACCTCCCCCTTTAATTCACTTCTCAATGCTTCAATATCTGCCTTAATAATAAGTGGCTCAAGAACAGAAACGTTAATGGCTGTTTCAGGATCCTTTAACCCGTTACCTGTTAATACAGCAGTGACAGTTGAACCTTTTTCAATTTCACCTGCAGCGAGGCGTTTTTTAATTGCTGCAATCGGTGCACATGAAGCAGGCTCTGCAAATACGCCTTCACGCTTTGCAATCAGCTGATAAGCTTCAAGGATCTCCTCATCAGTTACTTCGAGGATGTGACCGTTTGATTCCTTCAGTGCATTGAGCGCAAGGTCCCAGCTTGCCGGGTGACCAATACGGATTGCTGTAGCTACTGTTTCAGGCTGATCAAATACTCTGCCATGTACGATCGGTGCTGCTCCAGAGGCTTGAGCCCCAAGCAGCTTAGGTAATTTTCCACCATGCTTTTGATGATATTCAGTAAAACCTTTCCAGTAAGCTGAAATATTCCCTGCATTTCCTACCGGCAGAGCGAGAATATCAGGTGCCTGTCCAAGCTGATCAATCACTTCAAGTGCAGCTGTTTTCTGTCCTTCGAGACGATAGGGATTTACAGAGTTCACGAGTGTAATATCCTCTTCCTCACTGATTTTTCTAACCAGGTTTAATGCCTCATCAAAATTACCTTCAATTGAAATGATCTCTGCACCGTACATCCTGGCCTGCGCAAGCTTACCCAACGCGATTTTACCTTCGGGGATCACGACAATTGTACGTAAGCCTGCTCTTGCTCCATAAGCTGCTGCTGCAGCTGACGTATTACCTGTAGACGCGCAGATAATGGCTTTACTTCCTTCTTCCTTTGCTTTTGCTACAGCCATGACCATTCCCCGGTCTTTAAATGAACCTGTTGGATTAGCGCCTTCAGTTTTAACGTAAAGGGATATGCCCCATTCCTCAGAAAGATTTTCTAAATGAATCAAGGGTGTATTGCCTTCATTTAAACTGAGTAAAGGCGTCTCTTCTGTAACCGGGAGCCATTCTTTATACTGTTCGACTAAACCCTTCCATCGCATTAGCGGCTGCCCCCTTCGACTCTATACTGACTAATGATTGATTTTACAACTTCAGAATGATTTAAGTCCTCAATGATTTTATGGTGATTTTTTCTCGATACTGGGTGAGTGATTAGGATGACTTCAGCTTCTCCTTCCTTATCACCAGGGCGCTGAATAATAGAGCTTAAGCTTGCTTCATATTTTCCATAGATATCAGTCAACGCAGAAAATACGCCGATCTTATCCTTCACAAGCAGTCTGTGGAAAAACTGGGCATGCTGCTGATCTTCTTTCTTGATTTGACGATCGTTCACATAATCGATGTGTCTTGCTCCTGCAACACCCAGCAGCAGGTTTCTGCAAGCTGCGATGACGTCTGATACTACTGAAGTTGCTGTAGGCATTGAACCCGCTCCAGGACCGTAAAACATTGTCTCACCTACTGCATCGCCATACACATAAACTGCATTATATTCGTTTCTTACAGCTGCAAGCGGATGTGAAGACTTCAAGAACACAGGTTCGACAGCAACATCTACCCCATCCTCATCCTTTTCAGCAAAGCCGAGCATTTTAACACTGTAACCAAACTGTTCAGCGAGCGCCATATCTTCAGCTGTGATCTTTGTCATGCCCGTTACTTCCACATCATCGAGATAAACTTCCATTGAAAAAGCTAGTGTTGCTAGAATCGCCATTTTTCTGGCTGCATCGAGTCCTTCAACATCAGATGTCGGATCACTTTCAGCAAAGCCTAATGCCTGAGCTTCTTTTAATGCGTACTCATAGCTCCAGCCTTCTTCTTTCATTTTCGTAAGTATATAGTTTGTCGTTCCGTTCACAATCCCCATAATCGTTGAAATCCGGTCGGATGCCAACCCGTCTTCAAGCGTTCTGATAATCGGGATACCACCCGCTACACTTGCCTCGTAGTAAAGATCCGCCTGGTGTTCTTCAGCAAGCTTTAGTAACGTATGACCGTGTAAAGCCATTAAGTCTTTATTGGCAGTTATGACTGCTTTACTTGCTTTAAGTGCTTTTTCAATTGCCTGGTGGGCTTCGTCAATTCCGCCCATGACTTCGACGATCACCTGAATGGAATCATCCTGAATTACTTCATTTATATCAGTTGTTAGTTCACTGCCATTAATATCTGCACTGCGGGCTTTTTCAATATTTCTCACAGCGATCTTTTTTATTTTTACATTGGCACCAAGTTTTTGGGAAAGCTGTTTTTCATTTTCCCTGATAATGGTTGCCACACCACTGCCGACTGTTCCAAACCCTAACATTCCTACATTTATTTGCTTTTCCATCATACGCACCTGCTTTCACTACTTTGTTCTTTTTGAGCATACATATGTTTTTGATATACGGACAATTATAGCCCTGTGAATACAGCGTGACAACCCATTCATAAGAAGTTTTTCACAAATTCAGAAAGCAAACGCTTACAAATGAAATCTTCTACTATTTTTCTGTGGAAGGGACCCTCAAATTGTGAGAAACTGATAATAGATTCTTCTAGGAGTGAAAGTGTTGATAAAATTATTAAATTTAGCAGGTACAGCATTTGCAATTATTTTATTAAATGTGCTGTTAATGCTGATCTTAAATGCCGGATTTATTGAAGTGTCATTTTTCGCAGGTATTGCAAGTGTTGTCGCAATACGCTTTTTTACTTCCCCAAGTAACTATGCGAAAGCGAATCGCCAGCCTGTTGAATCTTCTCTGACCACCGTACAGTATGGAGAGAGGAAAACTATCCTCTATCCAAGACTGATCGAAGGCACGAGTATTGCATACACCGCTTTTTCACTGGCAGCAATTTTTGTCACGTATTATGAATATTTATCATGACAAAAACAGCACATATCTTTATGTGCTGTTTTTGTTTATTCTCAATAGGGTATAGCAGGTTAGATAGTAACGAGTATAGGAGGAGCAAATATGATCGATCAACCATGGTTTTTGGCTGTACTTGATACAAGGCCTAACGAATTTGAAGGCTATCATTACAGCGTATGCTTTATAAACCAGTCTGATACTGTAATTGATCAGCTTACTTATACAGTTTCGGGGCACATTAAAGCCTATCACCACCCAGTCTCAGCTGAAGAAACAAGAGAGCTTGGTGAGTTAAAGCCCCACTATGTTGTGGAAATAGAGCATGTACCTAAACGAGGCTTTATCGGGGATCTGACTTATTCATTTACGATAACCAGTGAAGGTAAAAAAGAAACTCTTCACTTTTTTATCCCGAAGCAGCTGACAGGTGCAGCCTTTTCATTATATGATCTGCCTATCGTACACCAGAGAGGATATTTCTTTCTGGGAGAACCCAATTTTTGAAGGAGTGACCACAATGAATTTAAATGACCGTTTAAAAAATGGCAAACTGCTGCCGCTTGAAGACAAACCTAACAATGTATCCACACAGACGGATGATCCGAAAAAGAAGCTTGATCCCCTTCCTTACAGAGGGTCTAAAGAAGAGTCAAAAAAGCGGCTAAAGTCCATATTGGAATCCAGGGATAAAGTTGTCATTAAAAATGAAAATGAATCGATGATTTATGCAATTGAGACTTCTTCTTTCTTTAAATTTAAAGATGACATCGACTTTCTATTTTCAGATGAGGAACAGGTCATCCATTACAGATCAGCATCACGCGTTGGACACTCAGATTTTGGTGTAAATAAAAAACGGATGGAAACGATTCGTGAATTATATATGGAGGAGATTTAATGGAACGTTATCAGGTAGTAATTATCGGCGGAGGTTCAGCTGGCATGACAGCCGCTTCAGGCATGGCATCGCTTGGCGCAAAAGTTGCATTAATAGAAAAAAGGGATTCACTCGGAGGTGATTGTCTTCACTTTGGCTGTGTTCCATCCAAAGCACTGATTAAGACAGCAAACATGTCACATGATATGCATAAAGCTGCAGAATTTCTTGGGTTAACGATTAATGGTGAAATGAGCTTTGAAAAAGTTAAAGAAAGAATTAACGAAGCAAGAAACACCATTCAGTCTCATGACAGCACTGACAGATTCACTGATCTCGGAGCAGACGTATATTTTGGTGAAGCTTCATTTGAATCAGATCACATCATAAAAGTTGCTGACGGCACTTCAATCTATGCTGAAAAAGTTGTGATTGCTACAGGTTCCAAGCCGGTTATCCCACCAATTGACGGGATTGAAACAATTCCTTATGTGACGAATGAATCCATTTTCGACCTCCCTTCCCTTCCCGCTAAACTGGGCGTAATTGGTGGCGGAACAGTTGGACTTGAGATGGCACAGGCTTTTTCAAGACTTGGATCTGATGTGACAGTCTTTGAAGGTGCGAATCAGCTTTTCTCTAAAGAAGACCGTGATATTACTCGATTTATGGAAAATGAGATCAGTAAGGAATTAAATATCAGATTAAACGCGAAAGTTGTTAAGGCAGCTTATGAAAATGAAAAATCTACATTAACAGTCGAGCAAAAAGGTCAGCAGACAACTGAAGAATTTGACGTAATCTTAGTTGCTGCCGGCAGAAAGCCCGCAATTGACTCCTTGAAGCTTGAACAAGCCGGTGTTGAAAAAGTAAAAGGATTTATTCACACAGATTCAACCTTCAGAACCTCCAGACCTCATATATTTGCAGTTGGTGATACAGTCAATACACTGCCTTTTACTCACGCTGCAGGTGAAGAGGCAAAAACAATTGTATCTAATGTATTGTTTGGTCTTCGTAACTCTCTTGACCATAGCAATACACCATGGGTTACATTCACTGTACCAGAAGTATTTCACCTGGGTATGACTGAACAGGAAGCGGAAGAGAAAAAGGTTGATTTCAAAGTTTTCAGAGCTCATCTCAATGAAGTGGACCGTTTTATAACAGCTCATGAAACGAGAGGCTTCGTGAAATTTATTACTGATAAAAAAGGCTATATACTCGGTGCTCACGCTGCGGGTGCAGATGCAGGCGAATGGATGCAGCTAGCGGTTTATGCCAAGAAAAATAAAATGAAGATCGGTACTTTATCCAGAATGGTTTATACTTACCCTGTAAAAGCTGGTGCAGTTCAAAAAGCTGCAGATATGTTCTGGAGAGAAAAACTGTTTGATGGTCCTCTTCCAAAGCTGACTAAGAAATTCTTTGATCTGAAATTTAGACTGTCCGGTGGTCAGACACCACCTGAAGAACAGCCTGAATCATAAAAAAAGCAGCCATATGGCTGCTTTTTTTTATCGGATCTGACCGTCTCCAGTCATTACATATTTAATTGTAGTCAGTGCAGGCAGCCCCATTGGTCCACGAGCATGCAGTTTCTGTGTTGAAATACCGATTTCAGCACCAAAACCTAACGCACTGCCATCAGTAAAGCGAGTTGAAGCATTCTGGTAAATAGCTGCTGCATCTACCATACCTTTAAACCGTTTTGCAGTTTCTTCATTTTGAGTCACGATTGCTTCTGAATGCTTTGTTCCATAATTATCGATATGAGTAATTGCTTCATCAACATCAGATACTACCTTCATTGCGATATCAAGGCTCAAAAATTCATTAGCCCAATGATCTTCTTCAGCTTTTTGTGCACCTGGTACTACGTCACATGCTGCATCGTCACCGTATACACTAATCTGATTTTCTTTTAATGTCTGGATTAATTCATCTTTATGCGCATTCAGGAATGCTTCATGAACAATAACAGTCTCTGCTGCATTACATACTGCAGGACGATCTGTTTTTGCATTTACAAGAATGGCGAATGCTTTTTTGGCATCTGCATCTTTATCGATATAGATGTGGCAGTTCCCTACTCCTGTTTCCAGAACCGGTACAGTTGCGTTATTGACAACAGCAGAGATCAATTTACCTCCGCCACGTGGTATTAATACATCAATATGATCTTTCATTGTAAATAATTCTTCAGTCGCCTGACGGTCTGTACTGTCAATAAACTGAACTGCGTCTGAAGAAATTTCTGTTTCTTCAAGTGCTTTTTTCATTACACTGACGATCTGTCTGTTTGAGTTAATCGCAGAAGATCCGCCTTTTAGTACAATCGCATTACCTGACTTGAGTGCAAGACCTGTTGCGTCTGCTGTTACATTAGGACGTGCTTCATAGATCATACCAATCACGCCAAGCGGTACTCGAATTGTCTGAACGTTAAGTCCATTATCAAGCGTCCACTCATCAGTCACTTCTCCTGAAGGATCTTCAAGCCCGGCTACCTGGCGCAGTCCGTCTGCAAAGTCCTTTACACGATCAATATCCAGTGCAAGACGATCCATATAGGCTGCATCATATCCGGCTTCACGTCCATTTGAAAGATCTATTTCATTTGCTTCAAGAATAAGTGCTGTATTTTCCTCTAAATGATCAGCAATAGTCATTAATGCTTTATTTTTAACTTCTGTTGATAGCAGTCCAAGTTCCTTTGAAGCTTTCTGTGCTAATTTTGCCTGCTCTTTTACGTTTACTTTTGTCATTGTAGTCATCAAACCACTCCTTGTGAGATTTTGGTTTTTTGTCAAATGATCTTTCATTTTACTTGTTCATTAGACGCCAAGCGGGATTGCTATATCAAGTTCACATACAAAAGAATCACTGTTCATAGCGACCTCGTCATGCTGATCCTGCTGATTTAACTGGAACTCTTCAAGGTCTTTAGAAGAATAATTCACTACTCCAAGACCCAGTTTATTGTTGTCAGTGTCAAGAATACGTACGACACTGCCTTTTTTAAAGTAGCCGTTAATCTGATAAATATGACTTGGCTGCAAGTTACCTTTATCGTTTACGATCACATTCTTCGCATTCTGATCAATCAGAATCTCTCCTTCAGGACCGGAGTTAAATGCGATCCATTGGCGTTTACGGTCAAGGTTCAAATCGATTTTCTCAATATCAAAGTAAGTGCCTCGCGCAGTTTCATTTACAGCTTCGACTATAATATTTTTCACACCGGCTTTTCCTAAGAATGATGGGATACCTGATGCCATTGAAATTTTGAATGCATCAATTTTAGATCTCATACCGCCAGTACCGACTGCAGAACCAGGTTCTCCGGCCATATCCTCTATCTGCGGTGTGATCTCAGTTACCTCTTTCAGCAATTCAGCATCAGGATTCTTTCTAGGATCATCATTATAAAGTCCATCGATATCTGATAGAATGACTAACTGATCAGAGTCAACGAGACCCGCTACTTTTGCAGATAATGTATCGTTATCACCAAATCTTAAGCGGTCTGTTGTTACTGTGTCATTTTCATTAACGATTGGGACAATTCCGCGTTCGAGTAGAACATTAATTGTATTCCTTACATTGTTATAGCGTGTTTCATCGGAGAAATCGCTGCGTGTAATCAGAATCTGAGAAGCAGCATATCCATGAGAAGTAAATAATTCAGAGTAAGTTTCAATTAAACGCCCCTGACCAATAGCTGCTGCTGCCTGTTTTTCCGGCAGTGATGATGGACGATTGACAAAGCCCAGTGTTCTATACCCTGCAGCAACTGCTCCAGAAGATACTAATACGACTTCATGTCCGTCATCCTTTAACTCTGCTACCTGATCTGTAATACGCTGAATCTTTCTCCGGCTGATATCTCCTGATGAACTTGTTAAAGAACTGCTTCCAATTTTAATTACGACTCTTTTTTGATTATCCGATGTCATGCTATCACTCCTGATTTAAAGTTTTATATCTATATTTACTGTACTGTTACTTTAGCCATTTGCTCAGTAATTTCTTTCGATCTGTTCATTGCGCCTTCGATTGCTGCTTTAATCGCTGTTCCGCCACCATTTTCATTCAGTGCGTCAAGTCCTGCAGCTGTTGTACCGTTTGGCGATGTTACATTTTGTCTCAGTTCAGTAGGTGTTTCTTCTCGTTCAATCATCATTTTTGCAGCACCAAGAATTGTCTGTGCGCCAATTTCACGTGCCTGCTGAACGTCCATTCCATTTTCCTGAGCAGTTTTTTCAATATGCTCCATCAGATAATAGAAGTATGCAGGTCCGCTTCCGGCGATCCCGGTGAATAGATCCATTTGATTTTCTTCAATCACGTATACCTCTCCAATGGAAGAAAGAAGGCTTTTAGCAAGCTTTACGTTCTTCATAGTTACGTTCTGTCCTGGTGAGATCGCTGTAGCGGATTCTCTCAGCATACTAGACGTGTTAGGCATAACGCGGATTACCTGTTGACCTTCATTCAGATGTTCTTCCATAAACTCTGTAGAAATACCTGCTAATACGCTCATAACCACCTGATCCGGTCTGATATGATCTTTAATTGATAATAATGAGGTTTCAGCATCTTTCGGTTTCATAGCCAGGAAGATGACATCATAAGAAGACAGCTGTAATTTATCTCTCATGATTCCCTGTATGCCATATTCATTATGAAGTTCAAGTAATCTGTCAGCATTGCTTCTGTTTGTCACAGTGACTTGACGGGGCTCAAGCGTTCCAGTTTTTACAATCCCTGAAATCATTGCCTCTGCCATATTTCCTGCTCCAATAAATGCAACTCTTAAATCATTAGCCATATTGCCCATCTCCTTTGTTTTCATTGCTATTTTCAAATGTATTGTTCGCTTTTTTGTTCGCTGTTTTAATCACGAGTATTATCGTAACACGTAGGGATACACACGCAAGGGAAAAACTGAAAGTAATGAGTTAGAGACAGTTAAGTGGAGTGAAAGCGCTATCAAAGGGGTGAGATTTCACCTGATTCCGTATTACGGCTTCTCAGCGTATCAGATCACAATATATCGGGATATTTATGTTCGAGTAAAAACTTATATCCTATTTAAATAATCAAAAAAGCCCTGACAGGATGATCTGTCAGGGCAATAATTTCATTTAATCAAATTTAACTTCCAAATTGAATTTATCCATCAGGTCTTTAACAAGCTTCTGGTGATATTCATCACTCACGACACCACGGGATCCTCTGATAATTTCAGTAGCGTAATGAACTGGAGGTGCCAATTCCTCTTTCGGATCAATCACAATAAAAGTGATACATTTGGTGTAATGAATACCATCTACTGTTACATCCACCATAGCTGGTCTATACATCCCGCTATCAACACCTTCACGTTCAAACAGGTATTCTACGCCTTTTTGATTTACCTTATAAAGCACACCTTCTCCACGGCCGCCTGTTTCTACAATATTCGCCCTTCCACCATCATGTACACTTAACGAATAATTCATTTCCATACGGTCCAGTGTCCCGCCACCGATTTTATTTAAAAAGAGATGATCCACTTTTGCAAGTTTAAAGCGCTCATCATCCATACAGGACCCATAGGCGAAATAATATTGAATAGGACGATCCATTTCCATATGAATCAACCAGTCATTAAATCTTATATGTTCAACTAACTCAGCTCCAGGGCTTGATGTTTGAGTAAATGCCTCCTGCTCACCAAGGTGATCTGTATATAATGTGACCCTTGCAAGTTTTCCGTTTAAAGACAGCATTTCCTTTAATTCCTCACTTCGATCAGCAGACACCTCATATAGCTCACCATAAGCTCTATCATTTTCGTCAGTCTTTAGTATCGGGTCCAGATGGTCTGCTAGATAAAGTTTGCCGTTAACCCATGCCTGAGAAGCAATAAGCTTCTCCTGATCAAGGATTGAATCCCTGCTCCCGTGTTTTCTTAATGTTCCATATACAAAAAATAATTCACTCATATCATCTTCTCCTTAACTTTATCTTTATTCGTACACTTGTTCGTGATAAACTGTTTTTGGTGATAAAAATGAATCTGATCAGATGGAGTTATGCAGGTCGTGGAAGAGTAAGAGCTTATTTTAAAGAATTTCCACATTCAGTTGTGCACTTGTCCAGAATCCGTAAAAAGTATTTTGTCCGGTTTGTCGACTGGAGTCATCTCGATACAGTAGTCAATAAAGAAGATCTTATTTCAATCGAAAAATCAGTGAATGAAGCACTTGCTGATGAGTTTACGATAAAGAATCACAAATAAAATTGCAAGTGCAGCAACTAAAAAAGCGTGCCCGCAGGCACGCTTTTTATTATTCTTTTTCAGGTCCTTCATCCCAGCAATCCGTATTTTTAAGGTTCGGGATATTGCTCGTGTAGAACACAGGATCGATTCCCTGCTTTTTCTGACGCTTATAATCCTGAAGCACTTTGAATGCGAGTGGTGCCATCAGTGAAATGGCAATCAGGTTAATCAGCGCCATAGTACCCATTGATACGTCTGCCAGGTTCCATACAACGCCAAACTCCTGAACCGCTCCAAAATACACCATTCCGACAACAATAAACCTGTAGATGTTTACATAAAGCATATTATTTTTTATAAATTCTATATTCGTTTCACCATAGTAGTAGTTACCAACAATTGAACTGAAAGCAAACAGGAAGATCGCTACACTAATAAAGGCAGCAGCCCACTCTCCCACATGATATGTCAATGCATCCTGAGTCAGCTGAATGCCGTCACTGCCATTTAGGTACTCATTAGACATAATGATAATAAGGGCTGTGGCTGTACAAATAATGATTGTATCTACAAATACACCCAGTGCCTGAATAAGTCCCTGTTTAGCCGGATGTGTTACACCGGCAGTTGCTGCCGCGTTCGGTGCACTACCCATACCGGCTTCATTTGAGAAGAGTCCTCTTTTAACCCCGTTTAAAATTGCTGCACCAATACCTCCTGATACGACTTCAGTAAAACCAAACGCGTTACTGAAAATAATCTGGAACATTGGGAAAACAAGGTCAAGGTTTGTAAATAACACGAACAAAGCAAGCAGGAGGTACAAAATGGCCATAATCGGTACAACAATACTTGTAACAGCTGCAATTCGCTTAACTCCACCAAAGATTACAATTGCTGTTAATACAACAAGCACCATTCCGACAATTTGACGATCCCATCCAAATGAGCCTTCGAGAGCAAGAGAAATTGTATTGGATTGAACTGAGTTAAAAACTAGACCGAATGTAATTGAAATAATAATAGCAAAAATAATGCCAAGCCATCTTGCATTCAATCCTTTTTCCATATAATAAGCCGGTCCCCCGCGGAACCCGTCCTTATCGTCATCAACTTTATACACCTGCGCAAGGGTTGACTCCACAAATGCTGTAGCAGAACCGACAAGTGCAATAACCCACATCCAGAAGACCGCTCCCGGTCCCCCTAACGCAATTGCTGTAGCCACACCTGCAAGGTTACCTGTCCCAACACGTGATGCAGTTGAAATCGTAAAAGCCTTAAAGGAAGAAATCCCTCTTCGGCCTTTAGAGGAAATCGTTGTTTTTTCAGTTAAAAGCTTAAGCATATCTCCAAATGAAGTGAACTGAAGGAAACGACCTCTGATTGTAAAATATAAACCGCAGCCAATTAACACAACAATTAATATGTAATCCCACAAAAATCCGTTTATTGTTGTGGCTGCATCATTAATAAATGATACAAATTGTAACGTAATCAAAACAAATCCCCCTTTTTTAGTTTTATTGGAAAATGGAAGAAAGCGGCACCTCCTTCCATTCCCCGGAGAGTGGTTTTTTTAAACCTCTTCAGCTATCATATTTCTCCAGGCCTGAGTGACATTTCCTTTTTCATTTTCATCAATAATAAAGGATCCATTCGAATAACGATCATTATTTCGAAGCTGTTTAGACTGAATCACGGTACGGTGACCATTATTTGTTTCAAGTGTAAAGTGATCACCAGGCCCTGATTTGAAAAGCTTCACAAGGCGGTGTGGATTTTTCTTTAGTTCCCTCAGCATGATCAGACCACGTTTAGCCCTTGATCCTTTTTCAAACTCAGATACTGCCATTTTTTTAACAGCACCTCTGTGTGTGACAGCGATCAGACTATCATTATCTTCAGCAATCATCGCTGAAACAACAAAATCCCCATCTTTGAGGTTTATTCCTTTTACACCAGCTGCCCGCTGACCAACAATACTAACCTCTTCTTCTGAAAACCTGAGACCGTATCCGAAGTGTGTAGCAAGCATTAACGTCTTAGTGCCGTCAGTTCTGTGTACTTCAATGACTTCATCACCTTTTTTAACATTTAAAGCGACAAGAGCCCGTGCAGTACGCTGTGCTTGATAAAGACTTAACTCCGATTTTTTGACCATACCATTTTTTGTTACAAAAATGAGTGAATCATGCTCAAAACTTCTGACTCCTTCTGCGTGAATGATTTCTTCATCCCTGTCAGCCGAAACGATTGATGAGAAATGCTGGCCAAGGTCCTTCCACCTGATCTCAGGCAGCATATGAACAGGGAAATGAATGTAATTACCCTTGTTTGTAAAGAGCAGAAGCGAATCAGTTGTATTAATATGCTGCAGTGTTAGCAATCTGTCGGTGTCTTTCATGGCAAGGTCATTTCCGTTTGAGGCAGCATAAGACCTTTGGGAGGTACGTTTGATATAGCCGTCTTTAGTCACAGATACATAGACGTCTTCACTTGCTACAAGTACTTCCATATTAATTTTGATTTCTTCAATCTCACGCTCAATTACTGAAAGTCTACTGTTTTCATATTGCTTTTTAATTGCTTTCAATTCTTTTTTGATCACTGAAAGAAGTTTTGTGTCACTTGTTAAGATCGCCTCAAGCTGTGTGACCTTAGCGTCAAGCTCAGCAGCCTCTTTTTGCAGGGCAGTCACATCTGTATTCGTCAAACGGTATAATTGAAGCGAAACAATTGCTTCTGCCTGTGCTTCAGTGAATTCAAATTGCTGCTCCAGATTATTTTTCGCATCTTTTTTGTCTTTAGAAGCACGGATTGTTTCAATAACCTCATCCAGTATTGATAATGCTTTAATTAAGCCTTCAACGATATGCTTTCGTTTAATTGCTTTATCATAATCATATTTAGTTCTTCTTGTTACAACTTCTTTCTGATGATCAATATAGGCTTCCAGTAAATCATTAAGTCCCATCAGCATTGGCCGCTTTTTATGAATTGCCACCATATTAAAATTGTAATGTACCTGAAGATCAGTGTTTTTATACAGGAAATTCAGCACGCCGTTTGCATCTGCTTCTTTTTTTAGTTCAACGACAATTCTAAGCCCTGTTCGGTCAGTCTCATCTCGGACTTCCGCGATCCCTTCAACTTTTTTATCTGCACGGTATTCATCCATTTTCTTTACGAGTACAGATTTATTTACTTCGTAAGGTATTTCAGTGATCACAAGCTGTTGTTTTGCACCACGGATGTCTTCCACATCCACTTTACCCCGGATGACAATTTTTCCTTTACCTGTACGGTAAGCATTCTCAATTCCTTCTACACCCTGAATAATTCCACCTGTAGGAAAATCAGGACCTTTAATCACTGTCATAAGATCTTCTACCGTTACATCAGGTTTCTCAATCTTCATTACTGCTGCATCAATGACTTCACCAATATGATGCGGCGGAATTTCAGTGGCATATCCTGCAGAGATTCCGGTTGAACCATTGACGAGTAAATTAGGGTAACGTGCAGGAAGAACAACCGGCTCTTCTGAAGTATCATCAAAGTTAGGGATATGATCCACGGTTTCAGATTCAATATCCCTTAGCAGTTCTCCTGAAATGGCAGAAAGTCTCGCCTCAGTGTAACGCATGGCTGCAGCAGGATCTCCATCGATACTCCCGTTATTCCCATGCATTTCAACTAGCCGGTTACGCACTTTCCAGCTTTGGCTCATTCTGACCATTGCTTCATACACAGAAGAGTCGCCGTGCGGGTGATAATTACCGATTACATTACCCACCGTTTTAGCGGATTTCCTGAAGCCTTTTAAATGAGTGTTGCCTTCCATATGCATGGCATACAAAATTCTGCGCTGTACAGGTTTCAGTCCGTCCCGTGCATCCGGCAGTGCTCTTTCCTGAATAATATATTTACTGTATCGGCCGAATCTGTCCCCTAAAACTTCTTCTAGAGGAAGATCCTGAAAACGTTCTGTTGCTGTCATTTCATTATTCCTCCTCTGATGTCATGATCTGTTCATTTTCGAGAATATTTTCGTTATCTTCCAACCCGAAGGCTACGTGTGTCTCGATCCATTTTCTTCTTGGTTCAACCTTGTCTCCCATCAATGTGGTGATGCGTCTTTCAGCTCTGGCACCATCATCAATTCTGACACGGATTAAAGTTCTGGTTGAAGGATCCATTGTTGTTTCCCAAAGCTGTGAGGCATTCATCTCACCAAGACCTTTATAGCGCTGCAGCATATAGCCTTTGCCGACTTTCTTTTGGACTTTGCCTAATTCATCGTCTGTCCAGGCGTATTCAATGACTTCTTTTTTCCCTGCGCCCTTACTGACTTTATAAAGCGGCGGTAATGCAATATACACTTTACCGGCTTCTACAAGCGGCTTCATATAGCGGTAAAAGAATGTCAGTAACAGTACCTGAATATGTGCTCCATCCGTATCAGCGTCGGTCATAATAACTACTTTATCGTATTGAACATCATCGAGATTAAAATCCGGTCCAACTCCTGCACCGATCGCATGAATAATTGTATTAATTTCTTCATTCTTAAATATATCAGCTAATTTAGCCTTTTCAGTATTAATGACTTTACCCCGCAGCGGAAGTACTGCCTGAAATTTCCGGTCACGTCCCTGCTTAGCAGAACCACCGGCTGAGTCACCCTCCACCAGGTATAATTCATTTTTCGCCGCATTTTTAGACTGCGCGGGCGTCAGTTTACCTGAAAGTATTGTATCTGACCTTTTTCTCTTTTTACCATTTCTGGCGTCTTCTCTTGCTTTTCTCGCAGCTTCTCTAGCCTGTTGAGCCCTGATCGCCTTTTTAATCAGCATAGAGCTGATATCAGGATTTTCTTCAAGGAAATACAGCAGTTTACCTGCTACAACTGCATCAACCGCAGATCGTGCCTCGGAAGTACCCAATTTACCTTTTGTCTGACCCTCGAACTGCAGGATCTGTTCAGGAACCCTGATTGAAATGATACTTGCAAACCCTTCTCTAATATCACTACCCTCAAGGTTTTTATCCTTATCTTTCAGAAGACTTACTTTTCTGGCGTACTCATTAAATACCCGTGTTACTGCAGTTTTGGCACCTGCTTCATGAGTACCGCCATCTTTTGTTCTGACATTATTAACAAAGGATAAAATCGTCTCAGAAAATCCGTCATTAAACTGAAACGCGAATTCAACTTCAATCTCACTCTGTACGCCTTCAAATGAAACGACAGGGTGTAATGTATCCTTTTCTTCATTCAAGTAAGAAACAAAGGCCTGAATACCAGTATCGAACTTAAACAGTTCTTTTTGATCCGCTCTGAGATCAGCTATTTCAATTGTAAAGCCCTTTAAAAGAAACGCACTTTCACGGAGTCTTTCACTGAGCGTTTCATAATTATAATGTGTTGTGTTGAAAATTGTCGGGTCCGGCTTAAAGTGTATCAGTGTGCCTGATTCTTTCGTTGATCCTTTTTTCTCAAGTGTCGTTACCGGTTTGCCTCCATTTTCAAAACGCTGTTTAAAAACAGAGCCATCCCGGTAAATTGTTACTTCGAGCCATTCAGATAGTGCATTCACAACAGATGCACCAACACCGTGCAGACCACCACTTGTTTTATATCCGCCCTGACCGAATTTTCCTCCCGCATGAAGAACTGTAAAAATGACTTCCGGGGTTGGCTTTCCAGAGCGGTGCATTCCTGTAGGCATACCTCTTCCATAATCCCTGACAGATATACTGTCATCCTTATGAATTTTTACATCTATACGATTTCCGTAGCCACCAAGTGCTTCATCCACGGAATTATCTACGATTTCATAAACAAGGTGATGTAATCCTCTTGCATCAGTAGAGCCTATATACATACCAGGCCTTTTTCGGACGGCTTCCAGACCTTCAAGCACCTGGATTGCATCATCGTTATATTCCATCATTGATTTTTTAGTCACTCAAAATTCCCCTTCCAGCTATACAAACAGGTGTTCGTTTTTCTTCATTATAGCATATAAATGCTGTACCCATCATATTCTATACTTATTTTATCAGGCATTTCAAATGCAATTAGATAAAATACTTGTGTCAACCCGTAATATTTTTTATTTTACTGAAATTAAAACAATAAAAAAGCACTGCAGATTGCAGTGCTCAATTTTTATGGCTGTGTAATACTGTGTTCGACTTTAATGCAGCGGTCCATAATGACTTTTCTGCCTTCTGAAGTTAACTGATTAAATACTTCTTTATCCACCACGTCAAGCTGTGTCCAGAAAACAGGTGCAGTGGTTTCAAGATAATCCGCTGCAAGGTCTTTTAAAAATTCTGACCGCCTGAATACATTTACTATATCCACGTGATCAGGAATGTCTTTCAGACTTTTTAAAGATTTTTCACCTAAAGCTTCATCAATCATCGGGTTCACCGGAATAATTTTATATCCGGCATCCTGCATCGCTTTAGAAACACTGTGTGAAGTCCTGGCAGGATTATCACTTAAGCCGACAACCGCAATTGTTTTAGCGTCCTGTAAAATTGATCTGATTTCATTACGTTCAGGATTTTGCATTTAACACATCTCCTTATTCTTCAATAAGTCCTTTACCCAGCAAAAATTCCTCTGCGACAGCTCTGTAATCTTCTCCGTCGATATCAACTTTCGCATTCATTTCCTGCATCTCTTCTTCTGAGATCTGGCCTGCAAGACCGCTCATCACTTCTTCAAGTTCAGGGTAATTGTCCAGAATTTCCTGACGGACAAGCGGCACTGCGTCATATTTAGGGAAGAAGCCCTGATCATCTTCAGTTGTTGCAAGTTCAAATCTTTCTATTCGTCCGTCTGTAGTAAAGGCTGGAATCACATCAACTTCACCTGTTCTGACAGCATCATACATAATACTCGCATCAAAGCTTTCAGCTGATGTAAATTCAAATCCATAAGCTTCTACAAGCGCGTCATACCCATCTGCTTCCCGCTCATAAAATGAGTGAGGTGCACCAAAGACGAGATCACTGCTCACTTCTGCAAGTTCGCTGTATGTTGAAGCTTCTAAATCTTCCCCGCTTCTGTACGCCATTGTATAACCATTTTCAAAACCAAGCGGCTCTAGCCATGTTACTTCGAAACGCTCTTCATATCCTTCTCTTACACGTTCCAGAACAGAATCGCTGGATTCACCCTGATCAGCTTTTTCATTTAAAACAGCCTCAAGTCCAGTCCCTGTGTACTCAACATACATATCAATATCCCCATTTTCAAGTGACGGCGTAAGGATAGATACCTCTCCAAGCCCTTCCTCAAGTTCTACATCATAGTCTGAATTCGCTTCAATGTAAAGCTCAAGGATATGCGGGAGAATGTATTGTTCTGTCCAAGGTTTTCCTGCTACGATAATTGGATCACTGGCACCCCCGGAGCCACTGTCACTTCCACATCCTGCAATGATTCCTGATAAAGCAATTAACGATGCGCCTGCAATTTTTTTTGAATGTTTCATTCGATCACTCCTCATTATGATTTTAACCCTTTTGGTGTTGTTTTCTTTTCTAGCATTTTTAATATAAAGTCAAACATCAGTGCTAAGAGTGCCACCGGTATAGCGCCTGCCAAAACGAGATTATTATTATAAGACTGCAGGCCTCTCCAAATTACGTCACCAAGCCCTCCGGCTCCTACGAATGTAGCCAGTGTGGCAACTCCTACTGTTAAAACAGTTGCTGTTCTGATTCCGGCCATTAAAAAAGGCAGGGATAATGGCAGTTCAATTTTAAATAATATCTGGCTGTTCGTCATACCCATTCCGCGCCCTGCTTCAATTACTGCCTGATCGACCCCGGTGATCCCTGTATATGTATTTCTTAAAATCGGCAGCAACGCGTATATAATCAGCGCAATCAGAGCTGTTTCAAATCCAATACCCATAACCGGTACTAGAAATCCGAATAAAGCAAGACTTGGGATCGTTTGAAAAACGGCAGTAACACCAATATAAAACTCTGCCACTTTTTGATTTCGTGAAATGAAAATACCGAGTGGCAGACTGATAAGAATGGCAATAAAAATAGCAGTAAAAGATAAGTAAAGATGCTCAAGCGTAGCTTCAACGATCAGGTCCTGACGGGATGTAACAGTATCTATAAAAGATTGAAATATATTCATCCGATCGCCTCCTCTTCATCGATTCCAGCTAAAGCTGTTAAAAGACGATCCTTTTTTAGCACGCCGATTACCTGACCATTTTCCTGAACTGCAGCTGTATCAACCTTGTACTTCACAAAATACCTGACTGCTTCTTTAATTGTTGAGGAACTCTCTAAAACATGTTCGCTTTGTGGACGATCATTCATGGTGTGTATAAATGGCTTAATACTCTGTCTGGAGTGATCATTCAGATAGGTCTGGATCCGTTCTTCCCCTATAAATGATCGGACAAAGTCATTAGCAGGATTTTTAAGGAGGTCATTTGGTGCTGCGATCTGCTGAATCACACCGTCTTTCATCACAACAATTTCATCAGCTACTTTCAATGCTTCATCCATGTCATGTGTAACAAAAACGATGGTTTTCTTGATCGTTGTCTGGAGCTGTTTAAGTTCATCCTGCAACTGTTCTCGGCTGATGGGATCAAGTGCACTGAAAGGTTCATCCATTAAGATGATCGGAGGTTCCCCTGCAAGGGCACGCACAACACCTACACGCTGCTGCTGTCCACCGCTCAATTCAAGCGGATATCGCTTTTTATAAATTTCCGGATTTAATCCTACAAGATTCAGCAGTTCATCCACTCTGTTTTCATATTCAGCTTTCTTTTTACCTTTGAGCTTAGGGATCAGTCCAACATTCTCTTCAATCGTCATATGCGGAAAAAGACCGATTCGCTGTATAACATAACCGATATTTCTTCTCAGCTCTACTTCTTTAATGTTACTTGTGTCTTTACCATCAATTTCGATTGTTCCCGATGTGATACTGATCAGACGATTGATCATTTTCATGGTTGTTGTTTTACCGCAGCCACTGGGACCGATCAGTGCGACAAGCTGCCCCTCTTTTATATGTAAGTTCATGTCTTTGATTGCTTCCGTCCCGTCGTCAAAGGTTTTGGAAACATTATTAAACTTGATCATAGATCTACCCCTTCCCTATATCTTTCAATTATTTCCCCTAGTACAATCCTCATAAACTTCATTTTTGTATAATTCGACATTTTTATTACACTAAAGTTTTTTAGGCGTGATGAAAAACTTATTTTTTAAGTCAATTTTCATGATAAGATAAGAATATTCATTATACATTTTTTAAGGAGATTAAAAATGGAATTTGCAATCATTTTTATTATCGCCTATATTCTCGGTTCAATACCGTCAGGACTCTGGGTGGGTAAAGCGTTTTATAAAAAAGATATCAGAAATTTCGGCAGCGGAAACCTTGGCGCTACAAATACCTTCAGGACACTCGGGAAAAAAGCAGGCATCGTTGTGACGATGATTGATATTTTAAAAGGAACAGCAGCTACGCTGACACCTGTTCTATTTGGTCAGCCTGAACTGATGCTTGTTGCTGGTGTAGTGGCAGTTATTGGTCACATTTTCCCTGTGTTTGCCGGCTTTAAGGGCGGGAAGGCCGTAGCCACTTCTGCCGGAGTGGTACTCGGATATGAACCGATTCTTTTTGTGCTGGTTGTACTTGCATTCCTTATTGCCTTAAAGCTGTCTAAATATGTATCACTTTCCTCTATGGCAGCAGCCGCATTTGGTATTATCTATTGCCTGTTCTTTACAAGTGATCTGTTTTTAACGATTATAGTCGGTGTAATGGCAATTTTTATTGTAGTGAGACATAAAGATAATATCACAAGAATAAAAAACAAAACCGAGCCAAAGATTAAGTGGATGTAAAAAACCGTGCTGTCAGGTGACAGCACGGTTTTTTAATGCGCTAAATATGGAGAAACAAATATCATCACAATCGCTGCAGCAGCTAAAATGCCGGTAGCGGTCAGAAATGAACGACGATTTTTCTTGCTTACTACAACGAGTCCAAAATAAATAATAGCACCAACTAAAATTGATAGAAGTGCTTCAACGTAATAATCTGGCTCAAGCTGAATGAATACCTGAATCGCCAGCCCTCCAAAAATAAATGCTCCAATGATCCAAAACAGATTTTTTTCCATCTGTAACACCCTTTCTTTGTCACAATATATAACTTACTTTATAATGTAGATTAATTAAGCAGCATTCAGCTGTATTCATGAAAGGAGTTTTTCAATTGAATATTACTTTGTCTGATGACGCACTTGAATGGTTTAAAAGCGAAATGCAAATTGAAAAGGGCTCCCACGTAAGGTTCTTTGCTAAATATGGAGGTTCCAGTGCTGTACAGGATGGGTTTTCTTTAGGGGTTTCCAAAGATGAACCTATCGAACCTGCAGCAGAAACTGAAATGTCAGGCATACACTTCTTTGTAGAAGAAAGTGACGTCTGGTATTTTGATGGACATGACCTTCATGTAGCATATGATACAAAACTTGAAGGTCCTGAATATGAGTATAAAAAAGCTTAAACCGCAGAAATGCGGTTTTTTTAATTTAATCGAAAACGTTTAATATGCTCTGTTAATCCTTCTGCTTCTAGGATTTCGAGCTGTGTATGCCCGATTAAATCATAGTGTGAGTATCCGTCTTCCCTGATATGAATCCACTCTTTTTTTAGTCCATATTGACTGCCCCACTTATAAAGCTGGTCAATGCTAAGTGCTCCAACCTTTGTGACAGTTTTCATCTGACTGAAGCGGTCATCGACCCAAAAATGGGTTAAAAAAGCAATTTTACCGTTATCAATATCCTGCTTCCACTTTACGAGTTCAGCCCTCTTTATCCCAAATGCCATTAACGCTTACTCTCCTGCATATCGAGCTGCTTTTTGTTTTGTTCACAGGCCTCATGCCATGCCGGAAAAAATTTTTTAACTGACACGGGTCTGAAATTATCTTTTTTTACACATACATGCTTTGAAAGCCCTGAAGCTGCCAATGTGCCGTCATTCAGCAAAATTTCATATCCATAATGAGTTCTTAAGCCGTCATAGTGTTCCATCCATGTATGTATTGTTACCTTATCTCCATACTTCGCAGGGCTTTTATAGGATATATTGATATCCATTACAGGGGCCAGAATCCCTTCGTCTTCCATATCAGAATATTTGAATCCCATCGTCTCAATTAATGATGTCCGCCCGATCTCCATCCATACTAAATAATTCGCATGATAAACAACACCCATTTGATCCGTTTCAGCATAGCGTACTTCAATCTCTTTCTTAGCTGTGAGCATGAAAAACCCTCATTTCATTACAATGTAGCCTCATTATATCTGAAATCTTTAATAAAAAAAATAAAAGCACCCTATCCGTCGGGACAGAATGCGATCTGATTAGTTTTTTTCACTCCAAGTAGCCCATCGTTTTTCCAGACGCTCTTCAATGCGATCCATTTTCACAGGATCTTTTTTGATGTCAGATCGATTCTCTGCCAGCAATTCCTGAAAAGATTTACCTTTCACTCTCATTCTCTTAACACCTCCTATTACAGTATGTCACAGATGAAGACACTTTAAACTAAAATAGTTAGAATTTTTCAATTATTAAACACAAAAAATCCGGCAGTCATCAAACTGCCGGATTTAATCAATTATACAGTTAATTTATCACGCAGAACCATTCTTAAAATCCCGCCGTGACGGTAGTAGTCTACTTCTACATCTGAATCGAAACGTGCAAGCACTTCAAATTCAGTTACTTTCCCGTCTTCATCAGTTGCTGTAACTGTCAGGATATCACGAGGCTTCACATCATCTGTAATGTTTACAGCGATTGTTTCCTTACCTGTTAATCCTAACGTTTCTGCACTGTCGCCTTTTTTGAATTGAAGCGGCAGTACACCCATGAATACAAGGTTTGAACGGTGAATACGCTCATAGCTTTCTGCAATGACTGTCTTAATGCCTAAAAGGTTAGTTCCTTTTGCAGCCCAGTCACGTGAAGAGCCCATTCCGTAATCTTTACCTGCAAGTACAACCAGACCTGTATTGTTTTCCTGATACTTCATACAAGCATCATAAATTGCCATCACATCACCAGTTGGCCAGTAAGTTGTATATCCACCTTCAGTACCAGGAGCAATCTGGTTACGGATACGGATATTTGCAAATGTACCACGCATCATTACTTCATGGTTACCACGGCGGGAACCATATGAGTTGAAATCACGGATCTCAACACCGTTTTCACGCAGGTATTTTCCTGCAGGTGTATCTTTACCAATCGCACCAGCCGGAGAAATATGGTCAGTTGTAACAGAATCTCCAAACTTACCTACAACACGCATTCCGCTAAGCGTTTCGATCGCAGATGGGTGTTCTGTAAGTCCTTCAAAGAATGGCGGGTTCTGAATGTATGTTGAATCATTTGAAAATGCATAAAGTGCATCATCATTTGTTTCAATTTCATTCCATCTTTCGTTGTTGTCAAATACGCGCTCATACTCTTCACGGAAAAGTTCAGGCGTTACAGTTGATTTAACGATTTCATTGACTTCTTCTGTAGTCGGCCAGATGTCTTTAAGGAAGATATCCTGTCCATCTTTCCCTTTACCGATCGGGTCGTTTTGAAGATCAATGTCCACAGTACCTGCAAGTGCATAAGCAACAACCAATGGTGGAGATGCCAGGTAGTTTGCACGTACTAATGGATGGATACGTCCTTCAAAGTTACGGTTTCCAGATAGCACTGATGATACAAGCAGGTCACTTTCTGAAATCGTTTTTTCAATTTCAGGAAGAAGCGGGCCTGAGTTACCAATACACGTTGTACAGCCATAACCAACCAGGTCAAAGCCCAGATTTGCAAGTGGATCAAGCAGATTAGCATCACGAAGATAACCTGAAACAACTTTTGAACCTGGTGCAAGTGATGTTTTTACGTACTTTGGTACTTCCATTCCAAGCTCTACTGCTTTTTGAGCTACTAAGCCGGCACCAAGCATTACGTAAGGGTTAGACGTATTTGTACAGCTTGTAATCGCAGCAATTGCAATTGCACCAGTCTTCATAGGTGCTACATCACCATTACTGAATTCAACAACTGCTTCCTTATCGATTTCCTGTTTTTCAAGTCCGAATCCCTGAACACCTTCTTTTGCAGTAAGTGCTTTATGGAATTCTTTTTGCATTGCTGATAACGGGATCAGATCCTGAGGACGTTTTGGTCCTGAAAGGTTCGGCTCAACGACTGACAGGTCAAGCTCAACAACATCCGTATATGTTGGATCTTCCTTATCAGTTGTAAAGAACATATCATTACGCTGCAAATATTCTTTTACTACTGCAATGTCGCTGTCTTCACGGCCAGTTAAGCGCATGTAGTTAAGTGATTCTTCATCTACAGGGAAAAATCCGCATGTAGCACCATATTCAGGTGCCATGTTTGCGATTGTTGCACGGTCTGCAAGTGGCAGATTCGCAACACCGTCACCGAAGAATTCAACAAACTTGCCTACTACGCCCTTTTGACGGAGTACCTGTGTTACCTTCAGTGCTAGGTCAGTTGCAGTTGCCCCCTGAGGCAGCTGGTTCTTAAGGCGTACACCGATTACTTCAGGAATCGGGAAATATGAAGGCTGTCCAAGCATACCTGCTTCAGCTTCAATACCACCAACACCCCAGCCTAATACACCAATACCATTGATCATTGTTGTATGAGAATCAGTTCCCACAAGCGTGTCAGGGAAAGCAATTGTTTCGCCTTCAGCATTCTCAATTGCATGAACAACGTTCGCAAGATACTCCAGGTTTACCTGGTGTACGATACCTGTAGCAGGTGGAACTGCACGATAATTGTCAAATGCTTTTTGAGCCCATGAAAGGAACTGGTAACGCTCTGCATTACGTTCGAATTCAAGGTCCATATTGACCTGAAGTGCATCCGGTGTTCCGTACTTATCTACCTGTACTGAATGGTCAATAACAAGGTCAACCGGGATTTCAGGATTGATTTTGTCAGGTGATCCGCCCATTTTAGACATTGCATCACGTAATGAAGCAAGGTCAACAACTGCCGGTACACCTGTAAAGTCCTGAAGAATAACACGAGAAGGCTTAAATGGCACTTCTGAATCCTTTACTTCTTCAGAACCCCAGTTTGCAAGGTTTTTAATGTGATCTTCTTTAATCACTCTTCCGTCATATTGACGTAATACAGATTCGAGCAGAACACGAATCGAGTATGGCAATTTAGAAATGTTTGTAAAGCCCTTTTCTTCAAGCGTTTTCAGCTCGTAGTAATGATAGCGTTTACCTTCTAGCTCAAAAGATTTTTTCGATTGGAAAATATCCTGATTAGCCATCTTTTTTCCCCCTCAATATTTTGTAAAGCGACGTTATGTAACTTTTTTCGCACAATTCAATCTTAATACAATTAACTTCATAAGTAAATATCAATAAAGTTATGTTATTTGATAAGCAGAACTTATCAAAAAAGCGATTTTCGATTAATAACTCCCTAATAAAATCAACCTTAAAGGATTTTAACATGGTGAATTAACAATTTTGTTTTATGTAGTGCTTTTTCAACATAATATTAATTTGCATCCAATAAAACATTGCTGATACTTAACAGCCAGTGTTCTTTTCCTTTTGGCGCCATAATTTGAACGCCGATCGGCATTTGATTTTCAGCAGTAAATAAAGGCAGGCTGATTGCAGGCTGACCGGTCAAATTCGCAAGCTGTGTGTAAGGGGTTAACGTTAAGCTGGGCTCAAACATGTCATAGATGAGTTGCTGCTGTTTACACGCTGAGAGTGTATCAATCTGCTCCAGTGCCTTTTGCATTGTACCGGAATGGTCCAACTGCCCAATAAGAGGTGCGGTATGGGCAGCAGCAGGTGTGATATACAAGTCATAATCCCTGTGAAAATCATGCATGACCGCTGACGCCTGATCCCATGCAGACAGACTTTTACTGAAATCACCGGCTGAACATTTCAACCCCGCCTGATACAATGCCCATGTTTCAATTTCAACATCATTAACTGTCAGCTTTCTATTAAGAGATTTTTCTAATTGTTGTATCAAGGCTGCCATTTCTCCGCCATTCATCATGTAATACTGCCTCATTAGTTCTTTACCATCTATAGATGGGGTTACCTCTTCGCATATATAACCTGATGCTCTTAGTGTTTCAACGGTGTTTAACACTGCCTGCTGTGCTCCGCTACTTACAGGTGTACCAACTGGTGAATCGATTGAATAAGCAATTTTAAAATTCATCTTTTCATTTATAGAAGACTTGTACTCTTCCGTATATAACGGGGTATGAAAAGCTGCTTCTTCCTGATAAGTCTGCATCGCATCCAGCAGGCCTGCTGTATCACGTAAAGACTTTGTCAGGAAAAAATCGATGGCCGCTCCCTGCCACTGTCTGCCGGTGCCAGGACCAACAGGCATCCGCCCTCTTGTTGGTTTCAAGCCAATTAATCCTGAAAATGATGCAGGGATCCGGATGGACCCGCCTCCATCACTTGCACCTGCTGCAGGGACCATCCCGCTTCCAATAGCAGAAGCTGCCCCGCCGCTTGATCCTCCCGGTGAGTGGTTATAGTTAAGCGGATTTTTTGAAGCACCGTGAAGCTTTGGTTCAGTAATATTTTTCAATCCGAACTCCGGTGCATTCGTGTGACCAAGTACAATAAATCCTGCCTTTATCAGTTTATCTACAAAGTAACTGTTTTTCTCTGCCAGATTATTTTTAAGTAATCTGGCTCCCGCAGTTGCTGGAGAACCCTGCACATTTTGTGACATATCCTTTAGTAAAATAGGTACGCCACCAAATGGCGCATCAGGATTTATATGTTCTGCTTCCTTTAGTGCTTTTTCTATTCTCAGGTGAGTCACTGCATTTATGAGAGGGTTTTCTCTGTTAATGATGTTCAATGAAGCTTCAACAGCTTCTCTCGAAGTGATATCCTTAGATTTAATTAAGCCAGCTATTCCGGTAGCATCAAACCTTTTAAATTCATCAGCATTCATTTGATATGCCTCCTATTTAGGTGCTCTGAACCCTGCCTCTTGAGCTTCTATTTCAGAACAGAACCACTCTTCAGGGATTGTTTGATCATAGAAAGAGGAGCCTTCTGTATGATATATTTTATCTCCCCTTGAATTGATATTACCTTTAATTGTACATCCTTCCAGTGGCTCATTATTCTTCTCGGCAGTTTGATAATTTTCTTTTGACCAAATACCGATTTCATTAGTTTTTGCTTCATCTTCTATCTCTCTGAATTCATCTACATATCTTGTGTTAGGCGGGTATACTGCAACGCGCGCGAGACCCTCTTCAAGGAGCTTTTCATTAAACATCTCCCCCTCATGCCAGACGTAAGCAAGCAATCTGCCATATCGATCTCTTTCCGCTGCATCAAGCTCAAGCTCTACAGTTTCTCCTTCAAGCTGCAAAGTGAATTCCGATGCTTCAGGTCCAAATGGTTCCACTCCGATCGTTGGATGCTTTGTCTCTGGAGTATCAATTAAAAGAAGACGAACTCTTTCTACTGATCCGTCGTCCAGTTTCACGTCCAGCGTGTCCCCATCAACAACATAAGTTACATCTCCAGTTAATCCGCTGCCGTTGCAGCCAGTTAGTATGATTGTTATAAGCAAGATCACTATTCTTAGCATTTATTCACCGCTTTACGGATGTTTTTCAATATAGTCATGATAAAATCCAAGTACATCTTCTACATATTGATCACTTCGGTTATAAAGAAAGATTGCTCTCTCAAGATCTCCATCAGCTGCACCGTTTTGAGATAGATAGTTCGCTGCACTATATACTGCATCTTCAATATCATACGGATCTGCTATTCCATCATCATTGGCATCAATACCATAACCGCCAAACTCTTCAATCGCTGAAGGATCCTTTAATTCCTCTTCAGGTATATCACCTTCACCAAGACCCTCACAGCTTGGATGAGCCCAGCCTATAAACGTACAAGGCATAAACTGCATGTGACCTTCTGCTCCAACCGGTGAGACAAGAGTGTCCATTGTGGAAAATCGTGTTTCCACACGGTGATGAGCTGCCAGCAATTGCCAGTCTATATTATATTCTTCAGCTGCACTTTTATAAACAGATATGAACTCTTCGGGAATTTCAAGTTCCACTGGTGCCCCATTCTGCTCTAACACATCAAGCGTCTTACCTCTAAAACCATCATCACTAAATACAACAAATAGCGCGGAAAATGTCAGCACTGAGATAAAGGTCAGCAATAATGCTGCTATCCCGCGTTTTCTAAGCTTTCTCTTTTGTTTTTTAGCCACTAAATGCCCCTCTTTTTTCTCTCGTATTCACTTACCTTTATATTGTAACGGAATAAACGTAAAGTGAACAGAAGTTAGAGCTGTTGCTCTTTTTGACTTTCAGTCTGTTTGTCCAGAATGACTGTATTTAATTTTTTTAAAGAAGTGATAACTGATTCGATTTCCTGTATTGAAAGGTGTGTGTAGTATTCTTCTCTTACCTTTTCATTGAAATCTTTTATCCTTCTCGCAAACATCCTCCCTTTTGGCCCCAGATAAATGAGCGTTTCTCTTTTATTTTCCGGGTTTTGCTCCCTTTCAATAAAACGGTCTTTTTCAAGCCTGGAGATGACCTGACTAATTGCGCTTTTTGACACCTGGAACTCTTTTACAAGCTCCTTTGCGGTCAAGGGTGCAAACTTCACGCAAAACATCAGATAACTCTCCTGCTGGGGGGTCAAATTAAATTGACTGAGTGTATGTAGATCATCAGTTAATAGTCTGCTTGTTTCATCAAATGTTTCATGAAGCTCTCTGACATAAGAATCGAGCGTTCTCATCAAATTCCTCCTTTTTAGTTAAGTTAAGTTAACTTAACTATTTTACCATGCATCTCTGTATTTAGACAATTGGTTTATAGATGTGCCTAATTTCAACAAAAAATCACGCTGTATATCAGATTGATCTGATATACAGCGTGATTTAATTGAAATAACTAACCTTTAATATTTACTTGTCCAGTTCTTATCTTGTTCAGACTTTTCTTTGCCTGTCCGTTTTTTAGGTATAAGCATCAATCCAAGATCTTTACGCTCCTGGTTAAGTGCTTTATATGTCGAAATCATCATTAGTATCATGATAAAGGAGAATGGAAACGCTGCGACAATCAGTGCGTTTTGTAACGCCTGCAGACCATTTGCAGATAGCAGAATCACTGCTACTGTTGACTGTGCGAGACCCCAAGTAAGCTTGACAGTGTTTGGAGGTGTTAAAGAGCCGTATGTTGTCTGCATCCCCAAAACAAATGTTGCTGAGTCGGCCGATGTAATAAAGAAAGTACTGATCAGCAGAATGGCAATTACAGATAAAATGGCACCAAGCTGATATTCATTGAATACAGCGAAAAGCACTTCTTCTGTAAGCAGGCTTGTCAGATCAACATTGCCTTCCTGCTGTACATTGATTGAACTTGATCCGAATACTGCAAACCAGAAAAAGCTGACTAAAGACGGCAGTAAAAGCACGCCTGCCATAAATTCTCTGATTGTTCGTCCACGTGAAACGCGGGCAATAAAGATACCAACGAATGGTGACCAAGAGATCCACCATGCCCAGTAAAAGATTGTCCAGGCATTTATCCAGTCACGGTTGCCTTCATCAAGTGGTGCAATTCTAAAGCTCATTTCAAGTAAATTCTGTGCATAAGCACCCAGAGAATTTGTAAAGAGATTCAGAATCAGCATTGTAGGTCCAATCACAAGCATGACAACCATTAAAATAACAGCAAGTATCATATTTGTATTTGATAAATATCTGATCCCTTTGCTGATTCCTGTCCAAGCTGAAAGTAAAAACAATACTGTTACAACTGCGATAATAATCACCTGAGTTGTAAAATTAATTCCAATCCCTGTTAAGTAAGAAAGACCACCATTGATCTGAATTGCGCCAAAACCTAGTGTTGTCGCAACACCAACCACAGTTGCAAATACTGCAAGTACATCAACTACAGTACCCCATCCCCCACGCATTCTTTCTCCAAATAGCGGGATAAGCGTTGCAGAGATTAGTCCAGGTTCGTCTTTACGGAATTTAAAGTATGCGAGGGCAAGTGCAACTACTGCGTAAATCGCCCAGGCATGAAGCCCCCAGTGAAAGAATGTATATTGCATTGAATCTTTTAAAGCCTGATCACTTCCTGCTTCAGCGAGCGGTGGGTTACTTGCAAAGTGAAGCATCGGCTCCGCTGCCCCCCAGAATACAAGACCGATACCCATACCGGCACTAAACAGCATTGCAAACCATGTGCTGGTAGAATATTCCGGACGTTCATCAGGCTTTCCAAGTCTGATTTGTCCAATAGGTGTTATAGCGAGCACAGCACAAAAGATAACCATGCCAGTAACAATAATTAAGTAATACCAGCCAAAAGTAGAGGAAATGAATGCCTGAAGACTTGCTGTACCTTCTTCAAAGCTGGTTGGTGCAGCGATCGAATAAATAACTGCTGCAAGTACGATTGCTAATGTAATCCAAAAAACACTTGATATTTTTTTCATTTTGCTCTCCTTCCATTAAATTTATTGTGTCCGTCTTACTTGACTATACAAAAAATGGTAAAATAGCCTTCTGGTCATTAGGGACTACATTTCTATACCCTTAACCTGAAATTAAAAACACGTTCATGATCGTATCATACTGTCATGGAGGCTTACAAGGGATAACCGGTTAAAAAAACAAACACTTATAAAGAATAGGTAATTTAGGATAAATTATCTAATTTTGATCTTCAAATTGTATTTCTGGTTCCTCAGGATCCTCAGGCATTTGTATTTCAGAATTCACATCGCTTTTTTCCTGAGTCCTGCCTTTATCAATATGATCATCTAAATTTTTTTCTTGTTCAGCCTGAATCTCATGCTCTTGTTCGAACCATTCATTGACTGTACCGCTTGAATCAGCAGGAGTACTGCTCTCCCTGTTACCTTGATCTTCAGGGTTATTTTCAGGTAAATAACCACCTTCAGGGTCTGAATTCCCGGAGTCTTCAAATTCCATTATTTTTTGTTCGATTGGAGGCGGCTCAGATTCAGTTATATTAGTGTCTGATAGTAAAAGCATGATGATTGTTACAGCACTTAAAATCAGCATCGTTGACATAATAATTAATAAAGTCCATTGCTTATGATTCAAACGGGTCCTCCTTAATTAATAAGTAGTCAGCTTTAACGTTTTTTGAATCCAGTAAATACCTCGTTGCCAAAAAGAAAGTGTATCCTGAAAATTTTCAAGAGGTACTGTATACTCAGCTCCCTCATTATTCCACAACTGGTTAAAATACTCCTCTGTATCAATCATTACTTCTTCAGAGTGAGGGCCAGTAATCGTTAAATTGTTTTCGAGGTTATAATTTTTCATATTTCTCATTGTAAAATTTGCAGAGCCTGAAACAATGATCCCCTTATCAGATGTTTTAACAAACATCATTTTAGGGTGATATTGCTCTATATTAACATTGTACCAGCGTACGTTGATAGACTCTTCTGTATTTTCATTTATCTCATTGATAACCGGCCTGTTTGGTAAACCTGTCTTTTTATTACCGAATGCTGTTTCATTCGGATCAAGAATCATTGATACATTTACACCTTTATTTGCTGCATCAGTCAAAGCATCTACAATATTTGGTTCAGAAAGATAAAACATTGCCAGCCAAATCTCATCTCCGGATTCCGCTTCATCAATGGCGTTCAGTACCTGTGACAAGGTTTCTCCTTCTGTCGTATAAGTGACATTTAAACCATTTTCAGAAGCTATATTCTCAGAATCAAAAACTGGAAAATCTTCTTGATATCCGGACATTTTAGCAACAGCCTCTTCAGCCTTTAACATGTCGCCAATAATAGACCCCGACACTTCATAAGCTACATTATTGTGAAAGCCTGATTCATTATGTGCATTTGCTGACAGTACCATAGCATTCTGCTCAGTAATCACTGCTTTACGATGGTTCGCTTTTACATTCGCTAAAGCAAGATATGACCTGACAGTCATTTTGGGTCCTCCATCAACAAATGGATTCATTATCCATCCGGTCCCGCTTTGACCTAAATACATAGGTCCCATTCGCCATGCTGAAGAATAAAGCGGTGTCGGGTCCCTCAATGGTTCAAGATTCGTCATCACAACATCAATACCTGCGTCTTTCATTGGCTCAAGCCATGCTCCATCATATGATCCGTAGCCGGTGTTAAAAGGGTCGGTAATAAAAATAATCGGCAGATCATTGTGCATTTGTTTCTTCCGGATCAGGCGGTCCATTAATTCTCCACTCAGATCCGGGTATCCTTTGTTTTCACTGACTCTGCCATCCATCATGAACATATCAATTACAATAAAATCTTCTGCTTCTTCAATCATTTCATACACTCTGGAAAAAATCTGATGATCGAGTGTTCTTTCACCATCAGCAGTAGTTGTCAGATCACGATAAAATGTCACATTTTCAGCTTTTCTTATTTCACTTCTGTATGCAATTCCCTCAGGAAGTGGTTTATATTGATGATAAATCATCATGCAAATGTAAATGAATGCAAACGCCAGTAAATACCATCTTTTTTTCTTATACCACTTCTTTTTCACTTTTTTCCTCCGAATCAGCTGTCTCCAAGTGCTTTCAGGTCAGCAATAATTTCATCTTCCGGCACTGACTCATATCCATCATAGCTTTTGACTACGGTGCCTTCCGGACTAATCAGATAAATACTTGTAGGGTGACTCATCTGGTTTGAATCCGGGTCATCTACAACAAGACCTTGAAAAGATTCAAGAGCTAGTGAACTGATTCCATCAAACTCATAACCTGTTAAGAAATCCCATTTATCTTCATTTAAGTCATATCGCGCCATGAATTCCTGTAATGCCTCAGGGGTATCTTTCTCAGGATCGACACTGAATGAAACCATATGATAATTTTCTACCCCTTCACCTTCTATGGCTTTCTGTAATCCAGTCATATTATACGTCATCGGTGGACAGACTGTATCACAGTTTGTAAAAATAAAGTTGGCCACAACCGGAGTACCCTGCAAATCTTCACTCGACACCTGCTCACTGAGTTGATTAATAAAATTAAAAGCTTTTAAATCTCTTTCCATATTACCTTCAAATCCGCCCGAGCATGCAGACATCAGTATTACTGAGGTTAATCCCGCAGTCATAAATTTTTTGTTCATAAAAAGCTCCTTCATCTGGTTACGTATCTGCAACTAATCGTACATAAATGGGGAAACCTCTACAACATAGTGAGAGCTGTTATGTTGAAGAAATTGTTACACTTAAAGCGTTTCAAATATAAATCTAGTTGAGCTGCCACCCTTGGTTGAGAAAACTTCAAGCCTTGCATCAATACGTTCTTTTAATTCAGGCACATGTGAAATCACGCCCACGAGTCTGCCGCTGGATTGAATATCCATTAAAGACTCGATTGCCTGATCCAGCGATTCAGGATCCAGTGTTCCAAACCCTTCATCAATAAACATTGTCTCGAGAGATACACCGCCTGCATAAGATTGAACGACATCAGCAAGCCCTAAAGCCAGTGCAAGAGATGCCTTAAAGGCTTCTCCACCAGAGAGCGTTTTTACATGCCGCTGCTGTCCTGTATAATGATCCATTACCAATAACTCCAGCCCACCCTGCTTATTCCCTTTTGAACGATCTTCTTTTCTATGCAGCTCATATCTGCCGGAAGTCATTTTAAGCAGTCTGTCATTTGCCACAAGTAATATATCCTCAAGATAATAAGCCAAAACAAATCTTTCAAACGTAAGTTTCAACTCGTTTTGCCCATTAGCAATTTCTGACAGATGACCTGTTAGCAGATACCGCTTTTCAACTTCATCTGAAGCAGCAATATTTTCATCCAGACTTCTAAGAATCTGTTCGTGATGTTTAATATAAGCTGCGAGCACTGAATGTTGCTCTTCTGACTGCAATAACTCTGATTCAGCAAATTCTTGCTCTTCCTCTAATTTTTTGATATCAGGTTTAGATAAATGTTTTAAATCTTTTTCCAGCTTATCGGCATATTCTTTTAAAGCGTATATTTTTTTTTCGTATGATGAAATTTTCTGTTCTAATTCTGTTCTTTCTGCCTCATTTAGCTTTGCCTGAGCCAATTTATCTGTATCTTCAAAAGGAGAGTTTGCTAAATTTTCCTGGAAACTGGTCCTAGCATCCTCCAGCGAATTTTCCGTATTTTTTACTTCTTTATCAGCCTGTTTTAACCTGTCTGATAAACGGTTGACTTCTTTGTCGGTGTGCAGAAATCTGGCTTCGACCTGTTCAAATAGCTGATGGTGATCTTGAATTTTTTTCTCAAGATTTTTTATTTCATGAAGCAGGTCATCTTTATTCATATAACTCTCAGGAATCTCTTCTGCCAACTGATTAACTAAACTGCGAATCGAGATGTATTCATCACGTTTTTGCTGAACAATGTGTTCAAGCTCTTTGATTTGCTGATTCAGTTCATTGATCCGCTGGTCATTTTGCTTCATTTCAAGTGCAGGGTTGTTTGTTTTTAATTGATTCATTAGCAATTGGTTTTCCTGCTGCAATTTCTTTAAAACAGTCTCATAGTCATTCAGGCTGCTCATTTCTTTATAGTAGACTGATGTCTTTTTGGTATGATCCAGATTTTTTATTTCACCGGTTATTTCTTCTATTCTTTGACTAACGTACTCTATTGCTGATTCAGTTCTTATTATCTCTGATTGATATGATTGAATATTTCGTTTGAAGCCTTCAGTTTCGATATTTTTACCTTCTCGTAACGCCGGGCTGGGATGATGAGTTGACCCGCACACAGGACAAGCTTCTCCCTCTTTTAACTCACGGGATAAGTCAAAAGCCTGCTGAACCGACTGTTCTTTTAATGCATGCTCTAAAAGAGACTGCTCTTTTGTTAGAAGTTGACTGATTTCATCAAGATTTTTCTTATTTTCATTTAATTCAGCTGTCAATTGTTGTTTAATAGCGTTTTTCTGTTCAATTTCTTTAAATAATTTTATAAAATCATTCAGCTGATTTAACTCAACTTTTAAGTCTGCAGATCTTGTCTGCTGATCATATCTATTTTGAATGGCAGCAGATAGGTTGGCTTTTATTTTTTCATTTTCACTAAGCTGCTCTTTCAGGAGATCCAGTTTATTTTTCTCTAATTTTCCTGACTCAGCGTAATGATTCAATTGTTCAGACTTCTTTAAGTATTTTTCTAGCTTTTCTCTTAGTCCATTTAATTCGTTATGTTTATTTTCGTCTGACCTGACCTCTTCTTTTTGTTTTTTGAGTTCTTCCAGTTCCTGCTTTGACTGATCATATAGTTGATGGGCTGCTGCTAATTGACGTTCAGTACCGGCTTTATAGTCTTTTCTTTTATCACTTTCTTTTTCCTTTGTTTGCACCTCTTGATATAAAGGCCAGATCACTTCAGCTTCTTTTGAAATTTGTAATTGATCTTTCAGGAAAAATATCTCCTGCTGTTTCTTTTTTAAGTTGGTTAAATCCTCATTCGTTTTGTGCAATTCGTTAAAAGCCTGTTCTATATAGCGGGCATTTTCTATTTTCTTTAAAATCTCTTTATAACTTTCTTTTTGGTTAATAATATATTTCTTTAGTTTATTGAATTTCTCACTCTGAGTTGCTACTAAGTTTTTAGCTAGTGATAGTATTTGTTGTTCATTTTTCAGATCCTGACTCAGCGCTTCTGTTAATTCATGATGATCAAGAGGGTCAATTGCCTGATAGTATCTTTCCCGATCTTTGAGGTACCCTGTCGCTTCATCTTTTAATACTTTGGATCTTCCCTTTAAATATTCCTGGAAGTACCGGTATGATTCAGTGTGAAATAATTTTTGGAGAATTTTTTCTTTATCAGTACTGTCAGATGTAAGCAGCTGTCTAAATTCTCCCTGAGGTATCATCAGAATTTGTTTAAATTGATGAAAATCCAGTTGCAGCAGCTTATTTATCTGGTCATCAGATTCACTCAACGTTGCACCGAGCAGTTTGTCTTCACCATCAATTTGTTCATAGATCTCAGCCTTGGCACTGACAGTTGTAAACCCTTCTCCTCTGGTTTTTTTTCGTGTCTGGATCGGCGACCGGAAAATACGAAAAGTTTTATTTTTTAAGGAGAAAGTAAAATCAACGCTTGTCAGATTAGCTTCTTCTGCAAAGTCACTCCTTAAATCCTGGCCAGACCGCTCTTCACCACTTGTTTTTCCGTATAGAGCAAATGAGATCGCATCAAAAATTGTTGTTTTTCCTGCACCTGTTTTACCTGAAATAACGAACATCGTTCTTGAGCCGAGTTCTTCAAAGTCAATTGCCTCGGTTTTGGCATAAGGACCGAACGCATGCATAATTAATTTTTTTGGTCTCATGACTGATCACTTCCTTTAAGGCTGACATTCATATTATTCTCTATTTCTCTCTCAATTTCTTCTGTCCATTCAGCTTCAGTTACGTACTCAAAAAATCTTTTAAAAAGTTGAGTATCTGAGAGGTTTTCATATTTCTTACGCACTTGACGTTCCATTTTTTTATCCCGTTCTGACGTTTCTCTTTCAAGGTGAAGTACATTTGGATAGATAGATCTAAGTCTGTTAATCGGGTCGATCAGTGCGCCCTCGTCAGTAAGCACTGCTTTAATATAATCTTCTTTATTCTCATAAAAGTTCTGATCCATCAATTGATCCATAGATCCGCGTAAAATCACCAGGTCTTTTTTTGGCTTCAGCAGAATCTCTTTTACTGACGCGCTGTTATTTTCAATCGTTACACATTTCACCATTTTCTTATGATTTGCTTCTGAAAATGAATACTTTAACAGTGACCCTGAATAATGAACTTTTTCATCTTTTATTGCATGCGGACTATGCAAATGCCCAAGAGCAGTATAGGTAAATGGATCAAATAACTCTTTTCCAACGGTTCCTGCTCCACCAACAGTAAGTGTACGTTCAGAGTCAGTCGTTGTTCCTCCGGTTACAAACGAATGGCCAACAATTACTTCAGGTTTTTGACCAAAATCACTTTTTGTTGAGATTGATGACACGATCCGTCTCATTGCATCGTGGTGGTTCGTAATTGAATCATCCTGAAAGATTTCTTTAATGACGGAGGGTTCAGCATAAGGTACAGAATGAAATCTGACGCCTTTAATTTCAACTCCTGTTAATTCCGGGTGCCACTTTCCAGTAACATGAAGGTTTGAATGCTTATACCAGGCTGAGCCAAAGGCGATACGATCTGCACTATCATGATTCCCCGAAATTGCCACAATCGGAATTTTCATTTCAACATTCAATTTGTATAAAGTTTCATTTAATAGATTAACGGCTTCAGCAGGCGGTACTGACCGGTCATATAGATCACCAGCAATGATAATCGCATCAGGCTCTTCCTGTTCCGCCAACTTTATAAATTGATTAAGTATATCAGCTTGATCTTCTGTCATATAAACACCATGGACAAGCTTACCAAGGTGCCAATCCGCTGTATGTAAAAATTTCATCATTTTATTCCCCTTTAAAGCATATTGGTTAAATTATATCAGAACACGCGTTTGTAAAGCATGTCCTGTTTATGCAATACCAAAAACGTATAAAAATTCATACTTTTGACTGATTTATTAATTCGAATTTTCAGATATTATTGTATATACAACCGAAAGGAGGGACCAGTATGAGAAAAATCGAATCAGAATACGTTGAACATCATGATTTGGAATCAGAAGACTATATCCGCGTTACTGCTGACAACGAAAATATTTATGAAGTCCGCCGTGAAAACCTACACCAGCTACTCTCTCTTGGCTATCGACAGGTAAAATGATTCCTGCCACCTTCCTTATTCACACAGATGACAAACTTCATACATGTCTTTTTGAACCAGTTCTTGAAGCCATCTATAAACTCCTTTATAATAATCATAGATTAAGTGAACGGAGTGACGAATGTGCTTGAAGGCTGGTTTTTATGGTTTATACTTTTCTGGGTCGTAGTACTTGTCTCTTTGTTTGGCATCGGCGGATTCTTTATGTTCAGGAAATTTCTTAAAAGAATGCCTAAAGAAGATGGAAAATCAGACTTGGATTGGGAAGAACATTATGTTAATCAGACAATTCATTTATGGGGTACCGAAGAAAAAGCCCTCTTAAATGAGCTTGTCAGCCCTGTCCCGGAATTATTCCGTGATGTCGCCAAGCAAAAAATCGCAGGCAATATAGGCAAGCTTGCAGTGAAAGAAAAAGCTGATAAAATAACGCTGGATTTGATTGTAAGAGGTTATATTGTAGCGACTCCAAAAAGGGATCATAAGTTTTTAAGAAAAAAATTAAATGAACTGAATATAGACATCACTGAATATGAAGATCTATTTGCCTTATAAAAAAACATCACAATGATTGTGATGTTTTTTTATGTTCACTTAGGCCATTTGAGCCGGCTGAGGGTGAGTCCCTTTTTCTATCTTTTTATATTGTATTAACATTGCACTTCTCCAAGGTACGATCATACCAAAAGCTAAAATCCAGAACATTCCGCTTAACGTACCGAGTTCAATTGTCGTACTTAATGCCAGCTTCATGATAATTCTGATTACAAGCAGACCAATCAGGATAAATGGAAATGCTTTAGAGGTTTTTAGATAAATACCATCATGCTTTTGCTCAAACTTAGAAGTTTTTATGAGAACAATGGAAAATAAAGCCCCCACAACAAGCGCTTCGAGTGCCTCTAAAGGCGTGACCCGGAAGTATGGAAAAATAAACATTAAAGCGCCGGTACTCATAAAGACCGGAGGCAAAAAGATTTTCTTTGCTGTTACAGGCTTCTTAGCAGCCTTTAACCTGATTATAAATACTGCCGTTCCCATGATGACAGCGGCAATTGTTGAAAGATAAACAAGCATTAGCACCCATCCTTAATTTCTTACGTATGTAAAACCTCAATTAAGTATAATAGAGATTTCTCAGTTTGTAAAAGGCGCTATGAACATTATTTATTGATCACCCTATTCAATGATTCGACTACGCGGGTACCGTCAAAAGGCTTAACGATAAAATCCTTCGCCCCTGCTTCAATCGCTTCAATCACCATTTTTTGCTGTCCCATTGCTGAACACATGATAATATTTGCCTTAGGGTCTTCTCTTAAAATTTCTTTAGCTGCTGATATGCCATCCAACACTGGCATTGTGATATCCATTGTTACAAGATCCGGGTTAAGGGATTTGTACTTTTCCAACGCTTCTTCGCCGTTTTCAGCCTCGCCAATTACCTGAAATGAAGAGCTTTCCAATACATTTTTTAACGTCATTCTCATAAACTTAGCGTCGTCAACAACAAGAACTTTTGTCATTAAAATCACCCTTACATATATAGTTAATATTAACTATACAACTAAATGGAAATACCTTCAATAGTCCTTTTCATTTCTTAAAACTTTATTTGCTTAATGAATTTTCATTTTTAGGCAAAACAAAAGACTGAGACATGAGCCTCAGTCTTTACTGTTGTTCTTATAGCACGATCAAAAACCAGTAAAATCTCCAAAAATCGGCAGCATCAGCTCAATAATCCAGGTCAGACCGTCAAAAAATAAGATAATCCCCATTCCAATCATAACCCATCCACCTGTTTTCATGATTGCTACACTTTTCTTTTTGATCCAGCTGGTCTTACCTAAGAAAAATGAAAGAATAAAAAACGGTAGCGCAAAGCCAAAGAAGTATGACATCATATATGGGAAGCCTGATCCCGGATTGGATGCTGACAGTGTGAAAACTGCACCTAAGATCGGGCCCATACATGGTGTCCAGCCGGCTGCAAAAGCTAAACCGATTAAAAGTGAGCCGAAGTAGCCTGAAGGACGGGATTTAAAACTCAGCCTTCTTTCTTTCATCAAAAACTCCGGAGAAAATACGCCAATAATGACCAAACCGAACACCACAATTAAAATTGCACCGACCTGTCTGATGGAGTCCTGGTATTGAATAAACACATCAGAGATCCATGTTGAAGTAAAAGCCAAACCTATAAAAACAAGCAGAAACCCAAGCAGGAAGAATAATGTATGCAGAAGACTGGATTTCTGTCTCATCCCTTTACCCTTAGACAAATCGTCAACTGACATTCCAGTAATGTATGATAAAAATGCCGGATAAAGCGGTAACACACAGGGCGATATAAAGCTTAAAAATCCTGCCCCAAACGCCCATAAGATATTTAAATCCTCCATAAAAACACTCCGATCCATATTCGCTAGCTTCATTTTAGCAAATATACTGCCAGTTCTCATTGTCCCGAATATAATATGTACAAAACTATTTTAAAGACGTTATAGTTTTGTCACAAATCAGCTTGTAAAAATAATGGAATTAGGGATTAATTTCTTTTCAATTTCCCCTTTTTTCTGTATACTAGATCCTAAGTTAATTGAATGACAAATAATGTATAGGTTCCTGCTACAGAGGATCCTGATGAAAGGGTAGACTTTGAATGGGGGATCAACAAAAGAAGCTACTTGAAGCAATTGAAAACAAGCGTCAGGTATTAATACGTACTGCTGCACAAGAAGGATTATCATCCCCTTCAGCTGTCCGTTACTCACAGGAGCTTGACGATTTGCTTAATGAATTTGAGAAAACACACACTTACAGTCCCGCTGCGCTAGAAGTGCAGACAAAATAAAAGAGACTTCCGTCAGCCGGAGGTCTCTTTTATTTCCTTTGGATGCTGCTAAATGATGTCGCAGGTTTTGTTTGGATCATAATAAAAGGTACCTCTATTGGATAGAAGTACCTGTTAATTTATTATTTACCCTGTTGCTTATTCATAGCACTCATCATCTGATTGATTTTTTTCTGCGACGGTTTCATACCCATCTGCATCATCATCATGCGAAGCATTTGCTCATTGATTGGCGGGTTCTTTTTAAGATAAGTCATCATATATTTACGCGCGATGAAGAATCCAAGTGCGACTCCGGCCAGCAAAGCAACAACAATTAATACAATTGCAAGCCATAATTCCATTTCATATTGCCTCCTATTTGTTACTTTCATATAAAAGTGTACAAGAACACTGCGCATTATACAATCATTTATTACAGAATTCGAGTAGTTATATTAAATTTATTTTAACAGCTAAAGGTACTTTTCACAAATAAAGCCGGTGAGCAGTTTTCATGCTCACCGGCTTTAAAAACCTGTTTAAGATTGTAACAGAGCTTCCACTCTTCTTACAACGTTTTCAACTGAAAATCCGTACTCTTCCAGTACTTTTCCACCTGGAGCCGAAGCACCAAATGTATCGATACCTAGTACGTCTCCTTCGTCACCAGTATAACGTTCCCAGCCAAGCGGTGAAGCCATCTCTAGTGCAAAACGCTTTTTCACGTTTTTCGGCAGAACAGACTGCTTATAATCAGCTGACTGCTTTTCGAAACGGTCCCAGGATGGCATAGAAACCACTGCAGCATCAATATTTTTCTCACGAAGTGATTGTTGAGCTTCATAAGCAAGACCCACTTCAGATCCACTTGCCAGCAGAAGAACATCTGCTTCATCCTTGCCGGATGGAGAAACTACATATGCACCTTTTTTAACACCTTCATAAGCGCTCTTAGCAGTACCAGGCAACGTCGGAAGACCCTGACGTGTTAATACAAGCGTTGTAGGGTGATCCGTTGCTTCCATTGACAGCTTCCATGCAGCAGCAACTTCATTGCCATCAGCTGGTCGGACTACTGACAATCCAGGCATTGCTCTAAGTGATGGTAATTGCTCAACAGGCTCGTGTGTCGGACCATCTTCACCGACTGCAATACTATCGTGCGTAAACACATAAGTAACCGGTACACCCATTAATGCAGATAATCTGATGGCAGGTCTGACATAGTCACTAAACACGAAGAATGTACCACCATACACACGTAGTCCCCCATGAAGCGCCATACCGTTTAAAGCAGTGCCCATTGCGAATTCGCGTACACCAAACCAGATATTTCTGCCATCTGGCGTTTCCGGAGTAAAGTCAGCTTCATCTTTCATCATCGTGTTATTAGATCCAGCAAGGTCTGCTGAACCTCCGAACAATGTTGGCACAGTTTTAGAGATCGCATTTAATACCTCTCCTGAAGATGCACGGCTTGCAAGTGATTTACCTTCCTCATATACAGGAAGATCCTGATCCCAATTGTCAGCCAGTTTTCCGTTAATCGCATCTTCAAGCTCCTGCGCTAATTCAGGATAAGCAGATTTGTAGCTTTGAAACTTTTCATTCCAATCTTTCTCTTTCTCACTGCCATTTTGAACAACAAGCTCTTCAAAACGCTTATAGACTTCATCTGGCACATAAAATGCCTCTTCTGCTTCCCATTGGTAAGCTTCTTTAGCAAGTGTCGCTTCGTCTGTACCTAGTGGAGCACCGTGTGCTTTTGAAGTACCAGCTCTGTTAGGTGAACCGAAACCGATCACAGTTTTAATTTCAATCATCGTAGGACGGCTTGTATCAGCTTTGGCTTCTTTAATTGCATCTGCAACTTCAGCTACATCATTACCATCTTCTACGCGGATATACTGCCAGTTATATGATTCAAATCTCTTTTTAACACTCTCCGAAAACGAGCGGTCAAGATCGCCGTCAAGGGAGATATCGTTTGAATCATAAAGAACGATCAATTTATCAAGCTGAAGATGTCCTGCAAGAGAAGCCGCTTCAGAAGAAACACCTTCCATCAGGTCACCATCACCACATAATGTATAAGTATAATGGTCAACTACATTATGGTTTTCACGGTTGTACTTGGCACTTAAATGCTTTTCAGCCATTGCCATTCCTACAGCCATACCAATTCCCTGTCCAAGCGGTCCAGTAGTTGCCTCTACGCCTTTCGTATGTTTGTATTCAGGGTGACCTGGCGTTTTAGATCCCCATTGTCTGAAGTTCTTAATTTCATCAAGTGATAAATCATATCCGGAAAGATGCAGCAGGCTGTAAAGAAGCATAGAGCCGTGTCCTGCTGAAAGTACAAAACGATCACGGTCAAACCAGTCTGGATTTTTCGGGTTGTGATTCATAAATTGAGTCCATAGGGTATATGCAAATGGAGCAGCCCCCATTGGCAGTCCCGGATGACCGGAGTTCGCTTTATCAATTGCATCAATTGATAAAGTTCTGATTGTGTTAATTGCTAAGTCGTCTGTCTTGTTAAACATCATCTACATCCTCTCTAAACTCACGTGATACGTCTTATTGTACAAAAAAAAAGAAGAGATGTACAAACATCTCTTCTTTTAATCATAATTCTCTAGATCCGTGGGCTATATAGGGAGATAATTAGTTCATTTTATTCCTGCTTTTTGCATCCTTGAGCTTTTGTGGCGTTACATCTTTACCTTCCGGGTCAACAACAGTCACATTTTCAATGGTCTGTTTCATTGAACCTCTGAATGCCTGTAAATATTCCTGTCTCAAAGCCCTTTGTTCCTCAGCTTCAATCTTTGTTAGCGTATCTTCTTTTGATTTTTTTGACAGTTCATTAATTCTTTTAATTTTCTCATTAGATAACATGTCTTTCACCCTTTCTTTCAGGTAAGCTTCTATGTATGTTAAAAGAAAGGGGAAAGTTTGACAAGTAATATGTTTACTTCGCTTCTGAATCCATATATTCAGTATACCTTCTATGAACAGTCGCTTTGGAAACCGGATGACCCAGCCCGCGTAAAACAGATGAAATCTCCTGGAATGTTAGACCGTTACCGCGCAGTCTTACAATTTCATCTACAGGGATTTCTATCTTTTCTCTTCCTTCTTTATTCCCGCGATTTTTCAGATTCTTGTGAGGTTTGAACCCCTTTTCAACTGCCCGCTTCATCCCTCTTTTTATCTTCAGGTTATGAAGTTTTCTCTGATGCTCCTCAACCATACTGACAATCTGCAGGATCATTGAATCTGATTCAGACAGCTGCAATTCACCATCATGAGCGATTGTATATATCTTTATTCCTTCTTTTTGGAGCGTGTGTAACAATGCGATCTTTGCATTTCCGCGTCCTATCCGGGTTTCATCCTGAATCAAAAGACCTTCTGCTTCATATAAACGTACATGATCAAGCAGTTCAAAAACACCTTCACGATCCAGGTCATATCCACTTTCTTTTTTACTGATAATCGAAACGACCTGATAGTTCATTTTATCAGCAAGAATTTTCAATTCATCTTCCTGCCGGGAAAGTGAAGTTTCCTGAGTTTCTTTTTCAGTACTGACTCTGCAGTAAATAATTACTTTCAACACGATCACTCCTTATTTCCGATCAGATGCCAGGTGAATCGCGTCATCACTGAATTTAAACGCCTCCTCGGGTACAGGGAGCTCCAGCTGTTCTCCTGCCACGATCAGATGTGAGGACAGCCCGTTATGTTCGGTTACCCATTCTATAAACCCCTCAGGCGTCATAGAAGTATGGCTGGCGTATTCTTCAGCATACGCCCAAAGCGTGTCCCCTTTTTGCACTGTAATTTCTGCATACGTTGCATCACTATTAGCTGTATTAGTAAAAACAAGAAATAAGCTGAAAAAAAGTGCAGTCACCACGAATAGAATAACAAATGAATATTTTCTCCACAATGCAGTCATTATTGATCGCCTCCATCGAATATGTGTTCGCTTTTGTTAATTCGAGTATAATACGAACATTTGTTTTGGTCAACATAAAAATCGAACTTATGTTTGTATTTTTAAAAACCATATGCTATAATTTAGAAAAGTTTTTAACTGAAAAGAGGTGCTGCAATATGAAGAAATTATCAAAACGCCAGCTTGATATATTAAACTTTATAAAACGTGAAGTTCAGGATAAAGGTTATCCGCCTTCCGTCCGTGAAATCGGACTTGCTGTTGGTTTAGCTTCAAGCTCTACGGTGCACGGACATCTTGCAAGACTTGAGAGTAAAGGATTAATCAGAAGAGATCCTACAAAACCAAGAGCAATTGAAGTTATTTCTCTAGAAGAGGAAAAAATTCCAACTCAACGCGTAGTCAATGTACCACTCGTTGGTAAAGTAACAGCAGGCTCACCTATTACTGCAATTGAAAATGTAGAAGAATATTTTCCTCTTCCTGAAAGGCTTGCATCTTCAGATGACGCCGTGTTCATGTTGGAGATCATGGGAGATTCTATGATTGAAGCAGGAATTTTAGACGGGGATCTTGTAATTGTTAAACAACAAAACACTGCTAACAATGGTGATATTGTTGTTGCAATGACTGATGAAGATGAAGCAACTGTTAAACGTTTCTTTAAAGAAAAAGACTTTGTCAGACTACAGCCGGAAAATTCCTCTATGGCACCAATTATTCTTAATAATGTATCCATACTCGGAAAAGTTGTAGGGGTATACAGACAGGTTCATTAAAAAAGCTGAACGCTTTGACATAATCGTCAAAGCGTTCAGCTTTTTTAATTTTCCCCAGATATATTACCGGTTTGATAACACTTTCTTTATATAAATTGCAACTTCCTCTGGACATTCTATAGGTAGCATATGCCCGCCGCTTTCAAACATATGAGTTTTACAGGTTCTGATCTTATCCTCTGCTTTTTCCAGCAGTTTAAAAGGATCATATATCACTTCTTCGCGGCCGACTGCAATATTTACTGGCATCATCAGCGATGCAAGTTCTTCTTTTTTAAACATTTTCGGCGGTGTCATGACATATTCCCAGCTGACATATTTTTGACCAATATAGTAAAGCTTAAAAAGCTTTTCATGTTCGTCTCGCCTTCTCACAGTCAGCCACCTGCAAAAATGATTAACAATCACTGACTCCCGGGGAATCAGATTAGTCAGCATAAGTCTTGAATAGAAAGATAAGTTCATTCTTTTGATTGAAGCAGCAGGCGACAAAACAATCAGTGATTTAACACGATCAGGTTTTAGAATGGCATAATTCAGTGCATGCCACCCGCCGTTTGAATGCCCTACGATTGTAACACTTGCAAGATTTAAGGCATCAAACAGCTCAGTAATCCATGTACTGTAATCTTCACGTTCATTTAGATGTTCTTTCGTGTTGCTATGATTAAATTCTCCGAGTACATTAACAAAATATAATCTGTAATCGCCTATAAGGTTGTTGGCTACTGCATACCATTCAGCTGAACTAAAACCAAAAGCATGAAAAAATATAATCGGTTCTTTATCCTGGTCACCACAAGTTAAGACTGATACATCTCCAAATGAGGTGTCAATAGTGTTTTCTTCATAAGGGATATCCCATAATTCCATTACTTTATCTTGTGCGTTCGAATATTTCTTATATCCTTCTTTTGATTTAAAACCTCTATATGTGTCTGCCATGAAAATCCCCCCCTCTATTTGATATACCCATTTTTTTTAAAAAGTGTCCTTATACATAAAAAAACCGGAAGCTGAACAGCTTCCGGTTTCTGAATGATTAATACATTTCTAAATACTGTTCTCTCTCCCATGGGTGAACCTGTGTGCGGAACATATCCCATTCGATTTCTTTTGCTTCAACGAAGTGCTCAAAGATATGGTCGCCAAGTCCATCGATAATGACCTGATCCTTCTTAAGCTCTTCAAGTGCTGCAAATAGTGTACCAGGCAGATCTTTAATACCTGCTGCTTCACGCTCTTCTTTATCCATTACATAAATGTTTCTGTCAATAGATTCAGGTGGAGTCAGACCGTTTTTGATCCCATCAAGACCTGCTTTAAGCATAACTGCCATAGCAAGATACGGGTTAGCAGAAGGGTCAACTGAACGTACTTCGACACGTGTACTCATTCCGCGGGAAGCAGGAATTCTCACTAACGGACTACGATTTCTTGCAGACCATGCGATATAACAAGGTGCTTCATAACCTGGCACAAGGCGCTTGTATGAGTTAACAGTAGGGTTCGTAACTGCTGTAAACCCTGAAGCGTGCTTAAGAATACCAGCCATGAACTGCTTCATTGTTTCACTCAGCTGCTTATCAGCATTTTCATCAAAGAATGAGTTTTTGCCTTCTGTAAATAAAGACATGTTGAAGTGCATTCCTGAGCCGTTAACACCAAATAATGGTTTAGGCATAAAGGTTGCATGTAATCCGTGTTTTCTTGCAATCGTTTTAACAACAAGTTTAAACGTCTGGATATCATCACAAGCAGATACTGCATCAGCATACTTAAAATCAATTTCATGCTGACCAGGTGCTACTTCGTGGTGAGACGCTTCAATTTCAAAGCCCATTTTTTCAAGTTCAATTACAATATCACGTCGGCAGTTTTCCCCAAGGTCGGTAGGAGCAAGGTCAAAATATCCGCCTTTGTCATTTAACTCAAGTGTTGGCTCTCCATTAACATCAAGCTTGAACAGAAAGAACTCCGGCTCTGGCCCAAGGTTAAAATCAGTAAATCCAAGCTCTTCCATTTCAGTTAATACACGCTTTAAGTTATTACGCGGATCACCATCGAACGGTGTTCCATCCGGATTATAAATATCACAGATCAAGCGTGCTACTTTACCGTCTCCAGCTGTCCATGGGAATACTACCCAAGTATCAAGATCCGGGAATAAATACATATCTGACTCTTCAATACGAACAAAACCTTCGATTGATGAACCATCAAACATCATTTTATTATCTAATGCTTTCTCTAATTGACTTACAGGAATCTCAACGTTTTTGATTGTACCAAGGATATCAGTAAATTGAAGTCTGATAAAGTTTACGTTTTGCTCCTTAGCCATTTTCATAATGTCTTCTCTTGAATACGTACTCATTTGTAATTCCTCCTGTTTTTATGTAATTTTTTAACGAAAGAATCTTGAAAGATCTCCCGCTCTCAAACTGTTTTTGCTGTACTTGCCATTACCCATCATTTCCTGTTTTAACAGTTTTCTTAAATCACTCTCTGATAAGTCCGGCTTTTTAGCAGGTCGATCTGATTCGGCTTCTGTGCCATCCCCCAGGATCCGCTTAATTCCAGCCATATTGACTCCCTGCTCTAGTAAATCCTTGATTTCAAGCAGTTTATCAATATCGTTCAATGAAAAGAGACGGCGGTTCCCTTCCGTTCTTGCCGGAGTTACTAATCCATGCTCTTCATAGTAGCGAATCTGACGGGCGGTTAAATCGGCCAGCTGCATGACTGTCCCAATAGGAAAAAGCGGCATGCTCCGTCTAATATCACTGCCCATCATATAACCCCTTTCTTGCCTGTCGACAATCTAACTATATAACATGTTAAATTTTCTGTCAACTGCATGTTAGGTTTTATTACATGATATTTACCTGACTATTTTTTTGTTCCCTTATTTCATGGGATTTATGCATAAATGTTAAAAATAAATAATTTTTATTCAACTTTCATTCAAAAAAGCTGAGACAATTTTCTGCCTCAGCTTTTTCTACCGTATATTTGTAAGCATAAATTATATGGATTTCATTTTTTGCAGCGCAGCACTTATCGCTAATTTAATATGCTCATAAGTAAGCCCGCCCTGAATATACGCTGCATAAGGAGGTCTGAGGGGTCCATCGGCTGATAATTCTATACTCGATCCCTGAACAAAAGTTCCTGCTGCCATAATCACATCATCCTCATAGCCCGGCATGTAATCAGGATAAGGAGTAAAGTGAGCATTTACAGGCGAAAACTCCTGAACTCCCTGACAGAAAGCGATCATTTTTTCTCTGTCCTGAAATTCAACAGCTTGGATAAGGTCCGTTCTAAACTCGTCCCAGGCGGGTGTAGTAATCATCCCTGATTCTTCTAACAGGGCAGATGTGTATACCGCTCCCTTTAGCGCCTGACTGACTACATGAGGAGCAAGGAAAAAGCCCTGATACATTTCCTGTAACGCATTCAGACTAGCGCCTGCTTCTGCACCAATCCCCGGAGATGTCATACGGTACGCACAAAGATCAATCAGTTGCTGTTTTCCGGCAAGATAGCCACCTGTTTTCGCAAGACCTCCACCAGGATTTTTTATTAATGAACCGGCAATTAAATCAGCTCCAGCTTCAATCGGCTCCTCTGATTCCACAAATTCCCCATAGCAATTGTCCACAAATACAATGACATCCGGAAAATATTCTTTAATTGACTGTACTGCATTTTTAATGTCATCAATTGTACAGGATGGCCTCATCGCATATCCTTTTGAGCGCTGAATACCAATTACTTTAGTATTTTCTTTCATATTTGAAAGTACGCTTTCAATATCAATCTTCCCATTTTTCAGATCTGTCTGCTGATAATGAATACCGAAGTCTTTTAAAGAACCGTTATCAGACCCTCTCAGACCGATAATCTCTTCTAACGTATCATAAGGTTTCCCGGTAATATAATGCAGTTCGTCTCCGGGTCTTAAAATACCAAACAGTGCAATATTAATTGCGTGGGTCCCTGAAATAATCTGTGGCCTTACTAGTGCTGCATCAGCTTTAAAAGTGTCAGCATAGACAGCTTCTAGCGCGTCACGACCATGATCATCATATCCATAACCTGTGCTAGGGTGAAAATGACTGTCACTTATTTTCTTATTCTTAAAAGCCTGAAGCACCTTCAGTTGATTAAATTCAGCAATTTTTTCGATTTCTTTATGGCGCCAGGCAATTTTTTCTTCAATTTTATTACTTAATGCAAATATTTCTTCTGTGTAATATTGACCAATCATGTAAACGCTCCTGAACTATATTTTACTTGCTAACGGGTGATCTTTACTGATATAACCTTCAGCAAGGTAATGTTCTTCTTCTTCAACAAATGATAATTTTAACAGCATACTTTCTTTCTTCAGCTGTGCTAAAACTTTTCCATCATCTGAAGAAATCGTCATTGTATATGGCTTTAGTATTTGTTTAGCCTCTTTTTCAATTTCAGTCAGTACTTTTTTACTTTCTTTTTTTGCCGCACTTATTAGTACGAAAGGGTCGCTCCGGTCAGCTACAAAATCGCTGCTGAGCAGGTCTTCTTTATTATATACGGTCATCCTTGGAATCTGGTCCATTTCAAGTTCATTTAGAAGCTTTTTTACAGTTTTTTCATGACCCGCGTGATTAGGATGAGACGCATCTACAACGTGCAGCAGAAAATCAGCTTCTTTTACTTCTTCAAGCGTAGACCTGAATGAGGCGATCAACGATGTCGGCAGGTCCTTAATAAACCCCACAGTGTCTGTCATAATCGTTTCGAAGCCACTGGGCAGTATACATTTTCTTGAAAGAGGATCGAGTGTAGCGAAAAGTTGATTTTCTTCAACTGAATCTGCATGAGTCAGTAAGTTAAAAATCGTGGATTTCCCAGCGTTAGTATAACCGATCAACGCAATTTGAAATGCCTGATTCTGCTTTCTTCTATCTCTATAAATCGAACGGTGTCTGACAACCTGATCAAGCTTCTTTTTGATCTCCCTAATCTCTCTTCTAATATGTCTACGATCAGTTTCCAACTTTGTTTCCCCAGGACCTCTTGTACCGATTCCCCCTCCGAGCCTTGACAGTTCAACACCCTGTCCACCAAGTCTAGGCAGCATATATTCAAGCTGGGCGAGCTGCACCTGCAGCTTACCCTCTTTAGACCGCGCCCTCTGCGCGAAGATATCAAGAATCAGCTGTGTTCTGTCGATAACTCTTGCATCAAGTACCTCAGATAAATTTCTGTTTTGACTCGGAGATAATTCACTATTAAAAATAATCAGTTCCGGTTCATATTCTTCTGAGGCATTTGTAAGTTCCTCCAGTTTTCCTTTACCAATATAAGTTGCAGGATGAACTTTTTCCATGTTTTGAACTAAGTCCAGCACCGGTTCAGCACCCGCTGTTTCGGTTAAAGCATGTAATTCATTCATTGATTCACTAAAGTCCTGATCTGTTCTGTCAGTATTAACCCCGACTAAAATTGCTCTTTCCATTTTCATTCAAAAACACACCCCTTTATCCCGTTATCAGTACATTGATAAAAATATGGATTCTTAAGATTGAATTGCGTTCGATTCATGATACAATCAACTTTGGTTCAATTCAAGCGGAAGGCAGGAGGATAATCGTTGACCTGGGAAGTATTAAGTATGATTGGCACCATCGCTTTTGCAATATCCGGCGCGATTATCGCAATGGAAGAAGAATACGACATTTTAGGCGTTTATATACTCGGAATTGTCACAGCCTTCGGCGGCGGTGCAATCAGAAATTTGTTAATCGGCGTGCCTGTCTCGGCTTTATGGGAACAGGGCATGTTTTTTCAGGTTGCACTTCTGTCAATCACTGCGGTATTTCTGTTTCCGCATAATTTACTGAAACACTGGAAACGGTGGGGTAACATTTTCGATGCAATGGGTCTTGCAGCTTTTGCTATCCAGGGTGCGATTTATGCCGTAGAAATGAATCACCCCTTAAGCGCAGTCATTGTCGCAGCAGTGCTGACAGGAAGTGGCGGCGGTATAATCCGTGATTTGCTCGCAGGCAGAAAGCCGCTCGTACTTAGATCTGAAATTTATGCTGCGTGGGCTATTTTAGCAGGTTTTGCGGTCGGACTGGGCATCGCATCTGAGCCTTGGCAGCTATACCTTTTATTCATCATAACAACAGCGCTTCGTATTTTATCATATATTTATAAATGGAGATTACCTTTTAAATCAATTCATACAGCACACTCTTAAGCAGAATCAGCCTAATGATTCTGCTTTTCTTTTTTATATACTTCAATTCCTTTCATCACATCTTCTTCAGTAATGTCCATACAATCTTTTCTGGTCAACCCATCATATTTCAAAAGACGAACGGCCTGAGACCTGATAATAAACTCAACAAGATTTCGGACAAAACGGCCATTTCCCGAGACATCCTCCATTTCCCTCATATTCCGTAACAGCATGTTGGCTGCTGGTTTTGATATAGAATAATCTTTCATATAGAACATGTTAAGTGCAATTTTATTCAGATCCTTCAATGCGTAATCAGGAAAATAAAGAATATGTGCAAACCGGCTTTTCAAACCGGTATTCATGCCTAAAAAGCTGTTCATTTCCCTTTTATATCCAGCAAGGATACATACGAAACTTCCACTTTTGTCTTCCATATGCTTAACTAACGTATCAATCGCTTCTCTTCCAAAATCCTTTTCTCCCCCTCGCGACAGTGAATAAGCTTCATCGATAAAGAGAATACCTCCCTCAGCTTTTTTAAGAAGTTCCCTCGTTCTTACTGCAGTATGTCCGATATATTCTCCCACCAGATCCGCTCGCTCAGCTTCAACAAGATGACCTTTTTCAAGTATATTCAATTCCTTAAGCAGTTCCGCCATGATTCTTGCAGCCGTTGTTTTTCCGGTGCCCGGATTTCCGTAAAATAGCATGTGGTGTGAATGCCGTTCTATTTTCAAGCCAAATTCTTCTCGCTTCTCATTTATGACAGCCCAGGCGGCTATTGTTTTCAACGTCTCTTTGATATGATCCAGGCCAACAAAATGTTTAAAGGCACTCTCAATTTTTTGCCATTCCTGACTTTCAATCTGTTGAGATGAATGTTTCTGGCTGATAATGAATTTAACCTGCCCGTTCATGATTCACCCCTCGGAAAATTTCATAACTCATTATATGAAATTTTAAAAAGTACATGATAAATGAAAAAAGCACGCCTTTTAGGCGCACTTTTTATTAGGCTTCTGTTTGAATGACAACATTTTTAGAAGGAACAAATGTTGAAATGGCATGCTTATATACTAATTGCTGCTTCCCTTCTGATTCCAGCATGACTGTAAAACTGTCAAACGCTTTAATCTGCCCACGGATTTGAAATCCATTTAGCAGGAAGACCGTTACAAACGTACTTTCTTTTCTTAATTGATTTAATACCTGATCCTGAATATTAACAGCTTGTTTCATCTGAGCGCCTCCTAAAATTGACTGTCTTTAACTTGTTCGCCTTTAACGACCAAATTCCTGCAAAAAATCAATTATTTCCTTAATCTTTTTTTCTCTGTTTTCTGACATGTTAAACCACTTGAAGTCCATTTTGTTGCGAAACCAGGTTAGTTGTCTTTTAGCGTACCGTCTGGAATTCTGTTTGATCCGATCCAGTGCGACTTCATAAGTAATTTCCCCTTCAAAATAAGCGTACAGTTCCTTATAACCGATCGCCTGGACTGATGTTACATCACGAATACCACTTTCATAGAGCCCTCTTACTTCGTCGATAAGCCCTTCTTCAATCATCATGTCTACTCTCTTATTGATTCTTTGATATAAAAGGTCCCTATCCATATCAAGACCAATTAATTCATGGTGGTAAAGCGGTTCAGGAGTTTGAGATGCTTTTAAATCTGCTGGTGTCATGCCGGTTGATTCAATTATTTCAAGTGCTCTTATGACACGTCTTACATTATTCGGATGAATTGCTGATGCGGTTAGGGAATCCCGCTCCGTCAGCTTCTTATGTAGATCAACTCCCTCCAGATGCGCTTTCTCCAGTTGTAACCTGATTGCATCATCTTTTCCTTTGTCAGAGAAGTTGTAATCATATAATACCGACTGAATATACAACCCTGTCCCTCCGGTTAATACCGGTATGGCACCACGGGTGTGTACCTCATGAATTTTTTCTCTGACAGCGCGCTGATACTCAGCAGCTGAAAAAGACCGATCAGGTCGAATAATATCAAACAGATGGTGGGGTACTCCCTGCATTTCTTCAGGTTTGATTTTAGCTGTTCCGATATCAAGTCCTTTGTATACCTGCATAGCATCCCCATTAATTACTTCACCATTTATTGCTTTCGAAAGCCTGATGCTGAGTTCAGTTTTACCTACTGCTGTAGGTCCTGCAATAACAATAACTTTATTTCTCATTTAATCCCTCTACTTTTCCAATCCAATTCAAAATATCACTGATTACCTCTTCTGAATTAAGTTCATTCAGCATTTCATGCCGTCCATTTTCATACATATGAACTTCCACTGATTCAATGCCGGAGTTTGTATAGATTTGAGCTGATTTAAAAACACCTTTACCAAAATCACCGACAGGATCATCTTCTCCGCTCACAAAAAGCATCGGAAGATCTTTACGAATCTGTGCAATTTCCGTTTTATTATAAATCATTCTAATTCCATTAAATAGTACTTTGTAAAATCTGTTTGTCATTACAAATCCGCACATTGGGTCATCAATATACTTTTGAACTTCGTTTTCATCTGAGGAAAGCCAGTCAAAAGGAGTTTTTGAATCAGGAAATGACTGATTATAACTGCCAAATGACAAACGGTTTAATAATGTTGCTTTTTCTGTCGGCTGAAACATACTCAACACTGAAGCAAGTACAGTTGCAGGTAGACCAATTCCACCAAGCGGACCATTGGAACCTGATAAAATAACGCCATCATACGCTGACGAGTAAGTCTGAATGACTCTTCTGGAAATAAAAGAGCCCATGCTGTGACCAAGAAGATAAATCTTCCCGCTGATCAGGCAGCGTTTTTTTATTTGAATTACATCTTTTGCCAGCCTGTTGAAGTCTGCTTCTATGCCGTAATCACCAAATGGTCCTTTGTTTTCAGCTGTCAGCCCATGGCCCCTGCAGTCATGTCCGAATACGTGATAACCAGCTTGATTTAAATGCTTAGCTAAATTTTCATAACGACCAATATGCTCTGCCATTCCATGACAGAGCTGAATTGATCCTTTTATATGAGGCTGGCCGGATCTCCATATCACTGTATGGAGATCCTGACCGTCTGATGTTCTGGTGAAAAATGACTCTTTCATTTAACCACCCCAAAGAAATTTATTTTACCGGTTCAACTGCATCGTGCAGCTCATTTTCAAGCTCAATCTGATATGACTGATAAGTTGCTTCATCCCACCCAAGCAGGTTTTGCATTAATTTTAACACAGCTTCCTTCTGAGCGTGAACTGCATGAATATCAAAGAATAACCGGCCTGTTCTTCGGATGAAAAAGTCTACAGGTTTCACTGTCATTTCTTCCTGAATTGCATATACCACTTCAGCATATAAAGCAGGCGTCATCGGTGATTCGAGCTGCATACCCTTAGCAGCATGCGCAAGTGTAAACAACTTGTCTGCATTTGATCCATAAAATGCCGCAATTCTTTTCCCTTCCTGTTCAGTTAAACCATATTGTACAGCTTCTTTTGCTTTGGATTCAACAAAATGCTGGTAATTTTTTGAACCGCCAAAGTCAGCACCCGACAGTGGAAGATGAACTGTTTTGCACTTTGAGAAAGATTTTTTCGCTTCTTTTTTAAGTCGCTCCGCTGAAAGGTCTACAACATGCTCTGCCATTTTGCGGTATCCGGTCAGCTTTCCTCCAGCAATAGTGATGAGTCCACTGTCATGCTCCCACACTTCGTCTTTTCTGGAGATTTCAGAAGGGTCTTTTCCTTTTTCAAAAATCAGCGGGCGAACACCTGCCCAGCTGGACTCCACTTGATCTTCAGTGACATCAACGCCAGGAAACATATAGTTGATTGAATCCAGAATGTAGCGCTGGTCTTCAGCTGTCATTTTAGGATTGGCTGTATCTTTGTCAGTTCCATAGAAAGTATCTGTTGTTCCAATATAAGCTTTTCCATCACGCGGAATCGCGAACATCATTCTGCCATCCGGCGTATCGAAGTAGAGTGCCTGATTTAAAGGGAAGACAGATTGATCAAGTACTAGATGTACACCTTTTGTCAGTTGCAGCTCTTTATCATTGGTTGAATAATCTTTATTTCTGACTTTATCCACCCAAGGTCCTGCAGCATTGATAACTTTTCTGCCAAGTATTGTTTGCGTATCACCATTGATCTGGTCTTTTACTTCTACTCCTGACACTTTCTTTTTATCATAAGTGAATCTTTCAGCTTTTACATAGTTGATAAAATCTGCGCCGTTTTCTACCGCTTTTTTAATGATCTCAAGCGTGAGTCTGGCATCATCTGTCCGGTATTCAACGTAGTACCCTGCACCCTTCAGTCCATCCTGTTTGACTAACGGCTCTTTTTCTGTCGCTTCAGAAGCACTCAGCATTTTTCTGCGCTCCTGCTTTTTAACACCTGCAAGATAATCATATACACGAAGCCCAACAGACGTTGAGAACTTACCAAATGTACCGCCTTTATGAATCGGAAGCATCATCCACTCAGGAGATGTTACATGCGGCGCATTTTCAAATACGATCGCTCTCTCTTTACCAACTTCTGCCACAAGCTTTACTTCAAACTGTTTCAGATAGCGCAGGCCGCCATGCACAAGCTTTGTTGATCGGCTTGATGTTCCACCGGCGAAATCCTGCATTTCAATAACAGCTACTTTCATACCGCGTGTTACTGCGTCAAGCGCGATCCCCGCACCTGTGATACCGCCGCCAATAATAACTAAGTCATAGACTTCCTCTGACATTTTTTTAAGCTTTTCTGATCTGTTCGCACTTGAAAAATTCATAAATATCCTCCTTTAATCTGTAACCATTTGAAAATGAGATTTTTTGTAAAAAGTAGAAAAAGAGAGGCCGAATCCATATATGAAAAAACTCATAATGAATCCAGGCCTCTCTGCTCTCTACCCCGTTTATTAACTTGACTCTATAATACCATATATGAGGTTTACTTAAAAGCCTGAGCTGCTTTCACTGCTTTTTGCCATCCGCTGTAAAGCTGATCACTGTTTTCTGTATCCATAACAGGATCGAATTCTTTATCAGTTTTCCACATCTCTGCTATTTCATCTTTGCTTTGCCAGAAGCCAACAGCAAGTCCTGCAAGATAAGCTGCACCAAGTGCTGTTGTTTCACTGACGACCGGACGTTCCACAGGAACATTTAAAAGGTCGCTCTGAAATTGCATAAGAAAATCATTCTGAACTGCTCCTCCGTCAACACGGAGTTTTTTCAATTCGATTCCAGAGTCCTTCTCCATTGCATCCAGCACATCTTTTGTCTGATAGGCAAGACTCTCCAATACCGCACGGACAAAGTGCTCTTTTGAAGTACCACGTGTCAGGCCAAATACAGCTCCTCTGACATCGCTGTCCCAGTAAGGGGTTCCAAGCCCAACAAACGCCGGTACTACATATACACCATCAGTCGAATCAACCCTCTTGGCATAGTCTTCACTAGCAGAAGCAGTCTTTAACATACGCATGCCGTCACGGAGCCACTGAATTGCGCTGCCGGCAACAAATATACTGCCTTCAAGCGCGTATTCAACTTTCCCATCAATTCCCCATGCCAGAGTGGTTAACAGGCCACTATCAGATTTTACAGATTTTTCTCCTGTATTCATCAGCATAAAGCAGCCGGTACCATACGTATTTTTAGCCATTCCTTTTTTGTAGCACGCCTGACCGAATAGTGCGGCCTGCTGATCCCCTGCAGCACCGGCAATCGGAATCTGCTTTCCAAAAAAGTGATGAGGCGCTGTTTTCGCGTAAACCTCTGAAGAAGCTTTAACTTCCGGAAGCATCGATTCAGGTACCGTTAAATGCTCTAACAGCTCGTGATCCCATTTCAAATCGTATATGTTGTACATCAGTGTTCTTGAAGCATTCGAATAATCTGTTACATGCGCTTCACCACCTGATAATTTCCAGATCAGCCATGTATCAATTGTACCGAAAAGCAGATCTCCTTTTTCAGCTTTCTCCCTTGCTCCGTCAACGTTATCTAAAATCCATTTTACTTTTGTTCCGGAGAAGTAAGCGTCTATTAATAGACCGGTTTTGTCTCTGAATGTATCATTTAAACCTTTATCTTTCAGCTCATTACAGATATCAGCAGTCTGTCTCGACTGCCATACAATTGCGTTATAAACCGGTATGCCCGTATGTTTATCCCAGACAACGGCCGTCTCACGCTGATTTGTAATACCGATTCCTTCAATCTGATCAGGCTTTACTTCAGCTTCAGATAGTACTGAAGCAATAACTGACAGAATTGAACCCCAGATTTCGTTGGCATTATGTTCAACCCATCCCGGTTTAGGAAAAATCTGCTCAAACTCCTTTTGTGCAAGTTTAACGATTTCCCCTTTTTTATTAAACAGGATGGCTCTTGAACTAGTCGTCCCCTGATCCAGTGATAAAATAAATTTTTCCATTTGAAATTCCTCCCTGATAGATTATTGGATTAATGAAGTTTGTTTTTTGTCAACTAAGTACGCAGCCAGCAGACATAATAACGTTACCGCTGCAACGATAAAGAACATAATATGAAATTCTCCCGAAAAAATATAACGGTAAAATAAGCCGCCGAATGAACCGCCAAGAACCGGTCCAAGGATTGGGATCCAACTGTACCCCCAGTTAGAATTACCCTTCCCACTGATCGGTAAAACAAAATGTGCAATTCTCGGCCCAAGGTCACGGGCAGGGTTGATTGCATATCCCGTTGTTCCGCCTAGTGAAAACCCTATGGCTACAATCAGCATACCAACAATGAAAGGATTTAATCCTTCCGTGAAATCATTCGCTCCAATAAATAAGATACCGACTACAAGAATAAATGTACCGATGATTTCACTTAGTAAATTGGAGAAATTGTGCGGAATTGCAGGACCTGTAGAAAAAACGCCAAGCTTGGTCCCCTGATCTTCCGTCACTTTCCAGTGTGGCAGGAAATGAAGCCAGACAAGTGTCGCTCCAATAAATGCACCTGCAACCTGCGCTAATATATAACCCGGCACTTTCACCCATTCAAAATCTGCATTAAATGCCAGACCTAGTGTTACCGCTGGATTTAGATGCGCACCACTAAACTGCCCTACCGCATATACGCCCATGGCCACACCAAGACCCCAGCCAAACGCAATCGCTACCCAGCCCGCTCCTTCAGCGAGTGATTTCTTCAGACTGACGTTTGCTACAACGCCTCCTCCAAATAAGATTAGAATGGCTGTTCCAATCAATTCTGCGATGTATTCATTCATTTCTAATCCCCCTCTTTTGTGAAAAGAAAAAGGCTCACAGATTCCTCCCTTTGTTAGGTATTAGGATCTGTGAGTCTCTTGGTCTCTTCACGTGTTATTAACTTGAAAACTATGTTATCAGCTTCTGAAAACGCTGTCAAACTATTTCCCGAAATATGTCCAAAGTTCTTTTGATGAAGTTGAGATTGCACTTGCACCGGCAGTTAGTGCAGCATTTACCTCTTCCGGATCATCGATTAGTCCCCCCGCAATGATCGGTTTACCGGTTTCAGTCTTTATTCTCTCAATCACCTTCGGAACTACACCAGGCAGCAGTTCAATGTAATCCGGATCCGACTGCCTGATCAGTTCCACACTTCTTTTATATGCATTTGAATCAATGACAAAAGTCCGCTGTATTGCTTTTACATTTAATTCACGGGCTCTTTTAACAACATTTTTTCTAGTTGAGATAATGCCATACGGCTTTACTGTCTGACAAATGTATTCACAGGCATATTCGTCGTTTGCAAGCCCCTGAATCAAATCCATATGAAGAAACATTTTCCTGTTTTTACTGTTCGCATAATCAAATACGCTTTTCACCATGCCTATGTGAAGATCTAAAAATACACCGTATTCAAATGAATATTTAAGCATTTTATCAAAATCCTTCATTGAATGAACTGCAGGCAGAATTTTCTGGTTATCAAATTCCATATGTCACCTTCTCTTTTGTTTACATTACTCTTTTAAACATTTTCTCCATCTCAAAAGTTGAAAAGTGTATAACGACCGGTCTTCCATGAGGACATGTAAACGGATCGACACATTCAGATAGTTGACTGATCAGGGATTGCATATCCTCTTTTTTCAGATAATGATTAGCTTTAATTGATTTTTTACAGCTCATAAGAATAGCTACTTCTTCTCTCAGCTTATAGCGGTCAATGGTTTTATCTTTCAATAGCTGCTCAACCATTTCTTCAATGATTTCACTCTCTTCACCTTCAGGAAACCAGACCGGATGTGACCTTATAATCAAGCTGTTGTGTCCAAACTCTTCAGCATTAACACCTGATTTCTCAAGCAAATGAATGTTATCTTTTATTTTTATAAATTGATCACTGGAGAAATCAAATGTCATAGGCACGAGCAGATCCTGAATGTCACCTGTATCACGCGCAAGCTTTTCTCTAAAATACTCATATTTAATTCTTTCCTGGGCAGCATGCTGATCAATCATATATAACCCTGCTTCACTCTGACAGATAATATAGGTACCGTGAGCCTGTCCAATCACTGAAAGTTCAGGCATTCTCTTACGCACACGATAACGATCTTCCGCTTCAGGCTGGTCCTGTACGTCCAATTTATTTACTTCCGATTCAACAGCTCCAGCAGTCACCTCTTCCTTTTCAGGAGGTGATTCTTCTATCTGCTGCGGTTCTTTTGGAATCGTGCGTTCAGGATGTGCAGGCTGTTCATTTGCCGTGCCCCACTGAAAAGAGGTTTGCTCACTGTACTTTTTCGGCTCTTTCTTTTCAGTTACACCGCTTGGAATCAGCGTTTCTTTTCTGAAAGTCCTTCTGATTGTTTCTGAAATCACGTGCTGCAATTCTTTTTCTTTACTGAACCTGACCTCCTGTTTGGATGGATGAACATTTACATCCACAAGGATCGGATCCATTTCAATCGATAAAAGAATAACAGGAAACCTGCCGATCGGAAGCATCGTACGGTACCCTTCAAGAACGGCCTGTGTAATCCCGTAATTTTTAATGTAACGGCCATTTACCAGAACGGAAACGTAACTCTTTGATGCCCGTGTGACTTCAGGCAGTGCTGCCCAGCCTGAAATATTAAAATCAAGCGATTCTCCTTCAAAAGGTACCATCTTCTTCACGGTCTGCATACCATAAATTTCAGAGAGTACCTGTCTGATATCACCCTGCCCGTTAGTATGTAGCAGGGTTCTGCCGTTGTGAATCAGCCTGATTGATATTTCAGGGTGAGAGAGCGCGAGCCTGTTCACAATATCTGTAATATTTCCAAGTTCCGTATTGATTGTCTTCATATATTTAAGCCTTGCAGGTGTATTGTAAAAAAGTTCTTCCACCCTGATATCAGTTCCTTTTCTCGCTGAAGCTGCAGACTGACTGATCAATTTCCCACCGTGAATGATAGCTTTCGTACCTTGCTCACCTGTAGAAGAAGTGATTTCAACTTTCGAAACTGACGCGATACTCGGCAGCGCTTCTCCTCTGAAACCGAGCGTTTTAATCCTGAATAAGTCATGTTCATTTTTTATTTTACTTGTAGCGTGTCTTGAAAAAGCGGTAAGCAGGTCTTCTTCTAATATACCGTCACCATTATCTTTGATTCTGATGCTTGAGAGCCCCGCTTCAACGATATCAATCTCTATAATTGTAGAATGGGCATCAATGGCATTCTCCATCAGTTCTTTAACAACTGAGGCGGGCCGCTCCACCACTTCTCCTGCAGCAATTTTATTTGATAAAAATTCATCCAGCTGCTGAATATGTCCCATGACGATCCCCTCCCCGCATTAAGATTTAGATAGTAATTTACCTGCTTTTTTCTGCAGTTTATATAGTTCATTCATCGCTTCCATCGGTGTCATTTCAAGTACATTGATTTTTTGAATCTCTTTTAAAACTTTACTTTCAGACTGGTTTGTTTTTTCAGGCAGATCAAACAGCGTCATCTGCTGCTTTGATTCGCTCGATTCTTTTTCCGCTTCAAAAAAAGACAGCAGTTCATTCGCCCGGCTAATAAGTGAAGGCGGTAACTCTGCAAGTTCAGCTACATGAATACCATAACTTTTATCAGCCGGACCTTCTTTCACCTTATGAAGAAATACGACCTTCCCATCCTGTTCAGCAGCTGCTACATGTATATTTTTCAAACGTTTCAACTTTGAAGATAGTTCAACCAGTTCATGATAATGGGTTGAAAATAAAGTTTTTGCCTGTATGGAATCATGAACATACTCAATGATTGCCTGAGCAAGTGACATCCCGTCATATGTGGACGTTCCGCGGCCGATTTCATCAAACAGGATTAAACTGTTTTCAGTTGCATGCTCGAGCGCATGTTTTGCCTCAAGCATTTCCACCATGAAAGTACTCTGACCACTTACAAGGTCATCAGCTGCACCAATTCTTGTAAAAATCCTATCAAACACTGGAAGCTCCGCATGATCTGCAGGAACAAAGCAGCCCATTTGTGCCATAACAGAAATTAATGCAACCTGTCGCATATACGTACTCTTACCTGACATATTCGGACCGGTAATTAAAAGCATTGAACGGCTGTTATCCATTTCACAAGAATTAGGCACATACTCATTCATATTCATTACCTTTTCAATGACCGGGTGTCTGCCTTCTTGAATATTTAATTGCTGATGTTCTGAAAACACAGGTTTTACATAATGTCTTTTTTCACTGATATATGCGAATGATTGCAGGACATCAATTTCACTGATTTCTTTTGCAAGCTGCTGAATACGGGGAATTTCTTTTTTCACCTGTTCTCTGACAACCTGAAAAATCTCATTTTCAAGTTCAATTGATTTTTCCTGTGCTTCTAATATTAGCGTCTCTTTTTCTTTTAGTTCCGGTGTAATATAGCGCTCTGCGTTTGCAAGCGTCTGGCGTCTTTCATATCGCTCATCATTTAACGAAGAAAGGTTTGCTTTTGTGATTTCAATATAATAGCCAAAAATGCGATTGTATCCGATTTTAAGCGATTTAATTCCTGTCATTGATCTTTCTTTTTGTTCAAGTTCAGCAATCCACTTTTTACCGTTACGGCTTGCATCTTTGTACTGGTCAAGCTCAGGTGAATAACCGTCTTTAATAAAGTTACCATCCTTAATTGTAATCGGCGCCTGCTCATCAATCGAGAGGTCAAGCAAATCTGCTACATCAGCACAGGCATCCATCGCCTCAGCTCTTTTTATTAAGCTTTTATCAGGAATTTCTTTCAGTTGTTCTTTGATAAATGGCACCTGCTGCAGTGATCTTTTTAATTGCACAAGATCCCTTGGGCTGATCGAACCAAATGCAACCCGACCAGCAAGCCGTTCAAGATCATAAACATTTTGTAAAAGCTCTCTTAGTGATTCACGTTCAAAGAAATGATTTTTTAAACTTTCAACAAGGTTAAGTCGCTCATTAATCAGCGATTGATTGATTAACGGTCGTTCAACCCATGATTTTAACTGTCTGCTGCCCATTGCAGTCACCGTTTCATCAAGCAGCCAGACGAGAGACCCTTTTTTCGAGCCGCTGCGGTTATTTTCAGTGAGCTCAAGATTTCTTTTTGAGTTGGGGTCAATTTGTAAATATGCACTCACTTCGTAGTGTTCAGTTTTCTGCAAATGATCAAGTGACCTCTTCTGGGTATCAGTTGTGTAGTGCAAAAGCAGACTGATCCCCTCTTTTACTTCATCGTCCTCAAGCAGGGAAAGTAATGATTCATCAAATGACAGCTGCCCCTGCTCTACTTTTGATATTGCAGTAATGCCTCTATCCTTAAATTTACTGATCAGCTCATCACTAACAGAAGCCGGCAGAATCAATTCTTTTGCTTTAATCATTGTAATTTCCTGCAGAAGCAGTTCTTCATTATCAACAACAGATGCTTTTGATTCCCCAGTTGACAGGTCTAGGTAAGCAATACTATAGCGCTCACCGGATAGCTGAACTGCTGAACCCAGAAAGTGGTTTTCCCGTTCATTAACAGCACTAACTGCCGTACCAGGGGTGATCATCTGTACGATTTCTCTTCTGACAACGCCCTTTGCCTGTTTCGGATCCTCAGTCTGTTCGCAAAGTGCCACTTTAAATCCCCTGTCGACCAGTTTCTCTATGTATGAAGCTGCAGAATGATATGGTACTCCGCACATCGGAATTTTATCTTCCTTATTACCACCACGCGCTGTAAGCGTAATCTCAAGTTCCTTAGATGCCTTAAGTGCATCATCAAAAAACATTTCATAAAAATCTCCGAGCCTGAAAAACAGAAATGCATCTGGTACTTCAGCTTTTATTCTTAGGTATTGCTGCATCATAGGTGTATATTTCGTCAAAACAATTCTCCCCGTTCATCTACATTATATATGTGAAAAGTATAGCATAAATGGTCATCAATCACTTAACCGATTACTTGTCTGCACAATAAAAAACACTGTCCTAGGACAGTGTTTACTCATGATCAAATACATTCTGATTAATATGTTCAAGCTCTTCATCTAAATCATAATCTTCCCAGTCGTCATCACCGGGGTGCTCATTTGTAAAAGCTACACATACTTTTGTTTCACCCACACATTCAGCAGCAATTTCTCTCTCCGCATGGACAACGATATGCTGACCCTTATCAGAAATTTCGGCCTCAATGCAATTTGGCTGCTGCAGCACTCTCGCAATGACTTCGTGATCATTTCTTGCATCCTTATCCCGGTACCTGAGAGTAATTTCATCTTTGTAGGAAACATTTTCAATGATCACAGATGTCTTCGTGTTGTGATGGTGAGAGTACCATACATTTAACTCATAAGAACCGTTTACCTCAATTTTGTGACCGGACTTTTTTGCAGCGTATTTATGATTGATAATCCAGCAGCCGAGTATGCTTGACGGTTTATGTGGTGGCTGAACAGTATGTTTAGACTTAACGTACTTTCGTCCCTTTGCTACCACTGACTTCGTAATAATCTCACGGTATTCCGTCATTAAAGCGGCCTCCTTTCATTTCTCCCTTATCTTATGCACCATATTTAAAACATGTGCAAATAACCTGGTTTAGTTAAAATAATAACGTTGTTATTTTATAGTTGGCATTTATTTATTGTCATTATTAAATTTGTTATTTATACTAAATATAATAATAACGTTATTATTTATAGGGGTGATACAATGTCTGTTACGATCAAGGATATAGCCAAAGAGGCAAACGTCAGTTTTTCCACCGTTTCTAAAGCGCTGAATGACAGTCCATTAGTAAAAGAGCCGACTAAACAGCGGATTTTAGCGCTTGCGAAAGAAATGGGTTATGAAATTGATACTTCTGCTAAAATTCTCGCAACCGGGAAGTCCAATGCGGTTGGCATCTTCTGCCCTGCTATGGCGACTCCAGGTTACGCAGCTACCGTACACGAATTAAGCAAACAATTGAAACGCCGCGGGTTTTTACCTGCTTTGTCTGCTGCTGGTTTTCAGGATGCAAAGGAGATGTTCTCACGCTTAAAAGCTGCATGTGTAATTGTTATTGATCAAAATGAATTCAATTTTCCTAATGCCGATTTCACATATAATCCCTATATTGAATCTTCTGATACGCCAGCGATTACTCAGCAAACATTAAAAAAAGATGCAGCTTTAAAAGCAGCATCTCTTCTGACCCACTCCGGTCACAGATCAATCCTGACAGTAAGTGAGTATGATGAAAACTGGATGAATGAAGCGCTAAAAAAAGAAACCCGCTTTGATGCGGTTAAACATACTTATGTCAGCACAGGGGACCTCGAACGATTCTTTACTATTATAAAATCGACGCTTGATCAGACGATGCCGGATGCGATTATGTGCTCCAGCCGCAACCTGGCAGAGCTTACACTGCTGATCAGTAAAAGTTTAGGCCTCAATATCCCTGAAGACAGTTCACTGATCGCTTACGCTGAAGACGTTGATGCCGACTCCCCTGTTTCTTTATTCGGATACTCAACCAGCAGGCTGGCAGAAGTGACCTCTGATTACATTTTCGCAAAAATTAATGAACAGGAATATAATGATGCAAACCAAAAACCTGAAATCATGCTTAATTACACAGTAAAGCTCTAATAATAACGTTGTTATTATTAGAGCTTTACTTAATTATGATTTATTTTTTCATATGCTTCTTTATCAAGGTGTGCATCAGTCTTGCTTAAAATTGATACAGCTTCTTTTCTATCTTCTTCCTTAACATAAAACTCAAGCAAATAATGAAACGTATCTGATGAGTCAGCACGGCTGATCACATCACGATCTGTAATAATACCTGTATTTGGAGTCGAGTTTGAAGTAAAGCTCAATGCAGGAAGCAGAAATGGATTGCTGTCAGTATCAGGGATTGAATCAATCCTTGCATCTCTGATCGGACACCTCTGCAGTTTAGCTAATGCAGTTTCTGCATCGCTTTCATTTTTAAAATATGCTTGTAAATGATGTTCCATAATGATCCTCCTCAGCAGTGCGATTTACAGAATTTTACCCTTAATTAAACCCTTTAAACCATTCGGACTGTTCACGTATTCAAATACCTCTGCAAAATAAAACAGCTCCGGTTAAATACCGGAGCCATCTGTTTTTTAAAAGAATCCTAATTTCTTAGGGCTGTAGCTGACCAGCATGTTTTTAGTCTGCTGATAATGATTAAGCATCATCTTATGATTTTCACGTCCGATACCTGACATTTTATAACCTCCAAATGCTGCGTGTGCAGGATATTGGTGGTAGCAGTTTGTCCATACACGACCAGCCTGAATACCTCTTCCGAATCGGTATGCAGTATTTACATTTCTTGTCCAGATACCTGCACCAAGTCCATATAGTGTATCATTTGCGATTTCCATTGCTTCTTCATCTGTTTTAAATGTAGTAACAGAAAGAACCGGTCCAAAAATCTCTTCCTGGAAGATTCTCATATCATTTGTTCCTTTAAAGATGGTAGGCTGAATATAGTAACCTTCAGCAAATTCACCCTCTTTTTTATTAATATCTCCACCAGTTACAAGCTCCGCTCCTTCTTCTTTACCGATCTGAAGGTATGATTGAATTTTTTCCATCTGCTCAGTTGATGCCTGTGCACCCATCATTGTATTAGGGTCCAGCGGATTGCCTGTATTAATCTCTTTTACCCTCTTCACTACACGTGCCATGAATTCTTCATAGATGTCTTCATGAATAAGTGCTCTTGAAGGACAAGTACATACTTCACCTTGATTAAGCGCAAACATCAACAGACCTTCAACTGCCTTGTCCACAAATTCATCATCCTGATCCATAATATCTTTAAAGAAAATATTTGGTGATTTACCACCAAGCTCTAAAGTAACCGGAATCAGATTTTGGGATGCATATTCCATGATCATTCGGCCGGTGGTTGTTTCACCTGTAAATGCGACTTTTGCAATACGCTTACTTGACGCAAGCGGCTTACCTGCTTCAAGGCCGAAACCATTCACAATATTTAACACACCCTTTGGCAGAAGATCACCAACCAGCTCCATTAATACCAAAATTGACGAAGGCGTTTGTTCTGCCGGTTTTAAAACAATACAGTTACCCGCAGCGAGCGCAGGCGCAAGCTTCCATACAGCCATTAACAGCGGGAAGTTCCATGGGATAATCTGTCCCACAACCCCGAGCGGCTCATGGAAGTGATAAGCTACTGTATCATGGTCAATCTCACCAAGCGTTCCCTCCTGTGCCCGGATGACGCCAGCGAAATATCTGAAATGATCAATCGCAAGCGGCAGATCTGCATTAAGTGTTTCACGGACCGCCTTACCATTCTCCCATGTTTCAGCTACTGCAAGCATTTCATGATTTTGCTCCATACGGTCAGCAATCTTATTTAATATGATTGATCTTTCCGTTACAGAAGTTTTCCCCCATGCATCCTTTGCTGCATGTGCTGCATCTAGTGCTTTTTCAACATCTTCTTCTGTAGAGCGTGCAATCTGGCAAAACACCTTGCCATCTACCGGAGAAGGATTATCAAAATATTGCCCTTTTGCAGGCGCTACCCATTCTCCCCCTATGTAGTTATCATATTTATCTTTAAAATTCACTAGAGATCCATCAGTATTTGGATTTGAGTAAGTCATCACTTTGCCCCCTATTGTTTGTAATAATCGTACTGAATTTATCCCTATCCCCCTTTATGTAATCGCTTTCATTTTTACTGAATATATTAAGCTCTGAAATTGAGCTGTATGTTATTTTTATCAAATATTACGAGCATTGTCAATTTTCAGAACAATATGAATCAAAAAAAGGATCCGGTTTTTATTCCGGATCCTTTTTCGATTCATTATGAGCAGCTGCCGCCTGGTGCATTATTAACCTGTGCACCGGTTTCACCCTTCATAATATCTCCGCCAGTCTGACGGATAATTTCATCAGTTACAGTGTTAGAAACCGTGTTGGCGACCATTTGAAGAAGATCATTCACTTCAGTCTGTGACTGCTTAAATTCCTGAACAATTGGAATTTCATCAATTTCATTTTCTACTTTTTCGATTTTGGCTTCAATCATTTTCAGCGCTTCATGTTTACCATAATGCTGGAAATTAACTGCCTGCTTCTGAAGACTTCTCAGGCTGGCAATTTTTTCTCTGATTTTTTGATTTTCCTGAATCTGCGCCTCAGCTCGTTTAAAAAAGTCCACTTCTTCTGTTTCAGTAATCATCTGTGCGAGTTCTTTTGCACGTGCAATTATTTCTTTTTTCGTATATCTCTTTTCCATTATCCATTCACTCCTGCTGGTTCTTCCGCTTCAACCAATTCACCATTCAGGCTCCAGGTTCTAGCATCAGTAATTTTGACCATCACTCTTTTTCCGACAATGTTCTTTGGTCCTTTAAAGTTTACGAGTTTGCTCGTTCTTGTATAGCCTGACAAAACTTCAGCATTCTTACGGCTTTCGCCTTCCACTAACACTTCCATCGTCTGACCTTCAAGTTTTTTCATTGCTGCAAGTGACATTTCATTCACAAGGTTATTCAGACGCTGCAAACGCTCTTTTTTAACCTCCATCGGTACATTATCCTGCATTTTTGCTGCCGGAGTACCATCCCGCGGAGAATAGATATAAGTGAATGCTGTCTCAAATCCTACTTCTTTATATAATGTAAGCGTTTCTTCAAATTGTTCTTCAGTTTCATTCGGAAAACCTACAATAATATCAGTTGTCAGTACTGCGTTTGGTATTGTTTTTCTAATTTTACCGACAAGCGTCAGAAACTGCTCTCTCGTATACTTCCTGGCCATGAGCTTAAGTACATCAGAAGAACCATGCTGTACAGGCAGATGTATATGCTCAACAAGATTCCCACCCTTAGCAAGTACCTCAATTAAATAATCATCGAAGTCTCTTGGATGACTTGTGGTAAAGCGGATTCTTGGTATATCGATTTTTCGCAGCTCATCCATTAATTGACCGAGTCCAAAGTCCGTATCCTTTAAATCCTTACCATAAGCATTTACATTCTGTCCAAGAAGTGTGATCTCCTGATAGCCCTGTGCGGCAAGGTGTCTGACTTCCCTGATAATATCTTCAGGACGTCTGCTGCGTTCCTTACCTCTTGTATAAGGGACAATACAATATGTACAGAATTTATCACAGCCGTACATAATGTTAACCCAGCCTTTGATTGCACCCTTTCTCACTTTAGGGAGATTTTCAATGACGTCTCCTTCTTTTGACCATACTTCAACGACCATTTCCTTACTCATATAGGCTTCGTTCAGAATGTTTGGAAGCCTGTGAATGTTATGTGTACCAAAGATCATATCAATATGAGGATGTGTTTTAAGAATTTTGTTAACAACTGATTCTTCCTGAGACATACATCCACACACACCAATTAGTAAATCGGGTTTTTCAAGCTTTAATGGCTTAAGGTGACCGATCTCACCAAATACTTTATTTTCAGCATTTTCACGGATTGCGCATGTATTTAATAAAATCACATCAGCATCTTCGGTCGTATCTGTCGGCTCATACCCAAGCTGCAGGAAGATTCCAGCCATCACTTCTGTGTCGTGCTCATTCATCTGACAGCCATAAGTGCGGATATAGAATTTACGCCCCTTACCCAAACCCTCTAATGTCTGATCTATTTTAAAATCTTCATGGTAATTTACATCTTCTTTACCGCGTCTTTTAGCATCTTTTAATGATGGCGGGCTGTAAACAGTCTGAAAGTATTGACTATAGTCTTTTTCTTTCTTCTGTCCCTGAGATGTCTGAGTGGCATCCTGGCTTGCAATGCGCTGCTCTTCATTCATCCTGATGTCCCCTTTCTTACTGTCAAATTCATTAACAGAGTTAAAAAACCCCATGTTATACAAGTATAAATGTTAATTTACATACTGACAACATAACTAACGATGATGTCGATAAATTGACTCAATTATACAACTCAGCAGAAAAGCACACGCTTGATTCACGTGCGCCTTAATTATTACATAAATTCTTTTACTAGTTTATTAAAGTAATCTTCTTCCAGTTGCAGATTCTGATTGCTAAGAGGTTTCTCATCATAACCGTCAATCAGCTCCTGGTAAGAAGGCTGTTCTGTGTCCTGATATATCAATCCTGTAACTAGCCCATCATGCTTCATCAATGTCTGCATGGCAGCTTCTTTACTGTAGGCATCATACCCTTCAATCTCTGAAAGCTTGACCAGGTTTTCTTTAAACCAGTCATAAGTGTTCACTTTGTTGTATGTTACACAAGGGCTGAATACATTAATAAGAGAAAATCCTTTGTGACTTAACCCCTGTTCAATCAGGCTTGTCAGTTCTTTTAAATCTGACGAGAAGCCCTGGGCTACAAAAGTAGCACCGGAGGTCAAAGCCATTTCCATAGGATTAATAGATGGCTCAATCGCACCCTTGGGCGTTGATTTCGTTTTAAATCCTGCTGAAGACCTTGGAGAAGTTTGCCCTTTTGTTAATCCATAGATCTGGTTATCCATCACGATATAAGTCATATCAATATTTCTTCTGATTGCATGAATAGTATGACCAAGACCAATTGCAAATCCGTCTCCATCTCCTCCTGATGCGATGACTGTCAGATCTCTGTTAGCCATTTTCACACCTTGCGCGAGGGGTAGCGCACGGCCGTGGATACTGTGAAAGCCGTAGGAATTAATATATCCTGAGATTCTGCCGGAACAACCAATCCCTGATACGACTGCAAGACTTTCAGGCGTTAAGCCAATATTAGCTGAGGCACGCTGGATCGCAGCCTGTACTGAAAAGTCTCCACATCCCGGACACCAGTTAGGTTTTACATTATTTCTGAAATCTTTAAATGTAACCAATTAAATCAGCTCCTTTGTCAGCAACTCAACCTCCGATGGTAAAAACGGAGTCCCGTCGTACTTTTTCAGACTATGAATCTTTGAAGCCATTCCAACATTCATTTTAATTAATGATGCCAGCTGCCCCGTTGCGTTATGTTCAGCTACTACAACTTTTTTCGTACTTTCCATCAATGGTGCAAGCTTATCAGCAGGGAAAGGGTGAAGTAATCTGATATGCGCATGATTAACCTTTAATCCCTGGGCTTCAAGTCTTTCCTGCGCTTCTTCCAATGCGCCGCGTGTTGAATTAAATCCAATAAGCAAGACATCTGATTCACCATGCTTTGCATTATCTATATCAACCGCTTTGTAAAGCGATACATGATCCAGCTTTCTCATACGTTTATCCATCTGCATTTGACGATTCAATGAGGATTCAGAAGGTTTTCCAGTCTCATCATGTTCAACTCCGGTTACATGGTGTATACCGTTTTTCATCCCGGGCAGAACGCGTTTGGAAACCCCGTCTTCAGTTACTTCATACCTCTTAAAATACTGCTTCGGCTCAAGTTCCTCAAGCTCTGATTCATCTGTCACGAGCTTCCCTCTGCCAACTGAAACTTTTGAATAGTCTAAAGGATCTACAGACTGCTTCCCAAGTGAAAGCTGCAAATCTGACAGTACAATAACCGGACACTGATAAGTTTCAGCAAGATTAAAAGCATCAATCGTGTCATAAAACGCTTCTTCAGCTGTACTCGGTGCTAAAACTATTTTGGGGATATCTCCATGAGTGCCATATATCATCTGCATCAGATCCGACTGTTCCTGCTTCGTTGGCAATCCGGTTGATGGTCCCCCTCGCTGAGTATCCACTATGACAAGCGGCTGCTCAGTCATGCCGGAGAGTCCGATTGATTCCATCATGAGAGACAGTCCCGGACCCGCTGATGCTGTAAAAGCACGTACACCAGCATAGTTTGACCCAATTGCCATTGTAGCTGCAGCAATTTCATCCTCCGTTTGAATGACAGCACCACCGAGTGCAGGGAGTTTTTTGATTAAGTATTCCATAATCTCAGAAGCCGGAGTAATCGGATATGCTGCCATAAATCTGACACCGGCTGAAATTGCGCCGAGTGCAATTGCATCATTGCCGATCATAAACATTCTCTGAATACCGTCTGCTTCAGCAAGCTGATGCGAACCTTTTTTATCGGCAAGCAGGTCTGAAGCTGCTTTAAAACCTGCTTCGATCGCTTCCATATTTTTTTGAACAACGACTTCACCTTTGCGGCTGAATGTCTCCTGGAGTACTTTTGTGAAAACCTCAGTCGGAAGATCCATAATGGCACATGTTGCACCAATTGCAACCATGTTTTTCATTAAAGAGGTGCCTAGTTCAGAAGCAATTTCAGTAAAGGGTACAATAATCAGTTCTGCCTGACAGTCCTCCGGGTTTGCAGGTTTAAATTTCGCATCAGCAATGATAATACCGTCTGCACCCATTTCATGATAATTCACATCAATTGTTTCCTGATCAAATGCAACTAAAATATCTAAACGGTCTTCTACCGCTCTTATGCGTGTTGTGCTCACTCTGATTTTATTGTTTGTATGTCCGCCTTTTATTCTTGAAGAAAAATGCCTATAGCCATATAAAAAATAACCCAGACGGTTCATTGCCATGGAAAAGATTTCGCCGGTGCTTTCGATCCCTTCTCCCTGCTGACCGCCCACTTTCCAGGAAAGCTGCTGTTTCATTCTAACCTCTCCTTCAACTGCGCAATATGTATAAATTCATCATTGTTCATTTTATCACGTTTACTAATGTGACACATCTTTTTAAAGGTAAACCAGTGAAATTCAACCCTTTGATCAAATAATAAGTTAACATAATAATATTATTGTTTATAAAAAACAAAGGCCGCTGCTTCCGCAACGGCCTTATCTTACCTTGGTTCAATAATCAGCTTAATAGCAGTTCTTTCTTCTCCTTCAATCTGAATATCTGTAAATGCAGGAATACAAATCAGATCTATTCCTGATGGTGCAACAAATCCCCTTGAAATCGCAACTGCTTTTACTGCCTGGTTAAGTGCGCCTGCGCCAATTGCCTGCACTTCCACAAACCCTTTTTCTCTTAATACACCTGCTAATGCGCCTGCTACTGAATTTGGATTAGATTTTGACGATACTTTTAATACATTCAACTGCAGATCCCCCTTCTTCAACCGCTAACATGTGCTAGTGTCCATTCACTATATTCCTTTTAGCGTGAAGTTATGCAGGAGGAAGCAATATTACAGTCTTTAAAAGGGATGATCTTCATTAATTAAGATACGATCTATAGACAAGGCACTACCTGATTTACGATCCAGTTTAATCAGACAGCCGCTTAAAATCGCTCTGCCCGTCTTAGGTACTTCAAACCTTGAAGGTAAGCCTGTAACGAACCGTTTTAATACTGCTTCTTTTTCCATACCTAAAATGGCATCATAAGGACCGGTCATCCCAACATCTGACAAATAAGCCGTTCCCTCAGGAAGAATTCTGTTATCAGCAGTCTGCACATGGGTGTGAGTTCCCACTACAGCTGAAGCTTTACCATCCAGGTACCAGCTCATAGCCTGCTTTTCACTCGTAGCCTCTGCATGAAAATCAACAAAGACAAATGGTGTCTGTCTCTTTGCTTCCGTGACCGCCTGTCTGACTGCCGGAAAAGGATCGTCTACCGGGTTCATAAATGTTCTGCCAAGCGCATTAACTATCGCGACTTCCGCACTGCCGGCCTGAAAAAATCGGATGCCCTTTCCAGGTGTTCCTTTTGGATAATTCAGTGGTCTTACTAACTGATCAGCTTTATCGATAAAATTAAATAGATCTTTATTATCCCACGTGTGATTCCCGAGTGTAATCATATCGGCACCAGCCTGGAGCAACTGTTCATATATTTTCTGTGTAATCCCTCTTCCGGATGCAGCGTTTTCTCCATTTACTATAACAATATCCGGTTCATGTCTTTCTTTTAATTTCGGAAGGTACTCATCTATCATTTCTCTTCCAGGAGAGCCTACAACGTCTCCAATAAAAAGTATTTTCATCATATTCCTCTTTCTAATTATGTACTTTGTTCAAACTTTAGCATGAAAATACCACTGTTTCAACTTTACCTGTGGCTGATTGAGTATGTTTTGTTCAATTTAAAAGCGATGTGCCAAGGCACATCGCTTTGATTATTTTGCGTATTCTACTGCTCGGGTTTCTCTGATCACTGTTACTTTAATGTGACCCGGATAATTCAACTCTTCTTCGATCTGCTTACGTATATCGCGTGCGAGTCTGTGAGCGGTAAGATCATCAATCTGCTCAGGACGAACCATAATTCGAATTTCTCTGCCCGCCTGAATAGCAAATGATTTCTCTACGCCTTCATATCCTTCAGAAATTTCCTCAAGACGTTCAAGTCTTCTGATGTAGTTTTCAAGCGTTTCACTTCTAGCACCTGGTCTTGCTGCAGAAAGTGCATCAGCTGCTGCAACCAGTACCGCGATGACTGATGTTGCTTCATAATCACCGTGGTGGGAAGCAATACTGTTAATGACTACAGGGTGTTCTTTATACTTGGTTGCAAGCTCCACGCCAATTTCAACGTGACTGCCTTCCACTTCATGGTCAATTGCTTTCCCGATATCATGAAGCAGCCCTGCTCTTCTGGCAAGCGCAACGTCTTCACCAAGCTCAGCTGCAAGCAGACCTGAGAGGTAAGCAACCTCTGTAGAATGCTTGAGTACATTTTGTCCGTAGCTTGTACGGTATTTCAGCCTGCCAAGGATTTTGATGAGATCCGGATGAAGTCCGTGTACACCAACATCAAATGTTGTCTGTTCACCGATTTCACGAATATGCTCGTCTACTTCACGACGTGCTTTATCAACCATTTCCTCAATTCTTGCAGGGTGAATGCGCCCATCCTGTACGAGTTTTTCAAGCGCAATTCTTGCTGTTTCTCGTCTGATCGGGTCAAACCCTGAGAGGATTACCGCTTCAGGTGTATCATCAATAATCAGATCGATTCCTGTCAGCGTTTCTAACGTTCTGATATTTCGTCCTTCTCTTCCGATGATGCGCCCTTTCATTTCATCATTCGGCAAGTTTACGACAGAAACAGTGGTTTCAGCCACATGGTCAGCCGCACACCTTTGAATTGCCAGAGATAACAATTCTCTTGCTTTCTTCTCTGATTCTTCTTTTGCACGGTTTTCCTGTTCTTTCACCATAATTGCAATGTCCTGTGACAGTTCTTTCTCTACCTGATCAAGTATAATTGCTTTCGCTTCTTCCCGCGTCAGTCCAGATACACGTTCAAGTTCGAGCTCTTGCTTTTGAACCATCTCCTCCACTTTGCTTTCCATCTCTTCAATATGTTGTTGTCTTTCATGCAGTGATTGATCTTTTCGTTCCTGCATTGATTCCCGCTTATTCAGCGAGTCATCTTTGCGATCCAGGTTTTCTTCCCGCTGCATCAGGCGGTTTTCCTGCTTTTGCAGTTCATTTCTGCGTTCACGGAGTTCTGCTTCAATTTCTGAACGAAGCTTATGATTTTCATCTTTCGCTTCTAGCAGCGCTTCTTTCTTCAGTGCTTCTGCTTCACGCTTCCCGTTTGTCAGGATTTGTTCAACAGTACCTTTCGCACCGCCGACTTTCGCGTCCATCATGAATTTGTGTATCAAATAACCAACAAACACACCTACGATAATGCCAACCAAAATGAAGGTGATTTCGAGTGCTCCCATCGTATTCACCTCCTCTTGCTTAATCTCTTCATACTTTGTCTTTTCAGGATCTTCCGAATGCTTCCGGAAGACTTCATGACATTTACTTATCAATTAGAAAAATTGAAAAATATACAATCTTAATTTTAAGTCTGCAAAATTTCATTGTCAAGTAACCTAGAATAATCTACCTCATAACATTTCAATAAAAAAAGAGACAGGAATCCATTTCCTGCCTCTTAAAAGTCATATTACTTATCTTCTAGCAGATCAAATTCCTCTGCTTTTTCCTTTTCACTTTCTGGCACAGCATGCGGCTGATCCATACCGTGATGCTCACGGATCTTCAGGAGAATCTGCTGACGGAGGTCAGTATTCTCTTTTAGAAACTGCTTTGCATTTTCACGTCCCTGTCCAAGACGCTCTCCTTCATAGGAATACCATGATCCGCTCTTTTGAACGATATCCGCTTCAGCACCAAGGTCAATGATCTCTCCTTCTTTAGAGATTCCTTCACCATACATGATATCAACTTCTGCAATACGGAATGGCGGTGCCACTTTATTTTTAACGACCTTAATACGCGTTTTGTTTCCGACCATATCGTTACCCTGCTTAAGCGTTTCAGCACGGCGCACATCAAGACGGACCGAAGAATAGAACTTCAGTGCGCGACCACCTGGCGTTGTTTCCGGGCTTCCGAACATAACACCAACTTTTTCACGAATCTGGTTAATAAAGATTGCGATTGTGTTAGACTTACTGATTGCACCTGATAGTTTTCTAAGCGCCTGTGACATCAAACGCGCCTGAAGACCAACGTGTGAATCACCCATTTCACCCTCGATTTCCGCTTTCGGTACAAGGGCTGCTACTGAGTCAATGATGACAATTTCAACCGCTCCACTCCGCACAAGAGCCTCTGCAATTTCGAGTGCCTGTTCTCCTGTGTCCGGCTGTGATAAAAGAAGTTCATCTATATTAACACCCAGCTTTTGAGCATATACAGGATCAAGTGCGTGCTCAGCATCGATAAAAGCAGCCTGGCCGCCATTTGCCTGGACCTCAGCAATTGCATGAAGCGCTACAGTTGTTTTACCTGAGCTTTCAGGGCCATAGATCTCGATTACACGGCCTCTCGGATATCCACCTACCCCAAGTGCTGCATCTAATGAGACAGACCCGCTCGATACTGTATTTACTCTTCTGTCAGTCTGTTCTCCAAGCTTCATAATTGAACCTTTTCCGAACTGTTTTTCTATTTGTTTAAGCGCCATATCCAGCGCTGCCTGACGATCACTCACATTAATTCCTCCTTTGATATAGACGTCTTAGTGACGTCTCATAACCTAACTCTACTATACTCTTTTCCAGATCAGATAACAAGCAAAAACCGAACATTTATTCGTATTTTTTAAAAAGGTCATTTTAAGCAATATAGAATTAAAAAAACGCTAATTCTTAAGATGAAATGACTTTTTAAAATACGTTTATAGAATAGTGCAGTTTATAATCCCTTCTTGATAAATGGCCCCGCATTCTTTTCAAGGAGCTGAATCAACGCATATATTCCGTGCTTAACCGTTCTGATTCTTTTAAAGTTACGATCACCCTTAAGTGTTAATATAAAGGAGGAGATCATCCCGTTTTTGAGAGATACACCTATCCAGACTGTTCCCTCGGGAATCCCGTTATCATCACCCGGCCCTGCAACACCGGTAAAACTGATTCCAATATCACTCGCAAATTTCTTACGGACCTGATCCGCCATGCTTTCTGCACATTCACGGCTCACTGCACCATACTGATCAAGCAGATCCCCGGGCACTCCAAGAACACTCTGTTTTACATGATTGGAGTATGCCGTTATGCCGCCTGAAAGATAACTGCTGGCTCCAGGGATTGAAGAAATTTCTGAAGAAAAAAGCCCGCCTGTCAGACTCTCAGCAGAGGCAATGGTTAGATTCTTCTGATCAAGAAGTAACGTCATTTTTTGAAGAAGGTTGTTTTGATCATAACCATAGCAATAATCGCCCACCCTGTCTTCAATGACCGTCACCATTTGATTCACAAGTGATTCAGCTTCCTTCAAATCACTGCTTCTTGCGGTAATTCTGAGTGTCACTTCCCCCTCTTCAGCCAGCGGTGCAATGGTCGGATTAGTCTGTTCACTGAGAATGTCTTCAATCCGCGATTCCAGATCCGCCTCACCAATACCAAAGAAACGCATAACCCTGGAGTGTAGCGAGCTGTTTTCAGTTTTCTGATCCCTCAGGTAAGGCAAGACCTGATCAACAAGCATTGGTTTCATTTCCCGCGGAGGACCAGGAAGTAAAAGATAACTCTTGCCGTTAAGTGATTTCAGCATACCCGGAGCCATACCATGAAAATTAAAAAACACAGTACTGTCTTCCAGAACAAGCGCCTGTTTTTTATTATTCTCAGTCATGATACTTCCCGTCTGTATAAAATACTGTTCAATTGCCTTTAAGGATTCCTGATCATACGAAAGACTGCAGCCAAGATGTCTGGCTGCAGCTTCTTTTGTCAAATCGTCTTTAGTAGGTCCGAGACCACCTGTAACTATAATCAAATCTGATCTCTTATCAGCATTTGAGAGTGTTTGTAAAAGCCGATCTTCATTATCTCCCACTACGCTGTGATGATATACATTGATTCCCGATTCAGCAAGTCTCGCTGAAATAAACTGAGCGTTGGTATTTGCAATCTGACCAAGCAGTAATTCCGATCCTACCGCAATAATTTCTGCATTCATACGAACATCTCCTTATTTGGAATCTTTGAAAGCACCCCAGTTTTTGATAAAGTAATCTACACCTGACCACACAGTAAAAAATGCTGCAATGTATAGAGCTATGATGTCAAAAGGAATGTTAAACATAGCAAAGAATATATTATGAAGCAGCAGTGCTGAAATGGCTACAATCTGCATCCACATTTTAATTTTCCCAAGCATAGCGGCAGCATGCACTTCACCAGACCCGGCGAGGACCAGTCTGAGCCCGGTAATTGCGAACTCTCTTGAAATGATGATAATCACAATCCATGACGGTGCCATTTGCAGCTCTACTAAAATTATCAGTGCAGCTGATACGAGCAGTTTATCTGCCAGTGGATCAAGAAACTTCCCAAGGTTTGTTACCTGGTTATATTTTCTCGCATAATACCCATCAACCCAGTCAGTTGTTGCGGCAAAGATAAAGATCAGTGCGGCAACAAAATGAGCGACCGGCATCTCAGCTCCTAAAAGTGTCATCTCACCCCATCCGAAATCAACAAGCATGATTAGCATAAATAAAGGGATCAGAAAAATTCTCGAAATCGTAATCTTATTAGGTACATTCATATAATTGCTCCTTTAAATCTAATATTTTTCACCATTATTAATTAATAGCCTTACCACACATCTATGTAAACCCTAATCAAAAAAATAGTCATCACGCATGATGACTATTTTTAAAATTTATGATGGGTTTCGCACTTCAAAAATCATATTTTGAGTAATGATATCTGAAGCACCAAAATCCACCTGCTCACCATTTATAGAAACAGTTGTACCAGGCGCACTTCCAACACGGATCCGGAACCATTCAAGCTCTGATGCGTCAAATGTGAGTTCCTCACTGCCTGACAGCATCTGATCAATGAGCTGATTACCTGACTGATCTGTAATGCCAACCCAGGTAGATTCAGAATTGATCGTTACAGTGAGCTCTTCAGACGACGTAATCTGATAGTTCGTTGTATCGCCTTCAGTTCCTGTATTTTCAATCGCTAATTCATCTTCCTGAGGCTCTGACTGCTCCTCTTCATTATCTGCAGGCTCCTCTTCGGCAGGTTCTTCAGCAGAATCCTCAACCTCTTCCTCTTCAGCCGCTTGTTCAGTATCATCTGATTGATCAAGCGACACAGATTCCTCCTGCTGAACCTCTTCATCCCCCTGTGGTTCATCACTGTCAGCTGACATAAATGACTGAACCAGAATATACGCCAGCGCAACGATTCCGACTACGAATACAGCCATAACTGCTGTTGGAATAAACCTGAATGCTGTAGATGTATTCTTACTTCCCCTCGTTTTTACTCTCGAAAGCTGTGATGGAATATGATCATCCTGGTTTTTAGGAATATCTGAAGAATAAGTTTCAAACAATTCCTCTACATTCAAATCCACCGCTTCAGCATATTGCTTAATAAATGCCCGAATATAAAATGCACCGGGCATCATTGAATAATCTCCCTCTTCAATTCCCTGGAGATACCTTTTTTGAATTTTAGTTAATCCCTGAAGCTCTTCAAGTGAGTAGCCCTTGGCTTCTCTGGCTTCTTTCAGGCGGCTGCCTAGTTCTGTCAATGTTTACACCTGCCAATACTTAAAAGTCAAATTCCCCAAAATCCGATCCACTGAACATTGCGTTTTTATGCATTAATTCATATGTAATTTCTTCATCCGGGTCGTGTCGAAGCTCAATAATATAATCAAAATCATCAATCGAGTATTCGGAATTTTCTACAAAAATGTCCGGATGCTCAATGACTTTGATGGATGGCATTCTCATAATTTCCCGTACAAGCTGCCAATGCTTATCTGAGGCACGCTGTGTTGAAACGACGCCATCTATAATAAATAAATTGTTTTCATTATATTCATCCGGAATTAATTTATCACGGACTGTCTGTTTTAATAACGTTGAAGACATAAACAGCCATTTTTTATTCGCACAGACGCTCGCTGCCACGATTGATTCTGTTTTCCCGACACGCGGTAATCCACGTATGCCAATCAGCTTATGACCATCCTGTTTATACAGCTCCGCCATAAAATCAACAAGAAGACCAAGCTCGTCTCTTATAAATCTGAATGTTTTTTTATCGTCTGCATCTCTTTGAATATACCGGCCATGGCGGACCGCCATCCTGTCGCGAAGCTTAGGTTCTCTCAGCTTTGTCATCTGAATGGTATCCATAGTACGCAAAATCAGTTCAAGTCTGACAATCTGCTCATCACTTCTGGCAAGCAAAAGCATGCCTCTCCGACCTTCGTCAACACCATTTATCGTTACAATATTAATTGAAAGCATACCAAGCAAAGATGAAATGTCACCAAGCAGACCGGGACGGTTTTTTTGAATTTCATATTCGAGATACCATTCCTTCTTCTCCATGGTGTCAGCTCCTTAATATAAAAACTTTCCTATCTATAAGGTTAATAATAAATCATTTGAATGGATTAGAAAAGGAAAAACAGAAATTGCATCGAAATAAGTAGAAAATTGCCTCCTCATCTGATTGAGAAGGCAACTTCGACATTAATGACTGACAGAACCGCCTGACAGACGGATCATAAGGTTAGCAAGTACATGCTGTTCATTCTCATCTGCGGCTCTCCACAAGTCTGCTAAGACCCGTTCCTGTTCGTTTTTAGGGTCAACGTTCTTCGCCAGGTAGTCTCCAATCTGAAAAGCTACTTCTGACATTTTTTCTTTATCCATTCCCTGCTTCTGGGCTGCAATGACTTTATCTCCGAGAAAATCTTTCCACTGTTGCCAGTTATCCAGAATCGACATATTATTCTCCTCCTTTATTCATGAACCGTGTAGGTCTCATCAATAGTATGGTCACGGGAGATGAAATTATGCGATTCAGCTATACCATCCACCATTAACTGACAGTACGTGGCCATTGATGTAAGTGGATTGTTTTCCGGTCAGGAACATGACTGCATCCGCTATTTCATCGGGACGCGCGAACCGGCCGGCCGGGATCTCTTCTTCTAGATGCCGCTTAACTTCATCATCATAATGTGCCGTCATCGTTGTAGTGACTGCACCGGGCGCTACCGCATTTACACGTATGCCATTTGGTGCAAGCTCTTTGCCAAGCGCTTTAACAAAAGAGATTTGAGCACCTTTTACAGCAGAATACATCACTTCATATGCAGCACCGGTTTCTCCCCATACAGAACTGACAAACACTATGGAGGAACCATCTTTATGGCGCATCCCCGGGATCAGCCTCCGGATCATTCTCGCAGGCTGATACAAGTGGACATTCCACATACTTTCAATCACATGATCAGGGGTATCTTCAAATAACCCTTCGAAATGTTGACCGCCGGCATGAATAATTATGTCCGGCTGCAAAAGGTTTGTTGTGACCTGATCAACAGCTGGCCCATCAGTCAGATCCAGTTTAAGCGGGATCAGTTGATCCTCCTGACGGGCAAACTGTGATAAGTCATTGATCGCATTCTCATTGGAATTATATTGAGCAAGAACAGTATGATTTGTCTGTAAGAGTTTTTTACAAATCTCTAAACCGATACCGCCACTGCTGCCAAGCACTAAAGCAATTTTACCCATTTACTTTCGGCAGGATATAAAAGCTGGTGATCCTGTCTTCTTTTACAAGATCAGAGAATGCTTCATGCACATCTTCTAACGTTAATGTTTCAAGAACCGGTACTGCTTCAAAAAGGTCCATATCATTAAAAGCATATCTTGTGAACTGATTCGCAATAAATTCCGGTGAATTTAATGACCTTAAGAATCCACCGATATTTTTCTTCTTCACTGATTGCAGCTGCTCTTCTGTGATAGAAGGAGAATGTACTTCTTCGAGCAGAATGTTTTTGATCCGCTCTGACAGTTTCTCAGGGTTTGCAGAGTTACTGCCGACTAAGGCAAAGCCAAAGTTACTTTCCTGCGTAAAATCATAGGAAAAATGGTCATCAATCAGCCCTTCTTCGTAAAGAGCAGTATAATGATCAGATGTTTTTCCGAACAATACATCAAGCGCTGTATTGATCGACAGCTCTTTTTTCATCAGCTGCATTCCGCTGATTTCTTTCTCATTGGATTTTATCCCTACCATACACTTTGCCACCTGAACGTCCATATGAAGCTCGTGGTGGGCTCTATTGACCTCGTCAGGCTCTTCTTCGAACTTACGGTCAATCGCCTCTTTAGAATCAAAATGCTTTTTCTCCTGATTCTCCCTGATGAAGTTCATTACTTCTTCCGGGTCTACTGAGCCGACAATAAATAACATCATATTAGATGGATGATAGAAAGTATGATAACACTGATAAAGGTGGTCTTTTGTAATTGAAGAAATAGAATCTATTGTCCCTGCAATATCGACCTTTACCGGATGGTGCTTGAACATGTTTTCAATTGCACCAAAATAAAGACGCCAATCTGCGTTGTCATCGTACATCGTAATTTCCTGACCAATAATGCCTTTTTCCTTTTCAACGGTTTCCTCAGTAAAATAAGGAGACTGAACAAAGTCAATCAGGACATCAAGATTTTTCTCAAAGTGAGAAGTACTTGAGAATAAATAAGCTGTCCGGGTGAAAGAGGTAAATGCATTAGCAGAAGCTCCATTCATACTGAATTTCTGGAATACGTCTCCTTCTTCCTTTTCAAACATTTTATGCTCTAGAAAATGTGCAACTCCGTCCGGAACACGGACAAAGCTTTCTTCACCAAGCGGAATAAATTGATTATCTATAGAGCCGTATTTTGTTGTGAAAGTAGCAAAAGTTTTATTAAAATCCTTTTTAGGTAAAATACATACTTGTAAGCCGTTATCCATTGTTTCCAAATATAATTCTTCATTAAGCTGAGAAAATTCCTTTTTACGCACTTTCAGCCACCTCCTTAGCAGTTAATACATATGTCGTATCTTTCACGAGTTTATTAGCCGCATTGACCACATGCTCTTTTGTAACTCCTTCTATTCCTTTGAACCACTCATTAATATGAACAGGAATGCCTGCTGTCTCCCCCTGATACAACACTTCCACAATCCCTCTCGGAGAATCAAGCGTTTCTAGCATCTGGTTTGTCATAACAGCTTTTGTCTGACTGAGTTCCTGCTCAGAAATATCACCTTTTTTAATTGCTTCAAGCTGCTGTTCGATAATTTCTTCAGCTTTATCAATTTTACCCGGATCGACACCTGACATGATGACAATCAGCCCTTTATGACTTTCAAGTCGGCTTGCTGCATAGTATGCCAGGCTTTCTTTTTCACGGACATTAATGAATAATTTCGAATGCGGGAAACCGCCCAGAATTCCATTCATTACTGCCATCGGAAGGTAATCTGCATCGCCATACACAGTCTGCGATCTGTATCCGATATTTAATTTTCCTTGCTTGATCTGCTGTTTTTCAACAACTTTTTTCGATTGATCAATGTGAACTTTCTGGTGATCTGCATAAACGTTTTCTCGCTTATTCAATGCAAACTTTTCTCTGCAAAGCGTTTCAATCTGATCAACCTCAACATCTCCAACAACATATAAATCCACTTCATCTTTTTGGAGCATTTGCTGATATGTTTCTAAAAGATTTTGTGGTGTTACACTCTCAAGTTCAGATTCAATTCCATTCGGGTGCAGCGCATATGCTTCATCACCACACATTTCTTCTACAAGCCTCTGGGATGCATAACGCATTTTATCGTCTTTCACAGCCTTCAGCTTCTGCTTCAGTGTTCGTTTTTCAGCCTCTGTCACCTTTTCACTGAATGCGCCATTTTCAAGCAGCGGTTTAAAAATCATTTCATATAAAACTTCCATCGCTTTCTCTGTAAGTGGTGTTTTATCCTGAAGATACTTTTCATTAGGTACGTCAACTGCAAAAGTCAAAATGTGGTATTCACCCTTTTTATTCACATCGACTGATGCACTGGCACCGTAAAGGTCATCAAGGTGACTTCTGAATAATGCAGTCGTCGGCCACTTTGCTGTACTGCTTTGGAGGACATAAGGTAATAGAGCTCTTGCTGTTACATTATCTTTGGATAAAAGAGACTTAAATTTAAATACAAACTGATTTGTTTTGAATTTTTCTGTTTTAATCACTCTTATGTTCAGGCCGTTCTGTTGAATTTTATGTTCATCTAAATGCATACAGGTTCCTCCCGGATTCGTAATTGCTTTATAGTATTTATATTCTCATACTTCACTATACATTTCTTGATACTTGTACAACAAGCATTTGCAGCTATAAAAAAACCGCCTGACTGAGAATCAGACGGTTTAAACATGTTAGCGGCTTCCCTTAATATAAGGTTTACCAATCGATTTTGGTGCATCAGCACGTCCGATAAATCCTGCTAGAGCAAGAATCGTCAGAATGTATGGTGCTGATAGTAAAATCCAGTTCGGCACGTCTGCAAGCAGCGGGAAGCTTGAACCGATAATTGCAAGTGATTGTGCAAGACCGAAGAACATCGCTGCCCCCATCGCACCAAGCGGATGCCACTTACCGAAGATAACAGCAGCAAGTGCGATAAAGCCCTGCCCTGTAATAGTACCTGCGCTGAAATCCTGAGTAATTGTCTGTGCGTACACACCACCACCAAGACCTCCGAATATCCCGGAAAGGAAAACGGCGATGTAACGCATTCTGTAAACATTGATCCCCATTGTATCAGCAGCCATCGGATGTTCACCTACTGAACGCAGGCGCAGACCAAACGGTGTTTTGAATAACACAAACCATGCACCGATTGCAAAAATGATTGCAAGGTAAGAGGTCACATAGTTATTAAAGAAAATTGGGCCAATGACTGGAATATCAAACAATAATGGAATTCTTTCATAGTATAAAGGCTCAGGAATTTTTGGTGTTTGTCCAGCTCCGTACCAGTCTTTGATTAGATACACACCAAGACCGAGAGCAAGGAAGTTGATGGCAACACCACTGACAACCTGATCTGCACGGAATGAGATTGATGCAACCGCGTGAAGCAGTGAAAAGAGTCCACCGATCACCATTGCCACAACAAGAGCCATCCATGGTGTCCAGCCTCCAAGTGCTGAAGCAAATGTAATATTGAACACAACTGCTGCAAATGCACCGATTACCATTAAACCTTCCAGACCAATATTAACAACACCAGACCGCTCGGAGAAGACACCGCCTATTGCTGTGAAAATTAGCGGGGCTGATGCAAATAGCATGGATTTAACTAAAATTTCAAATGCTGATAAAACATCCATTTATTTTGCCCCCTTTTTGAGACGCTGCAGCAGGTACGCGATAATGTAGCTGGATGCAACAAAGAAAATAATAATGGCAATAACAATTTCAACTAACTCGGTTGGAACGCCTGACTGAAGCGGCATAATTAATGCACCCTGCTTCAGAATTCCAAATAGAGCTGCTGCTAAAATAACACCAATCGCAACGTTACCACCTAAAAGGGCAACTGCGATCCCGTCAAATCCTACGCCTGAGAAAGCGCCATGGATAAATCCATATCCAAATGTTCCAAGTCCCTCCATCGCTCCGCCAAGCCCGGCAAAAGCTCCTGAGATCACCATTGATAAAATGATATTACGATTAACGTTCATTCCGGCATACTCAGAAGCATGCTGGTTAAACCCTACTGAACGAAGCTCAAAACCAGTAGTGGTTTTCTCAAGCACGACAAAGTAGATAATTGCTGCTGCTAGTGCCAGGAAAATACCATAGTGCATCGTTGAAAATTCAGTCAGTGTTTCAAAGAATGGTGATTTTAATGACGCTGACTCTGGTACGCGGTCCGTTGTATTCTGCTGATCAGAAATCACATACCGGATAAGATAGTTACATAAATGAAGCGCAATATAGTTCATCATAATGGTAACAATTACTTCATGTACACGAAGCTTTGCCTTTAAAAGCCCTGGCACAAACGCCCAAAGCGCCCCCGCTACAGCCCCGGCTAAAATCGCCATTGGCAGGTGGATGATCTTCGGGAGGTCAAATGCAAGACCTACCCAAACTGATGCTACCCAACCGACTAAGAGCTGACCTTCAACACCGATATTGAATAACCCTGTACGGAAAGCAAAAGCTACTGCTAGTCCTGCAAAAATATATGGTGTAATCTGTCTGATTGTTTCACCGATGTAAAATCCTTCACCCAGTGAGCCCGCTATTAATGCGGAATATCCCTCAATCGGATTATAGCCTGAAACCAGCATAACAATGGCTCCAACCAGTAAACCGAGAATGACTGAGATAACAGGAATCAGGATCTTCTGCCATCTGCTGAATTGATTAAACATTCTCTGTTTCACCTGCCTTTTTCTTAGAGCCTGCCATGAGTAATCCCAGCTCCTGCTCTGTAGTTGTTTTAGGATCAACGATTTCTATGATGTTCCCATCATAAATCACTGCAATCCGGTCACTGACATTAATAATTTCTTCGAGTTCAAATGAAATAAGCAGAACTGCCTTGCCGTTATCACGCTGTTCAATCAAACGCTTATGAATAAATTCAATTGCCCCTACATCAAGTCCCCGCGTAGGCTGTGCAGCAATGAGAAGATCAGGATCGCGGTCAACTTCACGCCCGATAATTGCTTTTTGCTGGTTACCTCCAGAAAGCGCACGTGCAGGCGTTGTTTCTGACGGCGTACGCACATCAAACTCCTGAATCAGTTTTTTAGCCTGTTTATTAATCTCTTTATTATTTAGGAGACTGTATTTTGAATATGGTTTGTGGTAGTAAGTCTGCAGCACCATATTGTCCCCGATCGGGAAGTCAAGCACGAGACCGTGTTTATGTCTGTCCTGCGGAATATGTCCAACACCTGCTTCCGTGATTTTTCTTGTTTTATAAGAAGACAGGTCTTTATCATTCAGCTTAATTTTCCCTGAAGTAATCTTTCTGAGCCCCGTAATTGCTTCGATGAGTTCAGATTGTCCATTACCATCAACGCCGGCAATTCCAACAATTTCTCCTGCTCTGACATTCAGATCAAGGTCTTTTACTGCATTTACTCCGCGTGAATCCTTCACATTCAGTTTTGAAATTTCAAGTACATTATGCTTAGGATTTGCTTCTGTTTTATCTGTTTTAAAAGTAACTTCGCGTCCTACCATCAGACTGGCAAGCTGTGTTGGTGTAGCACCTTCAACATCGAGCGTATCAATCCCTACTCCTTTACGGATAACGGTTACGCGATCACACACCTCAATAATTTCCTTCAGCTTATGAGTAATCAGGATGATTGATTTGCCTTCTGCAATCAATGTTCTGAAAATCTGTATTAATTCTTTAATTTCCTGAGGCGTCAGTACTGCGGTTGGCTCATCAAATATCAGTATTTCAGCACCACGGTATAGGGTTTTCAGAATTTCAACGCGTTGCTGCATCCCGACTGAGATATCAGCAATTTTTGCTTTAGGATCAACCTTCAAGCCATAGCGGTCGGAAATCTCCTGAACTTCACGCTCAGCCTTTTTCATATCAATATTCAAACCTTTTTTAGGTTCAAGGCCTAAAACAATGTTTTCTGTCACAGTGAAAGTGTCCACAAGCATAAAGTGCTGGTGTACCATTCCAATTCCCAGTTCATTTGCAACGTTTGGACTCGTTATATTTACTTTTTCCCCACGTACTTTTATTTCTCCCTTTTCAGGCTGATACAGTCCGAAAAGAACATTCATTAATGTAGATTTTCCTGCTCCGTTTTCCCCGAGCAGCGCATGAATTTCACCCTTCTTTAATTGAAGTGTAATATTGTCATTCGCTACAATTCCCGGAAACTCTTTTCGGATGTCGAGCATTTCTATTACATAATCCATCCGTTATCACTCCTTTATTTATCGTACGGTGGTAGGTTGAATGAGGTCTGACTTCTTTTACCAGACCTTTTCAGAAAAATGCTAAATGAAGAAGGAAGAATTTTTCCCTTATTCAGTTAACATTCTTGCAAAAAAAAAGGGAATTTCAGGACTGTAGCAGCCCCTCCATTCCCTATGCATTTGTTATTACTCAAGTGTAGATGGTACTTCGATTTCTCCATCAACGATTTGCTGCTGGTAGTTAGCAATCTCATCAAGGATTTCCTGTGAAAGGTTGTCCTGGCTCTCAGCGATTGCAATACCTTCTTCCTGGATACCGTATTCAATTACTTCTCCGCCTGGGAAGTCGCCTTCCATAGCACGAGTTGAAATATCCTGAACAGCAACATCAACACGCTTAACCATTGAAGTAAGTGTTACATTGTCTTCTCCAACCTGACCTTCTTCCCACTGGTCACGGTCAACTCCGATTACCCAAACCTGACGATCAGGGTCCTGCTGCTTAAGGTTTTTAGCTTCTGTGAATACACCATTACCTGTTCCGCCTGCTGCGTGATAAATAACGTCAACGCCTGATCCGTACATTGATGCTGCAATCTGCTGACCGCGCGCTGCATCATTGAAGTCACCAGCGAATTCAATTTGAACATCTGCATCAGGGTTAACTGCTTCAACACCAGCCTGGAAACCTGCTGCGAATTTGTTAATCAGGTCAGATTCAACTCCGCCAACGAAACCGATCTGATCAGATTCAGTAGCAAGACCTGCTGCCACACCAACAAGGAATGAACCTTCATGCTCTTTAAAAGTAATTGAAGCTACATTTTCGCCTTCAGATACATCATCAATTAGAGCAAAGTTTGTATCAGTGTTTTGGCTTGCAACCTCAGTTAGTGCCTGATTTAAAAGGAAACCAACACCGAAAACAAGGTTGAAATCATTACGTACTGCAGTGTTCATGTTTGTCACATAATCTGCATCATTATTTGACTGGAAGTAAGTGAAACCGTCTGTACCTTCTTCAAGACCGTTATCAGCACCGAACTGCTGAAGACCTTCCCACGCTGACTGGTTAAATGACTTATCATCAACACCACCAGTATCTGTTACCATTGCTACTTTAAAGTCACTAGTTTCTTCAGTGCCTTCTCCGCCGCCATTACCTTCATCAGTACCTGTGTCAGCTTCATCGCTTCCACATGCTGCAAGGACAGTACCTGCTGCAAGGATCATTGAAAGTGCTACTCCGTACTTACGCTTTTTCATTTTGTTACCCCCTAAATTTTTTCGTGTATTAGTAGGAATGCATAAATGCATTAAACACGCTTACGTACAACATGAAAACTGAATCGATCAGCTTTAAAATAATTCAGAGAATACAAAATAGGCTGATCCTTATCATCATAATGAAGCTGCTTTAAAACGAGTAAAGCAGTTTCAGGTTCACATCCGAGGATTGGAGATACCTTCTCATGATAGCCGGCAGGTTCAATGTGGGTCACAGCATAAGATATGTACATACCCCCATTTTCCTCCAGCAGTGAGAAAATCGACCGGTCCTGATGTGTAAATGAAGTAGGCATCAAATCTGACGGGATTTTATCAACACAATAGACCACCGGATCACCGTTTGCTGTTCTGACACGCTCTATGATCGTCATATCATCATCAGGTGTACAGTTAAATCGGTTTATATCTTCATCAGTCGGCTGATGAACAGAGGAACTTAAAAATACTGTCCCAGGCTCCATACCTGCCATGCGAATCATATCAGTTACGCTGTATAACTGTTCAATTCCTGACGAAAATAATGGTTTTGCATTAACAAACGTTCCTACACCGTGTCGCCTGACAATTCTGTTTTCTTCTTCGAGAATTCTCAACGCTTCTCTCAATGTAGCCCTGCTGATACCCAGCTGCCTTGAAAGTTCAAACTCTGAAGGCAGGCGTTCCTTTTCTTTATAAACGCCTTTGTCGATATCTTTCTTCAGTCGGTCAATTACCTGAAGATACAGATGCCGATTATCTGATTTAATAGTCATATAAAGACACCACCAACTCTTTTGACATCAGACATCTGATGTATTTCATTCCTACTAATCGAAAATACTATAACACTTTTCTTTTCTAAAAGGAATACAATTGTGTGGTTTTCACAAAAATTCTTTCTATTTAGTTACATAATAATTACATTTGTTACAATAATATAAAGATAAGTGAAATGAAACCCTTAAAATTGTAAATTAAAGGAAAATAAATATTTCTTTATAACGTTATAGTATTTTTGAAAGCGGTAACAATAGTATAACTTATTCATCTATTCTTTGTATATAGGTCTGACATCAAAGGTCTGATTTTTTTTCATATCAATCGTTAAATTGATTATTCAGTAAATTTAGCTGCTAGGTTTTTATGAAAGAGGGCTGTTGATTTCTGCTCAGCAGGACGCTTCCCGGGGACGAACGCTCGGGACAGGCAAAAACTGCAACCTCCGGGTCAGGAATGCACTGCCACTATCGATCGTTTTTTCGCAGGAGACGCCTCCTTTCTCTCCAATCACCAGCTTTGCGGTAACAACATTAATTATTAAGATAGCTTTCTTTCAAAAAATAGCGGGACACCAATGTCCCGCTATTTAATCTATTCATCTTCGATTTTACCTTTTAATACTGTCCTCGGCTTACTGCCTTCATATGGACCTACAATTCCCTGTTCTTCCATTGCATCAATTAATCTTGCTGCACGTGTGTAACCAATTCTGAATCTTCTCTGAAGCATTGAAACTGAAGCAGTCTGCATATCAGTCACCAGATCTACCGCATCTCCGTATAATTCATCATCAGACTCTTCAGGCTTTGATTCATCCACTTCATCAGGAATCATTTCTTCCTGATATTGTGCTTTTTGCTGCTCAATGACTGCATTTACTACTTTCTCAACTTCCTCATCACTCAGGAATGCCCCCTGCACACGAACAGGCTTATTTGCACCGACCGGCATAAACAGCATGTCCCCCCTGCCGAGCAGCTTTTCAGCACCACCGGTATCAAGTATTGTTCTCGAATCAATCTGGGAAGAAACAGCAAATGCAATTCTTGAAGGAATATTCGCTTTAATGACGCCTGTAATGACATCAACAGACGGTCTCTGCGTTGCAATAATTAAATGGATGCCTGCTGCTCGTGCCATCTGGGCAAGTCTTGTGATAGAATCCTCTACGTCATTGGATGCAACCATCATCAGATCCGCAAGCTCATCTACAATAACAACGATAAATGGAAGCTGAGGCTGCTTTTCTTCATTATTCTCATTATGCTTTCTCACATATTCATTGTAGCCTTCTATATTTCTAGTACCCGTGTGTGAAAAAAGATCATATCTTCTTTCCATTTCACTGACTACTTTTTTAAGTGCCTGGGATGCTTTTCTAGCGTCTGTAACTACCGGCGCCAGCAAATGAGGGATCCCATTATAAACGTTTAGTTCAACCATTTTAGGGTCGATCATCATCAATTTTACTTCATGCGGTTTAGCACGCATCAGAATAGAAACGATAATGCCATTAATACAAACGGATTTACCGCTACCTGTTGCACCCGCTACAAGCATGTGCGGCATTTTATTCAGCTCAGCTGCTACAGCTTCACCGGTAATATCTCTTCCAAGTCCAATCAGCAGCTTCGCTTCATCACGCTTGTTTTTATTTGATTCAAGCACTTCTCTGAGTGAGACCATTGCAACCTCTGTATTCGGTACTTCAATCCCGATTGCAGATTTACCCGGAATTGGCGCTTCTATTCGGATATCCTTTGCTGCAAGTGCCAAAGCGAGGTCATCATTCAGATTCACAATTTTACTGACTTTCACGCCAACATCCGGATGTACTTCGTATTTTGTGACAGCCGGTCCCAGGTGAACCTGAGTAACTTTAGCTCTGACCCCGAAGCTTTGAAAAGTTTTCTCAAGCTTGGATGCATTCTTTTGAATCGCCTTATATTCACTACTCTGATCTGCTTGCGGAGGTACTGCCAGCAGTTCAAGCGATGGTACTTTATATTCTTTATTTTCGACTTCTTCTACGCCTGGAGATGATGTAAACTCTTCAAGTGCAGGATCCTGAATAGCTTCTTCCGTCTTCGTTTTTTCGTCAGCTGATATTTCTGCTGAATGATCTTCATGCACAGGGACTGTTTTTTCAGCGAAACTGGAGATCAGCGGCTCAAAGCCCTCCGGTTCTTCATCAGGCGCTTCTGGTATTTCTTCTGGTGCAGCTTTTTGTTTTGATGCAGATCGTCTAGTAATCTGAGTCTGCTTTCTTTTCGCTTTTTTAGTCTGGCGCTTTTCAGTTAACCAATCAGTAAACAGGGAAATTAACTCCTTCAGTTTTTCGCTAAACCAACCTATTATACTTCTCCCGGTTTCCCCAATTGATTTACCTGACAACATAATGAGACCAATAATCATCAGTGTGGCTGAAGCAACCTTTGAACCGGTTGAACCAAACAGCAAGTCAAATATGGCATAAATAAGTGCACCTATCATGCCCGCCCCGGCGTTTTCTGTAAACTCATCTGTAAGAATCGTATGTGTCTGAACCAGTACACTGCTGCTCGTAATCAGTTGATCGCGCACAAGCTGATCAAATAATAATACATGACTTAAAAGAAACAAACTGATTAATACCAACAGCGTTCCAATCATCCTGGAGCCTTTAAGTGATGGTAGACCTCTGTAAAGAATAGCGTAGACAGAAAGTAAAATGATCATAATCGGAAACAGAAGCTGAAAGTTACCAATTAAATAAGTAAAAACCAGAGTTAGTATACGGCCGGCTGCCCCAAGCTGAAAAGCAGCAATCAGTGCCAGTGCAATCATCACAATCCCTGTTAACTCATATGTAAGTGGTGTGTTCTTACGTGATCTTTTAGTTTTTTTGCGTGCTTGCGTTTTTCTTTTTATTGGCTTTCTTTTGGCTTCAGCCATGTGAACAACCTCCTTTTCGGGCTGAAAAAAACAGACAGAAAAATTCTGTCTGTTTTTGATTACAACATTCAGTCTCTGCTGAATTTATACCTCCATGATGATTGGTAAAATCATCGGACGACGCTTTGTACGTGTGTAGAGGAGATGATTAAGTGAGTCCCTGATCTCCTGTTTAATACCAGACCAGTCAAATGTACGGTTTTCAACGTTTTTCTCCACAATATTGCGTACTGCAGTAACTGACTCTTCCATCAGCTTTTCTGATTCTCTTACATAAACAAAGCCTCTTGAAATCACTTCAGGACCTGCAGCAATTGTCTTTGTCCTGCGGTTTAATGTAACGACAACCAGCAGCACTCCATCCTGGGACAGTAACCTTCTGTCGCGCAGAACAATATTACCGACATCCCCTACACCTTTACCATCAATCAGAACATTACCTGTCTGAACTCTGCCGCTCATTTTCATTTTACCTGCCTGATATTCAACAATATCACCTTTGTCGGCAATGAAAATGTTAGTGCGTGGTATACCCATTTCCTCAGCAAGACGGCCATGCGTAATTAAATGACGGTATTCTCCCTGAATTGGAATAAAGTATTTAGGTTTCATCAGGTTCATCATCATTTTCAGGTCTTCCTGACTGCCATGTCCGGAAACATGGACATTTTTGCTTGATGTAAGGACGTTTGCCCCTGCTTTCGTCATTTCATTTACAGACCGGTACAGATATACTTCCATACCAGGTGACGGTGTAAACGTAATTAATACGGTATCACCCTGCTGAATGTTAACAATCGGATGTGTCTGATTAGCCATACTCTCCATTACTTTAAAAGGCTCATCATGTGTACCTGATAAAATAATAACAATTTCATCATTACGGTATTGATCAATTTCGTTGGGCTTAATGCGTGTATCTTCATCATACGTTAAATGTTCAAGTCTTGAGGCAACATTGACTACACGTTCAGCAGCCTCTCCAATAACAGCGACTTTTCTGCCTGAAGCTTGAGCAGCATCAAAAATCTGCTGAATACGGATCAGGTTTGATGCATAACATGTGACAATCACTCTTCCGCTTGCCTGATTAATGCTGTTAGAAACGTGCTTCTCAATGACAGCTTCAGATGTAGTGTGTCCCGGCTTTTCTGCTTCAGTACTATCCGACAGCAACGCAAAGACACCTTTATCACCAAGTTTAGCCATTTTTCCAATATTGGATGCATAACCACCCTTAGAAGCCTGATCAAATTTAAATTCACCAGTATGTACAATTGCACCTTCAGATGTGTGAATCGCAATGCCGAGTGAATCCGGGATGCTGTGAGTTGTGTTGAAGAATGTGACATTCACAGAATCAAATTTCATATTGCTTTTCTCATGCACTGTATAGAATTTTACACGTTCTTTAAATCCATATTCTTTTAGCAGCGCTTTAGCAAGTGCCACAGTCAGCTTTGAGCCATATACTGGCACCTTTACTTTTTCAAGTAAATAAGGCAGTGAACCAATTGAATCGTCATGACCGTGAGTCAGAAAGATCGCTTTCACTCGCTCTTTATTTGCTTCAATATATTGAAAATCCGGGATGACAATATCAATTCCAAACATTTCATCTTCAGGAAACATTAATCCGGAATCAATAATAAATAAATCTTCGTCCACTTCAATGACGTACATGTTTTTTCCTATCTCGCCTACGCCGCCGAGAGGAATGATTTTTACTTTTTCGTTTTTATCTTTAGACAAACTAATTTCCTCCTACAAAAATGTTATCCGACCTTTTAAAACAGCTGTGTTCATTATACTGTAAGATTGGAAAACTGTACATGTATTTGTGAACCGCCAGGGGCGGAAATCAGAAAGGTCTTTTTCCGGATTGGAAAAAGACCTTCTGCTGATCTTTATGAAATACGGGACATTTCTGATCGAAAATGACTGACAGCCTCTAACAGACTGCTCTCTTCATCCTGATCCAGTTCAACTAATGGAAGTCTGACACCTCCGCACAATACTCCCTGGTGATTCAGAGCTGACTTCACCGGTGATGGACTTGGCTGTGCAAACAGCGCTCTTGTAAGTGGTAAAAGCAGCTGATGAATAGACGCAGCTTTTGAAAGCTCTCCGTTTTGGAAGCAGCTGATCATGGTTTGCATTTCATTTCCCGCAACGTGTGAAGTGACAGATACAACACCTGCTCCACCAATTGAAAGAAGTGGTAATGTTAAACCGTCATCACCGCTGTATATGAGAAATTGTTCATCTGTACCCGCAATGATTTCAGTCATCTGATCCAGACTTCCACTTGCTTCCTTCACAGCAACAATGTTGGGCACTTCAGACAGTTCAATGATTGTTTTCGGTTCAATATTGACAGCTGAACGACCAGGGATATTATAAATCATTACAGGCAGACCAACCTGCTCTGCAATTGTCGTAAAGTGTTTCTTCAGACCGGCCTGACTCGGCTTGCTGTAATATGGAGCAACCAGCATAATAGCATCCACCCCAGCTTCTTTTGCAGCAAGGGAAAGACTGATACTCGATTCAGTATTATTTGTTCCCGTTCCTGCTACCACCGGTACTCTGCCATTTGTAATTTTTACTGTCTCTTTAAAAAGTTCCACTTTCTCTTCTGACGATAGTGTTGGTGATTCTCCAGTTGTACCTGCTACGACAAGTGAATCGGTGCCGTTTTCGATTAAGTGATTGATAAGATTTTCCAGTCTGCTGTAATCAATGCGATTATCCTGATTAAAAGGAGTCGCCATTGCAGTGGAAACTCTGCCAAAGTTCATCTTCTTCACTCCTGTATAGTTACTAGTTCATGATTAATAAAGTATTGGTGCAGCAGCTGCTGGGCGATGACTGATTTGTCACTGTCGAGCAGTATCCAAAAAGTCATATGGCTGTCAGCTGTCTGCCATATGCTGATTTTATTTTCTGTGAGCAGTGTGACAATTGCTGATGCAACTCCAGGACGTCCAGCAATACTGCTGCCAATTAGCGCAATTTTTGACACATTCTCTCTGAATTTAAAATAGACCTGATGCTGTTTTAAAGTATTGTTTAAATCCTGAAAATCTTCGTATTGAATTGTAAATTTCACTTCGACCGGCTGAATGGAGATCAGATCAATACTGATCCCTTTTTCAGCCAGTATTCTGAATATATAATCACAATCCTGAGCCTGAACGGATATCTGTACAAGTTCTTCTACCGCCGTGACAGAATGGATGGATTCAGAATGAGCTTCTGATCGGATCCACGTTCCACCATCACCGGATAAATCTCCTGTCCAGACCGGAACATTTCCTTTTCTAGCCCACTCGACTGCTTTAGGGTGAATAATCTTTGCACCCTGATGTGCAACATGGAAGGCCTCGTCATAATGGAGCCGCTTGACGACTGATGCATGATCGACAATTCGAGGATCCCCACTCATAATCCCCGCTACATCTGTGTAGAGCTTACATGAAGATGCTTTTAAACTTGCAGCGATCGCACACGCTGATGTATCACTTCCACCTCTGCCAAGAGTAGAAATTCTACCCTTATCATCTTCTCCCTGAAAGCCGGGCACAATGATTACTTCAGCATGCTTTAGAGTCTCTAACAGCACACCGGTATCTACTGAACAAATGTCGGCATTATACGTTTTGTCTGTTTTAATACCCGCCTGCTTCCCCGTCAGGATCTCACTCTTTATCCCTTCCCTGTGAAGAGCAGACGAAAATACAGCAGCTGAAATAAGCTCTCCGCATGAAAGTAAAAGAGATTGCTGATGGGCAGGAAGACATTCGGAATCCGTTAGTGATAGCAATGTATCAGTGGCATAAGGGTCTCCCAGTCTGCCCATCGCTGAAACGACTGCAATCACCTGATGTTGTTGATCCAGTTCACGTTTTACATTCCTTACTGCCGCATCTCTTTTAAATGCCTCAGATAACGAAGTTCCACCGAATTTCAATACTGAAATTGGCAATGTTACACTCCTCTCTTTGAGTGCGTATTATACAAGTTTTAGTTTAATCAGGCTTTCTGCGATTTGTACTGAGTTCCACGCAGCTCCTTTTAATAGGTTATCTGACACGATCCACATATGGAATCCATGATCTTCATCCGGATCTTTTCTGACTCTGCCTACAAACACATCTGTTTTTCCCGCAGCCGTGCTTGGCATCGGGTATTCCTGCTGGTCAGGATTATCCTGAAGGGTCACGCCCGGTGCCCCGGAAAGAATTCTGTGAATATCAGCAGTATTTTTCCCTTTTTCAGAAACTTCGATATAGACAGACTCTGCATGACCTGTTTCCACAGGCAACCTTACACATGTCGCTGATACTTTAAGTTCAGGCATATGCATAATCTTCTTAGTCTCATTAATCATTTTCATTTCTTCGAACGTATAGCCATTCGTATCAAATACATCAATCTGCGGCACTGCATTAAAGGCAATCTGATAGTGCTTTTTATCTCCTTTAACAGGCAAAACGTTCGCTTCAGGTTCTTCTCCGTTAAGGATAGCCTGGGATTGTGCTTTCATCTCATCAATTGCCTGTACGCCGGCTCCTGACACAGCCTGATAAGTGGAAACAATTACTTTTGACAGACCAAGTTCTTTTCTGATCGGCTCCAAAGCTGCGACCATCTGAATTGTTGAGCAGTTTGGATTCGCAATGATTCCTTTATGCTGCTGCAGGTCTAATTCATTTACTTCAGGAACGACCAGAGGTACATCCGGATCCATTCTGAATGCACTTGTATTATCTATTACGATCGCACCGCGCTTTGCTGCCTCAGGCGCGAGTTCTTTTGAAATACTGCCTCCTGCTGAAAACAATGCAATATCAATTCCCTCAAAGCTGTCGGGAGTTGCCTCTTCTACTGTGACTGGCGCACCATTAAATTGTATTGTCTGACCCGCTGACCGTGCCGATGAAAGGAGTTTAATTGTTCCGACTGGAAAATCTCTCTGCTCAAGCATTGAGAGCATTTGAGTTCCGACTGCTCCTGTTGCACCTACTACTGCTACGTTATATCCTGTACCCTTCATATAAAAAACTCCCTTCCACTCTTCCCCTGCAATGCGTTAGACAGGTAAAGCACTAATGTGTATTCATACAACACATTGTATCATTTATTCTTTGATTTTCTCAATCTCTTTTACTTAAAGAGCTTAATGTTATGACAGGTTGATGCTGTTTTCCTTTCAAAGCCTGTATGACCGTCTCCGGAATTTCGTCCATATGGGCTACTAAAGAGTTCGGTTTATTAAAAGGATCATCCTGACTGAACGGTGCAAAATAGATGTTTTTTGCTCCCATCAGCTTCATCAGGTTTATTCCGTTCAATCCCAGCCCGTCATTTGTCGAGATGGCAATTACAACCGGTTTATGGTTTCTCATCGTTGCTTTTGCAGCCATTAGAACCGGTGAATCGGTTAATGCGTTCGCAAGCTTAGCGAGAGAATTTCCTGTTAAAGGTGCAATTACCATGCAGTCGAGCGGCTTTACAGGCCCCAGCGGTTCTGCATCTGCTATCGATCTGATACATTGCTGTCCTGCTGCCTTTTCAATTTTTTCGACCCATTCTTCACCCTCACCAAATCGGGTATTCGTCGTTTGCATTGTATAACTTACAACCGGTATGATCTCCGCTCCAAGCTCTTTCAGTCTGATTAATTCAGGTAATGCCAAGTGATAGGTACAATGAGAACCCGTAAATCCAAAGCCAATTCTCTTTCCTTTTAGCATCTGTTTATTCCCCTTTTTCAATGATCTGATCAAGAATGGACATCGCCAGAATTTCACCTGCAGTTTTTGGTGCCACAAGACCCGGGAGACTCGGTGCTTCAAGGTAGTTAATATTTTTCTCCCGGGCTGATTCTTTTTGGGCTGGCGGCGGATGGGATGCAAGTTCCAAGATAAACATATTTGGATTGCAAGCTGCTAAAGTTTGCTGATTAATGATTTCTACTGATGGGATTGTATTAATCCAGATATTTGCATGATTCAGACAGGTTTGTAACTCTTTCAGAGCTTTTGTTTTTACACCTATTTCATTCATTCGTGCAACTTCAGCTTTCACTTCTGACAAGGCTGTCACTTTTGCACCAAGCGCATGAAGTACCCTGGCTGCTGTCAGTCCGACTCTTCCACATCCTGTAATGACGATCTGAGCGCCGTGAATTGTATACTCCGTATGCTGTATGATCAGCCACAGGATTCCCTCAACTGTCGGGATTGAATTTAAAATTGCAATCTCATCTTCTTCAAACAAATACACGAAGTTTCTTTTACTGGCTGTCGACCACGATGTCTCAATTCCTGTGAATAATAAGCATTTTTCCGGTATTCGATTTAATAATTGTTCATGTATATAAAGATTACTGGCACTGAATGAAGATTTTATATCCCCATTAACCCCTATTCCGCTTACCGGAAAAATCAGTGCGTCAAGTTCTTCTAAAGGAATCTGATCCAAGGATGTCTTTCGATAGCCAGGCTCAGAAAGATTGAGCTGATCAAAGCCGCAGAGAAAAACTTCTGCTCCTTTTTTACATAATGCTTCAGCGATTACAAGCTGCCTTGCATCCCCACCGATTACAGCGGTTTTTCTACCCCTCAATTCTTCGTTTTTCACTCAGCATTCACTCACTTCATTCTTCTTTATTCTCCGGTATACTATGTAACTGCAGTTCTGATTGTGACCGTTTACCCTTAATCAGGATCAGTTCTTTTCCTACTGCATGAACACTTTTCCAGGAAATCGCATATTCCTCTTTAGCGCTTTTAAAGGGACTGATTTTACCGGCTGGTACTAATATGTTGATAATTTCACCTGTTTCATCGTTAAACTCAATATCCGCATTACCAAGAATGCCCATTCTCTCAGCCTGGTCTATATCAATCATTTCTTTTCTGTACAATTCACTCATTCTCATTATTTTTCCTCCTCTAAGCTAAATCATGTGATCGTTAACTATATGATGAAAGAAAAAAATATATAAATAAAAGGATGAGACGCTGAGGTCTCATCCTTTTAACCATGATTAAATTGATACCTTTTCCCCCTGGGGTGAGATAACTGAAGAAGCAAATCTGCCTCCAAGTATCTGATCAGCCACCCTTTTTACGGAGTTTTGTGATACCTGATCAATTTTTTTGATCATTTCATCCATTGACCTGTGTCTTTTGAGCATTAATTCATTTTTACCATTTCTGCTCATTCTTGCATTCGTACTTTCAAGACCCAGCACCAAATTTCCTTTTAATTGCTCTTTTGAGGAATGCAGCTCATCATCTGTTAAGCCACTGGCTTTTAATTTTGCTGTTGTTGACTGAATGGTTTCATACAGCGCATCCAACTGGTCAGCACCCGTTCCCGCATAAATTGTTAATAAACCGCTGTCACGGTGAGCTAAATGATATGAAAATACTGAGTAAGCAAGTCCCTTATCCTCTCTTACATCCTGAAACAGTCTTGAAGACATACTGCCGCCTAACACATTATTCATGACGATCAGACTATAAGTATCTTCATGACCAATCGGAAGTCCGTCATAGCCGAGACAGAGATGCGCCTGTTCAGTTTCTTTCCTTTTTGAAAGGTGAGTATAATTAAATTCAGGTAACTCATCACTTCTTTTTTCTTTCTTAGAAGCAGTATAATTCCCAAACAAATCTTCAACTTCTTTGATGAATTCTTCACTAATATTACCGGCCACTGAAACAACTACATCCTCAGGACGATACATCTCAAAAACATATTTTTTCAAATCATTACTTGTAAAAGATTTTAAAGTTGATTCGGTACCAAGGATCGGATAGCCGAGAGAATGATTGCCATAAACAGCTTCTCCCAATAGGTCATGAACAATATCATCAGGTGTGTCTTCATACATTTTAATTTCTTCAAGCACTACATTTTTTTCTTTTTCTAGCTCTTCAGGGTCATACACTGAATGAAAGAACATATCAGCAAGCACTTCTAACGCATGTTTCGCATGATTATCAAGTACTTTTGCGTAATAGCAGGTATACTCTTTTGACGTAAATGCGTTTACATGTCCGCCGATTCTGTCAAATTCCTCTGCAATTCTTCGTGCTGAACGTTCTTTTGTTCCTTTAAACAGCATATGTTCAATGAAATGAGAGATCCCATTATTATCCTGATCTTCATCCCTTGAGCCTGTTCCAATCCAGATGCCAACTGCAGCCGATCTGACTGAAGGAATGTATTCATAGACAATTCGTAAACCATTATTGCAAGTGTGACGTGTAATCATTTAAAACATCTCCTAAACTTATTGCACTTAATGAAACATTTTACTATGGTTGATGGATTTTTTCATCTAAAAAAGCTTTTCAATGTCTTAAGGAAAGGTTTATTACATAGAAAAACCGGCTATTCAGCCGGTTTTTAACTCTATTTTTGTTCCTCTTTTTCCTTCTGCTCTTTGATAACTGCTTTACGCGATAAGTTAACGCGTCCCTGATTATCAATCTCTGTCACCTTTACTTCAATCTGATCTCCAAGTGAAAGGACATCCTCCACTTTATTTGTACGCTCTTCCTGAAGTTCAGAAATATGCACAAGACCATCTTTTCCGTTAAAGATTTCAACAAAAGCACCGAATTTTTCAATCCGCTTTACCTTACCGAGATAATTCTGGCCAACTTTTGCTTCTCTAACCATATCTTCGATAATCTGCTTCGCTTTCGCATTCATTTCAGAATCAGCTGACGCAATGAAAACTGTACCATCCTGCTCGATATCAATTTTAACGCCGGTTTCTTCAATGATTTTATTAATCGTTTTGCCGCTTGGCCCGATTACGTCACGGATCTTATCCGGATTAATTTTCAGCTGGATGATCTTAGGTGCGTATTCAGAAAGTTCTTTTCTCGGTTCACTGATTGTCGAAAGCATCGAATCAAGAATATGCATTCTGCCTTCCTTCGCCTGCATCAGTGCCTCTTCAAGAATTTCTTTTGTCAGACCTTCAATCTTAATATCCATTTGAAGTGCTGTTACACCCTTAGCTGTACCTGCTACTTTAAAATCCATGTCGCCAAGGAAATCTTCCATACCCTGAATATCTGTCAGGATGGTATAATCTTCCCCTGATTTCACAAGACCCATAGCAATACCAGCTACTGGCGCTTTTAATGGAACCCCGGCATCCATCATTGCAAGCGTACTTGCACAGATACTTGCCTGAGATGTAGATCCGTTTGATTCAAGTACTTCTGATACCAGACGGATTGTGTAAGGGAAGTCTTTTTCATCAGGAAGCACTTTTTCAAGCGCACGCTCTCCAAGTGCACCGTGACCGATTTCACGACGGCCCGGTCCACGGATCGGTCCTGTTTCCCCGACGCTGAATAACGGGAAATTATAATGATGCATGAAACGCTTAGACTCTTCAAGACCAAGTCCATCAATAATCTGAACATCACCAAGAGGTCCAAGTGTTGCAATGCTTAAAGCCTGCGTTTGTCCACGTGTAAACAGACCTGAACCGTGTGTTCTTGGAAGTGTGCCAACTTCTGAAGAAAGCGGTCTGATTTCATCTGGTTTACGGCCATCCGGACGAAGCTTGTCCTGAGTGATCTGTCGGCGAACTTCTGCTTTGACCATCTGATCAAGTGCTTTTTTCGCATCTTTTTTATAGTCCTCGTCTGCCTCTTCTTCTTCAAGAACAGCGAGCACTTCTTTTTTCACTGTTGAAATTGCTTCATCACGAGCGTGCTTTTCATGTGTCTGAACAGCTGAAATAAGTTTTTCTCCAACCATTTCCTGCATTCTGCTGACAACATCAGTATTCAACTCTGCTAAAACGATTTCTCTTTTTTCTTTACCGCATGCAGCAACAATTTCTTCCTGGAATGCAACAAGTTTCTTGATCTCTTCATGGCCGAACATAATCGCTTCAAGCATCTTTTCTTCAGACACTTCAAAAGCTCCTGCTTCAACCATGTTAATTGCATCTTTTGTTCCTGCAACAATTAATTCCATTTCACTCTTATTCTGCTGCTCAATTGTAGGATTAATAATAAATTCCCCGTCAATTAAACCAACCATAACTCCGGCAATCGGTCCACCGAATGGAATATCAGATACTGAAAGTGAAAGTGAAGATCCAAGCATAGCTGCCATTTCTGATGAACAGTCCTGGTCTACACTCATGACCATACTCATGATCTGTACATCATTACGGAAACCATCAGGAAACAATGGACGAATCGGTCGGTCAATCAGACGGCTAGTTAAAACAGCACGCTCACTCGGACGGCCTTCACGTTTAATAAATCCACCAGGGATTTTACCTACTGAATACATTCTCTCTTCATAGTTAACCGTCAGCGGGAAAAAGTCGAGCGGCTTAGGCTCTTTAGAACCTGTAGCTGTACTTAGGACAACTGTATCACCATATCTGATAAGAGCAGCTCCGCTCGCCTGCTTTGCAAGCTGGCCAACCTCAACTGTAAGCTCTCTTCCTGCCCAGTTGGTTGTAAAAACCTGTTTGTTCTGGTCCATCTAAAAACCCCTTTCTGTATTAAACATAGTAAATCAATTTACTGTTCTTTTCACTATGTACAAAATGTATCATTTTTATCCTAATAAAAAAGCGGGACGAGGCCCGCTTTTCATCATTGCATTCTTATCGACGAAGACCAAGCTTGTTAATCAGTTCGCGGTAACGAGCTACGTCGTTATTACGAAGGTATGATAACAGGTTACGGCGACGTCCTACCATTTTGAATAGTCCGCGACGTGAGTGGTGGTCTTTCTTATGAGTACGAAGGTGCTGGTTCAGGTTGTTGATATCTTCAGTAAGAATCGCAACCTGTACTTCTACAGATCCTGTATCTCCTTCGTGTGTACGGAATTCCTGAATAATTTCGTTCTTGCGTTCTTGAGTAATAGCCATAGTAAATAGCCTCCTATTATTTTTATTAAAATCCCCTGTCACCGAGCAGACGGCGGAGAAACCGCGATGCCAAGCAAAGGTTCATTCGTACATGAATATACTATCATAAGCTAAATGCTGTTGCAACCTGGAGTTGCTAACACCCAGGCCTATCTTTGATGGATATCAATCGCCTTTTGTTTATCCTTTTCAATTTGGGCAATCAGCTCATTTACACCGTTAAATCTCTTTTCACTTCTGATTCGGTCAAGCCACTGAACGAGTACATTCTCCCCGTATATGCTTTCATCGAATTCAAAAAGATGCACTTCTACGCTCAGCTGTGCATGATCAGGATCGTTAAACGTTGGTTTATAACCGACGTTACAAATTCCATCATGCCATGTATTATTCACCTTTAATTTCACGGCATACACGCCAGGTGATGGAATTAATAAACCGTTCAGCATTTCGATATTTGCTGTTGGAAATCCGATTTTGCGGCCTCTTTTCTCACCATGAACAACCAGCCCTTCTGTCTCGTAACGCGAGCCGAGTAATGCTGCAGCTTTTTTAGTGTCACCAGCAGATAAGAGTTCACGGATTCTTGTAGAACTGATTTTTTCATTATCGTCTGTCTGTTTTTCAACTGTAGTCGATGTAAACTTACCGCGCGCATGAAATGGAAGTGTTTCCATTTTACCCCGTCCGAATTTTCCGTATGAATAATCAAAGCCTGCTGTGATATGCACGGCATTCAGCCCGATTAAATATTGGTCAACAAATTCCTGTGGTTCCAAAGATGCAAACGCTGAAGTGAACCGCACAACTAGAACATAATCTATGCCTAATGCTTCGATCTTTTTAATTTTTTGTTCAAGCGTTGATAAATATTGCACATTGCTTTTCTTCGCACTCAGTACAACGGAGGGATGAGGATCAAAAGTCATCACTGCACTTTTAATCTCGTTCTCTCTGGCATAATCGAGTGCAGCACCGATCACTTTTTGATGGCCCAAGTGTACACCGTCAAAAAAACCAAGTGCAATAGAAAGCGGAGGAAAATCTTTCTGATTCAATTCATGCGGGTGACGAAGCGTATATACTTTCATGACAAATCCTTTCTCATCCTGTCCAAATCACTTTAACTGGCTTTATCATTCCAGCTTTTTCCGGATGTAGGTGATAAATAGCCAAAACGTTCTGTTCATAATATACAGCGACCGGCTCTCCAATTTCTCCTGTCCAGTCGGAAGGTACCGGCATTACAGCACCATGCTTCACTTTACTAGCAACTGTATCACTAACTGTGATGTTCTTCAATCCGGATAAACCGAGTTCAAGAGGTCTTAACACAGACTGAAAATCCTCAAGAGCTGAGAGTTCTTCAAGTGTGATACAATCTTCTGCTGTGAAACGGGCAGATGATGTTCGTGTCAGACTTGCCATATGACCGGGAAACCCGAGTTCTGCAGCAAACATAACAGCAAGCGTTCGAATATAGGTCCCTTTCCCACATGCAATATCTGCTTCAAATGTGAAAGTATGACTTTCTTCATCATAATTTAAAGAGGATTCATCTATCTCAATATGATGGATCTTTACTACACGTGATGGACGTTCAACAGTTTTACCTTCTCTTGCGTATTCATAAAGTCTTTTACCGTCCACTTTTACTGCTGAATACATGGGTGGAGTCTGTTCGATGCTGCCAGTAAGTTTTTCTGCCTTCTCAAGCAGCTGCTCTATTGTAAAAGGCTCTTCAACATCTTTTTTCTCAACGATCTGCCCTGACGCGTCTTCTGTTTCGGTGGATTCTCCTATAACAAACCGCGCTTTATATGATTTCCCTGCTTCTGTTATGTACTCAGCAATTTTTGTGGCTCTTCCAATACAGATCGGCAGTACACCATCAACATCAGGATCTAATGTACCGGTATGCCCAACCTTTTTTGTTTTCAGTATTTTTCTGACTTTAAATACACAATCGTGGGAGGTCATCCCCGGTTCTTTCCAGAGTGGTAGTATACCGTTCATTTTCATAACTCCTGTCCGGTTTAAATATTTGGCTTTTTTGAAAGATGACTGATGATATCCGCTTAAATCATCAGCTGTAAAGATACATTAAACTGACTTATTCATAGCAATAAACCTAAAAAAACAGGCAGAATAAATTCTGCCTGCCTCCGTTTTATTCACGTTCCTTTAAGTCCCGAATTAATGATTCAATACGGTTACCCGTTTCAATTGATTCATCAAATTCAAATAACAGCTCAGGTGTTTTTCTCAGCCTGATTCTCTGTCCGATTTCAGAACGGATAAATCCTTTTGCTTTAGCGAGGCCTCGAAGTGTATTTTCACGCTGTTCTTCATCTCCAAGGACTGTGATATACACAGTCGCCTGCTGAAGATCACCTGTTACATCAACATCCGTTACTGTAACAAAACCGATTCTTGGATCTTTAATCTTCCGGCCGATGATATCGCCAAGCTCTTTTTTCATTTGTTCTCCGACTCTGTTTGAGCGCAATGACATAATATGCCACCTCTTATCAAGAAGATTTGTTTCCGTTAAAGTCTTTCTATCTCGGCAGCTACAGGTTCCCATTCAGGAAATGACTCCATCAGCGAGATTGCCCGTTTGATTTCAGTTTCTGCTGCTCCATAATCCGCAGCAGCAGAAACGAGTTCAATGACGGTACGCTGCCACTTATCCTGATAGTCTGTCTCAGCAGCGGAAACATTATACTTTTGCTTTACCCTTGTAAGGACCCGTTTTAACACAGATCTCTTATCTTTTAATGAGTGTGAAAGAGGTAAGTGAAATTCACATTCAGCACGGACAATCATTTGCGTTTGATTTCTTCCATTACAAACGCTTCAAAAATGTCCCCTTCTCTAACATCATTATAGTTCTTTAAAGTAATACCACATTCGTAGCCTTTTGCCACTTCCTTGGCATCATCTTTATAACGCTTTAACGTATCAAGTTCGCCTTCAAATACAACAATACCATCACGGATTAATCTTACACCGCTATCGCGTGTAATCTTGCCTTCCGTTACATAGCTTCCCGCAATTGTTCCGACTTTAGATACTTTAAACGTCTGACGTACTTCTGCCTGACCAATCACTTTTTCTTCGAATTCAGGATCAAGAAGTCCAGTCATTGCTGATTCAATTTCTTCAATTACCTTATAGATAATTCTATGAAGTCTCACATCAACCTGTTCTGCATCTGCTGCACGTTTTGCATTTGCATCAGGGCGTACGTTAAATCCGATTACAATTGCATTAGATGCAGCAGCAAGTGTAATGTCAGATTCAGTAATTGCACCTACTGCAGTGTGAATGATTTTTACGTTTACACCTTCAACTTCAATTTTAAGAAGAGAAGCAGCCACAGCTTCTACAGAACCCTGAACATCACCTTTAACAATTACATTCAGGTCTTTCATTTCACCCTGCTTCATTTGTTCAAACAGGTTATCAAGCGATACGCGGGTCTTTTCACCACGCTGAGCCTGAAGTGCCTGCTGAGCACGTGTCTCACCAATTGAACGTGCCGTTTTTTCATCTTCAAAGACAACGAAACGGTCACCTGCAAGCGGCACATCGTTCAGCCCTGTAATTTCTACAGGCGTTGACGGACCAGCTTCTTTCACACGGCGGCCAACGTCATTTACCATTGCACGAACACGGCCAAAAGTTGTACCTACAACAATCGGGTCACCTACTCGCAGTGTACCATCCTGAACAAGAAGCGTAGCCACTGAGCCACGGCCCTTATCAAGCTCGGCTTCAATTACAGTTCCCATCGCACGGCGCGTAGGGTCTGCTTTTAGTTCTTCAACTTCAGATACAAGACCAATCATTTCAAGCAGATTATCAATGCCTTCACCAGTGAGCGCTGATACTGGAACAAAAATCGTGTCTCCGCCCCATGCTTCAGGTACAAGGGCATGTTCAGTAAGCTCCTGCATCACACGGTCAGGATTAGCTGAAGGTTTGTCCATTTTATTCACTGCAATAATAATTGGAACTTCAGCAGCTTTAGCATGATTAATTGCTTCTACTGTCTGAGGCATTACACCGTCATCTGCTGCCACAACTAGGATTGTAATATCAGTTACTTTCGCACCACGTGCACGCATTGTAGTGAAAGCTGCGTGTCCAGGTGTATCAAGGAATGTAATTTTTTTATCTTCATGATCAATCTGGTAAGCACCGATATGCTGAGTGATACCGCCTGCTTCACCTTCTGTTACCTTTGTTTTCCGGATTGAATCAAGCAGCGTTGTTTTACCATGGTCAACGTGCCCCATGATTGTCACAACTGATGGACGTTCAACAAGCTTGTCCTCGTCTGATTCTTCATCGAAATATGTTTCAAGGTCAGTTGAATCCACAAGGATTTCTTCCTCAACTTGAACACCATAATCTTCACAGATCAACTCAATAGCATCTTTATCAAGTTCCTGGTTAACTGTCGCCATTACGCCGACCATAAACAGCTTTTTAACCACTTCAGATGGCTCTCTGTGCAGCTTTTTAGCAAGCTCTGCTACTGTCAGAGATTCTGTAAACGTAATTTTTTCCGGAAGCTCTCTTTGCTTCATTGGAGTAGGTGTAAACGGCTGCTTGTTTTTTTGATTGCGGTTATTTTTACCGCCTCTGTTTATTCCCGGGCGCTGCTGACCGCCGCGTCCTTTGCCGCCCTGGCCGCCTTGAGCACCCTGACCGCCTTTGCCGCGGTTTTGTGGTCCGCCACCCTGGCCACCACGATTTTGCTGACCGCCGCCGCGGTTTTGATTTTGTGGCTTATTCTGTGCTTGAGGTTTGGCTGATTGATCCTGCCCTTTTGTGTAAGCTTTATCGAGCTTAGTTACAGCATCACCTTCTAGTGTTGCCATGTGGTTCTTCACTTCAATATTAAACGTTTTTAATTTATCAATTACTTCTTTACTGGTGACATTTTGCTTTTTTGCGTATTCATATACACGTACCTTACTCATTCGTTCACCCCCGTTAAGATTCGTCGAGCAGTGAGATCAGTTTATCAGCGAATCCTTTGTCAAGGACAGCAACTGTAACTCTTGCGTCCTTGCCGATCAATTGTCCAAGTATATACCGGTCTTTTACCGTTCTGACCGGAACCTGATAATATGATGCTTTGTCCGTCACTTTTTTCCTCGTGTTGGCTGAAGCATCCTCTGACAGTAAAACTAATTTTGCTTTACTGTTTCTGATCTCTTTTACGACTAATTCTTCGCCTGATATAACTTTTCCTGCCCGAGTCGCAAGACCCAATAATGACATCCATTTCGGCTGTTTCATTTGCGCCCTGCTTCCACATATTCAAGAAGCTCATCATACAGTGTTTCCGGTACTTCAGCTTCTAAGTGGCTTGCTAATACATTTTTCTTTTTTGCTTTCAATATTGCATCTTTATCTTTAGATAGATATGCACCACGTCCTGATTTCTTTCCAGTAGGATCAATAGAAACAACACCCTCTTTGGAACGGACGATACGGATCATATCTTTCTTTTCTTTCATTTCATGTGTTGCAACACATTTGCGTAAAGGTATTTTGCGTTTTTTCGTCACTGGATTAAACTCCTTTACTCGATGTCATCTTCAGGATATGAGAATGAATTTTCCATATCTTCATCTGAGAAAAGCGGCTGATCATCACGTGGGAATATACCCATGTCACGTGCATCCGTTTCACTCTTGATATCGATTTTCCAGCCGGTAAGCTTTGCAGCAAGTCTTGCATTCTGCCCGCGCTTACCAATCGCCAGTGACAGCTGGTAATCCGGTACGACTACAGTTGTTGCTTTGTCCTCTTCGTTCACCTGCACATCAACAACTTTTGATGGGCTGAGAGCATTTGCAACAAATACAGTAGGATCTTCTGACCACTCAACGATGTCAATTTTTTCACCCTTCAGTTCATTTACAATTGCCTGCACACGACCACCCTTGGCACCAACACAAGCACCAACTGCATCCACCTCTTCATTATCAGAGTGAACTGAAATTTTAGAGCGGTCGCCAGCTTCACGGGACACTGATTTAATTTCTACAGTGCCATCAAAGATTTCAGGTACTTCGATTTCAAACAAACGCTTCAGCAGTCCAGGATGCGTTCGTGAAACAAAAATCTGTGGACCTTTTGTTGTTCTTTCAACCTTTGTAATATAGACCTTGATTCGGTCGTGCGGCTTATAAGATTCATTGGGCATTTGCTCATTTAAAGGAAGCAGTGCTTCGATTTTACCTAGAGCGACGTATATAAAACGGTGATCCTGACGCTGGACAATCCCAGTCATAATGTCATCTTCACGATCAACAAATTCAGTATAAATAATGCCTCTTTCAGCTTCTCTTACACGCTGAGTAACGACCTGCTTTGCAGTTTGAGCTGCAATACGGCCAAAGTCGCGGGGCGTTACTTCAAGTTCAACAATATCGCCCACTTCATAAGCCGGATCGATTTCCTGGGCATCTGCAATTGAAATCTCAAGACGTGAATCAAAAACTTCATCAACAACTTCTTTTCTGGCAAATACACGCATTGATCCGGTATCAAGATTCAAATCCACTCGTACATTTTGTGCCTGGTTGAAGTTGCGCTTATAAGCAGAGACAAGTGCTGCTTCAATCGCATCAATCAGAACATCACGGTCAATACCCTTTTCCTTTTCAAGGTATGTGAGCGCATCGAGTAATTCAGTACTCATTCTTTTCTCTCCTTTCACCGGTTAGAATGTAACAGCTAACCTTGCTTTCGCTACTTTTTCTTTTGGAATTGCCATTTCTTTTTTTCTCGTTTTGATGGTAACCGTTATATTCAGTGTTTCCCCATCATACTTGTCCAGTACGCCTTCTATTTCTTTCATGCCATCGATTGGCTCATATGTCTTTACATATACCTGTTTGCCAATTGCATTGTGAAAGTCTTTTTCCTTTTTCAGAGGGCGCTCAGCACCTGGAGACGAGACTTCAAGAAAATAGTTCTGCTGAATTGGATCAAGCTCATCAAGTTTTTCGCTCAGACGTTCACTGACAATTCCGCACTCTTCAATATCAACGCCGGCATCTTTATCAATAAACACGCGAAGAAACCAATTAGATCCTTCCTTCACAAACTCCACATCTACTAGTTCAAGATTCATATCATCTAGAATTGGGTTTACAAGTTCTTCAGTTAGTTCTGTAATTTTACTCATCTGTTTCCTCCATCATTCTCTGAAAAATGCCTGAAACAACACAAAAGAGCGGGCGGCACCCACTCTTTTGACGTCAGAGTTATCTAAAACATTTCCGTGAATATAATACCATATATTGCGAACCCGTGCAAATCGCCTAAAACAGGGATAGCTGGTTCTGATCAGGCAGTCCGGCAAGACATCCCTGTGAATCAAGATACTCAATAATTGTCTTTGAAACCTTCCCCCGCTTCTGAAGGTCTTCTTTAGAAAGAAATTCTCCATTCTTTCTGGCTTCAACGATATTGATTGCTGCATTTGTACCAAGCCCCGGAATTGCGTTAAATGGCGGTATTAGAGAGTCTCCTTCAATCTTAAACTCTTTAGCATCCGACTTATAAAGGTCCACCTGCTTAAAAGTATAACCTCTTTCCACCATTTCAAGACAAAGTTCAAGTACTGTCAGTAAACTTTTCTCCTTCGGTGCTGCATCGAGCCCTTTCGCATTAATGCCTTCAATCTTAGCTTTAATTGCCTGGGAGCCGGCAGCCATTGCTTCAAGGTCAAAGTCTTCTGCACGAACTGTAAAGTATGCAGCATAGTAGAGAATCGGATGATGAACTTTGAAATAAGCGATTCTGACAGCCATGAGAACGTAAGCTGCAGCGTGTGCTTTCGGGAACATATATTTGATCTTTTTACATGAGTCAATATACCAGTCTGGCACACCATTATTTTTCATTTCGTCTTCCCATTCAGGTGAGAGACCTTTCCCTTTACGGACAAACTCCATAATTTTAAATGCAAGTGAAGGCTCAAGCCCCTGATAGATCAGATAAACCATAATATCATCACGGCATCCGATTACATCTGACAACTCACAAATACCGTTATGAATCAGCTCCTGTGCGTTACCAAGCCATACATCTGTTCCATGGGACAGACCAGATATCTGAACCAATTCAGAAAATGTTGTCGGTTTAGTATCTTCAAGCATTTGTCTGACGAATCTGGTTCCAAACTCCGGTATTCCAAGTGTTCCGGTTTTACACATGATCTGCTCCTGAGTGACTCCGAGAGATTCTGTTCCGCTGAAAATTTTCATCACTTCAGGGTCATCTGTCGGAATCGTTTTAGGGTCTATACCGGATAAATCCTGAAGCATTCTGATTACAGTCGGATCATCGTGCCCGAGTATATCAAGCTTAAGCAGGTTATCATGTATGGAATGGAAATCAAAATGCGTTGTTTTCCATTCAGACTCGCTTGCATTAGCCGGGAACTGGATCGGCGTGAAATCATAAATATCCATATAATCAGGAACTACAATGATACCACCCGGGTGCTGTCCGGTTGTACGCTTCACTCCTGTACATCCGCCTGCGAGTCTTTCAATCTCTGCACCTCTAAAGTGCAGATTATGATCACCTGCATACCCTTTAACATAGCCAAAGGCTGTTTTATCTGCTACCGTACCAATTGTTCCTGCACGATACACATAGTCTTCACCGAACAATTCTTTTGTGTAGTTATGTGCAACCGGCTGATATTCACCACTGAAGTTCAAATCGATATCCGGTACTTTATCCCCCTTAAATCCAAGGAAGGTTTCAAACGGAATATCCTGACCATCTTTAATGTATGGAACCTCACATTGTGGACAATCCCTATCATCAAGGTCAAACCCTGAACCGACTGACCCGTCATTAAAGAACTCGGACTGCTTACAGTTTGGGCACACATAATGCGGCGGCAACGGATTAACCTCCGTAATTTCTGTCATAGTCGCAACAAAGGATGAACCTACAGAACCACGTGATCCCACCAGATAGCCATCAATTAGTGATTTTTTTACAAGCTTATGTGAGATGAGGTAGATAACCGCAAAGCCGTGCCCGATAATACTCTTCAGTTCTTTTTCGAGTCGTGCTTCTACAATCTCAGGAAGCTCATCACCATATATGCTTCTTGCCATCCCGTAACTCATTTCACGCATTTCTTCATCGGCACCATCAATTTTAGGTGTATATAGTTCATCTTTGATTGGCGTCACATCTTCAATCATATCAGCGATTTTATTCGTATTTTCAATCACGATCTCTTTCGCCTTTTCTTTACCAATAAATGAAAATGCATCGAGCATTTCGTTTGTTGTTCTAAAATGCACATCCGGCAGCTTGTGTCTGTTTAAGGGATTAGCACCACCCTGAGAGGCAATGAGGATCTCACGATAAATTTTATCTTCTTCATTTACATAGTGAACATTGCCTGTTGCAACAGGCGGAATATTCATTTTGTCTGCAAAGTCTACAACTTTTGTAATAATCTCTTTCAGGTTATCTTCATCTTTTACTAACTCTAAATCTATTAAATGCTGATAAGCAGCAGGCGGCTGAACTTCGATATAATCATAAAAGTCCGCAAGCTCTTCAACTTCTTCAGGGGATTTTTGCATCATTCCTTCAAAGATCTCACCCTTATCACATGCTGACCCGATTAAAAGACCTTCGCGGTGTTTATTGAGCAGTGATCTTGGAATACGCGGCACCCGGTAAAAGTACTCAAGGTGAGAAATAGATACAAGCTTAAACAGGTTTTTCAGCCCGGCCTGAGTCTGAGCAAGAATTGTTATATGATTTGGTCTCGCCCGTTTAAACGCATCACCTTCACCCATATAATCATTCAGTTGATTATGGTTAGTAATTCCTTTTTCCTTCGCTTCTTTCAGCAGCCTTGCAAGTATATATCCGGTAGCCTCAGCATCAAAAATTGCCCGGTGATGCTGTGTCAGTTCAACATCAAATTTCTTCGCCAGCGTATTTAAACGGTGGTTTTTAAATTCAGGATGCAGAAATCTCGCAAGTTCAAGCGTATCTATGACAGGGTTTGCAGCTTTATCCATGCCTGCACGCTTATAACCCACATTTAAAAAGCCCATATCGAAGGATGCGTTGTGCGCAACGAGGGTATCGTTTCCACACCACTCTTTAAAATCCGCCAGCACATCTTCTATTTCAGGTGCATCCCTGACCATATCATCAGTGATGCCTGTCAGGTTAATTGTTGTTGCTGAAAGCGGGTGATGAGGGTTCGCGAAACGCTCAAAGCGATCGATGATCTCCCCTTCTTTGACCTTCACTGCAGCAAGCTCGATGATTTTATCGTAAACAGCTGATAAGCCGGTCGTTTCAACGTCAAAGACAATGTATGATTCCGTTTCAAGCTCTCTGTCAGCAGTATTGTAGGCAATAGGCACACCATCATCCACAAGATTTGCTTCTAATCCGTATAAGATTTTAATATCATTTTTGGCTCCTGCCGCATGTGCTTCCGGATAGGATTGAGCGACTGCGTGATCAGTAATTGCCACGGCTTTATGTCCCCATTTTTTTGCCTGCGATACCAATGAAGAAACAGATGATACAGCATCCATCTGGCTCATTGGTGTATGCAGATGAAGCTCCACGCGCTTTTCATCAGATGTATCCTGTCTGAGTAATGGCTGTATTTCCATTACATCCTGCGCAATCATCACAAGGTCTCTTACAAATGTATCATTTTGTATTGATCCCTTAGCTCTGACCCACATACCTTTTTTAAGCTGCTGCATAACCGCCGCATCTTCTTTGTCACGCGAAAACATTTTCACAAGAATTGAATCAGTATAGTCAGTCACTTTGAATGTCAATAGTGATCTTCCGCTTCTTAGTTCTTTCACTTCAGCATCAAATACAAGACCCTGAATCGCAATTTTCCGCTCTTCTTCCTGAATCGTTTTAATTGCTACTGGCTCATCCGGTTTAATAGAGTAACCGATTGCTACAGGCCCTGTATGTGTATCAGCTGCATTTTTCTGATCTTCAAGCTTTTGCATTTCAACAAGTGCCTGTTTTGCCCATTCTTCCTCTTCTTTTTTCTTGGATTCAACAAAAGCTTCGTATTCTTCATTTGAACCTTCCGTTGATACTTCTGTATGAAGAACAAATGGACCAAAACCCCATTTTTCAAATGCACTGTTCAGAACTTCAGTATATTTATTTTTGATCTGCATGCCTTCAGTTTCATTTGAGACTTTAATAGTAATCTTATTTCCATTAACCTCAGGCTTTTGGACAGATAACAGCTTAAGTAATGGCGGGGCTATTCCCTGTAGCTCCTCAAGACATGTTTCCCAGTAATCAAGCACTGTATCTGCTGATATATCTGCATCCGCGAGTTTTATAGAAAAAGAAACCTGTGCGATATGCTGAAATGACTGATTAAGCCTTGCAGTAAATTCCTTCATAATCTGACAGGGAACAACCGATCTCAGATTGAAAACAAAGTGCCACTTTTTTTCTTTTTTATGGACTGCAAGCCTTTCAATTTCTGCTTCCTCAAAATGATCAGCATACAAATCTCCAGTCATATTCAATTGAGTCAATAACAGCCGGAACTTTTCTCTTTTTGACAAATCTGTGCTCATAGTTCCTCCTTATTCAGACAGCAAAGGCTGGTGCAAGCACCAGCCTCAGGTTTTTAAATGGTTAAGCGTTAGCCTGGCGAAAAATCTCCTGGAGTTTGTCAGTTAATTCTTCTTTTTGAACTTCATAAGATTCGCCATTTTTTCTGATTTTAACTTCAACAATGCCTTCTGATGCGCGTTTACCAACCGTGATTCTGACTGGCAGTCCCATTAAGTCTGAATCTGCAAACTTAACACCTGCGCGCTCTTTTCTATCATCAAGTAAAACTTCATAACGATAATCAGTTAACAGTTTGTACAGTTCTTCTGCTGTCTGAGCCTGCGTTTCATCTTTCATATTTACAGCGAGCAGATGAATATCATATGGAGCAATATTTGTTGGCCAGATCAATCCATTTTCATCATTAAACTGCTCAGCCATTGCTGCAAGTGTACGTGACACACCAATGCCGTAGCAACCCATAATCATAGGATTGGAGCGTCCGTTTTCATCCAGAATATTTGCATTCATCGGCTCACTGTATACAGTACCAAGCTTAAATACGTGACCAACTTCAATCCCGCGTGCAAATTGAATCGTTCCATTTCCATCCGGTGAAGGGTCTCCCTCAACAACAACCCGGATATCTGCGTACTGGGATACTTCGAAATCTCTTCCGGCCTGAAGGTGCTTGAAGTGAACACCCTCCTCATTAGCTCCGGCGATCATATCTCCCATTGCCTCTACTGCATTGTCTGCGATAATCGTCACTTCTTCTGAAAGTCCAACAGGTCCGACAGAACCCGGCTTCACACCAGTATACTGAACGGTCTCTTCTTCAGTTGCCAGTTCAGCCACACGGCCATTCACTGCATTTTTTACTTTCACATCATTCACTTCATGATCTCCGCGCACTAATACAAGCACCGGCTTTTCGTCTACAATGAACAGCATTGACTTAACTGTATCTTCTTTATCTGCACCCAGGAAATCCGCTACAGCGTCAATTGATTTCTGATCCGGAGTAGATACTTCTTCTTTTTCTTTTCCACTGTGGTTTTTCTTGTCATACTGCTTATTTACTGCTGCCATTTCAAGGTTCGCAGCATAATCAGATGAATCAGAATATGCAATTGTGTCTTCACCGATCTCAGAAAGAACCATAAATTCATGATTGTCTTTCCCGCCAATTGCACCTGAATCAGCCAGTACAGCCCGGAAATTTAAACCGCATCTGCGGAAGATGTTCTGATAAGCTTCGAAAAGTCTGTCATAAGCTTCATCAAGACTTTCAGTGGAGGCATGAAATGAATAAGCATCCTTCATTAAGAATTCACGGCCTCTGAGTAAGCCAAATCTCGGACGCTTCTCATCCCGGTATTTTGTCTGAATCTGATAAACTGTCAGCGGCAGGCGCTTATAAGACTTTACTTCATCGCGAAGCAGACTTGTAATCATTTCTTCATGTGTTGCACCAAGAGCGAATTCACGCTCGTGACGGTCCTTCATTCTCATCAATTCAGGCCCGTAAGTGAACCATCTCCCTGATTCTTCCCAAAGTTCGGCAGGCTGAAGTGCAGGCATCAGCATTTCCACTCCACCTGCAGCATTCATTTCTTCACGTATAATTTTTTCTACTTTCTGAAGCACTTTCAGGCCAAGTGGCAGAAATGAATAAATGCCGCTTGCATTTTGTCTGATATATCCCGCTCTTAGCAGAAGCTGATGACTTTTTACATCAGCTTCTGAAGGGGTTTCTTTTAATGTTGGAATTAGCGTTTGACTCTGTTTCATCTATAGCACCTCTATTTTCTCTCTGCTTATAAGAAATATCGCTGGATGTCGTTCCAGGTAACAACGATCATGAGCAGCATTAATAATGCGAATCCTACAAAATGAACCATACCTTCCTTTTGCCTGTCGATCGGTTTTCCACGCAAAGCTTCAAAACCGAAGAACAGCAGTCTGCCGCCATCTAATGCCGGAAGTGGCAGAAGGTTCATAATACCAAGGTTTATACTTAAAATTGCACCCCACTGCATCAGCTGATAAATCCCTGCTTTTGCAACTTCTTCAGTGCTCTTATATATACCAACCGGCCCAGCTAATGCATCAATTGAAAACTGGCCTGTAATTAAATCTCCCAATAAATCAAAAATTGTCACTGTCCAGAAATAAGTCTGTTCCGCACCATATTGGACACTTTGGAAAATACTTGGAGATTCTATTCTGGGGTTATAAACGCCGATAATGCCCTGTGAAATGGTTTGATCACCCTGTTCAAATGTTCTCTCTTCAGGTGTTACATTAAATGAAAGAGATTCTTCTCCTCTTTGAACATCAATTGTGATTTCTTCACCAGGTGATTGACTCACAATGCCTGTCAGATCTGCCCAGGTAGAAATTTCTTCTCCTGAAATTGAGGTAACCTCATCACCTTTTTCAAGTCCTGCCTCATCAGCAGGGTCACCGGGCACAAGATCTCCAAGCACTGCGCGATCAACAGGAATTCCTGCAGACATCCCGATGATTGATAAAACAATAAATGCAAGTACGAAATTCATGGCAGGGCCTGCAAAGATCGTTAAAAAGCGCTGGTGCAGCTTTTTTGAATTAAACTGTCTGTTCCACGGAGCAAGCTGCGTTTCCACGCCGTCCTCAATAAAAACAGCTTTTTCAGAAAGATCGAATCGCTGCAGTGTCTCTTCACCTTCTTCGTAGCCTTTAATATACAGTTCTTTTTCAAGTTCTGCTTCAGCTACTTCGATGACACGAAGATCAGGGTAACGGTCTTTATTATTCAGTACGACCTTTTCAACCTTTTCATCCTGACCCAATATTAAACCGGCTCTGAAGCCCGGCTTTAATTCCATCAGTTCAGCATCTTCTCCGGCCATCCTGACGTATCCGCCAATCGGCAGCAGGCGAAGGGTATACTGTGTTTCATTTTTCTTGAAAGCAAGCACTTTCGGACCCATTCCGATTGCAAACTCACGGCATAGGATACCCGCTCTTTTAGCAAAGACAAAGTGTCCCAGCTCATGAAAAAATACGAGCGCACCGAAAATGACTATAAATGCGATGACTGAGTTCATCGTCATACCACCTTTAACATAGTTGTGTCTGAATGCACAGACTTTAACCTATTGTAGCACGTTCCAAAATGACGGGTGTACAATCAGCGTTTAAATTCCGCAAGAATTTTTGAACGTGTTTCCTGATCAACTGATGTAATGGTTTCAAGATCAGGATTCGGTACCGGATGATGAGATGACATCGCTTGTTCTATTACGTGTTCAATATCAAGGAAGCTGATTTTCTCTTTTAAAAACAATGCAACTGCTGCCTCATTTGCTGCATTTAAAACAGTTGGCATCGTACCGCCTGTCCGTCCTGCCTGATAAGCAAAATCGAGACACCTGAAGCGTTCAAGGTCCATCTTTTCAAAATGTAGCTTTCCTATCTCCTCAAGTCGCAGTCTGCGGTCAGTTTTATGGACAAATCGATCCGGGTAACTTAGCGCATACTGAATCGGGACTCTCATGTCAGGTGTGCCGAGTTGGGCCATCACTGAACTGTCATGAAACTCTACCATAGAATGTATGATACTCTCCCTGTGCTGAAGTACATCTATTTTGTCGTATGGTAAATCAAATAGCCACTTCGCCTCGATTACCTCGAGACCTTTATTCATCATACTGGCTGAATCAATCGTAATTTTTGCGCCCATTGACCAGTTCGGATGGTTAAGCGCATCTTTTACTGTTACTCCTTCAAGCTCTGAGCGGGACAGATCTCTGAAGCTGCCGCCTGAAGCTGTAATAATTAATCTTTCGATATTTTTTTGGTTTTCTCCCTGAAGTGCCTGGAAAATAGCTGAATGTTCACTATCGACAGGCAGGATGGTGACGTTATGATTATGAGCCGCCTCCATTACAAGGTGTCCGGCAGTGACGAGCGTTTCTTTATTGGCAATTGCGATGGTTTTACCTGCATGAATCGCCTGTAATGTCGGCTCAAGCCCCACACTTCCAAGCACCGCATTTACAAGCAGGTCCGCTTCAGGATGAATCGCTGTTTCAATCAGTCCTTCAGCGCCATGCATGATCGACGTTTTCCCTATGTATTCTCCTGTCAGAATGTCTGCATCCTCTTTTGATTGAACAGATACAAGAGATGGATTGAATTCTTCAATAATTTTTCTGGCCTGATTAATATTGCGCCCCACTGAAAAAGCGACAAGTTCAAATGAATCCTTATGGGCACGTAATACATCAAGCGTTTGGAGTCCAATTGATCCCGAAGCTCCCAGTAATGAAATCTTTTTCATAAATCCCTTAGCTCCTTTATCAGATTAATTGTAGAATGTGCATAAGCGGTAATACAAATAGCAGACTGTCAAAACGGTCTAATAATCCGCCATGTCCAGGAAGGATATTACCTGAATCCTTCACACCGTAATGTCTCTTCAGTGCAGATTCAACCAGGTCTCCAATCTGCCCGAAGGCTGAAAGTACAACCGTTGCCGGGAGCAGATACCATAGCATTGCATCCAGAGGTGCAATAAAATAAAAAATAACAACTGCAACCAGAGCACTTACAATTCCGCCAATAAATCCTTCAACTGTCTTATTAGGACTGATATCAGGCCACAGTTTTCTTTTCCCCATTGATTTTCCGATGAAATATGCACCGGAATCAGTCGTCCAGATAATAATTAAAGCATAGACAACCCATAAAATATCTGCATCTCTAGTTTCGATAAAATAGAAAAAACCAATCCCTACATACAGCATTGCAAATACAGCAAATGCTGCGTCATCAAATGTGAAACGGTTCTTTTTCAAAACCGTATAAACAAGTAGCAATAATACCGATAATAGTGCAGTTTCTATTTTTGTATAATTCAGCTGATTAAGCAATTCATAATATTCATTTGGCAGAAGAAATATCCAGAGTGTAATCATTGAGATCGCACCAGGAATGGAACGGAACTGGATGGAGCGCATTCTGAGCACTTCATATAATGCGACTGTTGCAATAAAATAAGTCCCGATTACAAACAGTAATCCTCCCACCAGGACAACCGGTATAAATAGTGCTGCTGCGAGCACACCTGTTATAATTCGTTGTTTCATGTCAGATCCTCGCTTTTTAAACCGCCATATCTTCTCGAACGCTTTTGAAAGCCTTCAATTGCTTCAATTAAATGTTCTTCCTTAAAATCAGGCCATAACACATCTGTAAACCAGAACTCAGTATAAGCGAGCTGCCACAGCATAAAGTTACTTAATCTGATCTCACCGCTTGTTCTGATCAGCAGGTCAGGGTCACCAAGATGAGGCGTCATCAGATAAGAGCTGAACAGATCATCTGTTAATGACTCCGGATCTGCTTTCCCGGTTTTCACATCTGTCGCGAAGTCTTTAACTGCCTGAATAATTTCATTTCTACTGCCATAATTTAAAGCAAAGTTTAAAACTAGTCCGTCGTTATGTGCCGTTTTTGCTATTGCCTGATCGACGGCTCGGAGCGTATGTGCAGGGACCTGTTCTCTGTCCCCCATCATTTGTACTTGTACGTTTTCTTCAATCAATTCGGGCAGAAATGTACCAAGAAACTCTTCTGGCAGCTTCATAAGAAACTCAACTTCCATTTTTGGTCTGACCCAGTTTTCAGTTGAAAATGCGTAAAGTGTCAGTGCTTTTACACCCAGGTCATTAGCAAGTCTGGTAATCGGCTTTACAGTTTTCATCCCTTCATGATGTCCTGCAACCCGCGGCAACGCTCTTTTATTTGCCCATCGGCCATTACCATCCATAATGATGGCAATATGATCAGGTATTTTATAGTTTTTACAATCATTAATTCGTTGTGAAAAGGACTCCGGTTCTTTAAGGGATGTCCATCTTTTCATTTTTTCGAGCATTGTACTTCCCCCATCAGGTAATTGCATATTTTATGCTAGTCCTATCATATCAAATATATACTTGAAAATGTTGCCTTGTTTTGAAAAGGGGTATTAACAAAGAAAACCCCCTACACTGTAGAGGGTTTTCTAATAAGATGTGATTAAACCTCAAGGATTTCCTGTTCTTTAGCTTTTGCCAGCTCATCAATCTTTGCAATATGCTCGTCAGTCATCTTCTGAACATCATCGCTGTAGCCTCGCAGATCATCTTCAGTGATGTCTCCTGATTTTTCCTGCTTTTTCAGGTCGTCGTTTGCATCACGGCGGATGTTACGAATACCTACCTTCGCTTCTTCAGCTTCTTTTTTCACCTGCTTTGCAAGATCACGGCGGCGCTCTTCAGTAAGTGCCGGGATTGTGATACGGATCAGCGAACCATCATTAGAAGGATTTAATCCAAGATCTGATTTCTGAATCGCTTTTTCAATATCTCCAAGCGCAGTCTTATCATAAGGTGTGATCTGGAGCAGTCTTGCTTCCGGTACAGAAATTGATGCTACCTGGTTAAGCGGTGTCGGCGCACCATAGTACTCCACCTGAATTTTATCAAGTAAAGAAGCGCTCGCACGACCTGCTCTAATGCTTGCAAGATCACGTGAGAAAGATTGAATTGCTTTAGACATTTTGTCTTTTGTTTCGTTCATTGTCTGTTGAGCCATTATTTTTTCCCCCTGACAACTGTACCGATTGGTTCACCAAGAGCGGCACGTTTAATATTTCCATTCTCCATAATTGAGAATACTATGAGCGGGATATCATTGTCCATACATAAGGATGAAGCTGTTGAATCCATTACAGCCAAACCATCTTTTAGTACGTCTAAAAATGACAGTTCATCATATTTTACTGCATCCGTATCAATTTTAGGATCTGCAGAATAAACGCCATCCACATTGTTTTTAGCCATTAAAATGACTTCAGCTTCAATTTCAGCAGCTCTCAGTGCAGCAGTTGTATCTGTAGAGAAGTAAGGATTCCCTGTTCCTGCTGCAAAAATGACAACGCGCTTCTTTTCAAGATGTCGAATGGCTTTTCTTCTGATATAAGGTTCCGCAACCTGACGCATTTCAATTGAAGTCTGCACGCGGGTTTGTACCCCGGCATTTTCAAGACTGTCCTGCAGTGCAAGGGAATTCATTACTGTTGCAAGCATGCCCATGTAATCAGCAGAAGCCCGGTCCATTCCCATTTCGCTGCCAATCTTTCCGCGCCAGATGTTACCGCCGCCTACAACAACAGCTACTTCAACACCAAGGTCAGAAAGTTCTTTAATCTGTTCAGCTACTGATTTTATAATCGGAGGATGAATGCCAAATCCTGCTTCTCCTGCAAGTGCTTCACCACTTAGTTTCAATACCACTCGATTGTACCTTGATTTACTCATAGAGTCCTCCCGTATGGTTCATTTTTTCCAAAAAAGAGGGAACACAAAGTGTCCCCGCTAGTCGTTTTAATCAACGATTATTTTTTCACCTGGCTCATTACTTCATCAGCAAAGTTGTCCTGGCGCTTTTCAATACCTTCTCCAACTTCATAACGAACGAAGTCAGTCAGCTGGGCGCTGTTAGAAGCAAGGAATTCTTTTACTTTTTGATCAGGATTCTTTACGAATGGCTGATCAACAATGCAGATTTCCTCAAAGTATTTGTTCAGGCGTCCTTCTACCATTTTAGCAACGATATTTTCAGGCTTTCCTTCTTCTAATGCCTGTTTTGTAAGAATTTCACGCTCTCTGTCAGCTTCTTCCTGAGAAACCTGGTCACGAGAGATGAACTTAGGGTTAAGTGCAGCAGCGTGCATTGCTACATCTTTTGCTACCTGCTCCTCAGTTGTACCTTCAACTACTGAAAGAACACCGATTCTTCCGCCCATGTGAAGGTATTCGCCAAATGCAGCGTTATCTTCTTTTGTGCGGACAGCAAAACGGCGAAGGCTGATCTTTTCACCGATCTTACCAACGTTACCCGTAATGTAGTCTCCTACTTTCTGGCCGTTGCTCATTTCTGTTTCAAGTGCTGCATCAACAGACTCAGGCTTTGTTGCAAGAAGATGATCTGCTAATTCATTACCAAGGTTTTGGAAACCTTCGTTTTTCGCAACGAAGTCAGTTTCTGAGTTAAGCTCAAGAATGACTGCGTCATTTCCATTGCTCTTGATGAATGTAAGACCTTCAGCTGCGATACGGTCAGCTTTTTTAGCTGCTTTAGCAATCCCTTTTTCACGAAGGAAGTCAATTGCCTGATCCATATCTCCATTTGTTTCCTGAAGTGCTTTTTTGCAGTCCATCATACCTGCACCAGTTTTTTCACGAAGTTCTTTAACCATTTGAGCTGTAATAGCCATGAAAATTCCTCCTCATATCTGTTAAAATTTCATTTTTATCCTTTAAAAAAGGTGATAAGGGATTTTCCCGCTTATCACCTTTTAAAATTATTACTCAGCAGCTACTGCTTCTTCTTCCTCTTCTTCAACCTGCTTAGATTCAAGAATAGCGTCAGCCATTTTTGAAGTCAGAAGTTTAACGGCGCGGATTGCGTCATCATTTGCAGGGATTACGTAGTCGATTTCGTCAGGATCACAGTTTGTGTCAACGATTCCTACGATTGGAATATTCAGCTTGATTGCTTCAGCAACAGCGATACGCTCTTTACGAGGATCGATGATGAATAAAGCATCCGGAAGCTTCTTCATGTCTCTGATTCCGCCTAGGAATTTAACAAGACGCTCATATTCTTTTCTTAGTTGAACTACTTCTTTCTTTGGAAGCACTTCAAATGTACCGTCTTCTTCCATCTTTTCGATTTTCTTAAGACGGTTGATGCGAAGCTGGATTGTGTCAAAGTTTGTTAGCGTTCCACCTAACCAGCGCTGGTTGATGAAGTGCATACCTGCACGTTCTGCTTCGTCTTTCACAGACTCCTGAGCCTGCTTTTTAGTACCAACGAAAAGAACTTCTCCTCCGTCAGCTGCAACTTCTTTCACGAACTTGTAAGCTTCTTCTACTTTTTTAACCGTCTTTTGAAGGTCAATGATGTAGATTCCGTTACGCTCCGTGAAAATATACTTCTTCATTTTTGGGTTCCAGCGGCGTGTCTGGTGGCCGAAGTGAACACCTGCTTCTAGCAATTGTTTCATTGAAATTACTGACATAGTGTTATTTCCTCCTTGTGGTTATTCTCCTCCGCTCCGGTCATTTACAGGTCGGAAACTGCTTATCTTGTAAGCAGCACCATCCGCCCAATCACGAAGCGTGTGTATTAACACCGTTAACTACTATACCATATAAAAAAAAAGTCATCAAGTAGTTATTGATGACTCTTTTAAGCGGTTTATGATTGATTAAACTTCAGCATCAGTTCGACTTCAGTTTTCCCTTTTTTGAGCTCTTTAGCAACCTCTTCAATTGAATAGCCCTGGTCAATCATGCTTTTAGCCTGGTCATTGTCAGACTGCCGTCTGGACTTCTGAGGTTTTTTATAGGCTGCTGAAGCAAGGTTTCTGGCAGTATTTAATGATACAACAGGCTCCTGTGATGGTTTTCCGGACATCTCTTCTGCCGGTTTAGATTTACTTATTTTTTCGAACTGATTTAAAAACTGTTCATTTTCTTCTTTCATTTCAAGCAGGTAGCCGGTAAATGTCTGTTCAATTTCATTCAGTGTTTTTTCATGCTGGACTTCTTTGCTGATCAATCTGTTCTGTCTGAGGAACAACAGGTAGATCGATAAAAAGGCAGCAATATTAAAAATGATGGATAAGATAAGTAAAAATAATATCATGTTGACTCCTTATTAACCTGAATAATCCACTCTTCTACCTTTAAAAGGGTGTTTCTCCCCGGCTAAAGATGACTGAACCTCATCAGCGTTATTTTTTTCAGAATTTTTACCATGTTCCCTTTGACGTTTGTTATTTGCCTTCTCACTTTCTCCAAAACGGTTGACTGATTCGAGTTTTTTCAGACGCTCTTTTTCTGCAAGTGCCGCCATTTGACTCTGATTAATTGCATTTTGCTGCTGAAGTTGATCTGCCATCTTTCCTGCATCGACTGTTTTAGGGATCGCTACCTGCAATTCTACAAGTTTCAGGCTCATCTGATCTTCTCCTTTAAGTCTGGCTATATTCTGAGGCCAGCAGTTTACGAAGCTTAAACAGACATTTTGAATGAATCTGGGAAATACGGGAGGTTGATAAACTCATAACCTCTCCAATTTCAGTGAGCGTTAATTCTTCTGAGTAAAACAGACTGAGCACTAGCTGCTCTTTCTCGTTCAGCTGGGAAATAACTGATGCTAGGTCCTGATAAAGCTCATCTTTAACGAGTTGATCCTCAGGCATTTTTGCGCGATGATCTCTCAGTGTAAAAGCCGCACCATCATCATTGTCGTGATCATTTGCCTGGTCATCCATTGAAAGAACATTTGCAAATAAATGTTCCTGTGTAATCTGGTACACTTCCTCAACCGGCATCTCCAAAGCGTCTGCTACTTCATGTGCTTCCACGTGTCTCAGGGACTTTTGTTCAAGTTCTTCTATAGCAGCATCGACTTTTTTGGCTTTTTCCCTGGCTGACCGGGGCATCCAATCTTCTTTTCTCAGTCCATCAATAATGGCGCCGCGTACTCTGAAAGAAGCATATGTATCAAATTTCAAATCCCTTTCAGGGTCAAACTTCTGCAAAGCATCGAGCAGTCCCATTAATCCCAGACTTTTAATATCATCACGCGAGACATTCTTTGGCAATCCGGCACTGATTCTATGGACATGGTATTGTACAAGCGGCATATACCGCTGCACGAGCATGTCCCCTGCATGAGAATCTCTGGAGGCAGTCCACATCTGCCAGTAGTATTTTTCCTGATCTTTTGATTCATCCATGGCATGGTGCCTCCTTTCTTGTCAGCTCTGTGTCAACTAAAAGATTGCATGAACTTTTAGACTGATTATATATATTTCCTATTATATCAAAAGGAGGGGCTTTTGTGTTTTGCAATTAAAAAAGAGCCGCTGATATCCAGGGCTCTTAAAACTGATATTTAGACCTCTCACATAATGCTTAGTTATAAAATAAATAGATTAAATTACTTTTTCACCGATGTTTACTGTTCTGATGGACAGTAAACTGCTGGAGGGATCAAATTCAATCGTCCTTCCGCTGCTTCCTCCGGTATCTTCACTTATCACTTTAATCTGATAGCTGCTCAACACCTTTTTGACAGCTTCCACATTACGCGGTCCGATTCTCATGGTGTCTTTCTGACCGGCGAACTGGAACATTTGCGCTCCGCCGGCGATCTTAGCCTTTAACCTGTAGGGCGGACTTTTTAACAGACTGATTAAATAGGGTATCCCTGTGTCGGCAAATTTTGCAGGATTAATTTCCCCGGATCTTGCCAGTGCAGAGTCCGGCAGCATAATATGGACGAGTCCGGCTATTTTACTACGCTCATCGTACAGAACAACCCCTACACAGGAACCAAGACCTGATGTTCTGATCGTATCCTGTCCGGATACAATATTCGCATCAGCAATACCTACTTTAATAGTATTTCCTGTTTTTATCACATCAATCTACTCCTAAAGATCGAAACAGTACTTTAAAAGACTCAGGATCCGGAAGAAGAAAAAACTGCCCGTTTTCCCGACGTTTACCTTCATCCTTCAGTTCTGTATCAATAACAATTACTTTATCTCCCGCCTGGGACAGTTCGACCAGTCCAAAGCTGATGATTGCCCCTGCCATATCAATAGCAATTGCCGGTACGGTAGGGTATAGATTTAAATGGGTAAAATCTGATAACGAAGATAAATAGGATCCTGATAAAATATTACCCATTTCCTGAAGAGCCGACAGGCCTATTTCAGATTCACTTATATTTTCAAAGTTAAATTCAGGATCTTTAGTCAGCGTTCTGATAAAACTTTCTGCCTGATTGATTGAAAGGATAAAAAACATACTCCCTGTCATTTCTCCTTCAATCCTTAGAAATACACTGACAACAACATTTTCAGGTCCTCCAGCGATATCCATCATTTCATCAAAGGATACTACTTTCACATGAGGTACAGCCATATCAACCTTGTTACCCAGTAGAGAGGAAAGAGCAGTAGCAGCGTTACCTGCCCCAATATTGCCTATCTCTTTTAAAATATCAAGCTGGTAGTCAGTTATTTCCTCGTCATAGCTCATGCAGCATTCTCCAGTACTTTTTCGAGCTGAAGCAGAATTAATAATCTTCGGTCGATTTTAGCTACCCCACTGATAAAATCAGTTTCAATGCTGCCTACTACCTGAGGCTGCGGCTCAATTGAATCTTTAGACAGATCCAGCACGTCATTGGCCGAATCTACAATCAATCCGACATCAAGGCCGTTAATCGTAATGATGATAATTCTTGTGTGTTCGCTTTCAACAGATTCTTCAAGCGAAAAGCGTTTTCTCAGATCTATGATCGGTGTGACGACACCACGAAGATTAATGACACCTCTTACATAAGCTGGCACCCCCGGCACTCTGGTAATATGCATTACCTTCTCAATGGACTGGACATTTTGTACTGGCACTGCATACTCTTTATTAACCAGCTGAAATACAATTACCTTTAAATCGTGTTCCTGATTTGACATATCGTTGCACTCCTTACTACTTTAAGATAAAGATTCACAGTTATTCATTATTGAATCAGTGCATTGCAATCTACAATAAGCGCCACTTGACCGTCTCCAAGAATTGTCGCACCTGAAATGGCAAACACGTCACCAAGGTAGTCACCAAGCGATTTTAAGACAACTTCCTGCTGACCAATAAATGAATCAACAACCAGACCTGCCATTTTTTCACCTTTACGGACGATAATAACTGAGTGAATATCGTCTTCACTTCCTTTTTCCACTTCAAAAACTTCATTTAGAAAGACAAGAGGTACAACTTTCCCTCTGAAATCAATAACTCGCTGGTTGTGTGCATGAAGAATATCATCATTTTTCACAATAGCAGTTTCGATAATTGAAGATAAAGGGATGGCGAATTTTTCAGCTTCTACTTCTACGAGCATGACTGAAATAATGGACAGCGTCAGTGGAAGCTGTACTGAGAACATCGAGCCCTGACCAGCTGCAGACTGTATGGTAATTGAACCTCCGAGAGATTCAATGGTCGTTTTCACTACATCGAGTCCTACACCTCTTCCGGATATATCTGAAATTGTTTCGGCTGTAGAGAAACCGGATGCCATGATCAGCTCATAGATTTGAGAATCAGTCATCGTTTTTGACTCTTCCTGCGTCACAATCCCTTTAGATAAAGCTTTAGACAAAACCTTATCTTTACTGATACCTGCCCCGTCATCTTCAATCTCAATGAAAACATGATTTCCACTGTGATAAGCTCTCAGCTGAATGGTCCCCGTCTCAGACTTACCTTTTTCTTTTCTCACAGATGGGGATTCAACGCCATGATCAATCGCATTTCTAAGAAGGTGTACAAGCGGGTCGCCAATTTCATCGATCACTGTACGATCAAGTTCAGTATTCTGTCCGCTGATTTCAAGGTTAATTTGTTTATTCAGATCCCTTGCAAGCTGACGGATCATTCTCGGGAAACGGTTAAAAACCGTCTCTACAGGAACCATTCTCATTGTTAAAATAATAGATTGCAGATCCCCTGAAATACGGGACATCCGTTCAACCGTTTCATTGAGTTCTCCGTGATTCAGCTCTTTTGAAATCTGTTCGAGACGTCCTCTGTCAATGACCAGCTCTTCGAAAAGATTCATCAACACATCCAGTCTGTCAATATTTACACGTATTGTTTTATTAGATACAGCTTTCTGGTTTTCTTTTTGCTCTTCGGGTGCTTCTGCGGCTGTTTCTAACGTAACTGCTGCTTCTTCTGCAGCTTTGTCAGATAAAGGCATTTCATCATGATCAAGTGTAATCTCTTTGGCAACAGCTGATTCCACCTCTGAAACTTTCATTACACTTTTTTCAATAAAATCCGCATTTTCTTTCGTAGCAATTGTCACGCAGAATTGCTGATCAAAGTTTTCTTCTTCAAGCTGATCAACTGTCGGAGATGATTTGATGACTTCTGCTGATTTCTCAAGTACTTCAAAGACCATAAATACTCTCGCAGCCTTTAAAAGACAGTCCTCTCTCAGACTGACTGTCAGCTCAAGGGCATGATAACCCTGTTCTAATGACTGAAGAATGACCGTTCTCTCAAACTCATCATATTGAACACTTGACTGACTTTCTTTTGAAGCAGGTTTTAATGGTTCACCTGATAAAATCTCTTCAAGAAGCGATACTGACCGGCTTACATCTTTCTTGCCATCGCCACCTGAGGCGATTGAAGCAATCATTTCTTCAAGGTCGTCCACTGCTGAGAATAGAGCATCCATGACTGAGGTCGATACACTTAATTTTTCATTCCTGATATCATCAAGTACATTTTCCATATGGTGGGTCAGGCTCGCTAAATCTTCATAACCCATCGTTGCAGACATCCCTTTTAGTGTATGTGCTGATCTGAAAATTTCATTTACAATGCTTAGATCTGACGGGTTTTTTTCAAGTTCAAGCATTTGTGTATTACAATTTTGTAAGTGGTCTTTACTTTCTTCTATGAAAACTTCTAAGTATTGGTTCATCTCCATATTGAACTCACCCTTCTGCTAATTTAACAATTCTATTCGCAATCTCATGTAGTGGCGCTGTATATGTAACGAGACCTGTCGCAGTAGCAGCCTTTGGCATTCCGTAAACCACACATGTATCTTTAGACTCTGCAATGGATACTGTCTGTCCGTTATGAACTAATTGTACCAGACCTTTAGACCCATCAGCACCCATTCCAGTCATAATGACCGCAATTTTTTTCACATCTTTTAATTCTGAAGCAGATCCGAACATAAAATCAACAGATGGTCTGTGTCCACTGACAGGAGGCTCTTTACTCAAAGATAATGTCAGCTTAGCTCCCTGAATGATGTTTAAATGATAATCTCCAGGCGCTACATATGCGTGACCATTTAAGCAGACATCACCTTCTTCAGCTTCTTTCACACTCAGCTCTGATAACTGATCCAGCCTCTGAGCCAATGATTTTGTAAAACCGGGTGGCATATGCTGAACGATCAATACAGGCGCCTTCAGGTTACCCGGAAGGCCCGAAAGTACTTTTTGCAATGCACGCGGACCGCCGGTTGATGTGCCGATTAATACGATCGTCTGATTAGACTTGTCATATCTACTATCGGTTAAGAAAGGTTCTTTTTTACTAATATCAATTTGTTTTTCTTTAGCAGGTTGAAATTTCTGAGGGTGGAGAGTAGCTTCTGCTGCATTCAATACTTTTTCAATCAGTTCTTCTTTAATTAAATGTAAATCTAGTGAGATAGTCCCGGATGGTTTAGCGATAAAATCCACTGCCCCGTAATCCATGGCTAAAAGAGCATTTTCAGCGCCCTCTCTTGTCGTACTGGATAACATAATAACTGGCAGTGGATCTTCTTCCATAATTAATTTGAGCGCCTCAAGACCGGTCATGATTGGCATTTCCACATCCATTGTAATGACATCCGGCTTTAACAAACGTATTTTCGCTAATGCATCCTTGCCGTTACGGGCAGTACCGATAACAGCAATTTTTTCATCTTCTGATAAAAACTCCTGAATCAGCTTCCTCATAAAAGCAGAATCATCTACTACCAGCACCTTAATTATTTTACGATGCATGACCTCTCCTCACTTTCTTCGGAAAAATGCAGACAGCCGCTCTGTAAAGCGGGGGTTCACTGAGTGAATTTCTTCATTGTTATGCGCTACATATGCATGTACCATATTTTTTAATGTCTTAGATGCCGGCGAGTCCGGATACAGCTTTGTAAACGGGGTCTGGCTGATGACAGACCTTCTTACATAAGGATCTTCAGGAAGACTTCCGAGAATACGCACATCTTTATTTAAAAACTTATTCATAGCAGAAGATAGTCTGCTTAACGCGACTTTTCCTTCTTCCGGATTCATCACTCGATTACAAAGCAAAGCGAAGGATTTCTCGTGATCCTTCATATGAATAAATTTCATCATTGAATAAGCATCCATAATTGAAGTGGGCTCACCTGTTGTAATGACGATGACTTCATCAGCTGCCATAATGAGCTCGAGCCCATTTTCTGATGCGCCAGCTCCCATATCAAAAATCAGATAATCATAGTCTTGCTGGAGCAAGTTGAATCCATCCATAAGCCTGGTAATTTCAAGGTCTTTCCACTCAACCATTTTATTCAACCCTGAGCCTCCTGAAATATATGAAAAACCTCCTTCAATTTCGACAATGACATCTTCTATCGATCCATCCCCCTCAAGGTAATGCAGTATATTTTGATCAGAAGATGCACCAAGGAGAATATGAACATTGCCCATGCCGATATCCATGTCCATCAGCAATACCCTTTTACCTTTTGCCGCAAGTTCTGAAGCAAAATTGATCGAAAAGTTGGACTTTCCGACGCCACCTTTTCCGCTTACTACAGCAATCGCTTTTGCCAGTGGTTTATTCATATGGAGCATTTTCTGCCTCAATGTTTCAGCCTGGTCCATTAGCTTTTCACACCTCTGATCATCATTTCATTTATTTCTTTCAATGAACCTTCTCTGATATCCTCCGGAACCGCCTGGCCGTTGGTGAAATAGGCAATACCTGTTTGACTCTCAATCATCATATGAAATGCAGGACCAACTGTTATACTCTCATCGCACTTCGTAAAAATCAGCCCATTCAACTTCATATCACTAAATCTGTCATAAATGGCCTTCATTTCTTTAAACTTTGAAGTCATGGATAATACAAGAAATGTCTGCATATCCGATTGAAAGTCAATCGTATTCATTAAGTCTTCAACATATTGAAGCTCCCGGTAATTTCTTCCTGCTGTATCGATCAAGATGTGGTCATAATCAATGAATTTATCAGCTGCAGTCTGAAAATCTTTATCGTTGTAAATAACTTCTACAGGTACATTTAGAAGCTCGGCGTATGTTTTCAGCTGCTCGATAGCACCGATTCTGTATGTGTCAGAAGTAATAAAACCGATTTTTTTCTTGTCTTCCATTACGAGCTTTGCTGCTACTTTTGCAAGTGTTGTTGTTTTACCAACACCGGTTGGTCCGATAAAACAGATATATTTCTTTGAAGCGTCAATACCTCCGTGAGCCAGCGGCTGTAAAGAAGTATGTATATGCTCTTTTGTCCAGTTCAGTATTTCTGAATCATCAGATTGATTCTCCCACTTTTGATGCAGCATCCTGCCTGTTTCCAGGATCCAGCTTTCTTTAAAATCCTGTTCCTGAAGGTTCTTCAGCATTATTCGGATTGGTGAGGGGAAATCCATGTAGCTGGTTTGTCTGGCTGAAAGTTCATGAACCATTTGCTTCAATTCTCTGATTTCATGCTCGAGTTTATGATTATTTTTCTCTTCCGGTGCTTTAATGTCAGGCTTGTCCAGCGCAGCCGCTGTCAGTTGTTCAGATGGCGGCTCCGCTGAATCAATACCCGCTACTACTTCGATTTGCTTTGTTTTAAATAAACCAAGAAACCCGCCGGTGTAAATGACTTTTGAATTCATTATGACAGCATCATTACCCAGCTCTTTACGCACTTTTTTCATCGCCTCTGGCATTGTAGGTGCCGTAATTTTTTTCATTTTCAATCTACATTCACCACCCCAACACTTTGAACTTCCACATTAGCTTCTAATTCGTTATATGATAAAATCGGTATTTGCGGGAAATATCTTTCTGTTAATTGTCGGATATACATTCTTACTGCAGGAGAGCATAATACAATCGGTGTCTGCTCAGTCATGGAAAGCTGTTCAATTTGCTGTGCCATTGCTTCTAAAATACGCTGGGAATCATTAGGGTCAAGCGATAAATAATTCCCGTGCTCTGTCTGCTGTACATTATCTGCTGTCATCTTCTCAACTCTTCCTGACAGTGTAATCACTCTCAGTATGTCACCAGGCTCAGCAAATTGACTTGTAATCTGCTTTGCAAGAGACTGTCTTACGTATTCTGCAAGGACATCAGTATCTGAAGTCATCCGTGCATAATCTGCAAGTGTCTCAAAAATGATCGGAAGGTTACGGATTGATACATTTTCACGCAGCAGTTTTGATAATACCTTTTGGACATCTCCCACACTGAGTGGTGAAGGTGTCACTTCTTCCACAAGAATTGGATATGATTCCTGGAGGTGATCGATGAGCTGTTTTGTCTCCTGTCGACCAAGTAATTCGTGTGCGTGCCCTTTTATCATTTCAGTTATATGAGTAGAAACGACTGAAGGCGGATCGACAACTGTATATCCGAGCATTTCCGCCTGATCCTTTACGGATTCATCAATCCATTTCGCAGGCAGTCCAAAAGAAGGTTCAATTGTATCGATTCCATCAATTGAGTCATCATCGCCTGGACTCATCGCCAGGTAATGATCAAGAAGCAGTTCACCTTTTGCTACCTCATTCCCTTTAATTTTCAGACGGTATTCATTTGGCTGAAGCTGAATATTGTCACGGATTCTTACAACAGGGATAACTAATCCAAGCTCAAGTGCCAGCTGTCTTCTGATCATGACGATTCTATCAAGCAGATCTCCACCCTGATTCGCATCAGCAAGTGGAATCAGACCATAACCAAATTCAAATTCAATCTGATCGACATTTAACAGACTAACAACACTTTCCGGACTTTTCATTTCATCCGTTGCAGTATCCTCTTCTGTATCAGTAAACTCTTCTGTTTCAAGTTTTTTCGCTTTAGACAGGGTGTACCCGCCTATCACCAGAATCAATGCAATCGGCAATGTCAGCAGATTATTAATCGGTGTGAAAAATCCAAGCAAGGCAATTGTAGTTCCTGCCACGTACATAATCGGTCCAAATGAAAACAGCTGAGACGTAATATCCTGTCCAAGATTGCCATCTGAGGCGGCTCTCGTTACAACGATTCCAGTAGCTGTTGAAATTAAAAGAGCAGGAATTTGTGACACAATTCCATCACCAACTGTTAATAGTGAGAATTGATTAGCTGAATCACCAAGTGACATACCCATTTGTACGATTCCGATAATCATACCAAACGTTAAGTTAATTAAAACAATAATGATACCGGCAATCGCGTCACCTTTTACAAATTTAGTCGCTCCATCCATCGCACCATAAAAGTCTGCTTCTCTGCCTACTTTTTCACGTCGTTCTCTCGCTTCCACTTCAGAGATCATACCTGCATTCAAATCAGCATCAATACTCATCTGCTTACCCGGCATCGCATCAAGTGTGAAGCGCGCAGCTACTTCAGATACTCTTTCTGCACCTTTTGTAATAACAATAAATTGAATGATAATTAATATGATAAAGACAACTATTCCGACTAGAATATTGCCTCCGGTAACGAACGTACCGAACGTTTCAACAACGCCCCCGGCTTCACCTCTGCTTAAAATAGCTCTTGTTGTTGAGATGTTCAGACCAAGCCTGAATAAGGTTAACAGCAGAATTAACGATGGGAAAATAGCAAATTCCAGCGGTTCTTTCATATTCATTGATGTCAGTAACACGATTAGTCCGAGTGTGATGTTAATAATAATTAATACACTCAGCATCCATGATGGAAGTGGGATAACCAACATGGCGATAATCAGGATTACACTGGCGAGTATGGCTAAATCTTTTCCTTTCATGCTGGTCCCCTTTCAAGCGTCACACTTTGTTTTTTATTCTGTATACGTAGGCAAGAATTTCAGCAACCGCTTTAAAAAATTCTTCAGGTATCGGGTCACCGATCTCTGCCTGGTCATATAATGCCCGGGCTAATGGCCTGTTTTCTACAGCGATTACATCATTTTCTTTAGCAATCGTTTTAATCTTCTGTGCCAGAAAGTCAACGCCTTTAGCAACCACAACCGGCGCATCAAATTCCCCATCTTTATATTTGAGAACGATGGCATAGTGAGTAGGGTTGGTAATGACAACATCTGCATCAGGTACTTCAGACATCATCCGCTTCATTGCCATTTCCCTTTGCCGCTGTTTAATTTTTGATTTGATCAGCGGATCACCTTCCGTGTTCTTATATTCATCTTTAAGATCCTGCTTTGACATCCGGATGTTTTTTTCAAAATCATATTTCTGGTAAAGATAATCAAGTACCGCTAGAATAATCAGCAGTCCTGAAGCAAATAAACCCATCTGAACAGTGAGGCTTCCTGCCACCTGCAGAGTGGATGTTACAGGTAATAATGATAGTTCCAAAACGTCTTCAATGCTGAACCATAAAACCAGGAACGTCGTCATTCCAACCAGTGAAATTTTCAGCACTGATTTTGCCAGTTCAACAAGCGCTCTGGCAGAAAAAATTCTCTTTAACCCTTTAATTGGATCAAGTTTTGAGAGCTTCGGCTTCAGTGGATCAGCTGAGATTAAAAAACCAATCTGCAGATAATTCCCGACAATTCCTCCAAGCGCAGCAACTGCCATGATCGGTAGCACAATCCAGGCAACCTGTGTAAGCATTTCACCGTATACAAGGATCAAAGTATCAGATGTGACAGGGCGCTTAATATAATCCATTAATGGAACAGCGACAAGATTTAGCATTCTTTCTTCGAACCAGCCGCCTGCAAAAAATAAAAATAGAAACACACTGAAAAGGATAAATGCCGTATTGATATCCTGACTTTTTGCAACTTCACCTTTTTTACGTGAATCAAGCCTTTTTTTAGGAGTTGCTTTCTCAGTTTTCTCACCGGCAAAATACTGAAGGTCTAATCTCAGCTTCATTTAACCGCCCCCAAGCGTGATCATTAAATCCCGCATTACAACAAATATTAAATCAAAAAGTCTTTGAATCACCTGAAATGTCACACCCATCAGAACGATTAATACGATAAAAGCGACAGTGATCTTGATCGGAAATCCGATGACAAAAATATTGAACTGCGGTGATGTTCTTGCAACAATTCCAAGTGCGACATCAACCAGAAATAACACTGCCACAACTGGCGCTGCCATCTGGAAAGCGATGACAAAAGTAGCAGCAAAAGCTTTAACAATTAATTCAGCAGTCATGGGATCTCCAAATCCGAGCGTAACCTGATCAAGCGGTATATATTGATAGCTGAAGAAGATACCATCTAAAATTAAATGGTGACCATTCGTCGCAAGCAGCAGCAGGATCGCAAGTGTGTAAAGATACTGACCGATCAGCGGACTCTGTGCACCTGTCTGAGGGTCAATGACATTTGCCATTGCAAAACCCATCTGGAAATCTATAAAGTTACCACCGATCTGAATAGCAGATAGAATAATATAAGCAATAAGTCCAAGAAATAAGCCTACAGCTGCTTCTTTAATAATTAATAAGATATACTCACCATTGATCTCAAAAGGTTCAGCATCAAGCGTATAATACATCATCCAGGACAGCATGATTGCAATGCCGATCCTGTGCGTGGCAGGAATCGTTCTGTGAGAAAACAAGGGCATTGTCACAAAGAATGCTGAGATCCTGACGATAATCAGCAATAAAATTGTCAGTCTGGGGTACAATTCCTCCATAACTAACCGATATACCTTGTAAGATTAGTAAAAATATCCGATGCATAGCTGACTAGCTGAGTCAGCATCCATGGTCCAAAAAAGATCAGTGCAACCATGACAGCAATGATTTTCGGAATAAAAGCAAGTGTCTGTTCCTGAATCTGCGTTGTTGCCTGAAAAATACTGACCAGTAAACCAACGATTAATGCCACCAGCATTAATGGCAGACTGATAATCAGTGTGATCCAGACGCCGCGTTCTGCTATGGCAATGACCATTTCTCCATTCATTTCAATTCACCCACCTAAAAGCTCTGCAGCAGAGACTGCATGACGAGATACCAGCCGTCTACTAAAATAAACAGCAGGATTTTAAACGGTAACGAGATCATAACCGGTGGAAGCATCATCATACCCATAGACATCAGTACAGAAGCTACAACCATGTCGATTACCAGAAACGGGATGAATACCATGAATCCCATTTGAAAAGCTGTCTTGATTTCACTTAAAGCAAAAGCAGGAACCATTACGGTTAAAGGAATATCCTGAATTGATTCAGGCCGCTCCGCTTCCGTATAGCTTAAAAACAATTCAAGATCTTTTTGTCTTGTATGCTGACTCATAAATTCTTTAAATGGCACAGAAGCTTCTTCATACGCCGTTTCTAAATCTATTTCCTCATTAAATAGCGGGGTTAACGCTCTCTCATTCACTTCACTGAGTACAGGGGCCATAATAAAAAATGTTAAAAATAATGCTAAACCAACGATGACCTGATTAGGGGGCATCTGCTGCGTTGCTAGTGAAGTTCTTACAAATGACAAGACAATGACAATTCGCGTAAATGAAGTCATCAGGATTAAGATTCCCGGTGCAAGTGACAGTACCGTTAACAGCAGCAGTAGCCTGACTGAGGTTGCTACATCATCCGGAGGACTGTCATTAAAAAACTGTATGAACTCATCCATCTTTATTACGCTCCTTGCCTTTTGCTTTTTCGAACATTTTAATACGCTGTGCCTGATGCTCTTTCAGCTGGTCCTTAAAAAGATTGCTGAATGACTGACCTTCCTGTTGCACGTTTGCAGCTTTACGTTCTTTCAGCTTTTCAAGCCAGCCTGATACAGGACTCTGCTGAATGCTTTCATTTTGATCAAAATACTCTTCAAGTTCTTCCATTTCTTCCGGTGTGTGAATCTCTTTAATCAAGTTGACATCTTCACCAACCCCCAGAATATAATAGCTGTCTGCAATCTTCACAATTTGTACAGAACGGTTTCCCCCAAGAGTGGTTCCGCCCATATTTTTGATCAGCCTGCTTTGCTGAAAGTTTTTCGTTTTACTATTTACAAATTTTAATAGTGCATATAAAAGGATGATGACAAATGCCAGCGCACCAACCAATCTGACAAATGTCCAGAAGTTAATGCCTGATGGCTCACCTGAATCACTAATCGCAGGTACGTTCTGCTCTGAACATTCTTCTGAAGGATTATCTCCCATACAGTCAGAAACATTACCGGGACTCGCAAACAAAACCTGTTCTCCCTCTGTGACAGATGTCAAAAGAAAGAGAACAAAGAACAACTTATAAATCATACCCATCAACCTATCGCTTTAGAGATTGCCTCAATTACGCGGTCAGCCTGAAATGGCTTGACGATAAAGTCTTTAGCGCCAGCCTGAATCGCATCGATTACCATTGCCTGCTGACCCATCGCTGAGCACATAATAATTTTCGCAGAGCCATCAATTTTCTTGATCTCTTTTAAAGCAGTAATCCCATCCATCTCGGGCATTGTAATATCCATTGTTACAAGGTCAGGTGATGTTTCTTTATATTTTTCTACTGCCTGAGCACCGTCTGCAGCTTCTCCTACAACCTCAAAGCCGTTTTTCGTTAAGATATCCTTAATCATCATGCGCATAAATGCAGCATCGTCAACAATTAGTATTTTCTTCGCCATGTTCAAAAACCCCCAGCTATTATTAGCGTAATTTATTTAATCGGTCCGACTTACTGATGATATCTGTCAGTCTTACTCCGAAGTTTTCTTCGATTACTACAACTTCACCTTTTGCAATCAGGCGGTTATTCACCAATATATCAACCGGTTCACCAGCAAGCTTATCAAGTTCAATAATTGACCCTGAAGTCAATTCCAGAATCTCCTGAACAGACCGTTTTGTTCTGCCAAGTTCCACTGTGACCTGCAGTGGAATATCAAGGAGCAGGTTAAGATTCCTCGATTCTCCCGCACTCAGGCCAGGGCTTTCAAATTGTGAAAACTGGGCTGACTGAACGTCTACTGCTTTAGCAACTGCACGTTCTCTGTTCAGCTGAACACCTTGTGATTGAACATCTTCAGTGTACTGAGGTGCAGTCTCAACCTCCGGCTGCACTTCTCTTTCTTCAACAGGTGCTGGTCTTTCAGCTACCGGTGCAGCTGCTGCAGTTTCACTGTACGCTTCCACATGTGCTCCACCCATTAACTGATTGACAAGCGACTTGCCAAATTCAAGTGGGATCAGTTGCATAATATCTGAATCAATCAGTGAGCCAATTTTTAAGTTAAATGAGCTCTGAATGACTTCATCTTCCTCTGGCAGATTACCCATTCCATCTTCACTTTCCAAATCCATTAAATCAATAGTCGGAGGTGAAATATCCACCTTCACCCCAAAGATTGTAGACATTGAGGTAGATGCCGAACCCATCATCTGATTCATTGCTTCCTGAACAGCGCTCAACTGTATTTCACCCAGATCACCAGAAGGATTCGTTCCGTCTCCTCCAAGCATCAGATCTGCAATGACTGCAGCGTCAGACTGCTTAATCACAAGCAGATTATTCCCTTTCAAGCCTTCAGTATAATTCACATTAATCGCTACTGAAGGGTGAGGGAATGAGTTAGATATTTCTTTTGTCTTAACTAATTTAACTGTAGGTGTTGTAATATCCACCTTTTGATTTAGCAATGTTGACAGTGCAGTAGCCGAACTGCCAAATGAAATATTTCCAATCTCACCTAAAGCGTCGATTGCCACCTCATCCAGCTCTTCGGACGGCTCCGGTTTCTTTTCTTCAGGTTCTTCATCTGCAGTACCCTTTAACAAAGCATCAATTTCATCCTGGGAGAGCATGTCATCACTCATCATCGTCCTCTCCTCCTTTCACATCTTCAATAATCTGAACGCCGATTTTTTTACCCAGCTGTCCAGGCTGTGCAATAAATTTCGGTATATCACCAATCTTCAGCACAACCGGTTCGTCGTAGCGGTGATTTAATTCAAGCACGTCACCGACTTCAAGCATTAAAAATTCCTCGATCGCAAGCATAGAAGAACCCAGCTCAGCTGAAATTTGCAAATCAGCTTTTTTTACTCTCTTTTCAAGCTGAAGCTGTTCTTCCGGCTTCAATTCTTTTTTCTGAGACTGCATCCAGTGCTTGATTGAAAGGTTCGGCATAATCGGTTCAAGCACTACGTGAGGAAGACAGATATTGATCATCCCTGTTGTCTCTCCGACTACCGTATTGAGTGAGATCACCACAACCGTTTCGTTAGGTGAAATCACCTGGAGAAACTGCGGATTCACCTCAAAATCAGTCAATATCGGATCAATATCAGCAACGTTACCCCATGCTTCACGCAAATTATCAAATGCCCGTTCAAAAAGCGTAGACATAATTTTTGTTTCAATTTCTGTTAAGTTATCAATCTTACTGACGCTTGAGCCATGGCCTCCGAGGACTCTGTCCATCATTGCATAAGCTACATTCGGATTAATCTCCATCAGTATTTTCCCATCAAGCGGCGGAACCTCATAAACATTCAAAATCGTCATTTTAGGAACAGATCGTATAAATTCCTCATACGGAATCTGATCTACAGATGCTACATTTATTTGAACATATGTCCGGAGCTGGGCAGAGAAAAATGTCGTGAGCAGTCTGGCAAAGTTCTCATGGATTCTTGAAATACTTCTGATCTGATCCTTTGAAAACCTGAGCGCCCTTTTGAAGTCATAAACTTTAACCTTCTTTTCCTGCTCTTCCTTTTTAATCTCTTCCGCTGACATTTCACCAGTTGATATGGCTGATAATAGTGCATCAATTTCATTTTGCGAGAGAATATCTCCAGCCACTTAAGTTCACCTCCGTCCATCTGCTTCTTTCATTATTGAACAACAATTGATGTCGTATATACCTGAATGACTTCACCTTCCTGAAGTAAATCATTCACCCGGTTTGCAACAATCTCTTCAAGTGCGTCTTTCCCCGCACTTCCTTCAAGATCTGATTTATCCATTTCAAGCAACTCATCTATCAGGATGTCTTTCACCTGAAACTCAAGCTGTGTTAACTCCTCTGCAGCTTCTTTGCTGTCCGTTTGGATGGACATAGAGACTCTGGCAAAATTATTACTTCCAATGTTTGTGGTTACTTCCGGCACTTCAACCGTTGCCTCGACAATTTCTGCGGCAGAAAGCCTAACTTCTTCTTCTTCTTTTTCCCCGCCTTCAGCAAGCTGATCAGATACAACCAGCACGATCACACCGACAAGCGTAATGGATACGAGAATGACGAGCATCGTGACCAGTAATTTATTTTTACTCTTCATCTGTTTCCTCCTTCAGATGCGTCATGTTCAACACATGGATCGCACGATAAAAGTCAGTAATTTTCCATCTCACATCACTCATGGAATCTTTCACTATATATTTTTTTCCATTTGTCAGTGTAATAGTCGTATCAGGAAACGCTTCTACTGTTTCTATATAAATTGCGTTAATCATAAACTCTTTTCCATTCAATCTCTTCAATTGGATCATAAAAGCCGGCGCCTTCATCTGTCTGAAGACGCCGTCACCCCCTCACCGGATTATCGCTTCAGATTAACTAGCTCTTCTAAAATTTGATCAGATGTTGTAATAATTCGCGTATTCGCCTGGAATCCACGCTGTGCTGTGATCATTTCAGTGAATTCTTCTGACAGATCAACGTTGGACATTTCAAGCGTACCAGAAGAAATTGTACCGCCTGAATCAGCTGTAGTACCGATATTTGCAACGCCTGAGTTAACCGATTCCTGGAATACATTATTTCCTACCTTTACAAGACCGGATGGGTTATTGAATCTTGCAACTGATAATGTTGCCATTTCGCGGACCTGGCCGTTTGAGTATACTGCATTAATCTCACCGCCTGCTGATACACTGAAGCTTTCGAGTGTACCTTCGAGGTTACCGTTAGAAGCCATTTGTGCTGAGACTTCTCCAGGGTTGTTTGTAAGACCGTCTAAGTTAAGGTTTCCAAAGTTAAATTGATTGTATCCGGTACCTGCTCCATTAAGGCTAACAGGGAGGTTAAGCCCTGCAGGTGTTAATGTAGGCTCACCATCTGCACCAAAAGATAAAGTACTGTTTACAAATTTATTAACACCGTCGATATCTTCAAGTGCATGATTTGTAAATGTGATATCCCAATCATCATTTCCTACTGTCTTCTCCATTTTCACTTCAATCGTATGCTGAGTCCCCTCATTATCCACAACTTTCATCTGCTGTGTTCTTACAAAAGGATTAGCATCACTGACCACAACGTTTGAAGCAAGGTTTCCTGAGAGCGCAATTTCATCTGTACTCTGCGCCGGGATTACTCCGCTGCTGTTCACAACGATATCCTGCTGCACGCCATTTTCAAACTGCTGAACTCTGTATCCTTCACCAGTTACAAGCAGCCCGCTCTCATCCAGGTAGAAGTTTCCTCCACGTGTGTAAAGGTCCTGTCCGCCAGGCGCTGATACAACAAAGAATCCATCTCCATTAATCGCAAGGTCAAGTGAGCGTCCTGTTGTCTGAAGTGAAGCTTGCGTCTGTACGCTGTCAATGGTTGCAGTCACAGATCCAAGTCCGACCTGAAGTGCGTTTCTTCCTCCGCGTCCTTCCTGTGCTGCAGAAGCGCCCTGGATTGTCTGGTTCATTGCCTCCTGAAATGTTACACGGCCTTTTTTGAAGCCGAATGTGTTAACGTTTGCGATGTTATTACCAATTACATCAAGCTTTGTCTGAAAGTTTTTAAGTCCTGCAATACCTGAATACATTGAACGAATCATTATGTTTTCCCCTTTCGTGAGCCGCTTCTGTCGGTCAGCTGGCTCTTAGGCTCCTTTTTCAGGTCCACCTATTCTAAAATAATCGTTCCATCTATACCTGTGAATATCTGGTCATTTAAGTCTTTTTTGTCCATGGCAGTTACAACTGTTCGGTTTTGAATGCTGACAATCAACGCTGCCTGATCGAGCAGGACAAGCGAATCTTTTACACCTTTACTATCAGCTTCATTCACTTTATCTGACACTCTTTGCCACTGGTCAGGAGTAATATTGATATTTCTTGATGAGAGTCTTTCATTCGCATGTCTGCTGAACTTCAACTCTTCTCCGAGCACCTGCTGAAGTTTGTCAGCAAAACCGGTTTGCTTCGTCTGTTTCTTTACTGGAGCAGCCGGTGGTGTGTGAATCGGGTTAAATCGGATATGCTCCATCTCTTTCAATTCCTTTACTGTGTAATTGTCAACAGCTCGTCGGCTTTAATCTTTTGTTTATCTGCTGTATGCAGCCAGATTGCGCCATCTTTTCTTGATACAGAAACGACTGTGCTTTCAAGTTCTTCGTCATCCTTCATCCAGCTGACTTTCTTTCCAATCATCATACTCGCCTGTTGAAGGGAATCCTGCAGTTCACCTTTATTTACCTCTGAAATATTACCAGGTGTCAGCGTTGTTCCATCTTCTAATGTGAATTCAACAGAACCGCCTTTAAACTTAACAGTTTCAACAACTCCCTTACCGTCAGTTGCGATCTGTTCACCATCAATCATTTCCATCTTATCCCACTTCACTTCTTTACCGACAAACTCGTTATATTGAATGAGTGATGTCTGCTCCTGCATCGTCGCAAATTTTTCAAATGAATTAGCCATATTGGTCATTTGCTCAAGGCTTGAGAAGTTAGCCATCTGTGAGATGAATTCTTTATCTTCCATAGGCTGTGTTGGATCCTGATTTTGCAGCTGGGCAATCAGCAGTTTTAAAAATTGATCTTTTCCCATTGCCTGGTCTTTTGGTTCAAGCTTTTTCTTATCGAGTGAAGATAAATATAAACTTTCATTGATACTTGTTGGGTTCAATTTTTACACCTCAATATTCAGGAATATGTCGTGAAATGAAACCTGTTCATCGTCTTCCTGCTCATGTTCTTGTCGATCCTGTCCCTGATGCTGCTGATTATCACTATCTTTATTCAGTCTGTTTTCAGCAGTTTCTGAATGAACAATTTCTATTTTTTCCACCTGTAGATTTTGTGCTGTAAATGACTGTCGTAATTGATTTAACTGAGAGTCAATCATTTCTTTGGCGACCGCTGATGATGCGATAATTCTTGCTGTCATCATCCCATCTTTTTGAAGAAGCTCAATCTTCAATGTTCCCAGATGTTCCGGTTGAAGACGGATCATCAGTTTTTCGGTTCCATTTACTTTTCCAAAGCCTGCTTTTTGCATAACCTGCTTAAACTGTTCCATTAGCTGATTTGCTGTGTCAGGCTGTCTTAATGGCTGGGCTAACGACCATTTCATTGGACCTGATTGAAGCTGCATGGTGTGTAAATTCAACATTCCATGATCGTTTTTCAGGATCTCAGGCGATACTGTCTGCTTCAGCCCATCATGTTGTTTGGGGACATTCAGTTCCTGCATGGTATTTTTAAATACCGTTTGAATGGCTTCCATCACCTCAGACATTTTTTGCATCTGATTATTCTTTTCCGGACCCAGTGAGTTTTTTTGATCTATTAGGGATAGACCTTTTGTGAGTAAGATCAATTTTGCAAGGTCTTCATGCACTGTAAGCTGCTTGGAATGGTGATGGTCAATTTTAGCATCCTGATGCATAATGGTCTGCTGTAATACAGCAAGATTAAGTAGCGCGAACTCCTTATTTTCAGGCAGTTCTTCTTCTAGCTTTAAAACCTCTCTTAACAACACTTCAGGCACAGTTATTTCCTCATTTAGTGCTTTTTCAACAAGCTCTTCATTCACACCAGCGGCAAGTAAAAGTTCAGGCATCGTCAGACCTTTAATTTCTGTTTCATCAAACAGCATAAACATTTGCTTAATTGCCGGGTCTGATTCACCAGCAGCTTTTAAGAATGAAGTCATGTCTTCAGATTCAACTGCCAACATAAGCTTTTCAAATAAAATTTCTAATTCAGAAAGCACTGCTTCCTCAGTTTGAATGGATTCTCTACCTGCATTTAAAAGCATCGCACCAAATAACTCATTCGGGCCGGTCATACCTTCCTTCACACTACCCAGCTGTTGCGAGTGCTGCGTGATCTGCATTGTAATGTGTCCGATCAATTCTTTTTCACCTCCTTTCAAATGCTATATTTTATTGTGAACGTGTGGAGATAAGCTCAGTATAACGAGCTGCATCTGCAGGAGGCATTGCAGAAAAGATCTCTGCCACCATTTCAGCTGAAAGATTTGAGAGTAGACGAATCGCATCCTCATCATTCAGATCCATGATGATCGGTGCTGCTTCTTTCCCTTTCATGTCCTCATAAACGGAAACGATTTCAGCAAATTCTCTTCCTACAGCATCCTGCTCAGTTTGCAACCTCTCTATATCAGCCTGTAATGCTTCCTGCTCTTCTATTAACAGGTCATTCTCGTCTTCAAGGCTGGTCATTTCCTGTTCCATCTGACTAATGTATACATCTCTTTCTTCAATCTGAGCCTGCAGGCTGACAATCCGATCTTCAGGGTTCACAGGTACGTTTTCCGGTTCTGCTTCTTCACCCAGGAATGGAACATCAATGCCGATTTCCTCAGCTTTTTCGATCACATTGATATCAAGAATGGTTGTTACAATCAGCACAATAAAAATCAAAAAGAGCACCGGTACAAAAATCAGGAGGAAAAACACCTGTAATTTCCCCGGAGACTTTTCTTCTTCAGCCTCGGTCCGGATTGATTGCTTTTGCTGTTTTTGTTTCATCTGTATCACCTGTTTCTGCGGTTCATAAACTGCGCAATTGACAACTCATTCATCTGCTCTCTGTCAGCCTGTTCCTGCTCTGCAACATACCGCTTTTTATCATGTTCACGTATTTTTTCATATTTCCTGACTTCGATATTACGTTCCATCAGCCGATGCTCGTGACGCTGCATATTAGTTCTGGCGTCCATTACCAGCTTCTGCTGATAAGATATGCTTTTCTCAATATTGGTTAAAAACTGCTGACCGTGGCGGAGCAGCTGTACCGGAATACCGGTTTCCATCTGATTCGCCTGGGAATCCTCCATCAGTTCTTTCTTTTTTAATAGCTCATATAATTTCTGAGCCATTTTTTCAAAAGAATCGACAGAATCCCTGTAACGGTCTTCCGCTTCTTTTTGTTCCCGCTCTCTTACTGTCAGCACACGGTCAAATCGATATTGATAAGTCATTTATTATCCCTCACCCTTTTCAGATAACTGAACCAGCTGTCTTGCACTTTCAGCTAAAGGCACTTTCATATCAGTGGACTGCTTTAAAAACTGTTTGATCATCGGCTGATATTGAATCGCCTGATCAATTTCTTTTGATGATCCTTTTTTATAAGCACCTATATTGATCAGATCCTCTGCCTGATCATATGTACTCATCATTTCTCTCATTTTTTCGGCAGCCCTCAAGTGTCCTTTATCAACCAGGTGGTTCATCAGACGGCTGACACTTTTTAACACGTTTATGGCTGGATAATGTCCTTTATTTGCTATAGAGCGATCTAAAACAATGTGTCCGTCAAGAATTCCCCTCACAGTATCAGCAATCGGTTCATTCATATCATCACCATCTACTAAAACGGTATAAAATGCGGTAATACTTCCATTTTCATTTGTTCCTGTGCGTTCAAGAAGCTTTGGTAATAACCCGAATACTGACGGTGTATATCCTTTAGTGGCGGGGGGTTCACCTACAGCCAGACCAATCTCACGCTGTGCCATTGCAACACGAGTGACTGAATCCATCATAAGCATGACGTTTAAACCGCGGTCTCTGAAATATTCTGCGATAGCTGTAGCAGTCAGTGCACCCTTGATTCTCATAAGAGCAGGCTGGTCAGAGGTAGCCGCGATAATAATGCTTTTTTTAACCCCTTCAGGTCCCAGGTCACGTTCGATAAACTCCCGGACTTCCCGTCCCCGTTCACCAATCAGAGCTATGATGTTTAAATCGGCTTCAGTGTTCCTCGCGATCATGCCAAGCAGTGTACTCTTTCCGACACCGCTTCCGGCAAAAATACCGATACGCTGTCCTTTACCGACTGTGAGCATTCCATCAATTGCCTTAACGCCAACCTCCATCACTTCATTGATGGGCGGCCTTGTTAAAGGGTTAGGTGGCTCCTGTTCAGTAGTGACATGCTTCATACCTGCCGGAAGAACGCTGTCATCAATCGGATGTCCAAGCGGATCCACGATTTTTCCGATGAGTGCTTCACCCACACGAATTTCAAGAGGTGAACCGCTGGCTTCGACAATACTGCCTGGTGCAATATCCTGTACATGTGTAAACGGCATTAACACAACCATCTCATCCTTAAAACCGACTACCTCAGCTTTAATCTGAACCGTTCGTTTTCTTGAACTGGAATGTACATGTATGTAACATACTTCTCCAATCGAGCTCTCCGGACCCTGAGATTCAATCATCAGACCGATCACTCTTTTTACTTTCCCGTAGTGACGAACTGTCTTAATTGATTGGATATGCTGAATTAATTCTGCTGCCTTCATGTTGAACTCCTCAGGATTTCAGCAAGACCCGCTTTTAATTCTGTTAACTGTGTGTCAATGCTGATATCGATTCTTCCATTAGCCGTTTCAATAAAGCATTTGTAAGGCTCTAATTCCTCTTCAGGATAAATATAAAGTCTGACATCTGTAGGAAAGATCGCAAGGAGCTCTTCTCTTTCACTTTGCAGAAGAGTAAATTGCTGTACAGCTATATAGATTTTAACTTCCTTCATCTCTCTGGCTTCTTTTATCCCCTTCTTTACGATAGGAAGATATTTTTCAGGCGAATTTTCAAGCTGCTGTGACATGATTTTCTCTGCTGACTTCATTGCAAGATCAAGAATGACCATTTCATTTTCCTCAATATGCGCCTGCAGTGTTGCTTTTGAAGCAGCAACGATCTCCTGAGCTTCTGTAACCAGATGCGAGACGTCCTGATAGCCTTTGTTACGCCCTTCTTCATACCCTTGGGCAAAAGCTTCCTCATATGCCTGTTTTTGCAGCTCTTCTTTTTCGCTCAGCCATTGACTTTTCTTATCATCAATTTGTAAGAGCAGCTGTTCAGTCTCACGCTGTGCATCCTCGAGCAGCTTTTGTGCCTGCTCATTCGCATCAAGGACAAGCTTGTTAGATTCTCTTCTTGCCTGTTCAACAGTCCAGGACAGACTGTTATCTGAATGATCTGCACCATGTGTGATTTGTCTGAATGGAATGGATTTGCCGGCGGATTCAGTATGACCTACAAAGCCTGATTTAATCACCCTAGACAATTACATCATCTCCTCCGCCACGCGCCACAATAATTTCTCCTGCTTCTTCGAGTCTTCGGATCACAGCCACAATTCTGCTTTGTGCCTCTTCTACATCACGCAATCTGACAGGACCCATATATTCCATTTCCTCTTTAAAGTTTTCAGCCATACGCTGTGACATATTTTTAAACAATACATTTTTCACATCATCAGCTGAGACTTTCATTGAAAGGAGCAGGTCTTCGTTTTCACAATCTCTGATTACACGTTGTATTGAGCGGTTATCAAGTGTGACAATATCTTCAAATACAAACATTCTCTTTTTAATCTCTTCAGCAAGTTCCGGATCCTGTATTTCGAGTGAATCCAGTATTGTCTTTTCAGTCGCCCTGTCTACACCATTTAACACTTCAACTACAGATTCAATTCCGCCGGTTTCTGTATGATCCTGCTGTACAGTACTTGAAAGTTTTCGTTCAAGTACCGATTCAATTTCACTAATTACTTCAGGGCTGGTACTGTCCATGACAGCGATTCTCTTCGCAATATCAGCCTGTACATCCTGCGGGAGGCTCGATAAAATCTGGCCAGCCTGCTGGGGATTCAAATATGAAAGTATCAATGCAATTGTCTGCGGGTGTTCATTTTGAATAAAGTTAAAAATCTGCATCGGATCAGCACGCTTTGCAAAGTCAAAAGGTCTCACCTGGAGTGAAGATGTCAGCCTGTTAATGACCGCGCTTGCCTGCTCAGCTCCTAAAGCTTTCTCAAGGACAGATTTCGCGTAACCGATACCGCCCTGTGAAATGTAGTCTTGAGCAAGTGCAATATGATGAAATTCCTCAAGAATCTCTTCTTTCACTTCAGATTCAACTTTTTTCACACCTGATATTTCAAGTGTCAGACGCTCGATCTCTTCCTCATCCAAATGCTTATAAACAGAAGATGCTACATCAGGTCCAAGTGAGATGAGCAATATTGCTGCCTTTTGCTTCCCGCTTAATTCTTTTTCTCTTCTAGCCACCTATAACACTCCTATTCATCAGCAATCCAGGACCTTAGAAGCTTCGCGAATTCTTCCGGTTTTTCTTTCGCCATTTTTTCAAGCTGCTTCCTCTTAAGGGTACTTTCTGTTTCTTTTTCATTATTAACATCAGGTACATCTATTGGTTCTTCAGTTTCAATAAAGAATTCTTCTTCCTCTTCAACTTTTTTGCGTGAGCGGACAATGAAGAATACTAAACCAATAATGACAAGTAATAATATACCTCCAACGATATACCCCCAAAGTGGAATAGCAGGTGTTGCTTGAGCCTCTTCAAAGTCAGTTCTACCATTAAATACCTGTGCAGAAACAACCACTTTATCCGCGATTTCTTCAGGTGTCATTTCAGCTGCAACATCGGCATCAATTGAGGTACTAATAATGGTTTCGAGCATATTTTCTATGTCAGCAATACTTTGAGCCGGCAGTGAAGCAGGATTATCAGGGTCAGGTGGTTCAACCATTACCTGGAACCCAATATCGCGGATCCGGTAGGGACTCTCAACAATCTCTCTTCTGATCCGATTTACTTCATAATTAACCGTTTCTTCTTCACGTTCATAATCACCTGATCCATTTGCACCTTCTACAAACCCTGTAAGGTTATCAGCAGGGTCCTGGCCTTCAGGCACGCCTCCCGCTTCATCAGTACCTTCGAACGTTTCTGTAATTCTTCTGGCGCTGACTTCAATCCCTTCCATATTTTCTTCATCAACAGGAGTCACTTCATTCACTTCACGGTTTTCCTGATCAAAATCAATATCTGTCGTCACACTGACAACGACTTTCTCCTGTCCTACCAGTGTGCCAAGAAGCATTTGAACCTGACGCTGCAGATCTCTTTCAACCGTCTGTTTAAGGGCCATCTGGTCTGTCAGATTCACTCCCGCAAGAGAAGAATTCTGATCTTGCATATCAAAGTACTCAAAGAACTGATTCATAATGACGATATTCTCAGTAGGAAGATCAGGGACACTTTTTGAAACAAGGTGATAAAGTGATTGCACCTGTCCCTCATCAAATTGATAACCCGGTTTTGTGTTCAGCACGACAGATGCTGAAGACTGTTCTGGATTATCGTTTAAGAATACGCCCTGCTCTGGAATCGTGATCATCACTCTGGCGTCCTGAACCCCATCGATCCCTTGTAGTAATGTCGCGATCTCCGTTTGCATCGCATCTACATGCATGACTTTAAATTCATTATCGGTCATACCAAAACCGGCATTTTCACTAAAAAACGAGTAATCAATATTACCAGTGTTAGGAATCCCTTCAGCAGCAAGCTCCACCATTAAAGTTTCAGCCTGCATATCAGGCACCAGGATCGCAGTTCCACCTTCTGTGATTTCAGAAGGTATCCCTCTGCCATCAAGTGTTTCTTTAATCATTCCTGTTTCTGAAGGCGTTAAATTGCTGTATAACGGCACCATTGTCTGTCTGGTTGAAAAAAAAGTTATAAGTAAAATTAGAAATAGAGCTAACACCCCGATGCCGCCAATTAAACCCCACTGTTTTTTAGATCTTCTGCCGGCGAATGTCTTTACGCTGGTAAACATCTGATTAAATCTTTCGTTCATGACAATCCTCCGGTCTCACATTTAAAAATGTTGTTATACAGGCATCCTCATAATTTCCTGATAAGCTTCGACAGCTTTATTTCTCATTTCCATTGTCAGGTTTAGGGACACAGATGCCTTCTGGGAAGCGATCATCACGTCATGAAGTTCTACGTTTTCACCATTGATCATACGGGTTGTCATTTTGTCACTGTCAATTTGGGCAGCGTTTACTTCATTAATAGAGTCTTTCAACATCGCTGCGAAATTCTGCTGTGCATTATATGGTGAAATTTTATTTGAATGTTGTTGAGTTGACGGACTTAAAAGATTTAAGCCTGCCGTATTAATTTGTTGTATGGCCACTTAGCTATCTTCCCTTCGGATATTAAGATCGCCCAATTTGCAGGGCCTGCATCATCATTGATTTATTTGCATTAAAAACTGTCACGTTACCTTCATAGGACCTTGTGGCAGACATAAGATCCACCATCTCCCTTAGCGGGTCAACATTTGGCATCTCTACATATCCTTCAGCATTTGCATCCGGATGTTCAGGGTCATAGAGCAGTTCGCCAGGCGTATCATTGTCTTCAATTATGCGCGAAACCGTTACTCCCTGACCTGCGCTTGAAGGTTTATTCATCGCTGTGTTCAAAAAAGATGAAAAGTTTTCACCCTGAGGTTTCAAAACCACTGATTTTCTTTTATAAGGCTGCCATTCGCCGTTTTCTAACGTTGCCCTTGTTGTGTCAATATTCGCCATATTAGACGAAATAACATCCATTCGCAGACGTTGTGTAGTTAATGCTGAGGCAGTCGTATTCATAGAGTGGAACATTGTCATTACTGTCCTCCTCCTTTAATCACACTATTAAGAGAACCAAACTTCCCGCTGATTCTTGCAATAAGAGAGTTATAGTAAATTTGGTTCGTCGCAAGATCCGCCATTTCCTTATCCATGTCAACACCATTTCCATTTCCCCTTATACTATACGGTCGTCGGGTAATAGCAGGAGCACCTTCGCCCTCAGAAGAAAGGTCGAAATGTCTGGAGTCAGAGCTAGTTGATGACAATTTTATTTCATCTTGTAACATTCCTTTAAAGCTCACATCTTTAGACTTATAACCTGGTGTATCCACGTTGGCTACATTATTTGCAATGACTTTTTGCTTAACTGCTGAATAATCAAGTCCTCTTTCAAGGGAAGTAATTGTGCCTGAAAATAAATTCATCAAAACACCCCATTTCCTTATATATCGACTAAATATACTAAAATAAGCCGATATAAAAAATCACTTATACATCATTTTAATGGTAGGACCATTTATAGTCTATACTTTCCGAGTAAAGTTTTATGGGTCTAAAGATATATTTTATAAAATTGATACTTTTATATCAGTTTATTGTTAATAACACATATTTTATAAAATATCTCTACAAATAATGGAATGACTATTACAAAGCGCTTTTTGTCGTCACTTTTCTGAAACGTTACATCCATCATCATCCAGTTCCCGCAAATGAACAAATATTCATTTGTTCACAATTCAGACACTTTTTATCGGTTTATAATTCAACAAAAAAAGACAGCGGAATTCGCTGTCTTTTTTCGTCATATAAATGTAAACTTATCTAACGTATCTGCGTAAAAATCATGTAAATTTTATATTATGTGACAAAAAGTAACAAAATATGCCCTAAAGCTGAAAACAATTAAAAAAGCCGGTTTTTACACCGGCTCATTAATTGCTATTTTTTCAGGTTTTCAAGTTCTAACAGGAACTTATCGTTCAGTACTTTAATATAAGTACCCTTCATCCCAAGTGAACGTGATTCAATTACTCCGGCGCTTTCAAGCTTTCTGAGTGCGTTTACGATAACCGAACGTGTAATGCCCACTCGGTCTGCAATCTTAGAGGCTACAAGTAAGCCTTCTTTACCGTCAAGCTCTTCGAAGATATGTTCAATCGCTTCAAGTTCGCTGTAGGAAAGTGAGCTGATCGCCATCTGAACGACTGCTTTACTTCTTGCTTCCTCTTCGATTTCATCCGCTTTCTCACGAAGAATTTCCATACCTACAACTGTTGCACCGTATTCTCCAAGAATCAGGTCATCATCTTCAAATGTCTGCTCAACTCGGGCAAGAATTAATGTACCAAGACGGTCTCCACCACCAATAATCGGCACGATCGTTGTAAGTCCTTTAGCAAATAGGTCTTTATTTTCAACAGGAAAAGCTGTGTACTCGCTTTCGATATCAAGGTTTGGTGATGTTTCAGTAACATTGAATAGATTTTTTGTATACTGCTCAGGGAATTGACGATCCTCAAGCATTTGTTTCATACGCTCATTTTCAATCTGCTGATTAACAGCAAACCCTAACAGTTTACCTTTTCTGCTTAAGATAAATACGTTTGCTTCAATGACACTGCTCAATGTTTCTGCCATTTCTTTAAAGTTTACCGGCTTACCGGCCGATTGTTGCAGCATTGAGTTAATTTCTCTTGTTTTTCCTAGTAAATTCATATCCTGAATTCCTCCTGCGATTATCTATTTTTTCTTATCATCTTTCCCTGAATCAAAAATCTCAAAACATTTATAAAATGAACTCGCTTAAATCTCTGTTACCGGCAATTTTACCGAGCTTTTCATCGACATATGCAGGCGTGATTGAAATTGTGCCCTGCGCAATGTCAGAAGCCTCAAAGGATAAATCCTCGAGCAGCTTTTCCATGATTGTATGAAGTCTTCTCGCACCAATATTATCAGTTTCCTGATTTACCTGGTAAGCAATCTCTGCAAGCCTTCTTACAGCATTCTCAGTGAAGTCAACTTCAATTCCTTCAGTTGCCATCAATGCTGTATATTGCTTTAGCAGTGCATGATCCGGTTCAACTAGAATTCTTACGAAATCTTCAACTGCAAGCTTTTGTAATTCTACACGGATCGGGAATCGTCCCTGAAGCTCAGGAATTAAATCTGATGGCTTCGCAGTATGAAAAGCACCAGCTGCTACAAATAACACGTGATCTGTTTTAACTGGTCCGTACTTCGTATTGACAGTGGAACCTTCAACGATCGGCAGGATATCACGCTGAACTCCTTCTCTTGAAACATCCTGAGAACTGGAGCCTGAAGATTTTGATGCGATCTTATCAATTTCATCTATAAAAATAATCCCTGTCTGCTCTGCGCGGTAAAGGGCTTCCTGGGCTACTTCATCCATATCAATGAGCTTCTGTGCTTCATCATGAGTGAGTACATTCCGGGCATCTTTTACTGACAGCTTACGCTTTTTCTTTTTTTTAGGCATCATGTTGCTTAGGGCATCCTGAAAGTTCATACCCATCTGTTCCATACCGGACCCCTGAAGCATGTCATACATTGAAGATGACTGATTCTCATCCACTTCAACTGTCACAATGCGGTCCTCAAGCTCTCCCGCCTCGAGCTTACGGGCAATTTCTTTACGCTTTTCTTTGAGAGAGGACTCATCCTCCTGAGCATCAGGCTGAGTATCCTGGTTCTGCTCACTTCCTCCAAACATCATTTCAAATGGATTTTTAAAGTTCTGAGTCTTCTTAGCAGAAGGAACAATCAGCTTCACAAGCCTTTTATTTGCATTTTCTTCCGCTTTAGCCTGAACTGATTCCATCTTTTCTTCTTTAACGATTCTGACTGCAGTTTCCATCAGGTCACGCACCATGGATTCAACGTCCCGTCCAACATAACCGACCTCTGTAAACTTTGTTGCTTCGACTTTAATGAAAGGTGCGCCGACAAGCTTTGCAATTCTTCTTGCAATCTCAGTTTTACCTACACCTGTAGGACCCATCATCAGAATGTTTTTAGGGATGACTTCATTTCTCATTGAGTCATCAAGCAGGTTTCTTCTATAGCGGTTTCTGAGTGCTACAGCAACCGCTCTTTTCGCCTCACGCTGACCTACGATATACTGGTCAAGCTTCTCAACAATCTGCTTTGGTGTTAACTCTGTTGACTGTCTCATTTGACCGCCTCCTTAAAGCTCTTCCACAATGATATTATGATTCGTGTATACACAAATGTCAGCTGCTGTCTGGAGTGAAGCACTCGCAATTTCCCGTGCTGTCATATGATCTCCGGCATGCTGTTTAAGTGCTCTGCCTGCTGAAAGTGCATAGTTACCGCCTGATCCGATTGCAAGAATCCCATCATCAGGTTCGATTACTTCACCTGTTCCTGAAATCAGCAGCAAACCATCTTTATTCATTACAATCAATAAGGCCTCAAGCCTCCTGAGTACTTTATCACTTCTCCACTGCTTAGCTACTTCAACTGCTGCTCTTTGCAGGTTACCGTTATATTCCTGAAGTTTTCCTTCAAACATTTCAAACAATGTAAATGCATCTGCCACTGAACCGGCGAACCCGGCAACTACCTGACCATTGAAAATTTTCCTTACCTTTCTCGCAGTATTCTTCATAATTACTGCATTTCCAACTGTCACTTGACCGTCACCAGCCATTGCTGCACCATCTTTATGTTTAATCGCAAAGATCGTTGTTGCGTGAAATTGTTCCATAAACACCCTTCTCTCTTATTTAGGCTCTTGGATGAAATGATTGATAAGTATTTTTTAAATGTTCTTTTGTGACATGCGTATATAATTGTGTTGATGATAAATGCGCATGTCCAAGCAGCTCCTGTACAGTTCTTAGATCCGCTCCGCTGTTTAACATATGTGTAGCAAATGTGTGCCTGAGCATATGCGGATGAATAGAATGTGTTAAGGCAGTCTGCTCCACAAGTTTAGTTAAAATATGCCGGACCCCTCTTGGCGTAAGCGGACTCCCTCTATGATTTACAAACAAAAAGTTGTGCTGATCTTTGATAAGCTCATTCCTTGCATGATCAATGTAATCCCGCAGTGCTTTTTCAGCAAAATGACCAAAAGGAACATATCTTTCTTTACTGCCTTTACCTTTTATCAGTACGGTACCGATTGAAAGATCGAGATCCTTCAATTGAATACCTGTACATTCTGACACACGAATACCAGTGCCATACAGTAATTCAAGCAAAGCTTTATTCCTTTTCGACAACGGTTGATCTCCATTGCACGCTAAAAAAAGCTGCTCCATTTCATTCTCATAAAAAAAATGAGGCAGCCTGCCTTCTTTTTTCGGATGGATCACATAAGACATAGGATTAATAAATTCCGGGTTCTCTCTATTTAAATAGCTGAAAAAAGATTTCAGGCTCGAAATCTTTCGCGATACAGATGCACGCGCATAAGATTGCTCATGAAGACTGACAAGGTAACCCCTTGCGAGCAGATCATCCGTTTCATTAAGATGTCCCACACCTTCCCGGTTCAGGAATTCAAAAAAATGATCCAGATCATGTATATAATGTTCCACAGTTAATGAAGAGTAATTCTTCTCAGTTTGTAAAAATTGAATAAAAGAATGTTTTGCTTCATCAGAATATTGAATCATTTTTTCACCTCACAAAAGCCTCTAAATCTTATCATGATTTAGAGGCTTTTGCAATTAATATTACACTTTTTTCACAAAGTTCTGAATTGTTCCGATTGCGCGTTCAGCGTGTTTCTCAGCACGTTCCTTCTTATTTTTGATTCTTTCTCCAAGGTCTGGGAATAAACCAAAATTAGCATTCATCGGCTGGAAATTTTTTGTGTCTGCCTGCGTAATATAACGAGCCATACTTCCCATTGCAGTTTCTGCAGGGAATAACAATGGCTCTTCACCCTTTACAAGACGTGCGGCGTTAATACCGGCAACTAAACCGCTCGCAGCTGATTCAACGTAACCTTCAACACCAGTCATTTGTCCGGCAAAGAATAGATCCTCTCTAGCTTTCAGCTGATAAGTTGATTTAAGCACGCTAGGTGAATTGATAAATGTATTCCGGTGCATGACACCATATCTGACAATCTCAGCGTTTTCAAGACCGGGAATCATTCTGACAACTTCTTTTTGCGGCCCCCACTTCAGGTGAGTCTGAAATCCTACAATATTATAGAGCGTACCTGCCGCGTCATCCTGTCTTAATTGAACGACGGCATAAGGGCGCTTTCCTGTTTTAGGATCATCCAATCCCACTGGCTTCATTGGACCGAAGAGAAGCGTTTTTCTTCCACGCGCAGCCATTACTTCAACCGGCATACAGCCTTCAAAGTAAATTTCTTTTTCAAATTCTTTCAGCGGAACGACTTCAGCTTCAATAAGAGCATCATAAAAACGATTGAATTCCTCTTCAGTCATTGGGCAATTCAGGTAAGCCGCTTCCCCTTTATCATAACGGGATTTCAGATACACTTTATCCATATCAATGCTGTCTTTTTCTAAAATCGGTGCAGCAGCATCGTAGAAATAAAGATATTCTTCACCTGTCAGTTTTTTAATGCTTTCAGCCAGCCCTTCAGTCGTTAGTGGACCTGTTGCAATAATCGTAGGGCCTTCCGGAATCTCAGTGATCTCTTCCGAATATACTGTTACATTTGGGTGATTTTTCACTTTTTCTGTTACGTATCCTGCAAATTCATGACGGTCAACAGCCAGTGCACCACCTGCGGGGACTGAGCTTGCATCTGCTGCAGAGATGATAACTGAATCTAGTGTACGCATCTCTTCTTTTAATACACCTACTGCATTAGTCAAGCTGTTGGCACGAAGAGAGTTACTGCATACAAGCTCAGCAAATTTATCCGTATGGTGGGCCGGTGTCTGTCTGACCGGCCTCATTTCATAAAGGTTAACCGGTATCCCTCTTTCAGCAATCTGCCAGGCAGCTTCACTGCCGGCAAGTCCAGCTCCAATTACATTAACGCTTTGTGTCATTTTATTTCCTCCATTCTGAAAATCACAAGAAAGAGCCTGGCGGATAAACCGCCAGGACCTTTTTATACCTGCTGTTCTTCTTTATAGTCACAATTCGGACATTGAATCTGATTGCCCTTTTTAAGTTTCTTTTCAATTAGTGTTGTATCACATTTCGGGCATTGTCTGTCGACTGGTTTATCCCATGAGAGGTACTCACATTCAGGATAACGGTCACATCCGTAGAATATACGGTTTTTCTTACTTTTTCGCTCGATGACATTACCTTCTTTACAGGTTGGGCACTTAACGCCGATTTCTTTTACGATCGGCTTTGTGTTTCTGCAGTCCGGGAAATTGCTGCACGCCATAAAACGGCCGTATCTTCCCATTTTAATGACCATTGCATTTCCGCACTCTTCACAATCCTCACCGGCATATTCATCTTTGATCTCAACCTTTTCCATTTCCTGTTCGGCTTTTTCAAGGTGTCCTTCAAAGTCTTTATAGAACTCATCAATAATCTTTACCCATTGTATCTGACCTTCTTCTACATCATCAAGTTCTTTCTCCATTTTTGCTGTAAATTCTACATCAATGATTTCAGGGAAGAACTCTACGATCAGTTCGAGTACGATTTCACCAAGCTCAGTCGGCACAAATCGTTTGTTATCTAATGATACATAACCTCTTTTCTGGATTGTATCTAGTGTTGGCGCGTATGTGGAAGGTCTCCCTATGCCAAGCTCTTCAAGCGTTTTAACCAGCCTTGCCTCTGTATATCTCGGAGGCGGCTGTGTAAAGTGCTGTTTTGGTTCGATTTCATCCGAGGAAACGATTTCGCCTTCTTTCAGGTCAGGTAAATAGTTTTCTTTATCATCAGAGCTATCATCGCTGCCTTCAATGTAAACTTTCATAAACCCTGCAAACTTTACTTTTGAACCGCTTGCTCTGAACTGAACATCACCATTCATCAGATCCACACTCATCGTATCCATAACTGCAGGCGCCATGAGGCTTGCTACAAATCTTTCCCAAATTAATTTGTACAGTCTGTACTGATCTCTACTCAAATACTGTTTAACTGAAAGTGGTGTTCTAAGTGCACTTGTTGGACGGATTGCTTCGTGTGCATCCTGCGCCTTATTTTTTTTCGGAGCTTTTGGTTTTTCAGATGTCAGGAATTCCTTCCCATACTGCTCTTCAATCACACCAGCTGCTTCAGTTTTCGCTACATCAGATACGCGCGTTGAGTCTGTTCTCATATACGTAATCAAACCAACCGTACCTTCTTTTTTACCAAGGTCGATTCCTTCATAAAGCTGCTGAGCAAGCATCATTGTTTTGCGGGCTCTGAAATTCAGTTTTCTGGCAGCTTCCTGCTGCAGGGATGAAGTAATGAATGATGGAGCAGGATTACGTTTCCGTTCTTTTTTAGTTATATTTTGAACTTCAAACTTTTTACCCTTCATCTGATTTAATACTTCTTTTACATCCTCTTCATTTTCGAGCTTTTTCTTTTTACCATTCAATCCGTAGAATGAAGCCTGGAAATCTTTACTGCCTTTTTTGAATTGTCCATCAATCGTCCAGTATTCTTCAGGCTGAAAGTTTTTGATTTCATTTTCGCGATCAATAATAAGGCGTACTGCAACGGATTGAACACGGCCGGCACTCAGACCTTTTTTAACTTTTTTCCATAAAATCGGGCTGATGTTGTAGCCTACCAGACGGTCCAGTATTCTTCTTGCCTGCTGTGCGTCTACTCTGTCCATATCAATCTTACGAGGATGCTTAAAGGATTCTTTGATCGCATCTTTGGTAATTTCATTAAATACAACGCGGCATTCCGAATCCAGGTCAAGGTCGAGACTGTGCGCTAAATGCCATGCAATCGCCTCCCCTTCTCTGTCGGGGTCAGCTGCGAGAAATACGCGTTTTGCTTTTTTAGCTGCGGTTTTCAGCTCTTTTAAAACAGGGCCTTTACCTCTGATCGTAATATATTTCGGTTCAAATTCTTTCTCAACATCTACACCCATTTGGCTTTTCGGGAGGTCTCTTACATGTCCCATAGATGCTTTTACTTTATATTTTTTTCCTAAATACCGCTCAATTGTTTTTGCTTTGGCGGGTGATTCAACAATTACTAAAAAATCTGCCATTCTTAATCCTCCCTGGAGGTCTACTTAACCTTCTTATGCGTAACTATATGTGTAAGTTTTTCCATTTGTCAATTACTTTATAAATCAATTTAACTTCATACGACTGCTTATTCATAAAGTAAAATTTGTGTGAAAAAGGTTTTAAAGCTAATTTGCTGAAATGCGCGCTGCACTCGTTTTGTTAACGGTTTCAGCTTTAAAAATTGAAAAAATCTCTTCTTATGTGCATTTTACGGTCTGAGACACAATGTAAACCATATTTTTTTAAAATGCAACTTTTTTATTTTCACATGTTACCCAGCAGGATATGATTTTCACGTTTCCTGAAAAGAATTTTCACCTTTTTGCCATGATCAGAAACATCACGTTTTTGTCAGATTCCACTCATTCAATATATCACTCGCACATACTGTACATTTAGCACCCTGAGCAATCAGGGTATTAGTACCCTCACTGAGCCGGTGACCTACAGGGCCTGGTACAGCAAATACATCTCTACCTTCTTCGAGTGCTCTGTCGACTGTAATCATTGTTCCACTTTTCGCTTCTGCCTGGGTAATTAAAAGTCCTTTCGAACAACCTGCAATAATTCTGTTTCGCATAGGGAAATGATGCTTTTGGGGTTTTACATAAGGGGGATACTCTGACAAGAGAAGCTGCGAGTTTTCCATCTGTCTGTACAGCCGGTGATTAGATGAAGGATAATGATGCTGAAAGCCGCTCCCTGTCACACCGATCGTTCTGCCATGAAGAGCGAGTTCATGCGCCAACCCGTCTGCACCGCGCGCCATTCCACTGATAATTCCTATACCTGCCTCTATCAGGTCGGGAATCATAGACTGCAGAACGGTTTTAGTATAATGGTCAGCTTTTCTTGAACCGATAACAGCAAGCTGGTGAGTATCATGTAGGTATTCAGATTTCCCCTTGGTATAAAGAACAGCTGGCGGATCATATATTTCGAGTAATTGTGATGGGTAAAGTTCATCGTAGATAGTGATAAAAGAGGTTTGCGAGGCTTTCATGTGGGAAGTAATTTCTTTTAATGTAGCTGAAGCAGCATATGAGTTCAGCTTGTGAGTTTGATGAGTTGAGAGTTTAACTGCTGGCGGAGGGCTACCGAGAGGCCTTTCAAGACCAGGGTCTGATTGAATCCATAGTAGAAGCTGTTTATTCGTTAAAACGTTCATATAGTGTAAATAAAGCAGTTTATGGGTTAACGGTTTATCTGTCATCTTTTATCTCCTTCTATTTTAAATGAGAAAAAGAGCTGCCTGTATACAGACAGCCCCATATTTTTATTAATGAGTTTTACACTTATCGTATAAACCTTTTTCTTTAAGCACTTTAATCAGTGTTTCACCCATTACAGATGGTGTTTCTGCTACAGCGATTCCACACTCGTTCATAACGCGGATCTTCTCTTCAGCAGTACCTTTACCACCTGAGATGATCGCACCGGCATGACCCATACGTTTTCCTGGTGGTGCAGTAGCTCCCCCAATGAAACCGACAACAGGTTTTGTCATGTTAGCTTTAACCCATTCTGCAGCTTCTTCTTCAGCAGTACCACCGATTTCACCAATCATGATGACAGCTTCAGTATCCGGGTCGTTATTGAACGCTTCAAGTGCATCAATGAAGTTTGTGCCGTTAACCGGATCTCCACCGATACCAACCGCAGTCGACTGGCCAACACCTTCCTGAGAAAGCTGGTGCACCGCCTCATAAGTCAGTGTACCTGAACGTGATACAACGCCGACATGTCCTTTTGTATGGATATATCCTGGCATGATCCCGATTTTACACTCATCAGGCGTAATGACACCAGGGCAGTTAGGGCCAACTAAACGCGTCTTTTTGCCTTCCATGTAACGCTTAACCTTTACCATATCAATAACTGGAATGTGCTCAGTAATACAGATTGCCATATCAAGATCTGCATCTACACATTCAAGAATTGCATCAGCAGCAAACGGCGCCGGTACGTAAATAACTGATACGTTTGCTCCAGTTGCTTTAACTGCTTCTTCAACAGTATTAAATACAGGAACGCCTTCAGCTTCAGTACCACCCTTACCAGGTGTAACCCCGGCTACGATCTGTGTACCGTATTCAAGCATCTGCTTCGTATGGAATAGGGCCGTAGAGCCTGTGATTCCCTGAACTAATACTTTTGTATTCTTATCAATAAAAACACTCATTTATGCTCCCTGCCTTTCTCAGCCTACAAGTTCGACGATCTTTTGAGCACCGTCAGCCATTGTGCCGGCTGCCACGATATCAAGATCTGACTCATTTAGAATTTTCTTACCAAGTTCTACGTTTGTTCCTTCAAGGCGAACGACAAGCGGTACTTTCAGACCAACCTGTTTCGCAGCTTCCACAACACCTTCAGCAATGATATCGCACTTCATAATTCCACCGAAAATGTTAACGAAAATTCCTTTTACATTTTCATCTGAAAGAATGATTTTGAATGCTTCCGTTACTTTTTCAGCTGTCGCGCCGCCCCCAACATCAAGGAAGTTAGCGGGATCTCCGCCGTAATGTTTGATAATATCCATTGTCGCCATCGCAAGACCGGCACCATTAACCATACAGCCGATATTTCCATCAAGTGAAATATAGCTCAGGTCATATTTAGATGCTTCGATTTCCTTTTGATCCTCTTCATCAAGGTCACGGAATTCCATTACATCTTTCTGGCGGTACAATGCATTTGCATCAAAGTTCAATTTCGCATCAAGCGCCATTACATTACCGTCTCCAGTCGTAACAAGCGGGTTGATCTCAGCAATTGAACAATCTTTTTCAACAAACATTTTGTAAAGTCCAAGCATAAAGCGTACAGCTTTATTTACCATTTCTTTAGGAATGTTAATGTTAAATGCAATTCGGCGGGCCTGGAATGCTGTCAGACCGACAACCGGATCAATTGTTTCACGGAATATCTTTTCAGGAGTTGCTTCTGCAACCTCTTCAATTTCTGTTCCGCCTTCTTCAGATGCCATCAAAGTAATACGTGAAGTTGCACGGTCCAGTACAAGCCCGATGTAATATTCTTTTTTGATGTCACAGCCCTCTTCGATAAGTAAGCGCTTAATCTCCTTACCTTCCGGGCCCGTTTGATGTGTCACAAGTGTTTTTCCAAGTAATTCTTTTGCATATGTACGGACTTCATCAAGACTTTTTGCAATTTTTACACCGCCCGCTTTACCGCGGCCACCCGCATGGATCTGCGCTTTAACAACTGTTACTGCTGATCCGAGTTCTTTTGCTGCTTCTACAGCTTCTTTTGGCGTGAAAGCCACATAACCGCGGGGTACACTTACTCCATATTTTCTAAGGAGTTCTTTTCCCTGATACTCATGGATATTCATGTTCCATCCTCCTATCAAACTCTTTTGAAAATAGACTGCGCTTTCATTGTATAGAATGAAAGTGGTGCTGTCTACTATTTAAGGCGATATTGTGAAAAAACGATCATTGTCTGAATACTCTTATTTTTTATGCTGATCAACCCTGTATAAAAATGCAAACACTTCCGCTACAGCCTGATACAATTCATCCGGAATCGTTTCGTTTAATTCCAGTTGACTAAGAAGTTCTAAAAGAGATTCATCCTGCTGAATCGGTACATTATGCGCATTTGCTTTTTCAATAATCGATTCTGCTATCTTCCCTTTTCCTTTTGCTGAGACAACCGGTGCGTGTTCAGTCTCTGATTTATAAGTCAATGCTACTGCTTCAAGCCTTTTATGCTGTTTCATATTTTAAAATCCACCTTATGATAAGCAGATGACAGCGCATCCTCTGCAGGATTGAGTATCGGAGGGTCTACTTCTTTCGTGCTGTGAAATTTAACCGCTGAAAAGCTATAGCCAGCCTGTTCAAGTGCAGTTTGTAAAGCAGGGACAAAAGGCTTTGCCAGCTGATCCAGCTGATTATTTTCATTATATATATCAAGTGAGACGATACGGTTTTGTACGTTCATATCTATAATACTTTCATTTAATGATGAAAGCGTAATATAAAATAATACTCTTACGTGATCAGGATCAATCGTGCCATCACTTTTCTTTCTTCCATTCATCTTCATCATAACGTCTGCCTGATCTGTTCCAAGCTGAAGAGGAAATTGCAAGAGTAATTGCTGCTGGGGTCCATTGTCTGCTGATAAAAGCTGCAAGCCATTCAGCCGGTTCAAGAGCTGTTCAGCTGTGTCCCTTGTCTGAGGATTCAGACCTGTTGTTTCAATCAGTGATACAAGCTGGGCTTTAATGGTCTGGGCTTGAGCAACGGGACTGGCCGTATTCAATATTCGCGCCTCGTAGTCAGCTCCTATTTTGTTAATAATTTCCTTTAGGATCAGCTGCAGTGATGTCGGACTGTTCTTCTGACCGGTCATTTGCTGCACTTCATTTAACGTCTGAATAAAAAATTGCGGCTGCATCGTGTTAGGTGATGGGATTTGCAATGTCTGCAGGCTGTTCAGCTGAGACTGGGGTTTTACCTGCAGAAGCATTTGCTGTCCTCTTATTACAGTTTCAGCAGCCTGCTGTAAGCCGCCCGGCTGCTGGATGGATTTTAAGGATTGCTGCAGTTCAAGGATCTGAGTCTGTACACCCTGATTTTGAGGCAGCGTTCCGAGTGATTTGATCAGATTTTCAATTCCTTTAACTGCATTTACTGCGTTCATTCCCTGAGTCCAGTTCGACAAAGTTGCTTCTTTCGGTAGCAGCTGCATCGTTTTAAGTGCTTCGAGTGCCTGATTCTTTTCGGCAGGCGTACCAGAAGTCAGTTTTTCAAATAGTCGCTGAACGGCTTGATCCTGCGTGACTTTCGTGTAAGGATCCTGCAAAGACTGCATCATTTGTTTGAGCGGAACTTCTCCTGCTGCATTTAACTGACTTTGCAGCTGATTTAACAGCCCGGATAGTGGATCTGACATGCTCTTATTCGCAGAAAGAATAGGCTGAAAAAGTGCTTCTTTCAGCGGCAGATCTTTTGAAATCATCCATTTGACCACAGACAGCCCTTCATTTTTATCAGCAGCTCCGCTTAGCAGAGCTGCTGCTGCAGTTAATTTCTCAGCTGAAACAGGCTGCTGCTGACGGATCATAGAAGTAAGTAACTCTCTCATTTCCCGATTTCCGCTCAGTCCCATGGTTTGCAAAAGCTGCTGTACATCAGGCTTACCTGATCCGTCACTTTTAACGGGCTTGATGACCGGTGGGTGCCCTGTGCTTTCTACCTGAAACCATCTTGATTCACCTTCTGTTAATCCACCGGCAACGATGGCTGTAAGGGTCCTCCCGCCAATCTGCAGTTCCATCTGCTGATTCCCCAGATTTTTTATCACTTTTCCATGAAGCATCTGGCCTGCTTTCAGTGTGAGCTGACGGTCGGGCTGTGATGAGCCTGCCGGGCGATGCTGTCCTGATATGTATGATGACACCCTTACCACCTCCAGTTATGGCTGAATCATTGATTTCACAGGTTCAAATGACAGCCTGTGTTCACTCGTTACACCAAGTGCTTTAATGGCTTCTATATGTTCTTTCGTTCCGTATCCGGCGTTTTTCTCAAGCCCGTAGCCTGGATATTTTCCCCCGGCCTGCTTCATCAGTCTGTCGCGGGTTACCTTTGCAATGACTGAAGCAGCTGCAATACTGACACTTTTTGCATCACCTTTAATAATCGATTCCTGAGAAATTTGTATATCAAGTGTGACCGCATCTGCGAGCACGTAATCAGGCTCCCTGTTTAATTGCCGGATTGCATGTATCATTGCTTTTTTGGATGCATTTAATATATTAATCCTGTCAATTTCCTCTGCCTCAATGATGCCTACACCTACATCTGCAGCATTCATTATTTTTTCAAAGAAGCTTTCTCTTTTCTGTTCACTCAATTTTTTGGAATCATTCAGTCCCGGCAGGTAAAACCCTTCAGGCAGAATAACCGCAGCTGCCACGACAGGACCTGCAAGCGGCCCTCTGCCGGCTTCATCAGTACCTGCAATAAACCGGTATCCTCTTGTTACTGCAGCTCTTTCGAAAGACTGCATGTCATAAAACTGGTCAGACAATTTCTTATCTCTTTTTGCTTTTTTATCATAGGCCTGAAGAAGCTTCTGCACACCTTTTCGTTTATCCGCTTTTAGCTGATTCACAAGATTTCCATCCGGTGAACCTGAAAGGATTTCTTTAATCTGATTAATCGTTAGCATACGTTCACCTGTCCTTTATATCGGTAAAATTTAAGAAAATTAAAGACTTCCACTTAAGCGGAAGTCTAATTGTTATTCTTCTAAATGTTCAAGATCAAATGTAAGAGGCCCGAATTGCACGTTTCTGACATCTCTTACAATCAGATCAGCTGTTTTATCATAATCAATCACCCCGCCTGCCATCAGACAGCCGCGTTTACGCCCAATATGATCAAAAAGGGCTGCAGGGTCCTGCGGAATTTCGTCCATACCGTATCTTTCTTTCAAACGCTCAGGATAATACGTTTCAAGGAAACGCAATGCATACAATGCAATATCCTGGAGGTTTAAGATATTATCTTTAATCGCTCCTGTAAGCGCCAGCCTGAAACCTACTTCAGGATCTTCAAACTTTGGCCAAAGAATACCAGGTGTATCAAGCAGTTCCATTTCTTTACCTGCTTTGATCCACTGCTGGGCTTTTGTCACACCGGGACGGTTACCGGTCTGGGCAATATTTTTCTTTGCCAGACGGTTAATGAGTGTAGATTTCCCTACGTTCGGAATACCTACAATCATGGCTCTTACAGCTCTTGGTCTGATACCCCGCGACCTCATCCGATCCCATTTTTCACTTAAAATGTTCATCGTCTCTTTTTGGATCTGCTGCAGACCTGAACCCTTGTCTGAGTTGATTGCTACAGCACGTACCCCTTTATTTTCAAAATACCGAATCCATTCTTTTGTTTTATTCGGATCTGCCATATCTGACTTATTAATTAAAATCAGTCTCGGCTTTTGTCCGATAATTTCTTCAATCATCGGGTTTCTTGACGAAAGAGGAATCCTTGCATCTACAAGTTCAAATACAATGTCTACAAGCTTCAGTTTTTCTGTAACCTGTCTCCTTGCTTTCGCCATATGCCCCGGAAACCATTGGATACTCATCTTATCACTCCTTATTAAACAGTTTTATATCTTCGAACGGCCAATAGATCAGAGGTGTCTCTCCAACTACCTCTTCAATCGGGACAGGGCCTATATGACGGCTATCCTTACTGAACTGTCGATTATCACCCATCACAAACAGATGTCCTTCAGGAACCTGTTCATAGCCTGTCAGATCATACAGATTAAAATCCTCTGTAAAGGTATCAATTCCCCGGAATTCTTCATCAACCGGTTCACCATCTATGTATAGCTGGTCATCCGTAAAAGCTACCGATTCTCCCGGAAGACCGATGACTCTTTTTATATAATCTTCTTTATCAGAAACATGAAAAACAACAATATCAAATCGGTCAGGGGTGGTTACTTTGTATTGAAATTTATTGACGATCATACGGTCCCCATCCTGCAGTGTCGGCACCATTGAACTGCCGTCAACGACAACCGGTGAAAAGAAAAACAAACGTACTGCACCTGCAATAACGACCGCTGCAAGAAGCGTTTTTGCCCATTCCCACCATTCATTTCTAATCTCCATCCCAATGCCCCCAATCCGGCTCAGATGAACATATTGTAACATAGAAGAGCCCCGCCTATTCAGACATCTGAACATAAAAAAAGAGCCCGCAGGCTCTTTTTTTACAATTAGCGAATTTCTTTAATTCTAGCCGCTTTACCGCGTAGGTTACGCAGGTAGTAAAGTTTCGCACGACGAACTTTACCGCGACGCACAACTTCAAGTTTCGCAATTTTAGGTGTGTTTACAGGGAATGTACGCTCAACTCCAACGCCGTAAGAAATCTTACGAACTGTGAAAGTTTCACTTACACCACCACCGCGGCGCTTAATTACAACACCTTCAAACACCTGAACACGTTCGCGAGTTCCCTCAACAACCTTAACGTGTACTTTTACAGTATCACCAGGCTTGAATGTAGGAAGATCAGAACGAAGCTGTTCTTTAGTAATTTCCTGAATCAGGTTATGCATCATTTTCAACTCCTTCCAACAAATGCTCTTGCTTCATTTGCAGCGGAACATTGTGTTCAAGGCTTATCCACTTATGTGAACTAAGCACAAAAACTATAATACCACATAGAAACACGCTATTCAATGTTATTTTTAAATTCTTTCAGCCATTTAAGCTGCTGATCACTGATTTCAATTTCATCCAGCAAATCAGGTCGCCTTATATAAGTTCTGCGGAGAGATTCTTTCATTCTCCAGTTTTCAATTTTAGCATGATTACCTGACAAGAGAACCTCAGGAACTTTCATTCCTTCATAATCTGCAGGCCTTGTATAATGGGGATGTTCTAGCAGACCACTTGAAAAAGAATCCTTTACTGCCGACTCATCATTGCCCAGTACTTCAGGAAGCAGCCTTACAACACTGTCAGTCACAACCATTGCACCAAGCTCTCCACCTGTCAGAACAAAGTCTCCAATAGAAATCTCATCCGTTACGAGGTGCTCTCTGATCCGCTCATCATAACCTTCATAATGTCCACAAATGAATATCAGATGCTCTTCCTTTGAAAGCTCTTCAGCTTTTTTCTGAGTATATCGTTCCCCCTGCGGACACATGAGGATGACCCTCGGTGGTGAAGCTGTTTTTTCAGTCAGATGCTGAACAGCCCGGAAAATCGGCTCTGCCTTAAGTACCATACCTGCACCGCCGCCATAAGGGTAATCATCAACTGAGTTATGCTTGTTATTTGAGAACTGACGGAAATCTGTGACGGTGTACTCTACCGCCCCTTTTTCAGCTGCTTTTTTTAAGATTGACTCTCCAAAAACCCCATCAAACATTGCTGGGAATAATGATAGAATATCAATTTTCATTACAGCAAACCTTCCATCGCATGAATAATGACTTTTTTATCTCTTACATTTACTTCTTTTACAACGGATTCAATATACGGTATCAGTACGTCTTTTCCACTTCCAGGCTTGATTACCCAGACATCATTTGCACCTGGCGAAAGAATCTCAGTAATACGCCCGATATGTTCTCCTTCTTCCAAAAAGACCTCGCAGCCGATGATTTCATGGTAGTAGAACTCATCCTCATCCAGCTCATTCTGCTGATCAGCTGAAACCTTGAGCTGAGCGTCTCTGAAAGCTTCTACAAGGTTTACGTTGTCATAGCCTTCAAACATCAGCAGGTCAAAGTTCTTGTGTCTTCTATAACCGGAAACAGTTAATTTAATCGGTTCTTTGCCTGATTGAAAAAGATAAAGAATGCTGCCTTTTTGATATCTTTGTTCAGGGAAATCTGTGCTTGAGATCACTCTGACTTCCCCTTTAATACCATGGGTGTTTACGATCTTTCCCACGTCAAACCATTCCATTTTTACCACCCCTGACGGATCTCTTTGACCATACCGTCTTCCAGCACGATAACAGGCTTCTGATCCGGGTGCCAGATGCTTCCCTGGTCCAGCTCAACAAGCATGTCAGTTTCTCTTAATGTATATTCAGTACCCATAGGCATCTCATCAATTGTTTTCTGCTGAGCTTCTGTCTGGGCCATTAATTGTTTTCTTTTGTTGATTTCCTGATTAATCCGGTTTTTTACAGCATCTGAAGATTGTTCAAACTGTTTTTCCAGCTTCTTCTGCTGAAAGATCAGCTGTTCAACTTCTTTTTGCGCACGCTCAGATTTTTGTGTAAGAGAATCCTTCAGACGTTTCTTAGAAGAATTCGTCATAATTTCTTTCACAACGACCTTTTGAGTTACTTGCATGATCTGCACCCCTTTTTAATTTCATGATACAGCAAAAGGGAGGACATTGGCCTCCCTTTTACTTATCAACTATTTCAATTACGGTCTTTTTCTTCTGCTGGCTTTCGCCTGCAAAAGAAACAGTTCGTATAGCTTTCGCAACTCTGCCTTGTTTGCCAATGACTTTACCCATATCGTCCTGGTGGACGGAGAGCTTAAAAGTGATCGTTCTGTCAGTTTCCTGCGTTTCGATACTTACAGCTTCAGGGTGATCAACGAGAGGCTTGACAATCGTTTCGATAAGCTCTTTCACGATTCTTATTTACCGCTCTTTGAGTTATGGAATTTCTCCATAATACCTTCGTTTGAAAGAAGGTTACGTACTGTATCAGATGGCTTTGCGCCATTGCCCATCCACTTAAGGACTGCTTCTTCATTGATATCTACAACAGCAGGGTTTGCAACCGGGTTGTAAGTTCCTACTGTTTCGATGAAACGTCCATCACGTGGTGAACGAGAATCTGCTACTACAATACGATAGAAAGGAGACTTGTTAGCTCCCATACGCTTTAAACGAATTTTTACTGCCATGTTATTGCACCTCCGAATAGTTTCACACAAGATAGTATATTACCAAGTGATTATGCCTTTGTAAAGTCTTTTTTCTTAACACACTAATTTTTTCTTAAAAAATGCTGTTATTGCATAAACGGGAAGTTGAATCCACCGCGTTTTTTACCTTTACCCTGAGCATTTGTCATCTGCTTCATCATTTTTTTCATTTCTTCAAATTGCTTCAGCAGACGGTTTATTTCCTGGATCGGTCTGCCGCTTCCCCGTGCAATTCTTTTTCTTCTGCTGGCATTAATAATTTCAGGCTGTTCTTTTTCTTTAGCCGTCATCGACTGAATAATTGCCTCAACATGACTGAGCTGTTTACCATCTACATCGATGTTATCAAGCCCCTTCATTTTATTGGCACCAGGAATCATTTTCAGTAATTCATCGAGTGGACCCATTTGTTTCACCTGACCGAGCTGTTCAAGGAAATCATCAAGTGTAAATGAAGCTGTACGAAGCTTTTGCTCCATTTCTTTTGCTTTATCTTCATCTACATTCGTCTGAGCTTTTTCGATCAGGGATAACATATCTCCCATACCTAGAATTCTTGATGCCATTCTTTCAGGATGAAACGGTTCAAGTGCATCCATTTTTTCACCCATGCCGGCAAATTTAATCGGCTTACCTGTGACTGAACGGATTGATAGTGCCGCCCCGCCTCGTGTATCGCCATCAAGCTTTGTTAGCACGACCCCTGTGACACCTAATGCGTCATCAAAGTTTTGTGCGACTGTTACAGCATCCTGACCAGTCATTGAGTCGACAACCAGGAAGATTTCATCAGGCGTTGAGAGCTCTTTGATCTGCTTCAGTTCATCCATCAGCTCTTCGTCCACATGCAGACGTCCTGCTGTATCGATCAGCACATAATCATGGTGTTCTTCTTTCGCTTTTTCAATACCAGCCTTTGCAATCTCAACAGGACTTACCTGGTCCCCCATAGAGAAGACAGGCAGACTCAGCTGCTTTCCGATTGTTTCAAGCTGTTTAATTGCAGCCGGACGATAAATATCCGCGGCGACTAAAAGCGGCTTACGATTATGCTTTTTACGCAGCAGACTTGCGAGCTTACCTGCAGTTGTCGTTTTACCGGCACCCTGCAAACCAACCATCATAATAACGGTTGGCGGCTTTTTAGCCACTGCGATCTGACTTTGTTCCCCGCCCATCAGTTCAGTAAGTTCTTCTTTAACAACCTTTATAACCTGCTGACCGGGTGTCAGACTCTGCATAACTTCCTGACCGACAGCACGCTCGCTAACCTGTTTTACAAAGCTTTTTACTACTTTAAAGTTAACGTCGGCCTCTAAAAGCGCAAGACGCACCTCACGCATCATTTCCTTTACATCAGCTTCGCTAACCTTGCCTTTTCCGCGGATCTTCTGGATGGAACCCTGCAGACGTTCTGCTAATCCTTCAAATGCCATAAATGCAAAGCCTCCTATTCCAATTCCTCGAGCGATTTAATAATAGCAAGAAGTTCCGGCTGGTGACCCGATGCCGTCTTAAGCTCTCCTATTACTTTAGTGCGCTCCTGGAACTTTTGAAATAACAATAGTTTGGATTCATACTCTTCAAGCATTGCTTCAGTTCTTCTGATATTGTCATATACCGCCTGGCGGCTGACATCATACTCTTCAGCAATTTCACCGAGTGAGTAATCATCGAGATAATATAGAGACATGTAGCTCCGCTGTTTAGGCGTCAACAACATCTGATAAAAATCATAGAGAAAGTTCACTCTCGTTGTTTTTTCGAGCATCACATATCCCCCTTTGTTAAGTGAAAAGCCTTTACACAGAAATCATACAGATTTAGCTGAATTGTGTCAACCCGTAAGGCTCTTACTCTACCTCTTCATCAATCAATTCTTCTTTATCAACCAGATCTGAAAAAAGTCCATAAACATATTTTTCAGCATTGAATGGCTGAAGATCATCCATCTTTTCTCCAAGACCCACAAATTTCACTGGGATGCCCAGTTCCTTCTTAATCGCAAGAACAATCCCGCCCTTAGCTGTTCCATCAAGCTTTGTTAAAACAATACCGGATACATTTGTCGCTTCTTTAAAGATCTTTGCCTGAGTCATCGCATTCTGCCCTGTTGTTGCATCAAGTGCCAGAAGAACCTCGTGTGGTGCCCCTGGAATCTCCCGCTCAATGACACGCTTAACCTTTTCAAGCTCTTTCATCAGATTTACTTTGTTTTGCAGTCGGCCAGCTGTATCACAGATCAATACATCTGCCTTCTTTGCACGTGCTGAATGAACTGCATCATACATGACTGCAGCGGGATCAGATCCTTCGCTGTGCTTGATGACATCGACTCCAACACGCTCGCCCCAGACTTCAAGCTGCTCAATCGCACCTGCACGGAAGGTATCTCCGGCAGCAAGTACAACTTTCTTATCCTCAGACTTAAACTGATGTGCAAGCTTACCGATCGTTGTCGTTTTTCCAACACCATTTACACCGACAAATAAAATAACAGTCAGCTCGTCCTCCTGCATATTCAGCAGCTCATCCGGCTCTTCTCCGTTATTATAAATCTCAACAAGTTTTTGTGAGATGACACTGCGGATTCCCTCAGTGTCTTTAATGTTCTGGCGTTTCACTTCCATTTTTAACTCTTCAACAAGCTCCATCACAGTATCAAAGCCGACATCAGCCTGAATCATAATTTCTTCGAGCTCTTCAAAAAAATCCTCATCAACCGTTCTGTAGCTGGCTACCAGGTCATTCAGTCGTGATGTGAAAGTGTTACGCGTCTTTGAAAGCCCGTCTTTATATTTATCTGTCGCAGTATCCTGCGTTGTAAATTTTTCTTTTAATTTCTTAAAAAAACTCATACCAAGTCCCCTTTAATTCAGTTTTATTTGTTCTTCAAGCTTAACAGAAACAAGTTTTGATACACCCGACTCCTGCATTGTAACGCCATAAAGTACATCAGCGCCTTCCATCGTTCCCTTACGGTGAGTAATCACAATAAACTGTGACTGCTCACTGAATTGATGAAGATAATCACTGAAACGCTGGACATTTGCTTCATCGAGTGCAGCTTCCACTTCATCAAGAATACAAAAAGGAACAGGTCTGACATGAAGAATTGAGAATAATAGCGCAATTGCAGTTAACGCGCGCTCTCCACCTGATAAGAGACTCAGGTTTTGAAGCTTTTTACCAGGAGGCTGAGCAACAATATCAATTCCTGTTGTAAGCATATCATCAGGATTTGTTAACTTCAGCTCAGCATGCCCGCCGCCAAACAGCTTCTGAAACACACTTGAGAAATGATCTTTTACCTGATAGAAGGTTTCACTGAATCTTCGCGACATTTCAGCATCCATCTCCTTGATCACTGAAAGCAGATTATCTTTCGCTTCCTGCAGGTCATTTTGCTGATCAAGGAGAAATTCATACCTTTCAGATACACGGTCATATTCTTCAATCGCGCCAATATTAACATGACCCAGCTCTGATATTGACAATTTGATCAATTTTACTTTTGATCTTGCATCTGCCGGATCCATCTGAAGAGGATACTCTTCTTTTGCAGCCTGAAATGACAGTTCATACTCTTCCTGCAGCTTATTCAGTCTGTAGTCTATATCAGATGATAACTTACCTACTGTCAGCTTCAACTCATTGATCTGCTCCAGAAGTCCGTGATGAATCCTGCTTGACTCTTTATACGAGGCCGTTAATTGCTGCAGGGCATCCTCAAGTGATTCACGCTGAAGTTTCATTTCACTGAGATCTTTGGACAGACGGATACTTTCATTTTGTTTCAGCTGAATCTGACTATCCAGCTGATCTGCCTGACCCTCTCCTGATGACATCTCTTCGGTTAGCCACCTGAGGTCTTCAACAGCCAGGTCATGTTTTTCCCTGAGCTCAACTTTTAATTGTTCAGATTCCTTTAACTCCCGTCTGATTTGAGAAGCTTTTTCTTCTGCTACAGCAAGCTTGGCCTGAAGACCTGATTTGACCTCTACCATTTCATCTCTTGAAGATTGCTGCGTTTCTTTTTGCAGCGCGAGATTTTTTATCATCAAGTCCAATTCGGACAGCTGTTTTTCAGCTTTTAACGCCTGGTCCTGAAGACTGATTGCCTTATCTTCAAATGACCCTTTTGAATGAGTGAACTCAGCCATTTCCAGATCGTACAGCTTCAATTGCTCGTCAGCCTGCCTGATCGCCGTTTCCACTTCACGAAGGTCAGCTTTCAGCTCAGCTTCCTTCACCCTGAGCTGCTCACCTTTTGCTCTATGCATATCCATCTCCCGCTCAAATTCAGCAGCCTGATTTTTCAGACTTTGAACCTTTTGCTCAAGCTTTACTGCTGTTTCTTCATAGGTCGGGATCTGGCTGCTGAGTTGATCAAGTTCATTTTTTCTGGAAAAGATAGAAGAAGACTTTTTCGCCTGTGATCCCCCGCTCATGGAACCTCCCGGATTCACGATATCTCCATCAAGCGTCACAATACGGTATCTGTATTGTAAAATTTTCGCGAGCTCGTTCGCTCCTTTTAACGACTTCACAACTACAACCGATCCGAGAAGATTTTCAATCACCTGTCTGTACTGACTGTCAAATTGAACGAGTTCAGATGCAGCACTGATGAAATCTTCATGTTCTCCCGCTCTTGAAAGAAGTGAGTCCGGTAAAGTTCTTGACTTAATGACTGACATTGGGAGGAAGGTAGCACGTCCTGCACGGCTTTGCTTTAAAAACTGAATGGCTTGTCTGGCGTCAGCTTCATTTCCTGTCACAATACTTTGCATAGATGCACCGAGCGCTGTTTCGACTGCAGTTTCATACTCTTTACGTACATCAATCAGTTCAGCTACAGCACCTTCAATTCCGTTTAGCTTATCCCCACGGTTTTTCAGTACTTCTTTTACGCCCTGATAAAACCCTGAAAATTCTTCTTCCATTGACTCAAGCATTGATTTTCTGGACTTTGCTTCACTGACGAACTGGTAGGCTTTATAAAGTTTATTCTCCAGATCAGAAAGTTCTGCCCGGATCCCGTCTCTTTCTTTAACCGCAGTTTTATATGCCTCAGCAGTCACATTAAGCTCAGCAGTAATTTCAGCAGCTGACGTATGAAGTTCCTGGTGCTTTACATTCCATTTTTCACGCTCTTCAATGTATCTGGCATTTGTACCAGTCAGCTTCTCAGCTCTTTTATGCTCCTGGTCACGCTGCTGCTTCAGATAGTTCAACTCATTTTGTACAGTGGTTTTTTGATTCAGCGTTTCGAAATAATCGTTCTTCGCTTTTTCTAGCTGCTGTTCAATCTGATCAACAGAAGTTCCAAGAACCTGCTCAGTCTCAGCAATCTGATTTTTAATGAGTAAGATATCTTCTTTCACAGCTTCAGCGACTTGACCCTTCTGACTGATTTTCTCAGTCAATTTTACTAGATCATGATCTAAATCACTGACTTTCTGTTTCAGCTGATCCTCATTCTGATCAGCATTCTTCTGTCTCTCAATTAATACCTGACGCCGTCCCTGAAGCTGTTCAGCCTCTTTAGTCACTGTGAGCAGTTCTGATTGCAGCTCTTCAATATTTTTTTCACAGACAGAGCGCTCTTTTTGCTTTACATTAAGTGCCTCATCATCCTGATCAAGCTGGAACCTGAGTTTTTCTTCGTGGTCCTTCACTCTTTCAAGTTCAGACTTCTTAGACTCCCATTCAGCAGTCATCTCTTCCGCTTCAAATGCGAGAAGTCCTGATTCTGTCTTTTTCAGGTCATCTTTGTACTCCAGATATTCCCGCGCCAAAGAAGCCTGCTGTTTCAGCGGCTCAACCTGCGCGCTTAATTCATGGAGTATATCCTGCACGCGGTATAAATTGTCCTGCGTTTCATCAAGGCGCTGATCTGCTTTTTTTCTGCGGCCTTTATATTTTAAAACACCTGCAGCTTCTTCTAATATGACTCGTCTCTCTTCAGGTTTACTGTTCAGGATCTGGTCAACCCTGCCCTGTCCAATAATTGAAAAGGCTTCTTTTCCGAGTCCTGAATCAATAAACAATTCCGTTATATCTTTCAAACGGCATGCGACACCGTTTAAAAGATATTCACTGTCCCCCGAGCGGAAGACGCGGCGCGTTACGCTGACTTCCGCATAATCAAGCGGCAGTGCGCCATCTGTGTTATCAAGCACCAGTGATACTTCAGCAAAATTCAGCTGCTTTCTTGAGTCACTGCCGGAGAAAATGACATCTTCCATCTTTCCGCCCCGCAGAGATTTTGCAGACTGTTCACCCAGTACCCATCTGATTGCTTCAGTAATGTTACTTTTCCCGCTTCCGTTGGGCCCGACAACCGCTGTAACACCTGGAACAAAGTCAATTTGCACTTTCTCGGCAAATGATTTAAAGCCGAGCACTTCAAGCTGTTTTACATACATTATTTATTCTCCCGGCTTCCTGACTTTTTTAAGTAGACAAGCGCCTGCTCAGCAGCATGCTGCTCTGCCTCTTTTTTGGAACGTCCCGTGCCCGTACCAAGCTCCTCATCACCGAGCATGACTCTTGAAACAAACTCACGGTTATGAGCAGGACCTTTTTCCTTTAAAATCTCATACTGGAGTGTACCTGAGTGATTCCTTTGAATAAACTCCTGAAGCTGACTCTTATAATCCATCACATGCGAAAAAGCACCGGTATCTACTTTTGGGAAGACAACTTTTTCAAGGATCTGCCTGACAGGCTCCATTCCCTGATCAAGATATAACGCACCAATAAATGCTTCAAATACGTCTGCTAGCAATGCGGGGCGCATTCTGCCTCCGGTTTGTTCTTCACCTTTACCAAGTAGAATTATATTACCAAAGTCCATTTCGTTCGCAAAAATGACCAATGAAGGTTCGCATACGATGGCTGCCCGTAATTTTGTCATCTCACCTTCACTCATAGAAGGAAATTTATTAAACAGGTAATGAGATACTGATAATTCAAGAACAGCGTCACCCAGGAATTCAAGTCTTTCGTTATCTTCATAAGGCTTTTTACGATGTTCATTCACATAAGATGAATGAGTAAATGCCGTCATGATTAACTTTTGATTTTGAAACTGAATTTGATGTTTTTCCTGAAACTCTTTAAATTTTTGTTCTAATCCCTTTGAGTATTGCTCTTTTTTATATTTACCCACTCCGACTTCACCTTGCCATTCATTATCATTTTCGGTTCTTCTTTTTATAAAACAGCAGTCTTGTCCGTAAAACATTCCACTTTGTTTTTTTAAATACAAAAGCTTGGCATGAAGTTATCATGCCAAGCGTGTAGAATGGTTCGTGCCGGCTGATTACATTTTACTTTCTATGTAACTCACTGCATCTCCAACTGTACCAATCTTTTCTGCATCTTCATCAGAAATTTCCATATCAAATTCATCTTCAAGCTCCATTACTAATTCTACTACATCAAGTGAATCAGCACCAAGGTCTTCCTTGAAAGAAGCTTCAAGCTTAACTTCAGATTCATCTACACCTAAACGGTCAACGATGATTTTCGTTACGCGGTCTAATACTTCTGCCATGTTCGTTCACCTCCCTTCAAGTATTATAGTGTAAAACAGCGCTGATTAAAACAGGCTTTTTACATCACCATTCCACCATCAATATGAATCGTCTGACCTGTAATGTAATCAGCGTCATCCGACGCTAAAAAGACAACGGCTTTTGCGATATCTTCAGGCTGTCCAAAACGTTCTAACGGAATCATCTGCTTCATTGAAGTTTGTACATCTTCACCTAATTCCCCTGTCATATCTGTCTCGATAAATCCAGGTGCAACTGCGTTCACATTGATCCCTCTCGGCGCAAGCTCTTTGGCAGATGTTTTTGTCAGACCGATTACGCCTGCTTTAGAAGCAACGTAATTTGCCTGTCCTGCATTACCCATTACGCCAACGATCGAAGAAACATTAATAATTTTGCCCTTACGCTGTTTCATCATTGGACGGGCAACTGCCTTCGTTGTCAGGAAGACGCTTTTCAGATTGATATCCATTACCTGATCCCAGTCATTTTCTTTCATTCTCATCAGCAGGTTGTCTTTTGTAATGCCTGCGTTATTTACAAGAATATCTATACCACCAAATGTACTGATCGTTTCTTTCAGCATAGCCTGAACATCATCTGCATTCGACACATCCGCTCTGAATACAAGCGCCTTCGCACCAGAAGCTTCCACTTCTTTAGCTGTTTCTTTCGCTTTCTCTTCATTTCCGCTGTAGTTAACGACTACATTTGCGCCGTTTTTAGCCAGCTCAATTGCGATCGAGCGGCCAATACCACGTGACGCACCTGTAACGATAGCAGTTTTGCCTTCTAATTTCATGTTATTGTCCTCCAAGCTCAAGCATTGCTTTTTCAAGTGTGTCCTGATCGTATACAGGATACACGTTAGCTCTGCGGTTGATTTTCTTTACAAGACCGGATAATACTTTTCCGGGACCGGCTTCAATAAATGTATCTACTCCAAGATCAATCAGCTTTTCAATCGTATCTTCCCATAAAACAGGAGAATAAAGCTGTGTTACCAGCAGCTTTTCAATCTTCTCAGCTGCAAATACTGCGTCAGCCGTTACATTTGCGATAACTGGTACTGAAGCATCAGAGATTGAAATGTTTTTCAATTCGCTTTCGAATTTATCTGCTGCAGGCTTCATTAGTGATGAATGGAAAGGACCACTTACATTTAGAGGAAGACATCTTTTTGCACCTCGTTCTTTTGCAAGTGCTGCGGCATCTTCAACACCTTTAGCTGTACCTGAAATGACGATCTGACCAGGACAGTTCAGGTTAGCCAGCTGAACGGAGTGTCCGGCTTCAGTTACCTCATCAGTCACGCTCTTCAGCGCGTCTCGGTCCATTCCAAGAACAGCCGCCATCGCACCTTCGCCGTTTGGCACTGCCTCCTCCATCAGTTCCCCTCGTTTTCTAACCGTTTTCAGTGCATCTGTAAAAGTTAATGATTCTGCAGCTACGAGGGCCGAATATTCACCTAGACTGTGTCCTGCAACGTAATCCATATGAATACCCTTTTCTTTTAACACACTTAATATCGCAATACTTGCAGTAAGTAGTGCTGGCTGTGCATTTATTGTTTTTGTCAGCTCTTCCTGCGGTCCTTCCTGCATCAGTGTGACAAAATCTTCCCCGAGAATTTTTGAGGATTCAGTAAAAACCTTTTTTGCCGAATCATATTTTTGCGCAATTTCCTGCCCCATTCCAACTGACTGGGCACCCTGACCCGGAAATAATACTGCTATTTTAGCCATCTGAAAAAACCTCTCTTTATCGATTTAGTGAAGCTGATATTTTACCACTGACATCATTTTCAGCCATTGTATGCGCCTGTTTGATCGCATTGTATACTGCAGTCGCATTTGATGATCCGTGCGCCTTAATAACAGGCGCATTCAGACCGAATAACCCCGCACCGCCGTACTCTGTATAATCAAGCTTACCCTTAAGCGCTCTCAGATCACTTTTCACAAGACCCGCCGCAAGCTTTGTTTTGACTGAAGAAGTGAACGTATCTTTTAGCATGCCAAAAAGAGCCTGCGCTGTTCCTTCAATCGTTTTCAAGACCATATTCCCAGTAAAGCCATCTGTTACGACCACATCACTGACACCGTTCAGCAAATCACGTGATTCAACGTTGCCGACAAAATTTAAGCCTGATTGTTCCAGTAATGTGTATGCCTGCTTTGTAAGATCATTTCCTTTACCTTTTTCTGTACCGATATTCAGCAGACCTACTGTCGGATTTTTAATTCCTCTCACCTGTTCCGCGTAAATACTGCCCATTACAGCGTACTGCAGGATATGTTCAGGCTTTGCGTCTGCATTTGCACCTAGGTCAAGCATGACAAAACCCTGTCCATCGATTGTTGGGAGGGTCGGAGAAAGTGCAGGTCTGTCAATTCCCTTAATACGCCCCACTACAAAAAGGCCTGCAGCCATCAGCGCACCTGTATTCCCTGCAGATACGCATGCATCAGCCTCCTGGTCCTTTACAGCCTGAGCCATGAGCACCATCGAAGCGTTCTTTTTTCTTCTGACTGCTCTGACAGGTTCATCAGTTGAGAGAATAACCTCGTCTGTATGTATTACTTCAATATTTTTTTCATGATTAAGCAGTGGTTGAATCTTTTTTTCATCTCCGTAAAGTTTAATTGTCAAAGAAGGGTTTTCAGCAGCAGCTTTTATTGCACCTTTAACAATTTCTCCCGGTGCATGATCGCCACCCATTGCGTCTACAGCAATAATCAATTTAATCTTCCTCCTTTTCAACAGATGAACGGTACATCTCAAATTCACCTTTAAATACAATTTCTTTCCCAACTGATGATTTCACTTCTACGATCGTCCTGCGTCCATCATTTTTCACAGCTCTCGCTTTTGACACAACACGTTCTCCTGATCGTACAGGTTTACAAAACTCAATTGTCGCTTTAGCAGTCAGTGCAAGATCGTCATTGATCAGCGCAACAGCCAGCGAGTTTGCCTGAGCAAATAAGTGATGCCCCCTTGCGATATTGTTCCGCTGGAAAACATGCTCATCTTGAACATCCAGAATCGAAATGGCGTGATCATCTAGCTCCACGTCTATTATTTCCCCAATCACTTCATCGATCGGAAGAGATCTTACTTCATCCTCAAATGTCTGTTCAGCCACATGTTTAATACGCTCTCTCAGCTCCGGTATGGATAGCTCCATCCGGTCAAGCCGGATTGTCTGAACACTGACATTAAAAAATCTTGCAAGTTCGTCATCTGTTACAAATGGATTTTCAAGAATTTTGTCCGTCAGCTCTGTTTGACGTTCTTTTTTCGTCCTCTTCATTTCCTCACCGTCCGATACTAACACTTGGTACTAATAGTAGTATATAAATAAATAGTCCTTTTTGCAAAGGATATTGGAGAGACGGCGTTTTATACAATTTTTAAAAAAGAACCTGTGACAAATTCGTCTCAGGTTCTTCAAACAATTCACTGCGCTTCATTTGGGCTTCATCTTAAATTTTTAATGCCCGTTATAAAAACTTTTACAATATCGTCTTTTTTCATCGAGACCTCTAACTATAATAAATCAATCCAGCTTCCCGCCGCTGATGACGCCTTCTGCCTGAAGGTAGCTTCTTAATGATTCGTATTCTTCATTATGCCAGAATGCATCACTTTCTATGAGCTGATGTGCATCGTCTCTTGCGGTTTCGAGTGCTCTGTAATCATGCACCATGTCAGCTACTCTGAATTCAGGCATTCCGCTTTGTTTGCGGCCAAAGAAGTCACCTGGCCCCCTTAGTTCAAGGTCTTTTTCACTGAGAACAAAGCCGTCGTTTGTTTCTGTCATGATTTTCATGCGCTCTTTACCGACTTCATTTTTAGGGTCCGCCATCAGGATACAGTAAGACTGATCGCTGCCCCGCCCGACTCGGCCTCTGAGCTGATGCAATTGTGACAGCCCGAAACGTTCTGCATCATAGATCAGCATGACCGAAGCGTTCGGTACGTTCACACCGACTTCTACAACCGTTGTAGAAACAAGTATATGCGTCTTGTTTTCAGCGAATTGCTTCATAATTGTATCTTTTTCTTCTGGGTGAAGTCTGCCGTGCATCAAACCTGCTTCATATCTCCCTGCATAGTACTGGGCAAGCTGAGCGTGCACATCAATTGCATTTTGAACGTCAAGCTTGTCGGATTCTTCAATTAGCGGACAGATCACATAAGCCTGTCTGCCGTGTTCAAGCTCTTTTTCGATAAAGCTTAAGATCCGGTTCATCATATTATCTTTGACCCAGTATGTTTCAATCGGCTTTCGTCCGGCGGGCATTTCATCAATGATTGAGACGTCCATTTCACCGAACACGGTAATAGCAAGCGTTCTCGGTATGGGGGTGGCTGTCATAAATAACACGTCAGGACTTTCACCCTTTTCACGCAGTACCCGTCTTTGCTGTACGCCAAAGCGGTGCTGCTCATCAGTGATAACGAGCCCGAGGTTTTCGAAGTCAACTTCATCCTGAATAAGTGCATGTGTTCCGACGAGCAGATCAATTTCTCCCTGCTTCAACTGCTCCAATAAAAGCTTTCTTCTTTTACCTTTAACTGAACTTGTGAGCAGTGCTACATTCACGTCAGTGTGTGCAAATAAAGCTGATAATGACTCAGCGTGCTGTTCAGCAAGAATTTCTGTTGGAACCATCAGCGCTCCCTGATAATTTGCTGTGATAACTGCATATAATGCGATTGCCGCAACAACGGTTTTGCCGGACCCAACATCTCCCTGCAGGAGACGATTCATTCTAAATGGTGAAGACAGGTCTGCAAAAATCTCCTTCAGCACTCTTTTTTGAGCGTTCGTTAAAGGGAATGGAAGCTGATCTGTGAATTCCCTCAATTTCTCAGGGTCATATTTAAAATGTACGCCTTCTGACTGTTCTCTTTCAATTTTTCTTAAGCCCTGCATCTTAAGCTGAAAATACAAGAATTCTTCATAAACAAACCTTCTTCTGGCCTGCTTCATACTCTCAGGTGATGATGGGAAGTGCATCGCCTGAAGTGCTTCTTTGCGATCAAGCAATTTGTACTTCATCATTAACGCCTGTGGCAGCGTTTCTGAAAGATAGTCACTATAGAGCTCGAGCGCCTGTTTAATAAACTTTCGAAGTGTCTTATTCGTTACACTGCCTTTTAAAGGGTAAACAGGGGCAAACAATTCCTCTTGAGCACCTTCTCCAAACTTATAAGTCTGAGCTGTTATCAGCTGACGCTGTCTGTCCCATTTCCCTGTAATTGTTACTTTATCATGCAGACTGATCTTCTTTTTCAGATACGGCTGATTAAAAAAAGTCACCTTTACACTATGGGGACCTGTTAATAACCGGAACGTAAGCCGTGACTTTTTACGCCCATAAAATTGAAGGGCAGGTTCACTATGAACACTGCCATCAACGGTTACACGCTCCTCGTGAGCGGCTTCTGATAAGTCCTTCAATCTGAAATCATCGTATCTGTAAGGCAGATAGTTAATCAGATCAGAGACTGTATGAATACCCATATCCCCAAGCTGTGAAGCTGTTTCTTCCCCTACTCCCTGAAGGACAGAAACTGATTTCAACAGTGGATGATCAGGATTTTTTGTCAAGAGAGAATCCAAAGATTTTCGCCTCCAGCTCCCGGCCGGTAGGTGTTGCTGCCAATCCGCCCTGAGCTGTTTCACGTAAGGCTACCGGCATTGTCTGGCCGATTTTATACATCGCATCAATGACTTCATCACACGGGATTCTGCTCGTTACGCCGGCAAGTGCCATATCTGCAGCTACCATCGCATTAGCAGCGCCCATTGCATTTCTTTTTACGCATGGCACCTCTACGAGTCCTGCAACAGGGTCACATACAAGCCCCAGCATATTTTTAAGCGTGATCGCCATTGCTTCTGCGGACTGCGCAGGGGTTCCACCAGCCATTTCAGTGATCGCTGCTGCAGCCATACCCGCTGCAGATCCAACTTCTGCCTGACAGCCGCCAGCTGCTCCTGAAATCGATGCATTATTCGCGACAACAAAACCAAACGCGCCTGAAGTGAATAGAAATCTAAGCTTTTCTTCCCGTGTCGGATTCAATTTATTTTGCACCGCAAAAAGCGTCCCCGGCACCACTCCCGCAGATCCGGCAGTCGGCGTTGCACAGATTGTACCCATCGCCGCATTCACTTCATTTGTAGCAACCGCTTTACTCACTGCATCAAGAAGCAGTTCTCCTGAAAGAGATTTACCGGATGCAATATAATTCTGTATCAGCACCGCATCGCCGCCGGTTAAACCTGAATGTGATTTAACCCCTTTAAGTCCGCGTTCGACTGCTTCTTCCATAACAGTCAGGTTACGATCCATTGTATCGAAAACTTCTTCACGCGTTTTATTACGTACTTCCATTTCCTGTTCAATCATAATATCCGAGATTTTTTTGTTATGTGTCTCAGCCATTTCTACCAGCTCTGCAACATTTCTAAACATGTTAACCCTCCTGTATTGTAAGCGCTATCACTTTATTAATCAGTTATTTTTGTGACTTGTGACACTTCAGGCAGTGCTTTTAATTCATCAAGCAATGCATCTTCTATATGCTGATCCACCTCAATCGTCATTAAAGCCATTTTACCGACTTCCTGCCTTGATACATCCATCTTTCCTATGTTCATTTTATGTTTGGCTAAGACAGTAGAAACTGCTGCTACAGCACCAAATTTGTCTTCGTGGACGACCAGGATTGCCGGGTGGTGGCCTGTCAGACTAAGTTCGAATCCGTTTAATTCTATAATCTCAATCTTTCCGCCCCCGATTGAAATGCCTACAAGTTCCATCTCGCCATCTTGATCACCAAGCTTGATTCTCGCTGTATTCGGATGGTCTGTCAGCGCTTCCTCTTCACGGATCTTAACACGCATACCTTTCTCTCTGGCAATTTTTTTAGCTTCAATAATCCGCTCATCATCCGTTTCAAAATCCATAATGCCGCCAATTATCGCTACATCTGTACCGTGGCCTTTATATGTTTTAGCAAATGATCCGTAAAATGAAATGTTTGCCCATTCAGGTTCTCTGCCAAAAAGCTCTCTTGCCATTTTCCCGATTCTTGCTGCTCCCGCAGTATGAGAAGATGAAGGTCCGATCATAACCGGACCGATAATATCAAATACACTTTTGTATTTCATTTTAGTTCCCTCTTTCATAGAGACTATTTCGGCACTTCAAAAAAATAGAAGGGCACCGCCCTTCTATTTTCTCTTGTTTCGCTATATTTTTCAATGTTCTTATTCGACTGACAGAATATATGAATAAAGCGGTTGTTTGCCGTTATGAATTTCTACTTCTACGTCCGGATAGTTTGCTTCGATAAATGCTTCAATTTCTGAAACTTCCTTTTCAGGTGAATCTTCACCGTAAAGCACAGTCACGATTTCAGACTCTTCGTCAATCATGTGCTCTAGAAGTTTTTTAACTGTTTCAAATCGGCTGCTTCCGGAAGTAACAATCTTACTTTCAGCAATTCCCATATGGTCATCTTTTTTGATTGCAATTCCGTCAATAGAAGTATCACGAACCGCAAATGTTACCTGACCGGTTTTAACATGCTGAAGTGCTTCAGTCATAGTTTCAGCGTTTTCACTAAGCTCTGCTGAAGGATTAAATGCTAAAATGGATGCCATTCCCTGTGGCACAGTTTTTGTCGGTATAACGACCGCTTCCATCTCAACAACCTCAGCTGCCTGCTCAGCAGCCATAATAATGTTTTTGTTATTAGGGAGGATTATCACGCGTTCAGCATATGATTCTTCAATCGCTCTTACAATATCCTCTGTACTCGGATTCATTGTCTGACCGCCTTCGATCACACCTGTTGCACCGATACTTTTGAAGAGCTCTGACACACCTTCACCCATTGCTACTGTAATAATTGCAAAAGGCTGTTTTTCTGCCGGCCTGGTTTGCTTAGCAGCAGCACGGTGTTCTTTCCCTACGATTTCCGTATGCTGTTCACGCATGTTCTCAATTTTCATCTTGATGAGGCTTCCATACAACTGCCCCTGCGAAAGTGCTTTCCCGGGCTCTTCAGTGTGTATATGTACCTTAGCGACCTCATCATCAGAAATGACAAGCAGCGAGTCACCGAGTTCACTTAAATCTTCACGAAACTTCATCTCATCATATGGATGATCAGCTAATTTTTTCTCTTCGAACTTCACCATAAATTCCGTACAGTATCCAAATTCGATATCTTCTGTATTCATGAAGCCCTGAACGCCGACATGGTGCTCTGCATTTACAAGCTCGTCCATTGATGGCGCTACAGGGGCATCTGAAATCTTTTCACCTTTCAATTCTGCAAGGAAACCCTCGTACACATGAACAAGTCCCTGACCGCCGCTATCAACAACGCCAACCTCTTTTAAAACAGGAAGCAGATCCGGTGTTCTTTTAAGTGAAGCCCTAGCTTCTTTAAGGGTTAACTCCATCAGCTTTGTGATGTCCTCTTCAGTCTCAGCTGCTTCAACTGCTTTTTTGGCAGCATCTTTTGCAACTGTCAAAATTGTTCCTTCAACTGGTTTCATAACAGCTTTGTATGCTGAAGCAACACCTGCATCAAGTGCTTCAGCAAAATCTTTTGCAGTTAAGACTGCTTTTGACTCAATAGACTTTCCAAATCCTCTGAATAGCTGGGATAGAATAACACCCGAGTTCCCGCGGGCTCCCATCAGCAGGCCTTTTGATAATGCGATAGAAACTTTCCCTACATGATCTCCTGTATTGTTTTTTACTTCCTTGGAACCTGAAGTCATTGAAAGGTTCATGTTCGTGCCCGTATCTCCATCCGGCACAGGAAACACGTTCAGTGCATCTACAGTATCTGCATTATTCGAGAGACACGCTGCCCCCTGAAGTACCATTCCGGCAAATACATTGCCGTCTATCTCTTTTCTAATCACAAAACTTTCCTCCTATCACAGGTTCGTCACCCTGACTCCCTGAACAAAAATATTGACTGCTTCAACTGAAAGCCCAACAGTTTTATCAAGTGTATATTTCACTGATGACTGAACGTTGTGAGCTACTTCTGAAATTTTCGTACCGTATCCCACGATTATATACATATCTATCGTTACTTTATCGCCATCCTGACGTACAATAACGCCACGGGTAAAATTTTCACGTCTTAGGATATCGGTGAGCCCATCACGGATCTGATGCTTCGATGCCATCCCGACGATCCCGTAACATTCGATCGCTGCTCCACCGGCAACCATTGCAATGACGTCATTGGAAATATCGATCTGACCATATTTGGTAGTTAATTCAATCGACATGTAGTGCTCCCCCTTTGAATACTGTTTTGGCTACAGATATTTTACTATACTACAGCTGCGAATGAAAGATAAACAGTATTTATCGCATTCCTGTCAGTGTAAAGCAAAAAAACTTGATAGAAGTAATTATTTTTATTGCATAATATAAATCCTTGTGATAAATTAAATAAAGTGTGATTGACTAAGTGAAAGATTGAAACGATGTTTTCAGCTTCATTTGTTAGGAGGGGAATAGAATGGCAAAACAATGTGTTGTAACAGGTCGTAAAACACGTTCTGGTAACGCTCGTTCCCACGCAATGAACGCTAACAAGCGTACATGGGGCGCTAACCTTCAAAAAGTACGTATTCTTGTTGATGGTAAGCCTAAGCGTGTTTGGGTTTCTGCTCGTGCTCTGAAATCAGGCAAAGTAGAACGCGTGTAATAAATGATTAAAGTAAAAAGACCTTAAGATCGTGATGATCTTAAGGTCTTTTTGATCTATATACTACGCTGTTCTCCTTCTGAAAAGGCTTAATACCCCTCTTACCATTCCTCCGAGCATTCTCGGCAGTTTGATTGAATAGAAGCGCATGTGACTCCCTCCCTGCTAATCTCTGCTTCTTATCATCATTAATATGCCGTCTTCAAACGAAATAGAAGCATAGCCATCAATAATTTCATTGCTGAGGGTAAGTGTCATCCCATATGTAATCTGGTGCTCCGAAAGAGGATATTTAACTCCTGAAAGCGTCAGCCCTTTTACATGTCTTGTGAAAGGAATAAACGAAAGGTAAGGATACTGCTCATTTTTCGGAACAGAAAAACTGCTTGGCAAATGACATGTCATGATGTTATTTGCATCTTCTATTGAAATTGTACAGCTGTGGTTTAAAGCTGATTCTGATAATAGCAGTTGAATATTTCCAAAAAAATGATCCTGTCTTCCACCGGTAACACCGATCATTTTTATAGACTGATTCTGGTTTAGAGCCCAGTTTAATGCAATTTCCATGTCTGTCATATCTTTTTCAGGGGTTTCTTCATGAATGTGATCAATATTTTGCTTAATTAATTCTAATTCAGATACTGTAACTGAATCAAAATCACCAAAAGCGCGTGAAACGGCCAGTCCTTTTTTAAGTAAAAAAGCAGCGCCGCGGTCCACTCCAATCCATTGACCAGTTTTATCAAGCTTATCAAACCATTTCTCATCGATTGGACCTCCGCCTACTAAATGAATCATTTCATCACCCTATCTAGTTGACATAATAAAAATATAATAAACTTAATGATAAATAATAAACGTACAGGAAAATGCAATCATCCCTGTACGTTTATTACTAATTTGCTGCCTTTTTTAATGATTCAATCGCAGCTTCTCGATCCTGTTTTCCATAAACAAATGAACCTGCCACTGCGACATCTGCACCTGCATTCGTACAAAGAGCAATTGTTTCATCTGTCACTCCACCATCAACTTCTATTTCAAAGCTGTGGCGCTCATTTGTTCTCAGTTCTTTCAGCTCTTTTATTTTGTTAACTGTTTCTTTAATGAAAGTCTGACCGCCAAATCCCGGGTTAACTGTCATCACAAGTACAAGATCAGCTTCACTCAGACAATGCTTAACTGCTTCAACAGGGGTATGCGGATTAAGCACGATGCCTGCTTTTACACCGGATGCTTTAATTAACTGAATTGTTCTGTGAAGGTGTTTTGTTGCCTCCACATGTACAGAAATAATATCAGCACCGGCTTTTGCAAATGATTCTACATACCGTTCCGGCTGTTCAATCATTAAATGAACGTCAAGTGTAAGAGACGTAACAGGACGGATTGCTTCTACAACCAGTGCCCCCATTGTAATGTTTGGTACGAACATGCCATCCATTACATCGATATGAATATAATCAGCGCCTCCTTTTTCAACTTCACGCACTTCATCGCCAAGCTTCGAAAAGTCTGCTGATAAAATAGATGGTGCAATTTTAACCATAGATTTAATACCTCGGCTTTCTGGATTTTATTTCTTCATAAAACTGCTGATAATGATCATAACGATAGCGTTTTATATCACCGGTTTCGACTGCTGATTTGACCGCACATTTAGGCTCATTCATATGGAGGCATCCTCTGAATTTACACTGCTCAGAAGCTGCTGCCATTTCAGGAAAGCAGTCTGACAGTTCTTCAAGTTCAAGCGCTGAAAATTCCAGTGCACTGAAACCCGGTGTATCGGCTACAAAACCTTCACCAATTGCAATTAATTCAACGTGACGCGTTGTATGCTTCCCTCTGCCAAGTGAGCTTGATATTGCATCAGTTTTCAGTTCAAGGTCTGGCCTGAGCGCATTTAGAATCGATGATTTTCCAACACCTGACTGACCGGCAAACACGGTAACAGTATCATCTAAAACCGGCTTTAATAGAGTCATACTCTCTTCCCATTTAGCTGAAGTCAAGATAACCTCATAGCCGATCTTTCTGTAATCATCAGCATATTGCCGTATGTTTAGTTCCTGCTCTTCATTCAGGAGATCAATTTTGGAGATGCAGATAACAGGTTTGATATGGTGACTTTCAACGAGAACGAGAAACCTGTCCAGTAAAGATGTACTGAAATCCGGTTCAAGCGCTGAAAAGACGAGTACTGCCTGATCGACATTCGCGATCGGAGGACGCACCAGCTCATTTTTTCTCGATTGGATATCAAGAATATAACCTTCCTTGGCGTTTTCAGCCTGGTACTCTACGTAATCCCCTACCAGAGGTGTAATTTTATTCTTACGGAATATTCCACGTCCTCTGCACTGGATAACTGCATCCTGATCTTTTACATAATAAAAACCACTCAGGGCTTTCATAATTTTTCCTTCGGGCATACACACGCTCCTCTATTCATTTTCCTGATAAGAGATTGTATCTTCTAAGTAAACTTCACCATCTCTTTCGATTCTGTATGAACCGCTGTTGCCTTCTTCAATGGTCAGCCTGATATTACGTTCTATATCTTCAGTAATCGTAAATTCTTCAACAGGCTCATCAATTGAATTATTTTTATCATCAATATAGATCGTAATCACCTGCTCAGGTAATTCAGGAGGGTCTTCTCCTTCTTCAGGCGCTTCTTCCTCCTGCAGGTATTCAATGGTCACAGGAATGACTACGTTATTAACCGGTACAGGCGGTACGCCAAGGGATGTTACGACATTAATATTACCGCCTACCTCCACCAATGTACCTGCTTCAGGGTTTTGTGAAATAACGGTACCTGCAGCGTAATCATTTGAGTATTCTTCTCTGGTAATTGAAATCGTGATCCCTGTTTCCTGTTCATACGCAGCAATTTCTTCAGCAGTGTATCCTGTCAGGTCAGGTACCTCAGACTGTTCTGGCCCCTGGCTGATGACAAGTCTCATGACTGTATCGCCTGGCACAACTTCTTCGCCTTCGCGAGGGTCCTGTTCAAGTATGGTTCCTTCCGCTGAATCATTATATTGTTCAGTAAGGTCGATCTCACTGAAACCTGCTTCACGAATCAGCTCTTCTGTGTTATTAAAGTTTCTCCCGACATACCCATCCACTTCAATTGTTTCTTTTCCACTGCTGACCACAAGATTGACAGGTTCACCCTCATCTATTGATCTGGTCGCTTTCGGTGAACTTCTGAGCACGATATCCTCTTCAACCTGTTCATTCGGTTCATAGACGATATCTCCAACAGTCAGCCCGGCTTCTGTAATGATATCTTCAGCATCTTCTATGTTCTCACCGACTACATCCGGGACCTGAACCTGGGTAGGCCCAAACATGCCCATCGCAGCCATAACGCCCCCGCTTAAAAGCAGAACCAATACAAGTGCAAGGATCCACGGCCACTTCTTTTTTTTCTTTTTTATCGGTTTTTCTTCTTTCTTTTCAGGCTCATGCACTTTTGTATCTTCTGACGGCATGACATTCATCCGGTCCTTGATGATTGGAATTGCTTTTGTTGCCTCGAGATCAGGAGCAGGCGCAAACAATGGTTCTGAAGCACGCTCAGGGTTCAACACTGTTTTCAAATCTTCTGTCATCTCATCGGCACTTGCGTAACGGTAATGAGGATCCTTTGCAGCAGCCTTTAAAATGACATTTTCAAGACTCTGCGGCAGATCTTCAATGACTTCAGACGGTCTTGGTAAATCACTCTGTAAATGCTTTAAAGCGATCGAGATTGGTGATTCACCTTCATAAGGAAGCGTGCCTGTAATCAGTTCATACATGACGATTCCAAGAGAATAAATATCCGATTTCTTTGAGGCGGTCCCTCCTCTTGCCTGCTCGGGCGAAAGATAATGAACGGTCCCCATCACGGAATTAGTCTGCGTAATGGCAGTCGCACTTAATGCCATCGCAATACCAAAGTCTGTTATTTTAATGTTGCCTTCCTGATCAATCAGGATGTTTTGCGGTTTAATATCTCTGTGAATAATTCCATTATGATGCGCATGAGCGATCGCTGATGTAAGCTGAAGCATAATATTGATTGCATCACCCAGATCGAGTGGTGAATGCTCCTGAATGTACTGCTTTAATGTCATACCTTCTACGTATTCCATCACCAGAAAATAATAGTCGCCTTCATCTCCGACATCATACATGCTGACAATGTTCGGATGCGTCAGACTGGTTGCAGATTGAGCTTCCCGCTGAAACCGCTTCAGCATATTGGCTTCGCTGACATAATCCATTCGAAGCACCTTTACGGCAACATCTCTATCAAGGATCATATCCCTCGCAAGATAAACGTTCGCCATACCACCGCTTCCGATTGATTTCAGAACCTTGTACCGGCCGCTTAATCTTTTATCGATCATAAGGCTTCACCGCCTTCATCAGGCAATAAAACCTTCACGGCTGCAAGGGTAATATTATCTTCACCACCATGATCATTTGCAAGCCGAATCAGGTTTGCGGCCATTTCATCAAGTGGCAGTTTTTGCGCTGCAGCTGCAGCAATCTCATCTTCTGATACTTTATTGGAAAGCCCGTCTGAGCATAAAAGGAGGAGTGTCCCATGCTCCGGAATAATCGTTTTAATCGATGGGTCTGCCTTACCTTTTGTCCCTAAAGCTTTTAACAGAAGGTTCTTTTTCGGATGCTGCTCTGCATCTTCTTTTGAGATTTCCCCTGATTGAACAAGTGCATTTACGAAAGAATCATCTTCAGTCATCTGAATAACGCGTGACTGATCAATCACGTATCCTCTGCTGTCACCAATATGTGCAATTGAAACAAAATCATGTGTGCATATTGCCGCTACAAGTGTAGTTCCCATACCAGCGCACTCAGGATTTTTTTCAGCATACTGATAAAGCTCAGTATTCACTTCTTCAACTGTTTGCCGGAGCCAGTCTTCAGCAGCTCCGGCTCTAAGTTCGATGCTCAGTTCCTGCCATTTCCTTTCAACAAGCTTTACTGTCATTTCACTTGCTACATCGCCTGCACGGTGGCCCCCCATGCCATCTGCTACAACAGCCAGAACGGCATAATGGTTTCTAAAAATGCCACCTGCATCTTCATTCAGCTTTCGTATTTTCCCACGATCGCTTTTAAAAACGGCTTCCATCTATCCACCTCGTTCATGATCTGAATTACGTGTTTTTCTTGAAAACTGCAATAAAGAATCCATCTCCATCAAAATCCTGCGGGAAAATCTGCAGCAGATTATTTTCTGCCAGCACTGCAATCTTCTCAGGAAGTTGATCCGGTGCAACCAATGTCATGTCAGCATGGTCCGCCAGAAATTGTTTCACGGTTCCTTCATTTTCTTCCTTATCTACGGTGCATGTGCTGTATACAAGCACGCCACCTTTTTTAAGGCTTTGAACAGCTGAGTCTAGCAGTTCCTGTTGAATTCTTGAAAGTGACTCGAGGTCCTGCTCTCTTTTTGCATATTTGATATCAGGCTTTCTTCGCAGTACTCCAAAGCCGCTGCAAGGGGCGTCAACAAGGATTCTGTCAAATGAAGTTTCAGGGAAGCGTTCTTTCAGCTTTCGTCCATCAAGCGCTTCGCCTCTGACGTTCTCTAGCTTCAGACGATCTGCATTTTCTTTAATCAGTTTAATTTTGTGCTCATGAAGGTCAAGGGCATAGACTTCACCTTCATTGTTTAAACATTCGGCAATATGTGTGGTTTTTCCTCCCGGTGCCGCACACATATCGAGAATTGTTTCACCAGGTACAGGGGCCAGCGCATATGCCACAAGCATTGAGCTTTCATCCTGAACAGTAATAAAACCTTCTTTATATGCTGAAGTATGTGCAATATTGCCTTTTTTGACACGTATACCTGATGGCACAATCGGGCTTTCAGATGCTTCTACCCCTTCTTCCTCAAGCAGTTTTAGCGCTTCTTCACGGCTGATTCTGCTTGTATTGACTCTTGCTGTCTGAACAGGTGCAATCAGATTTCTTTCACACATTGCCTTTGTTTTTTCAAGTCCAAAGTGCGCTGCCCATCTGTTTACCAGCCACTCCGGGTGACTTGTTTCAATTGAGATTTTCTGAATTGGGTTCTGTATGTCTTCAGTTGATCTGACACCTTCACGCTGGATTGAACGCAGTACGCCGTTCACCATACCCGAGATACCTTTATGACCTTTTTTCTTAGCAATTTCCACCGCTTCATGGATTGCCGCACGTTCAGGTACGCGGTCCAGGTACAGCATCTGATAAAGGCTAAGCCTTAATAGGTTCCGCACCCAGCCTTCGACCTTTTTCTTCAAAAAAGGTTCAAGGTAATAATCCAGCGTCATTTTACGCTGGATTGTGCCATAAGTGATCTCAGTCAGCAGCCCTGTATCTTTTTTACTGATATCAAATTTCTTAATGGCATGATTCAGCAGAAGGTTACTGTATGACTGATTCTTATCAATCTGATCCAGAATATGAAGTGCAGCTTCCCTTAATGAAAATTTACTCATATTGCGCCTTCTCTCCAATCTGTATAGCAGATCCTCTCAGAAAATCTGATGCAGACATTTTCTTTTTACCAGAAGGCTGCAGCTCAGTTACAAGTACAGCGTCAGCATCAGCCGTCGCAAATACGATCCCCTCATCAGAAATCTGAATAACTTCTCCTGGCGTTCCGCTGCCTTTTGTAAGCTTTACCTGCTGGATTTTCACCGGCTTATCTCTGAAGACCGTATAAGCTGTCGGCCACGGATAGAGTCCTCTTATCTGGTTGAATACTTCTCTGCCGGGACGGTTCCAGTCAATTTTTTCTTCTTCTCTTTTTATATTCCAGGCATAAGTAGCCTTTTCGTGATCCTGTTCAGCGCGCTCTGATTTACCGTCAATTAGAAGGGGCAATGTGTCAGAAAGCAGATTTGCACCTGCTTCACTTAATTTATCGTGCAGTGTACCTACATGATCTTCATCTGTGATCGCTACTTCCCTCTGACTGATGATATCACCTGCATCGAGTTTTTCAGCCATATACATAATGGTAATGCCTGATTTGTCATAGCCTCTGATAATCGCATGGTGAATCGGTGCACCACCCCTCAGTTCCGGAAGCAGTGATGCATGCACATTAATACAGCCAAGCTTTGGTGCATCAAGCAACTCTTTAGGAAGCAGTTGTCCAAAAGCCGCAGTAATGATCAAATCAGCTTCAAGGTTAATGATTTCTTTGAGCTCAGGAGATCCTGAAAGTTTTTCCGGCTGAATGACTCTCAGATTATGATTCAATGCTTCTCTTTTAACAGGAGGAGGTGTCAGCACTTTTTTTCTGCCAACGGGTCTGTCCGGCTGAGTAACAACCGCTTTTACTTCATAGCCGTCAGCAATGACTCTTTGCAGGACGGGAACTGAAAAGTCCGGTGTACCCATAAAAATTACTGAAGTCATTCCGCTTCCTCCTCCATTGCTTTAAGTTCTTCTTCTGTTACATAGCGGGATACTTTTGAAGTGAACAATACCCCGTCTAAATGGTCAGCTTCATGCTGTATCGCTCTTGAAAGATATCCGTCAGCTTCCATGACAAAAGTCTTTCCGTTACGGTCCTGTGCTGATAAAACGATCTGATCCGTTCTTGTGACTTCGCCAAAAATTCCGGGAAAGCTCAGACATCCTTCCACATCCGTGTCTTCACCGGATATATATTTGATTTCAGGGTTGATCATCTCAATGACACCTGTTTCATCGTCAAGGTAGACTATGGCAACTCTTTTCAGTATCCCTGCCTGTGGTGCAGCAATACCAATACCGTCTTGTTCCATCATCAGATCAAAAAGCTCGTCCAATGTATCATGTAAGTGCTTGTCGAACGTTGTTACTTTACTGCAGGTTTGTTCAAGTCTTTCATTAGGGTGAGTCAAAATTTCAAGTTTCTTCATGATTTCCTCCGTTTTACATCATAATATATGGTTGAACGTCAATATTGATGGATACAGCATCTTTACCTGTATCGCTGTATTGATCGAGTATTTTTTTGAGCAGGTTCTTAAGCTCAGGCTCATGCTTATATTTAATGATACACTGATACCTGTATTTATCCTGAATCCTTGCAATTGGGGATGCAACCGGACCAAGTATAATGGACTGGTCAGACAGTCTGGCTTTTAGTATATCAGCAATTTCATTGCATACGCCGGCCGCTTTATTGACATTTTCATGGCTGAGTGTGATCAGTGAAATATAGTAAAAAGGCGGGTACTGAGCAGTTTTACGCATCATCATTTCCTTTTGATAAAACCATTCATAATTCTGGCTTCTTGCCAGTTCAATCGAAAAGTGCTCAGGCGTATAAGTCTGAATAATCACTTCACCAGGTTTTTCATGTCTCCCGGCTCTGCCGCTTACCTGCGTTAAAAGCTGAAACGTTTTTTCCGAGGCTCTGAAGTCCGGCAGATGAAGCATAGTATCGGCACTGAGTACACCGACAAGCGTAATATTTGGGAAGTCCAGACCTTTTGCGATCATCTGTGTACCAAGTAAAATATCCGCCTCCCCGCGTCCAAACGCATTTAGCAGTCTTTCATGCGAACCTTTTTTCGAAGTTGTATCAACGTCCATGCGGATCGTTCTGACATGCGGCATCAGTTTGAACAGCTCTTCTTCTACTTTTTGCGTACCGGTTCCGAAATATCTGATATGCTCACTTTCGCATTCAGGGCACGTATTTGGCACATATTCTTCATGACCGCAATAATGACATTTCATACTCTCTTTAGATCTGTGGTACGTTAGCGAAACTTCACAATGCGGACACTGCATCACTGTTCCGCAATCTCTGCACATGATAAAGGATGAGTAACCCCTTCTGTTCAAAAAGAGAACGATTTGTTCTTTTCTCTCAATACGCTTTTCAATCTCTACTAATAGATCCCTTGAAAACATTGATCTGTTCCCATCACGCAGTTCTTCACGCATATCGATCACTTTTACTTCAGGTAAATCCTGCTGGTTCATTCTATACTCAAGCTCAAGCAGCTGATAGTTCCCTTTCTTTGCTCGTGCAAAGCTCTCAAGTGAAGGTGTCGCACTCCCAAGAATAACAGGACATCCATGCCTTTTACTTCTTTCAATAGCAACGTCCCTGGCATGATACCTTGGAGAGTCCTCCTGTTTATAACTCGTCTCGTGCTCCTCATCAATAATGATCACACCGAGTTTTTTAAACGGGGCGAAGATAGCAGAACGTGCGCCAACCACAACATTCACTTCACCTCTGTGAATTCTTCTCCACTCATCATATTTCTCACCGGCAGATAACCCGCTGTGCATCACAGCCACCTGATCCCCAAAGCGGCCTTTAAAGCGCTGGACCATTTGCGGTGTGAGCGAGATTTCAGGAACAAGCATGATGGCCTGTCTGTTTTGCTTCAGGACCTGATCAATTGTCTGAAGATAAATCTCCGTTTTTCCGCTTCCTGTAACACCGTGTAATAGAAAGGTCTGATGCTCATACCGATTTACCTTTTCAAGGATTGGTGTAATGGCTGTTTTTTGATCAGCTGTCAGCGTAAAGTGTTCTGTCTTTTCAAATGTTCTCTCAGCAAAAGGATCTCTATATTGCTCGCTGAAACTTTCTATTAAATATCCCTTGTCGATCATCGTTTTGATCACTGCGCTGGTCGTATTTGCAGCAACTTTGAGTTCTGCAACAGACATTTTACCTTCATTCTGTTCAAGGTGTTCCATAATCACTTTCTGCTTTTTGGCATTTGAAGGAATGTCATCTCTTTTATACTGTCCGTTCAATTCAACAAACCTTTTTTTCTTTACATTGCCGGATTGTTTCACTACGTACTTCATTTCGACCTTGCGCTGCTTGATCAGTTCCTGCAGATCTTTAAGCGCGTGGTGCTCATCAGCTGTTTTCCACGAAAGTGGTGATTCTTTTTCAAACAGGCTCCTGATATGATCCGGAATATCACTTTTAAGCAAATGAAAAAATTTATTGTACTTTGCTTTCATTGCAGCCGGAAGCATGACCTGCAATGCTGAGATCCTGTAGCAGAGCGTCTGTTCAGTCAGCCACTCAGATAAAGACATTAATTCTTCATTCAGGACTGGTTCTATATCTACGACCTCTTCAATCGGTTTCAGTTTTTTAACTGATGATTCATCTTTAATTGCCAGGATAAAACCCTGAATCTTTCTTGGTCCAAAAGGCACAACGACTCTGATTCCTCTTTGAACGACTGCCTGCAGGCGCTCTGGAACTGTGTAATCAAAAGTCCTGTCAATCTGTTTTGCAGGAACATCCACAATGACTGAAGCGATCATACAGATCTTTCCTTCAACAACTCTTCAAGTTCATTTAACAGCGCTTCTGCCACCTGATCTTTTGTCTGCAGCGGCAGTTCAGTCACAGTGCCATCTTTTCTGAAAAAGGTCACTGCATTTGTATCTTTACCGAACCCTGCACCTTCAGTGAGAATGTTATTCCCTACAATGATATCTGCGTTCTTCGTTTCAAGTTTTCGCTTCGCATAAGTCTCAAGCAGCTCGGTTTCAGCTGCAAAGCCGATCAGAATCTGGTGCTTTTTCTGCTCACCTAGTGTTTTTAAGATGTCTTTTGTTCTTTCAAATTCCATTGTCAGCGTGCCATCTTTCTTTTTCATCTTCTGATCACTGGTCTCAGCAGGGCGGTAGTCTGCCACCGCTGCACTTTTGATCACAATATCTGCCTGATCAAAATGTCTAATTACCTGATTATACATTTCTTCGGCTGTTTCCACGTTAATGGTTGTCACGCCTGATGGAGGAGCAATTGACACTGGTCCTGAGACCAGTGTCACTTCCGCTCCTGCTAAAGCAGCCACTTTAGCGATGGCATAGCCCATCTTCCCGCTAGAGTGATTTGTAAAGAAGCGGACAGGATCAATTTTTTCTCTTGTTGGTCCCGCCGTGATTAACAATCTCTTACCTTTTAGCGGCTGAGACTGTTTTTTATTAAAATATAGTGCAATGATTTCAGTAATTTTCTCAGGCTCCTCAAGGCGGCCTTTTCCGACATATCCGCATGCCAAAAATCCTTCAGAAGGTTCAATGAAACGCACACCACGTTCATGCAGTGTATCGATATTCTTTAATACAGCAGGATGACTGTACATATGAACATTCATTGCAGGCGCAGCCCATACAGGTGCAGTGGTGGCAAGTAATGTTGTTGTGATCATGTCATCTGCAATCCCATTTGCAAGCTTACCAAGTACGTTTGCCGTTGCAGGTGCAATGACGACCAGATCCGCCCAGTCTGCAAGATCAATATGTGCAATTTTAGATGAATCCTTTTCATCAAATGTATCGTAGTACACGTCGTTTCTAGACATCGCCTGGAATGTAAGTGGTGTAACAAATTCCATCGCGCTTTCTGTCATGATTACTTTTACATTGAAGCCTGCCTGACTTAATTTACTTGTCAAAGCGACAGCTTTATATACTGCAATTCCCCCTGATACACAAAGGAGTATATTTTTATTCGCCAATGCAGCCATCTCCCCATTAAATAGATACTCCCATTATGAACGAAAAACCAACATTTTTCACTCAACATGCATGAATCTTTAATAAAGTTTAGTTTTGTACTTTGACTGAGATTTCCGCTTCACACGTTGCTTTCCACTTGAAGCGTTTGGGTTCCAATTCTACAGGTTCTCCCAATGTTTCGCTTTGCAGGTTCCCGGCTGCCGGTCCCTCCCCGGTGGAGCCGCCTCCTTAGGCTTCAATCTCTGACATGTAAATATTTCACTCACATTTATCAGTAGACAAAAAAGAAAAAACAACCGGCAGCGGCTGTTTTTTCTGTTCATATTATTTTTCGTCTTCGTAAAGGATGCCTTCCTGAGGCTTCTTCATCACAAGCTGTCCGGCTGCAATTTCTTCCAGTGCCTGACCAACGAATTTTACTGAGTAATAAGAGTCAAGTGAACCTTTATCACCTTTTTCCTGCATGTTGCGGGCGCGCTTTGCAGCCACACTCACAAGTGAATATTTTGAGTCGATATTCTTTCTTAACGCATCAGATGATGGATATAACATATTATTCTACCTCCAGCATTTTTTTATAGCGGGCTTCTACCCGCTCTCTTTTAAGGTGTTCTGCCATAACGATCGCATTGATCCGCTCACATGCATGTTCTACGTGGTCATTTTCAACAACGTAGTCATACAGATTCATCATGGACAATTCTCTTCTTGCTGCTTCCACACGGGTTTTGATCACATCATCGCTTTCAGTTCCGCGTGTAACCAGTCGTGTTTCAAGCTCTGAAAGACTAGGTGGTGCAAGGAAAATGAAAAGTCCTTCAGGGAACTTTTCTCTAACCTGTTTTGCACCTTCTACTTCTATTTCAAGAAACACATCCTTACCATTATCAAGTGTTTCTCTCACATAATCAACCGGTGTTCCGTAATAATTACCAACATATTCTGCATATTCAAGCAGTTTATCTCGTTCGATTAACGCTTCAAACTCTTCTCTCGTTTTAAAGAAGTAGTCTTTCCCATCCACTTCTCCTTCACGTGGAAGCCGTGTAGTCATTGAAACAGAATATTCATATGCTGTATTTTCTGCTGAAAACAACTCTTTTCTAACTGTACCTTTACCTACTCCTGATGGTCCGGACAGAACAATCAGTACACCTTTTTCTATCATTTTTACCCTTCTTCCTGACTATCATCTTTATCTGTAAATCGGGATGCCACAGTTTCCGGCTGCACCGCAACAAGTATCACGTGATCACTATCCATGATCATAACCGCTCTGGTTCTGCGACCGTATGTTGCATCGATCAGCGTCCCTCTTTCCCGCGCATCCTGTACAAGTCTTTTTACAGGAGCAGATTCAGGACTGATAATTGTGATAATCCGGTTAGCAGACACAATATTCCCAAATCCGATGTTTATTAACTTTATTGACATCCCCGACACCCCTTAATCAATTTCACTCAATATTTTGAACCTGTTCCCGGATTTTCTCGAGAATAGATTTCATATCAATGACCGCTGCAGCTACCCGCTCATCACCAGCTTTTGATCCGACCGTATTTACTTCGCGGTGCATCTCCTGTGTGAGAAAATCCAGTCTTCTGCCGATCGGCTCATTTTTTTTGAGTGCATTCTCAAATTGCTTGATATGGCTGAGCAGACGTGTGAACTCTTCTGTTACGTCTGCCTTTTCAGCAAATATCGCAACCTCTGTTAACAGTCTGCTTTCATCAATGCCGCTTGTATGTTCCCTAATCGTTTTTTCAAGACGATCTTTGTATTTCTTTGAAACTTCAGGAGATATCTCCATTGCATACTCGACATTTTGCTTTAATGATTGTACTTGATAAAGCAGCTCGTTTTCAAGCTCTTTCCCTTCATTTGTCCGCATATCTGAAAGCTTTCTGCATGCTTCTTTTAATGCGGATAAAATGACATCATCTGCAGAATATTCCTCTTTAATTTCAACCGCTGTAAATGCATCTGTCTGCTTTAACAGATCTCTGACGCGCAGATCCTCATCTATGCCGTATCTGTCAGAAGCATCTTTTACAAATTGTGCGTAAGCATCAAGCAGCTCCCAGTCAACAAGCAGTTTGTGACTGTTCGGCTTTTCATTTTCTACTGATATATAAACGTCAACTTTACCACGTTTTATGTATGAAGAGATGATTTTTTTTATTTTGTCTTCAGTTTCGGCATACATTCTTGGCATCTTGACTGAACACTCATGAAAACGGTGATTAACTGATTTGATCTCTACCGTTACAGCCAGAAGGTCCTGCCTTGCTGTTCCTCTTCCAAATCCGGTCATACTTTTTGTCATCTCGCAAATCACCTGCTTATCTCTTTCAATGTACTTCATTATAGCATACAGACCGGTCAAAAAGATGGTAAGATGGGACAGAAGATAAAGAAAGACAGAAAGAGGGATTTGTATGTCATTCGATGGATTATTCACCAGAGCCATCACAAAAGAATTAACTGATCAATTAGATGGCGGCCGGATCAGCAGGATCCATCAGCCCTATCAGAATGAGTTGATCATGGTCATCCGTGCACAGGGTAAAAATCACAAACTGCTTCTCTCAGCCCACCCTTCCTACTCCAGAATCCAGTTGACTGAAGAGCAGTATGACAACCCTTCAGAACCACCTATGTTCTGTATGCTTCTCCGTAAGCATTTAGAAGGTGCGATCATTGAATCCATCACTCAAAAAGATATGGAACGGATTATCGTATTTGAAGTGAAGGGTCGAAATGAGATCGGTGACGTTTCATATAAGCAGTTAATTGTAGAAATCATGGGCAGGCACTCGAATATTATATTAGTAGATAAAGAGCGCAGTATGATTTTAGATAGTATCAAACATTTGAATCCTTCTGTGAACCGTGCAAGAACAATTCTTCCGGGTGCAGACTTCGAATGGCCGCCTGAACAGAACAAATTGGACCCATTTGAAGTGAATGAAGAAGTCTTTTTGCGTACAATGGACTGGAACAGCGGGAAACTTGATAAACAGCTTGTACAGCATTTCGCCGGCTTCTCTCCCTTATTTGCGAAAGAAGTGATCGAACGCGCCGGATTACCTGAAAAAAAACGTGTGTATGAGGCTTTCAGTGAGCTCCTGAATCGGATGGAGTCTCATGATTATGAAGCTTCATTTATGCAGGCAGAAAATAAAGATTACTTTTATTTATATCCGCTGCAGCAGCTTAAAAATGCGCAAATTGAATCCTACCCTTCGATCAGCCAGCTGTTAGACCGGTATTACTTCGGAAAAGCTGAGCGGGATCGCGTCAGACAGCAGGGGCATGATCTGGAACGTTTTATTAAAAATGAAAAAGATAAAAATGTATTAAAAATAAAAAAACTGAATAAAACACTTGATCAGGCAGCTGAAGCAGGAAAATATCAGCTGAGTGGTGAGCTGCTGACTGCTAATATCTACGCAGTTGAACGCGGGATGTCTGAAGTGGATGTCCTTAACTATTATGAAGAGGACTCTCCATCAGTTACGATTAAACTTGATCCCCGAAAAACGCCATCTGAGAATGCACAATGGTATTTTACTAAATACCAGAAAGCAAAAAATGCAGTGGATGTTGTCAAACAGCAGATCAACATTGCGGAAAAAGAAATTCTGTACTTTGACCAGCTGATGCAGCAGCTTGATTCCGCCTCACCTTCAGACCTTGAGGAGATCAGGGAAGAACTTGCTGAAGAAGGTTACATGAAAGCAAAAAAGCAGAAGAAGAAAAAATCAAAACCGAAAAAGCCGGTTTTAGAGGAGTACGTTGCAAGTAACGGTACACTCATTCTAGTCGGGAAAAATAATAAGCAGAATGACTATCTGACAAATAAGGCAGCCGGTAAAGATGAGATCTGGCTTCATACGAAGGACATTCCCGGTTCTCATGTTGTTATACGGGATAAGGAGCCTGATGAGGAAACGATTTTAGAAGCAGCTAAAATTGCAGCATATTTCAGTAAGGCGAGGGCTTCAGGTTCAGTGCCCGTTGATTTTACTAAAATCCGCCATGTGAAAAAGCCGAGCGGATCCAAGCCCGGCTATGTGATTTATGAACAGCAGGAGACAGTGTATGTAACGCCTGATGATGAATTGATCAGACGTTTAAAAAAGTAAGAGTTTTTATAACCGCTGAATCTTTCCGTGTGGGACTGCGCTTTCCTGCCCACGGGCGGTGAGCCCCTCCATGCTGCACATGAACGGTCTCACCTGTCCCTTCCTGGGGCGGGAGTATCCGTCCCACACTACAAGATTCAGCTCATTTTATTTACTGCTAAATCCTTCTTTCAAAACAACAATTAATTTCACTTCTTATTAAAACTCACTCTTCCATCTTGCCAGCGCAGTTAACTGATCTTTGCTGATGACGTTCATCTCCACAGCTATTTCGATCAGTGTGTCAAAGTTTGTAAGGGTGTGGTATGGGACGCCTGCTTCTTTGAAATGCTGTTCTGCTTTTTTGAAGCCGTATGTAAATAGTGCGGCAACCCCTAATACTTCAATCCCCTGTTCCTCAAGTACTTTGACTGCTTCGATACTGCTTCCGCCTGTTGAGATTAAATCTTCTATTACAACTGCTTTTTTACCCGGAGTAACTTTACCTTCGATCTGGTTCGTTTTACCGTGCTTTTTGGCTGAAGAGCGCACGTAATTCATCGGCAGATCCAATCTTTCACTTACCCATGCAGCATGAGGGATGCCGGCTGTTGCAGTTCCTGCAATGATGTCTGCTTCAGGAAAGTTTGTTTTAATCAGCTCTGTCAGCTGGTCTGCAGCAAATGATCTGATTTCAGGATATGACATGATTAAGCGGTTGTCACAGTATATGGGAGATTTGATGCCGGACGCCCAGGTAAATGGATTTTCCGGATTTAATTCAACTGCTTTTATTTCCAGTAGATATGCTGCCATTTTTTTATTCATCAGTCCCGCTCCATTCCTTTTTAATTTGATGGTAACTTGCAACCGGATCTTTACTTCCTGTGATGGCTCTGCCTACTACGATAGAATAAGCGCCAAGCTTTGCAGCTTCTGCTGGTGTAGCTGTCCGGATCTGGTCATTTGCAGCAGTTCCTTTTGGACGGATACCTGGTGTTATATATTTAAAATCCGTTCCCAGATGACTGATCAAATGCGCACAATCCGTTGCTGCACATACAACACCGTCAAGCCCCGCCTCTTTAGCAAGATCTGCGTAATGCTGAACTGATTGAATGAGTTCTCCCTGTATTTGCTGTTCTTTTTGCATCTGAATTTCCGAAGTGGAGGTGAGCTGGGTGACTGCTATGATATCAGGGCGTTTGCCATTTGATCCCTCATTCAGTCCATTTACTGCAGCCTTCATCATCTGAAGGCCGCCTGCTGCATGAACATTTACAAGGTCTACATCAAGTACTGCAAGCTGCTTCATTGCTTTTTGGACGGTTGTGGGGATATCGTGCAGTTTCAGATCAAGAAAAATTTTATGTCCCATTCCTTTGATTTCTTTAATAATTGATGGTCCACTTTCATAAAACAGCTCCATACCCACTTTGACAAAAAGCTGTTCATCAAATTGCTTCAGAAAATGGATAGCTTCTGTACCGGTGAAATCAAGCGCGATGATTGGCAGTTTCTCCAATTTTCCAGGCCCTCCCTTTCAGATCATGTATATGTGCTGCTCCAAGTTCATTTAAAATCTCCGGCAGTTCTTCAATGATTTCTTTACAGACAAACGGGTTGACGAAGTTTGCCGTTCCAACTGCAGCAGCGCTTGCGCCAGCTGATATAAAATCAATGACATCCCAGGCAGAACTGATGCCCCCCATCGCAATAATAGGCAGAGATGAAACCTGACTCACTTCATAAACCATTCGGAGGGCAACCGGTTTTATCGCAGGTCCTGAAAGTCCTCCGGTTTTATTCGCAATAACCGGCTTACCCGTTTTATGATCAAGGCGCATACCTACGAGTGTATTAATCATAGTCAGCCCATCTGCTCCGCCATTTTCAACAGCAAGTGCCATCTCTGTGATATTTGCAACATTAGGTGAGAGTTTTACATACACCGGGACTGCAGAGACAGCTTTCACTTTTTCAGTCAGCTCTCTTGCCGTTTGAGGGTCTATACCAAATGCAATTCCGCCTTCTTTTACATTCGGACATGAGATATTCAGTTCTATCGCTTTTACGTTTTTTGACTGTGAAATCTTTTCAGCTACCGCCACATAGTCTTCAGTCATTGATCCCGCGACATTTGCAATCACCGGCAGGTCAAACTGTTCCAGCCAGGTGAGTTCAGTACTGATCACTTTTTCCAGACCGGGATTTTGCAGACCGATTGCATTTAACATGCCTGATGATGTTTCTGCCACACGCGGAACCGGGTTACCCATTCTCTGCTCCAGCGTTGTCGCTTTTACCATGATGGACCCGAGCAGGCTTAAGTCATAAAATTGACTGTACTCCCTGCCGAAACCGAAGCAGCCGGACGCTGGCATAATTGGATTTTTCAAGTCAAGCCCCGGAAGACTGATGCTAAGCTTATCCATACACTAACTCCCCCTTTCTGAAGACTGGTCCATCTGTACATACTTTCTTGTATGCTTCCGGGCCATTCACCTGACATACACACGCAAGACATGCACCGATTCCGCAGCCCATTCGCTGCTCCATGGAAATAAAGCCAGGCGTGTGTTCAAACTGCTGTTCAACTGCACCAAGCATGGGTACAGGGCCGCAAGCGAAAAATAGATCCGCCTGCAGGTTAAATGAGTTGATGGCCTCCGTCACAAATCCTTTGGTTCCATATGTGCCGTCAGCAGTTGTGATATATACCGGACCGAGTTCTTTAAACGCAGACTCATAGAATACAGTTTCTTTTGTTTCAAACCCGAGCACGTGAATCACATTGAATCCTTTAGCTTTTAATTGCTTGGAACATTCGTAGAGAGGCGGGACACCAATCCCGCCTCCGATCAATATTGCTGTTTTGCCTTCTGCGCTTTCAACCGGGAATCCGCTTCCTAGCGGTCCCATCACATCAATTTCATCTGTCTGATTTGTCAATTCTCTGGTCCCAAGTCCTGACGCTCTGTAGATCAGTGTCATAGTCTGTTCGCGTTTGTCATAAGAAGAGATACTGATTGGTCTTCTTAATAAAGGATCATTCGCTGTATTGACTTTAATATGGACAAATTGTCCCGGCATCGCAATTTCATTGACCAGTTCACCTTTCAGCTTCAGCTCATAGATGTTTTTAGCGATCTCAGTCTGTTTTTCAATCTTCATTTTTTCGACTCTGATCATACGAATGCCGCCTTTTTAATCGGGCTCATAGGTGCCATCGTAAAGTTCATTGACTCAAGTACGCGCAGCATGGCTTCTGCAGTATCAAGTGATGTCAGACACGGCACGCCATTTTCTACTGATTCACGGCGGATTCTGAAGCCGTCTCTTGCAGGCTGCTTGCCTTTTGTAAGCGTGTTGACAACCAGCTGTATTTCACCTGACTGAATACCATCGATCAGCGTTTTGCCCTGTTCACCGATTTTGTTGATTGGTTCTGCAGGAATGCCCGCTTCTTTAAATGTCTGCGCAGTCCCTTCAGTTGCAAGAATATGATAGCCAAGACGGTGGAATCTCTCAGCAAGCATCGTACCTGCTTCTTTGTCTTTATCTGCTACAGTTAACAGAACAGAGCCGTGATGCTTAATATTCATACCGGCTGCAGTGAGGCCTTTATATAGAGCCTTCTCTAACGTCTCATCTTTACCGATGACTTCTCCAGTGGATTTCATCTCAGGTCCGAGTGTGATATCTACACGCTTCAGTTTTGCAAAAGAGAAGACCGGAACTTTAACATAGACACCTTCTTTTTGCGGTGCAAGACCTGTATCGAATCCAAAGGAGCTGATTTTTTCCCCAAGAATTGCTTTCATTGCCATGTTCGCCATTGGAATGCCTGTGATTTTACTCATAAATGGTACAGTCCGGCTTGACCTTGGGTTTACCTCAAGAACAAAAATTTCACCTTTTGAGATGACGTATTGGATATTGATTAACCCTTTAATATTTAACCCTTTTGCCAGTCGGATAGTGTAGTCTTCAAGCATTGCGATCTGCTCAGGTGTGAGTGACTGAGGTGGATACACAGCAATTGAGTCTCCAGAGTGAACCCCTGCACGTTCAATATGTTCCATAATGCCAGGGATACACACAGTTTCACCATCACTGATTGCATCCACTTCAATTTCTTTACCAGTCAGATAACGGTCGATCAATACGGGATGTTCAGGACTCGCTTTCACTGCTGTATTCATATACTGACGAAGCTCTGCTTCATGATATACGATCTCCATTGCGCGTCCGCCCAGTACGTATGAAGGCCTCACTAATACCGGGTATCCGATATCACCTGCAATAGTTACTGCCTGCTCCTCTGATACAGCCGTTTTTCCTTCAGGCTGTGGTATACCAAGGTTTTTTAATGCTTTTTCGAATTCATCCCTGTTTTCTGCGCGGTCAACATCTTCAAGTGATGTCCCAAGAATCTTCACGCCTCTTTTAGCAAGACCATCTGCTAAGTTGATTGCGGTCTGACCACCAAATTGAACAACCACGCCCTCAGGTTTTTCAAGGTCAATCACATGCATGACATCTTCAAGTGTGAGCGGTTCAAAGTAGAGCTTGTCTGAGATTGAGAAGTCTGTAGAAACTGTTTCAGGATTACTATTGATCACAATTGCTTCGTAACCTGCTTCTTTAATGGCCCATACTGAATGAACCGTTGCATAATCGAACTCGACACCCTGACCGATTCTGATCGGTCCTGATCCTAGCACAACAACTTTTTTACGGTTGCTTACGATCGACTCATTTTCATCTTCATATGTTCCGTAAAAGTAAGGTGTTTCTGATTCAAATTCAGCAGCACACGTATCCACCATTTTATATACAGGCATTAGGCCTTCTGATTTTCTTCTGTTATAAACGTCCTCTTCTGTCACGTTCCACAGTTTAGCGATTGTTTTATCACTGAATCCCATTCTTTTAGCTTTATATAAACTCTCATATGATTGATTTCCAAGCAGTGTTTTTTCATACTGGACGATGTTATTCATCTTATTTAAGAAGAAGTGATCAATCTTACTCCATTCATGGATCTCTTCTATTGATACACCCATTCTCAGTGCTTCACCGATATAAAACAGACGCTCATCACCTGCTTTTCTGATACGGCGCTCTACCCATTCGGCATCATTTTGTTCAATCTCTAAATGATATACATTGTTCTCAAGTGATCGCACTGCTTTTAACAGCGATTCTTCAAGTGTGCGCCCGATCGCCATGACCTCACCTGTTGCTTTCATCTGTGTGCCAAGATTACGTTTCGCTGATTCAAACTTATCAAATGGCCATCTCGGAATCTTTGTCACAACATAGTCAAGTGCAGGCTCAAAGCAGGCATAAGATGTACCTGTCACCGGGTTAATCATTTCATCAAGCGTCAGGCCTGTTGCAATTTTAGCTGCAAGCTTTGCAATCGGATAACCTGTTGCTTTTGACGCAAGCGCTGATGATCTGCTGACACGCGGATTTACTTCTATAATATAGTATTGAAAACTGTCAGGATCCAGTGCCAGCTGAACGTTACAGCCTCCCTCAATACCAAGTGCGCGAATGATTTTAAGAGAACAGTTTCTAAGCATCTGATATTCTCTGTCGCTCAATGTCTGTGAAGGCGCAACTACGATTGAATCTCCTGTATGAATGCCGACCGGATCAATATTTTCCATGTTACAAACCACAATGGCGTGATCATCTTTGTCGCGCATTACTTCATATTCAATTTCCTTGAATCCGGCGATGCTCTTCTCAAGCAGACACTGTGTAACAGGGCTGTATTTCAGGCCTGATGTGACAACTTCAATCAGTTCTTCTTCGTTATGACAGATCCCTCCGCCCGTGCCGCCAAGTGTAAAAGCAGGGCGGACGATCACCGGGTAGCCAATTTCCTGAACGAAAGTAAATGCTTCATCAAGATTATGAATAATTTCACTATCCGGTACCGGTTCATTCAGTTCATTCATCAGCTTTCTGAAAAGGTCTCTGTCTTCCGCCTGCTGAATGGCATCTAACTTGGTTCCAAGAATTTCAACGTTACACTCATCAAGAATACCGCTTTCCGACAGTTCAACTGCCAGGTTCAGCGCAGTCTGTCCGCCAAGTGTCGGCAGAAGGGCATCAGGTCTTTCCATTCTGATGATTCTGCTGATGAATTCAACTGTCAGAGGCTCCATATACACTTTATCTGCAATTTCAGTGTCAGTCATAATCGTTGCAGGGTTTGAATTAACCAGTACGACGCGATAGCCTTCTTCTTTCAGAGCAAGACAGGCCTGTGTGCCTGCATAATCAAATTCAGCTGCCTGTCCAATGATAATTGGACCGGACCCGATCACTAAAATGGTTTTAATATCTGTACGCTTAGGCATATTGAATTTCCTCCTCTTCCATCAGTTGAATAAAACGGTCAAATAATTCATTCGCATCCTCAGGACCCGGTGAAGCTTCAGGGTGATACTGTACAGAAAATGCTGCATGTTCCCTGTGTGCAATTCCTTCAACTGTTCCGTCATTTAATGCTTTATGTGTCACGATAAAATCTGTTGTGAGCAGTGAGTTTTCATCAACTGCATAGCCGTGGTTCTGCGCTGTGATGGCTACTTTCCCTGATTCAAGTTCTTTTACAGGATGATTCGATCCGCGGTGGCCGAATTTCAACTTAAATGTATCTGCACCCCCTGCAAGTGCGAGCAGCTGATGGCCGAGACAGATACCAAAGACCGGCACAGCACCGACAAGCTCTTTAACTGCCTGTACTGATTCTGGTACTGACTTTGGATCACCAGGCCCATTTGAAAGAACAACCCCATCCGGGTGGAGCCTAAGAATTTCTTTCGCTGAAGTATGATATGGAACGACAATCACGTCACACTGCCTGCGGTTTAATTCTCTTAAAATGCCGTGTTTCATCCCGTAATCTACTACCACAACACGCTTGCCCCGGCCTGGACTCGGATAAGATGATTTTGTTGATACGCGGCTCACCTGGTCTGTAGCAAGTTCGGATGATTTCAGTTCAGCTACCACCTGAGCGATATCAGCCGTATCAGCACAGATTCTTCCTTTCATTGTTCCGTAGCTTCTGATCAGCTTTGTCAGTCTTCTTGTATCAATGCCTGAAAGTCCCGGGATTTTCTTTTCTTTCAGCAGGTCATCAATGCTCGCTTCGCTTCTGAAGTTCGATGGCAGATCGCAAGCTTCACGAACGATCAATGCTTTAATATAGGGATGAATTGATTCGAAATCATCTCTGTTAATGCCATAATTCCCAATCAGTGGATAAGTCAGAACAACCATCTGCGCACAATAAGATGGATCTGAGAGAATTTCCTGATAGCCCGTCATTCCTGTGTTGAATACAACTTCTCCCTCAGCATCCCCCATCCAGCCGAAGCCTTCACCTTTAAATACTGAACCATCTTCTAAAATTAGCAGTTTGTTTGTCATACGATCTCCTCCTGAAATACAATTTTCCCTTTACTGATTGTCAGTACTACTTTTCCGCTTACCTGCTGACTGTTAAATGGTGTGTTTTTTCCTTTTGAAAAGAAGTCTTCAGCGCTGATGTTATTTTTCTCAGTGAGATCAAGTAATACAAGATCCGCAACCGCTTGTTCTGTCAGTTTTCCCCCGTCCAATCCGAACACTGCCGCCGGCTTTACTGCCATCCATTCAATCAGCTGTTCAATTGTCCAGCGTCCGGTTTCTACAAATGCTGTATTCAGCAGCTGAAATGCCGTTTCAAGTCCTGTTATACCAAAAGGCGCTCTCAGCATCCCTTCATCTTTTTCCTCTTTCGCATGAGGCGCATGATCTGTCGCAATAAAATCGATCGTTCCATCTTCAAGTCCATCGATCAGTGCCTGCTGATCTTCTTTTGACCGGAGTGGAGGATTCATTTTAAAGTTCGCATCATCACCCGGTATCGCTTCTTCATTTAGTAACAAGTGGTGTGGTGTGACTTCAGCTGTTACTTTAATACCTGCCTTTTTAGCGTCACGTATCACTCTGACGGATTCTTTCGTTGACACATGGCACACGTGGTAGTGGCAGTCAGCTGCTTGAGCGAGCAGGACATCACGCGCGATCTGAACAGATTCGCACACTGACGGAATACCCGGCAGTCCAAGTTCACTTGATCGTTGTCCTTCATGCATACACCCGCCATGGATCAGACTGTTATCTTCACAGTGGGCAACGACTGCTTTACCTAATTTAGCAGCTCTTTTCATTACCTGAAGCATCTGATCAGCACTTTGAATACCTACACCGTCATCTGTGAATGCAAAAGCACCTTGTGCTGCAAGTGCTTCTAAGTCATTGATCTCTTTACCAGCGAGGTTTTTTGTAATGGATGCGTAAGGTAAAACGGGTACCAGCGCATCATCCGTTATTTTATTTTGTATACTTTTAAGTGTTTCAACGTCATCCGGTACGGGTCTCGTGTTTGGCATCGCACACACCAGCGTATACCCTCCACGTGCTGCAGCCGCTGTACCTGTTTTGATGGTTTCTTTATGTTCCCCTCCCGGTTCTCTTAAATGGATGTGAACATCCACAAACCCTGGGGAAAGCGTCTTTCCTGCAGCCTCAATGACCTCCTCATTATGTAAAGGTGATAAATCACCAATTGACTGAATGCTGCCTTCTGAGATTCTGACATCCGCATTACCGTATCCATATACTTTTGCACCTTTAATTAATAAGTTCATGTTTTGTCTCCTCTCTTTTCGCCAGTACATACTGAAGCATAGCCATTCTCGTGATCACACCATTTTTCATCTGTTTAAAAATGCGGGACCTTTCACATTCAACCAGCTCATCCGCTATTTCCACTCCTCTGTTGACTGGAGCAGGATGCATGATAATGCTGTTTTTTTTCATCTTTTTCTCTCTTTCTAAAGTCAGTCCATATTGATTGTGATATTCCAGCTTTGTAAAGTTTTCTCCGAATGCATGCCTTTCATGCTGTACGCGCAATAGCATCAGGACATCACTTTCTTTGACTGCCTGATCCATTTCAATAAATGAGATATCTTCCAAATCAGGGTCACGCCAGGCTGCCGGGCCTGAAAAGCTCACGTTAGCACCGAGCCTTTTCAGTGCGTATGTGTTTGAGCGTGCCACTCTGCTATGTCTGATATCACCCGCAATCGTGACATTCAGACCTTTGAAATCGCCAAACTCCTGATAGATTGTAAGAAGGTCAAGCATGCACTGGGATGGATGATGGCCCATTCCATCGCCGCCATTAATAAGGGAAATTGACACTTTATCTTTCAATGCATCAAAGTATCTTTCCTCACTGTGCCGGATCACCGCAACATCCACACCGATTGCTTCAAGCGTTTTAACTGTGTCATACAGTGATTCACCCTTACTGATTGAAGCCGTGCCCGCCTCAAATGAAAGGACATTCATGCCAAGCTTTCTCTGTGCCATTTCAAAGCTGCACTTTGTTCTTGTACTGTTTTCAAAAAACAGATTAACGGCATACAGATCCGGCCTAGGGAGCGGCTTATGATTCGTCAATGCTTCTGCCTGGTGAAGCACCTCATAAATATCATCAACTGTCAGTTCATCAAGTGTAAGAAAATGCATGGTTGAACCTCCTTGTTAATTTGATTTATAACCGCTGTCCCTTGCTGGGGCGGGAGTCTCCGTCCGGTCCTCTAAGGAACAGCTGCGTTATTCATTAAAATTGTTCTACATCCATATCCTGATACTATTCTTATTAAAAAAACCGCTTTTTGAGTAGAGGCTCAAAAAGCGGTTTTAGACAGACTGATGCTGTCAGAAACCCTTTTGAAAGCCTCTCTGGACTTCATTTAAAAGGATTATTATGCGGCTTTATTTTCATTAAATAGTGATTCTTCTTCCGGTTTGCGTCCTGGTAAAATCAGGTTCAGTCCAATACCGATAATCGCTGCAAGCGCCATACCCGGAAGTACAAAGGACTCTGTAAATTGAACGTATGCTCCTCCAACGCCAATGATCATGATGACTGAAGCAATGATCAGGTTACGTTTGTAAGAAAAGTCTACTTTTGCTTCAATCAGCATTCTGAGTCCGCTTGAAGCAATGATGCCAAACAGCAGGATGGATACTCCGCCCATTACTGGTGTCGGAATCGAGCTGATCAGCGCTGATACTTTACCGACAAATCCGAAGAAAATTGCAAGGACTGCTGCGCCTCCGATAACAAACACGCTGAAGATTCTCGTGATTGCTAGCACACCAATATTTTCACCGTAAGTGGTGTTAGGCGGTCCACCGATCATTGATGCGATCACTGTGGCAACACCATCACCAAGCAGCGACCTGTGTAATCCCGGTTTTTCCAAGAAATTTCTCCCTACTACTTTACTAACCACCATCTGATGACCCGTGTGCTCTGAAAGTGTAACAATTGCCACTGGAACCATGATAGCAATAGCTGTCCATGAGAAGCTTGGCGTATAATCTACAAATGGCATATAAAGTTCCGGTACAGCAAACCATGGTGCATCAATCACCTGCTGGAAATTAACAAGTCCTGCAAACATTGCTGCAATATAACCGCCCGTGATTCCTACAAGGACCGGGATCAGTCCGAAGAACCCTTTAAAGTAGATGGAAGCAATGACTGTAATTGCGAGTGTAATCAGGGCAACTGTGATATGAGTTCCACTGTAGACAAATTCAGTCGGATCTGCCAATGGATTTTCATACATTGCCATGTTGACAGCCGTACCTGCCAGGCTGAGTCCGATGACGATAATGACCGGCCCTACCACAACAGGCGGGAGTATTCTCATTAACCAGTTCACTCCGAATTTATAGATCAGCATTGCAACTGCACCGTAAGCTAGTCCCGCAAAAAATGCGCCGAGCATGGCTGCCTGTGGGCCACCTATTTCAGTAGCGGCGATAATCGGGGCGATGAAAGCGAATGATGATCCAAGATATGCAGGGATTTGACCTTTTGTGATGATCAGATAAGCAATTGTTCCCAGCCCGCTTGATAAAAGTGCTGTACCCGGGCTTAAGCCTACTAGCATCGGCACAAGAACTGTTGCTCCGAACATGGCAAATAGGTGCTGCAGGCTGAGCGTAAGCCATTGATTTAATTTTGGTTTTTCCTCTACATCAAGAAGCGGTTTTGCTGTTTGTATGTTTGTCATCGACATTTCCTCCTCAAAAAAAAACCTCTGTGCCCATAAAGCATGGCAAAGAGGTTCATGAGGATATACATATCCCAAGTCGTCTCCTTTGCCAGCCTCTCGGGACTGCATTAAAGGATTTATTTGTGTATTGTTACCTGTTCATTTTGATCTGTCTCGTTTAGCTCAACGCTGATTTTTTCAGTGCTTGATGTCGGGATATTTTTCCCTACAAAGTCAGCTCTGATCGGAAGCTCTCTATGGCCCCGGTCGATCAGCACAGCAAGCTGGATCTGAGTGGGTCTGCCACTGTCCATAATGGCATCCATCGCAGCTCTGACTGTTCTTCCTGTGTAAAGCACATCATCAATTACAATCACTTTTTTATTATTGATTTCTAAAGAAATATTTTTACTGTGTACAACCGGTTCTCCGGAAGTGTGCTTTTTTTCAAGGTCATCACGATACATTGTAATGTCCAGCTCACCGACTGGTACGCTTACCTGTTCGATCGACTCGATTCTTTCCTTCAGACGTTCTGCTAAATGAATGCCCCTGGTTTTAATGCCTACGAGCACACAATCTTCAACGCCTTTATTCCGCTCGATGATTTCATGGGCGATTCTGGTAAGTGCCCTTTTCATCATCTGTTCATCCATCACGACAGTTGCAGACATCTGATCATTCCTTTCGAGATATAAAAAGCCCCTCCGGCTGAAGACAGACGGAAGGGCAGAAATATACCTTGTACATTCGCTAAGCCTTTCCTGCCTCTCTGGACCGGATTAAAGGTTTCAGTTATTAAGTTGTTCTCAGTTTAAACTTTCATGCCATCAATGTCAATGTTCGTTCTTAAGTTTCTCAAGAAATTCATTAAAGCTCTCTGGGGCAGGAGCCTCGAATTCCATATATTCTTCAGTAGAAGGATGGATAAACCCAAGTACACCTGCATGAAGTGCCTGACCATTCAGATCAGGTGTCTTACGTGGACCATATTTCGGATCGCCTGCTAAAGGAAAACCAATATGTTTCATATGGACACGGATCTGGTGTGTACGGCCTGTTTCCAGAATACACTCAACCAGTGTGAAATCTTTGAATCGATCCATCACATTAAAATGTGTCACTGCCTGTTTACCGCCATCTACAACAGTCATACTCTGTCGGTCTTTTTTATCGCGGCCAATCGGTGCATCAATTGTACCAGCATCATGTGTAATGACACCGTGGACAACTGCTGTGTATTTTCTTGTTACGCTTTTATCAACAAGCTGCTGCACGAGCTTTTCATGAGCAGAATCATTTTTTGCTACCATCAAAAGACCTGATGTGTCCTTATCAATCCGGTGGACAATGCCTGGGCGCAGCACGCCATTGATACCTGAGAGGTCCTTACAATGCGCCATCAGTCCATTGACGAGCGTACCAGTCAGGTGACCGGGAGCCGGGTGAACGACCATACCCTTAGGCTTATTTACTACAAGTACATCTGAATCCTCATAGTAAACATCCAGGTTCATTTCTTCAGCTTCCACATCAAGCGGTTCAGGATCCGGGATCTCAATCTGAACTGCAACACCTGGTACGCATTTGTAATTCGGTTTTGTTGTTGAACCGTTTACTGTTACGTTTCCGTCTTTAATCCACTGCTGCACCTGAGATCTTGACCAGTTATATTCAAGCCCTGCTAATACTGCATCAAGGCGTTTTCCTTTTTCATTTTCCTGTATTGAGTGTTGAATGTTTTCCATTTTTCTTCCTCTTTTCTTGCACTTCTTCTAAAATCATTTGAAGAAATAACATGATTACTCCAATTGTCAGCGCGGCATCAGCAATGTTGAATATAAAGTTGAAGAACGTAAACTGTAAAAAGTCTACAACTTCCTGCCTGAAAATACGGTCAATAAAGTTACCGACTGCTCCTCCAAGTAACACCATCAGACTTGCACTGAATAATTTATTTCCTTTAGCATGTTTGTGATAATAATAAAGAATTCCTGCAATGACAACCAGTGTGACAATATAAAACAGCCACATCTGTCCTTCAAGCATCCCCCATGCTGCACCTGTATTACGATGCGAGGTCAGGTAGAAGAAACCATCAATCACATTGATCGATTCCCCCACTTCCATATTACGGACCACCAGCCACTTTGTCAGCTGGTCCACTGCAATAATAAATAAAGCCAGCAAATAATAAATCACTTGTCTACCTCCGTTATCTCGTTGCAAACCCTTAAAATATTGTAGCATAATTCAGCACGGCAGACATGATTATAGGAGATGTTTTGCAAATAGTTTGTCCGAATATGAACAATGGCAATGATTTGTATACAGCCACGTTCGATTTTGGCTCATTTACTGTATAAGAGAAGAAGCGCGGAAATTCAAGCTTGCTTGATTTCGCGCTTCTTCTCTTATATGGTGAAAAGCCATGACTGCAAGCAGGCATGGAATGAGCCAAAATCTCTGCACACAATACATTAAAAAGCTGCCGGTATCATAACCGGCAGCTCTAAATCATTTATTCTGCAGCAACGTCTGCATAGTTTTCTTTTACTACAGTCGCACATCTCGTACAAAGTGTAGGGTGGTCGCTGTCTTTATCCACGTCAGTTGTAACAGTCCAGCATCTTTCACAAGTCTCACCTTCAGCTTTTTCAACAGCTACCGTGTGGCCCTCAAACTTGATTGCCTGTTCCGGTACATTGTCAGTCGAAGTAGCAAGTTCAAAATCAGAAACGATAAACAGTTGCTTCAGGTCCTCTTTTACAGAAGAAAGTAACTCATATGTGTTTTCATCTGCATATAGCGTTACTTTCGCTGCCAGAGATTTACCGATCAGCTTCGTGCTTCTTGCTTCCTCAAGCGCTTTTAATACATCATCTCTTACATCAAGGAACGCATTCCATTTTTCAAGCAGTGCTTTTTCATTGTCATAAGATTTTGCTTCAGGCATATCAGTCAGCTGTACACTTTCTTCTTCAACACCAGGGATGAATGTCCATACTTCATCAGCTGTGTGTGAAAGAATTGGAGATAATAGCTTAACAAGTGACACAAGTGACTCATACATAACTGTCTGCATCGCACGGCGATCCTGATGATTTTCAGCCTCGATGTACAGAATGTCTTTTGCAAAATCAAGGTAGAATGAACTCAGGTCTGTTGTACAGAAATTATTGATTGTATGATAGATCGATGCAAACTCATAATTTTCATATGCATTTGTCACTGATTTTACAACCTGATTCAGCCTGACCATCATAAACTGGTCAACTTCTCTTAAATCTTCAAATGATACAGCATCTTTTGACGGATCAAAATCAGCCAGATTTGCAAGAAGGAAGCGAAGCGTATTACGCATTTTACGGTAAACTTCAGCAACCTGTTTTAAGATCGGATCAGATACACGTACATCTGCCTGGTAATCCACTGAAGCAACCCACAGACGGAGAATATCTGCTCCAAGCTGATTCATGACTTTAGATGGCAGCACCACATTACCAAGTGATTTACTCATCTTTCGGCCGTTGCCATCAAGGGCAAATCCGTGGCTTAACACACCTTTATAAGGTGCTTTTCCAGTCACGGCAACTCCTGTTGTAAGTGAAGAATTAAACCAGCCGCGATACTGGTCACTCCCCTCAAGATAAAGGTCAGCAGGACGCTGCAGTTCATCACGGACTTTCAGTACAGATTGATGGGAAGAACCGCTATCGAACCAGACATCCATGATATCCTGTTCTTTCGAGAAGCGGCCATTTGGACTTCCTTCATGCGTGAAACCTTCAGGCAGAAGATCTTTTGCATCGCGCTCAAACCAGATATTTGAACCATGCTCTGCAAATAGGTTTGATACATGATCAATTGTTTCTTCTGTAATGATTGCATCGCCGTTTTCAGCGTAAAAGACAGGGATTGGCACGCCCCATGCACGCTGTCTTGAAATACACCAGTCACCGCGGTCACGGACCATGTTAAACAGTCGCGTTTCACCCCAGGCAGGCACCCACTTAGTATCCTTAACCGCCTGCATCAGTTCTTCTCTGAACTTATCAATAGAAGCGAACCACTGGGCAGTTGCACGGAAAATGATCGGCTTTTTCGTTCTCCAGTCATGAGGGTAGCTGTGTGTGAAGAACTCAAGCTTTAATAATGCGCCTGCTTCTTCAAGCTTTTCAGTGATTGGCTTATTCGCTTTATCATAGAATAATCCTTCAAATCCAGGTGCTTCATCAGTAAATACACCACGGTCATCAACCGGGCAAAGCACATCAAGTCCGTATTTTTTCCCAACAATAAAGTCATCCTCACCGTGACCCGGTGCAGTGTGAACACAACCAGTACCTGCATCAGTCGTTACGTGTTCACCCAGTACAACAAGTGATTCACGGTCATATAAAGGATGTGCAGCTGTCACATGCTCAAGCTCTGAGCCTTTATAAGTGGCAGTCACATCCGCCTTTTCCCAGCCCATTGTCTCCTGTACACTTTCAAGCAACTCCTTGGCAACAACAAACTTTTTGCTGCCTGTATCTGCAACAACATATTCGAGTTCAGGATGCAGTGCGATTGCCAGATTGGCAGGAATTGTCCACGGAGTAGTCGTCCAGATGACAAATCCAGTATCCTGATCGAGTTTCCCTTTGCCATCTTTCACGTCAAAAGATACATAAATAGAAGCAGAGCGTTTATCCTGATATTCGATTTCAGCTTCTGCAAGTGCAGACTCACTTGAAGGGGACCAGTAAACTGGCTTTTTACCTTTGTAGATATAGCCTTTTTTCGCCATCTCACCAAATACTCGGATCTGTTCAGCTTCATATTCAGGGTTCAATGTGATATATGGATTATCCCAGTCACCACGGACCCCGATACGCTTGAATTGGGTGCGCTGATTATCAATCTGCTGCAGTGCGTACTCAGCACACTTTTCACGGAATTCAGCGACAGTCATTTCTTTACGCTTCACACCTTTATTAGTCAGTGCCTGCTCAATCGGAAGACCATGAGTATCCCAGCCCGGAACGTATGGCGCCTGGAATCCGCTCATTGATTTATAACGTACAATGAAGTCCTTCAGCACTTTATTCAGGGCATGACCCATATGAAGGTCTCCATTTGCATAGGGAGGACCATCATGAAGAACAAATAAAGGTCTTCCGGCAGTTCTTTCCTGTACTTTTTGATAGATATCCATTTCTGCCCACTTTTCCTGCATTTCAGGTTCGCGATTTGGCAGGTTGCCCCGCATTGGAAATGCCGTCTTTGGCATTAATAAAGTATTTTTGTATTCCATCTTTTTCTCCTCCTGTGTTCATAAAAATAAAAAAAGCTCCCCCATCCCTGGTAAAGGGACGAGAGAGCTTGTGCTTCACGCGGTACCACCCTTATAGAAAAAGATCAGACTTTTTCCACTTAAGTAACGGTTAACGCTGTCACACGTTCAGACTTACTTCGTTCAGTCTGAAAACTCAGGGATGATCTTCCTCTGACATTCCGTTTCGGGCTTTCACCATCCCCGAATCGCTATCGCCGGTTTTTATGTCAGTGTACTGTTCCCTTCAAAGTTGATGCAATGTATAAGTGCATGATGATTTGAATTACATTTTAACAATTTAATTATAGTAACATAAGTATGATACGTCAATATTTCTTATTCGTGATCAGGTGTCAGGCTTTTCAGTTCTTCAGTATCAAGGTCATACTCCATCAGTTCATCCCAGTCATCATGACTGATCAGATCCAGCTGGGCTTCAATCAGCATTTTAAAGCGCGTACGGAAAACCTTGGACTGCTTTTTCAGGTCCTCAATTTCAAGTGCGATTTTACGTGCTTTTGTTAATGATTCATTGACAATACGGTCTGCGTTTTTCTCAGCTTCTTTTACAATAAGCTTTGCTTCTTTTGATGCGCTTCGCTTTACTTCTTCAGCGGCCTCCTGAGCAACAACAATTGATTTATTAAGCGTTTCTTCAATTGTCGTAAAATGACCCAGTCTTTCAGTGTGATTATTTAGTTTTTCTTCAAGTTCTTTCTTTTCACGCAGAACAAGTTCGTAATCTCTCATCACGTGGTCAAGAAATTCATTTACTTCATCTTCATCGTAGCCTCTGAATCCGCGGCTGAAATCCTTATTATGTATATCAAGTGGTGATAGTGGCATCATGTGCACCTCCGAGTCTTTGTAATCTATACTCCATTATACTGATGATTCGACGTTTTGTGTTAAAATCCTTCTAATTCACCTATTAAGATTGAAGAAAATAAAAATTCAGTCTGATCTTATCTTTCTTTGTCACGCCGCTACGCTCACCTACACGCATTCTGCCAAATCCTCTGACTGAAATCATATCCCCCTGATCAAGTTCAAAAGATGTTTTTTCTTCCTGCCTGAAGTTTACTTTTACTTTACCTCCCTGTATAAGAAGCTGCGCTTTTTGTCTTGAAATATTTACAGCCCCTGCTAGAACAGTATCAAGTCTCATGGATGATACAAGAATATTTCTCTCTGTCCATTTATTCTCAGATTGTATGATATCTTCCCATTTTTCTTCGGATACATTTACTTTAGCTTTTCCCGCCTGAACAAGATTCATAATCAGAAAATCCTTCATTTCCTTTGTTGTAATGAGCTGAATACGATCTTTTGAGGTCAGGATATCTCCAATCGTTTCCCGCTTGATGCCAAGCCCCATCAATGATCCTAAAATATCACCGTGGGAAAGCTGAACGAACTTTGAAGGGAAGCCAATATCGAGCAGGACAAGCTCAAAGTCTCCCTGTTCAGGTGAGAGGTAATCAGGGTAAATGAGCGCTCTTTTTCTCTCACTTTCTGATGGTCCACCTTCAAATGCGACCTTTATGTCACCTGACGATCCAATCATTGCCTGCATAATATGCTGCTGACGGGGATCAAGAAAAATAGTAAGTCTCGGAGCGTATTTCATTTCAACATCCTGCTGCCAATCCATAACCTGATCTATAAATCCTCTTTCTTCTTCACGAAAATGCTGATAAACCGACATCCTCTTCACATCCTTTACGATAAAAGAAAACCCGGTGATTGCCACCGGGTTAATGCTTTATAAAAGCATAATATATAACTGTTGCAATCCTGATCTCGCTAGGTTAAGTGCAATAATTGCAACAAGTGGCGAGATATCGATCATTCCAAGAGGTGGAATAATTTTTCTGAACGGCTCAAGATAGGGTTCGCAAATCTTCCCGAGAATCTGACCAAAACTGCTTTCTCTGGCATTAGGAAACCAGGAAAGAAGAATGTAAATAATCAGTGCGAAACTGAAAAAAGTTAATAAGGTGTCTAACACCGAAAAGATTAAACCTAAAACACTTTGCATGCTGCTTTTAACCACCCATCATTTTAATCTTCTTGAATCAGGTCAGTAATATTTCCGCTGACCTCTATATTATCAGGTGTACATAAAAAGATATCTGTACCTACACGCTGAATATCCCCGCCAATGGCATATACGGTTCCGCTGAGGAAATCAACGATCCGTTTCGCCTGATCTTTGCTGATTCTCTGAAGATTCACCACAACCGCACGGTGGCTTTTCAGGTGGTCAGCGATCTCCTGCGCTTCAGCATACATTCTTGGTTCCATCAGAACCATTTTAGAAGACTGCTGAACACTCTGAAGACTGACAACATTATGCTTTTGAGCAGGTTTTCTGACGCTTTTTACTTCCTCAGGTGTTTCTTCAGATACTTCTTCCATGTATTCCTCTTCTTCACCAAAGAAAAAATCTTTAAATTTCGTTTTCATCCCCATAACACGGATTTCCTCCTTTATTCTCCGACGAGCGAAGATCCGATTCTTATGTAGGTAGCTCCTTCTTCAATGGCAATGGTGAAGTCGTTTGACATTCCCATTGACAGCTCAGTGCAGGGTGCATGCTGCAGGTTTTTTGCAGCAATTGAGTCTCTCAGCACTGACAGCTGTTTAAAACAGCTACGGATCACCTCTTCATCTTCAGTCAGCGGTGCCATTGTCATTAATCCAATTACGTTTATTTTATCATAGTTTGCCAGTTCTTCGACAAATTGTCCCGCATTTTCTAGAGAAAGTCCATGTTTTTGTTCTTCCCCCGACACATTTACCTGGATAAAACAATCAACTTTATGCTCAGCCCGCTTTTGAATTTCTTTCGCGAGTGACATTCTGTCCAATGAATGCAGATAATCAATATCATTGATCACGTTTTTAACCTTTCTTGACTGTAATGACCCGATATAATGCCATTTAATATTTCCTGATACAGCATCACTTTTTTCCTTAAACCCTTCAGGTCGGTTTTCACCAAGATGAATAAGTCCTGCATCAACTGCTTCCTGTGTCCGTTCATCACTTACATATTTCGTTACGGCTACAATTTTAACTGAATCAGCCTGTCTTCCTGCACGTTCACAGGCTGAGTAGATTTTGTTATTAATCAGTTCAAGCTTTTCAGATACCTTCACTTACGATTCCCTCCATCCAATGACTGCCGACATTCTGCCTGTTTTCCCCTGATCTCTCCGGTGTGAAAAGAAAAGATCTTTATGACAGGATGTACACATTCCGCTCATTTCAATGTTCTGCTCCTTCACCCCGGCTGCCATAATAAGCTGTTTATTCAGCTCCTGCAGATTTAATCTGTATTGCCCTTCACCGAGGGTCTCATATATACGATCCTTATTTAAGTGCGCTGGAATCCTGTCAATAACACGCTGATCCACCTGGTAGCAGCACTCCCCAATAGACGGGCCGATCATGACATGCACCTTATCAGCACAGACGCCAGCTTCTTCTGCCTGTCTGATCATTTCTCCACCTATATTGCCGACTGATCCTTTCCACCCTGCATGAGCCACACCGGCATATCCGGTTTCAGGCTCAGCAAAATAGACGGGCACACAGTCCGCAAAACCAAGAGATAAGCCAATTCCCCGATCAAAAGTCCAGAGACCGTCTGCAGCTTTAACGGCTCTATCATATGATTCAATACCCATTCCCGCATGACGTGATGTCACCTGGACGACACGGGTGCCATGCACCTGATCTGCATAAATCCATTTATTTAATTCCCAACCGCTATTCTTGGCAACGATATGACGATTATTAATTACATCTTGACCCTGATCTTTTACATGCAAACCGGTATTCAATGTTGAAAAATCTCCTTTACTGACTCCGCCGTTTTTTGTGGTAAAGATTGCAGTCAGATTCGGAAATTGTTTTTTCCACTTAGTTGATTCCAGAAATGTATTTGTCTGGTCGATGTTCATTGAGATCAAACCTTTCTGTGCACGCAGAGATTCACTAAAATTGTATCATAAAACTGTGAAAATCTCTTTAATTGATTAGCCCGTCAGCTTTATCAATATTTTTCACCAGGATTACATCATTACCAATTTTCGCAACATCCTTCCACTTGATTCTGACTTCTTCACCCCGATTGAACCATCCACCGGAGGACTGCAGCACAAACGAATCAATCATACCTGTATACACGTTTAAATCGATATCTGCGATCAGGCCAAGCTTTTTTCCATCTGTAATCGAGACCACATCTTTAGATTGAAGATCAGAAATTCTCAACATTATCTCCCCCTTACACTATTCTATGCAAGTAGGCCTGTTTTACGATGCAATGAAAAAGAACCTGTGACAATATCGTCTCAGGTTCTTCAATCGTTCCACTTTGCTTTTTTTAAAGCAGTATTTGAAAATTGATGTACTTTGTACTTTAAGAAAAGTATTTGTTCATCTGCTTAATGGCTCCTTTTTCAAGGCGTGAGACCTGTGCCTGAGAAATCCCGATTTCTTCAGCAACCTCCATTTGTGTCTTACCATTAAAAAAGCGGTTTTTAACGATCAGACGTTCTCTGTCTTCAAGGTCTAGCATGCCCTCTCTGATTGACAACTCTTCAATCCAGCGATCATCGCTGACGCGGTTATCCTTGACCTGGTCCATGACATAGACCGGGTCTCCTCCATCCTGATAAACTGGCTCAAATAACGATACCGGTTCCTGAATCGCATCAAGTGCAAAAACAATGTCTTCTTCAGGAATATCAGCGCGTTTAGCAATTTCGCTGATTGTCGGTTCTTTTGAAGTTTCAGATATCAGTTCTTCTTTCGCCTTAAGAGATTTATAAGCAATGTCACGAAGCGATCTTGATACTCTAATTGGGTTGTTATCTCTCAGATGCCTTCTGATTTCTCCAATAATCATCGGTACAGCATAAGTAGAAAAACGCACATTCTGGCTCAAATCAAAATTATCAATTGATTTTAACAACCCGATACAGCCCACTTGAAACAGGTCATCCGGATTCTCGCTCCTGTGACTAAAACGCTGAATCACACTTAGTACAAGTCTCAGATTGCCGTATACAAGCTTTTCTCTCGCATCACGATCCCCGCTTTGAAAAGCAGAGAAATAAGCTCTCATTTCTTCGTTTTTATAAATTGGAAGTGTTGACGTATCTACACCACAAATTTCAACTTTCCGGGACATGAGATTTTCCTCCAGTCGGGAGTAATTGTTCTCGTTCAGTATGTCCCTGCTGGTAAAAAATATGCGGGCATCCATCGCAGGAAAAGAATGGCTTTTAAACCAGTTTTGCTACTTCTCTTTGCAGCCTTTTTATAATCCTTTTTTCTAGCCTTGATATGTAGGACTGGGAGATCCCCATCATATCTGCTACATCTTTTTGGGTATGCTCTTTTCTGCCATTCAATCCGAATCTTGATTCAATAATAAATGATTCTTTTTCATCTAAAATATTCAATGCCTGATAAAGCAGAACCCGGTCCATTTTCTCTTCTATCCCTTTGACGATCAGGTCGTTTTCGGTTCCCATCACATCAGACAGCAAAAGCTCGTTCCCATCCCAATCTGTGTTAAGCGGCTCATCAAACGATACTTCAGATCTTAATTTACTTGTTCTTCTCAGGTACATAAGTATTTCATTCTCGATACATCTGGATGCATAAGTGGCAAGCTTAATATTCTTCTCAATGTTAAATGTATTAATCGCCTTTATTAGTCCGATTGTACCTATACTTATCAGATCTTCTAAATTAATTCCTGTATTTTCAAATTTCCTTGATATATAGACAACAAGTCTGAGATTTCTTTCGATCAATAAAGACCTGGCCTGCTCATCTCCTTTTGCCAATCTCGCTAACACCTTGGCTTCTTCAGGCCTCTCAAGCGGCGATGGGAGTGCTTCACTACCACCAATATAATGAATTTCTTTTGCCTTTATTTTACCAGCAACCTGTACAAGCCATAATTGAACTTTCTTTTTTGCATCCAGTAAATTCAATTCACAGCACTCCTTATTTTTGATAGCATTGCAGCATTTGCATTGGACTCAGCAGACAATGACAGGACTGCTCTACATAATATTGTTCTTTGCTGAATACAACTGGGATGTTTTCAAATACAAATGTTTCTCCATTTGAAGTAACCTCTACTTTTTCACATTCAACTCCAAGCAGAATTTCACATGCTGAATGGACTGATTTTGAAGGAATAAATGAAATTCTCTCCTTCCACTGATCAGGACATGCGGAAATGCCATTCAGATAGGCAACTACTTCTTCTGGTAACAATTCCGATGAGACATTGGCATCAGCAAACATCACAGGCTTCCCGCTAAAAGGGGCAGATAGTGCATTCCCTGAATCAAGGTACCCTTTACCAAACCAAATTGCCTGCCCCTGCTTGAGTTTAACTTCACAGATAAAAGAAGCTTGTACAGATGAAAAACTGATCCAGTCAGCAATTTTCATCGAAAAAATCAGATGACCAGTCAAAAAAATAAGTAATAAAACCACACATGAATAAAATAACTGAAAATTCAGTAAATTTACTGTATAAAGTGTCATGGAGCCTGAGGAAAAAATAAATAATAAAATAAGTGCTGCATGTAACACCATTTGTCTTTTTACAGTATATTTACTGATCACAAGAACAGACACTGCGGCTAAAAAACCTGACAATTGAGGATGATATGTTACTATAAGACATTCCGTCAGCGTATATAAAAACAATATGCCACTCGCCAGACGGATATTAATTCCAGTCTTCAGACATCTGCTGACAGCGAACAATACGAGTAGTCCCCCACAAATATTTACAAGCAGTAAATACTCGAAATACAATGTCATTCATCCCGTCCTCCCAATAACCACATTCTACAAATAACTAAGAACGAAACTTGTCAATTTCTATAGCAATTTTAATAAATCGTTGGATAAATTACGCCATCATGCCACAAAAAAAAGAACCTGAGATCAGATGTCTCAGGTTCTTTAAATTTAATTATCCTCTGCGTCTGTTACGGTTACGCAGGAATGTAGGGATATCAAGTGTATCTTCGACAGGCTGCTGGTTGCGCTGCTCTGCCTGAGGCGCTTCTTCGCGCTCGCGGTGATGCTGCTCGCGCACTGGCTCTCTTTCTCTTTCACGCTTAGGCTGCTGAGGCTGCTGTCTTACCTGACCACCCATTTGCGGACGTGCAGGCTTCGCCTGATTCAGCTGTTCGTTGAATCCAGTGGCAATGACTGTAACCAGAATTTCATCCTTCAGATCTTCATCAATCACTGATCCGAAAATCATGTTTACTTCCTGGTCAGAAGCACTTGCAACAATATCAGCAGCTTCCTGAACTTCATACAGGCTTAAGTTCGTTCCACCTGTAATGTTCATCAGGACACCCTGTGCGCCGTCAATCGATGTTTCAAGTAATGGACTTGAGATTGCTTTCTTAGCAGCTTCTGAAGCACGGTTTTCACCTGAAGCAATACCAATACCCATTAATGCAGATCCTTTGTTAGACATAATTGTCTTCACGTCTGCGAAGTCCAGGTTGATTAGTCCAGGTACCGCGATTAAGTCTGAGATACCCTGAACACCCTGACGCAGTACGTTATCAGCTTCACGGAATGCTTCAAGCATTGGTGTACTCTTATCAACAATTTCAAGAAGTCTGTCGTTTGGAATCACGATCAGTGTATCAACTGCTTCTTTCATTGAACTGATTCCGCCTGCTGCCTGCGTCGCACGCTTACGTCCTTCAAATGTAAATGGACGTGTAACAACTCCGACTGTCAGACTTCCAAGTTCTCTGGCAATTTGTGCAATAACAGGTGCAGCACCTGTTCCGGTTCCGCCACCCATACCTGCTGTAACGAATACCATGTCTGCGCCCTTGATTGCTTCTTCGATCTGCTCGCGGCTTTCTTCAGCTGCTTTTTTACCCACTTCAGGGTTTGCACCTGCACCAAGACCGCGCGTAAGTTTGCCGCCGATCTGCATTTTAATTTCAGCTTTTGAAAGATTAAGTGCCTGTGCGTCTGTATTTACTGCTATAAATTCTACTCCCTGCACACCGTGCTCGATCATACGGTTAACAGCATTATTTCCGCCGCCGCCTACACCGATGACTTTTATCGTTGCCAGGGAATCAACATTCGTATCGAAATCTAACATCGCAAATCCTCCTAATTCAAATTACTTTCCGGATCTCCTATTCAAAGAAGTATCCAAACAGTTTTTTAAATCTTCCCTCTTCATTTTTCTGCTTTGGCTTCTGCTGCTTAGTACCAGATTCAGTATTTCTAGGTTTTTTCTGAGCATGTTCATGCTGGTCATATTCTGATGCTGAAGGCTGCTTATCAGCCTGCCCCTGAAGTTTGGCATGTTTATATGCATATTTAATTAACCCTACTGCTGTTGTATATTGAGGTTCTCTTACCCCGATATAATCCGGTACAGCTACCCGAACCTGGTTTTGCAATACTGCCTGTCCAAGTTCAAGCACACCTGGCATCGCAGCTGATCCGCCAGTCAGAACAAATCCGCCAGGCAAATCGTGGATGTTAAGCCTCTTTAATTCATTCAATACCAGTTCAAACATCTCTTCCATTCGAACCTCTATAATATCAGAGATTTCCAGCTGATTAAATTGCTGATGCTGGTCACTTCCAATAATCGGCACACTGAACACTTCATCTTCTGATGCATAGTCATAAAACGCATGGCCGTGCTTGCGCTTAATTTTTTCAGCATCATCTGTTGTCGTTCTCAGTCCGATTGAAAGATCTTTTGTGATATGTTCACCACCGGCAGGCACTGTAGATGCTGCAATTAGATGCCCATGTTCAAACACTGCGATACTGGTAGACCCTCCACCGATATCAATAATAGCAGTGCCAAGATCCTGTTCATCTTTTGACAGTGCAATCGTACCTGCAGCTAATGGCTGCAGAAAAATGTCTGCAACTTCTAGACCTGCTTTTTCCACACAGCGTAAAATGTTATGAAGCATCGTTTTCGAGCCTGTTACAACTGTACCTTCAAGCTCAAGTCTGACGCCGATCATCCCACGTGGATCCTTAATTTCGTCAAGTCCATCCACAATAAACTGTCGCGGTACTACGTTAATTAATTCTCTGTCAGGTGACATTGGCATAACCTGCGCTGCATCGAGTACACGCGCAATATCCTCATCACGGATTTCTTTATCATCTGAAGAAACTGCCACTACTCCATGGCATGGCTGCAAGGCTACATGGTTTGCTGGTATTCCGACAATTACGTTATGTATTGAAAGACCCGTCATCCGTTCAGCCTGATCGACTGCTTTCTGGATTGATTGTACGGTTTCATCAATATCTACAATTGATCCTTTACGGATTCCCTCGGATTCTACATTTCCAACCCCAATAATATTCACTGAATCATGGACCAATTCTGCAATGACTACTTTGACAGAAGATGATCCTATGTCAAGACTGACATAATATTCGTTATTGCTCACGTGTGGCACCTCCTTCGAACATTGTTCCCATTCATTTTAATCATTTAAATTTTCATTTTTATCTGCTGTTTATAGAAAGCTTTTTTACAAGTTTCACGTTTGAAACCTCAATAGGTATAGTCTACACCAATTGAGATACTCAGAAAAGTAATAAATGACCGATATTACTGACAAATTCATACTTTAACAGGATTTACCCCTCTGAGTTTTCCTCTATTGTTGGTACATCGTTGTCAGGCAGCCCTTCAGCAGCTTCTTCTATCTGCTCTTCAAGCGCTTCCTCTGTATCCCCTTCAGCAGCTTCCCCTGCATCATAAGCACGGAAATAAGAACCAACTTCCAAGTCAATGATTCCTCTGACTTCAGGATCCAGCTGACTCACAATTGAAGGATAATGAGTCATTTTTTCAACAAGTGAAGGAATGACTGCATGAACTTCAAAACCATCGTTCATATATATTATGATTCTATTGGAGTCAACTTCAGATGGAGAATAATGCACTTCAGAAATGGAGTTTATAACATTTCCCGGAAGGTCTGACAGAGCGGATGCAAGATCATTTACGATTTCCCCCTGCTGAAAGCCATTCAGTACCGGCGCACTGAAATCAATATCCTGGACAGGCAGAGGCTCACCAATAAAGCCATTTTCGTATACAGCTCGATAAAGCTGCCCTTCTCTACTGAGTGCTACTTTGTCAAATTCTTCAATGATCACTTCTACATTTAAAGGCAAATCCCTTTTTATTTCTGCGTCCTTGATCATCTCATTATCTTTCAGTCTGTTTTCGGCTTCTTCAGTATCTAATGTCCAATACGGATCTCCGGTTGAAATACCGCTCAATTGAACTGTCTGATCTTCAGAGACACCGCTATTACCTGTTATTTGAATGTTCTGCACTTTACTGTAAGGTGATTGAAAGTACAGGACAATAATAATCATGAAGACGAATAGCAACACCACTCCAACTAAGCGCCTGTTTGCTCTTTTACGCCGGCGCTGTCTTAATTGGGGCACTCTGTCTTCAAGTGAGACAACCGGCTTGCGTTTCATTCATTTCACTCCAGTCATGCGGTTACCCGCAATCACATTACTCTTTATAAATCTACCCTAATACTACACTATTGTACGCTTAGAAAATACAGAAACTTGTTGATCGTCATGAAAATGTAAAATACCTAATTCCCTGTATGCCTGCTGATATTCAGTAATATTCCGCTCATACTCAGCACAACCATCAGTGAAGACCCGCCATAGCTGAAAAACGGAAGTGTAATACCAGTCACAGGAATCAGTCCAATCACAACTGAGATATTCATGACAGCTTGAAGACCAAGCGAGATTGTGATCCCACCTGCGAGCAGTTTACTGAAGCTGTCAGGTGCATGGATTGCAATCAGTATTCCCCGCCAGATAACAGCTGAAAATAAACAAACGATCAGAATACTCCCTGCAAGTCCCAGTTCCTCAGCAGCAATTGCAAAAATAAAATCATTTTGTGGTTCAGGCAGATAAAAATGCTTTTGTCTGCTCTCAAAGAAACCTGCACCAAAAAGCCCGCCAGGACCTGCTGCATACAGTGACTGGATAATCTGAAAACCTGCCCCGAGCGGATCCTGCCAGGGGTCTATAAATGAATAGATCCTCTGCATTCTATATGGTGCAGCGATAACCAGGCCTGCGAAACCCGCCATTCCTGCCCCGAACAAACATAAAAAAAACCGGAGACTGACACCAGCTAAGAATAACAGCGATAAACCACTTCCCGCTAAGACGGTCCCGGTTCCCAAATCAGGCTGAAGCATCACGATGCCAAAAGGGAATAAAACGACAAGCATCAGAAATACAGTTTGCTTAATTGAAAGCTTTTTTCTTTGTGTGCTGATCAAGCCTGCAGTCAGCATCAGAACTCCGGCCTTTGCCAGTTCAGCAGGCTGAATTGACAAAGGCCCGACACCGATCCAGCTTTGAGATCCGTTTCTTTCAAGACCGATACCCGGAATGAGAACAATTACAAGTAAAATAACCGTAACAAAATAAATTGATTTGGCATGTCTGTACCAAAAAAGATAATCAATCTTTGACACAATCAGCATGACAATGAGTCCGGCAGCTAAGTAAACAGCCTGTCTTGCCGAAAAAAAATGGGCATTACCGAAACGGTCTAATGCCCATACACTGCTTGCGCTATCAATTAACAATACACCAAATACTGAACAGATCAGTACGAAAGTAAAGAGTAGACGATCCATGCAACTCGTCCCTTCAACGTATTTATTTCAGCTTATTCACCGCTTCAATAAATATGTCTCCGCGAACTTCAAATGTTGGGTATTGATCCCAGCTTGCACATGCCGGTGACAACAGCACAACATCCCCGCCTTCTGCAACCTCTGCTGCTGCAGTGACTGCTTCATTAATGTCTTTCACACGAATCACATTGGCAACACCTGCACGGTTAGCTGTTTCAGCCATTTTATCTGCAGTTTCACCAAAAACGACAGCTGTTTTCACATGCGACATGGATCCGGCTAATTCTTCAAAGGTATTTCCTCTGTCCAGACCGCCACATAAAAGAATTGTTGGCGAATTAAATGCATCGAGTGCACTCTGAGTGGCAAGTATGTTTGTTGCTTTTGAATCATTATAGAACTTAATATCTTTCCATTCTCTTACAAACTGTGTACGGTGCTTCACCCCGGAGAATTCCGCCAGTACTTTTCTGATACTTTCATCAGCCACACCATAAAGCTTAGCTGCACCAATGGCTGCCATAATATTCTCGAGGTTATGTCTGCCTGGAAGAACAATATCTTTTAATGAAACGACTGCTTCCCCATTCATATAAATCTTTTCCCCATCGCTTGAAATGCCTTTTTCTAAAAATTTCTTTGTAGAGAAAGGAACAATCTGAGCTTTTGTATGATCGACTGCAGCCATCAGTTCTTCCTGATCAGCATTTACGATCAAATAATCACCAGCTGTCTGATTTCTGGTAATGGCTGCTTTCGCTCCAACATATTCCTCTTTAGAAGAATGATAATCCAGGTGCGCATCATAAATGTTTGTGATGATTGAAATAGAAGGTGCAAATTGTCTGATACCCATCAGCTGAAATGATGATAATTCAACCACCATCGCTTCATCAGGTTTTGCAATCTGAGCGACTTCGCATGCTACTGTACCAATATTACCTGCTGCATAAGATTTCTTATTGTCTTTTGAAATCATTTCATGAATCAAAGTAGTTGTTGTCGTTTTACCGTTAGTTCCGGTTACACCAATGATAGCCGCTTCACTGATATTGTAAGCAAGCTCTACTTCAGTCAGAACCGTCAGCCCCTTGGCTATCGCTCCTTTAATGAGAGGGTTGGAATAAGGAATACCAGGGTTCTTTACGATCAGCTCAAAACCTTCATCAAGCAATTCAACCGGGTGACTGCCGCAGATCACTTTAATCCCCTGATCCAGCAGCTGTTGGGCATCCCTGTTCTCAGATAGAGGCTTCCAGTCATTCACAGTAACAAAAGCGCCCAGTCTATGAAGAAGCAATGATGCCGCGACACCACTTTTAGCCAGTCCCACAACTAATACTTTTTTATTTTGATATCCTTTATAATCAATCATCAGCCGTACACTCCTATCAGAACGCCCAAGATCCCAGCAGCAAGTCCAACTGTCCAGAAGACAGTAACTACTTTCCACTCTGACCAGCCAGTCAGTTCAAAGTGGTGATGAAGCGGGCTCATCTTGAACACTCGTTTTCCAGTAGTTTTAAAAGAAGTTACCTGTATCATGACAGATAGTGTTTCCAGTACAAAAACAATTCCAATTAATAAAAGTAAGACTTCCTGTTTTGCCAGTAAGGATACGGTACCAATCGCTCCACCAAGTGCAAGTGACCCGGTATCACCCATAAAGACTTTAGCAGGATGCGCATTAAATAGTAAGAATCCAAGTAATGCACCCACAGCTGACATACAGAAGATTGCAAGTGCCAGCTGATCCTGCTGCCAGGCGATCAATGCGAATGCACCAAAAGCAATGACTGCTGTCCCTGACACAAGTCCGTCAAGTCCGTCTGTTAAGTTAACTGCATTGGAGAATCCAACCAGCCAGAAAATAACAAATGCCACATAAACAATTCCAAGATTTAATTCAATTGATGTAAAAGGAATTGAAATAATGGATGAAAAATCATTGGCGCTAAAAATAATATAGAATATTATTGCAATCACAATCTGACCAAGAAGCTTCTGCTTTGAAGTTAATCCAAGGTTTCGTTTTTTTGCAACTTTTATAAAATCATCTAAAAACCCGAGAACGCCGAATGTAATTGTAACCATTAATAATAAGAGCGTGGTAACAGAGAGCACTCCGTAAATTGCGCTGACGATAACAGTCGCAAGTGTCATCGCGCTCAGGATGATCAGGCCGCCCATTGTTGGTGTACCTGATTTTTTCTGGTGGGACTGAGGTCCTTCTTCCCTGATACTTTGTCCAAACTTTAATCTTCTTAAATAAGGAATAAATAGCGGTGCTGCCGCTGCTGAAATTCCAAATCCAAATATCGCTGCTAACACTACAGCTAATACTGACATCCTGCTTCCTCCTAACAAATCATTCCAGTTTATTGTACTTTTTATGTTGTATGCTGACAATCTCTCATTTTACCATAATTGCAATGATTATAGCGCTAAAGTTTTTTACATTTTAATTTCAGTACAGGATGATCTTTATACAATTGAAAAAAGCCTGCGACATGAATATGTCACAGACTCACAGTCAGGCTTATCTTGTGTTCTAATTCTGTATTTTTACTTTTACAGATCTTCTAGCTGATATTCATTTAAACAATCCTCTGCAACAGACTTATCATCAAATAGGATTTTATCGTTTTGTATCAGTTGAAATTTTTCATGCCCCTTCCCTGCTATAATGACGATATCACCTTCTGACGCTTTGGAGATCGCATATTTAATTGCATCACGTCTATCCACAATTGTTTTGTAGGCTCTACCGTGAACACCCTTTTCCATATCTCTCAGGATCTTCCCTGGATCTTCAGTTCTCGGATTGTCTGATGTAAAAATCGCTTGATCCGCGTGTTCGCAGGCGATTCTCGCCATAACAGGTCTTTTAGCCCTGTCTCTGTCACCCCCACACCCAATCACAATAATCAGCTTACGGGGGTTCATTTTTCGGGCAGCACTTAGTATATTCTTTAAACTGTCAGGTGTATGGGCATAATCCACAATGACAGTAAATGGTCTTTTATGTTTGACGATCTCAAAGCGTCCAGGAACGCCCGATAAACCTTCAAGTCCTCTAACAATGATTTCAATTGGTACTCTCATCACAAAAGCAGCAGCTGCTGAAGCCAGCGCATTATATACATTAAATAAACCTGCAAAATTCAGTTGAATATCTGCTTTTCCTGATGGTGTACAAAGTGTAAAAGCTGTCGTTTCTTTCGATTGATTCAGATTTTCAGCGTAAATATCCGCTTCTGCTGTTAAGCCATATGTGATGATATGCGCAGAGGTTGCTGCTGTAATCTCTTCTGTAAACGGATCGTCATAGTTTAACACAGCAAATTTTGGGGCGTTTTTTATATGGGTGTGCCCAAGCTGCGAAAACAAAAGCGTTTTTGACCACTTGTAATGTTCCATCGTTTCATGATAGTCAAGATGATCCTGCGTCAGATTTGTAAATATGGCAACATCAACATCACAGCCAAACATCCTGCCCTGAGACAGGCCATGTGAAGACGCTTCAAGCACAGCTGCCTTCACTCCAACAGATCTGAATTCTGCTAATGTCTGCTGAAGCAGCAGGCTGTCTGGTGTTGTATTCTCGGCTTTTTTCACCTGATTTCCCTGTTTCATATACAGTGTGCCGATGATCCCGGTCTTTGTTTCATTTGATTCTAAAATCGCCTGAAGCATATGTGTTACAGTTGTTTTGCCATTCGTACCGGTTACACCGATCACCTTCAGATCAAAACTCGGGTAATCATAAAAATGATTCGCAATGCAGGCAAGCGCGTGCCTTGGATGCTTTACGATCACGATAGGAACACTCAAGTGATGTTCACTGTCAGATAAAATAGCCACAGCCCCTTTTTCTATTGCCTTTTCAATATAAAACCTGCCATCAGCTTTTTCACCTTTCATCGCAGCAAAAAGTGATCCAGGCTCAACATCCTGATGATGATGGCATACCTTCAGGATCTCAGGGTCTGATCCAGGGCCTTTCATCTCATACAGAGGAAGGCATCCTGTCAGATCTGAAAGTCTCATAAACCCAACTCCTCGAACATTTCTTATATTGTTATTTTACCTGATAGGTCGAAAGAATGCTATTGACCAATAAATATTCGAAGTGTCTCACCTTCCGGAATAACTGTTCCGGCTTCTGGTGACTGTCTGATCACTTTTTTTCCTTCTCCTTTAATTTCAAGGTTTACGTTTAGATGCAGATCTAATAATTCGCTTTTAGTCTTTCCTATTAAATCAGGTACTTTGATTTCGGGAGGATCTGTCCACCTGACTTCCTTTTCAATTTGATCTTTCCTTTTTTCCACGCCCAGTACATTTAAAGATTCTTCAATGATGTTCCCTACTATTGGCGCTGCCACTACTCCACCAAATTGTATTGTGTTTTTAGGATGATCCACTGCAAGATAAACAAGGATTTCCGGATCATCACTTGGTGCAAACCCGATAAAGGAAACGATATAACTGTCTTTCATATATTGGCCATTTTCAACTTTTTGCGCGGTCCCTGTTTTCCCGCCTACTCTGTAGCCTTCTACAAAAGCCCCGCGTCCGGTTCCCTGTGCCACAACAGATTCAAGCGCTTCCCTCATTTCTGCTGACACATCTTCAGAGATTACTTTTTTCTTCATTTTTACAGGTGTTTCATGTAAAGTCTCCCCTGATATTGGATCTGTCCATTTCTTGGTGATAACTGGTGTTGGCAGTGTACCGCCATTGATGACCGCCGAGACCGCTGCTGCCTGCTGGATTGGTGTTACTGAAACACCTTGACCAAAAGCAGTTGTCGCCTGTTCCACCGGACCCATATTTTCAGGCTTGAATAAGATCCCGCTCGCTTCCCCGGTTAAATCAATTCCTGTTTTTTGTCCAAATCCAAAATCATGTATATAAGATAATAGCCTATCTTTACCGAGTCTGTTACCAAGCTCAATAAATCCAGGGTTGCATGAGTTTTGGACAACCTCAAGAAAAGTCTGGCTGCCGTGTCCTTCCCGCTGCCAGCAGTGAAGGTGAACTCCTCCCACCTCAACATGTCCGCTGTCGTAAAAGCTTTCTTTCTCCAGATCAACCAGACCTTCTTCAAGAGCAGCAGCCAGCGTAATGATTTTAAATGTTGAGCCTGGTTCATACGTCCGCCAGATCGGCAGCACCCGATTATATATATCCGGAGAGAACTTCTGATAATGAGAAGGATCAAAGTCAGGTCTAGATGCCATACCGAGAATTTCACCTGTTTTAGGGCTCATTGCAATCGCGAGAATCTGATCTGCATCATATGTTTCCTGTGCATTCGTTAACTCCCGTTCAAGTACATTCTGTACATCCAGGTCAATGGTTAAATGAAGATCCATTCCATGAGTTGGTTCTTTATGGTATGACCCCTGATCCATCTCTTTACCTTTGGCATCCGTAAATAAGCCTTCTGCTCCCTTAACGCCATATAGTTGCTCATCATAAAGCAATTCAAGGCCGGATAGTCCTCTATTATCTACACCGATGAATCCAAGAACATGAGAAAGCATCCTTCCCTGAGGATAAGATCGCTTATAATCGTCTGCTATATATACGCCTGGCAATGCTGCTTCCTCAAGGGCACGGACCTGTTCAAAATTAAGCTTTCTTCCTTCAGGATGAAGTTTTTCAATAGACCCTTTCCTGGATACAAACTCTTTCGCTTTTTCCTCGGGCACTTTTAAAATGTCACTTAACTGAGTGGCGGTATGATCCCTGTCTTCAATTTGTTTTGGAATAATAAAAAGACTCGGTGCTGACTCATTTGACACAATGGGCTTACCGTTACGGTCATAGATCGTTCCCCTTTTAGGTTCAAGCGGCAATTCCCTTGTCCAGCTTTCAATCGCTTTTTCATAAAGCTGCTCATGCGCAATTACCTGTACGTAAAAAAGTCTGATCACTACGACGAACAAGAGCAGAAGAAATAAAAAAAATACAATGACTAGCCTTTTTTTCAACAGCCTCTCAGAAAAATGCTGCACACTGCTCCTCCTGTCTTTAGCATATATAATTCATCGTATGCAGTAAGTATAAACGTATGCAAAAAGCCCTTTCTGATCAATCATCAGAAAAGGCTTTTTGTTTTAGTCCTGCGGAAGCTCACTATCTTCTTCCGGCTGACTTAATCTGTTTCTGGTTTCTTCAGGTGTTTCAAATTTGACTGTTAATGGCTGATCAGCACTGATAACTGTTTCAGCGGTCAGATTTTGGGAAACAGCGAAACCAGTCCCAGTTGCATTCAGTTCAAGGTCTGCAGCGGCTGCCGCGCGCACGACATCTCTGTATGACCATCCAGTGAAGTCAGGAATGGTTAACTCCCCATCTGTGACTATAATCAATCTTTCTCCTGCGATTAACTCATTGTGTTTTGTAGACTGATCCTGAATCGTTTCACCGTTACCGATCATTTCAACCTTCAACCCCATACTTTCTAGGTCTTCTTTTACAGTAACAGCTGATTGTCCGGTATAATCTTCAACCGCTATACTTTCTTTCATAGGTGCTTCAGCAGGTTGGATATTCCGGTATTTCAGACTGTTTAACATGACAGGATTAAATACTTTGGAAACCGGAATTGAACTGATTTCATCTTCCGGCAGATCCGGCTGCTGAATACCAATATATACGATGAGTTCCGGATCATCAGCCGGTGCCATACCGATGAATGAGAAGAGATAATTGGATCTTCCTGTCATATAACGGCCCGTTTCCGGATCAGGAATCTGAGCAGTACCCGATTTCCCTGATACTTCATAACCCGGAATACTAAATGGCTGCCCCGTTCCGACCTCACTTGTGACAGTCGATGCTAGGTACTCCCTGACTTTAGCAGCAGTATCAGCTGAAATTGGCTGACCGCTGACTTCTGATTCACCTTCATATACGGCTTCCCCGGTTTCAGGGTTTACAACTTTAGACAGAACATAGGGTTTTTTCATATTCCCATCACCTGCAATGGCAGTTTCGGCCTGAATCATTTGAAGAGGTGTTACCGTAGTTCCCTGTCCAAAGATCGTTGTTACTTTTTCAATCGGGTAATTATATAGAATATTACCTGGAGCTTCATTCGGTAAATCGATCTCAGTAGGCTGTCCGAACCCGAAATCATTCAGATAATTTCTATAAACATCGTCACCCATCTGCTCAAGCAGCTTTGCAAAAGCAGTATTTGACGAACGCTGCACACCTTCTAAGTAACTGATGGTTCCCCAGCCACTGACATTATGGTCATTAATTTTCTGTCCAAGCACGTCATATGAACCTGACTGATATGTCGCATCCGGATTAAAAACACCCTCTTCAACTGCAGCTGCAAGTGAAAATGTTTTAAACGTGGACCCTGGTTCGAACGTACTCTCCACAATTTGGTTATACCAGTTATCACTTAACCCGACCCTTGTATCAGGATCAAATGTAGGCCGCTGGCTCATTGCGAGAATTTCACCTGTTTTCGCATCTGCCACGACACCGAACATCTTTTCCGGGTTATATTCATCTGATACCTGACTCAGTGCATCTTCAAGAAATGTCTGGATTTTTTTATCGATTGTCAGATATACATCGTGACCATCCTGAGCTTTTTGAATCGCTTCTTCTCCACCCGGAAGAAGAAAACCTCTTGCATCCGTTTCAAATGAAAGCTTGCCATTCTGACCTTCAAGATACTGATTCAGGTTTCTTTCCACACCCATCTGGCCAACCGTTTTTACTAGACCGTCTTCATTTTCCTCTGGCTGCGCATAGCCAATCAGATGTGAAGAAAAGATGCCATTGGGATAGAACCGCTTTAAATCCTGGAGGAAAAAGATGCCCGGCAGTTCTGCATCTTCAATTTGCTGTTTAATTTCAAGCGGAATATCCTTACCTTCTGTTCCGAATTCAACCTGTTTCCGGTCCTGCGTTAAAATATCCAGAATTTCAGCTTCGCTTAAATCAAGATACTGCGCAAGTGTTGAAGCCGTATCCTCGGGGTTAAACACATGTCTCGGATTTTCTTCATTTGTTGTCAGGTTTTCATCTAAAACTGCCACAATTTTATATGTCTGGGTATCTTCAGCAATGACTTCTCCGTTCCGATCAAGAATCTTGCCTCTTTCAGCTTCGAGAATCTGACTTCTTGCATACTGCGCCTGCGCCTGGGCGGCTAAGTCTCTTCCTTCCGCTTCACCTGTGATTTGCAGTGTCAAAAACCTTGTGATCAATAAAAAAAAGAGAGCGCTAAATACTGTAAACAGCAGGTAGGCTCCCCAATTCTTTTTCAATTTCCTCATGGCTGCTGCACAACCTTAACATTTGAATCATTCAGCGTGAGTCCAAGCTCTTTTGCCTTTTCCCATACACGCTCATATGTACTCATCTGGCTTACCTGAATCGTCAAATCGTTATTCACATTTTCCTGGGCCAGTACAGTTGATTCCAACTGTTGAATTTCTTTGTTTGTACTGTAGATCTCAGCCTGCGCTGTAATAATATGAAGACTCGCAAAGCAAACAAATGCAGCAAATACAGCAGCGATCACTTTTTCACCAAGCGTAAATGCAGAAGATCTCTTTCTCAGTACTCTTTTAGGCTCGGCTTGAGTAGACGGCTTGTGCTCGACCTTCCTTGCAGTGTTCATCATTCTATTTCCCCCATTTCATATTTATCTATTTTATTTGTTTTTCTCCGCAATTCTGAGCTTGGCAGAGCGTGATCTGTTATTATGTTCTAATTCTTCTTCGCTTGCTAAAATCGGTTTTCTCGTAACGAGCTTTAATACAGGTTCATATCCTTCAGGAATAACCGGCATTCCCGGTGGCAATTCCGGGCCTTTAGAAGCTTCTTTAAACATCGTCTTGCAGATTCTGTCTTCTAAAGAATGAAATGTAATGACGCTGATCCTTCCCCCAGGCTTCAGCATGTCAATTGCCTGCTCAATAGATTCCTCAATGACACCAAGTTCATCGTTTACAGCAATCCTGATTGCCTGAAAAATACGCTTTGCAGGATGACCGCCTTTTCTTCTTGCCGGCGCCGGAATTCCGTCTTTGATCAGCTCCACAAGTTCAGCCGTCGTTTCAATCGGATTCTTTTCTCTTGCTGCTTCAATCTTACGGGCAATCTGCTTAGAAAATTTTTCTTCCCCATATCTGAAAAAGATTCTGACCAGATCCTGATACGCCCATTCATTTACAACTTCTCTTGCCGACAAATCCGCCGATTGATCCATTCTCATATCAAGTGGTGCGTCGTGGTGATAGCTGAATCCTCTTTCAGGTGTATCAAGCTGTGGTGATGAAACGCCGAGGTCATATAAAATGCCATCAACTTTTTCCACACCCAGGTCGTTTAATTCACTTTTCAAATGCCTGAAGTTTGACTGGATAAAAGTAACTTGTCCATCATAAGGCTTCAACTTTTCTCTTGCGTGTTCAATTGCCGTCTCATCCTGATCAAAGCAATAAAGGTGTCCTTCATGCGATAACTGGGATAATAAGTACTCACTGTGTCCTGCACCACCAAGGGTACAGTCTACATAAATACCGTCCTTTTTTATATTTAGTCCATCAACTGTTTCTTTCAGAAGGACAGTAGTATGATCAAACATCCTTGCCACCTCAACACTTTAAATTCTATAAGTCGAAATCTATCAGGTTTTCTGCTATTTCTGCGAACGACTCTTCCGATTCAGTAAGATAGTCGCTCCACACTGCTTTATCCCAGATTTCAATTCTTGATGATACACCGATAATCATGCATTCTTTTTCAATTTTCGCATAGTCAATCAGGTTTTTAGGGAGATTGATTCTTCCCTGCTTGTCAATTTCACATTCCACTGCACCCGAGAAGAAGAATCTCGCAAATGCTCTGGCATCTTTTTTCGTGACAGGTAGAGAACGTACTTTTTCTTCAAGGCGTCGCCATTCATCCATAGGATAACCAAATAAACACTGATCAAGACCCCTTGTGATAACAAAAAGATCTTTCACATGTTCACGGTATTTTGCAGGGACAATGATTCTCCCTTTTGTATCGATTGAATGCTGATACTCACCCATGAACATCCGGCTTCCCACCTCTCAAAATAAATGTACCACAGTCCCCCACTTTGTACCACTCGTTTCTCATATTCTAACACAACTGTAATAATAAAAAGTTCAAAGTGAATGAATTTTCTAAAAACAACTGATGATATTTATGTTTCACTTATTTCAAAATAGAAAAAGTCCGTTCAGATTTTTTCATCTGAACGGACTTTTTCTGATCAAATATAAACGATGTTATGCTGATGATTAAATGAGATTTCTGCATCAAGTAAGTCTTTGATAAAAGAATCCCCATACCGGTTCATATAATAATAAATGTTCCAGATTCTTTCCTGAGGTCCTCCTGGTCTAAGTGCATTTTCCACCCGGTCAAATTTTCTGAGCACAGTCTGGTGCTTCAGCTTAAGTGCATCATCTGATTTCATCTGCAGATAGGAAAGCTGCTTTAAATGAAAGTTCAGGTTTTTTTCTACGATCTGATTAAAGTTCGGGTCATATTTCTCAGAGAGCTGCTTAATTTCATCATATTGTCTTGTCAGCTGTTTTTCTGTTTCATCAATAACTGATTTCAGAGACTGGTCTTTTACTGCTTCCCAAAAAGCAGTTCTTTCGTTATCTGCCCCTTCTGCAATAACTTTATTGAGACTAAGATCGAGTTCTTTCGCATCCTGCTCAATGTTTCTTTCAACAATTGTATAAGTCAGTCTTGGCACAACCGGCGGCATACTGAAACCTGCTTTTTCAAAAGCGGTTTTCAGTTCAGCCCAATAAGCGATCTCCCCTGGTCCACCAATGAATGCAAGCGTTGGAATGAGCCATTCCTGCATTAATGGGCGCGTTACCACATTATTACTGAGGTTTTCAGGATGACTTTCAGCTTCATTCAATAAATCACTCATTGAATACGTACGGCCGGCTTTATCATAAAAAGCATCATCTTTATAAAAAAGAAGCTGCCTTTCCTCATCTACTCTGATAAATAGATTTGATGCGTCCCTCTCAAGTTCTATCATTGGTTTGAAACCGTCACTTTTAAGCACTTCCTGTTGAGCTAAAACTGACTGATTAATGACGGCATGCTGTTCAATCAGCTGTTTGAAAAAGGCAGATTCAAGCTTTCTTAAATTGGGATCCGCAGCATCGAGCACCAGTAAACCCGATTCCTTGAACAGGTCCATGACAAGCCATGCAAACATTTTTGAGATATTTGTATTTTCTTCAGCAGCCTGATACAGCTTCTCTCTTAAGCCGGCAGTATAATGAGTTTCACCAAATTCAGCAAGAATCTCATCAATCCAGCGCTTCATCCGAGAAGGGTCATACTGAATATCAGTAGCCATTTTTTTAGTAAGTACTCTTTCAGGGTAACCTTTCTTTTTCAGTTTCCCCTCCGCCTCTGTATAAACGTGATTAATCTCAAGAAAATCATGATCCTCTCCTGCAATCCAGAAGATCGGGATGACCTTTCTGCCAAGCTCAGCTGTTTGCTGCTCTGCAAGCTTAATGATTGAGATAACCTTATGTATTGAATAAAGCGGTCCCGTCAGTAGTCCGGCCTGCTGACCTCCGACAACTGCCACTCCGTCTTCCCTTAAAGCAGATAGAGAAACGATCGTCTGATCAGATGACGGTAAGCCATCCATATATTTTTCGATACAGGCAGTCAGCTCATTACGCATAAACGTCCGCTGGTCAAGATCTTTCAGTCTTCTGTCAAAATCCCCGCGGTATGAATAATGGAAATGTTTCATCGCCTGATTACTTTCTTTTATATATGCTGACGCAAAAGGCTGAATAGCCGGAAGGTCCATTTGTTTTACGAGCATTGTTAAAATCTCCTTTGATCCGCATTAGTCCATTGTCAGTATACCATCTGACTTTCGAAAGCCGAAAGGAAATTGCTCGTTAAACGATTGAATCGTAAATGGCAAGTACTGTCCCGGCTATGACTAATGAGATGTGCAACAGTATAAAGACTAAAAAAGACAGTCTCCACGTACTTTTAAGGATATGTGCAAAGGTAAAATCATCTTTTTTACTTCTTATGTAAAATGCTGATAAAATGCCGATTACTGCAATGATCAGACAAAGCAGCCAGAATACAGAGAGATCCCATATAAACAGAATCAAAAAGTAGACTGAGCCGATCAGGAACGGGTTTGTCGCATGTATACCGGTTGAAACTGCTGTCCTGTGCCTTGAAGATATTTTTTTTACTGTAATAAAAACAATCAGGTATATCAGGTAAGGCGCATATATCAGTATGCTGAACAGTATCGCTGCAGCCTCCACTAATTTGATCCCCTTTCAATTTGAATCGCAAGTATGCCTTGCTCTAAAAATGGGAGAATCACCGGCTTTACTTTTTTTAGCCCGGCGACCTTGATTGCATAACCCGTTAATGACTCAATCTCTGTTTTACGGCCTGCCTTAATATCCGAGAGCATTGAAGACTCATTTTCAGACGTCTTTCTGCAAAGATCCAAGATGTCATCAAAGCTGCAGTAGGCAATTTCATCAGGAAACACAGCAGCAAGCTCTTCATACAATGCCGCCATCATTTCCCTTAAGTACAGGTTTTTAGCCAGCGCACCATTTTTAACCTGAAACAGCGCCGTTAAAGGGTTGATCATCAAATTTTTAATCAACTTCACTCTTAATAGCCGCAGATAATCCTCATCATATGAAATTGGAAAATCATTGTGATGACAGGCCAAAATGGCATTTATATTTTCTCGTTGACCTTTATAAGACGCTATACGCCACCAGCCGACGCCGTTATGCTGAACTGTATAAGCGTTCAGCTTTTTAGCTCCATGTTCAACGGTGCTGACATAAATATGCTCATGAGGCAATCGTGTTAGATGTTCGAGGTGTGACATGCCATTTTGTAAAAAAATAAGTGGTGTTGATGCAGGAATTTCTGTGAGAACAGGTAAGATCGTCTCTAGATGATATTGTTTCACTGCAATTAATACCGCATCTGCCTGGTTAAATTGAGACTGTTCAAGCGGGCTTGCAGTTACTTTTTGCACTGACTGATTAACAATTCCATGCTGACCCAGTAACGCTGACTGTTCTGCTGTTCGTGTAATAATATGTATTGAATGACCGCACATGCTTAAGCGGTGAGCAAAAAGAAGACCAATCGATCCCGCTCCAATGATATGAATGTGTATCATGATCACCCCTTTTTAACTATTTTATCAAAATTAAGCATTGGAAAACGTATGTTTTTTCAAAAAAACACCGCCAGCGTTTATTCTGGCGGTAAATGTTTATACAGGGTAAACCGGATGTTTTTTAGGCGGCATAGGAATATGCTTTGTTGAATAATAATCAAAGCGGCTGATCAGTACATCTCTCAGCTCATCCGGCTCTACAATATCATCAATAATCAATTCAGATGCCAGTCTGTACAGGTCGATTTCTTCCTGATACTCCTTATGCTTTGCCTGAACAAATGCAAGTTTTTCTTTTGGGTCTTCAATCTCCTGAATTTTATTGGAGTAAACAGCATTGACTGCTGCTTCAGGCCCCATGACTGCAATTTGTGCAGATGGTAGGGCAATACAGCAATCCGGCTCAAATGCAGGGCCTGCCATAGCATAAAGGCCCGCCCCATAAGCTTTTCTGACAACAACTGAAATTTTAGGCACTGTTGCAGAGCTCATGGCAGATATCAGTTTGGCACCGTGGCGGATAATACCTGCACGCTCCACCTTTGTGCCGATCATAAAGCCCGGTACATCAGCAAGGAACAATAACGGAATATTAAAAGCGTCACAAAGCTGAATAAACTTTGCACCTTTGTCAGCTGAATCTACAAATAATACACCGCCCTTTGCCTTTGGCTGATTCGCAATGATTCCTACAGGCTTTCCGTTCATACGTGCAAATCCCGTAATCAACTCAGGCGCAAACAGTTTCTTTATCTCAAAAAAGCTGTCCTGATCGATTAATGTGTCGATTGCATCGTACATATTGAACGGTGCATTCTGGTTTTGCGGAATGAGTCCGGATAATGATTCGCTGCTCTGTTCAGATGCTGCTTCTTTTACAGGTACCTCCCCTTCAAAGTTAGATGGGAAATAGCTCAAATACTTAATTGCGTGCTGAATGGCTTCCTCTTCATTTTGAGCCAGTACATCGCCGCATCCGCTCACTGTACAGTGCATTCTAGCACCACCCATTTCTTCGAGTGTAACCTTTTCACCAATCACCTTCTCTGCCATTCTTGGCGAACCGAGATACATGGAGGCATTCCCCTCAACCATGATGACGATATCACAAAAAGCAGGAATATAGGCGCCACCTGCAGCAGAGGGACCGAATAATAAACAGATCTGCGGGATAAACCCTGACATTCTGACCTGATTATGAAAGATCCTCCCCGCCCCGCGGCGATTTGGAAACATATCAAGCTGGTCTGTAATCCTGGCGCCGGCAGAATCTACCAGGTATAAAAGCGGTACGCGGAGTTTCTCAGCTGTTTCCTGGATTCTGATAATTTTTTCAACCGTTCTCGCACCCCATGAGCCGGCTTTGATCGTAGAATCATTCGCCATAATGCACACCGGCCTGCCATCTACTAAGCCAGTTCCAGTGACAACACCATCAGCCGGCAGGTCACCAGCATTGAAATTTGCAAACATCGCATCTTCTTTAAATGATCCTTCATCAACGAGCAGATCAATTCTTGTGCGGGCAAACATTTTACCCTGCTCTTTCAGCTTTTCATGATATTTTGGCTTACCGCCTTTTTTTATCTCTTCACGGGCCTCTCTCAGCCTGCTCTGGATTGTTTCAGATTGCATGTTCAGATCTCCCTTCTAAAAGTTTTATTCAAGAATCAGAAGTGTATCTCCTTCGTTTACGAAATCTCCTGCATTTACTTTTACTTCACTTACTTTACCTGCTGTTTCTGCCTCAACCGGAATTTCCATTTTCATAGATTCAAGCATCATTACTGCCTGACCATTTTCAATATCATCACCTGTATTTACGAGTACCTGCAGCACTGTTCCTGCCATTGTTGAAGTAATTTGTGTCATTTTCATCATTCTCCTTTTATATTCATTAAAGTTTGAGTGTGGTATTTCCCGTCCATGAATTCAGCTGAATCCAGGACAATTTTATGAAGTGGTATATTGGTCTTTACACCCTCTACATGTACTGAATCAAATGCCTGTCTTGCCACCTGAATACAGGACTGTCTTGAATCAGCCGTTATAATAAATTTAGCGATCATTGGATCATAATATGGTGTTACTTTGTTCTCAGCCTCATACCCGATATCAACCCTGATTCCTTCCCCTTCAGGAAATTGAACTTCTTTCAATGTTCCAGGAGAGGGATAAAAAGTTTTCGGATCTTCCGCGTAGATTCTGAACTCGATTGAGTGTCCGGACAACTGGATCTCTTCCTGCGTTTTTACAGGCAGTTCTTCGTTAAATGCAGTTTTAATCTGCCACTCAACCAGGTCAAAACCCGTTATCTGCTCAGTAACGGGATGCTCTACCTGCAGTCTGGTATTCATTTCAAGAAAATATGGATTTTCATCGGTGTCTAAAATACATTCAATTGTCCCTGCATTTTGATAGCCTACTGCTTTTGCTGCCTGAACAGCTAAATGGTACAGCTTATTTTTAGCCGGTCCAGAAAGCGATGGAGATGGAGACTCTTCAATGACTTTTTGATTTCTTCTCTGGATCGAGCAGTTCCGTTCAAACAGGTGGAATACCTCACCGAATGAGTTTCCAAAAATCTGCACTTCAATATGCCTTGCTTTGGCAATATATTTTTCAATAAATAATTTTCCTGACCCAAAGTAGGTCTGAGAGCGTTTGATCGTCGGTTCAAAATGCTGAGTGAGCGCTTGTTCATTTTCACACAGTACCATTCCTACACCGCCACCGCCGCTGCTCGCCTTTAACATAACGGGATAGCCGATTTTCGCAGCTTCTCTGTGAGCTTCCTCGAGTGTCATGTCTTCACTCTCATAACCCGGCACAACAGGAACGCCTGCATCAACCATTGTTTTTCTGGCTTCTATTTTGTCTCCCATTTTCCGCATCACTGAAGATGCTGGTCCAATAAAGATAAAGCCTTCTTTCTCTACACGCTCTGCAAAGTCAGCGTTCTCTGACAGGAGACCGTATCCCGGGTGAATCGCATCTACGCTTTCTTCAGAAGCAATCTCAAGGAGCCGGTCAATATGTAAGTAGGACTGCGCTACAGGTGGCGGACCAATTAGCTTGGCTGTGTCCGCTTCTTTCACATAAGGCAGGTCCTGATCAGCTTCAGAATACACTGCGACTGTTTTGATATTCATTTTTTTACACGTTTTAATGATACGGAGGGCAATTTCCCCGCGATTTGCTATGAGTATTTTTCTCACAAAAATCCCCCTTCTTCAAAATATACTTTCCATCCCCACCTTCTATTGTAAACGCTTTCTAAGTAAATGTGCAGAATTTTTTGACCTGTTGCGCTATAATATATGTAAATACCGATTAAAGCGGTTACAAAAGAAAGCCATTATACAAACAGGGAGTGTCCGGAATGTCTTTTAAAGTGGAGAATTTAAAAATTAATTACAAAACTCTTGAAGAGTTTAATAAGTTTCGGGAAGTTGGCGTACAGGAGCTGTCAATGAAAGAAGAGCTCGAAACAAATATGGTTGAAAACGACAGTGATTCACCTTTTTACGGGATCTACTTAGGAAACAAGCTTGTCGCACGAATGAATCTGTATAAAAGAGATGCAAGATTTGATCAGTATTTTGAGCCGCCTCAGAACTACCTTGAGCTATGGAAAGTAGAAGTCCTGCCAGGTTATCAGAAAAAAGGCTACGGTCAGGCAATGGTAGAGTTCGCCAAAGGTTTCGGACTGCCAATTAAAACGAATCCGAGAGTCAATTCTACTGAGTTCTGGGAGAAGATGGGCTTTGAACGTGTAACGTATGATCTGGAAAGAGATTTAGGAGAGAATCCAATGGCCTGGTATCCGGAAGGTGTTACCGAACAGGTACATGAGTAATTGAATCACTTTTGGTGCAAATTCAACAATTGATATTTTAAACAAGACTAATATCAAACGATTGGTGCAGAGAAGCTCATACCGGCGAGTCTGTGAAGTTTCCACCTGAAGGACAGTAAAACGGTTAAAGAGGCTGGAGTAAAACCCAGCCTCTTTATTTGTTAAAACTGATCCGTCGATTCATTCACGGCTTTTTTATCCATTCTGAAAAGGTTGCCATTCGGTTCCATTTTAAAGACGCTTGAAGAACGGTCATGGTCATCTGTTCCAAGCTTTCTCGCTTTTTCAATTAAATATAATAGTGCATGGTAGTCTTCTTTTAACTCTGTAATCTGCTCTTTTAAAAACTGATTATCTCTTTCCAGACGTTCCCGTTCTTTTTCTGCATCCTCAGCTTTTTGCATCATATCAACTGCCGGCTGGTTTTGTTCAAGTCTTGAAATCCAGTGATTCATCTTCTGAATCAGCTGTTCAGCATTCCAGTCACTCACTTTTTCAACAGACTTTTTTTCTTCTTCTCTTCTTTTCGCATACCTCAACCGTTTCGCTTCAGAAATCTGCTTCTGGCATTCTTTCCTTAAAGATGAATTCCAGCGAAATCCGCATGCTGCCGGTGTTCTGTTAAGCTCAAGCGCTACTTCTTCAAATGCATTCAGCTGTGTACTGCCCTGTTCGATGTGGGTTAACACTTTTTCTTTTAATAACTGATCTTCACGCGATGTCCAGCCATCCTGTCTTAATGTCATACTGACTCCCCCAGTCCATATAGTAAACTTTTAACCTGCAGTTTCTGAATCTATTGATATCTTATGCATGAACATAAAAAAATAGACATAAAAAATACGATAATCGTATTTTTTATGTCTATTTTTTTATTCCAGTCAATTTATTTATTTAAAAACCTGCCTACTGCTTCATGATGGTCTTCTGATTCCCATAAAACAGAACACTCATACATTTCACTTTCCATCCGCTCTTTAAGATCACTTGCAATCCATTTTCTTGTGAGCATTTTTTTATAAGCTGATAACACTGGTCCTGTCTTTTTAATCACAGGTTCAAATAGTTCAATTAGTTCGTCAGCAGACTCTGCGTTTAGCAGCTGATCAATAAATCCTAATTCACATAATGTATCAGCAGTGAGAATATTCGCTTCCGTTAATATACGGAAAGCCTGGTTTGCCGGAAGTCGTTCATAAAGCAGTGTCCCGCCTCCCCAGCCAGTTGTAATGGCGAGGTTTCCCTGTACAAATCCCATCTTAACTCCGGGACGTGCAAATCTGTAATCACAGGCTGAAGCAATTTCGCAGCCTCCGCCAACAGCCGCGCCATTGATGAATGCAACAGTGACTTTATCAAGTATTGCCAGCCTGTATAAAATACCACCCATCCTCGACAGCATGCTGTAGGATTCTGCCTGAGTTTTTAAGCTGTGGAATTCCTGAAGGTCCCCACCGGCACAAAAGGCCTGTGTGCCTTCTCCTGTAATCATTAAAATTTTTATACTGTCATCATGTTCAGCTTTTGTGACTGCTTCGTCCAGCCCATCCATTACTTCATAGTTAACTGCATTTCTGCGATCGGGTCTGGTGATTGTAAAAACTAGTACGTTATTTTTTTTGTGTATTTGATACCCCATACATAACAGTCCCCTTTTCCCTTAAGTCTGCAAATAATTGTAACATGAGATTTTAAGGAGCTGAATGATTTACTTACATTTCTGGACAAAAAAACCTGCAAAGGGCCATGGTCCCTGTTGCAGGTTTTCAGCAGAAGACATTATTTGCCTACTACTTCTTTGCCTTTATAAGTTCCGCACGCTTTACACACGCGGTGAGAAAGCTTCATTTCTCCACAGTTAGAGCACTCTACCATACCTGGTACAGATAACTTGAAATGCGTACGACGCTTTCTTTTAGCGGTCTTCGATGTTCTTCTAAATGGTACTGCCATGTTTCCCACCTCCTTAAAGAGAGTGATTGTAAAATGAACCAGAGGTCCAGTTTTTACGTTTATTTTTTTTCGTCGAAAAATTTCGCAAGATCAGCAAGCCTTGGATCTGCGGCAGGTTCTTCCTGCTGCTCCTCTATTCTTGCTTCTTCAAGTTCCTCTTCTGATAACACTTCCCAGCCGTTTCCGCTGTCCATACCTTCTTCTTCAAGCGCTTTATCGCTAAAGACCTGAAGTGGTACCTGAAGCAGCAGGATCTCTTCGATTACCGGTCGGAGGTTAACAACCTCACCATCCGGCTCATGTACTTCTTCATTTAATTCCTCATCTATATAAGATGAATTCAAAATAAAAGTTTCCACAGTATCAAGAGAAACCGGGTACTTAACATCTGCAAGTGTTCTCGCACATGGTAAAGTCAGTGTTGTTTCAATATGAAGGTGAAACGTAATCTTTGAAGAGCTGATATCACCGCGTCCAGTGACTCTTACAGGTTCTACCTGTCTGATATCACGGTGCCGTTCTGTCAGTTCATTCATTTCTGCCGTTTCATCGATCTTGAAGTCCTCATTGCGATATTTCTGCAGCTGAATGATTGACCATTTCATTTGTCATCACCTCAAGGCACAAAGTAGATTATATTCCCTGTATAAAGGAATGTCAAGATTTTTTCTTTACAACTAAAAGTACTGACCTGAAAGTATTTACGCTTTAGGCTGCACAATAAAAGACCGGTTACTATCTCCGGTCTAAACTACACCCTATTATAACGTAAATGAGTTAAAATATAAAGGGATTGTTCATTTTACGAAACGATTTTATTGAAGGAGTGAGATAAATGAGGGCTTGTGGAGTTGTAGTTGAATATAACCCTTTTCACAACGGTCACCATCTCCATGCCGTACAATCACGAAAAGTGACTGATTGTGACGTAGTCATTGCTGTGATGAGCGGGAATTTTCTTCAAAGAGGTGAGCCTGCACTCTGTCCGAAACAGGACCGTGCTGAAATGGCACTGCGCTCAGGTGTTGATATCGTTTTTGAGCTGCCATACCATTTTGCTGTTCAACATGCTTCTATTTTTGCAGAAGGTGCTGTGAAATGTCTTGATGCCGCGGGGTGCGATTCAATCTGTTTTGGAAGCGAAAATGGAAGAATCGAACCATTTATTCATCAGTTAAACCTTGAAAACAAACATCAGGAAGACTTACAGTATACGATTCGTGAACAGATGAAGCTCGGTAAAAGTTATCCTGCAGCAGCGGCTGAAAGTTATAGATTATTATTTAGCCACTCATCTGAACTTGATCTGGCCAGGCCAAATAACATGCTTGGTTATCAATACATAACTGCGGTACACCGGTATTCGAATATGAAGCCTTATACGATTAAAAGAACTTCTTCAGATTACCATGATGAATCACTGCACAAATCTTTCATTTCAAGCGCTACTTCTATCAGAAAAAAGATTTTTCAAGATGGACTGCAAGAAATTGTCCGGCATGTGCCTCATTCATCATATACCGTGATGGAAGATTTCACTGAAGACGGCCAGTTTCTAAACTGGAATCACTTCTGGCCATATCTGCAGCATATGCTGGTGACCTCATCCCCATCAACCCTTAAAGCCTATTATGAGGTGGAGGAAGGTATTGAGTACAGGTTAATCGATGCCGCTATGAGAAGTACATGCTTTGAATCTTTTATGCAGGCGGTAAAAACAAAAAGATATACCTGGACCAGAATCCAGAGAATGCTTACACATCTGATCACTAAAACAACGAAGGAAGAAATTCAGCAAAATACTCAGCCAGCGTATTTAAGAATGCTTGGTATGACGGCAAAAGGGAAAGAATATCTTAATAAATATAAAAAGGATTTTACGCTCCCGGTTATCAGCAATCTGAACCAGCAGCACCAGGATCTGTGTGCGATTGATATCAGAGCTTCGAAAACGTATGCTATGGGCTTTTCTGACCCTGCTAAACGTAAAATAATGCTTACAAGGGATTTTACTGCTCCCCCGGTGATCATAAAATAAGTAGTCCTTATAAAGAAGAGCCTGAGACTTTTGTCTCAGGCTCTTTGTGTTATAACGAATTCAAATATTCAAGCGCATCTTCAAACTCTCTTACTGGAACGATCTCCATATCAGTTCCAATATTTTCAGCAGTCTGTAAAGCCGCTTCATAATTTGTCTGAAGGTCAGGGTTATCATTCAGCACATCTTCAGGCAGTTCATCGTCCGGTGCAAAGAATATTTCAATTCCCTGTCTATCCGCTGCCACTACCTTCTGTTCAATGCCGCCAATTCTTCCTACAATGCCTTCTGAAGAGATCGTGCCTGTTCCGGCGACCAGCTTTCCTGATGTCAGGTCTTCTTCTACCAGCTGATCGTATATCTCAAGTGCGTACATCAGTCCGGCTGAGGGACCTCCGATGCCTCCTGAGTCAATATTAACTGCCGGATCTGTTTCGAGATCAATATCATCAACAAGGGAAATCCCCATTCCTACCTGGTTATTATTCTGAGGGAATGTCTCGAGTGTAATGTCATCTGATCTTTCTACTCCATCTCTTTCATAGACAATCGTCACTGCGTCTCCAGCTTCCTTTTCAGATACATACTCAATAAATTGCTCTGATGATTCCAATGCAGTCTCATCTACCTGTGTGATCCTGTCACCAGCCTGTAAAATATCCTCTGCCGGCATACCCGGAAATACATTAAGAATATAAATGCCATTATAAAGGTATTCAAACTCTGCTCCGGCTTCACGGAATGCCACTTCAATTGCATGAGCTGCTGAGTTATCCATCAGATATAGCTGCCTGACTGAATACTCATCCTCACTTTCATGCGGGTTTCTGACCTCTTCTACTCGGTAAATTTCCTGATAATCGCTAAAATATGCCCATGCATAGGCAAATACGTTTGCCTGTACCTGTGAAACAGTCATTAAAGAGAAATCTCCTTCACTGTCAGTCCCATCTGTCACCTCAACGATATCATCAAGCGCAAAGGCGCTGCCCGGCTTTTGTATATAATAAGGCAGCGAATAAAAGCTGAGAAACACTGAAACGAGCATAATAATGGTCAGTGTCAGCATCGTTTTTTTATTCATGTTTGTGAAGCTCCTTCCAGTGTTCAATTTCCTCGAATATTCTTGGTAAAGCCGCTTCAGCAGCCTCTTCACCTAGGTGTATAATTTCTTTAGCATATTGAAAGGATTTACTGCTGAACTTTTCAACGCGTGGAGAAATTAACACATCTGCTCCCGTCATTTTTAGCTGCACAATTTCGGTTTGCAGGATATCAATACTCTGAATAATTACATCATAAATCGTTGTAATTTCAGCATTTTTCTTTACCTGGGAAACGTCCACACCAATCACAATGTCTGCTCCCATTTCTTTTGCTACAGAAGCAGGCACCCTGTCAATGACCCCGCCATCAACGAGTAATTTGCCGTCAATCTTCTCCGGAACAAAAATGCCAGGTATCGCTGTACTTGCTCTCACTGCACGGTCAACCGGACCGCTTGTGAAAATCACTTTTTCAGCTTTAATCAGATCAGTCGCTATAATCGAGAGCGGTATATTTAACTCTTCTATATTTTTATGATGCGTAAACAATCTGATGAACTGCCTGAATTTTTCTCCTGAGATAAACCCCATTTTTGGAACTGTCAGATCCATAAAATATTTACTTCTGAATGTCTCTGCGACTCTTTCCATATCAGCAACAGATTGTCCTGCACTATATAATGCCCCGACTAAAGAACCCATACTACTGCCCGAGATATAATCAATTGAGATATTTTCGCGCTCCAGCACCTTTAAAACGCCAAGATGAGCAAATCCCCTTGAACCGCCCGATCCAAGTGCAAGACCTATTTTCGGATTCATCTAAACCACCCCTAACCAGCAGTTCTAATCAGTCTGCAACCTCATACAATTCTCTTACAGTTAATTTTAGCACTGCTGAACTTTAAAAAGAACTAATCACACTGCAATGGAGCCGATTTAATGAAATTTAAAGAGCATATTGTGTCATTTATGTTTTTACTGTTTTTTATATTTATGCTCTCCTCACCAACATCGACAATTGAAGCTGCCTTAACTGGCATGACATTATTTGCTGATATTATCTTCCCTTCACTTTTCCCATTCTTTGTATTAACTGCTATGCTACCCGCTATACCATGGGTTAATCTGTTAGCCCGATTATTTGGACCAGTTATGAAACCATTATTTAATGTTTCAGGTCAGGGGGCACTTGTTTTCATTGCCGGGTCTTTATCAGGATTTCCAATTGGTGCAAAAATGACTGCTGATTTACTTAAAAATCATAAAATCAGTATAACAGATGCGAGGCGTCTGATTTGTTATACAAATGGCGCAAGCCCCATGTTTATCATTGGTGCAGTTGCGGGTGGACTGATGAATCAGCCTACATTAGGAATCATTCTGTTTTTGTGTCATCTATGTGGAAATGTGATCATTGGAATTGCAGCCGGGAGACTGATAAAAGGGCCCTCATTAGAAAGGAACCCACCTGACCAGTCAAAGGCTGATTATCTCTCTCTGTTCAGAGAATCCGTCACAGTGTCAGTCAAACAGCTGATTATCATTGGCGGATTGATTACTTTTTTTTCAGTATGTATAGAATTACTTGAACAACTTCTAAGCTCTTTTTCAGATCGACTTAAAGCTGAGCAGATGGAGGTTTTAATCGCTGGTGTCATGGAGCTCTCTAACGGAGTTGAGGCAGCGGTTCGTTTTTCAGACCCCTACACAGCATCTGTCATTGTTCTTGCGATGGTGTCTTTTAGTGGTTTATGTATACATATGCAGGTCATCACTTTTATTGATCAGCTGCCGATTACTTATCGATCCTATTTAGTTTCAAGGCTCTTTCATATGATCATTTCACCGGTTATTTTTATGATCCATCAACTTTTCTTTCCTTTCAAAGCAGACAAACTTCCTGCAGCGGATGTCATGGCGCCTGTTGATATAGGGATTAATTTTTCACAAATCTTGACCGTAATCGTGTTGTTCATATGCGCCGTGATATTAATACAATTTCGATACAAAGAAAAGCCCCGGTATTAGCCAGGGCTTTATTTCATCAGATATTTTTGTTTCAATGCTTCTTCTACTTCCGGCGGTACAAGCTCTGAAATATTTCCACCGTAACGTGCCACTTCTTTTACAATGCTTGAGCTTAAGAATGAGTACTGATTATTAGTCATGATAAAAAAGGTTTCAAGATCGTTATGTAACACTCTGTTCATGGATGTGATCTGCATTTCATATTCAAAATCGGATACTGCACGTAAGCCGCGGATGATAACATTAGCCCCGACTTCTCTTGCATAATCTACCAGTAACCCCTGATAAGAGTCCACTTTAATATTTGGAATATCCTTAGTGACTGATCTGATCAGATCCATTCTCTCTTCAACTGAAAACGCAGGCTTTTTTGAAGAATTATTTAGTACAACTATATGTAATTCATCAAAATTTTTCGCCCCGCGTGAAATAATATCTAAATGTCCAAGTGTAATCGGGTCAAAGCTGCCCGGACATACTGCTTTACGCTTCATGAATTTCTTCCTCTCTTTTATAAATCGAAATACCTGTAGTACCATAAAGTTCGTGCTTAACAAGAACAAGCGCGCCTGCTGATTCAGGTACTTTAGTGTTTGCATCGTGCTCACACATGACAACCCCGGTAGCACTCAGCAACTGATGTTCATCTATAAATGCCAGGTATAGTTCCAGCTGTTTATTTTTATAAGGAGGATCTAAAAAGATGCACTCAAACTGCAGCTCTCTTTTCGCAACCGCTTTCAAAGCTCTCTCTGCATCATTTCGGTATAACTCCGAGTGATCTTCATACGAACATTTCTGTATGTTTGCTTGAATTGTCTGAAATGCTTTGCGGTCTTTATCCACAAAAATCATATGATCGAGACCCCTGCTTAACGCTTCAAGTCCAAGGTTTCCGCTGCCGGCAAATAAATCCAATCCGTTACCGCCAGTAAAGTATGGACCAATCATATTAAAAATAGCCTCTTTTACTTTGTCAGTCGTTGGTCTTGTATTTGTGCCGGGTACTGCCTGCAGGTGAATTCCTCTTTTATCCCCTGAAATAATTCTCATATTCTCACCACAATCTCTCATGTCAATTTGTCAATTTCTGATAAGGTGTGACACTTTTCGTACCTATGCTACCATAATTGACTGTGAACCGCCATGAGATACGTTGTTTTTTCAAAAGGCTTTATTAAAGTCAGGTGATGATTGCTGAGTGAGGCAGACGCTTTCTGCAGCCGTGCGTTGAGCCAGCAGGCTTCTGCCATGCCTCACACGTCCCTTCCTGACGAAGAGAATCCTGCAGCGAGAATCATCAGCTTAGCAGTACCAGACATAACCTAACCTATAACTTAGCTTTCCAAAAAAGGAAGAGCATGAGACATAATAGTCTCATGCTCTTTGAATGCTTCACTCTTATTCAAACAGGGTACCTTATAGTCTTTTAAATTAAAATGTAATACATAACTTATCCTGAATCAGGCAGGTCAGCTGCGAAGTCTTCTACTCCCATTTCGTGAATAATCTGATCAAGGTCAGGCAGGTTTTCATTTTCAGCTAATGTCTCTTTGAGCTCCTGCAGTGACATCTCATTCATTTCATCTGCCCTGGCAAGCTCAATGAATCCATAAGTCACTAACGCTGTGACAATCGCTGTCACGAGCCATCCTTCGTCATTCATTTTTGTTTCGTTTTTACTGCCAGGAAGAAAATAAATGATGACCAGTAATAGTACAATTACAATTGCTGCAATATGCATAGCGATCACCCCGGTTTTATATTCTTTTACTGAAAGCATATTTCTGAAACATATGATACATTAAGGGCTGGTGATTAAATTAAATAAAGCAGGTGAAATGGATGATTCAACGTTTTATTGAACTTGGTGAAGGTTACGCTGATGTATATGAATTACTTGATTTAATTAAATATAATAAGGATCGTGCAATGAGGCTTGCGGTATTCCATACAAAGATGAGTGATAAGAAGCTTGTCTCTCCGGCGCTGATTATGAAAAAAACTGAAATGGGCAATTTTCAGGCAATCTATATTTCCACTGAAGGCATTCCGGATCTTGAAAAGCCTTCTGAACGACTAAGATTAATTGAAGCAGCTGCTGAACAGGCAGGTATTCCAATCGTTCATCTGGAGGTACAACCCTCAGTCGCATTCGGCGAAAAAGAGCTGTATTTTCAACACTTGGTCGGCATCTTAAGGATGAACCATTACATCGCACCACTTTCATCATCTTATTAAGACACAAAAAGGCGGAGCTTATGCCCGCCTTTTTTAATTGTCAAAGACCCATTTTGTAATCGTACTCTTTAGCTTTATCCGGTCTTGCATTCTCATATTCTGTTTTAATCATTGGTCTCAGTGACACATCAACTTTCTTTACGTATGAGTAATTTGAGAGCTTTTCTGTTAATTTTTCAATTTCACTCTGATTGCAGTATAATAATACATACTTCATTTTCCTTGATACGTAATGCACGTTCCCAAAGCGCCTTAGCGTTTTCGCGTGCTTTAAGCTGTGCAGCCATACGATTAATCCTTGACGCTCTGTCAGCATAGTCATTACCTCACTCGTTATTCTTACACAAAATTGTAGCATATAGTATGCCTTTCCGGCAACGAAAGGAAGCGCTTATATGGATGTGAATGAAATTTGGCAGCGGTTTATCTCTCTTTTAAGTGAAGAACCCGGAATTGTAAATGCTAAATGGAGAAAATCTGCCGGGATTCCATTTTTGTATATTCAAACTTTGCAAGCAGACCGGCAGGAAATCGAACAAAAAATAAAACGTTGTGCAGTCCGGGCAATGCGAGGTAAACGTCTGAATGCCGAAACAATTTTTGTGAGAGCATTGGATGGTGAATGGGTTTACAGGCACCGCTTTTATGTTCCTCAGGAAAAAATGTTCTGCTGTGGCAACCTCTGCAATGATTGTATCCGTTTCAGGTGAGCTAATGTTTGTGAACCAAACGCCTGCGTGCTAACATTAAAATGTGAAATATTTGTATAAGGGAGGATTCTTAATGGGAAAGAAGACTAATATCGGACTTGCTCTTGCTGCTTCTGGTGCAGCGATCTGGGCAGGTACCAAAATGACATCAAAACCGGCTAAAAGACAAACTAAAACGTTTTTTGAAGGTGAAAAACCAAGAGTATTTGCTCATAGAGGCGGTGCGGCATTAGCACCAGAAAGCTCACTTGCAGCATTCAAGCAGGCTGCTGAACTCGGTGTGAACGGATTTGAAGTTGATATCCGTATGACAAAAGATGAAGAATTGGTCATTTTCCATGATCAGTTTATCGATCGCACTACAAACGGTGCCGGCAGAGTAGCTGATTATACGCTTGCTGAACTGAAAGAATTTGATCTTGGCTATCATTTCAGAGACCTTCAGGGTGAACAGACATACAGAGATAAAGGCGAAGTCGTGCTTAGTCTGAAAGAAGCATTTGAAGTGTTCCCTGACATGCTGTTTAATATTGATATGAAAGAAGATCCGGATACTTATGAAGGAAGTCTGATGCCTTCAAAATTATGGCGTCTGATTGAGAAGGTTGGCGTTCAGGACAGAGTGCTTGTTACAAGCTTTTATGATGAGCAGATTGACCGCTTCTCTCTTTATTCCCAGGACCGTGTAGCAATCGGTGCCGGTGAAAGTGAAGCAAGAAAAGCATTCTCATTATATCGCAGTGGCTTTGGGCATTTATATCACCCAAATACTGATGCGATTCAGATCCCGACTAAACATAAATCAATTCCCCTTGATTCAAAAGGGTTTATTGAATTTTTAACTTCCCTGAACATCCAGGTTGAGTATTGGACTGTTAATGATGTTGAAACAATGGACCGTCTGATTGGCCTTGGTGCAGATGGCATTATTACCGACCGCCCTGACATCGCAATGCAATTACTGAAAAATGATTAAAAAAATGACGGAATGCTTAATCGCATTCCGTCATTTTTATTACGCTGAGCATGAGCAGCCCCCGCCTGAACCACAGCCTCCGCTGCAGCCGGATTGAGAATCAAAAAATGGGTTCCCGGTAGGAATCTTCACGTTTTCAGATACTGCATGGCCAATCAGCGCACTTACCTCATCGAGTAACTGCTGTAACTCATTTTCAGCCACTCTGAACTGTGCAACGTTCGGGTCCATATCCATATCCCGTTTTGTCTCACGGATTTCCTTCATGACTCTGCTGTAATCGGGATGATATCTGCCGAAGCGCTGAACTTCTTCGTATAATTCCTTCAGTGCATTAAACTTATATATTTTATCCATCGACGTGGTGGACGATTTTAAAGTGCGGTACTTCTCGTAATAATTTTCTAATGTTTCTGAGTGCAGGATCACTTCAGACAGCTCATCTGACGCATCAAGCAGCTGGATTCTTTCCATTGTCGCTAACATATTCGCACCTCCACTTTTATCATAACATGAAATACAGTAAATGAATCCCTTATTGTTTCCACTGTTTCATTAAAATATCATCTTCCTGATCTTTTTCACGATTAAAATGATTCAGCATTTCCTGAAAAAAATCCAGTCCTGACTGAAGCTTTTTTGAGTATTCTTCAATCTGTGATGGATCAAAATGCTGTATTTTTTCTTTTACACTTGAAAAGAGCTGTTCAAATTCAATACCGGGAGCTTTATCATCTCCCAACAACAGCCATTCCTCATATAATCCCTGCCACGAGTTTTCCTGCCTCCTGACTTGCTTTACAAGATCGGGATGTTTTTTTAAATAAAGCTTAAATGCCTCTAAGCGCTCGTTGTTACTCATACGACTCCCCCTCTTCATGTTCATCTTATATTTTATGGTAAAATGAATTGAATGGTTAAAGGGGGCAGACGATGAACACACTTAATCAACTGCGTATTGATCAGTTAAATGATGATGAAAAAAGTATTATTGAACAGGTATTAAAAGGCTTTGAAACAAAAAGACAGGGGCTCGCCACTTCTTATGTAAGTGCAATGTATGCAATGGAGCATCTTTATGATGGAGAAGTATTAACCATTACGATGCCTGTTACACCGATTGTACACAATTCACTTGGCATCATGCATGGTGGTATTACAGCCACTGCAATTGATACTGCAATGGGCACGCTTGCCAATAAAATTGCCCCTCCCACTAAAGCTGCTGTCACAAGCCAGCTTAATCTGCATTATACTGCTCCTATTCAGGAAGGTACGATACAGGCTTTCGCCAAAGTCATTCATCACGGGAGCAAGAGTATGGTGATTGAAGGATGGGTTGAAACTGCAGAAGGTAAAAGAGCCGCGCATGCAACTGGTTCATTTTTTATGATTGACCGAAAATAGATGAAAGGGTGAGACAATTGAGTCTCACCCTTTCATATTATTCACTCTGCATTGATAAATCGTCTTCTTCATCCAGAACATCCGGTTCATCAAATTGAACGAAGTCCTGAGTATAATAGCTGCCGTACACACCAGAACCGGTATGAGTAAATGTATCATCCAGCATTGTACTGCGGTGACTTTCTGAATTCAGCCACCCATGCACCACTGCAGGTGTAAGATAATACTGTGAGGCTGTATTTTCAGCTGCTGACTTATAATTCCTGTCCAGTATATCCAGGCGGTCTGATAAACCTGACGATTCCTCAGATGACTCTGATGACAACTGTTCGCGCGTCTGACTTAAATCTCTCGCAGCCTCTGCCAATTGATCATCCCAGATCAGTTCATTCAGCCCGTTTTTCCCCCTGATAAAATTTACAATATCAAACATTTGACGCTCATTTGCTTTATTCACTTCATCAAGAATGAGCTGATCCTGATCTGCAAGCGGTCCACCTTCAACTGAACCTTCATAAGGCTGCTGATCAAGCAGTGTCTCTTTATCCAGATAATATACACCCATCAGACTGTTAGAAACTGTATCAATCATCAGCTGTGCGTAGATATTTTCAAATTGAACAAGAAGCCGTGTATGAAGGTCCTGTTCACTTAATTCAAGCTGATATACCCTGCCATCATCTTCTACGATAATTTCACTGTTGATCATTGTGAACTGGTAAATTTCCTGAACAGACTGACCTGAGAAATAAGGCGTGCTGTCATAAGCATCTCCCATCACAAATAACGCTTTAACTTCATCGTTTTTCACTGCTGCCTGCATATAACCACTTTCCACCTTATAAATTAACCAGGTCAGTCCATTTCTGCCAGGATCCATTCTTTCAGGCTCACCATATTCCGAGGTTAAGCTCTCTACACCTTTACCAATATAAACAGAAACACCTGATTTAGGTCTTGTCAGGCCCTCTGAGGCGGGGATTTCAGCATTTTCATTGGAATCTACATTAAACGGTTCGTTCTCAAGCTCTTCATTCTCCTGAAAAGTAGGACCATTGTAAAAGCCAATGAGGAATATGACTAATATGACTACGCCTATTCTGATCATTGCCTTCATCTGTGTCCCCCCTTTTTATCTCTTATCTATATTATACATAGGATCAGGTGATAATAATAGCAAGAGACCGTATATCAACTGTCATGCTTTTGCCACAAATATCACGAAATTAATGAATGACATAATTGCAACTTCTTACTGTTTCGACTATTATTAAGCATGAGACGACTTATTATTAAAACTGGTTTACAGGAGGAGATTTTCAAATGCGCTTTGAAAATACTGGATTAGAATCTTTATTAATCGAATTTGATCCTTTAGAAGATGTAATGAATGAACATGGCATGATCCGTGCAGGCCAATGGGACTGGGAACGTGTTACATATGACAGAAAGTTCGAGATCAGAGAAGGTACTTTCTACCTTCGTATTTTCGGATACACTGAAAAAGGAGATATCGGCTCAAGTGATGCTGATGTAAAGCTGCTTACACCACTGCTTGGTAAACATTATTACCCGCATGGTGTTGAATATGGTGAAGGTGAAGAATTTCCTGAACACCTTGTACAAACGTGTGAAAAAATCTTAATTGCCATTTATGAGGATCTTGCAAAGATCGCCATCTAATGGGCAGGAGCCATGGTATAATGGCTCTTTATTTTTATATATAGCTGCTATTTTGAACCCTTAGAGCAGTTGAACATCCTCTGAATAACCACTAGATCTTTGAAAGGGGACCGGCGTTGAACAAGTTATTTACCAAAAAGAATGTTATTACAACAATCGTTGTGATTGCTGTATTACTGTTGATTTACTTTATTTTACCCGTTTCAGTTCCTTTGATTGCCGCTCTCATTACAGCACTTATTTTGGATCCGCTGGTAAAGCTGATTGAAAGTAAAACTAAATTTAACAGGAAATTGTCTGTCGGGACGGTATTTATTCTGTTCCTTGGTACAATTGGCTTTCTTCTGTACATAGCTGTAACGAAATTAATCGGTCAGGCGATTCAATTTGTTGAAAATACACCGGATTATATTAATGAGCTCGCAGTCTGGTGGAAAACAGTTGAAAATGATATGGCCGTTACTTTTGCCCAGGTTCCTACGCAGGTAATGGAACAGACAAGTACGGAAATCAATAACTTTATAAACGACTTTAGAACAAGCATCACAAATTCAATTAATGCTGAAAGTGTCACCGGTATGATTACAAACATACCTGATTACCTTGTCAGCTTTCTTGTCTATCTCATTGCATTATTTTTAATTATGCTGGATCTGCCGGCAATCAGAAAAAATATTTATAAGCATTTCAAAGACCAGACGGCTGAAAAGGTACGCTTTATGACTGCAAGACTGTCAAAAGTCATTTGGGGATTTGCCAAGGCTCAGTTTTTAGTAAGTTTATTAATACTTGGAGGTTCTTTAATCGGGCTTTACATCATTGCTCCGGAAGTTGCGCTTGTCATGGCGATCATTATTTGGCTGATCGATCTGATCCCAATTATCGGTTCGATTGTCGTCCTTGCTCCATGGGCTATTTTCCAGCTGATCACGGGTGATATTGAGCAGGGAACACAGCTTGCGATATTAGCTGTCATTCTGCTGGTTATCAGAAGAACAGTGGAACCAAAAGTCATGGGGACACATATTGGTCTCTCCCCTCTTGCTACACTGATCGCCATGTTTATCGGTCTAAAGTTATTTGGAATCCTCGGATTCATTATAGGGCCACTGATTCTGATCATTTTCAACTCAGCAAGAGAAGCAGGTATTTTCAAAATGGATTTCAAGTTTTAATCTGCATACAAAAAAGCGCGCCGGAACTTGGCGCGCTTTTTATGTGTAATATGATTACGTTCCGAGTATGGCTTTAATAACAGAAGTAGTTTCTCCACCATCGTACAAAACATACAGCAGCAGATAAACCATTACACCCGTAGTGGCAGTTGCAAACCAGATAACTGAAGTAACAGGTCCGATTTTACGGTGTTTTTTAATCCTGTTCTTATATCCAAGCCAAATCGTTACAAGTCCGAATACTGCACCAGTCGTTGCAAGGATAATATGAAAAATTAAAAATACAGTGTAATAGATCTTCATATCATCCGGACCGCCAAATGCAGTGTTCCCTACAAAAATTGTTCTGCTCATATAAATAATGAAAAATGTTAGAGCTGCAATGGCTGCAGCAAACATCGTCTTTTTGTGCGCTTCAATTTTTCTTTTTCTTACAAGCGCCCAGCCAATTGCGACAAGCACTGCGCTGGTTACAATAAAAATTGTACTTAATGTTGGTAAGATCGGTAATGTCATCGTCTAGATCCTCTTTCTGTGTCATCACGATAAAGTTTTTGGTTCTCTTGCTGCATATAAAGATGCATTAAGTGCATCCTCTTCTGATCTTTCTTTTCTGTACCATTCAAAGAATACCTGGGCCAAAATAACACCGTAGATAATTTCCTGAATGATCTTCATAATTACGCCGCCTACCTGCTGATCCTCAAGCGGCTGCATGTTTGTAAACAGTTCAGGACCGGTAATGCCAAGCCCACTCAGACTTTGAAGCGTAGCAGCAGGGACACATAGCGCCATTGCTTCAAGCCATGCTCCTCCATTGAAGAAAGTATTATACATCGGGTTATTCGCAAAAATAATCAATGCACATGCAGGAGTCAATAAGATCCCGTCAGCAAAAATATACCCGATTTTCTTAACTCCACTCAACTTATACTCACCTTCAAGTGTGTTGACAAGCGGCCACCACATTAAGAATGCGAAGACAAAGATCGCACCTGTTACAACTGAATGGAGTACCATATCCACCTTAATCGTATCGAAAATTAACGGTATATGATAAAAAGAAAATGCTCCATTAAATAAAATCAGTGCAATCAAAGGCTTAGTAAAAAAATTGAAAAGCGGTTTAATAACCGGAAGATTTAACAATGCCTTCCACATATAATTCGGCACACCGGCTATCAGAAGAGGCGGAATCAATAAATAGAAAATACCCATTTGAATCATATGAACTGAAAACAGGATATGCCCCCATACATCGACCGGAGATCCTTTAATAATATAAATCGTTAATACTGCAATAAGTACCAAAACCGTTTCTTTTCTTGTGATCGGTCTTGAATCCTGAAGCTTATGTCTCCATTTAGTTGCTAATAAAAAGAACAGGATGGTTAACACTGTCAGGCTGATAAAAAAGTAAGGACTCCACAGAGCCTGGAATCCAAATATACTGATCGACATCAGGCACCTTCCTTTCTGAATACTCCTGTCTCATCTCTTTCATTATAAGCCTAAGACATCTTTACTTCAATGCAGTCAGATGACAAGTTCATGAACGATCGCATTTAAAAAAGGACCGGCATATGCCGATCCTTAAGAGATTACCACCAGACGATCGTCAGGAAAGTCAAAATGGTAACAAATGCAATCAATGCACCGGAGTATAGGAAAAGTGCTGCTGTCCCATGTCCTTTATGACTCATGTGCATGAAGTAGTAAAGCTGAAGCACAACCTGAGCTGCTGCTAATACAAGCAGAATCGGGAATGCATAAAACTTATCAAAATCTGCGATGACAATGATAAATGCAATAAATGTCATAAAGATCATCATTGCAAAAGATGTTACCTGTCCGCGCATTTCATCGCGTGCTTTTCTGCGGCGGTATTCATAATTGACTTTAGGGTTCGCTGAAGTAGATTCATGTGCCATGAGTTTATCCCACCATTCCCATTAAGTATACAACCGTGAAGATGAATACCCATACAACGTCAATGAAGTGCCAATATAGTGAAGCGACAAAAAACTTCGGTGCGTTGTAAAGGTTCAGTCCACGCTTGGCGTTACGAACAAGCAGAAGAATAAACCATCCAAGTCCTACTACAACGTGCGCTCCGTGGAAGCCAACAAGTGTGTAGAAGGCTGAACCGAATGCACTGCTTGTAAATGTATGACCGTAATCATGAATATAATGATAAAACTCATAAATTTCAAAACCAAGGAATGCCAGACCAAGCAGAACTGTAAGCAGTAACCATGTCTGCATCTTCTGGTAGTTATGGTTTTTCATATGATACATTGCATAGACACTTGTCAGTGATGATGTTAAAAGAAGCATTGTCATTATAAAGACAAGCGGCAGTGCAAACATATCTGCTGCGAGATAGTGATCACTACCCGGAACTTTATCTTTTAAAGCCAGGTAGGTTGCAAATAATGAAGCAAACAAAACTGTTTCTCCACCAAGGAAGAGCCAAAATCCTAAAAATTTGTTTTTACCTTCAAGGGTAGTTTTTTCAGGAGATTCAGGCCACGTACGAGCCGTGTATTTTTGATTCATATCCATTACTCCCTACCCCCTTTATCATGATCGTCCATTAGTTCTTCTTTATGAATATGGTAACCGTGATCATCTTTCAATGAACGGACAGCCATAGAACCGATTGTAATCAGCATCCCAATAATCAGAACCGGAATTGACCATACATAATCTGCACCGTCAGAAGCTCTCCAGTCCACCTGGTACATCGCACCGAATGCTGCAATGAATAGTCCAAGAGACATAACGAATGGAATGAATGAGTTGTTAGGCATATGAATATCACCAAGCGGCTCAGCCGGTGTCATTTCAGTATGACCTTCCATCTTTTCAATCCAAAGTGGATCAAGTCCACGCACAAGTGGAAGCTGCTTAAAGTTATAGTATGGCGGTGGTGATGGAATCGCCCATTCAAGCGTACGTCCATCCCCCCAAGGGTCATTTCCAACGCGAACATTTTTGATCTGTGTAATCACGACATTGTATAGAAGTACAATTACACCAAGCGCCATGAAAAATGCGCCTACTGTACTGATCATATTGAATAAGTCAAGACCCTGTCCAGGAAGGAACTTCCAGATACGTCTTGGCATACCCATTAGCCCAAGGAAATGCTGTATAAAGAATGTGCCGTGGAAACCAATCAGGAATAACCAGAAAGTAATTTTCCCAAGGAATTCATTCAGCATTGTACCGAACATTTTCGGCCAGTAGAAATGTGTACCTGCAAGTAGTCCCAGCACAACCCCACCGATGATTACATAGTGGAAGTGAGCAACTACGAAATAAGAATCGTGGTACTGGTAGTCAGCTGCAGCTGATGCAAGCATAACCCCTGTAACACCTCCGGCAACGAATGAAGGAATAAATGCTACAGCATAAAGCATTGGCGTTGTAAAACGGATGCTTCCGCCCCACATTGTAAGAAGCCAGTTAAAGATCTTAACCCCTGTAGGAACGGCAATTGCCATTGTTGCTACGGCAAAGATTGCGTTCGCAGTTGGTCCAAGACCAGTTGTGAACATATGGTGCGCCCATACCATGAATCCAAGGAAACCAATCAGTACTGTTGCGAATACCATCGCAGCGTAACCGAACAGACGCTTTTTCGAGAATGTCGAGATAATATCAGAGAAAATACCAAACGCCGGAAGGATCAGTATGTATACTTCCGGGTGACCGAAGATCCAGAATAAGTGCTCCCAGATAATCGTGTTTCCTCCCATTGTTACATCGAAGAAATTCGCACCAAACATTCTGTCAAACAGCATCAGGAAAAGTCCCACAGTCAGTGGAGGGAATGCAAACAGAATCAGTGCAGATGCAACGAATGTTGACCATGTAAATAGCGGCATACGCATGTAAGTCATACCAGGCGCACGCATGTTGATAATGGTAACAAGGAAGTTAATCCCTGCAATTAATGTACCGGCCCCTGAAATCTGAAGACCTAATACGTAAAAGTCAATCCCATGACCAGGTGATGCAAGTGACAGTGAAGCGTATGAAGTCCATCCTGCATCAGGTGCTCCGCCAAGGAACCATGAAAGGTTAAGGAAGATTCCACCGAAGAAGAATAACCAGAACCCAAGTGAGTTCAGAAACGGGAATGCTACGTCACGCGCACCAATTTGTAATGGTACGACTGCGTTCATAAAAGCAAATAATAGCGGCATGGCTGCTAGAAAGATCATTGTTGTTCCATGCATGGTAAGTAATTCATTGTATAGTCCTGCTGACACAAAATCATTATCAGGAACCGCAAGCTGAATACGGATCAGCATTGCTTCTATACCGCCAACCAGGAAGAAAAATCCGCCGGAAATTAAGTAGAGAATGGCGATTTTCTTATGGTCGACCGTTGTGAGGTAGTCCCATAGGACTGCTAAGAAACCTCTTTTTTCAGCAACGGTACTCACTAAGTATACCTCCCTTAAAAATCAAATTATTCAGTGTAAACCTTTAAGCTCATTAAGTATTCAGTCAGTGCATCGAGATCTTCATTTGAGATATCATCTTCGTTATAAGCGCCCATTGTGTTACCCGGCTTTAAAGCATCCGCGTTACGGATCCAGTTTTTGATGTTTTCAGCTTGTACTTCTTCTGAATCCTCATTATCAAGGATTCCTGCTGTGTAAGAACGTTCACCAAAGTTTGTCAGGTTAGGTCCCTGTGAGGTTCCAATCTGCTGTGTCGGATTAATAGCGTGACACCCGATACATCCATTCTGATTGTCACTAAACACTTCATAACCTCTTGCGATTGTTTCATTTTCAAACTCCGGTTCTCCTTCAGCTCCTCCAGCTTCCTGCATTGCTGCAACCCAGCCGTCAAAGTCTTCCTGAGACATTGTCTGTACTTTGAAGTCCATTAAAGCATGTGAAGGTCCGCAAAGCTCAGCACATTTACCATAGAACAGGTTATTAGCATCCTGTGCTTTTTCACCATCAAAGTTCAGGTAGAATGTGTTCATATTATCAACGTTTGTATCAATCTTTCCTCCAACTGCAGGAATCCAGAATGAGTGCTTAACGTCAGAAGCGATTACATTAAAGTAAACATTTTGATCTGTTGGTACAACAAGATCCTGTGCAGTTACAATTCCCTGATCAGGATATGAGAATTCCCACCAGTAAAGATTTGCACGCACATCTACTACAAGTGCTTCTCTGTTTCCATCTTCATCTTCAACTTCCATTCCTGACGTGTCACCAAGTTCAAAAGTCAGTGCAACAGTAGGTACTGCAAGGATTAGAAGAAGAATAATAGGAATAACAGTCCAGATTACTTCCAGTCTGTGACTTCCTTCCACCTGCTTTGGAATAAAGTCTTCACCCAGCTTTGAGCGGCGGAACTTAGTAACAGCAATAACATATACGATTGCTACAACGATGATTACCAGAACCATGATTACTACACTCAGAATCATCAGGTTGAATTGCTTCTGTGCTACTTCACCCGCAGGCTGAAGCGTTGACAGAAACGGCTCTCCACAGCCGGAAAGAATAAACGCCATTGCCGCTACGAGCGGCAGAAAACGCCATTTCTTAAGCCCATTTTTCATAGCTTTTTTAAACCCCTCTTTCATTCGAATATTCTTGTTGATGGAGATTGTTTATATGGATTTCTCTAAAGAAAGAATTCCCTAAATGAATGTAAGAATAACCATACCTGTAAACATAATTGTCAGGTAATTCAATGAATATACGAACATCATCGTAGCCCATTTATGGTCATCTTTTGTTTTGTAGCCTTTAAGCGCAAGCACAAGCCAGCCGATATTCAGCACGGTTGCGAGTACGATAAAAGCGGTACCAAGTGAAGGCAATAAAAATGGCAGCGGGAACAAGGCAATAACCCATAGAAGCATTGACAGCTTCGTTCTCGCAAACCCTTTTACCACAGGTAGCATTGGCACTCCTGCAGCCCGGTATTCTTCCACCCTTCTCATGGCAATTGCATAAAAATGAGGCGGCTGCCAGACAAACATCATCAGAAATAATGCAAATGGTATAGCGCCAAGACCAGGATCAATCGCTGCCCAACCAATCAGTGGAGGAACTGCTCCAGAAATACTCCCGACAATTGTGTTACTTGCATACTTTCTCTTCGTCCACATTGAATACAGGACGACATAACTGAACACACCAAACAATCCGATCAGACCGGCCATTGGCGTTGTCATGAACAGCATAATTTCACCAAAAATGACGAAACCGATTCCAAGACCAAGCGCTCTTGAAGGTGCAACACGTCCTGTTACAGTTGGACGGTTTTTTGTTCTTTCCATTAAAGGATCGATATCACGGTCTATGTAATTATTAATACTGCAAGAGCCCGCAACAACAAGTGATGATCCGATTAATGTGAGAAGCATTACATCAATTGAGCCAAGAAAATAAGTATCGGTAAAATAAAGCGCAAGCCATAATCCGGTAAACGCTGTTATTAGATTCGAGTTTACAATACCGATTTTAATCAGAGCGAGGAAATCCTTCCAAGCAGTTGTTCCAGAAAAATCTGCCTCTTTTACAGCCGACACAACTCGACTATTTGACACACTTTCCCCTCCTCTCCAAACTTGCTAATACATCATACTACATCTACTATAAAGGATAGCGAACATGATTTCTATATTTAAAATGAAATTCAGACAACTTCTGAAATAATGCATTTAAATAAATGTAACAATTCCTTCACATCTTTTTACACTAATACGTGATATGAATTATTTTTATATAGTTTTGCTATGTGAAAATTATTTGTCTTAGCCTCTGAACAATATTAGTTTTTTACACAAAAAAGGTACACCTGACGTTTAATCTGTACCATAATAGACATTACGAGTATTTCATTCAGTATCAGGTACTTTAAAGAGAATTAAATGAGAAGGTGAAACTTTTGCAATCAAAGGGATTAAAACTTTTAGGGGTTGTTACGACTCTTGTCATGCTGCTTGTTCTGTTAGGCGGCGCACTAGTAACAAAAACTGATTCCGGACAGGGATGCGGACAGTCCTTTCCACTCTGCCACGGTCAGATCATCCCGGATCAGTTAGAAATAGAAACGATTATTGAGCTCTCTCACAGAGTTGTTTCAGCAGGAGCAGGATTTTTAGTACTGGCGCTTTCCATCTGGTCATGGCGTGCGATGGGGCATATCAGAGAGACAAACTTCCTCGCAATCCTTGCTTTCTTCTTTTTAATGCTGCAGGCACTGCTTGGGGCAGGAGCTGTAGTCTGGGGACACTCGGATATCATACTCGCTGCACACTTCGGGATTTCCCTTATATCTTTTGCAGCTGTTCTCCTTTTAACGATTCTGATATTTGAGGTTGATAAAAAGTTTGATGCTTATAAGCTGGTCATCGACCGGAGGATCAAGTTTCATACTTACGGATTAATGATTTATATTTTTGCAGTTGTTTATTCCGGTGCATTTGTCAGACACACTGAAGCAAGTCTTGCGTGTCCTGACTGGCCATTTTGCGTAAACTCAGCTCCAGGTAATCTATCATTAAATTCCATTCAGTGGATTCAGATGGGACACCGTATGGCTGCTGCATTTATTTTCATCTGGATTATCTATGTCGCGATTATTGCGATCAGAAACTATAAACATCAGAAAATTGTTTATTACGGCTGGATTATCGCTTTAACCCTTGTAACACTGCAGGTTGTCACAGGTGCGCTTGTCGTTGTAACTAAGCTGAACCTGTTGATCGCATTATCACATGCATTAATTATTTCACTTCTGTTCGGTTTACTCAGTTACTTTATACTACTGATATCAAGAAGCAAAATAAACAGTAAAAAAGAAAGTTGAGCCGCAGCTCAACTTTCTTTTTTTTTACTTTATTTAGTTGTCTCTTTTCAGTTTAATCATAAGGTCTCCAGGAGACAATGATTCTCCGCTTTCCACAAAGACTTCTTCAACTGTTCCATCAAACGGCGCCTGTACAGTTGTTTCCATCTTCATCGCTTCAGTAATAATCAGGTGTTCACCTTTTTCAACCTGATCTCCGACTGATACAACTACCTGAATGACTGTTCCGGGCATTGTAGCACCAAGCTCTTCAGGATTTGACGGGTCTACTTTTTGCTTCACAGCAACTGTGGACTTGATACTTTCATCTTTAATCACAATCTCACGTTGCTGACCATTTAAGTCAAAATAAAGGACACGTGTTCCATCCGCTCTTGCTTCTCCAATTGATACAAGCTTCAGAATCAGTGTTTTACCTGTTTCAATTTCAACTTCAATTTCCTGATTCAGTTTCATACCGTAGAAGAATGTTGGTGTATCAATCACTGATACATCTCCAAATTGAGCAGCAGTGTCAGTAAATTCCTTAAACACTTTTGGATATAGTGCATGAGCAAGTGCATCGAAGCTCGTTACTGGTCTTCCAAGCTCATGGAACAGCTCTTCTTTCAGCTTATCAAAGTCAACCGGCTCCATTAACTCTCCAGGACGGACAGTAATTGGCTCTTTTCCTTTCAGAATCACTTTCTGCAGATCTTCAGGGAAGCCGCCGTGCGGTTGTCCAAGATAGCCTGAGAATAGTTCGATCACTGAATCAGGGAAGTCGATTGAATATCCTTTTTCAATGACTGACTGTTCATCAAGATCATTTTGAACCATGAATAGAGCCATATCACCGACTACTTTAGATGATGGTGTAACTTTTACAATATCACCAAACATCTGGTTTACCCGTGCGTACATTTCTTTTACTTCTTCCCAGCGTGCGCCAAGCCCTACAGCTTTTGCCTGCTGTTGAAGGTTGGAGTATTGACCGCCAGGCATTTCATGCTTATAAATTTCAGAGTGCGGTGAGTTCATGCCGCTCTCAAATGGTGCGTAATATTTACGGACATCTTCCCAGTAATGAGAAAGTGTTTCTGAATGGTCAACATCCAGCTTCAGCTGTCTTGTATTGCCTTTCATTGCATAAGCAAGTGAGCTTGCACTTGGCTGTGATGTCAGTCCGCTCATTGAACCAAGCGCCGTATCGATAATATCCACACCCGCTTCAATCGCACGTGCATATTGGAAAATACCGTTTCCGCTTGTATCATGCGTATGAAGATGGATCGGAAGGTCAACAGTGTCCTTCAGCTCCGAAATCAGACGGTAGGCAGCTTCTGGCTTCAGTAAGCCTGCCATATCCTTGATCGCCAGAATATGAGCGCCCTGATTTTCAAGCTCTTTTGCTAGGGCTTTATAGTAATCAGTATCATATTTAGTACGTGTCGGATCCAGAATATCACCTGTATAGCAGATCGCTGCTTCAGCCACTTTTCCAGAATCACGGACAGCAGTGATCGCTGTTTCCATTCCTTCAACCCAGTTCAGGCTGTCGAAAATTCTGAAGACGTCAATTCCTGCATATGCAGAGCGCTTAACGAATTCCTGTATAACATTGTCCGGATAGTTTTTATAACCGACTGCATTTGATGCACGAAGCAGCATCTGGAACATCACATTTGGAATTTTCTCTCTCAGTGTCAGCAGTCTCATCCACGGGTCTTCTTTCAGGAAGCGGTAGGCAACATCAAATGTAGCTCCTCCCCACATTTCAAATGAGAACAGGTCACTTTGCATACGTGCAGATGCATCTGCAATATTTTTAAGATCTACTGTTCTGACGCGTGTAGCGAGCAGTGACTGGTGCGCATCACGGAATGTCGTATCTGTAACGAGTACGTCATTCTGTTCTTTCACCCAGTCCTTCAGTCCATCTGCGCCTCTCTCATCAAGAATCTGCTTCGTTCCTGAAGGCGGTTCTTCAAGCAGATTGACTTTTGGAATTCTCGGCTTACCAAAGTCAATCTTTTCACCTTTATCAATACCGGGGAATCCATTGACTGTTACATTACCGATATATGCGAGCATTTTCGTTCCTCTGTCTTTTCGTTTCGGGAAAAGGAACAGTTCAGGCGTATGATCAATAAATGATGTATCATATTCACCGCTTAAGAACTTCTCATGCTTCACTACGTTTTCAAGGAAAGGAATATTTGTTTTGATTCCGCGAATACGGAATTCTTGTAAATTTCTGACCATTTTAGCTGCAGCTTGTTCAAATGTCAGTGCCCATGTGGAAACCTTCACTAATAGTGAATCATAGTGAGCTGAAATTTCTGCCCCCTGATACCCATTACCCGCATCAAGACGAACCCCGAATCCTCCACCGGAACGGTAAGCCATAATACGTCCTGAATCAGGCATAAAGCCATTTAACGGATCTTCTGTAGTCACACGTGACTGGATCGCAAAACCGTTCAGCTGAATCTCATGCTGCTTTGGAATACCAACTTCGCGGCTATGCAGTGTATGACCTTCAGCGATTTTTAACTGTGATTGTACAATATCAACACCTGTAATCATTTCAGTAATTGTATGCTCAACCTGAACACGTGGATTAACTTCAATAAAGAAAAATTCATTATTTGCTACCAGGAATTCAACCGTTCCTGCGTTCACGTAAGATATGTTATTTGCAAGCTTTACTGCAGCATCACAAATTTCATCACGCAGACCTTCAGGAAGTGAAACTGACGGTGCAACCTCTACTACCTTCTGGTGTCTTCTCTGGATTGAACAGTCACGCTCATACAGGTGAATGATTTCACCTTCTTGATCTCCAAGGATCTGGACCTCAATATGTTTAGGGTTTTCAATAAATTTTTCTACATACACTTCATCGTTACCAAAAGCTGCTTTTGCTTCTGATTTTGCACGGTTATATGATTCTTTTACATCGCTCGCTGAACGGACAATTCTCATGCCGCGACCGCCACCGCCAAGTGATGCCTTTATAATGAAAGGAAAGCCATGCTGCTCTCCAAACTGTTCTACTTCTTCAAGACTTTCAACCGGTCCTTCACTACCCGGAATAACCGGAATTCCTGCATTGATTGCCTGCTGTCTTGCTTTCACCTTATCCCCGAACATATCAAGGTGCTCAGAAGTCGGTCCTACAAATGTAATCCCCTCTTCTTCACAGCGTCTTGCAAAGTGAATGTTCTCTGAAAGAAAGCCATACCCCGGGTGAATTGCATCAACGTTTGCACGCTTAGCGATCTCGATGATGCCTTCAATATCAAGGTATGCATCAATCGGCTTTTTCCCTTCTCCTACTATGTAAGCCTCATCTGCTTTAAAACGGTGGAATGACCCACTGTCTTCTTTAGAGTAAACAGCGACTGTACGGATATTTAATTCCGTACAGGCACGAAACACCCTGATTGCAATTTCTCCTCTGTTTGCTACCAACACTTTTTTAATCTTTTTCATAATGATCCTCCTCTACGATGTCAAACTTCTAGCGATACAATCTTGCTGTGTTTTTCTCATTCATTGTAGATGCTTTACTTTTCTTTTGTGGCACAGGCTGTTTTTCTTTTGCAAAGTACTTCTCTTCATATTTCACAAACATGGATACATTTACAAGTAGACCCATAGATAATGAGAGAAGGATAAGTGAAGATCCGCCATAGCTTATAAATGGCAGTGGAACACCCGTTATCGGGATCAACCCTGACATGCCGCCAAGATTAATAAATGTCTGAATCCCAATCATGCTTGAAATACCAATTGCGAGCATTTTCCCGAATTGATTCCTGCATCTGAGTCCAATCATGATTCCTTTCAATACGATGTAGGCAAGCCCAAGCAGCACAAAGCTTACACCGAATACCCCAAGTTCCTCTGCAATGATTGCCATAATAAAGTCAGTGTGCGGCTCCGGCAGGAACCCAAGCTTCTGAATACTCTGACCAAGCCCGGTGCCCCACAGACCACCATTTCCAATCGCATAATATGAACCGACAAGCTGCCAGCCATTATCACTGATATGTGCGAAAGGATCCTGATAAGCGGCAATTCTCCCAAGTCTTTCTTCTGAAAAAATACTTGTGAAAGTGTTGCGGTTAAATAAGTATATAATACCGGTAAACAATGTGATCACACCACCGGCCAGCCCCGCAAGCTTCAGCATACTTTTCACTTTCATACCTGAAGCAACGATCACACTCATACCGATTGCAAATACAATGGATGCTGTACCAAAATCCGGTTCAGCTGCAATAAGAAAACATGCAAATACCAATATGATGATCGGCGGCATTACCCCTTTATTGAACTCGTTAATGTACGATTGTTTTTTTGCATAAACTGCTGAAAGATACACGATCATTCCGAGTTTTGCAAATTCAGCAGGCTGCAGCTGGAATCCGGGTAGCATAATCCAGCTTTGCGCGTTATTGACTTCAGATCCGATTATATGTACTGCGATTAGGAGACCAAACATCAGACCGAAAATTAATTTTAATATAAACCCTTCTTGATAGAGCTTATATGGTACGAGTGCCATTACAGTAAACAGAATGACTCCGATGATTAAATTTCTAAGTTGTCTGGTGTAAAAGTAATCCGGGCTCTGGTCAAGGATTTCTACTGCGTACACCATTCCTGCACTGTAAACCATGACTACCCCGAAAATTCCTAAGAGTATGTATACAGCCATCAATGAATAATCGTAAGACCTGAACATTCTTTTCAGAATGATCGACATCCTTATCAGTCCCATCTGTATATTTATTCAACAGGAAATGTGTAAAATCCTCTTTTTTTGATATAAAAAAACTCAAACAATCTGAAAAGTTTGTTTGAGTGGTTAAGTTATTTATTGGTGAAAGCGTCATGGAGCACAGACATTTCTTTTTCAAGCGAGTCTATTAATGTCTTTCCATCCACTTCATCCACAAGCCCGAGCCTGACGGCAAATTCTATTTCACGGGATAACCCAAACATTTGCGTATCTAATACCTCTTCATACAATGGACACTGGGGCATCGTTAAGTTATCCATTTGAACTTTGATTAGCTGCGCTATTTTCTCGGCGTCTTTACGTAAAAGCTCATAGGCTTTTTCACGATGGTCAATCTTCATTTCTGATGTCACACTGATCCCCCCAATCCATTCATTATTCGTGCCACACATCATATCTGCTTAACCTAAAGTGTAGCGTTTTATCGACGAAATTGCAAGCAGTGACTTGTCCAATTGGCACGTTTCCCAGATGTGACACTTTTAGCAATCCAATGTATACTCAATAGACAGATAAAAGGGGGATAAAATCATGAGCGACATTATACCAATCACCGGCCGGGTTAAATTTCAGCTTACCATTGACCCAAGTGTATGGATATTTGATGAAAGAAAAATCGATTTAACGACTTATTTTGACGAAGAACGTGTGGAGATTGATGAAATTGAGCAATACTCCAAAGCTGTTGCAGAACATTTTTCCAAAGAAATTAAAGAAGGCGCTGAAATTCCTAAGCCCGCATCAAAATCAAAAAAACGTTATGAAAAAGAAAAGCTTTTGAACGGAACTTTCGGTATCAAAATGAAGCCGTTTATACAGAATGCCGAACCTGAAGAAGACGCAGAAAAAGTAATGATTTCTACTTCAGAAGGCGTTCATTCATTTACAATTGAAGAAGCCGGTGAACTGATTATGGCTTTTTCAAAAGACGGTAAGCCGCTCCGTGAAGACGGTCCTGTTCATATTTTGTTTGAAGATGGTTCTAACAGAGACAATCCGATAACACATGTACGTAAAATCACATTATCTTAATGACAAAAGCACTGATCTCGTATCAGTGCTTTTTTAATTCTTCCATAACCTGCTCGTCAAGGCTTCTCGCAGCCTGTTCATCATACGTTTTAGCAAATGCAGGTTCAGTGACAATCTTCGCGCCATAAAACATGACATCTCTCACTTCATCAATATCCAGACGGATGATCGAAAGACCAATCGGTACATCGGCTGAGGACTGTCCAACCACATAGGCTTTCCCACTGATTGAATACGTGCTTCCCCCTGCAATAATCGAAAGTGAACACAGTGGCTGTTTATCGATATTTTGAATGATCCTTGAACGATGGTCCACAGCGAATATAAGTGCTGATTCATCCTTAGCATGAACCCAGGAAAGAGAGGCCACATTTGTGCCGCCGGTTTGTGCATCCACTGTCGCAAGCTGAACAAACCGTTCATGTAAAAACTCCTCGTACAATCCAGGTGTCAGGTGGTCTTCAACTCTGTTTGCCACGAAATCACTCCCTTTTTTGATTTATTATACAGCAGATTTTCTTCACTTAACAGTTCCTGCCTGCTACATGTTATAATGACTTTACCATTATAGATCAAGCTTTGTTAAAGGTATTTATTTTTTTGCACAGCTGGTGATTGGAGCGTAAGGGGGCGACTCCTGCGGAAAAACGATCGTGAAAGACCCCGGAAGGCAGTGCTCTTCTGCCTGAGGAGGCTTGAGCGTTCGTCCGCGGAAAGCGTCCCCCTCTCGCTGCAATCAACAGCCAACTTTAGCAAAGCCATAGAAAAAGGAGCTTTGACATGAGAGTTAAATGTTTTTTATGCGACAAAATTGAATCAATCGAAGATTTCAGCCCACTTGCCAAAAAGCTCCGCAACCGGCCGATCCATACTTATTTATGCGATGAATGCAATACGCGTATAGAAAGTAAAACAAAAAAACGTATCGCTACCGGCAATTTTAAGCAGTATAAGAGCTCTAGAAAAATCGAAAAAGAATTTTAAAACAAAACCCCCAAAGCGCTTAAAGGCTTTTGGGGGTTTTTCGTTAAATAATCAACTTGCGCTTAGGTTCCTTCACTTCCCCGGCTAATTCAATACATTTACCGAGTTTAGCTGCATCAAAATTTCCGCCGCTTACAATAACGCCTGTCTGACCTGAATAAGACAACGTATTACTGAGAAGCGCTGCGATACCTGCTGCGCCTGCTCCTTCTACCATCATCTTTTCTCTTTCAAGCATGAACAGGATGGCTTTTGCAATCTCACCTTCAGTTACTGTTACCATATCATCAACATATTTATTAATGATAGATGTTGTCAGTTTACCAGGTGATTTCACTTTGATCCCTTCAGCAATTGTAGGTAAAAACGGCACTTCACTGCTGGATTGTCCAAAGAATGAAGCTGCAATGGCAGGTGCTGATGCAGATTGAACACCGATCACCCTTACAGATGGTTTCAGCGCTTTCACTGCAAGTGCAGTCCCTGCAAGCAACCCGCCTCCGCCTGCCGGTACAAACACTCTTTCAAGGTGCGGGCACTGCTGCATCATTTCAATTGCAGCGGTTGCCTGCCCTTCAATGATTTTCAGATCATCAAATGGATGAATGAATACTGCACCTGTTTCTTCCTGCTTTTTGCAGGCAGCGGCATAGGCCTCATCAAAAGATTCGCCAGTCAGCACAACTTCAGCACCATATTCACGTGTTGCATTTACCTTTGTCTCAGGTGTCGTAAGTGGCATGAAAATTGTCACTTCCACCCCTTTTTTCTTACCGGCAAGTGCAACGCCCTGAGCATGGTTGCCTGCTGATGCTGCAATAATACCTCTTTTACATTCAAGCTCTGTCAGTGAGGATACTTTATTCATTGCCCCACGGACTTTAAAAGATCCTGTTTTCTGAAGGTTTTCAAGCTTCATCCATACCTGCTGTCCAGTCATTTTATTCAGTGTTTCAGACTGTTTGCATGGCGTTCTGTGTACATAACTGCTTAGTTCTTCTGCTGCGTCGAATAATGCGCTCGTGTTATAGAAATTCCCAAGTTGATCATCCTCTCATTGTAATTAGACATGCGATTCTTCGTATTTACTGATGGCATCCTTATACTGGAATGTAATTGAAATTTCATCCCAGCCGTTTAAAAGCATCTGTTTCCAATAGGGATCAATTTCAAAGTGCCAGGTCTTTCCATCACAGTTTACAGTTTGTGATTCAAGATCAACAGTAGCTGCCTTTCCATCTTTTCCTGCCTGGATGACTTGATCTGCTTCTTCAAGCCTGATGGCAAGGATCCCGTTTTTCACACAGTTATTATAGAAAATATCTGCGTAGGACGGAGCGATGATAACCTTAAAGCCATAGTCCTGAAGTGCCCACGGTGCATGCTCTCGTGAAGAGCCGCATCCGAAGTTTTCCCCTGCTGCCAGGATTTCAGCCCCTTTGTAAGCAGGCTCATTTAATACAAAATCCTGATTAGGTGTACCATCGTCATTAAAGCGCCAGCCATAAAAGAGAAACTGACCAAATCCGGTACGCTCAATTCTTTTTAAAAACTGCTTTGGTATAATCTGATCGGTATCTACATTAATCCGGTCAAGAGGTGTAATATTGCTAGTTAGTTTTTTTACCGGTTCCATCAACTTCCCTCCTTATGCGTGAACGAGATTTCTTACATCTGTAAATCTACCTTCAACTGCTGCTGCAGCCGCCATTGCCGGACTGACAAGGTGTGTTCTTGAACCCGCTCCCTGTCTGCCTTCAAAATTCCGGTTGGATGTAGATGCGCAGCGCTCCCCTGCCGGTACAATATCATCATTCATTGCAAGGCACATACTGCAGCCTGATTCACGCCATTCAAAGCCTGCATCCTTAAATACCTGATCCAGCCCTTCTTCTTCAGCTTTCATTTTCACTGTGAATGAGCCCGGAACAACAATAGCCGTTACATTCTCATGCACTTTTTTACCTTCAATGACTTTAGCAGCTGCTCTCAGATCCCCAATACGGGAGTTTGTACAGGACCCAATGAAAACATGCTGAATTTCAATATCAGTAATCGGCATACCCTCTGATAGATCCATATAAGTGAGTGCCTGCTTCAGCTCTTCTTTTTTAGATTGTGTAGAGAAGTCTTCAGTTCTTGGAACAGTAGCTGAGATGCCGGACCCCATAGAAGGGTTCGTCCCCCATGTAACAAACGGCTCGATCTCATCTGAATGAATCGTGAGCGTTTTATCATATACCGCTCCTTCATCAGAAGCGTAGCTGAGCCATTTCTGCTTTAACGCTTCATATTGTTCAGACGGTACGTGTGCACGGTTTTTTAAGAATTCAGCTGTTGTTTCGTCTGGACTGATTAAGCCTGCACGGGCACCTGCTTCAATGGACATGTTGCAGACTGTCATGCGCTCTTCCATTGACATTTTCCTGATCGCGTCACCAGTGTATTCAACAACGTAGCCAGTTCCTGCGTCAACTCCGAATTTTGAAATAATGGCTAGGATTACGTCTTTAGCTGCAACACCAAAACCTAGTTCACCTTCTACCCTGATTTCCATAGTCTTCGGCTTTGACTGCCAAAGTGTCTGGGTTGAAAGGACATGCTCAACCTCACTCGTACCGATACCAAACGCCAGTGCGCCGAATGCTCCGTGCGTTGAAGTATGACTATCACCACATACAATGGTTTTACCCGGCTGAGTCAGCCCTAGTTCAGGACCGATCACGTGCACAATTCCCTGATCAGGATGATGCATGTGAGCCAGTGGTATCCCGAACTCTTTGCAGTTATCTGCAAGAGTATCCATTTGCTGTCTGGATACTGGATCCTTAATCACTTCACGATTTTTAGTGGGTACGTTATGGTCCATCGTGGCGAAGCTCAGATCAGGCCTTCTGACTTTCCTGTCTTTAAGCCTTAATCCTTCAAATGCCTGCGGTGAAGTTACTTCATGAATAAGGTGCAGGTCAATATAGAGAAGGTCAGGTTTATTTTCTTCTTCATATACAATATGGTCATTCCAAACTTTTTCAATAATTGTCTTCGCCATAAGACTGTTCCCTCCTCACTTATACATAAGCAGACAAGATATGATCTGATACCAGTTCTCGTTCAAGTTCTTCAATTACTTTTTCTGCAAAAGCGGATGTGCTAAGAACACGGTGTCCTGCTTTTTGAACATCAGTTGTACAATATCCATCATCGAATACACTGTAAACAGCCGTTTCAACAGCTGATGCTTCTGTTTCCATTCCAAATGAATATTTAAGCATCATTGCGACTGACAGAATTGCTGCTGATGGGTTGGCGATGTTCATGCCGGCGATATCCGGCGCTGAACCGTGTACGGGTTCGTATAACCCGAAGCCATCAGAACGGATACTTGCTGAAGGCAGCATTCCAAGCGAGCCGGTCAGAACTGATGCTTCATCACTCAGAATATCTCCGAACAGGTTTTCCGTTACAACCACATCAAATGATGCAGGCTGGGTAATCAGCTTCATTGCTGCCGCGTCTACCAGCAGATGCTCAACCTCAACATCCGGATAGTGTGCTTTCTTTTCTTCTACAACTTCTCTCCAAAGCTTACTTGTCTCAAGTACATTTGCTTTATCTACCGATGTTACTTTCCCTTTTCTAAGGCGTGCCAGCTCAAATCCCTGTACAACAATACGCTCGATTTCTGAGCGGGAATACGTCAGCGAATCCACAGCTCCGTTATGGGTTTTTCTCTTTGGTTCTCCGAAGTATAGTCCACCTGTTAATTCTCTGACAATCATCATATCAACACCTTTTGACAGATGATCCTTCAGCGGAGAAGCTTCGCTCATGCCCTTGACTGCTTTAACCGGTCTCAGGTTAGCGAACAATCCAAAGTGTTTTCTGATGCCAAGCAGTCCTTTTTCCGGACGAAGTGCTGAAGGGTTCTGATCCCACTTCGGTCCGCCGACTGCCCCAAGCAGTACTGCATCGCTTTTTTCACAAATCTCAAGCGTTTCTTTTGGCAGAGGATCACCTGTTTCATCAATAGCAATTCCACCAATCAGCCCTTTTTCAACCTCAAATGTATGGTCAAATCTCCGTCCAACTGACTGGAGAACTTTCACTGCTGCTTCTGTAACTTCCCGTCCAACTCCGTCTCCATGTAGAACTGCTACTGTCTTCTTCATGATAATTCCTCCCCTTTGCTATACAGTTTTTGCGTACGATCTTTTACGTTCGTTGACCAGCTGACGGTTAATCGCATTCAGATATGCTTTAGCTGATGCTTCAAGTACATCCTGCGCCACGTCACGGCCTGTTGTTGACTTTCCGTTATACGTCATATTCACAACCGCTTCTCCCAGGGCATCGCGCCCTTTACCAATAGAAGTAACACGATAATCGAGCAGATGAACTTTCCCCTTCACCAGGCGTTCAAGCGTATTACAAATTGCTTCTACACTTCCTGAACCTGTAGATGCTTCCTGCAGCAGATCGCCATCAGGTGAGATGACTGATACTGATGCTGTCGGGATACTTCCATTACCATATTGAACCTGAACTGATTTCAATTCGTAAACAGGTACTTCTTCTTCCTGAATCTGCTGATCTGTTAATAACACATACAGATCATCTTCTGAAATCTCTTTCTTCTTATCAGCAAGCGTCTTAAACGCTTTAAATGCTTCAGTAATCTTTTCATCGCTCAGTTCAAAACCAAGCGCAATGGCTTTATCTTTAAATGCATGGCGTCCTGAGTGTTTACCCAGTACGATCTGGGTAGAATTCTCACCAATCAGTTCAGGTGTAATGATCTCATAGGTCGTACGCTCTTTCAGCATGCCGTCCTGATGAATACCTGATTCATGAGCAAAGGCGTTCTTACCAACGACTGCCTTATTTGCCTGGATCGCCATACCTGTCAGCTGACTGACAAGCTGACTAGTACGCTTGATCTCATCAAGCTTCACATCAGTGCCAAACGTAAATTTATCCTGTCTGATATGAAGCGCAACGGCAAGCTCTTCAAGCGCTGCGTTTCCTGCACGTTCGCCAAGACCGTTAATTGTACCTTCAACCTGATCAGCACCATTTTCAATCGCTGCGATTGTATTTGCAACCGCCATTCCAAGGTCATTATGACAGTGTGCAGAAAGTTTTACGCGATCAATACCGGGAACATTTTCTTTCAGATGTCTGAACATCGCACCGTATTCTGAAGGTGTTGCGTAACCGACTGTATCGGGCAGGTTAATTGTAGTCGCACCCGCTTTGATGACTTCTTTTACTACTCTGACAAGGAAGTCAGGGTCTGATCTGAACGCATCTTCAGCTGACCATTGCACGAGCGGAAAGTTCTTTTTAGCGTATTTCACAGATTCCACTGCAATATCAACGACCTGATCAGGCGTCTTTTTTAACTTGTGGGTCATGTGAATCGGCGATGTTGCCAGAAAAATATGAATGTGTGGCTGTTCACCGTATTTAAGTGCTTCCCAGGAAGTATCAATATCGCTTTTTATTGATCTGGCAAGACCTGTAACAATAGAGCCTTTAACCGTCTGGGCGATTTTTTTTACTGCTTCAAAATCACCCTGTGAAGAAGCAGGAAATCCCGCTTCAATCACATCGGCATTAAATCGTTCAAGCTGTCTTGCAATCTCAAGTTTCTCAGCTGTATTCAGATTGATTCCGGCTGACTGTTCACCATCTCTAAGCGTTGTATCGAATACATCAATTTTTCGCACTCGCAACCACTTCCTTCTGTTTTTCTTTTCCTGCTTTAACAAACGGCATCATGCTGCGCAGCTCTCGACCCACCTTTTCGATCTGATGTTCGTTCTCACGATTAGCAATTGCTGTGAATTCAGGGCGGTTCAGCTGGTTTTCAAGTAACCATCCTTTTGCAAACTTACCGTCCTGGATATCTGTCAGGATGTCTTTCATACGTTTCTTTGTATCTGCATCAACAACGCGCGGGCCTGATACGAAATCTCCCCACTGAGCTGTATCAGAGATTGAATATCTCATGCCGCTCATGCCATCTTCATACATCAAGTCAACGATCAGTTTTAATTCATGTAAACATTCGAAGTATGCCAGTTCCGGCTGGTAGCCCGCTTCTACAAGCGTTTCAAATCCTGCTTTTACTAATGAAGTAAGTCCGCCGCAAAGTACTGCCTGTTCCCCGAAAAGATCTGTTTCAGTCTCTTCTTTAAATGTTGTCTCAAGTACACCTGCACGGGCGCTTCCGATTCCTTTAGCGTAAGCAAGTGCAGTATCTGACGCGTGACCTGATTGATCCTGATAAACTGCGAATAGTGCAGGTACACCAGCGCCTGATTCGAATGTTCTGCGTACAAGATGCCCTGGACCTTTAGGTGCTACAAGGAAAACATCCACATCAGACGGCGGTACGATCTGGTTGAAATGAACATTAAAGCCGTGTGCGAATACCAGAGATTTTCCTGCGCGAAGACCCGGCTTAATTTCTTCTTCATACACCTGCGTTTGTCTTTCGTCCGGAAGAAGTACCATCACAATGTCTGCTTCTTCTGCAGCGTCTTTCACTGTTTTTACTTCAAGTCCATCCTGTTCAGCCTGCTCCCATGACTTTCCTTTTCTCACTCCGACTACTACGTCATGGCCTGTGTCTTTCAGGTTTTGTGCGTGTGCGTGACCTTGTGAGCCGTATCCGATTACTGCTACTTTTTTGCCTTCTAGTGAGCTGTTGATGTCCTGATTGTAATAAACTTTTACCATGATAAATTCCTCCAGTGTTTGTTTGAGTTTTGGTATTTCTAAAACCGCGGCCCTTCTCCGTTGAGGGCTTCGCTTTCCGCACCCGGGCAGGCGAGCCTCCTCAATGCTACGCATTTCCGGGGTCTCGACTGCCCTTCCCCGGTGCAGGAGTCTTCGCCCTCAACTCCGAGGGTCCGCTGGTTTAGTATTCATAACTTAAATTTTCATCAATACTTCGTTACTAAATAGATTATAAAATCGATAATTGCTGGGATGGTGTTTTCTGGTTTTCTCTGACGAAGGCTGTAGCGCCTGTTCTGGTCATTTCTTTGATGCCGTATGGTCTGACCAGGTCGATAAATGCTTCAACTTTTTCAGGATCACCTGTCACCTGAACCGTGATGACGTTTTTACTCATATCAATGACGGTTGCTCTGAATGGTTCAATGATGCTTGTGATCTCACTTCTGACTGCCGGTGGTGAGAGCACTTTGATCAGTGCAAGCTCTCTCGTTACGATCGCTTTGTCTGAAATATCATTTACTTTCAGCACGTCAATCTGTTTTTGCAGCTGTTTTAAGAGCTGCTCAAGCTTTCTCTGGTCTTCCACGTGAACAACGAAAGTCATTTTTGAAATGCCCGGCTGTTCAGTGTGTCCGACTGTGATACTTTCAATGTTGAACTGTCTTTTCATCAGCAGCCCGGTGACCCGGTTGAGTACGCCGCTTTGATTGATGACGGTTGTTGTGATGATTCGCTTCATGGTGTCACCCCTATCATTTCATGCAACCCTTTACCTGGCGCAACCATTGGATATACATTTTCAATCTGTTTTACCCGGCAATCGATCAGCACCGGTTTGTTTGAATTTAACGCTTTTTCAAATACTTGATCAGCTTCTTCAAGGCTGGTTACTTTGTAGCCTTCAAGGTCATATGCTTCAGCAAGTTTTACAAAATCCGGCTGTGATGGCATCAGAGATTCTGAGTACCTTTCCTGATAGAATGTCTGCTGCCACTGTCTTACCATTCCAAGACACTGGTTATTCAGGATGACTACTTTTACGGGAATTTGACTTTCCTGGAGCAGTGAAAGCTCCTGCAGTGTCATCTGGAATCCGCCGTCACCAGTAATGGCAACCACTGTTTCTTTAGGCTTGGCAAGTTGAGCACCTATTGCTGCCGGGAATCCGAATCCCATTGTGCCAAGGCCTCCGGAAGTTACCCAGTGATCCGGGTGATTAAATTTATAATACTGTGCCGCCCACATCTGGTGCTGTCCGACATCAGTCGTTACGATCGCGTCACCGCCAGTATGCTTATGAATCATTTCAATTGCTTCCTGTGGTAAGATCCCCTCTTCCTGCTTTTTGTACTGCAATGGATACTCCTGTTTCATGCCATCTAAATGAGCTGTCCATTCTTCAATTCCTTCTGTACTTACTCCAAGCTTTAAAAGTGCCTGAAGTGCTTCTTTGGCATCCGCAACAATCGGGATGTCTGTAGGAACATTTTTACCGATCTCTGCAGGATCGATATCAATATGAATGATCTGCGCATTCGGTGCGAAGTGTTCGAGGTTACCTGTCAGTCTGTCATCAAATCGTGCCCCGATATTAATGAGACAGTCGCATTCACAGATTGCCATGTTCGCTGCGTATGTTCCGTGCATTCCGGCCATCCCAAGGAACTGTTTGTGTTCCCCATGTATTGTTCCAAGTCCAAGAAGCGTATTTGTTACAGGAATACCTGTTTGCTCTATAAAAGCCGTCAGATCTTCAGCTGCTTTTGCGTGTAATACACCAGCTCCTGCAAGGACAAGTGGTTTTTTTGCTTTTTGAATTGCCTGTGCCACTTTCTGAATCTGCAGAAAATTCGGTGTAGTTGTTGGCTGATAACCCGGCAGGTTTACTTCAGTCTGTTTCACTTCAGCCATGGTAAAGATCTCATTTGAAACGTTTTTTGGAATATCGACTAAAACAGGGCCCGGTCTCCCGGTTGATGCGATATGAAATGCCTCATGAATAATTCTCGGCAGATCATTTACATCTTTCACCTGATAATTGTGTTTAGTGATCGGCTGTGTAATGCCAACGATATCAGCTTCCTGGAATGCGTCTGTTCCGATCACTGCACTGGCGACCTGTCCAGTAAATACAACGAGCGGCAGTGAATCCATCATGGCATCAGCAATTCCTGTTACTAAGTTAGTAGCCCCGGGACCTGACGTTGCAATAACAACGCCTGTTCTTCCGGAAACTCTCGCATACCCTTCAGCTGCATGGATCGCTCCCTGCTCATGTCTTGCCAGGATATGTGGAATTGGATTTTTATATAGTGCGTCATAGATCGGCAATACTGCACCACCCGGATAACCAAAAATCATTTCCACTCCTTCATTCTGAAGTGACTGGATAAATATATCTGCCCCCTGAACTGCCTGCTTCTCTACATCACCGCCAAGTGCTTCTGCCTGTTTCGTATTAACCTGCACACTCATTGAAACATGCCTCCTTTTAATTCCTTTTATTGACATATAAAAAAGTCTTTCAATCCCATACAAATAGATACGTGATCCTTTGTATAGGGATGAAAGACTTTTCATGGTACCACCCTACTTCGCAGCAAATGCTGCCTCATGAACAGTTAGACTGTTCTTTGTTAACGAACAAATTGTCCGTGAACACCTACTGAGAGATTTCAGTGTTCCACTCCGAGGGGATGTCATACACAGCTGGCAATACCGGGTTCCACCTATCCCGGCTCTCTGTAAATGCCTTTTGCTGCATACTTTAACCTCATCAATGATTTAACGTATAAGTGCTTTAACTCACGAAAGTTAAGCGATAAATGTTTAGCCTGCGTTTAATGCTGAATTATAAACTTTCACACCATCTTTGATAACCAATTCTCTAAATGATTCTAGTAATTCATTTGTTACCTGACCTGGTGTTCCATTGCCTACTGTCCGGCCGTCCACTTTTACTACTGCAATCACTTCTGCTGCAGTTCCAGTCAGGAACACTTCATCTGCTACATACACATCATGCCTGGTAAATACTGCTTCTTCCATTACGTAACCTTTATCTTTTGCAAGTTCCATTATTGCATTTCTTGTAATGCCTTCAAGTGCCCCAACATAACCCGGCGGCGTCAGGATCTTATTTCCTCTGACAATAAAGATATTGTCAGCAGAACCTTCTGCTACATAACCCTGATCATTTAGCATTAATGCTTCAGGTACACCTGCAAGACCTGCTTCAATTTTCACTAAAATGTTATTTAAATAATTCAATGATTTCACTTTCGGACTGAGTACATCTGAGCGGTTTCTTCTGCTTGCAACAGTCACAATTTCAATGCCGGTCTCATAAAGCTTTTTCGGAAAAAGTGATAAGGATTCAGCTATGACAATCACACTCGGTCTCTTACAAGTAAATGGATCAAGTCCGAGATTGCCAATACCCCGTGAAACAACTAATCGGATATAGCCGTCTTTCAACTCATTTTTCTGAAGTGTTTCAATAATAATCTGCTGCATCTCCTCTTTTGTATAAGGGATCTCAAGTAAAATTGATTTTGCAGAATCGTATAGTCTGACCAGATGTTCTTCGAGTCGGAATACGTTACCATTATAAGAACGAATGCCTTCGAACACCCCATCACCATATAAGAAACCATGATCATAAACAGAGATTTTTGCATTCTCTTTTGAAACAAATTCTCCATCTAAAAAGATTAATTGTTCACTCACCTTATTCACTCCTTCCATCGCTTTCTCGTTGCCTTTGGGCTTGAATTGTTGACAATCATAACGCGGATATACAAGTCCGTCAACAGCTGAAAATTAAATTTTTAGACAAATTAGAATTTTATGATTTTATGAATACGTTTACATTGTTGATACTATGCACTTTTTTGCAGAACAAAATTTTTTTATTTTTTACGTAACCATGTAAGAAAAAATTTTAAAAACCCCTTTACAAAGGTGTCTTGACACCCTGCATAATTAAAAATTGTCACTTCGATAAGCTAAAATTACAGATTCCTAATGATATTCATCTTATCGTATTAATATGTATCTATATACATTTAACTTAACAGGAAAACCTGTTTAACAACTATTAACGAATTTCACCTTATGCATTTACAGAAGATTATTGATAAAAAAAAAAGACACCCGCATAAGCGGATGTCTATCGTATTTTTTATGCTTTTCTCACTATGAGATCGTTAAACTGTGCCTTTCGCCTGTTCCTTTCTCAATCTGATCTTATAAATAATCAAAATGAGTGCAGCGATAATCAGTCCTTCTGTAACCGGCAGGAATATAGCCAGAAACGTTAGTACGGTACACCCTACAATTAGAAACAGATAAATGAGCGCAGACTTTAACGGTGGCAATTTTTTAGCAAAGCCCAGTTTATATACAACAATTGATAAAAAAATAATCGTGAGGTAAAGATACCACATTCCTGCATCCGGGTTTGCGTCTACTCTATATAGCGCAGGAAAAAACGATAAGCGGTCTTCTACATTTACCATGGAGGCAGTCAGCTCCTCTTAATTAATTACCTGCTTCAGCGTACTTCTGTTTCTTTTGCGCACGCTCACGTTCGTTCTTATCAAGAATCTTCTTACGGATTCTGATTGATTCCGGTGTGATTTCGCACAGCTCATCATCATTCAGATACTCAAGAGATTCCTCTAGTGTCATCAATCTTGCTTTTTTAAGCGTTGTCGTTTGCTCTTTATTCGCAGAACGGATGTTATTTGCTGCTTTAATTTTCGTTACATTAACAGTCAGGTCATTTTCACGCGTGTGTTCACCAACAACCATACCTTCATATACTTCTGTTCCAGGCTCGATAAAGATCGTACCTCGGTCTTCAACACCAAGGATTGCATATTGTGAAGCCTGGCCTTTGTCCATCGATACAAGAACACCTGCACGACGTCCGCCTACACGGCCCTGCTGCATAGGCTGATAGCTGTCAAACGAATGGTTAATGATACCAAAACCACGCGTAATTGTCATAAATTCAGTTGTGTATCCAATTAAGCCACGTGCAGGAACCATGAATACAAGTCGCACTTGCCCATTACCATTATTAACCATATCAAGCATTTCGCCTTTTCTTGCACCCATAGATTCAATAATTGAACCTGTATTTTCTTCAGGCACATCAATTTGAACGCGCTCAACAGGCTCACTGCGAACACCATCAATTTCACGGACGATAACCTGTGGCTTGGAAACCTGCAGTTCATATCCTTCACGTCTCATGTTTTCAATCAGGATAGAAAGGTGAAGTTCACCACGCCCAGATACAACCCATGCATCCGGAGAATCAGTCTGGTCAACGCGAAGGCTGACATCAGTCTCAAGCTGAGCTTCAAGACGCTCTTCAATCTTACGCGCAGTAACAAACTTACCTTCACGTCCTGCAAACGGACTGTTATTTACAGAGAAAGTCATCTGTAGTGTAGGCTCATCAATACGCAGAACAGGAAGTGCTTCCTGATGGGATACAGGCGTTACTGTTTCTCCTACGTTGATGTCCTCCATTCCGGATACTGCAATCAGATCTCCGGCTTTAGCTGACTGAATTTCTTCACGCTTCAAGCCGAAGAAACCGAATATTTTAGTTACACGGAAGTTTTTCACACTGCCGTCAAGTTTCATCAATGAAACCTGCTGCCCTACTTCAATTGTACCTCTAAATACACGGCCGATTCCGATACGTCCTACATAGTCATTATAATCTAAAAGGGCGATCTGGAACTGAAGCGGATCTGTACTGTTATCAATCGGTGCAGGAATATTCTCTACGACAGAGTCATAAAGACATTCCATTGTCTCATCCTGCTGCTCAGGATCAAGACTTGCTGTTCCATTTATTGCAGAAGCATAGACAACTGGGAATTCCAGCTGATCTTCATTTGCATCAAGCTCGATAAACAGCTCAAGCACTTCATCAATGACTTCTGCAGGACGTGCAGCATCACGGTCAATTTTATTTACAACTACGATTGGTGTCAGATTCTGTTCAAGCGCTTTTTTCAGTACAAAGCGTGTCTGAGGCATACAGCCTTCATATGCATCAACAACAAGAAGAACGCCATCAACCATTTTCATGATTCGTTCTACTTCTCCACCAAAGTCTGCGTGTCCCGGTGTATCGAGAATATTGATACGTGTATCTTTATATTGAATCGCAGTGTTTTTCGCAAGAATCGTAATACCACGTTCTCTTTCAATGTCATTTGAATCCATTGCACGTTCGTCTACATGCTCATTTGATCGAAAGATACCTGATTGTTTCAATAGCTGGTCTACTAAAGTCGTTTTACCATGGTCAACGTGAGCAATAATTGCAATGTTTCGTAAGTCTTGCCTAAGATTCGTCATTATTTCACTCCTGTTTTTACGTACTAATCTTTTCTAACTGTACTATTGTATCACATTTGGTGGAAATATTGAAATGAATTATGTAGAATGTCTTTATAGAGGAGGATGACCATGAAAAATAATACCGTCTTTTTACTATTTGCTTTCGCCGCAGTCATTGCCATGTCAGGTATCGGTGTCGCTATTGCTGAACGCAGTGCAATCGGTGCAATCGTATCTATAATCGCCGTCATTGCCGTTTTTGGTATGGGGTTTAAGACTAAAAAGAAATTCCGTGAGCAGGCTGAACAATAAAAAACGTGCAGAAGTTTATCTGCACGTTTTTTATTGTTATTTTATAAGATATTCTTTCAGCACTCTCTCATGAACAGCACGGTTACCTGCAAATACAGGGGAATTATCGATCATTGAGAGCTCTTTACCATGTAAGTCTGTGATCACACCACCGACTTCTTCGATCAATACCTTCCCACCGGCAAAATCCCAAGGAGACAGCCTCATTGTAATATACCCGTCAAGACGGCCTGCAGCGATATAAGCAAGTTCTATGGCTGCTGAACCGTACGACCTAGTCCCTCTTACTCTGTGTACAAGTGAGATGAAAATTTCGTGATCTATTTTCCTGTTTGGCACAAGCCAGGTTGCATTTAATGATAAAATGGCTTCTTCAAGCGGTACATCATCGAGCGGGGGAAGCTTCTCATCATTTAGATACGCGCCATTCCCTTTGCCGGCATGATAAAGTTCATCCGCCACAACATCGTAGATATAGCCAAGCATACCTTCACCTTCATGGAAAATACCAATCGAAACCGCAAAGTTTCTCTGCTGATGCACGAAGTTCATTGTTCCGTCAATCGGGTCGATAATCCATACGGTACCGTTAGTATCTTTCACAGAATCACCGTAACCTTCTTCACCTAGAACTCTATGAGCAGGATAAGCCCCTGCAATTTTCTCAACAAAAAACTTTTCAATCTGCTTGTCCATATTTGTAACAAGATCATTTACATTGCTTTTTGTCTGGATATTTAATACTTCATCAAATGAATCGATAATTTTCTTTCCAGCTTCTCTAATTGCCTTTTTAGCAAACAAATCGATCTCCTGCCACTGTTTATCCATCTATACTACCTCCAGTACCTTACAGTCCTATATAAGACTTTAGTGGATTTCCCTTTTTTTATCAAGAAAACCGCTACATAAGCAATGCTAAGACGAACGCTCATGTAATAAGCGTTCGTCTTAGCATTGCTTTCTGTCATTCAGATTGATTTGTCTCATCTCGCAAATCCATCCAGTTCATTCATTTCATGTCTGATCAGTGACAATCTTTCTTTTGTGCTTTCAATATCTGATTTTTTGCCAAGTTCCATCGCTTCAAACAAAACTGCCAGTTCATAATCAAGTTCCATTCTAAGTACAGCGAGTCTCTCCTGAATATAGTCTCTTTTTCTGGTTACCTGGATTACTTGCTTCATACCCTTTCACTCCTCTTGAATTAATGTATTTAAAGCAGTGTATTCAATTCAAATCAGTTTATTCACAAAGATCAAATATGCTAGAATAAATTCAGCTTCAGGCGGCCTGTTACATGTATTATAGCCAAAATCAGCAGGCCTTAAACTGTTTAAAACACAACGGAGGGTTGTTCATGACCGGGTATTTCAGTAAAGAAGATTTTGAAGTGTTCAGTATTGAAGGGTTAGATGAGCGTATGGAAGGCATCCGCTCAAGGATTCAGCCGAAATTTCAGGAGCTTGGTGATCTAACTGTTCCTTCACTGTCAGAACACACAGATGAAGATATGCACCTGCACATTGCAAGACATGCAAGGCGATCAGTTAATCCACCAGATGATACCTGGATGGCAGCTGCACCAAGTAAGCGTGGTTACAAGAAACTGCCGCATTTCCAGTTTGGTGTATGGGATGACCATCTTTTTATCTGGACAGCATTTATATATGAGCTGCCTGAAAAAGAGAACATTGCAAGGACAATGATTGAGAATCTTGATGACATTGTAAAGGTGTTACCGGAAGACGGATGGATCAGCACAGATCATACAAAAAAAGAAGCTAAAAAAATTAGTGAGATGAATGAAGGGGACATTTTACATGCCCTTGAAAGATTCGAAAATGTAAAAAAAGCAGAGTTCCTTGCAGGAAGAAGAATTGAAGCTTCAGAAGCTGTTAAACTGAGTAAAGATGAGCTGACGCAGCTAATTATTCAAACATGGACAGAGCTGCTCCCTCTTTATAAAATTGGAACACGTGTTCAGCAGGCAGTTTAATTTAAAATCGGGTATATGCAGTAATCTGCATATACCCGATTTTTTATTTTTTCATTGAAATTTTATCACCGGTTGCTGCTTCCCTGGCTTTTTTCTGTGTTCTATAGATTGAATAACCACTCATATCATGAAATTCTTTGTCTATTGTTTTTTCTTCAGCTTTTCCGGGAACAATTTCTTTAAAACGCTTATATTGGTTCATAAATTCTTCTCTTTCAATCGACTTTTCATATGCTTTTTCAACAGCTTCATAAAACTTAACTACATCAATGATTTCTTCAGTCGACCAATCTATCGACAGCGGGTATTGATATTCCACTTTACAACTTCCTTTCCATTTAAAACGTTTCTTTTTCTATCACAAAATGATATAATTTTTCCGTTATCCTTCTTTAGATAACAATACCGTTAATGAGGTGAATTTTCAATTGTCCAATACACCTTCATCTCTGCTGAATGTAGAGAGAAAAGACCATACTTTAACTCAACATGATACACCGTTATTTACAGGTTTAAAAAAACATGCAGACCGCAACCCTGTTCAGTTTCATATTCCAGGCCACAAAAAAGGTGCAGGAATGGATCCTGAGTTCAGAGCATTTGCGGGTGATAATATATTATCGATTGATTTGATTAATATTGCACCGCTTGATGATCTTCATCAGCCAAAATCATTGATCAAGGATGCTCAGGACCTTGCTGCTAAGGCTTTTGGCGCTGACCACACATACTTCTCGGTTCAGGGCACAAGTGGAGCAATTATGACAATGGTTATGAGCGTTTGCGGTCCGGGCGAAAAGATTATTGTCCCGAGAAACGTTCATAAATCTGTTATGTCAGCAATTGTATTCTGTGGTGCAATTCCCATTTTCATTCACCCTGAAGTGGATAAGGAACTTGGTATTTCGCACGGAATTACACCGATTTCTGTTGCGCATGCACTTGAACAGCACCCTGATGCAAAAGGGGTCCTGGTGATCAACCCGACCTACTTTGGTATTGCTGCGGATCTGAAGGAAATTGTTAAAATAGCTCACAATCACAATGTTCCGGTATTAGTAGATGAAGCACATGGTGTTCATATTCATTTCCATGACAGACTGCCCGCTTCAGCAATGCAGGCCGGCGCAGATATGGCAGCTACAAGTGTTCACAAACTGGGTGGTTCAATGACACAAAGTTCCGTGTTAAATGTTAAAGAAGGGCTTGTCTCACCAAAACGCGTGCAGTCTATATTGAGTATGCTGACAACAACTTCTACTTCCTACCCTCTCCTGGCATCGTTAGATACTGCCAGAAGAAGACTTGCTATTGATGGAAGAGAACTGATTAGCCAATCAATTGATCTGGCGGAAGGAATCAGAACGCGTCTTGGCGAAATCGATCAGATTAAATGTATCGGAAGCGAAATTCTTGGTACTCCTGCAACTTATGATTATGATCCGACAAAAATTATTATCTCAATTAAAGAACTGGGCATCACAGGTTATCAGGCTGAAGTCTGGCTGAGAGAACAGTATAATCTCGAAGTCGAACTGTCCGATCTTTACAATATTTTATGTATTGTCACGCCCGGTGATACACAGTACGAAGCTGACGTACTCGTTGAAGCAATCCAGGCGCTTGCGAAAGAGTTCAGACATGACAGCAGACATTCAGTTCCTGAAGTTATGCTGCCTGATATTCCTTTACTCGCTGTGACGCCACGTGAAGCATTTTATGCGGATACTGAGCTTTTACCGCTTGATGAAACAGCAGGAAGAGTATGTGCTGAATTCATAATGGTGTATCCTCCGGGTATCCCGATCTTTATCCCGGGTGAAATTGTCACAGAAGACAACTTGAGATATATCCATGAGAATATCGAAGCGGGATTACCTGTACAGGGCCCTCAGGATGAAACCTTAACAATGCTTCGTGTCATTAAAGAACACAGAGCCATTAAATAAACGAAACGCTGATGCAAATCGCATCAGCGTTTTTAATTTGAATAAAAGTAGTAATTTCTTCTAGTTTCCTATGTTTTTAGTATGAGTACATGATAGAATGATTCCGTTGCCAAAATTATCTTACAGGGAGACATGCTTTTTGTTTTATAAACTCTTAACTGTTGTCCTTCTTTCACTAGTGATCAGCGCATGTACTGCGGATCTGATTTATGTGACCGCGCCGGATCACATCGTCAATCAGACTGAAACAGAGAAAATTGAACCAGAGATCGACACCAGTCAGTCTGATCCCATACATAAAGCTCATTTTACTGCTGTAGGCGATTTGTTAGTTGAGCGGCCGATTTTATACGATGCCATGCAGAAAGATGGCACGTTTGAATTTGATCCTCTGCTCGCAAAAGTTGAACACCTGATTCAAAAGGGTGACTTTGTTTACGCAAACCAGGAAACACCGATTACCGGATCAGAATACGGGCTTGGAGATGGGAACTTTGTCTTCAATAATCCTTATGCACTTGGACACTATTACTATGACACAGGCTTCAATATGCTTCAGCTGGCTAATAACCACACACTGGATATGGGCTATGAAGGTCTTGAGCGGAATCTTGCATTTTGGCAGAATCATTACCCTGATGTCATGCTGAGTGGCGTATACCCATCTTTTGATGAACGAAGAGCAATTCCGGTCATCGAAAAACAGGGAATTTCCATTGCTTTAATTTCAAGTACATACAGCTCTAATCTGCCTGTTGAATATCCTGAGTCAGTCAATATTTTTACTGAGAACGAGGAGCAGCTCTTCAATGATGTTGCACGCGCTGAGGAAATTGCTGACGTAGTAGCTGTTGGCATTCATTGGGGGGATGAATATCAGCAGCCTATTCAAAAACAGGAGGATCTTGCTCAAGAGCTGGTGCAAAACGGAGCTGATATTATCCTCGGACACCACCCTCATGTCCTTCAACCGATAGAATGGATTGAGGCACCGGATAGTAAACGTGCCCTCGTTGCTTATTCACTCGGAAACTTTATATCCGGTCCATTTGATGACCGGGTGCCTCACCTTGATTGCGAAAGACTTACTGGCTCCATGATCGGTTTTGATATTATAAAAGAAGGTGAAGAGATCTATTTTGACTCTGTTTATGCTGTACCAACCTTTACCTCCTTCTCTGAGGATTATACAGATTATGAAATCATTCCTCTGGGTGACTTTGAACAAAACGAATTCAGGTGGTGTGATCTCCCTGCTCACAAAAATTATGTGACTGAGATTCTTTCTGAAAGGATGAATGAAGTTGAAGTCAGAATGGATCGAAATGATTTGTAGAAACAACATCTATAAATATTCCATTAAAATCAAAAAAGCTGATGCAATGTGCATCAGCTTTTTTCTTTTCCCTATTTATTCATGACGAGTATATAGATTGCTCACCCGTTTGGCTTACTCCCATCCCCATATGCTTGTAAGCGCTTCCGTTACTTATTTTAATGCTTTAGGATAAAAAATACAATATCAATTTCACTACTTATTAATATTTGTATGTTCTGAAAACTTAAGGATGCTATAGAAAAAGAGCAAGGCCGTAACGCCCTGCTCCTGAATTAATTCTCTTCGTACCCTTTAATGGTTTTTGGATCAACTATCGAGTAGTCTTTCGCTCTAAGACCTTCAACAATTCCTGTTAGTGCTTCATTTGTCCATGACCGGTCATGCATCAGCAGGTTTGCACCAGGTGAAAGATATTCAGTATTTACCATGATGTCAGCCAAAGCTGAAGCATCCTGGTAATCAGCTTCCCAATCATAACCGTAAGTCCAGTTCATCAGAACCATCCCTTCTTCTTTAACGAGTGACTCTGTAAAGTCAGTGTTAGCACCAAAAGGCGCTCTGAAGAATTTAGGACGTTCACCAATGATTTCTTCCACGCGATCACTCAGAGAAATGATTTCTTCACGCTGCTCTTCTTCTGAAATCTCTCTTAAATTCGGATGTGAAAAAGTATGATTCCCGATCGGAAAGCCTAATGCGTGAATTTCTTTTAGCATTTCCTCTTCTTCAGGTGTATCCAGGAAATGACCGTTCACAAAAAAGATAGCCGGTGCATCCATTTCATGCAATTTTTCAGCCATTTCAACTGCGTGTTGATCAGGTGCATCATCTATTGTCAGTAAAACAACATTTGAAGGGGCGTCACTGATTGGCGTTACTGACCAATTTGCTTCATTGATCTCATATAAAGGCTCAATCGGTTCTGTTTCAGTTTCCTCTGACTCTTCATCTGTTGCCGCTTCTTCATCTTCTAATAATACATCTGTACTTTCTTCAACTGTTTCCTCTGTACTTTCTTCAGAAGATACAGCCTGTTCTTGTTCTTTTGGCTGTTCTGCTTCTTCTGAGCTGCAGGCAGCAAGTAATAGCGCTGCAGATACAGCCACTGGTGCATAAATTTTCAACGGATAACCTCACCTTTCAACATATGTATATGATCAGTATAGCACAAACATTTTTCCAGATTTAACTGAAATATGACAAATTTAAAAGAGCTGTGCTAAAAGCACAGCTCTTAAAAAGTATTACTTCACGATATGGATAGGTGTTCCAAGTGCTACTTCTGCAGCTTCCATAGAAATTTCACCTAAAGTTGGGTGAGCATGAATTGTCATTGCTACATCTTCAGCAGTCATTCCTGCTTCGATTGCAAGTCCAAGCTCAGCGATCATATCAGATGCGCCATCTCCAGCGATCTGTGCACCAATGATTAGCCCATCTTCTTTACGCGTAACAAGCTTAACAAAACCTTCAGTCTGGTTAAGTGCAAGCGCACGTCCGTTAGCACCAAATGGGAACTTAGCTGCATTCACTTCAATGCCTTCCTCTTTCGCCTGCGCTTCGTTATATCCAACTGTAGCAAGTTCAGGATCTGTGAAGCATACAGCAGGAATTGCAAGGTAATCTACTTCAGACTTCTCACCGCCAATTACCTCAGCAGCAATCTTACCTTCATATGAAGCTTTATGCGCAAGTGGTGGTCCATCAACAATATCACCGATTGCATAGATGTTACCAACGCTTGTACGGCACTGCTTGTCCGTTTTGATAATACCTTTATCAGTCATGTCGATTCCGACCTGATCAAGACCAAGCTCATCAGTGTTAGGACGACGGCCAACTGTTACAAGAACGTAATCAGCATCAATCGTTACCTCTTCACCTTTTGCTTCGTATGATACTTTTACGCCGTCTTCAGATTCTTCGACGCCTTTAGCCATTGCTTTTGTAATAACGTCAACGCCTTTTTTCTTCAGACCTTTTTTAACAACTGAAGTCATCTGCTTTTCGAATCCGCCAAGGATATCGTCAGCACCTTCAAGAATTGTTACTTCAGTACCCATATTCGCATATGCAGTTCCAAGCTCAGTGCCGATATATCCTCCACCGATAACAATCAGCTTATTAGGAATTTCTTTAAGTGCAAGTGCACCAGTAGAATCAAGTACACGCTTAGAGAATTTGAAAGATGGAATTTCAATTGGACGTGAACCTGTTGCCACAATTGCATTCTTAAACTTATAAGTCTGAGAATTCTTTTCATCCATTACTTTCACTGTTTCGCTGTCCACAAAATATGCTTCACCGCGAACGATTTCTACTTTATTACCTTTTAAAAGCCCTTCAACACCACCAGTAAGTTTTTTCACTACACCGGCTTTCCATTCCTGAGCTTTATCAAAATTAATTTTTACATTTTCAGCTACGATTCCCATGTCATCTGAGCCTTTAGCATGCTCATAGCGGTGACCGATAGAGATCATTGCTTTCGATGGGATACAGCCGACGTTTAAACATACACCGCCAAGATTTTCTTTCTCAACGATTGTTACTTTTTGCCCAAGCTGTGCAGCACGGATTGCCGCTACATAGCCTCCAGGACCTGATCCTATGACGAGAGTATCTGTTTCGATTGGGAAATCTCCAACTACCATTGTTTTACGCCTCCATTAGTAAAAGTTCTGGATCGTTCAATAAACGTTTGATGTGGTTTAATGCATTTTGCGCAGTTGCACCATCAATCATACGGTGATCGAAGCTCAATGATAATGCTAACACAGGAGCGGCTACGATTTCACCATTTTTTACAACAGGCTTCTCTGCGATGCGGCCAATCCCTAGAATTGCTACTTCAGGATGGTTAATAACTGGTGTGAACCATTGTCCGCCAGCTGAACCAATATTTGTGATCGTGCATGAAGCACCTTTCATTTCATCACCAGAAAGTTTACCGTCACGCGCTTTACCAGCAAGCTGATTGATCTCATCAGAAATACCGAATACAGATTTGCGGTCAGCATGCTTCACAACTGGTACCACAAGTCCTTTTTCAGTGTCAGCAGCAATACCGATATTGTAGTAATGCTTCTGAACAATTTCCTGCGTTTCATCATCAAGCATTGTGTTTAGTACAGGGTACTCACGCAGCGCTGATACAAGTGCTTTCACAACGTATGGAAGGAATGTCAGCTTGACATCTTTTTCAAGCGCAATTTCCTTGAACTTCTTGCGGTGAGCGACAAGGTTTTCAACATCAACTTCATCCATCAGTGTAACGTGTGGAGCTGTGTGTTTAGAGTTAACCATTGCTTTAGCAATCGCTTTTCTCATTCCGCTCATCTTCTCGCGTGTTTCAGGGAATTCACCCTCTGGCGCAGGAGTAGATTTTGGTGCTGACTTCTCTTCTGTTTGCTCAGCAGGCTGCTCAGACGTTTCTGATTTAGCTTCAGCAGTATCGCCTTTCAGGTATGCATCAATGTCTTCTTTTGAGACGCGGCCATTTTTACCTGATCCTGATACATAACGGATATCAACATCGTTATCACGAGCGTATTTACGTACAGATGGCATTGCAATTACACGGCGGTCAGGATCTACATCTTCCTGTGGCTTCGCTTCTGTTGATTCTTCAGTAGAAGTATCTTCTGCCGGCGCTTCTTCTTTCTTTTCTTCTTTTGGTTCTTCCTTAGCTTCTTTAGGCTCTTCTTTTTTCTCGTCGCTGCTGTCAGAACCTTTAAACTGAAGGTTTTCATAGCCAGGTGCATCGAGTTTGATCAGCGTGTCACCTACTACCGCTACTGTACCTTCTTCTACAAGAATTTCTTCTACAGTACCAGCCACTGGAGATGGAATTTCAACGACTGCTTTATCGTTTTGAACTTCACAAAGCACGTCATCTTCTTCTACTTTATCTCCAACACTGATAAACCATTTTACAATTTCACCTTCGTGAATACCTTCACCGATATCAGGTAATTTAAATTCGAATGACAATGTTTTCACCCTCCTGGTTAGGAATTTTCTATTCTTGCTTTAGTTTTATAAAAGGGAAAACGGAGAATTTTTCTCCGTTTTACTCATTAAAATTCAAGTACTTTTTTAGCTGTTGCTACCACATCTTTAGCGTTAGGAAGCCATACTGATTCTGCCTGAGAGAATGGGAATACAGTATCAGCAGCTGCTACACGCAGCACTGGCGCTTCAAGGCTAAGGATCGCACGGTCGTTGATTTCAGCTACTACGCTTGCTGCGATTCCAGCCTGTTTTTGAGCTTCCTGTACAACGATCGCACGGTTTGTCTTTTCAACTGACTTAATAATAGTTTCGATATCAAGCGGCTGAATTGTACGAAGGTCAATAACCTCTACAGAATGGCCGTCTTTTTCAAGCTGGTCTGCAGCTTTAAGTGATTCATGAACCATTGCACCATAAGTAACAATTGTAAGGTCAGACCCTTCACGCTTCACATCAGCTTTACCGATTTCAATTGTGTACTCTTCTTCAGGTACATCTTCACGGAATGAACGGTATAGTTTCATGTGCTCAAGGAAAATGACCGGATCATTGTCACGGATTGCTGAGATCAGAAGACCTTTTGCATCAGTCGGTGTTGAAGGAATAACTACCTTCAGACCTGGCTGCTGTGCCATCAGACCTTCCAGTGAATCAGCGTGAAGCTCAGGTGTGTGAACACCTCCGCCAAATGGTGAACGGATTGTAATTGGAGCGCTGTACTTACCACCACTGCGGTATCTTAAGCGTGCCATCTGTCCGCTTACTGAGTCCATTACTTCAAATACGAAGCCGAAGAACTGAATTTCCGGCACTGGACGGTAACCTTCAAGTGCAAGACCGATTGCAAGACCGCCGATACCTGATTCCGCAAGCGGAGTATCAAATACGCGTTCTTCACCAAATTCTTTTTGAAGACCTTCAGTTGCACGGAATACGCCTCCGTTATTACCAACGTCTTCACCGAACACAAGAACATTTTCATCATTTTTAAGTTCTGTCCGGAGTGCATCTGTAATTGCCTGAATCATCGTCATTTGTGCCATGGCTTACTTCGACTCCTTCTCTTTATAAATTTCATATTGTTCATTTAAGTTATAAGGCATTTCTTCATACATAATTTCCATCAGATCAGTAACCTTCTGCTTAGGTGTATCATCTGCTTCTTTAATTGCAGCTTTGATTTCCTCTTTTGCTTTTTCGATTACTTCGTTTTCTTTCTCTTCATTCCATAGATCCTTCTCTTCAAGGAACTTACGGAAACGTACTAGTGGATCTTTCTTTTCCCACTCAGTATCCATATCATCTGTACGGTAGCGTGTTGGGTCATCACCAGCCATTGTGTGTGGACCATAGCGGTAGCAAAGAGTCTCAATTAATGTCGGGCCTTCTCCGGCAACTGCACGGTCGCGCGCTTCTTTTGTCACAGCGTACACTGCAAGAGGATCCATACCATCTACCAGGATACCAGGGATACCTGCTGATACAGCCTTCTGAGCAATTGTTCTACCTTTAGTCTGCTTATCACGAGGTGTTGAAATTGCGAACTGGTTGTTCTGAACAACAAAGATTGCCGGTGCATTATATGAACCTGCAAAGTTGATTCCTTCATAAAAATCACCTTGTGAAGATCCGCCATCACCTGTGTAAGTGATTGCTACTGTATCTTTACCGCGCTTTTTAAGTCCAAGTGCGATTCCGGCAGTTTGTACATATTGAGCACCGATAATGATTTGAGGTGGAAGTACATTAACACCCTCAGGAGAGTTATTTCCCTGGAAGTGACCTCTTGAGAATAAGAATGCCTGAGCAAGCGGTAGTCCATGCCAGATAATCTGAGGTACATCACGGTAACCAGGAACAACCCAGTCCTCTTTTTCAAGAGCGTATTGTGAAGCGATCTGAGACGCTTCCTGACCTGCAGTCGGTGCATAGAAACCAAGACGTCCCTGACGGTTCAGAGAAATTGAACGCTGATCAAGAATACGTGTATAAACCATACGGCTCATTAATTCCTGAAGCTGTTCGTCACTAAGGTCCGGCATTGCATCTTCATTTACTACTTTTCCTTCTTCGTTAAGAATCTGGAACATTTCAAACTTGTCTTCGATCTGTTCTAATACTTTTACAGCATCGAATGGTGTCTTCTTTTTAGAAGCCATGTAATCCACCTATCCTTTCGGTTTTGTCAAATTCATACGTGTTCATCTTCAGAACACAATTACTTTATATTTTTCCACAAATTCAGTGGTAAAAAACCTAAAGTGTTAAATTCTTTTTATCTGTATTAATTTATATAAAAAAATCATTAATACAGTTCACGAAATAAATTTTACATGACTGCTCATATAACGTCAATCATAAAGTTTTAACGTGTTTTTTAAAGGAATATATTTACACGGGTTTCTATATCTGTATTACTTTTTTTCAATTCTGTACTATATTAATTGGCTCCATCCCGATCTGTTATATGTCTGCATATAAAAAAAGAGCAGACAATTGTCTACTCTTCTGTATCAAGCTCAGCTAAGTTATAATACTCAGCCTTCAGTTCATTATATTCATTTGTTAAATCATTAAACGCTGTATTCGCTTCAATAATCACTGCATTCTGGTCATTCACTGACGTGATCTGCTCCTCAAGCTCTTCTAATTGAAGTTCTTCATTCTTTAGCAGTTCATACAGTTCTCTATTTAATGAGATGCCGGATTCGTAGGCAGCTGTTAATTCTCCGTGAGAAGCGTAGCGATTATTCATTGTTTCGATCATTACATCCACGTGCTCTCTTAATTCATCAGATTCAAGATCACCTGTCAGTTCTTCTACCCCATTGAATTCTTGCTGTGAACTTTCGATTGCAGATCTTTCTTCTGCAAGCTTTTCTTCACGTTCATCGAGATTGCTGAGGGCGTCATCTGCTAATGAATTAATTTGTTCAAACTCTTCCATACTCAGTGACATGATTTCATCGTATAATTGCTGTTCTTCTGTTTCGAGTTCACGCAGATCATTTTGAGCGCTTACGTATCCTTCTTCTGCTGCTACAGCAGCTTCAAGCTTTTCACTGATTTCTTCTTCTGCAGGTGTTCCGAACACACAACCTGAAAGTAAAATCGCTGAAAAACAAAAAGCGCCTGCTATGTATGTTTTCACTTAATGTAACCCCCTTGAATAATAACACTTAATATCATATCTATGATTAAGACAAACTTCAATCTTTTTTAGCCAGGATGGCGATGTAAATCCTCTAAAACGAGTTATTTTTGTCATAAAATATCATTTCTGTGCATGTTTTAGCTTCATTGATTTTTTTCAACTGTATAATCTGATATGATATTGCTTATAATGATTTGATCGGGAGGAAAGAAAGATGATTACAATGAAAGACATTATCCGGGATGGCAACCCTGTGCTGAGACAAAAAGCCGAAAAAGTTCAATTTCCTTTATCCGATGCGGATAAAGAAACGATGGCTTCACTTCTTGAATATATAAAAAACAGCCAGGATCCTGAAACTGCTGAAAAATATGATCTGCGTCCGGGAATTGGTCTTGCTGCCCCGCAGATTAATATTTCAAAACAGATATTCGCCCTGCATCTAGAAGACCAGAATGGCAGGGAATACAGCTTTAGTATTGCCAATCCTAAGATTATCAGTCATTCAGTTGATAAAACCTACCTGACATCAGGTGAGGGCTGCCTGTCAGTTGATGAAAATATCCCAGGGTACGTTACCCGATATGCAAAGGTGACAATCCGTGGTCTTGATATTGACGGAGCTGAAGTGAAATACCGTTTAAAAGGACTGGCGGCCATTGCTGCCCAGCATGAAATTGACCACCTGAATGGGATTATGTTTTATGATCATATTAATCATGAAGATCCGTTCAAAGAACCGTCTGATGCTGAGCCATTAGAGAGATAAATTAAATAACGTTTTTTACTAGCTATGTCAAGAACCTTATCTTTACAGATCGCTCATTCCGCGTTATGATAATGATAAGGAGTGATCCGCGATGTTGAAGAAGCTTAAGAAGAAGCTTGCACGACAGTGGAGAGACATGTTGCGTAAAAAGATGATTGCCTGAGCCCCTGTAAGCCCTTCATCATCAGGAGGGCTGTTCTTTATGTCCGGGAAATAATGAGTATTCTTAATTATAAATGAGTATAATGATTGATACACATTAAGGTAATTTTTGAAGTTGTTGAACAGGATAATTAAAGCGCAAAGATTGCGCTTTTTTAGTAACTATATGAAGGAGAGATACACATGATTTTTAAGGTTTATTATCAGGAAGTTGCTTCAGAGGTACCAGTAAGAGAAAAAACAAAAGCGATGTATATTGAGGCTGAGACTGAAGAGGAAGTTCGTAAAAAACTCAGCGGAAATGACTACAACATTGAGTTTGTACAAAAGCTAGAGGGCAAATATTTAGAGTACGAACAAAATCACCAAAATTATAAACTGGAACAGTTATAATAGATGAAATTTGTTAAGAATGACCAGACTGCTGTGTTTGCCCTCGGCGGTCTGGGCGAAATCGGAAAAAACACATACGGCGTTCAGTTTCAGGATGAAATTATTCTGATTGATGCCGGCATCAAGTTCCCTGAAGATGAACTTCTTGGTATTGATTATGTCATTCCGGACTACACTTACTTAGAAAAAAATCTTGATAAAATCAAAGGCCTTTTCATTACACACGGCCATGAAGATCACATCGGTGGTATTCCTTATTTGCTCAGACAGGTGAATGTACCTGTATATGGCGGAAAGTTGGCGTTAGGCCTCTTAAAAAATAAGCTTGAAGAACATGGTCTTCTAAGATCTACCCGTCTTCATCCAATCGATGAAGATGATGTGATTAAATTCCGTAAGACTGCTGTCAGCTTCTTCCGCACAACGCACAGTATTCCGGATTCATTCGGAGTTGTTGTCAAGACACCTCCAGGCAATATCGTGCATACAGGAGATTTTAAATTTGACTTTACACCGGTTGGAGATCCTGCAAATCTGACAAAAATGGCTGAGATCGGTAAAGAAGGCGTTCTTGCTCTTTTATCAGACAGCACAAACAGTGAAGTGCCGAACTTTACGCTTTCTGAACGTAAAGTTGGGGAAAGCATTGATGATATCTTCCAGACTGTAAATGGACGAATTATTTTTGCAACTTTCGCATCTAATATTTATCGCTTACAGCAGGTTGTTGAATCAGCTGTTAAATACGGCCGTAAAGTTGCTGTATTTGGACGCAGCATGGATAACGCAATCAACATCGGTCATGAGCTCGGTTATATTAATGCACCAAAAGATACGTTTATTGATGCACATACACTTAATAAAATGCCTGCAGATAAAGTAGTCATTTTATGTACAGGAAGCCAGGGTGAACCGATGGCTGCCCTTTCAAGAATCGCGAATGGTACGCACCGTCAGATTCAGATAATCCCTGGTGACACGGTTGTTTTCTCATCTTCACCAATTCCAGGTAATACAATCAGTGTAAACCGCACAATCAATCTGCTTTACCGTGCGGGTGCTAACGTAATTCACGGATCACTTAACAATATCCATACGTCAGGGCACGGTTCACAGGAAGAGCAGAAATTAATGCTCCGCCTGATCAAACCAAAATTCTTTATGCCAATTCACGGTGAGTATAGAATGCAGAAAATGCATGCAAGTCTCGCAGTCGATTGCGGCGTTCCGGAAGAGAACTGCTTCCTGATGGAAAATGGCGATGTGCTTGCTCTTGGCAGCAACGAAGCATCTATCGCAGGTAAAATTCCTTCTGGTAATGTTTATATCGATGGCAGCGGAATCGGTGACATCGGCAACATCGTTTTAAGAGACCGCCGTATTTTGTCTGAAGAAGGACTTGTCGTTGTTGTAGTCAGTCTGAATCTGAACGATCATAAGATTGCATCAGGCCCTGATCTAATCTCACGTGGATTTGTCTACATGAGAGAATCCGGAGAGCTGATCAATCAGGCACAGCATCTTCTCTATAAGCATTTAAATAAAGTGCTTGCGAATAAGACCAGTCAGTGGTCAGAAATTAAAAATGAAATTACAGATACACTTGAACCATTCTTATATGAAAAAACGAAGCGCCGTCCAATGATCCTCCCGATTATTATGGAAGTTTCGTGATGTTAAAAGAGCCTGAGAAAAATCTCAGGCTCTTTTCCATTTATACAATTCAAGTGGAATATAAAGCAATAAAAAAACTCCGGTTCATTAGACCGGAATTTTTTTATTGCATGACGCGCTTTTCAAAACGATTAATGTCGTTATCCGCTCCAATTACAATGAGGATATCACCTTTACGGATTACGTCATTAGCCTGTGGAGATACAATAATGTCGTCACCTCTTTTAATTGCGACAATATTTATACCATATTTAGCACGTATATCAAGCTCAATAATTGAATTACCGATCAGCACATTGTTAGCTGCGATCTCCACAATTGAATGCTCATCTGATAATTCCAGATAATCAAGTACATTATTTGAAACGATATTGTGTGCGATCCGTTTCCCCATATCCCGCTCAGGGTGAACGACTTTATCTGCACCAATCCTCTCTAGTACCTTCTCATGATAATCATTCTGAGCTTTCACGGTGATTTTCTTCACGCCGATTTCTTTGAGCATAAGGGTTGTCAGTATACTGGCCTGTATATCGTCACCAATTGCTACAATCACGTGATCAAAGTTTCTGATTCCAAGACTGCGGAGTGCAGCTTCATCTGTGGAATCTGCCATCACCGCATGTGTTGCAATTGTTGAGAACTCATCAATTTTGTCTTCAAACTTATCAATCGCCATGACTTCCATTCCCTGTTCAACCAGTTCGCGTACAATACTGCCGCCGAAACGGCCAAGCCCGATTACTACAAATTCTTTTTTCACAGTTTTTCCCCCACTATCATGTCCTTACTTCCATTTTAGCACAGGAAATTCCGGAAAATGAGCTTATTTTTTTCCTTTCACATAATCTGCATCAAACAGGAATAATCTCATCAGCAGATACAATGATGGGATTAATAAACACAGTCCAAGAATGAAGACTACGACAAGTGCTGTACCCATTGTCTCATTCACAACACTTCCCTCAATAGTGATATATGGATACAGAATATAAGGAAGGTGTGAAGCTCCATATCCGAAAAATGCGAAGAAAAATTGAAGCATCACCATTAGGAATGCTGTACCAAATTTCTTTTTCTGCTGGATTAAAAACACTGCAATCAGGAAAAATAAGAGTGATAATCCAAACATCCACCATAGATCCAGTGCCCGTTCAAAGTGTTCATTGTTATGTGATCTGAGGCCTGCAAATACAAGAAGACTTGCTCCGATTGTAGGTACACTCCACCAGAGTGCAAACTTTCTCATAATCCCCCGTGATTCAATATCCTCTGCACGGTCGGCATAATACGTTAAAAAGCTGGCACTGATAAACAGAACAGATACAATTGCCAGTAATACTACACTCCATGAGTAAGGGCTTGTAAATAACTCACCGGCAAGAAAGGTCACACCGTTTTCATCTTCCGTTAAGTAACCACCTTCAGATATTGTCAGGGCAGTCGACAATGCAGCCGGGATCAGAAGACCTGTTGCGCCATATAAAAATAAATAAAGCGTACTATCTTTTGATCCGTAATTACCAAATGCATAAAATGATCCTCTGATCGCAATCAGTATAATCGCAACTGAACCAGGGAGTAGAAGTGCCGTACCATAATAATAAGCAGTATCCGGGAAGAACCCTACCAGTCCAACAAAGAAAAAGACAAAGAATACATTTGTCACTTCCCAGACAGGTGAAAGATATCTGCTGATCAGCTTACTCATAATATGTTCTCTTTTTGACACTCTTGCATAGTAAGCAAAAAATCCTGCGCCAAAATCAATAGACGCGACAATCAAATACCCATACAGGAATAACCACAATACAGTGATTCCTAATACCTCTAAACTCATTTAAGTAACCCCTTCCCTTTGGCATATTTCTAAGTTAAGTATAAGAAATGGATCAGCAGGCGGGAAAGTTCCCCGCCCACTGCTTATGCTCTTCACATTAACTGTCCAGCGTGCCTCCAGGGAAGCGTTTTTCAAGCTCCGCCTCAGGCGGTCTGTTCTTAAACATTCTCAGTAATACTCTAACACAGAAGAACCCAAGGACTGCATACAGAGCGAGGAACATACCGAATGCAATGCCTACAGATCCCGATGTCGTCGCAGCTTCATCCACTGTCATGATCCCTCTTAAAATCCATGGCTGTCTGCCGACTTCAGCATAAATCCAGCCGAATTCAATTGCCATCATGGCAAGTGGTCCACTTGCTACTATACCCATCAGCAACAGCTTATTCCATTCATTAAACCGTTTGATAAACATGAACATGACGAACAATCCGGCAATAAATAAGGAGTACATGCCGATACCAACCATCAAATCGAACATATAATGGATCCAAAGCGGTGGTCTTTCTTCTTCCGGGAATTCATTTAGACCGATCACTTCAGTATCAAATGAATTTCCGGCAAGGAAACTTAACATCCCTGGTATCCGTATCTCATTACTAATTTCATTATCTTCATTTATGGTTCCAAATAATATCAGGTCTGCATTGGATTCTGTTTCAAAGTGCCATTCAGCAGCAGCCAGCTTTTCAGGCTGCTCTTTTGCAAGAAACTTGGCAGAAAGGTCACCTGCAAGCGCAGTCCCTGCTGCGAAGATCAGTCCTGCAGTCATTGTCAATCTAAGTGCTTTTTTGTGATAATCTGTTCCCTTTTTCATCAGAATGATAAAAGCCGTGATAGCAGCCAGAATCAATGCTGATGTCATATAGGCTGATGTAATGACGTGAAATACCTTTGTAGGTGTCGCCGGGTTAAACATTGCAGCCAGCGGGCTGATATTAACCGTTTCACCATCAATGATATCAAATCCCTGAGGCGTATTCATAAATGCATTTACCGTGGTAATAAAGAAAGCTGATAAGGTTGCACCGATGACGATCGGAATATTAAGCAGCCAGTGTAACCAGCGGTTTTTAAATCTGTCCCATGTATACAAATAGATTCCAAGGAAAATTGCTTCAAAAAAGAATGCGAATGTTTCCATGAAGAGAGGAAGCGCAATAATCTGACCGGCAACCTGCATAAAGCTTGGCCATAATAATGAAAGCTGAAGACCAATCGCCGTTCCTGTCACAACCCCGACCGCAACCGTAATTGTAAACCCTCTTGCCCAACGTCTGGCAAGGATTAAATAGTGAGGGTCTTTTTTCTTTAAACCCATAAATTCGGCTATTGCAATCATTACTGGAATCCCAACACCAATGGTGGCAAAAATAACATGGAATATAAGGGTAGTAGCTGTTAAGAGCCTACTGAGCGTAACGCCATCTAATTCCAACATGATTTCCCTCCTAAAAAACTTCATACTAGTAAATTTACTATACCACTGTTTCTCAAACCTTTTACAACATTAACTGTGTATGTGATATGTTGAACATGAACAATTTGTGACGTCCTTCACAAAGGTTTAATTTTAGTATATCTGCCTTCATTGCTTATTTCAATTCTCAATGCTTAAGATTCACACCACCGTAATAAGTTGTTCAAATTATAGTCAAAAAGCTGACCAGACATTGTCTGATCAGCTCCTTATCATCCTGTATTCTGCTGCATCGTAAACTGTGAGTGAACAAGTCCCTGATAAATACCTTTATGCTTCATCAATTCATCATGATTTCCGTTCTCCATCAGGTTTCCATGGTCAAGAACGTAAATTCTGTCTGCATCACGTATCGTGGAAAGTCTGTGTGCAATAATAATTGCTGTTCTTCCCTTTAATAATGTTGACAGTGCTTTTTGTATCACGACTTCTGTTTCTGTATCAATCGAAGCTGTTGCTTCATCCAGAATAATAATGCGGGGATCTGCAAGAAGCGCTCTCGCAAATGAAATCAACTGACGTTCTCCAACAGAAAGGATATTACCTCTTTCTTCAACCTCAGTGTCATACCCTTTTGGCAGCTTTTGAATAAAATTGTGCGCACCTACTGCCTTTGCTGCATCAATAAGCTGTTCATCCGTTGCATGGGGAAATCCAAAACGGATATTGTCTTTAATTGTCCCAGAGAAAATAAATGTATCCTGAAGTACAATCGAGATTTGTGAACGCAGACTTCTAAGTGAGACATCCCGCAAATCATGTCCATCCATTTTGATTGAACCTGCTGTAGGGTCATAAAAGCGGGTAACCATATTGGCAATCGTTGTCTTACCTGAACCTGTGTGTCCAACAAGCGCAATGGTTTCTCCAGCTTTAATATCAAGGTTAATCCCGTTAAGTGCTTTTCTGTCTCCTGAATAAGCAAAATCAACCTGATTGAATGCTACATCACCTTTAATTTCATCCAGTTCAATTGGATTTTTCTTTTCTGCTACGTTTGGCTGTTCATCCAGAAACTCAAAAATCCTTTCAGATGAAGCCATTCCCATGAGCAGTTGATTATAGACCATACCAAGTCTTGAAATCGGCTCCCAGAACATGCCGATCAGGAAAGCGAATGTGACGAACTCACCGATCTGAAGGTTTCCACTCTGAATCAGCGAAGCCCCGTACCAGATCAGGATGGCTGAGCCGACTGCATTCGTCATTTCAACAAGCGGTCTGAATGTTGCATTTTTCTTCGTCGCATCTCTCCAGCTTTCGAAGGTTTCATTGTTTACCCCTTCAAAATACTGTGCATTTTCTTTTTCCTGTGTAAATGACTGTGTAATTCTCATCCCCTGAAGACTTTCGTTTAAATGAGAGTTCAGCTTTGACTGTTTTAATCGAACAGTCTGCCATGATCTTCTGATTTTCTTTCGAAGCTTAGTCGAAATAAAGAACATTGCCGGCAGCACAATCATAACCGCCATCGCTAGCTCAGGGCTGATGGTAAATAACACAATAAAAATACCAATCAGCATGAGAATATCCATCAGCAGATTAATAACACCGTTTGTAAATAATTCCTGCAGTGAATTAATATCGTTCATAATCCTTACAAGAATCGAACCTGCTGATCTCTGATCAAAAAAGCGGTTACTCAGCCACTGGACATGAGTAAATAAATGTTTACGTAAATCGTAAATCACACTTTGACCGAGAATGTTCATCCATTTAATTCTGAAAATGTTGGCAATATAGTTGATGATATAAAGTCCTGCGATTACCCCGACAAGCTGCATCAGCAGATTGCCATCTCTGCCGGCGATTGCTTCATCAATGACATACATACCAATTAAGATTGGTATAACCAGTCTGACTGCCGTTGTAACCAGTACCATAATAATAGATAATGGAAGCAGTTTTTTTGAATAAGGCTTTAAATATCTGAATAACCTCCAAAGCTGGAGCCAGTTAAACGGTTTTTCAATTACCTGATCTGTAGAATATTTAAATCTGTTTTGTATTCGTTGCTCACTGCTCATCTTTTCACCTCGTTCCCGTTGCAGAAAGTGATTTTTGATCCTTATACTGAATATCGTAAATTCTTTTATATTGTCCTTCGAGCTGAATGAGTTCATCATGTGTACCCCGGTGAGTGATTTCACCGTTATCAAACACAAAGATTTCATCCGCATGTTTCAGAGAAGAAATCCGGTGGGCGATAATAAGTGTTGTGCGTCCCTTCATGACTTCCTTTAATGCTTTTTGGATTTTAAATTCTGTCTGCATATCTACAGCACTTGTCGCATCATCAAGAATTAAAATACTTGGGTCCAGGCAGATCGCGCGCGCAATGGCAATTCGCTGTTTTTGACCTCCTGATAAACCAAGCCCTCTTTCTCCGAGCATCGTATCGTAGCCATCCGGCATCTCCATAATAAAATCATGCGCTTCAGCCTTCTTCGCTGCATCAATGATCTCATCCATTTTTGCTTCAGGTCTACCGAATGCAATATTAGCTTTAATCGTTGATGAAAACAGGAAAGATTCCTGGAGAACGAATCCGACATTTTTACGAAGAGACCTGATCGTGTAATCACTTACCTCTTTGTCATCAATTAAAACAGAACCCTCTGTCGGCTCATAAAATCTGGTTATCAACTGCGTAACACTCGTCTTACCTGACCCTGTTGCACCGATCAGACCGACTGTTTTCCCACTGTTGACTTTGAAAGATACATTGTTAATGGCTTTTTCATCATCAGCTGTGTAGTTTAATGAAACGTTTTTAAACTCCACTTCCCCTGAAGAACGAGTGAGTTCGATTGCATCAGGCTTTTCCTGAATCGTTTCTTCTGCTTCAAGAATTTCAAGTAAACGTTCTCCTGAAGCTTTTGACTGAGAGAATTGATTAATGGTAAACCCAAGGTTCATAATCGGCCAGATAATAAAGCCGACCAGACTGTAAAAAGCCGTCAGTTCCCCTGCAGTAAGACTTCCATTAACAACAAGAAAACCCCCATAGCCGAGCAACATCACAACACTGATATTCCCAAGGAATTCCATCAGTGGGAAGTACTTCGCCCATACATCTGATGTAAATAAGTATTTTTCTTTATAATCCTGATTTGAGCTGTTGAATTTATTAATCTGATGCTCTTCTCTAGATAAAGACTTTACAGTATTAATACCACTGATATTTTCCTGCACATTCGTATTCAGCTTACCAAATGATTTTCTTACACCCCGAAAAGCAGGATGTACTTTTTTATCAAACTTATAAACTGCGATTGCCAAAAATGGTATAGATAGCATCGTTACGATTGTAAGCGGAACAGAATAATAAAGCATCACGCCTGTTGTGACGATCAAAAGCAGAATCAGTCTGATTAATTCCGCGAATCCGAATGACAAGAAGAAACGGAAACCTTCAACATCCGCTGTCAGCCTCGACATGATATCACCGGTTTTTGCATTATCATAATACTGAAACGGCAGACTTTGAAGCTTATCATACAGCTTTTCACGCAGGTCATATACTGCGATAATACCAAACAGGTCACCGTTGTACTGGGATATAAATGTTGCGATCCCTTTAACGGCCATAATACCGATAAAGCCAAATGCGAGATAAGGAATCAGGTTATACCTGCCGTCTCCCACCACATCATCAATTGTAATCTGCAAAATGATCGGATAAACAATTGTAATCAGCGTCATCACAAATAAGAAAATAATCGATAGTATAAAGTGACGTTTATGAGGCCAGTAAAATTCCTTTAATTTTTTAAATACATCCATCGCTTATCCCTCCTTTTCATATTCCTTCTATTTAAATAGTCACCTCTTAAATATATCGGTTTTCGAAATATATTTCCACCTTTATTTGAATTTTTTCTCATTTCTTACTATTCCTCAGCTTATAGGTTTGCCATTAAAAAAAGATCAGCCTGCAGGCTGATCTTTCATCGTTCATTTGTATTAAAGTGTTTTTTGACCTGGCTTCCAGTTAGCAGGGCAAAGTCCACCTGTCTGTAGTGCCTGTAGTACACGTAGTGTTTCATCTACATCACGGCCGATATTGTTGTGGAATACTGTCTGATACATTAACTCGCCTTCAGGGCTGACGATGTAAAGTCCGCGAAGTGCAACACCTTCATCTTCAATCAGTACACCGTATTCGCGGGATACTTGATGGTTTGTGTCAGCTGCAAGCGGATAATTCAGATCGCCAAGACCATTGTCTTTGCGCTCTGTGTTGATCCATGCAAGATGAGTGTGGATAGTATCAGTAGAAACCCCGATTACTTCAGCATCAAGGTCTTCGAATTCATCGTAACGATCTGACATTGCAGTGATTTCAGTTGGACATACAAAAGTGAAGTCCATTGGATAGAAGAATAATACTGTCCATTTATCTTCTTTCATGTTTTGTTCTAGGCTTACTTTTCCAAATTCTTTGTTAGCAAGTACTGCGTCCATTTCAAAGCGGGGCGCTTGCTTGCCTACCATACGTTCTGCCATTAAAAATCCCTCCAAATAAAAAATGTACACCGGAAAAAGAAAATTCTCTTTCCAATTAAACTCACGATTCCAATCATAATATACTGAAATTGAATAGTCAATTTTATAAAGAATGAATACCTAAAAACCTAAAAATCCCTATCGAAACCTTGATATACGTTTTCTCATTTGTTATAAGGGTATAGTAGGACGATAGATTGTACAGTAGAAAGGATGACAGTCATTGGATCAGTTGTTGAATTTGAACGCACTTGGCGCAAGACTTGCGGACTATGCATGGGGCGCCTTATTGATTGACATTGGAATTGTAGCTCTGAAAATAATTGGGATACTGATTGTATACTTAATTGTCAGAGCGATCGGCAACAGAGTACTTTCAGGTGTTTTCGCTAAATATGAAACCCGTGAGAATATCTCCGTCGGAAGAGCCCGCACATTAGAAAGCTTAACCAAAAACGTTTTTGGCTATGCACTGCTCTTTATTTTAATCGTTACAATTTTGCAGCTTGTCAATATTGATGTAACTGCATTGATCGCCGGTGCCGGTATTATTGGTCTAGCAATCGGTTTTGGTGCACAGGGACTTGTGAGCGACGTGGTTACCGGATTCTTTATTTTGCTCGAGAAACAGATTGATGTAGGTGATTACATCACGACTGGTGAATTCTCAGGCATTTGTGAAGAGGTAGGCTTAAGACAAACTAAAATCAGAGGCTTTGACGGCACGCTTCACTTTGTTCCTAACCGTGAAATTACAAGTATGAGTAACCACTCACGCGGCAATATGCGAGCGATGATTGATATCGGTATCTCATATGATGATGATATTGATCAGGCAATCAAAGTGCTGCAGGATGTATGTGATAAAGCAGCTGCTTCTAACAGTGCAATTCTCGATGGTCCAAATGTAGTTGGCGTGCAGGAGCTCGGGTCTTCAGATGTTGTAATCCGGGTGATTGGACAAACTGCTAATATGGAACAATGGGCAGTTGAAAGAGAGTTAAGGAAAGAAATGAAAGAAGCACTTGATCGCAACGGTATTGAAATTCCGTTTCCTCATCAGGTGTATGTACAGAAAGAGGCATAATTTTAAGAGCCTGGGGGTTTCCCAGGCTCTTTATCATTTTGCATGAACAATTCATTAAAAAGATATTACTTACTTCTTAAGTAATCTATAATAAATTCAATGGCAGGATCAATTGCTCTCTCATCCGGATTTAGCTTTGAATGATGGAGTCCATACTCTGAACCAACCCCAAGCCAGAACATGAACCCCGGGATTTCCTTCAGGAAATAACCAAAGTCTTCTCCAGTCATGGCCTTTTCACATTCGATACACTTGATGCCCTGGTGTTTTTCGGCGAATGTCATGAATTCACCGGTTAACTGGTGGTCATTATAAACCATATAATATGGCTGGTTAAACTCTGCCTTCACCTCACAATCAAACGCTAAAGCAATCCCATCACAAATTGCTTTTACTCTCGTTTTGAGTGTCTCCATTACTTCAGGGTCCAGGCTTCTCATCGTGCCATTCAGTTCAGCTGTTTCAGCGATGATATTTCCAACTGTCCCTGCTTCAAGTTTTCCAACGGTTACTACCGCACTGTTCAAAGGATCAATCGATCTTGCAACAATTGACTGCAGCTGTGTAATCAGGTGCGCCCCCGCAACAATCATGTCTTTTGTTTTATGTGGATAGGCTGCATGGCCACCTTTCCCCTTCAGCATAATTTTCAGTTCAGATGTATTGGCGAATAGGAGACCTTTTTTAACAGCGACTTCTCCTGCCTGGTATTCAGGTGCGATATGGAGTCCCATAATTTCATCAGGCATCCACGCATTCATCTCTTCAGATTGCAGCATACGCTCTGCACCGCCCGGGCCTTCTTCTGCAGGCTGGAATATAAAAAGAATATTGTCCCTTAAGGGTTTCTGCGCTAAGCCTGAGAGAATGCCGAGTGCGATACTCATATGAAAATCATGACCACATGCATGCATAAAGCCTGAATGTTCGGATGCAAATGGAAGTTCAGTCTGTTCAGTAATTGGTAAACCATCAATATCTGTTCTATATGCCAGTGTTCTCGGCTGTTCGCCATTCCCTCTGACTAAAACAAAAATACCTGTCTCCCAGGTTTTAATTGTTAAAGCATCCTGCGGGAGAGTGTGAATAAAATTAAGCAGATACTGCTGGGTTTTAAATTCATGATAGCCGACTTCCGGTATTTTATGAAGATCTCTGCGAACCTGAATAAATGAATCCATTTCATTACACCTTCCAAACGATAGTTTTTATTCATGAAAAAAACGCAGAATGTCATCTGCGTTTTTTAAAACAGCTATTACAGCTGACGAAGTTCCTGCTTGATTTCTGTTTTAGACTTAGTTTTTTCATCAATTTTCTTCAGTACTTTTGCAGGTGTTCCTGCAACCACTGTGTAAGGTTCTACGTCTTCAATAACAATTGCGCCCGCAGCTACAACTGCTCCTTTACCGACTGTTACACCTTCTAGAACGACTGCATTTGCACCAATCACAACATCATCTTCTACAATGACAGGTTTTGCTGAAGGTGGCTCAATTACGCCGGCAAGTACTGCGCCTGCACCGATATGACAGTTCTTACCAACTGTTGCACGGCCGCCTAAAACAACGTTCATATCAATCATTGTCCCTGATCCGACAACTGAACCGATGTTGATTGAGGCACCCATCATGATAACAGCATTATCACCGATTTCAACCTGGTCACGGATAATTGCTCCCGGCTCGATACGCGCTTTAATATTTTTCATATCAAGCATTGGAATAGCCGAGTTTCTGCGGTCGTTTTCAACGACATAATCCCAGATCTGGTCTGTATGCTTTTCAAGTGCCGGCTGGATATCAGCCCACTCGCCGAATACGACTCCTGATCCTTCAGATAGAAATGTTTGAGAACCGTCTCCGAAGTTAATTTTGTGCAGATCTGCACCTTTTACGTACACTTTTACAGGCGTCGATTTTTTCGCGTTCTGTATATAGGAAATAATTTCATTTGCATCCATTGTATTCATCTGAATTCCCCTCTCAATCTTTTGTATCAATATACAACTGACTTTTACTTTATCAGATCACCGTACCACAACACAAGTGATCAATATTAGAAAATTTCATTTAATTGATAAATCTTAATCCAAATGTTTCTGTACAGATTCTATAAAAGCTTCTACCTGCGGGAGTTCAAATGCTGACTGATAACCGATCAGCCAGGTATCTCTTTTTAGCGTCTGCTCCTCTGTGTGAAGCGGTGTGCAATAGACGCTTTCCTGACCGGTCAATGTGATTGACGGGAGGATTGCATAACCGATCCCGTTAAGCGCCATCTGCTTACATGTTTCGATCTGATCTACAAGGATATTCTGACGTGGCGAGATCTGAAATTGTCTGCTCCACCACTCCTGAATTTCCTGATAATACGTTGAATCACTTTTAAATTGAATGAAAGGTCTATCGGTTAAGTGCAGGTCTTCCACCCGTTTAATTTCTTTATCCACCAAATATAACTGATCCTGAAACAGGTGCATTTTCGGACCTTTCCAGTCAGGTGTTCCGCGGATAATGCCAACGTGTACTTCCCCGTTATAAACAGCCTGAAGAATTTCACTGCTCCAACCGGTCATCAGTGAGATTCTGGCATGGGGATTTGTTTCAACAAAATCCTTCAATACTTTAGGCAGCCAGTTCTGACCTACTATTGATGCACACGCAATCTTGAGGGTTCCATATACTTTCGAGTCCATGGCGAGGATCTGTTCTTTTACTGCTTCTTCTTTTTTAATGATCTCCCTTGCCATACCAACAATCATTTCTCCTGCCGGTGTAAGCGTTAACCCTTTTTTAGACCGTATAAATAATGGTTTCTGCCATTCTTTTTCAAGTGTCTGCAGGCGCTGAGACAGCGCAGGCTGCGATACGAAAAGTCTTTCAGCAGCTTTCCTCATATTCATTTCTTCTGCCAGTACGTCGAGCATACGGTAATCAGAATGATTCATCTCACATACATCCTATTCATTTCGAGGTAAGAACAGTATAAACAACAGGCTGATCACTGCAACGGCAAACACAATAAAATAAACGATATTTAATCCGTCTGTCATTGCGATTTGAAGCTGCTCTAATACGGCCGGTTCAATCTGACTTCTCTGCTCAGCTTCTAACAGCCGGTTCACCGCATCTACTCCGAGAGACTGGACTTCCGGATTCTCATTATTTTCAAAAGAAGACCTGATTGAGGAATTTAAAATCCCGCCAAGCAGCGCAACTCCAACCGTGCTTCCAAGGTTTCTCATAAACATATTCGCTGCAGTTGCTGCACCGCGAAGCTTCCACGGAACAGAGCTCTGAATCGATACGATAAATGAAGTGGTTGTCAGTCCCATTCCCACTCCTACAAAGAACGATGAAATGGTTGGCCAGAGCGGTCCATATTCGGGCTCCATTAAAACAAACAGGAATGAGCCGACAATAAGTGAAATCCCGCCAATCAGACTTGTCCGATAGTAGCCGATTTTAATCAGCAGCCTTCCTGCCACTGTTGCTGCGATCGGCCAGCCTACTGACATTGCAGTAAGAGTAAAACCGGCAATGGTTGCACTTTCTCCCATTACCCCAGTCACAAATGCAGGAAGATAACTGGAGATACCGATGAGCAGAACACCTGTAGTCAGGGATACAATATTTGCAATGAAAATTGCGCGATTCTTCCAGATTGAAAATGGCATCATCGGATCAGCTGCTGCTAATTCGTGTCTGACAAACAAGACAATAATCACTGCAGATACAGTTAGCATGATAAGAGCAGTTGGTGAGAGCCATGGAATAGAAATGCCGCCCTCCACTAATAAATATAAAAGAATCGTCAGCCCAACTGATAAAAGAACAGCACCTTTGTAATCAATTGGTGACGTATTCTTTTCAACATTTTCTTTCAAAAACAGCCATAACACTGTTAAAGACAGAATACCAAGCGGCACATTAATCCAGAATACATACTGCCAGCCGATTGTCTCAACAAGAAGGCCCCCAATCGCAGGACCCATAACAGCTGAAATTCCCCATACACTCGAGAGATACCCCTGGATCTTTGCACGCTCTTCCTTTGAATAGATATCACCTACTATTGTAGAGGCAATTGGCATAACCGCTCCAGCCCCGAGTCCCTGAATAAAACGGAATACAATCAGCCATTCCATTGTTTCAGCAAAACCGCACAGGATTGAGCCGAGCAAAAACAGTGACATCCCCAATGTCAATACAGGCTTTCTCCCAAAAATATCTGAGAGTTTACCATATAAAAGAACAGTCACTGTACTCATTAAAAGATAAGATGAAAAAACCCAGCTATACAGCTGGAATCCTCCCAGATCAGCTGTAATAGCCGGCATAGCTGTTGAGACAATCGTTGCTTCAATTGCTCCGACAAACATTGCCAACATGACAGCTGCCAATATAAACGGACGGTATTTCAATTCACGGTGCTCATGTTCTGAATTCGACATTGAGAAGCTCCCTTGACGTTACGAACGCTGAATTTGTTTGTGAATATGACGCTGCAGCTGCTTGAGCATCACTCTTCTGGTTAGCAGCCCTTCAAAGTATCCTTCAGGGCTCATGACACACACAAATGGATGGTCTACGAGAAGGTTCAGTGCAAACTGGAATTGATCCTGTTTTTTTAGTGATGGGATGTCTGAAAGCATCACATCTTTTACTTTCTTTTCATTTAGTCTGCTAAATTCAATTTCTTCAAGTCCAAGCATTGAATCCGTAATCATCTGAACGCTGATCAGCCCTTTCAGGTGATATGTTGCATCGAGCACAGGAATAGATGAATAACCACTTTTGGTCAGCACAAGTAAAGCATGCTCAGCTGTATTCATTTCCTGCACGTGTGCTATTTTTTCAGATGGTATAATATATTGACTGATTGGCGTCTCTAAGAATTCTTTATGTTCTGTAGTTAACATCAGTTAAACCCCTTTTACAAAATCTCTCTTTACATATCATAACATAATCTCATTCTTGCCCCACTATGTTGCTGATGGTTTTATCTAAAAAAACCCATAAAAAAAACCGGATAGCCCGGTTTCTTTATTACGCCTGATTATTATTTTCTTCCTGAAGTAATTCATAAATTTCAATCGCAGTCATATCAATGTTGTCGAAAGGATATTTTTGCGGTTTTTGATCTTTATCATACACTTCAAGCTCGAACGTATCATTTGTGCCGAAATACTTAACCTGACACACTCTTTTGCCGTTCAATTCGAAAAAGCGGGAAGGAACATCACCTGACTGATCCTGTTCCTGCAATGTTTTAAGTCTTTGAATAATACCCATCAGTTGAGACATGTGGTATTCTCCCTTCTGTTTGTTGATCATTTCATTATAACATTTGATTAGGAGTAACAGATGATAAAGAATTAATTTTGACGAAATCTCCATCATCATTCCCTTATTCGGCTCTAACAAAACAAAGAATACTATAACACACATCGCCAACTCATAACAGCGCAAATTCAGGATCAGTTCATTCAGACTGCAAATTCTTTGACACAGCATGGTATTTACGGGAAACTATGTGTAGAGATAAATCGTTAAAAGGATGTGAGCATCGTGCAAAAGGTAACTTTGTACACTCAGCCTCAGTGCCCTCCATGTGAAATTGTAAAGCGTTTTTTCAAAGCAAACAATATTCAATTTAATGAGATAAATATTAAAGAAGATCTGTCTTCTCAGGAGTACATGATTAAAACGCTGGAGTCCTATTCGACCCCAACGGTTTTAATAAATGACCAGGATGTTGTCAGAGGTTACAACCTGGAAGCACTGGCTGAAAAGTTGAATATTTCTTGTGACTAAACCGGCCCTCATGCCGGTTTTTTTATATCATATAATATAAAATGATCCCCACGCCAGCGATCCCTGCAAGGCTGTATATGATAATAACCGGGTTAAAGAGAACAGGGTGATTCTGCACCTCGTCAGAAACCTCATCACGTTCACCTTTTTTACCCGCTGCCTGCAGCGTACCTGCAAGTCCGATAATACAAATTAAAACAATCACTGATATGGTGAGTATTGTAACCAAGCGATCGCCACCTTTAGTCTTTAATCATAAGGTGGTCAATTCGTTTTAAATTATACCTTTAAGATATTTAAATGTTATAAAAATCACCTTATGTAAAGGATCATTTTTTTACTGCCCAGCTGGTAATTACCACTCAGATGAGCAAATCCTCCGGCAGCAAAGAAGGTGTGAGCCCGCGGCAAATCCGGCGGGCTTCACTGTCCAATCTCGGAAAAACATCCTCATCCCGCTGTAATCATCAGCAAACATTACAAAGTCAAAAATTAAAAAGGAAATGCATTCAACCACTGACCCCCATCAAGCGTGACACATTCACCGTTCATATAGGCGGCGTCATCTGAGAGCATAAATGCCGCAAGTCCTGCAATTTCCTCCGGCTTTCCAAGTCTTTTCAGTGGAACACTTTGCAAAGTTCTCTGAGCTGCTTCTTCAGACTGAAACAGCTTTTCTGCTCCGCCTGTTCTCTCAATGGGACCCGGTGCAATTGCATTTGCTCTGATGCCGTATTTATGCCCCCATTCAACAGCAATTGTTCTTGTCAGCGACAATACCCCTGCTTTTGCTGCTGCTGAATGCGCAACACCTGCGCCTGCATTCCATGCATATGTAGCAACCATGTTAATGATGACACCTTTAATCTGATGTTCGATCCAGTAATCCCCTACTGCTTTTGTACAATTGAACGTACCGTTTAAGACGATGTCGATCACTGATCTCCATGCATTTGCAGACATCTTCTCAACTGGACAAATGAAGTTTCCGGCAGCATTATTAATGAGTCCATCTACTGTGCCAAAATGATGAACTGCTGCTTCTACCATTTCCACTGCCATGTCAGGCTCACGTACGTCCATTTGGAAGTACTGAACGTCAGAGCCGATCTCTTCTGCTGCCGCTTTCAGTTTTTCTTCATCTCTTCCCGTGATTAATACAGAGTGTCCATCATCCGCAAGCCTTTTTGCCATATATTTCCCCATTCCGTTTGAACCACCGGTTACGATATAAACTTTTCCCATCTGAATCCCTCCTGAGTATAATGAATGGCTATTCATTCATTATACTATCAATTTCTGTCATATTCAATTTAATCCTGAGAAAGCGGAGAAAATAAAAAACTGATCCAGCCCGTGAGGCCAAATCAGTTTACTGATGATGATCCTGATGAATTGTATTCTTATGTTGCAGCTTGGCAATCGCGCGTACAATTGTTTTTTTCTTGTTAAAGCCAGTTGCAGATACATGTTCATTATTTAGTTCCGCATAAACCGTGCCCTTTGAATTTTCTTCATTAAAACCTTCGATATACACTGTAATCACACCTGGGTTTACCGGAATACGAAGGATATTGAGTGTCAGCCCTTTTTTCAATTGAAAAAGCTCCTTTAGTAAAATACTTAAATTCTGCACAACAGCTTTACAGTAAACTACTAAAAGAAAAATGTCAATCTATCTTTTATCCGATATTAAGCAGCTTCTTTTCCATTTCAGCTGAAGGTAGCGGTTTACTGAAAAAGTATCCCTGTCCCTTCTGGCAGTGTTCTTTTCTTAAAAAGGATACCTGTGCCATCTCCTCCACACCCTCTGCGACAACTTCAAGACCCAGGCTGTGTGCAAGATGTATGATGGTTTTTGTAATGGCTGCATCCTTACATTCAGACTGGATTTCCCGAACGAATGACTGGTCAATCTTTAATATATCTATCGGAAAAAGCCTGAGATAATTTAAAGATGAATAGCCGGTACCAAAATCGTCAACCGATATTTTGACACCAACTTTCTTCAATTTTTTCAGCATAATTAAAGTTGTATTCATATTACTCATTGCACTTTCAGTAATTTCAATTTCAAGCAGGGTTGCATCAATATGATATTTATTCAGCGCATTCATAATGGTCTGATCAAAATCTGTCTGTGCAAATTGCTTTGGAGATATATTAACAGCGATACGGATATGGTCGATGCCCTGTAGGGCCCATGTCTGAAGCTGCAGGCACGCCTGATCGATCACCCAAGCTCCAATTGTATGGATCAATCCGTTTTCTTCTGCAATAGGAATAAATTTTGAAGGTGGTACTGCTCCAAACTTTCTGTTATTCCATCTGAGAAGCGCTTCCACGCTTGATATTTCACCATTTTGCAAATCTACCTGAGGCTGATAATGAAGAGATAGTTCATTCAATTCGATCGCTCTTCTAAGATGAGTTTCCATAATCATCCTGTCCGGTAAAGCCTGTGTCATCTCGTTGTGATAAATGCCTACACCGGGTCCCCCTGCCTTCTTTACCGCATGTAAAGCCTGAGCCGCACGATTGATCAGAACTTCGCTATGTATGCCATCTGCAGGGAATAAACTGATCCCGATGCTTGCTGTGACAAAGTACTCCTGGCTGTCAATATTAAACGGGTCTTGAAATAAGGTCAGAACCTGATCAGCAAAGTATTTGGATTGAACCTGTGTTGTGTGATGCAGTAGAAAAACAAATTCATCCGCGTTAAGCCGGTATAATGAATCCTTTTCACCAAGTAACGTCCTTAACCTTCCTGCTACTTTTTTCAGCAGTTCATCTCCGGCGTTAAACCCGAGCGTATTATTCAGTTTCTTAAAGTTATCCAGATCCAGACATAAGACAGAATGAGTATCTCCAGTCAGCTCTGATTGTTCATCGATATGCAAGCTGAATGCCTGCCGGTTATATAATCCGGTCAACCGATCGTGAAGATAGAGAAAATCCATTTTTTCTTTTGTTTCCTGCTCACTGGTTGCATCACGGATTATCATAAATACACCTCTGGCTTGTCCCTGAACGATAATAGGTACAAACTTTGCGTGTACAACGATTGCTGTACCTTCTGCCGTTGAAGCAGGAATAAAATGAAGTTCATGCGGGCCATCTGTGATTGCTTTTTGAATACAATTAACCGCATTAAATGTTTTCCCAACTGTAAATAAAGCTGAAACAGGCTGATCCACCAGGCGGTCAGCCTCTGCACCAAATATTTTGACTGCAGCCTGATTGACGGAGGTAATGACACCATTCTCTGACAATGTCAAAACTGCATCCAGGTTATGCTGAATGATTGATTGATAGTGCTCATGCAGATTCCTAAGCTTTTCCTTCTCGCTTTCTTCATCCGTCACATCCCGGACAACCGCAACAATATAACTGCGTTGACTCTGATCATCTGACAGCGCAGTGAGATTGGTCTCATAATGAACTGATTGACCATCTATATGGATCAGGTCACGATAACGAAAATCTTTCGTGCTCTTTTTTGCATGTCTGTATAAACTGATCAGCTTTGAGCTAAGGCTTCCCATCACCTCCTGAAGACTCTTCCCAATAATCTGATCGTCTTTTTTATCAACAATACGAAGAGCAGACTGATTTGCATATTTATAAATAAATTCTTCTCCAACCTCTTCCATAATGAAAACTGCATCTGCAATGTGTTTTGTAATAATAACTGAAAGCATATCAAACATTTTAGTTTGAAAATCTTTTTGAACATCAATTGACTGTAAGTGTGAGGTTTCCATGAGTCCATCCTTCCAAGAACCGTACTGCCTTAATCATTCCAAATTTCATTTTCAAAGTCAATCAAATTGTGAATCTTTAGAATCAGTCAGATGGTTATATTTACTCATCACTCCTCCCCTTCACTGATTCTATATGCCTCCTCCAGGCATATTTTCTGTGCATGGATTTCAGCATCTTCGCCTTTATCAACATATGAATAAACGCCGTTTTGATCCTGAACTCTGGCTTTCATATTATCTGAGAGTTGAAGGACCAGTATGTTCTTAATTCTGGTTTTATGGATCTGCTCAGTAACCGGGAACAGCAGTTCAACCCGTTTGTCCATATTTCTAGTCATCAGATCGGCTGATGAAAGAAGACATTTTTCTTCACCGTTATGATAAAAATAATAAATTCTGCTATGCTCAAGGAATCTGCCAACAATACTTCTGACAGAGATATGCTCACTTACTCCCGGAACACCAGGTTTCAGACAGCAGATCCCCCTAATAATCAATTCAATTTTCACCCCGGCAGCAGATGCCTCATAAAATTTCATAATAAGCGGCTTATCAGTAAGTGAATTCATCTTTGCAATAATATGCCCATTTTTATGTTTTTTATGAAATGCTATTTCCTTATTAATCATTTCAATAAATGCATCACGTATTGAAAATGGCGCCACAATTAAATGATGATAAGATGGTTTTTCTGTATACCCGCTCAGATAATTGAAGAAATTCGTCGCATCTGTACCGAATTTTCTTTTCGTTGTGATAATCCCCATGTCTGTATAGATTTTCGCTGTCTGATCATTGTAATTTCCGGTTCCCAGATGGACAAACCGTTCAATTTTCTGATCTTTTTTACGGACAATCAGTGTAATCTTGCTGTGAGTTTTCAGAAAAGTCATGCCATAAATGACGTGACAGCCTGCTTTTTCAAGCTCTTTAGCCCACTGCACATTGTTTTCTTCATCGAATCTGGCTTTTAATTCAACAAGTACAGTCACCTGCTTACCATTTTCAGCAGCTTTTTTTAATGCATTAATAATGGGTGAACCTCCACTTACACGGTAGAGCGTCTGTTTAATGGCGAGTACATCAGGATCTTCAGCAGCTTCATCAATAAAATCAATAATCGGATTAAAAGATTCATAAGGATGATGGAAAAACAGATCTCTTTTCAGCGCTTTGTCAAAAATATTCTCCCCCGGCTGCAGGTCGCCCGGCGGCTGGGGAATAAATGATTCAAAGATCAGATCATCCTTATCTTTTGAGCATGCTTTTATAAAATCAAATAAACAGGTTAAATCCAATGGCCCCCGGATTGAATAGACGTCTTTTTCTTCAATTTCGAGTTCTTCAGTCAGCATAGAAAGCAGTTTTTGCGGAGCATCATGATGTTCGATTTCAAGCCTGACAGCCGCTCCCCATTTTCTCTTTTTCAGTTCTTTCTCAATTTCAAGAAGTAGGTCGCGGGCCCCTTCTTCATGGATGGTTAAATCTGCATTTCGCGTAATTCTGAAAAGCAGATTTGAAGTCACACTATAGCCGACAAATAGTCTGTTTAAGAAGTGTTTGATCACATCTTCAAGCATGATAAATTCATAATCCGTGATCGAAGGCAGCCTGATAAAGCGGGGCAGGACAGATGGCACCTGAACAATTGCCACCTTTTTTTCCTGTTGTTTACTTGATAGTTCAACAATGATATTGAGACTTTTATTTAACAAGATCGGAAATGGCCGGTAAGCATCCACTGCGAGCGGCGTGAGTACAGGAAATACCTGCTCCTTGAAAAAATGCTCAGTAAATATCTGCTGCTTGGAAGACAGGTCATTGACTGACTTAATAGTGATATCTTCTTTTTTTAAGTCCTTTTCAAGTGTGGAAAGTGTCTGGTACTGCAGCTTAACAAGGTGATGTGTTTTCTCTGAAATCGCACTCAGCTGCTGCTTCGGGGTGAGTCCAGCTTTATTTTCAGGCTTTGTAAAGTTTGCTTTCACCTGATCCTTCAGACCAGCCACACGTACCATATAAAACTCATCGAGATTTGAACTGAAGATCGCAAGAAACCTGAGACGTTCAAGCAAAGGGTTATTCATATCAAATGACTCTTCAAGGACTCTCTGATTAAACGCCAGCCAGCTTAGTTCACGATTGTTAAAATATTCAGGTTTGCTGAACTTCTTATTGTTATGTCCCATAGTAATCTCTCCTAGGCTTCCTGTTTAATTGGAATAAAGTCGAGTACGAGTGAGGATTTCAAAGTCTTCTCCAAATGCTTTTTTTGTTTATTCGCCTGATATTCTTCTGCTAAAGTGCGTCCTTCAGCATAAAAGCTTAAATATAATTTCTCTTCTTTTTTTCTCATTTCGATCTGGTTAATCAGGTTTCTCTTTGACCCATTCAAGCTGTATGCCAACTTAACTAAAGACCCAATCAGTCTGATTTCATAGAGCTCCTCATCACTGAACCAGCCATCAAATGGCTCTAAGAACTGCTGGAACATTGATTTACTCTTGAAAGAAGCTGCCAAAGCAAGTGCAATTCGGTCTTTATGTAAAACACCATCGATTGACCGATTCGCAATAATATAAAAGGTATGCTGACTGCTTGAGTCTGAATCAATATATTCACCAAGGTAATAAAGGAAAGCCGCTCTTTTAAGCAGCTGCAGTCCTTTTTCTGACTCGCTCACCTCTCCCAGAGCGCCAAGTTGAGAGTACAATTCAGTTGCCAGAGAAATCATATGCTCCGCTTCAGACTTTTCAATCGCGTAATCAAAAGCAAGCTCGTTCATACTCGATAGAAAAACCTTCTCTTTATCAAGCGGTGCATCATACTTTTTCATCAGTTCTCTAAACACTATGCCATCACGGAGACCCTTCCTGCTGAACATAAAACCTTTGGCAGTAACAATGTCATACAGCTCACAAAATACCTGTGAAGCCGGCGCAATAATATCTGTCCGGTCACTTGATAATCCGTCCAGTTTTTCTAGCTCATCCTTTGTCATGTCAACCAGTTCGTCGTTTACCTCTTTCAGATCGTTCTCTGTCATCCAGTACTGATGAACACCTGCAACCGGATAATTAACAGACTGCTGATGAATCTGCGCAATATTCCGTGCACTTCCACCGATTGCGACAATAGGAACTTTCTTATCTGACAGCCAGTCCAGGCTTAAAAAAGATTCTCTCAGAAATTTAATCAGTTTCTTCCTCTCGCTTTTCGTCATCTGATCACCGGCCATAAAATCTTTCTTCAATGATACTGCTCCAAAAGGGAAACTGTGTGAATGTATAAGCTGCTTATGTTCATAATAGGTTACTTCAGTACTGCCACCACCAATATCAATCGTGACGGCTGACATGACAGGGGTAGAATGAATCACAGCAAGGAAACCAAAGAATGCCTCTTCTTCCTCTGTCAGAATTTTAATATTGATCCCCGTCTTTTCTGTCATTCTCTTAACGATCTCATCGCTATTTCTTGCCTGACGTACTGCTGCCGTTGCTGCTGCACGAATATCTTTAATTCCGTGATACTCAATAATTTCTTTAAATGCCAAAAGCGCTTCTTCAAGGATTTCTTCACCCTCACCAGTCAGGTTCTGGTCATCATCAAGATACATTTTTAAGCGGGCAACAGTTTTAATATTCTCGATCTCTTTCATTCCATTTTCAGGATCATATTCATATAGAACCAGTCTGATCGTATTTGATCCAATATCAATAACTGCTGTTTTATTCTTCAAGCTTCATCACGCTCCAACTTTAAATTTTCAGTTATTTGATGTATACTTGTCCAAATCAAAGGAAAAGGTAGTGACAATATGAGTGAACCCTCAGAACTTTCTTCAGAAAGAATTGCCCAGGCTATTTTCACCGTCAATAAACATGCAAAAACAGCACCGGATTCAAAATTTTTGTATCAAATGAAAAAAGCAGCGATTGATCAGATGCTGAAAGAAGGAAAAGCCAAAAAAGTCGGGCTCCAATACTCCAGAAATCCAGGGTTAAGTCAGCAGCGTTCAGACTTATTAGTAGAATGTGCAAACTATATGTTTCACATCCCTCCCCAAAAGACAGACTTCAAAGAACTCCCGCATCTCGGTAAGCTTTCAGACAATGTAAGAAACCCCAAAACCAGAATGAATCTCAGGGAAGCTAAGAGCATTTTGCAGTCCTACACAGGTCTTAAATCAGCACCTGCACAAAACCAGCAAAAACCGGCTTATCAGCGGCCTGTATTCAAACGGCTCGGTGAATAACTTATATTACTCTCTTCCCTTAACTGTATAAACAAAAAACCGGAGCAGCTGAAATATTTAACTGCTCCGGTTTTTATTAAAGAATTAACCGGTCGATTGAATGAATCAGCTGATTAATCTCAGGCTTACTAATCTGATCATCAGCTCCCACTCTACTTCCTTTATGCTTTAAGTCGTCTGTGATTAACGATGAAAAGATCACAACAGGCAATTTTTTCAGATTCTGATGTTCCTTAATCCGTTTTGTTAAATGATGTCCGTCCATCTGCGGCATTTCAATATCAGTAATAACAAGCTGAACGTGATCTTCAATTTTTGTCTGCTCAGATGTCAGTGATTCAAGATAATGCAGCGCATCCTGACCATTCTCAAAAAACTCAGCCTGATCATACCCTGCTTCTCTCAGGGTATCTGATAGCAGCTGTCTTAGAAGCGGTGAGTCCTCAGCAACTACCAGCTTTTTCTCTGATCTTTCTCTCGCTCCAAGCTTCTTGACCATTCCTACATTTATGCCTGTTTCCGGATTAATCTCAAGGATAATACTCTCGAAGTCGAGCAAAAGCAGCATGTCAGCATTCCGCTTAATCACACCAATTACTTTTGTATGGTTACTCTGATACATATCAGATGGCTTTTCTATCTGATCCCACGAGACCCTGTGAATCATTGAAACGTTATCTACATGAAAGACTACTTTTTGTTGATTGAATTCTGACACAATGTATTTTCCCTGTGAATTTGTTTCAAAAGTCCCGCTTCCAAGCACCTGTCTCATATCGATTACAGGTAACACTTCTCCTCTCAGCTGGATAATTCCTTTTATATAATGATGAGAATGTGGAATTGGAATAACCGGCACAGGCTGTATAATTTCTTTTACTTTAATTACGTTAATCCCATACTTACTCCCTTTCACTTCAAATTCAACGATTTCCAGCTCATTTGTCCCGCTTTCAAGCAGGATGCCATTTTGTTCTGTCATATGTATCTCTCCTTTTACGTCCATAACAAAAAACTTCCTTCACCCATTATATCGGGTAAAGGAAGTTGTTAATGAAGTGGTCAAATCATTTTTCTTCAGTATCAAGCACTCTGTTCAGTCGCTTACGGAGCATTTTCATCCCGCTGCCGCCTGCCTGGAAATGACGAAGCTGACCTTCTTTATCAAAAACGTAATAAGCTGGTACATACTGATTTTCAAATGCTTCAGTCAGCTTATGCTCACTGTCCACATAAATTGGCTGTGAAATATCGTGTCCCTGTGCAACCTGCTCAATGACCTGCATATCAAGATCATCTTCAGATCGAGGCATATGAACCGCAACCACGTTCAGGTTTTCTTCATATTCATCACGCAGTTCATTAATGTCAGGCATTGCTTCTTTACAAAGGTGGCAGCTGACTGACCAGAAATGAATGAGTGTTGGTTTTTCCCCGACAAGATCTTCTCTTGTCACTTCACTGTTTAACCATTTTACTGCGCCTTCCATTTCAGGCATTGGTGCTCTTAGTTTCATTTCTAATTCCTCCTGGTGGCTTTCTGAACCCGTAATGCTTTTTACTAACGGGCTTTACAATTTAAAATCATTATTAAAAAACACAATTTCCATTATAGGAATGACTGTCCTCAGAGTCAAGTTTCAGCGTGTGGTTCAGGCTGCTTAACTTTTATAAGCAGGATCATGCCGATCACTGCCATGACAATGAGTGAGGAGAGCGCAATTCTGCTCGCAAGCTCGCCATATTCCCTCAGATTCAGCGTAATGGTTCCATAAACAGCCGGTCCGATAATAGATGAGACTTTACCTGAAAAAGCAAACAGACCGAAAAACTGTCCTCTTTTTTCATAAGGTGTCAGGTCAATAATCAATGTGCGTGACGTTACCCACATTGATCCAAGCGCAATACCAATGAGTGCGCCTGCAATCCAGAACATCCACTGTTCTGTTGCAAGTGCTGCGATCGTCAGCGCTGTAATTAAAATAATGGATACCAGCATCACTCCGATTTTCGCACCGGTTTTTTTAGTAATATACCCGAAAATGAATGATCCTATCACTGCAAAAATGGTTGAACCTAAATATAAAATAATGAATTGTCCGCTCGAGAAACCGACAACAGCTGTCGCATAGATCGCCATAATTGCGATCGTCGTTGCAATCGCATCATTTAAGAAGAAATATGACAGCATAAATGTAAATGTATTCTTATGTGATTTCATTTCTTTAAATGTTACATAGATTTCCCTGTAGCCAGTCAGAAAGTGCTCTTTCTTCACTTTCTTTGCAGGCGTATCCTTCAGGAAAAAGAATAGAGGAAGTGAAAAAAGTAAATACATCACTGCAGTCGGGATAAACGCCTGCTCCGGACTGCCTTCCTGCACAAACAAATAAACTGAGAGGCCGACAATCGTCCCTAAATATCCGACAGCTACACCAAATCCCGAGATTAGAGGAATCTCCTTCTGTGTTCCGAGATCACTGAGCATCGTGTCATAAAAAACGAGGCTGCTATTAAAAAAGAATTTTGCAGCTACAAATGCAATGACGACAAAAAACAGATTAATCGGGAGGTTGAACCATTCTCCTGCCATATCAGTTACAGCAAAAATCCCCATTAGGAATGTTCCGATGATCGATAGTGAGGCCAGCCAGACAATGTACTTCTTTTTTTGCCCTGTCCGATCGATCCATACCCCGTAAAGCGGTGAAAAGACCACAAGTAAAAAGCTTGCAAATGCGTTCGCATATGAGATAAATGTACTTGCAACCTGCTCCATTTCAGCACTTCCGCCAATTTGGGCATCCAGATAAAACGGGAAAAATACAGTATTGATATTTGATGAAAAGATTGTGTTCGCAAAATCATATAAAGCCCATGATAGGATCGGCAAAGTAAAAAACAGCTTCATGCCACTTCTCGGTGCCTGCTCATTCCGGTTCAAATGTCTCTCCCCCATTTCTTTCCTGTACACTTCCATAACTGCGATTCAAAAACCTTTTTTATTGACATTAATTTTATGTAAACGTTCATAAAAAGCCGGGGAAACATATTGTCCCCCCCGGCTTTGAAATCGTTCTGTGATAGATCAGCCCGATCCAGCATAGTCACCCAATTATCTCCGGACTAGCGCATGATTGATGTTTAACGCTTAAAAATTCTTCTCCTCTTTTTCTTTTTCGATCGTGAGAATTGCAGCCAACCGATCTTGCGAAAGATGCTAAACATCAACACGGCAATGATAAACATGATACTGAGGAGCACAAAATATCCATATTCAAATTCAAGTTCCGGAATAAATACAAAGTTCATCCCATACAACCCCGCTAAAAAAGAAAGTGGCATGAAAATAGTTGTAATGACTGTCAGTGTCATCATAATGTTATTCATTTTATCCGAGCTGACTGAAATATAGTTATCCCTGATATCTGATGAAAATTCCCGGTACGACTCCAGCATTTCTGTCAGTTTAATAACATGGTCATAGACATCAGAAAAATATAATTGCTGATCTTTTGTTAATGCCACATTTGTTCCATTCAGTAACCTGTAAAGCATGTCCCTCGTTGGAACGAGAGACCTTCTAAGCTTTTGCATATCATGCCTGACATCAAAAAGTCTGTCCATCAAATCATGTGAAGAGTTCTCATCTGTTTTTTCCTCGATTCTGTTCAGTACATCTTCAATACCGTAAACAGAAGGAAAGTAGTCGTCCACAGTCATATCTAGAATAGAATGAAGAAGCCCGATCGGATTCCCTTCTCCTGTAAGTCCTTCCCCTGCAAGCTGCCTATCCCAGATCATATCAATCATCTTTAACTCATCATAATGCCACGTGACGATCAGTTTATCATTTACAAATACGTCGATCTCTTCAGCTTCATATGTATCCTTCGTTAAATGATGTAAGACAAGAAAAATATATTGATGATAACTGTCAAACTTCGGACGCTGATACCCTTTTTCCACACAGTCTTCTATTGCAAGCGGATGAAAGGAGAATGTTCTTGATAATTCTTTCCCTTCGCGCTCAGATGGTTTATTAAAGTCGACCCACATCCATCTCAGGCTGGCTTTTCGAGCTTCTTTAATCGAATCAAATTGTGTCAGGCTGCCACCTGCTGTCATGCCCAAGACTCTGATCATCCTCTTCACCTCCCGTACTTCATAATTGTTATTTATCCAAAACTGCCGTTCTTTAATCAAAAAATCGTTCAATCGTGTTATCCATTATTAATTTACGGTACAATAACCTGTATATACGGAATGCTAAAAGGAAGTGATTGTAATGAATGAAGCAGTAAAACAGATCGAAATATCCGGGATCCGAAAGTTTTTTAATAAAATTCATCATATAGACGGCATGATCTCACTGACAATCGGCCAGCCAGACTTTCCAACTCCAACACATATCAAAGAAGCTGCAAAAGAAGCAATTGATCATAATCATACAAATTACACACATAATGCAGGCATTATAGCACTGAGAAAAGCAATCTCTGCCTATATGATGGATAAATATCATTTGAATTACCGGGCTGAAGATGAGGTAATCGTAACGAATGGCGCATCACAGGCAATTGATACAGCACTCAGAACCATTTTGTCTAATGGTGAAGAAGTCATTTTACCAGGTCCTGTTTACCCCGGCTACACACCAGTCATTAAACAGTGTGGTGCAGTACCTGTATTTGTGAACACAACTGCTCACCATTTCAAAATGACTGCCGACATGATCAGACCTCATATTACTGAGCAGACGTCCTGTATCATCTTGCCCTACCCTTCCAATCCGACCGGAGTCAGCCTGAATCGTTCAGAACTGCAGAAGATCGCTGATTTGGCAGTGGAGTTCAACTTATTGATCGTGGCTGATGAAATATATAGTGAACTGACTTATGATGAGCCGCATGTGTCAATGGGGACAATTGCAAGAGAGCGCACAATTACCATCAACGGTCTTTCTAAATCTCATTCAATGACCGGCTGGAGAATTGGTGTGTTAATGGCGCCTGAGCATATTGCGTCACAGTGCCTCAAGGTTCATCAATACACGGTTTCATGCGCTTCTTCTATCTCACAGCATGCTGCGCTTGCAGCCTATACAGCAGGGAAGAACGATGCTGAACCGATGAAGGAAGCCTATAGAAAAAGAAGGGCACTGACAGAGGAAAAGCTGAATGAGCTCGGCTTTAAAGTTGTTAAACCGGACGGGGCTTTTTATTTCTTTGCTGGCATACCGTGCGAAAAGACAGCTGAGCAATTTGCACTCGAGCTTGCTGAGCATGCAAAAGTCGGAGTCGTCCCAGGGACAGCATTCGGTCATGAAGGAGAAGGTTATATCCGGGTCTCTTATGCGTGTTCTGAAGAGCAGCTCAATGAAGCCTTCACACGGATGAAAGAGTATTTATCCAAGTAAAAATACACCCTTTGCAAACAAACGGGTTTGCAAAGGGTGTTTTACTTACAGCTGATCCTCGTATACTTTATACAATGCCTGGGTGCCTTTATCTGAAAAACCGATCGTCTGAGCCTGCTCATAGGATTTTAATGCAAGCTCAAGTCCCGGGAGAGAAAGTCCCATCTTCCTGCTTTCTTCAAGAGCAATTTTCATATCCTTGATAAAATGGTGAATATAAAAACCCGGCTCATAATCTCCTTTTAAAATACGGGGAGCAAGGTGGCTTAAGCTCCAGCTGCCTGCAGCACCCTGCGAAATACTTGCAAGCACCTTTTCAGGGTCAAGACCGGATTTTACTGCATACGTGAGCGCTTCACACACCCCCATCATAGTAGACCCAATGACAATCTGATTGCTCATTTTTGTATGCTGCCCGCTTCCTGCTTCACCATGATAAACAATGTTCGAACCGAAAGTCTCAAGAACAGGCAGAATTTCGTCAAATATCATTTTCTCACCGCCAGCCATAATAGAGAGCGTGCCGTTTTTGGCACCAGTGTCACCGCCTGATACAGGGGCATCAATGATATGCAGACCTTTTTGCTTCCCTTCTTCAAACAGTGTTATAGCCAGCTCTGGTTTTGAAGTTGTCAGATCCACACAAATAGTCCCTTCTTCCGCAGCCTTTAAAATGCCATGTTCACCAGTATAAACTTCCTGAACGTCTTCCGGATAACCAACCATAGTAAAAATCAGCCCACATTTAGAAGCAAGAGCCGATGGCGTTTCCTGCCATACCGCTCCCTGATGAATCAGTTCCTCTGCTTTCTTTTTTGTGCGCGTATATATATGTACCGAGTGCGTTTTTAACAAGTGCTGCACAATCGACTTTCCCATCACACCTGTACCGATAAATCCAATTTCCATCCTGATCCCTCCTAATAAATATTTTGACTCACTTTTAGAAAATTGCAAACGATTGATTCTGTTGGTAAGATTGGCAAAAAGGAGGGTGTTATGAATAAGAACCTATTTATTTTTAAACATGATAAGAGATATGAAGTGAATGTAAGAAATTACAGTGAAAAAGATTTTAAAGATTTGATTGAACTTCAGCGAAAAGCGTTTCCTCCTCCCTTCCCGCCGGATCTGCTTTGGAATCACGAACAGCTGACTTCACATATTACTAGGTTCCCAGACGGTGCTTTATGTATCAAGGTTGATGGAAAAATAGCCGGCTCCATTACTGCACTCAGAACCAATTATGCGAATGAAAGCCACACGTGGGAACAAATAACGTCAGACGGCTACATTACAAACCACGAGGATGACGGTGAGGTCATTTATATCGTTGATATTTGTATTGATCCTGATTACAGAGGGCTTGGACTTGGAAAAGAGCTAATGAGAGCAATGTATGAAACAGTCGTCTACCTTGGAGTTAAAAAATTGGCTGGCGGCAGCAGAATGCCGGGTTATAAGGATGTTCGTAATGAACTTTCCATTGAAGAATATTATGAAAAAGTTATTCAGGGGAAGTTGAGTGACCCGGTTGTTACTTTTTTGATGAAGGCTGGAAGAATGCCTGAAAGATTGATGAAACATTATCTTGAAGACGAAGATTCAGCTGATTCCGCTGTCCTGATGACTTGGAAAAACCCTTTTTTCACATAAAAAAAGAACCGGATTATGGGGGGAATCCGGTTCAAAAAAGGGAAATCAGAATGAAAAAGTATGCTTGTACTACTAATATACTTCCCCCTGTTCATTCATCTAATCCCAATTTCAGTAACATTTATATTACAAATTGATTTCTTTTTTTACAGCCTCAATCACTTCATCATTTGTTGAAAGTGTCAGTACATGGTCAGCCAATGCTTTCATTTTATCATCTGAAAGCTGCTTGATCTGTGTACGTGCAGGCAGAATAGATGTAGCGCTCATTGAGAATTCATCAAGTCCAAGTCCAAGGAGGATTGGAATTGCAATTTCATCTCCGGCCATCTCACCACACATGCCAGTCCATTTACCTTCTTTATGAGAAGCATCGATGACCATTTTAATCAGACGAAGAATCGCCGGATTATAAGGCTGATACAGATATGAAACTCTTTCATTCATACGGTCAGCTGCCATTGTATACTGAATCAGGTCATTGGTACCGATGCTGAAGAAATCTACTTCCTTAGCAAACTGGTCTGCCATGACAGCAGTAGATGGAATTTCAACCATAATACCAACTTCAATAGAGTCTGATACTTCAACGCCTTCTGTAGTCAGCTCTTCCTTCACTTCAAGAAGAAGTGCTTTTGCAGCTCTGAATTCTTCAAGATTTGAAATCATCGGGAACATGACTTTCAGGTTTCCGTAGGAGCTGGCACGTAGTAGCGCACGCAGCTGTGTACGGAACAGATCAGTCTGCTCAAGGCAAAGTCTGATCGCACGGAAGCCAAGGAATGGATTCATTTCTTCAGGCAGGTTCAGGTAAGGAAGCTCTTTGTCTCCGCCGATATCGAGCGTGCGGACGACAACAGGCTTACCTTTCATACCTTCTAATACCGCTTTATAAGACTCGTACTGCTCATCCTCTGAAGGCAGTTCAGTACGTCCCATATATAGAAATTCTGTACGGTAAAGGCCAACTGCCTCGCCGCCGTTATTCGTTACTCCATCAAGATCCCCAGGTGTCCCGATATTCGCAGCAAGCTCAACATGACGGCCATCAGCCGTTACTGTTTTGTCATCTACAAGTTTTGCCCATTCTGCTTTTTGATCAGCAAAATCGGCAGCTTCCTGCTTGTATTTACTGATGATTTCTTCAGTCGGATTCACATGAACTTCACCGTTCAGTCCGTCTACAATGACCATATCACCATTCTCAATCGTCACAGTCGCTTCTTTCGTTCCTACAACCGCAGGAATTTCCATAGAGCGGGCCATGATCGCTGAGTGGGACGTACGGCCACCGATATTTGTTGTAAATCCTTTAACAAACTCACGGTTTAACTGAGCCGTGTCAGAAGGCGTTAAGTCGTCAGCGATGACAACCACTTCTTCTGAAATCATGCTCGGATTAAGTACTTTTACACCAAGCAGATGTGAAAGTACTCGCTTTGTAACGTCACGGATATCAGCAGCACGTTCTTTCATGTACTCATTATCCATCTGTTCAAACATCGTAACAAACATATCCGCCGTTTCTTTTAATGCTGCTTCAGCGTTAACCTGCTCGCTTTTGATCTTATCCTCAATTGGAGAAACCAGCTCAGGATCACTTAAGACAAGTAGATGCGCTTCAAAAATTGCGGCTTTATCTTCACCAAGTTCAGTCTTGGCGCGTTCACGGATTACTTCCAGCTCCTGTTTCGATGTCTGTAGTGCTTCCTGGAAGCGCTGTACTTCCTGATCTGCATTCTCAACTTTTATCTGTTCGAATGAAAGATCAGGCTCTACTAGACGGTAAGCCTTTGCAATCGCGATTCCGCTTGATGCTGCAATTCCTTTAAGTACTGAAGACATTCTTATGCCAGACCTTCGTTTTTAAGTGTTTCTTCAAGACTTGCCAGCGCTTCCTCTTCATCGCTTCCATCAGCATAAATCGTGATTTCAGCATCTTTGCCTACTCCAAGAGACATAACACCCATGATTGACTTAAGGTTTACTTTCTTCCCTTTATACTCAAGCTGGATATCAGAATCGAACTTACTTGCGTTCTGTACAAGAATTGTTGCGGGACGTGCGTGAATTCCAGTTTCTGCTGTTACTGTAAAAGTTTTTTCTGTCATGATTGATCTTCTCCTTTTCTACACTTGTATTTACAACATCACCTTAATAAGTTAACGAATTCAAACGTTGCCGTCAATAAAAATCGTTCACTTGCGGGCGATGAGTTAAAACTATCTCTTTAAATCATAAGAATAGCATGACGACGGTATAAGCACAACGAATTTGATATGCTTGGGCATTCGCTTTTTTAAAAGTTTTTGATTCTTTTTTCAAAATCCTTAACAAATTGTTCAAAAGCTTTATACTCTGATTCTGTAATTTCCTCATCAGCATAACGGATTTTTTCATAAATCCCGGCTAGAGCCTCCGCCTGCTGTAAATTTAATCTGGCAAACCACTCTCTAACTGTCTCTGACTTACGTCTTCCTGCAGCCTTCTTTTGCGCTTTCTTTTCGAGCTTCAGCATTTCTTTTCTGATCGCATGAGCCGGCACCACAGTCTTCTCTAGGGAAAGCTGCTCAACATCTTTTTTAATAATGATCGGTTCTTCATTTATCTGCTTGACGGATCGAACCGGATTACTGAACTTCTTCAGTGCTTTAATTACAATGAATAGAAGGAAAATTGCCCCGATCACGGTGATGATTACTTCAATGGTATCAACCCTGACTGTTTCCTCATTTACAGCATCAGGAAAAGGTTCGAATTCTGACGGTACACTTTCTTCTGAAGATTCCATGTCTTCCTGACTGATCTCCGGAATGCTGATATTTACACCCGTATACTGAAAGAAATCTGTCACCCAGGAGATCATCTGATTGGTGCCGGTGATGATAAGCTGTTTAATTGGAGCGATTAGAAAATAGATCAACACTGAGCAGCCAAGAAGCAAAGCAGACCATTTGCCGAACAATTTCAGCGCTTTGTTACCCGTATAACTACTGAAATAAGGTGAAGCACTGTATAAAATGAATCCTGCCACAAGTGAGATAACGAGAATACCCGTTGAATATATGTCATACGTCAGCTGAAAACTGTAAGTAGCTAAAAAAACAACCAGCAATATGATCAGTTGTATTGTCGTAATTTCATGCGCATCGTAATGATGGGACCTGACGAGCAGACGCCAGACAAAATAAACACTCAGGGCCATAACTAGAAGTACAGACCAGCCAGCTGTTAATAATGCTGCCAGAAACGCCGTGCCAATTATAATAAAGCCGGCCTGACGTATATGTCTGACTAACAAGGAGATTACAGCGAGCGCCGCTCCGAAGATGACTGCCCCGTAATGAACCGGAAATATCCCGCCCGCTGCAAAAGCGGTCAGGACCATTAGCGGAAAAAGAGAATCGAATAACAGTGCTAAAGGTAATCTTACTGGGCGTTTGGCTGTTTCCATTCAACTGTTCCTCCTCCACTGACTGTCCAGATCCGGCTCTTCAATGCATGTAGTCTTTCTGCAGAACCGGCTTCTCCAATGATGATAAAGTCTGTTACAGGCACCCGCATCACAGCAAGCTGATTCAGCATTACATTAACTGGAAGCGTAGCATCCCCTACAGATAGAATACTGAGCATTTCTAGACACTGTCTCGCGTGGCTGACACCTTTATTCGGTGCAATAAAGTAAAAATTCGGTGATGCTTTTGTTCTGACGTTGACACATAAACCGATTGGTTGATTCTTTCTGTGTGCTTCAGTCATTATAAAAGCAGCCTGTTTGATTAATTTTTCAAATAAGATATTTTTTCCGTGCATATATGTGACATTTAAAACCAGCATATACTTTTCCTCAATAACAGGCTCATATAGATTAGTCTGCAGCAGACCGGTCCTGGCAAAAGCTGACCAGCTGATCCGCTGCATCGTATCCCCCGTTCTGTATTCCCTGGTTCCTGCCGGAAGAGTCAGGTCTTCGTAAAGAGAATACACAGCAGGTTCTTCCCCTGGCTGCTGATTTGCAGCTACCGGTGAGAAATCTACTCTTTCCACTTCCGGATAGATTCTTTTTTCCTGATGAAAGTGTCCCTTGTACTGTAAAATCTTATAGCCAAATCCAAATAAGTGCGGCACATAAAGCTGACAGGTGACCATTTTCATTTTTCCTCTTCTGACTGCTTTAAACGGGATACGAATTTCAACTTCTTCGTATTGTTCCAGTGATACATTTTCATTCCATTGAATTGTATTTCCTGCTCTCTCTGTGTCATGGTTCACGAATACTCCGTGATCTGTAAAACCAAGCGTGAGAGATACATTTCTTAAAGGGTATTTGCCATTTCTGAAAATAACGATCCACTCGGACTCATCATCAACTGTAAGCCGCTCGACCGTTTCCTCCCCGGACAGCCTCAGGTCAGAACCTGCATTTCGGTTGTAATGAAGATATAATCTGATAAAAACAAGGATCATTAAAAAAACAGTGCTGACTAAAAATTGACTGCCAATAAAGAAAAGCAGTCCACTGATAAATGTGAGAATTTCAAGAAACAGGATATGTCTCTCAGAAGACCTTGCTTCAAGCCACATATCTTAAAGCCTCAGCTCTACCGGTGCATCAGCTGACGCTAAAACATCCTGTAATACCTGTTCAGTATTTTTCATCAGTGAGGCTTCTGCTGTCAGCTGGATTCTGTGGCCAAGAACGAAATGGAAAAGGCTTTTGACATCTTCAGGTAAGACATACTGTCTGTCCCGTAAAAACGCCGAGCCCTGAGCAGCCTTTAGAAGGGTTACTGCTGCTCTTGGACTTGCCCCGTGTTCGATTGAGGGGTGAGTCCGTGTTGCCCGGATTAAGGTTAAAATATAATCTGTTATTTCATTATGTACGGTTACTTCTCTTACTTTCTTTGCAGCCTGTTTAATCTCCTCAATAGACAGAACTTCTTCAAGAGCAGGCAGTTCATTTCCTGACACCCACTGCTTCAGGATACTCGCTTCATCTTCGTAAAGGGGATAATCTGATGGCAGCTTGAACATAAACCTGTCCAGTTGAGCGTATGGCAGTGGAAATGTCCCCTGCTGCGATTCAACGGGATTTTGTGTTGCAATCACCATAAAAGGAAATGAAGAAACCAGCGTTTCTCCGTCAATTGTCACCTGCTTTTCTTCCATTACCTCAAGCAGACTCGACTGCGTTCTCGGTGTTGCACGATTAATTTCATCAGCCAGTAGAAAATTCGTCATGACCGGCCCTTTCTTTAATTCAAATGACCTTGTTTCCGGATTAAAAAAGTGAAGTCCTGTTACATCTGATGGCAATACATCAGGTGTAAACTGTATACGTGCATACGCTCCACCGCAGACCTTGGCATAGGATTTAGCCAGCAGCGTTTTCCCTGTACCCGGCACACTCTCAAGCAGAACATGTCCTCCCTGAAGAAGGGCAATCGTTAAAAGCTCAACTTCCTTTTCCTTTCCTATAGCTGCTTTTCCTACTTCTTTTATCAATTTGTGCTTCATTGTATCTCTCCTCACTTTTTTTACTTTTATGATTAGTATACTTAACATTCTGACAAAAGGTTTCATATTAAATTATTCGATCACCTGCGAACACCATTAACAAAGCAACTTGGACAGTACAATATCATTGATTTTATTGGATTAAAGCGATAAGGATCAGACCAACATACGATCCTGAAACGATAAAAAGGCGAGACAACTTGTGTCCCGCCTTTTTATCTATTAGAAAATGCATTAATGCTCATATATCATCTTTCTTGTCATCCCGCCATCAATAACCAGATTCTCACCATTTATAAAATTATTTGATTCATCTGTCAGGAACAGACATGCCCTCGCAATATCTTCCGGCTTTCCGACCCTATTGGAAAGGTGCTGATCATGATCAACTTCCCGCAGTTCTTCATAATCACCGGTGTGAATCCAGCCCGGACTGATGGCATTGACTGTAATATCCTTCTCAGAAAAAGTAACTGCAAGTGAATGAGTCAGCGCGAAAATGCCGCCTTTTGTGGCTGCGTAACCCTCAGTATTCGGCTCTGACATGTGGGCACGTGTGGAACAAAGATTCACAATTGCGCCCCCCTGGTCCATCAATCCTGCAGCTTCTCTCGAACAATAGAAAACACTCGAGAGATTTGTATGTAGAATACTTTCCCAATCTTCCACTGAGACTTCCCAGATCGATTTGAACTTGGATATCCCCGCATTATTAATCAGAATATCAATTGACCCTGATTTTTCTCTTACGTGTGCAAAAAGGTTTTTGACATGTTCATACTTGGCTACATCAGCAATAACCGCTTCAGCATGTTTTAACTTTCCGGCTTCTTCATTTAGCTTGTCCTCATTGATATCCACCATGTAAACAAAAGCACCTTCATTTACGTATGCCTGTGCGATCGCGAGTCCTATTCCATTCGCAGCTCCTGTTACAACGACTGTCTTCATCAAACTCCTCCTCAGCTTCTCGGCTCATCAAGATATTGATAGACTGTTTTCCCGAAGTGCCCTGCTATTCCGCGGAAATGCTTAAAGTCATTTCTGTCAGTTAAGACACCTCTGAAAAAATCAAAATCCTCTTTATCAACCGAGACTTCTTTTAACTCTCCAGTTTTCAACTGTTCAAGTAAATTGTTCACTTCTTCTTTATTCATACCTGTTCACCTGCTTTTCCATACTGATACTCTATATCACTTTATGGCTTTTTTGAAACTTTTACAATACTCAAACGTCTGATGTTATAAGCGCATACATACTGAATGGAGGAATAACGATGAAAAAGTTATGGACATTATTACTTGTACTCATGCTCGCAGCTTTTACGGCCGCTTGTGGAACTGAAAGTGCTGAAGAGGGAAGTAACGGTGGACAGCAGGATGAAAGTCCTGAGGAACCTGCTGAAGATAATGAAACCGCTGAAGAGGTTGAAGAGCCAGCTGCAGAGGAAACAGATGAATCTGCTGATATGCCGGAAGAATCAGCCGAAGATACAACTGAAGAAGAAGGTACTAAAATGCGACTCTTGGAACAGCAAATGACTTTATCAATCAACGGTGAAGAGACAGCACGCACTGCATTTTTACAGGAAAGCGAAGAAAACAACTACAGCATGTATGTGGCTGAAGGATTTACTTTTACACCTGAGGAACCATATGTCGATCAGGTTTTCTATGATGAGGATGGCGCACAATATATGCGAATCTATACTTATCCAAAAGCTGAATCTGAAGCTGCCCTGATCGAAGAGCAGATGAAGGGTCAGGCAGATGCTATTAAGGGAGAAGCTGCGGGAGAGTGGACACCTGAAGAGAGCGCCAATGAAATAATCGGTGGTTATGAAACAACACTAAGTGAAGAACAGTTTAAAACTTATTTGTACGAAAAGAATGATATGTACGTAAGAATTGCGATTTATACAAAGACAGACTCCGATCTTGAAGAGGCTTTTCTTCAGATGGCTGAAACAATCGAATAATACAAGTAACCCTCTTTCACAAACAGAAAGAGGGTTTTCTATTTCTTCAAAACTTATTACTTGAAAGTCAATAAAGGTCAAAGTATACTGAAATCACAAAGTCAAAGTTAGTCAAACTTTGTTAATTAAATTTGCTGAAGGAGGAGTCACAATGATTTGTCAAAAATGCCAAAGCAAGCCTGCAAATATACAATTCAGAGTTCAATTGAATGATCAGGTACAGGATTTTCATTTGTGCTCCGCATGTTATAAAGAAGAGCGCTCAAAGCTTCATGCCGCTATGAATAAAAAAGGGCATGACCAGTTTCAGCCTTTCGAACAGGCGAAGCAGCAGGAGCCTGCAAAAGAACAGGGTCTCCTTGAAGAGTACGGAAGAAACCTGACAAACTTAGCTGGTGCAGGTCTGATTGACCCTGTAATCGGGCGGGATGCAGAAATTGAACAAATGATTGAAATTTTAAATAGAAGAAATAAAAATAACCCGGTGCTGATTGGAGAACCTGGTATCGGGAAGACAGCTGCTGCTGAAGGATTAGCACTTAAAATTGCTGAAGGTACAGTGCCTCAGAAGTTAAAGCAAAAAGAAGTTATTTTATTGGATGTAGCTTCTCTTGTCTCAAACACAGGCATCAGAGGGCAATTTGAAGAAAGAATGAAGCAGCTGATCAGTGAACTGCAGCAGCGTAAAAATATTATCCTGTTTATTGATGAAATCCACCAGATTGTTGGTGCCGGATCAGCTGAGGGTTCTATGGATGCAGGAAATATTCTGAAGCCTGCCCTTGCACGAGGTGAAATGCAGCTGGTTGGTGCAACAACACTTTCTGAATATCGAAAAATCGAAAAGGATGCCGCATTAGAGCGAAGATTCCAGCCAATTCATCTGAAAGAGCCATCTATTTCAGAGGCAATTGATATCCTGAAAGGGCTTGCACCGAGATATGAAGATTTCCATGGCGTCACTTACAGCCCTGAAGCAATTGAAGCAACCGTTACGCTATCAAAACGCTATATCCAGGATCGCTTCCTTCCGGATAAGGCAATTGACTTAATGGATGAAGCAGGCTCGAAGCTGAACCTTAAAATGGACCATGCGGATAAAGATGCTGTTGAAAAGCGTCTGAAATCAATTCACGCTGAAAAGGAAGAAGCATTAAAGCATGAAGAATATGAAAAAGCTGCAAAGCTCAGAGATGAAGAGGAGGAACTTGAGAAGGCATTGAATCAGCCTTCACATTCTGAAAAGCCGGTCGTTCAGATCGAACTCATCCAAAAGCTGATTGAACGCAAAACTGGAATACCCGTCGGCAAACTGGAACAGGATGAGCATAAAAAAATGGCTGAACTGGAGGAAAACCTGCGCAACCATGTAATTGGCCAAAATGAAGCTGTGAAACGCGTAGCGAAAGCTGTACGCCGAAGCCGTGCAGGACTTAAATCCAAAAATCGCCCTGCAGGCTCATTCCTTTTTGTCGGACCGACTGGTGTAGGTAAAACAGAGCTATCAAAAACACTAGCAGAAGAATTATTCGGTTCTAAAGATCATATGATCCGTCTCGATATGAGTGAGTATATGGAAAAGCACAGCATTTCCAAATTAATTGGTTCACCGCCGGGCTATGTCGGACATGATCAGGCAGGACAACTGACTGAAAAAGTCCGTCGTTCACCTTATACGATTCTCCTGCTTGACGAAATTGAAAAAGCGCACCCCGATGTGATGCATATGTTCCTTCAGATTATGGAGGATGGCAGATTAACTGACAGTCAGGGCCGTACAGTGAGCTTTAAAGAAACTGTCATTATTATGACCAGTAATGCGGGTATTGGACCAAGAAAGAAAGCAGTTGGTTTCGGTGCCACACAGGCTGCCGATGAAGCATCTATTCTGGAGTCACTGAGTGACTTTTTCAAACCGGAGTTTCTGAACAGATTTGACAGCATTATCGAATTTGATTCACTTGGCAAAGAGCACCTGATCAGAATTGTTGATCTTATGCTAAATGAACTGCATGAACTGATTGAAGAGCAGCAGATGAAGCTTGAAGTGACTGAAGAAGTAAAAGAAAAAATTGCTGAACTTGGCTATCATCCTTCATTTGGTGCACGTCCACTCAGAAGAGTGATTCAGGAAACAATTGAAGACCAGATAACTGATTTTGTTTACGATCACCCTGAAGAAAAGCAGCTGAAAGCAGTACTTGTGGATCACGAGATTAAAATTGAAAAGATATAAATTAAAAGCCTGAGATGCAAATGTCTCAGGCTTTTATCGTTTCACTAGTACTTTATTTATTTTCATCCATTCAGATTGTTTATTGTCAAAGCTTTTTATCATCCACACCATCAAGCCATTGCTCGATCTCTTTCACAACTGACTCCAGACTCCCTGTTTCAAATGGCGATTTAAGGTTCGCTTCCTCAACGAGCTTTGTGAATGATTTTGAACCGCCAAGCTTACATAAATGTACGTAATCCTTCCATGCATTGTCAAAGTCTTCTCTCGATTTTTTCCAGAACTGAAACGCACAAATCTGGGCGAGCGTGTAGTCAATATAGTAAAAAGGATTTTCATAAATATGACCCTGCCTCTGCCATACCCCTCCTCGATTCAGGTAGTCATGGTCCCCATACTTGCGGTGAGGCAGATAGATTTCTTCAAGCTCTTTCCAGACCGCCTTTCTTTCATCAGGCGTCATATCAGGCTTTTCATAAATACGGTGCTGGAATTCGTCAACTGCCACTCCATATGGCAAGAACAAAATCCCGCTGCTTAAATGTGTGAACTTGTATTTTTCAGTCTGGTCACCGAAGAAGTTCTCCATCCACGGCCAAGTCAGAAACTCCATACTCATTGAATGAATTTCAGCTGCCTCGTGTGTTGGCCAGATATATTCAGGAATAATGGAGTGCCTGCTCATATACACCTGAAAAGCATGTCCCGCTTCATGTGTTAATACATCAATGTCTCCTGAAGTTCCATTAAAATTAGAGAAAATAAACGGTGCTTCATAGTTCTCAATAAATGTACAGTAGCCTCCTGCTTCCTTCCCTTTCTTCGCTTCAAGGTCCATCAGTTCACGCTCATTCATAAACGTAAAAAACTCATTTGTTTCTTCTGATAGCTCCTGATACATCTGTTTTCCTTTATCTATAATCCACTCCGGTCCGCCTTGCGGGTTTGCATTTCCAGTAAGAAATTCCAGTGATTCATCCCAGAACATCAATTCCTGCACACCAATTCTTTCCTGCTGACGCTCTCTCAGCTTTGTTGCAAGAGGTACAACGTAGGTACGGACCTGCTCACGGAATTTAGATACTTTTTCTGCATCGTAATCCACTCTCAGCATTCTCAGGTAGCCGACATCTACAAAGTTTTTATAGCCAAGCTTTAATGCAATTTCATGTCTGGTTTTTACCAGACTGTCATACAGTGAATCGAATCTGGCTTCATTTTGTGCAAAGAAGTCAAATTTAGCCTTCACTGCTTTTTCTCTCTTTTTACGATCAGTTGATTCTGTATATGGATCGATTTGAGCAAGTGTCAGTGTTTCCCCTTCAAACTCAATCTCTGCTGAAGCCACCAGCCTGGAATATTCAGAGGAGAGCCGGTTTTCTTCCTGAAGTAAAGGGATTATCTCAGGGCTAAAGGATTTAATGGAATAGTCTGCCAGATCAAAGAATTGACGTCCCCATTTATCTTCAAGCTCACTGCGAAACGGAGACTTAACAAGCTCTTTATAAAAGAGCGTAACTAAAGCTTCAAACTCCGGCTGGGCTTCATCAAAGTAATTTTTTTCATTTTCATAAAATTCATCCTTTGTATTAATGGATGCTCTGATAAATGCAAGATTACCCTGCGTGGACACACCATCACGCAGCTGATTTACATTCAGGATCACTTGTTCCTGATCCTGGAGGCTATCAGCTTGCTTAAAAGCCTCAAGCAATTGATTAAACTGATGTTTTACCTGCTCTATATCAGGGCGTTTATATTCGTAGTCACTAAATTTCAGCATCATCATTCTCCTTATGTATGGATTCAGTTATACCATTCGACTGATTGCTGCCTGCTTCCTGCTTTTCCCCATAAAAAAACACCGGACTATTCCGGCGTCTGGTATTCAACATTCGAATTTGCTTAATAAGATAGATCTTTAATAGAAAGTCCTAATTTTTTCAGCAGTTCGATTGCCTGTTTTTGTTCTTCATCTGATAAAGCTGTCATAAGTTCATGAAGGTTTTTTTCATGTGCCGGGAAGATCTCACTCATAAATTGATGACCTTCATCCGTGATAACAGCGTATGTCACTCTTCGGTCCTCCGGAGAAGCGATTCTTGAGATTAACCCCTTTTTTTCAAGCTTGTCCACTACATACGTGATACTGCCGCTTGCCAGGAGTATCTTTCCGCCTATTTTCTGAAGCGGCTGCTTCCCTTTATGGTACAGTAATTCGAGCACGCCAAATTCAGTCGGATTCAGCCCATGCTCCTGAAAAAGCTTGCTGCTTGATTCGTTAATTGCTTTATACGCTCTCGATAAAACAATAAATAGCTTTAATGATTGGTTATAGTCCGCTCCATCTGTCATTTACAGTCATTCCTTTTGTCAGATTCATCTTATAAAGTATAGCGATGAGGACTAAAAGAAGTCAATATAATCCTTTAGTCGCAATTTCTTCAACCAATCATTGATAACAGGATCCTCTGACTTTGAATACTTAAAATGCTGTGAAACCTTCTCACGGAGACTCCAATTTAATGTTTCAAGCTGCTGAAAATATACCAGTTTTTCAATTTCTTCATCAGGCTCAGCTTCATTTGCTGCATGAAAATGACCATGGATTGACTCAACTTTATAAGAAGATCCAAAGCTTGAAAGTCTCACACGCACTTCTCCCAGCTCAATCCCGTATCCACCTGTCTGCATCACAAATTTGCTATTTTTCATTTCACTAACCTTTGCATGGTCTCTGCCAGTCAATAGAATATCAATCCCATCAATCGAACAGATCTCATCCCCCTGGTCTATGCTTCGGGAATCTTTATTGTTGAAACCACCGTGGTAATTAACAACTACAAGATCCGGGCTCTCGGTTTCATGAATAAAACCAACCCAGCGCTTTGCTGATACATAAGCATCCTCAATTAAAATATCTTTCAGGATAAACGGATGTTCCCCGATCTTTCTGGTAGCCGAAATGCCCAGAATGGCAACCTTTACACCTTTTACTTTTTTAATTGTGTAAGGAAATCCGAAATAGGGCTCTTTAGTCGTCTTATGCACAATGTTTGCTGCAAGCCATGGAAAGAATGACCTTCCAATTGCACGGCTCAAAAATGGCAGACCATAGTCAAAATCGTATTCCCCTATTGCCGCACAATCGTATTCAAGGTGATTCATGATTGAGATCATCGGGTTTGGCATATGATCATTATATTTTGCGTAATGGTAAGATAAAGGACTTCCTTTTAACATATCACCTGTATCAAGCAGCAATAGATCAGGGTCCACCTGCCGCCTTTTTTTAATGACAGATGACAGACGCGCCATTCCATGTGTGTGATCTGTCCCCCAGTGAGAGGTGGACTTTACGTGCCCGTGGATATCATTCGTTTGAAGAATGGTTAATTCAACATGATCATTTGCCAATCCCTTCACCTCATCTTTATCATGACTTTTTATGTATTAATTAAATAAGTTAAGCTGCGAGAGTCTTGAGGCTGCTTCCTCAATTCTGTCCTCGTCTGCCAGCAGAGCAACTCTGACGTAACCTTCACCGCTTTCCCCAAAGCCGATCCCGGGCGCCACCACAACTCCTGCTTTCTCAAGCAGCATGTCACTGAAGCTCTCTGACGAATAGCCATCAGGCACTTTAAACCAGGCAAAAAATGAACCGTGTGGCGCTTTAACCTTCCAGCCTGCCTCGTTAAAAGCACGGATCATTGTATTTCTTCTCTTCTCATAAATATCAGATAGCGCGAGTGCCGGTTCATAAGACTCCGTAAGGGCTGATTCTGCTGCTTCCTGGACTGCTCCAAACAGACTTACATGCAGATGATCCTGCAGAAGGTTAAGTGCCTTAATCACAGAAGGATTTCCAACTGCAAAAGCAACCCGCCAACCAGCCATATTAAAGGTTTTAGAAAGTGTATAGATTTCGATCCCATTTTCTTTAGCACGCTCAGACTGCAGATAGCTGACTGGTCGATAGCCATCGAAACCAATCGATCCGTAAGCAAAATCATGGACCACACAAATGTTATATTTTTCAGCAAAAGTAATGACTTCATCAAAAAAAGCCTGATCAGCAACCGCCCCTGTAGGATTATTCGGATAGTTCAAAAACATCAGCTTTGCTTTTTTTGCAGCTTCTTCAGGAATTTTAGTCAAATCCGGCAGAAACTGATTTTCCTCAAGCAGCGGCATCATGACCATTTCAGCCTCTGCAAGTGATACACCTGACCAGTAATCAGGGTAGCCCGGATCCGGAACAAGCACCACATCTCCAGGGTTTGCAAGACACTGAGGTAATTCAACCAGTCCTGCTTTACCACCAAAAAGAAGTGCTACCTCCTCATCAGAATCAAGCTCAACTCCGTATTCCCGTTTATAAAAAGCAGCAGCCGCTTCCCTTACATATTTCATTCCTTTAAAAGGAGAGTATTTATGATTCACCGGGTTTTCAGCTGCGCCCTGTAATCTCCTGATGATATGTTCAGGTGTCGGCAGGTCCGGATTACCCTGGCCTAAGTTGATGATATCGTGCCCCGCTGCCACCTTCTCCATTACTTTCGATGAAAGCTTTGCAAAGAATTGCTCCGGTAATTCATTCAAACGATCTGATTGTTCAAACTTTTTCACTAAGACGCCCCTCTTTCAAATTATTGCCCTAAATGTTATAACGTAAATGTATAATTGTAAAGATGATTCTGAAAAGTGGGTGAAGCATATGAAATTCGCGATTTTCCAAATGGATCTGGCATTTGGATCTCCTGAAGAAAATGTTGAAAAAGTAAAGAGCTGGATGAGTCAAATGAATCCTGCAGACGTTGTTGTCCTCCCGGAGCTTTGGACGACAGGCTATGACCTGCCAAACCTTAAAAATATGAATGATCACTTTAATCAGACAGTCTCAATTTTAAAAGACCTGGCTGTTAAACATCATGTTCATATCATTGGCGGTTCTGTCGCCAAATCAGAGAACAACCATATTTATAATACGATGCCGGTGATCGATCAGGAAGGCTCCCTGATTCATGAATACAGCAAGCTTCATTTATTTAAACTGATGGATGAACACCTTCATTTAAAAGAAGGAAATGATGATCCGTCATTTAAGCTGGGTCAGATTCATTTTGCAGGCTTTATCTGTTATGACATCAGATTCCCTGAATGGATCAGAAAATCCGTTCTGAACGGTGCTAAAGCGGTTGTAGTGCCTGCTGAGTGGCCTGCGCCAAGAATTGATCACTGGATTACACTGTTAAAGGCAAGAGCGATTGAAAACCAGGTATATGTCATTGCCTGTAACCGGGTTGGCAGTGATCATGCAAACGAATTCGGAGGACACTCTCTGATCATTGATCCATGGGGTAAAGTGATTGCTGAAGGGTCTGATCAGGAAGAGATCATCTACGGTGAGATTCAGGCAGAAGAAGTTGAAGAAATCCGTAAGAGAATCCCGATATTTGATGATCGGAGAGTTGATTTCTATTAAATCCAAATAATGAGCGGCCACATGTGGCCGCTCATTATTCAGCTGCTTAAAGGCAGTGAAATATTAAATTCAGTCCCTTCATCTTCTCTGCTGATAACTTCAACAGCCCCTCTATGTTCCTCGATAATTTTCAAACTCACCGGTAATCCAAGTCCGGTTCCATTTTCCTTCGTTGTAAAAAATGGTTCATTCAACCTTTTAAGCTTTTCTTTTGGAATGCCGCATCCGTAATCCCGGACAGATGCGACTAAGCCGTTATTTTTATGCTGAATGGATATGTTGATGTGGCCTTTGACCGGCGTAGCTTCAATTGCATTTTTAATTAAATTAATAAATACCTGCTTCAGCCGGTTGGCATCACCAAATGTCCAGGATTCCCGGTCAGACATCGCAAAGTGTAGTTCAATATCGTGCAGCATAGCTTGAGGGTGCATGATTTGAACTGTTTCTTCGAGTACTCTGGTCAGATTAATTTTCTTCATCACACTATTTTTCGGCTTAGCAAGCATCAGGAATTCGGTCATTGTCGCTTCAAGACGGTTCAGTTCTGATTGTATCACTTCGAAATACATCTTCTGACTGTCTTTTAAATCTGACTGCAGCAGTTGAATAAACCCTTTCAGTGAAGTCATGGGGTTTCTGATTTCGTGTGCAATACCCGCTGCAAGCTGTCCGACAACTTTCAGTGTGTCATGCTGATCTGCCCTATTGATATATTCAACCATTTCACTAATATCTCTTATGATAATTAAATGATAGTCATTTGCAATGTCCATGACTTTTGTAAGCTCATAATTTCTGTTGTTAATATTTATGACTTTACTCATCATTTCATTTTCATCATGGGGTGCAAGTGGCTGCGGAAATACCGGCACCCTTTCATTTGTCTCAAATCGGGCCATTAAATCCTTAAAATTTATCAATTCGCCTGATGCTAAATCAAGCAGACGGTCAGCAACAATATTCGACTTAACAATGTTTCCTTCGTCATTTGTAATAAGTAAGCCATGAATAGACCTTGCAAAAACGTTTGCATAAATTAATTCCTCAGGAACCTGATTAACATTTTGAAGGATCAAAATATATACACCTTCAGCAGGAATAGGAATGCAATCCCCTGTACATTCTTTCACGCAGGAACCATTAAAAAACTGAAGGTTTGCAGATTCTTGATTTCTCCCGAGCATACAGGCCTTCAGCCATCCAATATGTTCACTTTTGAGGTACTTCGAGATCGAAACACCAGGTTCAGGATGAAATTGACATTTGCTCGGCTCATTAAAATTGAGTATAATTCCTTCGGGATTCAGGATTATGGCACATTCGCTGATATACTTTAACAGCCGGTCACTTTGTAAAGTTGTTTTTGACTGGTTATTCGCAATTTGAATTAAATCCATTTGAGATAAATCTCTCGAAAGCATCATTGTATCCCTACTTTTCATTAGAATGATGTTCAATCATAACTATGTCGATTTCACCAGATTTATTTTTTGTAAAAAAGGGTATGTAAGATGAACGAACTGTAATAGAAAGCGGTGTAACAATGGCAAATCGTGATTATTATTTTGACAATGCAAAATTTATATTAATTTTCCTGGTCGTCTTTGGCCATGCGATTCAAAGCAGTATACAGGAAGATCCGATTCTCATGACTACTTATCAGACAATCTACTTTTTTCATATGCCGGCGTTTATCTTAGTTGCCGGATATTTTGCAAAAGCGAACTATTCGAAAGGCTTGTTCTTTAAGCTGTTAAAAAAGCTGATTGTTCCATATTTGATTTTTCAGCTGATCTATACGATCTATTATTACTTTTTGAGAAATGAAAATAATCTTGAAATCGATCCGCTGAATCCTCAATGGGCACTGTGGTTCTTAATCAGCTTATTCTTCTGGAGTCTGCTGTTAATTTTGTTTGTTGATGTACTGAAGTTGAATTGGAAAGCATCGATGCTGATCAGCATTACACTCGGCGTCGTGATTGGCTTTGTGAATGATTACACGTCCACGTTAAGTTTATCAAGAACTTTTGTTTTTTTCCCGTTTTTCCTGGCAGGACATTATCTGAGCAGAGAGTTCTTCAGTCAGTTAAAGTCGAAAAAAATGATGATTGGCTCCGTTCTGTCTCTTGTCATTGTTTTTATTTCAATTTACCTGTTACCTGACTGGAGCAGCAGATGGCTATTTGGTTCCCACTCTTATGAGGACCTTGGTACGCCTGTAGAAGCAAGTCCTATGCTGAGACTGCTGATCTATGGTGTCAGCTTCTGGCTGGTTGTTGCATTCTTTTCGCTTGCACCTGTCGCTAAGACGTTCTTTACAAGATGGGGCCTTAACACATTATATGTGTACCTGTTCCACGGGTTTATTATTCAATTTTACCGTGAAAGCGGATTGGGATTAATCGTCAATCCTTACGTTTCGCTGCTGATTATCATGGCAGCTTCGCTGTTATTGACGATTTTCCTCTCTTCTAGACTGGTTGCAGCGGCAGCTCAGCCGATTGTCGAGCTCAGGGCTTCCAAGGCGAAAAAGATGTTAAACCAGAAAGAATAACGATGATAGAAATTTCTGACAAGTCATTGTTTTATTTTAACATTTACCTTTTATAAAATAAACCATTATCATCGATTTATTCATTATAAAGAACGCTTATTGTCAACCCTTATTCTCTCCTGTAGAATAAGGGTTGATTTGTTGATAAAGGAGCATAAAAATGAATACAATCCTGGCATCATTAAACGCCAAATATATACACACAAACCTTGCGATCCGGTATCTGAAAGCTGCTGCCGGTGAATATGACATTGAGCTTGCCGAATATACAATTAATGACCCTGTTATAAATATTGTGGGCGATTTATATGCAAAAAAGCCTGACGTGATCGGATTCAGCTGCTATATATGGAACATCGAAGAAACGATTCAGGTCATCAGAATGCTTAAAAAAGTGTTACCTGATGTGAAAATCATTCTCGGCGGACCAGAAGTGACTTATGACGTATACGACTGGCTGAAAAGGCTGAAGAACGATATTGATTTTATTGCAGTAGGTGAAGGTGAAGCTACTTTTAAAGAATTGCTTGATTATTTTTCAGGAAAAATCGAATTCAAGCAGGTTCAAGGTGCAGCATGCCTGATTGATGAAAAAATGCATCTGATTCCACAACCGCAGAAGACTGACTTAAAGAATCTTCCTTCCCCATTCAGATTTCCGGAAGACCGTACTGATTTGAAAAAGAGAATCACTTACATTGAAACGAGCAGAGGATGTCCTTTCCAATGTCAGTTCTGTTTATCATCTATTGAGGTCGGTGTTAGATATTTTGACCGGGAAGCAGTAAAAGATGATATCCGTTACCTGATGCAGCATGGTGCTAGAGTGTTCAAATTTGTAGACAGAACATTCAATATCAGCAGAAGCTATGCAATGGAAATGTTTGAATTTCTAATCGATGAGCATCTGCCTGGAACAGTGTTTCAGTTTGAAATTACGGGTGATATTATGCGCCCGGAAGTGATCCAGTATTTAAATGATCATGCACCTGCAGGATTATTCCGCTTTGAAATCGGTGTTCAGTCGACAAATGACCATACGAATGAGCTAGTAAAAAGAAGACAGAACTTTGATAAGCTGAAGCGGACTGTGACAATGGTCAAAGAAGGCGGTAAAATTGATCAGCACCTCGATCTGATCGCAGGACTTCCTGAAGAGAATTATGAGTCATTTAAACAGACGTTTAATGATGTATATGAATTAGGACCTGAAGAGCTTCAGCTCGGCTTCCTGAAAATGCTGAGAGGAACCGGACTCAGAATTAACGCAGCAGATCATCAATACGTCTTTATGGATCACGCACCATATGAAATTCTCGGTAATAATCAGCTGTCCTTTGATGAGATCCTGAGAATTAAACAGGTTGAAGATGTACTTGAAAAGTACTGGAACGACCACAGACTTGATGAAACGATTGCTTATTTAACGACAGACGTGTTTGACACGCCTTTTGACTTCTATCAGGATTTCGGCACTTACTGGGATGAAAAAGGCTGGTCGCGTATCGGTCACCAGCTTGAAGATTTATTTAAACGACTCTTTCAGTTTATTGAGAAAAATAAACCTGAGTCACTTCCTTATGTTTCCTATCTGATGAAAAAAGATTATCTGGAAAAGCATAGATTCAAACCGAGAAAAGCCTGGTGGAGCAAAGAAGAAAAACGATCAGGTGAGGTTTATGACTCTCTTCTTTCAAACCCTGAAATGGCTGGAGAAGCGTTCACATTACTTAATCTGAACCAAAAAGAGCTTCATAAGCATACAGTGCTTGAGGAGGGCTTAAAACTGATTGAAGGGAAGCCTGTTACAATGTACCTGCTTGCTTATTATGACCCTAAATCAGGTAAGTCTGCGATGTTTGAGTTTTCAAAAGATCAGGTAAAGAGCCTGACAGTCTGAATTGATTATGTAAAAAGATCCTTTGCCTTGTGGCAAAGGATCTTTTAGTTATCCGATAATGACTCGTTCTTTTGGATAATGGAACTTTTCTTTTTTGTTGTTACCACCAATCATAAACAGAAATGAGATCAGTCCCACACGCCCGATAAACATTAACACCATCAGGATTACTTTACTTGGTGTTGAAAGTGTCGGTGTGATGCCCATAGACATGCCTGATGTTCCGAACGCGGATGTGACTTCGAATATGACGGCAATGACATCCAGGTCTTCAATAATCATAATTGTGATAACTGAAATCATAGACATCAGCACAGCTAAAATAATGACAACATAAGATCTGAAAATATCGATCAGGTGAATCTCCCTGCCGAATATCTGAATATGATGTCTGCCCCTTGAAAAGTTAATCAGAAACAATACTGCAATGGCGAGTGTAGTCGTTCTAATACCTCCTCCAACCGAACTAGGTGAGGCGCCAATAAACATCAGCAGACTCAGTATTAATTGGGTTGGCTCTGTAAACGTACTAACTTCTATTGTTACAAGTCCGCCTGACCGCGTAGAGACTGATTGAAAAAGAGCATAAAACAGCCCCTGATGCCAACTGACATCTGCAAATCGCTGATTATATTCTATCAGGTAAATCAAAATCGTTCCTACGACCAGGAGGATTCCAAACGTGATCGTTGTTAATTTCGTAAATAAAGAAAAGCGGAATGGACCTGACTTATGACTAAGGAACTGCTTTAATTCAATCAAAACCGGAAATCCTATTGCACCTAGAATAATCAGTAAAATCGTAATAATCTGCACAAAATAATCATTTGCATAAGGAATCATTGACTGTCCCGTTATGTCAAAACCACCGTTTGTTGTAGCTGAAACTGAAGCAAACACGCCTTGTAAAACGGCTTCAGCCCATGTCTCATAGAATTGCGTAAAGTATAAGCTAAGCAACACTGCCCCTATGGCTTCGATCAACAATAATATTTTTATAATTTCAATAATCAATTTTACCACGCCGGATAGATTGTACTGGTTATGGTCAAGCATGATCAATTGGCGTTCTCTTAATCCAATTCTTTTACCAATTAATAACCATACAAATGTCCCTAGAGACATAATACCAATTCCACCAAGCTGTAAGATCAGCATAACCATCAGGATTCCAAAAACTGTATAAGTATCTGTAATCTGAATGACAGTTAACCCTGTTACACTTACAGCACTTACAGCAGTAAAAAGCGAATCAATTAAAGATACTTCCTGACCAGGCTGGTGAACCCATGGCAGTCGTAACAGCCCAAATGACAAACTGATTGCCAGAAAATAATACGTTACAATCAGCTGGGCAGGTTTTAGCTTTCTAATACGGTTTTTCAGCATCTGCCACATGTTTCTAATTCCCTTCTGTGAAATCTATACATAGCTTATATGAAAAACGGAAAGATTTAAATAGTAATCTTAAAACTATATATAGATCTCTGACATTTAAACACAAATAAAAAAGCAGGGAATCCCCCGCTTTAGCCTTGATTATCTTTATTTTTACTGCTGTTTCCGCTGTTTCCGCTGTTGCCGTTGTTTCCGTTGTTTCCGCTGTTTCCGCTGTTTCCGTTGTTTCCGCTGTTTCCGCTGTTTCCGTTGTTGCCGTTGTTTCCGTTGTTTCCGTTGTTTCCGTTGTTTCCGCTGTTGCCGTTATTTCCGTTGTTTCCGCTGTTGCCGTTGTTTCCGTTGTTTCCGCTGTTGCCGTTATTTCCGTTGTTTCCGCTGTTGCCGTTGTTGCCGTTGTTGCCGTTGTTGCCGTTGTTGCCGCTGTTGCCGTTATTTCCGTTGTTTCCGCTGTTGCCGTTGTTTCCGTTGTTTCCGCTGTTGCCGTTATTTATCGGCTGTTTCTCTTCTTTTTTGTCTTTTTGCTCATCCTTTTTTTCTTCTTGTTTTTGCATGTTTTCTTCCTTCTTCTCCATACCATGCTGATTGGCAGGAACAGATTCTTCAGGAGGTTCTTCTGATGATTCAGACGCAGGAGGAGGTGTTGATTCCTCAAACGGTGCTTCTTCAGAATCTTCAGCTGTTTCAGCAGCGTCTTCTTCTTGGTCAGTGATGACAGAAGCAGGTTTTTCTGGTGTGATCAGCTGCTCATTCTTACTTTTCTGTTCAGACAGAAGCTGTCCAAATGAAATCCCTCTTTCATCTGCCCTTGTTACATGCTGCATATCACCTTCAAGGAATACAACATTAGATAGATTTGAAGTTTGTGACCAGCCTTTCAAAATGGAGTGAAGCTTCTCCTCGTAGGTTTCATCCGCTTCCCCTGACAAAGCTGTAGAAATTGTTAAAGTCCCCTCGTCAGGTTTCAGAAAGCCTGTACGGACACTTTCCTGCACAATAGCAGCGATCACGTCACCAATTTTTTTATTTTCCCAGTCCAGATCATTATATATCGCCTCGGCATCCTGATTAACCGGTTCGATCTTCACTGCTTCATTATTTTTATTTAATTCAATTTCAAAGCTTGGGTTAATATCAATTGCCACATAGGCATAAGTCTTTTGATTTAAAACCGGCTGCAGTATGACAAAGGCAATCATAAATAAGGCTGCTAAAGCTCCTGTTGCAATCAGCTGGTTGTATGATTTCACAGATATTTCGCTCGAGATAATCTCTTCACCTACACCAACATGGTCTGATGGTTTTTTTACTCTGCAGAATTCTCCATCACCAGTCAAAAGCACGACGTGTCTTTTTTTCACTTCCATTACGATTCCTTTTTTCATCATAAATGCTCCTTCACATACTCATAAAGATAAGGATAACCGCCACTCAGTAATACTGCTACCGCAATAATATACTTTCTGTTACGCTCAATCGTTTTTCTGCTGACTTCAACTTCTTTTTCAATCTTTTTAATTGGAAGTCGTTTCTTGCTCTTTAACTCTGAAAACCATTCATCATTTGTACTGACCAGCTGTGCAATAAATATTGCGTTTTTACGTGCATCCTGATGTTTAGGAGAGCTGCCTGCCAGTTCACCAAACGTTAATCCGTATCCACTCAGTTCACTGCTATACCTGGCAATCTCTTCTTTTCTAAATACAGAATCCTGTTCATCATGATACTGCTTCATAGACTGATTATTTTCTAAATAACCAGCAGCTTCTGAGGCTTCAGCTCCAGGTTCAAATAACAATTCCCGCTTTTCTTTTTGATGCGTTCTCATATAATCAATAATTCTTCTTTTAATCACAATTTCTGAAAAACTGATGACTGAAGCCCCTTTTTCAGGCTGATATTTCATCAATGCATCATTGAATGCAATTAACGCAATACTGAATTCGTCATCTGAATCATAGATGTAACGATGACAAATTTTCGATGCAGCTTTCTTCACAAAAGGCTTATAATCCTCAAGCACTTCAGACAAAAGCTGCGTATTCCCTTTTTGTATTTGAGCCACTTTCTCTTCAAGGCTCAGCTTTGAAGAGAAATGATATAATCCAAACAAAAGGAAGGATAACATCTCTCCACCTCTATTCAACACGTCATAGACAAATTGTACCGGTAAATTGTGTCGAATGGAAGATGAAGCCATTCAATATAGTTTACGTAATGTGTTTGTAATATAAGGGGGTTTTACAAACATTATTTAATAGACACACCGGGGACGGAGTTAAGTGATTCTTTTTTATAATCATTCTAATTTCGACTCACACAACTCCGTCCCTAATGTGCCGCATAAAAAAGCCTGCTCCAAAAGGAACAGACTTCATCACATTAATAAGCAGCGCTTTCCTGACCGCGTCTTTTCGCAAGAATAAATCCTCCAGCGGCAATTAGAACGAGTACTGACCAGAAAATGATTTTCCACTCTGTAGAATGTGGAAAGTGTGTGTCGATCAGCTGGACACTCGGGTGACCGAGTGTGAAGACCGCAAGCTTAACGCCGACCCATCCAACGATAAGAAATGCAGTTGTTTCAAGTAATGGATATTTCCCAAGAAGTTTTACGAACCAGTGAGCTGCAAAACGCATGATAATTAATCCAATCAGGCCGCCCAGGAAAATAACAATGAACTGCCCTCCATCAATTCCTCCGATTTCGAACGCGCCGACTGCAGGAAGCGTCAGTGCCAGAGCAACTGCCGCTAGCATTGAATCAACTGCAAATGCAATATCTGCAAGCTCTACCTTCAATACTGTCATCCAGAATCCTGAGCCTTTTGCTTTGCCCTCTGCATCCGCAGCTTCAACTGACTCATCTTTTTTTGATAAAATCTGTTTTGTGACATGACTGATTGAAATGTACAACAGATATAAAGCACCGATTGCCTGGACCTGCCAAACATCAATTAAAATTGCAATTAAAAATAACGATGCGAAACGGAAAATAAATGCACCGAATAATCCATAGAATAATGCTTTTTTGCGCTGTTCAGGCGGCAGATGCTTGACCATAACTGCCATAACCACCGCATTATCAGCTGCGAGAATTCCTTCAAGCCCGATTAAAATAAGAAGTACCCAGCCGTATTCCAATAATAGTGCTGCATCCATTCTTTTTTCCTCCTCTAACTCTGTTTAATTTTCTCCAATAACCGATAACTTACTCACGAAGCTCTTTTTCCTATAAATGGACGCAAAAAAGACCTTCACCTAATAAAAGGCAAAGGTCTTGCAAAGCATTTATCATGCCATTATGACCGATGAACCGCTCTAGTTCATGTCGTGACGATCATAATTAGCTGCGAATGCAGCTAAAGCTACTCCCCCTTGACAACTTTGTCAAAGCGCTATTGAATTACGCTTATTATACCATTAGCTGGTAAAATGGCAATGCTTATTTTATTACTGAATGGAAACTTTTTTCATGCTTATGTCGATTATAAAAGTCGACCATAGCATCCAGACCCTCCAGAAAGTCAGCACAATGAATGCCTGAGCCCGCGAGATCTTTTGCAGTTTCTGATTGATCAAATTCCCCTTCCCAGAAAAAGTACTCAAGTCCCTCACGTTCAGCTTTGAGATACTTCCTGACTCTAGGAATGGAAAGTGCCTTATCCATTATTTTATGTGAGACAAATCCAGAAGGTGTCTTTCCAGTTTGCTTTTGCAGTAAAAAGCGGTAGACCTCCCTTGCAGGATAAGGATTTGGATCTGTTAAGTGATAAGTTTTACCTATACTGCGTTCGCTTCTGCCTAAATAACTTGCAGCATCAATGACGTATTCAACAGGAACTACATTAAGCTTTGCACGACTTTTACTGATATAAGGGTATTTTGACAGACCCTTCGTTTTGTCGAATATATTAAGTAAATAATATGGTCCATCAAATTTGCTGGTTTCACCGGTTTGCGTGTCACCTCTCACAATACCCGGTCTTAAGATCGTAACAGGTAAATGGGCTTTAAGCTCCTCAACAAGTAATTCTGCTTCATACTTCGTTTCTTCATATGCATTTCTGAAGTTTTCAGGTCTGATTAGTTCGTTTTCTTTGATTAAACCGGTTCTGTGTCCAGCAACATATGCAGTGCTGAAATATATATAACGCTTTAGTGCGGATAGCTGCTTTACCCATTCATTTACGTGATAAGTTCCAGTTACATTTACTCTGTAAGCAGTTGGCTGATCGATCGCTAGGTCATACGCTGCTGCAAGGTGCCAGACGTAATGAATTTTATCTTTTAAGTATGTTGAGACAGTTGATGATAGTCCTATGTCCGGTTTAGTAATATCCCCCTGCACAATGTGAATTGTTGATGTGGTTGGGATTTCATTTCTAATTTTCTCAATGCGTTCAGCAGCTTTTTGCTGAAGTGCTGGCAGAACGAGTAGGTAAATGTTTTTTTCATCCGGTTCATTCAGCCATTTTCTTAATAGTTTTTCGCTGATGAATCCTGGAAATCCGGTTACGAAATAGCCTTTTTTCATGTGATCACTCCCCTTATTCTGATTATACAGAAAAAGCCGCCAATAGAAAAAGGCAGTTCACATATTTGTGAACTGCCTTTTATTATTTTGTCTTACTTTTCTTATTCATTCTTCTCGTCTCCGGATCAAGGAAACTGTAAACGATCGGAACGATGAACAGCGTCAGGAATGTTGAACTGATTAATCCCCCAATAACGGTAATCGCCATTGGCTGGTTAATTTCCGTTCCTTCACCGATCCCCAGAGCCAGTGGAACCAGCCCGAGTATTGTTGTAAGTGCCGTCATTAAAATCGGGCGTGCACGGTCTCTGACAGATGTAACAATTGCATCATAGCTTGTAAGACCTGCAGCTTTTCGCTGATTAATATAATCAACGAGTACAATCCCGTTATTAACGACGATCCCGGTCAGAATTAGCAGTCCAATGATTGACGTTACGCTGACAGGCGTCTGCGTAACAAACTGTGCAATGGCTACCCCAATCACCATTAGTGGAACTGTAAACATAATAACGAATGGATATTTAAATGACTCGAATTGAGCTGCCATAACAAAGTATACGAGTACAATCGCAAGTCCGACTGCAAGCAGCATATCCATAATTGAATCTTCTAGCAGTTCTCTGTCACCGCCGAATACAACTTCTGTTTCATCAGCGAGATTCAGATCCGCTATGGCTTCATCCACTTCCTGGGAAACTGCACCAAGATTCGTATTGGTCGTATAAGAAGCAGTAAATCCAACAGCGGCCTGCTGATCTATTCTCTGAATTGATACAGGTCCCTCGCCAATTGTAATGTCTGAAACATCTCCAAGTGAGATAAATTCACCTGAAGGCGTTCTTAATGCAAGGTCTTCAAGTCCTTCAATCGTATTTGCGATATCTCCATCATACTGGATAAAGACATCATATACATTCGAGTCATCTGTAATAATTTGTGTCGCTAATGCACCGCGTGTAACGGCATTTACCTCCTGGGAAATCTGTGCCGGTGATAATCCCGCTGCTCGTGCATCTTCCCTGTTAATTTCTATTTGAACTTCTTCAACTGTGTCTTCCAGATCCGTTTCAACTTCTGTGATTGAATCGAGTGCAACTAACGCATCTCTTATCTCATCAACAGATTCATTCAGACGCGTCTCATTCGCATCCCTGACACTAAATGAAAGTGTCTGTGGGGAAGTACCTGTCGCTGTCTGAAGTGACGCTGAAACTTCAGCAGTCTCATTGACAGAAGTCGCAGCATCCTCAATTTCAGGCGTAATCTTTTCAATCAGCTCAAATACTGATATTTCACGATCGTCTAGCTGCTTCATTTTCACAAAAATATTACCTGAAGATCCATCCGGTGAATTATCAAGTCCGCCTTGGCCTGATGATCCCGCCTGGCTTAAATAGACATCGATCGATTCTTCTTCTCTCAGCACATCCTCTATTGCAGCAATAACTGATTCAGTTTCCTCAAGTGCTGTACCATTTTCTAATGATACGCTGATATCAAAGAAACCTTCATCTGTTGCAGGCAGGAATTGAGTACCTACACTCATAATGCCAAAACCTCCTGCTCCCAGCAGGATAAATGTAATAAGAATTGGTACCCATCTGTGTTTTAGCGACCACTTGACCGATCCCATAAAACGTTTTGTAAATGGAGACTCTCTTCTCTTTTTCTCGAGATCTTCTTTAGGCTCTTTCAGCATTTTACTTGCAAGCATTGGAATAACGGTTAACGCCACTACAAGAGAAGCAAATAAACTGAATGAGATTGTTAAAGCAAATTCAGTAAACAGATCACCGATTAGTCCTTCAATAAATACAACAGGTATAAATACAGCAACGGTTGTAAGTGTAGAGGCTGTAATTGCACTTGCGACCTCTTTAGCACCGTCTCTTGCTGCTGTTTTAGGATCTTTTTTCATTCCAAGATGCCTGTAGATATTCTCAAGTACGACAATCGCATTATCCACTAGCATCCCGATCCCTAGTGCAAGGGCACCCAGCGTAAAGATGTTAAGTGAGAAGTCTGCAAAGTACATCAATACAAATGTCACGATCACTGAGTACGGTATTGCGACTCCTATAATAATTGGACTCTTAATATTTCTAAGGAATAAAAACAGTACTGCCATGGCAAAAATACCACCAAAGATCAGAGAACTTGCGATATTACCGATTGCAAGCTGGATATAATCCCCCTGGTCAAATAATACATCTGCAGTAACGCTTTCATATTGATCTTCTTCTAACAGTTCACTGAGGGCATCCTGAAATGCTGTAGAAACATCGGCTGTATTCGCATCTGCTTCCTGCAGCACGCTGATCAGCACAGCAGACTCATCGTTCGCACGGGTAATAACAGACTGTTCCGGCTCACCCAGTTGAACGTCTGCAACATCAGAAATGGTAATGTCATCGCCTGTTGAAGGGTCTGCAGATACAACCAGCGATTCAATGTCCTCAACTGAAGTCAGTGTGCTTAATATTCTTGTCGTCAGACTTTTACCCTCAGTCTCAACAGTGTCCCCTGGAAATGAAACATTATTAGACTGAATGACATTCGAAACATCAGTCTGAGTCAGCCCGTAAGTTTGGAGCTCATCCTGATCCAGTGAAATTCTCACTTCTTCTGAAAGAGAGTTAGAGATATCAACACTGGCAACACCTTCAGTTCTTGAAAGCTCTACTTCAAGCTCCTCTGCCAGGTTTCTGATATTCGCACCTTCATCCGAAGATCTCAAACTCATCTGAATCACAGGAAACTGTGAGGGGTCAAACTTTAAAACACGTGGTTGATTTGCATCATCAGGCAGCTGTACCTGTTCCACTGCCCTTCTGATATCTCCTTCAACCTCATCAATATCTGTTGAGAAGTTGAATTCCAGCAGGACAAGATTCGATCCTTCTGTAGAAGTTGACTGCACATTCTCAAGACCCGGAAGTTGTGCCACCTGGGCTTCAATTGGCTTTGTCACTTTTTCAAGCACTTCTGTCGGGCCAGCACCCGGATAGGATGTCACAACCACTGAAACCGGGGCATTGATATTTGGGATCAGCTGAAGTGGAATCCTTGATAGTGAAATTGTACCTATTAAAAGAACAACCAGCATCGTTACGATAGTAAAGACGGGTCTTCTAATTGAAAAACGACTGATGTTCAAGTGAACGCTCCTTTCGCCAGTCTATACAGACCAACATTTTACTGTACTTTTCACTATACCGACAAAACTGTCGCTAATCAATTTTAAAATGTCGCGTTCACAATATCATCAAATCATTCAGCTTTCGTAACAGTCCACCCTGTAAAAATATACGTCAGTGTAAGAATCGGAGAGATCAGGCAGAAGAATGCAAATGGCAGATAGTCAATGACTTCAACCCCTAAGACATTCGTAATGAATACACCGCATACGCCCCATGGGACAAGCGGATTAATCACTGTACCTGCATCCTCGAGTACTCTTGAAAGATTTTTCCTTTCAATCTTTTCTTTATCCACCTGATGCGCAAAGGTTTCACCAGTTAAAAGAATAGATAAATACTGTTCCCCGATCAGTACATTTGTTCCAACCGCTGTTCCGGCTGCCTTAACGAGTGTATTTTTAGCCTCATTCATTTTCTCAAATAGAGCAGGAATCACACCTGTTGAAAACAGTAATCCTCCCAAACCAAGCGCCAGGAATACTAATGAAATGGTGAACATCATTGATTCAACGCCGCCTCTGTTCAGTAATTCATTAATCTGATCACTTTCAGAGGTCGAAGAGTAGCCTGAGAATAAAATCTGAAAGAGCTCAGAAACAGGAACTGCACTGTGAAAATATGAAATGGCTATACTAAAGAGAATAGCTGAAATTAATGTCAGCAGTGCAGGAACCTTTTTGGCTGCAAAAAGAAACAGTAATACAATCGGCAGCAGACTGTAAAGATGGATCAGTCCTGTATCCATAAGTTGTTCTCTTAGATCAGCAATCCCGCTGTTATCACCAGCCGGATCTGCTGAGAAGAACATAAACAACACAGCTGTCAAAATAAAAGCCGGAATCGTCGTCCAGGACATGTGCCTGATATGGGTAAACAGGTCAACACCTACTACAGATGAAGCAAGGTTGGTCGTATCAGAAAGAGGCGACATTTTATCACCAAAAAAAGCACCTGAAACAATGGCACCCGCCGTGATGGCAAGTGATAAATCAAGAGAACCTGCAATACTGATAAACACAACACCAATAGTCGCGACCGTAGTCAAAGAACTCCCGATACTGATCCCGATGATGGCAGTAATGGCAAACACAGCCGTAAAGAAAAATGGAAAGTCCGTTAAATATAGTCCATAGTACATCAATGTTGGAATTGTACCTGACAACATAAATGAACTGATTAATAAACCAATGAATAAAAAGATAAATATGGCAGCCATTCCTGAAGCTGCTCCAGAGATCATACCGTCCTGCAGTGATTTAAATGATGCTCTCTTCATTAACCCAAATGTGATTAACAGTAAAATTGACATCATGATCGGTATATGCGGAACTGAACCGAATCCAATCATACTCACGCTCATAATACCTATAATCATCACAACAATGATTAACCCCTCCATAAAAGAAGGTGCTACTTCCTGATGTATCTTCTTCATAAGAAATCCTCCAAACCAAACATTGTAGACGCAAAAAACTCCGCCCCCTCGAAAAGGGACGAAGTTAAGTCCGCGGTACCACCCAAATTAGTATCTCACTCACTCAAACCGTACATCCATATGACAGTTGTAATTTAATCAATGATCTGCCTGGAATTTCACCGTCCTTCCAGTCTCTTTCTGCTGCAGGTCAATGATCTACTGAATCTGCCGGATCATCGCTATATACTGTTTTACTTAAACGCTTTTAAGTGATAAAGTATACGATGATTTTATATTGGATTGAGTGAATCGTCAAGTCATAATCTTTATGACGCTGCAGATGTATTAATAATCGGCGTTGTGGCAGTTGGTTCAGGTTTACCAATTAAGTACCCCTGACAAAGATCAATACCAATTTCCTTACATACCTTTAATTCTTCCACTCTCTCAAGCCCTTCAGCTAATACAGTAATTCCGAGCTCTTTTGAAATCCGGTTCACGTCAGCGAGAAATTTCTGCTTTTTCATATCCTCATCACATCGGTCAACAAAAGAACGGTCAATTTTCACATAATTAGGTTCCAGCAGCTTTAACATTTCAATAGTAGAAAAACCCGCCCCAACATCATCAAGTGCAACCTTCATACCCTCGCGTTTATAGGTTTTAAAAACTTTTTTCAGATGGTCAATGTCCTGAATTTTTTCAGTCTCCACAACTTCAAACACCAGATCGGCCGGATCAACCTGATATTTATTTACCACATGGAATGTATGCTGCAGACAGTATTCAGGATTATAGATTGTAGAAGGAAGAAAGTTAATGAAGCTCTTAATCCCTGAAGGAATATGATTTTTCCTTGCACGGATTGCTTCTTCTCTCGCTCTCTGGTCAAGTAATGAATGCATTTCAGCCTCATTGGCAACCTTGAACAATTCGTATGGTGAAATTTTCTTTTCACTGCTGTCAGACCTGAGGAGTGATTCATATGCATAGAGCTCTCCAGAAGAAATATCAACAATTGGCTGCAGGTGGCTGATCAGCTTACCTTCCTGAATAAACTCAACTGTTTCCCTGTTCTCAAGTCTCTTCTTAAAAAGATCCGCCTTCATATATTGAGCGTAGTTATTTTTAGAGGATATTCCACATTCAATATGTTGATTCAGCTGAATAATCTCGTTTGCCATTTCTTCAAGCTGATTCAGGCTCTCATATCCGGCTTTATAAGTCATGCCTAATCCCATAACAGGAAAAGTTAATGCTTCAAGTTCACTCTCACTGATATTTTTTAAATGAAAAGTCCCTCCATTTAAAAATTTCATACTGACACCACAATTTACACACTTAGTCACCATTCATTCCCCCACCTTCGCTAATCTTACATGCTGCTTTTTATCTACCCATTAAAAGCATACTTTATTCCTATATAATAGTAAAAAAATAATGTTTTTTAGTTTTAAAAATCCCGCCATCTCTGACGGGATTTTTCATTTCTATTATAAAAGACTATACAATTTAATATCTGGGTGTTTATCAGAGAACCATCGCATTGCAAAGTCATTTTCAAACAAAAAGACAAGCTTGCCGTAACGGTCTTTTACAAGCATACTTCTCTGCGATGACATTGAATCTTTTACATCTTCTTCATTTTCAATCCAGCGGGCCATTTTTGATCCGATATTTTCCATCATCACATCTGTATTGTACTCATTTTTCATGCGGTGCTCGAATACTTCAAATTGAAGATGCCCCACTGCGCCTAAGATAATTTCATCTGTGCGGTAGGTTTTATAAAGCTGAATCGCACCTTCCTGAACGAGCTGATTGATCCCTTTATGGAAATGTTTTTGCTTCATTACATTTTTAGCTGTAACTCGCATAAATAATTCAGGTGTAAATTGTGGCAGTTTTTCAAATGCAAAATTTTTTTTACCGCCTGTCAACGTATCACCAATTTGGTAATTTCCTGTATCGTGAATACCGATGATATCCCCACTTACGGCATTGTCTACTATGTTACGGTCATCTGCAAGGAAGGAGGTTGATGAACTGAGCTTAATCGTTTTTCCTGTTCTGCTAAGCTGTACCGGCATTCCCCGCTCGAATTGACCCGAACAGATTCTCAGGAAAGCAATTCTATCACGGTGTGCAGGATTCATGTTGGCCTGAATTTTAAAGATAAAGCCTGAAAATTCTTCTTCAGCGGCTCCTACTTCACCTTGATCAGTCTGTCTCGGCTGAGGTGACGGTGCAAACTGTAAATACGTCTCCAGAAATGTTTGCACACCGAAGTTTGTTAAGGCACTTCCGAAAAATACCGGCGTTACCTCACCTTTTTTCAGCCTGTCCGTTGTAAACTCATTTCCCGCTTCATTAAGCAGCATGACATCTTCCAATGCCTGGTCATATAATGAAGTTTTTTTAATTTCATAATCCCCTTCAAGCTCTCCTTCTCCATTTAATGGAAGGAAACGCTGATCATCTTCAACTCTGAACTGTTCAATCCGGTTATGATGACGGTCATAAATGCCAAGGAATTCTTTTCCCATTCCGATTGGCCAGTTCATTGCGTAAGATTCGATTCCAAGAACTTCTTCTAACTCCTCCATTATTTCAAGAGGTTCTCTCCCCTGACGATCAAGCTTATTAACGAAAGTAAAAATCGGGATCCCTCTCATTTTACACACTTTAAATAATTTTAATGTTTGTGCTTCAATCCCTTTTGCTGCATCTATAATCATGACAGCACTATCCACAGCCATCAGCGTGCGATAAGTGTCTTCACTGAAATCCTGGTGACCAGGTGTATCCAGGATATTAATTCTTTTCCCCTGATAATCAAACTGCATCACTGAAGAAGTAACCGAAATTCCACGCTGCTTCTCAATTTCCATCCAGTCAGACGTTGCATATTTTCCAGTCTTTTTCCCTTTAACTGTCCCCGCTGCTCTAATTGCACCGCCAAATAAAAGTAACTGTTCTGTCAGTGTCGTTTTTCCGGCATCCGGGTGAGAAATAATTGCAAACGTTCTGCGGGATTGTACCTCATCTATAAGTGTCATATCCATTTCCTCTCATGTATGAATTTCTACCTTTAACATCATATTAGTTTCTATAGCAGATTGCAATCCAATGCAAAATGTTAAGGAGCACATTCATAGTTGTACAGAAACTAAACACGGTGTATAAATAAGTTGTACACCACTTATACCGATTGAAATAATTTTTATCTAATTAATGTTCTGATCAGAACATTCAGAAGAGTTAAATTATTTCATTTGGGTATATGTATATCGTACACAATTTTTATACCAATTAAAAAGAGGAGAGTGATTTTTTGTGAAAAAGCTTTTTAGTTCAATCGCCGCAGCAATCATGGTTATGGCAATGATGGGTGGCGCAGCACTGGCTGACAATCATGAAGGCGGCGAAGGATGGGCACGAGTCATTCACGCATCACCTGATGCACCGGCAGTAGATGTATACGTCAATGGTGATGCAGTCGTTGAAGGCGCAGAATTTAAAGCATTTACAGATTACTTAGCACTTCCTGCAGGAGATCACGAAGTTGAAATCTTCCCTGCTGGAGACACAGAAACAGCTGTCATTTCAGAAACACTTACAGTTGAAGAAGGTATGTACTATACTGCAGCAGCTGTAGGAACACTGGATAGCATTGAGCTTAATGTGACTCAGGATGACCTTACAATTGGTGAAGGAATGACAAAAGTTCGCGCAGGACACTTCTCTCCAGATGCACCGGCAGTTGATGTTGGTCTAATCGATGGAGATGCAGTATTCTCAGGAGCAGAATTCCCTGGTGTTACTGATTTTGCAGAACTTGAAGCTGGCACATATGACTTAGAAGTACGTACGCCAGAAGGTGATCAGGTACTTGATCTGTCTGGTACAGCACTAGAAGCTGGTACAGCATACAGTGTATATGCAGTTAATACGCTTGATAGCATTGAGCCATTAGTGGTTACTGCATCTGCAGCTGAAAGCATGCCTTCTGAAATGCCTGAAACAGGTATGGGTGGAGCAGCTAATCAGTCGAATGCAGGTATGATGGCAGTTGCAGCTATGGCTGCAGGAGCAGCATTACTGATTGTATTCCGCAAGCGCGTATTCCAATCATAATTAAAAAATGAAAAAACTATTGATATTTACTGGGCTGATTTTGATGGTGGGCGGCTGCTCATCATCTGATCAGCTTTTTTCTGCAGATACGGCTGCTCCTCCTGCAGAAGAAACTGAAGAAAAAACCGTTCCTGCAGAAAAGCAGGAAGAAGTGGAAAATGAAGAAACTGCTGATTCTCAGGAAACTGATAAACCGGCAATCACTTCAATTGTTCAGGAAGTTTCACTAAGGCCCAGCAGAGTTACGATCCCCGCTATTGGTGTAGATGCAATTGTTAACCCTTATGGTCTTGACGAATCCGGTGGAATGGCTGTACCTGATAATGGTGAAGAAGTAGCATGGTTTGAACCGGGTTATAAACCTGGACAAAGAGGCAATGCAGTACTTGCAGGTCATGTAGACAGCGAGAAAGCTCCCGCCGTTTTTTGGGACCTGAAAGAGCTTGAACCGGGTGATGAGATTACGATAACTGATGAAAATGGGGAAACCCTTGTTTTTGTGGTGAAAGATTCAGTCGCATATGATACCGGTGAAGCACCGATTGCAGATATTTTTGGTTCTTCTCCCGAAAGAGGACTGAACCTGATTACATGCACAGGTTATTTTGACCGTGGAGGCGCCGGATATGTTGAGAGATTAGTAGTCTATACAGAATTAAAGGCTGATCAGATCTGATCAGCCTTTAATGTGACTACATTTCCCCTGTCCACCCGCGAATTCGGGCCGAGAGTTCAGCCGCCTCTGTGTCATCTGTTCTGTCAGCTAATGATTTTATCATTCTCTCCTGTAATTCCTCCCCTGCTTCTTCATATGTAAAAAAGCAGGACCATTCCAATGAAGGGATTGCAACCAGAATACATTCTTCTTTTTTATTCTCGTGGATATATACAGATCTTTCCCCATTTGAACCATAGCTCTTTCTGATTTTCAAGTTTTCACCTCCTCAGATGTCAGACATCATACATTTGTTTGACGTTTCTGTGACGAATATTGAAACGCTTGCAATTGCATTGTAGAATGAGAAAAGCAATTAGGCAACACACTAATTTATCAATTGTTAGGAGCTGGCAAGATGAACATTTTATGGGGGTTTGCAGGGATTTTAACAGTCCTGGCTATAGCCTTTATTTTCTCAAATAATAGAACACGTATTAAATGGCGTCCAGTACTAGTTGGACTTGGATTGCAATTAACATTTGCTTTTCTCGTGCTGCAAACGGGAATCGGAAGAAGCTTTCTCGAAGCTTTGACTTTTGGCGTAAACAATATTATTGAATATGCTAATGCCGGTATTGATTTTGTTCTCGGTGGATTTGGTTATCAACAGCAAGAAGGTGGTTTTGTTTTTGCGATAAATGTATTAACCATCATTATCTTCTTTTCATCGTTAATTTCGGTTCTCTATTACTTAAAAATCATGCAATTTGTAATAAAGATTCTTGGCGGCGGTCTTTCATGGTTACTTGGTACACGTAAAGCAGAATCAATGTCAGCTTCAGCTAATATTTTTGTAGGACAGACTGAGGCACCTTTAGTCGTGAAACCTTATATTTCTAATATGACTAATTCTGAGTTGTTTGCTGTTATGACTGGTGGACTTGCATCAGTAGCAGGTTCTGTTTTGATTGGTTATTCACAGCTTGGCGTACCACTCGAATATTTACTTGCAGCGAGTTTCATGGCTGCTCCTGCTGGTTTAGTAATGGCAAAGATGTTTGTTCCTGAAACTGATAACCGCCCAGATCCTGATGACTTCCAGATGGAGGCGGATGAAGAAGCTTCAAACGTAGTAGATGCTGCTGCAAAAGGGGCAAGTACAGGACTTCAGCTCGTACTTAACGTAGGTGCAATGCTAATTGCTTTCATCGCCTTAATCGCATTATTAAATGGGGTTCTTGGCGGAATTGGCGGCTGGTTTGGTTTTGAACAGTTATCTATTGAATTAATTCTTGGTTACGTTTTTGCCCCGTTGGCATTTGCAATTGGTATTCCATGGGATGAAGCAATTCGAGCAGGTAACTTTATTGGTCAAAAGCTTGTACTGAATGAGTTTGTGGCTTATGCCAGCTTTGCTCCTCAAATAGATACATTTTCAGATAAGACAGTTGCAATCATCACATTCGCACTTTGTGGATTTGCGAATATTTCTTCTCTTGCAATTCTGCTTGGTGGCCTTGGTAACCTTGCACCTGACAGACGTCCTGATATTGCTCGTATGGGTATCAGAGCAGTTGCGGCCGGTGCACTTGCATCAATGCTTTCTGCTTCGATTGCAGGTATGTTCTTCTAATATAATCGTTAAAAAGGGTTGTCCTGAATTGGACAACCCTTTTTGTATGCTGAAACCGCAAGTGATTTCCGTGCGGAACTGCGCTTTCCGATGCCACTCACTGAACCACTTACAGGCTTCGCCCTCCTGTGTCTCAGTTGTTGCTTCTATGCAAGCCTTCGTCCCGCACTCCAATTAATTGCTTTGGTGTGAAATAACCATCATGACTTTTATTAAAATGCTTAAAACCTCTCAGCAATGACTTCTAAAGCGATTTCGCTGTCGCTGTGAGGGTATTTTGTGTTTTCAATGATCTGGTAATCTTCGTGTCCTTTACCGGCAAAGATGATAATATCTTCAGGTTCTGCCTGCTGCATAAGATGTCTGACTGCTGCTGCTCTATCACCAATACACGCATAGTTTTCATGCAGCATGCCTTTTTCGAGATCTGACGTGATACTTTCATAGCTTTCATAACGCGGATCATCAGTTGTTAAGACAACGTAGTCTGCAAGCGAGGCCATTTGAGCCATTGCAGGGCGCTTGGATTTATCACGATTACCGCCTGTACCGATTAGGAAAAGAATTCTGTTTTTCTTAAAAGGCATGACAGACCTGATGGCTTTCTCAATTGCATCCGGTGTATGTGCGTAATCAATATAAATAGATAATGGCGCACTTGTTGGAACAAGCTGCATCCTTCCTGATACAGGCGCAATGTCTTTCAAAGCTTCCACAAGGTCTGACACTTTATAACCTCTTGCATAGAGTGCTGCAATCGCTGCAAGGGTGTTTGATACATTGAATGTGCCAAGGAGTTGTGTTTCAAGGTCAAACTCCCCTTCTGGTGAAATAAGCTTATAATAAGTCCGATCTGACATGTATTGAATGTTTTCAGCATAAAAGTCAGCAGGCTTTTCCATACTGTAGCTGATCACTTCATGCGGTGTCATTTGTTCATAACGTTCGAACCATTCATCATCAAGATTTAGTACGGCAGCTTTTTTCTTTGTCAGATCCTGACCGAGCTGGGCAAAAAGGAGCCCTTTAGCATATCCGTAATGTTCCATTGTATGGTGGTAATCCAGGTGATCATGACTGAGATTCGTAAATACTGCCACGTCAAAGTCAATCCCCCACAGTCTTCCTTCAACTAACCCATGTGAAGAAACCTCAAATATCATATTACTAATACCTTCAACTTCCGCAGTGCGGATCATACGCTGTGTTGTTAATAGGTCACTCGTTGTATTTGCACTCTGACGAAGATCCCCGTCAAGGTCAAATCCAATGGTACCGGAAAGTGCAGAACGCCCATTCAGCTTTCTGATCAGTTCGTGAATCAGATTGGATACTGATGTTTTACCGTTCGTTCCAGTCACACCAAAGACGTTCATCCGCTCAGAAGGAGCCCCGTAAAAAGTATCTGCAAGTACAGCAAGTGCACGCGAAGAATTTTTCACGATCAACTGAGCAGCCTGCTCAGCCGGCAGATCAAGCTCTTTTTCAGTAATGATCAGTGTTGCTCCCTGTTTAACAGCCTGTCCTGCATAATCATGACCATCTACTGTATAGCCTTTTTGACAGATAAATGCCGCTCCCTCTGATACAGCTCTTGAATCAATTTCAAGCGCAGTAATCTCATCTGGAAGTGAACCTATTTGTTTTACAATTGATAAGTTTTTTATACATTCATTGGTTTTCATCTCAAAATTCCTCACTCGTTAGATGATTTGTTCATTTGATATTTTACTCTTTTTTTATATTTCTTCAATCCTCACTTAATGGAGACTGAAGATATTTAAGAATAAGAGACTCAGTATGATAGAGAGATTTTTCGTGTGTGCGTTCATTGGCATGTGAAGCATCCACGCCAGCGCCAATCAGACCGTGTTTGATATCAGCACCTGCTCTCACTGCAGCAGAGGCATCGGATCCATAATAATTATAAATATCAATTTTATATTCAATGTCATTCTCTTTTGCAAGCTTGACTAGATGTTTTCTCAAACCGTAGTGATATGGTCCTGAACTGTCTTTTGCACAAATTGAAACGGTAAATTCATCTGAGCTTTGCCCATCACCAAGTGCACCCATATCGACAGCAATATATTCGACTGTTTCAAATGGGATATTTGAATTGCCGCCAAACCCAATTTCTTCATTGTTAGCGATAATCAGGTGAGTTGTATATGGCATTGTTGCTCCTTTTATTTGTTCAGCGACTTTCATCAGCATCGCAACACTTGCTTTATCATCAATGTGCCGGGACTTAAAAAAACCGCTTGGTGTGATTTCAGGACGTGCATCAAATGAAATAAAATCTCCTACAGAAACACCGAGTGCTTCAGTATCTTCACGTGAATGCACCACTTCATCAAGTCTGACTTCCATATTTTTTTCACTGCGGTCAGCAGATCCCGCTTCTTTATATGTATGGACAGAGGCCTGATGGAGTAAGATGGTTCCTCTATACCTGTTTCCATCTGTCGTTTCCACTGTACAGTACTCCCCTTCGACTGCGTTCCAGCGGAATCCCCCGATCATCGTCATGCTCAGTCTGCCATCAGGCTTAATTTCTTTAACCATGGCACCAAGTGTATCCACGTGCGCTGTGAGCACTCTCTGTTCATGCGTATTCTCCCCCTGAAATGTAAGAATCAGACCACCTTTATTCGTGATTCTTGATGAAATATTTCTTTCTGAAAACCAGTTTTTAATATATGTAATGATCTCAGATGTATGTCCTGACGGGCTTGGTATTGATACTAATTCTTTTAACAGATTCATCGTTTCTTTTGTATTGGGCTGCATACAGATTCCTCCTGTAAAATTCATCTAAGTATCAGTGTACTATACAGTGATAAAAAGACAAAGCGGACCCGCCCGCTTTGTCTAGTCATCCCATACAGTAGACATGATTTCTCCTGATATGGCGTTGATCTGCACTGTTGCATCATCTTCATCTGTTTCAATTTCAATCAGGAAGTAAGGGACACCATTCTCCTGTTCAAGATCTACATCATCCACTTCACCTGCCACAGCACCAAGTGCGATATTAATCGCTTCCTGTTCAGATAAAATTCTGGCAGGCTCTTCTGTATTTTTAACTTCTTCCCCTGTAATTTCAGACTCTCCCGACGTTGCATCTACACTAACCGTCAGTATACGGTCATCCTCTTCAAGGATTATTTCGTATCTATTATTTTCGAGCGGTGTAGCTGAGACAACTTCTCCTGTGCTGATCTCCTGCGCGATTGCAATGACTTCTTCTTCGGTTAAATCTTCTGATGCTGACTGGTCAGATTCATCTGAGCCAGTGTCATTGCCTTCAGCTGTCTCATTAAGTATAAGGTTATTAAGGTATGCAACACTCTTATTCTCACGGTCAATTTCTAGTTCGTACTTACCGTAATCATTGGTCAGGTTAAATAAAAAGGTGTTATCGTTCTCATCAATCAGCTCCGGTGTGCTGTCGGGATACTGCTCATTAATTAACTGGATTGCTTCTTCTTCTGTCATCGGGGCAGCTGAAGTGCCTGTCATCATAAATTGCTGTACAATCACAAATAAAACCACTGCCAGCAATGCTCCACCGCCCATCCAAATCATTCTTTGCTTCTTCACTTTCTTCACCTCAGCGCTTTTCTTTTATCTTATCGTGTCCAGATTAGAATTCGATGAGAATCAGATTAAGATTAAACCTGAAAATGGATGGAAGCCGTCGTGCCTTTTCCTTCTGTGCTCTCTAAGGTAAGTGTCATACCGAGTGCATCTGATAATTCCTTTGCCAGCGACAGACCGAGACCGGATCCACCTGACTTTCGCGTCCTGGCCTTATCCACTCTGTAAAACCTGTCAAACACTTTTGGCAGATCACTTTCAGGAATTCCGATCCCTTTATCTTCGACTGTTATTCTTCCTGCTGATCCATTATTTAATAACGTGATATGGATCTCCTGTTCGCTGTATTTAATGGCATTATCAATTAAAATATAGATGAGCTGTTTCAGCTTCTGTTTATCTGCCCTGGCTGTAAGCTGCTCTTCTCCATGAAGAAAAATATCTCTATTATAAGCATTCCTGAACGCCTGAGCAGAATCCTCCACAAGCGGTAATAAATCAAACTCTTCAAGTGACAGATTCCACTGCTCACCATGCTTAGCGAGTAACAGCAGCTGCTGGGTTAAGTCTCTCATCCTGATCGCCTCAGAATGAATCGCTTCAACTGACTCAGCGACAACTTCCGGATTATCTGTTCCTCTCCGCTTAATTAAATTTGCATAGCTTTCAATGACCGTAAGCGGTGTTTTCAATTCATGGGAAGCATTTGCTACAAACTGCTCCTGCTTTTCATAATTCGTCTCCAGCAGATTTATCATATGATTAAAGCTGTCGCCCATCTGGTATAATTCATCTTTAGATTTTTCCTCAAGCGGAATTCTTTTAAACTCTCCACTTTTTTGAATATCCTTCATTGTTCCTGTCATTGATCTGATCGGTCCCATAATGACATTACCTAAAAGACGGCCGGAAATAAAAACCGGTATCAACGCTAACACAACAACAACTGCAAGAGTATTTCTGAGGATCTGCAAATTGGATACAGCAGGTTCAATGCTTTCATATGTCTGCAGATTGACAACCGCTCCATCTGTCCAGATCATTGGAATTGATACGAATGTATATTTCCCATTATCGAGATCTACAATTTCCGCATGCTGATTATTATAAAAGTTACTTTCTGTATTGTTTAATGTACTCTGGCCAACTGAGGTGACGGTACCAAGTGAACTGCCGTCCTCTCTGATAATAGATGTTGCGCCATCAAGAGGTCCAAATGAGCGGAGCAGATCTCCTTCCGGAATGACACCCGCACTCGAAATCATACCGGAAGCTGTGTTTGCAGCATTGAGCTCTGCAGCATTCAGTTGACTGTTATAGGTAAGATTGCTGAATATCAGATAGATCGCAACACTGATGAGTAAAAGCAAAATAGCAAATACACCTGAGGTGAAAAGATGAATTTTGTTCTGAAGCTTCATTCATTCACCTTCAGTACATACCCGACTCCTCTTACAGTATGAATCAGGGAAGTATGACCTTCTAGATCAATTTTTTTACGTATATATCTGATATAGACATCAACTACATTTGTATCGCCGTAATAATCATAGCCCCATACCGCATTAAGAATCTGTTCCCTATTCAGCACCTGCCTCATGTTTTTTAACATATAAACAAGCAGATCAAATTCACGTGGTGTCAGATCGATTTCAAATTCACCTCTTGTTACTTCCCTTGTTTGTTCATTCAATATGAGATCCCCTGCTTTAAGAACGGGTGCATCATCTGTCTTCTTAGTTCTCAGTACTGCCCTGACCCTTGCCAGGAGCTCTTCAATCTGGAATGGCTTTGTAATGTAGTCGTTGGCTCCGAGATCGAGACCTGAAACTTTATCCTCAACCGAATCTTTTGCAGTCAGCAAGATCACCGGAGTTTCCGAATCATCAGAACGGATTCTTCTTAAGAGTTCAATTCCTGTCATTTCAGGTAGCATGACATCAAGTAAAATCAGATCCCAGTTCCCTTCTCTGTATTTTTCAAGCGCATCATAGCCAGAATATACTTTTACTGTATCGTATCCTTCAAAGCCCAGTTCCAGTTCAAGCACGCGGGCAATTTTTTCTTCATCTTCAACGATCAGCACTCTTTTTTTCATGATGATCTCTCCTGAATCTTTTTTAAAATATTGTAGCACAGGTTGTATTGATCTACCTTTTTAAGCTTCAGTGTTACAATAATGATGAAATTTTCATAAGGAAAGGAAGATTGGATGGCTGAACATTCTTTTCATTTAACAGCAAAATGGCCGGGTGGCCGCAACACAGTCGGTTCAATTGAAGCAGGCAATCTGAAGACTGATATCTCAATTCCCCCTGAAATGAACGGACCAGGGATTGGAACAAATCCGGATGAAATGTTACTCGGTGCAGCTTCAACCTGCTATATCATTACACTTGCAGCAAAGCTTGAACGCGCAAATATAGAAATAGAAAAAATGTCACTTGAATCTGAAGGAATTGTTGAAGTGGACAATAAAGGTGTGATCACCTACAAATCTATTATCCACCGTCCATATGTGAAGGCTGAGGCGGAACTTCAGAGTAAAATTGAACGTTATATGGAGCAGTCGGAACAAAGCTGCATGATCTCACGTGCGCTGAAAGGCAACGTTGAAATCCTGCTCGAGAAAAATTTCGAAGCTATTTAGAACATCAAAAGGTTTCTATCCTTCTGAATGTGGAAAACATACACTATTACACATTTAGGAGGATTTTTATGAATCAGCATAAATTATATATTAATGGGCAATACACAGAGTCAACCGGCGATGAATGGATTGATATTATCAATCCTGCTACTGAAGAAGTCATTTCAAGAACACCTAAAGGTACAGAAGAAGATGTGAACAAAGCAATAGATGCTGCTTTTGAAGCACAGAAGCAATGGGAAAAGGTCCCTTCTAACGAACGTGGTCAGATCGTCAGAAAGCTTGGTGATAAGATTCAGGAAAAGCGCGAAACATTTATTAAGCTGCTGATTGAAGAACAGGGTAAACCGAAAGATCAGGCAAGCGACGAAGTGGATACAGCGATCAAATACTTTCATTACATGTCTGAGTGGGCTCGAAGAATTGAAGGTGAAATCCTTCCAAGTGACCGTCCAAATGAAAACATACTGATTTATAAAAAACCTATTGGAGTTGTAGCCGGGATTGTACCGTGGAACTTCCCAGTATTTATCCTCGCAAGAAAAGTAGCAACTGCATTAATTGCAGGGTGCTCTATCGTACTTAAACCGAGTCAGCAGACGCCAAACACAGCAGCTGAATTCACGAAAATTGTTGATAGCATGGAGGAGATCCCTAAAGGCGTATATAACTACGTAACAGGGACAGGTTCCACCATTGGAAACGTGATGGCTTCACACCCTAAGGTCGGCATTATTACAATGACAGGGAGTGTTGGTGCAGGAACGAAGGTAATGGAAGCAGCTGCACAGAATATTACGAAAGTAAACCTCGAGCTCGGCGGGAAAGCACCTGCGATCGTAACAGAGAATGCAGATCTAGACCTTGCTGTGAAGCATATCGTGACTTCACGTCTGACTAACTCAGGACAGGCATGCACCAATGCTGAGCGTGTTTACGTTCAGGAATCAGTAGCTGAAACATTTACAAAGAAACTGACTGAAGCAATGGAAAAATCACAGGCAGGCAATCCAAACGAGGAATCCAACCTGGATCTTGGACCATTAGTCAGCAAAGATCGACTTGACACTGTTCATGAGATGGTTCAAAAGGCAGTTGAAGAAGGTGCAGAAATTTTGACAGGTGGAAAGCCGCTTGATCGCGACAAAGGGTTCTTCTATGCTCCTACCGTTATCGGAAATGCGAAACACAGCATGTCAATTATTAAAGAAGAAATATTTGGTCCAGTACTTCCAATCGTAACGTACAATACTCTTGATGAAGCGATTGAAATGAGTAATGATACTGAATTTGGACTATCATCATCTGTTTATACTGAAAATTATCATGAAGCAATGAGAGTGATCAACGGACTGAAGTTTGGTGAAACGTTTGTTAACCGTGAAAATTTCGAAGCACTTCAGGGTTATCATGCCGGTGTGAGAAAATCAGGACTTGGCGGTGCTGATGGAAAGCACGGTCTGGACGACTTCCTTGTTACTCACGTCGCATACATGCAGTATAAAACAGAATAATATATCAAAAGACCCACAAATTTTAAATTTGTGGGTCTTTTTTCTTTTTTTCAATACCTTCTGTTTAAACGACTGACTTCCGGGAATAGACTAATATCACTAAAAACAGAGCGTTTAACATAGGAGGACATCATCATGAGAGAAGAAAACGTTTCATATACAAAGTCGGATATACTTACAGGATTTGCCGGAACAGGGGTTATTACTGCCATCCTACTCTTTCTTACTAGTATTTAATCAATTACAATTAAATCAACTGACAATGACTTCTGCTCACTAAGTGGAAGTCTTTTTTTATGAAAAATCAGGAGTTAAAGACATGAAAATGTGATTTAAATGGTATCGTGCTTGCCCGTACTATTTTGGGATGGCAGCGCTGATTCAGGAGTCTGAAATATTCGAGGCAATGTTTCTTATCATATTATTGTCTTTATGAGCGTGAAGTTACCTCTATCAGTATCAGGCCGATCTCCTTCGCTATAAAACTCCCGTTGCAGGCGTATTCTGTCAAAAGGATATAATTAAAAAGCAGCCTCTGATTTAATCTCAGGCTGCTTTGCATTATAGCTGATCGTCAAAACGGGACATCCATGAATCCAGCTCATCTGACGGCATTGGTCTGCTGATCAGATAACCCTGAAAATGGTCACAGCCCAGCTGCTTCAACAGATTCAACTGTTCGGTTGATTCGACACCCTCTGCGATCACAGACAGCTTAAGGTTTCCTGCAAGGTCTATAATGGTTTTAACCAGTGCCTCACTTTTTTTATTATCCGTCAGCACCTTTACAAATTCCCTGTCAATCTTGATTTCATGGACAGGATAGTCCTGCAGATAAACAAAGGCTGAAAACCCTGTACCAAAGTCATCGATTGAAAGCCTGATTCCCTCATTACTGAAAAGATTCAAACGTTCAATGACAAGCTTATTTTCTTCCATTGCAACAGATTCTGTAATCTCAAGACACAGCTGTTCCGGAGAGACATGATAGAGCGCAAGAGCTCTGAAAATCATATCTGGCAGCTTTTCATGAATAAACTGTCTAGGTGAGATGTTAATTGAGATTCCCACATCCCCTCTCCCCTGACGATTAAGGGTGCTTAATCGTTTAATCGATTCCTCAATGATCCATTCTCCCAGCGGCACAATAAACCCTGTTGATTCAGCCAGTGGAATAAACACATCAGGAGCAACAAGACCAATCTCGGGATGGTTCCATCTGACAAGCGCCTCAAAGCCTGTTATTTCACCTGTAGAAGCTTTAATTTGAGGCTGATAATATAATGTGAACTGATTCAGCTCCAGTCCTTTTCTCAGGTTCATTTCTATTTCAAAGTGATCTCTGCTTGAATCCTTCATATCTTCTGTAAAGTAAGTCAGGCTGCTTCTTGATGAGGTGTCTTTTCCTCTGTTGAGTGCAATCTGGGCAGTCTGCAACAGCTCTTTAGCAGAGCATCCTGACTGGCTGATACCAAAGCTGAAGGAAGCAGCAACATCCAGGTTATTTATTTTAAAAGGAGTTGTCAGTAAAAATTGTATCTGATGAATTCTTTCTTCTATGTTTGACTGATCTGTAAAAAATATAAAGTGTGCCTGGTCTGCTTTAGCCAAAAATTCACCGTGCTTTAATATCCTGCTGAACCTGTCAGCAATTTTTTTAATGATCATGTCGCCGGAATCATAACCAAGTGCATCAACCATCTGGTGCAGTTGATCGATCTCAATAAAACAGACGCTGGCATGCTTAACTTTGTCCATTCTGCTGTCTGTTTCTTTGTAGAACATATTTAAGTTGGGTAATGATGTCAGCTGGTCATAATAAGCGAGATGCTCGAGTTTGTTTTCGAGCTCCTGCTGTTGAATGCTGTCAAAAAGAAATGCAATAAGGTCTGCAAAGCTTCCAGCCAGGGATTCATCAAGCTTTCCCCAATCTTTCTGACTTGAAGTTTCACAGCAGATAACCCCTATTACACCATTAGCCATCACGATGGGTGCATCTATTATTGAACGGATGTTCCCTGCCTGTTCAAAATAATCAGGGTATAGTTCCCTGACCCGTTTATCTGTTGAAACATCTGTTATGGAAAGTACTCGCGTCTCCTGCAGCAGGCTAAAGTAATGTGGAAATTGTTCTTTATGTAAGATAGCACCATTTGTATGGCTGCCATGATAAACATTCACTGCGTTCAAAGCAGGCTGCTCCTGGTCAAAGACCCACACACCGACCCTTTCGCATTGAATCATTTCTGACATCGCTTCACAAAGCTGTTCAACTGTGGACTGAAGTTCAATCGCAGAAATTCTTTTCGCTTTAGCTAACTGAAAAAGCCGCTGCTGCTGAATTCTGAAAAGAGAATGATTCATCGTAGACAATGTTTTCACCTTCTTTTTACAAAAATAATACATCGTAATGATAAAGACCTATATAATGTATTCCAATGAATAAATTTTACCACAAACCTCATATAAGTTTTACATTATTTTTAATTTTTCCTCATCACTGGATCGTTTTGTTAAAATGGTAACCAACACGTGATAAAAAAAGGAAGTGTTCAGAATGAGTGACAAACATGTATACACAGATTTTAAAAATGACATGACTTATGCTGACTACCTGTCTCTTGACCAGCTGCTTGCTGCACAGAACCGGCTTTCAGGTCATCATGATGAGATGCTCTTTATCGTGATCCATCAGGTAAGTGAGCTGTGGATGAAACTGATCATTCATGAAATTCAGGCTGCCTGTGAATCACTCCGCCATAACCAGTTTGAACCGGCTTTTAAACAGCTGGCGCGCGTATCAAAAATACAGGAACAGATTATTAAAGCCTGGGATGTACTGGCAACAATGACCCCTTCTGAATACATTGAGTTTCGTGACTCACTCGGTAAAGCATCAGGGTTTCAGTCATATCAGTACAGGCTGATTGAATTTTCACTTGGATATAAAATCCCGCATATCCTCAAAATTTATGAACAGGATAAGGAAGTTTTTAAAGTGCTTGAGAAGGCGTATGAAGAAAAGGGGCTTTATGATCTTGCAATAGATAAACTCTCAGAAGCAGGGTTTCATATTCCAAAACATCTTCTGAACAGGGAATTTTCCAAGCCCTATGTTAAAAGTGATGAAGTTAAGGCGGCTTGGAGTGAAGTATATAAAGATTCTCAGACGTACTGGACACTTTATCAGCTTGCTGAGAAACTGGTCGACCTTGAAGACTGGCATCAGCAGTGGCGATTCCGTCATATGAAAACAGTAGAACGTATTATCGGTTTCAAAAAAGGTACAGGTGGTTCCTCAGGCGTTAACTATTTAAAAAACGTGCTGGATACTTATTTCTTTCCGGAGCTTTGGGAATTGAGAACGGAGCTTTAAAGAGGTTTCAGGTATTAAAAAAACCGGGGAGACCCCGGTTTTACAGCCGCCTTTGCCGTAGTTTAATTAAGAAAGTTTTTAAACCACCACTCCTCAAAGTGGGTGTTCGCAAAAGCATTCATGCGCGTCCTCATACGCTGATGAGGCATGACAATCCCGCTTTTATTTAAAACTCCCGTTACAAGATCAAAGGTTAAAACTTACTTAGGACATACGAACAACGCAGCCTGAATTAGAATCATAGCGCAACTGCTGACTTTTTTCAATCTAAATGCTTCAAATTATGATATGATACGTACTGACTAATTGTATGGAGTTTGATATATGGACGTATTAACAAAAGACCTGCTGGTGAACTTTTTACTAATGATCCTGCCGTTATTATTTATACAGATTGTTTATTTTTATTCATACCGCAATCGCCTTGAAAAGAAAGAAGGAAAATTTGCAGCTATTTTTCCAGCTATTTCTATTCTGCTATGCCTCTCCTTCCCTTTTACCATTAATGAAGGTTTTCTATGGGATCTGCGCGCTATCCCGATTGTTCTTGGCACATTATATGGCGGCTACAGGATGGGCATCTTTCTAACAGTAGTCGCTTTGATCAGCCGGGCTGTACTCGGTGGTGATGGCGTATTGGTATCAACGATTACACTGTGTCTGATCTGGATTTTATATCTTGTTTTTATGAAGCAGTTTCAGCGCTCAAAGATTCCGGGTAAAATCATGATTAGCACCTTACTGGTTTCATTTCTTGTTCTGTGCAACCTGACACTATCTTATTTGATTTTCGATGTTTTAATGCCATTTGATGTATGGGTGACATTTACGACTATCAACATTATCGGTCTGATTATTGCACTGATTTTATGGGAGATCATCAGAACGAATTTCCTGATCTTAAATGATTTAATCAGAGCTGAAAAACTTTCTGTCGTCAGTCACCTTGCAGCAAGCATTTCACATGAAGTAAGAAACCCGCTCACAGTCAGCAGAGGTTTTATTCAGATGGCGCTTCAGGATCGTGATGAGGACGGTAAACAACACTATTATTTAAACACTGCATTAAAAGAGATCGATCATGCAACGGATATCATTAATGATTATCTCACATTCGCGAAGCCGACTTCTGATCGGCAGAATATCATTATGATTAAAGAAGAACTGAATCATTCAGTTAATGTGATCCAGCCGCTCGCTAATATGAATCATGTAAATATTCACCTGCAGGATCAGATTCCCGAGAATGCACTTCTGCTTGCGGAAAAGAAACAATTCCAGCAAAGCATGATCAATATATTTAAAAATGGAATTGAAGCAATGCCTGACGGCGGTGTTTTATCAATCAGTATTTCCCAGCAAACTAAGCAGTATATATTACATGTCTCTGATCAGGGTCACGGTATGTCTGACGAAGAGGTCAACAGACTGGGCGAGCCATATTTTTCAACGAAAGAAAAAGGCACGGGTCTTGGACTGATGGTTTCATACAGTATAATTAAAGCAATTGGTGGTTCTGTAAAGGTATCCAGTGTTAAAAAGCACGGCACTACTTTTGAGATTAGTCTGCCTGTTTATACAGCAAAATAAAAGAGCGCTTATCGGCGCTCTTTTATAATATTCTCTACCGAATAGTCTTCGGGATTTATTTTTGACTCCTGACCTAAAGCCATTTTTGCTACTTCTGATCCTATGAATGGACCTGATGTTAACCCTGAAGAACCGAGACCGTTAATAAAAAGCATATTCGGAATTCCGGGGAATGGCCCTGCTACCGGCAGAAATCCGGGCGTAAACGGTCTGTACCCTACTCTTGTCTCTATATATTCTGATTCATTGAGACTGCCCGCAATAGCCAGCGTTTTATTCAGAATGCCAAAGACGCCGCCGGCTGTGACTTTATCATCCATTGGTCTGTCGTTTTCATGCGTTGTACCTGCAACAATACGGTGATCATCAAATGCAAGCAGATACTGATCTCCCGGTGGCATGACTACAGGAAGCTCACTCGTATCCTCAGCTACTCCTAAATGCGTAATTTGCGCTTTTTGATAGGAAACGTCAACCTTTATATGCAGACTATTTAATATTTCCGGCGCCCAGGCGCCTGCCGCTAAAATAATATGATCAGCAGACAGTTTTTCTTCATTTACAGATACGACTGGAGACTGTTTTTCATCACTCAGAATTTCTGCATGACCGGTGATCAGCCTTCCCCCGTTTTTTATCATTCCATTAATCAGTGACTGCCTTAGCTTCCTTCCATCTACCCGTGCTGCTCCGGAGACGTGGACACCGAAGTAATCCTCAGTCAGATACGGGAAATGCCGCTTAACCTCTTCAGCATCTAATGCACTGATCTCACCTATTTCAGGTGCCTCTTCTCTCTTTTTCATCGCCCGTTCAATCATCTTATCTCTCTTCGATTTTTCAAGATGCAGTGCGATGCCGCCTGTTTTTTTATAACCGGTATCATTTTCCCCGTCGCGGTTCAGCATATCGATTAATTCCGGATAATAAGCAGCACCCTCTCTCACCAGAAAATACCACTGTTTATTTCTTCTTTGTGAAAGCCATGGACAGATAATCCCTGCTGCAGCACCTGTAGCCTGCCCTGGATCTTCCCGGTCGATTAATATCACTTCACACGGTTGTTTTGATAAATAATAGGCAGCTGAAGCACCTGCGATGCCTCCACCTATGACGATAATCTTTTTCATCGATACACCTCATTTAAACGTCTATTTTAAAACAATAACTGATTGACAATGAATTGTCTAAAAGGTATTATAATATTTGTCCCAACTCATATGGGATTAACTACATATAATGACCTGTTAGCTCAGTGGGAGAGCACTTCCTTGACAGGGAAGGGGTCGGGGGTTCAAGTCCCTCACAGGTCATCAGCTTGAAGCCCTTACATATCAACACTTGTGAGGGTTTTTTCTATTTGAGAATAAATTCAATCTGGCGTATTTGTTGACCAATTGTTGACCATTTTCAAAAGTAGAATATTTGTTCCCCTATTTCTCCATAAAAAAACACCGCTTTTAACGGTGCTTAAATGTAATCCTCATTCAGTAGATCAGCTATTTTCTGATCCGCTTCTTCCAGATAGTGACCATATATATTAGTCGTGATGGTATATGATGAATGACCAAGCCTTTTAGAGATTGAATGAAGATTAGCCCCTCTATTAATCAGATCAGTAGCAGCCGTATGGCGCAGATCATGGAAACGGATCTTTTTAAAGCCTGTCCGCTCAAGAAACCTCATCCACCATCTATTTGGTGATCCTAAATGCAACGGCTTGCCTAAATCGGATGAAAATACAAAAGTATACTTTCCGCCTTCCCATAGTTCCTTTGATTCCATTCTGTCAGTCTTCTTAATATAGATGTGCTTCTTCAATTCCTCCATTAGCTTCACTGGTGGCGCTACCTTACGAATAGAATTCTTTGTTTTCGGCTCTTTAAGGAAGTATCCCCCATCCTTTGTATAGCTGAGTGAGTGCCTGACATGAATTAGGTTATTGGTGAAGTCTATGTCATTCCACTGAAGCCCCAGCAGTTCCCCTTTTCGTAGACCAGTCTTTAACGCCACCTTCACCATTAACGCCATTTGCTTATTTTCTTCCTTATTAAGTAGCTGGTACAGTTTACTCAGTTCAGTTGAATTATACACTGCCCCTGCTTTATACGTCACAGTGGGCGGATCTACCTTTTCAATCGGATTCTTCTTTATGATGTCATTCTTCTTTGCCAGATTGAAAATGCTACTCAATACGTTATAGTTCTTCTTTAATGAAGCTGAAGACAGTTTCTCCGCTTCTAATTGGTGTAAATAGTCGCTTATGTGGAAGTGCGTGACATCCTCCATCTTATAATGAGATAACGCTGGTATGATCCTGCTATCCAATACATAGTTGTACGTTTCCATTGTGCCAGGTGCCAGCTTCTTTATAGCGTGTTTACGCCATACATTCACATAGTCCCCAAAGCGTGTATGTGAGGGTGCGACATATTCACCAGTTTCTATCTCAGTGATAAAGGCTGCCAACATCTTTTTAGCTTGTGTATGGTTCTTTGCCTTTATGGTGCGTGTCTTTCTGATCCGTCTACCTTCAGCATTATAACCAACATGATACACCAACAAGTATGACCCATTCCCTCTATCTTGAATACTTCCTGCCATGTCCTCTTCTCCTCCTCTTTTTTTGTAATAAATATAGGTTATCGTCGCTTCGTCACCTATCGTCGCCAATCCTTATATATAAACGGTTACAAAGGTGTCGATATGGTCACGATAAATATTTATAGTAACGATAATCAGTGTAAGTGAGTGGTCAATTTATCTACTCGTCACCTTTATAAATGAACGCTTCAATATACTTAATAATATTTTCAACATCCTCTTTTACTAATTGCTGATCCTTATATCTCATTCTGGATGATGTTGTCAGTAATTCTTTCAAGTCAGCGCTATTAATGTAGTGCTGGATCGGATCATGATTCTTGTAACCACTAATAATGTTGGTTTTCATTTGTAATTCATACAAAGGTATACCGAAACCTTTAGCCAGCTTCTTCTGCATTTCATTAGTAGGGTTTTTGTTGTGGTCATTTTCTAATTGAGATAAGTAAGCGTGCGAAATACCTGCTCTTCTCGCTAATTCTCTACCTGACAACTTCTTCTCTAATCGAAGATCTTTTAAGGACTTACCAAAGCTTTTATTCATAGTATCTCCTCCTGTTAGTTATCATTTTACAATCAAACGGACAATAAAACAAACGTTTTTTGTCACAATGGTTGATTTTTATAAACATTTGTTTTATATTAGATATATCAAACAGTAAAGGGGATGATTTTGTGAACATTCAATTCAAGGATAAAGACCTGGTAAGACTTGAAATTGCTAAAAAAGGTCTGTCTGCTAGAGAGTTCTCTAAGCAGATAAACGTATCGCAGTCTTATTTATCGCAGCTTCTAAACAGCAAAAAAACATTAGCAGCCAAAACAGCCTATAAAATTAGTGAGGGGTTAGGCTTACCTTTTGAGAGTGTTTTTACGATCAAAACGGTTGATAAAACGAACACTAAGGTCGGTGAATTAAATGACCGATAAAGAATTATTCATCCTTGAAAACGCTGAAGAATGGAAAGCGACTGGCGAGCAGCATAAGCAGATCCGTGAGAAGTTAGGGTTAACATTAGCCGCAATGGCGAAAACGCTGGGTACAAGTGCAAGCAGACTATCACGCTTTGAAAAAGGGTTGCCAGTTCAATCAGTGAATCAACTGATTAAAGGTTACAAGCTGCTTCACGACTATTTAACTTTAATGAAAGCTATCGGGGATCTTGCTAAATCTGAGGAGGGGGAACAATGAAAGAAGTTGTAAGAAGCACGCTAACCACAAAAGAAGCCGCTGAATACTTAGGGATCAGTGTAGATATGGTGTTTAAGATGGTTCGGGAAAAGCGCATACCACATTTCAGAGTAGGAAGAAGAATCCTGTTTAGGGTGTCCAGTATTGATGAGTGGATTGAGCAGCAGGAATGTAAAGGGATTGTGTGAAATGAAGTCACTTGAAGCGGCTCTATGGTACGCTACAAAGCTAAATTGGGCGGTCTTCCCCCTTCATAGTGTGGTAGATGGTAAATGTACTTGCGGCAAAGATTGCCCTTCTCCAGCTAAACATCCGAGAACATCTAACGGGGTGCTGGCAGCCACAACTGACACTCACACAATTAGAAATTGGTTCACTAAACATCCAATATCAAATGTCGGCATAGCAACTGGCAGAATTAGCGGCATTTTCGTATTAGATGTAGACACTCACTTAAATGATGGATATGACACTTTAGAAGCATTAACGGATCAATACGGACAGCTACCAGACACCGTACAAGCCATTACTGGAAGTGGTGGATCTCATTTCTTCTTTAAATATGCTGAAGGGATCGGGAACAAAACAAACCTATTTCGTTCCATTGACATTAGAGGTGATGGCGGCTATATCGTAGCAGCCCCAAGCGTTCATATTAGCGGTAAAAAGTACGAGTTTGAAGTTTCATCCTATCCGCATGAACAGCCGATTGCTGAAGCCCCTGAATGGCTGATACAGGCTATACAAGGCAATAAGTCAGCCGAACAAAAGAAGCACACGAGCGGTCACTGGTCTTCTATTATGAGCGGACTGTCTGAAGGTGAAGGCAGAAACAATGCAGCGGCTTCCCTTGCAGGTCATTTACTTAGAAGGTATATAGATCCTTATCTGGTAATTGAAATTATGCACTTGTGGAATGAAAGGAACGATCCCCCACTAGCTGAAGAGGAACTGAAAACAATTCTTAACTCAATAGCTGGGAAGGAATTAAAACGTAGGAAAGGCGGTTGATACAGTGGAAAACATTGAAGCATTAGCGCAAGAACAGGAACAAGAATCGAAAGAAGAAAAGAAAACACAAGCGCAAATACTTGTTGGATTAGCTTCAGATTTTGATTTATTTTACGACGATCAATCAACCGCTTATGCAAGAATAGCGGTCAATGGACATTATGAAGTGTGGGCGATCCGATCCAGTGATGTAAAGCTGATACTGGTTGGTAGATACCTTGAGCATTTTGAGGATAGAGTACCAGGAAGCCAAGCGTTATCAGACGCACTCATGGCATTAGAAGCAAAAGCACGTTTAAAGGGTACTAAAAGGAACGTTCATATAAGAGTGGCGGAAACGGATGAAGCGATTTATCTGGATCTATGCAACGAGAATTGGCAGGTCGTAGAAATAAAAAAAGAAGGCTGGAAAGTGATAGATCATTCGCCTGTCTATTTCAAAAGGTCGAATAATATGGGATCACTTCCTGCCCCTATGCCAGATGGTTCCGTAAACGATCTGAGAAGGTTTATCAATTTTAAAGATGAACCAGATTATAAGTTAATTATAGCATGGTTGCTATCAACTTTCCGAGAAAATTCACCTTATCCAATATTAAACATTCAAGGCGAACAGGGAAGCAGTAAATCAACTACAACTAAAGTATTGAGAACTATTATAGATCCCTCTTCCCTCCCCTTACGTGCGTTACCGAGAGATGAAAAGGATCTAGTTATAGCAGCTAATAACACGCATATTCTGGCGTTTGATAACCTATCTGGCTTACCAGCGGATATGAGTGACGCACTGGCTAAAGTATCAACTGGTGGAGGGTTAGCCACAAGAAAGCTATACAGTGACAATGAGGAAAGCGTGTTTCAAGTCATGCGCCCAATGATTTTGAACGGAATCGACGACATCAGCGCCAAGCCGGATCTACTTGACCGCAGCATTATATTAAACCTCCCTTCTATTCCAGAGGATCAGCGCAAAGATGAGAAAACATTCAAGCGAGAATTTGAAGCGCACAGGGCTAGTATATTAGGTGGCTTGTGTACGGTGGTAGCTGGTGCATTAAAGGCATTACCGCATACAAAGCTATCAAAAGCCCCACGTATGGCAGACTTTGCCCTATTCGTAACAGCGGCAGAGAAAGCATTAAGCTGGGAAGAAAATGAATTCATTAACATCTATAACGAGAACAGGGAAACCGCAGTCGATCAAGGTATAGAATCAGATCCATTTGCAACCGCAATACTTGAGCTGATGAAGCGAACTGATGAGTTTGAAGGTAATGCCACTCAGCTATTATCTGAAGCCGCTCGCTATGTAGATGAACGTACAAGGCGCAGTAAAGCCTTTCCGACATCCAGAAGCGTGAGAAACAGGCTTAGAAGGATCAATCCATCATTGAAGAAGAAAAACATCCTTTATATTGAGTGGGAAAGCAGGAAGTTTAAAACGCTGAAACTGGTTGCAATTAAAGATGGTGACGATAACGCAACAACTGGTGACGATAAAAATAATACTTCAGCACCGCACAAAGGTGATTATATCAACGCTGGCGACGATAGGTTACGAAGTGACGATAATTTCCCTACTCTCTCTAAAGAAGAAAAAGAGGATCTCTTAATATGAGAGATCCCTTACAGCTAGTCGAGTATCTTGAATCTATCGGTCATGGCGTGAATGCTGAAAGTGGTCAACTAAGAATCGCACAAGGAAGCCGCCTTCCCCCTTCCCTACTTGAATCACTCAGAGAGCATAAGCAAATCATATTGGATATGCTTCAGCATGACAGCGTTATGAAGGATATAGGCTGCATGGTAGGGATCACAGGCACATTGTATTTTAAGTCCATTAGCTTCTCCAGTACCGCATATATGGAACTGTCAGGGGGTGAATGGCTTGTGTATCGTCAAACAGATTACAGCGGGCAGATCTCCACCAGCAGATATAAAGAGATTGCAAGAGGTCAAAACTTTGATGATGTGTTCAACAGATTTAACAACTATCTCAGCTACATTGAGAGCAAGCAACTGGAGGTGAGTATATGAAAGACTTTTCAGCCGCTATCAAAGCGATTAAGGAAGCAGCAGAGATTCAGAAGGTATCAGAGGATAAAGTCATTATAGAGATTGTAAGCCAGTACGCAGCACCATATCTAAAGAGTATTAAGGAGGGGTAACTGATGAATGAGCCAGATGTCAATGAGTTCCGCAAAGCTTTTGGGCTTCCTCTATTAGAAGAGGACAACCGAACAGACGTAGAGAAAGCGCTGGGAATACCAGCAGCGCCAAAGCCGCCAAAAGATGAACATGAGGCGTTCATCCAAGCATTAGGGGTTCACAATAAAAACAACACACAAAAAGGAGAATGATAAACTATGAAAAATCTAAATGAACTATTACAAGCAAAAGAACAGGAATTTGCAGTATTAATCCAACAGAAGCAGGATCTTGAGCAAGAATTAAGCGAACTGACTGCAAAGCATAAGGGCAGTGTAAGCGATATGCAAAAAAGTGAACAGGCTGGCTTAATGGACAAATTTAAAAAGGCGTTACGCTTGAAAAAGGATCTGTCCAGAGAGATCGAAGACACGCAGGAAACACTAGACATGATTAATAATAAGGTCACAGCATATAAGCAAGCTGGTGAGCCTGGTTCAATGCAGACAGTAAGCGCAGCGGTTGATAAAGATCTCAATGATAAAAAGGTCGAGTTAAAACCTAAATTTGATGAGATGAACACAAAGCTGGAGGAAGCATTGGCGCTATATGAAGAAATCGGTGAATCTTACAAAGCGTTCGAAAGTGAAGCTAGAGAAAAAGTGAAAAAGATCTCCTCTTATATCGCCAGACCAACACAGGATCACATTAGACAGAGTTTTGAATTTAGAACCATTGGCTATAAATCTGATGTGATTGAAGAGTACAAGAAGGTTAAAAGGAAAGAAGAACATGAGGCGCAATTAGCAAATAAATAGGCATGAGGTGATCTTATGAACATTGAAAGCAGATTAAATAAGATTGAGGAATATGTAGCAGGTATGGGGAATAGAAAACAAGCCTTTTCGATTATGAAGAGGCTCTCTTCCCTCCCACCACAGGCGGATCATGCTTCTTTATTGGTCGAGTTATGGGAACTAAACAATAATAAAGTGATGTAAAATGTCATAAAACATATGGCACAAACAATCATCATATAAGCGATTTACAAGGAGGTGTAGGGCATATATGAAAAACAGGCGTATTAAGTCCCCCACTCATGTTAGGCAGGTTGTCAGCGAGCAGATCAATAAATTACGTGCTGAAGAGGTTACTAAAGAGGAAGTGGACAAAGCCAGGGCTATCGGCTATCTATCAAATGTGGCACTGTCAGCGATTAAAGATGGTGAGTTAGAAGAACGTATTAAAGAGATTGAGCGCAAACTAAAGGGGTGAATGATATGGACTTATCAGCACGTTTAAGGCGGCTGGAGGGTATGCATAAGGCACAGGGGAAACGAGTTCACATTATAAAAGTTGGTAAAGGGTTAGATGTCGAGAATGAGGAACAATTGGAACATGAGCTGATGAAGCCGAAATATGAAAACGCTACTGTCATTATTGATAACATTCCAAAGCCACAGCAGCATCCAGAAGAGCAAGGGGAATAGATCCCCCTGCTTTTTTTGTTGTCCAAACTTGTTGACCACTTGTTGACCAATTCGGAAATTATTGACCACTCTTCATCTACCCTATCCAATTCAAACGTGAATAAACGCTGATATATCAAGCCTCAGCAAACATCATACTAATTGAGAAAACGAGATGTACAGACTTGACAGGGAAGGGGTCGGGGGTTCAAGTCCCTCACAGGTCATCCCGAAAAGCACTTTGATAAAAGTGCTTTTTTCATGCGCTGACAAAACAGAATCTAATCATTAGAATGGAGATAAGCAGATAGAGATTCAGCTACCATTGTTTCTGCTGAAAAGGAGATCATATGAACACTTATCTTTTCTGGCTGATTCAATTATCCTGGGGTTTATTAATTAATATTCCCGGTCTATTGATTTCATTGTTTTTAATATGTTCAGGAAAAAAACCGAAACAATTCAATCAGGCGATTTATTTTGACACGGGTGACAAATGGGGTGGCGTTAATTTTGGTGGATTTTTTTTCGTGCAGAAAGATGCCTCTGAAAAGTTGAAATCCCACGAGTATGGGCACTGCTTTCAAAACCTTTATCTGGGTCCATTAATGCCATTTGCAGTAACAATCCCTTCAGCTGTCAGGTATCATATCCGTGCATATAAAGTAAAAAAAGGGGTTCCCTTAAAACCTTATGATGCTTTCTGGTGTGAATCGTGGGCGACGAGGTTAGGTGAAGAACATAAAAAAGCATCCCGGTATCGGATATAATTCCGAAGCCGGGATGCTTTTTATTATGCTTTTGCAGTTTGAAGATTATCTTTATCTTTTCTCTTCCATACAAACTGAAGAATCAGCAATGCAACAAATAGTCCTGCACCAAGCAGGTCACTGATGCCTTCAGGATAAATCAGCATAAGGCCTGCAGTCAGCGCAAGCACTCTTTCAATCGGGTGTACCGGTCTGTACCAGTAACCAATTACTGCTGCACCAATTGCGGTCATGCCGGCAAGTGCCGTTATAACTGATAGTGTAATTTCCCCTGCATTTGTATCAATCAGCAGCAGCTGAGGAGAAAGAACGAACATGTACGGAATGATAAATGCGCCAATGGCAAGCTTGGCGGCATTGACCCCGGTTCGTATCGGTTCCCCGCCTGATACCCCTGCGGCGGCGAACGCGGCGAGCGCTACCGGTGGCGTAATATCAGCCACAATACCAAAGTAGAATACGAATAAGTGAGCAGCCAGCGGTGGAACGTCAAGCAGAATCAAAGCTGGTGCTGCGATTGTTGCTGTAATAACATAGTTCGCGGTTGTTGGTGATCCCATACCCAGAATAATTGCTGCAAACATTGTGAAGAACAACGTCAACAACAGGATCCCGCCGGAAAGGTCCACAAGCCCGTTTGCAAGTTTCAGACCCAGTCCTGTACGTGTTACAACCCCTACAATAATCCCTGCGCAGGCTGTTGCCACAGCAACAGATAAAGCTGTTCTCGCACCGTCTGCAAGTCCATCGAAAAACTTTCTGATATTAATACGTGTATCTTTACGGATCATGCTGACCAGAATTGTAATCACAATTGAGTACAATGCTGCTCGGATGATGGAATTACCGTCAAGCAGTAAGAAAATAACAGCAAAGATTGGTGTTAATAAATAAATCTTTTTAAGCACAACTGATTTTTTCGGAATCTCTGAGTCAGGTAATCCTGTCAGACCGATTCTTTTGGCTTCAAAGTGTGTAATGATCCAGATCCCTGAAAAGTATAATAATGCAGGGATTGTAGCGGCTTTGGCGATTTCCCAGTAGGTAACGCCGCCAATGAATTCAACCATCAGGAACGCTGCCGCACCCATAATAGGCGGCATCAGCTGTCCACCGGTAGAAGCGGCTGCCTCTACACCACCGGCAAATTCTTTTCTGTAGCCCAGCCGTTTCATCATCGGAATTGTAAATGAACCCGATGTTACAACGTTTGCTACAGAACTACCGCTGATTGTGCCCTGCATTGCACTCGAGAAGATCGCTACTTTAGCAGGTCCACCGACTGCTTTACCGGCAAATGCCACGGCAAGGTCATTAAAGTACTGACCAATTCCCGTTTTTACAAGAAAAGCTCCGAAAAGCAAGAATAAGAAAATGAATGTTGCTGATACATATAATGGCGTACCAAATATACCTTCTGAAGAAATAAACATCGTATTAACTAAACCTTCCAGGTCAAGCCCTCTGTGACGAAGGAAGCCTGGCATCTGAGGACCAAATAAAGCATATGCCATAAAGGTCACTGCAATGATCATGATTGGAAGACCAACCGCACGTCTTGTTGCTTCAAGTACTAACAGAATCGCAATCAGACCTGTCCAGAAGTCCATCGGTGAAATCGATCCAATCGTATTCACGATCCGGTCTTCATTCAGCGGATAATAGGCACCTACCCAGATCGATAACAGTGCCAGAATACTGTCATACCATGTAAGTTTGTTATGTCCGACTTTCTTTTTAGTAACCGGAAATAGTAAAAATACTAAAGTTAGTGCAAAACCTAAATGAATAGATAATAGCGTCTGCCTTGGAATTGACTGTGTAACGGCGGCATAAATCTGAAAAACAGAGAATGCGATTAATCCGATAAAGACGACCCAATTCAGGAGCCCTTTATACTGTTTCGTTCTCGCATCGGGATCATATTTTGCCAGCAGATCCTTCTGTTCTTTTTCGCCAAACTGCTCTTCATCTTTATTCTCCAATTCAGCTTTGTTTTTATCCTCAGTCATCCATCCCAACTCCTCTCAAAAACTCTGATAATGTTAATTGTTTAATAGATATTGTAATAAATGTTCCAGGTTCAATATAGTCATGCAGGGCATAATCCTTGTCACGATAGTGAAATACATGACTGACTACAACCTGACTTGTATGCAGATTGATGGATGGAAATACACGATTCATATTTTCAATACGGTATTTACCATCTTTTTCAACAAACTCTTCGCCTTCGTACATTGCATTTGATGGCATACCTATCGCCATATCTTCATATTCAAGCGCCACTTGTCTTACATCGTTTTGCTGTGTGATTTCGTAAAAATCAATCACTTCTGATTGATGAATAGAATGCGTATAGCTTAACTGAAAATCTTTTTCGTCTGATACGGGGATATAGCTGATCAGTTCTCCTGATCGCTGGTGGTGAAATGTGATCGCTTGTCTGAATGGCAGAAATACAGCAGCAAAAAATACTCCTGTTATTACAATGACCACAATAGGAATCATTTTTTTCTTCTGCATTTCATTTACAACTCCATAAGAATGGGCAAACAGGTCCTTTAGGGACCTGTTTGCCGCATCATATTTCATTTAAATTCTGTATTACTGCTCGTCGTAATAACGCTGAGCACCAGGGTGAACATCGATTCCGATTCCATCCAGAGCAGTGTCAACAGTAATGAATTCACCTTTAGGGTGAGTGATTGAGTCAGTGTTTTCGAAGATTGCAGCTGTAATGTCATAAACAACATCTTCTGAAAGCTCAGAAGATACAGCAAGCATTGCCTGAACAGCTACAGTTGGAACTGCTTCTTCAAGACCATATGTGCCTGCAGCAATCTCGTCCTCTGAATAGAATGGATATTCATCCATCAGTGTCTGAGCCATATCAGCCGCGATTGGTACGATAACCACATCAACCTGAGCAGCAAGTCCTTCTACAGCTCCAGTTGGTGTACCACCTGTAATAAATGCAGCATCAATAGATCCATCCTGGATTCCAGTTGTAGAATCATCGAATGAAAGGTTTTGAACGTCCATGTCATCAAATGACATGCCGTGAACTTCAAGAATCTGCTCAGCATTCAGACGAGTACCTGAACCTGACTCACCTACTGATACAGTCATACCAGCAAGATCTTCGACTGATTCAATTCCTGAATCAGCACTTGTTACGATCTGAATTGTTTCAGGGTAAAGCGTTGCAAGTCCCTGGATTGTTTCGATTGGCGCCTCAAACATTTGTGTTCCTTCAACAGCGTAAGAAGCGATATCCGTTTGAACAAACGCAATTTCAACTTCCTCGTTATCGATCATTGCCATGTTTTCTGCTGAAGCGTTTGAAGTGTTTGCAGTTGTAGTAATACCTGTTTCATCTTCAATCAGCTGTGCAAATGTTCCACCAAGCGGGTAGTATGTACCGCCAGTACCGCCAGTAGCGATATTAATAAATTCAGGCTGTTCAGAACCGCCTTCACCATCTCCACTGCCGCTGTCATCTCCACCGCAGGCAGCAAGAATCATTGATACTGCCAGAAGCAATATCATGCTTAAATAAAACTTTTTGTTTTTCAAAATAGTTCCCCCTCCTTATAAAATTGCATAACTACGTATACCATTTTATCATGCAATATTACATTTGTGTCAAACTTAAATCATTTTAAACCTAGTAATTGTTTCTGCAAATATTGATAAATCAAGCATGCAAACGCTATCTATCAAATGACATTCATGACATCAAATGTTAAAAAGATTGCAAATTCATAGGAGGGTTTGTATAAATTTTGAATAACGTTATTCGTCTTCTATAATTCTTCTCTCATTTTTCGGCAGGTTTTCTTCGATATCTCTCAGTCTGTGCGCAAGTCTTGATGATGCATTTGCTGCAATTGCTGCAACCATGTCATCAAGGAATGTATGGATTTTCCCACCTTTTTTTGTATCAAGCTTTTCAATAATGCCAATCTTGTTCTTATCAAGATGTCCAAAAGTCGTAACAGCAATACTGCCATAACCTAATGAAGCGCCGAGTGCGATTGTTTCATCTACACCAAAAAGACCCTCATCTGTTTCTACAAGTGATTGCAAAGGTTCAGTCAGTTTTTTCTGTTCTGCAAGCCGGTCAAGTTCAACCGCTACAAGAATTGCATGCTGCATTTCCCTCTTCAGCAAAACCTTTTCAACACTTTCAATACATTCATCAAGCTGCAGTTTTTCATTGTAAGGCCCCTGCATTTCATATACGATGTCTGCGATATCATCAATGGTAACGCCCCGCTCAATTAATACATTATAAGCTGCCTGCGTTACGTCATGAGAATGGACTCTATCGTTTTTATTCTTCATCATAAATCTCCTTTATTCATTATATTTAAGTGATTCAAACAATCAGGATTTACATATGCCGATCACTCGAATTTGATAACTGTGTAGACTGATATGATACAATCTATTTGTAAACGCTTCAAACTTTTTTTGTAACAGGGAGGATTTCTGATGCCTAAAACAGGAACAGTAAAAGAACACCAGCTATACAGTGAGGCGCTCGGGGAAGAGATGAATTTACTAGTGTATCTTCCTCACAACTATTCGCCTTTATATAAATACACGGTCCTGATTGCTCAGGATGGAAAAGATTATTTTCAGCTTGGCCGTGTGCCAAGACTGCTGGATCAATTGAATGAAGATGAAAAAATAGAAAACCTGATTTTTGTAGGGGTCCCATATAAAAATGTAAAAGACCGCTATGATAAATATCATCCGGGTGGCAGTCAGCACGATGCTTATGTCCGGTTTATTGCACGGGAGCTAGTACCTTTTATTGATGACGAGTATCCTACTTATAACATTGGTATCGGACGGGCATTAATTGGCGATTCACTGGCGGGGACTGTGTCTTTCCAGGCGGCGTTGAAATATCCAAATACTTTCGGGCGTGTCATTATGCAGTCCCCTCTTGTGAATGAGGATATCATTGAGAATGCACAGGCGTTCACTGATGTTCAGCTGATTAATTTTTATCACATTATCGGGACGGGTGAAACTTCAGTTAAAACGACCAATGGATCAGAAGCAAACTTTCTTGAACCGAACAGAGAACTTCATCAGGTAATGAAAGATAAAAATTACAGTGTATTTTATGATGAATTTGACGGTGAACATTCATGGAAATACTGGCAGCCTGATCTGGCTCGTGTCATGGAAAAAATGTTTAAAAAAACTTCTTATTAACCGACGCAATATTCAATGATTTGTCTGATATAATTGTATGAGAAATTGATTATTTTATGATGTGAAAGAGGAGGCTGACAATAATGAAGTTTGGTATCGCAGTATTCCCTTCAAAAAAATTACAGGATCTTGCTAACTCTTACCGGAAACGCTATGATCCGCACTATTCACTGATTCCGCCTCATTTAACTCTTAAAGAGCCTTTTGATGCAACAGATGATGAAATCAATGTCATTGCAAAAAAGTTAGGTGATGTAGCTTATCATGCAGAGCCTTTTACATTAAGAGCATATAAAATCAGCTCATTTCAGCCTGTTAATAATGTTATTTACATGAAGGTTGATGCTGTGCCTGAATTATTGAATCTTTATGATGCCCTTCACAGCAGTGACTTCGGCGGGGAATCACAATATTCATTCGTTCCTCACATTACCATCGCCCAGAAGCTGTCTAATGATGAACATTCAGATGTATATGGTTCACTGAGAATGGCCGGCGTTGATCATGAGGAAACTGTTGACCGAGTCCACTTGTTATACCAGCTAGAAAATGGTTCATGGACTGTATACGAAACTTATCGTTTAGGCGGCGACAGCTGATGTTTGTAAAGAAAGTTGAAACAGATGAGGAATTGCAGGATGCATACCATGTAAGAAAAGAAGTATTTGTTAAAGAACAGCAGGTCCCTGAAGAATTAGAGCTTGATGAATATGATCAGACTGCTGCCCATTTTGTTCTTTATGCTGAAGATCAGCCGGCAGGTGCCGGGCGATTCAGAATGAAAGATGGTAAAGGGAAAGTTGAAAGAGTATGTGTGATAAAAGCACTTCGCGGTAAGCATGCGGGCGTTCTATTAATGACAGGGATTGAAGAGCATGCAAAAAATTCAGGGATTCATGCACTAATCCTGAATGCACAGACACACGCACTTGGATTCTACGAAAAACTCGGCTATCAAGTCATCTCAGACGAGTTTATGGATGCCGGTATTCCGCATTACACGATGCAAAAAGACATACAGATATCATGAAAAAAGCAGCTGCATGATCGCAGCTGCTTTTTTGTTGTATTTAAATAGTTGCATTAAAGTTTTGTCCTTTGCCTGTCACTTTTGGAATCAGATGTGGTGGGATTGTCTGGATGTGAAAGATAGGCGCATCACCGCTTTTAAAGTCTCTTTCACGTTTCTTAGTTTTTCTATCCATTTTCTCCTCAAGCTCTTCTTCAAAATCTTTGTCAGATCTGCGAAGCGGACTGACTCTTTGAACAGGCGTTAAGAAGTATGGATCGTAATCCTTCATAGTGACTCTCTCGGCGTACTGTTGGTACTGCAGCTGATTTACTGGTGCGATATAGCCCATTCTTATCACCTCCGAATATTATCTATATTACCTTGATTACATAAAATTAAACTTCCTGATAAACTTTTCGGGCATCAGCTGGTTTTTATAGGGGTCATTTTTTATTTATCATATTGGACAACGTCTGATAATCAAGTTTTTCCCCTTTAGCTGTAACAGTTTGCGCAATTTTTTCTTCCATTTCTTTTGTGATTGGTTTCCCTGCAGCCGATGCTACCTGGCGTACCAGCTTTTTAACGGTTTGTTCATCGTTAAAATCCGCATGCTGAAATGCATTTGCAAGCGCAAAAATCTGATCCATATTTACCCCGGTTTTATTCTCTATCTTTTTAAAAAAAGCATCATTCATATTTAACCCTCCCTTTGATTGTCAAAAGCCACCCCATACCGGAGTGGCTTTCGCGCTTAATAGTAGAAGCTCGCGCCAACAATAACTAACAGAATGAAAAGCACAACAATCAGCACAAACGTAGAGCCGCCATTGTACCCGCCATAATTGCCATATCCGCAGTTGCCGTACATACCTTCACCCCCTGACTTCTATATTCTATGTAGGAGGTATACAGAAAGAGTGGGCATACGTTCAGGCTTTCGGTTTAAATATAAGTGCACCGATAAACCCGAATATAATCGCTGCAGAGATACCTGAGCTTGTGACTTCAAACATACCTGTCATGACGCCAATGATGCCGTGCTTTTCTGCTTCCTGCATTGCGCCGTGCAGCAATGCATTGCCAAATGAAGTGATCGGCACTGTCGCGCCCGCTCCTGCAAAATCGATCAGCGGCTCATACAATCCAAACGCTTCGAGCAGTGCTCCGCTTACGACAAGCGTGCTGAGTGTATGTGCAGGGGTGAGTTTTAATACATCCATCATTAATTGGCCAATCACACAAATTAATCCACCGACAACAAATGCCCAGAAAAACATCGGGATCATCTTAATGCACTCCTTTCATTGGACTGACCAGTGATACAGCATGAGCGATACACGGAATGGTTTCTTTTTGCTGGAAGGTCAGGGGAGATAAGAGTGCACCGGTTGCAACGACTAAAATTCGGCTGACAGTACCTTCAGCTAATTGGTTTAAAAAGTAACTGTAGACCATTGCAGCAGAACAAGCAGGACCGCTCCCGCCTGCCATCACCTCATCTATCCCGCGGTAAATCATTTTTCCACAATCTAAAAATTGTTCCTCTGTCAGATGTATATTTTTTTTATCTAATATATCCTTTACAGTCGCATGACCGATCTCAGCTAAATCGCCTGTAATGATGTAATCATAATCCTGAGGTGTTTCATCACACTGCTGCAGATGTCTTTCAATCACATCAGCTGCAGCGAGTGACATGGCAGCACCCATATTAAAAGGGTCTGTCATACTAATATCCTGTACTCTGCCAATGGTGGCTTTTTCGATATATGCCATCGGATTATCACTGCTGCTGCTGACAATGACAGCACCTGCAGCAGTAACCGTCCATTGTGCTGTAGGCGGCTTTTGCCCTCCATATTCAGTTGGATATCTGAACTGTTTTTCTGTTGCTGCGTTGTGACTAGAAACACCGGTTAAAACATAATCAGTAAATCCCCCATCTATTAGTGCTCCAGCTAATGCTAAACCTTCCATTGAACTTGCACACGCACTGAAGATGCCCAGGTAAGGGATCTCTAAAGTTCTTGCTGTCATACTGCTCGGTGTAATCTGATTAATCAAATCGCCTGATATGAGACAGTCAATATCCTCTCTATTCATATTTGCTTTTTCCAGCACCATATTTGAAGCAGTTTCCATTAACCTTCGCTGTGCTTTTTCAAACGTTTTCTCACCCATATATAAGTCTTCAAAAAAAGTATCAAATGAAGCAGAATATGGACTGTTTTTTTCGAAAGGACCTGCCGCTACTGCAGAAGCTATAATTGATGGACGCGAGGAAAAATGCCACGTTTTCATTCAGATGACTCCTATTTGAATCAGAATTGTTTTAACGAGTGCAATAAAAAAAGCTGATATGACGCCAAATACGATGACAGACCCTGCGAGCTTAAAAATATTTCCTCCTACACCAAGTACCAATCCTTCACTTCTGTGTTCAATTGCAGCGCTTACTACAGCATTACCAAACCCGGTTACTGGTACCGCACTGCCCGCTCCTGCAAACTGCCCGAGCTTTTGATAAAGACCAAACCCGGTAAGCAGCATTGAAAAAAATACCATAATTGCTACAGTTGGATTTCCTGCTGTCTGTTCGGTAAACGGAAAATAACTGATTAAAAACAGCGTCACAAGCTGTCCGATTGTACATATAAAACCACCTACTAAAAATGCTTTCAGACAGTTTTTCAGTACCGGTCTTTTAATCTCATTTTGTTCTGCAGCATTTTTTGACTGCCTGACCCAACTATCAGCCACATTCATCACCTCTTACGTCATTTCTTTTTTCAATTTAATGATTTTTTCAATTTCATCCATCGCTTCTTTCTCACTTAATGAGTCGGACGCCCACTTATTTGAAAGGTCATATAATTCAAGGAAGATTTTATAATCACTTGAAAGCACGATTTCCTTATCCGGATACTTGTCTTCGAGCCAGGCTTTCATCTCTTTTTCGATCCCCTTCATTTGGAAGCGGTGAAGGTGTTTTACTTTATAACTGACAACAAGCGTTGAATCTGCAGCCACTACAACAGAATCATATAGCTCTTTCGTATCCTCTATATGCTCCGCAACCTCTTTAATCGTACCGTTTTCACTATCATGAATTTTGACATGGACAGGACCGGTCTGCTCGAGTGCAGCGCAGCCGGACATGAAAACTAAGCATATTGCCGGTAAAAATAACTTTTTCATCGAATCGCCTCTTTGCCGTTCTGAATAGAGATAGTTTGTCTTACTCTCAAAGGTTTTATGCCTAATTTTAAAAAACACGGCAAATGACCACTCTCTTGCCGTGAAGTTTGAATAAAGTATATAGAATTCAAGTAAAGGAGGAGAAAAAATGAGTTGTGGAAAAAGAAATGAAGTCGGTGGAACTGGGGATCATCATCACCATCACCACCGTAATTGTGTGTGCGAGGTTGTCCGGGCAATAAAAGATATCCAGGACAACGCTGTTGATGTCGACTGTCAGCCTTGTTTAACTGACTGCTTTTTAGAGCCCCTTGGTGATCTGGTTGCGCCTTCAAGAAGACGCCGTGCAGATACACGTGTATTTACACTGAAAACGAAGGACGGTTCGCCATTCCATGCTTTTTATAAGGACACTGATTTTAAAGATCATGACTGTATCTCAGTATTTTTCAGAGTTGAGTCAATTTTTGATGGATGCTGCGCAACACTTCGCGTACTTGAGCCAAGAGACCATCACGGCAATGAAGTCGACCTTCTAAATGAATGCGGTACAAAAATTAAGCTGAGTAAGCTTTGTAAAGTAGTAGATTTTGATTCTACGGATAGCTGTGTAACTGTTGACTTGAGCTGCTTCTGTGCGGTTCAGTGTATTAAAGACGTGCACCTTGGAATCTGTGACTAGTTAGTGGGGGGATTCTCCCTGATCTTTCTCTGCAAAAAGACATCCTGATCAAAGGATGTCTTTTTAGCATGGTGAATAAAGTTTTAATAAATCGTAATATCATTCAATTCATTTAAGCTTATACTGACTTCATTGCCTTTGAGTGTTTTGACTGTAAGGCCGCTTTGATCCTGATTTGATAGAACGCCATAAATTTCACTGCCATCATCTTTTAGAAAGCGGCACTGAAATGGAGCCCTCCTTCCTTCAAAAGCACCAAGGTAACCCAGTTTTTCATGAAGAGTCATTTTTTTAAATGGCTTAAGTTCTTTAAAGGTAAATTTTTCTTCCTTCGGTTCTTCCGACAGCGGTTTTTCAATCACAGATTCTTCTACATATCCAAGCGGCGGTACTTTTGCTTTTTTTACAGGGGTTTTTTCATGAACTGAAGGAGCCTGATAGTAGTGCTGCATGACAGGCTTTATTTCAGGAAACTCCGGCTGGTTGACATAAAGAAGCGGACGCCCCTTTTTGTGCAATACCTCACTCCCTTTAACGGTTAGTGGTTCAGTATATGTATATGGTATGGGTTATATTCAACATAATGAGTTACGTTGGTGCTGTGTGGTTCGACGGGAAATAAAGTATGTCCGATGAGAAATAACTGGTGTTCGACGTATATAGTATGAAGTTCGCGACTTGGATGATCTAGTTCGATGCAAAACCCACTATGTTCGGCACTCAGGGTCATTTTACCTATACAGATGCCAGGTCCACTCAGGACAACAAAAAAAGCTTATCAGCAAATGCCGATAAGCCTTTTAATTATCCTACAATATGATAACCCGAATCTACGTGAAGGTTCTCCCCAGTCATTCCACGTGAATAGTCACTGAATAAGAATGCTGCAGTATCGCCAACTTCTTCAGGCGTTGTGTTTCTTTTAAGTGGCGCTTTCTCTTCAATCTCTTTTAAAATCGAGTTGAAATCATTAATCCCTTTAGCTGAAAGCGTTCTGATTGGTCCTGCTGAAATGGAGTTAACGCGGATATTATCTTTACCAAGGTCTCCTGCAAGATAACGTACGCTTGCTTCAAGAGAAGCTTTCGCTACCCCCATTACATTGTAATTAGGCAGAATACGCTCTCCACCAAGGTAAGTCAATGTCACAATACTTCCGCCTTCTGTCATTAACGGACGTGCTTCCTTCGCAACAGCAGTCAGTGAATACGAGCTGATATTATGTGCAAGAAGGAAATTATCACGGTTCGTATTTGTATAATCACCCTGCAGATCTTCTTTGACAGCGAATGCAATACAGTGTGCAAATCCGTGGATTGTGCCAACACTTTCTTTGATTGTGTTAAAGCATGATTTGATCTCTTCATCATTAGTTATATCACACGGCAAAATTAATTCATGGTTGCCTTTTAATGTACTGACGAGGTCGCGTACAGGTTTTTCAAAACGTTCGCCTGCATATGTAAAGACTAAATTCGCGCCAGCCTCATCAAGTGATCTGGCAATCCCCCAGGCAATACTTCTTTTATTGGCAACACCCATTACAACAATTGTTTTTCCTTTTAGTGATAAGCTCATTGTGTCCTCCTTGTTTAGAACAAGTTATTAGTACCTGATACCAACTTAACACATTTGAATGAATAGAGGCAATATTTATCTGACTGCCAAAAAGAAGAGAGCGGGATTTAGCCCCACTCTCTTTCTGAGTTTGCCTTACTTCTGGCGAATGCTTCCCGCGGGCCGCATTGTGCTCCGCTCACCAAGACTTCCATTTAAAATCCAATTAATTTGTTTCTGAGAAACGGACTTCATGTAAATGTTAAATTAAAGATAGCTCATAAATGTCGTAGCGATTCCAAAATAAATCAAAATACTGATAATATCGTTAATCGTTGTGATAAACGGCCCTGATGCGACGGCCGGGTCAATATTGAATTTGTGCATAACAAGTGGCACGAGTGATCCTGCGAGTGTTGCAACGATCAGTGATGCAAAGATAGAAAAGCCAACCAGAAGCCCCAAGAAGAAATGACCCTGCCAGACATATACGATCCCTGTAACCAGAATGCCGCAGACTGTACCGGTGATCAGACCTGTACCTGCTTCTCTCATAATCAGTTTCATCTTACTCTCATCTTTGATATCACCTGTAGCAATACTTCTGACTGCAACGGCAAGTGCCTGTGTTCCTGTGTTCCCTGCCATACCTGCAATCAGGGGAATGAACACTGCGAGGATAGCTACCTGCTCAAGTGTATCTTCAAAGCTTCCGATCAGATTGGCTGTCAGCATACCAAGGAACAATAGCGCGATCAGCCATGGCAGACGCTTTCTCGCCGCCTTGATGGGCGTGCGGTCACGTGAATCCATATCTGAGACCCCGGCAAGCTTGGAGTAGTCATCAGATGCCTCTTCGTCTAAAACATCGATGATATCATCGACTGTGATAATGCCGAGTAAATGCTGCTGGAAATCTACAACCGGCAATGCAAGAAAGTCGTAATCTTTCATCATTCTTGCAACATTTTCCTGATCTTCACTTACTGAAACAGAGACAACTCTGTCAGACATAATTTCTTTAATCAACCGGTCCTCTTCTGATGTGATCAGATCTCTGAGCGAAACAACGCCGACCAGCTTTCTGTCTTCATTTATAACGAACGTATAGTAAATCGTTTCAGCATCCGGCGCTTTATTTCTAAGAATCGCCATCGCTGAGCGGACAGTTGAATGTTCAGGAATTGAAATAAACTCCGTGGTCATAATGGAGCCGGCAGTATACTCCTCGTAATGAAGAAGGTTTTTAATTTCCTGCGCCGACTCCTGATCCATAATCGTTAAGTAACTGGCTGCCTGATCTTTATTCAATTCATTCAGGACGTCTACTGCGTCATCTGTATACATGTGTGAAAGTGTATCTGCAGCATACTGTGCATTCATTTCAGCAAAAAGCGGTTCATAATCCTCATCGTCCGCTTCGATGTTTTCAATGATTTCTCCCATTTCTTCAGGGGATAGATATTCATAAATTTTTACCCGCTGCCGAGGGTCAAGTCTGAAATAAAACTGGGCACGGTCATAAGGATGCAGATTAAAGTACTCGTCTCTAAACACATCAAATTCATTATTTTCAAGCGATCTTATTAAATAATCTTCATCAATCACTGTTTCTCTTTCAAGTTCCTGTTCAGCCATTTAACCCACACTCCTTTCATTCTGGCAAAGCAGCCTATATGTGATATTTAAGACTGACTGGTGGTAAACTGAGAAATAATCGGCAATAAAAAGCACACTTTATATAGATATCGCTTTTTAATTAAAAAATCAATGGTTTATACCTGCAAGGAGGCAGACATGCAAATAGATATAATTGGTGATATTCACGGTTGTCATGATGAGTGGGTTTCTTTAACAAAAAAGCTCGGCTATTCCTGGAAAACCGGTTTACCTGTTCACCCCGGAGGAAGACATCTCGCATTTGTCGGGGACCTGACAGATAGAGGGCCTGATTCAGTCCAGGTAATAAGAGATGTTTTCCGCGTGGTAAAAGAACATCATGCTTTTTATGTACCCGGGAATCACTGTAATAAGCTTTACCGCTATCTTAAAGGGAATAATGTAAAGTTGATCCATGGGCTTGAAACCACTGCTGCTGAACTCGAACGGCTCTCTGAAAAAGAAAGAAAGGAAGTCACTGCACAATTTTTAACACTTTATGAAACAGCACCGCTATATCACGTGCTTGATCATAAGCGGCTTGTAATTGCCCACGCCGGTATTAGAGAAGATGATATCGGCCAGTTCAATAAACGTGTGGCTGTTTTTGTACTCTATGGTGATATTACAGGAGAGAAAAATGAAAAAGGCCTGCCTGTCAGGAAAGACTGGGCAAGGCATTATAAAGGTAAACCCTGGATTGTTTACGGCCATACACCTGTTCATGAGGCAAGGTTTAAGAATCGCACTGTCAATATCGATACCGGGGCTGTATTCGGCAACAAACTGACAGCACTCAGATATCCTGAAATGGAAATCATCTCTGTTCCATCGTCAATGGCTTATAATCCAGAAAAGTTCAGGGATGATGAGCTGGCATAAAGTTATCCTTTTATGCCAACTCTCTTCATCAGTTCTGATAGATCATCCGGCAAAGGCGATTCTACTTCAAGGTTTTCCCCTGTGACCGGATGAGGCAACGTCAGTTTTCTGCAGTGCAAGGCCTGTCTACCTATCAGGTCGCACTTTCCACCATACAAATCATCGCCTGCAAGCGGATGACCCAGCCACGACGTGTGAACCCTGATCTGATGAGTTCTGCCTGTTTCCAGTTTGAAAGACAGCATTGTGTGGTGCTCGCCTGCAGACATTTTTTTAAAGTGGGTCACTGCACGCCTGCCTTCACTGTCCACCATTCTTGTAATGATGCTGTCCGGTTCACGTGCAATCGGCTGATCGATCGTGCCCGACTCTTCTGTTACTGTCCCTTCAGCAATTGCAATATATTCTCTGTTCACCAGATTTGCCTGCTGCATCTCACTGAGCAGATGATGAATGTGAGCATACTTGGCAGCAAGCACGACCCCTGAAGTATCTTTATCCAGCCTGGTTGCAATATGAATACCAGCTGCTATCCCATGCCTGTCATAATAGCCTGCCAGCGCATTTGCAAGTGAGCCGGTCTGAGCATCACGAGAAGGGATTGTATTCATTCCGGCCGGCTTAAAGACGGCCAGCAGCCAGCTATCTTCATATAAGACCTCAAGATTCAGGTCTTCCGGTATTAAGGATTCACTTCGGGTCTCCGGTGGAAAATAGATTTCCACCTGATCCCCCGCCTGACATTTCCTTCTCACCGTTACTTCTTCACCATTTAAAAAGATTCCGCCACCATCATATTTAATGGCCGTCAGACCCCTTTTTGAAATGCCTTTTAACCCTAAATATTCACGCAGCAGCAGGTTATGTTCTTCTGTCCCTACCGTCCACTCCATTATTAAACGTTTATCCATCGATGAACGAGTCATGTACTCTCTTCCAGAATGGGAATGGTCTGAACCGTGCAAACCTGATTTTCTCATCTGCGACACGATACTGGATGGATTTCACATCTTTATGAACAAGTGTCAAATGGTCGATTGTAATCATAAAGTCAGAGCGGTTTACAGGCTTAAGCATGCAGGTGTGGTGCGCCGGCATAATGAGTGGTGAACCGACTGTTCTGAATACCCGGTTGTTAATCGATGCCATTTCAGCTAATTGAATTGAAGGTAATGACGGGTGGATAATTGCACCGCCCAGTGCTTTATTGTAAGCAGTAGATCCAGAAGGTGTAGATAGACACAGCCCGTCCCCTCTGAATACCTCAAAGTGTTGACCTCTGATTTCAACGTCCATTACGAGTGTACCGTCCACACTCTTAACAGTGGATTCGTTCAGGGCAAGATAGCGTGTTTCACGTCCTCCGTTTTTATAACGGATAATCGCCTCCATTAAAGGATATTCAATAATCTGATAAGGTGTTTTAGCAATTGCAATCACGAGTTTTTCAATTTCATCAGGTACCCAGTCAGCATAGAAGCCGAGGTGACCAGTATGTACACCAACAAAGGCTGTTTTGGACAGACGGGAGCTGTACCGGTGGAAAGCATAAAGCAGCGTTCCATCCCCGCCAACTGATATGACGATTTCAGGTTCCTTTTCATCGTATTCCAGATTAAAATCCTTCAAGTATGTACGCATCTTATGCATTAGTGCATTTGATTTCGCGTCACCTTTAGATGTAATTGCAAATTTCATCGTGTCCCTCCTCCATTCCATCCATTTTCCCGATCATCTTTGTGCTGGTTGCCCTTTTCTTTGTTTTTCTGAAAAAAGACCTGGGCTTCCTGAATTTCTTCTCTGATCTCAGACATTTCTTCGTCCAATCTGAAAGCCGCTTCAGCAGCACGCTGGAGCCTGTTTTGGATATCTTCAGGGAATTGCCCCTGGTATTTATAATTGAGTGAGTGTTCAATTGTAGCCCAAAAGTTCATGGCGAGTGTTCTGATTTGTATCTCGGCAAGTATTTTCTTTTCACCATTAATCGTTTGCACAGGATATTCAATGACAACATGATAGGACCTGTACCCACTTGATTTCTTGTGTGAAATATAATCCTTTTCCTCTACAATGATAAAGTCTTTACGCTGTCTCAACAGCTTAACCACTTTTTCAATGTCATCTACAAACTGACACATCATTCTGAGTCCCGCAATATCCTGAATCTGAAAAGCAAGCTGGTTAAATTCATGCTCAGAAATCTCTTTTTCCCTTGCTTTATCTAAAATGCTTGCAATGGGCTTTACCCTTCCTGTTACAAATTCAATCGGGGAATGAGTTTGTTCAAGTTGAAACTGTGTACGCATACCTTTTAATTTGATCTTTAATTCATCTACAGCCTGTTTATAAGGCTCAAGAAATGTTTCCCATTTCATCAGCATCACCCCGTCAGTTTGTCTAACTCAGGTTTTTCTAGTCCATTAGTTGCCTTTACATTTTATCACAGAGCCCTGCCGCTTTCACCTTCCCATTGAAGTTTCACTGGAAACACTCCATAATATGAGTATTAACGAAAAGGGGCGTTTACTGTGCAGGAGCTTGAAATAGAATTTAAAAATCTGCTTACCAGAAATGAATACATAAAGCTTTACCAGGATTTTGACATGGAGAAGCCGGTTCACCAGGTCAATCATTATTTTGATACCCCACTTTTCCATTTAAAAGATGCTCAGTCCGCACTGAGAATACGTGAAAAATCAGGAAAGCTCACGCTCACGCTGAAACAGCCGGTAGAGGAAGGTCTGCTTGAAACTCACCAGTCAATTTCAAGCCTTGATACCGAGGATATGCTCTCAGGAGGTGGCCTGATCGGGGGAGAAATCGCTGAACTGCTGAAGCTGATGAATATATCACCTCAGGACATTGTACATTTCGGATCACTTGAGACAAGCCGGACGGAAATAGAATACAAAGGCGGTTTACTCGTGCTTGATCACAGCACTTACCTTGGGCATGAAGATTATGAACTTGAATACGAAGTGCCTTCTTATGACGAAGGAAAAGAAAACTTCCTGGCATTACTAACGTCCTACAAAATTCCGTTAAGAGAAACCGATAATAAAATTAAACGGTTTTATAAAGCACGTTTTAAATAAAAGGAGGAACAGCATGAATATTGACTCGATCAATCAGCTGATGCAAATGCAGGCGATGCGAACACTTGGATCAGAGAACCCTGAGACAAGCACCCAAAACTTTTTCCAACTGATGCAGCAGAGTATGAACGTTAATACAAATCAGCTCGGATCTGTAGCAAGTCTGGTGGAACAGCATAAATTGCAAAATGTCATGCCGCTTCAGTCACCCATGGTTCAATCACCTATTCAATCTCCTATTGAAACTACAGCTCAGGCCGTTTCATCACAGTCAAAGCCGCTCGACCAGATCATTAAAACCGCTGCCGAGAAGTATCAGGTGCCAGAAAAACTTGTAAGGTCAGTTATTCAGCATGAATCCAACTTTAACCCTGATGCTGTCAGCCATGCAGGTGCTTCCGGATTAATGCAGTTGATGCCGGGCACTGCAAAATGGCTTGGCGTTAAAAACATTTTTGATCCTGTAGAGAACGTAAACGGCGGAGTTAAATATCTGCGAGATATGCTAAACAAATATAACCAGGATCCAAAGCTCGCACTTGCTGCATACAATGCAGGTCCAGGGAATGTAGATAAATATAACGGGATTCCGCCTTTTAAGGAAACAACCAATTATGTGAGAAAAGTAATGGATACTTATTTATCTTAAAACGCCTGTTATCAGGCGTTTTTAATTTGTCCTCAAGCGAACTATTTGAGAAAAGAATGGGCGGTTGCTACAATAGTTATACATTCGAACTAGGGCGTAAAGGGGTTTTTTCATGACTGAACAGAGTAGAACACCATACGAATATATTGGTGAAGCTAAACTAACTGAACTCATTAACGCTTTTTATACCAGAGTTAGCAATCATCCAGAACTTAAATCTATCTTTCCTGATGACCTTACTGAAACTGCAAGAAAACAGAAGCAGTTTTTGACACAGTATCTCGGAGGTCCACAGCTTTACACTGAAGAGCACGGTCATCCAATGCTAAGAGCCAGACACCTCCCTCACGTGATCACACCATCCAGCGCTAATGCATGGTTAAGCTGTATGAACGCTGCCATGGATGAAACCGGTCTGGAGGGCGAGTTTAGAGACGCACTGTATTACCGTCTTGCGATGACAGCAAAGCACATGGTCAACACGCCTGAGCATGAAGGTGATCAATGGTGAGTGCAAAAAAATGGACAGACGCAAGCTGGTATAATCAGGATCAAAAGCCTTTGGAAATTTATTTATTTATAGATCCACTCAGTTCAGATTGTTGGGCGCTTGAACCAAAAATTAAAAAACTTTTACTGGAATATGAACCATATTTAAGAATCAAGCATATTCTCAGCAGCAGTCTGGATACACTGAATTGCCAGACCGAAAAACAGCGCAAAGAAATCGCGAAATCCTGGAATGAAACAGCTAAAAAATCCGGAATGCCCTGTAATGGTAACCAGTGGTTGAAAAACCCTGTAGAATCACCTTTTCTTGCATCAGTTGCTGTAAAAGCTGCGGAAATGCAGGGAAAAAAAGCAGGCAGTAGATTTTTAAGGTCCATCCAGGAACAACTGTTTGTTGAGCAAAAAAACATTTCAGATTATGACGTACTACTAAAGTGTGCAGAGCAGTCAAGACTCGACCTGGATGAATTCACTCATGATATACACTCAGCGACTGCATCAAGAGCATTTCAATGTGATGTTAAAATTGCGAGTGAAATGGAGGTCCACAGCACACCCACTTTAGTATTTTTTAATGAAAATATCGAAGATGAAGGCATTAAAGTAGACGGTTTATACCCTTACGAAATTTATTCTCAGGTTGTTGAACAGATGCTTGAAGATAAGCCTGTTAAAAAGGATTTACCGTCTGTTGAAGAATTTTTAATGAGATTTAAAATTGCTGCGACTGTTGAAGTAGCTGAAGTTTATGATATGTCGATGAAAGAAGCTGAAAAAAAACTGAAGAAACTGATGTTTACGAATAAGGTTGAAAAAATCGAAGCCGTAAACGGTACTTTCTGGCGTTATATCTTTTAATTATTCATAGCGAAAAGGCCCTCACAAATGTGAGGGCCTTTTCTTACGAACAAAGGGGATGGGAGAAATTTTTCACGGTCAAACAAAGGGGTATATGTTTGTATGTGATCAATTTCACACCATCATCTTATCATGTATTTACAAGTGTGACAAGTCAATCGGTTTTAAATTTGCAGGATGTTCATATATTTATTAGCAGGAGGCGCCTGTTATGAAGTTATTCAGATACATTCTGCTGATTGTTCTTATTCCTTCAGCTTTCATTTATCACCTGTTTGCATTGCTGGAGATCTATTCTGTTACCCTCTCATCGCTATTTTTATTCTCTGCTATCACATTGTTTTTATGGACGTTTTACCAGCCGAGAAGGTTTAAGAGGTAGTAATTATAAGATGAAAAAAAGCCTGAGACTAAGGTGTCTCAGGCTTCGGTATGCGTTGCTCAATACATTTTGAAGCTGATCACTTAAATTAATTAATTCAAACGATCTAACAGTGCTTCCATTTCGTTCAGCTTTTCTTCAAACACCTTGCAAGCTTCTTCGATCGGCTGTGCTGTTGTCATATCGACTCCGGCTTTTTTAAGTACTTCGATCGGATAATCAGAGCTTCCTGCTTTTAAGAATTCATTAATATATTTCTCTACAGCAGGCTCCCCTTCATCCAGAATCTTTTTGCTAAGCGCAGTTGCAGCACTGTATCCAGTTGCGTACTGATATACATAATAATTGTAGTAGAAGTGTGGAATTCTTGCCCATTCAAGACCGATTTCTTCATCTACAATCAGTTCGTCCCCGAAGTATTTCTTATTCAGCTCATAATATTCCTTTGTGAGCGTTTCTGCAGTCAGTGCTTCCCCTTCCTGGGCCATCTGATGAATTTTATGCTCAAATTCAGCAAACATTGTCTGTCTGAAGACAGTTCCTCTGAAACCTTCCAGGAAATGATTTAAGATGTATAATCGCTTCTTTTCATCTTCAATTGTCGCAAGCAGGTGGTCATTTAATAATGCTTCATTACAAGTAGACGCCACCTCTGCTACAAAAATTGAGTATCCACTATCATGATATGGCTGATTTGATCTTGAATAATAGCTGTGAACGCTGTGACCAAACTCGTGAGCCAGTGTAAACAGGTTATTCACGTTATCCTGCCAGTTCATTAAGATATAAGGGTTAGTACCGAATGCACCTGAAGAATAAGCGCCACTTCGTTTCCCTTTGTTCTCTTCTACATCCACCCATCTGCTTGAAAGACCTTCTTTCACTACATCCAGGTATTCATCACCAAGTGGCTTCAACCCATCAGTCATTAGCTGCTTCGCCTCATCATAAGGCACTTTCATCGCAGCATCCTTTACAAGCGGCGTATAAAGGTCATAAATATGAAGCTCATCAAGGCCAAGCACCTTTTTACGCAGTTTCACGTAACGGTGAAGCAGGTGAAGGTTTTTATTGATTGTACCAGTTAGATTTTCGTATACATCTTCAGGAATGCTGTTGTTTGAAAGAGCAGCATGTCTTGCCGAACGATACTTTCTGATTCTAGCATTGAAGTTATCTTTTTTCACCTGTCCACCAAGTGTTGAAGCAAACGTATTGCGGAATTTTCCATACGTCTCATATACTGCTTTAAATGCATCACGTCTGACACGCTGATCTCCACTCTCAAGGAAGTTAATGAATCTGCCGTGTGTGACCTCTACCTCTTCCCCGTTTTCATCTTTAATTGTCGGGAAAGTCAGATCCGCATTATTTAATGTACCAAATGTATTAGCGGATCCATTTAATACTTCTGATGCTTCTGCCATCAACCCTTCCATTTCAGCAGTCAGAACGTGAGGGCGTTGGGCATTCAATACTTCTATTGAATGTCTGTACGTTTCAAGCTCAGACTTTTCCTGAAGAAACTGGTGAATTTTCTCTTCTTCAATCGATAAGATCTCAGGAAGCATGAATGCAAATGCACTGCTCACCTGGGAAACGAGATTTTTTGCGCGGTCATCCATCCCCTGATACGTTGAATTGCCTGTATCCTGATCATGACGCATATGTGAATATGTATAAAGTCTTTCAAGACGCTCCATCACCGCATCCTGAAACTTAAGCGCTTCATAGAATGAATCCGCACTGTTTCCAAGAGTTCCCTGGATGTTTTCAGCTTTTTTAGACTCCTCGAGCACTTCTTTATACTCTTTATGCCACTCTTCATCTGTTGCAAAGATGGCTTCAAGATTCCAGGTCAATTCTTCAGGTACTTCGTTTCTTTCTTTTAATTTTTTAACAGCTTGACTAGACATATTGGTCCCCCTATCATTTCATTACTCGAACTTTCTTTATTTTCTCTCTTTTTAAATCAAGTTGCAACTATCTTCTATTATATTCCTGTATGATGACATTTTTCATTTGATGATGGAAGTCATCCAGGTATTGTGGTCTATTTTGAGCATTGATCTGCTGACAATCCATTGCTTTATTTAACAGATATCCTGAGCTATCTTGTAAAATCACTTTACATTTTAATAAGACATTCACGAGCTCTTCAACAGCCTCATCAATAATATTTTCAGGTAACGGCTCTAATATGGATCTGACATGCAGAACTCTTCTATGAATGAGTTGATTCAGTTCACTTATTAAATGCTGTTCATTAAACACTTTCTCTCTTCTCATTTTTACATAAAGGTGTATCTGCCATTCCATTGGTGAACACGAAAAGATCATATTGCTTTTTAACAGAAGGCCAATCCACGGCGGTGCTTCAAACAGTGAGAGATTTGTCTCATACAGTTTTCTCATCAAAGGGTCTCTAACACTTCTGCGGTATTTCAATAACTGCATGAGCCACTTTTCATTCATTTTCAAATGTGCTTTGTAAAGGTTGTCAGTCATATGAAGTTGTTTAATTGGAAACGAGGGGAAATTGATTGTGTTTTGTGGTATAACGTTGTAACTGGTATAAAAGAGTGTTTTACTCATAGGGGTTAAATGGTTATAGATTGTGAAGGATTGTGAAACAGGAGAATAAGTCAGAAGATAGTATTGACCGGCAGTGGGTGAGTACCTAATGAATTGCTGGTGAAAAGAACTAAGCTTCACCATAGAGGCTTTCTGTATGAACTCTGAGGGTAGTATCCAAAATGGGATGATTCCAATTGTCCGGTAATCATTAGACCTTAACTGCAGTATTTCTGAAGAAATTGGGGAGCACTGAACCTCAATCGCAAATTCAGTTTCTGAGCATTGCACACTAATATCACTTCTTCTATTGATTTCGGGATAGGTTTTCTCAAGCTCAGTTATTAAAGATTGCCGGGAAAACCAGCGATTTAAAGCCGTTTTCGCATGAAGGTGAAAAACAGATTCATTTTCTGAGAATCCACTGCAGGCTGCTTTTGGCTTATGTGAAAAATGTGGTATAACTTTTTCGCCGGATTTTACAATAACTGAAGATTTACAAGACGGGCATATAAGTGGTTGAGTTCGAAGGTGAGTAATTAAAGGGCTGTTATGTCGTGCGAGGTATAGTGAAATAGGTTTACCGAGTGGGGTATGTGCTATTAGCATAAGCTCTCTCCTTTTTTAGCGATGAAAAAACTGTACTGTACGTTTTTAAAACGTACAGTACAGTATAAACCTTAGTTGAAATATTCAACAAGCTGTTTGAATACCTGATCCTTCATAATCACTTTTCCATACTCTTCAAGGCGATGAACGGTAACATTGGATTCTTTACCATACTCATACAAAAGACTTGAGATATTTTCAAAGTCATCTTCTTCAAACTGATTTTCAGGAAATTCAATATACATAAAATAGTGATTTTCATAAGAGAATAATTTTGTGATTAAGCGGTCTTCAGTTTCAAATCTTTTTGACAGCGCAATAACATCCTCGAAATCCTGAAAACGCATGACAAGCTTCATTTCCATTTCTTCCTGCTGCTCATCTTCCATATCAAAATGCTGATCAAGATAATCCTCAATCTGATTGGAAAGACCGGCGCCGTTTTTATCATCCTGCATCGGCAATTCAAATTTCTGTCCGTCCTTTGTTACTTGTGCTTTCGTCACAAGAATTTCAAGACCTTTTTCAAGTGCCTGTACCTGGATCCAAAGCGGACCTTCTACAGTGAAATCTTCTTCCTGATGAACCTCATCCATCATTTCCCAGAAGAGCTCTTCGCTTTTATCACGGTTATACCAGATTTCTTCTCTGTCAAATCCTCTGTCTTCTATATCTCCATAAGAAATATAAAATTTTACAGTATGATCATTAATGCGTTCAATTTCCATCTTTCAACTCTCCCTTCCTATGTGTTGGATGAAGGGAATCTCCCCCCTAGTCATAGGTAATACAATCGGACTCAAAGAATAGGGTGATCTTTCTACTCTTATATTGTATGATAATTCTGCCATAAAGGGAAATTATATGGCGTCTAATTATTATAAGGATTGTCACTTGAGTGTAGACTATTCCGTCAATTATTTCAAGCAGTGAAGCTTATAGAAGTTTAAACTGCAAACCAGTAATATCGTGGCTGAATAACTGGCCGAAACGATCACTCTTAACTGTGGAATTGTCTGACAAGCTGCTATATAGTGCTTAGATAAAGCGCGCAATTATACAAAAAGACTTGTCCTATTGCAGAAATGGGACAAGTCTTTGTTATTAGCTATTACTGAAAATTAATTTACCATTTTTTGCGCTTCAAGAAGCTGGAATGTACGTACTTTTCTAGGCAGGAATCTGCGGATTTCATCTTCATTATATCCAACCTGAAGACGCTTCTCATCCATAATTATCGGACGTCTGAGTAATCCCGGATTTTCCTGGATCAGTTCGAATAGATCCTGCAGTGGCAGAGATTCTAAGTCGACGTTAAGCTTTTGAAAGATTTTAGATCTTGTAGAGATGATCTCATCAGTTCCATCTTCAGTCATTCGAAGCACTTCTTTGATTTCCTCAATACTTAGCGGTTCAGAGAAGATATTTCTTTCTGTATATGGAATCTCATGTTCTTCCAACCAGGCTTTAGCTTTCCTGCATGATGTACAGCTAGGTGAAGTGAACAACGTTACCATGAACCATTCACACTCCCTCGAATTTAAAAATTTTTCATTCAATATCTTACACGATCAATTCCTAGATTAAAATCGTTTTAAAAAGATATCTTGAATTCATTATACACAAATAAGTAAGTTTTGAATAGACTCTTAACGAAATTGTCATATATATGTGATGATAACTTATATATTTCAACCTTAAGATAGTTATTCCCGTATATCAATAAATTAAACATCTGTTAAGCAATTTGTTCTACCCATTCTCAATTAAAATATTTTAATTGAAAATATCAGATCTCTTTCAGCACGTCTTCTGCATTTTCACGGTCTTTTTTCAGCACCTGATCAACCGGTTCGTACTCATCGCCGTAGAAAGTTTTATCTTTATATGTGTGGATATCTTCGTACGTTTTCTTCATTGCTTCATAGATGACTGCTTCACTCTCGTCACCAGGAGCCCAATACAAAATCTCCATTGTATTTATTTCATTGGTAGCAAGTGATCTACGGTTATATCCTATTGATGTAGCATGCTGGAATCCTGCGCGTTTATAAAAGCGGAGGCGCTTTTCCGTATCTGTATCATCATAATCAACCGGTTCCACTTCAAGAATAATCGGTTTCTTTTTATCCTTTAACTGTTGAATCAGTTTACCGCCAAGACCTTCCCCTCTTGCTGCACCTGAAACAAATAAATAATCAATAAAGATAAAGTCTTTTGTTTCTACGTACATAAGCACGTGTTTTTCACTTTCATCTTTATGATAAATATCACTTCTTTCTTTTAAAAGCGTTTCCATATGTTCGCGTGATTTCATTTCCTCTACCGGAAAATAATCTTTCAGTTTTTCATACCAATGCATAGTAGTTCCCCTTTCAGATCGTGAAGATTTGAGTTGAGTATAGTGAGGTTATAATATGAGGGATTGATAACTTCTATACTCTTCCCTGTTTTTGAATTTTTAAACCACTGTCCTTAAATACATGTAAAAAACCGGCACAAAATAAGCGTGCCGGCTTCTAAGGTGTATCTCATGAGGTTATGGCAAGTAGTCTACTCCACCAGTATATGTGTTACCTGCATTCCATAAAAGGAACTCGTTAATTCCGTTGTCATAAAGTGCATCAATTTGATCTTTAACTTCTTTTGGTCCGTATACCAGATAATTACCCGTACCAAGGTATGATGCAGTGAAGTCCTGAATCCATGGTCTAGATACTGGAGGGTTCTCAAGTTCAGCAAGCTTGGCATTTTCAACTTTTGCGTACTCTGAAATCAGGTTGTAAGGCTCTAGGTCCGGCTTATCAATACCGAAGTAAGATGTCCAGTGACTTGGATAAATCATTGATGAAATGACATCAACATGCTCAGAAATACGGTTAAAGTTCTGACCGATACCAGGTGCTTCAGGTAACGTTGCAGAGTATCCGAAGATATCTACGGAAACATCTACATCATAAGGCTCAAGCTGATCTGAAGCATATTCTACAAAATCAGTTACAGCATCGACTCTTTCATTTGTATCGTCACTGCCATCATCCACGTAATCACCAGTGCCATATTCTAATACATCATCACGGGTTTCAAAGCCTTCAGGAAATCTGACATAATCAAATTGAATTTCCTTGAATCCCATTTTTGCTGCTTCAATTGCAATGTCTACATTGTAATCCCATACTTCCTTCATAAACGGGTTAACAAAAGATTCTCCCCGTCCATTCGCCCATACCTGGCCATTTTCCTGGAATGAAAGGTCAGGTCTTTTTTCAGCTAACACTGAATCTTTAAATACCACGACACGTGCAATCGGATACACTTCATGTTCTTCCAACGTCTCAAGCATTTCACGCATATCTTTTATGTACGGCTGACCGATATCTGTAAAAGCCGAATCTTCTTCAGGCGTATATGTTAAATAACCGTGATCTTCTTTCACGTCGATGACCATTGCATTTAAGTCTGTATTATCCATTAAATCCAGTAACGTTTCGAATCTTTCTCCACCGGCAGAATGTCCAGTCACATAAATTCCTCTGACTGCATCCGGATATTCGAAAGATAACCCTGAGTCATAAACGAATCTTGGCATCGATTCCGGAAAAACTTTTTGCATTTCAATAAATTCTCTGATTTGATGTTCTTCGTGTTGTGTTTCTGCGTTTGCGTCAGTGCTGAAAACCGTAAAAGCTAAAAGTGCAGCGCTTGCAGAAGTTGCGATGTATTTCAATGACACGTATACCTCTCCTACTAACTCATTTTTATGTACCTTATAATTCTAACAAGTAATAATCGTAAAAGAAACGTCATATTGAATTATTTTGTTAATAATTTCTGAAATGACATATTTTTTTCTAATTTTCCTGAGAAACTGAAAAATCATTGATTCCTTTTTATAAACTGGCTTATAATAATAAAAGGATCTTTTATATTACAGGCAATGATAGAGAGTAGTAGCTGATGAATTAAATTCAAGAGAGTCTGCGGTCGGTGTAAGCAGATATTTAACTTCAGTGAATGGACTTTTGAGCTCTAATCGTGAAAAGCGATTAGCGTACCGCTCTGCGTTATGAGCTTAAAGTGGCAGTTTTCAACTGCAATAAGGGTGGCACCGCGGAAAATCCGTCCCTTCCTATTAACATCGATTAATAGGAAGGGACGGATTTTTTGTGTGTCTAATTAAAGGAGGAATTTTTATGAAAACGATTTTTTCTGGCATTCAGCCGAGTGGAACCATCACACTTGGTAATTATATTGGTGCAATGAGGCAGTTCGTTGATCTCCAGGATGACTATAACTGTTACTTCTGTGTGGTGGACCAGCATGCAATTACAATGCCTCAGGACCGTCTCGAGTTAAGAAAGAATATTAAGAGTCTTGCTGCAATGTATATTGCTGTAGGCCTCGATCCTGAGAAGGTTACACTGTTCATTCAATCTGAAGTGCCTGCTCATGCTCAGGCGGGTTGGATGTTACAATGCGTTTCATATATAGGTGAGCTTGAGAGAATGACACAGTTCAAGGACAAATCATCAGGTAAAGATGGTGTCTCAGCCGGGCTACTGACATATCCCCCGTTGATGGCAGCAGATATTCTGCTATATAAAACTGATCTTGTACCGGTTGGAGAGGATCAAAAGCAGCATCTTGAATTGACAAGAGATCTGGCTGAAAGATTTAACAGAAAGTATAATGACATATTCACCATTCCTGAGGTAAGAATCCCCAAGACAGGTGCAAGAATTATGTCTCTTCAGGATCCTCTGAAGAAAATGAGTAAGTCTGATGCGAATAAAAAAGGATTTATCTCCATGCTGGATGAACCCACTCAGATTATTAAAAAGATCAAGAGTGCAGTAACTGACTCTGAGGGCATTGTAAAATATAACAAAGAAGAAAAGCCTGGTGTTTCAAACCTGATCTCTATTTATTCAATTTTGACTGGTAAAACAATTGCAGAGATTGAAGAAGCTTATGAAGGAAAAGGCTACGGTGACTTTAAAGCTGAACTGGCTGAAGTTGTTGTAGCACATATTAAGCCGATTCAGGATCGTTACTATGAGCTGATGGACTCTGAGGAACTGGATGAAATACTTGATCATGGTGCTGAGAAGGCAAACTTTACAGCAGGTAAAATGGTCAAAAAAATGGAAACGGCTATGGGTCTTGGCAGAAAGCGTAAGAATAAATAAAACTAAATCCGGCGATTGCCGGATTTTTTTATTGTCGAAAAATGGATCAGCAATGCCCCGGCAGGAATACCATATGTCTCTGAATGGCTGAAAAGATACTTTATGTACTCCAATGTGGAATTACCTGAAGGAATTAGATTCAGTAAGATGACACTATGTAAAAATCCCGAGCTGATTAATATAAAGCCGGCAATATAAATTAACACTCTAATCACAATCAGCACCCCATTTTTATCCTATGCAACTGAGTGAAAAAACATTTCCCAGGAAATGAAAAGGCACCTCTTATAAAAAGAGGTGCCTTTTTTTAGCGGATAGATTTAGGATTAAATGCATCCTTAAGACCTTCACCAATAAAGTTGATTGACAGGATTGTTACTGTCAGGATGATGGCAGGTGGCATCCAGATCCATGGCTTATTTGCAAGAACATCAGATTCCTGAGAAGCAGAGAGCATATTACCCCAGCTCGGAATTGTCGCCGGTACACCAAAACCTAGATAGCTTAGGCCTGACTCAGCAACGATCAGTGTAGCAAATAAAATCGTAGACTGGACTATAATTGTAGATAAAACGTTTGGTAACAGGTGTTTAATGATTACTTTTGATGGCTTACATCCGATTGATACAGCAGCGAGAATATATTCGTTTTCCTTCTCGGCAAGAATTTTACTTCTTACGATACGGGCCACGCCTCCCCAGCTGAGTATACTGATTACGACGATCAGAATTGTTAGACCATCTACATATTCACGGAAGATTGCACCAAGTACGATAACGAATACTAGGAATGGGAAGTTAAGAACGAAATCAGTGAAACGCATAAGAGCTGAATCAACAATTCCGCCATAAAAACCTGCAATTGAACCAACAATTGTACCAAATAATACAACTAACAGTGTACATGACATGCCAACGATCAGTGATACTCGTCCGCCATACAATAGACGTGTAAATACGTCACGTCCTGATTTATCAGTACCAAGCCAGTGATCTCTACTTGGCTCTAGTGTCATTTGCATAATATTAACCTGTGAAATATCAGCTGTTGTGATAAATGGTGCTAAAAACGATACGATAATTACTGTCAGCAGGAAAAAGCTGCTTGTCATAGCAAGTTTGTTCCTTAAAAACTTACGTCTGGCGATTGCCCAAGGAGACATATTAATGGTTTTTTCCTGTGACTTATTTGAATCTGCGGTTACATTGACCATTGAATAATTCCTCCTTTATCAGTCCAGACGGATTCTTGGATCAACAACACCATACAAAATATCAGCGATCAGATTCCCAATTAAAGTCAGAGCTGAAAGCATCATTGTAATAATCATCAGTGTCGGATAATCACGGTTGGTTACTGAGTTCAGGAAAAGCTGACCAATACCCGGGTAAGTGAAAATTGTTTCCGTAATGATTGCACCACTGATGAGTGTTGCAATATCAAAGCCAAGAAATGTAATAAGTGGGATAATTGAGTTACGCATGATATGAACATTATAGATCTTTGATGTAGGTGTTCCTTTTGCACGTGCTGTACGTACAAAATCTTTTCTGCTGTTTTCAATAATGTCATTTCGTAAAAACTGCGTATAACTTGCAGTTGCTAATGCTCCCAAAACAATAGCCGGCATAATCACGTGATGAAGTCGGCTTAACCAGTAATCAAATGTACCGGGCTGCAAGGTTGGATCTACTGAGCCTGAATAAGGGATCCAGCCAAGGTTAAAGGAGAAGAAATAAATAGCAAATACCGCGGCGATAAATGACGGTATGGCAAGACCAAGATAATTGATACCACCGATTAAATTATCACCAAACGTATATGGTTTTCTTCCTGCATATATCCCCATTGCAAAGGCTAAAATATACGTAATTACAAGTGATGTAACACCTAAGAATATCGTGTTAGGAAGTCTTTCTGCTACTAAGTCGGCTACAGGTACTTTATATCGTGTTGATTTTCCAAAATCACCTTCAAAAAATCCGCCAACCCATCTGAAATACTGTACCGGAATCGGATCATTATAACCGAGTCTTTCGCGCATCTCTTCTATGTACTGTGGGTCTGTGTTATTCGGATCAATCTCCCCGCTTAGCGAATCTCCTGGCATTGCTTTCGCCAGGAGAAACACTACGAAGGAGATAAGGAGAAGCATTGGAATCATGCCGAGAATACGGCGAATTGTATACTTTAACATAGATACTCTCCTTATCTAGCTTTACTGCAAATTATTATTGAGCGATAGACCATTCGTGCGGGCTGTTCTGACCAGATACGTCATATTCTACACCCTGTACGCGGTCGCTAAGAGCAACGATTTCCTGAAGCTCAGCGATGAAGATCATTGGTACATCTTCAGCTACCATTTGCTGCCATTGAACATAAAGGTCTTTACGAGCTTCCTGATCGTCACCTACGATGTCAAGGTTTAGAGCGTCAGCAAGAAGCTGATCAGACTCTTCGTTCTTGTAACGTGGGTAGTTCCAAATCTGATCAGATCCCCAAAGTGCTGTTGGATCCGGGTCAGTTCCAGTTCCCCAGCCGCCGAAGAATGTTTCAATAGAATCAGCATCTTTTTCAATGTCATCGTAGTAAAGGTTTACTTCAGACATTTCCAGCTCAGTCTTGATACCTACTGCTTCCCAGAATTGAACGATTGCCTGAGCACGCGTTTCAAAAGTCGGGTTACCAGTATCATAGTGAGAGAACTTAGCAATAAACTCTTCTCCGTTTGGATCTTCAACAAATCCGTCGCCATTTGTATCTTCGTATCCAGCTTCAGCAAGAAGTTCTTTTGCTTTTTCTGGATCATAATCGTATGTTGCAAGTTCTGATGGATCAGCAGCGATCCAGTGATTCGTTGGAACCGGACCATTTACAGGCTGACCATAGCCGAAGAAGAACGCTTCTACCCAAGCCTCACGGTCAATTGCGTGTGCCATAGCCTTACGCAGGTTCACATCAGCATACTTATCTTTGTCTTCAACAATTTCGTTTGTTTCAGTATTGAATGTTCCAAGCTTAAATCCAACATAGTAATAAGAAAGACCTGGATAAGTTACAACTTCAACATTATCAAGTTCTTCAACTTCAGCAGCGTTTACCGGCTGTAGTGACATCATATCGATATCGCCATTTCCAAGTGCTCCAACTGTAGTTGTGTTATCAATAACCTGAACGTTGATTCCGTCAAGCATTGGTTCACCTTTCCAGTAGTCTTCAAACTTCGTCATGATTACAGCTTCACCAGGAGTGATGCTGTCAACTTTGAATGGTCCAAGACCAACTGGCTTAGTACGTACCTGCTCAGAAGCTGACATTTCAGCTACAGGGATACCTTCAAATTGCGCACGGCTCATTGGGTAAGCCCAAACGTTAACAAGGTTGTTAACACGTGCTTCGTCAAAAGTCACTTCAATTGTGTAGTCATCAATTACGTTTAGACCAGAAATGCTGTCTGCTTCGCCTTCGCGGAATGCAGGAGCACCTTCGATTGTCTGAACGTTAGCATAACGAGGACCGTCATAATCAGGATCAGCAATTGTTTCTAGTGCGAATACCCAGTCATTTACTGTAAGTTCTACACCGTCATGCCACATAACACCCTGCTCGAAAGTGAATGTGTATGTTTTGTTATCTTCAGTTTCCCAGCTTGCAATGTTAGGCTGTGGTGCAAGGTTCTCATCATATTCGATTAGGCCTTCATCGAATAGTGCAAGAATATCAGCATCAGTTACGATACCGTAGAATGCCCAGTTGAAAAGACCTTCCGGTGGAGAGTCTACTCCATATGTAAGAGTTCCCCCAGGTTGTGCTTCGCCTGCTGCTTCTTCGCCTTCAGTGCCTTCTTCTGATGATTCGTTGTCTGTGTCTGCCGGTTCGCTTGAACCATCATCTGAACTACATGCTGCTAGAAACGCAGATAGTACTAGAAGAAGAGTAAGCATCAGCAATAGTGACTTCTTTTTCATTTTGTTCCCCCCAAATTGGTTTAATTTCTTAGTAAAGAATACACGCTACTTGATGACCAGGTTTCACCTCCTTTAAAGTAGGCTTGATCTCAGCACACTCCGCTTTAGCCATAGGACAGCGCGTATGGAACGGGCAGCCTGATGGCGGATTTGCAGGTGATGGTACATCACCCTGTAAAACAATTCTTTCTTTTCGTTTTTTAGGATCCGCTTCCGGAATTGCTGAAATCAGCGCCTGGGTATATGGATGAAGCGGCTCAGCATACAAGCTCTTGTTATCTGCCACTTCCACCATATTGCCAAGATACATAACCCCGATTCTGTCACTCATATGTTTAACAACACTCAGGTCATGGGCAATAAATAAGTAGGTAAGGTCAAATTCATCCTGAAGTTCTTTCAGCAGGTTTAAAACCTGTGACTGAACAGATACATCAAGTGCTGATACCGGCTCATCGGCTACAATCAGCTTAGGCTTCAGTGCCAGCGCTCTTGCAATTCCGATACGCTGTCTCTGACCACCTGAGAATTCATGTGCATATTTGTCATATGCTTCAGGAGGCAGCCCAACACGCCCAAGCAACTCAATGACTTCAGATTTCAGTTCTTTTTTACTGACTTTGCGGTAGTTCCGGATCGGTTCTGATACAATGTCGCCCACGCTTTGTGTAGGGTTCAGTGATGCATAAGGATCCTGGAAAACCATCTGGAAATCCTGTCTCGCTTTTCTGAGCGTATTACCTTTAATTTTTGTGATATCTTTTCCGTCAAAAATAATTTTTCCGGCAGTAGGCGTTAATAATCTCAGTATTGTCCGTCCAGTTGTAGACTTACCACAGCCTGACTCTCCAACAAGGCCCATTGTTTCGCCTTTATTGATCTGAATATTAATATCATCCACCGCTTTTACATTACCAATCGTTCTTTTCAGAAATCCACCTTTGATTGGATAATAGGTTTTAAGGTTCTGGATATCGAGCAGTACCTCTTTTTTAGTTTTAGGCGGCTGAGCGGTTGTTTCGCGCGTTTCTGTCATGTTCATCTGTCACCCACCCTTTCAGGCTGTTTACTGTTTTCATATAAGAGACAAGCAACTTCATGATCCGGTGCATCTTCAGCAAGCAGTGGTGTGATCGTTGAACACTCCGGCATTGCTTTAGGACATCTGTTAGCGAACCTGCAACCTACTTGAGGCATTTTCTGAATGGATGGGACAAGACCTTCGATTGTTGCGAGCGTCTCTACATCCTCATCCATCTTCGGTATCGCATTCATGAGTAACTGTGTATATGGATGCTTAGGATTTTCAAACAGTTCGATTACATCAGTTCTTTCTACAATCTTACCTGCGTACATAACAATGACCTCGTCACAGATTTCCGAGACGACGCCCAGGTCATGCGTAATCATGATAATGGCCATGTCGTTTACTTCCTGAATATCTTTCAGCAGCTCGAGGATCTGAGCCTGTACCGTTACATCAAGTGCTGTTGTAGGCTCATCTGCAATGAGCAGCTTTGGCTGACAGGCAATTGCCATTGCAATCATGACACGCTGTCTCATACCACCTGATAGCTGGTGAGGATATTCTTCAACGATACTCTCAGGTCGAGGAATTCCAACACTTTTCAATAGCGCAACACTTTTCTTTCGCGCTTCTTTCTTATCAATCTTTTCGTGATTGAGAAGCACTTCTTCTATTTGATATCCGATTGTAAACACCGGATTAAGAGCAGTCATCGGTTCCTGGAAAATCATTGAAATATCTTTCCCGCGGATTTTATTCATTTCGCGTTCTGATAAGTTCTCCAGATTTCTGCCTTCGAATTTGATTTCTCCTCCTCGGATCTTTCCAATTCCCTGAGGAAGAAGCTGCATAACTGACAGTGACATTACACTTTTACCGCAGCCGGATTCTCCGACTATTCCGACAATTTTTCTTCTGTCGACTTTCAAGGAAACTTTTTCAACAGCGTTATAATAATTCTTGCCAATTTTGAACCCTGTCTGAAGTTCCTTGATCTCTAAAAGTGGTGTCTCATTCTGTCCTGCCGTTTTTCTAACCATTTGAACACCTCTAATATTTCTTATTTTCAATCAATTTATATTATTTGTATAAAATACTATTACAGATAGATTACAATTTCAACTTGTTTTTTCTAATTCTTTGTAATTACCCCCCCTCACCATCCTAGAACCGTTGATTTTAAAGGGTTTTGTCGAAATAAAAAAATTTAAAAATATTTTCACACTCGAATGATAGGTGTAATATTTACAATACTTTATTATTCAACATACTTTAATAGGTAAAATGAATTATATTACAATAGGATGCATGAATATTCATTCATATTCATATAAAAAAGCAGGGCTGCATGCCGCAAACCCTGCCTTGGTATTTTGAATTTATTTATATGATTTAAAAACAATTGTAGCATTATGTCCGCCAAATCCCAGGGAATTACTGACCGCAGCCTGAATTTCCTGTTTGCGTGCCTCATTAGGTATATAGTCCAGATCGCAATCCGGGTCAGGTTCTTCCAGGTTAATTGTTGGTGGAAGAATACTGTTCTTAAGTGCAAGAACGGTGAATATTGCTTCTACACCACCTGCTGCCCCAAGTAAATGACCTGTCATGGATTTTGTCGAGCTTACTGCTAGCTTGTATGCATGATCTCCGAATACTTCCTTAATCGCCATTGTTTCGTACTTATCGTTATAAGGTGTACTTGTACCGTGTGCATTAATGTATCCGACCTCTTCAGGCTTAATCCCTGCATCCTCAAGAGATTGCCTCATTGCACGGACGCCGCCTTCTCCACCCGGAGCAGGCGCTGTAATGTGATATGCATCTCCTGTAGAGCCATAGCCGGTAATCTCAGCGTAGATCTTAGCGCCTCTCGCAAGTGCATGCTCAAGCTCTTCAAGTACAAGAATCCCTGCACCTTCACCCATGACAAAACCATCACGGTTTTTATCAAACGGACGGCTTGCCTTTGTCACATCATCATTAAGTGTAAGAGCAGTGTTTGCGACAAATCCTGCCATCGCCATCTGGGAGATTGGTGCTTCTGATCCTCCTGAGACCATCGCATCAGCATCGCCTCTCTGGATGACTTTAAAAGCATCTCCAATCGAATTGGTACCGCTGGCACATGCCGTTACCGTACATGAGTTCATTCCTTTAGCCCCGAGGTCAATTGACACCTGTCCTGCTGCCATATCAGGAATCATCATAGGAACGAAAAATGGGCTGACACGTTTATAGCCTCGCTTCTGGAATGTTTCAAACTGTTTCTCAAACGTTTCCATCCCTCCGATACCACTGCCGATCCAAACGCCAATTCGCTCTGCATTTGATGCAATATCGAGTGAAGAGTCCTTAACGGCTTCACGAGCTGCAACAATTGCATATTGAGTAAAACGGTCCATTTTACGTGCTTCTTTTCTTTCTATATGATCTTCAATATTAAAATCTTTCAATTCAGCAACTGCTTTTGCAGGAAAATCTTCCTGATTGAGTCTTGTTAATTCACCAATCCCTGATTTTCCATCAATAATATTCTGCCAGGTTGTCTCAACATCGTTTCCTAATGGTGAAACCATCCCAAGACCTGTTACTACGACGCGTCTTTTAGTCATTATTGTCATCTCCTGTTTAGTTAAGATCTGTTCGTTCGATTATTTTCCCCAGCGCATTGCGATAGCACCCCATGTCAGACCGCCACCGAATCCGACCATTACGAGCAGGTCTCCATCTTTAATTCTGCCTGCTTCAAGATCCTCAATTAATGAAATCGGAATAGAAGCTGCCGAGGTATTCCCATATTTATTTACAGTCATAGACATCTTTTCAATCGGTAATTCAAGCCTTTGTCTGGATGCTTCCATAATTCTGATGTTTGCCTGGTGCGGGATCAGGTAATCAACATCTTCTTTCGTTAATCCTGCTTTCTCAAGAACGTTGATGCTGGATTCACCCATTTGACGCACAGCAAACTTAAATACTTCACGGCCATTCATATGAATTCCATCTTCTGCCTGATAAAGATGGTTTCCGCCTGAACCATCAGAACCAAGTTCAAATGACAGGATACCCTTTGATTCGTCAACAGGGCCCAATACCATTGCACCTGCTCCATCTCCGAATAAAACAGCTGTGTTCCGGTCATTCCAATTTGTAATTTTGCTCAGCTTTTCCACACCAACTACAAGGACCTGCTGATAACCTGCATTCTCAATAAACTGCTTTGCAGTAACCATTCCATACATAAATCCTGCACACGCTGCTGATAAATCCAATGCTGCAGCTTTTGTTGCGCCAAGTCTTTCCTGCAAAATCGTTGCCACTGAAGGAAACGGTCTGTCAGGTGTGACCGTCGCAACAAGAATCATATCCAGGTCTTCAGCTTTGGTTCCAGCGTTTTCAATTGCTTTTAATGCAGCCTCATAGGCCATATCTGATGTATTCACATCATCACCGGCTATCCGGCGTTCTTCTATCCCTGTCCGGGTGCGGATCCATTCATCTGACGTGTCCATCTGTTTTTCCAAGTCTAGATTTGTTACGACTTTTTCAGGTAAGTAACGTCCTACTCCTAAAGCACCTGCACGCATATATCTTCCTTCTTTCTGATTTTTTATCAATAGATATGATCATATATTATGAGTTGGTACTAATAATATATGATAATGATTTTGTTTTCAACTGATGGATAGATTGCTCTGTAATAAAAAAAGCTAAGACATGATCGTCTTAGCTTCGAACACGATCGGCTCGCTGCGCAAATCGTGAGTGTGACTGATATTCAACGTGTTCACTATTCCCTACTTCTTAGCATCTGCTTTCCCAAGTTCGTAAGCGTCATTCATTGCTTTTGCGAAGATTGTCATGAATGGCTGGAGTGATTCTACTGAAACTTCGATGCCAGCTTCATCCATTTTTGCTTTTGCTTCCGGTAGATATTTCATTGCGATCTGCATAAATTCCATTGTTTTATCGTCTGCCATTTGTATCTCTCCTCTTTATTGCTTTTATTCCTTTATAATCATAACTGAATTTCGTTATGAATTCATTGATTCGACATTTCTTTTCTAAAAAACTGTGCTAAAATGAAAGCGATGTATTTTTTCGAAATGAGGTGAATCCTTTGGCATATTTCTTCACATTATTCTGGACTTTCCTATTAACGCACATGATGGCTTATGTTGTCAGCTCTATGAACGGCGTTCCTTACGAGTTTATGACTGCTAATATTATCGCTGTGATCGTAACGGTACTGTTATTTGTACTAGGTACAATCATTCCAAAGCCTCAGCCTGCTGAGCATCACTAAAAAATCATGATCCCCGGATACAGGGATCATGATTTTTTATTTGTATAGACTGGCTGAACATTTCTGCTTCAGGGGGATGCTTTCCATGGCCGGGCGTTGAGCCCGCAGGCTTCGCCATGCTTGGTCTCACCTGTCCCTTCCTGCCGAGCCGCCCCCTTACGTTCCAATTATCAGCTGTGCATATACAAATATATTATTTTGTAGGCTATTTTTTCACAATTCTATACTGCTCATCTTCCCGCTCGATCAGTATGTGACTGTGTGACTGGATATTTCCTTTTAGCAGCTCTTTTGCAAGAAGGGTTTCTACTTCTTTCTGGATATAGCGCTTCAGCGGTCTTGCGCCGAAGGATGGGTTGTAGGCTGCTTTAGCAATATAGCTGACTGTTTCATCTGACAAATCTAGTGTTATATGCTGTTCAGATAACCGCTCCTGAAGTTCTTCGATCAGCTTATAGACTATTCCCCTCATATGATTTTCTGTCAGCGGATTAAATAAAACGATATCGTCCATTCTATTTAACAGTTCCGGCCTGAAGTGACGATGCAGATCTCCCATAACAAGCTCTCTCGCTTTTTCAATATCACCGGATTGTTCTAGGAGATGACTTGAACCGATATTAGAAGTCATAATAATGATCGTATTTTTAAAGTCTACTGTCCGTCCTTTAGAATCAGTAATTCTTCCTTCATCAAGCATTTGAAGCAAAATGTTGAATACTTCAGGGTGCGCTTTTTCTATTTCATCAAGAAGGATCACTGAGTATGGCTTTCTTCTGACTGCTTCTGTCAGCTGACCTCCCTCTTCATACCCGATATAACCAGGAGGCGCTCCAATTAATCTAGAGACAGCGTGTTTTTCCATGTACTCAGACATATCAATTCTGACCATCTGATCCTCGCTATCAAACAGTGTGAAGGCAAGTGATTTTGCAAGCTCTGTTTTACCGACTCCTGTTGGTCCGAGGAAGATAAATGAACCGATTGGACGATCAGGGTCTTTAATGCCTGCCCGTGCTCTCAGAACCGCTTCACTTACAGCAATAACGGCTTCCTGCTGACCAATCACTCTTTCCTGCAGCGTATCTTCAAGTCTTAACAGTTTTTGACGCTCTTCTTCTATTAATCTGTTGACCGGAATCCCCGTCCATCTTGCTACAATTGATGCAATCTCTTCTTCAGAAACTTCTTCTCTTAACAGACGGTTTTCATCGCGTGATTGTTCGTTTTCAAGTTCCAGTGCTGTAATTTCCTTTTGAAGCTTTGGAATATGACCGTGCTTCAGCTCTGCAGCTTTAGAAAGATCATAGTTATTCTCAGCATCTTCAAGCTCTCTTCTCAACTTATCAAGCTCTTCTTTTTTTTCCTGAATCACGACTAATGAGTGCTTTTCACTTTCCCATTTCGCTTTCATGACCTCTGCCTGCTCTCTCAGTTCAACAAGCTCAAGCCTTAGTTTATTCAGCCTTTCAATACTTGCAGGGTCTTTTTCCTTTGCAAGTGCCTGCTCTTCAATTTCAAGCTGCATGACTCTTCGGAATGCTTCATCTAATTCCTGTGGCATCGAGTCAATTTCAGTTCTGATCATCGCGCAGGCTTCATCGATTAAGTCAATCGCTTTATCAGGTAGAAAGCGATCTGTAATATAGCGCTCAGAAAGCTTAGCTGCTGCTACGATCGCACTGTCGTGAATTCTTACACCGTGATGGAGCTCGAAACGCTCTTTCAGCCCGCGCAGGATCGATACTGTATCATCCTCGTCAGGTTCCTGCACCATCACCTGCTGAAATCTGCGTTCAAGAGCAGGATCTTTTTCAATATACTGTCTGTGTTCGTTCAAAGTAGTCGCACCGATGCAGTGTATTTCTCCTCTGGCAAGCATCGGCTTCAGCATATTCCCTGCATCCATGGCACCTTCTGTTTTCCCGGCACCTACAATGGTGTGTAATTCATCAATAAAGAGGATGATCTGACCATCACTGTTTTTCACTTCAGCAAGAACGGCTTTCAGTCTTTCCTCAAATTCACCTCTGAACTTTGCGCCGGCGACAAGCGCGCTCATATCGAGCTCAAAGACAATTTTATCTTTCAGCCCTTCAGGTACATCTTTTCTGACTATCCGCTGTGCAAGCCCTTCAACAATGGCCGTTTTACCAACCCCCGGCTCGCCGATCAGTACAGGATTGTTTTTTGTTTTTCTGGATAAAATCCTGATGACGTGTCTGATTTCAGCATCACGTCCAATCACCGGGTCCATCTTTCCTTTTTTTACTTCTTCCACTAAATCACGTCCGTACTTAGACAGCGCTTCATATGCGACTTCAGGATTTTGAGATGTCACTCTTCTTCCCCCTCTGATTTCATCAATAACCTGCTTTAAAACATCAGGTCCTTCACTATGTTTTAATATATATTTGACTGTGTCCAGATGAGACAGTTTCATTAAACCGAGCATCAGGTGCTCTAATGATAAAAACTCATCTGTATATTCCTTCATGACTGATTCTGAATGTTTCAGCCACACGCCTACATCTCCTGCAAAAACAGGATCATAACTTTCTGAATGCACGACAGGCAATGAAGACAGCTTCTCTGAGATATAGCTTTTAATGTCAGCAGTATTCATGTGAATCCCGGACAGTAGCCTCAATGTAAAATCATTGTTCAGCATCGAGGCAAAAACGTGTTCTACATCAATAGAAGAATGCTTATTATTTACTGCAAGCTCTTTTCCTTCAGCAAAAGCATCCTGCACACTGTATGTCATTTGATCCAGTTTCATCAGATCACTCCTTTGACCTTCTTTGACCTTTTGTCATATTTTATCATTCTCTTCATCAAATTGTAAAGAACCAGCACTTTACATCTCATCTTTTCGGTGGTTAAATTAAGAACATGTGATGCTAAAATAATGGAGGATTTTATGGATATCGAACAGTTATGGTTATTATTAAAATTTACTTTTCTCGGATTGTTTCAGGGGTTTACTGAACCGATTCCGATCTCATCCAGCGGGCACCTTCAGCTGGCACAATATTTTCTTGGTATAGAAATTGAAGGTAACAATTTCACTTTTGAATTAATGGTGAACTCAGCCTCTCTTATCGCTGTTTTACTGGTTTTCAGAGAAGACATTATCCGACTGATTACAAGAGGTCTTGGTTACATAAAAACGAGAAAGCCTGAAGATAAAACAGAATTTAATTTCATTTTGTACCTGATTATCGGTACAATTCCAGCCGGTGTGATCGGTGTGCTGTTTGATGATGACATTTCACGTCTATCCGGACCTCAGACGGTTGCGATTACTTTAATGATTACCGGTATCGCACTATTTCTGATTAGAAATCTGCGTGGTAAACGCGGTGAGAGTGGTATGTCTATAAAAGATGCACTGATCATTGGTGGCGCTCAGGCGGTTGCCCTGATTCCGGGTATCAGCCGGAGCGGCGCAACAATTGTAGCGGCAATGGCAAGAGGGATTCATCAGGAAACGGCACTGCGGTATTCATTTCTGCTATTTGTACCTGTCAGTCTTGGCGGAATGGTACTGAGCTTCTCAGATTTCCTTCAGGATGATAACCTGGCGGATCTGTGGCTCCCATACCTGCTGGCATTTATCGCATCACTTATTGCTTCATACTTCTCGCTTAAGTGGTTTATGAATATTATGGCGAAGGGTAACCTGATTTATTTTGCGATTTACTGTTTAACTGTAGGTCCAATTGTTCTACTTGTACTGTGGATTTCGTAAAGTAATGGTTTCCTTATATACGTTTCAGACGGGAAATTGATTCATTTAATTGGTGAGAGGTTTGGCCGTGTTGACGGCTGAGCCTCTTTTTTTCGGGCAATACATCGCAGCGACACAGGCATTTCAACTGCAGTCAATGTGTGGTTGTTAATGGAGGTAGGAAATGATCTGTATACTGTGGCGGAGGAGGTGGGCGGTGATGGCGGTGATTCGATCACCTTTTCCCATTTATCTATCGGCAATTGAATTTATTCTGACACCATTGACATTAATTCGGAGCTCATCACCGTCGGGCAGATTTTATCTATCAATTTTACTGAGGATTCCTACAGCTAGCACACGGATTACATCACCTTTTTCATTATTAGGCCGCACTGCAATCGGTCACCGGCAATCTGCCCGCTTCCTCAACAGCTACATACTCCGACACAGCAAAAACCGCCGAACCCATCAAAGGGTTCAGCGGTTTTATTTTTTTGATCACGTAATCCCTAATGCAATTTTAGCGTAGCGTGACATATTGTCTTTGCTCCATGGCGGGCTCCATACAATATTTACATCTACTTCTTTCACTTCAGGTACATCTGCAAGTGCTGCTTTTACCTGGTCAACGATCACCGGTGCAAGCGGGCAACCCATAGATGTCAGTGTCATTTTAACTTCTGTATTTCCTGCATCGTCCATAAATACATCATAGACAAGGCCTAAGTTTACGATATCAATGCCAAGCTCAGGGTCAATAACCTGTTCAAGGGCACCCATGATGCTGTCTTTAGTATCCTGATCCATCCAATCACTCCTTTAACGCTTTGTACTTATCATAACAAAAAAACGCTACAACTGAAACTGTCATGATTGCATATGCAGATCAAACCACTTTACTGTTTCAAGCAAACCTCTTCGTGTCACTTTATGTCCTTCTGTTTCTTCCGTAATAAATCTCAAATAATCTTTTTTATCATAAGACTGATGAATGGATTTGAAGAAAGCATATGTCGGCTCATAAGGAACGACTGTATCCGCTTTTCCATGCCAGAACATCAGTGGTCTGTTATTCAGTTTTTCAGGATGAAGACTGAGATCATATTCTTCAAGCACCTTCAGCTGTTCATCTACTTCTTCATCGCTCATCGGCAGCTTGAAGCCATTTCTTTCAAAGTGCTGAATCTGTGCTTTAGCAAAACCAACATAAGCAGGAGAGCCCATTAGACTGACCCCGGTGTGGATCCAATCATAGCGCTTTAATGAGCCAAGTGTCGTTATTCCCCCCATTGAAGTACCCGCAACTCCAATACGGTTTTCTTCAGCATACCCCTGACTGAGGAGCTCCTGCTTCATGGCACCCAATTCCTCTATTGATCTGACAACAATCTGCCAGAAGCGCGTACTCATGACCATTTCATCAGAGCCATCCGACCTGGCACCATGGTAGGCTGCATCCGGAAGCACAACATTAAAGCCTTTTTCTGCTAAAAGGTAGGCATAGTGAAGATTGTGTTCTTTCGCACTCATGAATCCGTGAAAGAAAAAAATGACTGGAGATGTTTCATTCTGCATATTTTCAACCAGTAAACATGGTATACCTGCAATTTTTCTGTTATGTATTTCGATCAACGCTGATGCTCCTCTCAATCCTTTTCGCTCATATATTATCACATAACCAAATTGTGTCATACTATTTCACCTTATTTGAAACGAATGATACAATTGAATAAGGACTTAGAAGCGAAGGAGCGTATTCCAATGGATAAACATATAATTGCACTCGACCTTGATGGTACTCTACTGACAGATCAAAAAGTGATTTCCGAAAGAACGAAGAAAACGCTCTTAAAAGCAAAGGAAGCAGGTCATGAAGTCATGATCGCTACCGGCAGACCTTTCAGAGCCAGCGAAGCCTATTATAAAGAGCTTGGACTGCATACACCAATTGTTAATTTTAATGGTGCATATGTCCACCACCCTCTTGATCAGAGCTGGGGACTTCATCATGAGCCAATGAACCTGAATGTTGTAAAAGATATCGTTGAAGCAGTGCATGATTACGAATTTCATAACATGGTCGCAGAAATTCTTGATGACGTCTACCTTCATTATCATGATGAAAAGCTGCTGGATATTTTCAGCTTCGGTAACCCAACCATTACAGCAGGAGACCTTAGAACCTATCTGCCAGCCAATCCAACAAGTTTATTGATTCATGCTGATGAATCGCATGTGGAAAGTATCAGGAGCCACCTGAGTGAAGTTCATGCAGAAGTTATTGATCATAGACGCTGGGGTGCACCGTGGCATGTAATCGAAATCGTCAAATCCGGTCTGAATAAAGCAGTCGGACTTAAAAAAGTGGCTGACTACTACGGCATCTCCAAAGACCGCATTATTGCCTTTGGAGACGAAGACAATGATCTTGAAATGCTCGATTACGCAGGTCTTGGTGTCGCAATGGGCAACGGCATCGACAGCGTCAGATCAACAGCCAAACATATTACAGGCACCAACAACGAAGACGGCATCTCATTATTCTTAGAAGACCGGTTGAATATTAAAATCTGATGAAGATGAATGTTAGATGTTTCAATCGTATGAATTGAATCAGAGGGGAACGGAGCGTAAGGCGGCGACTCCTGCGGCAGGAAGGGACGTGTGAGGCTATGGCGGAGCCTGCTGGCTCACCGCCCGGCCGCGGAAAGCGTCCGCCTGAAGCGAAGTGAACCGGTTACAGATAAAACGGCTGCCTCTATAATAGAAGCAGCCGTTTTTCTAATCATCTTTTCTAAAGAATCCGAAGATCCCGGTCGTCTGAATGATATTTGTAAACGCATGAGGATCTGTCTGATGAATAATCCGCTCAAGCTCAAACAGCTCATATCGTGTTATGACCATAATCAGCATTTCCTTCGGGTCATCTGCAAAAGCACCACGTGCCGGTACAATTGTAATTCCCCGGACCATTTTGTCATGAATCGCCTTTTTCAGTACTGACGACTTGTCAGTCACAATCATCGCAGTCAGCTTTTCATGCCTTGTATGCAGCGCATCAATCATTCTGGTGGATGCATATAATGTCACGAGCGTATATAATCCTTTTTCCCATCCGAATAATGCACTTGCAAGCAGGATAATCCCTGCGTTCATTGCAAAGAAATAAATGCCAACCGGTTTATCGTTCATTCTGGATAAAATCATTGCAATAATATCCATACCTCCGGTGGAAGCACCCCACTTGAGTGTCATTCCTACACCGACACCAGCAATAACACCACCGAACACAGCGTTTAACAGGATATCCGGTGAAACTTCCACGACAGGAATGATTTCAAGCGCAATAGTGGTAAACCCTACTGAAATCAGACTGTAAATCGTGAACATCTTCCCTACTCTAAACCACCCCAGTATAATGGCCGGAATGTTAAGAATTAGCAACAGTATCCCTGTTGAGATGAAAAACGGTGTGAAATCAAGAAGAATATTAGATAAAAGCTGAGCCATTCCTGTAAAGCCGCTTGCAAAAACATTCGCAGGTATTAAGAACAGGTTCAGTGCTACAGCATTTAAAATCGCACCTATAATGACAACAGCAATTTTTTTGGATTCAATCCAGATATTCTCTTTCGATACATGCGCCAGGCTAAAGGCATCTCTCGTCTCTGCCACGATTCACCCTTCCCTTCTATATCATTTATTTATACTTTACCTAATTTACCCGTCAATACACTAATCTGATTGTAAATTCTTCATTTAATCGCTAAACTTAGAAGTATGACTAAAGCTTTATAAAAACACCTGCTGAAGGACGATGCGCGGGACCGCAAACACTTCAGGCGAATACCACAACCAAACAAAAAGGAGCTACTAAAATGAACATTCAACTGATTGCTGATAGTGCTAGTGATTTACCGGGCGAATTTTTCACAGAACATAATATAACACTCCTTCCACTTCATGTACATATTGGAGAAGAAGAATACGAAGATATCGTATCAATTAAGTCAAAAGATGTATTTGACTCGATCAGACAAGGCGGTCATCCAAAAACTTCACAGGCGAGTCCAAAGAAAATGGAAGAAGTTTTTACAGACCTTGCTAAATCGGGTAAAAAAGGATTATATATTGCCTTTTCTTCACAGCTGTCAGGGACTTATCAGACTGCCGTTATGATCAGGGATCAGGTAAAGGAAGAATATCCTGCGCTCGATCTGACAATCCTTGATACTAAGTGTGCTTCTCTTGGATATGGGCTGGTTGTAGTAAAAGCAGCTCACATGCTTTCAGAGGGGGCAACATTTGAGCAAATTGAAGAAGAAGTGAAATTTCAGTATGAGCATATGGAGCACCTCTTTACGGTGGAAGACCTTGATTATCTGGCAAAAGGCGGACGCGTGTCTAAAGCCTCTGCATTCATCGGGGGCTTATTGAATATCAAGCCGTTACTGCATGTTGAAGACGGGAAGCTTGTACCGCTTGAGAAGCTTCGCGGCAAAAAGAAGCTGATGAAGAGAATCATTGAAGTAATGAAGGAACGCGGCGATCAGCTTGATCAGCAGATGATCGGGATCAGCCACGGAGATGATGAAGCACTTGCTGAAGAAATGAAGACGATGATTGAGAATGAGTTCGGTACAACTTCATTCTTTACCGGTATGATCGGTTCGGCAGTTGGTGCGCACGCAGGACCTGGTACGCTGGCAATCTTTTTCCTGAATAAAAAATCTGCACATTGATTGGATTGATTAGATGACGAAGAAAGTGCTGGTAATTGGTGGAGTCGCAGGAGGTGCCACTTTCGCCTCACAACTGAGAATGCTTGATGAGCAGAGTGAGATCATTGTATTTGAGAAAGATGGAACCATGTCTTTTGCAAATTGCGGGATGCCCTATTACCTTGGGGGCTTTGTTAAAAAAAGAGAGCACCTGATTGCAGCTACACCTGAGTCCTTCCAGGATAAGAAAAATATAGAAGTTCGGATCCGTCATGAAGTGATCCGAATAAACAGAACTGAGAAAACAGTGACCATAAAAGATCATATTAAAGATGACACCTATGATGAAACCTATGACAAGCTTGTTTATTCCCCTGGTGCAATACCAATCGTTCCAGATATCAAACATCTGAATAGAGGGAACTGCTACAGCTTGAGGTCATTTAAAGATATGCTCAAACTGGATGAGCATATCTCTAAACGCAATTATCAGTCTGTCTGTTTGGTTGGTGGCGGATTTATCGGGCTTGAGATGGCTGAGAATATGAAAGCGAGAGGGATTAAAGTTCATCTTGTTCAGCGGTCTGCACATGTACTTAACCTCCTTGAGCCTGAATTTTCAAAAGCGCTTGAAGAAGAGCTGGTTGAAAACGGTATAGATCTTCACTTGTCATCAACAGTGACGCAAATTAATGAAGATAAGTCGCTTCAGCTTTCAGATGGAACTGTGATTGAAGCGGACTTTCTGCTGCTTGCAGTCGGTATTAAACCGAATAAACACCTTGCTGAAACAGCTGGACTGTCAATCGGTTCTACAGGCGGTGTTTGTGTGAATGAATATATGCAAACGGATGACCCTGATATTTATGCGATTGGTGATGTAATCGAGTCGGTTGATTTTATTACAGGTGAGCCGAAGCAGGTGCCACTCGCCTGGGTCGCCCACCGAGAAGCCTATATTGCAGCAAGACATATGACCTATGATCCGATTCCCTTTAAAGGAATTTTAGGTACAGCTATTTGTAAGGTGTTTGAGCAATCTGCCGCTGTTGTTGGTCACAGTGCATCCTCACTCAGGAAAATGAATAGGACGTTTGAAACCGCAGACCTAACATCGAAGCAGCACGCAGGCTATTATCCCGGTGCATCTTCCCTATCGCTTATCGTACATTTCTGTCCTGATAGTGGAAAGATATATGGTGCTCAGGCAGTCGGACAGGGAGCAGATAAACGAATTGATGTCATCAGCACAGCCATTTCCGGACATCTAAGTGTTCTTGACCTGCAGACCCTTGAAATTGCTTACGCACCACCCTACAGCGCACCGAAAGATCCTGTTAACATGATTGGATATAAAGCAGTTAAAAAAATGAACATAAAAAAATAAGAGCAGTGATGCTCTTATTTTTTTACGTATTCAGTTGAAAACCTCTTCACAATTTTATGAGGAACCGTCACTCTGTGAGAAGTTTCTTCTTTCTTTTCCACACAGTTAATCAGTTGTTTTGATGCTTCATATCCAAGCTGAAATATATTAATATCGACTGAAGTAAGCGGCGGTCTCGACATTTCAGAAAAGAGCACATTGTTAAAGCTGATAATAGAGAGATCCTCAGGAACTGATATTTCAAGCTCGCTTAATGTGTTTAAAACACCCAGTGACATTAAATCATCTGTCACTAACAGCGCTGTCGGGCGGTCTTGTTCCGGCAAATCCATCAGCGCACAAATGGCATCCTTCCCGCCTTCGAGCAGAAAGCTTTCATGCACCGTATAGGATTCACGATAAGGAATGCCCGCTTTTTGCAGTGCTTCTTTGTACCCCTGAAGTCTTTCCATTGTCACAACCAGCTGCTTATCACCGCCGACAAAGGCAATTCTTTCATGCCCCATACCAATTAAAAACTCTGTTGCATCAAAGCCCGCGCTGACGTTATCGTTATCTACATGAGTAATACTGTCAGCCATTTTATAAGGCTTCCCAATCATGACAAACGGAAAATTCCGCTCCTGTAAGTATGAAACGATTCTGTCTTCCACTTTGGAGTACAATAGGACAACGCCATCGACCCGGCCGCCCTGTACCATCTGGACAACACCATGATAAATATCATCCTCACTTTTACCTGTAACAAGCTGAAGTGCATATTGATGCTCGTGTGCACCCTCGTTCAGCCCTCTTAACACTGTTGGGAAGAATGGGTTTTGAAAAAACACATCTGATGAACCCGGGGTGACTAGTCCGATCACCTGCGTTGCCTGATTGGCAAGACTTCTGGCTATAAAATTCGGATGATAGCCAAGAAGATCCATCGCTTCCCTTACTTTCACTTTCGTCTTTTCACTGATTCTCGGATTATTGGCAATCACCCGAGACACAGTGGACGGCGCTACATTTGCAACTTTTGCTACATCTTTAATCGTGACAGACATCATCGTCACCTCCTGTGATTACGCTTACAAATTGAGTAAAATCAAAGACTTAAGCCTTTGATTTTCTATTCCCTTTTTTCTTCATAAATATGAATAAACCGATGAAGAATATCCATACAGCAGCAATCAATGCTAAAAAGCCGTAATTAATACCTGTTTCTTCTGCAACGACATAGATCTCTGCCACTTCACGGTCCATCACAATTCTGAACTGATCATTTTCCGGCCTTACAAGATCTCCACCAAGCAGACCGCGCAGCTCGCTATCATCCGCAAAATCGGCAACCGGTAAATCCACGGTCTGTGTTTCACTTGTGTTGTTAATTGCAATGACACTGGTCTCATCTTCATATTCTCGTTCATATACAAGCATTCCCTGCTCATTATAAAGCACATTCAGTGTGCCTCTTGTTAATGAAGGAAGCTCCTGTCTCAGTTCACCAACATCAGCAATATAATCCTTCAGTTCTTCATCAACGTTAAAGTCCATAAGTCTGCGGTTATCGGGATCCTCACCGCCATCAAGCGCGATTTCAGAACCGTAATACATGATCGGAATTCCTGGTACTGTAAACATAAAGACGGTTGCAAGCTCCCATCTGGTACCCGGGAACATATTATTCTCGGCAGCAAGCCTTGTGAAACGGGACATATCATGGTTATCGATAAAGTTACCCATTAAATAAGGATTGTCAAAAAACTGCTGATTGTAATCCCAGTAGTTGAACAAACGGTCTGTTGACTGATCAACGGTCTGAAAAGCCGTTCTCATCTGTTCAGCAAGCGGGAAATCAACAAAGCCGTCAATGCCGGTATCAGCATATTCAGCAATTTTCCTTACATCAGTATCATATACTTCCCCTATTAAATAGAAGTCATCTTTTACAGACTTTACTTCAGAGGAAAATTCTGTCCAGAATTCAGCAGGTACGTGCTTGACTGTATCAAGCCTGTATCCGTCAATATCAGTTTCCTCAATCCACCATTTAGCTGCATCAAATAAGTATTCCCGCACTTCCGGATTTTCAGTATTCAGATCCGGCAGTCCGTAAATCCAGCCGTTTTCAAGCTGTTCTGGATCATTATTATCTCTGATCGGCTGTTCTTCATGGTACCAGTCTTCTTTTTCAGGGTCAGACACCCACGGATGGGTCGGCGCCGTGTGGTTAACAACAAAGTCCAGAATGACTTTAAGTCCTCTGTCATGGGCTTCATCTACGAGCGTTTTAAATTCTTCGATTGTGCCAAAATGTTCTTCTGTTTCGTAAAAGTCATCAATCCAGTAGCCATGATACCCGTTTTCTTCATTAGAAAAGACAGGCGTCAGCCAGATTGCAGTAAATCCCATGTCTTTAATGTGATCCAGCTCATTGATAACTCCCTGAAAGTCACCACCGTGGTACGCAAGAGGATCCTGCGTGTCCACTGTAAAGTCATTTGAGGTATCACCATTTAAAAAGCGGTCCACCATCAGAAAATAAATTGATTCGTCCTGCCACATTCTCTCTTCCTTTTCAACAGCGCCTGCTGAATTCAAAAAAGCGCTATTAAAAAGGAGGATAGTGATGAGTAAAAGAGCGCTGACTCTTCTCACCTCTGCCCCTCCTCCTTTAACGGAATATTTTCCGAAGTTACGTAAGCTATGTGTCTGTAAGAATCAATCAGTATCAGTGATTAACCTTTTGTACCGCCGGCAGTCAGTCCTGAGATCAGGTAGCGCTGGGATAAAAGATACACAAGTGCGATCGGTACAGCAATCAGAATAGATCCTGCAGCAAATCGCGTGAAGTTGTTATCGAACTGATTACTGATAAAGTTGAATAATCCGAGTGCAAGCGTAAAGTTGTCAGGATTTCTGAGAATAATACGCGGCAGCAGGAAGTCAACAAATGGTGCCATGAAATTAAATAAGGCTACAACGCCGAGGATCGGCTTTGCAAGCGGCAGCATAATTTTGAAGAATACGCCTAAATGCCCGGCACCATCAATTCTTGCAGCTTCATCAAGCTCCTTAGGTATTGTATCAAAATATCCTTTTACGAGCCAAGCATTGAACGGTATTTGACCGCCAATATAAATCAAAGTAAGTCCAACTAGTGAATCAAGCAGTCCAACCATGTTCAGCATGACGTATATTGCGACCATTCCCATGATGACCGGGAACATCTGAAGCAATAGGAATGCATAAAGCCCGTATTTACGTCCTGTGAACTTATAACGTGAAAATGCATAGGCTACAAAAGATGTCAGCACAACTGAGAAGAAAGCATTCGCAATTGCAACAATGACACTGTTTTTATACCAGAGCAGATAATCACTTGATGGATCTGTAAATAACCATTTGTAGTGAACGAGTGACCAGTTATCCGGAATCAACTGTGCTGAATAAAGACTTGTTCCCGGGTTAAGCGACATACCTACAGTCCAGAGAAGAGGATAGCCGATAATAACAGCCATGAACGCAAGGAATAGATAAATCAGCGCAACTTCAAGATTGGATTTCATTTTTTTACTCATTAAAGGTTCCCCTCCTCTTTAAATGATCTTGTTCTTCTGAACTGGAAGAAGGCAAATCCTGTAACGATTAATCCAAGGATTAATGTAATGGCAGCTGCCATACTGTACTGGTTCAATTCAAACGTCAGATCAAATACCCATGAAATCAGAATGTCTGTACCGCCCGCATTTTGACCACGGACAGCCGGTCCACCTTCATTGAATAGATAAATGATATTGAAGTTATTAAAGTTTCCGGCGTACTGCATGATCAAGAGTGGTGCTGTAGCATAAAGTACGTGCGGAAGTGTAATGTTTCTGAATTTCTGCATTCTGCTTGCTCCATCAACGTCTGCTGCTTCATACCAGTCTTTAGAAATACTCTGTAAGATACCTGTGAATAAAGCAAAAACGAATGGGAATCCAAGCCATGTCTGTATCATAATTAACGCAATGCGTGTCCAGAATGGATCCTGCAGCCACGGAATGGCCAGGTCAAACATTGCGAGAACTTCCGTATTTATCGCGCCGAAACGATCGTTAAACATTGCTGCAAAAACAAGGATCGTAACGAAAGCAGGTACTGCCCATGGAAGAATAAGAATTGTCCGGATTAAACGTTTGAATTTAATACGCGGATCGTTAACAAGCAGTGCAAGGAAAAGTCCAAGTGCAATCTGAAGCGTAGTAGCAACTACTGTCCATACAACTGTCCATGTGAAAACACTAATGAATGTATCCTGCCAGATATTACTGTCCCCTGCCCCTGTTCCAAAGAAAAGACGGCCAAAGTTTTCAAATCCGATCCAGCTCAGCAGATTTCTCGGCGGCTGGTTATACTGCGTGTAATCTGTAAATGCTAAAGCAATTGTAAACATAAGTGGTAATACAACGATAAACACAAGCATAATTAAGCCCGGTGTTACGAAGAAATAAGGGAAACCTGTATCCCATATATTACGCAATGCCTGTTTGAATGTCGGCTTTTTTTCGCCGTCTCTCAGGCGTATTGCATCTCTTTTAGCATCTTTCACGTTCGCTATGTAGAGTGTAATTGCAAATGCAATCAAAACAAGTGCAACAAGTCCATAGATTAATAGAAATACTGAATGATCTGTTCCTGCAAGTGTACCGAGCGTCATAATGCCCCAGATACCATAATTGATAAACTGTCCAAGCGTCAGGATGAAGGAAACTTCAAGAATAATAAACAAAGTACCCTTTACATATCTGCGGTTGTACAACTGACCTAAACCTGCAAGAAGGATTGAAAGAATGACAGCTAATTTGGGGTTATGGTTCTTTTTAGCTGTTGGATTAGCAGTTGACATGTCATCGCCTCCCTAGTGAGCGTTTCGAAAATCTTCTCTATAAAGTGAGTGGATAGAAGGAGGGAATCCTTCTATCCACCATCGTCATGAATATTATTGCTGTGCAGTTGCGATATTGTCGCGGATCTGCTGTACAGCTTCGTCAAGTACTTCCTGTACATCATCACCCTGTGCGATGAATAGAAGTGCATTGTTAATTGGATCCCAAACCTGCTGCATTTCAGGAGTAGATGGCATTGGTGTACCATACTGAATCTGTTCTGCAAATGGTGCGATCAGTTCGTTAGATGTTACCGCTTCACCTTCAAGTGCTGCCTGGTTAGCCGGAAGCTCGCCTGCACCTTCATAGTATGCTGTAGAGTTTTCTTCATTTGTCAGGAATAATGCAAGATCTGTTGCAGCATCTTTGTTCTCTGAGTAATCAGAAACCATCCATGATTTAACACCTACGAAAGATGTAGCATTTGTACCGTCAACTGTTGGAAGAATTGCAGATCCAAGGCTGTCGCCAAGTGCTTCTTCGTAAGCCGGGATGTTCCAAGGTCCAGTGATTGCAACGCCGACTTTACCGTCTGTGAATAGACCGTTCATGATGTCAGGGTTGATTTCAACCGGGATATAGCCATTTTCGTACCATGACTGGATCAGTTCTCCACCAGCTACAGCACCTTCGTTGTTAAGACCGATATCCTCTACGTCATAAGAACCGCCTTCATTATTGAAAACGTATGCGCCATTAGCGCCGAAGAAAGGATATGAGAAATAGAAATTAGCAGCTTCCATCAGGAAACCATACTGATCTGAAGCAGCATCTGTCTGCTCTTCAGCAATTGCCATAAGCTCATCCATTGTAGCAGGTGCTTCTTCAACAAGATCTTTGTTGTAGAACGTACCATAAGTTTCAACTACAAGTGGAGCTCCGTAGATTTCACCATCATATGTTACAGCATCGATCGCTGTTTCTGAGTAAGTACTTTCTGCTTCACCAAGATCGATTGGTGATGCAAGTCCCTGAAGGACGATGTTACCGATACGGTCATGCGGCTGGAAAAACAGGTCAGGTCCGTTACCTGCAGGACCATCAAGGTTAAGCGCTTCCACCTGATCAAGCATGTTCATAGGTGTTACGTCAATTTCAATACCAGTTTCTTCAGTGTACTTTTCAAACAATGTATCAAGTACAGCTTTTTGTTCTTCGCTGTCATTTACCCAAACGCTAAGTGATTCAGGCTGATCGCCGGCTTCCTCTGAATCTCCGCCCCCGCTGTCATCAGTAGAACCGCCAGACTCTTCACGATCCGGTGCACAAGCTGCAAGGACACCAATTAATAATAGTACCATTGCAAAAAACGATAGATACTTTTTCAACATTGACCCCTCCTAAAGGTGTTTATCATTTGTCTGTACAACCGTTTGCACAACAGAATAAAAAATAAAACTTAAACGCTTTCATTTATTCTGTGAAAACGATTGCACAACCTACTTTTATTATAATCAGAATTTAAAAGATTACAATACTTTTTTCAAAGTTTTTGCAAATTGTGACGAAAATATTTCGGGAACCGCAGATTGACAAGAAAATCTCTTTGGCATAATGTTGTAATCAATTCAACTTAACAGGAGGCTCTCACCAGATGAATAAAGCAGCTGTCCACCATCGTGCCGATCGCTCGATGGCCTATTCAATTAATAAAGACGAAATGCAAATCAGGCTGAAAACAGCAAGAAATGACATTCAACAGGTAAAGCTTGTGCATGGAGATCCATATGACTGGACGAATGATAAGTGGAATTTCATTCAACTTGAGATGAAGCTTGCAGGCTCAGATGAATTGCACGATTATTGGGAGGTTAACCTCACTCCTCCATTTCATCGCCTCCGCTATGGATTTGTTCTATCTAATAAGAAGAAAAGTGTCTTTTATGGAGAAAAGAACTTTCATTCCGCCTCTCCTGAAGACATCGGAGAATATTTCTGCATGCCTTATATGAATCAGGCAGACTTATTTGAATCGCCTGAATGGGTACATAACACTGTATGGTATCAGATCTTTCCTGAACGCTTTGCAAACGGTGATCCTTCATTAAATCCCCCGGCAACAATTCCCTGGGCAAGTGAAGACCCGAAAAGAGATTCATTCTTTGGAGGAGACCTGCAGGGCGTAATTGATCATCTGGATTATCTCGAGACCCTTGGTATAAACGGCATTTATTTCACCCCGTTGTTTGAAGCATCATCCAATCATAAATATGATACGATCGATTATTTTGAAATCGACCAGTACTTCGGTGATAAGGAAAAGCTGAAGGAACTGATTGCTGAATGTAAAAAACGTGGCATCAGAATCATGCTTGATGCTGTGTTTAATCACAGCGGCTTTTTCTTCCCTCCATTTCAGGATGTGCTTGAAAAAGGTGAAAAATCAAGATATAAAGACTGGTTTCACATCTGGGACTTCCCTGTCCAGACAACACCGGAACCGAATTATGACACCTTTGCATTTACATATATGATGCCAAAGCTGAATACAGAACATCCGGAAGTGAAAAATTATCTCCTTGAGGCCGCACGCTACTGGGCTCGCGAATTCGACATCGATGGCTGGCGCCTTGATGTTGCAAATGAAGTGGATCAGGCATTCTGGCGTGAATTCAGGGCAGAAGTAAAAAAGATCAACCCTGACCTTTATATCCTGGGTGAAGTATGGCACGATTCAATCCCCTGGCTGCAGGGAGATCAGTTCGACGCTGTGATGAATTATCCCTTCACAACGAATGCGCTCCAATTGATCGCCAAGCGTTCTATCTCAGTGAAAACATTCGTTGAAAATATGACAAAGGTTCAATATATGTATCCTTCACCTGTTAACCATGCTGCTTTTAACCTTGTGGGAAGTCATGACACACCAAGAATCCTCACAGAATGTGATAGGGACGATCAACGGGTAAAACAGATTATGACATTATTATTATCTTACTATGGTACTCCATGTATCTATTACGGAGATGAGATAGGACTATCCGGCGGAATGGATCCGGGATGCAGAAAATGCATGGAATGGGATGAGCATAAACAAAACCGGGATCTGCTGAATTTTACAAAGAAACTGATTTCACTTCGCAAAAACGAACCGCTCCTGGCAAATGACGGTGATCTCTCATTTTATGAGATTAGTGAGCATACGCTGATTTTAAAAAGAGAAAACGAACAGTCAGCAGTCTTTATTCTGATCAATCTGTCTGATAAAAAAGACACTGTTAAAATACCTTATTCTTTAAATAATCGAAAAACCACTGACTTAATCAGTGGAGAAGCTCATAAATGGAAAAAGGGAAAATTCATATTAAAACCACAGGAAATTAAATTGGTTAAAGTTCATTAATAAAAGACTGGGGCACTGCCTCAGTCTTTGATTGTGTAAAACCGGAAAGAAGGTCTAACCTTGAAAAGCTCCACAAAAAAATTAACACTTTTTGCACTGACCTGGCCGATCTTTATTGAGATTTCACTTCATATGTTAATGGGTAACGCAGATACACTGATGCTCAGTCAATATTCAGATGACAGCGTTGCAGCAGTTGGGATCTCTAATCAGATTCTTGCACTGATCATTGTCATGTTTGGGTTTGTTGCAACCGGTACTTCTATTCTTGTTGCCCAGTACCTCGGAGCCGGGAAACAAAAAAGTGCTGCCGAGATTGCCGTTGTGTCGATTGCTGCTAACTTGTTATTCAGTCTGATCTTGAGTATTTTGCTCTTTATTTTTGATGACAAAATTCTCCTTCTGATGGATCTGCCTCCTGAATTACTTCCTGAGGCGACGATCTACCTTCAAATTGTCGGCGGACTCTCGTTTATTCAGGCAGTGATTATGACACTCGGTGCAGTACTCAGAAGTTACAGTTTCACCAAGGATGCCATGTACGTCACGCTTGGAATGAATGTTGTCAATGTACTCGGAAACTATGTTGTGATCTTCGGAGCGTTCGGATTTCCCGTACTCGGCGTTGAAGGCGTTGCATATTCAACTGCAATTAGCAGGTTTTTAGGTTTAATTGTTTTATTTATCCTGCTGGTTAAACGTATTGATGGCGGCCTGCCATTCTTTACTTTATTTAAGCTTCCCTTCTCCCATTTGAAGAATTTGCTGAAAATCGGCATCCCTTCAGCAGGCGAACAGCTTTCTTATAATGCCTCTCAGCTTGTGATCACAGCTTTTATCGCTTCTCTTGGTACAGAAGCGATCACAACGAGAGTCTATACGCTGAATATTATGATGTTCATTTTTCTGTTTGCCATTTCAATTGGTCAGGGTAGTCAGATTCTGATCGGCCATATGGTAGGTGCCGGCAAAATTGAGGAAGCCTATAAACGCGGTATTAAAAGCTTAAAAATTGCCATTTATATTTCATTTGGTATGGCTGTATTATTTTCAATCTTCTCAGAAACACTGCTCGGGATCTTTACAGCAAATGAAGATATTTTATTTTTAGGCTCAGTTTTAATCTACCTGACAATTATTTTAGAACCAGGCAGGAGCTTTAATCTCGTGATGATCAACTCTCTAAGAGCTGCGGGGGATGTTAAGTTTCCAGTATATATTGGCATTTTATCCATGTGGGGAGTCGCAGTATTTTTCGCTTATCTATTAGGGATTGTGTTCGGCCTCGGACTGATAGGTATATGGATTGCATTTATATTAGATGAATGGCTCAGAGGTATTCTCATGTTAAGAAGATGGCGATCAAGAATTTGGATGCAAAAAAAGTTTACCCAAACCTAAAACGCTTTCATTGAAGCTCTCACTCAGGTGAGGGCTTTTTATATGTTATAAAACCTCACATGAAAAGAGGTTTTTTTAAAAAAACACTTGCATTTGTTTAATTTTCTGAATATTATTATAAACATAATAACTTTCGTGTTAGAAAACCTGACATATTATTGATGGTAGGTAACCTGACATTGAATACAAGGAGGATAAAAATGAAAAAGATTGAAGCGATTGTCCGTCCAGAGGTTTTCCAGGAACTCCGTGAAAAGCTGGTCCATCTCGGTATCAACGGTCTGACAGTATTCGAAGCTGCGGGCTGCGGAAACCAAAAGGGAAAGAAAGGCGCTTTCAGAGGAACCTCTTACGAATTACCTCTTGTGTCACGAATCAAGGTGGAGATGGTGACTGAAGAACACCGTACTGATGAAATTGTTGAAGCAATTATCGAAGCTTGTGCGACCGGCGAAATCGGAGACGGTAAAATTTTTATCTCTCCCATAGAAGAAATCATCAGAATCAGAAGTGGTGAACGCGGCAGACAGGCTGTCCTTTAAAAAATTCGGAGGTGTTAGAATCATGAAGAAGAAAATTTTATCTATTACTGCACTTGGAAGTCTCGTGACAACCAGTGCTTATGCAGCACCAGTTACAGCTGAAAGCGTACAGTTTTCTTTAGATACAATGTGGGTAATGATTGCAGCAATTTTAGTATTCTTTATGCATGCAGGGTTTGCGATGGTCGAATCTGGTTTTACACGAGCGAAGAACACACTGAATATCCTTCTTAAAAATATCCTGACAATTTCAATCGGTTCGGTCTTATATTTTCTGGTAGGCTACGGGATCATGTTCGGAAGCTCTAATGGATTCTTTGGAACAACAGGTTTTGCATTATCAGGTGTAGAAGATGTTGGTTTCTTCTTATTCCAGGCAGTTTTTGCCGCTACATGTGCAACGATTATCTCTGGTGCTGTAGCGGAACGAATGAAATTAAGCAGCTACTTAATTCTTACTGTGCTGATGACTGGTGCGATTTATCCGGTAGTTGGTCACTGGGTATGGGGCGGCGGATGGATTTCTGAGCTTGGATTTGTTGATTTTGCAGGCTCTACAGTCGTTCACTTAACAGGAGCAGTTGGTGCTTTTGCAGCGGTAGCATTCCTTGGTGCACGTATTGGTAAGTATGAGGGCAAGAAAGTCAATGCTATTCCGGGTCACAATATTCCAATTGGCGCACTCGGTGTATTCATTCTTTGGTTCGGCTGGTTTGGTTTTAATGGCGGAAGCTCACTTGCAGCTGATCCGACACTTGTACCAATCGTTATCTCTACTACGCTATTATCAGCATCGGGCGGAGTTATCGCTTCAGCGCTTTATACAAAAATCAGATTCAAACAGATTGATCCTTCTATTACACTGAACGGTGCACTCGGCGGACTTGTCGGGATCACAGCTGGTACCGCGAACGTTTCATTAGTTGGTGCAGTTGTAATCGGACTTGTTGCAGGTGTGATTCTTGTAGAAGGTATCCGCTTTATTGATGTGGTTCTGAAGAAAGATGATCCGGTTGGCGCGATTGCAGTACATGGTATCTGCGGCATCTGGGGTACACTTGCAGTTGGTCTTTTCGACACAGCTAACGGACTATTTTACGGCGGTGGCGCAGCACTGCTTGGTGTTCAGGCAATTGGTGTAGGGGCAGTCATCTTATGGACTGGTCTTGCGGTAAGCGCAGTTGTATTCGCTTTGAAATCTCTGGGCGGCATCCGCGTATCACGTGAAGAGGAAATCACTGGTCTTGATTATGCTGAGCACGGATCAAATGCATACGAATTAAAAGAGTCTCTTGTCTCTTCTACCTCTACAGGAAATGCAGCTCTTTCAGGCAGTCTAGTAGAACGTCTTGATGAGCTCGGAAAAACAGGTAAGAAGAAAAAGGTATTAAAAGAGAGCGTTTAAAAGGTTCATAGTAAAAGAGCATCTGCCGTGTTGGCAGATGCTCTTTTTGATTTTGCAGTTTTGCCGGCTGCCGCGGCCAGCGTTCTATTTCAGAAATAAGTTATTCAAATCATCAGCGTGAGGAATTGATTATTCCGACTCTACCCATACATGCTTCGGATCATTTAAAAGAGAATGAATCAGCCTTCAAATCATTTACTTCTGACTCAATTAAACACCCGATCGCTGTGATGCCTTTTTAAACCATTACCAACAAAACAAAAGAGCATCCGCTGCACTCGCGGATGCTCTTTTTATTGGTAGGATGATAGCAATTTATCTTTCTCACTGACTGGCACATAGTTTTTCTCTGAAAATACATTATAATTATTCTTTCTGACCTGATCAAGTATCGCCCGATATAAAACCGCAGCTCCCTTTACAGGTACTCTGCTTGCAGGCGGATATAGATGAATATTTTCCATCGCCTCATCATAATAACCTTCTGCCATGACAGCCATCTCTTCCCACGTGTTAATGAATGCCTCTCCGCCCTGCTTTTCATACAGTAGAGACTCATTATAGCCGTGGCGCGTCATCACTTCAGCAGGCAGATAAACGCGTTCGCGTTCCAGATCCTCACCCACATCCCGCAGAATATTGGTAATCTGCATCGCATAACCAAGTTTTACGGCACTGTCCCTCAGGGTCTTTTCGTTTTCAGGCGCAAGTACCGGAAGCAGCATCAACCCAACAGTACTTGCTACATGATAGGAATAGTCAAGCACCTCATCTGATGTATGATAGGTTCTGTGAGAAAGGTCCATCTTCTGTCCCTTCACCATATCCTTAAAGGCCTGTACATTCATATCGTAGCGTTTAAAAACGTCAGCCAGTGCAATCCAGCACGCATCTTCAAGTTTGTCCCCTGCTAAAAAACGTTCGAACTCTGCTTCAAAAGCTGCAAGCTCTGTTTCAGGCGTTTCACTTTCATCCACAATATCGTCGACTGTCCTGCAAAAGTTATAAATCGCCCACACTGCTTTTCTTTCTTTAGCGGGGAGCATTGAAAAGGCACGATAAAACGTTTTTGAATGGAGTTTAATAACTTTTTCACATTCCTTATAGGCTTTTGCCAGTTCCATCTGCTGATCTCTCCCTTCTATTAAACTTCCTGTCCATTCCATCAGCTAATAGTTTAGCCCCCTGCATCACAATCGGCACACCACCACCCGGGTGAGTGGAAGCACCAGTTGCAAATACATTCACGAGATCCGGATAAGGTTGAAACTGTGGTCTGAATGGCCCTGACTGGAATAATGCAGGTGCTATCCCGAAGCTGCCGCCCGCGTATAACCCTTCCCGCTTCGCTTCATCAGGCGTTCTGATATCCATCCACTCAATCCGCTTCTTCAGCGAATCAAATCCTGACTGTTCCATAGAATCCAGAATTTGTTCAGATAATGCATCTTTGACTTCCTGCCAATTTTCTTCAATTTCTGAAGGTACCGGAACCAGCACATATAAAACGCTTTTCCCATCAGGCGCCAGACTCGGATCTGCTGGTGAAGGATTAAATACATAATAAGAAGGATCTCCAGGAATTTTTTTCTCTTTAAAAATTTCACTCATCGTTTTTTCGAAGTTCTTACTTAAATAGAACTGATGCATCTTTTTATCCTGATAGGTGCCATCGAGTCCCATGTAGATCAGAAGACATCCTGATGAAGACTGGTACTGCCTTCCCTGTTTATTAACAAGTTTTTCAGCAATCGGAAAGTCCCCGTTTAATACAACTGCATCTGATGGTTCGTACTTACTATTATACAGGATGCCGTCAGCTCTTCCAGAATTGATTGAAATTTTCTCAACATTCGCACCCTTGATAATCCGGATACCTGCATCGATCATATTCTTCTCAAGGACTTCTGCAAGTCTGGCATATCCTCCCTTTAAATAATGAATCCCATGCTCATGCTCACTGTAGGAAACGAGTGAATAAATGGCCGGGGTCTGAAACGGGTTGCCGCCAATATATAGTGTCTGCAATGCATAAGCCGTTTTCAGACGGTCATCATTAAAATAGGTATGAAGCTGTTTTGATACTGACCTGAATGCGTTTAATTTACGCAGGGAGTTGATCGTTGACGGTTGAAGTGCATCCCAGCGTTTTAGAAATGACTGTTCTAAAAACCTTGGCTTGCCTTCATTAAACCGCATCTGCATATCTTTCATAAACCTCTGGTAACCAGCTTCTTCCCCCGGAAACACCCGATTAATTTCAGCCAGTTGATCTTCCTTGTCCCGATACTTTGTATAAGTAGTGCCATCAGCAAAATGAAGATCATATAGCGGATCACATGAAATCAATTCATAATCTTCTCTTGGCACCCCTGCCTCGTCCAGCAGAGACTGCAGCATCTCAGGTAACAGTACGATTGTAGGGCCCTTGTCAATTTTGTATTCACCGTGTGTGTGATATGCAAGACGGCCTCCAAGCTGCTCTTCTTTTTCAAAAAGCGTCACTTCAAAGCCTTTTCTTTTCAACAGCAGCGCGGACATCATACCGCCGACTCCACCGCCTATGATAGAAACTCTCATCCCGCCTCACCGCTTTCATTTCCAACGTGATTTCTTTTTTCATTCATTAACAGATTTGATGTAATACGCGCCGATTCCAGAATCGTCGGCAACCCACTTCCAGGGTGCGTCCCCCCGCCCACGAGCCAGGTATGTTCAAGTTCTTCAAATTTATTATGTGGTCGAAGTGCCATCATCTGACTGAGCTGGTGCCCCATACTGAATGTTGCACCTTTAAATACATTAAAATCAACTTCCCAGTGCTTCGGACTGATGATGCGCTCAACTTCAACATGGTCTCTCAGGTTTTTAAAACCAGTTTTTGCTTCAATTGAATCAAGCACCAGATCTCTGAATGTCTTTTCCTGATGATCCCAGTCAAGTCCACTCAGGTTATTTGGAACAGGTGCCAGAATATATAATGCAGATTTCCCTTCAGGCGCAAGCGTCGGATCAGTCACTGAAGCATTTTGAATATAAATCGATGGATCCTCTGACAGTAGCTGTGTCTGCATAATCTCTTCTACATTCTTTTTATAATCCTCAGCAAATGAAATAGTGTGATGAGGCAGATCATATTTCTTATCAATACCAAGATAAATCATAAAAGTGGAGCAGGAATATTTCTTTTTAGTCAACTGCGGCTCACTGAACTTTTTAAGATGATTCCCTTTAACCAGGTTCGTCATTACATGGGCAACGTCACCATTGATGACCACTTCATCCGCTTCAATCTGCGCACCCGATTCAAGTTCAAAGCCTGTTACAACCTTTTGATTGTTAATGTGAAGCTGCTTCACACCATCTCCCAGGTGAATTTTTGCCCCAAGCTCTTCTGCCGCTTTCGCCATTGCTTTTGAGAGCTGATTGACGCCTCCCTTAGGGTGGAAAATGCCGTATTCATGTTCCATAAAGGACAGGATTGAGAATGCCCCCGGGCATTCCCACGGCGACATTCCCAGGTATTTCGCCTGAAATGTAAAGCCCAGCTTCAGCTCTTCATGCTTAAAGTAGTTGCTTAATACGTCGTAAAGGCTTTTTCCAAGCGACAGCTGAGGAAGCGCCTTCAGGACTCTAAGGGATAAGTAGTCAGTATAACGGTCCATTTTGTTTTGCAGAATTGGACGAAGCGCATCCATTTTTCTGCGGGTATCATCCATGAAACGGTCATAGCCCTTCTCATCACCCGGGAAATAAGTTTGTATCTGCTCTTTCATTTTGTCAGGGTCTCTATACATTTTTACATTTTTATCTTTGAATACAAGCTCGTACATCATCGGCAGTTCTATCAAATCCACGTAATCATGAAGGTTCTTACCTGTTTCCTGAAAGATCTCTTCAGCAATTTCAGGCATACTCAAAAATGTCGGTCCAACATCAAATGTATAACCGTTCATTGTAAAAGAACTGTTTCTTCCTCCGACAAACGGATGTTTTTCGTATACGTTTACTTCATAACCTTTTGAAGCGAGCAGCATTGCCGCTGCAAGCCCGCCTGGTCCAGCCCCTATAATTGCAATTGAACGGGTCATAAAACAGCCTCCATCCTCAATCGTTTACATTGTACATAGATTGTTCAAATATTATACAGATAATTGATGTTTATAGTATACACAGGTGTCGGTTTGAAAACAATTTTGAATATGGTGTTGAATAAATACAGAAAAAAGCCGCTGAATAAGCGACTTTTAACCGAGGAAATTGAAACCGACCGGCAGACTGAACCCGAGGTAAAGTGTGCCCAGCAGCGCAATGACCAATAATATCCACATAACTTTAACTGACTTCTGTTTTTTCGTGCGAACGAGGATCATCTCCATGAATCCAATCACAAGAATTCCAAGCAGAAACTTCACGCCGTATAGCGCAGCATCATTTGCTGAGAACTGGAAAAATAACCAGCCGCCAGTGAAGGTGATGAGCACATACATCAGACGCAGAATCATATGTACAATTTTAGCACCCTTTGCATTTGCTCCCTTCATAAGCGCAAGCGCAATAAAGAAAAGCACGATTCCGAGTACCCATGTTGTAATGTGCAAGTGTGTGTTATCTAACATTCCCTAACCTCCCTGAAACTAAATACCGTACTATCTATATGCTACCATATTCCCTTATAGCGGTCGCTGAAAACATTGTCGGAGTGATGAATTTTATGTTGTGAACTCATTAAAATCGCTTATAGCCTCCGCTCCAGTCGAAGTTTTCCGCGGCCGGGCGGTGAGCCGCTAAAGCTGCGCCGTAAGGTCTCACCTGTCTCTTTTTCCGGAGCTGAAGTCACCGTCTTTCGCTTCGGTCAACACTTTGTCTATCTGTTAATATATAAACACTCTAATTCTCGGCACTCTTTCAACTAATATATATGCTTCGGCATGAAAAAACGCACATTAAGAACAGATAGGACTGCTCTTAATGTACGTTTAATGGAGTAATGAACGGTTAATAATTTATTTATTCACCAATCTCATTCGTCAGCGTTCCGATCCCTTGAACAGAGACTTTGATCTTATCGCCTTTTTTAAGGAATTTCGGCGGGTTGAAGCCTTTTCCTACCCCGGCTGGTGTACCGGTTGCGATGACGTCACCCGGCTCGAGTGTCATGCCTTTTGACAGGGTTGAAATGATTTCTTCGATTGAAAAGATCATATCAGCAGTGTTGCCATCCTGTCTGATTTCGTCGTTAACTTTTGTTACAATGCTCAGCTTGTGAGGGTGCGGGATTTCATCCTTTGATACAAGGAATGGACCCATTGGGCACGTTTCATCCAGGCTTTTACCGATGAAAAATTGCTTGTGTCTGCTTTGCAGGTCTCTTGCTGTAATATCATTCACGATCGTATAGCCGAATACGTAATCAATCGCCTGTTTTTCAGGAATGTTCTTTCCTCTTTTTCCAATAACAATCGCAAGCTCACCTTCGTAATCAAGCTGGTCAGTCAGTTCTTCGTATGAAGGAACAAGCGCATTATCACCAGTGATTGAAGTTGATGCTTTCGTAAAGACAACCAGTTCTTTCGGAAGATCTTTTTCAGAACCCATCTCAAGTACGTGGTCACGATAATTTTTTCCGATGCACATTACGTTTTTAGGAGTACGCGGTACCGGTGCTTCCCATACCAGGTCATCAAACTTCACTTTATAGCGTGAGACGTGATCACTTTCTTCAGCGGCACGAATGCATTTTCTTACCGTCTCCTGTAATTCCATTCCGCTTTGAATACCTTCTAGCAGTGTTGCAGGTACGCTTTCATTTGGAATCAGCTCTTTGTGGATTCTGACAATGTTCCATGCTGCTTCCTCTCGCTTTACTTTGACACCGTAAAGTAGTTTGTCTTCAAAACGGAAAGATAGAAATTTCATTGAATGTACACTCCTTAAAATCTGAATTGTCCTTCTATTATACATTTTTTCTGCTATTCTAACAGTTTTATTTTCTGGAATACGACAGTTTTCTCCATAATCTTTCAACAGGTCCCTGATTGAATTTCGATAACCAGAGTTCTGCGAAGATCACCTGCATGACAAATACCCCTAGTGCGATCAGTGTTCCGGTCGCGAGCGTGACTTCCCCGTAAAGTCCGAATCCATAATTATAGAAAATCAGCGTTCCAATGACGGACTGTGTCAAATAGGTTGTCAGCGCCATACGGCCTGTTTTCGCCAGTGGCTGAAGCAGTTTCACTGATATGGATGCTGTCATTACAAGTAATAAAAGGGTTATATACCCCATTCCCACAAGCGGTCCGCCTACGTAGTCCTGCATAAAGACATATGCCAGGTTTTGCTCGCCCCAGTAAGGAGCAGTTTTCAATGTGAGCCCCGCGCCTAAGAAAAGAACCGTTAAAATCCCGAGCATCACTTTCTTTTCAGACGCGCGCTCGAACAATCTCAGTTTGGCTGCACCTGCCCCAATCATCATAAGCGGCAGAATTACAATGATAATTGACACAAATCCTTCAGGGCTGTTTGCATACTGCCAGTCATCAAGACGCTGGCTGAAGATTTGTGTAAATGTTCCGTTCCCGTAGTTGGCGACTGATGATTCAATACCCTGCACGGAACTGAAATACGTGATAGAAGTCGGGTCCACCATCGCAGCTAAAAACATTATTCCCGTGAGTAAACCCTGCGGTAAAAGATATACAACGAACCCCAGTATCAGCAACATTTTCCCGCTCAATTTCAGCATCCAGATCAGGATAAACCCGGTTACTGCATAGGTGATCAGAATGTCTCCTGACCAGACTAAAAATGCATGAATCATTCCAATACCAAGCAGAATAATCAGCCTTTTCATTGCAAATGAAGTGAAGTTCGTGTCTTTTTCAGAAGCTCTCATAAATTGAATGGCAAGCCCTGCTCCAAACATCATCGCAAATATCGGGTAAAAGCTTGCCTGGACGAACACATCGATCCACCAGTAGGTAGGTCTGTTAATAGAATCCCCCCACCATGAGTATGGATCGTAATAATAAAATGGTGAATGAAATGAAATCATATTCACAATAAAAATCCCAAGCAGTGAAAAACCCCTGATAACATCAAGGTTATGCATTCTTTGCTGTGAATCAATTGGCTGTAAACTCAAAGCATATCCCTCCGCCTGACCCTCTTTCAGATCAGTTCTCTTCTAGTTTGATTGTTAAATCAGCATTGAAGAAGTATAAATACACTTCATCAATTTTTCTGTTTAAGCTTTTTTCAAGCGCCTGCTGATAAAGCGACAGCTGCAGTCTGTAGCGCTCTGCAAGCATAGAACGCACATCAGGGTCTGACCGGTCAACATAATCTGTTTTATAATCAAGCAGGACAAGACCCTCATCATCTTCAAACAGACAGTCTGCAATACCCTGGATTAATACCGGGTCATCCACATTCAGCTGAATCCCTGCTTCTGCAGGTGTTGCAGCATACGTAAACGGCACTTCACGCCTGATTTTTTTTGCATGAATCATCCTTTTTCCAAGGCTTGACTGAAAGAATGCAGCAACATGGCTGACTCTCACAGTTTCTGCCTGTTCTTCCGTTAAAATTTCCCGCACAATTAGGCTTGCAACGAGTGATTTAATCTCTTCGTGTTCAGGCACTTTACTCAGCGGTACCTGCTGCATGACAGTGTGCATGATTGTCCCTTTTTCAGCTGCCGTCATTTTCTCCTGCTGAAGAAATGCCGGGCGGCCGTAAAGTTTCTTTGTGGGCTTTATAATTGTATCTGCACTGTTTTCATCAAGCGTTTCATGCTGACGTTTAATAGTAGAAACCGACTGCTTTGATCTGACCATTGCAGCTTCCTCATATGGATAATGCCATTTCAGGCGATGCAGAATATCTTCATGATGCTCACTCTCACCCGGAACCGGATCATGGTTTCTGACATGCGTAAGCCACTCTGCAGCAGACTCCTCTTTGCGTTGTTCTTCACTGAAAAGATGCTTATGATGCTGCTGCATATCCCATACTGACGGGTCTTCAATTGTACCCGGTGAAACGGAATGAATTGCGTGCGGATGCCTGGCAAGTGCAGGTCCCACCCAGTCTGCATAAGACCTTGCGCCTTTTCTTGTAAAGTCAGGCAGCAGCCAGGACTTGTACGAACCTGACAGTGACCACTTTTCTTTTAGCTTTTCTGCATCCGGAACTGTCGCAATCAGGATCAGCTCTTCTTTCGCACGCGTCATTGCTACATAAAGTACACGCATCTCTTCAGCAAGGTTCTCAAGCCGCTTCTTTTCTTTGAAAGCCATCTGTGGGAGTGTTGTACTGCTGATTCTGTTCTCAATATCTACATATGAAAGCGCCAGACCAAAATCTTTATCCAGCAGATAGCTGCCTCTTAAGTCCATTTCATTGAATTGCCTTGCCATTCCTGAAATGAAGACCACAGGAAACTCAAGCCCTTTACTTTTATGAATCGTCATCAGGCGCACGACATCTTCCTGTTCGCTAAGTGCTCTCGCAGCCCCAAGATCGTCGCCTCTGTCTCTCATCCGCTCGACAAATCTAAGGAATCTGAACAACCCGCGGAATGAGGTGGATTCATACTGCCTCGCCCGGTCATACAGTGCTCTTAAGTTTGCCTGACGCTGCTTACCACCCGGTAGTCCCCCGACAAAGTCATAAAACTGTGTATCTCTGAACAGCTGCCAGACAAGATCTGACACGGCACCTGTTCTTGCATATGCGCGCCAGTTTCTGAGTGATATCAAAAACCACGAACACTTTTCCTTCAGCTCTGTATCATCATCAGTTGAGGAGATATAAGCCTGAAGAGCGTCCCAGAATGTGCCTTTCGGATCCGCTTTTCGAATCTTTGCCAGCTGCTCTTCTGTACATCTGACAATTGGAGACCTGAGAACAGATGCGAGCGGGATATCCTGAATCGGATTATCTATGACTTTTAACAAGGAGATCATAATCGCAACCTCCGTCGCATCAAAGTAACCGGTTGAAAGATCTGCATAAAGCGGAATTCCCGCCTGTCTGAATTCATCCATCATATCAGGTGTCCATGTCATGGACCTTGTCAAAATAACAATATCCCTGTATTCAAGCGGTCGGTACAGCTTCTTTTTCACATCATAGATCTGTCTGCCGCCATCAATCATCGTGCGGATTTCTTTAATCATATAGCGCGCTTCAAGTGTTGACCGCTCAAGCTCCAGTTCATCCATCACATCTTCAGACATCTCTTCCTGAGGCGCATCCTCATCAGCCTGGTCAATGACTGCAAATCTGACCGGTACTGTAAGGTCTGTAGGATAAGGCGCGCCTGGAATCAGTTCTGCATCCTTGTCGTAGTCAATCTCTCCGACCATTTCACCCATAATCTGACGGAAAATAAAGTTAACTCCGTCAAGCACTTCCGGACGGCTTCTGAAGTTTTTAGCAAGATCGATCTTCTGACCGCTTCCATCCTGCTGGAATGTCCGGTACTTCCCTAAAAATAAATTCGGTTCTGCCAGCCTGAAACGGTAAATGGACTGTTTTACATCTCCAACCATAAAGAGATTACCATCTTTTTCACCACCGGATTTTACAAGTTGCAAAATCGTCTCCTGTACCATATTGGTATCCTGGTATTCATCAACCAGCACCTCTTTGAATTGATTCCGGTAGTGATAGGCCGCCTGTGAAGGTTCACCTGTGTCAGGATCACGGAGAATTTCCAGACAGAAATGCTCCAGGTCATTAAAGTCTACAAGTCCGCGCTCTTCTTTGGCAGCTTTAAATGCTTTCTCAAACTTTCTCACAAGGTCTACAAGTGTTGAGAGTCTGTCAGTCATCTCATTCATATCCTCAAGCAGCTGCTCAGGGCTTCTGACGAAAAATCCGTCCTTCAAATCATTGATCATTTTCTTCGCCTGATCACGCCACTTTTTTGCCTGCTCTACAAGCTCTTCATCAAAGTCATCGCCTTTACACGGCTTCAGTCTCCCCATTGAAAAGTCGGAGACAGCCGATTCTGCTTCTTTCCATCCGGCAGCATGGCGAATCTCGTTTAGCTGTCTGAGGTCATCTTCAAAGTTCACTGCTCTCGGAAAAGGTCCGCCCGGCTTCCGCGCAGCATCAAGTGCAAGGTTAATCAGTTCAATTGCACCTTCAGCTTCAAGCTGAACGTGAAACAGTACATAGTTCGCAAGTGGATGGTCATCAATCTGAACTTGTTCGGTCTCATGCAGCGAGACAATTCCATCCAGCCAGGTGTCCGGATCTGCATGTGAGCGCGAAAACGTATGAAGCTTTCTGATCATCTGATGAAGCGCATCATCACTTCTGTCGTTTGTCACTGCCTCCACGAGTTCAACAAAAGAATGATTATCTTCTATGCCGTACTCCTGCTCAAGGATCTCTTCAACCACTTCATCCTTTAGAAGCTCAGCTTCCGTAGCATCGGCAATTCTGAAACCCGGATCAATATCGATCATGTAGTAGTATTTCCTGATAACCTCCAGACAAAATGAGTGAAGAGTTGAAATTGCAGCTTTATTTATCAGCGTCAGCTGTTTTCTCAAGTGTCTCGATTCAGGATCTTCAGCGAGTGCTTTTTCAAGCGCTTCTCCGACTCGGTGCTTCATTTCAGCAGCTGATGCGTTGGTAAATGTCACAACCAGCAGTTCATCAATGTCAGTCGGGTGATCGGTATCAAGTACTTTTTGAATCAGCCTTTCTACAAGCACTGCTGTTTTTCCCGATCCGGCAGCGGCAGCGACTAGAATATCACTGCCTTTTTCAAAAATGGCACGCCACTGCTCGTCGGTCCAGGTAACGTGTAAAGGTTTTTCTGGTATCATTCGCTGTCCCCTCCTTCCCGGATTAAGTCCTCAGCCTTTTTAGCCTTCAGTGAACGATATTTATTCTTTTCGAGCGCCGGGTCGAACTGGCATACAGAACGGTATGCACAGAACTGACAGGGCGTTCTTTTTTTATATTCGTAAGGATCAATCGAAACGTCCCCCGCTTTAATTCTGTCACCTGCCGATCGGAACATGGAACGTGTATGGGTTCTCATTTGATCAAACTGGTCTCTGCTTGCCGTTTTTGAATTCGAACGGAGCGTTCCGTCTTTTTTCAGTCCGGCAGATATAATAGAAGAGTTTCCTTCTTCAAGCGTCATATCCATCAGCCTGACGACTTCCTGATCACCCAGAACAAGACCCTTCATCTTATATTTTTTGAGCATCTCTTCCTGCATTTCATCGTTACTCATCGGCTTTTTCGTTTTGACAACCGGATTATGCAGATGAAAATACAGCACCCCGGCAGGTTCCGCTTCAGTCTGAACCAGCTTTGGTGCATTTGACATTGCCACATCAAGATACGTCATCATCTGAAGCGAAAGACCATAATACATTTCGGTAAAATCAAGGTCTCTGACGCTTGATTTGTAATCGATGACCCTCAAATAAACCTTGCCGTCACTTCTCGCCTGATCCACACGGTCAATTCTCCCCTGCAATGACATCGTATCCCCGTCACTTAAGAGAATCCTATGCGGCGGTAACTCCTGACCAGGACCAAATCCAAGCTCCACTCTCAGCGGTTCAAAATCCCCTGCTCTTGCATGTTCACTTAAAATATAGGAAGCCTGACGAATGACCGCCTGCAGTTTTTTCGCAATATAGCGGTATTTATTTGAGCTGTTTAAAATATCATATTGCAGCTGCGGACCGATTTGGCTGACTGCCTGATACGCTAGCTCTGCACACTGCTTTTTGTTCAGACTCTTCCAGCTGATCCCCTTTTGCAGCAACTCTTCAGAAATCCATCTGAGGGCTGCATGGAACAGCTCACCAATATTCGGCGCATCCAGTCTGAAAATACTCCGCTCATGCAGTCTCAGCCCATGACTTGAAAAGTGCTGGAACGCACAGCTGTTCATCCGTTCAATACGCGATACACTGGTCATCAATGAACTGCCATACATACTCTCTGCTGTATCTCTAGAGAGCGGATTTGCCACATTTTCAAAAAACAGTCCGGATAATATCCGCTTACTTTCCTGCTTCCAGAAAGGATCTGTGACGTAAAAGTTATACACATCACGCCAGATGTCTTCAACAGGATAATCTTTTCTCAGCTGCTGAAGCTGTGACGTCATGAATGACGCTGTCGGAAGCGGATGACAGATATAATCAAGCTGCTGATCCCCCGGCACTTCGAGCGGATCGTTCACAGCTAACATCAAACGGTGCTCCGGTAAAATGCCTGCAACTTTTTTAATATAAGGCGAAACAATCAGTGATTTCCCTTCTTCATCTGCAAGCGGATAAGAAATATAAAGCTTGTCTGAAGGAGATGTAAACGCACGGTAAGCAACAAAATCCTCATCCTGCAGCTTTTCCCTTGTACCAGGTGCAAGCTGCATACCCGCACGCTCCATAAAGATCCGGTCATCTTCAGCTAATATCCCATCATCCTGCATTCTCGCGGGCATCACACCGTCATTCACACCAAGCACAAATGACGCACGAACAGCAGGCAGTCTTGAAAGCTCAAGGTCAGCAATAATGACCTGGTCAATCGAAGGGGGTACAAGTGAAAATTCAAGTGTTTCCATTCCGGAGTCGAGAATTTCACTGAACTCCTGGAGCGGCATTTTATCCACTCCGGTGATTTCAACAAACTGATCAAGCAGTTCTACAACTGCATCCCATGCCTGATCGTGCTCTCTTGCAGCTTCCACGTCACCTTTTTCCTCAGCTGATTGTGCCATTTCTTCAAGCTTGAGTGGCACTTCAAGCTCTTCAAGCAGAATAAACACAGCCTCACAATAATCATGAACGGTTTCTGATGTTTTCAGGCGATCTTCAAACCGGTTAAGTGGTGCTGTAATCATTTCCCTTGCTGCATTCAGGTCATCCTGAATCAGCTTTTCCTCATCATTTTGGGGTACCCTGACAAAATCAAGCCCCCTGAACTGCTTATAATAAAACTCATTTTCCCAGCGGTCACCGTGAATTCCCTGGGCCAGCACATAGTTCTCAAGTCTGTCCATCTGACCGCGCAGCAGCTCATGATCAGCTGCTGCCGGGAACAGAAGCTCTGTTTTTACTGCTCTGAAGACTGCTTCATAACGCCAGTGCTTTGTCACGGTTTCAATTGCAGAGCGGATAAATTCAATCAGCGGGTGGTTAAGCATCGTTCTTTTTTTATCTATAAAATAAGGAATTTCATAATCTTTAAATACCGGCTCAATGATTTCATGATACGCATCACCATTGCGGATCAGTACGGCAATGTCCTTATAACGGTAGCCCTCGTTTCTCGCAAGCTTTCTGATCTCGCGCGCAACCGCTTCAGCTTCAGCTCTTCTGTTCGCTGCTTCTATAATCGTCATATCAGCCTGCCCTTCGTAAGCAGAACCGTACTTTTCAAATGTCTGCTCTAAATGTGACAGACCTTTTCCTTTATATTTAGCGTTCTCTTCTGACTGGATCACATCTGCTTTTTCCCCGGCTGCTGCTGCGATTTCCTTTAATCTGTTGACTGTATCCGTTGTCTGTCTGAACAGAAGCGGGTCGGGAGAATGCAGATCGGCTGTTACAGCTGCTGTCATTGATTTCGACTGAGCGAACAGCTTTTCAATCACCAGATATTCCTGTGGTGTAAAGCTGTGGAAGCCATCGAGATAAATATCGGTGCGGCTGAGCAGATCCGAATCTTTTATTTTTTCAGCAAGTAGTCTTAAATAATCCTCTGAATCTATGTATTTGTCTTTCAGCTGCTCATCAAATCCTGCGTAAATCCGTTCAATATCCTTCAGCTTATCGAGGAGTGCTTTTGGTGCAGTTTCACTCATTTCAGCTGTTTTCTCAAGCAGATCCTCAGGCTGAATGCAGTACCTTCTGAACTCTGTCAGCATTTTTTCAACGTGACCGACAAAGCCATGTTTCCCTGCAGCACGGCCAAACATGACCATCTGATCCTTCTGTTCATTGATCAGCTTTCTGACAAGCATACTGGCGCCTGTATGATTAATATGTATTCGTGCAGCTCCTCCTGTCTCCTGAAGAATTCTCCAGGCCAGCCGCGTAAAGCTGAGCACCTGTACCCTGACCATCCCACCGGTTTCAACCGCAAGGCGGTATTCTGACTGGAAGGTCATTTGTTCAGGTACAATCAGGAGAATCGGATCACCTGACGGATCTTTTTTGACCTTTTCGGTGATTTCACTCATGATTCGATCTGTTTTACCGGTTCCGGAACGTCCTGTTTTGATCACAAGCGGCATGATTGTGCCTCCTTTGTCATTTGCATATAGCTATTATCTTACAACTGGCGGTTAATGAAAAGTGATGGGGAAATGAAAAGAGGCCGGACTTTACACTTGGTTGTGTAAAGTCCGGCCTTATAACCGGTTCACTGCGCTTCAGGCGGGCGCTTTCCGGACGGTTGTTGCTGAGCCTCCTCAGGATTCGCCTTGCGGGGTCTCAGCTTCCAACTTATCGTCCCGGAATCGCCGCCTTACGCTACGTTCACCTGAGGTTTCTTTATTACTTAATCTACTCTTTTAATTACTCGTAGAATCTTACATCAAGTTCGTTCAGCGGCCAGTATCTGAGGTTGACTTTGCCGACGACTGAGTCCTGGTCGATGAAGCCGAAGATACGGCTGTCGAGACTTTCCTGACGGTTATCTCCAAGTACAAACAGCTGACCTTCAGGCACCTCTGATTCACCTGTTAATTCTTCGAGGGTGAAATCACCTGTCAGACGGCCTTCCCCTGTACGGAATTCCTCAAGGTACGGCTCTTCATAATATTCTCCGTTAATATATAACTGATCGTCTTCATAAGAGATTTCATCTCCAGGAAGCCCGATCACTCTTTTTACATAATCTTCTGTTTCACTTGCATGAAAAACGATCACATCAAATCTGTCGAATTCCCCGATCTGATAACCGATTTTATTAATGACCAGCTTGTTGCCATCCTGCAGTGTCGGCTGCATGGATACACCTTCTACAACATAATTTGAAAAAAGAAAAATGCGGACTACAAGTACAATGACGACTCCTACTGCTAATGCTTTGAGCCATTCGAAGCTTTCCTTTTTCCACGATTCCATCTATTCTCCAACCTTTCATTCCCGGCAGACTTTCTATGACGCTCGTGCATCAATATGTCACGTTCCATTTTTTTATTGATCATTTTCTCTACTCTTTTTCCTACCAGCCATAACACAACAATCACGCCAAGCACGATCGCTGTTTTGATCGGCTCGCGAATCAGTGAAACGATATCTGCACCGATAAATGAAATCGTAGAAATCATGACGAGTTTTCCTGTTACAACAGCCAGCATGTACTGCATGAAGCTGATACGTGATAATCCAGCTACCACGTTAACCAGCGCTGACGGTGTGAAAGGAAAACACAGGAGCAGAAACAATGGACCGAATCCATGCTGTTCCACCCAGGTTGTCAGCCTTCTGATCTGCTTTTGATTACTTAAGAAGTAAAACAGCCTCAGATGGCCAAAGCGTCTGAGCAGCCAAAAGACCATTAATGCGCCTACTGAAGCGCCTGCCCATGAGAGCAGTATACCGAATAGCACACCGTATGCATTCGCATTTGCCACAACAAAAGCAACGAGCGGCAGGAATGGTAAAAATGCTTCGATCACTGGCAGCAGGAAGCCGATCAGCGGTCCGAATGCCCGATACTCTGCAATTAATTCACGGAGATTTTCAAGTGTAAACCATGCTTCTAGAGTTTCCAACGTCATTCAAACGCTCCTCTGATCTATAGACTGACGGCTATTTTTTATCAGTATAGCATAATCCGGAAAAAACCGCCTATTACGGCTATATTTTTCCCTTATTTTGTTTTGTACAAACTATGACAACTCAAAAATAAGGCTTTGTTAAAGTTGGCTGTTGATTTCCGCTTCAGGGGGACGCTTTCCGCGGCCGGGCGGTAAGCCCGCAGGCTTCGCCATAAGCCTCACACGTCCCTTCCTGCGAGCCGCCCCCTTACGCTGCAATCATCAGCTGTGCAGAAACAACAATGATTTTTAACAAAGCTAAAATGAAAATCCAGACAAATCTGTTAACCGGTTTTGTTGACGAGTACTTTTTGTGAAATCGCAATAAAATTGTGTATTAAATTGAATGAAAAAAGCACCTCAATTCGAGTTGCTTTTTGTAATAGGTTTATTAATATAAATTTGTACGGCAATGGAAATATTTGCGTTAAATTGAACAGAAAATAATTATGAGTTTATTTTGTTATTTATGGAGGGGAAATGGAGAGATGGCTATACGGAAAATGTATTTAGTTACTATAATTGAAATTATTCTATTCTTAGTGGTTGGGTTTTTAATAACTGATAATGTTCTAAAAAATGTTTATGAAGGTGCTGAAATAAGATTTATAGGCAATGTTTGGGTTGTGTGGTTTGGTTTCTCTTTTATGCTTTTTGGGTTATATACAATCATATTTTCCTTTGTGTTAAAAGAAAGGCGATTATGGAAGGAAAGGTTAACCTCAAAAACATTTTGGGTAATTGTGGTTGCATCTACAGTTGGGGTTTTTGTTCCATTTTTTATAGGGGAAATTCCTTTTTAACTCTTCAACAAACGAGTGAGTTAGTTGAAAAGGCTAATAAATAGCAAATAATTGTAGTGTAAATTGTCATACAAAATGTACACCCAATTGTAGGTTCACAATGGCTATTGTTCCTTTACAATTCTAAATACAAATTATATTACCAATATGCTTATAAAACCATTGGAAAACAATATATCAATAAAAAGAGACCTACAAAACAGCATACGATTTGCAGGTCATTTTTATTGTTGTTAATTATTTAAATATACTCATTCATCCAGCCTGTCAGGTGATTCAGTCTTTCAAGTCTGAGTTCAGGCTTCCCTGTTCTTGAGAGGTTATGGTCTGATTCAGGGAATCTGACAAGGCGTGTCTTTTTCTCTTTTCTTTTCAGTGCAATGTAAAGCTGTTCTGCCTGTTCGATTGGGCAGCGGTAGTCGTTTTCACTGTGCATGATTAATAGCGGTGTTTTGATCTGGTCGGCATACGCAAGCGGTGAGTGCTTCCATAGTGTATCAATATCTCCAAGGTCTGCCTGGATTTGCCACTCACTGAAGTAGTAGCCGATATCACTGACACCATAGAAGCTGATCCAGTTACTGATGCAGCGCTGTGTGACTGCTGCTTTAAATCGGTCTGTATGGCCTGTGATCCAGTTTGTCATAAATCCGCCGTAGCTTCCGCCTGTTACACCAAGACGGTCACGATCGATAAAGTCAAACTGCTCAAGTGCCCCGTCCACTGCTGCCATCAGGTCACGGTAGTCTCCTCCGCCGTAATCGCCTCTGACTGCATTAACAAAGGTCTGACCGTAGCCGTGGCTTCCGCGCGGGTTTGTATAGAGTACGGCATAACCCTCAGATGCAAGCAGCTGCATTTCATGGAAAAACGTGTTGGCATACATGGCATGAGGTCCGCCATGAATATTTAATATCAACGGTGCCTCTTCCCCATCTTTATATCCTGACGGCTTCATGAACCAGCCGTGAACTGTATAGCCGTCTGTGCTTTCATATGAGACGGCTACAGGCGCTACTACTTCAACCTCTTCAAGCAGCTGCTGATTCACATGCGTCACCTGTTTCGCTTCTCCTGTCGGAACATGAATCACATGGAGATCTCCCGGATTTTCCACTGTACTAATCGCAGCAGCTATTTTTTGTGACTCGCCGTGTACGTCAAGTCCGTATACGTGATGGTTACCTTCGTAAGCCGGGTATATTTCCCCTTCTGTTGAAGCGTAATACAGGTTTACGTTGCCCTGGTCTGTTATAACGAAATAAAGGCTGTTATTATCAGCCCAGACAGCACCCTGTACACTTGCTCCCTGTTGAATATCACCAATGGCAAAATCTCCGACCGGTGCATCAATTCCTTCAGTCAAACACTCAGCACGACCGGATGACTGGTTCCATACCCAGAGTTCACTGTGCGTAGCATTTTCATAGGTTCTGCCTGAAGCGGTAAATGCCAGCTGATCGCCTTCAGGAGACCACGCAGCAAATCCGACGTAGCCCTCAGCCGTTTTAATATGCGCTTTACTGTCATCTTGAAGGTTATAAAGATATAGCTCATTGTTAAATGAAAAGTCTTTATCCTCCGCATCAGCATCTGTCGCATATGCAAGCTGCTTTCCGTCAGGTGACCATGCAAATAGTGAATAGCTGTCTTTCCCTTTTGTCAGCTGGCGCAGTTCTTCTGTTTTCAGATCAATGATGGCGATCTGCTGCTTCTTATCATCAAGCAGGCCCGCACCATCTGCTTTATATTTCATTGAGTCTGTGACAAATGGCTTCAGCTTTTTGTCTTCATCTTCTTTTTTCTTTTCTTCATTTAATACATCTTCCAGTTCAAGGGACACTGTAAAAGCAAGTTTTCCGCTGCACGGTGACCAGACCGGATTCCCTGCGCCGTTTTCGATATCAGTTACCTGTCTCGCTTCTCCGCCGCTCACAGGTAAAACGTAGAGCTGATTTTTGCCGGAGCGGTTTGAGACAAATACCACTTTTTTGCCGTCCGGTGACCACCTTGGAGAGGATACTCTATTGTCCCCGTACGTCCACTGGTTCAGTTCTTCACTTTCCTGATCATATAAAATTAAGTTTGATGCATATGTATGTTCTTTATTGATATGAGTTTTGACAAATAAAATTTGTTTGCCGTCCGGTGACCATCTCGGATCAGTCAGTGATTCGATTTTATACAGATCTTCTGCTGTGATTTTACGCTTTTGTGTCATGAAATCTCCTCCGGTAAAACAGATATTTCGGCTTTCGAGATAAACCGCTTGTTCTATTATCAGATTTATTTGTGAATAATGCAAACAAATAACAGTTGTAACTTTAGAAAATCTGTGTAAAATAATATAGAACACACGTTCGTAATACAGGAGGAGATTTCAATGACACAGATTCCAGGTGAGGATCGGGACCGGCTGGAGAATGCTTTTTACCTGCCAATGGTACTGAAGATCCTTGAACGAGATCAGATTGTGATTGAAAAGAGTGGTGTAAAGCTCCCGAGACCTTATATTGAATTAATCGAAGAAACGATGATTGCCGTTCAGCGTGAGCTTGCGACTTTGAAAAAGTATATGAGAGATCACGACATGAAAGTTGTGAAATTAAAATCTGATGAAGCTTTTACCATGTATCTTTTTGTGTATCAGGGCTATGAAGAACAGCATAATTATTTTAATCCACGGCTTAGAAATCACGTTGAGAACCTGATGAGGTATTATCTGATCGGGCGGTTGAAGTCAATGTCGCCACCGTCATCAGGATTGATCCGGTCATGATCTGCGTGTTCAATTCTGTCGAGGTATTCAGCAAACCCGAAGCGCTTCTTGTTCAGCCTTGACTTGTAGGTGTCTTCTGACTTTTCACGGATTTCATTGATATTTTGATGCAGCTTTAAGGAGAGCACCGAGGCTTTCAAATACTGCAGATGCGTTGCGCGCCTTGAGATCGGAAGTGTGATCGTTCTGTCCCCTGACAAGGTAAGCGTCGTTTCGTTACTTAGGTCATCATTTTTTTCCATACTGACAACGTGATTGAGCGCAATCCAATAATTTTTTTTATTGGAGTCGGAATGCGTTGAGAAGAAATAAATATCTGATATTGGATCAACAACGATGGGAGGCTTATGACTGAAGCTTGTGAGGAATCTTGATGAGGTTTTACGCCCTTCGTAGGATGAAAAGTAATACAAACACGAGTGCTCCATAATCTCCATTGGCTTCATATCTACTGAAAAAGGTGATCTTCCTTTTTCATGAATGATCGTTCCTGTTAAGCCGCCACCTTCAATCCTTGGTTCTAAAATCATCGTACTTGCACTGACAGTGTATGTTTCCTGGGCTGTCAAAAATTCCATTTTATCACTCCTTTATATTTTTATGGGATTATCATATACCAAATGCCACTCAGAAGTATACATAATTTTTTCCAAATATGTTCGTGACGTAATGGACATCCTGTCATAAATCCGGCCTGAAATTCATATTATCTAAAAATTTAAAACTTTCTGTTGATATTCTCACGGATATTCTCTATAATGAAAAAAAGTAGCAGAGGTGATGAAGATGGAAAACAACAAATCGTTCGCAGAGTTTATGAATGAGTCAACCGTCCCTCAGAAACAATCCAGTGAAATGACGATGATGGAGATTTACGTGGACATGGTATTAAATGAAATTCTTGTCCGTCATCGCAAGGAACAGCTTGTAACAGCTATTAATGAAGCGTTAGACAACAAAGATCAAGACGCTTTTATGAAGTACTCAGCAGAATTAAATACATTAGAGGACACACACGGTGTGTAGTACTTGAGCCCCCTGCAAACACGTAACATGCATGCAGGGGGTTCAACTTTTGTCATAAAATCGCCCTCTCCATAGTGGCATTTCAGGCAAAAATCATGAATAATAGATATATCTAAAACAATTCATGATAAGGAGCCCGCTCATGCTGACTGAAGAATTAAACAGCACATTCCTGCTCATCATCGAATGGGGATTCGTTGCAGCCGTGATTGCCGCAATTATTTTTGTACTTTATTCAATCCGACGCGCTCCGCGTATGAAAACCGCTTTTTTATGGCTGGCTGCCCACCTTGGCCTGACGATGATTGCCTACATTGTTTTCTTTATGGGTCTTAGCGGTGGTTTCAATGACCCTACAGTTGAAAATGTATCAGATGAAATTCATTTTCTGCTTGGCGTTGCAGGGCTGATCTGGCTGACTGGTATGCTGTGCCTGATCCTAAGCATCCAATTGCTGAAGGATCAGTTCCGTGCTAAGAACTACACGCCTATACAAAGCGACAAAAAAGAAGGCTGAGATGCCTTCTTTTTTTCATTCCACCAGTTTCCAGTTATGTTAGAATTGAAGTATGACTGATTCGCAGGAGGCCGTTATGTACAGCAATAATGTATCAGAAGCCGCAGACATTCAGGAAAACCCAAAAATATTTAAAGCAAAAGAACCCCGCTCCCTAGCATTACTCTTTATGTTCTTCATGGGTATTTTTCTTTATTTCTCATGGGACGAACTTTTTTGGCGCTTTTTGTTTATGGGTATCTTTCTATATTATTTTCTACTTTTGTTTACCTACTATACCTTTTCAATCCAGAGCAGCAAACTGATTCACAGTACATATCTGTTGAGATGGCGCATCCGCACCAGAACACTGAACCATTCAGACGTCAGTCAGATACAGTTCACACATGAGAATTGGTCAGCAAAAGCCGCAATCATCAAAACTTATAAAGGCCGCTCCCCAAAACTCTATAGATATAACGACAAAGACCTCTTCCACCGTTTAGAAGACTACTGCTATGAATACAGAGTCCCACTTAAAAAATCAAAAGGCTATCTGTTTCTTGAGGATATGTATGACAAGGAACAAAGAAATATCTGAATGATAATAATCATAAAAGTGCCGGATCATTCCGAAGACTCCTGCAGAAAAACGATCGAGAGAGACCCCGGTAGGCAGTGTTTTTCTGCCTGAGGAGGCTCGAACGTTCGTCCGCGGAAAGCGAAGGAATGGTCCGGCACGGTTTTTGAAATTCATTTAAAAAACGCAGACTAATCAAGCAGTCTGCGTCTTTCTTCAGGTGTCGGCAGTTTACAGGCCTGCTTTTTCCCGAACCAGTGAAATCTGTTTCTTGCAAAGGAATCATACGCCAGGTTACGGATCGGCCGCGGCACAATCAGCAGCAGTGATAAAAACTTCACCGGACCATCAAGTGACCGGCAGATTCTCAGCGCAGCGTCAGATTTCGTATATAGCCTGTCCTGTTCAACCAGCAGGACAGAATCAATCATAGGCGGAACATCAAATGTCGTCCGCATTTTGTGTCCGACTTCCCCTTGCAGTGAAGCAAAGTGAAAGTAGCCGGCGCGGTCGTGCTTCATAATAAATTGCACGCTCCAATCACACACATTACAGTCACCATCAAACAATACAACAGCTGACATTACTCATTTCCCCTTTCCTTACCTTCCTTACCATACACATTTAATAAAGCACCAAACAGCAATACAGCAGCTGTCAGATAGAACCAGATCATCATAATCACGACAGATGCCAGCTGACCGTAAAGCTGACTGTAATTACCGTACCCGACAAATAAAGAAAACCCTTCAGAGATCAGCTGCCAGAAAATCACTGCGAATATTGCACCGGGAAGTACGTCCTTCCACGACAATCCGTGCTTAGGTAAATGCCTGTAGAGCACCCAGAAGAAGATAAATAATATAACAGTTCCAATTCCCCATCTGATTGGCGTCCATAGTACAAGCCAGCCGGCCTCAAATAAAAAGGTTTCTTCTGCGATTCGCTGAACCACATTTTCCACTAAAGGAATCAAGATCGTCAGTGGTAAAATCAGTGCAAAGCCAATGGTTAAGAAGAAGTCGCTGACCAGACCCTTCAAGTAGCTCTCTCTCTTCTTAATTTTATAAATATCCGTTAATGACCGGACCAGTGATTGAATGGCCATTGAAGCAAGCCACATCGTTGACAGAAAACTGATTGAAATAATCGTTCCCTGTCCTGAATCAAGAATCGCTGTTAAGTTTGATTCAATCAGTCCATACGTTTCCTGAGGGGCATACGGTCTGATCACTTCAATCAGGTCATTCGATGTAAACGGTAAAAAGCTGGTGCTTGAAACAACCATGATTAAAAAAGGAAATAATGACAGCATAAAATAATAAGCTGTCTGTGCAGCATGATCATAATAGCCTTCTTTAAAAAAGCGGCTTCCTGCATATTTTATTCTGTTTTTAAACATCTCTTTCTCCTCCAAAAGACACATAGGATCCGTTGACTGCCCTTATGTTTTCCCTGATTGAAGAAAAATTAATCCGCTAGCCGCCTATCAGCATATAGACAGATAGGAACACAATAGAACCAAGAACGACAAACATCACATCCGCACCGAGAAATGCCAGTGTAAATGCAGCGGCTGCGCCGGCAATACCAAACCAGATATCGTCCTGTATAAATAAAATACCAGGGAAAATGAGTGCGCCTAACACTGCATAAGGAATATTTTTCAATACACCCTGAAAAAACGGATTGAGTTCTTTCCCTTCAAGTACAGTCAGTGGCAGTACCCGCGGGATATACGTAACAACCGCCATCCCAATGATAATCCAAATCATATTCATTCCAGCTCAGCCCCTTTCCTGAGACCCATCATCACTTCTACTGCGATAGCAGAAATCAGCGTTGATGCAGCAATCGCCCACCCTGTATCAAGCAGACCGCTTAATGTAAATGCACTGTTTAATACTGCAGCGAGTCCAGCAAGGTAGACAACCTTCATTTCTTTTTTCAGAGAAGGAACTAATAGACCGACAAACATTGCATAAAGGGCAATGGACATGGACTGCTGGAGAAATTCAGGAAGACTCGCACCGATGACATGACCGATCCCGGTATTTACAACCCAGCTCCCATACGCAACCAGCATAACACCGAATGCAAAGCCTGTAGTGGTTTTCCCTTCCCTGGTCGCAATAACAGTAAAGGTTTCATCAGTCAGACCGAACGCATAGATCGATTTCTTCGCACGCGTTTCAGGCTCCATCTTTTCATTTAAAGAAGCCGACATTAAAAAGTGCCGGATGTTAACGATGAATGTATTAAAGATAATCACAGCAGCTCCTGCACCTGCTGCGATCAGTGATAGTGAAATATATTGTGCAGCCCCCGCAAAAACAAGCAGACTCATTAATACTGATTCAAATAAAGTAAGCCCGGTCGTTTTTGCCAGCAGGCCAAATGTAAGTGCGACAGGCAAATAGCCGACTGCGATACTGGTACCTGCTTTCATCCCTGCTCTGAAACCTGATTTCTGTTCACTGACTGCAGCCATTTGCATCTATGTACCTCCTATTCCTTACAAACCAATTTATCAGTCACGATGACAATAAAATCATTTTACTATATTTGACTCACAAGCACAGTGGAAAAATTCCATTCACGAAATAAAAAATAAAAAAGCAGGTTCCCCTGCTTTTTCACCTTATTTCCCTTTAAACTGAGGCTTTCTCTTCTCAGAAAATGCAATCAGCGCTTCCACTCTGTCCTCTGTCGGGATCGTAATCTCATAAGCTTTTCTTTCAATCTTTAATCCTGTCTGAAGATCCGCATTCATACCGGCTTTAATTGCGTACTTTGCCTGCTGAAGTGCGATTGGTCCATTTGCAAGCATGGCTTCAGCGAGCGCCATTACCTCATCATGCAGTGTGACATGGTCAACAGATTTTGTCAGCAGACCATATTCATATGCTTCTTCCCCTGTAAACCGTTTGGCCGTCAGAATCAGTTCCAGCGCTTTCGCTTCCCCAACGATTCTTGGAAGCCGTTGTGTGCCTCCTGCCCCTGGAATAATCGCCAGACTTGTCTCTGTCAGTCCCATTTTCGCTGCGCTGTCGGCTACTCTGAAATCACACGCCAGTGCAAGCTCCATTCCGCCTCCAAAAGCGTGTCCGTTAATCTCGGCAATCACTGGCTGCGGCAGTGCTTCAATCGTACTGAAAACCTCTCCAATTTTATAAATGTTCCGCTTTACCTGCTGTTCAGTAAGGGTTTTTCTTTCCTTAAGATCAGCCCCGACACTGAATGCTTTATCCCCCGCTCCCCTAATCACAACGACCCTGACATCAGGATTAATTCTCAGGGCTTCTGCTGTCTGCCCAAGCTCTGACAACATCTGATAGTTAAATGCATTCATTGATTCCGGACGGTTTAGCGTGATCGTTGCAATGCCACTTTTCTGTTCAAGTTTGATCGTTTCCATGACTGAATCCTCCTCAAATGATGTAAGCACTTTCATTTACATATTGTAGCACTCGTTCACGCTTCCTGCACATTCATAGCCGTTTAATTTTAAGCCCGCGTGGTAAACTGTAATTAGCTGATTGAAGGCATGAGAGAAGGTGTTTGTGACGAAAAAAGTAGCTGCTTACCGCATTTATAAAATTGTAACAATGGCTGTTAAGTTTTTTCTGCAGGTGTATTTTTTCAACCGCAGATACCGCGGAAGATGGGATCCGACTGTTGAAAAGAAATGGTCAGACCTTGCCGGCAAACAGGCCAGGGAATATAAACAGACTGCATTAAAGCTTGAAGGGCTCATGATTAAAGTCGGCCAATTTCTATCTACCAGGGCTGATATTATGCCACGCTCTTTTATTATTGAGCTTGAAGGTTTAACTGACCGTGTTCCCCCAGTTCCATGGGAAAAAGCAAAAGAAGTCATTGAAGACGAATGGAATACAGATTATGGGGAAATGGTCCACAAAATTTCAGAAAAGCCCGTAGCTTCCGCCTCTATTGGAGATGTCTATCACGCATGGCTACATAACGGTGATTCTGTTGCAATAAAAGTTCAGCGGCCGGGGATTGACTATATTATCCGGACCGATTTTAAAGCAATGAAGATCGTCATCTGGCTCGCTAAGAAATTTACGAAGTTCGGGAAGCAGGCTGACCTTAATGCATTGTACAGCGAAATGGTTAATGTCATTGGTGATGAACTCAATTTTAAAAAAGAGCTGCAAAATGGTGTGGCTTTTGGAGAACGCTTTAAGGACACTGAAGGCGTTATTGTTCCGAGATACTATGAAGAGTATACAACCCGCCGAGTACTCGTCATGGAGTGGATAGAAGGTTCAAAAATAACGGATCTCTCCTTCCTTGATAAAAACCGTTTGAATCGCAAGGATCTTGCAGAAAGATTACTTCTGTTATTTGTAGATCAGCTGTTAAATGAAGGAATGTTTCATGCAGACCCGCATGGCGGCAATATTCTAATTAAATCGGACGGCACAATTGTACTGATTGACTTTGGTATGGTTGGCGTCATCCGCAAAAATGATGCAGAAGCTGTACAACGTGCGGTTGAGGGGGTCATTTTTGAGCGTTATGGTGAAGTAGTCGGAGCGCTTGAAGATATGAAGTTTCTTCTTCCTTCAGCAGATAAGGACATTTTAGAAGAATTAGTGGAAAGAGTTGTTGCAGTGTATAAAAGTGGTGACTGGCAGGATGGGGAAAGCCTGATGATGGAAAAGCTACTTGAAGATGTTCAGGACATTGTCAGAACCCAGCCGATCCAGCTGCCAACTGAATTTGCATTCTTCGGCAGAGCACTGTCCACGTTTACAGGCGTTATTTATTCGATTTATCCAGAGGCGGACTTTATCGAAATGGCCCGTCCAACTATTGTCCGATGGGCATCTGACCGCGGCGGTGAAGGTAATATCGGACAGACTGTGCTGAGAACCATTCAGCCTTACCTGTCAGTCCCTTCAAAAATACTGGATGCGCTTGAAGAACCGAAACGCTACAGACGATCAATGGAAGCATACCGCAAAAAAGACAGCCGTATGAAAGACCTTGCAGGCAGAAGAAGAGAAACAGTGTACTTCACACTGGTTCCATTTACTGCCCTTCACGGCGCAATTTTTCTCGAAGAATGGCTGATTGCCGGCGGTGCCGGAGTGATTGCCTTATTCGGTCTGCTGCGGGTAGCAGCATTATCTAAAAAAATCCAGACTGACTATGAGGAGTGAATAACATGATGGAAGAACCAAAAGTAGAACGCGAACGCAAAAGCTCAAAGGGACCTTTTGAGGCAAAGCTTGAAGGACTTGAAGATGGCTACAGAGTGACCTTACGCGGAAATAAAGAAAAAATTCAGCAGCAGCGCCAGGTAAAGCTTTCATTTATTGAGTTTTTAAGAAAAGCGGATGTTGCAGGTTATCCGATTCTGTTTCCTTTTAATTTGATTCTGAGATTTTTCGCAGGGTATAAAAAGCCGAATATGTAGGGTAGTTGATGAAATCACTCCGTCCGGGATCGGCGGAGTGTTTTTGTTTGGGCTGCGGTGGGTGGTGAGCGGCTGGCATAGAGCAATTATTTGGGCCTCTTTTATGTTTTTCGCTCAGCAATACGGATTAATCTATCACGTTTTGGATTGATTCGTTCCAGATCACTTTCGTCTCGCGGGATTCCATCACCTTTACATTTTTCAATCACCTTTCGGGTTATTCCCCTCACTAATTAATTTTTTCTGCAGCAAAAAAACCTCAAGCTAAAACACAAAAAAGAGACAGGCTCCCCTGTCTCCCATTATGCACGACCAGCTCTAAGACTGCTTCACCTGATCACGCAATGCTCTTCTCAAAATTTTACCTGTTGTATTCTTTGGTAACTCTTCAATAAATTCAACCACTGTAGGCACCTTGTACTTCGCAAGCTTCTCAGAACAAAATGCCAGCAGGTCATCCTTTGTGACAGACTCGTCTTTTAGTACAACATATGCATGCACGGCTTCACCGAAGTTTGGATCCGGGACACCAACGACTGCTGCTTCAACTACAGCCTGATGCGTGTAAAGGACTTCTTCCACTTCACGCGGATACACGTTGTAGCCGCCGACAATGACCATATCTTTTTTACGGTCAACGATATAGAAATAGCCTTCTTCATCCTGCTTGGCAAGGTCGCCTGTATATAGCCAGCCGCCACGGATTGTCACTTCTGTTTCTTCAGGCATTTTGTAATAGCCCTTCATAACATTAGGGCCTTTTACGATCAGTTCGCCCACTTCACCAACTGGGACTTCTTCGCCCAGTTCGTTGACGATTTTATTCTCAACATTTGTAATCGATGTACCGATGGATCCGGCTTTACGGTCACTGTCAAGCGGGTTAAAACATGTAACAGGGGCAGCTTCAGACAGGCCGTAACCCTCTGAAACTCTGACATTGAATTTATTTTCAAAGTTTTCAAGCAGCGCAACAGGCAGTGATGCTCCCCCTGAAATGCAGAGACGTACACTTTCAAAACTGTTACTGTCCGCTTCAGGATATTGAAGCAGGAAATTATACATTGTAGGCACACCTGCAAATACGGTTGCTTTATGTTTTTCAACAACATCAAATACATCTTTCGGGCTGAATCTTGGTACAATCAACATTGTTCCGCCGTTGATCAGCGGTGCATTTAACACAACTGTTAACGCAAATACATGGAACATCGGAAGGGTTGTAACGACGCGGTCATCCATGGTGATATTAAGGTATTCAGCAACATCCTTCGCATTTGAGTAGACGTTCTTATGCGAAAGCATAGCGCCTTTTGGCTTCCCTGTTGTACCTGAAGTGTAAAGAATGATAGCAGTATCATCTTCATTTAATTCAGGTCCTTTAAATACAGGCTGCTGTGTACCGATTGCCTGTGTAAAAGTAATGACTTTCCCTCTAACTTCTTCAGGAAGTGCTTCAAGCTTTTCAGCTGTTCCCTGTTCTGTTTCGCAAACGACATAATCAGAAACTGAAGGCAGTGCCGCATGTGCTTTTTCAATCAGCGGCAGCAGCAGATCAAGTGCGACAATTGCTTTAACATCGCCATCACGGATGATGTAGGCAATTTCGTCTGGCGTATAAATTGGATTAATCGGGATTACTGTTGCACCCGTTCTGAGTGCAGCATACATCGCAATGATAAAATGTGGTGAGTTTCCGAGTAACAGTCCAACATGATCCCCTTTTTTGATGCCGATACTGTCAAAGTAATTTGCCATTTTATTCACAGCGCCATTCAATTCAGCATATGTAGCTGACTGATCCAGAAAATGATAGGCGGTTTTGCCGGCAAACTGCTCAGCAGCCTCCTGTAAACGATCTGATAAATTCAACCAATCCATCCCCTTTTACGTTTGGTTATATGTCCGCCATTTGTGAATGAACAGTCATTCATTTAAGATCACAAAGAAGCGAATATTCACACTAATTATAACGGAGTGACGATAGGTAATCAAGATAACGCTTTCATTGTGAATAAATAAAAAGACTGGACAATGTATGTCTCAGTCTTTTAAAGCGAACTTAATACAGTAAATCAATAAACTCTTCACGATCTACATTTCCAAAGTAATGTTTCAGGTCCACACCTTCAAGCGCTTTATCAATTTCTGCGCGCTCATAGCGTGTACCGATCAGTTTTTGTTCCACTTCGCTTACATCGCCCACTCCAAAGAAGTCGCCGTAGATTTTGCAGTTTTCAATACTGCCTTTTTCTACATCAAGGCGTACATCAATGCTGCCGACTGGGAATCTGTGCGAATGCTGCAGGTTGAATTTTGGTGATTTTCCGAAGTTCCACTCCCACTGCTGATAGCGCTGTTCAGACAGTTCATGGATCTTCTTCCAGTCTTCTTCAGTCAGTACATATTCTTTAATTTCTTCTTCACTGCCGAATATGTGACGCAGAATGAGCTGTTTAAACTCTTCAATCGTTACTTTTTCTTCAAGAAATTCAGAAATATTAGCTACACGGCTTCTGATTGATTTGATTCCTTTTGATTCGATCTTGTCTTTTCTGACTTTAAGTGACGAAACAACGTTATCGATTTCTGAATCAAACATAAGCGTCCCATGGCTGAACATTCTTCCTTTTGTAGAGAACTGAGCGTTACCTGAGATCTTTCTTTCTCCGACCAGCAGGTCATTTCTTCCTTTCAATTCTGCAGGCACACCAATCTGTTTCAGTGCATCGACAACCGGCTCAGTGAACTTCTTAAAATTGTGAAAGCTCTCGCCGTCATCCTTTGTAATAAAGCTGAAGTTCAGGTTTCCAAGATCGTGATACACTGCTCCTCCGCCTGAAAGTCTGCGAACAACCTGGATATTATTTTTTTCAACGTAATCTGTATTAATTTCTTCTATTGTATTCTGGTTCTTACCAATGATAATTGATGGTTTATTAATATAGAACAACAGATAAGATTCTTCTTCTACATTTAAATTTTTTAATGCATACTCTTCAATTGCAAGGTTAATTTTTGGATCTGTAATTCCTTTATTATCGATGAATAACATGTGATTTTCCTCCCTGATATGTAATGGTCAGTCCTGATGATGCGAGCAGTGTTTCACCACTGTATACTTCCTGAGCTTCATTAAGCAGCTGAGTCAGATCACCAAAATGCGGAAGATGACTCAACATCAGTGTTTTCACTCCGGCCTGACGCGCGATTTCTGCAGCTTCAGTACTGGTCATGTGCCCTGCCCCTGATGCATCCATTCCTTTATAAAAATTTGACTCTGCAATCAGCAGATCAGCATTCTTTGCAAAAGGAATAAATGACTCCTGATAAGCGGAGTCTGCTGTAAATACCATCGTACCTGACTTGCTCTCGATACGTACAGCATAACACGGCACAGGATGCGTTGTTTTTAAAAAGGTGATTGTAAAAGGACCCGTTTCTAGTGCCTGCTCAGGATGATATGCTTCACTGCTCATCTGATCTTTATACTCGAGCATGTCAAAGCCCTGTTGATCCTCTGTGTGCCCGTATGCTTTCACGTGAAAATCTTTATTTTGCAGAAAGTGCTGAATCAGCAGTGCATGGTGCAGCACACCGATATCAGCTGTGTGATCAGCATGGTAGTGAGTGATCAGCATTGCATCAAGCTCTTCAGGTGCAATGTAGCGCTGGAGCTGTGCTAGTACACCACTTCCACAATCGAGTAACAGCTTAAAATCATCTTCTTCAATCAAATAACCGGTACTCGCCTCACCTGCAGCCGGGTAGCCTCCCCAAAATCCCACAACAGTTACCTGCATGTCAAAAGCCTCCTCTTATGCGTTTTCTACCTCTTACTATACTTCAAAAAAAATTTCTTTTCACTCATCTTCTTTTTTTCAGAATATTCCTTGACTTTTAACCTTCTGTTATAATACAATACATTTAACAACAAATTAGTACTAGTACAAAACATAAAAGAGAGGCTGATGATTATGCTTGAAAACGTAATGGAATTCTTCAGAAACCTGCCACCAAAGAAATGTGCATCTTGTGGAGAACATATGGAAGAGCAGGCTGAAGCTTATACAACTGTCTGCAGCAAGTGTGCAGGGACACAATAATAAAAAAAGCGCCAATTGGCGCTTTTTTTATTGTTCTATAAAAGTAAGTGCTTTAAAAGCTGCGGCTTCCCCCTGGTCAATACAATCAGGCAGGCCGATTCCATCATAGGAAGCACCAGCGAGATAAACACCAGGATAGCTTTGTTCAAGCTTAGCTCTTACATCAGCCATTCGTTCTCTGTGACCGACTGTGTATTGTGGCATTGCTTTTTTCCAGCGGGTGACGATGGTGAAATCAGGCTTACTTTTCACCTTAATAATTTTGTTTAAATCATCAATCACGATTTTCTCAATCTGGTCATCAGACAGATCTACAACCGTTTCATCCCCTGCGCGGCCTACATAGCACCTGAGCAGCACTTTACCATCAGGGATTGTATGGGGCCACTTCCTGTGAGTCCAGGTACATGCTGTAATTGTATAATCGCTATTCCGTGATACAACAAACCCTGTACCATCAAGAATATCCTCTACTTCACCCTTATCAAAAGCCATGGCAACTGTTGCAACAGATGTAGCCGGAATTTCTTCGATCTGACTTAATAGTCCTGATTCTCCGAAAACCGCTCCTGCAGTATAGTGAGGCACAGTGAATATCACTGAATCTGCTTCAATTTCAGTCCCGCTGTTTAATGATAACGTATATTTCTCCCCACGCCTGATTGATTCAACCCTGGTACCCTTCAGAATCTCACAGTCTGTAAGCAGTGACTCCAGTTTCTCAACAAGTGATTCAAGACCTGTCGACAACGTCAGGAACATACTTTGCTTTTTATCACCGGGCTTTCTTTTCGCTGCAGGAGAGGTTTTTTTCATACCTGCAATCAGACTTCTATGATCCTGTTCAAGCTTCCCGTACTGTGGAAAAGTGGATTGAAGGCTGATCTGGTCAATATCCCCTGCATAAATGCCGGATAATAAAGGTTCAATCAGGTTTTCAACCACTTCATTTCCAAGTCTTCTTCTGAAAAACGTGCCGAGAGACTGATCCTGCTGATGATCTGATTTAGGCAGCACAAAGTCTCCGGCAGCTCTCAGCTTACCAGTCAGTGAGATCAGATCTGTGATCAGAAAAGGCTTGATTTGAGTTGGTATACCCATGATCGCGCCGCCAGGCATCGGATGAAGCTTATCATTCACTAAAATAAATGCCTGGCCTGTCGCATTAGGTACAAGCTTGTGATCAAGACCAACATCTGTAATCAGCCGCCCCATGCTTTTCTTGCGCTCAAGAAATGAATCCGGACCGCGCTCAATGACAAATCCATCCTGTACTACTGTCTGAATTTTCCCGCCCAGACGATGGTTGGCTTCAATGATTGTAATGCTTGCGTCCAGTTGTTCGTTATTTATTTTTTCCTGCGCTCTGTATGCTGCGGCAAGACCTGTAATCCCGCCGCCAACAATAACAATTTTCCGCTTTGACTGTGTCACAGTAATCATCACTTTCTGTAAACTGGATTTTCAATATAAAATTAACCTAATGTTTTCATCACTTTATCTGTCATTGCGTCGATAAATAACGGCTGTGTGTTCGGCATTTCAGGACGGAAATAGTCAGCGCCGATTTCGTCAGTGACGACTTTACACTCATAGTCGTTATCATAAAGTACTTCAAGGTGATCAGATACGAATCCTACCGGTGTATAAACGAATGTAGTATAGCCGTGCTGTTCATGCAGATCCTTCGTCAGGTCCTGAACGTCAGGTCCGATCCATGGGTCAGGTGTGTTCCCTTCACTCTGCCAGCCGATTTCATAATTTTTAACGCCTGCATGCTTTGCAATCATGTCGGCTGTTTCCTTTAGCTGGTCAGGGTATGGATCACCCCCTGCAAGGATTTTTTCAGGTAAGCTGTGCGCTGATACGATCAGCACAGCTTTTTCACGCTGTTCATCTGTCATACTGTCAAATGTGTCTTTAACTTTTTCAGTCCAGTACTGGATGAATTTCGGCTCATCATACCAGCTTTCAATAGAAGTAATGGATGGTCCGCCGATTTCTTCAGCACGGTCTTTTGCACGCTTATTATAAGATTTTACGCTGTACGATGAAAAGTGTGGTGCCAGTACGATTGATACTGCTTCTTCAATCCCGTCCTTTTTCATTTCATCCACTGCATCTTCTACAAATGGTTCAATATGCTTCAATCCGAGATACATAACGAATTCTATATCATCCTGTACTTCGTTTAGTCGTGCAGTCAGCGCATGCGCCTGTTCTTCTGTAATACGTGCAAGTGGTGAGATACCACCAATCGCATTATAACGGTCTCTTAAATCCTCAAGCAGTTCTTCAGATGGTTTTCTGCCTCTCCTGATATGTGTGTAAAAAGGCTCAAGATCACTTTCTGTATAGGGTGTACCGTAAGCCATTACTAAAAGTCCCATTTTTTTCTTTGACATGTCTATTCCACCTCATTAGCAAAATTTGTGCTTCTATACTGTTGTAGCAAACAAACCCTTAAGCTTTCCATTGATTTGCTTTTTAAATGTGTTAGCGGGCAGTATATTCCTGTACAAATGCCGTCAGCTTTTTCAGTGTGTCAGGCTGTACTTCAGGGAACACACCGTGACCAAGGTTAAAGATGTGTCCAGGATGCTTCATCCCTGCATCTAAAATTGGTTTTACATGCTTTTCAATGATATCCCAGTCACAAAGTAAAAGTGACGGATCAAGGTTACCCTGAACGGTTTTCGTTACGCCTTTTTCACGCGCTTCTTCAATCGACAGTCTCCAGTCAAGGCCAACCACATCGAGCGGAAGATCATTCCAGTCTTTTGCAAGATGCGCTGCACCAACGCCGTGCATAATTAATGGTATATTGAGCTCTTTTAGTGCTGCAAAGATTTTTTCCATATGCGGCTTAATATATGTGCGGTAGTCCTGAACGTTTAACGTACCTACCCATGAATCAAACATCTGAATTGTACCCGCTCCCGCTTTAACCTGTGCAGTTGTGTACCGGATCGTCATTTCAGCAAGCTTATCCATCAATGCATGCCAGGCAGTTGTTTCCTGATACATAAATGCCTTTGTCTTATGATAATTTCTTGATGGACCGCCTTCGATCATATAGCTAGCCAGTGTAAATGGTGCCCCGCCAAAGCCGATCAATGGCACGTTTAACTGTTCAGTCGTCAGTAGTTTAATTGTATCAAGCACATAAGGTATATCCTCTTCAGGCTCGATCATGCCAAGCTTTTCAATATCCTGAACGGATTTGATCGGATTATGAATAACAGGACCAATGCCTGACTTGATCTCAACATCCACGCCGAGTGCAGGGAGCGGCGTCATAATGTCTTTATAAAGTACCGCTGCATCCACCCCGTAGTTTTCGACCGGCAGTCTTGTTACGTACGCGCAAAGCTCCGGCTGGTGGGTGATTTCAAATAAAGAGTATTTCTCTTTAATTGCGCGGTATTCAGGCTGGGAGCGGCCCGCCTGCCTCATATACCAGACAGGTGTGTGCGAGACTGCCTCTCCTCTTGCTGCCTTTAAAAATGTATCATTGAATGAACTCATAACGAGTGTAATCCACCTTTCAAATGTGCTGGTTTTTTAACAGAATTCTACTAATTTTTCTACGCTCCTGATATCCGTTTTTAACTATAGCCCTTTTCTATATCAGTGTATACCAGACACCGGTAAATGTCATAAAATCTCCTCTTTTCTCCTTCAGGAATAGCTTTTGTAATGGTTAACAGGATTGAAAAAGGGTATAAATAGAATTGTAGTCAGCGTAAAATTGAAATTAAACTTGTAAGCAACATAAATGACACGGGGAGGAATTGTGATGAAGAAAGTGTATATGACTTTTGGGACGCCTGATTTTTTACATAAGTTTCAGGAGGAAAACCCAAACGAAACAATGGTTCAGATGCTAGGTGAAGATACCGCGCTGTTAGTACACGAAACAGAAGGAGATACTCTTTTCAATGAGCCGAGAAAATATGAAGTGTTTGACGAGTCAGGACAACTGACTGAAAACGGCTTTTTTGTCTTTAATAATATTCCTGTTTCAGATGAGGGGCGTCCTGTTTTTGAACACCGCTTTAAAAACCGTGCAGGCCTGATTGAAGAAGAGCCTGGTTTTATTGCGATACGGGTTTTGAGACCTGTAGATTCAGATACGTATGTTATCCTGACGCAATGGGATGACGAAAAGTCATTTAATGACTGGCAAACGTCTCAGTCATATAACAAAGCGCACGCTAAACGCGGGACGTCAGAAGGTATTGATCATCAGAAAACGATCTTCCCGCGCTCGTCGTTTGTGACGAAATATGTAGGACAGACTGAGCAATAAAATCAGTAAAAAAGAGGATGAGACGGCGTCTCATCCTCTTTTTATATTCAGTCGCGCGAGAAGGCTGCGGCACGCCTTTTCATCAGGTGTTCATACACAACCAGACAAAGAATGGCGTACGTATAGCCGAGCAGCCACCCGCCGATGACATCTGTAAAATGGTGTGACTCTTCAGGCAGTCTGCTCACTCCTGCAAGAATAGAAATGAATATTCCAACTGCAAACATGAGCGCCTGCCCTGCTGCGTCCCCTGACTTTTCAGTAATCAGATAAATAATGACAATGGCTGCGATCATACTGACCATTGCATGACCACTTGGAAAACTGAAACCTTCTTCAAGCCCATCAGGCCGTGGCCTTTCAGTCAGCGTTTTGATCAGTCTATTCAGATAATTGCCTCCGCCTACTGCAAGCAGGACAATCATCATTCCAAGATAATGATTCCGTCTGAACCATAAGTAAAGTACTGCTGCAATACTGACAATAGCTAAAAACCATTCCCCGCCAAGAAAGCCAAAAAATAATAAAAAGTCCAGTTCACTGAAGAATTCAGCACCGAATTGATCAATACCGCTTAATCCGTCATCCAAATTAATCACCAATAAAACAGCTGCAGCAAATGTCACAGCTGCAAGTGGATAAAACCATTTTTTCACGTGATTCCCCTCCTCCCTGCTTACTACCATTATATAGTATCGGGTGAGTCGTCAAAAGAGTGAAAAAATTCGGGCACCGTGATATACTGAGTCATCATTAAACCGTTTGATTACGAAAGGAGCATACATATGAATGAAAAACTTTTTTCACTGTTAGATTCCTACTACGATGATATGGTTACACTTCGCCGTCACCTTCACCAGCACCCTGAGCTTTCTTTTGAGGAAAAAGAGACACCTGCTTTAATAGAGGCTTTTTACAAAGAACTTGGTGTTGAGGTAAAAACCGGTGTCGGAGGAAATGGGGTAACAGCTGTAATCAAAGGCGGAAAGCCTGGTAAAACTGTCGCTTTACGGGCTGATTTCGATGCGCTTCCAATCGAGGATGAAAAAGATGTTCCTTATAAATCTAAAATTTCCGGAAAGATGCACGCATGCGGACATGACGGGCATACAGCAACGCTTCTTCACCTGGCAAAAGCACTTTATATGATAAAAGAAGAATTGCCGGGTACTTATCTGATGATTCATCAGCATGCGGAAGAATATGCGCCGGGCGGGGCAATCAGCATGATCAAAGACGGCTGTCTCGATGGCGTGGACGCTGTATTCGGTACACACCTCTGGGTAACCGGTGAGCTTGGTCATATTGAATACCGCACCGGCCCGATCATGGCAGCAGCTGACCGGTTTGAAATCAAGATCCAGGGTGCAGGCGGCCACGGTGCACAGCCGCATAAAACAAAGGACGCGGTCGTAGCCGGTTCACAGCTTGTTACATCCCTTCAGCAGATCGCGTCAAGACGTGTAAATCCAGTTGAATCAGCGGTAGTATCTGTCGGCTCATTTGTTGCTGAAAATGCATTCAATGTCATTGCAGATTCTGCAAAGCTGATTGGTACAGCAAGAACATTTGCCCCTGAAGTCCGTGATCTGGTTGAAAAAGAAATCGGGCGGATTATAGAAGGTACATGTATTTCAACAGACTGCACATATGAATATGATTACGTCAGAGGATACCCTGCAGTTGTAAACCATGAAAAAGAAACAGACTACCTTGTACGGGTGGTTAATGAAATGCCTGGTGTTACAGCAGTTGAAAGTGAAATGCAGATGGGCGGGGAGGATTTTGCCTACTATCTTGAACACAGACCAGGCACTTTCTTCTTTACCGGTGCCAAGCCTGAAGGAATAGACGTTCCGTATCCACACCACCATCCAAAATTTGATATCAATGAAAAAGCAATGCTCATTGCAGCGAAAACGCTTGGCAATGCGGCCATTCAGTATCATAACGAAGATTAATCCATAAGAAAAAGCTGCTCCCGATGAGGAGCAGCTTTTTCTACTTTATATGATGCTTCTTGATTTGAGCAGGTACATACATAGACACAAAGACAATCACGAATGCAACTGAAGCAGCAGCTGTAATACCAGCGCCGTAAAGATCAAGCTTTACAAGATTGATGATTGTAAACACGGTTGCCTGTACGATCAGAATTCTCATCAGCAGCTTTTTAAAAGAATCATGACGGAGACTTCCACTTACTGGATACAGATCCGGCCAGATCTTCAATTCATGCTTTTTCAGCAGCGGAATCAGCTGGAATCCTGTCAGATAAATGAATAACAGTGCTGTCATTACCTTAAGCCAGAGGTTATCCGCACCTCCGATAATGATACCTGCAATAATCGTCAGCCTTACCCACAGGCCGAAATATTCGTCAGAGCGCAGGAACGTCCTTGTATACAGGTAACTGTATGTAGCCACAGGATTCAGGTCCGGTGTCTTCAGGAAAGGATCCATCCATTTTCTGCGCTTAGCCTGTCCTTTCAGATGCGGAACATCAGTGAACAGATTCGCAAAGCGGTAAAAACGGTGCAGCCTCGCATTTTCAAGGTCAATCAGTAATTCCCATTTTAACGACTTCTCTTTTGTCAGCATCATGAATGCCATCAGATAGCCGATCATCAGGACAGCAATGAGAATCGAAAGAAATGCAGGTACGTCTGCAAATACTGACCACAGAAAAGCAATATTCAGAATGGCTCTGATGCCAAGATCTATATAATGATTGGAAGGTTCCTGATACCTTAACATGATCCATCTCATGATCAGATTCCAACCTTTAAGGACAAGAATCATGCCGAGCAGCCATACGAAATCTGAAAACGCTGCGCCTGTTGTCTGCACATATAATGGCATGGCAGCAGCCAGCAGGACGAGCACGATATATGACTGAAAAAAGAAGCTTGATACAAGCGCATTCACAAAATACCGCTTCATCCGCCCTTCAAGCGGTGTCAGATACACTTTATCAGGCTCCTGCAGGTACGTATAAACAGGACTCATCGTCACAGCAAGCCCAATGACAGCGGCAATTAAGATCCCTGAAGGAAATGTCTCATCAAGGGTGCTGACCCAGTTGCTGTATACATAGCCCCCGCCACCAACTGCGAAAATCAGGACAAACATCAGGTGCCCGTTAAAGATGTAGCGCATATATTTCTGTAGTTCTTTTTGGTAGTCAGACAGTCTCGATGACCAGAGATCATGAACGTGTTTCATTGGACTCTTCCTTTGTCAGCTGAATATAAATATCATCAAGTGTTGCTTCAGGCATGCTGAACTCCTGTCTTAGTGTTTCTAGCGACCCGCGCGCCCGGATTTCTCCATCATGCAGGATAATAAATGAATCACAGTACCGCTCCGCAGTCGCAAGAATATGCGTAGACATTAAAATTCCTGCTCCACCTGCCTTCATTTCCTCCATCAGATCAAGAAGCGACTGAATGGCAAGTGGATCCAGCCCGACAAAAGGTTCATCAATGATGTAGAGACTCGGGTTGATTAGAAACGCACACATAATCATCACTTTCTGTTTCATCCCTTTTGAAAAGTGAGCCGGAAACCATTTCAGCTTCCCTTCCATCCGGAATTTTTTAAGCAGATCAGGCACTCTCTGTTCATACTCTTTTTCTGAAATGCCATATGCCATAGCGGTCATTCTTAAGTGTTCTTCAAGCGTCAATTCATCATATAAAATCGGCGCCTCAGGTATATAGGAAAATTGCTTTCTGTATTCATCAGCATTCTGCTTAAGCTGCAGTCCATTAATTGCCACAGTACCTTTGTGCGGTTCCATCAGACCGATAATATGCTTAATGGTCGTACTTTTACCGGCTCCGTTTAAACCGATTAAGCCGACAATTTTGCCGTGCTCCATTTCTAGGCTGATCTCTTTTAACACCGGCCGTCTCGTATACCCACCGGTCAGATCTTTAATTTCTAATAGTGACATGAATTTCTTCCTTTCTATTCAAATAGGTATATTTATTATACTGTTATTGATCATATTTTCAGAGTATAAATGAACAATTGCTGATTTAGACTATGAATGTCTTTTCACAGGCGATCATTTCCGCGGAAGGCGGGGACTCCAGCGGCGGAAAGGGACAGGTGAGACCATACGGCGCAGCCGGAGGGGCTCACCGCCCGTCCGCGGAAATGATCAGCAAATTTCTTGGAAGTCATATTCTATATAATGACAGCATTGTAGCATACAACTGAGCTTACTATGGTAGAATAAACTTAATTTACTGATGAAAGGATGAAGAATATGAGCGACTGCATTTTCTGCAAAATTATTGACGGTGAGATTCCATCAGCCAAGGTATATGAGGACGAGCATGTCTATGCTTTTCTTGATATCAGCCAGGTGACTAAAGGTCATACGCTTGTGATTCCGAAAACACATAAAAAAGATCTGCATGAGCTGACACCTGAAATCGCTGCAAATCTGTTTTCAGTAGTCCCTAAAATTGCGAACGCGATCAGCGATACTTATGAGCTGAAGGGTGTAAATCTGCTGAACAATAATGGTGAGTTTGCAGGACAGAGTGTCTTCCATTATCACCTTCATATTCTTCCGCGCCACGGTGAGCAAGATGGCTTCAAGCCGGTATGGGAAGTACATACGGACGATTATTCAAATGACGACCGCAGTGAGATGGCAGCCGCCATTGCTGCAAAAATTAATTAGTAGGAAATAAAATTCAGCCGTGGTATAATAATGCTACTTTTCGCTGGCAGTCACGAGGACATGTCAGGAAAAAAATCAGTTTAGCTTAGGAGAGATGAGTTATGAACACGAGAACACTCGTAGCACTAGCACTTTTTGCAGGGATGGGTACAGCATTGCACCTGTTAATTCCAGGGACACTGACAATGAAGCCGGATATGTCATTACTGATGATGTTTCTTGGTATTCTATTATTCCCAGGCGTTAAAAATGTATTGCTGATCGGTCTGGCAACAGGTATTTTATCAGGTCTTACAACAACATTCCCGGGAGGATTCCTGCCGAATGTAATTGATAAACCGATCACAGCATTTGCTTTTTACGGAATCATTCTGCTCGCTGGAAAGCTAGCAAGTAAGCCTGCAGGCGCCGGTGTACTTGCAGCAGTCGGCACATTGATCTCAGGAACAATCTTCCTTGGATCTGCCGCACTTCTTGTTGGTCTTCCTGGTCCGATTATGGCACTTGCACTTTCTGCAGTCGTTCCTGCAATCGTTGTGAATGGTCTGCTAATGGCTGTTATGTATCCTGTTGCACAGGCAATCATGAGACGGTCCAATCTGGTCGAATCTGCTGCCTGAACCTGCTGAACTGCTCCCTTTTTAAAAAAGGGGGCAGCTTTTTTTGTTTTTGAGGGTGAAATAAATACAGCGCTTTGATTCAGCAGGTTTATCTCCAAACTAAATAGGTTAAAATACATAATAGAAGCGTGCTAATCACTGTAATCAGCACTCTTTGAAGCTTTTTTCTTCTTGGTGGATATAACGTTCTTTTCAACAGGTCTGCTGCACATATGATCAATAACACCGAGGAGATCACCATACATATGGTTAGGATGACCTTCACAAACACCACGAAATGATTCCTCCTGTCCATGAATACTTTGGACAGTTTATGAATTACTATATACAATAAGAATACAAATACAAAAAGGGATGTGGTTGGGATGAATTTCAAACAATTTTCACTTGGCTTAGTTGTCGGAATAGCGGCAGGAGCAGCAGCATCACTTATATCGGCTCCTCAATCAGGTGAAGAACTGCGCGGTACGATTAAAAATACTAAAGATAACTGGCGTGAGCATATGCTCGAACTGCAGATGAATCTTCAAATTGTGAAAGAATCAATCGCAGACGCTTCTAAAGAAAGCAAAGAATCTCTTCGTGTTGTAGCAGCAGAACTCAAGGATTCAATCCAGGCATGGAAACGTGAGGCTGACCCTGCCATCAACAATCTTCAGGAAGAACTTGCTGCGATTCAATCAACAATGGAAGAACTTGAAAAAACAATTAATCAGGATAGCAAAGAGCCACAACCTAGCTCTTAACAAAACAGCCCCCGGGCTGTTTTTTCTTTTTTAAAAAATTATCTTTATTAAAAACCTCTCCCCTTTCACCTTATCTAATAAGGAAGAAGCAATTTTATTAGAAAATTTAATTTATTCTTACCTTTCAATCGTTTTACTTTATTGCTATAATGTTTGAAACTGAACTAATATTCCTATTACTCTAAAATCTTTTATGAAAGAAGGTGTAGCAATGGATGATAAATTATACTCTATGAAAGAGGCAATGATTTTCAGTCAGCGGATGGCCCAGCTGAGCAAAGCCTTGTGGAAAGCAATCGAAAAAGACTGGCAAAACTGGATTAAGCCATATGATCTGAATATCAATGAACACCACATTCTCTGGATCGCTTATCATTTAAAAGGTGCATCCATTTCGGACGTTGCCAAGTTTGGCGTCATGCATGTATCCACAGCCTTTAACTTTTCAAAGAAGCTTGAAGAAAGAGGATTTCTGGAATTCTCAAAGCGTGAGAACGATAAGCGCAACACCTATATCAAACTGACTGAAGAAGGCGACAACCTTCTCCTTGAATTAATGGAGAACTACTCCCCTGAGACCCATTCAGTCTTTGAAGGTGCTGCCCCTCTTCGCGAGATTTACGGAAAGTTCCCCGAAATGATGGATGTTATGGCCATCGTAAAGAATATTTACGGTGATGATTTCATGAAAATCTTTGAGACTTCTTTTAACAATATTGAAACTGAATTTTCAGAGGTTGAAGGAAAAATTAAAAAAAGCAGAACGGCTGATCCGGTCAAACAGATCGCATCACCCTGACAACTCAATCCTGTCATGAAAAGGGCTCTTCCTCCCTTTTTCATGACAGGATTTTGTTTTGGACAATTAAATATTAAATTTTTCATTTTCCTATTGCAACTTTCTGCATATGAGAGTAAAGTAGCTCTCGTAGCTTTAATAAAAATCGTCATGAACGGAGGCGATCATGTTGCATTGCTGGAAATCAATCAATGTAAAGAAACAGTATGGATTTTACCGCATCTTTTTTCTATCTGCGATTTTAGTCCTGACTGTTTTTTCATTTTTACACGTATCGATCCAATTAATTTCCGACCAACCAATGTATGATCAGTATTTTTTATGGTTTGCAATCGGATTTTTCCTGATATATCCGCTTCATAAAGTGTTTCATACACTTCCGCTAGCGGGATTTATGAGCCTGATCCAATTGAAGACCAGATTTCAGTTTTTTTGTGTACCAATTATGTCTGTGAGAGTGAATAAGCCGATACCAAAGGTGTTTTTTATCATGGCGCTCGTCTCACCATTTCTTCTTATTAATGGTGTATTATTGTACGCAACTACTCTTTTCCCTGGATACGCACACTACTTTACAATTTTGATTGCTTATCATACGGGAATTTGTCTGGTGGACTTCCTTTACGCGAGATCTTTATTGAAATCTCCTAAAGGTGCTTTTATTGAAGAAGACGATGACGGGTATGAAATACTTGTTCCGGTAAAGGAAACGCAGTACCCAGGCATCTAAAAAGGTGATGCATCAGACATATTTAACAGCTCACTCTGTTATTTATGTCTGATTTTTGTTATCCTAGTACATAGAGACGAGGAGGGCGAACATGCTTACCGTAATTGGATTATTTATCGCATTTACCGTATTTATTATTTATGCCATTAATCGAATGACTAATAGACTATGTGAGCAGAAGGAAATTCCGAACGAACGGCAGCCAAAAGTCTTTCGTACGATCAATATTCTGATCCTGATTTTACTTCTGTCTTCATACGTAGAGATTTTGTATACGTAATGATGAAAACTGATATGTAAGCTGACAAAGGTGCCTGCGATGGCATCTTTTTTGTTTAGATAAAAAAGAGGCTGAAACTTATTTTCAGCCTCTTTAATCATTTCACTGTGCGTCATACGCCCTTAAACGCCAGCTTACGCTTTTCTTCTCTGTCCAGCTTCGGCTGGCAGGGACTAGTGCGGTTCCCTCAGCTCCTTAAGATAAGTCAACATCAGTTCACTTCGTTCACTGTGTTTCCTTTATCTCCGACGCTTCAGTCCAACATGTACGCCCCTAAACGCTCACCTACGCTTTTCTCCTTGTCCAGCTTCGGGCGCTAGCTTCTAGGGTCATAAGCCACCCATCGATAAACGGGAAAGTTCACCCGTTTTTCGCTGCGCGTCTTATGCCCGTCGAAGCTGAACAAGCGCCTTACGCTTTTCTTCTCTGTCCAGCTTCGGTTCGCAGGGGCTAGCATGTTTCCTTCAGCTCTGTCCGATAAGTCAACATCGGCTCACTCCGTTCACCGTGTTTCCTTTATCTCCGACGCTTCAGTCCAACATGTACGCCCCTAAACGCTCACCTACGCTTTTCTTAGAACCATGCGCTGCCGATGATGATGAGGAGGATGAATAGTACGACTAGTAGAGCGAATCCTCCGCCGTTGTAACCTTTGTCGTGTCCGTGTGACATGTTTATGTCCCCCTTTCTTTTTTAGGATTTTTAATACAGCCAGGCTGCGCCAACAATCACAAGGAGGATAAACAGGACGACGATTAACGCAAACCCTCCGCCTTTACCACATGACATGGAGACCCCTCCTTTCTTATGTATGGTATTCAAATCGTTTTTAAAATGGATGGGCTGGACGCTTATCTTTTGTAAAAATGGAATGATTGTGAAAACAATACTAAGGTTTGGGGAAATATGTTATAGTATGCCTTGTAGATTTTTTACACCATAGAGAGATCGTGAGGAGAGGAAATACATGAAAAAGTGGATTGCAGCAGCTTCATTAACACTGAGTGTGGCAGCTCTTGCAGCATGCAGTGATGAAGAATCAAGTGAAGTAGTCGTATCAACGAACGCCGGGGATATTACGAAAGAGGAATTTTACCAGGAGATGAAGACAACTGTTGGGGAGCAGGCGCTTCAAATGATGGTATTAGAGCAGATTCTTCAGGATAAATATGAAGTATCTGATGAAGAAGTTGACGCTGAACTAGAAACAATGAAAGAACAATATGGCGGTCAGGAACAGTTTGAGATGGTCCTGTCACAGCAGGGTTACACTGAAGAAACGTTCCGCGACACAATTAAGCTGAATCGCCTTCAGGAGAAGGCTTTAATTGAAGATGTTGAAGTAACTGAAGAAGAAGTTCAGGAAAAATATGAGCAGTTGCAAAAAGAAGTAAATGCCAGACATATTCTGGTACAGGACGAAGAAACTGCACTTGATGTGAAGCAGCAGCTAGAAGATGGAGCTGACTTTGCTGAGCTTGCACGTGAAGTATCAACTGAACCGGCTGCACAGGAAACTGGTGGCGAACTTGGATTCTTCAGCGCTGGGGCTATGGATCCGGCATTTGAAGACGCTGCATTCAGCCTTGAGCCAAATGTTATCAGTGAGCCTGTCGAGTCAAGCTTTGGCTGGCACATCATTGAAGTAACTGAAACACGTGAAGCGGATATCGGCAGCTTTGAAGATATGAAAGCAGAAATTGAACATGATCTGAAGCTTGCAAAGGCAGATCAGACACAGGCAAGTGCAATGATCCAGGAACTGATGAGAGAAGCTGACATCGATATTAAAGATGAAGATCTTGAAGCGACATTTGAAGCATTCCTTTCGCAGCCTGAAGCACCAGCTGCTGAGGAAGAGCCTGCTGAAGAAACAGAAGATACAGAAGAATAATGAAGAAAAGCGATGGCAGGCGTTTAGGCCCGACAAGCATAAGACGACTTGAGAGAAACGGGTGTACTTTCCCGTTTTCTCAAGGTGGCTTATGACTCGAGGGACTGCCTGCTGGAGCTGGACCTAAAGAAAAGCGGAAGGCGCTTGTTCAGCTCTGACAGGCATAAGACGCGTAGCGGAAAACGGGTGGTCTTCCCGTTTATCGATACGTGGCTTATGACCCGAAGAGCTAGCGTCTGGAGCTGGACACAGAGAAAAGCGGAAGCAGGTCGTTTAGGCCCGACAAGCATAAGACGACTTGAGAGAAACGGGTGTACTTTCCCGTTTTCTCGAGGTGGCTTATGACTCGAGGGACTGCCTGCTGGAGCTGGACACACAAAAAAGCGGAAGGCATCAGCCTCCCGCTTTTTTTAATCTTTATATTCAGCTGACACACGCTTTTTCTTTTCTTTCAGCATGCGTTGAATATAAGTTTTCCCGTGCTCTTCAATAAAGTCTTTTTCCTGCTTCTTATCCTGATAAGCGGTTTTTACAAACATCACAAGACTGAGCATGGCTCCTCCAATTGCAAGGTCAATCCATATTGGAAACATCTTCACGCCTCCTGCACTGCATTCTTACTTTACTCTATGCAGGCGCGTACAAGCTTATGACTAGTCCTGATCGTACATATGCGGACGATAAAATGATCTGTTCTCAAGCGCAAATACTCTTTCAGTATATTCTCCTGAAGTCGTTCTGCTGATCACCCTGTCCATCATGACCATTTTCGCGTCAATATTATCAATATAATGAAGGATTTCCGCTTCCATGAGCATCGGTGGTTTTGGTGAACCCCATTCTGCTTTACCATGATGTGAAAGAATCATATGCTGTAATAACAGTACTTCTTCAGCTTCGATCTCAAGTTCCTTTGCAGCTTCAGCTATTTCATTTACCATGATTGAAATATGTCCAAGCAGATTTCCTTCAAGTGTATAGGTTGCTGATACGGCTCCTGATAACTCCTTCACTTTCCCCATATCATGCAGTATGATTCCTGCATAGAGTAAATCTTTGTTTAAAGAAGGGTATTGCCCAGCCAGGAACTTTCCAAGTCTCAGCATCGACACAACGTGAAAAGCGAGACCAGAAACAAATTCATGATGGTTTTTTGTTGCTGCCGGGTACTCCATAAATGACTTCTGATATTTTTTTAGCAGGTGACGTGTAATTCTCTGGATCACCGGATTTTTCATTTCAAAAATATATTGCGTTAATTCTTCACTCATTGACTCGATTGATAGTGGTGCAGTTTCCAGGAAGTCGCCCATTTTCACATTATCCTGCGCGGAAGCGGGCCTGATCTGTCTTAATCTCAGTTGATTTTTCCCACGGTAATTATGAATTTCTCCCGCTATTTTTACAATTGTCTGAGGCTGGTATTTGCGCTCTTCCTCATCCCCTGCATCCCACAGCTTTGCTTCGATGTCACCGCTTCTGTCTTGAAAGATCAGTGTCAAAAAAGGTTTTCCTGCAGTGGTTACACCTTTTGTCATTTGTTTAATCAGCAGATACTGGTCGACTGGGTCTCCCGGATTTAAAAAAGTAATGCCTTTCATCTGCAATCTCTCCTTTTATCTGTTATATATTTTTTTGATATTTGGCTTCGGTTCTTCGGCTGATGCTTTCCGCTTCAGCTGTGTAAATCGGTAGATGGATCCTGCGTACACACAGGAACACTTGTTCTTATATTATATCAGATCTCACCTGAACATAAATAGAAATAACCGGTACCTGCACCGGCTATCTCAATGATTTTGTATGATTATTCTTTTTTAGAAAGTTTGACTGCTTGTTTTATATCTTTAAGTGATGAGGAATTTCCGTACATGAGTACGCCTCCTCTGTATACCTTTGCCCCAAACCATCCTAACACTAAAATCGTCAGAAGCGTTAGTAATATGGCAATGGCTGGCTCCCAGAATGGGATATTCAGCATCCCGACTCTTGTAAACATCACAAGCGGCGTGAAAAATGGAATGTAGGATGTCACAGTGATAAATCCTGCTTCCGGTGATGCAAGCCCGTAAAATGCTAAGAGAGCACCTCCCACAATCAGAATATTGACAGGCATCAGCACCTGCTGAAGATCCTCTGTTCTGCTGACTAATGATCCAAGGAAAGCTGCCAGGGTCGCATACAGGAAATACCCGAGTATGAAAAATACAATGCCATAGATAATGGTGCTGATCGAACCTGATGAGAAGTCAAATAGTGAATAAATGCCTCCCTCAAGCGTATCTCCACTTAAATTAACTGAGAGCGTTCCGACGATTGCCCAGATTAATATTTGTGTGAGTCCGACAAGCCCGATCCCAAGGATTTTCGCAAAAATCTGTTGAATCGGAGGTACACTGGAAATCAGAATCTCCATGACTCTTGATGATTTTTCAGTCGCTACTTCTGTCGCAATCATCATAGAATAGATCAGTACCGACATATAAATGACGAAAATCAGTACATATACCAGCCCTCTCGCCTGATCGAGCTCTTCAGCTGATTTTGCAGATTCCACGTATGCTGACTGGGAAAATGAAACTGGCATATTGAGTGTTGCCAACTCATCAGCACTTAAAGATAAACGGTTTGCAGCCATATTCGACTGAATCGTCTGGAGTGCTGCCTGAAGATCGCCTGAGTAAGAATTCGCTGTGAGTGAAGCTGATAAATATTCAGCCTGCAATCTGCCCACTTCTGTAGCATTCACCGTGAGCAGCGCATCATATTCTCCATTTTCAAGCTGACCTTCAAGTTCTTCAAGGGCTGCTTCCCCTCTTGTGATCTCAATTGACTGGTTCAAAATCGCCATCTGAGCAGACAGGTTATCAGCAATATCGGTTTCTTCCTCATAGACGACCACCTGCCACTGCTCTTCCCCGCCATCTCCATTTCCGTCAAAAAGCGAAGTGATCGACTGAAAGTTGGTTGCGCCAATAATAACCAATGTAAAAATAATTGTTGTGATAATAAAGGATCTGGATTTGATTTTATTCATATAGGATTTTGCAAGAATTAATCCGAATCTATTCATAAGAAGCACCCGCCTTTTCAATAAAGATATCGTTCAGTGAAGGCTCTTCAAGTGAAAACTGACGGATAAATCCTTTTGGCTGTAAAAAAGTCAGAATGTCCTGTGATACTTCTTCATTTTCGATCTGAAGCTCAGCACCGCCAATCAGTTTCTTCACTTTCACAACGCCAGGCAGTGCTTCAATTCCGGCGAGGTCAAAATCGGCTTTAATGAGTAGGTTCTTCTTGCCAAAGTCTCTTTTGATCTCATTTAATTTACCCTGAACGATTGGCGCACCTTTATGGATAATGCACAGGCTTTCACACAACTCTTCAACATGCTCCATTCTGTGACTTGAAAATACGATTGTCGTACCCCGGGTTTTCAAATCATCAACCGCTTTTTTTAATAGCTCAACGTTCACAGGGTCAAGGCCGCTGAATGGCTCATCAAGAATGAGCAGATCCGGTTTATGTATAACTGAAGTGATAAACTGTATTTTCTGCTGATTTCCTTTTGACAGTTCCTCTACTCTTTTATTTTCATATTCAGGAACATTGAATTTTTCAAGCCAGCCTGTCAGTTCTTTTTCAGCGGCTTTTTTATCCATCCCTCTTAACCTTGCCAGATAGACGACCTGCTCTTTTACTTTCATTTTTGGATAAAGGCCTCTTTCTTCCGGCAGATACCCGATATGCTGACTCGTATGATAGCCTATTGATTCCCCGTTCCAGCTGATTGACCCTTCAGTGCTGTCTATTAACCCGAGAATCATACGGAAGGTTGTGGTTTTACCCGCTCCATTTGCACCAAGGAAACCGAACATTTCGCCCTTGGGTATCGTGAGCGAAAGGTTGTTAACGGCTGTATGTGTGCCAAATTTTTTTGTGACGCTGTCAATTTTTAACATTACATTTCCCCCTTTTGACTGCTCCTCTATTTTATACGGAATTGCCGATGAAAAGGTTCATTTTTTTCAGAATTTCTCCACTTCACGTGATGAAGCTGCTATGTAATAATAAACATACGGACAAAAAGGAGATGAATGGAATGGATATTTACAAAATCACAGCTTTTGATAAAAAAGGGGAACTGCTTTTTGAGGATTCTTTTGAAGCAGAAAATGACAAAGAAGCCAAAACGATCGGAGAAAAGCGTCTTGAAGAGGAAGGTATGCTTGATCACACCCATCGTGTTGTATCACCACGTGGTAAGTTAGTCGTATTCCATACATAAGAAACAGCGGGACGCTTATAGCGCCCCGCTGTTTTTAATTTCCTTTAAATTCAGGCTTTCTCTTTTCAGCAAACGCCTGGATGCCTTCCATATGGTCGTTTGTCTGTCTCATTCTCCACTGTGCTTCTTTTTCCATTCCAAGTATCTCTTCAAGCTGTGCTTTTCTGCTGGCTCTTAAGATCGACTTTGATTCCATCATGGCTTTAACCGGACTGTGATTAATCGTCTGTACAAAACCTGCAGCTTCTTCCTTCACGCGCCCTTCAGCAGTCACTTTATCAATCAGTCCCAGAGAGTAGGCTTCATGACCGTTTAAAATATCTCCGCGCCAGATAGTATGCAGCGCTTTTTGCGTTCCAAGACGTTCCTGCATGAAGAAGTGTCCCCCGCCATCCGGCACAAGGCCAATTCCAATAAAGTTCATGGCAAGCTTACTTTGCTCTTCAGCAATAATCACGTCCGTCGAAAGCGCCAGACTCAGCCCAAGGCCAGCTGCTGCACCGTGAATCGCACTGACTGTAATTTTAGGCATCGTATATAACGTTACTGATAGATCATTAATGATTTGCATGAAATGTTGAAAATCTTCTTCGCCATTCATCTTAAGCATCCCTTTAATGTCTCCTCCGGAACAGAAACCTTTTCCTTCCCCGGTTAATACGAGCACCTGCAGATCTGCATCCCGTTTAATTTCGTTCAGCGCATCCTGCAGGTCAGTCATTAACTGCAGGTTCAGTGCATTTAGACTTTCCGGTCTGTTGAATGTCAGCCAGACTGTATTCCCCTGCACTTCAACCTTTAATGTTTCATATTGTTTATTCATTAAAATCACTCCATCCCCTAAAATGAATCTCCATTCACTTATTCCCTATCAAGCACTGAATATCCTTTATTTTTTGGAAATTGGTTTAAAATTCTCAGGTGAAATAAAATTACCATCTTAAGAAGAGTGTACTTATACCTAAAAATATAATTTCAACAGTATAATAGATCTATGTGTTTTATTTTATTTACATATAAATTCTGAATGGGTTCAGACGATATTACTTACAGAGGATATTTAAGGAGGAACGATTTAAATGATGTGGGCACGAACAAAAGAGAAAAAAATTGATTTGTCTGTCGTTGCAGACAGCTTTAAGGATCAGGTGAAAATTGAGCTGCCGAAAGAAGTTACAACACCAAAACAGCTGAGTATGATCTCACTTTCAACGTATGATCTGCAAATCCTGTTGGCTTACAAGCCGTATGTCACTGAAAATATAGAGCAGATTGTCTCTCACTTTTATAAAACAATCGGTCACGAGCCAAGGCTTTTGTCGATTATCAACGAGCACAGCACGATTGAGCGCCTGAAAAAAACGCTGAAGATTCATATTCAGGAAATGTTCAGCGGAAAAATTGATCAGCAGTTTATGCTGAAAAGAAACCGGATCGCTGAAGTTCATCTGCATATCGGGCTTGACCCTAAGTGGTATATTGCCGCTTTTCAGGATCTGCTGAATTCATTTATCGATATGACGGAGACGCTTCCTTTTAATGAAAAAGATAAATTCAGTCTGGTACGTGCCATCTCAAAGATCTTAAACCTTGAAATGCAAATCGTACTTGAAGCATATGAAAATCAATTTCAGGCGAAGCTGATGGCCGAACAAAATCATCTGGAAGAGCTGCTTCATACGCTGAGAACAAGTGCAGCTACTCTGTCTGATAACAGCAATGCTACGAGTGAAAATGTCCGCCAGATGAAAGAAGCGCTTGGTCAGCTTTCAAACCGTGCACAAAACGGTTCACACGTAGCAACAGAGCTTCAGAATAAAACAGGTGAAGAACAGTCACGTCTTAATCAGACGAAAAAAGAAAGTGAACAAATTTCTAATAAAATGCTATCCACAGAACAAAACATCAAAGAGCTGAACAATTTAAACAGCCAGATTTCTGAGGTTGCCAACATGGTTACTTCTATTGCTGATCAGACAAACCTGCTTGCATTAAATGCTTCAATTGAGGCAGCCCGCGCTGGTGAGCATGGAAAAGGGTTTGCAGTAGTAGCTGACGAAGTAAGAAAGCTCGCTGAAAATACAAAGGAATCCGTATCACAGGTTTATGATCTTCTGAAGGATACAAATGTCAAGACAAAAACAATCGAAGGTTCAATTCTTGAACTGAAAAATCTTTTCAAGTCTGAGCGCGACAGCATTATTTCGACGAGTGAGTCTTTTGAAGAGATTATGGCTGTTATGAATGACCTTAAAAGCCAAAACTCTCAGGTTGATGCTGATGTAAGCAGTCTTGTGATTACACTGAATGAGATTTCAGATAAAGCAGCAGGCGTTGCAGAAGCTGCTGCCTCACTTGAGGAAAGATCTTAAAAAAAAGCCGCTTACAGGTATTAACCTGTAAGCGGCTTTGAACATTACTGTTCAGTATTTTCCATTGCGCCATAAAGCTCTTCAAGCGGCTTCATGATCACTTTGTTCAGTTCCTGAATTGTCATGCTCATACGCTGTTCAGCTTCCATCAGCTTCGCAATCAGTTCATGCTGCTGTACAAGCTGAGCAGTTTGTTGCGCCTGCTCAATTTCTTCCTGTGAAATCTCTTCACCGTTCATTTGCTTTTGCTGAAGTGAAAGCTGGATGTTGCGGAAGTTTTCAAAGATCCCTTTCGCTGACTCATCGCTGTTCACAGCGTCATACATTTCTTTTAGTTCAGTGAATTCCTCGCTCTGACGAATTGCACTTTCGAGTTCGTTTGCCTGATCATACAGATTTACTGCCATTTGTAAAACCTCCTAAATTAATCACTCTTCCATGTTTGCCCTCTAAAATCAGTCTTAAACATAATTTTTTTAGAGAGCGGTTAGGTACACAAAAACCCCTTGAACAAGTCCAATTAATCCGCCTAGCAGCGCACCAAGATAGGTGATCATTTTAAATTCCCTTCTTGAAATGCCGAGTACAAGTTCCTCGAGGCGTGATACCTCAAAGGAATCCACCTGTTCCCTGACAATTTCCTGCAGCTTCATTTTTGCAAGGATATCCTCGATCCGTTCGATGAGCATATCTTTCGCTTTTGATGAGGCTTTTGGGATTAAGTCTTCTATCAGCCTGCTCTCAAGCGGCTGAATGACACTGCCAAACGGTTTGTCCATCCATTCATTCAGGTTCATACGTTCTTTTAATAAGCCTTGGAGCCGGATAACGAGATCACGGTCAGTGACAATCGAGAATGCCCGTTCCCACTGCCAATCCTTCACTTTTTCCCACTCTTTGTGCAAAACCTGTTCGAGTATATCATGTGTTCCTGGATGTTTCAAAAATTTAATGATCTCAGGCTGAACTTTATCACCAAGTGACGTATTCCCCATCACCATCTGTACCATACTGCCAAGCGTACCGCGTGTTTTCAGGAAATCATCAATCATGGTTTGTACTTTTTCTTTTCCTTCTTCAGAAGAAAAATAGTCTTCACCTTTTTCAAGGATGTACGTGCTGACTGTTGTCACTTTGCGATCCAGACGGTCCTGCCACTGAACTGGCAATGTCTCACGCAGTGTTAAAAACATATACTTTTCTTTTAATTGTTCATACTGGCCTTCAATCCAGCTGTCCATTGTTCTCTCAAGGTATGGAACGGGGGATTCAAGATCAAAGCGGTTCAGTACAGTTTCCACTGAATCATCGATCTGAAAGACCTTACTTCCTTCTTTTTGAAGCCAGGCTGTCAGCGCTTTTTCCTTTTCTGTATTCAGAAATTTCGCCTTCAGACTTTCAGCCGTTAACAGGTGATTCACAACCATCAGACCAAGTTGGCGGGCAAGCTCTTCTCTTCTTTTCGGAATGAGCCCCGGGGTAAATGGGACACGCCACTTCCCTATATATACCGGCTTATACGGCCTGAAAAGCATTTTAATTGCAAGGCTGTTTGTAAAGCCACCAATCACCGCTCCGACCGTCATCATGATTAATAATAAAATGACAATATCCATAATCTCACCTTCCACTATACTATTCCTGTACAGTATAGCAGAATCCGGTTCCAATGGTTTGAATGACCCTTTAAACATGCTGAAATATCTGCCCTTTCTTCCATTCAGCTTATGTTCAGATTTCCAATTCATTCATGCTATACTTGATGAAAACGGATTAAAGGGGAAGAAATCATGATACAGCATTTTCAATATCAGAAATTATATTCAAAGGATTTACCCGGCTGGCGTTTTTCATTTACATATATGGGAGAGCAGGTACAGGGGGTTTATCATAAGAACGGAAAAATTGAATGGACCTCTGCAGCACCTGAAAAAAATCAGGACAAAGTCATTCAGCAAATCCATGACCTGATGCTTTTCCATGTTTATGGTGATTAGCTTTGTATATGAATGACCTGATTCACATATATTATGAATCAGGGGGTGCTTTCGATGAAGCGTCATTTGTCTTTTCTTCCCGATACTTCCTATGAAGGCCGGGATGAAGCTGCAATGGATGTGGACCGTTTTATTAATGAAGGAATGGCGGGAGGAAGTGTGTTCCGCTATGGTCACAGGACAAACATCGAGGAAGCAAGAGAGTTAGAACCTGAAGCCCCGCCGGCAGATTAACCGCCGGCTGACAAAACGGCCATATTGGCCGTTTTGTTGTGTAATAAAAAAAAACGTGATATTTTAAATCCATTCATACATAGAAACAGGGTGATCTTTTGTCAGCATTTCGTTCGATTTTTCAAATGTTTCCTGAGGCGAAAAAGCCCGACCAGGTTAAACCGGAAGAATATGACTATTTTACCTGGTACCGTGATCCGGCTGCCGACCAGTTCATTGGATTTTCCAAAAGCGCTCTTTCAGACAGAGAGAAAGAATTACTTTCTATTATATTAACGCCATCTGCTGTCCCCCCTTCAGGCCCTGCAGGAGAATGGCTCAGGTTTCTTTCAGAAGAACATGCAAAATGCCCTTATGAAGCGGGTAAAGTTTTCAGGATGGTCCAGTATATCAGTGATTCCCCTTTTCAGACAGAAGGTGAGCAGGCTCTGCATTATGTATTTTCGGATAAAGCGATCGTCATACAAACGGATGAATACAGTGGTTTTGTGATCGAGCCGCAAACAGAGGATACACTTTCGCTTGATGAACTGGCCTCAGCTGCCCAGGCCATTGAAAATGACCTGGAGATGAAAGTAACATTTTTTGCCGGATCCTTTCACAGCTCAGGTGCCAATACAAAGACAATGCTCGAAATGGAAAGAGCCTGGTTTGAGCGCCATATTCCTTTCGAATCAAAGAGAACCGTGCTTTCATTATTTGATGTCATGCCAATCAACCTGATGAACCGCTTTTCAGATTTCGAAAAAGATACGCTGTTTGCAGCGATTTTTGAGCTTTTTGACCAGGAGCGTGATCTGCCAAAGATTATTCAAAGCTTTGTTGAGAACCTCTCCAATGTCAGCTCTACTGCCAAGCTCTTATATATGCACCGTAACAGTCTTCAATACAGACTGGATAAATTCAGTGAAAAAGCAGGCATTGATATTAAGACATTTAACGGTGGCTTAATCGCTTATTTTGCCTGTCTTGAGTGGAATCAGAGAATCTCAAATAATGAGGACTGGTCATTGTGACGAATGACCGGTTCTTTTTTTGTGCAATCTGTCCATTGGAAAGGCTTACATTGAGCGATACAATGACATTACATCAAACGTACATCGCGTACATAATGGAGGAATTAACATGGCAGAGTTAAAAATGCAGAATATCTATAAAATTTATGATAAAGATGTAACAGCAGTATCTGACTTCAACTTACACATTAAAGATAAAGAATTTATCGTATTCGTTGGTCCATCTGGTTGCGGTAAATCAACTACACTTCGTATGGTTGCAGGTCTTGAGGAAATTTCTAAAGGCGACTTTTATATCGGCGACGAGCGTGTAAATGATAAAGCGCCAAAAGACCGCGATATCGCGATGGTATTCCAGAACTACGCACTATATCCTCACATGAGCGTATATGACAACATGGCATTCGGACTGAAGCTTCGTAAATTCGATAAAGCTGAAATTGACAAGCGTGTAAAAAATGCTGCTAAGATCCTTGGTCTTGAAGCACTTCTTGACCGTAAGCCTAAAGCACTTTCAGGTGGTCAGCGTCAGCGTGTTGCACTTGGTCGTGCAATCGTTCGAGATGCTAAAGTATTCTTAATGGATGAGCCGCTTTCAAACCTTGATGCAAAACTTCGTGTCCAGATGCGTGCTGAAATCGCTAAGCTTCACCAGCGTCTTCAGACAACAACGATCTATGTAACGCACGATCAGACTGAAGCGATGACAATGGCAACACGTATCGTTGTTATGAAGGATGGCGTGATCCAGCAGGTTGGATCTCCTAAAGAAGTGTATGATAATCCTGAAAACGTATTCGTTGGTGGATTCATCGGTTCACCGGCAATGAACTTCTTCAGCGGTAAGCTGACAGATGCAGGATTTGAAGTAAAAGGCCAGACGCTTCAGGTTCCTGAAGGTAAAATGAAGACACTTCGTAATCAGAACTATGTTGGAAAAGATATCATCCTGGGTGTACGCCCTGAAGATATTCACGATGAGCCAGTTTTCATCGAATCAGCTGCAGGATCTAAATTCCTCGCTGACATTGAAGTTTCTGAGCTTACAGGTGCTGAACTGATGCTTTATTCTAAGCTTGGCGATCAGGACTTTGTAGCACGCGTTGATTCTCGTTCAGATATTAAAGCAGGACAAAAAGTCGAGCTTGCTTTCAACCTGAACAAGTGCCACTTCTTTGATGTGGAAACTGAGCAGCGCATCCGATAAGTTGGTTACCCCCTTTAACCATATAGTAAAAGGCCCGCTCTACTGTTGAGCGGGCCTTTTCTATTGATCAACGGTCGATATTGACCATGTTGAGCGGCTGAATCCATTCATCGTACTGCTCTTCATTCAGGTACCCTGTCTTAACTGCAGCTTCTTTTAAAGTAGATTCATCGTTAAAAGCAAGCTTGGCAATTTCAGCAGCCTTCTCATAGCCGATATGAGGATTTAACGCTGTGACAAGCATAAGTGAATTCTCCACGTGCTTTGCAATAATATCAAGGTTCGCCTCAATCCCGACTGCACACTTATCATTAAATGTATTCATTCCATCAGCAAGCAGTGTAATCGATTGAAGGAAATTATAGATAATGACAGGCTTAAAGACATTTAATTCAAAGTTACCCTGACTCGCTGCAAATCCGATTGTTGCATCATTCCCCATGATTTGAGTTGTAATCATCGTGAGTGCTTCACTCTGCGTCGGATTTACTTTACCAGGCATAATGGAGCTTCCCGGCTCATTTGCGGGGATTGTAATTTCACCAATTCCACTTCTCGGTCCGCTCGCAAGCCATCTGATATCATTGGCAATTTTCATCAGATCAGCTGAAAGACCTTTTAATGCACCGTGAAGATAAACAATTTCATCATGGCTTGTCAGCGCATGAAATTTATTGTCTGAGGAATAGAAAGGAAAACCTGTCTGCAATACAAGCTGCTTTGCTACACGCTCCCCAAATTCCGCGTGGGCATTGATCCCGGTGCCGACTGCTGTTCCTCCAATTGCAAGTGAAAGGATATGCTTATTTGCTTCCTGAATCATCGTATTAGAACGCTCAAGCATGGCACGCCATCCGCTGATTTCCTGACCGAGTGTTAAAGGCGTGGCATCCTGCAGGTGTGTCCGTCCAATTTTAATGACTTCATAAAATTCTTTTTCCTTCTGATAGAATGTATCAGTCAGGTTATTCAAAGCTGGAATCAGCTTACTGCAGACAGCACGGTAAGCAGCAATATGCATTGCTGTCGGAAATGTATCGTTAGAGCTCTGAGACATATTGACGTCGTCATTCGGATGAACTTTTTCATCTGATTTCTGATCCGCAAGCAGTTGGTTCGCTCTGAATGCAATGACTTCATTGGCGTTCATATTAGACTGTGTACCGCTTCCTGTCTGCCAGACTGACAAAGGAAAATGATCATCAAGGTCTCCATTTAAAATTTCATCACATGCTTTCACAATTGCATTTTTCTTATGTAGTGACAGTTTTTCAAGGTCAAAGTTTGCAACAGCTGCCGCCTTTTTGAGTTCAGCAAACCCGTAAGTGACTTCAAGCGGCATTTTCTCAATTCCGATTGGGAAGTTTTCAAGACTGCGCTGCGTTTGTGCTCCCCAGTGTTTATCTGCAGGTACCTGCACCTCACCTAATGTATCTCTCTCAGTACGAAAATCCATCTTAAAATCCCCTTTCCAAATGATTGTATGAATATTGTAACATTTCCCTTAACTTAACTCACTTACACTCCCTTAATCAATTATCTTTCCCAAAAATGAGAAGTAAGCTACACTAATGTAAACGAGTATAGACAGGAGGTTTTATGATGAAACTTGCATTATTTGGCGCAACAGGAAGAGTCGGGAGTGTCATTCTTGAGCGTGCTTTAGAAGACGGGCACCAGGTCCGGGCACTGGTTCGTGACCCTGAACTCAAAAGCACACATTCAAACCTGACTTACATACAGGGTGATGCATCTGTAAAAGAAGATGTCGAAAAAACAATCGCAGGATCAGATGCCGTCATGAGCGCACTCGGAACGGATAAAAATGATGCACTGACCAAATCAATGATTCATATCCTTCCTGCGATGAGAAAACATGGGATCAGACGGATTATTACCATCGGAACGGCAGGTATACTTGATTCAAAAAGAGAGCCCGGTAAATTCCGTTTTCATTCATCTGAATCAAACAGACGCCTGAGTACAGCTGCTGAAGATCATTGCAGGGCTTATCTGATGTTAAAAGAAGCGGGACTTGACTGGACAGTTGTCTGTCCGACTTACCTGCCGGATGGCGAGCGGATTGGCACTTACCGGACTGAAGTCAATACACTTCCGGATGAGCCGTCGAGTATTTCGATGTATGATACGGGTGATTTTGCTTATTCTCTTCTATTAAATAAGGAGCATGTGCAGGAGCGCGTTGGGATTACTTATTAAGATTAATTGTGCTTTATAATCGCAGCGCATTTACGGCCAGGACTTCGCTTTCCGCGGACGAACGCTCAAGCCTCCTCAGGCAGAAAACCACTGCCTTCCGGGGTCTTTCACGATCGTTTTTCCGCAGGAGTCTTCGTCCTGCCCTCCAATGCGCTGCTAAAATTGCACCAAAAAATTATGTAAGCACTCGAACCTCTAAAAGTTGAATCGAAATATGAATTATATTTTTACGAAGCAATCCCCATTTCAATTTCGAAAGGTAAAAACTAAGTGTAGCGGAGCGGAAGGCGGCGACTCCGGGACGATTAGTTGGAAGCTGAGACCCCACAGCCGAAGGCGAGGAGGCTCAGCAACAACCGTCCGGAAAGCGTCCGCCTGAAGCGCAGCGAAACGATTAAAAAGCCTGAAACGCTATATAAGTGTCTCAGGCTTTTCTAATTACAGCATCCACAAGCATTATCCCGCCTGCTGTTTTCCCTGCTGAAGTTCGTACATTTGATAATATTTACCCCTATTTGCCATGAGCTCATCATGTGTGCCGCGTTCAACGATATGTCCGCGGTCTAATACGAGAATCTGATCTGCATTGCGGATCGTTGACAGACGGTGAGCAATAATAAATGTCGTTCTCCCCGTCTTCAGTGTATCCATCGCCTGCTGAATCACTGATTCTGTTTCAGTGTCCACACTTGATGTTGCTTCATCAAGTACAAGTACCGCAGGATCAAATGCGAGCGCTCTTGCAAAAGAAATTAGCTGCCTCTGACCTGAAGATAACGTACTTCCCTTTTCGATTACAGGCTCATCAATGCCCTGTTCCAGGTTAGTCAGTACCTGGTCAGCTCCAACAGCCTTTAATGCCGCCTCTATTTTTTCCCGTGATATTCGAGGATCATTGAGGCTGACATTGGATGCAATTGTACCTGTAAAGAGATATGGATCCTGGAGTACAATGCCCATGTGATCGCGAATGGTTTGTCGAGGTAATTCTCTGATGTTTTGTCCATCAATAAGAATCTCCCCTTTTTGACAATCATAGAAGCGGAACAGCAGGTTCATAATCGACGACTTGCCGGAACCAGTATGCCCCACAAGTCCGATTGTCTGACCCGCCTTCGCTTCAAATGACAGATTTTTTAGTACGTAATCCTCTTTTTTATACGCAAATGACACATCATTAAATACGACATGCCCTTTTAAACGGTCAATTCTTTCATCTCTGACCTCTTCACCGTCCTCATCCATCAGCTCAAAGACCCGTTTACCCGCTACAAGCGCAAGCTCAAGGTTTGCAAGCTGATTCACGATTCCTGTGACAGGCTGGAATAACCTTGTCAGATAATCCACAAACGCATAAAGCACACCAACTGTTACGACAGATTCGGCGTTCAGCGCTGCACCGCCGAAATACCAGATAAATGCGACGAATGTCAGGTTACGCAGAATGTTAACCAGGTTATATGACATCAGCGCATTCAGGTTTAATAATTTGTTCTGAAACTGAAAATGCGTTGTATTTTTTTCTTCAAATTCTTCCTGGATACGGCTTTCTCTTCTGAAAGCCTGAATAATGCTCATGCCCTGAATCGCTTCATTAATGGACGCATTAATCTCACTCACCTTGGATCTGACTGTCTGATTATACACAGATGCATATTTACGGTACAACAGCATCCAGATATATAAGATCGGCAGCAGTACAAGACAGATCGCAGCCAGGTTTGGATCTAGGATAAAGAGTGCAATATAGATACCGGTAATATAGACACCGCTATGAAAAAACTGACCAAGCACCTGCACATACAGTTCCCTGATTGCTTCAGTATCATTGGTAATCCTCGCAACAACTTTTCCGGCAGGGAGATCATCAAAGTAATTGATTGGCAGACGCTGTATATGATTGAATACCTGCGTACGCATCTTTTGAATAATCCTGTTTGCCGAACGCTGGAGCTGAAACTCCTGTCCAAAATGAAAGATTGCAGCAACAACTGTCAGACCGAAATAAAACGCGACAAGCCAGATCATTCTTGGGATCTCAGGTGTGTAAAAAGCAAATACCTGAGAACTTGTCAGCTCTTCAGCAGGATATACTTTTGCATCCTCACCGGAGCCGAAAGTCAGCTGGCCATCTGCATAATTACGCTCACCTTCTGCTTCAACCGGCTCATTCACAAAGTAAAAATTCAGTCCGATCTGAAAAATATGAGCCTCACTTCCACCCTGCTCACCTTCGTTTAAATACGCTTCTCTTTTATAAAATGTGCCGTTATATGATACTGCGTCCTGTGAATCATCTGTTTCTACCCATGTCTCTTCGATCCCGAGAATATGATCATCAATCATTTTCTTTGCAATAAAAGGACCTGCAAGCTCAGCTGCTACTGAGATCGTCAGCATGACAAGTGCAATCAGTATCGTCTTTTTATACAACAGTCCGTAATGCCAGAGGCGTTTTCCTACACTCATGACTGTACCTCCTCTAACAGTGACTCTTCTACTTGCTGGCGCTCATATTGCTCGAAGTACCAGCCTTTTTTCTTAAGCAGATCTGTGTGGACACCTTCTTCAATGACCTCACCGTTATCCATGACAACAATCCAGTCTGCGTGTTCAACGGCAGACAGTCTGTGTGTCGTAATCATCGTTGTCTTTCCATTTCTTTCATTTTTAATATTTTCTAAGATCGCTGCTTCTGTTTTTGCATCAACAGCAGATAATGAATCATCAAGGATCAGCAGGGGCGGATCTTTTATCAAGGCACGTGCGATTGAAATCCTCTGCTTCTGTCCACCTGATAAGGCAACGCCCTTTTCTCCAACCATCGTATCAAGCCCATCAGGCAGCATTTCAAGATCTTTTTCAAAATGAGCCATTTTAATCGCTTTTAACAATTCTTCCTCTGACGCATCTTCTGCACCGAATAAGATATTGTCACGGACTGATTTTGAAAACAGGACATGCTCCTGTGGCACGTAGCCAATCCATGATAATAATTGATTTTTTTGCAGATGCTGCAAACCGGTACCGCTCACTGAGATCTCACCGGCTCCAGCCGGATATTCTTTTAACAGCTGCTTAACAATGGTTGTTTTTCCACTTCCCGTTCTTCCAACGATCCCTAACGTCTGACCCTGCATCAGCCTGATATTCAGGTTTTTCAGGTTCTGAACATTTGAAGATGGATATTGAAAGGCTGTTTCACGAAATTCAATACCGTCCATTGCAGTGACAGCTGCTGCATGAGCCGGCTCTATTACTTCAGGTGAACTGCTCAAGGTTTCGTTCACACGGTCCATTGAGGCGTTCCCGCGCTGCATAATATTAATCAGCTCACCGATCGCGAACATCGGCCAGATCAGCATGCCGAGATATACGTTGAAGGACACAAGCTGACCGAGCGTGATTGCCTGATTAAATACGAGATACGCACCATATCCAAGACCAATCATATAACTGATTCCGGTCAGCACTTTTGTCAGCGGGTTAAAAAGCGAATCAATAAATGACACGCGGATATTCTTCTGATAAACATCCTCTGTATGCTGATGAAACAGCTCTTCATCCCTTCTCTCCTGAACATATGCTCTGATGACCCGAACCCCTGCTATTGATTCAAGTACGCGGTCATTCAAATCCCCAAACGCATCCTGTGCGATCATATAACGCTCATGAATTTTCTTGCCAAGAATCTTCATCACAAAAGCAAGGATCGGCAGTGGCAGCACCGCAGCAAGCGTCAGCTCCCAGGAAATGAGAAACCCCATCGTCAGAAGGATCGTCAGCATGTAGGCAGTGGAGTCAATCAATGTTAATACACCAAACCCGGCCGTAACTGACACTGCCTTTAGATCATTTGTTGCTCTTGCCATCAGATCACCTGTCCGGTTCCTTTCATAAAACCCCGGTGTCATCTGAAGCAGCTTCCCCATAAACATCGATCTCAGTCTTCGCTCTATCTGGTGTGCACCGCCAAAAAGTAAATACTGCCAGATATAATTCAGGATGTACGTCACTACACCGATTCCAGTCAGTATTAACAGGTACTGTACCAAAAGGTCCTGTGTTAACTCACCCATGAAGATATCATCAATGGCCATCCCCACAAGAAAAGGCGGCACAACTTCAAATAAATTCGCAATCAAGAGTAATCCGATTGCCACTGTATAACGTTTCCAATGCTCTTTAAAAAACCAGCCTAACTTCATAAAAATATCAAACATCTGTGGACACCTCCTTTATTCCGTCAACAGACAGGCTACCCACTATCCAAAGCCATCTTGTAACCTGCCTTAATCATGTCTGTGTAAATTCTATTCATCTTCATCATTCCCCCTGAAATAAGTTTTTTATGAAAACAGGCAAACTGTTATCAACTAAAAATTGGCAATAAAAAAACATACCCCGCCTGTAAAAAAGCAGGGTATGCTTTAAAAAAAGGCGCTGACTGCATACGCAGACAACACCTTTACCAGTCAATCAATCATTCAGATCGTCAGAAAAAAGTTCGCTGCGTGATATTCAGTTTTGCAGAATATTTTTTGCGTTTAATGATGATCATGACACACAGCTCCTTTCTGTACGATTTTTTGTCCATTCTTTGAACATCATTAGAATAAACTACCATCTGAACAATGTCAATATATATTTCAGAAATCACTGAATATTTGTTATACAGCATATTCCCTAAACTTTTTATTTGCAAAATCAATCAATCCAGGTTTGCAGGGTCCTCCTATGGGTATCTTACTAGTAACAATAACTATTAAGTTATGACATGTTTCAAAGAACCATCCAGCTGAAGATTGCAGTGGAGGACGCAGATTCCTGCGTCATAGAAACGACAGGTGACACCATGTAGAACGCAGAGCGTCGAAAAGGCTTACTATCGCCCGGACGTAGAATGCGCAGTCCTTGACGAAAATCATCAGCGGTTATAAAGAATTTATTATTTTAAGGAGGCGTTACTGTGTTACGTACAATTCTAATGATCATTGGTGCAATCGTCGTTATTTTCTTCTTAATTAATCTAATTGGATAATCAGAAAAAACATTTATACTGACAGACAAGCGCAAATTTGAAATACAAAAACACAAAAAACCGACAGAGGGCTTGTTGGTGCAACATTTATCAAATAGACTGCTTACATCCTTATTTTAATCGGTATCTTATGGTTCTTAATTAATTATATTCTCCCGATGTTTTAAGCAGTACGTAACTGAACCCTGAGCAATCAGGGTTCTTTTTCTTGGTCCTCCCCCGCAAACCGCTTCAATTCCCACGTCTACCCTATTTTCCGATATACTGAATACAGAACGATCTTAAAGGATGAGTGCATATGGCGCGACAAAGAAAAATGAACATCACAGAATTGATGGAAGCAACAGAAAAGCTGTTACTCGAAAAAGGCTATGAAGGATTTCACTTCAAGGCCCTTTCAGAGCGCCTTGATGTAGCGAGGAGTACAATTTATGAATACTACAAAAATAAAGATGAATTGATCGTTGATTATATGACCGATTTAATGGATCAGGTGATGAGGAAAATTGACCGCCTCAGCCGGCAGACTGACGCTTTTTTGACACTGAAGGACCTGCTTTATTTATTCATGGAATACTCCCAGGTGTATGACATGATTAAGATGAGACCTTCCCTTGATAAAAGTGCATCTCCTGCAGTTAAAAAACAGCTTGAACAGCTTGATGCACAATCAGGAAGGTTGTTTCAACTGCTGATGACGCTGATTGAGAAAGCTAAAATAGAAGGCTCAATCAGGGCAAACCTTCCATCTTCATTGATCGCCGGTGTATTCTTTCAATCCGTTTTAATCCATAATTCAGAGGGAATACCTAAGGAAGAATGGGCGGAAATGTTATTTGATATGATCGAAAACGGGATTACTCCCCGATAAAGGAGCGGTATGATGACTTCTATCGTATGGATTAGAAAAGACCTGCGTCTTCATGACAATCCGGGTTTATATCACGCAGCGGAAGCCGGCAAAATACTGCCGGTTTATATTTTTGATGAAGATGAAAAGATTGGCTCAGCTCAAAAATGGTTTCTTCACCATGCACTTACATCTTTCCAGAAAAGGCTCGAGTCAGCCGGGGGGAAAATGTATATTGCAAAAGGAAAACCTGAAGATATTCTGAAGGATCTGATCAGTAAATATGATATTTCTGCGATCCACTGGAACCGTCAGTATGAGCCTGCAGTTTTCAACCGGGATCGTGAAATTGGTGAGGCACTTCATGATCAGGGTTTGAATGTAAATACTTATGAAGGCAGACTGCTTCTCCCACCCTGGGATGTAAAAAAGAAGGACGGAGAACCTTACAAAGTATTCACCCCCTTTTATAAAGCGCTGCAACAGCATGAAGTCCCTCAGGCACTGCCATCTGTAAAAAAGGCGGATCCCGTGTCATTTAATGAAAAGGATTCTCTGTCTATTGATGATTTGGATTTACTGCCTGAAATCAACTGGACAAACGGCATGGAAAAAAGATGGACACCTTCTGAAGAAGCAGCAGTCAGACGGTTTCATACCTTTTTAGACAAAAAGCTGAAAGTATACAAAAATAAGCGTGATTTCCCTGCTGAAGAGGCAAGTTCTGCACTGTCTCCTTACTTCGCACTGGGGCTACTCTCAGTCAGAAGTGTCTACCATTCAATCAAAAAGAATGCTGAAGCAGCCGGTGAGCCGTTTCTCAGACAGCTGGTATGGCGGGACTTCGCCTACTCTTTAATCACTCATTTCCCTGAAACCGAAACGGATCCGATGAATGATCAATTTAAAAAGTTCAAGTGGATGGATGAAATGGATTCATTTGATCTATGGAAAAAAGGTAAAACCGGATTCCCGATTGTAGATGCCGGTATGAGAGAGCTATGGGCTACAGGTTATATGCATAACCGGGTCAGAATGATTGTCGGATCGTTTTTAACGAAAGATTTACTGATTCACTGGAGAGAGGGTGCTGACTGGTTTGATGACACGCTCGTTGATGCTGACACCGCAAATAACGTCATGGGCTGGCAGTGGGTTGCCGGTTCAGGTGCAGACGCCTCCCCTTTCTTTAGAATTTTTAATCCGACTACCCAATCAAAAAAGTTTGACCCTGACGGTGAATACATTAAAGCATGGATCCCTGAACTTAAAAAAATGCCGATCAAACACATCCATGATCCGTCTAATGCACCGGATGATGTACTCGAAGAAGCAGGTGTGACGATTGGTGAAGATTATCCTGAACCAGTTGTCGATCATAAGGCTGCCAGGCAGCGTGCGCTTGACCGTTATGATGATGTGAAGAAATAATATTTAGTAATCACGCCTGCTACTGAGCAGACTGGAACATAAAAAAACCGTCCCAAAATTACTTTTGGGACGGTTTTTTTGGCTCCTCGTCTTTCATAACTGAGTTCATGCCTTTTTTAAATTCATAAAGTGTTTTGCCGGCTGTTTTGCCGAGCTCCGGCAGTTTTGACGGGCCAAACACAATGAGAGCAACAAATAAAATTATTAATATTTCACCAAATCCGAGGTTCATTGTACACTACCCCTTCTTTTCTTCTTGCTCTCAGTATACATCTTTTTTGATGAAATGCGAGTGGAGATATTGTGAATTACGCTTCTCCACGCTGCTCTTTAATTTTTCTTTTCTTCTCAGATTCTGAGACAAAAAGCGCTACTGCTGCATCACCTGAAATGTTGATGGCTGTTCTGGTCATGTCGAGTATTCTGTCTATCCCGATAATTAATCCGATACCGGCTACAGGAAGTCCGACTGACGTTAAAACCATTGCAAGAAGAATCATCCCAACTCCCGGCACTCCCGCAGTTCCGATACTCGCGAGCACGGCCGTTAGAACAACTGTCAGCAACTCTACAAATGTCAGATCAACTGCATAGACCTGGGCGATAAAAATCGTAGCAACACCCTGCATAATAGCAGTTCCGTCCATATTAATCGTTGCGCCAAGTGGCTGGACAAATGAACTTGCAGGTTTAGATACATTTAATTCCTTTTGAGCAGTTTCCATTGAGATCGGCAGTGTTGCATTACTTGATGATGTACTAAAGCCGACTGTCATAGCAGGGAAAAAGTTTTTATAGAACCAGATCGGGCTCTTTTTCGCCAGGAACATAATAATCGATCCGTAGGTAATGACCGCATGAATGACGAGTGCAAGTAATACAACCAGGACGTACATTAAAATGCTTTGTAATGAGTCCAGTCCTGCTTCTCCCAATGCTGAAGCAATCAGACCAAAAGTTCCGTATGGCGCAAACTTCATGACAATACCGACCAGGAACATCATAATGTCATTCCCCTGCTCGAACAATTGGTATACACCTTTCGTTTTATCACCAAGTACAGTGATTGCAAAACCGATGAAAATGGCAAATGCAATGATCTGGAGCATATTACCCTCAGCCATTGCCATAACCGGGTTTTCGGGGATAATGTCCAGCAATGTCTGTCCTACAGATGGCGTTTCACTTTCTTCAAATTCTGCCGCATCTCTTTCCTCCTGAGAAAAGAGTGAATCATTCCCCGGCTGGATAACTGAAGCAAGTGTTAGTCCAATTGTGATCGCAATCGCTGTAGTAGTCATGAAGGTGAGGATCGTTTTTACACCCATTCTGCCAAGTTTTTTCGTATCACCAAGCCCGGCTACACCGAGTACCAGTGAGAAGAAAACAATTGGCACAACGAGCATATTGATTAACCCAAGGAAAATTTCCCCCAGTGGATTAAACACGTATGTATTTAATGTACTAAATAAGTCAGGTGCGAATATATTTAATACCAGGCCGACAATAATACCTAACACTAAGCCGATGAGTATTTTAGCGGTCAAATTGAGCTTCATATCGCGTCCTCCATCTTTATATTTTAAGCATTCTGCTTTTTATTGTATACCCCCAATAATTTACCTGCTAACCAGTCAGAAATCAAATAATGCGCCAGAAAACAGGTCTATGTGCATATATTTTTTAAAAGATGGGTATAGTGAATTAAGTAAGCAGAAATGAAAGGAGCTGTTCGTATGGCCGATCGATACATTTATTTTATATCAGCAAACCATGAACGCAGCTCAATCGCTGAAGGATGGGCTTCCCGTCTGTATATCCCGGGCACTGTATTTAAAAGTGCAGGCTGGGCAGGTGCCAGAAAGAACCCTTTCACTTTACAGGCAATGCAAGAAATCAGTATAGATATAGCATCGATTACTCCGTATCGCATAAGTGAAAGCGACCTCAGGAAAGCGGATGTGATTGTCATCATACAGGATCCGGAAAAGGATGAAGCGATCAGCATTCACCCATCATTTTCGGATAAAGTGATCAACTGGAACATTGTGAATCCTGCTAAGCGTGCAGCAGACCCTTTAGCTAAATGGGCAATGTTCCAGGAAATTTGCGACGAAATCGCACTTAAGATCCGCGAACTTGAAAAAGATCTCTCAGCGTCAGCTGTGTAATCCTCTGCTTCAGAAGCAGAGGATATTTTTTTATGCTGAAACAAGTACGGCGCGGACAGGACTGCCATCCCCGCCTTTAATTTTAAGCGGCATGGCAATCAGCTGATAACTTCCTTCTCTCACTCCATCAAGTACAATGCCTTCTAAAATGTTGATGTCCTGTTCATAGAGCGCATGGTGAACTGGCAGCGTTTTACTCTCCAGGTGATCAACCGATGGCAGGTCCACTCCGATTAAATTGATCCCTTTACCTTTTAAATATGCCGGTACCGATTCATTCATCACCGGAATCTTCGCAGGAAATACAGCACGGTCCGTCCATCCGCCAGTTTTAAATAAAACAGCTGTGACTCCCTCTTCGTCAAAATCAATATGATCTGGTGTAATCTCACTGACACCTGTACAATCCACTACAACTGCATTTGCAAAATAGCGGCTCAGCTCGAGCTCATCGGTTTTCATTCCATTGTTATCGTAATGGAATGGTGCATCAATATGAGTGCCGATATGTGTACTTGCTTCGATCTTGCCTACGTTGACTGAACCGCTTTTCTCCATGGGCCATGCTATTTCATAACTGAATGGTGTGTCCCCGGGCCAGCTCGGTGTACTGTCACTCAGGTTCATCGTAATATCGATTAATTTCATCTGAACAACTCCTCCTTATGCAATGACATTTCGTTCATTAGAATAGGATTTATATGTTTCTTCTTTCATGATCTTTTTAATCAGCTGCATTGCTTGATAAAGATCTTTGTAACTCGTATAAAATGCCGCCGGTGCAAGCCTGATGATATCAGGAGACCTGAAGTCAGGAATAATCCCTTCTGCTTTCATGGCTTTACAAATGCCTGCAGCATACGGGTGTCTGAGGGCAATATGACCACCTCTGTCTGCATCCGTTAAAGGAGTCACCTGTTTCATCCCGAATTGCTTCAGCTCTTTATCAACAAATTGTGCGATATAGGTTGTCTGATGGAGTGATTTTCTGCGCAATCTTTCAATCCCCGCCTCTTCAAATAACGTAAGACTGCCAATCAGCGGCGCTACGGATAAAATATTTGGCGTGCCGATCTGATAAGCTCCCGCCCCTTCAGCTTTTGTGAATGTGTGCGCCATATCAAACTGTTTGTCTTTATCTGAACCGAACCATCCTTTTAAACCCGGCATACGATCATGATGTCTTTCATGAATGAACAGTCCTCCTGTACCACCGGGGCCATTATTCATATATTTATAATTACACCATACAGCGAAATCAACGCCCCAGTCATGAAGCTGATGTGGCACGGCACCAATTGAATGAGCGAGATCAAATCCGACGAGTATTCCTTTTTCATGTGCGCGTTTTGTGATCTCTTTAATAGGAAGAAGCTGGCCACTGCGGTATAAAACAGATGGCAGTAATAAGACCGCTGTCTCTTCTGTGAATACGCGGTCAATGTCTTCAAGTGATAATGTAACACCATCTGCAGATTCGGCTTTTATAAGCTCTTCTTCAGGATTCAACCCTTTTTGTTCAATCTGACTTTGAAGCGCGTAGATATCAGACGGGAAGTTCAGTTCATCAGCTGCAATTTTTGACCGTTTTCCTTCCGGCTGGTAAAAGGTTGAGAGCATTTGATGTAAATTGACAGTAATTGACCCAGTCACAATCACTTCAGAAGATTTCGCTCCGATAAGCGGCGCAGTTTTCTCACCAAGAGATTCTGATAGCGTGAACCATGGATGCTCTCCTTCCATCCAGCCCTCAATCCCGTAATTCTTCCAGCTTGAAAGCAGGTCCATGACAGCCTGTTCGGCTTTTTTTGACAATAGTCCGAGTGAATTTCCATCGAGGTAATACTGTCCTTCCTTCAGATAAAACTCATCCCGGAACGCTGCTAATTCATCCTGCTGATCAAATCTTTCCGCTTCATTCAGATCAAATGTAAAACTCATTATGTAAGCCCCCTATTGTACATACTGATTGAATTTGTATGATATTATCATACAGGAAAGCACATTGGTTTGCGAAGTCAGGAGGACGAGATCAGGTGCATAAAATAAGAATTGGATTCATGATGATCTTTATCCCTGTTCTGGTTCTTGAACCGGCCATATCAGCAGCCGTTTTATACATACTCCCACTGCTTATTTTGCTATCAATGAATGCAGCCATGTCAGAAAACCGCATTCAAATGCTGAATATGTCAATTTTAATCTCACTGTTATACCTGGTTGGCATTACCGCTGAAGCCTATCTTATCAGGCTGATTGCCATTATTTTTATTTTATTCACCATGCGCTACATCACTTATCAAAATGGAGGTTATTAATATGCAGAGAATCAAGCTGACATCAGATTTATCTATTTCAAAAACAGTCCACGGTATGATGCACCTGTCCGGATGGAACCTATCGAAGGAAGAACGTTTGACACTGATTAAAGACGTATTGGAAACAGGCATTACAACGTTTGATCACGCAGATATTTATGGAGGTTATCAGTGTGAGGAGCTATTTGGTGAGGCACTGGCGCTTGAACCATCCCTTCGCCCCAAAATGGAGATTGTCACAAAGTGCGGGATTGTCCTTGAATCCCCTAATCGTCCGGCTCACAAAAGCCATCATTATGATACAAGCAAGGCACATATACTATCTTCAGTTGAACAGTCCCTTAAAAACCTTTCAGTCGATACGATTGATCTGTTATTGATTCACAGACCTGATCCGCTTATGAACCCTGAAGAAACGGCTGCAGCTTTTGATGAACTTCATCGCTCAGGTAAAGTAAAGAACTTTGGTGTGTCGAACTTCAAAAGAAGCCAGTTCAATATGCTTCAGTCTTATGTGGATCAGCCGCTGTGTACAAATCAAATTGAGCTGAGCCCCTATCATTTAGAAAACTTTGAAGATGGCACCCTCGATTTATCACTTGAAAAGAAAACACCACCGATGGCATGGTCTCCTCTTGCAGGAGGGAAAATCCTGACAGGTGAAGATGAAAAAGCTGTCAGAATCCGTGCTTCACTTAAGAAAATCGGTGCTGAAATCGGAACAGATCAGCTTGATGAAGTGATCTATGCGTGGTTATATAATCATCCTGCTAATATTTCTGTTATTGCAGGTTCAGGTAAGATTGAGCGGATCCAGTCAGCTGTAAATGCACAAAAATACCGCATGGATGCACATCAGTGGTTCACGATTTATCAGGCTGTACTCGGACACGATGTACCTTAAGTGAAATGAGGTAGTAAAAAAATTGCTGACTGTGGTAGAATATAGGCAATTAAGATGAGAATGGAGGAAATCCGATGGGGTTATGAACCTGAACTGTATACTTGTTCAATTAGTCAAAGGCAATAAGGCTCAGAGTCCGGCTCTCATTGGCCCTCCATTCTGACGGAATGATCTCTGATGCCTTTACATTAACATTCACAGGAGGTGGAAGAGAGCTTTCCGCTTAAGGGAATGCTCTCGCATCATTGGAGATAGACAATTTAATTTTGGTCGTTGTTTTACTTGCATGTACTGCATTCTTTGTAGTTTCTGAATTCTCGATTGTAAAGGTCCGATCAACGCGCATTGACCAGCTGCTTGAGGAAGGACATCCAAAAGCTGCTAATGCCAAAAAAGTAATGGATAACCTCGATGAATATTTATCCGCATGCCAGCTTGGTATTACAGTTTCTGCATTAGCACTCGGCTGGATCGGCGGGCCGGTCATCGCAGCAATGTTGGCACCTTTATTTTCAGGGTTTAACCTTTCATGGACACCGGCTTTATCTTTTGTCCTGGCTTTTTCACTTATTACATTCCTACATGTTGTCATAGGTGAACTGTCACCAAAGATTATTGCCATTCAGCAGGCTGAGAAAATTACACTGATGGTTGCATCGCCATTAATCTGGTTTTATCGCATCCTTTATCCTTTCATCAGATTTTTAAATGGATCTGCGCGTCTTTTGACAAGAATGCTTGGCTTAAAGCACGCATCTTCAAGTGATGCTGCTCATTCAGAAGAAGAGTTACGCATGATTCTTTCTGAAAGCTTAAAAAGTGGTGAAATTAATCAATCAGAATATAAATTCGTAAATAAAATTTTCGAATTTGATGAGCGGGTTGCAAAAGAAATCATGGTCCCAAGAACAGAAATTGCAAGTGTGGACAGCGGCCTTACACTGCTTGACGTATTTGAAGTCATGAAAGAAGAGCAGTATACCCGTTACCCTGTTACTGAAGACGGTGACAGAGATAACATTATCGGCATGATTAATATGAAAGAACTGATGACTGCATTTATTGAAAATCAGGACAATGGAAAGCGTACTGTATCTGAATTCACACACCCGATTATTCAGGTCATTGACAGCATTCCGATACATGAACTGCTTCATAAATTCCAGAGAGACAGGATGCACATGGGCATTCTGCTTGATGAATACGGCGGTACATCAGGTCTTGTCACAATGGAAGATATTATTGAAGAGATTGTTGGAGAAATCCAGGATGAGTTCGATGCGGATGAAATCCCTGATGTTCAGCAGATTAATGAACACCACTATATCCTTGATTCCAAAGTGCTCGTTCAAAGCGTCAATGATCTCCTGGATATCGACATTGATGAAGAAGATGTTGATACGATTGGCGGATGGTTTATGACGCGAAACTTCAACGCTGAAGTAGGGGATGAGATTTACGAACAGGGGCATGTGTTCAGAGTGAATGATGTAGAAGGATATCATATTCTCTACCTCGAAGTCTGGAAACTGTCTGAGGAAGAGGTCTCAGAAGTTGAAACCACTCCTGCCCCATCAATCAGAACAACTGAAGCACTGTAAGAATTGAGCCTGGCACATGATTGTGTCAGGCTTTTTTCTCGTTTCGGGGCGGTAAGTAAAAGAGCAGGCTTCCCCGTGCGCTGTCTCACCGGTCCCTTACTGTCGAAGGTGCCGCCGTCTTAAGCTTCGCTAAACTCAGGTAGCCGATAAAACTAATATACTTTTAACTCAAATCCCTCCCTCTTCACTTTACTTTTTTAATATACTTATTTAAATAATCATTGCTTAAACGTCCGGGAGAGGGTAAAATAAACGGGTATAAAAAAACAGATTTTTTTAACGCTTTGTCTTGCAGCCTATCCAGCGCATTGCAGTCAAAGCATTTTATTTAAACGCTAGTGCAAGCGATTGCATAAAATATGGAGGTGCCTTTGAATGAAAAAAATATGGTGGAAAGAAGCTGTCGGTTATCAGATTTACCCTCGAAGCTTTCAGGATTCAAATGGTGATGGAATCGGCGATTTACAGGGAATTGTACAAAGACTTGATTATGTAAAAGAACTTGGAATTGATGTGATCTGGATCTGTCCAATGTATCAGTCTCCAAATGATGATAACGGTTATGACATTTCAGATTATCAGGCAATAATGGATGATTTCGGAACGATGGAAGACTTTGATACGTTACTCAGCGAAGTGCATAAACGGAATATGAAGCTGATCATTGACTTTGTTCCTAACCATACAAGTGATGAGCATCAGTGGTTTATTGAATCACGTGAATCGATAGACAGCCCGAAGCGCGACTGGTATATCTGGCGTGATGGCAAAAAAGATAAGTCAGGAAAAACAATTGCTGAACCAAACAACTGGGAAAGTATCTTCGGCGGATCTGCATGGGAATATGATGAAAAAACTGATCAATACTATCTCCACGTCTTCTCTACAAAGCAGCCTGATGTAAACTGGGAAAATCCCGATGCACGCCAGGCCATTTATGACCAGGTAAATTACTGGCTTGATAAAGGAATTGACGGCTTCAGAATTGATGCAGTCAGCCATATTAAAAAGCGTAAGAAGTTTCCTAATATGCCGAATCCTAAAAAGAAAAAATACGTTTCTTCTTTTGATATGCATATGAATCAAAAAGGTATTCAGCCTCTTTTAAAAGAATTTAAAGAGAAAACTTACGGTCAGTATGATGTAATGACTGTCGGTGAGGCAAACGGGGTATCAATTGATGAAGCGGACCTGTGGGTTGGCGAGAAAAAAGGTAAAATGGATATGATTTTCCAGTTCGAACACCTTGGACTGTGGGATGCAGAAACAAATCTTCAGCTTGATATCGTTGAGCTTAAAAAAGTATTGACAAGATGGCAAAAAGGTCTTGAAAACAATGGATGGAATGCATTATTTATTGAAAACCATGACAAGCCGCGTGTCGTATCAACATGGGGTAACGATAAAGAATTTTGGTATGAAAGTGCAACATCCATGGCTGCAATGTACTTCCTGATGCAGGGTACCCCTTTTATTTATCAGGGTCAGGAAATCGGTATGACTAACGTGCAATTTGATTCAATTGATGATTATGATGATGTATCTGCAAAGAACCTTTACCGCATTCGCCGTGAAGATGGCGTGCCGCACGATGATATTATGCGGATACTGTGGGCCTCTTCACGTGATAACAGCAGAACACCGATGCAGTGGTCAAACGATGATCAGGCTGGCTTTACATCCGGTTCACCATGGATGAAAGTGAATCCTAATTATAAAGAGATTAACGTTGAAGATCAGCTGAAAGATAAAGATTCAGTTCTCTCATTCTACAAGCGGATGATTGAAATGAAGAAAAATAATGAATTATTCACTTATGGTGTGTATGATCTGATCCTCGATGAGCATCACCAGATTTATGCGTATACAAGAACACTTGAAGATGAGCAGGTTGTGGTTTTCACAAACCTTTCTACAAAGGATGCTATTTGTGATGATCTTGATTTCACATTAAATTTTGACAATCTGATGCTGAATAACCTTCCTGTGACAACACATGATGATACGTCAACGATTGTATTAAAGCCATATGAAGCACGTGTGTATAAATTATCTTGATGTCAAAAGGCTGTCCTTTAGGGGCAGTCTTTTTTAAGTACATTTGTTTAAATGATTTTATGACAAATTTAATTACTACCATAGCATTCTTCTGATAATCAGAGCATTTAATAGTTTTTCATTCATTTATACGCTTACATTCTATTTTTTCACAGGGCATAAACGTGCTATAATTCTTCTCGTTATAAACGGACCTGACTTTTCTGAGAGTGAAAAGTCGCAAAATACATTTAAAGGAGAGATTTTTGAATTGGATTTAACTAAATATAAACAGGAATGGTTCGGTAACGTGCGCGGGGACTTAATGTCCGGTACACTTGTGGCCCTTGCATTAATTCCGGAAGCCATTGCCTTTTCAATCATCGCAGGTGTTGACCCGATGGTTGGACTTTATGCTGCCTTTTGTATCGCTGTTGTCATTGCTTTTATTGGTGGACGACCTGGAATGATTTCAGGTGCTACCGGAGCGATGGCACTCCTTATGGTGACACTTGTAGCGGATCATGGATTACAGTATTTATTTGCTGCAACAATTCTGACGGGTTTAATTCAGCTGATTATGGGTGTATTAAAGCTCGGGAAATTGATGCGTTTTATTCCGAATTCAGTCATGATCGGCTTTGTGAACGCACTTGCCATTTTGATTTTCATGGCGCAGCTGGATCAGTTTGAGGGTGCAGGATGGATGATGTATGCGCTGGTAGCTGTATCACTTGCGATTATATATATCGTTCCAAGATTCTTTAAAGCGATCCCTTCACCGCTGATTGCCATTATTGTCGTAACGGCTTTTGTCATGCTGACAGGCGTTGGAACAAAGACAGTTGGAGACATGGGAACGATTTCTCAGACCCTCCCTTCATTCTTAATTCCAAATGTCCCATTTACATTTGAAACGCTGATGATTATTCTTCCTTATTCTATCTCGCTTGCCATTGTCGGTTTACTTGAGTCATTATTGACGGCTCAAATTGTAGACGATATGACGGATACACCAAGTGATAAAAATAAAGAAGCACGTGGTCAGGGAATTGCCAATATGATTACAGGCTGCTTCGGCGGTATGGCCGGTTGTGCGATGATTGGACAGGCCGTCATTAACGTGAAATCGGGCGGACGCGGCAGACTTTCTTCGTTCACTGCAGGTGCTGTATTACTTGGATTAATCATGATTTTAACAGATGTCGTTGTTCAGATCCCGATGGCTGTATTAGTCGGTGTCATGATTATGGTATCGATCGGTACTTTTGACTGGGGATCACTTACGCGTCTTCATAAAGTACCAAGATCAGATGCTGCTGTCATGATCGTAACAGTCGCTACGGTTGTCATCACACACGACCTTTCAATCGGTGTGCTGGCCGGTGTGCTGTTAAGTGCCATATTCTTCGCAGCGAAAATCTCTAAAGTACACATCGAAAAAGAAATTAATGAAGCGGCATCACGTATTACGTACCGTGTTGAAGGACAAATCTTCTTTGCTTCTGTTACTGATTTTGTATCAGAAATTGATTATGATCCTCAGGGTATGGATACAGTTGTGCTCGATTTTACTAAAGCTCATCTCTGGGATGATTCAGCGATTAATGCTGTTGACAAGGTTGCCATTAAGATTCAGCAAAATGGCGCTAAGGTGAAGCTGACTGGATTAAATAAAGAAAGTAACGAGCTGGTTGATCAGCTCTCTGTGTACGATCAGCCTGACGCAAAAATGTCAGGACATTAATGTTCATCCCGGATGCTTAGCCGTCCGGGATTTTCTAATTCATTTACATTTTTAAATTGAATTGAAAGCGCTTTCTTAATTGTATATAATGATGATACCGTTAACTGAATGGAGTGGATCTTAATGAAAATGGATCATTTGCTTCAGCGTTTGGAAGAGGTTTCGTCACGTGAGGAAAAGCCCGGCGGTATTCAGAATTACTTTATTTTAGGAATTGGTATTGGCGCAGTGATGCTACATATGCTTTTATAACACAAACCTTCCGGAGCAATTCCGGAAGGTTTTTTAATGTTCTTTTTTACCGAAATCTGATAACTGATCTGCCGAATCTCTCAGCATCTTTTTAATTCTCGGACTGACACCTTCAGGTAATTCATTCGGTGGGAAAAAGTCTGTTTCAATTGTTTCAATGCCGTCAGCTTCAGGTACTCCAGTAACGTCTTTTGTATAATACACAATTGTCACTGCATAGAATTCATCACCATTTGGCAGTTTCACATGGTAGTCTTCTCCTGATAATACAGTCACGAGTTGGAGCACTCCTACTTCAATGCCCGTCTCTTCCTTTACCTCTCTTCTTGCAGCCTGCTCTGTTGCTTCTCCAAGTTCAATTAACCCTCCCGGCAAACCCCATATATCATCCGGCCTTTTTTGAAGCAGAATGTTACCCGACTTATTAAAAGCGAGGACCGTCACTCCGACCAGATTAACCGGATCATGACCAATTTTTTCTCTTAAGTTTCGAACATAGTTCATTTGTTTCTCACTCCCTTTCAATAAATTGATCATAACGTAGTTAAATAAATAAAAAAACAGTTCCGCAAAGGTGCGGAACTGTCATTTTTTATCGTGCAGCAACTGCGCTTAAATCTTTTGCAGCTTTAACTACGCGCTTAAAGCCTTCTTCTTTGATTTCTTCAGAACGATCAACATACTGATTATGCCCTTCAATGATGACATCAGTCTGCTGCTGGATACCGAAGAATCCAAGTGCGTTTTTAATAAAGTTTACACTCATTTCTGCTCCCTGCATTGCTGGCGCTGAGTAGTCTCCACCTCTTGCGTTCAGCAGGATCGCACGCTTGTCTCCCATTAAGCCCTGAGGACCTTCAGCAGTATAGCGGAACGTTTCCCCTGCGCGGAACAGATAATCCATATACGTGTGAAGTACTGCAGGTACTGTGAAGTTCCACAGCGGGAATGCAAATACAACAACATCTGCCTGCTTGAATCGGTCAAGGTGGCTGTTTGCGATTGTTAAAACATTGCTTTCCGCTTCTGATAACGGTGCACTTTCTGCTGACTTAAATTGTGCTGCCAGGAAATCCTGACCGATATACGGCAGTTCTTCATTATACAGGTCTACCTGATCGATTGTAATCTCTTCTTTATTTTTAATTTCCTCAAGGAAAAGATCGTGCATTTTTGCAGAAACTGATTGGTCCGATGGACGATTGTTTGCTTTTACGACTAGTACCTTCATGATGTAAAAACTCCTTTTCTTAAAAAATTATTACCACTTACGAAAGTCATATTCTCAATTATCTCGAATACAAAGTAATATTAAATGAAAAAACAGATCAATTCAACTGATCTGCTCAAGTTGTATATTCAATCTGTTTTTTATATACCCCACGGCCACTGCACGTAAACAGGAAAGCTTTTTGATTCAACATCGTTTCAAAATGGACCGTTCTGCCCCACAACTGATAAACATAATGCAGTACTTTCTCAAGATACTGAACATCAAGCTCTGTGCCTTCATACGAATGACGGATATAAAGCTCACCATTCTTTAAATAATCCCCATCTTCAACATAAAGGCAAGGAAAACCTCCATTCACTCTTGACTGAATCAGCTCATCTCTAACCGCTTCAAAATCCTTATCTGTTATTTTATAATCCTTGCCAAACTGCTGAAATAAGTACAGGTCCTCCTGTCTGGAGAATTCTTTAGTGAAGTAGTTTCTGATGAATGATTGATCCGATTCAAGCTCACGTATCTCAAACAGCTTTTTCAATGCATTTTTCGGATTATCTTCCTTCTTTTCTATATCCTGAAGCAATTTTAATCCAAGATAATACGGGTTAATTGAGGTTTTCGACGGCTGAATCACACTGGCATTTAATTTTGCATACTCAATCGTTTCCTCTTCAGATAATGGAAGCTCCCTCATGATTTTCTGGTGCCAGTAAGTGGCCCATCCTTCATTCAAAATTTTCGTCTCCAGCTGCGGCCAAAAGTACAGCATTTCTTCTCTTACCATCGTCATAATATCCCGCTGCCATTCTTCAAGCTCCTTGCTATGAGACTGAATAAACAACATCAGATCTTTTTCAGGTTGCTCAGGGAACTTTTTCTTCTTTGGCACCTCATCATCTTCAGCTGTTTTATCCCATAAATCACTGTACGGCTCTTTATACTTCACATGAGGTTTTTCGTCAGCCGGCTTCTCAGTTTTAAAAAGCAGCGGATCAATATGCTCTTCAATGGCTAACACAGCATTTAAAAAATCCTCTACTTTTTCAACACCATATTGTTTTTCATAGGCTTTAATCCGCTCTGAGGTTGAACTCATCTGCTGAATCATATCTCTATTCGTTTTACTGAAGCGTACATTGTTTTTGAAAAAGTCACTATGCGCAAGTACGTGGGCGATGATTAATTTATTCTGAATCAGTGTATTTGTATCCAGGAGAAATGCATAGCATGGATTTGTATTCACAACGAGCTCGTAAATTTTGCTCAGTCCAAGATCATATTGCATTTTCATTTTGTGATACTGCTTTCCAAAACTCCAGTGTGAAAAGCGCGATGGCATCCCATATGCACCGAATGTATAGATCACTGATGCGGGGCAGATCTCATAGCGCATTGGATAAAAGTCGAGACCAAATCCCTTCGCAATCTCTGTTACTTCTCCAATTGTTCTGGCTAATTCGTTTGATTCCACTCAGGTCGCCTCCTTCCTATACTCTATTCTTTTTCAAAACATCTCATTCTCATTAATTTCTAATCTTTCTCCCCATTTCTTCTAAGGATGCACGGGTAAGATAAAATTAAGAACAACATAAGGAGGCATTACACATGAACAAAAAGTTAATTGGGACCCTCGCAGGAGTAGTCATTCTCGGAGGCGTATTTGGTGCAAATGCAGTAGCTGATCAATTTAAAACAGTCGGTATTCCGGAAGAGAACTTTGAAGTTGCTGAAAGAACAACGGACGATGACCGGACAGAAACCGCACAGTCAAATCCTGCAGGAAGTCAGTCAGAAGAAACACTTCTATCTCTTGAGGAAGCAAAGGAAAAAGCGCTGACAGCATTTGGTGGTGTTGTAGAGAGCATTGAGCTTGAACGTGAAAATGGCAAAATGGTTTATGATATTGATATTGACAACGGACGTGAAGATGTTGATCTTGATATGGACGCCGTGACAGGAGAAGTGCTGAGAAGCAAAACTGACTGGGATGACGATGACAGAAATGTTTATCGCAATTCAGATGATCTCCTGACCCAGCAGGAAGCGCTTGATATTGCGACAGCTGAATTTAATGGCAAGCTTAAAGAAATCGAACTCGATGATGATAACGGAAGAATGATTTATGAAATTGAATTAAAAAATGGGGACCAGGAAGCTGAATTTGATATTGATGCAGAGACAGGTGACATTCTTGAAATGGAACTTGATGACTAAAAAAAACAGGGCCGGAAGCTTAATAAGCTCCCGGTCCTGCTTAGTTGATTTCCGCTACAATTTTCCCTTTTACTTTTCTTGTTTCGAGTTGTTCAAGTCCAGCTGGTATTTCTTCAAGTGATATTACCTGCTCGACCAGGCTTTTTATTTCATCTTTAGCCAGCAGCTCAACCAAATGATCTCCTATTGATTTGAGTGTAGCTTCTTCAGCATGATTTCCCGACTGAAATACACTGCCAAGCGCTACATGGTGGAATGAGATCGGATGGGCAAATGAAATGGAATCATTCATTTCAGGCTGTCCTGCAATAAATGCTATCTGACCATTATATGCAAGTGCCTTAAGTGATTTTGTCGCATTATCCTGTCCAACTGTATCTAGCACATAATTTACACCAAGATCATTTGTAAATTCTTTTGTTTTCCCGACAAAATCCTCTTTATTATAATCAATTGCCAAGTCTGCACCGAGCTGCTTTACATACTCATGATTTTCTTCTGATGCCGTAGTGATGACTGTGAGCCCGGCATATTTTGCAAGCTGAATCGCAAAGCCTCCAACACCACCTGCACCGGCATGGATCAGAATCGACTTGTTCTTTTGAATATGAAGCTTGTAAAACAGTGCCTGATAAGCAGTATAAGCGGCAACCGGCAACGCTGCAGCATCCGTATAGGATACTCCTTCTGGCAGTATTGAAACAGTATGAGCCTTTGCAACTGTATATTCAGCAAATGCACCTTTTTTAGTCATATCAGCCAGAAGAACAACCCGGTCACCTTCATTTAGATTTTTCACTGAAGCACCCGTCTTTACCACATCTCCAGCTGCATCAAGCCCGAGAATGTGTGGATAGCTCCAGGCTGGAGAACCATTTTCTCCGGTTTTATAATCAACCGGGTTCAGTCCTGCAGCTTTCACTCTTACCAAAACCTCATCTTCCGCAGGCACAGGTATTTCAATCTCTTCAACCTTCATGTTACGCCATTGACCTTTATCCTTTAACAGTAGTGCTTTCACTTCACATTCCTCCTGTCTTTATTTGATGCTACCCATTATATATTGGTCATAATCTGTCAGTCGACTGTGACGACTTTTCAAAAGAAAAAACTGTGCAGCTGCACAGTTTTAAAATTTCCTCTCAGGTGAAGCGAGTCCGTGTCTGACTGCATAGAGCGCGGCCTGAGTACGGTCTGATACTTCAAGCTTAGAAAAAAGATTCGAAATATGAGTTTTAACTGTTTTTTCAGTGATAAATAATGAGGATGCAATTTCCTTGTTGCTTTTCCCCTTTGCAAGCTCAAGCAGCACATCTTTTTCTCTTCTCGTGAGCTGGTGAACCTCATGAGGAGATGGTTCATCATAATTAACGCGTGTCATCAGGTGACTCGTTGCTTTAGGATGCAATGTATTCTCACCGTTCACTAGCTTCCGGATTGAGTCTGCCAATTCATCAGGCTCAATGTCTTTTAACTGATACCCGGCAGCTCCCGCTTCGATTGCCGGTACGACATGATCCTGATCTGAAAAGCTTGTCAGCATCATAATTTCTGTTGAAGGTAGTGCCCGTTTGATTTCTCTTGTGGCTTCAATACCATCCATCTCGGGCATAACAAGGTCCATTAATACAACATCAGGCTGGAACTTCTTTACCATCGCTACTGCTTCCACACCATTTTTAGCCTCTCCGACAATTTCAATATCTTTTTGCGTTTTTAAAAAGAACACAAGTCCTCTTCTGACCACATGGTGATCATCAGCGATTAACAATTTTATAGACATAAATGGACCTCCTAATAAGGCAATGTGATCTTAATTTGCGTTCCCTCAGCCGGGTGACTTTTTAGTGAAAATTTACCGTTTAATAATCTGGTTCTTTCTTTCATACTTGATATTCCCACTGACGGGAGCTTTTCTACGTGATCCGGGTAAAAACCCCGTCCAAAATCTCGGATTGTCATTTCAATCTCATCAGACGCTGCGTCAATCCAGATATAGAGCTCATCTGCGCCGGCATGCCGTTTGCAATTTGTGATCGCTTCCTGCCCGATTCTGAAAATGGTTTCTTCCACTTTAGCGGGCAGATTCAACACGCCTTCAATTTTTATAGTTGCTTTCAGACCCAGCATCTCAGCAAATCCATTCAGCGCTTCAGTCAGTCCGCCTTCCACTCCCTTTGGCCGGAGCTGCCAGATCAGGGCTCTCATTTCAGTTAATGCTTCCTGGGCCAGAGACTGGAGTCCATGAAAAGTTTCTTTTATATCCGGATCCTCAGACATTTCAGCTCCGCCTCTTGCAGTGAGCGTCATGGAAAACAACAGCTGATTCACGGAATCATGCAGATCACGCGCAAGCCGGTTACGCTCCTGCATCAGTGCAACCTCTTGCTCTTTTTTTGTCAGCTGAATCCGCTTGATTGCAGATCCGATTTGAAAAGCAACAGATTCGAGAAGCGCAAGTTCATGTGCCTCAAACTCACGTCTGCCAGGTGTGGCAACATTTAATAAACCAAAACGCTCATTCCCTGACTGCAGCGGAACTGTGGCATGATGCGTAATGCCTTCAGGATTTTCCTTACTGCGGTCAATGCCTTCAGTGATCCGCTTGCACTCAATGATATTTGAGGCCTTTCTCAGCCGCCCCTGCCTGAAGCGGTTCACACACCAGCAGCCTCCCGTTTTCATATACAAGCAGTCCTCTTCAGTCAGTATGTCAGGAAGATTTTCATGGGCAATTAATGCATGATCTCCGTTTTCTTCTATAAAAAAAACCCATCCTGTATGAAAATCTGTACCTTCAAGGAACTTCTCAAGAGATCCCTGAAGCATCGGTTCAAGTTCTGTTTCTTCGTTAAGAAGCTCAGCAATTTCTTTAAGGATGGTTACATGTGAAGGATCGTTCATTCAATCACCGCCTGTTTCTATTGCTTTTATTATAAGTCATAGACTGTAAGGGTACTAATGATTCCTGTTCGGTCAAAAGGCTGAAATACATGAAGACAGATAATGATTAATTATGAAAATCATTTCAAATTAACACTTAAGTGCAGCGTAGCGGAAGGCGGCGACTCCGGGACGATCAGTTGGAAGCTGAGACCCCACAAGGCGAATCCTGAACTTAACAACAACAATCCGGAAAGCGTCTGACTGAAGTGCAGCGGAACAATTAAAAAAGCTGACACAAAATAAAATGTGTCAGCTTTTTTAATGAAATATAGATTCAATTCAGTTCAATTCAGCTTTAATTTTCTCCATAAAGGATTGCTTAATGCTTTCAAGTTTCTCCTCGCTGTCCTCAAGTGATGAGCCGACTACGCTGAAGTAAAATTTGATCTTTGGCTCTGTGCCGCTCGGTCTGACACATACCCATGAGCCGTCTTCAAGAAAATATTTTAATACGTTAGAAGCCGGCAGGTTAATTTTATACTCTGCCCTTTCTTTAGAATGGCGGCGTAATGAAGTCAAGTAATCTTCCTGGGCTTCAACTGACAGGCCTGCTACTTCTTCAAGCGGCGTTTTTCTGAGAGAGGTTAAGAGCGACTGGATCTTTTCAGCTCCATCCTTCCCCTTCATCGTAATTGACTCAAGGTCTTCTTTGTAATAGCCATGCTGTTCATAAATTGCGAGAAGTACTTCATACAGGGTTTTACCATCAGCTTTATGATAAGCTGCCGCTTCAGTTGCTAAAAGTGCTGCCTGAATGGCATCTTTGTCGCGTGCAAAGTCTTTTACAAGATAGCCGTAGCTTTCTTCATAACCAAACAGGAACTCGTATTCTCCTGTTGCCTGGTAGTTTTTAATTTTTTCTCCGATAAATTTAAATCCAGTAAGTACGTCTTCTGCAGAAGCACCGTAATGCTCAGCTACTTTCCTGCCGATTTCAGACGTTACAATCGTTTTAAAGACACGACCATTCTCCGGCAGATGTCCTTTTTCTTTCTTACGTGCTAAAAGATAGTCAAGCAGGATCGCGCCTGTCTGATTTCCTGTTAACAGCGTATATTCTCCATTTGGTCCCTGCACTGCCAGCCCGAGTCTGTCGCCATCGGGATCCGCTGTAATCAAAAGATCTGCATTGACTTTCTTCCCGTCTCTGATCGCAAGCTCGAATGCGCCAGGCTCTTCAGGGTTTGGAGATTTAAGCGTCGGGAATTCAGAATCAGGCTGTTCCTGCTCTGCTACAACATGTAAGTCATAACCAAGCGCTTTCAGTCCGCGCTGCACCATTACATTAGATGCACCATGCAGCGGAGAAAATACAACTTTAAGATCTGATTCATTTGCCATTTGAGGCTTTTCAGATACAGTAATCAAATGCTCTGCATACGCATCATCCACCTCTGCGCCGACGATCTCAATCAGACCAGCAGACTTCAGTTCCTCAACAGGCTTAACCTGAATATCGAGTTCATTTTCAATCAGATTGATTTCATCAATCACATCATCTGCATCCTTCAGATTCAGCTGGGCACCATCAGCACCGTATACTTTAAACCCGTTATACTCAGGAGGGTTGTGACTTGCTGTAGTCATTCCGCCCATAAACGTACCAAGGTGACGCACGGCAAAAGAAAGCTCAGGTGTTGATCTGAGTGATTCGAATACGTATGTCTTAATACCATGTGAAGCAAGAGTACGCGCAATTTCCATAGAGAACTCAGGCGATTTTCTGCGGCAGTCATACGCGAGCACAACGCCTTTATTTTTCGCTTCTTCTCCATTTTTTTCTATGTATTTCGCCAATCCTTCTGCTGCTTTGCGGACTGTGTAAGTGTTCATTTTATTTGTTCCGGCACCGATTTCACCACGCATGCCACCTGTACCGAATTCAAGGTTTTTGTAAAATGCATCTTCAATTGCTTTGTCATTGCCTTTCATTGCTGCGAGTTCTGCATGCAGCTCCTGATCCAGCCCTTTGAAATTAACCCATTTGTCATAAGTGCTTTGTACGCTCATAAAATCCCCTCCGATTGACTTTTTACTATTGTAGCATGCCCTCAGACTGTTGAATATTGAAAAGTCTGAAAAGAATCTTTAAATGAAACAAGAAGAGACGGTATTCGCTTTCTGTGGATGAACGCTGTGGCCCGGGTATTTACTTTCCGGGCATTACCACTGCACGTTTTCCACAGGAGCCTTATACCATCTCTCCCCTTGATCATTCTTTATTTTTTGTAGTTAATCCCATAAATATCATGTCTCCGGTCCTTCAGCTGGCGCACGGTTCCGCCCTGACGCTGACGTCGCAGAATTTCAAGGTCGACATCCCCGATCATCACCATTTCAAGGTTCGGGTCTGTTTCACCGACAATCCCATCACGTGCAAATTCAAAGTCTGATGGCGCAAAGATTGCTGATTGTGCATACTGGATATCCATATTTTCAGTTTCAGGCAGATTGCCGACTGTACCTGAAATGACAGTATAGATCTGATTTTCAACAGCACGTGCCTGCGAACAGTATCTAACACGCAGGTAACCCTGACGATCCTCTGTACAGAATGGTGTGAAGATAATTTTCGCACCCATATCTGTCGCAATACGTGCAAGCTCAGGAAATTCAATGTCATAACAGATCTGGATTGCAATTTTACCGCAGTCTGTATCAAATACTCTGACTGTGTCTCCAGGGCTGATTCCCCACCATTTACGTTCATTCGGTGTGATATGAAGCTTGTACTGCTTTTCTATCGTCCCGTCTCTTCTGAATAGATAAGCGATGTTATAAATCTCGTCATCTTCTTCTTTTACAAAGTGGGAGCCACCGATGATATTGACGTTGTACCGTACTGCAAGATCAGTAAAGAGTTCAATATACTCTTCCGTATAATCCGTCAGCTTTCTAACAGCCATACTTGGAGACTTTTCATTCAGGAACGACATCAGCTGTGTGGTGAAAATTTCAGGGAACACGACAAAGTCTGACTGTGCATCTGAAGCCACATCTGTAAAGTATTCAACCTGGTTTGCAAAATCAGTAAATGAATCGATCTGACGCATCATGTACTGTACAACACAGATTCTCACAGGGTGGCTCGTCTTGAAGTGTCTCTTTGTTTTTGGACGGTAGTCTACATTGTTCCATTCCATCAGTGTTGCATATTTATTTGACTGCTTATCATCCGGCAGATAGTTCGGATTAATCCGCATCAGTGTAAACCCGTTGATCAGCTGGAATGACAATACCGGATCATAGATTTTATGCATCTGAACAGAATCAACATATTCACGTGGTGACATTTCACCTGAGTATTTATGGTAGTTCGGAATTCTTCCACCGATAATAATACTCTTCAGGTTGAACTCTCTCGCTAACTCTCTTCTTGCTTCATATAATCTGTGACCCACCTTCATCCGGCGGAAGTCAGGGTGTACCATGACCTCAATGCCGTAAAGGTTGTATCCGTCAGGATTATGGTTCGTGATATATCCTTCATCTGTTACATCGTCCCACGTATGACGATCATCATATTCATCAAAGTTAATGATCAGACTTGAGCATGAGCCGATGATATCCCCATCAAGTTCAGCGACAAGCTGGCCGTCAGCGAACATTTCCAGGTGGCTTTCCAGATGCTCTGTTTTCCATGGCTGCATGCCGGGGAAGCAGAGTTTTTGCATATGAATAATTTTATCTATATCCGCATGAATCATTTTACGAATGATCATTTTCTTCTCAAATTGAGATAAATCAAGTTTTTCAGACATACTTTCACTCCTCAAGCACATAGTTACTGTTAATTATAAACCCAATATATAATAATAACAGCTGTAAGTCTTATCGTGCCAAATTTTAGACATATTCAATCTGTTTTTAAGGGTTATGTATTTTCTCCGCTTGTATTATTGTCATTTTAATTTTACAATCTTCAATGACAAGAGATTTTCAAGCGAAATGAGGCGTCATGATGACCAAAAAGATTGAAAATATGCTTTTTGCTGCATGGGCTGCCGCTTTTACTGCTACAATGGGATCATTATATTTCTCAGAAATAAGAGGATTTGAGCCATGTGAGCTGTGCTGGTACCAGCGCATTTTTATGTACCCGATTGTAATCATTTTACTCATTGCGATCATTAGAAAAGATGCAAAAGCTGCCCTTTATTCTGCAATTCTCTCCGGGATTGGCGGATGTATATCGATTTATCATTACAGCATTCAGAAGATTGATACCCTGTCAGCTTCTGCTCCTGCATGCGGCAGAGTCCCATGTACAGGAGAATATATTAACTGGGCAGGATTTATCACGATTCCATTATTGGCACTGACTGCCTTTACCATTATTTTTGTTTTGAGTCTGATGATTCTTAAGCAATCGAAAGGAGCAACACAATCATGAAAAAAGTTTTAATTTTCGGCGGTGTCATTGTGCTGATTTTTGCAGCAATCGCCCTGATAACAAATATGCAGAACTCTTCTGCTACTGAGGATAATCCATACGGTAAAGACGATTTGAATCAGGCAACAATTGATCTGCTTGATGATGAAAATTATCAGAATCAGATCGTACCTGATGAGCTGGAAGAACGTATTACAAGCGGTGAAGCTACGACCGTTTACTTTTTCAGTCCTACCTGTCAATTCTGTCAGGAGACAACACCTATACTGGCTCCACTTGCAGAAGAAATGAACGTTGATATGCTTCAGCATAATTTACTTGAGTTTGATAATTCATGGAACCAATACGGCATTCAGTCAACACCAACGCTGATTCACTATGAAGATGGCGAAGCTGTAGACGGTATTGTCGGAGCTGCAACTGAAGAGGATTACAGAGCATTCTTTGAGCGCAATGTAACAGGAGAATAAACCATTAACTGCCGGGGGATCACAGCTGCTGATTTCCCGGCAGTTTTTTTCATACAGATGAGAGAAAGGAGCAGTAAAGATGAAAGAACGTTTTTCAATAAAGATTCACACAAATTGGGACGGATACACGTTAGATGCTTTATTAAAAGATCATCTCGCTTTCAGCAAGAAAACGATTCATCAGTGGCGGATGGAGAAAAGTATATTAATTAACGGAGAGCTCAAGCCGTGGAAAGATCCACTGGCTGAAGGCGATGTGATTTCGTTTGAATATGATGCTTCACAATCCGCTCCGGCATGGAATCATGAGATTGAAGTGCTGTATGAGGATGAACATCTGTTAGTGGTCAATAAATTTGCAGGCCTAGATACACATCCAAACGATGAGTCAGATAAAAAGACGCTGCAAAATGCAGTCGTACATTATTTACTTTCAGCAGATCATTCAGGTTACGCACAGCCAATTCACAGACTTGACCGTGACACAACAGGTGCCATTCTTTTTGCCAAGCATCCGGCAGTTAAACCATTACTGGATCAACTTCTTGAAAAAAGATTGATTAAAAGGACATACATTGCGCTGGCAGAAGGTAAAATGAAGCCGCATGGAACAATCAGTCAGCCAATCGGTAAAGACCGGCACCACCCTGTCAGAAGGCGCGTGTCCCCTGGCGGTCAGAAGGCTGTTACGCATTATCAGCTGGTATCTTATGATGGAGACAAAAACCTGTCTTTCGTTGAATTGAACCTTGAAACAGGCCGTACCCATCAAATCAGGGTACACCTCTCATCCATTGGTCATCCGATCGCAGGAGATACGCTTTATGGTTCAATCTCTAAACAGTTCATCTATCAGGCATTGCATGCGAAGAAGCTGACATTTACACATCCTTTTACACTAGAGCAGATCAGTGCAAGTGCACCTGCTCCGGGTTATTTTAAATGACATAAAAAAAGCAAAGGCACACTGGCCTTTGCTTTTGTTGTGATTATTCTTTTCCTGCTTTAACCCATTTCGCTACTTCAATTGTACGCTTGGCCTGATATTTCACACCATCAGCCACATTTTCCTGCATGTTTCCATCCCCATCAACCGTTACGCTTGTGCCATAAGGGTTACCGCCTGAAGCGAATGTCACAGGATCTGAATAACCAGGCGCTGCAATAATCGCACCCCAGTGCATCATTGTTGTGTAAAGGTTCAGGATCGTTGCTTCCTGTCCACCGTGCGGGTTCTGAGCTGAACTCATACCACTTACTACTTTATTAACAAGCTTCCCGTTAAACCATAAGCCACCTGTTGTATCAATGAAATTCTTCATTTGAGCAGGCATGCTACCGTAACGTGTTGGAATACTGAAAATAAATGCATCCGCCCACTCAAGGTCATTCAACGTAACAACCGGGACCTCCTTGGTTTCTTCATAATGTTCCTTCCATGCAGGGTTTGAAGCAATTGCCTGCTGTGGTGCTGTTTCTTCCACTTTAAGCACTTTAACCTCTGCGCCAGTTTCCTTTGCAGATTCCTCTGCCCATTTCGCCAGCTTGTAGTTAGTACCTGTTGAACTGTAATAAATAATTGCTAATTTTACGTTAGACATTGGACACTCTCCCTTTTCATCAGTATCATTTTCTGAAAATTAATTCACGTTTTATATTATTACCTTTTAGTTTCTTTTATAAACATAGTTTCGAAAATCTCAGTTTCAAAGTATCAGACGGATCGCTTTATCATAGAATGAGTAAGATATAGAATCTGTTTAAAAGGAAGGATGATATTTGTGACTTTATTAATTATTAGCGGAAGCTCCCGCGAAAACAGTAATTCAGAGTTTTTTGCTGAAAAAGCTGCTGATTCATATACAGGAGATGTAAAATGGATTCGTTTGAGGGAAAAGAATATCCGGCAGATTCATGATCAGCGCCATGATGAAAATGGATTTGATTCTGTTTATGATGACCATACACAAGTCGTTGAAGCGATGCTTGAAGCAGATGACATTCTTTTTGCCACACCATTATACTGGTACGGGATGAGCGGCTATATGAAAACATTTATTGACAGGTGGTCTCAGGCAATGCGTGATCCTGACTTGAACTTTAAAGAACGTATCTCCGGGAAACATGGTTATCTGATCACGTGCGGCGGAGATCAGGTAGACCTGAAAGGCCTGCCACTGATTCTTCAGTTTAAGCATATATTTGAGTTTACAAATATGGACTTCAAAAAATACTTTATCGGAGAAGCAAGAAAACCCGGTGACGCCAGAAAGAGTGACAGGCTGAATCAGCTTGAACATTTCTTCAGCTAGCATATAAGCTTCTGCAGTCTATTCAAAGACTGCAGAAGCTTTTTTAGCACCTGAATACTTGACAATAACCATTTGCTTATACTATAGTAATCACTGTTTACTAATAACTAAAAGTAACTGATTTTAATAGAGAAAGTGAATGCCAGGAGGATTTTAACATGTCAACAACGACTTTAGAAAAAAATGTATTTGATGTTCTTTTTGAGAGAAGAGCGACTAAACAATATGATCCTGAAGCAGAAATCAGCCGTGAAGAGCTGAATGAACTGCTTGGAGCAATGGGACAGGCACCTTCAGCCTGGAATCTTCAGCACTGGAAGTTTCTCGCGTTTCATAACCCTGAATCCCAGGAACGCCTGCTGCCGATCGCTTATAACCAGCAGCAGATCACAGACGCATCAGCAGTAATCGCCGTTCTTGGTGATCTGAGAGCAAATGAAAATGTCGATGCTGCATTCGACCCTGCTGTTGAAAAAGGCGCAATGTCTGAGGAAATCAAACAGGCGCTGAATGGACAGATTCAGGGCGCTTATGAAAACGGGCAGTTTGCACGCGACGCAGCTTTCTCCAATGCGTCACTTGCAGCCATGCAATTCATGATCGCTGCTAAAGCAAAAGGCTGGGACACTTGTCCAATCGGCGGTTTCAGTGATGCGCAGCTGATTGAGGAATTCGAAATTTCAGACCGTTACGTGCCTGTCATGCTGATTACAGTTGGTAAAGCGGCTAAAGAAGCTCGTAAGTCTGAGAGAATTGATATTGATGAGTTAGTTGAATATGTATAATGCATGAAAAGGGTGAGACGCTGGTGTCTCACCCTTTTTGTTTCCTTGTTGCATGGATTTGATTGTATGCCGGACGATTGGCGGGCCGGTGCTCGGAACACTTCATTGCGTCACCTTTTTAAATATATCTATCAGCTATGGATGTATTCCGTCACCTTTTACGCTGATTCGTTACCGGATCTTGGGCAGCAGCGGAATTCCATCATCTATCAGATTAATTCCAATACCTTTCAAATGAATTCCATCATCTTTCTATTTATTCGAACGTCCGCACCAGACTGAGCCCAGTCCCTGGAACAAGGCTTATTTAACCAGATCCTCTGCAAACCGCTTAATCAACCCCGGCAGGATACCGAACGTATAAGGCTTATACACCCGCTCCGTCCATTTATGACCATCACGTCCGTAGACACCGATATTAATAGAAGGAATATTCAGCTCCCTGATCAGATGAATCGGTACCGGATAAAGATCCTGCATTCTTGGAATATTTCTCTTCAGCATCTCAATGGCTTCTTCTGATTCGTGAAGAGAGAGAAAGCTCCCATCAGCTAAATACGGAAAAAATCGTTTAGTGACAAACTCCTCCCCTTCAGCTTCAGCTGTTTCCTTTAAGTGTTTCTCAAGCTTTTGCATAATGTCTGTTCCGTGCTCATTTTTATTACTTAAATAATTGTGCGGCAGGAACGGCGGCGCAAAGAACATTAACACACGCGGTGTCTTTTCAGGGTCAAGCTGCTGCAGCTTCTCAGCAAGTGCAAATGCAGCTTCACGCTTATCTTTCCCCTTAAATTTTTTCACCACTTCATTTAAAGGACCTTCTACATCGATCCCCTGGGCCCTCAAAGATGATTCAAGCTCACTGAATGTACTGACATCCATCTGAAAATTCCAGTCACTTGGCGGGAAGCCATGCTTCTTTCTGAAGTCGCTGTACTTCCGCGTACTTTCTCGGCTGATTTCATAAACCGCTTCAATCGCAATTTTCCGGAGCTTCTCCATTACATCCTGAGCTGTCTGTTCGAATACAAAATAGTTAAAGTATAAATGCGCACTGATCGCTGTCTGCACATTGTAATCTTTTTTATCGTCTTTAAAATGAAGACATGCCGGTGGCAGCACATATTCACCATCCAGATCTTCTGCCAGATCAATATTCTGATTGATCCTTCTGTTCAGCTCAGCACCAATACGTGTTGGATCTATTGAAGTGAGAACATCCCCAACGTGCGCCTCCCGTCCGTAAATATAAAAGCATGGAAGCACTTTACCTGCTGCACCAGTATAAATATATTTCGTTCGGTCACCATCATACATCGGTGCGATAAAGTCATTATTGATCGCTGCTACATAGTCAAATTGCTTTTCTTTCTTCATTTTTGCAAGCTCTTGAAGCGCTCCAAGCATGCCTGCATGTTCGCTTTCTTCATCCGGGTTAAATAGAAACAGTAAATTGCCATCACGTTCCTCTTCAGAAAACTGAAGCAGATTGACAAGATGCACTGCCGCTCCGCTTTGCATATCAAGCGATCCTCTGCCAAAGAGCCATTCTCCTGATGTTGCCTCCTGCCGTACACGATAGTCTCCAGGGAAATCCTTAAAAAACCCCTCAAGCTTGTCAGGATCATGTGCCATGTTCTGCAGTGAACCAAAATCCTCTGTCCCTACTGTATCAATGTGGCTATGAAATAAAACGGTTTTATCAGATTTTCCCGGCAGCATGGCCCAGACGTTTTTCCTTTGAAAAGGGTCATCTTTAATCTGCTGAATCCAGACGTGCTCCGGATGATCTTTAAAATATGGAAATGAACGAATCCATTCATATATTTTTTCGACTTTATGTACTTCTCCGGGTGTTCCTGTATAGCTTTTCATTTCAATGAGCTTTCTTGTGATCAATTCAGCCTGCTCAGGAGCAGATAAATGCTGGATTTCGTGATACATCTCATAACCCCCTGCTGTCTTTTCATTCATCTTAATGGATCGGCGCTATGATTGAAAGCAGATGACTGTAAAATCATGTGCAAAATCCCAACACAAAAATTTTCTACAAAGAATTCTTTAAAAGGGGTTGTAACAACCAATATAAACGAATATTATATAACTTGTGCATAAAAACGTTCGTATTTTTAACAAAGGACTGATTTGATGTTTCGCTTTCATTTAAAAGAAAATAACACCACTGTCAAAACGGAGTTGCTGGCAGGTTTCACAACATTTATGACAATGGTTTATATTGTTGTTGTCAATCCGATTATCTTATCAAGTGCAGGTGTACCATTTGACCAGGTATTCCTCGCTACGATTATTGCAACTGTCATCGGAACACTCTGGATGGCACTGATGGCCAATTATCCGATTGCAATCGCACCCGGCATGGGGTTAAATGCATATTTTGCCTTTTCAGTAGTAGGCACCAATACAAACATCACCTATGAAGTAGCTTTTGCAGCGGTATTTGTTGCAGGTGTACTCTTCACCGTTCTTTCATTGACGTCATTCAGAAAAAAACTGATTGAAGCGATTCCCGACAACCTGAAGCACGGAATCACTGCCGGAATCGGATTGTTTATCGCTTTTATCGGGATGAGAATGACCGGTATTATTGTTGCTCACCCGGATAATCTTGTTGCATTGGGTGACCTTCATTCGGCCCCGGTGATATTAGCGTTTGCGGGCCTTGCTGTCACGTTGATTCTAATGGCGCTGAATGTAAACGGCGCACTGTTTATTGGTATGATTTTCACCGGAGCAGTTGCTTACTTCACGGGTCAGCTTCAGTTTGATGGAGTTTTAGCGATTCCGAGCCTTCCTGAAGGAATCATCATTTCAAATCCGATTGCAGCATTTGGCGATGTCATTCAGTATGGACTATTCGCTGTGGTCTTTTCATTCCTGCTTGTTACGATTTTTGATACAACCGGCACAATGATCGGTGTTGCACAACAGGCCGGGCTGATGAAGGGGAAAACAATGCCGCGCGCAAGACAGGCACTGCTGGCTGATTCGATTGCTGCTACAGCAGGCGCGATGGTCGGGACAAGTCCGACATCTGCTTATATTGAATCGTCTTCAGGTGTCGCAGCAGGTGGACGTACGGGACTGACAACCGTTACCGTGGCAGGATTATTTATTGTTGCTGCTTTTTTCGGACCTTTAGTTGGTGCGGTTTCCGGGGTCGCAGCGATTACAGCTCCTGCACTGATTATTGTCGGAAGCCTGATGATGAGCAGTATCTCACATATAAAATGGGGAGAGATTGATGAAGCTTTCCCTGCATTCCTGATTATTTTAAGTATGCCGCTGACATCCAGTATCGCAACAGGGATTGCGCTTGGATTTATTTCCTACCCGATTTTAAAGGTTGTGAAGGGGAAATGGAGAGAGGTTCATTTTCTTGTGTATCTGTTTGCTATTTTATTTGCTTATCAGCTGGTGTTTTTACCGCATTAACAGAAAGGAAGGTAGCGCTAAATTTAGTGCTACCTTCCTTTCTGTTTAACTACACATTCAGCTTCTTGCTTAAAAAGTACTTCAGTGCATCCAGTACTTCGGTTTTTCTTCTGACGATAAAGGTTCTGATATCTTCCTGTTCAGATTTTGCAAAGACCGACATAAGGGAAGACTGGCGGTGATACTGGCTGACTTCACCGTAGCCAAGCATGTTGCAGTGTTCTGCGAGCTGCTTGATCAGTGGCAGACATCTTTCATTATCTGACGTCAGATTATCACCATCTGAAATATGAAAAGCGTAAATATTATATCTTTCAACAGGATAATCATTTTCAATGATCTCAATCGCTTTCCGATAAGCAGAGGAGCAGATTGTACCGCCACTTTCACCTTTTGTAAAAAAGGTATCTTCTTCCACTTCTTTTGCCTCTGTATGGTGCGATACAAATCTGATTTCCACGTGTGAATAATGCAGCTTTAAAAATTTGACCAGCCAGAAAAAGAAGCTTCTTGCAATATACTTTTCAAACATGCCCATCGATCCACTTGTATCCATCATCGCGATTACAGCTGCTTTTGATTCCTTTTCTTTTGTTTCAGTCCAAGTTTTGTAACGGATGTCTTCAGGCAGAATCGGGTGAAATCCTGCTTCCCCGTTCATTGCATTTCGCTTGAATGCAGTCATCATGGTCTTCTTTTTATCAATATTACCTGTCAGACCTTTTGTTCTGATATCGGTGAACTGAATGCCTTCTTTTGCAGCGTCAACTTCTTCTTTTTGTTTAAAATCAGGAAGCTCGAGCTGGCTGAATAAAGCTGTTTCAATATCTTCAATCGATACTTCTGCTTCTACATAATCTTCTCCCGGATCAGACCCCGCCTGTTTGCCGCTTTCCTTACCGGACCTTGCGATAACATCCCCTGCTTCACTATCGCCATCGCCCTGTCCAATGTGCTTCTTTTTTGAATGATCATAACGAATTTTATATTCATCCAGTGAACGGACCGGAATCTTCACAACTTTTTTCCCGTCTGACATAATGACATTTTCTTCAGTGATCAGCTCAGGCAGCCTGTCTTTAATGGCCTGCTGAATCTTCCGGCTGTGCCTCACCTGATCCTCCTGGCCCTGCTGATGCAGGGACCAGTCTTCTTTCGATACGATAGAACCCTGCATAACTGCCTCCACCCTTTTCCTTTTCTTCATTGTATGAAAGAACCCTCAGATTATTTCATCAGATTTCAAGAAAAAGAGTCGAAAAGAAAAAGACCTGGCAATTCAGGTCTTTTAAATGCTTTTTTCTTCGGCTGTAGAACGTGATGCGTCCAGCAGCAGAATCACAGCTGTTACAACGTGCATCACAAACCCGAGGAACGGTATAACACCGACAACTGAAGTCACAATCCCAAAAATGCTTCCTGTTTTGGAGGTGTACTCGCGTGCTGCAAATACAAGCGTGACAATGTGAAGAGCAAGCATGATTCCGAGCGGTGCCCATGAAGTACCGAATATAATGATTCCGCCTAAGATCGGAATCGCAAAAAACGCTTCAAGTCCACCTGTGATCCATTTCATCGTTGTGGAAATTCTCATTTAACATCCAGTCCTTTCTTCATTTACTTATCATATATGGCATAATGGCTGTTTTCAATTCATACCTCTTATACGTATATCATCAGAAAAAGTTTCAAAAAAAATAACCAGTTTTTTATGACTGGTTATTTTAAGACTTTTCTTCATATTGAATTGGATCCGAAAGCTTCTTACTCGACTTCAACTCCCCGCCTGACCGGATTTTCTCCATCTGCTTTCCAAGCATCACAAGCTCTTCCATTGTGCTCGCCATACTCCCATTTACCGGCTCAAGCTCTTTAAAATACTCTCTGCCTGGCATGAAAAATCCCCTCCGAATTTTTTTCAATTGTATCATTGTTTGAAAATTCGGTCAAATTAAGAAAAACAGAGATGAGCATTTGAGCGTGTACACGTTGGACATAGTGTCTGCGCTTTAGCGTTCGAATCATTAAAAAGGTCATCGATATAATTTGAGAGGTGATAGATAAAAGTCAAAAGCTCATTTATATATCTGGCAGCTGCGCTGCAGAAGTTGAATAAACCGGATTGCTGATCTAATCATAGCAAAAGGTCATAGATAAACCCCAAAAGCCGATCGAAAACTCCAGTATCCGCCATAACCGTCCCAGCCGCTTGCCGACAGCTCTAAATCATCCTATCCTGCTTCGACTCTTAAACCCGCTCTCAGCCATAAAAAAAGAAGAGGCAACTTACTCCTCTTCTTCATATTGCTCAGTACCGGGCTCCCGGTGCTTTTTCAATTGTTCATTTGTGCGCATTTTTTCCATCTGGCGGCCAAGCTGATCCATCTCTTCAAGATCATTTGCCATGGAGCTGTTATCGGGTACATCATTTTTATCATGTTCATGTTTCTTTGTCATGTCAATTCACCTCTACTGTGAATATACCCTGCATTCACAGCTGAAAAACGTTACCTGTTCAGGAGAGAACCGACGTAACGCAGCAGGTCATTAGCACTGACAGAGTTATAACCGTATTCATCTATCAGCCTTGCAATGACTTCATTCATCTTTTTCAACTGAAGTTCATCAGGTGTTTTGGAAGACGTTGTAATCTTCACAACATCCTTCAGATCAGAAAACAGCTTTTTCTGAATCGCTTCTTTTAACCGGCTGTGCGATTGATAATCGAACCGCTTGCCTTTCCTTGCAAAGGCTGAAATTCTGATCAGGATCTCTTCCCGGAATGCTTTTTTCGCATTCTCAGACACGCCGATCTGCTCTTCAATTGAACGCATCAGCCTTTCATCAGGATGCATCTCTTCCCCGGTTAAAGGATCTTTTAATTTTGATTTATGACAATAGGACTCAACATTATCCAGGTAGTTATCCATCAGTGTCTTAGCGGATTCTTCATAGGAATAAACAAATGCTTTCTGCACTTCTTTTTTAGCCAGATCATCAAACTCTTTTCTTGCGAGTGAAATACATGTTAAATAATGTTCCCGGCTCTCTTTTGAAATAGACGCATGCTGGTCAAATCCTTCTTTTAAGGATCTTAGTACATCTAGCGCATTAATCGAACTGAGTTCTTTTTTGATAATCGTTGAAGAGATCCGGTTCAGGACATAGCGGGGATCAATCCCTTCCATCCCTTCACCTGAGTGCTCCCGCTTCAGCTCTTCGACATCTGATTCTCCAAACCCTTCAACTGACTCCCCGTCATACATTTTCATTTTATTGATCAGATTGATGTCTTTGCGCTTTGGTTCCTTCAATCGTGTTAAAACGGTAAATACAGCTGCTGTGCGCAGCGTGTGCGGTGCAATATGAACATCTGCCACATCACTTTGCGAGATCAGTTTCTCATAAATTTTCTCCTCTTCAGACACCCTGAGATTATAAGGCATCGGCATTACAATCATTCTGGAGTGAAGCGCCTCATTCTTCTTATTTGCAATAAATGAGCGGTATTCAGTTTCATTGGTATGTGCAACAATCATTTCATCAGCTGAGATCAATGCAAACCGTCCCGCTTTAAAATTTCCTTCCTGCGTCAGAGAAAGCAAATGCCACAGAAACTTTTCATCGCATTTCAGCATTTCCTGAAATTCCATCAGCCCTCTATTTGCCTTATTTAACTCCCCGTCAAACCGGTATGCCCGCGGGTCTGATTCAGAGCCATACTCAGCGATTGTAGAAAAGTCCAGACTGCCTGTCAGATCAGCAATGTCCTGCGACTTCGGATCAGATGGACTGAATGTGCCGATACCGGTCCGCTTATCTTCTGAGAAAAACACCCGCTCAACCGGAACATCTTCAATTCTATTCCCAAATTCCTTTTCAAGTCTCATCATATTTAACGGTGATAAATGCCCCTCTATCCGTACACCATATTCCTTAAAGAAATCATCACGCAGTGCTTCCGGAATCAAATGCAGTGGATCTTCGTGCATTGGACAACCTTTAATTGCATATACAGCCCCGCGATCCGTTCGCGTATATTGTTCAAGCCCTCTTTTTAAAAGCGTGACAAGAGTTGATTTTCCACCGCTTACAGGTCCCATTAATAATAGAATCCTCTTTTTCACATCAAGTCTTCTGGCTGCCGGATGAAAATATTCCTCCACAAGCCGCTCAAGTGCTTCTTCAAGTCCAAATAAATGACGATTAAAAAAACGGTAGCTTTTCCTGCCGTTAATGTTCTCTGTACCTGCATCTTTGATCATATTATAAATGCGCGAATGTGCAGACTGCGCAACCCAGGGTTTATCTTTTAGCATCATTAAATAATCAGAGAAGGTCCCTTCCCATTTAAGCATCGATTCTTCAAGCTGATAGTCTGCCACCCGTTTTAACATATCCATCTGATTCTCCCCCTCTTCGCCTTCATATAAAACGGTATGCAGCACACCCTGTATTCATGAACAATGCTAAATGAAATCTGCTAATTCACATGTCAGTCATTTCTTTATTGTGGGGATTCATGTATAATTAAAAGTATATGAAATTGATTCACACTTTTTCTCCGGGAGGTATTTGAAATGGGTACAGTACTGATTTTAGGTATTTGTGTAGCATTCCTTGCAGCGATCTTTGCAGCTGGTTATAACGATAAGCCGGGCAAAACTAAAAAAAACTAAAAAAAGCTGCCGATGCAGCTTTTTTTAGTTACTTCTTTGCAAAGTTTTTCTCTTCTACAAATTCTTTCATATACATCCGGTTCTTTTTTTGAAGCATTTGTGCCATCTGTTCTGTCCATTTATCACTTCTTTTTCCTGAAGTACGCTCATGGTAATAGGCTGAGATCGCCTCATTATATTCATCCATTTCCTGCTTTACTGTATCTTCCTGATGTCTATAGCTGTTTTCATGATAAATAGACTGAAACGGCATTCTTGGTTTAACAGCTGTCTCCTGATCCGGTACACCGACTGTCAGACCAAACAGCGGAATCACATGTTCCGGTGTTTCAAGCAGTTCTGATACTTCCGGCAGGTTATTTCGAAGTCCTCCGATATAACAAATGCCAAGCCCCATTGATTCAGCCGCAACTGCTGCATTTTGTGCAGCTAGAGATGCATCAATAACAGAGACCATAAACTTTTCCATGGAAGTAATTGAATCATCTACATCTGCATTTTCCCACTTGCCGATTAATGAATGTCTGTATAAATCCGCACAGAATACAAAAAAGTGCCCGCTGTCAGCTACATAATCCTGACCGCCTGCAAGTTCAGCGAGCTTTTTCTTTTTCTCCGGGTCCGTTACACCAATAATTGAATATGCCTGGATAAAGCTTGATGTAGAAGCCATCTGAGCAGCTTCAACGATCATCTGAATTTGTTCAGGTGACAGCTTTTCGTCTTTAAATTTTCTGACTGACCGGTGATTCAACAATGTTTCAATTGTCTGATTCATACTTTTATCCACCTTTCTATGTCTAACTGTTTTTAAGTGTAGCGTTTTATTAGTCAGACCTTCAAATTTTAAGCATTAAAAAAGGATGAGAGTGAGATCTCATCCTTTCTTTATAACCGTTTCGCTGCACTATATGTGCTTTTAATACTCAGAAGTTTTTTCCAAACATATATTACAAGGTTACTTTACCCAAGTGAAGGATAGTTCTGCTGTCTTAACGCTTCGTATACAAGAATGGCTGCTGTATTCGACAGATTCAATGAACGCACATGTTCATTCATCGGAATACGCAGGGCACGGTCTTTATTATTTTCAATCACGTCATCAGGCAGGCCTGACGTTTCACGTCCGAAAATAAAATAAAAATCCTTCTCCATATCACTGTAATCAAAAGTTGAATGCGGCTGTTTTCCATACTTCGTCAGATAGAAGTAATCCCCGCCTTCACTTGCCTGATAAAAGTCTTCTAGTGACTCATGGTAATGAATATCAACATGCTGCCAATAATCAAGACCTGCACGTTTCAGCATTTTATCGTCTGTAGAAAAGCCAAGCGGCTTAATTAAATGTAATGATGTACCAGTCGCTGCACATGTACGTGCAATGTTACCTGTATTAGCAGGAATCTCCGGCTGGAATAGTACAACGTGTAATCCCAATGTCTTCACCTCATCATGTATTTCGGCTGAGCCATTATCTATTCTATCATGAAAGGTGAAAAAAATAATACCTGATCGATGGAGAATAAGCTGCTGAATCACTATATGTCCAAAGCCTTCTCCGGCTATCGTTTGTATGTGCATTAACATAAGGTACACCCTGGTCTAAATATGTCACAATGGCCGTATGATCAATTCGTCCGTCACCTGCAAAATCATAACAAATGACATCACCAATCTGAAGCATCGAAGCATCTGGCACTCTCTCAGCTGCTTCTTCCAAAAACCAGCGCATTGAATGTGCAACGGCCCAACTGAGACTCCATTGTCCTCCCTGAAGCCACCACCCATTATATCGGTCAGGGTACCCTCTCATCACAAGACCCCCGGCAAGCAGACATTGAGATACAAAGTTCGTACAGTCTACCGGGAAAGCAGGAAATGCAGGATTTCTCCTATCCCACCATTCTTCAGCGTAGGCAGCGGCAAGTGCGCCATTATACATCCCTTCACACCTTTCATTTACAAAGTGATAAGCCTTTTTCGATCTCTTTTAACACCTCTTCATCCTGTTCAACTTCTTTTTGCTTCAACAGCATCTGTTCAGCTTCTTCCCCGCCGATCTTACCTGCTGCCCATGCTGCTGTCCCTCTCATAACCGGGCGCACATCATGCTGCATCACTTCAAAAATAGAAGGGAGTGCTGAAGCTTCCTTAAAATGAGCAAGTCCAATCAGCGCATTACGCTGTATCGGCTTTTTACCTCTCCATGAACCCGACACATGACCATACTGCTCTTTAAATTCCCTGTTGCTGATTGACAATAGCGGCTCAAGAAGTGGCTTAGCAATCTCCGGATCAGGCTCAAACTCTGGATGAATATGCATATCAATCCCTTTATTTTTAGGACATACTGTCTGACACGTATCACATCCATAAAGTCTATTCCCAATTTTAGAGCGATATTCGTCAGGGAGAAAGTCCTTCGTCTGCGTCAAGAATGCGATACACTTTTTTGCATCAAGCTGTCCTCCCTGCACCAGTGCACCGGTCGGACACACATCCACGCATAAATTACAATCGCCGCACTGATCCTCCATCGGTTCATCCGGGCTGAAAGGGATATTTGTAATCATTTCACCTAAATAAACATAAGAACCAAACTCCGGCGTGATAATGGAACAGTTTTTAGCGCTCCAGCCGATGCCTGCCCTCTCAGCAACGGCACGGTCCACAAGCTCTCCCGTATCAACCATCGACTTCATTCTCGCATCAGGCACTCTCTCCTGTATAAACTGCTCAAGGCGCTCAAGCGCTTTTCTTAAAACCGTGTGATAATCCTCTCCCCACGATGCTCTTGCGAAAACCCCTCTGCGCTCTCCTTTTTTACTTCTCGGAGCATCCTTCATTTTAGAAGGATAAGCAAGTGCAATCGATATAATTGATTTAGGTTCATGCATTAATAATGAAGGGGTTACACGCTTTTCGATATCCTTTTCCTCAAAACCTGACTGATAATTGAGTGCTTCCTGTCTCATCAGCCGTCCTTTCAGATCAGAAAAGAAACCTGCGCTTGTAAAGCCGATTTTATCAATGCCCAGTTCATCAATGTGATCAATAATTTCCTGTTTCAGCGTATCATAATTCATTCTAATCCCCCTTTCTATATGGAAATGTTAAACTGAATGCATACAAAAGGAGTTGACCACCGTATGGAAGTTTCAGTTCATTCATCACTATCATCTTATTCATTTGGCATTATTCATTATCGAAACGTCACCGTCAGTGAATCACCTCAGATGCTAAAAGGGCGGCTCCAACTGTTTCAGGAATCACTATTTTTTGACCTGAAGGATAAGAAGCCGGCAGACTTTGAAGGCATAGCTGAATGGAGACAATTGTTTAAGCATTTCGGTAAAGATCCTAACCGATACAGACCAAGTACCGAAGCTCTTCTCAGAAGAATTTCAAAACAAAATTATCTGCCGAGTGCTAATTCAGCAGTTGATCTGAATAACTTCTTTTCCCTGCAGTACGAAACGCCGCTAGGCATATACGATGCTGAAAAGATCAGCGGACCAGTTGAGATCAGGGTCGGCAGCAAACATCAGCAATTTGAAGGCTTAAACGGCAGAGAAAACTCTGCTGAAAACCTGGTTATCGCTGCTGATGATCATGGGCCATTCGGCAGTCCAAGCGTTGATTCAATCAGAACTGCAGTAAGCAGGGATACAACTGAAGCATTACACATTGTCTACTTCAGACCCTCACTGCCAACTGAGGATCAGGAAAAGCTGCTTGATTCGTTAAAGCATATGTTTATCCAGGTAAATGGAGGTACTGCAACATCACAAATTATTTAAATATATTATATCATCCGGACACGATCGATCAAAAAGCCTCATCATATATGAGGCTTTTATATTTATTTAAATACATAGACCTGTTAAAGCAGACCGCTGATTTACGGTCCGAAGTATACTCCAAGTGGCCCGGCGGTGAGCCAAGAGGCTTCATCCCTCCCAGCCACTGGAGACACTGCCTTCCTAAACAGTCTCTTTAACATAGTTAAAGACACAAAAAAACGCACCGCTTCGTTTTAGTTAAACGAAACACTGCGTTGGTTATGTATGTTGGAGCGGGTGATGAGAATCGAACTCACGACATCAGCTTGGAAGGCTGAGGTTTTACCACTAAACTACACCCGCGTATGCTGGTACCGATGGCCGGGATCGAACCGGCACTCCCGAAGGAACACGATTTTGAGTCGTGCGCGTCTGCCAATTCCGCCACATCGGCATGATAGTATGAATCTTATCATACGCATGTACGTATTACAAATCACAATTATTTAAAATATTTGGAGGCGGTAACCGGACTCGAACCGGTGATAAGGGTTTTGCAGACCCGTGCCTTACCACTTGGCTATACCGCCGAAAATAAAAATGGAGCGGAAGACGAGATTCGAACTCGCGACCCCCACCTTGGCAAGGTGGTGTTCTACCACTGAACTACTCCCGCAAAAAATGGCTGGGCTAGCTGGATTCGAACCAACGCATGACGGAGTCAAAGTCCGTTGCCTTACCGCTTGGCTATAGCCCAATATATGGGGCGACTGATGGGAATCGAACCCACGAATGCCGGAACCACAATCCGGTGCGTTAACCACTTCGCCACAATCGCCGTAATGAAATTTTTAAAATTGGCAGGGGCAGTAGGAATCGAACCCACACCGGAGGTTTTGGAGACCTCTGTTCTACCTTTAAACTATGCCCCTATGAATGGTGGAGGGGGGCAGATTCGAACTGCCGAACCCGAAGGAGCGGATTTACAGTCCGCCGCGTTTAGCCACTTCGCTACCCCTCCATATAAAATTAAAACTGGTGCCGGCAAGAGGACTTGAACCCCCAACCTACTGATTACAAGTCAGTTGCTCTACCAGTTGAGCTACACCGGCAATACATGGTGGCTTTGGACGGAATCGAACCGCCGACACATGGATTTTCAGTCCATTGCTCTACCAACTGAGCTACAAAGCCAAATATTTAAGCATTTTCTATCTTACTATGTAAATAATTATTTTTCAACCATCAGTTGAAAATGGCGGTCCCGACCGGGATCGAACCGGCGATCTCCTGCGTGACAGGCAGGCATGTTAACCGCTACACCACGGGACCAAAGGTAATTGCGGGGGCAGGATTTGAACCTGCGACCTTCGGGTTATGAGCCCGACGAGCTACCGAACTGCTCCACCCCGCGACGATATAAAGTTAGAAAGAATGGTGGAGAATGACGGGCTCGAACCGCCGACCCTCTGCTTGTAAGGCAGATGCTCTCCCAGCTGAGCTAATTCTCCATGGGAATAAATTTTAAATGGTGACCCGTACGGGATTCGAACCCGTGTTACCGCCGTGAAAGGGCGGTGTCTTAACCGCTTGACCAACGGGCCAGTATGCAATGGCGGAGAGCAAGGGATTCGAACCCTTGAGACAGCGGTAGCCGCCTACACGATTTCCAATCGTGCTCCTTCGACCTCTCGGACAGCTCTCCATGGCTCCACAGGTAGGACTCGAACCTACGACCGATCGGTTAACAGCCGATTGCTCTACCACTGAGCTACTGTGGAATATTGCCTAGCGACGTCCTACTCTCACAGGGGGAAACCCCCAACTACCATCGGCGCTGAAGAGCTTAACTTCCGTGTTCGGCATGGGAACGGGTGTGACCTCTTCGCTATCATCACTAGACTATATCGCAACTCGGCGACAAGTACTATCATAACACTTTTCGAAGGCAAATGCAACACTTTTTTTCGCGCCTTCAAAACTGGATACGTTCATCAAAGTAAGAGATTTTCCGAGAATCAACCTTAGTCCAGTTTCAGCTCCTAGCTTTTCGGCTGCTTCACCCTGCCTGTTTGAGACTAACGTCTCACCCATTCAGGCTTCCACCAGCTCTCAAAGCTGACCAGTCGCTTCCACTTTCTTATATTTGGTTAAGTCCTCGATCGATTAGTATTCGTCAGCTGCACATGTCACCATGCTTCCACCTCGAACCTATCTACCTGATCATCTTTCAGGGATCTTACCACTTGCGTGTGGGAAATCTCATCTTGAGGGGGGCTTCATGCTTAGATGCTTTCAGCACTTATCCCGTCCGCACATAGCTACCCAGCGATGCCATTGGCATGACAACTGGTACACCAGCGGTGCGTCCATCCCGGTCCTCTCGTACTAAGGACAGCTCCTCTCAAATTTCCTGCGCCCACGACGGATAGGGACCGAACTGTCTCACGACGTTCTGAACCCAGCTCGCGTACCGCTTTAATGGGCGAACAGCCCAACCCTTGGGACCGACTACAGCCCCAGGATGCGATGAGCCGACATCGAGGTGCCAAACCTCCCCGTCGATGTGGACTCTTGGGGGAGATAAGCCTGTTATCCCCGGGGTAGCTTTTATCCGTTGAGCGATGGCCCTTCCATGCGGAACCACCGGATCACTAAGCCCGTCTTTCGACCCTGCTCGACTTGTAGGTCTCGCAGTCAAGCTCCCTTATGCCTTTACACTCTTCGAATGATTTCCAACCATTCTGAGGGAACCTTTGGGCGCCTCCGTTACTCTTTAGGAGGCGACCGCCCCAGTCAAACTGCCTGCCTGACACTGTCTCCCGGCCCGATAAGGGCCCGGGTTAGAAGTTCAACACAGCGGGGTAGTATCCCACCAATGCCTCCACCGAAGCTGGCGCTCCGGTTTCTAAGGCTCCTACCTATCCTGTACAAGCTGTGCCAAAATTCAATATCAGGCTGCAGTAAAGCTCCACGGGGTCTTTCCGTCCTGTCGCGGGTAACCTGCATCTTCACAGGTACTATAATTTCACCGAGTCTCTCGTTGAGACAGTGCCCAGATCGTTGCACCTTTCGTGCGGGTCGGAACTTACCCGACAAGGAATTTCGCTACCTTAGGACCGTTATAGTTACGGCCGCCGTTTACTGGGGCTTCAATCGCACACCTTCGCTTGCGCTAAGCACTCCTCTTAACCTTCCAGCACCGGGCAGGTGTCAGCCCCTATACTTCACCTTACGGTTTCGCAGAGACCTGTGTTTTTGCTAAACAGTCGCCTGGGCCTATTCACTGCGGCTCTCTCGGGCTTGCACCCTAATAGAGCACCCCTTCTCCCGAAGTTACGGGGTCATTTTGCCGAGTTCCTTAACGAGAGTTCACTCGCTCACCTTAGGATTCTCTCCTCGCCTACCTGTGTCGGTTTGCGGTACGGGCACCTTGCATCTCGCTAGAGGCTTTTCTTGGCAGTGTGGAATCAAAGACTTCGGTACTAATTTCCCTCGTCATCACAGCTCAGCTTACGCGGAAACGGGATTTACCTCATTTCCTGCCTAACTGCTTAAACACGCGCAACCAACGGCGTGCTCTCCTATCCTCCTGCGTCCCCCCATTACTCAAACGATGTGTTGGTGGTACAGGAATACCCCCCAGCTGTCCCTCGCCCACGCCTATCGGCCTCGGCTTAGGTCCCGACTAACCCTGAGCGGACGAGCCTTCCTCAGGAAACCTTAGGCATTCGGTGGAAGAGATTCTCACTCTTCTTTCGCTACTCATACCGGCATTCTCACTTCTAAGTACTCCACCAGTCCTTCCGGTCTGACTTCACAGCGCTTAGAACGCTCTCCTACCACGAATCTCATAGAGATTCATCCACAGCTTCGGTGAATCGTTTAGCCCCGGTACATTTTCGGCGCAGGGTCACTCGACCAGTGAGCTATTACGCACTCTTTAAATGATGGCTGCTTCTAAGCCAACATCCTGGTTGTCTAAGCAACCCCACATCCTTTTCCACTTAACGATTACTTGGGGACCTTAGCTGGTGGTCTGGGCTGTTTCCCTTTCGACTACGGATCTTATCACTCGCAGTCTGACTCCCATGGATAAGTCTTTGGCATTCGGAGTTTGTCTGAATTCGGTAACCCGTTGGGGGCCCCTAGTCCAAACAGTGCTCTACCTCCAAGACTCTTACTACATGAGGCTAGCCCTAAAGCTATTTCGGAGAGAACCAGCTATCTCCAGGTTCGATTGGAATTTCTCCGCTACCCACACCTCATCCCCGCACTTTTCAACGTGCGTGGGTTCGGGCCTCCAATGAGTGTTACCTCATCTTCACCCTGGACATGGGTAGATCACCTGGTTTCGGGTCTACAACCTGATACTATGTCGCCCTATTCAGACTCGCTTTCGCTGCGGCTCCGCTTTCGCTTAACCTTGCATCAAATCGTAACTCGCCGGTTCATTCTACAAAAGGCACGCCATCACCCGTTAACGGGCTCTGACTACTTGTAGGCACACGGTTTCAGGATCTATTTCACTCCCCTTCCGGGGTGCTTTTCACCTTTCCCTCACGGTACTGGTTCACTATCGGTCACTAGGGAGTATTTAGCCTTGGGAGATGGTCCTCCCGGATTCCGACGGAATTTCACGTGTTCCGCCGTACCAGGATCCACTCTGAGAGAAACAGCTTTCGACTACAGGATTGTTACCTTCTGTGATGGGCCTTTCCAGACCGCTTCGTCTAACTGCTTCCTTTGTAACTCCGTATAGAGTGTCCTACAACCCCGAAAGGCAAGCCTTTCGGTTTGGGCTGATCCGTTTCGCTCGCCGCTACTCAGGGAATCGCATTTGCTTTCTCTTCCTCCAGGTACTTAGATGTTTCAGTTCCCTGGGTCTGCCTTCAACCGCCTATGTATTCAGCGGAAGATCATATCCCATTACGGATAAGGGGTTCCCCCATTCGGAAATCTCCGGATCACAGCTTACTTACAGCTCCCCGAAGCATATCGGTGTTCGTACCGTCCTTCATCGGCTCCTAGTGCCAAGGCATCCACCGTGCGCCCTTATTAACTTAACCTAGTTAAAAAGGTACTTCTTAATTAGTTTTCTTATAGAAAACCCTAAGATGGCGATTCTCGGTTATCTTTCTTACTTTGATGTCGTTATCCAGTTTTCAAGGAACGAGCTGCTTTTTTCTCATAACGCTCTTACAATAGAAGAGACGAGAAAAAAGTCAGTGTTTTGAAGGTTTGACCCTTCAAAACTAAACAACCAAACAGTCAACAATCGTTTATGATCTGACCCAAAGAGCCAGTCATATTTCCTTAGAAAGGAGGTGATCCAGCCGCACCTTCCGATACGGCTACCTTGTTACGACTTCACCCCAATCATCTGTCCCACCTTAGGCGGCTGGCTCCAAAAGGTTACCTCACCGACTTCGGGTGTTACAAACTCTCGTGGTGTGACGGGCGGTGTGTACAAGGCCCGGGAACGTATTCACCGCGGCATGCTGATCCGCGATTACTAGCGATTCCAGCTTCATGTAGGCGAGTTGCAGCCTACAATCCGAACTGAGAACGATTTTATGGGATTGGCTAAACCTCGCGGTCTCGCAGCCCTTTGTATCGTCCATTGTAGCACGTGTGTAGCCCAGGTCATAAGGGGCATGATGATTTGACGTCATCCCCACCTTCCTCCGGTTTGTCACCGGCAGTCACCTTAGAGTGCCCAACTGAATGCTGGCAACTAAGATCAAGGGTTGCGCTCGTTGCGGGACTTAACCCAACATCTCACGACACGAGCTGACGACAACCATGCACCACCTGTCACCGTTGTCCCCGAAGGGAAAACACTGTCTCCAGTGCGGTCACCGGGATGTCAAGACCTGGTAAGGTTCTTCGCGTTGCTTCGAATTAAACCACATGCTCCACCGCTTGTGGGGCCCCGTCAATTCCTTTGAGTTTCAGCCTTGCGGCCGTACTCCCCAGGCGGAGTGCTTAATGCGTTAGCTGCAGCACTGAGGGGCGGAAACCCCCCAACACTTAGCACTCATCGTTTACGGCGTGGACTACCAGGGTATCTAATCCTGTTTGCTCCCCACGCTTTCGCGCCTCAGTGTCAGTTACAGGCCAGAAAGTCGCCTTCGCCACTGGTGTTCCTCCACATATCTACGCATTTCACCGCTACACGTGGAATTCCACTTTCCTCTCCTGCACTCAAGTTCCCCAGTTTCCAATGACCCTCCCCGGTTGAGCCGGGGGCTTTCACATCAGACTTTTGGAACCACCTGCGCGCGCTTTACGCCCAATAATTCCGGACAACGCTTGCCACCTACGTATTACCGCGGCTGCTGGCACGTAGTTAGCCGTGGCTTTCTGGTCAGGTACCGTCAAGGTACCATCAGTTACTATGGTACTTGTTCTTCCCTGACAACAGAGCTTTACGATCCGAAAACCTTCTTCACTCACGCGGCGTTGCTCCGTCAGACTTTCGTCCATTGCGGAAGATTCCCTACTGCTGCCTCCGTAGGAGTCTGGGCCGTGTCTCAGTCCCAGTGTGGCCGATCACCCTCTCAGGTCGGCTACGCATCGTTGCCTTGGTGAGCCGTTACCTCACCAACTAGCTAATGCGCCGCGGGCCCATCCTTAAGTGACAGCCGAAGCCGCCTTTCATAAAAGAACCAGGAGGTTCTTTCAATTATCCGGTATTAGCCCCGGTTTCCCGGAGTTATCCCAGTCTTAAGGGCAGGTTGCCCACGTGTTACTCACCCGTCCGCCGCTAACATCTGAGGAGCAAGCTCCTCATCTGTCCGCTCGACTTGCATGTATTAGGCACGCCGCCAGCGTTCGTCCTGAGCCAGGATCAAACTCTCCGTAAAGTGTTTGAAAAGCTCATTGTCTTTTTTGTTCGAAAAAGACTTAAAATCTTAAAACGTTGACGTTTGGTTGTTTAGTTTTCAAGGTTCAAATGTTTCTTCTCAGCATCCTTCTTTATAAGGAAGGAATGCGGCGTTGCTCTCTCAAGCGACTTTCTTATATTAGCATAATTTATTTCACTGCGTCAATAAGTTTTTTAAATTTTATTTTGTCGCGTTAATGCCGCCTCATCAGCGACATTTACTATCTTAACAAGGGTTTCATCAAAGATCAATAGATTTTTAAAAAGTTTTTCAAAAAACATGTTTTCAGATTATTCCCGGAAAATTGAAAGCTTGTGATCAAAGAGAAAAGAGCAGGATCTGACCCGCTCTTTTACAGTCACACATAATAATGTCTGTGATAAATCCCTTTACCTTTGGTTTCAACCGGCTGCGTATATATGACTCCTTTTTCAAGAAGGAATTCAATCATAACTGCAAGATCTACAGAATAATAGCTTAGTTCTTCGTGGAGATGTAAGTCCTGAAAACTCCAGCTATCCTCTTCTTCCATTATACTGACTAAGTGACTTGATCCGACTTCCATTCTTGAATGAATCAGAAATTCACTTGCGAGGAATAATAGCTCAAGTCTTTTTTCGAGACTTTCCTCACTGTTGACCAGCTCTTCATAAAGCTTATAGATTTCAGGTTCGATTTGTCTGACCTGATTCCATACAGTTACTTCAGGATGAAATCCATTTTCGATTACAGCAAGTCTTGCTAAATGATGCAGTGAGTGAACTACATGATTGTAGGCATCGAGAAAGTGTCTGGATTCAAAAAAAGCTTTTCCATCCATATATCTTCTGATTAACTTCGCATATTCAATGCCCATTTTGATTTTGCGTCCATAGAAAGGAAAGTCTTTTAATTCCTGGCGCAGCTGATCAATAAATTCATTGCGGTCAAATACAGCTCTGCCATTTAAAAGCCAGTCCACTACTTTCCGGTTTGATCCGAGCAGCAACCATTCTCTCAGACGGGATTCTGTTACGATATGCATCGCCGCTTTTTTATCTTCATAGGTGTAATGCTTAATAAAGATTGGACGATCTGCTTCTTTTACAATGATCAGCAGAATGGTATCGAATGTATCAGTGATTGGACTTTTTTTATCTCGTTTTTCCATAATGACAATACCTAAAGTGTTGGTCTGGCTGGCCCGCTCCTGATAGATTGGACGTAGAATATCTTCCATATGTAATGGCTCCTTCGCTTTTAAGTTGCTCCCCTACATCTATTCGACAAAAGCTTTTGATTTCCTTCATTTGATTTCTTAAATAATCCGTCACGATTTCATTATTTTGTTATCAGGTTTCTATGATATAGTAAAAGTTCAGGAGGGACAATTATGGCAAAAGCTTATTCAAATAAAATTAACAAAATCCGTTCATTTGCGCTTGCGCTTGTTTTTATCGGCGTAATCATCATGTATGGAGGAATTTTCTTTAGAGACAATCCGATTATCATGCTGATTTTTATTGTACTCGGAATGTTATCCATTTTATTCAGTATGGTCGTATATTTCTGGATCGGCATGCTTTCTACTAAAGCAGTGGTCGTTACCTGTCCAAACTGCGAAAAACAGACAAAGGTACTTGGCCGGGTGGACATGTGTATGTACTGCCGTGAACCTCTTACACTTGATCCGGACCTTGAGGGCAAAGAGTTCAATGAGGGTTATAATAAAAAGAAGAAACAATCGACTCAAAGCTAATTAAAAAAGCAGTTCCTTTTTAAAAGGAACTGCTTTTTTTAATGCGCAGCAGATTTGGCTTCGCAATCTTTACATGTACCGTATACTTCCATACGGTGGTTACTTACTTTAAAACCTGTTACGTGAGAAGCTAAGTGTTCAACCTCATCGAGACCCGGATAATGAAAATCCACAATCTTTCCGCATTCTTCACAAATTGCATGATAATGATCGGTTGTAACAAAATCGAAACGACTTGAAGAATCTCCGTAAGTAAGCTCTTTAACAAGTCCTACTTCACGAAATACGCGCAGATTGTTATAAACAGTAGCCACACTCATGTTTGGAAACTTACCTTCTAGTGCTTTATAAATCTCATCAGCGGTCGGGTGTGACATAGCGCCTACCAGATACTCCAAAATCGCATGACGCTGAGGAGTAATACGTACTCCAGTCCCTTTCAGTGAATCTAATGCGTCTCTTAATTGCACTTCTGACACCGCCATGCACCTTCTTTCTATATAAAGTCTTTCTTTATAATCTTTATAAATAGTGTAACTGTCATTTATTATATTTGTCAAATATCTATCAGTTATTTGACTTCTGTTTTCCGCTCCCGGGGGACGCTTTCCGTGACCGGGCGTTGAGCCCGCAGGTTTTGCCACGCCCGGTCTCACCTGTCACTTCCTGCCACAAGAGTCGCCCCCTTAACCTTCAATCACCAGCTGTGCTAAAACACTGATAGTCTTTTAAAAAGCGATGAATTTAAATATAAAGAAAGGACTCCTGGAAAAGGAGTCCTTTTAAATCGTTTAGTTATTATAAAAAATGTTGGCACCTGGTCCGAGATCGATAGGTGTATACATAAACACAAGCAGCATAATCATCCATACGATCGAGAATACAATCGTGTAAGGGATCATTGTTGCAATCAGTGTACCAATCCCAACCTTCTTGTCATACTTCTGTGCAAATGCGATGACAATTGCAAAGTATGGCATCAGTGGAGAAATGATGTTTGTTGTTGAATCAGCAATACGGTAAAGTACCTGAGTGAATTCAGGCGCATATCCAAGCTGCATCATAATTGGAACAAATACCGGTGCCATAAATGCCCATTTAGCAGATGATGATCCGATAAAGATATTAATTACACCCACAACGAACATAAAGGCAAGTACAAGTAACATGCCATCAAGGCCTGCATCACTTAACCAGCCCGCTGCATTGTAGGCAAAGATTTGACCGAGATTACTCGTGTTAAAGTAAGCAACGAACTGACCTGCTGCAAAGGCAAGTACAATGTACATGCCCATTGTCGCCATTGTGTCACCCATCTGCTCAGCAACATCCGTGTCGCTCTTAATCTTCTTCGTTACCAGACCAAATACAAGACCCGGGATCAGGAAGAAGATAAATAGAATTGGTACAAGCGTCTGGAAGAAAGGCGCATTCAGGATATCATCATTTGGAAGTCCTGCGCGCAGCGGCCCCCATGACGGAACGACAAGTAATGCAATCAGTGCTGAAGTAACGATGATTGAGATAAGCGCTCCCCAAAGACCTTTTTTCTCTTCAGGGCGAACCGTTGTCATATCTTCGCCTTCTTCACCTGTATATGAACCTTTGTACGTTCCGAGACGCGGCTCTACGATTTTTTCAGTTACAAATGTACCTGCAATTGTCAGCAGAACAACTGAAGCGATCATAAAGTAGTAGTTCATCAGTATGTTCATGCCTTCAGCGTAACCTGCATCAACTGTAGCTGCTGCTGCAATTGTCAGATCACCTAAAAGCGGATCAAGTGATGTAACAAGAAGGTTTGCTGAGAAACCTGCTGATACACCGGCGAATGCCGCTGCAAGACCAGCAAGAGGATGACGGCCAAGACCGGCGAATAATACCGCTCCAAGCGGTGTAAGTACGACGTAACCTGCATCAGCAGCCATCGATGACATAATACCACCGAATACAAGTGCAGCTGTTAAAAGCTGTTTCGGTACTGATGTAACAAGTGCTTTCAGTGCTGCTGAGATCAGTCCTGAACGTTCAGCAATCCCAATACCAAGCATTGTCACAAGTACAGTTCCGAGTGGCGCGAATCCTGTAAAGTTTGTGACAGCTGACTCAAACATATACAGAATACCTTCAGAGCTTAAGAGATTAAAAACTGTAATCTCTTCACCTTCAGCATTATTTACCGACCAGCCAAGTGCTGAACCGAGTGCTGAAGCTAATACGACCATCGCTGCAAAAAGAAAGAACAGCGTTACTGGATGAGGAAGCTTGTTACCAACGCGCTCGATTCCATCAAGCCCTTTGGTAAAAAAACCTCGCTTTTTTGTAGCGTCCATCAAATCCCCCACTTTTTCACAAGAATCAATTTTCTAAAAACTTACCTGACGACAGGTAAAGCTATTATAAAGATTGCTTTCAAAATTTTAAACCCTTACAGGAATATCCAAAATAAAAACAATATTCACATGATTAAAAAAATGAGACTGAGACATCATCATGTCTCAGCCCGGGAATCGCTTTGCTTCACTAAAATAATCATAGAACTTTTTATCGCACTTTCATTCTTATTCACTTTGGTCTCTCAAATATTGAAGCGTCTCTTCCACATGCCCTTTCACTCTCACACCGCGCCACTCATTTAAAATGGTACCGTCCTTATCTATTGCAAATGTAGAGCGCACGATGCCCATGTATTCTTTACCGAATGTTTTTTTCAGCTGCCACACACCATAGTCTTCAGCGACTTTATGGTCTTCATCTACAAGCAGTGTAAATGGCAGGTCATGTTTGTCAGCAAACTTTTTGTGCTTTTCCTCAGGGTCCGGGCTGATGCCTAAAATGACAGCATCCAGCTCTTCGAATGATTCATGGTGATCTCTGAAATCACAGGCCTGCGTTGTACAACCCGGCGTCATATCTTTCGGGTAAAAATAAAGGACAACCTGTTTCTTCCCTTTAAAATCAGATAATGACACTTCAGATCCATCCTGTGTTTTCAAATTAAAATCAGGTGCTTTCTGACCTTTTTCTGCAGTCATCATATTCCCTCCTTGAGTTTCATAACTACAGCATAACCAACTGACCTTTATTTATCAAAAATTTGGCTGTCAGCCTTTGCGATCAGTGTCCAGATAACCGTTACAGGCAGGACCTGTCCGATAAATGCTGCTGAGACGGCAACAGCACGTCCTATGCCTTCAGGAATCATCTCTCCATTTCCAACTGAGAAGAGCATCATTGCACTGAAGTAAACCATAGATAAGAATAGCTCTACAAAAGAATAAGATTCAACCGGTTCAACGGCTTTGATACCTTCGATCAGCATGACGGTATAAATGATCGCAAAGCCTATTAATAAAACAGTATATGTTAAGCTTAAGTAAATGAAGTTTCTCAGCGAAAAGATATAGCCTTCCCACGGTAGCTTCAATAAAGATTTTACTGAGAATATCATGATACAAGTCGTTGCAATAACCAGCAGCCACCCCATGATCCAGCCACTCCTTTCGTTTGCAGATCTAATTTGATCATATTACAATACGGAAGAGTCAATGACAGGAGGAACTAAAATGAAACATACGAATTCTGAAGCGTTACATAGTGAAGCACTTGAACATATTGTCGGCGGAGTGAATAGCCCGTCTAGATCTTATAAAGCAGTGGGTGGCGGGTCGCCTGTTGCAATGGAAAGAGGAAAAGGCGCATATTTTTGGGATATCGATGGCAACAAGTACATCGACTACCTTGCAGCATATGGACCGATCATCACAGGTCATGCACACCCGCACATTACAAAAGCCATCACACATGCTGCTGAAACTGGTGTACTATATGGAACACCGACGAAATATGAAGTCACTTTTGCAAAAATGTTGAAAGAAGCCATGCCGGCAATGGAAAAAGTCCGATTTGTTAACTCAGGAACAGAAGCAGTCATGACAACAATTCGTGTGGCACGAGCTTATACAGGCAGAGATAAAATCATTAAATTTGCAGGATGCTACCATGGGCATTCTGACCTTGTACTGGTTGCAGCCGGTTCAGGCCCTGCTACACTCGGCACACCTGACTCAGCTGGTGTAACAAAAAACATAGCTAGTGAAGTAATAACCGTTCCATTTAATGAAATCGGACCGTTTAAAGAAGCGCTTGAGCGCTGGGGAGATGAGATCGCAGGCGTCCTCGTCGAACCGATTGTAGGGAATTTCGGTATTGTTGAACCTGAAGAAGGTTTCTTACAACAGGTTAATGAATTGACACATAAAGCAGGAGCGCTTGTGATTTATGATGAAGTGATTACTGCATTCCGTTTCATGTATGGCGGTGCACAGGATCTGCTTGATATTAAGCCTGACCTGACAGCGATGGGTAAAATCATTGGCGGCGGACTGCCAATCGGTGCTTATGGCGGCCGTGTGGATATCATGGAACAGATCGCTCCGCTTGGACCTGCATATCAGGCCGGAACAATGGCCGGCAACCCTGCTTCGATTCAGGCTGGTATTGCATGCCTTGAAGTCCTGAAGCAGCCTGGTGTCTACGAAGAAATGGATCGTCTTGGAGCTATTTTAGAAGAGGGGATCATGGCTTCAGCCGAAAAACATGATGTCACAATCACTATCAACCGGCTGAAAGGTGCACTGACGATCTACTTTACTGATCAAAAAGTTGTGAATTATGAGCAGGCCGAAGCAACAGACGGCGAGATTTTCGCCCGCTTCTTCAAGCTGATGCTCGAGCAGGGAATTAACCTTGCGCCTTCTAAATATGAGGCTTGGTTCCTTACAACCGAGCATACTGAAGAAGATATACGCCAAACGCTTGAAGCAGTGGATACTGCATTTGCAAGATTATAAGGATGAGGCATTTAAAGGAGGCGATTTCCATGTGAAAACGCCTCCTTTTTCTCTATAGCTATTTCTTGTTTAATTCTCTTGCAGTAAGCACTAATCCCATGTATATTACTACTATTGCCAAAGGCAATAATAAACGTGAGTTACGTTAAGAAAGGACTTATTTTATCCATGAAGCTTGGAGCCCGCGTATTAAAAACGGGAATTGCAATTGTCCTTGCTCTCTTTTTAGCTGAACAGCTGAATCTGCCGACTCCGATTTTTGCCGGAATTGCAGCAGCATTTGTCGTTCAGCCAACCATCTACCGTTCATTTGTCTCGATTCTTGAGCATATTCAGGCAAATGTCATCGGTGCAGCTGTAGCGATTGTTTTTGTATTACTATTTGGTAATGACGTTGTTGTCATAGGTTTTGCCGCTGTTATTGCAATTACAATCATTTTGAAGTTACGCATTGAATCAACGATTGGTCTGGCGCTTGTTACACTGATTGCGATTATGGAAGTACAGAATGAAGAGTTTATCACGTTTGCATTACTGAGGTTTGCAGCAATTATACTTGGCGTATTGTCATCATTCATTGTTAATCTTATCTTTTTACCGCCGAAGTATGAAAACAGACTGTTCCATCATATCTCTACAACGACTGATGATATGATCAAATGGATCAGACTGAGTACACGTCATGCGACTGAGCACCAGCTGCTTAAAAAAGATATTGAAAAGTTTAAAGAACGGTTAATGAAAATTGATCAGATTTATCTTTTATATAAAGAAGAGCGCGGGATTATTAAAAAGAACTCCGTTGCAAAAACCAGAAAGCTGGTTGTATACCGGCAGATGATTTCAACTGAAAGAAGAAGCTTTGAAATACTGAAGCGTCTTCACCGTTTTGAAAATGATATTCATCATGTGCCGGAATCACTGCAGCTGATAATCCAGGAGCAGCTCGACTGTCTGATGAGCTATCATGAACAGCTGCTGATGAGATTTGCCGGTAAAATTAAACCTTCTATTGATAACGAGCAGATTAATCATACGTGTATGAATCATAAAGAGCTGACAGATATCTTTATGAAAGAAGTCAATCAAGCACGTGATGAAGAGGAAAATAGCGGGTACCACCTGCTGCATGTCCTGTCTGCTATGCTTGAATACGAAGAGCACTTGTCCCATCTTGATACACTGATTGCATCTATGCAGTGCTATCATCAGGAGGATCAGGAAGTAAAATTACAGGAACGCGATATATAGAAAAATGCGATTGGGAGGCTTCCCAATCGCATTTTTTATTATTCACCTAGCTGCTGTACCTGAAACAGGTTATAGTAAAGACCCTTTTTCTCCATCAACTGGTGATGTGATCCGCTTTCTGCAATCTGGCCGTGATTAATTAAAATAATACGGTCAGCATGTGTGATCGTGGATAATCTGTGTGCCACAATAAAAGTCGTACGGTCCTTTGCTAGCTTTTCGATTGAATCCTGAATCAGCTGTTCACTTTCAAGATCGAGTGCTGAAGTTGCCTCATCCATGATCAGGATCGGCGGGTTTTTAAGGAAGACCCGTGCAATCGCGACCCGCTGCTTCTGACCGCCTGAGAGCTTAACGCCTCTCTCTCCCACCTTCGTGTTATATCCTTCCGGCAGTTCCATGATAAAGTGATGCGCGTTAGCTGCCTTGGCCGCTGCGATTACTTCCTCCTCGGTTGCTTCAGGGTTCCCCATTTTGATATTCATCAATACAGATTCACTGAATAGAATGTTATCCTGCAGCACCATCCCAATCTGGTTTCTCAGGCTGCGCGCCTGAACATCGCGGATATCTGTGCCATCAAGCAGGACTCTGCCTTTTGTTACATCATAAAAGCGCGGGATCAGACTGACAATGGTGGATTTACCACCTCCACTCATCCCGACAAAAGCAACTGTTTCACCGGCACGAACATGAAGATGAACATCTTTTAATACATCTTCTTCTTTTTCATCATAAGTAAAGGATACATGGTCAAAAACGACTTCTCCCCTAACATTTGTCACTTCTTTTGCATCTGGTTTATCATCGACATCGTACTTTTCATCAACAAGTTCAAATACGCGGTCCATCGATGCAATTGACTGAACGAGCGTGGTTGAGCTATTAACAAGTCTTCTGAGCGGATTATATAAACGCTCGACGTAAGCAATAAATGCCACCATTACACCCAGTGTCAGATCACCATTGATTACACTGTATCCTGCATAACCAATCACAATCAGTGGTGCAATGTCTGTAATTGTATTCACAACAGCGAATGCTTTTGCATTCCACTTAGTCTGATCAATTGCTTTATCAAGGAAGTTACTATTACGCTGATCAAACTGATTTTGTTCATAAGGTTCTACCGCAAAACTCTTAATGACACTCATGCCTTGAACACGTTCATGTAAATACCCCTGCACCTCAGCGAGCGCCTGTGAACGATAGCGCGTTAATGAACGGAGTCTGCCAAAGAAATACTGAACTGAAAATGCATAGAGCGGGAAAACAATTAATGAGACCAATGTCAGCTTCACATCATAGCTCAGCATAATGGCTACTGCGATCAAAATAGTTGCCACATCAAGCCAAAGGTTCATCAGCCCTGTCATGACAAAGTTTTTTGTCTGCTCGACATCATTAATTACCCGGGAAATAACTTCTCCTGCCCTCGTATTGGAATAATATTTAAAGCTCAGCTTCTGCAGGTGGGAAAACAGCTGATCTCTAATATCAAACAAAATTTTATTGCTTGTCCACTGTGCAAAATATTGTCTGTAATACTCAACCGGCGGCCTCATGACTACAAAAAGAATCATTGCCCCGCCTATAATCCAGTAAAGCTGGTTCAGCTTTTCGTCTGTACTCATATCCCCGTTAACAATATCATCAATCACATATTGAATCAGTACCGGTATTAACAGGGGAATGGCAAATTTTATTACACCGATAATCAGCGTAAAGATAATCTGCCATTTATATGGCGCAACAAATTTCATATATCTTTTAATACTGTCCATTCGGATTCCCCTCCTTATTTATATGGTCTTTGTTAAAATTGGCTGTTGATGTCCGCTTCAGGGGGACGCTTTCCGCGGCCGGGCGGTGAGCCCCTCCGGCTTCGCCGTATGGTCTCACCTGTCCCTTTCCGCCGCAGGAGTCGCCCCCTTACGCTTCAATCATCAGCTGTGCATAAAAGTAGATGGATTTTTAAAACGATGTCTTTAAAAATCATTCAGTTAACGCTAATAAATATTAGTAAAATCACCCAAAGTGAATTTCTCTAGTTTTAATTAAGAGACACATTCATATGGATAAAAACATAAAAAAACCTGTTGAAACTGGCCAACAGGAATGGTCGTGTTCATTCTTTTAAGCGGTATCTTTTTTGAAATTGATATCGGCTGTACCAGACATCGATAAAATCCGGAGCAAACGGGCCTCTTCTCTGCTTAATCCAGCGAATCAGCTTATCAACATTACGCTGAAGAATTCTGTCGATGACCGGTGGATACCCCATCAGCTTCCTGTGTTCTTCATACTCATCCTCATCAAGCAATGTGTAAGACATATCAGGATATACTTTAATATCAAGATCATAATCGATATATTTCACTGCTTTATCCTCATATACAAAAGGTGAGCTTAAATTACAATAGTAATAAACTCCGTCATCCCGAAGCATACAAATGATGTTAAACCAGTGCTCTGCATGAAAGTAACAGATCGCAGGCTCTCTTGTCAGCCATGTACGCCCGTCAGACTCAGTGACAATTGTACGGTCATTGCCTCCGATGACAATGTTTCTTGTCCCTTTAAGGACAGTCGTTTCCTGCCAGACCCGGTGAATGAGCCCATCATGTTTGTAGCTGTGTATTTGTATACTCTGCCCTTCTACTGGTAGCGTCATCCTCCATCTCCTGCCTTTGAATAAGAAATTTACATTTTCCTGATAATATTCAGGTCCGCTCATGTATGTATTTCACTATTATAACCTTTTCATAAAAAAAGAGCCACCCAGACGGGCAGCCGCTTAAAAGTTCTATTCTGATGGCGTGTTAATGACTTCAGTCATCTGCTGATCAAACATTTCCTGGACGTGCTTAAGCTTGCAATCCAATTCCTGCAGCTGAGCGCTGAGCTGTTCTGCAGAATCATGAATTTCCATCTTCATTAGAAAGTCTCTCATCTTCTTTTTCTTTTCCAGTTCTGCGTAGAGGTGAAGCAACTCCTCCGCTGTTTCCATTTGCTGATAAACCTTTTCTTTGAATGCATTCATAAGTTAAAATCCCTCCCGATAAGAAGAGATTCAACTTTTCTGCTGAATTCCCTTTGACTTCTTTTGTCGTCTGTCCGGAAAAATCACGACAAAAAACCGCCCTAAGGCGGTTTTTCCGACAAATATTAGCGTTTGTTTTGCTGGTTTTGATTTCCTTTATTAGCTTCAGATTGCTTGTTTTGCTGTTTTACTTCAGCAGCATTTGTTTCTGAAGCGAACTCTTCAGCAAATGCACCTGCATTTTGCTGCTTTACTTTTTCAACGTTTGTGCCGGCTTGTGTTTTGTTTGGCTGTTTTTTCATTGAGATCTCACCTCCGTGAAACTTAATATGTTCCGGAGAGGGAGATCTTATTCATGGATTACACAAGAAGTGATCGGCCGCCGTCTACAATGATTGTCTGACCGCAGATCATTGAAGAATCGTCTGATACAAGGAAGAGAATTGTTTTTACAATATCGTCAATCTCAACCATTCTGCCAGCAGGGGTTTTACTTCTTGCGTCTTCGAGCAGTTCTTCTCGGTTCGGGAAGTGTGTTAACGCTTCAGTATCAATTGCACCGCCCGATACTGCATTAACAACAATTTTTTTCGGCGCAAGTTCTACTGCAAGATAGCGTGTTAATGCTTCAAGCGCTGCTTTTGATACGCCTACTGTCGTGTAGTTGTCCAGATAGCGGATTGAGCCGAGTGATGAAATGCTGACAATTCTTCCACCTTCTTCAGGCATTAGTTTTACCGCTTCCTGCGCGCAGAACAGCAGTGCTTTACTATTAATGTTCATCGTCCAGTTCCAGTGTGATTCTTCAAGTTCCATCGCAGGTCTGAGAACGCCTGAAGCTGCATTATTAATAAAAACATCCAGTCTGCCAAAGTGCTCTTTTACCTGCTCAAACATATATTTAATTTTTTCATTATCTCCAACATTTGCACGTACAATTAATACTTTCCGGCCCATCTCTTCAATCTGGGCTGCTGTTTCCTGCGCTGCCTTTTTACTTCTTGCATAGTTGATGACGATATCATACCCTTTTGCAGCCAGTGCGATTGCTGCTGCTTTGCCTACACCTCTGCTGCTTCCTGTTACTAAAGCTACTTTGTTTGTCATGTTATGGTCTCCTTTTTACGTTAACTCTTTCCAGCGGTTTGCAATCTTCCTGTGTGAAACAGGCATTGCAAGCAATTCAATTTCATCATTTGATACCCATTTCGTCTGTTCAGGGAGTTCAGCTGGTTGATTCACCCTTGCTTTTCCAACCTGCATTTTCCAGATCAGATGTGTAAAGATATGATCCTGAACCATCCATTCTTCATCTGTAATTATAGCTTCAACGTGATAATCAGATAATAAAAGTTCAGCCATTTGACTGCGGACGTCTGATCCCTCTTTTTCAAAGCTTGGGAATTCCCACATATTTGCAAGCAGCCCCTGCTCCGGTCTTTGAGTGACGAGCACCTCACCTTTATTATTTTCTGTGATAACTGTCAGCAGTTCAACCGTTTTTGCAGCTTTCTTTTTACTTTTAACAGGAAGCTCCTGCTGTGTACCCTCTTCAAATGCGGTGCAATGTGACTGGACCGGACAAAGGAAACATGATGGTGAGGTCGGTGTGCAGACAATCGCACCAAGTTCCATTAATGCCTGGTTAAAATATGAAGGGTTCTCTTTATAAATCAGTTCTCTGATTGCCGCTTCAAAAATCTTTCTTGATGCGGGCTTTGCAATATCATCCGAGATCGATAAAATCCTGGACATGACTCTCATCACATTGCCATCAACTGCCGGCTCTGGCTTATCATAAGCGATACTTAAGATTGCGCCAGCCGTATAAGGACCTACTCCTTTTAAAGCAGAAATTTCTTTAGGATTATCTGGTACAATTCCATGATAAGTTTCATGGACTTCCCTCACAGCTGCCTGAAGATTTCTCGCCCGTGAGTAATAGCCAAGACCTTCCCAGGCTTTTAACACCTGATCTTCAGGGGCATTAGCGAGGGCTTCAACAGTCGGAAACTGTTCCATAAAACGATTATAGTAAGGAATAACAGTATCCACCCTTGTCTGCTGAAGCATAATTTCAGATACCCAAACTCTGTAGGGATCCTGATTCTCTCTCCAGGGCAGGTCTCTCATTTCCTGCTCAAACCAGCTAACCAGATCATCACCAAATTTTTTGGCATTTACATTTTTTATTCGCTTTTCTAGTTCTTCATTCATAAATATCCATCCTTTATGTTAGCTCACTTAAAATCAAGGGAATAGTGTATTGATAGGCAGATCGTTTCTTGCAATATATAATTAAATTGAGACATAATAAAAAACCGAACTCTACGCAAAGGAGGGGTTGCAATTTGGATACTGGTACTCATATCGTAATGGGTTTTGCAATTGGCGGTCTGGCTGCCATTGATCCGGTCGTTGCAAACGACCCTGCAACTGCCCAAAGTGTATTAATAGCAGCTGTCATCGGTTCACAGGCACCTGATGCTGATACTGTACTGAAGCTGCGTAATAATGCTGTTTATATCAGGCACCACCGGGGGATAACACATTCGGTTCCTGCTGTGATGCTCTGGCCAATTGCCATTACAGCTGCGATCTATCCATTCTTCCCTGAAGCGAACCTGCTTCATTTATGGCTATGGACGTTCCTAGCAGTGTTTCTGCATGTATTTGTTGATATTTTCAATAGTTACGGGACACAGGCACTTCGACCATTTTCATCAAGATGGGTAGCACTTGGTGTGATCAATACATTTGACCCGATTATTTTTGGTATTCACATTATAGGGCTTATTATATGGGGATTTGGTGCAAATCCGGTACCGACTTTTCTCATTATGTATACAGTGATCGTCGGATATTATATTGTCCGGTTCATGCTTCAGTCCGCAGTCCGGCATTCAATCAAAAACACAATCCCTAAAGCAGATAATGTCATTATCGCACCAACGATCCGCTTTTACCAATGGCGAATCGCTGCAGAAACAAAAGAACACTTTTATGTAGGACGTGCTTACGGAAGATCCATTACCATCTATGATAAATTCAAGAAAAAATCGATTCCTGATAATGAGATTTTCCAAAAAGCGAAAACTGATCGTAACGTCTCAGCCTTCCTTTCATTTTCACCGTTGTACCGCTGGGAGCTTAGTGAAGGTGATGATCAGTATGAGGTAAGGTTTATCGATTTAAGATACCGCAGTAATGATCATTATCCGTTTGTGGCAGTTGTTCAGATGGATAAGGACCTTGATATTCAGAGCTCTTATACGGGCTGGATTTTCAGTGAAGAGAAGCTGCAGAAGAAACTGGATATACTTCCGAATGAATAGGTAAGAGCCTGGGACATTGTCTCAGGCTCTTTTAATCGTTCCACTGCGCTTCAGAGGGACTTCGCGGCCGGGCGGTGAGCCCGCAGGCTTCGCCATGTCTGGTCTCGCACGTCCCTTCCTGCCACAGGAGTCGCCCCCTTCCGCTTCGTTCCACTTAGTGTATATAAATATAAAGAATGTAGTTACCATGAACCATCTTTTTGAACATACTTATTAATTAATGAATATCATCATTCTTCAAAATCGCTGCATATTTTTCGTTCATGGCTGCGACTTCTTTGATTCTGCCACCGTAGTTGTCGATCCACTGCTCCACAATTCTTCTCGACATTTCTTCTCCCTGATATTCATAACCTGCTTTTGCATAGGTTGCTTCAAAGTCTTCTCTTAAAAGATCAATCAGCATACCAGCTTTTTCTTCAGACAGTGTCGGATCCTTCAACCTGAGTTTATCAATTAATGCCTGTCTTTCCTCACTCATGATTGACCTCCTTTTTTGTTTTCAAGCAGAGAGATTGGCAGTGCTTCAAGCTGTCTTTCCCCGCCAAGTCTATAGCCCCATGCGAACACACCGTTCAGGTAATCAATTTTGAAATATTTACCCGGGTCATTTTTAATCGCATAGACTTCCTGCTTTTTAAAATCTTTTGGATTCAACAAATAGGCTTCAGCCATAATCGCTTTTCTTTCCAATACTGCAAATTCATTCACGATTCCAAGTGCTTCAGCTTTACGTGCTTTTTCTTTGAGCTGGGCAATTTCCTGTTTCAGCTCGTGTTCAGTCAATGTACTGTATCTTTTTTCTGTGGACATGTTTAACACCTCATGAGCATTATAATAGACGCGCTGAACAAAATCACTGATTGTGGTAGGATTTTGTATATAATCAGTAAAAAGGAGAATTGATATGTCTAAAAAAATTGCTTTAATTACAGGAGCCGGCTCCGGTCTTGGAAAAGAACTTGCGCTGTTGTTCGGGCAGGATTATCACATTGTACTCGTTGGCAGAACGGCTGATAAGCTTGAAGACGTGGCATCACAAATCACTGATAGCACCGTTTTGACTACTGATGTAGCCAGCCCATCTTCCATTGAAAAGCTTTATGAACAGCTGTCAGAGAAGAATCTGCTGCCGGATCTGCTAATAAACAATGCCGGCGTGGGTCATTTCGGCAAAGCTGAGGGCTTGAGCTACGATCAGCTGAATGAAATGATGCATATCAATGCAATTGGACCAATGCTTTTAACGAATACGCTGCTGCCGGATATGAAAAAGAAGCAAAGCGGTATCATCTTAAATATTCTTTCTACAGCTGCGCAAAAAGGAAAAGTGAATGAAACCGGCTATGTCGCTTCAAAATATGCGTTCAGAGGCTATTCAGAAAGTCTGGCAAAAGAGGTTGCAGAAGATGGCATCCGCGTAGTGAGAGCTTATATGGGTGGAATGAATACACCATTTTGGGATCATAATCACTATATTTCAGACCCTGACAGACTTCCTGCGCCAAAAGAAATTGCTGAAAGAATTTATCATCAGATGGATCAGGATGAAATCCAGGCATCCTGATCAAAAGCGGCTGGTCCCTTTTATGAGGGTCAGCTGCTTTTAATCCTCTTCTTTCAGTTCTTCAATTGCCCAATCAATTTCATCCATTGTAAAACCTTTACGATAAAGTGCCTGCTTCATCTTCTGTTCATATTCGAACCCTTCGAACTTACGGGCATACTTGTTATGTGCTTTTGTTGCCTGTGAAAGAACAGCCGTTTTTTGTTCATCTTCGCTTCTTTCAACAGACAAATCTGCAAGGACTGCAGAGACTGTCTGGCCACTGTAGCCTTTTCTGGCAAGCGTATCCTGCGTCTTCTTTTTAATCTGAAGAGGTGAGAGTTTAGGGTTTTTCTTAATAACCTTATCCATAATTGCTGCCGCCCGCTCTTTCCATTCTTCTGCATTTCTCTCACTCATCAGTGCCTCAATGATTTCATTTGAAATGCCTTTTTCTTTTAAGCCTGTTTTGATCTGAAGAGGGCCTTTATCAGTCGTGTTCACTTTTGTATTAATAAACGCTTTTGCAAATTCTTCATCATTCACATAGCCATACCGTCTCAATTTATGGAGTGTCTCATCGATTGCTGCTTCTCCCATTTCGTGTTCGAGAAGATAGTCAGCAATTTCTTTTTCAGACCTCATCCGGTAACTCAAGTAGACAAGTGCCTTATTGAACCCTTTTCGAATCTGGTCCTCATATTCAATCTCACCTATATCAAAATCATCAATTTCTTTATTTTTCTGAAGCTGATACTGCACGATTATAGCTTCATCCACACTAAATGCATACTTGCCATCAAGAAATATATTATAGCGTTCTTCATTACGCTTTTGCTTTGTGATCTTTGTAATTACGGGCATGAGAAACACCTCCAACCAAACAATATCATATTTTTCTGAAACACGCTGTGTGCAGGTTCAGAAAGATCAAAACACATTATTACACCCCACGACACATGTAAAGAAGGGATTCAGGGTATGAAAGTTGAAAGAGTATTTATTAACAGTGCTGGAGGGATTTAGATGAATATTTTATTAAGCGGAGGAACCGGCTTTGCAGGTAAGTCCATTACAAAACTGCTGACTGAAAAAGGACATGACGTATTTATTCTTACCAGAAACCCTGATAAGAAGAATCAGCCTCATGTCACTTATATCAAGTGGCTGTCAGATGGTGCTGCACCTGAAAAAGAACTGCCTAAAATTGATGCGATTATTAACCTGGCAGGAGAGTCAATCAACAACGGCAGATGGAACGATGAACAAAAGAAGAAAATTTATGACAGCCGCATGGAAACGACAGATGAGATACTCAGACTGATTCGAGCGTTCGAGGAGACGCCTTCTGTGCTGGTCAATGCAAGTGCAATTGGCATTTACCCACCTTCAGAAACAAAGATCTATACTGAAGCCTCCAATGAAAGAGGAGATGATTTTCTTGCTGAAACAGTGGTTGACTGGGAACATAAAGCAAAGCTTGCTGAAGATGAAGGTGTCCGGGTAGTCTGCGCACGATTTGGGATCATTTTAGGAAAAGACGACGGAGCACTACCAAATATTGTCCTCCCTTATAAAATGATGGCCGGTGGCACAGTCGGTTCAGGCAGACAGTGGCTCTCATGGGTGCACCATGAAGACGTGGCAAGAGCCGTGTGGCATGCAATTGAAGACGAAACGCTAGAAGGTCCGGTAAATGTAACAGCACCTAATCCGATGAAAATGAAAGACTTCGGCAAAACAGTCGGCACCGTCTTAAACCGTCCGCACTGGATGCCGGTACCAGGCTTTGCTTTGAAGGTTGCGCTTGGGGATAAAAGTTCACTAGTACTAGAAGGAAATAAAGTCCTACCAAAAGTACTTGAAGAGCATGGCTTTACTTTTAAATATCCATTACTGCATGACGCGTTGAAAGAGATTTACAATAAATAAAGCATAAAAAATCCCTCTTCATTTTAAAGAAGAGGGATTTTTTATAACCTGTTAAAGGTGTATCGAAACGATTTCAGCTGAGTGTTGGAGTGGAGGGCGAAGACTCCTGCGGCGGAAAGGGACAGGTGAGACACCGTAATGCGAAGCATGGAGGTGGCTCACCGCCCGGCCGCGGAAAGCGAAGCCCTCCACGGAAACACTCAGCGGTTTTTAAAGACATATTTATTATCCAAGCAGCTTCTTAATCGTATCCAGACTCGTCTTATAAGGCGGGAATGCAAGCTTCACATCCACCTTCGTACTCTTCTTCATCATACTCTTCCGGTGTGTAAACGTATCAAAACTGTGCTTTCCGTGATACGCATTAACACCAGAATGCCCAACCCCGCCAAACGGCAGATTCTCATTCGACACATGACTCAGCGTATCATTCACACAACCGCCGCCAAACGAAATCCGGCCAAGCACCTGGTTTTCAGTATGACTGTTTTCAGTAAACACATACAGCGCCAGCGGCTTCGGATGCTCATTAATCATATTTATCGCATCGTCAAGGTTTGTATAAGTCAAAACAGGAAGCACCGGTCCGAAAATCTCATCCTCCATCGCAGCTGACGACCAGTCTGCGTTATCGAGAATCGTTGGCTCAATAAACTTATCATCACGATCCGTCTTCCCACCGTACGCAATCAGACCCTGGTCACGCTTGATGATATCCTGCAGACGATCAAAATGCTTTTCATTTACAATCCGGCCGTATTCATCGTTTTGCTGAATATCCTGCCCGTAAAATTCCTGAACGGTTTCTTTCAGCTTATCAACCAGCTGGTCCTTCACTGATTCATGCACAACAAGATAATCCGGAGCAATACAGGTCTGACCTGAATTAATCAGCTTACCCCACATAATTCTGCGTGCAGCTTTATCAAGGTCAGCTGTTTCATCTACAATTGTCGGACTCTTGCCGCCAAGCTCAAGTGTGTGAGGCACCAGATTTTTTGATGCTGCCTCCATCACAATTTTCCCGACAGGTACGCTGCCTGTGAAGAATAGATAATCAAATGGCGCATTGATTAATAATGATGTTTCTTCCTTCTCACCTTCCACTACTGACAAGTAGGCAGGATCAAAGTTATCTTCAATCATTTTCTTCACAACTTTTGCTGTTTCCGGCGTGCTCTCTGAAGGCTTCAGTACAGCGCAGTTACCGGCAGCCATCGCACCGATTAACGGTTCCACGAGCAGTTGAAAAGGATAGTTAAACGGTCCGATAATCAACACACTGCCATAAGGCTCCTTCATGATAAAGCTCTTAGAAGGCATTTGAAAAACAGGGGTTTTTACTTTTTCAGTTTCTGACCACTGTTTGACGTTTTTAATCATTGTTTTAATACTTTTCAGGGTAAAGCCGATTTCTGTGACATACCCCTCAAATTCATTTTTGCCAAGGTCTTTATTTAAAGCATTTAAAATGTCCTGTTCATGTTCCTTAATCACACGCTGCAGTCTTTTTAACTGACTGATGCGGAACTTTACATCCTTTGTTACACCACTTTGAAAAAAGGTTTTCTGCCGATCAATGATTGTCTGAACATCTTCTTTTGATTGTATATTCATTATCGTTCCTCCTTTTCCAGCAGGAATCAGTTTCACTTCAATACAAGCTTTGTGACACTTTCAACCTGGCTTGTTTGAGGAAACATATCGACTGGCTGAATAGATTCAATTTTATACTGTCCTGACAGTCTCTTCAAATCTTTTGCAAGTGTCGATGGGTTGCATGATGTATAAATGAACGTTTTCGGCTTAAGTGAAAGGATTGTATCAAGCAGTTTCTCATCGCATCCGGTTCTTGGCGGATCCACGACTACAACATCCGGTTTAAAGCCTTCCTTCTTCCATTTAAACATCCACTCTTCTGCCGTCCCCACCTGGTAATCAAACTTCTTCACACCATGATTCTTTGCATTCTGGCGTGCATCAATAATGGACTCCTTCATGACGTCCATACCCCGTATTTCTGAAGCACCATCTGAGAGCCACAGACCAATCGTACCTGATCCGCAGTATGCGTCTACGATTTTTTCTTTTCCTGTCAGTGCAGCTGCTTTTTTCACTTCATCATATAATTTTACCGTCTGAACAGGGTTCAGCTGGAAAAATGCTTTTGCTGATAAATGATAAGTGTACTCTTCAAGCTTCTCTTCAATTGTCGGCTTTCCTGAGAGCTTCACTGTTTTCTTACCAAAGATCATTGAAGTTGAAGCCGGATTAATATTTTGCATAATAGATTTGACTTCAGGCATTTTATTTTCAAGCTGGGTGATCAGCTTTTCTTTATTCGGTAATTCTTCACCTGCTGTGACAATCACAATCTGCACTTCACCTGTGTGAATGCCGACACGCGTCACAATGGTTCTCACACAGCCTTTTTTTGTGCGCTCATTATAAATCGGGATATCAAGCTTCTCCAGCTGCTTTCTGACAACCTGGGTTGCTTTATTCGTTTCTTTACGCTGAACAATACAGTCTTTGATATCGACAAGTTCATGTGAGTTCATACTGTAAAGTCCTGCAATCACTTTCTTGCCCTGCTTCGCTGTCTGGAACTGACTCTTGTTGCGGTAGCGCCAAGGGTCTTCCATGCCGATCGTATCTTTCACTTCAATGCTGCCGGCAAGATCTTTTGCATGTCTTTCAAGCGCCTGATGGATCAGGTCTTTTTTAAACTTAAGCTGTTCAGCATAAGTCACATGCTGAAGCTGACACCCTCCGCACGCCTCATAGACAGGACAAGGCGGTTGAACCCGCTCAGGTGATTCTTTTCTGATTGTTTTAATTTTAGCTGTCGCAAATTTGGGTTTTACATCTGTTACTTCTGCCACGATTTCTTCCCCAGGTAGTGCACCAGGCACGAAGACAACCTGCTTTTTAAAATAACCGACGCCTTCCCCGTTAATACCTAGACGTTTAATCGTTAATGGGAATTCCTGTTTTACTTCTATATCGATTTGATTCATCATGTCACTTCCCTGTTTCAATGCTCCGCCATAAATAGAGGGAGGCATAGCTTGAATACGGACGCCAGTCCTGTTGCCATTTCTCCATTTCATCTAAAGCAGGCTTTTCATCTAATTGAAAATGCTTTTTTAATGCATTTTGAATACCAATATCTGCAGGCAGGAAAATATCCATTCTGCCAAACCCAAATAATAGCACACTCTGAGCCGTCCAGGGGCCAATTCCTCTAATCTTGACTAATTCTTTAATGACTTCCTCATCATCTTTTTCACTCAGTTCAGCCAGATCCAATTCTCCTGAAGACACCTTCTCACCGATCCCAATTAAATATTCGGCCTTCCGCTGACTGAACTGCATGTCTCTCAAGTGTTCAATCGGAATTGCGGCGACAGTTTCCGGGTCAGGATAAAACCATACTTGGTCCACCTGTTCACCGAAAGTTTTTACAAACCGCTCAGTCAGCGTCGCTGCAAATGACATATTCAGCTGCTGGTGAATCACACTTTTCAATAGACAGCTGTATGGAGATGGTTCAAGTACAAGCGGTGTTCCTGCATGCTCTTCAAAAATTGCTTTTAAAGTCGATTCTTGAAAGTGCTCATGAATGTCATGAAGTCCCCGCTCAAGCTGCAGAACGCGCTGAACAAACTGAATCGCTTCTGATTGATCAGCTTTTCCTTCAATTTTAAAAGATGGCTCTGCCTTACTGCCTGTAAATGTAATATGTAACGCCTGCTTCTCCTGATATTCAAAAGGTAATGACAGACGCAGCTCCTTCTGATCCATTACGACAATGGGATCAAGACTCATCCGGTCCAGTACCCGTTCAAAGTCATAGGGGCCCTTTACATTTATTTCATGCTGCCACATCAGTTTCACGCCTTTTTTCTTCTGATTATAACATGAGGGTATGAAAAAAACGGGCTGCTGCCCGCTTTAGGATTGGTTCTTTGTCAGGTGGTCAAGCGTTTCAAATTTGTACCCCTGCTTTTTCATATCCTGAATCACGCGCTGGAGTGCACCGGCATTGTCAGATGATACCGTATGCAAAAGAATCACAGCACCGGGGTGAAGCTGCTTCATGATTTCATTGTAAGCATAATCCGCTCCCTGAGGCTTTTCATGATACCAGTCCACAAATGCAAGTGACCAGAATACATGCGTATATCCTTCATCATTTGCAACCTTCATTGAAAGCTCGTTAAATACACCTTCTGGCGGTCTGACGTATTTCATTTCCTTCTGCCCCGTTAATTCTTCCGTTTTCTTTTTAACCTTCGCCCACTCTTCTTTCATCTGTGCTTCGGTTAAAGTGGAGAAATCCGGATGACCCCATGAATGATTTCCGATGATATGCCCGTCATCCACCATTCTTTTCACTAAAGGTGCTGCGCTTTCCAGATAATGTCCTGTTAAAAAGAAGGTTGCCGGCACTTTCTCTTCTTTTAACACATCAAGAATTTTCTCTGTATACCCGTTTTCAAAACCATTATCAAACGTGAAGTATACAATTTTCTCATCCGGGGACCCTTTATAGTAAGCACCGTGCTTTTCTAACAGCTCATTATACATTGCACCTGCATCAGGCTGCTCACCACCCACTGAACGTTTAAATCCCCAGTGATGGGTTTCTGCATGTGCTGACAGTGTGAGTCCAAGAAATAAAAACAGTGCTGCTGTGATTGAATAAAATGTTTTCATATCTGCCTCCTTTCTTTTATTAAATTGTGCAGATACGTTAGTGACATACATAGCAAAAGCACCCACATAGATGTGAGTGCTTCAGTTATTAGCTGAATACCTTTTCTTTAAAACGTGACAGCTTCTCAAGTGACGACTGGTCAACGTCTTGATGCAGGCTGTTTCCATGTGAATCCATTGTGACAACTGCAGTAAAACCTTTGACGCGGAGATGCCACATTGCTTCCGGTACACCAAACTGCATGAGATCGACGCCTTCTACACCCTGGATACAGTCAGCGTAGTACTGTGCTGCACCACCGATGGCATTTAAATAAACGCCGCCGTGTTCTTCAAGAGCTTTCAGCGTTTTCGGTCCCATACCGCCTTTACCGATCACTGCACGGATTCCGAACCTCTTCATAATATCTCCCTGGTAAGGCTCTTCACGGATTGAAGTAGTCGGACCTGCTGCTTTCACATGCCAGTTTCCTTCTTCATCCTTCAGCATAACAGGACCGCAGTGATAGATCACCTGGCCATTCAAATCAACCGGTGAGTCATTGTCGCTCAGGTATTTGTGGATGGCATCGCGTCCTGTATACATCATGCCGTCAATCTGAACGACATCTCCTACTTTCAGCGTACGGATCTGTTCTTCAGAAATTGGTGCAGTCAGTCTGACAACCTCAGGCTTTTCATCAGGAGTTTCTGCCTGATCCTCATCAAAAGAGATCTTCTCGCCTTCCTGATAAAGCCATTCCTGAATCTCACCGCTGTCAGCACCCACTGTGATGCCCAGGCGTCTGAACGCCCAGCAATTATACGCAACGGATACAAAGAAGCTTGCAGGAATACGGTGCATTACGCCAACCTTACAGCCAAGTAAAGTCGTTTCGCCGCCAAAGCCCATCGTTCCAATACCAAGTTCATTTGCATGATCCATCACATACTCTTCAAGCTTTCTCAGATCTTCATTCGGATTTACATCTTCAGAAGAACGGAACAGCTGCGCTTTTGCAAGGTCATATCCTGAAGAACGGTCTCCCCCGATTCCTACACCGATAAAACCTGCGCTGCAGCCCTGTCCCTGTGCCTGATAGACAGAATGCATCACACATTTACGGATGCCATCCAGGTCGCGCCCTGCTCTGCCTAATCCATCAAGTTCACATGGCAGACTGTACTGAATGTTTTTATTTTCACAGCCGCCACCTTTTAAAATCAGACGGATATCAATCTCATCGTTTTCCCACTGCTCATATTTAATAACAGGCAGTCCTTCACCGAGGTTATCACCGCTATTTTCTCCGGTAATTGAATCAACTGAGTTCGGACGCATCTTTCCATCATTTGTCGCGCGCACCATTGCCCGTTTAATCGCTGCAGAAATCTCAAGCTGATTCACGCCAACCGGTGTTTTGATTTTAAATGTCGGAAGACCGGTGTCCTGACAGATTGGCGATACTTTCTCGTCAGCCATCTGGATATTTTGTGTAATCGTTGCAAGACTCATCGCTGCACGTGTGCCTGCATTTTCCTGTGCTTTTGCTTTGCGGATTGCACGACGCACGTCTTTTGGCAGGTTTGTTGATGTCTCAACAATCAGTTCGTATAAACTATTTTCTAATGCTTCAATATTCATTTTTATGTATTCCCCTCTCCCAAAACTCAACGAATTTATTATAACCCGGTGCTTTATTGAAGGAAAGGGTGTTTGTAAACGTTTTCTGAATGGTGATATTTTTATTGAACCGTCACTTTTTGCGACCGGTCTGGTGAGCCTCCCTATGGCTGCGTGCCTGCAGGTTCTCGCCAGGCCTTTACTGCCTCAGAAGTATCGCACCTTCTACTCCAACCAGCTTCATAATTAAGCTTCTCAAACTTTGAGTGTCCTATTATTTAATTTGAAGTACGATACATCCGGGTTGAGTGTTGTATTGTGCTCAGCGAAGTATGTATCTGGCTGTTTGAAGTATCTATCGGACTTATTGAAGTAGTTAAACTGCCCGGAGACTGACGTGATAATAAAATTCCCTGCAGCGATTTAGAATTTATATCTCAGAATAAAAAAAACAGACCCGCAGGCCTGCTTATGATTCGTTATCGTCTTTTTTAAACTGCTGTACCTTTAATTCCAAATCATCAAGCATCTGAATCATACGATCGATATCTTCAAGATCAGTACTTTCTGCATCTACGGATTCCAGCACTTCTAAAAACATTGATAAACGCTGCTTCAGGTAGAGTACCTGTGAGTCATTATCGTGAATAGCATTACCCATGCCTCTCACTCCTTTCAAATCCGTCCTTATCGTAACGGATTCCGCTCATTTCTGCAACTTTCGCTGAATCGCCATTGACTTCCTGCTACTTTATTTTCATACTGACAGAGTTAATGAAAAAGGAGAATTTAAAATGACGATCATGAAACAACCGATTACAACATCCTATGATCCATGGGAAGCTTATGAAGATATGAAGCAATTCGGAAAAATGACGCTATCTAACATAGAATTTACGACCACTACTCTTTGCAATATGAGGTGTGCCCATTGTGCAGTTGGTTACAGCCTGTCAAACAAAGATCCAAAAACACTGGATATGAATTTAATTTTAAAGCGTTTGGATGAAATTGAACACCTCAGAACACTCAGCATTACAGGCGGCGAGCCGATGATGTCAAAAAAGTCCGTTGAAAACACTGTGCTTCCTCTTATGAGATATGCGCATGAAAGAGGCGTACGCACACAGATGAATTCAAATCTGACCATTGATCTGAAGCGCTATGAGCCAATTGTTCCCTACCTCGATGTTTTACATATTTCACATAACTGGGGAACGGTTGATGAATTTATTCATACCGGCTTTGCAAGAATGGAGCGTAAGCCGTCTGAAGCACAGCGGGAAGCACTTTTCAAAAAGATGATCGATAACAGCCGTGCGTTAAGTGAAGCTGGTGTGATGGTGTCTGCTGAAACGATGCTGAACAAGAAAACACTTCCGCATATTGAAAGAATTCACCGTGAAGTTGTAGAGGATATGAAATGCGCACGCCACGAGATTCATCCGATGTACCCTTCAAATTTCGCAGAGTCCCTCGAGACGCTGACACTTGAAGAAACCCGTGAAGCAATTGATCATCTGCTCTCAATTCGTGATCAGGATACGTGGATGCTGTTTGGCACACTGCCATTTTATGCGTGCAGCACTTCTGAAAAAGACCGTGAAATGTTGAAGCGTCTTTACAGCGAAAAAAATGTGACTGTCAGGAATGATCCTGATGGCCGTTCCCGTCTGAATGTCAGTGTGTTCACTGGAGATGTGATCGTCACTGACTTTAATAACACACCACCACTTGGCAACATTCAGCACGACAGCCTGCCTGAAGTCTTCAATAAGTGGATGGCAACAGAGGATGCCAAAAGCGTTAACTGCCACTGTCCGGCAGTCAGCTGTCTGGGCCCGAACCTGCTGGTAAAGGATATGTACTATAAAGGTGCAGATTTTACTCAGAGAAGTGCCCTGCTTTCAAAATAATATGAATATCAGGATTCCAATGATTCGTTGTTGTGCACAGCAGATGATTGGAGCGTAAGGTGGTGCTCCTGCGACGGAAAGCGTCCATCTTGTGCTCCAATCACCTGCTATTGCCCGTTCAGCCAATTAAATAATATAACCAAAGTACCGGATAAAAAATTTTCCCGGTACTTTTTTATTAATTATCTATTTTGAATATTTACACTATTCAATAATCGTGCTATACTACATTTACATTCAAGAAAGAGGGGGGCTGCTTCAGATCATTCTGACAAAACCTTTTCGTAGAGGAGAGTGATGAGAAGCGCTTGTGAAATAAAAAGTGCGTATATATGGAAAGTATGATAAAAACTCGAATACCATAAAACCCGGCTTACTCTTTTAAACAAAGAATAAGCCGGGTTTTATTATGCTTTTATTTCGAAACTCTCTGTAATCTCTATGCTGTCTTTTACCGACTGAACCATGGAACAGTTCCTCCGGGTCACTTCCAGCGCTTTTTTAACCTTCTCTTCTTTCAGGTCTCCGGTAATGGTAAAGTGCATATGAATTTTCTCTACGCGGTTTGCTTCTTTTTCATTCCGCTCCACCTCGGTATTTACTTTAATATCAGTAAATTCCATACGCATTCTCTCAAGCACCTTACGTAAGACGCCACCACTGCAGACTGCTACGGAAGAAACGAGCAGCTGATATGGCCGGAAGCCGTACTCCTCGTTTCCGGAAATATGAAGCTCTCCATATTCAAGGTCAGTTGTAAATCCGCCTTCTTTCATTTTGAATTCCATAGGATCTCCTTCTTTCTATCTCATTATTATAGTAAGATTATAGCGTTGTCTTTTACGGAACTCGATTAATCTGCTTATGAATTTATGTCAGTCAGGAGTTTTTATATGGGTGTTTCTACACGAACTCGTTTTTGGATTTTAGTTGGGATTGTAGCGATCTCAGGATTTTCTCAGGGAATGCTGCTCCCATTGATTGCGATTATTTTTGAACAACAGGGTGTTTCGTCTGCGATGAACGGTCTGCATGCCACAGGGATTTACATAGGGATTCTGATTGCCTCTCCATTGATGGAGGCTCCGCTCAGACGATTTGGTTACAAACCGATGATTGTTGTCGGTGGAATGATCGTCGGGCTTTCACTGCTCGCATTTCCTTTATGGCAGTCATTTTGGTTTTGGTTTGTCCTCAGACTGCTGATTGGAATCGGGGATAACATGCTGCATTTTTCTACACAGACGTGGATTACTTCTTTTTCTGAAGCTCACCGCAGAGGCAGAAACATTGCTGTGTACGGGTTGTTTTTCTCATTTGGCTTTGCAATCGGACCTGCAATGAGTTCACTTGTTGAGATCAATCCGACATTACCATTTGTTTTCTCCGGAATTTTGACGTTTATCACATGGGGATTTGTGTTTTTACTAAAAAATGATTTTCCGGATCATGGAGGAGGAGAATCTACTTCTTTTTTAGGGACGATGAAACGGTTCAGTCAGGTCTGGAAATATGCATGGGTCGCTTTTCTTCCCCCGCTCAGCTATGGATTTCTGGAAGCGAGTTTACACGGGAACTTTCCGATTTATGCTTTGAGAAACGGAATTGAAGCAGGTGCCATTGCTTATATTCTTCCTGCTTTTTCAATTGGGGCGATTGTATTCCAGCTGCCCCTTGGTATGCTGAGTGATAAATATGGGCGCCACCGTATTTTGATGAGTGTATTATTTGCAGGCGCTTTCTGCTTTATCCTGGCAGGACTTGCCGGTTCATCCCCATTATGGCTGACGCTTGCCTTTTTCACAGCCGGTATGGCAACAGGGTCGACATTTTCACTCGGGATCAGTTATATGACTGATCTTTTGCCAAAACATCTGCTTCCTGCGGGGAATATTATGTGCGGTGTTGCATTCAGTCTTGGCAGTATTGGGGGTCCTGCGATCGGCGGACTGATCATTGAATTTTTCACTGAAGGATTCTTTTATTTCATCTCTATACTGCTTGTTACCATTGGTTTGTGCCTGGTTGCTTTCTCGCTGCGTAAGAGGCTTGCAGTAAGTTAGTATCTACCGGTTTTTTATTTCAAATGGTATAATAAAAGAAAACCAAACTCAATTTCATATCAACATTTTTTACAATGCTGCTGTCCTGTGACAGCAGCATTCGCTGCTTTTTAAGGGTATTGATTTCGATTATCTTTCTCAATGCGCAGAGGAGCGTGAGTAGCATGGTCAAGTATAGTGAAGCTTTAAATTTACCTTCAGCGATCAGAAAAGACCGTACACACTTCATAAAAGTACACTTGGAATTGATCATGGCTGTTTTAAGCGGAGTATTGATTCTGATTGCATGGTGGCTGATGCATCAGGGGTTTGATGCTGTATCCGCAGGTATTTACCTGTCTGCTTATGTAATAGGCGGCTATTTTAAAGCGATGGAAGGAATTAAAAACTCTATCAGAACGAAGGATTTAAATGTTGAATTGTTAATGATCATAGCTGCATTAGGTGCTGCTTGGATTGGTTACTGGACTGAGGGTGCCATTTTGATTTTTATTTTTGCACTAAGTGGTGCCCTTGAAACCTATACGATGAACAAAAGCAGAAATGAAATTTCTTCTCTTTTAGATCTCCAGCCTGAAGAAGCCTGGAAGCTTATAGATGGCAGAGAAGTAAAAGTACAGGCTGCCTCGCTTTTGCCTGGTGACGTGATTGCTGTAAAGCCGGGTGAAAGGATCCCTGCTGACGGTCAATTATTTAAAGGGCAAACATCCATAGATGAAGCTGCCTTTACGGGGGAATCCATGCCGGTTACAAAGGATATTGACGCTGAGGTTTTCGCAGGAACGGTGAACCTTACAGGGGCTGTACAGATTAAAGTGACAAAGAAAAATACAGATACCATGTTCCAGAAGATTATCGAGCTTGTTCAGTCAGCGCAAAGTGAAAAGTCTCCTTCACAGTTATTTATTGAAAGGTTTGAGGGGAAATATGTGAAAGCCGTTCTTGTTGTTACTCTTTTGATGATGTTCCTTCCGCATTATGTATTTGGCTGGAGCTGGGAAGAAACCTTCTACCGGGCAATGGTGCTGCTTGTCGTTGCTTCACCCTGTGCACTTGTTGCTTCTATTATGCCTGCTTCCCTCAGTGCCATTTCAAATGGTGCAAAAAAAGGTATCCTTTTTAAGGGGGGCGTTCATTTAGAGAACCTGAACAGTATAAAAGCGATTGCATTTGATAAAACCGGGACACTGACTGAGGGGAAACCTAAAGTGACAAACTGGTTTATCAGGCAGGACCTTGTAAAGTCAGAGATACTGCAGACAACAGCAGCAATTGAAAAGCAGTCCAATCACCCTCTCGCACAGGCCATTGTACTTTTTGCAGAAGACACTGTTCCCCAAGCTGACATTTATATGGATACAGTGGAGGATGTAACCGGATACGGATTGAAAGCTTCTATTGATCAGGACCACTGGAGAATCGGCAAGCCGGACTGGTTTGATCAGGCACAGATTAGCACTGATATTGCAAGTCAGGCAGCTGCTTTATCCAAAGAAGGTAAAACAATTGTACTGATTGAAAAGAATAAAGAAGTGATCGGTCTGATTGCTTTAAAGGATCAGGTCAGACAGCAGACGATCGAAGCAGTGAAGTACCTAAAATCTGTCGGTATCCATACTGTCATGCTGACTGGTGACAGCCTTGGAACTGCTGAATCGATTCAGAGAGAAACAGGAGTAGACAGCTTTAAAGCAGAGTGTCTGCCTGGGGTAAAAGTAGAAGAAATAAAAAAACTGAAGACGACATACGGTCAGGTAGCGATGATTGGGGACGGCATTAACGATGCGCCAGCACTCGCCACTGCCTCTGTCGGTGTGGCCATGGGAGCAGGATCTGACATTGCGCTTGAAACCGCTGACGTTGTATTAGTAAAAAATGACCTTCAGAAAATTGCTGAAGCGATTAAGCTTTCTAAAAGAATGAATAAGATTGTAAAGCAAAATATCATTTTCAGTATTGCAGTAATCTTTGTACTGATCATTTCAAACTTTTTTCAGGCGCTTGATCTCCCGCTTGGCGTGCTCGGTCACGAAGGAAGTACCATTTTGGTCATCCTGAACGGCCTCAGACTCTTAAGAGGTTAAATAGAAATGCGGAAGGCGCTTGTCCGGCTTATGAACCGAAGAGCCAGCGCCTGGAGCTGAACATAGTAAAGCCTTCCATTCATAGGGAATGGAAGGCTTTTTTGTTTATTCCGCTTCAGCTGGCAGCCCATCGTGTCATTAGCTCAGATAAAAACATGAGGTGAATCGCCAATTTCTCTTATCAAATCTCATGCTTGACTGGACTGAACACCTGCTTCCGCTTTTCGAATCATGATCCTTTCGGAACAAACGATCTATGACGGCGTTTAGCAGCCATCGTCGCATTCACCTGGGCACCGACAAGAATAATGATTCCTGAAAGGTACAGCCAGATCATCAGTACGATAATTCCACCGATACTGCCATAAGATGCAGAATAGTTACCGAAATTACCTACATAGAACGAAAATAACGAGGAAGTTAATAACCATCCGAGCGCTGCAAAAACCGCTCCCGGAATAACTGAAATAAATCGGATCTTCACATTCGGTACAAATGCATATAGCCCGACAAAAGCAACAAACAGTACAAATGGTGTAATCGCAAATCTGAGCACGGTCCAGATCGTCAGGAACGTATCACTCAAGCCGAACCATGAAAAGATTAATTCCCCGATCTGCTGGCCAAAAATCGGCAGCAGTAATGCAACAACAAAAATCAGTACCATGACAATTGTCCATACAACAGCCATACCACGTGCAATGATAAATGACCTTGTTTCTTCCACTTCATAGGCGTTGTTGAATGCCTTCATAATTGCATTCATGCCGTTGGAAGCAGACCATAAAGTACCCAGAATACCAATCGATAAAAGGCCTGCACTTTCTCCGGTTGCCACTTCAGATACTGTCGTTTCAATTAACGACATCGCATCACCAGGCGCAAATTCACGGAACATATCAAGGAGCTGTGCCTGGGTAATATCTAAATAAGGAAGTAATGCCAGTGCAAAAATCAGCAGCGGGAACAATGAAAGTAAAAAATAATAGGCCAGCTGCGCACCAAGTCCTGGTGTATCAGCATCAGTAAAGCGTCTCATAACAGCTTTAATAAATCCCGTGAACGTATCATAATGCCCCTCACGCCCTGCTTTATGTACAGCATCTGACATATCCTCAAGGTGTCTGTTTTTTTTGCCTTCTTTCCAATCGCTGTCTTCTTTCTTTTCAGGAGCAGGATTGTCTTTTTGAGAAGTCATTCCATTCCTCCTTGTGTCAGATTTTATACGGTCTTTTTTTCAGAAAGTCCGCCGGTTGAAGCCGCTGGACTTTGAGGTGCAGACTGATCTTCTGTAAAAGCTTCCTTTGTTTCCTTAACAGTTTCTTTTAATTCAGGTGCCATTAATTTCACTTCTTCATATTTTTCAGTAAGAAATGCAATGTCCTCCTGAATTTTTTCTGCGATCTCTCTCCACTGATCTGCTTTTTGAGAAGCTCTGTCTGCGAACTCCTGAGGATTTCTGGAATAGTAGGAGATAGATTGCTTCGTGTTTGATAACGACTGGGCAGTTCTTTTTCTTGTGGAAGGATCAAGCATGCTGAGTATTCCTCCTGCTACTGCTCCAATGATAATACCTGCTGATAATTTGTTCTTCGCCATTTCTTTTCCTCCAATTTGTTTTACAATTTTGCAGCCAGTTCGACGCTTTTTTGCTTCAGGTCTTTTATCACTTCATCTGCCTGATCGCCCTGCAGCATGTGTTCAAGGTCATCCATTGATCTTCCGCTGAATTCTTCGATTCTAATGATATCATGTTCTTTTTCAGATGCCTTCAGAAGTTGTTTTAAAGCTTCTTCTGCTGCCTGACTGATCACGATAATGGTATCAGCCTGTTCAAGGTCCCTCCGCTGCAGCTGTCTGGTCTTTAGTTCTTCTTTTTCGCTGCCTGCCCCTTTTATTCCTTCAAAAGAATTTTCGGACATTTCCCCGTGTTGCCAGGTAAAGGTGCCTCTTATTAGAAGGTTTATGTTATCCTGAGCAATTTCTGTCAGTTCAGCAGCAAGTATTGTACAACTTGACAAGTGGTTCTGTACAAGGAATAATACAGTCTTCATCATCTCTCTCCTTATACGGAATATGGTTTACTATTTCCTTAGGTCTTTTGTTTGAAACCTTTTCAGCTTGCCGAATTTAAAAAAACCTTGACAATCAGGGGTCAATTTTCGGAATATTTAATGTAAGGCATACATATTTTGTTCATATTTATGACCTAGAAAAAAGAAAAAGGGGGAAATCAGATGCAAGGCTTAACAGATCTTCTGAATGAAATCAGTGGGCTGGTATGGGGACCGCCGCTACTTATTCTGTTAGTCGGAACAGGTATTTACCTGACCTTCCGTCTCGGAATGGTGCAGTTCGCTTTAACCGGCTATTCACTCAAGCTGGCTTTTTCCCGTAACCAGGACAAAAAGTCAAAGGGTGATATTTCTCACTTCCAATCTTTAATGACCGCAATGGCGGCAACTGTTGGTACCGGTAATATTGTCGGTGTTGCAACAGCTGTTGTGCTTGGGGGGCCGGGTGCGATTTTCTGGATGTGGCTATCAGCTATCTTCGGAATGGCAACCAAGTATGCGGAAGCTGTACTTGCTGTTAAGTATCGTGTTCAGGATGAGGACGGCGAAATGTCCGGCGGTCCGATGTATTACCTTGAACGCGGACTGAAGCAAAAATGGCTTGGTGTGCTATTTGCACTGTTTGGTGCAATTGCCGCGTTTGGTATTGGAAATATGGTTCAATCGAACTCGGTTTCAGATGTTGTAAATGATACGTTTGCTATACCGACATGGGTAACAGGAATTGCGCTGACAGTCTTTACTGCGCTTGTTATTCTGGGCGGAATTAAGAGTATCGGTAAAGTGACATCTATTTTCGTTCCTTTTATGGCAGCTTTTTATCTTTTAGCAGGCCTTATTGTTATGATTTTAAATTTTGATTTAGTACCTGGTGCATTTGCTACAATCTTCACCCTGGCATTTGGTAACGAAGCAATCGCCGGTGGTGTGATCGGTGCGATTATCCGTTATGGTGTTGCCCGTGGGGTCTTCTCTAACGAAGCAGGTCTTGGATCTGCACCAATCGCTGCTGCTGCAGCAAAAACGGATATGCCAGGACGTCAGGGATTAGTTTCCATGACACAGGTATTAATTGATACACTGATCATCTGTTCGATCACTGGTGTAACGATCGTTATGGCTGGGCTTTATGAAGGCGGTGACCTTCAGGGTGGCGCGCTAACTTCAGCATCATTTGAGTACTTCCTTGGTCCTGTTGGTCCAATTCTTGTAACAGTCGGATTAATTTTCTTTGCTTCTTCTACAATTATCGGCTGGTCTTATTATGGAGAGAAGTGTTTCCAGTACCTTGTAGGAACAAAGAAATTTAATGTCTTTTACCGCGCTCTTTTCGTTGTTGCGGTAATGGTTGGTTCTGTTGCGACACTTGATGTTGTATGGGCCTTCTCAGATGTGATGAACGGCTTAATGGCTTTCCCTAACTTAATTGGATTACTTGGTCTTTCAGGCGTAGTTGCTTATGAGACGAAGCGGATCCGCGCGAAGATCAAGGAAGAGAAAGCAGCAAATAAAGCCGCTTAATGCATATTGACAGATCCTTTGAAGCATGGAAAGATGGTATTTAGCGAATGAAAGGACTGATCAATATGGATTTAACAGTACAGAGCACAGAAAATGCTGAATATATGGTTGAAAAGATTAAAGACCGACTTCGTATTGTAAACGCTGGTGCCCTTAAGGTATCTGCTTTTGATGAAGAACAGTATGAGGAGCTTCACTCTCTTTATACAATGGTGATGAAAAGAGAGACATTCAGCCCAAGTGAAATGCAGGCAATTGCTGAAGAGCTTGGCAGTCTGCGTAAAGCATAGGCTGGCAAATAGAAAGAGGAGATGAACCGAATGCGGCCATCTCCTCTTTTTTCATTTAATCAGGAAGCTTTTTCATTGTCTTGAATATCATTTGTACTTGATTCGTTTACTTCCGCCTCTTTTGCTGTTATTACAGCTTCAGACGCTTCCTCTACACTGAACATCCCAATACGGTCCCTGAGCTCTCTGGCATCGTTTATAAGCCCTCTGGAGGACTCATAGACACTCTCCATTGTTGAACTTGATTCTTCGGCACTTGCACTTGTCTGTTCAATACCGGCTGCTGACTCTTCTGATACAGAAGCAATCTGCTCAATATCCTGATGCATATCTTCAGTTGCATTGACGATCTCATACAGTGAAGCTGCAATCATTTTCATTTGATCTGATACAGCATTTACCTGCTGATCGATTTCTGCAAATGAGCTTGAAGTCGCTTCCATCCGGCTGACCCCGTCGTTTACCATTCCATACCCTTCCTGAAGCACTGACACTGTCTCTTTTGATTCTTTCTGGATTGAGCCAATAATACCAGTAATATCTGAAATGGATGCAGATACCTGTACAGCAAGCTTTCTGACTTCATCTGCTACAACTGCAAATCCTTTGCCGTGCTCTCCTGCTCTTGCAGCTTCGATTGCGGCATTTAGAGCAAGCAGATTTGTCTGATCCGCAATCTCCTGAATCACCTGAACAAGCTTTGAAATATTCTGAGCCTGATCATCAAGTCCGTTCACACGGTCCATCGCCTGTTTGAAACTTGTATTAATCTGATTAACGGTTTGAATGGTTTCGTTCATTTTTTCTCCGCCATCTCGTGAAAGCATTAGCATCTGATCTGCTTTTTCCTGAGCAGATGTTCCATGATCTGCAGAACTTTTAATTACTGTGATAAAATGATTCATCTTTTCACTTAAAGAAGAGGATGATTCTGCCTGAGCTCCTGCCCCATCAGCAAGCTCATTCATAGTGACTGCAATCTGGCGACTGCCTTCCTTCACTTCTTCAGCGCTCTCTGTGAGCTGACTTCCTTTTTCCAGCACTGACACTGAGATTCCGGCAACCTCGCCAACCAGGTCTCTCAGCTGCTCATTCATTTCATTAACTGCATGAACAAGCTGGCCGACTTCATCCTTACTCTTCGTTTTCAACTGCTCTGCCGGCAGCGTACCACGGGAGATCGCTTTCATTCTATTCGTAACCATGGCAATCGGTCTTGTAATCTGACCTGCAATCACCATACTGATTAAGACTGCGAGAACAATCACAATTCCACTGATTGTTAAAACTGTGATGATGGTTTGTTCACCATTATTAATAATGGTTTCCCCTGCCGCATCAACTTCAGCTTCTCTTGCAGTTGATATTTTTTCAAGACTATCCATAATACCTCGGGCTGTCGGTTCAAAGTTAGATCTGAATAACACTCTTGCATCTTCTTCCCTGCCGTTATCGAACATAGAGAAAACCCGCTCATTGACGCCTTCTTGCCAGACTCTTGTAATTGTAAGGACAGACTGCATTTCCTTACTGACGTTATATGACTGCAATGTTTCAGCAAATTCATCATTCTTCACTGCAAGCTCATCAAACTTCTCTCTGTAATCAGGCTCGCCATATAATATGTATCCCCGTGTCAAAGCAATCTGCTGAGACACATTAAATCTCATTTCCTGATCAATTGATAACAGGACAAGTTCCTCTTCAAGCAGGTTTTGTGTTTCCTGATTGATGTTTGTAATCGAATAAATATTAAAAGCTGCCAGTCCTCCAATAAAAACAACCAGTACAAAAAATCCTGATAACAGCTTCCACTTCAGTTTTTTCATCTATGCTCCCCCTTATCCCCTGATCTCATAGAACGAATACCTTTTCATATGTATATCGACCTAATTTAAAGATATTTGAGTGCGTTTTCAAAAATAAGTAATAAATGACATTGTCAAAGGTAGCTGATGATTTACACTGCAAGAGGACGCTTAAATCTTCTGCTGTGAAAACACAGCAATAAGGACTTTAACAGCGAAAGAAAAAAACCGGACCCTGGTTTCAGGTCCGGTTTTAAGTGGCTGATTATAATAGTTTTAGTGATTCTCTAATAAATGCAGGAAGATCATCCGGATCACGGCTGGTTACCAGCTGGTTTCCGCATACGACAACTTCTTCATCGTGATACTCTGCCCCTGCGTATTCCATATCCACTTTAATCGATTTAAATCCTGTCGCTTTTCTTCCCTCAAGCGTTTTCGCTGTAATCAGCAGCTGCGGTCCATGACAGATTGTCAGTACCGGCTTGCCGCTGTCCATAAATTCCTTCGCGAATGCAACAAAACGATCGTCACCTCTTAACAGATCGGGTGAAAAGCCACCAGGAATGAATAATGCATCAAAATCTGAAGGACTAACGCCATCAATTGATTTATCAATTGAAACTGTAGCTTCTCCCTGTTTTCCTTTGACGGAATTTCCTGATTCTTTTTCAATCGTTACGACATCATGGCCTTCTTTTTTGAATGCCTCTGCCGGATCTGTATATTCTACGTCCTCAAATTGATCAGTTATTAATGTTGCGATTTTAGCCATTACTAACATCTCCCTTTAATTAAGTCTACAAGATATATATTCCACAATTTTACTTTTTTAAACCTGATCTTTTTTTACCCACTTCACAAAGAACCAGCCACCTTCGCGTATAATTGGAAATGGCGTTTGCTGCTCAAAGCCGCATTCAGCAGCAATATCCTTTAATTCCTGTTCTGAAGGAATTGGATAAAGGTTATCAAACGTCATAAAGAAACTGTTAAATGCGCTTGAAAACTGTTTTCCGTGTTTGGCTTTCTGAAGAGGTGAGATGATTGTGATCGTGCCATTTTCTTCTGTAATGTTTGTGATTTTATTGAAAAACGCCTGGCGTTCTTCTGGATTAATGTAGTGCAGAAGATTGTTAACCATAATGTGATCAAAGGATTTTTCAGGCTCATACTCATGTATATCAGCTTGAACAATTTCCACCTCATCATAGTCAGCAGTCGATTTTTTTGCTGACTCAGCTACTTCTTTATTAATTTCAATACCTGTCAGCTGAAGATCCGGATGTTTTTTTGCAAGCTTCAGCAAATAACCGCCTTCACCACAGCCGATATCAAGAATTGACTGCACCTGGTGCTTTTTCACATTCTGATTAATCAATCTGAATGCAAGCATCTCCAGTAAAGTTGATGTTTTAGCCACTGTAGAGCCGTGCTTTTCATTATCAAAATGCTGCCTTTTCTTTTCTTTCATCAGTTCCGGGTAGTGAAGAAGTGAGGGGATATGAAGTTCCATCATTTCCTTAAGTAAATCACCGGATGAGGGGCTGTCTTTTTTAGAGCCTGGCAGCTTCCACGCTTTAGCAATCTTCACGCGGTTTTTCTCGTCTTTTTTCAGGTGCTTCAGGGCTATTCCTACTTCCACCCACTGTTCTAACAGTTCTTCCTCCAGGTTATAAGCATCTGCTACGTCTCCAACTCTTACAGGCTTTTTGAATGCTTCAAACAAATCCAGTTCATATCCGACATAAGCATGCCAGCTATATAAAAAAGGTACATTTGTCTTCATCCACGTTCTTGCTTTCCACATGTTATTTAAGTCTTTGATCATCTGAACCCCTCCTCTTCACTCTACCGGTTACATATTCAGTATTTCATTAAGTCAAATTGAGTCTTACTCTAATGTGTATCCTTAATTCATCATTTAGAAACTCAGTTTGACAAAAAAATGCACATTCACAGATAAATTGCGAATGTGTAAGGGTGGTGAATCTTATAAAACGTGCCGGATCATTCCTTTACTTTCCGCGGATGAACGCTCAGGCCAGGCAGAAAACCACTGCCTGCCTGGGTCTTTCACTTCGGAATGATCCGGCACTTAATTTTTTTGATACTTAATCCCGATTCTCTAACATCCGCACAAAACGCAAGTAAATTTTATAGATTGGATAAACAAACTCATCGTTATTTTTTGTTTTTACCGATATCTTTTAAGTAGTATTTATCCGAGGTGAAAAATTCATTCTTAAGCTCTTTCACTTTATTACTCAGCATCAGTATCGCAAAGATGTTAGGGAGCAGGATCATGGCAAGCATAATATCAAGGAAGTTCCAGATCATTTCTGCTGCGCCTACTGCACCAAATACAATAGCAATAATATACACAACCTGAATTGCATAAGAGGCCTTCAGTCCAAATAAGAATTCAGCCTGCTTTGCGCCATAGAAAATAACAACAAGGATCGTTGAGAAAACAAAGAATACGAGTGAAACAGTTACTAGGATGCTTCCGAAATCACCAAAGTATTCTGCAAAAGCAATTGTTGTCAGCGCACTGCTGTTATCCATTGCCCCTTCATCCGTCCATACACCTGAAGATAGGACAACGAACGCAGTTGCAGTACAAATGATCAGTGTATCAACAACAATCCCTGACACAGCCCAGAACGCCTGTCTGACAGGGTGATCCGTTGTTGCAGCAGCGTGTGCCATTGGTGCGGTACCAAGTCCCGCCTCATTTGAATAAAGGCCTCTTGCAAAACCCCAGCGGATGACATCAACTAGAGCAGCACCCGCAAAACCACCGATCACAGGTGCAGGTGAGAATGCATTAGAAAAGATTAAATTGAAAAATTCAGGCAGTGCACCCAGATTCATAAATAAAATAACAAGCGCGCCACCAATATAGATCAATGCCATAAATGGTACAACAACCTGCGTTACCTGACCGATTCTCTTAATACCACCGAAAACGATAATTGCAATCAGGCCGGCAATCGCAAGTCCCGTCCAGAGTACAGGAACGCCAAATGATTCATTTACAGTGTTCGCAACTGAATTTCCCTGCACCATCACACTTGGAATCAACTCGAGCATTAGCGCAAATGAAAACCAGATACCAAGCCACTTCATGCCGAGACCCTTTGTCATGTAATACATCGGGCCTCCGACGTATTCACCTTTTTCATTTTTTTCGCGGTAGTGAACAGCCAGTGCACTTTCTGAAAACTTCAGTGACATGCCGACAAGCGCAATGACCCACATCCAGAAAACTGCGCCAGGTCCACCGAACATGATCGCTGCCGGCACACCGACGATATTAGCAGCACCAATTGTAGAAGACAGTGCTGACGTTAATGCCTGAAAAGGAGTAACCGTTCCTTTCCCTTTTGGTTTTTTCGTGACACTCCCAAAAGTCTGCTTAAATATGTATAGCGGATGTCTGAATTGAAAAAAGCCGAGTTTAAAAGTCATAAAAAGTCCGGAAAATAATAACACGGCTATTAATGGAACCCCCCACAGCCATTCAGAAAAAACTGTGATCGCATCAATAAATCCCTCCAATAGGATCTCCTCCTAAAAATAGAATATTTCGGAAACTGCTACTCTTTTTCCCTACGGTTTATGAAATAAACTGCACTGGCTAAAATTAATACTATACTCCCCCGCGGTTTTTGTGACTGTTGGGGACGGAGGTGATCGGGCCCTTACATCGACATCTCAATCTCACCTCCTTCCCCGACATGCACAAAAAAACTGCCGCAGATCTGCGACAGTTAAGGTGTGTTTGTGACTGTTCCATTACTCGTAACGCGTGGTAGAATCAATACTTCTACACGACGGTTTTTCGCCCGTCCTTCTTCTGTGTCATTTGAAGCGATCGGCTGAAATTCACCGAAGCCTTTTGCGCTGAACCAGCGCGGATCAAGATTTGGGTTTTCAATTACCAGCTTCATAAAATTCACAGCACGCATCACACTCAGCTCCCAGTTCGACGAGAAAGCTGCAGTGCTGATTGGCACATTATCTGTATGTCCTGTAATAATCACGTTTCTTGGTGGATCGAATTCCAGCAGGCTTGCTACATCCTGCGCAATACTCTGGTACTCTGATCTGACATCTGCTGATCCTGAAGCAAACAAAACATTATCTCTGATTGTCAACAATAACCCTTCATCAGTCAGCTCAGTTTCAAATAGTTCCCCCAGGCTGTTTGAAGCAATATATTCGTTGATCTGCTCCTGGATCACCTGAAGTTCTTCAAGATCTGCTGCAGCTGCGCTTTCACGCTCCGTCTGTTCTGCAAGCAGATCCTGCATTTGCTGCTCTTCTTCAGTCATCTCTTCCGCTTCAGCACCTTCAGCATTGTCTATGTCATCTTCTGTGTCATCTGTTTCAACAAGACTTGCATAATCCAGCACATTTTCCCCACCGGCAAATATTTCATTAAACACCTGTGACATCTGACTAAACTTTGCTTGATCCACTGTACTGCTCGCAAACATGACTATAAATAACGCCAGCAGTAAAGTCAGAATATCCGCATATGGGATCAGCCAGCTCTCATCCATATGCTCATCATGTTTTTTTCTTTTACGCTTCTTCATCTGTTTTAACACCGCCTTCAGCCATCAGCTGCTCACGCTCTTTGGCAGGCAGATAAGAGGCAAGCTTTTGTTCAATTACACGTGGCGCCTCACCTTCAAGAACAGATAAAATCCCTTCAATCATCATATATTTAACCATTACTTCTTTCGTTGACTTACGCTTTAATTTATTGGCAAATGGATGCCACAGCACATAACCGGTAAAAATTCCTAGCAGCGTGGCAATAAAAGCTGCTGCGATGGCTTCGCCCAATTTTTGTGTATCATCCATATAACCTAAAGCCGCAATCAGACCTACTACAGCTCCAAGCACACCGAGTGTAGGGGCATATGTACCTGCCTGAGAAAAGATGGCAGCACCTGAGAGATGCCGATCCTCCATTGCGTCTATTTCTTCTGTTAATACATCTCTGATATAATCTGCATTCTGACCATCAATCGCAAGACCTAACCCATTCCTTAAAAAGGAATCTTCAATTTCGGATGTCTTTGATTCCAATGCAAGTAAACCTTCTTTTCTTGCAAGTTCTGCCCATTCACCAAACATGCGAATGACATCCCGAACTTCCGTTCCTTGTGCTTCTTTAAAGACAATACCGAACAATTTTGGGACTCTTTTTAATTCAGACATCGGGAAAGCAATCATAACAGCTGCAATTGTACCTACAATAATAATTAAAAATGCAGGACCGTTTAATAAAGCTGTAGCTGAAACCCCCTTCAGGACCATACCGACTCCAACAGCAATCAGTCCTAAAATAACTCCAATAAGCGAGGATTTATCCAAAACATTCACCCACAATCAATAAATTTCTATCTCTACATCTCATATATCGGTTAAAAAACTGATGACTTTAGACCTTTTTACTCACACATTTCATTTTGTGAATATGAAATGTTCATTATTTTTTGATTTTTATCGATCGGCTGTTAAAATGTTTAGTGGAACTAAACACACGAAAAGGGGTAATCAAAATGAGTCATACAGAAATGTTTGAAAAATATGCGGACCTGGCTGTCAGAGTCGGTGTCAATATCCAAAAAGATCAGCTGCTTTACATAGGTGCATCAATTGATAATGCACCATTTGTCAGACTTGTGACAAAGAAGGCTTATGAAGCTGGAGCGCGCCAGGTCTTCGTTGACTGGTCAGATGATGAAGTATCAAAAATGCGTTATGAAATGGCACCTTCTGATTCATTCAGTGAGTTTCCTGAGTGGAAAAAGCTTGAGCGTGAAGTACTTGCAGAAAAAGGTGCTGCTTTTATGAATATCGTTTCAGCAAGCCCTGATCTGATGAAGGGCGTTGACCCTCAGCGCATTTCTGACTTCCAGCGCGCTGCAGGACAGGCACTTGAAAAGTACCGCCAGTATATCCAGTCTGATAAAGTAAGCTGGACGGTTATTGCTGCACCTTCAGCAGGATGGGCAAAGAAAGTATTCCCGGATGCTGATGAGAACGAAGCAATCGAAAAGCTTTGGAACGCCATTTTTAAAGCAGTAAGAGTCGATCAGGCAGATCCTGTAGATGCATGGAAAAAACATGACGAAACGCTGCATGAGAAAGCTGACTACCTGAATCATAAGAGTTATAAAAAGCTGCATTACACTGCACCAGGCACTGATCTTACAATTGAACTTCCTGAAGGCCATATCTGGGCAGGAGCTGGAAGTGTGAATGAGAAAGGACATACTTTCATGGCAAATATGCCAACTGAAGAAGTCTTTACCGTACCGCATAAAGACGGTGTATCAGGGTATGTAACAAATACAAAGCCATTGAGCTATGGCGGCAATATCATCGACGGCTTCAAGATCACTTTTGAGAATGGCCGTATTACAGATGTCCAGGCTGAGGAAGGCGAAGATATCCTGAAGAAGCTGATTGAGACAGATGAAGGATCACACCGTCTTGGTGAAGTGGCGCTTGTACCGCATCAGTCCCCTATCTCTCAGTCAAATGTACTTTTCTTTAATACATTATTTGATGAAAATGCTTCAAACCATCTTGCGATTGGAAGTGCTTATGCATTTTGTGTGGAAGGCGGAAAAACGGCTTCACAGGAAGAGCTTGCTGACAAGGGTTTGAATTCAAGTATCACGCACGTTGACTTCATGATCGGATCAGACAAGATGGATATAGACGGCATTTCAGAGGACGGATCATCAGAACCGGTATTCAGAAATGGCGACTGGGCATTTTAAGTTATCTTAAAAACCGTTTCCTAATCACCTGTAATCCTATATAATGAGTTTGATACTAATTATTTGTGCGGTGAAAGGAGGTTCCTTGTTATGATTTATATGACTTCAATCCTGCTTGGATTTATGGCATTACTTGGACTGGTTGGCGGTGCGCTAATGTATTTCTTGCGTATACCTTTAAACACCAAGGATGCAGAAAAAATTGACCCAAGACCTGAACACAACGAATATTAAAAATCGCCAGATCTTTTTGCTGCGCCCTGCAGCAGGGGGATCTGGTTTTTTAGAGGAGCTGACAACATGGGGAAAACAATGAAAGAAAGCAGAACAATTCAGACGAGTCACGTACTGCCACCGGATACAAATCATCACGGCACCCTTTTTGGCGGTCAGCTGATGGCCTATATTGATAACGTTGCTTCGATTGCAGCAACCAAACATTCGCGTTCACTTGTCGTCACAGCCTCAACTGATTCTGTCGACTTCTTAAAGCCGATCCGTGTAGGAGATGCTGTAACACTTGAATCTTTTGTTTCCTATACTGGTAAAAGTTCAATGGAGGTATTTGTCAGAGTCACCACTGAAAACCTGCTTTCCGGTGATCAATCAGTGGCAGCCATTTCCTTCTTAACCTTTGTAGCAATTGATAATGAAGGGAAGCCAATCCCGGTACCGGATGTCGTGCCTGAAACTGAAGAAGAAAAATGGCTGAATGAAACAGCTGAAAACCGCGCCGGGCACAGAAAAGCAAGAAAGCTTCACAGCCAGGAGCTCGCTGCATTTTTCACGCCAAAGCCACATGAATAAACTTAATTGTTAGACATATTAAAAACCTCTCCTTTTCATTAAAAGGAGAGGTTTTTTTGCCGATAGTATTAAAGTGTGTGAATAGCTGATTTCACTATCCAGCTCACTTTTTACAGCTGATTCAATCAGATTGATCGGCCAGCATAGTTATTGGAGGATATATTAGGATGAAAAGAATAACAGGTTTTATTTTCCTGGCAGTGGCATTGATACTCCCGGGATGCACAGCAGAACAAAATTCTCAGACAGCTTTTTCAGCTAAAGTTGGCATTATGCTATCTGATACCGGTTTAGGAGACGGCTCTTTCAATGACGGCGCATTTGAAGGGCTCACCCGTGCCCGTGATGAACTGAATATATTGTTTGATTACAGAGAAGCACCTGAAGGTAATTATCTAGAGCATCTGAAAGATCTTTCTGAACAGGATTATGACTTAATCATTGGACTTGGATTTTCAGTTCAGGAAGCACTTGAAGATGTGGCTGCTGACTACCCTGATCAGCAGTATGTATTGATTGATGGCGTGTCAGAAGCAGAGAATATCATCTCTATGACTTTTAAAGACCATGAAGGAAGTTATCTAATTGGAACCATTGCTGCAATTTCCTCAGAATCCGGTGTCATTGGTTTTATCGGAGGCGTTGACGCACCGGTGATTAACCGTTTTGAAGCAGGCTTCAGGGCAGGTGCTGAAATGGTTGACCCTGACATTCAGATTCTTAGTGATTATGCAGGGAATTTTGGAGACGCTGAACTTGGACGGACCATTGCAGACAATCAAATCAAACAGGGTGCTGACTTTATTTACCCTGCTGCCGGTTTTACTGGAACAGGAGCGATTCTTGAAGCACAGGATCAGGGCATTTATACTGCGGGTGTTGATACAGATCAATTTTATACTGCTGAAAAGTCTGTCGTGACTTCAATGGTTAAAAATATTGATACAACTGTATTTGACCTTGTACAACAATTAACAGAAGAACAACTGTCATCCGAGCAGTATGAACTTGGGCTTGCTGAAAACGGTGTTGGGCTCGCTGAAATCAGACTTTTACAGCTGGACCAATCAGCACAGGATCTAATATTGGAAACTCAAAAGAAAATTGTTTCAGGTGAGATTGAAGTCCCTGAATCTGTTCAATAAAGGAGTATTTATGACACTGCGTAAAAGACTATTTTTATTATCATTAATTCCATTAGTCCTCTCTTCTGCCATTATATTACTCATTGTTTCGCAGATGGTCAGCCTGAATGCATCAGGCGAAGAAGACGTCGAAATTCTGACAGACCTTGAAAAATTAAATAGTGAACTTTTGATTATTCAGCAGTCTTTATCAAATTTCAGCCTCAGTCCAACTGAAAATAATCGGTTGACTACTCAAAACCAATTAGAACAAACAGCATTACTGATAACAGAGCTAGGCAGCGAAATGCCCCAATCTGCTATGGAAAATCAGTTAATGACGATTCAAAATAAATATGAACAGCTGGAGTCAGAAGCAAACGATGCACTCGATCAGCGTGACATTGCAGAAGCAAGCCGTCAGGCAGCGCGGACAGGCGGGATTACAAATGATATTTATTACCTCCAGATTCTTGCAGATGACTGGTATGGAAACAAGCTTGCTGAAACAGCGCGTCAGATCTCTATCATTGTGGTGATCTCACTGAGTGCCATCGCAGTCATTATTGTGATCTCAATGACTGCTGCCACAATGATTTCAAAAAGAATCACAAAACCTCTTCATCACATGCTGACGCAGGCCTCAATGGTTGCAGAAGGAGATTTGACTGTTGAAATTCCTGAGCAGTCAGTCAATTCAAGATTTGAAATTGATCTTTTATCTCACTCATTCAGGGAAATGATTCTCAGTTTGAGGGATACCGTTATGTCAGTTGAAAAGACCAGCTCACGCGTGGCAGACTTCTCAAAGGATGTATCCGGTAAGATCAGTGAGCTCGAGGAAAGTGGCCAGCAGATCGCCGCTTCAACAGATGATCTTGCCAGAGGAAGCCAGGCAATATCAGAGGATATACAGTCTACCTCAGAAAAAATGATTGAACTGAATCAGACATTTACTGAAAGTGAAGCACTGGCAGTCCGCTCTGCAGAAAAAGGTCGCCAGGCTTTATCTGCTGTTACAACAGGTCGTGATTCACTCGAAAGACAACAGGCTTTTACAGTTGAAAATACCGAAGCAGCCTTTCTTATTTCACAGGAGCTTGAATCGTTTGCTGCATTTACAACAGAAATTCAGGATGCTGCCACATTTGTAAAAGAAATCGCAGATCAGACAAACCTCCTGGCACTTAATGCTGCGATCGAAGCAGCTAGAGCCGGTGAGCAAGGCAAAGGCTTTGCAGTCGTCGCAGATGAAGTAAAGAAGCTTGCAGGTCAATCAGCTGAAGCAACTGAGAAAATTACAGCTATGGTAAGAAATATTCAAAATGGCATGTCCGGTATTACAGCTGCTGCTTCAACGGGACAACGGGTATCTGCTGAACAGCTGAAATCAATGAACCTGACTGAACTTGCATTTGAAGAAATTGCAGTAAAAGTTCAGGAAATCGACCATGAACTACATTCACTTACAGGTAGCATGAAACAATCCTCTGCCTACACTTCTGAAGTCACTGCGGCTATGGAAAATGTTTCTGCTGTTACAGAAGAAACCGCTGCAGGAACTGAAGAAATCTCAGCATCTGCTGAAGAACAACAGATTTCATTTGGGAAAGTGAGGGAATCTATTCTCCACTTGCAGGAAATGAGTCACACGATGGAGCACCAGATGAGCAGATTCAAATTACCCACAAACGGGGATGAAAGTTAGAAAAGTAATTGAAAACCCCCTTCATATATGTATATGAAAGGGGTTTTTTCGTTACAAATTTATTATTCTTTTATTACAAACTCTGCTGTTACTGATTTGCTGATGTTTATGACCCCTGTTATAAAGGGAGTGGCGTATCATTGACACCTTCTTTTCAAACCTGTTTTGATGTAACATTAGCGCCTACCTACCTTTGTCCCTCTACGCCTCCCCTAAATTAGTCTATACTACTCGGAGAACACTGTTAAATTCGGACGATGATGATGATAACGGAGGAATGTATAATGCTTTCAAATGCAGAAATCGGTATCGACTTAGGTACTGCTAATATACTTGTGTATAGTAAAAGTAAAGGAATTATCATGAATGAGCCATCGGTTGTTGCAATCGATGTGAATACGAAAAAAGTGTTAGCTGTCGGAACAGACGCAAAAAGCATGATCGGTAAAACACCAGGTAACATTGTAGCTGTCCGTCCATTGAAAGACGGCGTGATTGCTGACTTTGATGTGACGACTGAAATGCTGAAGCATATTATGGCTTCAATCGGAAAAAAAATGGGCTTTTCACTGCGTAAGCCAAGCGTAGTGGTATGTACACCATCAGGCGCTACATCAGTTGAGAGAAGGGCGATTCAGGATGCTGTTAAGTTCAGTGGCGCTAAGCACGTTCACTTAATCGAAGAGCCTGTTGCGGCTGCGATTGGTGCAGATCTGCCGGTTGGCGAGCCTGTTGCGAACGTAGTAGTTGATATCGGAGGCGGTACAACAGAAGTGGCAATTATCTCATATGGTGGCGTTGTGTCATGTAATACGATCCGCGTAGCCGGTGATAAGATGGATGAAGATATTATCCAGCACGTCAGAAAAGCTTATAACCTGTTAATCGGAGAGCGTACAGCTGAACAGATTAAAATGGAAGTTGGACACGCACCAATCGAGCATGAAACAAGAGAAATGGAAATCCGCGGGCGTGACCTTGTGACTGGTCTGCCAAAAACCATTACACTTCAGTCAACTGAAGTTCAGTCTGCGATTCAGGAGTCACTTCTAAGTGTCCTTGAAGCGATCCGCTCAACACTTGAGAATTGTCCTCCCGAATTGAGCGGCGATATCGTTGACCGCGGTGTCATCTTAACTGGAGGCGGTGCGTTATTGAACGGCCTCCAACAGTGGCTGAGTGAAGAAATTGTCGTTCCGGTTCATATCGCACCGAACCCGCTTGAGTCTGTAGCGATTGGAACAGGCAAATCATTAGCAGTCATTGATAAGCTTCAAAAAGCAGGTAAATAACAAAAAGAGTGAGGGCTCCCTCACTCTTTTTTTATATGCTGATAAATCGTACGACTGATCTTTGGGGCTTTTTGAAACAATATAAAACCGATTGTTGCTGATATCAGAATAAAAATACTGCTGAACGTTTTGATAGGTCCCGTAGTCAATGCCGCAATAATAATAGAGAACTCTCCTCTTTGAGTTAAAGAAAACCCTGCTCTGAGCGCAGCTTCTTTATCAATTCCATACATGATACCGCCAGCCCATCCAACAAGGATTTTGGCTGCGATAGACCATACTAATAACGTAATCATCAGAGCCGGCGCAGGAAAACCGTCCTCAAACGTAATTGTCGTTCCAAAATAAAAGAAAAAGAATGGCAAAAATAAGCTTCGGTACTGAATCATCAGACCATCCACTTTTTTTACTTTTCCAGACTCTGCAATCATGATACCGGCGAGAAATGCACCAAGCACTTCTGATAAATTCAGATATAATGCCAGACCTGCCAGCGTCAGCGACAGACCAAGCATAAAATACGAGAAAAAATCTTCATTCGCATAACCCGAGATAAAACGCTTGAGCCTTCTGAATACAAATATACTGATAAATAAAGCAGCCGCTGTAAACATTACGACCAGCAATAAACTGCTTCCTACTGTCCCCAATGTTACGTCTTCCCCTGATGTCACACTGATTAAAATAGCAATTAACACAGGCGCAGCAAGATCTTCAAAAATCAACAGCCCAAGAATAAAGTTAGATTCTTCAGCGTCCATTCTTTTATTGCTCTGCATCAGCTTGGTTGTGATAGAGGAACTTGTCGCATATGTAATTCCCCCTACAAGAATTGCTGTAATCCAGTCATATTGGAACAGCAAAGCAAGACCAGCTGAAACACCAAAACTCAGAATAATATCCAGTATGCCTGCTTTATAAATCCGGCGAGCGATTTTCAGCAGTTCAGAAATAGGAAATTCCATTCCTAAAACGAAAAATAATAAAACAATCCCTACTTCTCCTGCAAATTCCAGCAAATGATTATCTGCCAGAAGGCTGCTCAATGCCAGGCCGAATAAAATAAATGGAATGACATCGGGTATTTTGACCCTGAGTGACATCCATCCAAATAAAAACATACCAAGCACAATTATGCCTGCGAATAACAGCTCTGTTGATCCCACCAGGTCACCTCTTTATATAGATAATCAGTTCATAAAAGGACAAGACTTAATCTGCTTAACATCCTTCTTCTGAAGTAAAGATGGCTGGTAAAAAAAGTTTGGTGATTTCCATGTGTTATCAAACTGCTTATGAAATATATATGAGGATGCAGGAGATACGGGAGGAATCAGCCAGGTCCAGTCACCTGTTACATTTCTGTTCTCCTCTATTTCGCGCTGCTCAAATAATTCAAACTGCTGACTCGCTGTATGATGATCGACAATACTTACTCCAGCTTTTTTAAATGAATGCATCACTGCGGTGCACAGTTCTATCACAGCTCTGTCCTTCCACATTGTAGCCTGCAGTTTAGTGTCCAGGCTGAAAGCTTCTGCAGTAGCACGCAGCATATTATACCGGTTCTCATCCGTGAAGTTCCGCGCAGCAATCTCTGTCTCCATATACCACCCATTGAAAGGTGAGGCCGGATATTCAAGGCCCCCGATCTCCAGCTTCATTTCAGAAATAATCGGTACAGCATACCATCTGAGGCCAAGTTCATTAAATGACTGATTTTCCGGATGTGTAATCTCAACTTCCTGGATATAACTGTCCGGTATTTCAAATAAGTATGGATCATTGTCACCTGCCTGAATGACGATTGGTAAAATATCAAATGGGGTCCCTTTCCCCTGCCATCCAAGATTCATGCAAAAGTCAGTCATCTCAACAGAGTGAGGATCACCAATGATACTCCCATCCTGCTGTTTGTAGCCAGCGTATCTGATCAGCTGATGGTTATAGATTCTAACCGGATCAAAAGAGCGTTCAGAAGGTTTGAAAATTGTCACAGTCGAACGGATTTTTCCGCCGTTTGTGGCATAAGCAATATGCTGAAGCAATGCTTCTTTTATTTCTTCCTCTGTGGTCGCATCTCTCCTATCAAACACGTTAAGACTATTCCAAAACAGTCTGCCGATACAGCGATTACTGTTTCGCCAGGCAAGTCTGGCTCCAAAGTCGAGCTCATCACTTGTATGCTTGTAAGTCCCATATTCGCTGATAGACTGTGAAACCTCTCTTAATCTTGCTTCACAGTCCAAGCTATTTAAGTTATGTTCTCTATAAAATTGCCTGATAAATGCCTCTGCTTTTTGATAAATAGGATGTTCAACCATCATTTTTCACAACCCCGTAGTCATATATGGCTCATCTTATCACAGAATAATCCTATTGAGGTGGTGTGGATATGCACTATTTATTGAACTTTATGGAGTTGTACTGTGTGACGATGATCTGTTCAATTAAGTCTTGCTGATGAATCAATTATCCTGGTTACAAAGCCAATAAATCCGTCCGCTGATTCATATAATCTTCATTCCCCCGCCCTCACAATAGATTTTCCAATAAGAAAAGACAGCCCGAAAGCTGTCTTCATTAAGCGAGTCTCTTAAAATTCTGACCGAGTATTTCATTCATATTGTGCACGGTAATAAATGCTTTTTCATCCTGTTTACCCACATAATTTTTCAGTCTTGATAAATCCTTGCGTCCTAAAATCGTCGTAATAACTTCTTTCTGCTCGTAATTGAAAGCACCTTTAGCTGTATGGATCGTTGCGCCTCTGCCAAGCTCTCCAACGATAAACGCGCGGATCAGCGCACTCTTTTGACTGATAATCACGACTTCTTTATTGGCATTGAACTGCTGAAGCGTGTAATCAATCATTAAGCCGTTTAAGATCACGCCAAAGAATGCATACATACCAGCCTGCGGGCCGAATAGCAGCGAGGAAGAAAGTGCCACTGCAAGGTCAGAGAACAGAACAGCTCTGCCAATTTCAACTTTAATATACTTATTTAAAATCATCGCAATGATATCTGTTCCGCCCGTTGATGCCCGCTGATGAAAGACAATTCCCATACCGATTGCAGCAATACACTGACCGATAATCAGCTGGATTAAAATATCATCGCTGAGCGGGGCTGTAATCGGTGCAACAAGCTCAAGCAGCCATACGTAGCCAGACAGTGCGAAGCTCGTATAGATCGTCTTAGCACCAAATTGAAAGCCCAGAAAAATAACACCTAATATAAATAACACGATATTAACAAAAATCATAAATAGTCCGATTGAAATGCCAGGGAATAATGAATTCAGCACAATCGACATTCCGCTGACGCCACCCGTTGCAAGGCTATTCGGTGATAAGAAAAAATGAACATTTACTGCAACAAAAAATGCTCCCAGGTTCATGAGTAAAAATGTGATAAGCTTTTTAGTCATACGAAACGTCTCCCCCTTTTTAATGCGCCAAATCAGCGTTTTTCATTCACAAAAACGCATTATACGCCCTCTCTGACGGCATGTAAAGAAGGAAAATTCCATACAGAATCGTTGACTTTTTCAGATATTTTTAATGATTCTTCCCGTTGTATATTCATACACCCTGACGCACCATTCTCATACATTCTTCTAGAATTTCAGCATTTTTATAAAAAATCAGACTGTCACGATCTTCCGCTTTTTTACCGATTTTCAGGAAATCTCTTTTGCATTGTCTGATGAGAGAGATCAATTCCTGCTCTTCCTCTGTCCTGTCATAGAGGTCCATAAAGATTCTTCCATCATCATGAATCTGCGCTAAAAAAATATCTGAAATACTCACATTTTTCTTTTCAATCTCTCCCCGAAGCCAGTCAACGTCCCGACCGATTGATTGAAGCGCCTTTTCAACAGGTTTTCCATCCATGATAAGGGCTTCTGGAGGCTTTCCATCCTGAATATTCTTTTTAAGATCCTCCTGAACGACAGGTGTTTTTGATTTTTTGAGCATGACATTTAACTCACCTGACGGTTCAAGTATGGCAAAATTAACGTCTGACAAAGCAAATACATCTTTTTTCCGTAACAGTTCCATTAATTCATCGGTTGTATATCTTTCTTTTTTCAGATTTTTTTCTATTATTTTTCCCTGTTGAATAAATACGGTCCCCTCACCTTCAACAAGATCTCTTACCTTTTTACTTTTTAATGATAAGTAGTCTACTAACAGCGGGATTGAGATAAATGATACGATGCCGAGCACGCCATGCAGAAACTGACGGTCAAGGCCGGTGATGACCTCAGCACCAATACTGCCAACCGTAATCCCTGTTACATATTCAAAAAAAGACAGCTGTGAGATCTGTTTTTTCCCAAGCAGCTTTGTGCAGACAAAAAGGACAAGAACCATCAGCAGACCTCTGATAATCACTAATAGCCAATCACTCATGAATCTCTCTCCATTAAGTCATTCAACTCTTTTTCCATTCTTGAAATCTCTTCATAGATATCAGCATACTCAAGCGTTTTATCTTTATCTTCAATCCATTTTTGTATCTCGGAAAGCTTCTGCTCAAGCTGTACGATTTGATTTTTCACTCAGCTCACATCCTTTTTGCACTATCTTCTCCAAATCTGATTTCAGACATACAAAAAACCGGCTGTGTCAGCCGGTTTTACATGTTATCGATTATCAATTTTCTCAGGATACATATCATGATTCATCAATCGGTGATAAGCCATCTCTTCATATTTCGTTCCAGGCTTACCGTAGTTTGTATATGGATCAATTGAAATCCCGCCGCGCGGTGTGAATTTACCCCATACTTCAATATAACGCGGATCCATCAGTTCAATCAGGTCATTCATGATGATATTCATGCAGTCTTCATGGAAGTCACCATGATTTCTAAAGCTGAAAAGATATAATTTCAATGATTTACTCTCTACCATTTTCTGATCAGGGATGTAGCTGATGTAAATTGTAGCAAAATCCGGCTGATTCGTTTTTGGACAGAGTGATGTGAATTCCGGGCAATTAAACTTTACAAAGTAATCTCTGTTTACATGCTTATTATCAAACGCTTCAAGTACCTCCGGGGCATAATCGAATGAATAAGGTACATTCATTTCGCCTAGAAGATTTACGCCTTCAAGCTCTTTCTCATTACGTCCTGACATGTGTATTCCCTCCATATAAAAAGTTCAGATCATTTTCTGAACATCGTTATTTTTAAACACGCAGAAAAAGCATCATCCCAGATGCTTTTAACCTGTATGATTATTTTACTGACTGCTTCTATCAAAAGCAAGGTCAGCGTTTTTTAACAGGGATGCCGATTTTCAAAGTGGGTGACATTTTATAAGGCACATCATCTGCACCGTATACTTCAATATGGTCCAGCCCGTTTTGCTGCACCTGAAGCCCCTGTTCAACAGCCCACTTCATTAATTTTTCGTAGCTCTTCCAGGCATGCTGTCCTTTATGCTCTGTAACAGCATAGTCATGGGATGGCACAATAATTCTGTACATATCAGAAGGAAATGCTGTGTTTCTAAATGCTTCTGTGCCGAAATAATACGTAAAGCCCCCCGGCATGTCCTGATAGGATAAACCGATGAAATCCGAGTTTTCCTGTGCGATCCCCATACTTAATAACCTGTCACGGGCTTCTTCCATCACAGGAAAAATATCTCCATGTGCAGCTGCTTCATAAGTACCTGTCCATTTCATTCCTATAAAATAAAAGCTGGATTTCCTTACGATTTCAAAGTCAGCCATTGTTGCACTCCTTTCATACGGAAGCGATTATTCTTATATTTTAGCAAATTCTGAATACTTTTGGTTAATTCAACACATTATTTTTATTAAACATGCGTAAAATATGTTATTTTTAAAGCATAACCAGCTTTGAATCTGCTAAATGGGGTGTAGAGATGAAGAAGAAGAGTTGGGTGATGCTGATTCCCGGTGTGATTTTGATCGGTGCCATCATCTTTTTTGTATTTTCAGATGAATTGCTTAACCGCTCCTACGGGAGTGAAGCAAGTACAGCTGCCGACTTAGCACCAAATGAAGAGGTTGCGATATTTGCAGGGGGCTGTTTCTGGTGTATGGAACCTCCTTTTGAAAAGCTCGCAGGGGTGAGAGACGCTGTTTCCGGTTATACTGGTGGAAATGAAGAAAACCCTGAATATAGAGAAGTTGCAAACGGTGAGACGGGACACACAGAAGCCGTTCAGGTTATTTATGATCCTGATATTATCAGTTATGAGGATCTGCTTGACGTGTTCTGGAGACAAATTGACCCAACAGATGCTGATGGACAATTCGTAGACCGCGGGCAGCAGTACCGCCCTGAAATCTTTGTACAAAATAAAGATGAGCGTGAAGCCGCTGAAGCTTCAAAGCAGGAAATCATTGAATCAGACAGATTTGACGGCGACATTATTGTGCCTGTCACTGACGCCTCAACGTTTTATATCGCTGAAGAATACCATCAGGATTATTACATTAAAAACGGTGACCGCTATTACTTCTACCGTACAAGTTCAGGCAGAGACCAGTTTTTGAACCAGTACTGGGATGAAGATGAGCGTGAAGTAGATCTGCCAACAAAAGAAGAAGTTGAAGCAGAGAATCCATACGCTGTTAATTATACGGATGAAGAACTTCGTGAAATGCTTACAGATATTCAGTATGAAGTCACACAGGAAGATGGTACCGAGGAAGCTTTTAATAATGAATATGATGGATTTTATGAAGACGGCATCTACGTTGATATCGTATCAGGGGAACCATTATTCAGTTCAAAAGACAAGTACGATTCACGTACAGGCTGGCCTTCATTTACAAAACCGCTTGTACCTGAAAATATTGTTGAAGTAGAAGATCCCGGCATTTTTGGTATGAGGATTGAAGTCAGAAGTAAATATGCTGACTCACACCTTGGACACGTATTTGAAGACGGACCTGAACCGACCGGCCTCCGCTATTGCATGAACTCAGCAGCTATGCGCTTTATTCCTGCTGAGGACCTTGAAGAAGAAGGATACGGAGAATTTTCATATCTGTTTGAATCATAAAGAGGACAGCTGTTTGTCTAGAAATTAGACAGATGGCTGTTCTTTTTTATAGAATAGACATAGTTACGCTAAGGAGGATACATATGACACTATTATCAGATATTCTGACATTTAACGAAACGTTTGTTGAAGAGAAGCAGTACGAGCCTTATGTAACAACCAAAATCCCTAACAAAAAACTTGTCATCCTGACTTGTATGGACACAAGATTAGTAGAGCTTTTGCCGAAATCAATGAATGTAAAAAATGGCGATGTGAAAATGGTGCGCAATGCCGGTGCCGTGATCACACATCCATTTGGCAGTATTATGAGAAGTCTTCTTGTAGCCATTTATGAATTACAGGCTGAGGAAGTACTAATCATTGGTCATTATGACTGCGGCATGAGTGCAGTCAACAGTCATGAAACAGTCGAAAAAATGAAAGCACGCGGCATTTCTGAAGATGTACTAGAAACATTATCTTATTCTGGCGTCGATATTCACGGCTGGCTGAAAGGCTTTGATGATGTAAGTGAAAGCGTCAGAAACAGTGTGGAAATGGTGCGTAACCACCCGCTGATGGATAAAAATGTTCCGGTTCACGGACTTGTTGTAGACCCTAGTAATGGTAAGCTTGACCTGGTTGAAGAAGGATACGTAAAATAATAAAAGCTGTGCGGATGTAAAATTCCGCACAGCTTTTATTTTACTTCTTTTTGTACAGTCCATGTATGAAAAACAGTTGTAAAACTGCCTTCTGCTGATGGACTGCAGGCATATAATCCAAGCTTAACAGGTCCATTCGGTTCGTCGTGGAGCCTCGTGATCCTCAGTTGTTCAAATTCATCTTCAGGATTTGATTTTGCCCATATACGGTAATCCCCTCCGGCCCGGCTTACTTTAAAGGTTAACGAAATTTCCCCATCCGGAGTGGGGAAGTTTTTGGATGACCAGTCAGAATAGCCGCTGTTTGTTGCGACTGAGCCCAGGTATGAATATTTTTCAGGAACATATTCAAGCGACACCTTCATCCAGCAGTCATCAGAAACCAGAATGATTAACCCCGCCTGATCATAACGTTCCTTGGGATCCTTCATCGTAAGTGTTACTTCCGTCTCAAAAGCACCCAGTAACTCTTTATAAAAGGCATGACCATTCATCTGATCAAAACCATAAAATGTTTTTCTCCAGAAATCAGTTTTTGGCTGCGTGGTGAGACTGAGCTCTTTATTATTAAGCGTCCACTCCTCCGGCTTATTAAGCCAGCAACAGTCTTTTCCCTGATCATCCAGTAATGAAAGCATGGTAAAGGGCTCCTTTCGATATGGTTCTAACTTCATGTTTACCCATAAAGTCAATTCCATAACATGCCTTCGGGAACTATTTCACAAGATCATGCTTAAATGCATAAATAACAGCCTGGGTACGGTCCTGTACATCAAGCTTTCCAAGTATATGACTGACATGTGTTTTGACTGTTTTCAGCGCTATGTAAAGCTCATCTGCAATCTCCTGATTGGTTTTCCCCTGTGCAATCAGCATAAGAATTTCAAGTTCCCTCGTGGTCAGTTCTTCGTGAAGCTTCACTTCTTTTGTTCTCATCCGCTGCATCACTTTCCCTGTTACTTCAGGCTCCAGTACGGTTTCACCATAATGGGTTTTTCTGATCGCATCTGCAATGTCACTTGCTTTTGAAGTTTTCAAAAGGTAACTGACTGCTCCTGCTTCGAGTGCAGGATACACTTTATCATCATCTAGAAAGCTTGTGACAATCATGATTTTTGCATCAGGCCATTGTTCAATGATCTTTGCAGTCGCTTCAATCCCGTCCATCTTTTTCATCACCAGGTCCATCAGAATAATATCCGGCTTTAATTCAAGCGCAAGCTCAACCGCCGGCTCACCGTCATCACATTCCCCCACAACCTCAATATCTTTTTGTGATGACAGGTATGAACCTACTCCTATTCTGACCATTTCATGATCATCAACAAATAATACACGGATCATGTCAGTTCCTCCTTTCCTTCAAAAGGTACTTTAATTTCAAGCCTTGTGCCCTGATCAGGCAGTGAAACGATTTTTAATGTACCGCCAACCTCAGCAGCTCTTTCTCTCATATTATTCAGCCCATATGAGCCTGCTTTATCCTCTGACAGCTCAAAGCCTTTTCCATCATCAGTCACTCTCAAAATCACGGCGCCATCTCTTAAAATACATAATACATTCAGCATGGTGGCTTCAGCATGCCTTAATGTATTTGAGATCGATTCCTGCAGTATTCTGAACAGATGATCCTCAATTCCGCGCTCAAGCTCCATCGGCTCTGCTTTCCAAGAAATGTCCAGAGGAACCTTCTGCTTCAGCTCGACTAGCAGCTCATCAATTCCTTCAGGTAGCGTTTTTCCTTTTAGTGCGGCCGGTCTTAGATGGAGCAGGAGTGCTCTCATTTCGACCTGTGATTGATGAATCATCTTTTCTACCATCTGAAGCTGACGGTTTTCCGGTTCTGTTTCATTGATTGCGGACATTAACATGGATGCAGCAAATAACTGCTGACTGACTGAATCATGCAGATCGCGTGCAAGCCGCTGTCTCTCTAGTGACACCATCTCCTGAATTTTCTGTTCCTGCTGTTCCACCCTTTCACTCGCAAGCCGCTGATTCATTTTAACCTGCTCATGCCACATCCGCTGCAGCTCAGATACTTTATCAGCGAGTCTTGAAAATTCAGCAGTCTGTGGCTGTGAGGCCTTTGAAAAAGCACGTCCCTGTCTCAGGTCATCAACCTGCTGCTCAATGGAAAGTACCTGTTTTTTCATTCCGCTGCTCTGGATCGCACCCCATAAAAATCCGATTAACAGCAGTTGGATCAGTAAAAAGAAAATAAATGGAACATCAAGAATTGTGACATTCCACAGCATGCCCCATTCCTCCGGCGGAAAAAAGATCACATATAAGCCAAGCGTCATCAGTGCACTGAATAGGCTGATACTGACTGCGTGCAGTACAATTTTTGCCGTCATACGCGCTTCACCTCAATATCTCCAATCCATACTGATGAAAGGATCGTACATTTCTGGCGGGCAGCTTCATACCCCTCTGTCTGATAGACAACATTTTCATTCCACAGCCTGGTTGTAGATGAAGATAAAATAGAAGCTTCTCCGGCAAGTGCTGAGTGCTGCACGGAAATCTCAAGTTCGTATGGTACAAGTATGATGATTTTACCGGCAACGTTTCGCAGTGATATAAAAGCCTCTTTATCAGGAAGCACTGTGTTGCTCAGGTCGATCTGAACATCCCCGATTCCATTTTGAAGGTGGATGTTTTCCCATTCATAAGAGTGATCCGGCGTTTCATGTGAGCCTACCCACTGATTAAAAAAGAAGGGTTTTTTTGTAACAAGTAATTGTTCTTCCCCATGATTCTCCTCTGCCTTTATAACAGGCTCAAAGATCAGCGGGTTCTTCTTCGTTTCCATGTATTTCAAAATCAGATTAATCACGAGTATGACAAATAGAATACGGAGGGTCACCATTGAAAGAATAGCCGTCAGCAGCATAATCGCTCCAACACCAACCAGAATTTTTCCATACATATGCTTCCAGGCCTGTTTTCCAAAGTACAGCAGACCGCCTGAGAGCACTAGGGAGAAAATCATGCCACTATTAAATAAGACAATTTCAACTAGCACAATAATTAAACCTGCTGTCAGCCAATTGGACAATGACATTTGTCTCAGTTTTTCCATACAGTCCACCTCCCTGCTATTCTATTCTATCGATTGCATCCCGATACAGAAAGAGTAAATTCGGGAGAAGGTGAAATACCCGCTCCCGAAAGCTTATTGTTTTAATTGCTCAATCTGCTCATCGATTGTCAGTTCTTCTTTTTTCTTCGCATTTTCTTTCAAATGCTTTTCAATCTGCTCATAGCGGCGTTCTTCATCTGTACTCTCCTTTACAGGTACCGACTGCTTTTCACCAGTCACAGCATTTTCCTTCGCCATATATTCAAGACGATTCAGTTCAAGGTCCTTTAATCTGAATGTATGCTCTTCAAGCTGAAGCTCAAGCTTCTCAAGCTGTGCATTTGCTTCTGCTAATGTTTTTTCAAGACGCTCAGCCCGGTCGCTGTAGAAATTGAATTCACGTAGCGCAGCTGCTGCAAGTGATTCTTCCCCCGCTTCTTCTGCAAGTTGAACGTGCTCCTTACGCTTTGCTGCCATTGATTTTGCATGTGAATATTCTTTTTCAAATTCTCTCCTTAAAAGCTCCTGTCGCTCTGTCAGCAGTTTAGCTTTTTTCACTGCACCCTGACATTCTTTGATTTCACGCTGGATTTGATTGACAGGATTCGACTGTTCTCTATTCCACTTTGACTCGAGGATATCCTGCTTGATTACTTCAGTTATTTTTGTCAGTACGTTTGTCATGTTGATCGTCTCCTTTTAATTTAGTTAAACCGATTTTTTCTTCAGTTCCTGCCATTGCTTTTCAAAATAAGAAAAATCACTGACTGCTTCTTCGCTGTTCCACTTTTTCCATACGATATACAGCACATAGACTGCGATGACTCCGAGAATTGCCGGAACATTAAATACGGCTGAAAGACCGGCGATTGCTGCAACGATTGCTGATGTGATTTTCACCCATGTTTTATTGCTTGAGAAATACCATTTCACACCGATGTAAGTAATCAGCAGGCTGACTGCAAGTCCTGCGATCGATCCGAGATTTGATAATGCGACGATTGCAGCTGTGATACCGATCACTGTTAACCAGAATTTGTTCATGTTGTTGCCTCCTTTGTTATTTGTAACCTAAGTGTACGCGGATTCCCGTTTTGCCGACAGGAGCCTCGGCTTGATTTTGAAGTAGGACCTGAGGCGTAGAAGGTTGTAAGACAGTGGGGATTGGGGTGTTAGACAGATGTGCGAACTTGTCTGGGATTGGGGAGGCTGGGAGCGTGGTGAAGGAATGATCATGGGTTCTGACGGAAATGTGTCCTGTGTCTGAAGGAATCAGTATGAGTAATGAATGAATTAAGGCGACAAAAAGGGACGCTGAGGGAATTAATCGTAGATTGAGTGAATGCACTCCAATATTGAAGGAATTGATTTGCACATTGAATGATAAAGTTGCAAATTGAAGGAATTACGCACCTGATAACTGGCGCCCGTCAACAGACTCCTGCAATCATTCACAATAAAAACCGCCTCTGTAAAAGAAGCGGTTCATCGATTGATTTTATTGATCAGCCTGCCGAGAACCCGGTCCCAAAAGGGCTTTCCCTTTCAGAAATCCTCCTCAAGCATGCTGTATAGATAATGATCTTCCCAGACACCGTTAATAAAAAGGTTTTTGCGCAGCGTTCCTTCTCTGACCATTCCCAGCTTTTCAAGCACCTTCTGGGATGCTTCATTTTTGGGTGAAACCATCGCTTCAACCCTGTGAAGGCCGAACTCCCGGAATGCAAAACGAAGTGCAGCTTCGACTGCCTCTGTGCCATAGCCCTGCTTGGTATGGTGTTCGTCAAGAGAATAGCCGATATACGCTGAGGCAAAAGGCAACCTTCTGATTGAATAAATCGAGACACTGCCGATCAGACGGTTAGTATCACTGTGATAGATCCCCCAGCTGTACTCTTTTCCCAGACGCTGTGCCTGCCTTGCTTCAGCCAGCTTCTCAAGCTGTGCTTCACGCGTATAAAATGGTTCAGGATGCTTCGGTTCAAAAATCGTCCAAAACTGCTTATTTCGGATCAGCAGGTCTACAAATTCATCAATATCCTGTTCTGTAAGCGGACGAAAATAAAGCCGACTGCTTTTTAATAGCACCATATACGTTCTCCCCATTTCAAGATTCTATATTAAGTGTATACCCAGGAAGCAAAAAGATCGACTGTTGACATACAAAATTTTTTGAAAATATTTTGATGGGATGTGCACGGCCGGGGTGAGGGAAGTTCAATATGGAATGATACAACTAACCATTCCCCCCCCCTAACGCTTCACCCCTGTTTCCTTCAATATAAAAGACCAGGGTTTATGACCCTGGTCTCGTCGGTTTTATTCAGAAGTCAGTCGAACAAACTCCTCTGCATCCTGAATACAAAGCTCAATGCCCTTCATCCAGAAAGCTTCAGTTGTGATGTCCTCGCCAAGGTGCTTCATCGCAAGCTCTTCTGTCGTCATGACAGCCGTATCACGCAGCAGTGCCATATACTTTTCTTCATACGCTGTACCCTCTTCAAGCGCTCTTGCATACACGCTGAGTGAGAACAGATAACCAAACGTATAAGGGAAGTTATAGAACGGAACACCAGTAATATGGAAGTGCAGTTTTGAAGCCCAGAAGTGCGGTTCATTGTCAGTCACTGCACCCGCATATGCTTCTTTCTGCGCTTCCACCGTCAATTCGTTCAGACGTTTCGCTGTGACAAATCCTTCTTTGCGTTCTTCATAAAAGCGCTGTTCGAAAATGAATCTTGAATGGATGTTCATGAAGAATGCAATGCTTCTTGATACTTTATCCTCTAAAAGCGCTGCCTGCTCATCTTTTGAATCCGCTTCTTTTACCGCTGCATCTGATACAATCATTTCAGCAAAGGTTGAAGCTGTTTCCGCTACGTTCATCGCATAGCGGCGATTCAATGGATCCATCGGACGCAGTGCATACGTATGGAAAGCATGACCAAGCTCGTGCGCAAGTGTTGCCACATTAGACATTGAACCGCTGTACGTCATAAAAATTCTTGACTGTTCACTCAGCGGGAATCCCGTACAGAATCCGCCTGGACGCTTGCCTGCGCGGTCTTCTGCTTCGATCCAGCCATCTTCAAATGCTTTTTCTGCAAAAGCAGCCATCTCAGGACCGAACTTTTTAAAGTGTTTTAAAATAAACGCTGCCCCTTCATCATAAGAAAGCTTCTTCACACTCTCAGAAATCGGCGCGCCGATATGTGCCCATGACATTTTTTCAAGTCCAAGCAGCTTTGCTTTATGATCTAGGAATTTCAAGAAGGCATCCTTACTCTTACTGATCGCACCCCACATCGCGTCAAGCGTCTCAGGCTTCATGCGGTTGTACTCAAGCGGTTCCTTCATAAAGTCATCCCAGCCGCGCTTTTTGTACATCGCCAGACGATAGCCGCCAAGGTGATTTAACGTTTGTGCAAAGAGATTCTCATTTTTCGACCATGCTGCTTCAAGCTTCTGATGAACGTCTTCTCTGACTTTCGGATCTTCGTGAGATCTCAGGTTATTCGCCTGCCCGACAGATAAGGTCTTCACTTCGCCATCCACTTCAATCTCGATCGACATTTCAGAAACGAGTGCATTATACATCTGTCCCCAGCCGTGATAACCATCAACGCCCAGTGCACTGATCAGCCCTTCTTCAGCTTCAGATAACTTATCCTTTGCGGCTTCACGCCATTCTGTCATAATGAACGTATATTCCTTCAGTCCATCATCTTCAAGCAGTTCATCCCACACCTGATCATCAGTTTTAGATAGCTTCTGCTGAAATGCCTGAAAAGCTGAACTGAAGTCAGCGCCCATGGATGTGATCTTTCCGCGGATCACACCTGCTCCTGTATCATTCATATCCTGCGCTTCCAGACAGCTTGCAAACGCACCTGCCTGATAAACCCCCATCATAATGCCTTTTGCTTCCTGAATATGCTGATAGACAAGATAACTGCTGTCAGAAGAAGCAGGCGTCTGGAACTGCTCTACCTTTTTAGCAAAAATCTCAATTTTTTCTCCATATGTATGTAAATGCTGTTTCAGTTCCTCTGAATCACTTCCACCTTTAAAAAACACATCTAAATCCCATGTTTCCGGATATGTCGCTGTAGACATTGTCATTCCCCCTGTTTTAAATATTCTGAACTCTGCAAGTACTATCTTAACACAATACTTCGCCATTCGAAACACTTACTTTCTCCTCACTAACTCCTATCAATTTCATGATAAAATAACAAAATGCATGATTTTGTTGAGCGATTATCTACTCATATTGTCTAATTCCAGACAATTTTTATATGCACAGCGTGGATCGGAGCGGAAGGCGGCGACTCCTGCGGCGGAAAGGGTCAGGTGAGACACTGTAATGCGAAGCATGGAAGGGGCTCACCGCCCGGCCGCGGAAAGCGTCCGCCTGAAGCGCAGATCCAACGCCCTCAGTTATATAGCCAAATAAAGCACCACCAGAAGGGATGATTCACCATGATGAATGAGGCACAGCAAGTCCTCCATACATACTTCGGATACGACTCGTTCAGACCCGGCCAGGACCGGATGATCGAATCTATACTTGACCATAAAAACGCACTCGGCATTATGCCCACAGGCGGAGGAAAATCCCTCTGCTATCAAATACCCGGCCTCGTAAAAGAGGGAACAGCACTTGTCATATCACCACTGATTTCACTCATGAGAGATCAGGTTGATGCACTAAATGAAAACGGCATTTCCGCCACTTATATCAATAGTACGTTATCCGCTGCTGAAACAAGAGAGCGCCTGCAAAACCTGCGTGAAGGCCGCTATAAATTTGTCTATGCAGCGCCTGAACGATTCGATTCCGCCTCCTTTTTCAATGCGATCTCAGACATTAACCTGTCATTGATTGCGTTTGATGAAGCACACTGTATTTCTCAGTGGGGACATGATTTCCGTCCAAGCTACCGGACGATCGTTGACACAATCAGACTGCTGCCGAATTTACCTGTCCTGACAGCGCTGACTGCAACAGCGACAGATAAAGTGATTCAGGACATTACTGATCTGCTTTCGATTGATCCTCACCACATCGTCAACACAGGCTTTGCGCGTGATAATCTTTCATTTCATGTTGTAAAAGGTGCTGACAAGCATTCATTTTTAACAAGCTTTTTAAAAGAAAAACACGATGAGACAGGCATTATTTATACAGCTACAAGAAAAGAAGCAGATCAGCTGACTGGGTGGCTGAATCAACAGAATGCGAGCGCTGTTTGCTATCATGCAGGACTGTCAGAGGAAGACCGGAACGAAGCGCAGCGTCAGTTTATTTATGACGAAGCGAAGCTGATTGTGGCGACCAATGCATTTGGTATGGGGATTGATAAAAGTAACGTGCGGTTTGTCATCCATTATCAGCTGCCGATGAATATGGAATCCTACTATCAGGAAGCAGGACGTGCAGGACGTGATGGTGAACCTGCCGATTGCTATCTGCTATATAGCCCGCAGGATTCGATGCTTCAGAAATTTCTGATTGAACAATCTATTGCAAACGAACGTAAACGAAATGAAGAATATGCAAAGCTTCAGCAGATGATCAATTACTGTCACAGCCACAGCTGTCTGCCCCGCTTTATTCTGGAATATTTTGAAGACCATCAGATGACTGCTGATTGCGGGCACTGCAGCAGCTGCCTCGACAGCCGTGAAAAAACAGACCGTACGCGTGAAGTTCAGATGATCCTGTCAACTGTAAAAAGAATGGGCGAGCGTTTTGGGACAGGCATGACAGCGAAAGTGTTAAAAGGCTCACGCAATAAAAAGCTGCTAGAAGGCGGGCTGAATCAGGTAACAACTTATGGCCTGATGAGTCAGAAATCAGAGAAACAGATTACTGAGCTGATTCAATTGTTAATTGCGGAAGGTTATCTGGCACTAGAAGGCGGGCAATACCCGATTCTCAGGCTGACTCAGGACGCTGTTCCTGTATTAAAAGGAGAACAGGCAGTCTGGCTGAAATCCGGTTTTCAGCTTCACCAGCAGCAGGCTGATTATGATGAAGCGCTTTTTGAAGAGCTCCGCAAAGTGCGTTCAATGCTTGCAAAAGAGCATGCCGTTCCTCCTTACGTGATCTTTTCAGATGCAACGCTGCGTGAAATGGCCCAGCACTATCCGGAAACTGAAGTGGAGATGCGCGTGATCAAAGGAGTCGGGGAAAGAAAGCTTCAATCATACGGAACACCGTTTACAGAAGTGATTGCAGCCTATATAAAAGAACACGGCAAAAATAAAAACATGGTACCCGCCCCTGAGCAGGCTCCAAAGCAGCCTGAAGTCACTGCAGACCCTGAACAGCCAAGCCACCTGTTCAGCTATGAACTCTATCAGGACGGGAAATCGATTTCCGAGATTGCAAAACTCAGAGCACTTACTTCACAGACGATTGAGCGCCATCTGCAAAAAGCCTATGAAGAAGGTCACCAGCTTGATTTTGAGAAGTGGTTTGATGAAGAAACTGAGCGTTTGATTCTTTCAACCAGGGAACAAATGGACGCTCCCGGGCTTAAGTCATTAAAAGAGGCGTTGCCTGAGGAAGTGAGCTATCTGCAAATCAAAATGACACTTGTAAAAAACCAGCTCGTCTGAAGGATTTTTTTCTGTCCGGAGGGAATAGAACAGAGACAGGAGGTTTTTACATGAAACAGTTTTGGCTCAATTTTTTCGCGCTTGCAGCTGTTATTACCGTTAATGCACTGGCAAATATACTTCCGATTAACGGTCAGACTACAGGCGAAATTTCAAATCGGCTGAATGTATTATTCACACCGGCCGGTTATGTATTTTCAATATGGGGACTCATATACATACTGCTAGGCTTGTGGGTGTTAAAAGGTGCTTTTAAGTCTCAAAGAAAAAGAGAAGTATACAAATCCACTTCGTTTATGTTTTTGATCAGCTGCCTTTTAAATATTACCTGGATTCTGCTTTGGCACTATGAATTCTTTCCTGTATCAGTCGCGGTGATTGTCGGCTTACTCATCTCAATCATTATCATTTACGCAAAAATTAAGCAGACAACACACAGTTTCTTTGACATCCTCCCCTTCTCTGTTTACATGGGTTGGGTCAGTGTTGCAACTGTTGCCAACACCGCATATACCGTAAATGAAGCCGGCTGGGACGGACTCGGCATCTCATCACCGGTCTGGACGATTGCCCTTTTGTTGATCGCAGCAGCACTGGCACTTGGGATCCGCTACAAAGAAAGAGACTGGATTTACCCGCTCGTGTTCATCTGGGCCTTTATCGGCATCGGTGTACAGAATGAAGGTCAGGAATCTGCAGTCGTATTCACAGCTTATGTGTTAAGCGTAGTAATCTTTATCGGACTGTTCATTTTCCGTAAAAAGAAAAAGTCCAGCTACAGCAGCCGGACACTATCTTTTAAATAATCACCCGGGCATTTCCCTCTCAAATAGGTTAAAATAGTGGAAGACGATTTTTTGAAGAGAGGTTTTATGTTGGACGGGCAGTTATTATTCGCAATGTTTTTAATTACACTTCTTGTGGGACCAATACTGATGACAATTTCAATCGTTTTTGGTTTAAGAAAAAATGTTAAATGGCTTTGGATCACGAACGTAGTCTTTCTGATCTTTACTTTCATCATCTCAGCTTATTATCTGCTGCAGGTTGATCAGATCGCCACACAGAATCCTACGCCTGGCGGGACTGGTGTTCTTGTGATGCTATTGATTTCATCATGGATCTCTGTTCCGACAGCCCTTTCATTCTTCCTGCTGGCAGCTGCAATTTTTATGCAGCAGCGTAAAAAAGCAAAGGAAGTTGCATAAGAAAAGGACTTGTGACGTTCACAAGTCCTTTTTCATGTCCAGCTCCAGGTGCTTTCAGTTTCTCTTATGCTTTTTTAGATTCTGTTAAAATAATCGGCTCGCCTTTTGTGATGACAATTGTATGCTCAATCTGTGCGACTAAGCTGCCATCCGGTGTCTTATACGTCCAGCCGTCATTCTGTTCTTCCACAAAGTCTGCTCCTGAAGAGATAAACGGTTCAAACGCAAGGACAGTCCCTTCTGCTAATAACTCGTTATCCCATGGATCATGGTAGTTCAGAATATGATCCGGTGCTTCATGAAGTGACTTTCCGACACCGTGTCCTGTCAGGTTCGTAATGACCTGATAACCGTTTTGTCTTGCCACACGTGAAACCGTCTTTCCAAGCTGACTCTTTTTAGAGCCGGCTTTTGCTTTTTTCAGCGCCAGTGTAAAAGCTTCTACTGCGGTTGCGCACAGCTTTTCAAGCGCTGCATTTTCACCTACTACAAACGAAATGCCTGTATCAGCAAAGTAACCATCCAGAGAGCCTGAAACATCAATGTTCACAAGGTCTCCGTCCTGAATTACGCGGTCGCCGGGGATCCCGTGCGCGACTTCATCATTTACACTGATGCACGTATAGCCAGGAAAATCATATTCACCTTTAGGGCCTGAAATAGCACCGTATTGTTCAAATTTCTGCTTTCCGATCTGATCAAGCTCAGCAGTCGTTACGCCGGGCTTTGTTGCTGCACGCATATCATCGCGGATCTCAGCAACGATTGCGCCGATTTTTTTCAGCGCTTCTAATTCTTCGTTTGTTTTTACGATCATACCGATTCTCTCCTTGCTTTATAATGGTTCACTATATCATATGTATGGTGTGGAATGCATGAAAGACGCTATTTCTTGAATAACCGTTTAATCTGCGCTTAGGGTGACGCTTTCCACGCGGCCGGGCGGTGAGCCTCCTCAACGCTTCGCGCCTCCGGGGTCTCACCGGTCCGGCTTCTCGCGTTGGAGTCGCCCCCTTCCGCTCCGATTAAACTATGTAAGGCTTATTTCATAATAATTTATCACACAATTGGTTTATAGTTAGTACAGTATACATTAATAAAAAAGAAGATGACGTTTTTTAAAAGCCATCTTCTTTTTTATATTAAATTCAGGTACATTGAAGCGTAAGGCGGCGACTCCGGGACGAGTAGAGGGAAGCCGAGACCCCACAGCCGAAGGCGAGGAGGCTTGGCAACCTCCGTCCGGAAAGCGTCCGCCTGAAGCGTAAATGAACCGTTTATTTAAACATATCAGGCACTTGTCATCTGACGGTTCGTCGCGACTCTTGGTACTGAGATCAGCAGCGTCGCAAGGACAATTGATGTCAGGATGAAGGCAGGGCCCATGTATGAACCGTTATAGCCAAGTGAGAACAGCCACGCAGGAACACCTTCGCTTCCTGAACCGAAGAAGATAACACCTGCAAGAAAATGACAGATGAATCTTAACAGTGCACCGATAAATACACCTGCTGTGATGTACACGGCAGCTTTTTTCATCGATCCTTCTTCAAGTGAACGCTTCACAACCCCTGCAAACAGACCTGCAAATCCAATCACAGTAAATGCCAGCGGATAATCAAGTATCCCCTGAACAGGATCAATAATATAGGCACCGAACATTGTCTGCAGCAGACCTACTAGAAATCCTGTTAACAGACCGCCTTTTAACCCCCAGCGAAATGCCATCAGAATAATGGGCACCATCACAAAGCTGATAGACCCACCTTGTGGCCAGAGACTGAATGAAAACTGGTCAAGGATAATACCGATTGCTGAAAAGATCGCAACCTCCACTAAAAATAATAACTTCTTACGCTCCATATGTCTTCCTCCTTTTGCGAAATCGATGCAGCTCGCACACAGGGGAATTCAACGGGCTACTCCATATAAAAAGGGCCCCGGGGATAGAAACCCAGAGACCCTGAAAAGTCCGTTTCCATCCACATTCCTGCGTAAGCATTAACTTACAGGTTCGAAGGGTCTGAACAAGTCTGTTCACTCTCAGCCTATATGGCTCCCCTTGTGGAAATTGCATCTATTAGTATTGTAACTTATATTCGGAATCATGTCATCTCCCCCACTTTTTGTATGCTATACTATAACACGTCTAATTTACTAAAAAAGGAGGTTCCCGACTCATATGCAATGGTTAAAAAGAAGATTTATCGGCGGCAGAATTTTAAAGACGGGTGTTGCGGTGTTTTTAACTGCGCTGATCTGTCAGCTGTTCAATCTGCCAGTTGTTTTCGCCGTCATTACTGCGATTGTAACAATTGAACCGACAGCTGCCGATTCGATTAAAAAGGGGATGATCCGTTTCCCTGCATCTGCCATCGGGGCCTCTATTGCGATGCTCGCCACCTTCTTACTTGGCGATACGGCGATTACATATACAATTTCAGCGGTGCTGACAATCTGGATCTGTTACAAACTGAAGCTTGATGCAGGTATGCTGGTTGCCACATTGACAGCCGTCGCGATGATTCCAGGGACAGAAGATCACTTCCTGCTTGAATTTGTTAAAAGGCTTGGTACAACAGGAATCGGTATTTTAACTTCCACACTCGTCAACTTTTTACTAATGCCGCCAAAATATAAGGATCAGATTATTTCACTCATTTCTGATTCACAGGCTAAGCTTACACAGCTGCTTGCTGAAAGAATGAATGAGCTGCTCGATCAGAGAAACTCACCAATGAATCTTGAATCCGCATCCAATCAGCTGCGTACGCAGCTTGACCGGGCAGATATGTTCTGCAGATTTCAGCTTCAGGAATGGCATTATCATTCATATAAACGAGAGGAAATGAATGAAATCCAGACGCTGCAAAAAAAGATTTACCTTTTAAGGCAGCTATCCTTCCATTTAGCCAACCTGATCTCACTGCCTTCAGACGATGCGCCTGAATGGTCGATTGAAGAAAAGCAGGCAGTCCGCACACTTGTCTCACAGCTGAATAACCGGATTATCAGAACCGGTGAACAGGAGCCGATGGATGCCGATGCGCTGGCGCTTCTCCGTCATGAGCTGAAAGGTGAAACAGATGAAGATGAACTGCCTGATAAAAGTTATATTTACTTTGAATTGTTAACGATTCACGCACTGCTGAAAAAGCGCAGATCGTTTGTCAAGGTTCCAAGTGCGAGGCCGGAGGAACTTTAATATTTTTGACACGAGAAAAGCCGGGGATTGCTCCCCGGCTTTTTTAGTTAGCTAAAACATTTTCCCTTTGCGAGTCAATAGTCCTGAAGTGTCGAAGTGTACCTGTTAAACGTCGAACATCACTACGTAAACAGCGAACACCACGCATTTACTCTCGAACAATCTTGAGCAAACGCCGAACACCAGCGAACGAGCATCGAACCATTAACCGAAACACAATGCCCGACTACATCACATTAAAATACCTCGCATCAGGATGTGCAAACACAATCGCTGACACACTCGCTTCAGGCTCCATCATAAAGCCGTCTGTCAGCTGAACGCCGATTTCTTCAGGGCTGATCAGCTTGAACAGTTTTTCCTGATCTTCAAGCTCAGGACATGCCGGATAACCGAATGAGAAACGCTGCCCCTGGTATTTGGCACTGAAACGTTCCTGCATCGTAAAGTCAACAGGGTCCGGGAAACCCCAGCGGTCTCTCATCTGCTGGTGCAGCAGTTCTGCGAATCCTTCTGCTGTTTCAAGTGCGAGCGCCTGAAGCGCATGGCTTTCGAGGAATCTGCCTTCTTCTTTATATTGCTGCGCTTTTTCACGGATCCCTCTGCCTGCTGTGACAGTAAAGAATCCTACATAATCCATTACGCCGCTCTCTTTCGAACGAAGGTAATCTGCCAGACACAGATAAGGTGCTCTCGGCTGACGCGGGAATGTATAACGTTCAATTTCCTGTCCGGTTTCAGGGTGATAGATGATGACGTCATCCCCTTCACTTTGAGCCGGAAAAAATTGATAGACAGCAGCCGGCGTAATTAGGCCTTCCCGCTTCACATCTTCAATCAGGCGATCCACTGTTTCTTTTACCATCAGTGTCTTTTCATCTTTTTCTTCAAGCAGTCTTGAAATTTTTCCTTTTACCCCTAAGTGGTGACCAAGAAGCATTTGCATATTAATATAGGCTTCAACGTGCGCAACTGAGTAGGAGCTGATCACGTGACGCTTCGTATCGTTCGGAACAAATACAGGTGCTTCTGCAACCTGCGGCTTATCGATGACCCCGACTGCCGCTTCCCTGGCCGGTCTTGGTTCCTGGGACTGAAGCTTTTCCTGCTTCGCAAAGATTTCTTCACTCAGTTTTGCACGCTCGAGCTCATCCTGCAGCTGATTAGCAAGGCTCAGTCCGTTCATTGCATCTTTCGCGTAGAGGACAAGACCATCGTAATGATTGGAGATTTTTGTATCAACAAACTTACGGGAAAGTGCTGCCCCACCGACAAGGATCGGAACCTCAAGTCCTTTTTCACGCATATCTCCTGCAGTGATAACCATTTGCTGGGCTGACTTTACAAGAAGTCCGGATAAGCCGACGATATCCGGCTTTTCACGCTCAATGGCTTCAATCAGTTCAGGTGGTGTCACTTTAATACCAAGGTCCACGACATCATATCCATTATTACTCAAAATAATTTCAACCAGGTTTTTACCGATATCATGAACGTCACCTTTTACTGTTGCCAGGATGACTTTACCTTTAGAAGAAGAGTTATCAGAAGCTTCCATATGCGGCTCTAAGAAAGCCACTGCTGCCTTCATGACTTCAGCACTCTGGAGCACTTCAGCTACAATCAGCTGATTGTCATTAAAGAGTCTGCCAACTTCCTTCATTCCTGTCATTAGAGGTCCGTTAATAATTGAAAGCGGCTCATCAAATTCCTTCAGTGCGAGGTCAAGATCGGGCAGCAGCCCTTCTTTTGTTCCCTCTACAACATAGTAGGCAAGTCTTTCATCAAGCGTCATATCCGGCAGATCAGATAATGTCTCTTTCTTTTTGCCGCGGTAGAAAGCTGTGAATGCAGCAAGTGTTTCATCTGTTGTATCAAATAACAGCTTTTCAGCCATTTTTACTTCCTCAGGGTCAATCGAAGCAAAACGCTCAAGCTTCTCTGTATTCACAATCGCATAATCGAGCCCTGCCAGTGTACAGTGGTACAGATAGACTGCGTTTAATACTTCACGTCCGACTGGCGGAAGACCAAATGACACGTTGCTGACACCGAGTACAGTCTGTGTTTTTGGAAAGGCATCTTTTATTAAACGGATCCCTTCAACTGTGGCATTAGCTGAACCGATATACTGCTCATCACCCGTTCCAACAGGGAATACAAGCGGATCAAAAATAATATCCGTCGGGTCAACACCATAGTCTTCCGTTAAAATCTGATAGGAGCGTGCTGCGATTTCAAGCTTTCTTTCAGCAGAAACCCCCATTCCTTTTTCATCGATCGTACCGACAACCAGTGCAGCGCCGTATTGTTTGGCAAGTGGAACCACCGCATCAAAGCGTTCGAGCCCATCTTCAAGGTTAATTGAGTTAATAATTGATTTCCCCTGAGAATAGCGGAGCGCTTTTTCGATTACCTTTTCATCTGTTGAGTCAATGACGAGCGGCACTTTCACCTTCTTTACGACTTCCTGCATGAACACTTCCATATCCTCTTCTTCTTCACGGTCAGGGTCAGCAAGACAAATATCAATGACATGGGCACCTTTTTTCACCTGCGCCCGTGCGATTTCAGATGCCTCTTCAATTTTACCTTCTGCAATGAGGCGCTTGAATTTACGTGAGCCAATCACATTTGTACGCTCACCAATCATCAGCGGACGCATAGACGGGTCATCATAGATCAGCGGCTCAATGCCTGATACTGTGTGCTCTTTTTTAGGCTTGTGTGTACGCGGCTTATAGTTCTCCATCGCTTCAGCAATGGCTTTAATGTGTGCAGGGGTTGTCCCGCAGCAGCCACCCACAATGTTCAGCCAGCCTTTTTCAGCAAAGCCGCTCAGCTTTTTAGCAAGCGTCTCAGGCGTTTCATGATAGACGCCCTCTTCATCCGGCAGACCTGCATTCGGGTAACAGCTGACATATGACTGATTGATCTCTGAGAGTGAACGGATATGATCCTGCATAAATTCAGGACCCGTTGCACAGTTCAGTCCGACTGATACAGGGTTCATATGTTCAACGCTGATATAGAAAGAATCAATCGTCTGTCCTGCAAGCGTTGTGCCCATTGGTTCAATCGTCCCTGAGATCATCAGTGGCAGTTCTTTGCCTGTCTTCTTAAAAGCATCCTGAATCCCCAGGAATGCACTTTTTACATTCAATAAATCCTGACTCGTTTCAATCAGCAGCAGATCAGCGCCGCCGTCTATTAACCCTTTTGCCTGTTCAGCATAAGAATCTTTCAACTGTTCAAATGTTGCACCGCCAGTAACGCTTAACGTTTTCGTTGTCGGTCCCATTGAGCCTGCAACAAAGCGCGGACGGTCTTCTGTTGACCATTTAGCGGCTGACTTTCTGGCAATTTCAGCACCAAGCCGTGAAAGTTCATAAGCATCAGATGCGATATCATATTCTTCAAGCACGACGCTCATACTGCCGAATGTGTTCGTTTCCACGATATCTGCGCCTGCTTCAAAATAGGCGTCATGGATGGTTTCAAGCAGATCAGGACGCGTGCGGTTCAGGTTCTCATTACACCCCTCAAGGTCCTCACCACCAAAATCTTCTGCTGACAGGTTCGCATCCTGAAGCATCGTACCCATTGCACCGTCCATAATCAGGATTCTTTTCTTAAGCTGTTCATTGAATAATGTGCGCACGTTGGTTTCCTCCTCTCTTTGCCGCCTGCTCATTGGCATAGCGTGTTAATTCTGCTGTCATTTCATAGCGCATAAATGGTGTGATCAGATAGATGCCATTAAATAGATCGAGCGCTGTATCAATCAGTGACTTTGTAATGGCCAATCCTTCCTGGTAAGATTTTTCACGGTCACCGGACACTGCTGCCATCCGGTCTCTTACCTGTTCAGTTAATTTGATACCGGGTACTTCATTATGAAGGAAGTCTGCGTTTTTGCTGCTTGTCAAAGGCATCAGGCCAATATATACGGGCTTTCCAAGATCCTTAACTGCTTCAGCTGTCTGAATCAGCTTTTCCTCAGAGAATACAGGCTGACTCATAAAGTAATCAGCTCCGGCCGAGATCTTTTTCTCCAGACGCTGTACGGCTCTTTCAACACTTCTGACATTCGGGTTGAATGCCGCACCGATCGTAAATGAAGCTTTCTCGCCTAAGTCTTTTCCGGACATCGACATGCCGTTATTCAGCTGCTGGATCATTTCAATCAATTCAAATGATGATACGTCATAGACTGAAGCTGCACCCGGGAAATCCCCAACCTTTGTCGGGTCACCTGTGACAGCCAGAATGTCATGAAGCCCAAGTGTGTGAAGTCCCATCAGATGGCTTTGAAGCCCGATCAGATTACGGTCTCTGCACGTCAGATGAACAAGCGGACGGACGCCCTGCTGTTTGATCAGGTAACCAAGTGACTCATTGGATACACGCGGACTCGCAAGTGAGTTATCAGCAAGAGTAACAGCATCAGCTCCGGCTGCACCGAGTGCTTTTGCACCTTCGATAAACTTATCTGTATAAAGCTTCTTGGGAGGATCGAGTTCAACAATGACTGATTTGCGGTCTCTAACGATGTCTGTGAGGGGCTCAGGCAAATCCTTTTGTCTTGAGCGCACTACAATCTTTTCAGCTTTCTCCACTCTTTTTTCAGTAATAGGTGCAAGCCCTTTTAGTGCCTGGCTGAATGCTCTCACATGATCCGGCGTTGTCCCGCAGCATCCCCCGAGCAGTCTGACTCCCTGCTCTCTGAATGCAGGTGCCACCTCACCAAAGTATTCAGCATTATTGCTGTACTGAAGTGAGCCTTCTGAGTAAGATGGAAGACTCGCGTTTGGATAACAGGACAGATAAGCCTTTTCAGGAAGCGGTACCTGTTCAAGTGACTTAATCATATGGAATGGACCCTGTCTGCAATTTAAGCCAACTACATCGGCTCCAAGCTGTTCAAGCTCCAGTAGCGCTTCAGAAACCGGTTTACCATTTTGCATCACATCCGGCTCCTGAACTGAAATATGCGCAATAATCGGCAGGTCTGTTTCTTTTCTGGCGATTTCAATGACCGCTGCCAGTTCCTCGAAATCGTAATACGTTTCAAATAATAACCCGTCTACTCCTTCTAACAGTAAACAGTAAAGCTGTTCTCTGAATGTCCGCTTGATTTCATTCAGGTCAATCGATTGAGGACGGAAGCTTCTGATCCCGCCGATTGTACCGAGAATGAAGGTATTGTCTTTCGCCGCAGCTTTAGCGTTTTTTACAGCCGCAGTATTGATTTCTTTTACCTTTTCTTCGAGTCCGTAGCGCTCGAGCTTATGATAGTTCGCGCCGTAGGTATTTGTTTGTATCACATCAGCACCAGCATCAATGTATGCACGATGAATTTGCTGGATATGCTCTGCATGAGACAGATTTAATTCTTCAAAGCACTGATCTGAGCCATATGAATACAGGAGGGTTCCCATCGCGCCGTCACCAATCAGAATTCTTTGCTTCATTTCTTCAAGTAAGTTCATTATTTCACCCTTCCTGATGTATATACAAAAAAGCCTTCCATCATCATAGATAAGAAGGCTTTAGACTACTAAGCTTCTTATCTTCCCTGCATGATTGCAGGATGGATTTAGCACCTTTTCACATTGTGTGTAGGTTGCTGAGGTTTCAACGGGCCTGTTCCCTCCGCCTCTCTTGATAAGAATCCACGCTATTCAATTAATTATGACAACTTTACAAGAAAGGTGGCTGTTGTGTCAATAGGAGTGATGATTAAAATACGTTTAGGTAAATGATTGGATATAAAAAAGAGGCTGAACATAATTGTTCGAGCCCCTTTAATCGTTTCGCTTCACTTCAGGCGGACGCTTTCCGTGGCCGGACGGTGTCTTCACCTTACGCTCCGCTGCATTTATCATGTCCATTTTTATAAAAGCCAAGTGCTTAAAATACGATTAGTCTAAAGAAGTAATCCCCGGCAGTCTCCATTCAACTTCTTCTTCACCGATTGTGCCGAAAAGTTTGAATGCAGTTGCTGCTGCAGATTCATATTGTAATGAGCCTTCTGCTGATTCTCCTGCTGCGATTGTCCATTCAGACGGATCGCCGTAAGCCATTTTTTCTTCATCTGTAAGATCAGTCAATGTGAAGTCCTCTGAAGATAAAGATACTTCCTCTTCACCATTATTTGTCACTGTCATATTGATCTCGTAAACACGATTCGTGTCATCGATTTGTTCAGCAACACCAGTATCAGTCACTGTAACTGTCAGGTCACCTGAAGTTACCTCGTCACCAACAAGATAAAGCTCTGGTTCAGCGCTTTCTTCTTCACCTGCTTCTTCTGTTGAAGCCTCTTCCGTTTCTTCTGCAAATTCCTCAGTTGTTGCTTCTTCTGTTTCTGCCGGCTCTGACGAATCATCTGAGCAGGCTGCAAGCATAAGTGCAGCTGCCATTGCAGATACTAACCAAAATTTCTTCATATGGAAAACCCTCCTGAATATGTATGTCTGTATTCAGTATGATTCGTATACCGAAACAAATCAACCGATTACCTTTAAAAGGAAATAAGTTGTAATCTTCTCTATCTTCGCAATATTTTGTTAGAATGCTTATAAAGGAGAGATGAGGGATGTGCGGACGATTTTCTTTAGTTGAGGCGATGTATGATCTGCAGCAGTATTATCAGTTTGAGATGAGGGATGATTTTCTTTATACGCCAAACCTGAACCTGTCACCAAGTCAGCATGCTGCAGCGGTTGTGCAGTTAAACGGACAGCGTTATCCCGCCTCTTTCAGGTGGGGACTGATTCCCCCTTTTGCTAAGGATGAAAAAATTGGGTATAAAACGTTCAATGCCAGGTCTGAAACGGTCGCAGAGAAGCCAAGCTTTCGCAGAGCATTTGAATCCAAACGGTGCCTGATTCCTGCCACTTCATTTTACGAATGGAAAAAATCAGGGAGGGAAAAACAGCCCTACGAAATAAAGAGGCACGACGGTGAGCCGATTACATTTGCAGGTCTGTGGGAGTCTTGGCGTCATGATGATCAAATCATCAGAAGCTGTACGATCTTAACGACTGAACCAAATGATCTGATGGCTGATATCCATACTAGAATGCCTGTCATACTTGAACGGGATGCTTTCAATCAGTGGCTGGACCCGGAAGAAGATAAAGCGTCGCTTAAAAAACTTCTCAAGCCCTGTGCAAGTGAACTGCTGATGGCTGAAGAAATTTCAGGAGAGAGATTTAAAAGATCCGGAACCTCATAAAGAGATTCCGGATCTTTTATTAGACTTTGCTAAAGTTGGCTGTTGATTTCCGCTTCAGGGGACGCTTTCCGCGGCCGGGCAGTGAGCCCTCAGGCTTCGCAATGCCCCTCCGCCCCCTCACGCTTCAATCATCAGCTGTGCAGTAATACTGATAGATTTTAACAAAACAATTATTAACACGATCAGACACCCTGTTTCTCAAATCGGTGAAGCTTTCTGTTCTCACCGATGACAATCAGTACATCCTCTTTTTGAATTTTATCGTCTCCACTTGGTGATACAATCATATCATGCTGCCTGTAGATCCCGACAATGTTACATCCAAAGCGGTTTCTGATGTTCAGTGCGGCGATAGTTTTACCGATAATTTTCGGCGTTGCTTTTATTTCGACCATTGAATGCTCTTCAGTCAGTTCAACATAATCAATAAAATGTTTGGATGCCAGTCTGTGGGCAATTCGCCGTGCCATATCTTTTTCAGGACGTATTACGCGAGTTGCACCAATTTTTTCAAGTACCTTCTGATGATAAAGACTGGATGCTTTTACCCAGATTTCCTTCACACCTAGGTCAGTTAAAATAATTGTTGTTAAGATACTCGCCTCTATATTTTCACCGAATGATACGACAACGAGATCAAAGTTTCTAATGCCAGCCTGAATCAGAAGCTGTTCATCCTGTGCATCTCCCTGGATGACATGTGTGGCAATATCAAAGTATTTGTCTACTAACTCTGCATTGCGGTCCATCGCAAACACTTCTGCACCGATTTCGTGGAATTCCTCAACCAGATGTCCACCAAAACTGCCCAGTCCGAGTACTGCAAATTGTTTATTCATGTCAATCCTTCTTTCTCCTTCACATACTTTCAGTAAACAATCCTGGAAAGTTTGTCCTCAAGATTATTTATAAAAGTAAGCTTTTGCATCTTTTTAATCTGATGAAGATATGGTGCGTGCTCAGGCTTTACACCAGTAATTGTACAACCTGTCCCGAACAGTGAAAAGCTTTTAATCATTTTCATTAATTCATCCACACCGGCATCTTCCATTAATCCCACTGATTGAAGATCAATGATGACTTCATCAATATTGTTTGCATAAAGATCTTCCAATATCCGCTCCTGATTGTTATGGATCAGTGTGACACTTAAGTCTCCAACGATCGGTATCAGAACGATTTCATCAGTCAGATGGATCGCTGCGGTGCTTAATTCACTGATCCGCATAAATGATTTTTCAAGCTGATTCTTTTTTAAAATCAGTTCCATGTCACTTTCTTCAAGGCGGCGCTGATGCTCTTTTACTTTATTCATCAGCTGAACAATCAGATGATCCTCCTGTTGAAGAACTAAAGCTGCCTGTTCTTTGTCCCATTCAATTAAAATGGTGAAAAGTGATATTGTTCCTTCTGCCGTGACCAAGTTTAGTTCTAACTTTTCTACATGCTCATCCTGTATAAATCTAACGGCTTTTTCCCGGCTTTCATCATCAACCCAGTCGAGGAATGAAGGGGCTTTGCCAAGCAGTTTCAGTGCTTTGCCTGAAGCTTCTTTTATATTTAATTCATGATCAATGATCACCACAGGCATTGGCATGGCATCAAGGTGGATCAATGTTTATTTTCCTCCTTTAGCGCGATCAGATAACCATGCAGTCAGTTCGCTTCCTTCCTGAATGATCGTTACCTTGGAGTCGTCAGCCTTATCTAACAGACGATCCGGTAATGTAAGAAAACGGCCGCCGATTAACAGCTCTGTATTGTCAAAACGCTCCATCAATCTTTGAATATAAGTGGGAACTCTTTCACCCTGCTTCAGCATACTTGCTGACATTCCGATGACACCCGGCTCCCAGTTCACTGCCATTGTTAACACAAACTCTACTGGAAGGTTTGCACCCATCAGACGGACTTCATAGCCTTTTTCTTCAAAGATCTGCGCAATCATACGTATACCAAGGTCATGCTCTTCTTTTTCTACGCAGAAAAATAAAGCTCTTCCCTGATCCTGTTCTTGATTTTTAATTCTCGGCAATAGAATTTCGTGCTTATAACGTGCCAATGTAAAGTCGCAGGTCGTTGTTGCAAGGTGCTCATCTGCAACTGATATTTCATTCTCCTGCCACTTTTGACCGATCTCGACCATGGCTGGTGTTAATAGCTTATAAAATATGTCTTCCGTAGAAGTACCTTTTTCGACCTCATGTATAACATATTCCCACGCCCTATCCTGATCTCCATCAAGCAGTACATGCGTGAAATCTGTTACGGTTTCCATTATATGATCACTCCTCGTATTTTCGAGTGTCTAACTTATACTGATATACAGATTCTCGTTGTTCTGCTATTGAAAGTCAACTGTTCCACTTTAAGGAATCAGACAGTCTGCCACTCACCACGGTACATCGTTACTTCTTCAGGCTCTACTCCAAGTTCTTTTGTAAATCGCTTGATTTTCTTTACTTCTCCAGGCGTAACGAAAGAAAGTACTGTTCCTTTTGCTCCTGCACGGCCGGTTCTGCCTGATCGGTGAATGTACTGATCAAGTGATTCAGCAACATCCATATGAATCACATAAGTGACTTCTTCAATATCAAGCCCTCTCGTTGCAAGATCCGTCGCCAGCAGAAGTGGCAGCTCACCTTTACGGAACTTCCTCATAGAAGCAGCTCTTTCTTCTTTCGTTAAATCACTGTGCAATACAGCAATCTCAAGGTTTTTATAATTGAGCTTTTCAGCTGCTGTCATGACATCAAGCACTTCCTGCATAAACGCAAGCGACTTTTCCTGTTTCATGGAATCCATCCGGACCATTCTTCTGATCATATCAATCTTTTCACGATGTTCACACACCATATACTGATGGCGTACATCCCCCTGCTGAATTTCTTCACGCGCGACTTTTACAATTTCAGGAGACTTCATGATTCCTTTACCGTCTTCAATCACTTCTTCCGGTAAAGTCGCAGAGAACATCGCCATTTGTCTCTGATCCGCAAGTGTACTCTTGATAATCTGACCAATTGATTCTTTATGCTCCGGTAAGAGAAGCTGGTCTGCTTCATCGAGAATCACTGTTTTGATTTCATGTGTCTTCAGTTTTTTCTGTTTAATCAGCTCAAGAATACGTCCCGGTGTACCGATGATCACATGAGGCTGCTTTTTTAATTTTTCAAGCTGTCTTTTAGGGTTTGCGCCACCGATAATTGATGCGGACTTCATACCTGCATCCTTCCCCCATTGCTGAAGGACATCAAGAATCTGCATCGATAGCTCTTTAGACGGGGCAAGAATTAAAGCCTGCGGAAGCTTTTGATCCGGGTTAAGGTTTTCAATCAGAGGCAGCACATAAGAAAGTGTTTTCCCTGTACCTGTAGGCGACTCCGCAATGACATCTTTTCCTTCGATCATCAGTGGGATCACCTTCTCCTGTACAGCTGTCATTTTCTCAAATCCTGTTTCATTCCATTTATTAAGTGTTTTTTCAAGCATCTTTTCCACTCTCCGTTCATCTCATTGCTTATTATTGTACCATTTTCACTGGATTTACGCAGGAATAGAAAAAGAGACCGGACAATTTTGTCCATGTCTCTTCACACACGCTAACTGAGCAGCTGTTCTTTCAGCTGGTTTTTCTGCAGATCTGCATAAAAACCATTTTGCTTCAGAAGGTCCTCGTGATTCCCTCTTTCAATCAGCTGACCGTTATTCAGCACCAGAATCTGATCAGCGCTTTGAATCGTATTCAGTCTGTGTGCAATGACGAAGCTCGTTCGACCCTTCATCAGTACTTCCAGCGCTTCCTGAATTTTTATTTCTGTCACGGTATCAATGCTTGAAGTCGCTTCATCAAGAATTAACAGATCAGGATCCGCAAGCATCGCTCTTGCGATTGCAAGAAGCTGTCGCTGTCCCTGACTGATTCCTTCACCGTCTGCCTTCAACACGGTATCGTAACCATCAGGCATTTTTCTAATAAAACTGTCGGCATTCGCCATTGCAGCTGCTTTTTCAACTTCCTGATCTGATGCAGTCAATTTTCCATATCGAATATTTTCCCGGATTGTCCCCTGAAAAAGAATTGAATCCTGAAGAACAAAAGCCATATGACTTCTCAGACTTGATCTTCTGATATCAGTGAGGTCTATCCCGTCGATCATCACCCTTCCACCGGTCGGGTTATAAAAGCGCGAAAGAAGATTAATAATCGTTGTTTTTCCGGCGCCTGTAGGACCAACCAGAGCGATCGTTTCGCCCGGCAAGGCTTTAAATGAAACGCCTTTTAAAATTGGCTCATCCTCTTCATAAGAGAAAGCCACATTATCAAATGCAACTTGTCCTTCAAGCTTTTTAAGGTCCCGGGCATTCTTTTCATCTTTTCTTTCTTCACTTTCATTCATAATGTCAAATACCCGCTCAGCTCCAGCAACTGCAGATAATAACGTATTAAACTGGTTAGCAAGGTCGTTCAACGGCCTTGTGAACTGTCTTGAATACTCTACAAAAATCACAATCACACCGATTGTAATATAACCATTTAACGCAAGTATCCCGCCAACCAGCGCGATGACTGCAAAGCTCAGGTTATTCAGGAAGTTCATCAGCTTCGGGATAAACCCTGAAAATGTCTGTGCCCAAAAACCTGCGAGCCTCAGCTTTTCATTTTTCTCCTCAAACTGTTGAATGACACGTTCTTCCTGCGAAAAAGTTTTAATGATTCTCTGACCTGACAGCGTTTCCTGAATATAGCCATTTATTTCACCCAGGTTGCGCTGCTGTTCTTTAAACAGTCTACCCGTTCTTTTGGTAATCCATTTCAAGCCGAAAACCATGGCCGGTATGACGAGAACGGTAATCAGCGTAAGCAGCGGACTCAAATAAAGCATGACCCCTACTGTTCCAATCAATGTCAGTACACTCGAGACAATCTGTATCACTGAACTGTTCAGTGTCGAACTGACATTTTCCATATCATTTGTCACACGGCTCATTAATTCGCCATGCTGCCTTTTATCAAAAAAAGGAATGGGCAGCTTCTGAAGGTGATTAAACAGCTGCGTTCTCATTGTAAATACGGTTTGCTGCGCAATTCTGACCATCCACATTGCCTGGAACCACATAGACACCGAATAAATGATATATACTGCTCCCAGTACCCAGATCAGCTGCAGCAGCCCGTCTGTATCTCCTGACACAATGTAATCATCAATTGCCATTCCGACCAGAAAGGGACCAAGGAGTGCCATTGCAGAACTGATCAGCACCATCAGGAGCACAAGATAAAGCTTTACTTTATTCATTGATAAATAATGCCAGATCTTTTTCACTGTACCTGAAAAGTCATCTGCTTTTCGTTTTTTGGCACCGGCTCCGGCTTCTTCAATTTCCTCAAGGGATCTTCTTTTATATTGAAAAGGGCGTCTGATTTCATTCAGCATATGGCAATGCCTCCCTTCCTGCCTGAGATTCAACAATTTTCCTGTACAGCTCAGAGGTTTTCACAAGCTCATCATGATGACCTTCATCCAGCAGCTTTCCATCCTCGATTAGCAGAATTCTGTCTGATGCCATCGTCGTACTAATCTTCTGTGTAATCATAATCGTTGTGCAGGACAGCTCTTCTAGCGCCTGCAGCAATCTTGCCTCTGTCTTCATATCAAGTGCACTTGTACTGTCATCCAGTAATAAAATAACAGGTTTTTTAACCAGCGCACGTGCGATAGACAATCGCTGTTTCTGTCCACCCGATAGGTTCACACCCTTTTGACCGAGAATGGTGTCATACTGCTTTGGCAGGCTCATCACTGTATCGTGAATCTGAGCGCGCCTTGCTGCCTCCTGCACCTCTTCAAAAGTGGCGTGTTCATTTCCCCACTTAATATTTTCCTGAATCGTGCCGGTAAAGAGCATCGCTTCCTGAGGGACAAAACCAATCTGGTTTCTCAGGTTTTTTAACGTGATTTCACTGATCGGCTGTCCATCAATTCTGATCGTTCCTTCATTGACATCATAAAGTCGCGGAATCAGCTGAAAGATCGTTGATTTTCCTGAACCCGTCCCTCCAAGCACCGAGACTCTTTCACCAGCTTTCACCGCGAATGACAAATCATCAATCACTTTCATTGAAGTCTCAGGATATGTAAAACTCACATGTTCAAATGAGACCTCACCATTTTTCATTGTAAAGTTTTTGCTGGATGACTGATCATACAGGTCGATATCTGTGTTCAGTACATCACCGATTCTTGTGCTTGAAGCTTTTGCACGCGAGAAAACCATGATAATCATTGTGACAATCGAAAGTGCGCCAGTCATTCTGGTCGCATAATTCACAATAGCTACTACTTCACCGACACTCGCTCCACCTGTATTCACTTCCACAGTTCCAAACCAGAGAATCACGAGTATGCTGATATTCATTAAAAGCAGTATAACCGGCATTGTCACTTCAATCAGGCGAAGTGCTGAAACGGTCTTGTCCATCAGCTGCTCACTTGACTGACGAAATCTTTTCATCTCATGCTTCCCTCTTAAGAAGGCTTTGATCAGTCGAATGCCAATTAAGTTTTCCTGCATGACATTATTCACGTGGTCAAGACGCTCCTGAACGGACTTGAACAGATTTCCTGCTTTACTCATAACGATAATTAAAAACAAGATAAGAACCGGCACAGAGATCACAAGCACCAGCGCAAGCATTGGATTAACAAGCAGCGCCATAATGACACTTCCAATCACGAGAAGTGGCGCACGCATCATGATCCTGAGACTCATAAATACTGTATTCTGGAGCATCGTGACATCATTTGTCAGCCTTGTAATGAGTGAAGATGTTGGAAAAACACTGAAGTTTGAAAAAGAGAAATCCTGCACTTTCTTATACAATGCTTCCCTGATATCAAAGCCGAAGCTCTGACTGACATGTGAAGAATAAAATGAATTCGTCACCCCTGCTGCAAACGCGGCGAGTGAACAGCCGACAAGAACTGCCCCCCACATCATGACAGCAGACAAATCATTTTGAAGAATTCCCTGGTCGATAATATAAGAAATAATTAAAGGCTGAACCAGCTCTACAGCAAGCTCTGTCAGCATGAGTAAAAGTGCAATGATAATCGCGATTTTATAAGGTGTTAAAAATGAAGTGATTTTTGTCATAAGCATTCTTCCTTCCAGACCATTTGAGACTCGAAATACCTATACGTACTGTACCATAATTTTGCCACTTTTCAGAGAGATTTAGCTGTCTGTTGTTAATTGGTTCAGCGGTGGGTGATGACTCGGCCACCTGTGCCATTAATTGATTATCCGCTATGCCGACCGGTGTAAATTGAAACAGCTGCACGCTTAACAGGCTGAAGATTAGAATCGGCATTTCAGGTAATCGAACACCGGACTCTACTTCATGATTTTCAGAAAATCTCATCAAAAAAGAGCCGGGCTTATGAGCCTGACTCTTTCGTTTCACTATTAACAGGTTCCGATACTTCCTCTTTTTCTTCAGCTGTCCATTTCTTCTGATAAAAACGGACCTTAACGAGATCACGTGTTTTCTTTTTCGTCAGGACATAAAGGGTGTCCCCTTCTTTTAATTTCGTAACCCCTGTGGGTGTGAGTATCTTTTCTTTTCTGATCACAGCAGTAATCAGTGTATATTTCGGTAATGTAATATCTGCCAGTTTCATTCCGGCAACTGCTGAATCTTTTGGTATTGTTAATTCAACCATTTCAGATTCCGTTTTACCAAGGGCGATTAACTCCAGACTGTATGGACTTTGCGGTTTTTCATCGCCCGCCAGACCAAGCTTATTGCCAAGCCATGAGAGCGTCCCTCCCTGGATCAGCGCTGAAGTCAGGACGACGAAGAAAACTGTATTAAAGATCAGCATCGCATTTTCAACACCGGCAACAATCGGATAAGTTGCCAATACGATCGGAACAGCGCCTTTTAAGCCTGCCCAGGAAATAAAAAGCTTCTCTTTCCCGTTGTATTTCATCCCAATCATACTTAAAAACACTCCGACTGGCCGGGCAATGAGCATCAAAATAAGAGACAACAGCATACCCTGCCAAATTACTTCAAGCAGCTGTTCCGGAAAAACAAGCAGCCCAAGCATGATAAACATGACAATCTGCATCATCCATGCAAATCCTTCATTAAATCTCAGGATTGAATGACGATATGGAATTTCATAATTACCAACAACTACAGCCATCACATAGACAGCCAATAAGCCGCTTCCGCCTATAAAAGTTGTGCCTGCATATGTAAAGATCGCAAATGATAAGGCCAGTACCGGGTACAAACCTGATGCGTCCAGGTTAATGTTTGTGATTGCAAATACAGTTAATCTGCCAAGCAGTAATCCGAGGATCAAACCGACAGACATCTGAATCATAAATCCTGATATCATTGACCAGACACCTGTATCAGGCAGCTGAATCAGCTCGATAAACATCACCGTCAGAAATACAGCCATCGGATCATTCGTACCAGATTCGGCTTCGAGCGTAGAAGTCAATTTTGCTTTTATATTCTTTGTACCCAAAACAGAGAATACAGCTGCAGCATCTGTTGAACCAACAATCGCACCGAGTAATAAACCTTCAAGCCATGACAACTCTAAAATCCATACCGCGGCTACACCGACAATCCCGGATGTGACTAAAACACCGGCGGTTGCAAGCGAGGTAGACGCACCAAGAACCGGCCTGATACTCTGCCAGCTGGTTTGCGTACCACCTTCAAATAGAATAATAATAAGAGCTAATATACCAACAAGCTGAACAAATTCAGTATTTTCAAAGTAGATAAATTCGCTGAGAAGCATACCAGCGAGTAAGAAAAGAACCAGAGAGGGCATTCCCAAACGTGAAGAAAACTTTGTAGCGGCTACCCCTATAATCAGCATGGCAGCCATTAAGAAAATCAAACCGTCTACCGTAAAATCCACGTACTCACTCCTTTAAATCGGACAATAGTTAAATTATATCAAAAAGTAAATTGAATTACGCTTGTGAAGCATTTTACATACAAAAAACACCCGGATGGTTTTTACAAACCAAACAGGTGTTTTTGTGACTCAATTTAACTTAATGCTTTTACAAGTGCATGTCCATAAGACGGTAAATCAGGCGGTCTTCTGCTCGAAATAATATGTCCATCCGTCACAACAGCTTCATCATGCCAGATTGCTCCTGCATTTGTCATATCATCTTTAATTCCGGGCGTACTTGTCACGTTAACGCCTTTTAAGATATCAGCTGAAATCAATACCCAGCCTGCATGACAGATCTGACCAATTAATTTTTTATGCTGATTCATGTGCTGAACCATTTCAATGACTTCTTTATAGCGTCTTAATTTATCCGGCGACCATCCACCAGGAACTAAAATGCCATCATATTCTTCTACATTGATTTCATGAAAAGCATAGTCACTGACTGCAGGAACGCCATACTTCCCTATATATTCATGTCCATTTTTCTCTCCGACAAGATGAACAACTACCCCTTCTTCTCTCAGACGCATCACGGGGTACCAAAGCTCCAGATCCTCAAAATCATCGCTTACGAGTGCAATTACCTTTTTAGCATTTAAATTCATTTATAACCCTCCTCATTTTTCCCTTTCGTACATACCATTACCACTTTGATGTATACTGAAACAATAACACATGAAAGGTGGATATATATATGAACATAACTTCTTACACAGTTGAAAAGATAAATGACACATTCGGTATTCTGACAGGAGACCGTTTTGAATTCATGCTTGAACTTGCAAAAGATGAAGAGGATGAACTTTTCCAGGATGGAGATGTCAGCATTAAAGCGTTATACAAAGTAGAAGACGGTGAAGAGCAGCTAATGAAGTATGACCTGATCAAAAGCAGTGACGGCCAGGTATTAGACTTCGAGCTTGAAGATGAAGAAATCAACACAGTGAAATCATTCTGCAGTGAGCACTGGCAGGACGCAAAGGAAGAATAAATATATTAATCATTTGAGCAGAAATCCTGAACAGGATTTCTGCTTTTTATGTGGATATGACCTTCTGTGCTGGAGATTTAGGTCAATGGCCCAGTCATGCGCATCATGGGAGGTGAATTGACGCTTCGTGGCACTCAATTTGGGGGCAGTGCACTCAATCTGATTTTCACTGCACTCGATTCGGCGGATAGTGCACTCAATCTGTGTTTCACAGCACCCAATGCGGCGGGCAGTGCAGTCAATCTGTGTTTCACAGTACTCAATGCGGAGTTCAGTGCACTCAACCAACTTCTTATACCACGTACCAGGTTCAGTATAGCTTCCACCCTCCTCAGCTAACATGCTCCAGACAAGCCTTTATCTTATTTCAATTAAACATTCAGACTATATGATCTAAATTTCAAGAATCGTCAAAATCTTTTCTTGACTCGAAATACATATTCACATAAGATTATGATGAAATGATCAATACTTTATACCTATATAAATGAAGGAAGGATGACATGATGAAGGGGTCCGTAGGTCAAAAGCTGGTATCTGCCTTTCTGATCGTTGCATTAATTTTTGCAGCATCAGGCGTTTATTCTTATATCAATATGAGGGCAATGAGCCAGACATTTGAAAATGTCACTGAATCACTTTTTGAAGCCAGAGCTGCCATACTTGAACTTGAAAGCACGGTTCATGAACAAAACAGTACATATAGAGGGTTTTTATTATCCTCTCAATCCATTTATCTTGATACGTTCTATGAACTCAACGCAGAAACTGCTGCAATCAGCGAGCGGATTAAATCATTGATCACTGACGAAACGTCTCTTCAACTTCTCTCGTCCATTGACAATAAAAATACCGAAATGCTGACAATTGGAGAAGACCTGCTTCCATTATTCGAAGCGAATCCGGATATTGCCAGAGTCAGAGCAACCGGTACGATGACACCGCTTGCCAATCAGCTTGCAGGTGAAGCGAACGACATGATTGACCGGATCAATGAAGATATATCATCTACCCTGCTCGAATCCAATGAGTCTATTGCACAGGCACGGACACTTTCTACCATCATGATGGGGGCAGCCTTTATCATTGCGATCCTGCTTGGGGTCATTCTGACATCCCGCATCACTAAGCCGCTCAAGTCTATGACTGCGATGGCTGAACGCGTAGCTGCCGGTAACCTGACTGATCAGCCTGTTCCAATGAAGGGTAAGGATGAAATCGCAAAACTGCAGCATTCATTTATTGCGATGCAGGATAATCTGAAAAATTTAATTCAGCAGATTTCAATGAACTCTGCACAAGTCGCCGCTTCATCTGAAGAGCTTTCTGCCAATGCTGAACAGACATCGAAAGCGACAGAACAAACGGCAGGCTCGATTGAAGAAATCTCCAGAGGATCTGAAAATCAGGTATCTGCTGCTGACAGAAGCGTTGAGTCACTAAAGAACGTAACAGTCGGCATTCAGACGATTGCTGAAAGTGCAAATGTCATTGAAAACTATTCAACTGAATCCCTTTCTCATGCAAATGAAGGTGGCACATTGGTGGAAAATACGGTTCAAAACATGGAATCAATCAGCCATCGCGTTGGTGAATCCGACCAGGCGATTCAGAACCTGTCTTCACGTACAGATGAGATCGGCTCTATTTTAGATGTTATCCGAGGCATTGCTGATCAGACAAACCTTCTTGCGCTAAATGCAGCGATTGAAGCTGCACGTGCAGGTGAACATGGAAAAGGTTTTGCAGTCGTAGCTGATGAGGTCAGAAAGCTTGCAGAACAATCCGCAGGCTCCACTCATAAAATCAATGATCTGATTAGTGAAATGCAAAAAGATTCATCAAGATCTGTTGAAACAATGAATGTTGTAAAAGCAGAGGTTAAACGCGGCATCCATGCGGCACAGGAAACGCGCGAAAAGTTCCAGTTGATTGTCGGATCCGTTGAACAGATGACTACGCAGATTGAGCAGATGAATGAAACAGCCCAGACCATCGCAGCAAAATCAGATGAAGTGACGGAAACTGTCAGCAGCATGACCGGCATTGCCAAAGATACAAATGATCACTCTGCAAGCGTAAGCGCTACTGCCCAGCAGACACTCGCTTCCATGGAAGAAGTCACATCCTCTGCCACTGCTCTGACAGGTATGGCAGAAGAACTGCAGGACTTGATTGCAAAGTTTGAGCTTCCGGATGAAAAGGCATTTGAAATATACGAGGAACCTCGTGTTGAAGATGATAAAGGTAAAGCTCTATACTCAGATGAACCTGACTTTGAAAGTGAAGACAGGCTAGCAGACGAAGAATCATACGACCAGGAAAATGAGCAGTCGAAAATATCATAGATGAACTAAAGGCCGGGACAATTAAATTGTCCCGGCCTTTACATTATTGAAGTATTCAAGTGACGAATCATACTTACTTTACAGAGATTGTCAGTACGTTCAATCATTACGGAAGTTGATACAAATAACTCAGGCGATGAGCCAATTAATCTCAAACACCTCCACTTTCAATTACCATATCACTGAATCACCTATGAAACTCTCTCTATATTCTCCCCTCAAAACATTAGAACACCTGGGTCAATCATAGATACGAATCACTTCATCAGATTCAATCCATTCCGGATAAAACTCAAACTCAAGAGTCAATGGGTTTTTATAACTGCTATTTTCAAATGAAAAGTCCATCATTGATATCCCATCATATGAACGGTATCCTGCTGATGGGATAGGAACTGTTTTCCCCTCAGCATCCGATGCCTCACTAAATAAACTATATCCAAAGTCTGGTCTGTTTATCTCAAGCTCAAGCCCAAGGCGATCAATAGATGTAAAGGTGATACCCGAATCATCCGGTGCTGAAATCACTTTCCCTGTGTCAGTATCAACGGTCACAGTTTCATGTTCCCGGTCAACTGTCTGCACTCTTCCAATAATTAGTGAAAGTTCTTCAGGCATATCAAAATAGCTGCTTTCAAAATAAACCGTTCTTGCCTCAGCATTACCGGTCGAGGTAAGTCCGTTTGCTGATTGCTTCCACTCATCCCCGCTCTCATCAGTCATCTTCATCGCTTCATAAGTCAGGATTTTCTTGTCATTGGAAGGATCAGGAATCAGTTCGACACTGGCTCTGATTGGCGAAATATTCACTTCATTAATCAAGAGTGCCTGACCTTCGATACTGACGGTTCTGTTAAGCTGATACGTTTCAGTTTCTGCTTTTTCAGTGGATAAAGTAATCGGGATTTCTATTTCACCTTCAAACACATGTTGATTTTGCCTGTCACCGAAAACCACAGTCAGCTCTCTTCCCGGAGAATAACCATCTTCGAAGAAGAAGTTAGCTGATCCTGTAAGAACTGTACTTTCAGGGTCTGCATCCAGATCAGAACCTGTTGAATAAGATGCATCTACACTTTCACCCTTTTCGTCAAGTAAGTCACTCACTGCAAAAAATGGATCTCTTACCGGTTCAGGAAGTTCCACTGTGTAAAATATGACGAGCCCCTGCTCATCCTGTATAACAGAGTCCACGGTGATGACCACACCGTCTCTGGAACGGCTGACACCGATCGCTTCCATATAATCATTTTCAACTGCTGATTGAAGACCTCTATCATGACGGATTAATTCTACAATTCTATCCATTCCCGGGATGGTTGCAATATGTCCAGCCATCACAGAAGATACTCTTACTGTCATAACAAACGAGAGCACCATTACTGCTGCAACAGCTAGTGGTATAAGCCATTTAGTAGGATTGGGTTTATTTTTCAACTTTGCTTTTTTGATACCTTTTAAAATTGCATCATCCAGCTCTATTTCCGGCACAGGCTGCTGATCAATTTTCCTCTGATAATCTTTTAATTTATCTTCTTCATTTTGATACACGGGTATGCTCCCCCTTCTCAAACCACCGTTTAAGGCTCGCTAGTGTCTTATAGAGCTTTGTTTTAACAGTTCCTTCAGGCATATTTAGTGCATGTGCTACCTGTGTAATGGTCATATCCTGAAAATACTTCATCTGGATCAACTCTCTAGCTTCCGGATCTAAACTTTCAAGTGCTTCGGCTGTTTCAATAAAAGAATCTTTATCTTCAGAAGTTATTTCAAATTCTCGAAAAAGTTGTGTAGTGATTCTTTTCTTCTTTTTCAGCTCATCCTGACAGACATTGATGATGATTCTAACCATCCAGCTTTTAGCATAAGCAGGCTGCTTTAGTGTTTGAATTGATTTGTAAGCCCGGTAAGCAGTCTCTTGAACAGCTTCAATTGCATCATGTTCATTTTTCAGATAAGCATAGGCTGTTCTATATAAGTCCGTTTTATATGTTTTCATCAGCACGACAAATGCATCTTCATCTCCGCTGATGGCATCAGATGCGATTTTCTCAAGATCCATCTGTCTCCCCCTTTAATTCTCTATCTATATATTAGAAGATTGAACAAATAAAAAAGTTTTAATTATTTTATTCAGATGAAACCTTTTATCTTTTCTCACGTATAAGGTATTGTAACAGGAAAGACGTATAAAAAAGGATGATGAACAGATGAGCTTTTTTAAGCGGCTGTTTGGCGGTAAAACAGATTCGCGTCCGGAAGTTACGGACAGAACCGTTCATAACCTGAAAGTCGGTGACATTGTCACATATGATCTTCAGGATTATGAAGTAGTCGGCAAGCTATCATACAATGACCATGGCTTTAAATGGTCTGCCTATCAGCTTCAGGGTGTGCAGGAAGTAATCTGGCTTGGCGTGGAAATGGATGATGAGCTTGAGCTGGGTATTTACAAGAAGTCTACACTGAAGCTTCAGGAGCCTCTGCCTAAAGAAGTTGAGTATGAGGGTACAATGTATTACCTTGATGAAACCGGCTCAGCAATCGTTAAGGGCGAAGGCAGAAGTCAAAATGTGGACGGCGTAAAATGCAAATACGCTGAATACTATGATGAAGATGATGAAAAGGCGCTGTCAGTTGAGATCTGGGGCGGCGATGTAGAAGCAAGTACAGGATATAGTATAGAAGAATATGAACTAAAAATTATTGCAGGATCACACTAATTTAACTGGAGGAATGACAAATGTTTCAATTTTTTAAACGCGTTAAAACAGTTGTAGGTTCAGAATTAAATTCAATGCTGGATAAGGCTGAAGATCCGGTAAAAATGCTTGATCAGTTTATGCGTGAAATGGAAGCTGATATCCGCGAAGTTGAAACTGCAGTTGCAAAGCAGATCGCCAGCGAAAAAATGCTTCAAAAGAAGGTTGAAGACGCAGAAAGCATGATGAAAAAGCGTGAAGAGCAGGCTATGAAAGCAATTGAATCAGGCAATGAAGACCTTGCACGCCGCGCGCTTGAAGATAAAAAGAACCACGCAGACCAGGCTGCTTCTCTTGAGGATTCATATGCAAGAGCGAAAGAGGATGTTGCAGGTCTTAGAACAAAGCTTGATGAAATGAAGAAAGAATATAACGAAATGAAACTGAAAAAAGATTCACTGAAAGCACGTGCAGAATCAGCAAAAACACGCACAAAGATGAATCGCACACTTTCAGGTATCAATAATGATGCTTCACGCGGCGGTTTCGAACGTATGGAAGAAAAAGTGATGCAGTTTGAGGCGGAAGCGGAAACAAGCGAAGACCTTCGCCAGTCTAATCGCAGCCTCGATGACGAATTCGATGCGCTTGATAATAGCGTTGATGATGAGCTTGCTGCTCTGAAAAAGAAAATGGGTAAAGAGTAATAAAGCCAGGGCCGGTGTGACAGTATTTGTCACCATGGCCCTTCTTTTGGTGTCATACGGATATAAATTCACCCGGAAAGGACGGTGAGAATATGAAACGATCGATCATGTCAGTCATGATTATTACTGTCATGCTGTTTATTGCTGCATGCGGAAACAGTGGCGGCTCTATTTTTAAGGATGGCATTGAAGATTATATCAGCACTACATATACCTTATACGATACAGTAGAAAGCGCAGAGAACAGCGACCGATATGCGCGAATTTATCAGGCGGACAATACAGATCTCGCCTCAGTTTCTGATGAGCTTCAAAACCATGAAACTCCTGATGAAATGAGTGACATCAATAACGGAAAACAGATTTTCATCTTTGATAATGTGTTTGTGACACTGACTGAGTCAGAAGATGATCCGGGCAACACGATGATTGAAGTTGCAGAAGAAGAATTTGCCCGTAACAACTATGGTCCAAGCTTCTTTGAAGGTTATCTGCTTGCAAGTCTGATCTCAAATCTATTTGGTAACAACTGGTATGACTCGCGCAACAGACAGTGTAACCTGAACCCTGAGCGTTGTTATGGCGGCTATAATTCAGCAGGTTCTTATGTAGGTAAAAATTCTACACCAACCATTCGCAGTTCAAGTAACCGTGGTGGCGGGATTGGATCTGGAAAATAATACTCATTCTGAGAGGAGCAAATGAAATGGAACCATTTTTATTAACGATTATGTATTTTGCAATTGCAATTGTCGTCATCCTGATTGGGGTTGCAGTATTTGAACTGATTACAACGAAATATAAGGACTGGGATGAAATCCTTGCAGGAAATAAAGCAGTGGCATTATCGATCAGCGGTAAGATTATCGGTATCAGTATTATTCTTGCTTTTGCGATCTATCACAGCTTTGCAGTATGGGAAACACTCGTCTGGGGCGGACTTGGCGTAGTATTACAGATGATTGGTTATTTACTTTTCGAAGCATTCACACGTAAATTCTCTGTTGAAGAACAGCTTCAAAAAGGTAACCTGGCAGTCGGCATTATCAGCTTTGGTGTGTCAGTTGGACTTGCATTTGTAATTGGTGCTTCAATTACATAATTAAAACGGTTAGGAGCTTCACCATGAAGACGACGAATGATCTGGGCATCAAACAGAGTAAGGCGATCTACTGGGCTTCAGGAATCGTTTCGATATGCGGGATTATATTTGAAGTATTATTTGGAGCTGCAGGCTCTTATATTCTGGGAGATGGTGTGAAGCAATATACGCTCACCATCTCACTTTTTTTAACTGGAATGGGTATTGGTGCTTCAATCAGTGAACGTGTTACCCGCAATCTGATCCCCTCTTTTATCTGGATCGAATATGCAATCGGAATCATCGGAGGATTCTCTACTTTTCTATTCTTCGGGGTCACAGCCTTTTTACCAGATGGCACTGATGCAATATTTCTATATACGATTACATTAATTGTTGGTGGATTAACAGGTATTGAACTCCCTATCTTAATCAGAAAAGCCAATGAGATCGGTGTTACGTTACGTAAAAGTACAGCACGTGTTTTATTCTCAGATTATGCGGGTGGACTAATTGGAGGATTACTCTTCGTGTTTTTCCTGCGTCCTGAATTCGGCCTTGTAAAATCAGCGTTTCTGGTAGGTTTAATTAACGTGGCAGTTGCGCTGTGGGTTCTCTTTTATTTCAGAAAAGAAATTAAGCGGTTCAGACTTCACCTTACGGCAGGCATTGGATTTTTCCTTGTTCTCTTTTCCGGTATTTTCTGGGGCGAGGAAATGGCCTTTTCTTTTGAACAGAAATTGTACCGCGACCCGATCATCTATCATGAACAGACAGATTATCAGCAGATTATTCTTACAAAAGAGCGCGGTGATGTCAGACTGTTTTTAGATGGTCAGCTTCAGATGAGCTCAACAGATGAATACCGTTATCACGAAACACTCGTCCTCCCTGCCGTTGAAGCCGCTGATTCACCTGAAAATGTGCTGGTGCTCGGTGGCGGTGATGGACTCGTTCTACGTGAGCTCTGGAAATATAATGAGGTTGAATCAGTAGATTTAGTAGATCTCGATCCTGCAGTAGTTGATCTTGCAGAGACGAATTATGATCTGCTTCAGCTAAATGAAGATTCTTTTAGTGATCCCCGTGTAACGGTTCATCATGAAGATGCATTTTCCTTTATGGAACAGAGTAACGAATTTTACGATGTAATTATCGTTGATCTGCCTGATCCGAATAATGAGTCACTTAATAAGCTGTATACACTTCAGTTTTACCAGCTGCTCCGCAACTCCCTTGTACCAGGCGGAGCGATGATGATTCAGGCGACGAGTCCGACTTTTGCAACTGAAGTATACTGGACAATCGATCATACAGTCAGAGAAACCGGGCTGCATGCTGAGAATCTTCATGTGGATGTACCGAGCTTCGGTGACTGGGGCTTCGTTTTTGCAGAACGTGAGGATTCAGGGGTTTTGGATGACATGACTTTCAATGTTGAGACTGAGTTTTTAAATGAAGAAACCTTACAAAGTTTAAGGACTTTTGGGAAAGATATTGACCGTGATATCACAGATAACCGTGGAAATGCTTTTGACTATCAGCCTAATACATTAATTGATCCGATTTTGCTCGAGATGTATGATAGGGCATGGACCAATTATTAAGAAAAGCGCGTTAAAGTTTGGACTCTGACGCGCTTTTTAACATTCTTATTGAACCTGGAAGTTTGTTCCTGCAAGGTCTGTTTTGCCTTTTAACGTTGCATAAGCATATACATTATAGTACTTACCTGCCTCAAGCTTCTCTCCATTTACTTTACCATCCCATGCAAATGCCTGGAATCCTGGTTCTACATTCTCAACTACCGAAATGTCACCAAGGTAAGCTACTGGCGCACCAGCTTCATTTGATGTATAAACAAACAGTTCCACTGTCTCTGCACCACCTGGGAAGTATCCTTCAATCGTGAATGCATCACCATCCTGATAGACACCCATGCTTGTTACACGAGGATAATCCGGTTCGCCTACAAATAGGATTGTTGGTACGTCTACTGTCTGCTCACCGTTTGATACCGTAATGCTGCCTTCATAATAACCAGCGTCAAGCTTAGAAGCATCAACCTGAACGTTCAGGTTTACTTTCTTAGAGCTGTTCGCATTTACTTTTGTATTACCGCTTGCCATAACTTTGATTGCATTGTTGTTTTCACCAAAGTCTACATCAAACGAATAGTCCACTCTCTTGTCAGAAAGGTTCTTCACTTCAAAGTGGTTCTTCTCAACCTGTTTACCATTTGACTTAACGAACTTACCAAATGAATGGCTGCCATTTCCTACAAGGATATCAGTTGCAATCGCATCAGCGACACGGATGCTTCCTGCTCCCTGAGAGTTATGTGCATATGGTTCACCAGTTGTCGGGTCAATCACTTCAGCAGCTGTGTTCATCAGTGCTGCCTTAACGTCATCTACTGACCAGTCAGGGTTCGCCTGAAGGACTAGTGCTGCTGCTCCCGCTACGTGCGGTGCTGCCATACTTGTACCCTGAAGTGCTGCATAGCCGTGTGGCGCTGCCGGGTTATGAGTTGGGATTGTGCTGACGATATTCACACCAGGTGCTGATACGTCAGGCTTGATCATCCATGTGTCTACTACTGGTCCTCGAGATGAGAATCCAGCCATTGACTCGCCTACTTCACGATCAAATGCTGTGTTAAATGTAACCGTGTTATTTCCTGCTTCAAGCTCCGCAAGCATTTTCTGTCCATCTGCATTACTCATTTTAATCGTTGGAAGAGAAATGCCCGGAATATCAGGCTGCTCGCCTTCAACGTTGTTAAAGATAATTGCGCCGACTGCACCCGCAGCTTTTGCATTATCCGATTTTTCAACAAATGGATAGGCCCCACGCTGAATCAGCGCAATTTTACCTTCAAGATTTTTACCTTCAAAGTCAGCCGGACCACCAAGTCCAACATATACAAACTCTAACTCCTGTCCATCTAATCCAAGGATCGCTTCATCAGATGGGAAGCCCATCACTTTAGCTGATGGATATTCTGCATCTCCAGCAGTATCTACTGATGCAGTAAATAAGTTGTAAGGAAGCTGTGTTGCGCCAACTGAGATCGCTTCACGTGATGTACCAGGTGAACCGACAGTCCAGTTGTTTGGACCACTGTTTCCGTTAGACGTAACTGCAACTACGCCTTCTTCCATTGCCCAGTCAAGTGCGATAGAAGTTGCCCAGTCAGGTGCATTCAAAGAATTACCTAATGAAAGGTTCATAATGTCTGCTCCGTCCTGGACAGACCTTTCAATACCTGCTACTACATTTTCAGTTGAACCGCTTCCGCCAGGTCCAAGCACGCGGTATGCAAGAAGCGTAGCATCAGGTGCCACACCCTTGATTGCGCCGTTAGCAGCAACCGTTCCAGCTACGTGAGATCCGTGAAGCGTTGATGCACCACGAGGGTCTCCAGCTGGTGTTTCCTGTGGATCTTCATCATTGTCTACAAAGTCATAACCCTTGTATTCGCCAAATGCATGCGCAAGATCCGGGTGAGTGTAATCTACACCAGTATCAATGACAGCAACCGTAACACCTTCACCGGTAAACCCTTCAGCCCATGCTTCGTCAGAACCGATAAACGGTGCGCTGTCGAACATTTCAGCTTTCAGGTCATCCTGTGAAACCGGTGTTGCTTCATCAACCACCGATGCTGTGTATGTAACGTTTGGATAGACTGCTTTAACACCTTCAACAGATAGTAAAGCCGGTACATCCTTTTCAGATAGCTCTAAAGAGAATCCTGAAAATACCGTATCGTATTCTTTATGAACTTCTGCTCCTGAAATTTTATCAAGCACATCAGACTTAACTGCCGCGCGTTTGTTTTTCAGGTTTCCTTTTGATTGTGATACGCCTTTTGACTTTGCTTCTGCAATGGAAGGCTCTTCTAATTCAACAATAACTGTTGTCTCTTTACCGGACTGAAAGTTAAAGTCTCCTTTAAGCTGAGCGAGGCTGTCTGCATCTTTTGGCGCCTGATTCGCTCCGGCCCCCATGCCGAATGCTGATAATAATAAAAGCAGCACCAATGTTGAAATGAGTGATTTTGCCGATCTCTTTTTCATCCTTTTTCCCCTTTCAAATGTTTTACAGTGAAACTTTTATCATCCACTCCTTCCATATTTTAAAAATATCGAACATATATAATATTCAGACATTTAAGGATATTTTCCTAGAGTTGATTTTCTTATTTTTCCAATAAATTTTATGTGATATATTACTCATGTCTTTTTTCTTATATAAGACATTAGACACAATATACCTGCCTGCCGTATAGATAAATAGTTCGTTTCCCTAGATTGTTTCTCATAGTGTTTCGCCTCTTTTAACAGAAGCCCTGTCCGAACTCTATTAATTTCATATTCTATTATCAGGAGGTGAAAAGAATGACTTGTAAAAACCACCATAAACAGCCACTTGGTTCAATTGGAAAATGTGACTGTCACTGTCCTAAACGTCCGCACCCTGACAAACACGTACTGATGCTGTTTGAAAACTGTGCACCCTTTGCCGGAAACAAATATACACCATACAACACGATCTATGACACTCAGCCGGACTCTCTACCAGTTACAATTGCTGGAACAATTGAAAACTTTAGTACGGACGCAATCATCGTGACTATCTTCCGAAAAGGTTATGACCAGGTTGTCACTACTGTACAGGGCGGATCTTCTCTGACTTTCGTCTACGATAAAGTGCTCCGTATTACGGTAAACGCCTGCCAAGAATACACCGGATCATTTAAGCACCAGATCACTTATGAAGTAGAGAAGTAATAACAGACTGCCACACTCAAAAAGACGGACGACCTTAGTGGTCGTCCGTCCCTCCATTTAATTCATATCTACATTATGATAAACCTGCTGAACGTCCTCAAGCTCTTCAAGTACACTAAGCAGCTTTTCAATCTGCTCCTGATCCTCTTCTGATACTGCGACATCATTCTGCGCAAGCATCGTCAGTTCAGCCACTGTAAATTCAGTGATCCCATTTTCTTTTAATGCCTGCTGAACTGCATTGTACTGATCAGGTTCTGCATAAATAATGACTGTGCTTTCTTCTTCAAGTACATCACGCACATCAATATCATTCTCCATCATCAGCTCAAGAATCTCTTCTGCTGACTGATCTTCAACACCAAATACAGCAGTTGAATCAAACATATAAGATACAGATCCACTTACACCCATATTGCCGCCGTTTTTACCAAATGCAGCTCGTACTTCAGAAGCAGTACGATTCACGTTGTTTGTGAGAGCATCCACAATAATCATAGACCCTGCAGGACCAAATCCTTCATAACGCAGGCTGTCATAGTTCTCTTCGCCCCCGCCTTTTGCCTTTTCTATTGCTCTCTCAATAATGGCTTTAGGCACGTTATAAGTTTTAGCGCGGTCAAGTACCATGCGAAGTGCTGTATTAGCTTCCGGATCCGGGTCTCCCTGCTTAGCTGTTACATAAATCTCTCTTGCAAATTTGTTATATACCTGACTCGTATTTGCATCCTTAGCTGCTTTTTTCTCTTTAATATTATTCCACTTACGTCCCATATATTTCACTCTCTTTCATTCAATAACTGTCTGCCTTTTCACTATACTGATTTTACGAAAAGAAGGCAAATCACTTACCTGATTATTACAATATGAAAACAATTTACACCTTGGGAAGGAAGCTGGAAAGTTATGTCGAATGATGAAAATTGGAAGTCAATTTTAAGGAGGAAAGATGATGATTAATTTATCAGGAAAGACTGCAATTGTAACCGGTGGTGCCTCGGGAATTGGACTTGCAACAGTAGAAGCATTTGTCAAAAAAGGAATGAACGTTGTACTCGCTGACTCCAACGAAGAGGGCGGGCAGGCAGCTGCAGAAAATTTAAATCAGAAAAGGTAACATATATTCATGTCGACACCGGCAATGAAGATTCAGTCAAAAGCATGATTGAATACACGGTCAAACACTTTGGGCAGCTCGACGTCCTCGTGAACAATGCCGGGATCGGTGCACTTGCTGAAACGCACGAACTATCTACCGAGGACTATAAAAAAGTCATTGCCGTCAACCAGGACGGCGTCTTTTATGGTTCAAAATTTGCGATCAGAGAAATGCTGAAAACGGGTGGCGGATCGATCGTGAATACATCTTCCATACTTGGATTTGTCGGTCAGGCCGGAGCCTTTGCCTATAATGCAAGTAAAGGTGCAGTCAATACGCTCACCAAATCACTTGCGCTTGAATACGCAGATAAAAAAATCAGGGTAAATTCTGTTAATCCCGGCTATGTTGAATCAGGAATGGTGAATAAAGCCGCACTGGGTGATTACTACGACGGCCTCGTTGCCAGACATCCGATCGGCAGACTAGGCGTTCCAGAGGAAATTGCCCACGCCATTGTATTTTTGTGTGAGAATGAGTTTGTGACCGGGATTAATTTGCTGGTAGATGGCGGATATACTGCACAGTAATTGGAAAAGCGGAGGGCGCTTGGTCAGCTCCGACAGGCTTAAGACGCGGAGCGGAAAACGGGTGCTTTTCCCCGTTTACCGATGCGTGGCTTATGTCCCGAGGAGCTAGCGCCTGGAGCTGGACATCATAGAAAAGCGGAAGCGCCTTGTTCAGACCCGACATGCATAAGGCGGCCTGAGAGAAACGGGTGACTTTTCCCGTTTTCTCAGGTTGACTTATGACTCGAGGGTCTAGGCGCTGGAGCTGGACATAGTGGAAAAGCGGAAGACGCTCGTTCAGCTCCGACATGCTAATTGTCGCGGGGCTGAAACTGGCGTCTTTTTGTGTGACCCCAAAATTCTTTAATGTGAACTTATTTTGTCGGGAGATGACTTGAGATCTGTAGGATACGACCTGAAAGTGACTGATGCTTTTTTTCTGCTCAAACCGCTATCAATCCAGTGGCAGGAGTAATTCATGCAGCACCTGGCAACAGGGCTCGAAAAAATGAAAAGGTGATGGAATAAATGAAAAGGTGACCGAATAATTCCAATTGATGAGCCAATAATCTTTGAAAAATCCTCTCAGGCTGAATAAATGAGAAAGGTGATGGAATAACCACAATTGCTGATCGAATCCGACCCATTGCCGATAGAAAAAATACCAGACGACCACTACTGCCTGGTCTATTACCCAGCTGCCATCCTCTGCTCCCCACTTCGCTAACACCATCCCCAACACTCACAAGCAAAAAAAGCCAAAGGACCAATTCAGCCCTTCAGCTCTTCATGTGTTATGCATGTACCTCTCTTAAAGTACGTCTCGTTACTTTTTCTTTTGCCATTGGCACTGCCCATCTGTCTAAGCCAAAGCGGATTGCAGCGTATCCTGCGAACATGAGTAGAACGGCTGCTGTTAACAGTACAGGGTTTGTGCTGATCGTTCCTGCAAGCAGGAAGTTGAGGTTCATGAATGCACCTGCTATTAACGCTGGCATTGTAAGTAAGCCGACGATCAGCCCTAATCCAACAAAAAGTTCTCCCCAAGGAATTAGTATATTAAAGATTTCTGCATTTGGCAGTGCAACTGTTTCTAGGAATGTGCCGTACCAGCCTGCTACGACTGGCGCTTCGCCTCCTGCTTTAGCAATTGCCCCCTGCAGATAACCTGTCGCATCAAATTCTCCTGTGACCTTACCCCATCCTGCCTGCAACCATTGAACACCAAGCCACACTCTTAATACTGTCCAAATCCCTGCTGCTACTTTACCGTTCCACCATTTTTCACCCATTGTAAAACTCTCCTTTTGATTGTGAAACTTTTCACATGTTAGTTTAAAAAAATAAGTGCTATTGCAATTAATTAACTTTGTGAAACATTTCACATTTATTTGATACCTTTATAATAATGCATGTTTCCCAAACTTGCAATAGTTTGTTCACTATTTCACAATTTGTTCATGTTCATTTTTCGAAGTTCTTCCAGAGTTCAGGCAGAAGATCATTAATTTCATGAGCAAGCATTGTATGTGCAGACTTTGTTTTGATCCATTCATCTGCACAGGCGCCATGAAGATAGACTGCATTTAAAATTGCGTGCTTCCAATTCTCATGACAGCAGATCATCCCAGTAATCATACCGGTCAGTGTATCTCCTGTTCCACCTTTGGATAACGCACTGTTGCCGGTTGTATTTTCGTAGACGCTACCATCAGGAAATGCAGTCAGTGTCTGTTTACCTTTTAATACAACTGTAACGCCTGAATGCATCGCAAAGTCACTCAAAGTTGCATGTCTGTTCTGCTCAAGATCCTCTTTTTCACAGCCTGATATCCGAAGGAATTCACCCGGGTGTGGCGTTAAAATAGTTGGACTTTTTCTCTTTTGATAGTTGCGTTTACTAAGCGCACCGGCATCGAGTACGACTGGAAGGTCTGTTTTCAAAAAGGTGTGTACCGTATGTTCTGTTTCATCATCTGCTTCTCTTCCCGGACCGGCAGCAAGTACGCGGTATTGATCGAACGAAAGATTCTCAAGCCGCTCATAAAAACCCGGTACAAAGGTCGTTTCAGGCAGGTGCTGTATCACATACGGAATAACTGTTTCCTCTGTGCCTACCTCAAGCTTTCCTACTCCACTTCTCATACACGCAATTGCTGAAAGGACAGCAGCCCCCGGCATGAATCTGCTTCCTGCTGCAATAAGCGCTGTGCCATATGTTCCTTTGTGAGCATCTGCTAATCTCTCAGGCAGCGTTCTTTTCACATCTTTTGTATTCCACTTTTTCATCATGCCGGCTCCTTTTATGAGTGTATTTTCATTTCCTTATGCATAAATGGGCATTTACCTGTAATCGGTTCAATGTCATCACCGATAAATGACTGCTTCCATTCATTATGTTCAGGATCTCCGTAATGGCTGATATCAGGGTGCTTTGGAAGCTGGTCCCACGCCTCTACACGCTCACGTACTTTTTCACGGGACATAATACCGCCTTTTTCTGTTCCTTCAAGTCCCTGGAAAATCGCGCGCGGCTGAAATCCGAGCACCATGCTGTTCCCAAGATCTCTCGTTTTACGTTGTTTATAAGCTGGAGCATTCCCGAATACAAATATCGGTTCCCCTTTAAAATGAAAATCCCATAGAAAATGTTCAGGATCTCTAGGGTGGTCCTCAGGCCATTCAACTGTATCTTTGTCGTGAAGATACTGGATAATATCCCAGAACTGCGAACGATATTTATCGAGCTTCCCTTCTTCTTTAAAAGGCTCCACAAAAATAAACAGTCCATGCTTAATCTTCGTCGCCTCATTGAACAGTGTCAGAAATTCTCCGACTGCATCCGGTAAATTGGTCCAGTCATCCTGTGATATGTATGCATAGCGAAGTTCTCCTTTTCGCTGACCTTTCATGCCAAAATAACAGGGGAATGTCGGGTCGAGTACTGTTTTTTCAAATGTGTTATATTCTTTAATCAGCCAATCCGGCAGCTGTTCGTGATTTTCCATATCTTCTTTTGTCAGTAATCCTGAACTTTTTAATACCATTTGATTTCCTCCGTTTTATGTTGATGATTGACTTTACCCTATATTTCCAGATAAAAAACGTTTACATAACGAGAAAAAAGACAGCGCCCATCACTGAGCACTGTCTTGTTTTAAGCACGATTTTCATTTGCTATGTCACGATCAATTTCTTTTTTGGATTTAACAAAGAATGCGAGAATAAGCCCGATCAGTGCTGTAATCCCTGCCACGACAAATGACACATTAACCCCGTGTACCATGCCTTCCATCCCCTGTGATGGGATCGCTGCATTGGACATCACTGTCACAAGCAGTGCTGTACCAACTGCACCGGCAATTTGACGCATCGTGTTATTCATCGCTGTACCGTGTGGAATCAGGCGTGTCGGCAGCTGATTCAGTCCTGCAGTCGTAACCGGCATCATCACAAGTGCCAGCCCGAACATCCGGACAGCATTCACAGAAGCCAGATACGTAAAAGTTGTCTCCGTTGTCAGGTTGGTAAACATAAACGTGGTAATCGTCAGCAGTGACATGCCGGTAATCGCAAGCCATCTTGCACCAAACATATCAAACAGCTTTCCTGACACGGGATTCATCAGTCCCATAAGTACTGCGCCCGGCAGCAGCATTAAGCCGGATTCAAATGCCGTAAACCCAAGCATATTCTGCATCAATAGCGGCAGTACAACCGCTCCTCCGATCATTGCAATAAATACAACCATTCCGATAATGGTGGTGATCGTAAAGACTTTATTGCGGAATACTTTGAACTCAAGCATCGGCTGTTCAAGTTTTGACTGTCTTGTAATAAAGATTGGCAGTGCAATCAGACCAACAACCAGTGAAATCAGCACCTGAGCACTTGCCCACCCACTGTTCCCTGCAGTACTGAAAGCATACAATAATCCACCAAAACCAAGTGTGGAAAGCGCAATTGAAATTGGATCCACCTTCGGAAAAGTCTGCTTCGTTACATTTTTTAAAATAAAATAAGCAACGATGATATCAATGATCACAACCGGGAGAATAATATAAAATAAGCTTCTCCAAGGGAACTGATCTACCATCCAGCCTGATAACGTAGGTCCAATTGCGGGTGCGAATGCAATAACAAGACCGAACATGCCCATCGCCTGTCCGCGCTTTTCAATCGGGAAAATCAAAAACAAGATTGTCTGCATCAGCGGCATAATAATCCCTGCCCCGGATGCCTGTAAAACGCGGCCTGTCAGTAGGAATCCGAAGTTTGGCGCGATCGCACAGACAAGTGTTCCTAACGCGAATAATCCCATTGCTGTCAGGAATAATCTCCTCGTTGTAAATCGCTCAATTAAAAAGGCAGTGATCGGAATCATAATCCCGTTTACCAGCATAAAAATTGACTGCAGCCACTGCGCAGTAGATGCATTCAGTTGCAGATCTTCCATAATCACAGGAATTGCAGTGGCCAGAAGTGTCTGATTTAAAATTGCAACAAAAGCCCCTGAGATCAACACAATGAGCAGTGGAACCTTATTAATACCTGCCCCGGCAGCAGGCTGACTTTCTGCATGTGCCATTTCTATTTCCTTCTTTCTGTCTATTTAATTTCGTAAAACGAATCAAGTGTTTGCATTATACAACTATATGATTGTATCATACAACTAATAGGTGGCAAGAAACTTGCTTAAATCGATATGAAGGCGGTATTTCACATGAAAGAAGAATCATCAGCACAAATCGAGCTGGAAATGGCGGTTCTCTCCAGAAGAATCGCCTCAGTGTCCAGAAGCAAACGGGAAGAAAATCTCGTCAGGGCAGCTTATCTCCTTTTATTCCAGATCTCAACGTATGGTCCTGCAGGAGTAAAAGGGCTCGCTGAAGAACTTCAGCTCGATATCTCCACTGTCAGCAGACAGGCTGCATCTCTTGATCAAAAGGGTTATATCAAGAAAGTACCCCACCCAAAGGACAAACGATCCTATTTATATGAAATTACTAAAGCCGGTCAGCGTGAAATGTTGGAATATCAAAAGATTAGAAAAGAAAAAGTCGATGAACTACTTTTTGACTGGACAGATGATGAACGCGAGCAATTTGGGCGTCTGCTGAAAAAGTTTAATGAGTCAGTGAAGTTGTATTGGTCGGGTGAGGAGTGAGGTTGTTTGTTCGGTTCGGAGTATAATGTCGGGTGTTCGGAGATAACATGGGATGGTTCTTAGAACACACCGCATTATTCTTAGAAAAACACCTGACTTTCGTAGAAAAAGTGCGCTCGTTCGTAGAATCATGTAAAAAGGCCTACCTCCCGCACATATAAAAAAACATCCGGCGCCCAAGGCCCCGGATGTTTTTTTACTTAATCAGTTTTGCCATCTTCAATCCGTGCAGAATACCATCTTCCTCCACAGATTTTGTCACGTATTTGGCAGATTGTTTCACTTCATCTAACGCGTTCCCCATCGCAAAGCTGTTCTCTACTGCAGACAGCATTTCGATATCATTCAGGCCGTCTCCGAATGCATATTGGCGCGCTGGCGGATAGCCTAACTGTTCAACCATTTTAGCAATTCCCTGCGCCTTTGAACCACCCTTTGGCAGAATATCAACTGAGTATGCATGCCATCTGATAAAGTCAAAGTCTTTAAAAGTTTCCCGATACTGTTCCTCTTCTCCACGTTCACAGAATAAGAGCGATTGATAGAGTGGGCGATCTATATGGTAATCAGGGTCATGTGTCGGTTCCATACCGATTTTTAATGTCCCGATACTTTCTTCTATATAGGCATGCTGACGTACGTTGGCTTTCATATCCTCGTGATCCATGTATACGACCGGATGTTCATTTTCAACCGCAGTTGCAGTCAGCTTTTCCAATGCATCTGCGTTGAGAGGATTTGCAAATATCACTTCATCATTTAACACAACATATTGACCGTTATAGCTGATAAATGAGCGGATACCAAGTTCCTGTCTCAGATTTTCATACATAAATGGTGCACGCCCTGTAGCGATTGCGACTTCATGACCGAGTTCCTGCAGTTTAACGATTGCCTCTTTTGTTGAAGCAGGCAGTTTTTTATCCTGGTTGAGTAATGTTCCGTCGATATCGAAGAAAATTATACTTTTTTCCATTATTCATCCTACCTTTTTTAGTTTGTATATACAGTTTAACGCAGATCAGGATTTACCGCACAGAAAAAGCAGCTGACAGACAGCTGCTTTCCTGTTAAATCTCCATATCCCAGCGTTCTTTCTGTGTTTTCTTCAGCTGATCCTCAGTTTCCTGTGGATAAACTGTACGGAACTTATGCTGATCTGCAGGAATGATTTCAATCATTTTTTTGATCATATCTTCAGGATCAAACTCTTTCAAGCCTTCCTCCTGCTCGATCATGTCTTCTTTACGCGTGAAATGTTCGTTCTCGTTATACCATTTCCACTTTTCTTCAGCACTGCGTTTGTTAAAGCCTGTTGCAAATGGGCCGGGATTGATTGTAGCCACCTTTACTCCATGGTCTTCAAGTTCGGCTTTCATCGTTTGTGCGATCCCTTCAAGTGCGTGCTTCGTTGCAGTATATGGCCCAACATAAGGTGTAGCAGAGATCCCTGCCATTGAGCTCATAAAGATGATTTTACCGCTCCCTTTTTTCACAAGTTTTTGTGCGGCCAGCTGAGCAGATTCCAGCGTTGCAAATACGTTGACCTCAAATAATGCACGGAAGCGGTCCATTGGCACTTCCCCGAGTGGTCCGCCTTCATTAATTGCTGCATTCCCCACAAAAATATCAAAGTCATGCTTCGTGATTTCTGAAAGGTCACGCTGATTTGTGATATCAAGTTTGAATACTTCTATATCAAGTCCCTGAGCTTCCGCTTCTCTCATTAAATCTGTTTTTTGTGCAGTCAGTTCTGTTGTCGCAATCACTTTATGTCCTTCTCTGGCAAGTCCGAGTGCAGCGCCTCTGCCAAGGCCTGTACCTGCACCGGTAATAAAGATTGTCTTACTCATCAGTAAATTCCTCCTGTATACAAGTCATACCCCACTTGTTCCCAGTTGAAGGAAATTTAAAACGTCACGAAGAAGATACCTTATCTTTCACGTATTTTTTAATGGTGGCAAATGTATCATCAAATCTATTAAACAGCCACTGCAGTGCAATCCCGTGCATCATCACACCAATAATTGAATTGATAATCACAAAGGTATGCATGAGTGCGGACTCTATTTCATAAATGCGGCGGCCAAAAAACAGCAGCTGGCTGAAGATAAAAGTGAGGGCTTCTGTATAAGTTGTTATCACATTTGGAAGCTGCCAGATTAGTAAAGACTCTATGAAAAACAGACTGATTACGCTTACCAGAATGATCATTTTTGAGGCGTTTGTAAGTCTGTCAATCACAGGCTGAATGTAATGCTTGGTAATGGTCTTTGTACGAAAAAGGTAGATTACCCTGACAATTCTTGCAGCCTGGAAAAACTGATCAAGCGGAATGATAGCAATCGTTAAAAATGGATGCTTTTTTATAAATCCCCATTTGGAATCTGACCTGAAAAGCCTGACGGAAAAATCGATAAAAAAGATGAGCCAGACGATCCAGTTTGTGACTGAGCTGTATGGCTGATCACTCCACAACGTTGTAATCGTAAAGATAACAAGTATGATCATGAAGCCCTCATATATTTTTGACAGTACGGATGACATCAATGATCACCTTCCTTAAAAAACTTCTTAACTATCGTACCAAATAATCATTCATCAGGTTTCAAATTAGTGAATTTGTTGCTTCATTTTTCTGATACAGTCTAAATTGACGTTGAAACAAGCGTTCGGGACCAGCGTTTACGAACACCTGCTGAGGGTAGTTGAAGGAATATATACATAAAAAGGAGCTGCTGTAAATGGACGTTAAAAAGCCTGTACCGCGTGCTAAAGGATTAGATCATTCACTTTCACTCATAAAAGAGGGCTTCTATTTCCTCCCAAATCAGCGTGAAAAACTTGGGTCTGATATTTTTGAAACGAGACTGCTTGGTAAAAAAGCAATCTGTATAGCTGGTGAAGAAGCTTCTGAACTGTTTTATGACACGGAAAAATTTAAGCGTGAGGATGCGATGCCTAAGCCGCTGAAAATGTCTTTATTTGGTGATGGAAGTCTGCATGGAATGGACGGGGAAGCGCACCTGAACCGCAAGCGGACCTTTCTCTCGATGTTCACTCCTGATCGTGTAGAGGACTTAAAAAGGATGGCATTAGAACATCTGGATCGAAAAGTGAATCAATGGAAAACAGCAGATGAAGTGTACCTTTTTGAGGAAATGCAGGAGATTTTAGCAAGAGCTGGCTGTGAGTGGGCAGGCGTTCCGCTTGAAGAGGACGAAGTACAGCAGCGCACACGTGAAATGATTGAGATGATCGACTCTTTCGGTGGTTCCCTTTCAAGATTTAAAGACGGTAAAAAAGCACGTGACAGTCATGAAGCCTGGCTGCAGGAGATCATTAAAGGAGTCAGAAAAGGAAAAATGAGTCCACCTCCGAATACAGCAGCTTATATTATGGCTCATCATAGAGAGAACAATGGTAAGAGGTTTGACAAAGGAACGGCTGCTGTTGAACTCAGCAATTCATTCAGACCTCTATTAGCAACTGCTTATTTCCTGACTTTCGGTGTACTTGCGATGCATGAGCACCCGGAGACTGTCACCAAGCTTCAGCAACACCCTAGATACAGTCATATGTTTGCCCAGGAAACCAGAAGATTTTATCCTTTTGTTCCTGCTATGGCCGCGAAAGTGAAAAAGAACTTTGAGTTTAAAGGTTATAAATTTAAAAAAGATACACTCGTTGTACTGGACATTTTTGGGACAAACCGTCACCCTGACAGCTGGGAAAAGGCTGACTCTTTTATTCCTGAACGGTTTGATGGCTGGAAAGGCAGTCCATTTTCATTTATTCCACAGGGCGGAGGAGATCATCATACGGGACATCGCTGTGCCGGAGAATGGCTGACTGTGATTGTCATGAGTTCATTTTTTGAATTCTTCGCAAAAAATCTGACCTATGATGTTCCTGAACAGGATCTATCCTTCAGTATGGAAAGAATGCCGACTTTTCCTAATAGCAGGCTGATCATTCAAAATGTAAGAAAGACTGCTGACTACGAAAAAAACCTCAGCACTTTAATGGATGGATTTTCTGCAATCAGATAGCATGGAAAAAAGAGGCCGCGGCCTCTTTTTTTAAATCATCTTTCCCTGTCCATGCATCATCTTAGAAGTATGCTTATGCTGATACATCTTTTCATCAGCAGTCATATACATTTCATTTAAAGATTGATGCTGCTGATACAATTCATATCCATAGCTGAATCTGAGTGATTGCAGGATCGGGTCACTCTGTTTTTTCAGCTGGCTGTGAATGTCTTCAGCAATCTGATCTGGATTAATATGCTCGCCTTCAAAAATGATAATAAATTCATCCCCGCCAAGTCTGGCGATCAACCCTTTTTGTTGAAATGATTTCTTCAGGATATTTGCAAATCCGATAAGAACCTGATCCCCTTTATGATGACCATGCTCATCGTTAATCTCCTTAAAATAATTCAGATCCATCAGCATAATCCCGAATGTCTTTTCCGCTTCTTTCAGGTGCTTCATATACACTTCTGTACTCCATCTGTTATAAAGCTTTGTAAGAAAATCTTCTTCAGTTGAAGTGGACTCAAGAAATATATAGGCGACCAGAATACCCAGCACGCCAGAAGTCCAGGAAAAATATAATTTTGAATCAAACATCTGAACAACCATACCGACAATAGGTAACGCAAAGAACCCAAGGAATATATTCACGACGTAAGAACTTGTTTTTTTACGGTTTTTAAATAAAAAATAAATCATGTAAATATAGAAGCTTGCAAGCACTACATAGTGAACTTCTTTAAAAGCACCACTGCTGTAACTGTTTGTTGCAGTATCCACATCAAAATAAACCGGATAAAACAGATTGATCACTAAGACAAAGAAAGTCATGACACTTAAATGCTGGTAATACCCTTTTTTATAAATACGTTTGGGATCTTTAAATATATGATAATCTACATAGGACAGCATGAATCCGCCAAGGACTGGACCAACGAGAAACAGAAAGAAGTTCGAACTGTATTCCAGAAAATATGCACCCGGGAAAAGCATTCCATCAAAAATCCAGGTAGCCGGCTCGAGTATCATCGCAATTGCGCTTGTAATCATGATTAAGATCAGCAGCTTCTTACTGAAGGTTTCCACTTTTGACCTCATCTTTACGATGATATAAAGGATAATCAATATAGCGAAGGCAAAAACATTCAACTGAAATTGCACCAGATAATCCATGTTCTCTCTCCTATTCAATTTAGAATACGAATCAAAAGACCCATTTTAAAGATTTTAACTTTATTATCCTACTTTTTACTCAGAAGTCAAAGGTATTTTTTCTCAATTGAGAATGTTCTGTTTCGAATAAGGCTTTTTAAAAGTTGGCTGTTGATTTCTGCTTCAGGGGACGCTTTCCGCGGACGAACGCTCAAGCCTCCTCAGGCAGAAGAGCACTGCCTTCCGGGGTCTTTCACGATCGTTTTTCCGCAGGAGTCGCCCCTTACGCTTCAATCACCAGCTGTGCAGAAATATAAATAATCTTTTTAAAAAAAAGATGCTGCTTAGGCAACATCTTCAAATACCAATTGTATATAAAAGAATTCACACTGTTTTTCTCTCAATCAGTGAAACGCTGACTTCCTGCTTCTCAATTTCATGCTTCAGGGACTGCCTGAACAAATTTCTTCCCATTTCTTCTAAAGGGAGATCAATCGTTGTAATTGATAGCATCTCAGCAATCGGATGATTATCAAATCCCATGATCCCAAGGTCTTCTGGAACATTCAGTCCTGTCTTTTCAGCAGTAATGACAATACCCGCAGCTGTCTGATCATTTGTCACTAAAAGTGCATCCGGCTTTTGAGACAGGCGGCTGATCTCATGCAGCACCCGTTCCCAATCCTGCACATGATAACAATCATCAAAAATCCAGGATTCATTAAATGGCATCTTTCTTTTTTCTAAAAATTCTCTATATGCACGTTCTCTTTCCTGACTATTTGTACCCGACCGTCTCCCGATACAGTAACCGATCCGCTTGTAGCCCTTCTGATCAAGATAGTTCAGTGCGTTCATAAACACTTCATACTGGTCAATAAAAGTATAGGAAACTTTTTCATGAATCTCCTCACACATGACAATCTGTCCAAACGCTTGATAGGGTTGAATCAAGTCCCATTCACTTGAGCGCGAGCAGAAAATACAGGCATCAATTTGTTTGTGCTTCAGCATTTCAAGTGCTGCGATTTCCTGATCTGTTTGATAATCGGTCTGAAACACCACCAGTTTTTTGCGATGAACACGTGCTTCTTCAGCAATGCCTTTAAGAAGTGCAGCAAAATAAGGATGGTCAGTAAACGGCAGAACAACCCCAATCATTTCAGTCTTTCCGGTACTCAGGTTAACTGCATTCATATTTTTCACATATCCACTCTCTTCTATTGCTGCGAGCACTGCCTGCCTTTTTTCCTCCTGTACATATGGATGTTGATTCAGCACCCTTGATACAGTTGTGACAGATACACCTGCGATTCTTGCTACATCCCGAATATTTGCCATACCTTCACCTCAACGGAAGTAATCCTCGATTGATTCAATTGGCTGCACCTGCTCCGGCTTAACCCTTGAACCCGCCAGACAAGCTACATAAACAATTGCACATAATACAGGTAAAAACAACATACGCGTGCCCTCCTTTTGTTCTTATAGATCGAACGTAAAGGATGAAACGCGTTTCAGGTCAAGTCTGCTGTGCAGATTTCATTCTTTTCAGACTGGCAACAATCAGAAAACTGACAATGACTAAAAGAACCCACGAACTGACTTTTCCCACATGGACAATTTCCCAGCCTGCCTGCTGATTAGGATACTGCCATGCATTAAAAAAAGTAGCGATATTTTCTGCAATCCAGATGAAAAAGCCTGTAAAAATAAATGAGAGTGTCAGAGGCATGTGGTAGACTGCTCCCCTGACTTTGAAACTGACTGACGTCCTCATGAAAATAACAACCACACTGCAAAGCAGCAGCCATCTGAGGTCCAGCCAGAAGTGATGTGTAAAGAAATTTAAATAGATCAGTGTCGCCACCGGTATGACAAGCCAGGGTGCCGGCCAATTGACCATTATGACATCAATCCTTCTCCATGCCTGACACAAAAAGCTTGCAACGCTTGCATACATAAAACCGCTATATAACGGTACATCATCGACTTTGAACAGACCTGCTTCCGGATAAAACCATGAACCCATATGTACTTTATAGACTTCAAGCAACAGACCAATCATATGAAATAGACAGATCACCTTTAATTCATCGACTGTTTCAAGCCCGGTTTTTACCATCCACCATTGCATCGTAAGAAAAATCATCAGCAGCCAGTCATATCTGGAAAAGAAGGGAAGTGCAATGACTTCAGTTAAAGCGAGCGAGCAAAAGATAACAAGTGGAAAAATACATGACAATGCCATCTCTTTAGCGAAACTCATTAATTGAGAGGCTGTGTATAGCATTTTTCTTTTTATAGAAATATCTTCTGCAATTGAACTCATTTTGAACTCCCCCTCCTTTATTAAGTTGAAAGCTTACAATCCACCAAAGCGTCTGTGTCTTACATTGAATTCGTTCATTGCAAGGTCAAACTCTTCATTTGAAAAATCAGGCCAAAGCGCATCAGAAAAATAAAATTCAGTATACGCCATCTGCCAGAGCAGAAAATTACTGAGCCTCTTTTCTCCACCTGTTCTGATCAGCAGGTCCGGCTCGGGCATCTGATTCGTGTAAAGATATTTCGAAACGGCTTCTTCAGTAAACTCCACGTTTTCTTCTCTCATTGTTTTAAAGGCTCTAAGTATTTCCTGCCTCCCTCCGTAATTTAATGCAAAATTCAGCTGCAACCCATCATTTTTAGCCGTCTTTTTCACTGCATGCTTAAGTGCTTCACGTGTACCATATGGGAGCCGCTGCAGATCTCCGAGTATATTGATTTTTACATTGTTCTTCATAAGCTCCGGTAAATACTGAAAAAGAAATTTCTTTGGCAGCTGCAGAATAAATTCAACCTCCTTTTGCGGCCGTTTCCAGTTTTCAGATGAGAATGTATAAAGCGTTAAAAACTTCACGTTTCTTTCAGACGCTCTCTTTACAATTTTCACGACCGTCGATACTCCTTCAACATGACCATCCGTTCGCGAAAGCCCTCTTCTTTCCGCCCAGCGCCCGTTCCCATCCATAATGACTGCTATATGTGAAATGCCTGTTGATTGATTCATTCAACCATCACCTTCCGATTTCAAATTAATTGAAACTCATGATATTTAATTTGATTATAAATATATATTTATCGATAATCAATAAATATATTCATTTATTTTCATATTACAAAAAAAGCATCCTGGATATCAGACGTCGTGAATTGTCTGTTATCCAGGATGTTGGATGGTTTAATAACATCAATTGAGATCAGATGCAAATCACTGATAATCACGAGGAGTGCCCCAGTACTCAAACTTATGATACTGTGGATTTGATGAATCAAAATGAATCCATACCGGCGCACTGTCTAACGCTGGATGAGCTGCAAAGAATTTTCTATCTCCATATCTGATTGCTTCTAAAGCTAAAGGCAGTTCACGCCTGAAAACAGCATCACGCACAGCAGTAACTGCCGGGCCAAACTCTCCGTCAACATAAACATAGACATACAGAAATGGACATCCATTAGTCATTTTCCATTCTGCAAGCACTTCATCTCTCATGGCATTGATCTTTTCAAAAGCATACTGAAGACCAATCGTTAGAAATAGTTCTGCAGTGATATCGGAGTGCGTTAATGTATACTTACGACCTATAACCGGTTCAGTCATCGTTACGCCATTTTTGAATTCAACATATAGCTGATCTGGATTGAGTTTTTTCAATCGATCACCTTCCTGAACTGTATTGCACACTTTATTTTTAGAATATATGGTTTTTCTCAAAAATATATGTATTTGATTGCATGTATGAATATAAAAAAGCACTCACTATTTGTAAGTGAATGCTTAAAAAATATGATCATATTTATTTCTTCATCATGAAGCTGAACCAATTCAACAAACCTTAAAAACCGACCTTCTCCAAATATAATCCCTCTGCAATTGCCATACGGCCTGTCTGAATTCTTTCTTTTGATTTAAGAACGCCAGGGATTGCGTCGGCATCCATTTCACCCAAACCTACTTCAATCAGGCTTCCGACAATTTTTCTGACCATATTGTACAAAAAGCCATTCCCCTGCATGCTGATTTCTAAAAATCCGTCTTTTTCACTGATTTTAATTGAATAGATCTCACGCACCATAGACTTCTTTTTTGATTTTGCGTTGGAATACGATGTAAAGTCATGTTCACCGAGAAAATGTTTTGAGGCTTCTCTCATTTTATTAAGATCAAGCTTGCCTTCCACATGCATGCTGTATTTCCGCATAAAAGGATGTGTATACTGCTCGTTCCAGATCTTATACATATACGTTTTATTCTTAGCATTGTAGCGTGAATGAAAGCGGTCATGTACCATCGTCACATCAGTCACGCTGATATCATGAGGCAAATATTTGTTTAGATACTGCATCACTTCAGCTTCTGTTGCGTGTTTACGCATCTTAAAGTTAGCGATCTGAGCAAGGGCATGAACGCCTGCATCCGTTCTGCCGGAGCCGATAATATCAATCTTTTCTCCTGCAAGCTCTGTCAACACGTTTTCAATCTTCCCCTGAATCGTATTGTCACTATTGCCAAGTCGCTGCCAGCCTTTATATCGGCCACCATCATACTGGATTGTTAATTTGTAATTATTCATTTAGATCTCCTGTTCTTCAATCATCAATTTCAACCACTCTGCTAACACCAATGGCGCATACAGCACAGCATTCTTACAGTATAACGCCTGCAGGGGGAGTTTTAATACTAAATCTTTATTCGTGAATATGATTTTCCTTTCCAAATCAGCTGACTAAAGAAAGCAATAATCATATAATGGCTGCCGATTTTATTAACAGCTGTCTGCTTCATACCTTCACCATCGTTATGATTTTATAAAAAGATACCAACAATAATCGCTGTAATAAAGCTTGCCAGTGTTCCTGCCACGATTGCCTTGAAGCTTAATTTGGATACAGTTTTTTGCTGGCTGGGCTCCAGGGAACCAAGTCCGACAATCAATTGTCCAATAGAAGACAGGTTTGCGAAGTTACAAAGCGCAATGGTTAAAATGGCCACTGTCTTTGGTGAAAGATCGTCCATGATTGACGACAGCTCGCTGAATGCGACAAACTCGTTAATTGAAAGCTTGGTACCTATAATTGAGGCAGCCTTGAATGCCTCATCCATCGGAATACCGATCAGCACTGCCAAAGGATAAAAGATGTAGCCAAAAATAGTTGAAAGCTCTGTGTTCACAAGACCCAGCAGACCGTTAATCAGTGCCAGGATCCCAATAAAAGCGATCAGCAGACCTCCAATATTAATGGCGAGCTTTGTTCCGTTCAACGCGCCATCTGCAATTGCTTCGAATACATTGGTATGCGTGGTTTTTCCCAGTGAAATATCACCATTTGTCTGTGATTCCTCAGTTTCAGGCTCCATCACTTTAGCAATGATGAGCGAAACGAGTGGCACACTGAAAACGGAAAGAAGCAGTAACTTCATGTCTATTCCCATTAAAGAATACCCGATTAATATGGCTCCGCTTGCCGACGCGGTTCCTCCAACCATCACAGCAAAAACCTCTGAACGCGTTAGCTTGATCAGATAAGGTTTGATCAATAGTGGGGCTTCCACTAAGCCTAAAAAGGAGTTGCCGATCGCATTGAACGATTCTACTTTTGTTGTACCTAAAATCCTGCCAAGTCCAATTCCAATGTATTTGACAAAGAAAGGAATGAGGCGTAAATAATACAGCGCAGAAATCAGTGCCGAAATAAAAATGATCGCACCCAGGACATTAATGGCAAAAACGAACGTGATGTTAGTTCCTTCCTCATAAAAACCTCCGAAGACGAACATGATCCCTTCCGTGCTATAATCAATCACCTGCTGAACACCGAGTGCCGCATTATTCAGGATAGCTTGTCCAAAAGGAACCTTCAAAACGAACAAAACAAGCAAAAATTCAAGCACAAGACCTGTAAAGACTATGCGCCAATTAATCGCAGAACGCTTGCTGCTCCATAACCACGCCAAAAACAGTACTCCCATTAAAGAAAAAACGCCAAAAATAAAATTCAAAGCAAGATACCTCCCAGTGATATGTTCACTTCAATCATTTCTTATATTTCTATATAGTCGTAAGATGTCAGACCACTTATAGGGAAAAAATAAAAAGCGTATGTGACTTTCTCTCAATACAAAGAAAGCCCCATACACTTTTCATGCATAGAATGACTTTCCTTATAGTCCGGCAATTTAAGGCTGCCAGGTAGAGACTTATGGTCCATATCACCATAGTTATATAAGGAATTCATATGAAGTTTGTTTAGACACTTTATCATGAGGAAGAACTTTTACACAATATCATATAATAAAGTTTATATATTGTGAAATTTCACACGATCAGAATGGGCAGGCTCTATATTCTTCTACCTAATTCATTACTCCTCTACATCGGTATAGATGATCACTCTCCATAACAGTTAAAAGGTTTGAAACCAGGAAAAAACATTACCTGTTTTATACTTTCAAATTGGAAAAGGCAACAATCACACGGGTTAATTAACTCATTTAAAAACAAGCTTTGTAACTTCTTCAACATAAGATGTCTTCAGAAACATATCAACATGATTTATTTCTGCGTCTTATACCCACCGTCTTCCAAATTTCTCAGATCACGCTCAAGTGTAACAGGGCATTTTATTCTACCTGACCTTCGCACATAATTGACAAGATTATTCCAGGTACATGGAGTTGAAAACCGGGAGTTTTAGAATTGTGTTCTGCGCTGTTTAACATCTTCTCGAATTTCATCTAAGCAACTTTCATCCACTATTCCTTCTTTCCGGAATGATGCAGCTGCCTGTGACATTACTTTATAGTTTAATTGTGTTCCTTTATGATCAGCTACGTAATTAATTGCTCTGTCAGATGATATCCCATATCTTTCTGCAGTTTTTGCTGCATCAAGGTTGGCTCCCAAAAAGATGAATTCCCAACCATGTTTTTCTTTCTGCTGTTCAATGAGTGACTTAACATGATCAGCTGAATATTCACGGCTTGAATTTTCCTCTCCATCGGTGATGATGACAAACATCACCTTGTCAGCACGATCTGTACCATCAAAAAGCTTCTGTACACTGATCATTCTGTGTAAGCTTACACCAACAGCATCAAGAAGTGCTGTAGACCCGCCAACCTGGTATTCTTTTTCAGTCATTGCATCTACTTTGCTAACACTTATACGATCATAAAGAAGTTCATAATGATGATCAAATAAAACCGTTGTAATATTGCACTCCCCTTTAATCTTCTTCTGTTTTTCAAGCATTGAATTGTATCCGCCTATCGTATCAGATTCCAAGCCTCCCATTGATCCACTTTTATCAAGTATAAATACTAGTTCGATTAAATCATTTGTCATCTTAATATCCTCCTCAAGTCTTGTTATAACTTAAGGGTAACAAGTTTCTTTATAAAATTAGTCGCTTTGAAAGCGACATTTACTTTGTTTATGAATATAAATAACTGTATTTTATGCTGATATGTATTCATTAAACTCCCAGGGTTGGTAAGTCGTATTCAAAAAGGACTTCATTAATTTCAAAAATATCGTACTTGCCGTTTTTAATAAAATATTCAATAATCACATCAAATTTTTGACTGCGGGACAATGCGAAACCGGCACATCTTAAGAGGTCATCTGTTTCATTGAGCGTTAACTCCAGTCCAATTGCAAGTGCTATTGCGGTACGTTTACTTGGTTCATACCCTTTACCAGTTCTTATTTTTGAGAATAATCTTCTATCAAGGTTGGCACGCTTGTATACCTCAATATCTGTCTTCCCTTTATAGTCGATCAGCCTGATAATTTCAGCTGAGAACGGTTCATCAAGATTGTCGACAAAATCTTCTATAGGAGAACGCATTGCATCCGGGATATCGTCATAATTCAAACGACTTTCACTGAGCGTGTATAGAGCCTCTTTCTCTATATCAAGCAATTCCCTCCTCTGAAGCGTTTTTTTCTCTACATAATTTTCGTCAACAAAGCTCTCCACAGATCCAAGCAACTCATTGCTGATATTAAATGCAGATTTATCATAAATAACGAGCATGACACTGATATCATGATCAGCCAGAAATTCCTTAATTGCAGCAGTTGCCACCTGAAGCGCTTCTTTTTTGGGGTACCCATATATACCGCTTGAAATCAGGGGAAATGCTACACTTTCACACTTATTTTCAACAGCTATCTTTAAAGAGTTAATGTATGCAGAGTGTAGTTTACGCTCACTATTCTCTTTATCTGAGTGCCGATAGACCGGACCAGCTGTATGAATGATATACTTAGCGGGCAGATTAAACCCTTGAGTCATTACAGCCTCACCGGTCTTAATTGGAGCAAGTCTGTCACATGCCTCTTGAAGCTCCGCTTCTCCTGCTGCTCTAAAAATAGCGCCGCATACACCACCTCCCATTTCCAGCGAAGTGTTAGCTGCATTCACAATAGCGTCCACTTCTAGTTTTGTGATGTCCTGTCTGATAATCGTAAAAGGCATGCTTTCATCACTCCTTCACTTATTGATCAGTTAAACGTTTAAATTTACACCTATTATATTGTAAATTGCTAATTTCCCTCGACAGTTATTTTTACTCATTTGTACTAAATAATCCAAATCATGTTCATCGGAACAGAGAGTTTTTATAAAATTAATAGTGAATATTAAATAGATTATTTCAAATATACATTAACAGTTAATGGAATATCTATCAAAAGGTCAAATCTTACTAAAAAACAGGTATCTCTTATCAAGAGATACCTGTGTTAATAACCATTTCTTATTCCTTTATCTTATTTCCAGCCACGCCACACATTCAACATGACTCGTCTGCGGAAACATATCAACAGGCTGGACTTCCTGCGTCTTATATCCGCCATCCTCCAGAATCCTAAGATCCCTCGCAAGTGTAGCAGGATTACATGACACATATACAATCCGCTTTGGTTTCATCGCAAGCATTGTATCAAGCAGCGCCTGGTCACAGCCTTTTCTCGGTGGATCCACCACAATGACGTCAGCCTGATTGCCCTTTTTATGCCAGGCAGGGATGACTTCTTCAGCCGGTCCCGCTTCAAATTCAGTATTTGTGAACCCATTTAATTCTGCATTCGCTTTTGCGTCTTCAATCGCCTGCTTCACAATCTCAACGCCGAATACTTTCTTTGCTTTTTGCGCTAAAAAGAGTGAGATTGTTCCGATGCCGCAATACGCATCAACAACAGATTCCTCTCCTGTCAGCTGAGCGTATTCAAGTGCCTTCTGATAAAGCACCTCCGTCTGCACAGGGTTGATCTGATAAAAACTGCGTGCTGAAATCGCAAACTTTACTTCACCAATCGAATCATAAATGACATCGCTGCCCCAGATCGTCTGTCCCTTATTACCAAGAATGACATTCGTCCGCTCATCATTAATATTATGAACAATCGATTTCAGACCCGGCACTTTTTCACGCAGTACAGCCGTTAAGTCCTCTGCGTGCGGCAGATGCTTAGTTCTTGTCACAAGCACAACCATTACTTCACCTGAAGTACGGCCATATCTGATAACGACATGACGGAGCACACCTTTATGACGTTCTTCATCATATGGCTGGATACCAAAGCGGCCTGCTTCTTCCTTTACAATGTTCATTACACGATCACTGACTTCTTCCTGGATCAGACATACATCCGTATCCACAATTCTGTGACTCCGAGTTGCATAAAAGCCAGCAATCACTCGCCCACTCTCACTGCCGAAAGGAATCTGGCTTTTATTCCGGTAGCGCCAAGGGTCTTCCATGCCGAGTGTCGGATGAACCGGTACATCTTTGATCTTACCGATTCGCTCAAGGACATCACGCACCTGCTTTTGTTTTGCAGCAAGCTGTCCTTCATAGCTGAAATGCTGCAACTGACAACCGCCACACGCGTCATAAACCGGACACGGTGGTTCCGTTCTATGTTCACTGACAGACTCAAGTTCCACCAGCTTACCAAAACCGAAGTTCTTCGTCGTTTTCAGTACCTTCACTTTTACCTTCTCTTCAGGGAGCGTTAACGGAATAAACAACGGGTACCCGTCTACCTTCCCAACACCATGTCCCTCATGCGTTAAATCTTCTATTGTCACAGTTACAGTATCATTTTTCTTAACAGGTAAAGACTGCTTTTTTGTCATGTTTTAATCGCCCTCTTCGTTAGAATCGCTGCCCATTATTGTAGCATATATTAGCCCTTGTTACCCGTATACTTAAAATAACAGTTAACTTTAGAAAGCTTCAGCAATTTCAAGTGAAACATTTCATCATTTTAAAAAAGAAACCCCTTATAGGTTTAACCACACCCTATAAGGGGTATATATTAAATTACCTAAATAACCTTGATTTTTTATATAAAGGTGTGTAGAATAGAGAAACTATTCTTTTTATTCTAAAAATTCTAACTAAGGAGGAAACGATATGGGACAGATTGTTAAACAGAAAGTACTCGCTTATATTACGAGGGAAATTGAAGGAAAGACTGAATTACTTGTTTTTTCCCATAAGGATCATCCACAAGCTGGTCTCCAGGTACCTGGCGGCGGCGTTGAAGACGATGAACTGCTGATTGATGCGCTTTATCGCGAAATTGAAGAGGAAACCGGTTTGAAGAGAAATGAACTTCAATTACAGGGAAAACTTCATAAACAGATGTATTATTCAGAAGACCGCTCAAAATATTATGAGCGCAACTTTTTCCACCTTGCACTAAAGCGCACAGTAGAAAACGAGTGGGATTATACGGTTGAAAGTGATGGCAAGGATGATGGGATGAGATTTCATTTTGAGTGGCGTCCGATTGAGGAAGCTTCAAAGCTTGCTGCTGACATGGACAATGCTGTTGATTGGATTGAAGCAATTCAATAAAAAAGGCCGGCGATTTTAACCGCCCGGCCTTTTTTTAATGGTCGCTTCTGACCTCATCTTCTTCATCAATGATACTGTTTTTCAGCACTACATTCTGATCATCATCTACACGATCCTCTTTACGAAGCTTATCAAATGGCGCACAAACATTCAGATGACGATAGAGATTCTGAAACTCTGCAGGCAGCAACCCGCCAAATTCTCCATCAAGATTCAGCTGAACCGTTTCCTGAGAAGTAACTTTTATATGATTCGCTTTCACATATTCAAGGTGCGGATCATGCAGATGCTCTCCGCGAAGCGCAAGAGAGATCACGCGGATTGTTTCTGCCATATTTGTTTTCTTTAAAAACATTAATGTAAATAAACCATCATTAATAGAAGAGTCCGGTGCGAGCTTTTCAAATCCACCGACTGAATTTGTCAGACCGATCAGGAAAAGCATGACCTCTCCTTCAAATACTTTCCCATCATACTCAATCCGTACATTTGTCGGTTTAAATGATGGAAGCATTTCAATTCCTTTTAAATAATATGCAAGCTGGCCAAGCACAGTTTTCAGCTTACTTGGCACTTCATATGTCAATTCAGTGATACGTCCGCCACCGGCAATATTAATAAAATATTTATCATTCATTCTTCCAACATCAACAGGGATCGTATCACCCTTTATAATGATGTCTACTGCATCTTCAATATCTCTTGGAATATGAAGCGCACGCGCAAAATCGTTGGTCGTTCCCATTGGAATGAGCCCCAATGTCGGACGGTTCGATTTTTCAGCAATACCGTTCACCACTTCATTCAGCGTGCCATCCCCGCCTGAAGCGATGATCAGGTCAAAGCCACGCTCTGCTGCAGCTGCTGCAGCAATAGACGCATCCCCTGCGCATGTTGTAGCGTGACAGGATGTTTCGTAGCCTGCCTGTTCTAATTTCATTAATACTTCAGGTAAGTGTCTTCTGAAAAGCTCACGACCTGAAGTCGGATTGTAAATGATTCTAGCTCGTTTCATGATTTTCAGCCTGCCTTTTATATAATAAGCATACTATAAAATTATAATCACTTTTTGCTGTATGTAAACAAAAAAAGAATAAGCCCTAAATGAAGGCTTATCCCCATCATAACGTTATTTAACGGAATTTACCACAGTAAGCTTATTTTTCAGTTCCTGATATACTTCTGCCCAGAAATCTTCGCGCACTGTGTAAGCTGCTGTCAGCTGTTTGATCATCAGCTGCTGACCATCTTTAAAGGCCGGATCCTCTTTTGCCGGTAGATTAGATCTTGCATCATCTACAAATGCCTGCACTTTTTCGGCTCTCGGCCCCCACTTTGCAATTTCATCTCCATCTTCATTAATAAAAACAAAAATCGGAATTGCACGGGATTTGCCATTTGTTAAATACTGATCCATCAACTCCAGGTTACTATCTCTTAAGATAAATCTGACTTCCATACCAGAACGTTCAGCAAGCTTCAAGAGTACAGGATTATTCATCATCGCATCGCCGCACCAGTCTTCAGTCAACACAATTGCCCGCAGGTTTTGAGCTTTTAACTGCTCAAGAAACGCTTCATCTTCAACCGGAACTGAGAACTGTTCATAGACTTTAGACATGTTTTCTTTATGTGATTCCATCTGATTTTGATAAGCTTCAGCTGTCAGCCCTCTTTCAAACCATTCGTTTAAGTTTGTCATGTTAATCACCTCATTTTTCAGCTTCTCATAATAAAGATTTTTATTCGAATAAATTGTTTGTGGAATGTGCCGATTTCAGAAATGCTCGTCTTTGGCGGATGATACAGGGGACAGCTGAAAAATGTTGAAGGTGTAAGATAAAATGCCGGAGCTGATGGAATTTTTTCAAAAGATGATGGCATCATCCAGCAACATCCTGCATCAGGATGAATACATCTGAAAGCTAATAGAAATTGAGCTTATGTCAAGAAAGTGGACACGCCTCTATCACTTTTTTCACTCGTTTTGAACCTGATTCCTTTGTAGAATCAGGTTTTGCTTTTCTTAAGTGAATGGTTCCCGGATCATTCACTTATTGCCTCACTTCGCTTCATGCTCTCAAACTCTACCGGTGTCAGATAACCTAAAGTGGAGTGTAGACGTCGCTCATTATAGAATCCTACATATTCATGAATCAAAGCACGTGCTTCTGCCTTCGTTTGAGGCAGCTTTCTGTACAGGAATTCCTGTTTAAAGCTTGAGAAAAAAGACTCTGCACATGCGTTGTCATAGGGATTGCCTTTCCGGCTCATACTGACGACAGCTTCAACCCTTTTAAGGATGTCCAGGTAAGCATCAGATGTGTATTGAGTTCCACGATCTGAATGGTGGATCAAACCTTCAGACGGGTTCCTGAGAATAATGGCTTCCTCTAACGCTCTTTTGGGTAGTTCAGTTTTCATTTGATCATCGATCTGGTAAGTAATAATCCTTTTTGAACAAAGATCAATCACAGGGTTAAAATACAGGGTGCCTTCAAGGGTCATCACGTACGTGATGTCGACAGCCCAAGCCATATTTAACTGCTTAGGCTCGAACTGGCGATTCAATGTATTTGGATAGACCCTATTTTGGTGGTTGGAATCTGTCGTCATCACTCGCTTCACAAGCGTTCTCGCGATCAGATTCAGCTCTCTCATCCGGTTGGCAACGGTTTTTTGAGACACGATCCATCCTTCTCGTATCAGCTGGGCATGTACCCTTGGGCTTCCGTATGTCCCATAGCTTTCATGAAAGATCTGAGAGATCTTTTCCTCTAGTGCCGCCTTTTTCTTTTCCTGTTCAGACGACCCCTGCTTTTTACGCTGAAGGTATGAATAATAACCTGAACGCGAGACCCCGAGGAGTGTGCACATCTTCATCACATGGTGTTCCTGATCATGTGCCTCTACAAACTCAAAGACCTTTACTTTCTTGGGTCTTCTGTGAAGATGTGCATAGCCTTTTTTAAGATGTCATTTTCTTCTTCGGCTGCTTTGCGTGCTGCCTCAGACGCTTCGAGTTTTGCTTTGTATTCAGAAGCAGTAAGGAGTTCCTCCTGGGATGTTTTCTTTTTTTCATCCTCTTCCTGTCTGTAAGCATTGACCCAACGTTGAAGACTTGGATAAGAGATTCCTAATTCCCGCTCAATATCCGCCATCCTTCTGCCATCATCCACCACCAGCTTCGCCACATACTTTTTAAACCCTTCGTCATAATGCTTATAATTCCGATCCATTTTAGACCCTCCTCCATGATTTACAATTAGTTGTATTCTATCACTTTGGTGTGTCCACAAAATATACTAACGACAAAATAATCTGAAAGCTGATAGATAAATCCAAAAAGGTGCACGAATCATCCCCACTCACCAGCACCCGTACCAACGCCACCGCATTCCCACTCCAAACAAAAAAAAACGCACTCAAAAAGTGCGTTTCTCCCCAAAATATTTACCGCTTCTTAATCTCCTGCATCAGCAGCTTATTCACCATCGGAGGATTTGCCTGTCCCTTCGATGCTTTCATAATCTGTCCGACTAGGAAACCAATTGCGCGGTCCTTACCGTTCTTAAAGTCTTCAATCGACTGCGGGTTGTTATCAAGTGCTTCAGTGACAAAACCAAGCAGCTGACCTTCGTCAGAAATCTGTACGAGACCTTTATCTTTTACGATCTTGTTTGGATCTCCGCCTTTTTCGATCAGTTCCTTGAAGACCTTTTTCGCAATTTTAGATGAAATCGTACCGTCTTCAATCAGCTTGATCATACCTGCAAGCCCCTGAGGCGTCAGTGCAGTATCGCCAAGCTCTTTTTGTTCAGCGTTCAGGTAAGCAGATACTTCACCCATCAGCCAGTTAGAAGCAAGCTTTGCATCTGCACCCTGCTCAAGTGTGAGCTCAAAGAAATCAGACATTTCTTTTGTGAGCGTTAATACCATCGCATCATATGCAGGCAGGCCAAGGTCTTCTACATAACGCTTTTTACGTGCATCCGGAAGTTCAGGGATTGTTTTACGAACGCTTTCCTTCCATTCTTCATCAATCACCATTGATACAAGATCAGGTTCAGGGAAGTAGCGGTAGTCATCAGAGCCTTCTTTTACACGCATCAATAGCGTTTTGCCTGTAGACTCGTCAAAGCGGCGTGATTCCTGCTGGATCGATCCGCCTGATAATAGTACTTCTTCCTGACGCTTTTCTTCGAACTCAAGACCTTTTTTAACAAAGTTAAATGAGTTCAGGTTTTTCAGCTCAGTTTTAGTACCGAATTCTTCACGACCAACCGGACGGAGTGAGATGTTCGCATCACAGCGAAGTGATCCTTCTTCCATTTTACAGTCAGAAACGCCTGTGTACTGGATGATTGACTTGATTTTTTCAAGATAAGCGTATGCTTCAGCAGGTGTTCTTAAGTCCGGCTCAGATACGATTTCAATCAGCGGTGTGCCCTGACGGTTGTAGTCGACAAGTGAGTATCCTTTGTCAGTATGCGTCAGTTTACCTGCATCTTCTTCAAGATGAAGACGTGTAATACCGATTTTCTTTTTATATCCGTCCACTTCAATTTCAATCCAGCCATGTTCACCGATCGGCTGGTCAAATTGTGAGATCTGATAAGCTTTCGGATTATCCGGGTAGAAATAGTTCTTTCGGTCAAACTTCGTATGTTCAGCAATTTCACAGTTCAGTGCCATTGCAGCCTTCATACCCCAGTCTACTGCGCGTCTGTTGATGACAGGCAGTACGCCCGGGTAACCAAGGTCTACAACGTTTGTATTTGTGTTCGGCTCCGCACCGAAATGCGCAGGTGCAGGAGAGAACATTTTTGAATCAGTTTTTAACTCTACGTGTACTTCAAGTCCAATAATCGTTTCAAAGTTTGTCATGTCTTCTCCCTCCTACAGTTCCGGCTTCATGTTGTGGTTTGCTGCCTGCTCATATGCGTGTGCCACGCGGTATACAGTACTTTCATCAAAGTGCTTCCCGATGATCTGAAGACCAAGTGGAAGACCATTTTCAGAGAGTCCTGCAGGCACAGAAATACCCGGTACACCTGCAAGGTTCACAGGGATTGTCAGGATATCATTTGCATACATTGTCAGCGGGTCATCAATCTGCTCGCCGATCTTAAATGCAGGGGTTGGCGTTGTAGGTCCTACGATGACATCATAGTCCTCAAACACTTTTTCAAAGTCCTGCTTAATTAATGTACGGACTTTTTGTGCTTTCTTATAGTAAGCATCATAATAGCCTGAGCTTAATGCGTAAGTACCAAGCATAATGCGGCGTTTTACTTCGTCTCCGAAGCCTTCAGCACGCGTCTTTTTATACAAGTCGATCAGGTTTTCAGCGTTGTCAGCACGGTAACCGTAGCGGATACCGTCAAAACGTGCAAGGTTCGCTGATGCTTCAGAAGAAGACAACAGGTAATAAGTTGCTACACCGTACTTAGAGTGAGGAAGTGATACTTCATCAATCGTTGCACCAAGTCCTTCAAGTACTTTTAGTGCTTCGCGGACTGACTGGCGTACTTCTTCACTTACACCATCACCAAGATATTCTTTCGGTACAGCAACCTTTAATCCCTTAATGTCACCTGTCAGTGCACTGCGGTATTTAGGAACGCTGACGTTAGCAGACGTAGAGTCATTTGGGTCAAGACCTGCGATTGCTTCTAATAGATAAGCATTATCCTCGACGTTCGTAGTAATAGGTCCGATCTGATCAAGAGATGATGCAAATGCAATTAAACCAAAGCGTGATACACGGCCATATGTTGGCTTAAGACCTACAACACCACAGAATGATGCCGGCTGACGGATTGATCCGCCTGTATCTGATCCAAGGGAAAATGGAACTTCACCGGCTGCAACTGCTGCTGCAGAGCCACCTGAAGATCCACCGGGAACAGTTTCAAGGTTCCATGGGTTCTTTGTTTTAGCAAAATGCGAGTTCTCTGTTGATGAACCCATTGCAAATTCATCCATGTTCAGTTTTCCGATTGTGATTGCGTCAGCTGCGAAAAGCTTGTCAGCAACTGTTGCGTTATAAATCGGATCAAAGTTTCCAAGGATTTTACTTGCTGCTGTTGTACGCAGCTCTTTTGTCACAATATTATCTTTGACACCGATCGGCATTCCGTAAAGAAGGCCTTCATCAGTGCCCATTTTACTTTGCAGCTCTTCTGCACGTTTAAGCGCACGCTCTTCATCAAGTGTCAGGAATGCCTGAACCTTACCATCTACTTCTTCAATACGTTTATATGATTCACGGACAAGATCAGCAATTGTAATCTCTTTTTTATGTAAAAGATCATGCAGATCAGCCAGCTTGTGATCGAATAAAGACATCTTTTGCCCTCCTACTCTAAAATCGTTGGCACCTTCACCTGTCCATCCTGGTGATCTGGTGCATTTTTTAGTACTTGTTCACGCGGCAGCCCATCAACAGGCTTATCTTCACGCAAAATGTTCTTCATATCGAGCACATGCGTTGTCGGTTCAACGTTTTCGGTATCAAGCTCATTCAGCTGTTCTGCGAAAGTGATGATTGAGCCGAGCTGGTCTGCAAATTTCTCTGCTTCCTGCTCATCAATATTCAGTCTCGCCAAATGCGCTACGTGTTTAACTTCTTCTTTTGTAATCTTTGTCATTGTGACTCACCTCCGTGTATGTTCGAACACTCACAATACTGTTTATCATACCAAAAAGGCAGGGTCTCAGGCAACTTTACCTGAATATCCCTGCCGAATAGTGTTATTAATTTTTTCATTAAATGGACGTAATACCCAGTTCACCCATATTAAAATAGAAGAAACGCATTATGAGCGGAACAGCCGATCCCAAAATGATGGTGCTGCACCGTTATCAGCATGTCTCTTAGGAAGCGAGATGTCTTCTTTATCAATTGCTTCTAAATGAGACAAGACCAGACCGTACTCAGAATTGTATTCTTTATTTGTTACGACCTGATAAGACAATTTATACCGGTCTGCTAATTGAATATATTTTGATAAAAAACGGTAATTCATGTTTCCATTTAAAAACATCTTTAGATCACGGTGTTTTTTAACTGCCTGTTCAATCTCAGGGTACACGTCTGATTCACGCACCTGGTTTTGCAGGAGCGCAAATTCCACCCTTTCCCTGATTGATGTTAAAAACATTCTTCTTTCATCTGGCAAAGTTTCTCTGGCACCATATATCCCTTCCTGAATATAATCATCAACACTCTTTCCCTGTGCCATACTCTCACCCTTTCTTTTATCATATCTCCATTGTACAAAATATCTCTTTTCAGGTCATCTATTTGTGCACAAATTCACATATTCTACCTTTTTTACTGCCCATTTAAGGATTTTTATTCCATGCTCAAACGTTTATATAGAAGTGTTTCAGGCGGTTTCACTTGCTAAAATTCAAGGTTTGCGATTAAAATAAAGTATGATTTAATTTTCAGAATTATTTTACTTTAATGTTTTGCAAATCATGCTCTATCCCTTGCGCTTAATAGGGTGACAGCTGTTTAGGCTGATATGATGCAGTTTATATCACTTGAACAGCTTGAAAATATTTGTTAGGTTATTCAACTGTAAGCGTCATGAAACAATTGACACAAAAAATTCATTTTACAAGGAGGAGATTTGGTGGAAGCTGTAGAGATTGGCTTTGAGGTATATATATCTCTCGCATTATATTTCATCGGTATGCTGGCGATTGGCTATTATGCCTATAAAAAATCGACCGGCAATTTATCAGAGTACATGCTTGGTGGCAGAACGCTTGGACCAGGGGTTACTGCATTATCAGCCGGCGCATCTGACATGAGTGGGTGGATGCTCTTAGGTCTACCAGGCTCGATCTATGTATCCGGACTCTCGGGCATGTGGATTGCGGTTGGTTTATCCATTGGCGCATATTTAAATTATTTATTTGTAGCACCTCGTTTAAGAACTTATACGGAAGTGGCAAACGATTCAATCACAATTCCTGACTTTTTTGAGAATCGCTTTGTAGATGATACAAAGATTTTGCGTTTCGTATCCGCAATTGTCATCATTATTTTCTTCACTGTTTATACATCTTCAGGTATGGTTTCAGGTGGAGTTTTATTTGAAAGTGCATTTGGAATGGATTACACATTAGGTCTGTTTGTTACTGCAGGCGTTGTTCTTGCTTACACTTTATTCGGTGGTTTCCTGGCAGTTAGTATCACTGACTTTGTTCAGGGCGTTATCATGTTTGTCGCACTTATTCTTGTACCAATCGTTGCATTCATGGAGCTTGGCGGAATCGGACCTACATTTGATACATTAAACGGTATCGATCCTCAGTTGACTTCATTCTTTGAAGGGACAACGTTCCTAGGATTTATCGGTCTAATGGCATGGGGTCTTGGTTACTTCGGTCAGCCGCACATTATCGTCCGGTTTATGGCGATCCGTGATGTAAAATCACTTAAGACTGCACGCCGTATTGGTATGACATGGATGATCGTTGCGATTATCGGTGCATTATTCACTGGTTTAACTGGTGTAGCATACATTGCAAATACTGGAGCAGAGCTGGCAAACCCTGAAACAATCTTTGTCTTCTTCTCTCAGGTATTGTTCCATCCATTGATTTCCGGCTTCTTACTTGCTGCAATCCTGGCGGCAATCATGAGTACGGTATCTTCTCAGCTGCTTGTTACGTCAAGTGCGCTGACAGAGGATTTCTACAACACATTCCTGAAGCGCAGTGCTTCTGATAAAGAGCTTGTGCTGGTAGGACGTATCTCAGTACTATTAGTTGCATTAATTGCGATCATTCTGTCACTTGATTCAAACAGCACGATTCTTGATATTGTAAGTAATGCATGGGCTGGCTTTGGTTCTGCATTCGGTCCTGCGATCCTGCTTTCACTTTACTGGAAGCGTATGACTCGCTGGGGTGCTCTTGCAGGTATGCTTACTGGTGCGATTACAGTTATCCTGTGGGTATACGTACTTGGATTAAGCAGCTGGTTATATGAAATGATTCCAGGCTTTATCTTAAGTACAATTGCAATCATTGTTGTCAGCATGATCTCATCTAACTCACGCGAACCTGTTCGCGAAGGTTATGATAAGTTCGAAAAAGTACACGAAGTTGAATCAAATAAATAAATTACTTTCAAAACGGCTGGTCAATATGACCAGCCGTTTTTTTATGTTTTCAGCAGGTCATTCTACTTATGTTGTCACCTTATATATCCCGATGATCATAAACAAATGTATCATTTATGATTAAATGCAATTAAATCTCTATTCTTAGTTTCAAGACACCCATTACAGGGAAAATTATGCAGTATTGAGTAAGCACTTTCTTTTTCATACTTAAAATGACATTTTTTATCCGATTTTTGTGGAAAAAGAAAATATTGCAAGCGCTTACTTCTGAATTTTCTAAATTTTTATCGAATTTTCGATAAAACAAGGAGTTTTATATGGTAATGTTGAAATTGTATAGACGAATTTAAATGAGAAAGGATGGCGCACATGGAACAGATCATTAGTGATTTTGACATACACCTTTTCCATGAAGGTACACTTTACAATGCACACGCTACATTTGGCGCTCATCTTGTAAAACAGAAAAAGCAGGTGACCGGCACACGCTTTACCGTCTGGGCGCCTCATGCACAGTCAGTTTCTGTAACAGGCAGCTTTACTGACTGGGAGCCTGGCAGATATGAAATGACCCGGATTAATAAAGAAGGAATCTGGAGCTGTATCATTGATCAGGATTTAGAAGGAGCGCTTTATAAGTACGCAATTACGACAGCAACCGGGGAGCTGATTATGAAATCAGACCCCTATGCATTCCACTCTGAATTGCGGCCACAGACTGCTTCAGTCGTTTATGACCTGTCCGGTTACAAGTGGGGCGATCACCTTTACCGCCAGCGCGTCAGAAAAAGAAGACCGATTTACGAAAGACCCCTTGCAATCTATGAACTTCACTTAAATTCATGGAAGCAAAAAGAAGATGGTTCTTACTTTACATACAGAGAATATGCTGATGAATTAATTCCCTATGTAAAGGAAAGAGGATTCACTCATATTGAACTACTCCCTTTAACTGAACACCCGCTTGATGCTTCCTGGGGATATCAGGGTACGGGGTACTTCTCCCCTACCAGCCGTTTTGGGACGCCGCACGATCTGATGTATTTCATTGACCGCTGTCATCAGGAAGACATTGGTGTCCTGCTCGACTGGGTACCGGGGCATTTCTGTAAGGACTCTCACGGACTATATATGTTTGACGGGCAGCCGTTATATGAATATGACTCATTTAATGACCGTGAAAATCTCGAATGGGGTACTGCAAACTTCAACCTGGCAAAAGGTGAAATCAGAAGCTTCCTGATTTCTAACGCACTATACTGGATGAACTTTTTCAGAATAGATGGACTGAGAGTGGATGCAGTGGCAAATATTATTTACTGGGCTAACAGTGAGCCTGAAACAGCAAACCCCTATGCGACTGAATTTCTTCAGGAATTAAATAAGGCTGTTTTTAAAGAAAATCCACGCTTTCTAATGATGGCTGAGGATTCAACTGACTGGCCGGGCGTGACCAAACCTGTACACGAAGGCGGACTTGGATTTAACTACAAATGGAATATGGGCTGGATGAATGATCTGCTCGATTATATGGAGTACCCTCCTTATGAACGCAGACACCATCATCATAAGCTGACATTCTCACTTGTATATGCATATACAGAAAACTATATTCTGCCACTCTCACACGATGAAGTGGTACATGGAAAACGGTCTCTGCTTCATAAAATGCCGGGTGAGTATTGGGAGAAGTTCGCTCAGTGGCGACTGCTGCTCAGCTATCTGATCACACACCCCGGGAAAAAGCTGCTCTTTATGGGTGGAGAATTCGCACAGTTTGATGAATGGAAATATGTACAAGGTCTTGACTGGTTCCTGAAAGAATATGATTCACATGCTCAGTCAGACGTTTTTACTAAAGAATTAATGAATTTTTATCAGACGCAAAAAGCACTTCACGAGCTTGATCATGATCCGCAGGGCTTTGAGTGGATCGATGCAGACAATGCAGAACAGAGCATATATTCATTTATCAGAAGAGGCAAAAGAAAGAGCGACACGCTGATGGTGATCTGTAACTTCACAAATGTCAGTTATGATCATTTCCGGATTGGTGCCCCGTTTGAAGGAAAGTGGGAAGAAGTATTTTCAAGTGACAGGCAGAACTTCGGCGGAACAAATCACATTAATCAGACAGCAGTGACTGAAGAAAACCCGATTCACAACAGGAAGCAGTCTCTTGATATGAAGATCCCACCGCTTGGCATCACGATTTGGAAGCCGGCAAAAAAATAACGAGGAGCGTGACATAATGGTTAAGAAAAAATGTGTAGCGATGTTACTGGCAGGAGGACAAGGAAGCCGCCTGCATTCCCTTACTACGAAAATTGCCAAGCCGGCAGTACCTTTCGGAGGTAAGTACCGGATTATCGATTTCACACTGAGTAATTGTACAAATTCAGGGATTCATACAGTTGGCGTGCTGACACAGTATCAGCCGCTCGTACTGAATTCTTATATCGGTATCGGTAGCGCATGGGACCTTGACCGCCGTAACGGTGGCGTCACTGTCCTCCCTCCTTACACTGAAGCAAGCGGTGTGAAATGGTACAGCGGTACGGCAAATGCGATCTATCAGAACCTGAATTACATTGAACAATACGATCCTGAATATGTACTTGTGCTATCCGGAGATCATATTTATAAAATGGACTACTCAAAAATGCTTGATTATCACATTCAAAATGAGGCTGAGGCAACGATTTCCGTTATTGAAGTTCCATGGGATGAAGCAAGCCGATTTGGCATCATGAATACCAATGATGACCTTGAAATCCTTGAGTTTGATGAAAAACCTGCTGAACCAAAGAATAACCTTGCTTCAATGGGTATCTACATTTTTAACTGGAAGTCCCTTCAAAAATATCTTGATCAGGATAATGTAAATGAAAATTCATCACATGACTTCGGTAAAGATATTATTCCTTTGTTCCTGAATGAAGGTAAGCGCTTAATGGCTTATCCATTTGAAGGCTACTGGAAAGACGTCGGTACCGTTAAAAGTCTGTGGGAATCAAATATGGATCTGTTAAAAGAGAATCCGGGTCTGAATCTGTTTGACCATTCATGGAGAATTTATTCAAGAAACCCGAATCAGCCGCCTCAATATCTTGCAACAACATCTAAAGTGACAGATTCACTCATTAATGAAGGATGTGTCATTGAAGGTAAAGTATCTCACTCAGTTATTTTCCAGGGTGTATCAGTTGGTGAAGGTGCTGATATTTATGAATCAGTCATTATGCCTGATGCTGTAATTGGAAAGAATGTAACGATTAAGCGTGCAATCGTACCAGGTGACATTGAAGTGCCGGAGGGTATTACCATTACACCTGAACATGGTGATGAGGATGTCATTCTTGTCACAAAAGAACTGGTGGAAAGATTAAGAAAGGACGTGACAGCATGAGTCGTTTATTAGGAGTGATTGACGCAGCCACTGTACAAAGTGGGCTTCAGGATTTAACTTTAAACCGCTCTGTTGCCTCTATTCCTTTCGCAGGGCGTTACCGTTTTATTGATTTTGTTCTTTCAAACATGGTGAATTCAGGTGTAGACAGCGTAGCGATCTTCCCGAAGCATCAGTATCGTTCATTAATGGATCATATCGGATCAGGTAAGAACTGGGATATGGATAGAAAAAGAGACGGTCTCTTCTTCTTCCCCCCTTACTTTGAACCGAATGAGACAACAAGCATCGGATCGTTTTCACGACTTGAACAGCACATCGAATTTTTCAAGCGCAGTCATCAGGACTATGTGGTCATAGCGAGCAGCTACGTGATTGCAAATATTGATTTTGAAGAAGCTTTAGCTGAACACTTAATTCACGATTATGATATTACGGAGGTTCAGCATAACGGAAAGTCTCTTGAGATCTATGTGATTAGTAAAGCGCTGCTGATCGAACTGATCGAAGCAAGACGCCGCTCACAGTTCATCAGTGTGTCAGATGTTGTAAAGCAGCCGCTTCATAATTATAAAATCGGTGCTTATGAACATAAAGATTACACGGCAATCATTGATTCAATCCCTGCTTACCTGAAACATTCAATGGACCTGCTGCGTCATGATGTATGGAGCAAGCTCTTCACACAGGAGCGTCCGATTTATACGAAGGTTAAAGATGAGCCGCCAACTAAATACAGCTCTACTGCCCAGGTACGAAATGCAATGATCGCAAACGGCGCTGATATCCGCGGAAGTGTCGAGAGCAGCATCGTATCAAGAGCTGCAAAAATCGGTGAAGGTTCTACAGTAAAAAACTGCGTTGTCATGCAGAAGTCGCAGATCGGTAAAAACTGTTCTCTGGAATACGTTATTTTAGATAAAGACGTGAGAGTGCTTGATGGCACGTCATTAAAAGGAACAGCTGAGCAGCCGCTTGTACTTCGTAAAGGCAGCGTGCGTGAAGCGGCGGTGGTGCAATAATGAAGGTATTGTTTGCGGTATCTGAATGTGCACCATTTGCAAAATCAGGAGGCCTCGGCGATGTCGCCGGGGCTCTTCCTAAAGAGTTAATCAAACTTGGCGCAGACGTGCGTGTCATACTGCCGAAGTATTCAACGATCTCTGATGAATTACTTGTAAAAGCTAAAAAGATTAAAACCTTCTATGTCAATGTAGGTTGGAGACGCCAATATTGCGGGATTGAAACATTAAAGCATGACGGTATTACATACTATCTGCTCGATAATGAGTTCTACTTCAAGCGAAATGCCCTCTACGGAGATTTTGATGACGGTGAGCGCTTTGCATTTTTCAGCAGAGCTGTACTTGATGCCCTGCCGCTCATTCCATTTAAGCCTGATGTCATTCACGCGCACGACTGGCATACAGGTATGGTGCCGTTCCTGCTTGACCGCCAGTACAGAGCGTATCCATTTTATAAAAATATTAAAACAGTCTTCACTATTCATAATCTGCAGTTCCAGGGGTTATTTCCTGAAAGCATAATTGGTGATTTGCTCAATCTCGACCAGCAGTACTTTTCAGCCGAAGAGCTTGAATTTTACGGAGCTGTCAGCTTTATGAAGGGTGCTCTGTTGAGCGCAAATGCACTCACCACAGTCAGCCCGACTTATAAGGATGAAATTCAGACACCATTCTTCGGTGAAAAACTGGATGGTCTTTTACGTGATCAGTCATTTAAACTGAGCGGGATTTTAAATGGCATTGATATCGATTCCTACCACCCTGAAAAAGATACTTACATTGCAAAGCCTTATTCCTTTAAGACACTTGATGATAAAAAGATTAATAAAGCTGCCCTCCAAAAGGAATTTAACCTGCCTGTGTCTGAGCATGTACCTATTGTTGCGATGGTGACAAGATTGACTGAACAAAAAGGTCTGTCACTCGTTAAGCGGGTCATGCATGAATTATTAAATGATGAGAATATGCAGCTGATTGTCCTTGGCAGCGGGGATCCTGAATTTGAAAGGTACTTCAATTACCTGGCAAGTGCCTATCCGGAAAAAACCGGTGTATACATCGGCTTCAGTGAAGCGCTCGCCCATCGCATTTACGCCGGCGCAGACTTTTTCCTGATGCCTTCATTATTCGAACCATGCGGACTGAGTCAGCTCATTTCACTGCAATATGGAACAATCCCAATTGCACGTGAAACCGGCGGATTAAATGATACAGTTCACTCGTGGCATGAAACAGATCATACAGGCAATGGATTCACTTTCAGCGCATACAATGCACATGATATGAAGCACACAGTTGAACGTGCTCTAGAACACTTTAACAATGAAGAAGTATGGCCGATTCTGCAGAAAAATGCGATGTCAGGTGATTACAGCTGGGCGCGTTCTGCAAAAGAATATTACGACCTTTATAAAGGACTTCAAGGGAGGAAATAATGCATGTTCCAAAATAAAAGAGCATTTAAAGCAGCCTTTTTACAGCGGCTTGAACAATCAAGCGGTTTATCATTTGAACATTCTACTCCACAGCACCAATATCAGACACTTGGTATGATGGTGCGGGAATATGTCAGCACGAATTGGATTGCTTCGAATGAAGACTCCCGTAAAGGCGACCATAAGGAAGTCTATTATTTATCAATTGAGTTCCTTCTTGGCAGGCTGCTTGTCAGCTCTTTAGTGAACCTTGGAGTAAAAGAACTGGTGGATGAGGGATTAACTGACCTTGGCATTAACCTGAGTGAACTTGAAGAAGCCGAAGCTGACGCAGGTCTTGGTAATGGTGGTTTAGGGCGTCTTGCTGCCTGCTTCCTTGATTCCATGGCTTCTCTCTCGATGGCAGGTCACGGTCACGGAATCCGCTATAAGCATGGCTTATTTGAACAGAAGATCGTGAACGGCTATCAGGTCGAACTGCCTGAGCAATGGCTGCGTAATGGGAACGTCTGGGAAGTAAGAAAAACGGATCTTGCCGTTGAAGTGCCTTATTGGGGAGAAGTGAAATGGACTGAGAAAAACGGTCAGATGATTTTTACACACGAAAAGGCTGAAACGGTACTGGCAGTGCCATTTGATATGCCGGTCATCGGCTATGATACAGACCGCGTGAACACATTGCGTCTCTGGGGGGCGGAGCCTGCTAAGCACTTCCCTCCTCATAAAGACTATATGCAGTATAAACGTGACACTGAGCAGATCTCTGAATTTCTCTATCCCGATGATATGTCTGATGAAGGAAAAATTCTCAGATTGAAGCAGCAGTACTTCCTGGTCAGAGCCAGTCTCGAAAGTATCCTGAGAGATTATAAAGAAGACCATGACGACCTGACAGAACTTCATGAGCATGTCGCGATCCATATTAATGATACGCACCCTGCACTTGCAATTCCTGAATTAATGCGCGTATTGATGGACGAAGAAGGAATGGGCTGGGAGGAAGCATGGAGTATTGTGACTCAAACAATTTCGTATACGAACCATACGATTTTATCCGAGGCACTTGAAAAATGGTCAATTGATCTGTTCAGACCGCTCTTTCCACGAATTTACCTGATCATTGAAGAGATCAACAGAAGATTTTGTGAAGAACTCTGGGAAGCATTTCCCGGCGATTGGGATCGCATTGAATCAATGGCGGTCATTGCACACGGCTTTGTGAAAATGGCTCACCTGTCAATTGTCGGCAGTCATAGCATTAACGGAGTAGCAAGATTACACACTGAAATTCTAAAAATGCGTGAAATGAAAAACTTCCATGAGTTTTATCCTGATCGTTTCAACAATAAAACGAACGGGATCACACATAGAAGATGGCTGCTACAGGCAAATCCGGAGCTGACAAATGTAATAAATAATGCAATCGGCACCGACTGGATTAAAGATACGCGCAAGCTGAATGATCTTGTAAAGTTCGCTGAGGACGCTTCATTCCAGGATGAGGTAGATCAGATCAAGCATGACAAAAAACGCATTCTGGCTGATCTGATTCATGAAAAAAATGGCATCAAAGTCAATCCTGATTCAATTTTCGACGTTCAGATTAAAAGGCTGCATGCTTACAAACGTCAGCTGTTAAATATCATGCATGTGATGCATCTGTATAACAGAATGAAGGAAGACAGCTCATTCAAACCGCATCCGCAGACATTTATCTTCGGAGCAAAAGCAGCACCAGGCTATCATTACGCTAAAAAGGTCATCAAACTGATTCACTCAGTTGCGAACCTTGTGAATTATGATCCTGTGTCAAAAGATTATCTGACAGTTGTTTTCCTTGAAAACTACAGAGTCTCTCTTGCAGAAAAGATTATTCCTGCGACCAATATCAGTGAGCAGATCTCTACTGCAAGTAAAGAAGCATCAGGTACCGGAAACATGAAATTTATGATGAATGGTGCGCTGACACTTGGCACATTGGACGGTGCAAATGTAGAAATTGAAGAACTGACAGGGCCAGAGCACATTTTCATTTTCGGTCTGACTGCACAGGAAGTCATGAAATATGAAAAGCATGGCGGCTATCATTCTTACGATTATTATCACGGAGATCCGAGAATTAAAAAGATCATTGATCAGTTTACTTCCGGCTTTTTCCCTGATACGTTCTATGATTTCGAGATGATTGCCGATTCTCTGCTGATGGAAAATGATCAGTATTTTCTGCTGAAGGATTTTGATGCGTATGTACGTGCCCAGCAGCTGACGTCTGAGGCGTATCAGGACCGAAAACGCTGGCTGACTTCAAGTATCCATAATATTGCACGCTCCGGCTACTTTTCAAGCGACCGGACAATCCAGCAGTATGCGGATGAGATTTGGAATTTATAACAATCTAAAAAGAACCCGGGACTTCAATGAGTCCCGGGTTCTTGCTATGTGTGAGGCAGCGATTTGAGATCACATTCACCACATTTGCTTCCTTCATCCCCTACTGCTCATAAATATGAACAAACGGCTCTGTATCATCCGGCTCTTTAATAATCAGCGCTTCAGGTCCGTTGATCGATGTAATGCTCACTTCAATATCAAAGTATTCCGGGAACAGATCGATCAGTCGGCCGGCAATATACTGGGTGAAACCGACGATTTCTGATTTACCATAGAACTGAATCGGAATATCAATTTTGAGGTGTGCCAGCTGGTCTCCTCTATAAAGACCTGTACCGATCACACTGTTGAAGTTAGGAAAATAGGTTTCAATATCCTGCTTGAAGTTCAGGAATGCAGTCTCATCATTCCGATAGCTTTCTCTTGCTTCTTCAGACGGGAATAATACATAATTCTCATTCATTTCATTCCATCCGCCAAGCTCATTGCTGCCACTGTCTGCTGTTGCATACCCGAAGAAGTTACCCGGGATTACTGTGCTTTTAGGCTCCTGCTTGAAAAGCGCAATTGTAATTGGCACTTCAGCAAGCTCTGCCTTTTCAGCGTCATTGGCACCAAGGGCACGAATACGTGATACAACTTCTGCTGCCATTGCCTGCCCTTCCTCCTGAAGAAGGCTTTGAGATATATTCTCCTCAAATGTTGGACCGTATGGGTCACCATCGTTGTTATAATAATAGACTGAGTTCATCGCAAGACCAATGACAATACCACCAAGTCTTACTTTTGATTCATCTTCAGCTGATTTTACAAAGTAGTTATGTTCGAGAATGTGAGCCAGGTAGATCGGGCTTCTTTCGGCTCTTTCAGCCCTTGTACCTTCTCCGTTGTCCACCGGGTTCAATCCGATATTTTCTTCGGGCTCCATTCCGTATTCCGCAAGCTGATCTACTGTAAATTCACGGTTTAACCAGCTTGAAATTGTATCACTTTCAAGAAACTGTCCTGCCTGAAAGAAATACTCTTCAGGTGAAAAGTTCTGCTGTGCCACACGCATCAAACCATTCTCAAATTCTGCGATATCATAATTTGTGTTCAGGTTATTCACAACCATCCCTCTTGATGGTGATGCTTCATATGGCAGTAAGGTACGGTAATACTCATCAGATATTTGGAAATTAGGGATAATGACCGTCTGCTCTTCACTGTTTTCCGGGGCATTTTCCTGCACAACTTCATCTTCCTGTTGAAAAGACGGCATACAGCCGCTCATCAGTAATGCAGTTCCCGTCGCAGCGGCTAACCATTTTTTCATGTAACTGCTACACCTCTTGTTTTGTGATTTCTGCTACCAGCTGGTCTTCATCCCATACCGGTATATTTAAGTCCTGGGCTTTAGTAAGCTTTGAACCGGCATCTTCTCCGGCAATTAACAAATCCGTTTTCTTGCTGACACTGCCTGTTACTTTTCCGCCAAGCAACTCAATTTTCTCTTTTGCGTCCCCGCGTGTCAATTGAGCCAATTTACCTGTAAGAACAATTGTTTTACCTGCAAATGCTGAATCGATATCTTCTGCTTTCTTTTTCACAGGTCCGGTATAAGTTAAGTTAACGCCGTTTTCACGAAGTTCCTCAATCAGTTCGAGCACTTCTTCGTTCTCAAAGTATGTGACGATTGCATCGGCCATTTTGTTACCAATTTCATCAATTTGACACAATTCTTCAGCTGATGCTTCTTTCAATGCATCAACATGTCGAAAATGCTCAGAAATGGTTCTGGCTGCTTTTGCCCCGACATGACGGATGCCCAGTCCAAACAGCAGCTTCTCCATTGAATTACTTTTAGATGCTTCAATGGCATTCAGCAGATTATCGGCTGACTTTTCACCCATCCGCTCTAGTCCAATTAATTGATCTTTTGTCAGACGGTAAAGGTCTGCTACATCCTCGATCAGCCCGCTCTGATAAAGTTGGGCGATGACTTTTTCACCGAGCCCGTCAATATTCATCGCGTTCCTTGAAACAAAGTGAGTCAGTCCTTCCTGCAGCTGAGCAGGACATTTCGGGTTCAGGCAGCGCAGTGCTACTTCCCCTTCAAGACGTTCGAGCTCGCTTTCACAGGCCGGACAATGTGTTGGCATGTGGAATTCTTTTTCTTGACCAGTACGTTTGTCTGTAATCACACTGACAACTTCAGGAATAATATCCCCTGCTTTTTTAATGACGACATGATCACCAATGCGGATGTCTTTTTCACGGATCAGGTCTTCATTGTGAAGCGAAGCTCTCTGCACAGTGGTACCAGCCACTTTCACCGGATCAAGCAGCGCAGTCGGTGTCACGACACCTGTTCTGCCGATGCTCAGTTCAATGTCACGTAGCACGGTGACAACTTCTTCTGCAGGGAACTTATAGGCAATTGCCCACCTTGGACTTTTCGCCGTAAAACCGAGCTCTTCCTGATGATCAAGCGAGTCCACTTTTATGACAATGCCATCAATATCATAGGCGAGGTCAGCTCTTTTTTCAGTCCATTCATGAATGTATTCCATCACTTCTTCAATAGTGCTGCACATTTTCCGTTCAGGATTTGTTTTCAGTCCCATCTCATCAAGCAGCTTCATCCCTTCGCTTTGAGATCTGACACCTGTATCACCAGGATCACCGATCGCATAAAGGAAGATATCAAGGTTTCTTGAAGCTGCGATACGCGGGTCAAGCTGTCTGAGTGAACCCGCCGCTGCATTTCTGGGATTTGCAAAAAGTGCTTCCTCTTTCTTTTCTCTTTCTTCGTTGAGCTTCACAAAAGAGGACTCAGGCATAAAAGCCTCACCGCGGACTTCGATGGAAAGCGGCTTTTTTAACCTGAGTGGAATTGACCTGATTGTCTTAAGGTTCGCTGTAATATCTTCCCCGACAGAACCGTCTCCTCTTGTAGCCCCCTGAACAAATAGTCCGTCTTCATATCTGAGAGAAACTGCAAGGCCGTCAATTTTGAGCTCGCAGCTGTACATCGCACTGTCCCCGGCTACCTCTCTTACTTTTCGATCAAAGTCTTTAAGATCATCTTCGTTAAAAGCATTACCAAGGCTCAGCATCGATGTACGGTGTGTGACCTTTGAAAATTGCTCCAGCACAGCGCCGCCTACACGCTGTGTCGGCGAATCAGATGTTGCATATTCAGGGTTCGATGTTTCTATTTCTTTTAGTTCATTTAATAGCTGGTCATACTCAGCATCAGGCACTGAGGGCTTGTCCAGGACATGGTATTCATAATTATACTGATTCAGCAGCTCATGCAGCTCCTGTACTCTTTTTTCTATCGTCTGACTCACAGGTTCAACTCCTTATGTCACTTTATTAACAGGCGCAAATTTCGCCAGCAGGCGTTTAACGCCGGTAGGGCTTGGAAATGCAATATCCAGCTCCATAGAATCACCTTCACCCTTTACGCTGACGACTGTACCTGTGCCCCATTTACCGTGCTGTGCTTTGTCTCCAACACTCCAGCCCAGATCACTGCCACCAGTGTTACGCGGTGCAGGGCGTCTCACAGGACCTTTTCTCGGCTGCGGCTTTGAAGGTGAGCCAAAGCTTCTGCTTCCTGAAGAAGTTTCTTTTTTCATCGGCTCTTCAAGCAACTCAGCCGGAATTTCAGCAATAAACCTTGAGACAGGATTCATATTTGTACGCCCGAATAACGTTCTCATCTGAGCATTAGTAATAAACAGCTCTTCTTCTGCACGTGTAATGCCAACGTAAGCAAGACGTCTTTCCTCTTCCATTTCAGCTTCTTCCATCAGTGAGCGGCTGTGTGGGAATACGCCCTCTTCAAGCCCCATCAGGAATACAACAGGGAACTCCAGCCCCTTTGCAGAGTGCAGCGTCATCAATGTGACTGCATCTGAAGGCGAATCATCCTTATCGAGCTGGTCAATATCCGCAACCAGCGCAAGGTCTGTCAGAAACGCAATGAGACTCTTATCATCGCTTGCTTTTTCAAATTCTTTTGTGACAGACAGGAACTCATCAATATTTTCAAGCCTGCTCTGTGCTTCGATTGTCTTTTCAGCCTGAAGCGCTTCACGGTAGCCGGATTTTTCAAGAATATCCTCTACCAGCTCAGTCACTGACAGGTATTCCTGCATCTGTGTAAAGTTCTTAATGAAATCACGGAACTCAAGGACTGTCTTTGCAGCTTTACCGCTTAAGCCGATAAAATCCGCCAGTTCAAGCGCATTGTACATCGACATTTCGTTATCACGTGCGTAGTTTGCAATCTTATCAAGTGAAGTCGTACCGACGCCGCGCTTTGGTACATTAATAATTCTGATCAGACTGATATCATCATCCGGATTGGCAACGAGTCTGAGGTAAGCCAGGATATCTTTGATTTCTTTTCTGTCATAGAACTTTGTCCCGCCGACAATCGTGTACTCAATATTGGACTTCATGAGTACTTCCTCCATGACACGGGATTGTGCATTGGTTCTGTACAGGATCGCAAAGTCAGATGGTTTTCTTACACCTGAGCGGACCAGTTCATTGATCTTACCGGCCACAAATTGACCTTCCCCCTGCTCACTGTCTGCACGGACATACGTGATCTTTTGCCCGCCTTTATTATCTGTCCAAAGGTTTTTTGCTTTACGGTTCGGGTTATTTTTAATGACCGCATTCGCAGCATCCAGTATCTTTTCAGTTGAACGGTAGTTCTGCTCAAGCAGGATCACTGTCGTATTCGGATAGTCTTTTTCAAATGACAGGATATTTGTAATATCTGCGCCTCTCCAGCGGTATATCGACTGGTCTGAGTCACCGACTACACAGAGGTTTTTAAAGCGTGATGCCAGCTGTTTGACAAGCATGTACTGCGCTCTGTTTGTATCCTGATACTCATCCACGTGAATATACTGAAATTTACGCTGATAGTTTTCCAGCACTTCAGGCACACGTTCAAATAAATGAATGGTCTGCATGATCAGGTCATCGAAATCCAGCGCTGAATTCTTACGCAGTCTTTTTTGATATTCAGTAAATACTTCACTGATCGTCTGGTCAAAATAGCTGCCTGCATCCTTCGCAAACTGTTCAGGCGTTGTCAGCTCATTTTTTGCTGAACTGATGGCAGCAAGAATACCGCGCGGATCGAACTTTTTCGGATCCAGGTTTTTATCCTTTAAAATACGCTTGATCACTGACTGCTGGTCGGTGGAATCAAGAATCGTAAAGTTACGGTTGTACCCGATTCTGTCAATATCTCTTCTTAAAATCCTCACACACATGGAGTGAAATGTTGAAATCCATACATCCTCAGCTGCACCGCCAAGTATGCTTCCTACACGGTCTTTCATTTCACGCGCAGCCTTGTTGGTAAAGGTAATCGCCAGAATGTTATACGGCGCTACACCTTTTTCAATCATTAAATACGCGATCCGGTGTGTCAGTACTCTAGTCTTCCCGGAACCCGCGCCTGCCATAATCAGCAGCGGGCCGTCTGTTGCTTTAATTGCTTTTGCCTGCTCAGGATTCATCCCATTCAGCAGACGATCTGTTAAAAATTGCATCGTCGCACCACCTCGAACGTTTGTTCTTATTATAGACCGGATATTTGCATCCGGACAACTTTAATTTAAAACTGTTTTCAATGCTTCTTTTAAATTGCTGTAAATCACATCACCAACTACGATGACGTCAGCGTGAGCCGCCATTTCTCTGGCCTGTTGTTCGCTTTGGATGCCGCCGCCATAGAAAAGGACTGTGTTCCCCAGTTCCCCGCTGACTTTTTTTACAAGCGCCGGATCTCCATATATTCCGCTGTATTCCATATAAAAAATCGGAAGTGAAAACAGGTGCTCAGCCATCCGTGCATAGGCAATCACTTCATCATCACTGATTGCAGCATCTGCTCCCGTCAGTGACGCTGCTTTGCAGTCCGGATTTAAAATGCAGTAGCCTTCTGCAAGAATCTCTTCCCAGTTCATCAGATCGCCATGTTCTTTCACTGCTTCGTGATGAAGTCCCTTAAACCACTTCGGGTCCTCTGTATTTAAAACGGTTGGTATAAAATATAAATCATAGCCCGGGGTAATCGCTTCAAGAGCCGATACTTCAAGTACACACGGAACTGTATATCTGCGCACGCGCGCCATCAGATCGAGCACATTTTCAAGTGTCACACCATCAGAACCGCCAACCATGACTGCATCTGTGCCTGATTCACAAATCTGTTCAAGTGCTTCATCTGTTATTTCTTTATTAGGGTCCAGTTTAAATACATGCTTCCATTCCCGGACATCGTACATCCTAAATCCTCCATTCGAACACTCATTATCCGTACTATTATAGCACCGAAGAAGTGACTCTAAAAGGGATGAGGGAATGATGTTAGAAAGTCGTTAAAAAACCTCCTGAAATGAGTCCCATTTCAAGAGGTTTTTTATAATACTGGCATCTGATCTCTGTTCTAAGCGGACACTTTTCTCTCCGATCAACGCTGTGAATAAAAGTAGAAGCGGAAGGCGGCGACTCCGGACGATTAGAGGGAAGCTGAGACCCCACAGGCGAAGCCGAGGAGCTCAGCAACCTCCGTCCGGAAAGCGTCCGCCTGTAGCGCAGCGAAACGATTAAGAGGGCAGGACACCCGGTCCCACCCCCTCAAGAGTATTACTCTTTATCTTCCCCGCTATCATCACTCTGATGAACGCGTTCAAGGACCATTGCATAGGTATCGTTGCCGTAGTTCAGGCAGCGTTTTACGCGTGAAATGGTTGCGGTGCTTGCACCGGTTTGTGTTTCAATTTTATGATAGGTATTCCCTTCGCGCAGCATGCGTGCTACTTCAAGGCGCTGAGCAAGAGATTGTATTTCGTTAATTGTGCACAAGTCATCAAAGAATCGGTAGGCTTCGTCTTTGTCTTTAAGTGAAAGAACGGCTTCGCATAGCTGGTCCAGTTCCTTCCCTCTTAACTTATCGATTTGCATCAGACAGTTACAGCTCCTTTTAAAAGTATTGCAAGAGCAAACGTGTGCTCAGCTAAAAATAGGACTCTTTTACATTTTAACGCATTATCGTTGGAAAGAGTACCGTTTTCTTTTTCACATCATAGATTCCACGCTGTGTCACTCTTAAATATGGTAGGTGAGTGGAACATAGGAATAACAAAGTATATACAGGATCATCAAACGCATATCCGCATTCCTTCAGCACACTGCGCAGTTTCTTTTCTTCTTTCATTAACACTTCCATCGGCTGATCTGACATAACACCGCCAAGCGGAAGAGGAATCTCATGCAACTGCCTGCCCTGATCGATCAGCACAATGCCCCCGCCTATTTCCTTCATTCTTTTAAATGCAGCGAGCAGATCTTTTTTACTTTTCCCAATCAGTAAAATGTCACCGGTGCTTGAAAATGAGGAAGCAAGTCCGCCCAGGTTACTGGCGAATCCTTTGATCAGCGTACAGATCTTCCACTCTCCATACCGGTCAATGAGCATCAGGAAGCTTTCATCATTATCACGCGGAAGCTCATTTACACTCGCATCTATGGAAACTGAGTACGGCTTTGTAATCACGTTGTTCACCATATCGATCCCGCAAGGCATTGAAAATTGCAGATCATCCGCCTCAAGCTCCCAGTCAATTTTAAGCGGATTAATCTCTGACCAGTCCGGTGTAAACGCTGGTTTCTTTTCTACACCATCTTTCAAAATCCATTTACCTTTTGACATCACTGATTCGGGTACCGGATTTGCCGGATCGCTCAAAATATTTAATGTAGCAAGGCGGCCGGTTGCAATCATCCCCTGCATGTAATCCAGACGATAGTATTTCGCAACCGCATATGAGGCCATATGGTAAGCTTCAATTGGTTCTACCCCCTCATCAATCGCAACCCGGACAAGCTGATCCATAACACCACTCTCATAAAAGGATGGACTTGAGCCGTCAGTTGTCATCATCAGTGAATCAAATGAATGCAGGTTCCGCTCTTTTAACTCTCTGATCAGTTTCGGAAGATCCGGTCGGATTGATGAATGTCTCAGTGTCACTGCAAGTCCCTGCTCAAGACGCTTCCACACATCATCACCTGACATCGACTCATGATCTCCTGTTACACCGAGCAATGCCATTTTCGCAATCGTCTTCTCCGATGCACCGGGTAAATGACCTTCCACTCTCTTATAACGCAGTCTGGCTTCCTGAACCCAGCTCAGTAACAGGTTGTCTCCCCCTGCCAGTTTAGGCCATGAAGTAAGTTCACCAGCCAGTAACACACTAGGGTCATCAAGCCATGACAATACTTCTCCATTTGTAAAAACTTCTTCTTCATTACGCATCTCTGTCTGTGAATCCAGCCTGCTCCACCAGTAATAAGTAAGTGGTGATGTTTTAAACTGCTGCATGAAAGGAAGCGCTTTCTTTTTGTCACATAATAAAAGGAGCATTAAATTATCCTGAATAAAAGTCGTTGTCCCACGCTTTGCTGCATATTCTCCAAAGCTGTGTGGATTATAGAGCTGAAAAGGATGAACATGCGGTTCAATGTAACCCGGCACAATCCACTTATCCTCAAGATAAAGCACTTCAGTTCCATTCTGATTTTCAGGCATGTCGCTCCCTGCATAAATAATTCTATCCTGATATATCCATATATTACCTTTAACCCATTGGTGAAGAACTGAATTCAGGTAATTCGTATCTGCAAGTACAAGATCAGGTGATTTTTTCCCTTCCAAGATGGAAGTGTGGTCTCTTAAATGACTAATCTTCCACGGGAATCTCTGTTCCACTCTCATCACTCCAATAATTCCTCTAAAAGTTTCATTAAGCTTACCATATTTTACGCGTTACCGCACGAAAGAAATGTGTCTTTTTCTTGATTATGTGCATAAATGAACATTATCCTAACAAAATACATTTTTTTACATTATTTTTTTGACTCATGTTTTTTTGCGCACCTGATTAAGCTACACCAGGTGCTTACTGCTCGCCGGCAAATATAAATAAACATTATTTAGATAGAATATTCTGATAAATAATGATAAGGAATCAGTTATTAGTGGTCTTTTTTAGGATGTATGATATTATTTATATAACAATATTTTAGCAAAGAGAGTGATTGTTATGATCGGAGACCGCGTTAAAGCTTTACGAAAAGAAAAGAAAATGTCGCTGACTGAACTGGCTGACCAGGCAGGCGTTGCTAAATCATATATCAGCTCTCTTGAGAGAAATCTTCAAAAAAACCCATCCATTCAATTCTTAGAAAAGATTGCACCAGTACTTGGTGTGACAGTCAACTCTCTGCTCGACCCGGATAGTGATGAAAAAAATGTAGATAGTGAATGGGTGAACCTTGCAAAAACGGCAATGGAATCCGGAATCTCCAAAGAACAATTCAAAGAATTTATAGAATTTAATAAATGGCGGATCAATCAAAAGTAGCCTGTGCAGCATAGTTGCTTTGCACAGGCTACTTTATGAATTACGATCACTTTTACCCTTACCCAACAACTAAATCATTCCTCCTCCAATCGGCAGAACCTGCTCCTTCCAGGAAATCTCTGATATCCTCCACCGGGATTCCTGCTTGTACAGCCTCTTCGATCAGCGCCATCCATTCAACATCTACTTCATTTTTACGACCCATAACATTCCCTCCTAAAATACTTTCTACAGTACTTCAGGCGGCTCAGCCGTCATAGCTCCCTTATCTCTTTATTGGCCTTAGACCCGTTAGCTTTGCGTCCCATTTTTTCAAATGGTTTGCCTTTTTCTGTTCTCTCATAGCGATTGCGGCATCTGGGATTCTCCTAGGGCTTAAAGGTAGTGAATAGGTATAATTTCTGTTATGAACTAATATTACCACCTGGATTATCGCAAATAAATAGTCCTATTTACCTAAATTTTCTGACTTTTTCAACATTAAATTTATGTTACAATGTTTCGTTTGTATTATTTTGCGGAATGCTGGTACGCAGATTGACGGATATGCTGATTTAGTTCGTAATAAGAGATTGCTCTGAGAGATGGATATGCAGTGAGATCTTCCCCGCACACCGGACAAAACCAGGTTTCTCCAGCGCCACTGCTATAAGATGAGCGCGTGCATGTAGGACATTCTTTTCGTACCATTCGATCACCTCTTGTTCTTTATAGAGAATATAAGTATCTTCATTATATGTCAGAACAGATGAATCGCAACTTCCATATAAGCTGCATACAGGTACGAAAAGAATGATTTTCATCTACATACTCTCATTTGCACCAATTTGGTTATACTTACGGAAAATTCTAACTTCTATTTAATCCTTTATTGCCGATATCTTTTCTGTAAAAAAAGTGGTCTGTATGCACCCGGTTTAATGCCTGATATACTTTTTCTCTGGCAGCTTCAACGCTTGCACCGGAGCCTGCTGCAAGAAGCACTCTGCCTCCATCAGATACAATTTGTGCGTTTTTTATTTTAGTACCTGCATGGTAGAAGAACGTATCTGCCTCTAAAACTGGTTGTACAGAATGCTCTTTTTCATAAGCGCCAGGATATCCTTCTGATGCAAGCACCACACCTACGACAGTGTCATCATTCCATTCCACATCAGCTGTTTGATGATTAAGGAGGTTCAGCAGGATCTCTGCAAGATCAGAGTCCATGCGGTGAAGAACCACTTGTGTCTCAGGATCGCCAAAACGCGCATTAAACTCAATCACTTTAGGTCCATCTTCAGTCAGGATTAATCCTGCATACAGAACACCTGTAAAAGGAGTGCCTTCTTTTATCATTGCCTGGACGACAGGCTTTATAATTTCATTCATCGCCTGTTCCTCAGTGGATGATGGCAAATGAGTAACTGGTGAGTATGCACCCATTCCACCTGTATTTGGCCCTTCATCATTGTCATAGGCTCTTTTATGGTCCTGAGCAAGAGCCAATGGAATAATAGATTCTTCATTAACAAGACACATAAATGAAAACTCTTCGCCAGCCAGAAAATCCTCTACGACAATTTTTGCAGAAGATGCACCGAAGCGGTTGTGCTCCAGCATATCTTCAGCGGCTTCAAGCGCCTCAGCTTCTGTCATTGCCACGACAACACCTTTTCCTGCTGCAAGACCATCCGCCTTAATGACAATCGGTGCCCCTTTTTTCTCTATGTAAGCAGAGGCCTCCTGAAAGTTCGTAAACGTCTCATACCCTGCTGTTGGAATACTGTACTTTTTCATTAGCTCTTTTGCAAATGCTTTACTGCCTTCAATTGCAGAGGCTTTTTTAGTCGGACCAAACACTTTCAGTCCCTCTGCTTGAAACAGATCTGTCAGTCCTTCAGCAAGCGGCTGCTCCGGACCGATCACAGTAAGTGCGATATCGTTATTTTTCGCGAAAGTCACCAGCTCCTGCTGTTCGGTTTCATTTATATCCACACATTCAGCATGCGCTGCGATCCCTGCATTTCCGGGTGCACAGAACACTTGTCCGACCGATGCATCCTGATGAAATTTATAGCAAAGGGCATGCTCGCGTCCCCCGCGTCCAACTACAAGTACATTCATTTGTATTCCTCCAATATTCTTCAATTTATTAAATGATAAAAATTATGTTAAAGATGATTGTTTTTTCACAGCTGGTGATTGGAGCGTAAGGGGGCGACTCCTGCGGCAGGAAGGGACAGGTGAGACAGAGCATGGCGAAGCCTGCTGGCTCACCGCCCGGCCGCGGAAAGCGTCCCCCTGAAGCGGAAATCATCAGCCAACCTATAAAGTGATATTCAAAAAGAGCCGGCCTCAAAAAGAAGCCGGCTAAAAATATTCTGTAAGCGGCTTTGACATGGACCTCTTACGCAAATAGAAAAGTTTCACTCATGCTAATTAGTGCTTAAAATGACGTACGCCTGTCATGACCATGGCAATGCCATATTCATCGGCTTTCTTAATGGAATCCTCATCCTTGATCGATCCACCCGTTTGAATAATCGCTGTGATACCGGCTTTAGCCGCTGCTTCAACCGTATCATTCATTGGGAAGAAGGCATCAGAAGCAAGTGCAGCTCCCTGTGCGCGGTCGCCTGCCTGTTCCAGTGCAATCTTAGCTGCGCCGACACGGTTCATCTGACCTGCGCCAATTCCAAGCGTCATATGCTGCTCAGCAACGACGATCGCATTCGACTTAACGTGCTTCACCACCTTCCAGGCAGTTTTCATTGCTGTCCATTCCTCTTCAGTTGGCTCACGCTTTGTAACAACTTTCAGATCCGCATCCTCAAGTGTGTAACGATCCTGATCCTGAACAAGCAGACCGCCTTCAACTGAAGTGTAGATATGTTCATGCTTTAAGTGACGGTCAAACGGAACAGTCAGCAGTCTGATGTTTTTCTTTTTCGTGAGAATCTCAAGTGCATCCTCTGAAAATGCAGGTGCAATCACGATCTCAAGAAAAATATCAGCCAGCTTTTCAGCCGTTTCCTTATTAACACCGCGGTTAAATGCAACAATACCGCCAAAGATTGACGTGGAATCCGCTTCAAAGGCTCTCTGGAAAGCTTCCTGAGGGCTTTCACCGGTGCCTACTCCACATGGATTCATATGCTTTACTGCAACAGCTGCTGCCTGATCAAAGTCTTTTACGATCTGAAGGGCTGCATCAGCATCTTTAATATTGTTGTAAGAAAGCTCTTTTCCGTGGTGCTGGCGCGCATGTGCGATTGAGAATTCAGAGCCGAGCGGATTGCGGTAGAATGCTGCTTTCTGGTGAGGGTTCTCACCATAGCGCAGATCCTGCTTACGCTCATACGTCACCGTGATTCGCTCAGGATTTTCTTCACCAGATTCCTCTGTTAAGTACTGTGCGATATAAGCATCATAAGCTGCAGTATGGCGGAACACTTTTGCAGCAAGACGCTTTTTAAACTCAGGAGATACGCCGCCTGCCTTTAATTCCTCAATGACCTTTTCATAATCCTCTGAATCAACAACCACTGTTAAATATGCATGGTTTTTAGCAGCGGCGCGCAGCATAGTTGGTCCGCCGATATCAATATTTTCAACAGCATCTTCAAATGATACATTAGGCTTTGCAATCGTCTGCTGGAATGGATAAAGATTTACACACACAAGGTCAATCGCTTCAATCCCCTGCTCCTTAAGCTGGCGCTGGTGATCCGGCTGATCCTGCTTTGCAAGAAGCCCTCCGTGAATAGATGGGTGAAGTGTTTTCACACGTCCTTCAAGGATTTCAGGAAAACCGGTTACTTCATCGACACCTTTTACTTCAACTCCATTATCAGCAAGCAGTGTTTTTGTCCCGCCTGTTGAAAGGATTTCATAGCCAAGTGCCTGCAGCTGTTCTGCAAATTCTACGATACCTGCTTTTTCAGATACACTGATTAACGCACGTTTAGTCATTTTGTTTCCTCCAATGCTTCAGCAAATAGCTGATTAAGTGTTTCAGGGTAAAGGCGGTGTTCAATCCCGTGAATCACCTTTTCAATCTCTTCTCTTTCCCAACCATCAGGAATTTTAAATGGCTCCTGTACAATGACAGGGCCTGTATCCATTCCTTCATCCACGTAATGAATCGTGACACCTGTTACTTTCATGCCACTGTCGATCGCCTGTCCGAGTGCATCTTTTCCCGGGAAAGCAGGAAGAAGTGATGGATGGACGTTCACAATACGCTTTGGATAGGCCTGAAGAAGGACAGATCCGATGAGTCTCATATACCCTGCTAATACCAGCCATTCTACTTCTTTTTCATGAAGCATTTCAAGGATTGCTGTCTCGTATTCAGCTTTTGATGAAAATTCTTTCGGACTCAGTGCGCAGACATCAATGCCTAATGCTTCTGCACGATTAACTGCAAATGCACCAGGCTTATCTGTTACAAGTAACACGAGTGAGCCCTTTAATCTGCCGTCGCGAACTGCCTGTGCGATTGCTTCAAAGTTACTTCCGCTTCCTGATGCAAATACAGCAAATTTAATGTCACTCATAGATGGTTACCTTCTTTCCATTTTCAGCTGTCACACGGCCGATCTCAAAGCTCTCTTCACCTGAATCGGCAAGCTTTCTCTGAACCGCTGCTGCGTAATCAGGACGGACGGCAAATACAAAGCCGATCCCCATATTAAATACGCTGAACATTTCCTGATCTGTAAAATCTCCTGCCTTTTGAATCAGATCAAATACCGGAAGCACAGGCCAGCTGTTATTCATTACTTCGATCGATGTACCTTCAGGCAGCATACGTGGAAGGTTCTCATAGAATCCGCCTCCAGTGATATGCGCCATTCCCGTAACTTCACCTGCAGCGAGTGCTGTTTTTACAGCTTTTGGGTACAGGCGGGTCGGCGTCAATAATACTTCACCAAGTGTGTGCTTAAAACCGTCCGGACGATCTGTCAGCTGCATCTGCTTCTGTTCAAGAAGTACTTTGCGTACCAGTGAAAAACCGTTACTATGGATGCCACTGGATGGCAGGCCGATGATGACATCACCCGGCTGAATCGCTTCACCGGTTATGATCTGGCTTTTTTCAGCTGCACCTACTGCAAATCCTGCCATATCGTATTCATCCTCTTCATACATGCCAGGCATTTCAGCAGTTTCCCCGCCGATTAGCGCACAGCCTGAATCCACACACGCATCCGCAATTCCCTTTACCAGCTGCTCAATCTTTTCAGGTTCTGCTTTACCGACTGCAAGGTAATCAAGGAAATACAGCGGCTCTGCACCCTGAGCGGCAATATCATTCACACACATTGCGACACAGTCTATACCAATTGTGTCATGCTTATCCATTGCAAACGCAAGCTTCAGCTTAGTACCGACGCCGTCTGTTCCTGAGATCAGTACTGGTTCTTTATAGTTCAGTGCTGACAGGTCAAACATGCCGCCAAATCCACCGAATGCGCCCATGATACCCGCACGTTCTGTACGCTTAACGTGTTTTTTCATCCGTTCTACTGCTTCGTATCCTGCTTCGATATTAACTCCGGCCTGTTTGTAGGCATCAGACATGAATTGTTCCTCCTTGAATACGCTGTTGGGTCTTAGTATATTGACGTACGATCTTCGTTAAAGGGGGACTTCGCGGCCGGGTGGTGAGCCTGCAGGCTGCGCCATGCCCGGTCCCACACGTCCCTCACTGCCACAGGAGTCGCCCCCTTCCACTGCGATCTACGCTGTAGACATAAGAAATTCTCTCTTTGAATTCAATGCCTTCTATCGTTTTAATCATCGTGATAATCAAAGATTAATGCGATAATTCTTTTTCATACGGGTGAAGTGTGTCAGGGTAGATTTCAGTTGGATACTTTCCTGTAAAGCATGCAAGGCAGTGCCCTCGGTTTTCACCTTCATCATCACGTCCGACTGCTTTCACAAGACCTTCTACACTTAAAAACGATAGAGAATCAGCACCAATCTGCTGGCGGATCTCCTCAACTGAATGCTTAGATGCAATCAGTTCCTCATGACTGCTTGTATCAATGCCATAAAAACATGGATTCTTAATCGGCGGCGAACTGATCACGACGTGTACTTCTGTCGCTCCTGCTTCTTTTAGCATTTTCACGATCCGGCGGCTTGTCGTTCCGCGGACGATCGAGTCATCCACCATGACAACCCGCTTACCTTCAACCACACCTCTTACTGGTGATAGCTTCATTTTCACACCCTGCTCACGAAGTTCCTGAGAAGGCTGGATAAATGTACGCCCGATATAACGGTTCTTAATCAGTCCCATTTCATAAGGGATCGATGCTTCCTCTGCGTAGCCGATTGCTGCTGAAATACTTGAGTCCGGCACCCCTGTTACGACATCTGCTTCAATCGGGAATTCCTGCGCAAGCTGCCTGCCAAGACGCTTTCTTGCTGAGTGAATATTAATTCCGTCAATATCACTGTCAGGTCTTGAGAAATAAATATACTCCATTGAACAGATTGCACGGTTTGTCGCATATGAAAAACGCTCTGAGCGGATACCTTCATCATTAATGATTAAAAGCTCTCCAGGTTCTACGGAACGGATGACTTCTGCACCGATAATGTCAAATGCACATGTCTCAGATGCCACTGCATACCCGTTACCAACTTTAGCAAGTGTGAGTGGTCTTAAACCATGTGGATCAAGCGCCACCATTAATTCAGTTTCAGTCATAATCACAAATGCATATGCACCTTTTAACATGGTCAGTGCATTTTTCACACGTTCTTCAAGTGAGGCATACCCGCTTCTTTTAATCAGGTGGGCAAGCACTTCTGTATCAGAAGTTGTCTGAAGGATGCTTCCCTGACGCTCAAGCTGATGCTTTAATTGATTTGCGTTAACCAGGTTACCATTATGGGCAAGTGTCAGTGTGCCGCTTTGTGAGCGGAAGACGAGCGGCTGAACATTTTCATAACCGCCGCCTCCTGCTGTTGCATAGCGGACGTGACCGATTGCTCCGTGTCCTTTTAGCTCAGAAAGCATTTCCTGGTTAAATACTTCAGTTACTAGCCCCTCACCTTTTGAGAAAGATAAGTTTTCCCCGTCAGTTGCAGCGATACCCGCTCCTTCCTGACCGCGGTGCTGTAAGCTTTGAAGTGCGTAATACGTCATCTGTGCAGCCTGTTCGTGGCCCCAGACGCCAAATACACCACATTCTTCATTTAATCCTTTTAATTCAGCAAGCATGGTATTGCTCCTCTCCAGCTCTCTTCAAATTTTTCAACTGGCTGGTCAATCACAGCTGCTCCGTCATGCACAACTTTTAATACAGGCTGTACTGTTACTTCACCGATTTTCTTTGCGCCTGTCTGCGCCTCAAAGGCTTTTTGATTCTCAGGCTTTACGCTGATTAAGAATCTTGACTGCGTTTCGCTGAAAAGTTCAGTTATGACAGATCCTGTTGTTTCAGCTGTCACACCAAGACCTGACCCGAATGCTGATTCAGCAAGCGCTACTGCAAGACCGCCTTCAGCAAGGTCATGTGCTGATTGTACAAGCCCCTGTTTGATCGCTCCCAGTACCTTTTCCTGACGATCAAGCTCTGTTGTAAGATCTAGCTCAGGTGCTTTACCTGAAATCTCTCCTGCAGTCAGCTTTTGCAGTTCACTGCCGCCAAATTCAGTTTTCGTCTCACCAATCAGATAGACGGCATCTCCTGCCTTTTTAAAGCTTTGCGTTGTAATATGCTCAAGGTTTTCAATCAGTCCGACCATACCGACAACCGGTGTCGGGTAGACTGCCGTACCGTTTGTTTCGTTATATAGGGATACGTTTCCACCAATAACCGGTGCATTCAGCACGCGGCAGGCTTCACTCATGCCATCCACGGATTTTTCCATCTGCCAGAAGATCTCCGGCTTATCAGGGCTGCCAAAGTTCAGGCAGTCTGTAATCGCAAGTGGACGTCCGCCAGAGCAGACAATATTACGTGCAGCTTCTGCCACCGCAATTTTCCCGCCTGTCTCAGGGTCAAGATACAGATAGCGCGAATTGCAGTCTGTTGTCATCGCCAGCGCCTTTTCAGTGCCGCGGATACGTAGGACTGCTGCATCAGATCCAGGCGTTACAACCGTATTTGTGCGCACCTGATAGTCATACTGATCATATACCCACTCTTTACTCGCGATTGTCGGCTGTTTTAAAAGTGAATGCAGTGTTTCTTCAACGTTTTCAACTTCAGGCTCTGCATTTTCAATCTCCTGGAATTCACGATAGTAAGCAGGTTCTTTAGACGGCTTATGATACACTGGTGCATCTTCAGCAAGTGCATCAACTGGTACATCTGCCACGACATTTCCTTCATGAACAAGGCGAAGACGCTTATCGTCTGTTACAGTTCCAACTGCTACTGCATCCAGATCGTACTTGTGGAACAGCTCCTGAATTTCTGCTTCACGACCCTTTTCAATCACGATCAGCATACGCTCCTGTGATTCAGAGAGCATCATTTCATAAGCTGACATGCCTGTCTCACGCTGAGGAACAAGATCAAGATTCATTTCGATACCTGAACCTGCTTTACTTGCCATTTCAGCTGATGAACTTGTCAGACCGGCTGCTCCCATATCCTGAATACCGATCAGCGCATCATTTTTAATCAGTTCAAGGCACGCTTCAAGCAGAAGCTTCTCCATAAATGGATCCCCTACCTGTACTGCAGGGCGTTTCTCATCTGAATCCTCTGTTAATTCCTCCGATGCAAACGTCGCACCGTGAATGCCATCGCGGCCCGTCTTAGCACCAACATACATTACGGTATTGCCGAGACCTTTTGCCTGACCTTTCTGGATCTCATCATGATTGATCAGCCCGACACACATGGCATTAACCAGCGGGTTGCCGTCATATGATTTGTCAAACTGAACTTCACCACCGACTGTCGGAATGCCGATACAGTTTCCATAGCCTGCGATTCCTGCTACTACCTGCTCAAATAAGTACCGAACACGAGGAGAATCCAGTTCTCCAAAGCGTAGGGAATTGAGTATCGCAATGGGTCTAGCTCCCATTGAAAATACGTCACGTATAATCCCGCCAACACCTGTTGCCGCACCCTGGTAAGGTTCGATGGCAGATGGGTGATTATGACTCTCGATTTTGAATGCCACTGCCTGGCCGTCTCCAATATCAACAATGCCAGCTCCTTCTCCCGGTCCCTGAAGTACCTGTTCACCTGTTACAGGGAATTTCTTTAAAAGGGGCTTAGAATTTTTATAGCTGCAGTGCTCTGACCACATGACTGAAAATAATCCAAGCTCTGTATAGTTAGGCAATCTGCCAAGGATACCCTCTACAAGGCTGAATTCCTCATCAGTCAGCCCCATTTCACGATAGATTTTCTCATCCTTAATTTGCTGTTGTGCCGGTTCAAGCATTAACGACATGAGAGTCCCTCCAGTGTTTTACGATTGATTGAAACAATTTAAGTCCATCTGCACTGCCTAACAGCTCGTCCACTGCACGTTCAGGGTGAGGCATCATGCCAAGGACATTTCCTTTTTCATTCGTGATCCCTGCAATTGAAAGCAGGCTGCCATTTGGATTATCTGCATAACGGAAAGCGATCTGGCCGTTTGCTTCAAGCTGCTTCAATGTTTCCTCGTCGCAGAAATAATTCCCTTCGCCGTGTGCGACTGGCACTGTGATCCGCTCATTTTCCTGATAGGCTTGTGTAAACATGGTTTCGTTATTGACAACTTCAAGTTCGACAGGACGGCAGATAAACTTCAGTCCCTGGTTGCGAAGCATGGCGCCAGGCAGCAGTCCTGCTTCAAGCAGAATCTGAAATCCATTACATACGCCAAGAACAGGTTTACCTTCTTCAGCCGCTTTCACGACCTCACTCATCACATTTGAAAAGCGTGCAATAGACCCTGAGCGAAGATAATCTCCATAAGAGAACCCGCCAGGCAGTAACACGCCGTCAAACTGACTTAAGTCAGCTTCATCATGCCAGACGTATTCAACTTCCTCACCAAGCTCATCCTTTACTGCATGGTACATGTCAATGTCACAGTTTGATCCCGGAAATACGATGACCGCAAACTTCATTGTGTAACGGCCTCCTCCACTTCAAACTCATAGTTCTCAATAACTGTATTTGCGAGCAGCTTCTCGCACATTTCTTTCACTGTGTCTTCAATCGGACGATCAGACGGTTCGATTAACAGCTCAAGGTATTTTCCGATTCGTACATCCTGCACTTCGTGATAATCCATTGCATGAAGTGAATTCTTTACTGCTGTTCCCTGCGGATCAAGTACACTCTCTCTTAACGTTACATGAACTTTAACTTTTATCATGATTTGACGCCTCCCAGTCGGTTTAATACCTTTTCATAAGCTTCTGTCAGACTTCCAAGATTCCGTCTGAACACATCTTTATCCATTTTCTCGCCAGTTTTAATATCCCAAAGTCTGCATGTATCTGGTGAAATCTCATCAGCAAGCAGCACCTGTCCGTTTTCATCACGGCCAAACTCAAGCTTGAAGTCGATTAAATCAAGACCGATCTCTTTGAAAAATGCTGTCATGACCTCATTTACCTGCAGTCCTTTTTCTTTTAAAAGTGTCAGCTCTTCAGCTGAAGCAAGTCCGAGAACTTCGATGTGATCTTCATTAATCAGCGGATCACCGAGATCATCGTCCTTGTAATACCACTCCACAATTGTTTTTGGAAGCTTTGTTCCCTCATCCAGACCAATCCGCTTCGCAAGCGTTCCTGCTACTGTACTTCTGACAACGACTTCAATCGGAATGATCTCAACTGCCTTCACAAGCTGCTCATGATCAGAAATCTTTTTAATAAAGTGGGACTCAATGCCTTCAGCTTTCAGTTTTTCAAAAAGAAGGCTGGTGATCAGGTTATTCAGCACACCTTTACCGGTGATCGTTTCTTTCTTTTCACCGTTGAATGCAGTTGCTGAGTCTTTATATTCAATCCATAGAACGTCTTTTTGATCTGTCTGATAGAGTCGTTTTGCTTTGCCTTCGTAGAGGAGCTGTTCTTTTTTCAAATCGATTTCATCCTTTCGAATGTCGGAATATTGGGATTATTTCAGATAAGGTCTTGTTGCCGCTGATCTCCGTTTCAGGCGGACGCTTTCCGCGGGGACGGCGCTGAGCCTCCTCAGGCTTCGCCTTCCGGGGTCTCAGCTGTCCGTCACATCCCGCAGGAGTCGCCGCCTTACACTCCGATCAACTCAAAGTGTAAAATAGACGATATACGAATTAGAAAGTAACTGCTTCTTTATTTAAGTAAAACTTATAAAAGTCCGATACGCTTAAACACCGTATCTACGTGCTGCAGGTGGTAAGTGTAATCAAAGCAGTCTTCAATTTCTGCCGGAGACAGTTTTGAAGTGATTTTCTCTTCCGCTTCAACGAGCTCACGGAAGTGTACCTGCTTTTCCCATGCTTCCATTGCTTTTGGCTGCACAGTGTCATACGCTTCTTCGCGTGACAGGCCTTTGTCGATCAGTGCGAGCAATACGCGCTGTGAGTAGATCAGACCTAGTGTGCGGTCCATGTTACGCTTCATGTTTTCAGGGAATACTGTAAGGTTTTTGACGATGTTACCGAAACGGTTCAGCATGTAATTCAGTGCGATCGTTGCATCCGGCAGAATCACGCGTTCTGCAGATGAATGTGAGATATCGCGCTCATGCCATAACGGAACGTTTTCATACGCTGTCTGCATGTAACCCCTGATCAGGCGTGCAAGTCCAGTCATATTTTCAGAGCCAATCGGATTTCGTTTATGCGGCATTGCTGAAGATCCTTTTTGCCCTTTTGCAAAGAATTCTTCCACTTCACGTGTTTCACTCTTTTGCAGGCTGCGTACTTCAACAGCAAACTTTTCAATTGATGTTGCGATCAGCGCAAGTGTTGCCATGTAATCTGCGTGACGGTCGCGCTGCAGTGTCTGGGTAGAAACTGGTGCCGGTGTTAAGCCAAGTTTTTCACATACATACGATTCAACGAAAGGATCGATATTTGCATAAGTACCAACTGCACCTGACATTTTGCCGAATTCAACACCATCTGCTGCGCGTTTGAAGCGGTCAAGGTTACGCTTCATCTCTTCATACCAGAGTGCAAGTTTTAAACCGAAAGTCGTCGGTTCAGCATGGACACCGTGTGTACGGCCCATCATCACTGTGTCTTTATGTTCTTTTGCTTTCTCAGCTAAAATCTCTACAAAACGCTCAAGATCTGCAAGCAGGATTTCATTTGCCTGTCTAAGCAGATAAGAAAGTGCAGTATCGACAACGTCTGTTGACGTCAGTCCGTAATGTACCCACTTCTTTTCGTCACCAAGCGTCTCTGAGACTGCTCTTGTAAATGCCACTACGTCGTGACGCGTTTCTTCTTCGATTGCTTTAATGCGTTCTACATCAAATGATGCGTTCTCGCGGATTTTCTTTACATCCTCTTTTGGAATATCACCAAGCTCTGACCATGCTTCACATGCCAGAATTTCAACTTCAAGCCATGCTTCAAAGCGGTTCTGCTCAGTCCAAATCGCACCCATTTCAGGTCGCGTATAACGTTCAATCATCGTTGTGCCTCCTTGACTGCAGGGGTCCAGACGCCTGATGCTTTAATTTCTTTCAGCGTCTTTTCAATATCATCTGTCAGTATTGTGATATGCCCCATTTTCCTGTTAGTTTTCGCTTCGTCTTTCCCGTATAAATGAAGTGACCAGTTCGGGTAATGCGCGATGGCATTCAGCGCCGGTTCAACGTGCTGTCCGAGTAAATTCACCATGACAGCCGGCTTCAAAAGATCTGATGATGCAAGCGGCCAATTCGCAATTGTTCTGATATGCTGATGAAATTGTGATGAAGAACTTGCTTCTATTGAATAGTGACCTGAATTATGCGGTCTTGGAGCAAGCTCATTCACGTAAAGCTCTCCATTTTTTCCAACAAACATCTCAACAGCGAGTGTACCAACAAGCTTCAGTTCATCTGCTACCTGGCCAGCCAGCCTGATCGCATCCGCTTTTACTTCATCACTCACTCTTGCAGGAACAATAGACGTATGGAGTATCTGATGCTCATGAATATTTTCAGCAATTGGCTGTGTGACGGTGTCGCCTTTTTCATTGCGATGAATGATCACTGAGATCTCACAGTCAAAATCAACAAAAGCTTCTAATATACATGTACCATTGTTTTGAACTAACTTTGCTGCTTCTGCAAGATCATCTTCATTCTCAAGCTTTACCTGACCTTTACCATCGTACCCACCGGTAATTGTCTTCAATAACATCGGAAAAACGAACGTTCCTATCATATCATATAATTGTTGTTCGTTTTCTATGATTTGATAAGAAGCAGTCGGAACATCTGCTTTTGTCAGTGTATCCTTTTCAAACTGACGATTTTGTGTGATTCTGATGAGTTCAGCACCCTGAGGCACGTGAGCTTTTTCTGTTAAACGCTTTAAAGATTCATAGTCTATGTTCTCAAATTCATAGGTGATAACGTCACTTAATTCAGCGAGTTCCGCTAATCCTTTTTCATCGTCATAAGCGGTCTGAATTGTATAATCAGCAACCTGCGCACATGGTCCATTTTCAGATGGATCAAGCACTGCAATCCGAAAGCCTGCTTCCTTTGCAGCCAGTGCCATCATTCTGCCAAGCTGTCCGCCGCCGATAATGCCGATCACTGCAGGGGGAAGAATCATTTGCTTCATACAAGATCACCACTGCTTTCAAGTACTTTTTCTTCACTCTTCTTTCTCATCTCAGCAATTCTCTCAGCCAGTTCGTCATCAAATGATGAAAGCATCTGAGCTGCAAGAATACCGGCATTTGCTGCACCTGCATCCCCTATTGCAACAGTTGCAACAGGAACACCGGCTGGCATTTGAGCGATTGATAGCAGTGAATCCAGTCCGTTGAGTGCCTTTGACTGAATTGGTACACCGATTACAGGCAGTGTAGTTTTCGCTGCTACCATGCCGGGCAGGTGTGCTGCACCGCCTGCTCCTGCAATGATCACTTTGATTCCGCGTGATCTTGCCTGTTCTGCAAATGTGAACATAAGATCTGGTGTACGATGAGCGCTGACTACCTGCTTTTCGTAAGGTACCTTAAGCTCGTCCAGTTTTTCACATGCTTTCTTCATTGATGGCCAGTCTGACGTACTTCCCATAATGACGCTAACCAGTGCTGACATCCTCTCACTCCATCCGGGTTTATTTCTTTTATAACCGCTGTTGATTTCCGTGGAGGACTCCGCTTTCCTGCCCCCGGGCGGTAAGCCCCTCCGTGCCACGAATGGTCTCACCTGTCCCTTCCTGGAGAGGGAGTCTCCGTCCTCCACTCCAATCACCAGCTGAATTAAATCTTTCAATAAGTCGGTTACATTTAAAAAATAAAAAAGTCAGCAGCTTTTCTTCATTAGTAAGGATGAAGGAAAGCTGCTGACTTATGTCAGGGGACCTGCAGAATATACAGGTCTCCTGACTCTTTCCCTCATAGTCCTGTCATTTACGGTGCAGGGTAGAAACTTTCGGGCCATATTCCCGATTTTATATGAGGCCGTTCATTCAATTGATTTCGTAATTATCATAACAAGCTGACATTAGAACGTCAACATCAAAAGCGAACATTATATTTTCTGAACATTTCATTGTTCGCTTTTTTGACCCTGAAATCTGATTTTCTGTCTGACTGGTTCTTTTTTGACAGAAGATCCATCTTTTACTTCTTTAAATATCGGTTCTTCCATTCTTCTGACCGGCATGTACCCATCTTTCGCCATTCTGTCGAGACAGTCTCCGATTGACTCGTGCTCCTCAACATCAAACCACTTTTTGCTCATTTTTCTTTTCCTCCTGAGACATTCTTCTTCTCACACTCTTCACCCAGAAGCCGCCGTGAATCGCTTTTGGTTCATATGATATCATAAATGCCTTTGGATCAATTTCTTTAATTCTATCGTATAGTTTTAACTCATACTTTCTTGGCGTCAGGATCTGCATTGCGAACCGGTCTCCCTCAAGACCATTCGCTTCCCAGTCTGTCACCCCATAACCTAGCTCTCTCAGCTTTCTCGGAAGCTCAAGACCATTATCAGTTGTAATCACATTCACTGTAATATAACCAAGCGCTAATTTCTCCTCAATCTTCATCCCAATAATGACACCTAAACCATAACCAACTGCATAGGCAATCAGGTTTTGAATCTCATTCAGGTTATCGAGAACAAGCCCAAGACCTACTACATATATAACGACCTCTACCATACTGACTCCTGCAGCATAATAGCGGTATCCTTTTAACGTTAAAATCATCCGAATGGTAAAAAACGATACATAAAAAATGTTAATTGAAAATATGATCGCTACCATAACCAAGCTATTCTCAAGCAAAAGAAATCTCCTCTTTTCCGGTATTTTCAAATCCTAACAGCAATCCTACTAGCCTTAACTGAAAATGTAAAGGACAATACTCCCCAAATCATTAACTTTTCATTACTTCGTATGCCTAAGTGATATAATTATCTTATCATATGCACAGGAGTGAAGATCATGAAGGAGTTATCTATTGGAATCATCGGGCTTGGCGCTATAGGACAGCGGCTGATCCCGGCATTTGAACAACACGGGGGATTTACCGTAGCAGCCATCAGTGACGTAAATAAAGATCTAATGAAAGAAACGACACAAAAGCATGCTTTAAAAGCCATTCACTATACAGATGCTGAAGAGATGATTGAATACGGTGCACTAGATGCCTTATACATAGCTGTTCCACCTAAGTTTCACCACCACTATGCACTCCTCGCTGCAAAACGTGGTATCGCCATTCTCTGTGAAAAGCCGTTGGCAAATTCAATCACAGAAGCTGAAGAAATGACTGAGTCTGTCAAATCAGCTAAGGTCATCAATGCGATTCACTTCCCGCTTCACTACAGTAACGAAGTGGCATTATTAAAAGAAAGATTATCAAAAATTGGTGAAATCCAGAGAATCGAGCTTACAATGAGATTTGAAACATGGCCGCGTTTCTGGCAGCAAAACGACTGGATCGCAAAGCGGGAGCAGGGGGGATTCATCAGAGAGATTACACCTCATTTTATTCAGCTAACAAACAGGTTATTTGGTAAAATCGTTTTTTCTGCAAATGAAACACAATACCCTGACAATGAAACTGACAGTGAAACAAGCGTCATTGCATTCGGAACTGCCGGCTATATTCCATTGTTAATCAACGGTCATAGTGGAATTGGCATGAAAGACGATCTCACTTACAGAATCTATGGTACAAAAGGCGTGTTATCTCTTGATCAGTGGGGCGAACTGAAGTATGGCAACAAAGACCAGGCGCTTGCACTCGTCCAGCAACGCGCAACTTCTGCTTCAGGCTCCCTATTAACAGCCTTTCATCAGGCCATTACAACCGGCGAAACCGCTAATCTTATTTCATTTGAAGAAGGAACAACAGTACAAAAAGTATTCGAACAACTGCTTTAACGTAAAAAGGAGCCTCATCAACGAGACTCCTTTTTCTATTCATCAAGCTTCAGGATTGTCCGCTGAATCGGCACACCTCCCATGCTCACATTTCTTTCAATGAACAAATAATTTTTTCCATCGATCTGAAACTTCCCATTTCCTTTATAAAAGACTTCTCTTCCGTCATCATCAAGCTTCTTTTTAATCGCTGCAATGTATTCATTAAAGTTGAAATAACGTTCTTCAAAATCAATAATGATGTTTCCCTTTTTATAACCCATTAACCAGTTAAATAAGAGGAAAAGCACGATGCTAATAACCAGGATTGTTATAATGATGTACATTTTCACCCCTCCTTATCTAATCATACGATTTTCCAGTAAAATGGTTTCAAACACACTTTTTTCGCATTTAATATTATAAAAAGGCAAACCCGTTAGGATTTGCCCTTTTCAATACGATTATAATACTTTTACAAATGCCTCAGCAGCTTTTTGACTGGACTGTGGATTCTGTCCTGTAACAAACTTTCCATCAGTCAGTACATGTTCAGCCCAGTTACCCTGCGTGACAAAGTGTGCGCCTTGTTCTTCCAGCTTAGACTGAAGCAGGAATGGCATGAGCGAATCAAGACCTGTTTCCTTTTCTTCTTCATCTGTAAAGCCGGTCATCTTTTTGCCTTTAACTAAATAAGTCCCATCTGACAACTCTACATCTACAAAACCTGCCGGTCCGTGACATACAGCGCCGATCGCTTTATCATTTTCAGCAAAGTGTGACAATGCATCCTGAAGCTGTGGCTCATTTGGTAAGTCAAACATCGTTCCATGACCACCAGGCAGGAAGATTCCATCATAATTTTCAAATACTACGTTTGCTAACTTTTCGGTATTCTGAAGTTCTCCTTCAGCTTCCTTCCACTCAGCAGGATTCTCACCATCATCTAAACTGTTCGGATCAAGTGGAATCCCTCCGCCTTTAGGGCTCACCACTGTAACATCGTAACCATTATTTTTAAATTCTACATAAGGCTCAGCAAACTCTGATAACCAAAGCCCTGTTGGATGATCCTTATCAATTTCACTTGTATTCGTTAATACCATCAATACTTTTTTACTCATCGTATACATACCACCTTTACAATAATGGATGTTATCTTCTTACACTTTATTAAGATACCCGTTCACCAGCTCCTTAAACGGAACTATATGAAATTGAGACCTATTTCACCTTTTAAAAAATAAATTAAATTGTGTTTAGAGATATGATGGCATCATTTGTATACCTGATGGGATTGGTGATCTTTGTGATGGAAATAAGTGAGGGAATGAAGGAATACAGACTGGTGTTTTGGCTATTGAAAGAATTAATATCAGTATCAATGGAATCAAATCGGAAATTGAAGGAATTGAACGCAGCATTGAGGGAATCACTTTCAGATTGAAGGAAATCGCGTGTCCCATATTATGAGGGGGATCTTGTTCTATCGGTGGATGTCCTTGGGATCCTGTCCTTTAAAGGCATTTTTGAAAGCACAAAAAAAGCCTTCCCACTCAGGGGAAGACTCAGGTTGCCTAGCGACGTCCTACTCTCACAGGGGGAAACCCCCAACTACCATCGGCGCTGAAGAGCTTAACTTCCGTGTTCGGCATGGGAACGGGTGTGACCTCTTCGCTTTCATCACTAGACTTATAAAGGCTCGCGCCTTCAAAACTGGATACGTTCATCAAAGTAAGGGATTTTCCGAGAATCAACCTATTTGGTTAAGTCCTCGATCGATTAGTATTCGTCAGCTGCACATGTCACCATGCTTCCACCTCGAACCTATCTACCTGATCATCTTTCAGGGATCTTACCACTTGCGTGTGGGAAATCTCATCTTGAGGGGGGCTTCATGCTTAGATGCTTTCAGCACTTATCCCGTCCGCACATAGCTACCCAGCGATGCCATTGGCATGACAACTGGTACACCAGCGGTGCGTCCATCCCGGTCCTCTCGTACTAAGGACAGCTCCTCTCAAATTTCCTGCGCCCACGACGGATAGGGACCGAACTGTCTCACGACGTTCTGAACCCAGCTCGCGTACCGCTTTAATGGGCGAACAGCCCAACCCTTGGGACCGACTACAGCCCCAGGATGCGATGAGCCGACATCGAGGTGCCAAACCTCCCCGTCGATGTGGACTCTTGGGGGAGATAAGCCTGTTATCCCCGGGGTAGCTTTTATCCGTTGAGCGATGGCCCTTCCATGCGGAACCACCGGATCACTAAGCCCGTCTTTCGACCCTGCTCGACTTGTAGGTCTCGCAGTCAAGCTCCCTTATGCCTTTACACTCTTCGAATGATTTCCAACCATTCTGAGGGAACCTTTGGGCGCCTCCGTTACTCTTTAGGAGGCGACCGCCCCAGTCAAACTGCCTGCCTGACACTGTCTCCCGGCCCGATAAGGGCCGCGGGTTAGAAGTTCAACACAGCGGGGTAGTATCCCACCAATGCCTCCACCGAAGCTGGCGCTCCGGTTTCTAAGGCTCCTACCTATCCTGTACAAGCTGTGCCAAAATTCAATATCAGGCTGCAGTAAAGCTCCACGGGGTCTTTCCGTCCTGTCGCGGGTAACCTGCATCTTCACAGGTACTATAATTTCACCGAGTCTCTCGTTGAGACAGTGCCCAGATCGTTGCACCTTTCGTGCGGGTCGGAACTTACCCGACAAGGAATTTCGCTACCTTAGGACCGTTATAGTTACGGCCGCCGTTTACTGGGGCTTCAATTCGCACCTTCGCTTGCGCTAAGCACTCCTCTTAACCTTCCAGCACCGGGCAGGTGTCAGCCCCTATACTTCACCTTACGGTTTCGCAGAGACCTGTGTTTTTGCTAAACAGTCGCCTGGGCCTATTCACTGCGGCTCTCTCGGGCTTGCACCCTAATAGAGCACCCCTTCTCCCGAAGTTACGGGGTCATTTTGCCGAGTTCCTTAACGAGAGTTCACTCGCTCACCTTAGGATTCTCTCCTCGCCTACCTGTGTCGGTTTGCGGTACGGGCACCTTGCATCTCGCTAGAGGCTTTTCTTGGCAGTGTGGAATCAAAGACTTCGGTACTAATTTCCCTCGTCATCACAGCTCAGCTTACGCGGAAACGGGATTTACCTCATTTCCTGCCTAACTGCTTAAACACGCGCAACCAACGGCGTGCTCTCCTATCCTCCTGCGTCCCCCCATTACTCAAACGATGTGTTGGTGGTACAGGAATATCAACCTGTTGTCCATCGCCTACGCCTATCGGCCTCGGCTTAGGTCCCGACTAACCCTGAGCGGACGAGCCTTCCTCAGGAAACCTTAGGCATTCGGTGGAAGAGATTCTCACTCTTCTTTCGCTACTCATACCGGCATTCTCACTTCTAAGTACTCCACCAGTCCTTCCGGTCTGACTTCACAGCGCTTAGAACGCTCTCCTACCACGAATCTCATAGAGATTCATCCACAGCTTCGGTGAATCGTTTAGCCCCGGTACATTTTCGGCGCAGGGTCACTCGACCAGTGAGCTATTACGCACTCTTTAAATGATGGCTGCTTCTAAGCCAACATCCTGGTTGTCTAAGCAACCCCACATCCTTTTCCACTTAACGATTACTTGGGGACCTTAGCTGGTGGTCTGGGCTGTTTCCCTTTCGACTACGGATCTTATCACTCGCAGTCTGACTCCCATGGATAAGTCTTTGGCATTCGGAGTTTGTCTGAATTCGGTAACCCGTTGGGGCCCCTAGTCCAAACAGTGCTCTACCTCCAAGACTCTTACTACATGAGGCTAGCCCTAAAGCTATTTCGGAGAGAACCAGCTATCTCCAGGTTCGATTGGAATTTCTCCGCTACCCACACCTCATCCCCGCACTTTTCAACGTGCGTGGGTTCGGGCCTCCAATGAGTGTTACCTCATCTTCACCCTGGACATGGGTAGATCACCTGGTTTCGGGTCTACAACCTGATACTATGTCGCCC
>NZ_CP200276.1:1012500-1722500 GCF_055597105.1 Jeotgalibacillus sp. 10bf12 | reverse complement strand
CATTGTCTTTTTTGTTCGAAAAAGACTTAAAATCTTAAAACGTTGACGTTTGGTTGTTTAGTTTTCAAGGTTCAAATGCTTCTTGTTGAAGCGCGTCTCTCGTAAGCGACTTGATTATCATATCATGGTGGTCGATATCTTGTAAAGCCTTTTTGAAATCTTTTTTAATTTCTTTTTCATCACCCTATTAGGAACGATAAAAAAAGGAAAATAAAAAAGCCTTAGCGATCATCTTAAAATCTCCGCCTCTTCAAAAGAGAACTTTACTAATCTATCACACCTCCACGAAATGAGTCAATGCTTTAAGAGCAGTTCAATTATATAATTTAATTCAGAATATTACAATACCTTTCAAAAAAATAATTTAAGTTTTTTCTGAACCCCACCCAAACAAAAAATGCCGCACCGGTTTTTACAGCCGGCACGGCATTTTTATTATTTTACTTCTATTATAGAAGCATCTCCTCTGCTTACTTTCGTTTTCTTCACTTCTACAACTTCGCCATTCATTAAGTTTGTAAAAACAATAGGCGTAATTGTTGAAGGAACCTGACCTTTAATTGCATCAAGATCTGCTTCTAGCAGGAGATCACCGGCTTTCACCTGGTCTCCTTCATTTACATGAACAGTAAATCCTTCACCTTTTAATTTAACCGTATCAATTCCGAAGTGGATCAGAATCTCCTGCCCCTGATCGGACTCAATTCCAATCGCGTGTTTTGTTGGAGACACGTTTACGATTTTTCCATTGACCGGAGAATGAACGATTCCGTCTGTCGGATTAATCGCGAATCCATCACCCATCATTTTGCCTGAGAACACCTGATCAGGTACCTCAGTAATCGATACAGCTTCACCATTTAACGGAGAAACAAAGTCACTAAGCACTGCTACATCATTTTTGATTGCAGTTGCTGCTGTTTCTTCAATTTCTTTTTCTACTTCTTTTTCAGCATCAACTTTAACCGGTCTTGGCGTTTTGCCTTCCATAATATCCTTCATCTGATGTCTTAAGCTGTCAGAGCGCGGACCGAAAATGGCCTGGATATTGTTACCGATCTCAAGTACACCTGATGCACCAAGATGCTTCAGTTCTTTTTTATCAACCTTTGATGGCTCGTTCACCTGTACGCGAAGACGCGTGATACATGCATCAAGGTTTGCGATGTTTGAAGCTCCACCCATCGCATCAAGGATGTCGTGTGGAAGATCTGATTTCGAAGAAGCTGCGCGATTGCTGTCAGTACCTTCTTCTTCCTTCTCACGGCCTGGTGTTGCCAGGTTGAATTTACGGATCGCAAAGCGGAATCCGAAGTAGTAGATGACTGCGAATACTGCACCTACCGGCAGTACAAGCCACCAGTTTGTCTGTGAGTTTAATGCCCCGAATAATAGAAAGTCAATTAGACCACCAGAGAATGTCATACCGATTTTCACATCAAGTAAATGCATAGTCAGGAATGAAAGACCAGCAAATACCGCGTGTACTGCAAACAGGATTGGTGCAACAAATAGGAATGCAAATTCAATTGGTTCAGTAATACCTGTCAGGAATGACGTCAGCGCAGCTGAACCCATAATTCCTGCAACAAGCTTTTTCTTTTCAGCACGCGCCTCATGATAAATTGCAAGCGCTGCTGCCGGAAGACCAAACATCATAAAAGGATACTTACCAGTCATAAACGTACCTGCAGTCAGATCCTGAACATTATCACGAATCTGAGCCTGGAAGATTGAGTTATCTCCACGAACTGTCTCACCTGCTGCGTTTACATAAGTACCAAATTCAAACCAGAACGGCGTATAGAAAATGTGGTGCAGACCAAAAGGAATTAACGCACGTTCAATGACACCGAACACAAATGCTGAAATAGCAAGGTTTGAATTCAGCATCAGGTTTGAAAATGCATTTAGCCCTTCCTGTACCACAGGCCAGACAAAGATCATTACTAGACCTAATAAAACTGCTGAAGCAGCTGTTACAATCGGAACAAATCGCTTACCGGCAAAGAATCCAAGGTAAGTAGGCAGTTCGATATTAAAGAAGCGGTTATACATATAAGCGGCAAGCGCACCAACGATAATACCACCAAATACCCCGGATGAAAGTGTTGGAATCCCGAGCATTAGTGTATAGGCAGGATCTACACCCTCACCTGTTACATCACTAAGTTCCAGACCCAGTGCTGTACCCATCGTGGCATTCATAATCAGGTAACCAACGATCGCTGCAAGTCCGGCAACGCCATCACCGCCAGCAAGACCAATCGCTACCCCTACTGCAAATAGTAATGGAAGATTGTCAAAAACAATTCCACCCGAGTTCTCCATGACACTTGCTACCATGACAATCCAGTCACTTGTCAGGAATGGCGCAAGGTTTGTCAGCGTTTCATTTTGCAATGCGTTACCGAATGCTAATAGCAGACCGGCAGCAGGCAAAATCGCAACTGGCAGCATAAGTGCTTTACCAATCTTCTGAAGCTGACCAAAAAACTTCTTAAACATACTGTTTCCTCCTTTTTGTGTTACGCAGCAAACAAAAAAGGCATGAGTAAAAGAAGAGCGTGTGGGTACACGTGTCCCGTTCAAACGGAACATTCTTCATTTACTCATGCCTGATCGTATCAGTAACACGTAAATGTATTATTTCATTTTAGTCTGAATACGCTGCAGGTGCATCGTCAAATAGACAGCTTCTGCGTCATATACAGGTTTTTTTAATGTTTGCTGCATAATTTTTATCAGTTTCCATGAAAGATTATAGCACATCGGATATTCTTCTTTCAATAGCAAAGCGATTTTTTCCGGCTCATCAACTTTTTCACCTCTGACAACCCGTTCCACTGTATAACGCAGATGTCTGACAAGCCTCATATAATCAATACTTTCTTTATCAAGCTGAACGTCAAATTGCGTTTCGATCAGCTGGACGAGTCTGCCGATCAACTGGGAATGAGAGTTCACTTCGTGTACATTGCGGTTCAGCATCGCACTATGTATATGCAGTGCAATGAAACCAATTTCCCCTTCCGGAAGATAAATATGCGCTCTGTCATTAATCAATTCAACGACTTCTTTTGCAATTTCATATTCATATGGATAAAGCGCTTTCGTCTCTAAAAGAAAAGGATTTGAAATAGACATGCCTCTCATCAGCCGGTTTACTGCAAAGATAAGGTGGTCTGTTAATGCGACATGTATATGCTCATTTAAAAACGTCTGAGTACGCTCACGAATCAGTTCAATTGAGGAAATGATCACCTTCAGAAGATCATCTTCAACGTAAGGAAGCAGTTTTTTAAACTGGTCCTGTTCCTTTTCATCACGGAGCACAAAGAGCTTTTCAACATCCTGCTCGCTGATGGTCGATTGCGTCTGCCGTTTAAAGCCGATCCCTTTGCCGATCATGACAACTTCTGAGCTATTCAATTCAGCAATCAACACGTTATTATTAAGTATTTTTTTCACTACATAGCTCACGTTTATCACATCCGCCCGTTTGTTTTGATTTAAAAAAGAGCCGTCCAGATAAACCGGAAACAGCTCTTTTAGCTTATTACGAAAGGAAGATGAAGTAAAGTACAAAGATTACAAATAACGCGTACATGACAGGGTGAATCTGCTTCCCTCTGCCCATGACAAGCATTGTAATTGGATAAAAGATAAATCCGATTGCGATACCGGAAGCAATACTGTATGTCAGCGGCATTGTAATAATTGTCAGAAATGCCGGTACTGCGATTTCGAATCGAGCCCAGTCAATTTTACCGAGTGCTGAGACCATCAGTACACCAACAATGATTAAGGCCGGTGCCGTAACTGCGCTTGTGATTACTTCTAATAAAGGAAAGAAGAAAATAGATAAGATAAATAGCACTGCTGTTACAACTGAAGCAAAACCTGATCGAGCACCAGCTGCTACTCCAGCAGACGATTCGATATAAGATGTTGTTGTTGATGTCCCCAGTACTGCACCGAATACAGTCGCTGTTGAATCAGCGAAAAGTGCACGGTTTGCACGCGGAAGCTTGCCGTCTTTCATCAGACCGGCCTGATTCGTTACTGCAACAAGCGTTCCTGCTGTATCAAAGAAGTCTACGAAAAGAAAAGTTAAGATAACAACTAACAATTGAATCGTAAATAGATCACCAGGACTTGAGAAGATCGGTTCAAGCGCTGCCCCAAATGTTGGTGCCAGACTTGGTGGCGTCGGATCAATTACACCACTTGGACGATCAATCAGTCCAACGACCATACCAACAATAGCAGTGATTACGATACCAAAGAAAATGCCACCTTTGATTTTACGCGTCATTAGAATAACAGTAATAAAAATACCAAACACTGCAAGAAGTGTATTACCATTTGTCAGATCTCCAAGTGCCACAAGCGTTGCATCATTTCCAACGATAATGCCTGCGTTTTGAAAACCAACAAACGTAATGAAAAGACCAATCCCAGCTCCAACTGCAAACTTTAATTCATTTGGAATGGCGTTAATGATTCTTTCCCGTACACCCGTTACAGTTAATACCATAAAAATAAGTCCAGAGAACAAAACGCCTGTCAAAGCTGTCTGCCACGGGATTTCCTGCGTCAGGATGACTGAGTAAGCAAAGAATGCATTTAATCCCATACCCGGCGCCAGCGCAATTGGATACCTTGCGAGCACACCCATAACAAGTGAACCGATCGCAGCAGCAAGTGCAGTAGCGACAAATACTGCTCCGTAATCCATTCTCATCGAATCAGGGAGCCCTTCTATATCTGCGAGCGTCAGCGTTAACGGGTTAACGACCAGGATATAAGCCATCGCAAGGAACGTTGTTAATCCCCCGATGAACTCACGCTTGTAATTCGTGTTTAATTCTTCAAACTGAAAATACTTCTTCACGACTGTTCCCTCCGAAAAAATACGAAGTATAACGAAAAAATCCCCGAGCGCACACTCGTCGCTCAGGGATGACTAAAAAGGGTTGAGAAAAGTTCATAGAGAACCTTTAAAAAACCTGCGTAGTCAAGCTATTTACGGCAGCTTGGTAGAGACTTTCGGGCCATATCCCCGACGTTATACGACGAAAAATTATTTATTTGATGCTGTTATTGTATCAGTGCCACTTTGAGGCGTCAATATAAAATACGAACATTATCAATTAAAATTAATGGTAATATTCGTTATTCCCATTCGATTGTGCTTGGTGGCTTACTCGTTACGTCATACAGTACGCGGTTAATTGAATTCACTTCATTTACAAGGCGGACTGAGATCTTTTCAAGCACATCCCACGGAATTCTTGCCCAGTCAGAAGTCATACCGTCGATTGACGTAACTGCACGGATACCAATTGCATAATCGTACGTTCTTGCATCACCCATTACACCTACGCTTCTAATGTCAGGTAATACAGTGAAGTACTGCCAGATATCACGGTCAAGACCGGCCTTTTTGATTTCTTCGCGCAGAATATGATCTGATTCACGTACGATCTCAAGCTTTTCTTCTGTGATTTCACCAAGGACACGAATACCCAGACCCGGTCCAGGGAAAGGCTGACGCCAAACGATTTCATCAGGAATACCAAGCTCACTTCCAAGTGCACGGACTTCATCTTTAAAAAGTGTATTCAGAGGCTCAATCAGCGTGAACTGCATATCCTCCGGAAGACCACCTACATTGTGGTGAGATTTAATTGTCTGCGCAGTTGCAGTACCACTTTCAATAATATCTGTATAAAGCGTACCCTGTGCAAGGAAATCAATACCATCAAGCTTTGTCGCTTCATCGTCAAACACATAAATAAATTCATTACCAATAATTTTACGCTTCTGCTCAGGGTCAGATACACCCTTCAGCTTATTCATGAAACGGTCCTGCGCATCGACTTTAATCACGTTCATATTAAAGCCGTCAGCAAATGTCTTCATGACACTATCGGCTTCACCTTTACGAAGGAGACCGTGATCAACAAAGATACATGTCAGCTGATCCCCGATTGCTTTATGGATCAGTACAGCTACAACTGAAGAGTCAACCCCGCCGCTTAGTGCACAAAGCACCTGGCGATCGCCGACTTCCTGACGGATCTTTTCGAGTTCAATTTCAATAAAGTTTTCCATTGACCAGTCACCTGTACAGCCACATGCGTCAAATACAAAGTTTCTGAGCATGTCGTTACCGTATTCAGAGTGACGTACTTCAGGGTGGAACTGTACTGCATAAAGCTTCTGCTCATCGTTGCTGATTGATGCAACCGGGCATGAAGGATTTGTCGCAACCACGTCAAATGACGGCGGCGCTTCAACAACAAGGTCTCCGTGACTCATCCATACTGATTGTGTAAGCGGCAGATCCTTAAACAGACCCTTTGCTTCCTGAACCTGAATATCCGCCTTACCATATTCACGATTTCTTGCCTTTTCAACCTTCCCGCCAAAGTGCATTGTCATCAGCTGCATACCATAGCAGATACCGAGCACAGGGATACCAAGGTCAAAAATACGCTCATCCGCACGGAATGAATTCTCATCATATACAGAATTCGGACCGCCTGAGAAAATAATACCTGAAGGATTCAGTTCCTTAATTTCCTCTGCAGTAATGGTATGTGGATGTAATTCACTATACACACCGAACTCACGGATACGGCGCGTGATTAACTGATTATATTGACTTCCAAAATCGAGTACAACGATCATTTCCTGATCCTGCATTTCTTCTTTACCTAGCATGGATGGTCACCTCATTCAATTATTTTAAACCTAACCTTTTACACCTTCAAAAAAGAAAAAACGCCTGTACGAAAAAGAGTCATCCTCTTCTTCCCTTCAAGCGTTTTAACAAGGCGGTCTTTATCAAAAGTAATATGTACATGGAATGTATCAACCTGCACATCTCTTACTATTAATTTTTAAGATTATCTTCATATTTGCACCGTTGACCGTAGCGTAAGGCGGCGACTCCAATGGGAGAAGACGGACAGGTGAGACCCCGCAAGCGGAGCTGAGGAGGCTCACCGTCGTCCCCGTGGAAAGCGTCCGCCTGAAGCGCAGGTCAACAGACAAATTATCAAAGATATCTTAAAAGACCGCCTCCATAGTCAGACCATTTATGGTGATCCGGTAGAAACATCCGACCCATATTATCGGACATATATGAAGGGGTATTATGAAGCTGTCATTAATTTTCACCATTTTAACGCCTTGCTCATGCCCGGTCAACCGGTTGTCTTTTTAATTAAATCTTCCCACAATTCACGCATATTCGACCATTTATCTTTCGGGTCTTCACTCCGGTATAAAATCCGCTCATATTGATCCGTTAATTTACTCATTTCATGCGTACCGAAGAAGTTATCCACTTCTCTTGCATACGATCTTAGCGTCTGGGTTTCTTTTCTGCGAAGCCCGTAACGTTTCAGCTGTTTCAAAAGAGAAGCGTAGGCTTTCGGATACACTTCACTGCCGTTTTGTGAACGGTAGTAGCGGATCAGGACATACGGCATCCAGCGGTTTCTTCTCCGGTAAAAGACAGTTCCAGTGATCGCCAGTAAAACACTGACTAAAAACAACATCATCCGGTTCTCCGCAACAAAGTTTCTGAATGCTTCAAGTCCACCCTGTCCTGATGATCCATCATCATCCACACTTCCTCCAGCAGCCGTATCTTCCTCAAGTGGTTCCGGCACTTCCGGTTCAGGCGTTTCCGCTTCCTCCGGCGTCTCAGGTGTGTCAGTTTCTGAATCAATGTCAAGATCATAGTTTAGAGAAATGTTATTTGAAAAAGATACAGTGGGCTCAAACGGCACCCAGCCGATTTCAGGGAAAAACACTTCAACCCACGAGTGTGCATTATTATTCGTCACTTCATAGACCGAACGGCCGTCTCCGAAGTTTTCAATCACTTCTCCACCTGTATACCCTTTTACCCAGCGGGCAGGGATATCGATTGAACGGAGCATGACGACCATTGATGTTGAGTAGTTGTCACAATAACCGCGCTGCGTTTCAAAAAGAAATTGATCGACATAATCTTCATCGCCCTCAGGTACCGGCACATCCTCCTGCTCATAGATGAATCCGCTTCTTGAAAAATAGCCTTCAACCGCTTTTGCTTTATCGTACCAGTTATCTTCACTTTCAGTGATATCAATCGTCAGCTCGCGGATTCTCTCCGGCAGGTTTTCAGGCAGCTGAAGATATTGCTCCATTGAAGGTGAGCCCTGGCCAAGGCCGGTTGTATTCCGCAGGGCCTGAAGACTGTATCTCGGCTCACGGAATTCCCATTCATATTCACCAAGTTCCGTTACTTCCCCGCCTTCGAAAGAAGTAATTTTCTCACTCACAGGGTTAAAGCGTAACTCGTCGGCGTCTGCATTCACGACCTGATCAGGCGCATAAGGGTAAACAAGGTGATCATATGTCAGATCCACGTCAATTGACACAGTCTGCGTTTCCGACTCTTCATCAATATCTGACAAGGATAACGGTACCGGTTCGTCTACAGCAAAAGGTGCCAGGCTATCCGCCTCCCGGGATTGCTCCCATCCTTTTCCTGTATACGTATCCTTCGTTTCGATCCGCCAGTATTGATCTCCTTCCACTGTTGCTTCGAAAACTTTTGTCTCATCGCCTATAAAGGATCCACCAAGCTCAGAGTCATCCACCCCATAACCGAGGCGGTTTGCTCCACCTGTTCCCGAACCAGCCCCATCACCAAAAGAGGTAATAAACGGTACCGGATCCGGCCACACAGGCTCTGATTTTGGCGCAGCGTAGGCTGCAGCAGAACTAAAAGCAATCAAAATCGCCAGCGGCAACAGCCATCTTTGAACCTGATTCATCGAAAGTGTAATCCGCTCCTGATCCGCCATTCTTTGCAGGCCAAGCAAACCAAGTAGTAAAAACCCGAATAGAATGACTCTCACAATGGCCATACTGCCATCGTACGGGCTGAATGTATCCAAAATCGTAATATAGATAACTGTGAATAAATAAAACAAAAACATCTGCTTACGAATCGCAAGCCAGTAATTCATCAGATAAGCTGTCAGCCATAATAATACGAAAAATAACAGACTGCGAAACAGATCTGATACTGCGCCCCAGTCCTGCTGGACGGTCATGACAACACTTTCACCAACTGATGAAGTAAAGTCTCCAACCCATTCCCCTTCGCCTATCAATGGGACATCAAAATATAGAGACTGCAGGACAACGACGATAAAAATTGTTTTTATTGCCCCGGAAATAATCCAGTTTACTTCAAAATAATACAACAGGAGTGACAGGCCTGCGAAAATCACAAAAAAATGTACATTTGCTGTTTCTGTAATCTGTTCAACAGGTCTCAACCATTCCCATAAGAGGAAGAAGCTCAGCACGTACAAAATCAGCGTTGCTACATCGCTCCACCCAAATTCTGTTTTCATGCCTGCTTCACCTCCTTAAAGACAGATGCAAATTGACGTTTATCACATTCTCTCAAGACAATTCCTTTTGAAGCTGCCAGCCCGGCAAGCTGCCTGTGTTCCTGACTCAGCCTGACTGAAGGGTGCTTCACAAAAAGAATCATCGTAGCCTGACTGTTTTTTGACACCTTGCTGATCTCATCAATACTTTCTCTTGTCAGGTTAGATGTAATCAAAATCAGTGCAGACGTTTTTGAAATGTCGGCTGCGTTTTGTTTTAAGACCTTTTCAAAACTGCTTTCCTGATCAGGCTTCACTTTAGCAAGGTAATAATCAATCTGTTTCTGATGACTTTCTCCGCTTCTGAGCGGTGCAAATTGAACACCTTCCCCTTTTGAGAAGTATCCTGCCTGTGCACCTTTTCTGATCACACCTCTGATCACAGAGGCAGCAAGCACTACCATATCCTCAAAAGCCTGACTCGGCGTTCGGTCAAGGACGACCATTACATCATGTGATTTCCGCTCTTCGAATTCCTTCGTTTTTAAATCATTTGTACGGGCAAATGATTTCCAGTGGATCCATGAAACACGGTCCCCTGTCTCATAATCCCTCACACCGGTTACAAGCGTGGTATCCTGCTGAATCTTTACATTCGAAGATGACACGCCCTGATCAAACCTCGCCTGAAGCGGCTGGTAATCAAGTATGACATGAGAAGGATAGACCAGGATTGTCTGCTGCTGTTCAAGCCGGCTGGATTTCTGTACAAGACCGAGAAAATCACCCGTTTTCAGTTCGACACTTTCAAATGTGTGTTCACCTCTCGGGATATTCTGAATCTCATATTCTAAAACAATCTCTCTTTTAAACCATGGATGCACCAGTTTTTTTGCTGTGCGATCCTGCTGAAAAACATTCCCTTTGATATGTTCCTCTGCCACCAGATAAAAAAGAGGAAATGGTAATGTTCTTTTCAGGTGAATTCTGATTGCTACATTTGCTCCTGCCTTCAGCTCCCTCGATTTGATCACTCTGACGACATTAAAATCATTTAGCGGGTACACCATCATCATCAGTGAGTACAGACCGAACGGCAGGAAACTGTAAAATAGAAACCAGCTGACAAAACCGCCCTGAAACATGGCATATGAAAACGTTCCAACCAGCAGCACGGTTACAAGTAAAACCTTTGCAACGCTAAGCAGAATCTGGAGTTTCATCACTTTGCCATCCGCTGAACAGGTACTCTCGTCCGTGCGAGAATCCGTTCAATCACTTCTTCCGGTTCAATCCCCTCATATCTTGCCTCTGATTTAAGAATCATACGGTGTGAGAAGACATATGGTACAAGGAACTGGACGTCATCCGGCAAGACATAATCCCTTCCGTGCAGCATTGCATAAGCCTGACATGATTTCATCAGCGCAATTGACCCACGCGGACTGACACCAAGGTAGACATTGGCGTGATCACGTGTTTTCCCTGCAAGATCTACGATATATTCCTTAATCTTTTCATCTACAATTACTTTTTTTACTTCTTCCTGAAGATGCTGCAGTTCCTCAAGCGTAATGACCGGCTGCAGATCATCAATCGGCGGCGCGAACTGAAGACGATTCAGAACTTCCATTTCTTCTTTTGCATCCGGATAGCCCATCTGCATTTTCAAGAGAAAGCGGTCAAGCTGGGCTTCAGGTAGAGGATAAGTTCCCTCGTATTCAATCGGATTCTGGGTTGCCATCACGAAAAATGGCTTAGCCAGCTTGTGAGTAAACCCATCTACTGTTACACTGCCTTCTTCCATACTTTCAAGAAGTGAGGACTGTGTTTTTGGAGATGTACGGTTAATTTCATCCGCGAGTACGATATTCCCCATGATCGGCCCAGGACGGAATTGAAAGGTCATTTCCTTAGGGTTATAAATAGAAACACCAATTACATCTGAGGGAAGTAAATCCGGAGTAAACTGTATGCGGGTAAACTTCGCACCTACTGACTTGGCGAGCGCGCGTACCATCATTGTTTTTCCAACACCGGGGACGTCTTCAAGTAATACATGACCCTGGGCAAGCAGTGATACGAGGCTTAATTCAGCAACTGTTCTTTTCCCGATCATGACCCGCTCGATATTGTAAAGCACCTGTTCTAATTTCTGGTGATACATGGTATTCCCTCCCATTTCTAATTAAATTCTCTATACATGTAAGGCGGATTCCACCTTTATTCTGTGATAATAGACACTCTATTTAGAATAATAGAAATAAGTTCCACTTACAACTATCGGCACATGTCAGATATTCTGCCCATACAAAAACCGGGCTGAAGTGTTGCTTCTCCAGCCCGGTCATGAGAATCAGCAGGGCTAAAAAGAGGCTATTACCATTATGGACCAGCCTTGCTGAAACTAATCTTTATTTCCAAAAATCATCAAATACTGTAATTGGCATCTGACGCTTATGCTGCGTCTTCAGATAATGATTTTCGATTGTTTTTTGTGCATGCTCACTAACTTTCTTACCTTCAAGATAATCATCAATTTCGTCATAAGTGACACCCAGCGCTTCTTCATCAGCCACCTGTGGGCGGTCATCTTCAAGGTCTGCTGTTGGCGCCTTCATGTAAAGATGCTCAGGGGCACCAAGTTCTTTTAATAACTGTTTGCCCTGTCTTTTATTCAGCCTGAACAATGGCAGAATATCTGCACCGCCATCCCCGTGTTTTGTATAGAATCCAGTGATCGCTTCTGCCGGATGGTCAGTCCCGATGACGACCCCGTTACGCATCGCCGCAACAGCATATTGTGCTTTCATACGCTCCCGGGCTTTTTCGTTTCCTTTTACAAAATCACTCAGCTCAATGCCAGCTTCTGCAAGTGACTGCACGCTTGCATCGACAGCCGGCTTAATATTGATTCTCACTGTTTCATCAGCATTCATAAATGCAATGGCGTCTTTGGCATCCTGCTCATCTGCCTGCTCACCGTGTGGCAGTCTCAAAGCGATAAACGTATATTTCTTTGCGCCTGCCTCTTCATTTAACTCATTTACTGCCATTTGAGCCAGCGTTCCTGCGAGCGTAGAATCCTGTCCGCCTGATATGCCCAGCACAAAGGATGTCAGGAATGTATGCTTTTTCGCATAGTCCTTCAGAAAGTCAATACTGCGCCTGATTTCGTCTTTAGGATTAATCTCAGGTTTTACACTCATTTCATTTACAATCTGGTCCTGTAATGTTGCCACAAAGATCACCTCATAAATTTATTGTGCAGCCTGTGCATTCTTGACTGCCTGTTTTACTTCCTGGATGTTTCGCATCTTATTATCCCAGCATTTCTGACTGAGGTCGACCGGATACTCTTCGGGATTCATTGAACGCTTATATTCATCCCATAGCAGCCCAAGGTTCTCAGTAAGGTACTGTTTTATCTGCTCAGGTGTTGGCAGCTCATACTGAAGCTGTCCACCTTCAATGACTGTCTTGTGCAGATCACGCGCTTCAAAATTTGTGACAAACTTCGTGACGAATGTATGCACCGGATGGAACATTTTCAAATGATCTTCAGCCTGCGGATCTTCTCCTTCAAGCGTGATATAATCACCTTCTGATTTATTATTTACCCTGTTAATAATACGGTACACCCGTTTCATGCCGGGAGTTGTAACTTTTTCAGCGTTACTTGAAATTTTGATTGTATCAATCATTTCTCCGTCTGCATTTTCGATCGACACCAGCTTATAAACACCACCGAGCGCCGGCTGGTCATAGGCTGTAATCAGCTTTGTACCGATTCCCCAGATATCCACGACTGCACCCTGGGCTTTCAGATTCAGAATGGTATATTCATCAAGGTCATTAGACGCAATGATTTTCGCATCTTTAAAACCTGCTTCATCCAGCATTTTACGTGCTTCTTTTGATAAATAAGCAATATCACCGCTATCGAGGCGGATGCCTTTGAAGTTAATCCGGTCACCCATTTCCTTTGCTACAGCAATCGCTGCAGGAACGCCGGATTTAAGTGTGTTATACGTGTCGACAAGAAACACACAGTCTTTATGGGTTTGTGCATATTTCATGAACGCTGTATATTCATCGCGGTAAGCCTGAATCATTGCATGGGAATGCGTTCCTGCGATCGGCAAGCCAAACATTTTACCGGCACGGACGTTACTTGTAGCTGAAAATCCGCCAAGATAAGCAGCGCGCGTTCCCCAGATTGCTGCATCGAGTTCGTGCGCACGGCGTGTCCCGAATTCCATCAGCACTTCATCACCGACAACCTGTTTAATTCTCGAAGCTTTTGTTGCAATGAGTGTTTGATAGTTCACAATGTTAAGCAGCGCAGTTTCAATTAACTGAGCCTCAACAAGCGGCGCTTCAACACGCATAATTGGTTCATTGCCAAATACAAGCTCTCCTTCAACCATTGATCTTACAGTCCCGGTAAAGCGGAGATCTCTGAGGTATGCGATAAAGTTTTCTTCGTAGCCGGCTTCATTCTGTAAATACGTCAGATCTGACTCTGTAAACTTAAAGTTCGTTAAGTAATCCAGCGCTCTTTCAAGCCCTGCAAAAACCGCATATCCATTGCCAAATGGAAGTGATCTGAAGTAAAGATCAAAAACGGCAGTGCGCTCGTGCATGCCGTCCTCCCAGTATGTTTTTGCCATGTTGATCTGATAAAGGTCTGTATGCAGCATCAGACTGTCATCAGTGTAGTTGCCTAATGTATCCATAAACAATTAGCTCCTTACCGCTACTTTACTTCCGCACCAAGCGACGAAGCAAAATGATCAAGCGCCCACTCATGACCCGCCTGATTAAAGCTTGCTGCCGCATCCTTATGAATGACAATTTGAAAGCCTTTGTTATAAGCATCTACTGCTGTATGCAAGACACAGATATCTGTGCATACGCCAACGAGGTGCACTTCCGTAATGCCCCGTTCACGCAGGAGCTGCTCGAGATTTGTCCCGGCGAAAGCACTGTAACGTGTTTTATCTATATATATCACATTTTCATCACCTTGAATCATATCATAAAACTTCTGAAGCGCCCCATACAGATTTCTACCTTCCGTCCCGCGGATATTATGAGGGGGGAAAAGCTGTGTTTCAGGGTGATAAGGGTCTCCTTCTTCATGAAGATCGATTGCAAATACAACCAGGTCCCCGTGCTTGTGAAACTCACTTGTCAGACCGACCACTTCTTTTTCAATTGCCTGACCCGGCTCTCCACATGTTAATGCACCATCCGTTGCAACAAAATCATTCGTGTAATCAATATTAATCAAAGCACGTTTTGTCATCAGCTTAATCTCCTTTATGAAACAGATACTTCCATTTTAGCTTTACGTATGTAAAGACACAAGTCGCTTAACACAAAGCTGCCCCTACGCAAAAAGCTCCAGCAGACGCTGAAGCTTTACATCAGATAATTTGTTTACCCTGCTGACTGAGCGCATAGTAAATTCCATGCTGCAGTGTCTGGAAGCAGTGGAAATTAGAAATATTAATCCCTGACTCTGCTATTGTGATGCTGAGTTTCGCTGATAGTCCAACAAGCACAGTTTCCGTTCCAATCAGAGCTGCTGCACCGCTGATCTTTTCAAGCAGGCTCGTCGTCAGCTGATCAATATCGTCATCGAGTGCTGTTAAATCAAGCACAAGGTAGCTTGCCTGATAAGACGGCAGCTTGCTTAATGTATTATAGACCAGTTCTTCTGCCCGCTCCTGGTCATACTTACCGAGGAGCGGCACAACAACGACTCCTTCAAGAACCGGGATAATTGGAGAAGAAATCTGTTTGATCAGTTCTTTCAGATCTCTCGTTTTATCCTCGACCATCGCCTCAAGCTGCAGAATCTGCTGTGACTCTTTTTTTCTAGAAAGCGCATGAATATTTTCGCTGATTGTAACATTTGAAGGGAAATAGTCAATCACTGTCATTTCTGCCCCCGCAAGCTGGTCCTCTTTAATCTCAAACCATACATTTTGACCGAAGAACATACTAAAGATGCCTGCATAGTGGGCTGGCAGGAAATTCCCTCTCCGCTTCTTTCCCTGTGCTTTATTAATTTTATATTCCCAGCTGTCTTTTAACCTCACTCTTACTGTATTGGACTCAACGTCAAGGTCCTCAATATGCGCATAGCCCCAGCCTGCTGATGCATAAGTAGCCGTAATCATTTCAGCAGCCTCTTCAACACTAACATGCTTCAAATCCTCAAAATATTTTCCCACAACCGTTCCCTGCCTGAATCCAGCTGCCTCAAACACAAGCGTTGAAGCCTCTTCACCGGAAATTTCTTCAATTGTGTCGAAGAATTCTTTCATTGCACTGGTAATCCAGAATAAAACAGCGTCTTCCTGTTCGAAAAGGAATTTCCCTTTCGATATATCCCAGTCAAACTGTAGCCCGTCGATATTAATACTGTGATTATTTTTCATCAGATCACCTTTGCTATTATGTATTTAATCCTATGATTTTAATACTAACAAAGTTCAAATGTTTTCTCTAATCATACTTAATATGTCAGAATGAAATATTTCGACCTTATTTTCATCGGAAAGTCTAATCCTCGGGAAAAATGTCAGCTGTGCATTTTACTTACTGTTTTTTCCCATACATTTTTATATAGAAATGCGGCAGTATTTAAGACTACTGCAGGCATTTTTTTCGGAAAATAAGCTTTGTGATAGTATTTCCAGATCCTTTTTAAGTCTTCCCATTGCCGGTCATACATTTTTTCCTGTCTGAAACGCGCAAGATCAATCATCATAATATGTCCATCCGGCTTCAAAATAATATTGCGCAGGTGAACATCAGACGGTTTTAAGCCTCTATTTCTTGCTACTCCCAGTGCCTCATCCACTTCATCTATGTGCTTCTTTTCAATGGTGACACCTTCTGACAGACATTGAAAAAAGGTTTTCCCTTCAACATAATCAATGACCAGATAATGATCACCCGAATCATAGACAGTCGGATAAAATTCGCTTCCTGCGAGCAAATGATAGATCTCCGCTTCCTCTACAGCCGTTCTCTCGTGACCAGGAAAGAATACTTTCATGACCTTATCCTGATTCTTTATTTTAAATACTGCTGCACTTCTGCCAACGCCAATCAGTGAACACTCAGATGCAGCTTTTAATACCGTGTTATCATCGTTAAATCTGACGCTTTCAGCTAATCCGCTGTAATCCCTCACAAGATCAGCCCTCTCGTTTATCTTCTGCTGTGACTTTTTATTTTACAGTAAGAGTACTTCAGGCAGAAGCAGTTTATCCTGATATATAAAAAAAAAGCCCCCGCAGGAGCTTCATCTGTTACATTGTATTACCTTTAGCCGGGATCGGGTTCTCCTTTAACATCTTCGCAAGGTGGAGTGTGTTATAAGCAAGCATCTGAATATGTGATTGCGTAAACTCACTTTTATATCCTTCAGCTTCAATATAAGATGGTCCGGGTCCTGCTTCTCCTACCCAGTAAGCATCGACATTCGGTGGTACTGTAAAACCAATATGTGAGAGGCCGTACAATACTGAAGCTGCTGCCTGTTTTGCACCATCTTCATTTCCTGTGATCAGCACACCGCCGACTTTATTGTAATAAATCGCCTGCCCCTTATCATTTGTATCACCGCTGCCGCCGTAAAGTCTTTCCATTGCGATCGTCGCAAGACTGCTCTTTTCACCAACCCACAGTGGTGTTCCAATCATGACAATGTCTGCCGCTTTCACTTTTTCGTAAATCTCCGGCCACTGATCATTTCCACCCATGTCGGTATCAATCCCAAAAGCAATCTGGTAATCAGCAAGTCGCACGATCTCTACTTCAGCTTCTTCCTTCTCCAATATGTTTTTCACTTCTTTCGCCATGTATCCGGTATTCGACTCTTCATCTGATGACTTCAGTGATGCATTTAAAATAAGCGCTTTTATTTTATCCATTGTATCCCTCCAAAAATTTACTGTCCTCTTCTACCTACCCGAAACTGAATAGTTAAACCATTAAAGCGCATACTAGCCTTTGACTGATTCAGTCAATATTGCAAAGGGGGTTCATCATGGGAATTTTAAGTGGAGCACCTAAAAACGAACCGTTACACTACGGGGAAATCTACGGAGTCTGGTCTGCGCTGTTAAAAGCAAAGTCAGCGATTGCCGCAAATCAGACGCTCTTAAACCATGCCGGAGACCGTGAATTAAGACAGCTGATTGAAGAAGCGATCAAAATGGGACAGGGTGAAGCCCGCCAGCTTGAAGAGCTCTTGATCGAGCATCAGATTCAGGTCCCTCCATCACCACCTGCCCGGGCTAAGGCAAGTATTGATCAGATCCCGGATGGTGCACGTTTTCAGGACCCTGAAATTATCGCCTCCATGGCGGCAAGTACAGGGACAGCGATGACTGCTGACAGTCAGATGATCGCCCAATGCATTCGTGAAGACGTGGGACTGATGTTCGCACAATTTCACACAGAAAAAGTGGCATTTGCCGCAAAAACTCTTCGTCTCAGCAAGGAAAAGGGCTGGTTAATCCCGCCACCTCTTTATCAGATAAAAGAGATGGCACATCAGGGATAACAAGCGTAACTGCCTCAACTAAACGGTGTGCGCCGCTTAGTGAGGCAGTTTTATTTTATTTAAATTCTTTTGATGGATCAGTTTATGCTATTTTAATTAAGGGAATTGAATACTTTAGACTCCAGACTTTATACGTAGAAAGGACTCATATATGAATCAAATAAATACAGTTACTTTTAAAAATTTTGATGAAGCCGCGGATTCGATTTTAAAAATGATCGCCGGGATCCTGGATATCAATACGCTTTTCATTGCTAAAAATGATCGGCAGGTTAATGAAATTGTCAAAGTAATTAACAAAGATGAAGAGCTGCTTAAGACTGGTGAACAGATTCCATTTAAAGATACATATTGTAAAGTAAGTGTGGACCATGGAAATGAATTACTCCTGATTCCGGATATTACACTGGACGAAAAGACGAAGGGTCTTTCAGTGACACAAAACCTCGGCAGCGGCAGCTTTGTTGGCATTCCAATCTACTTTGCCGATGGAAAAAATTACGGTACAATTTGCGGCCTGGATACAAAGCCTTTTAATCTTAGCGAAGAGCAATTGGAACTTCTTGAAACGATGAGCTCTCTTCTATCTTACGTGCTTGAGCTTGACGGGGCACAAAAGCAGATTGATAACTTATCAGTGCCCATTGTTCCAATTACACAGGGTGTTGCGGTTCTGCCGATTATTGGCAGTATTAATGAGATCAGAGTTGGCAGAATCATCGAGCTGACACTGAACAGAAGTCAGGAGCTTGAGCTTGATCATTTAATTATTGATCTCTCCGGTATTATTGAAGTTGATGATCTGGTAATCGGTTCCCTGCTTAAAATTGTGAACCTGCTGAACCTGCTCGGTGTACATGCTGTTTTAACAGGAATCCGTCCCGAAACAGCTATGCAGGCGAATCAGTCACAGGTTGATATTACGAAGTTTGACGTTGAAACAAATCTTGAGCGTGCATTGATGAAGCTTGGCTTCCATCTGGAGAAAAAGTAAAAAAGTTCTCATCCTTTTATAAATTGGATGAGAACTTTTTTGTATGGATGAAAAGTCTATATTGAACGACGCATCCAATTACACGAAGTGGTGAGTCAATTAAGTAGCAGCATGATTCAATTATGAGTGCTCAAAAAAGCGATGATACATATAACTGGATCGATGAATCAATTATCCTCAGCCATGAGCCAATACCCACATCTGCACCCCAACCGTCCTGGGAAAAGATCAACCCGCAGCAGCATCAGCTTTTTTCATTTTCTTAACTGTATAGAAAAAATACAAACCAACCACTGCATAAGTCATCAGCAGACCCGTCATCAGTCTTGCTTCCAGACCCATTGATGTCATTCTGAGCAATAGCTCTGGCACATGAACAGCAGCAAGCATCACAGGCAGTACCGCCGTTTTTGCCCAGACAGAAACCCAAATCATGATCATAAGCAGAATCACGCCCACTGCCATACTTGCTGTTACACCTAATTCAATACCCGGGAATTCCGTATACATATCCCAAAATATCAGACCCATAAACAACACTGCATTAACAAAGATCGGAATCATAATTAAAAAGAACTCTTTAATCCTTGATACCTGCCTGCTTGCCGTATACTTAAAAATACCAAATACCAGCAGGATGAAAAGCAAACTGACGACAATACTGCCACCGATAAAAGCATAGCTGTAGCTTAGTTTCATGTTCTCCATTAACTGTCCGATGACTGAAAATGAAATCGCCCCGAAAATAATCAGCGGAATGTACTTAAACCAGGCTTTTATATCGAACTTCATTTCACCTGAGATCATTTCCATATATTCCTTCGGTGATTCACCGACTACCTGTTCAATCGGCTTACCGTTCTGCTCCGCTTCAGCCAGATGTACCTCAAGCTCTTCAGCAATTTCATTAATTTCTTCACTATTTTTACCCGATGAAAATAAATACAGCCTTAAGTCATCAATAAACCTGCGGCTTTCCTTTGATAATTCAGGCACTGTCATCACTCCCCTCTTTTGTCTCCTGCCTGATTGCTTCATTTACGCTTTTCTCAAGACGCTTCCATCTTTCAAGGAAGGCTTCAAGTTCTTCATGTCCCTTCTCAGTGAGAGAATAGTATTTCCTTTTTGGACCGGCTGTAGATGCTTTTTTCACTGAAGTGACCAGTCCCTCGCGTTGCATTCTCATGAGGAGCGGATAAATCGTTCCTTCACTCACTTCACCAAATCCGTATTCACTGAGCCGCTCTGCCATTTCATATCCGTATACTTCTTTCCCTCGAATAATCGCAAGCAGACAGCCGTCAAGGATCCCTTTCATCATTTGTGTCTGTGACATCTGCACCCCGCCATTTCATTATCTTGTATTACAAGGTATATAATTAATATACATTCCAGTATCTTGTAATGCAAGGTATTATTAAATATATTTTCCCAGGGATTATATTCCTGATCAACTTTAAAACTAATAAATTTACATTCCGATATCTACTGTGCTAAATTAATCCCTATCATACAAATAGGAATTGGAGGTTTTCACATTGACACAACAGGTTCAGGACACACCAAAAGGTTGGATACGCGGCCGAACAACGGTTGTAACAGACCTTGCACCAATGCAAAAGCCTATTGTAATTCTGGGTATTGTTGCTGCACTTATATTATTTTCAGTGATTGTTTACACAACTGATGCTGTTCAGGGAATCTTATTCATCGTTGGACTTGCCCTCGGACTAACATTACTCTACGCACGATTTGGATTTACCTCGGCATTCAGAAGGCTGATGGCAGTCGGAAATGCTCAGGGGATCCAGGCACATATGGTGATGCTCGCTGTTGCTTCAACGTTATTTGCCATTATTTTGAGTACCGGTTTCAGTTTCACCGGCGTGACGCCTGCTGGCTATGTATCTCCAGTCGGGGTCAGTGTGTTATTCGGTGCCTTTATCTTTGGGATTGGCATGCAGCTTGGAAGCGGCTGTGCGTCAGGGACACTGTATTCAGTAGGCGGCGGATCGTCTTCCATGATTCTGACGCTGATCGGATTTATTGCAGGTTCAGTAATTGGTGCCTATCACTTTACGTTTTGGATGGAGGAGACATGGGCACTTGAACCGTTTTCTCTTGCTGAATCTACTAATCTCGGATTCTTCGGTGCGTGGGCTGTTCAAATGGCACTCTTTGCTGCAATTTACTATGGACTGAAGTTTATTGCTACAAAGAAAAATGCGCCAGCGATGAAGCCTCTGCCGACAACGACAGGCTTTAAAAAAGTATTCCGCGGTGCATGGCCGCTCTTTACTGCCGCGATCATTTTAGCAGTGCTGAACGCTTTAACATTAACACTCCGAGGAAATCCATGGGGAATTACTTCTGCATTCGCACTATGGGGATCAAAGTTTCTTGAGCTGTTTGGAGTGGATGTCGCTTCATGGGGTTACTGGCAGGGTAATGCCGAGCAATTACAAAACTCTATTCTTGCTGATTCAACAAGCGTGATGAATTTCGGTATTATTATCGGTGCCTTTATTGCTGCCGCTGCAACCGGTGCATTTAAGCCTAAGAAAATCAAACCTGGTATTGCTGCCGGCTCGATCATCGGCGGACTGCTGATGGGCTACGGGGCGAGACTTGCTTTTGGCTGTAATATTGGCGCATACTTTGGTGGCATTGCATCATTCAGCCTTCACGGCTGGGTATGGGCTGTCATGGCGATGCTCGGTACAGGACTTGCATTGTTTATCAGACCAATTTTCGGATTAAAAAACCCGAAACCAAAAGATACATTGTGTTAATCAAGAAGCTCCCGGGGGGTTATTCACCTCCGGGAGCTTTTTGATATCAACGTCTGCTATTAGTTGTCACCAGTACTTTAGCTGTCAGTGCAAGCACCGGCAGCTCAATCAGCGGTCCAATCACCAGGATCAGCGCAATGAGTGGCTCATTCGGAAATGCAGCAACTGCAATCGCGAGTGCGAGCGGTGAGTTTCTTGCCAGGGTTGTCATTGTAAGACTTACTCTGTCTGCTGCAGGCAGTTTGCACACTTGTCCTGCTTTACGGCTGATGAAGAAGTTAACGATGAAAAAAATTGCGAGCGGTGGCAGGATCTGCAGAAATACCACTGTATTCTCAAGAAGCATGCCTCCCTGCGCTGCAAACATGGCAATAATGGCCAGTCCTAAAAACGCTACAGGAAGATTTTGCAGCAGATCAGATTGAAGCGAACGCTTTCCTGTTAATATTTTCTTCGTTAAGGCCGCTGCTGCAAACGGCACGAACAACACCCATATGATACCTTCAACCAGATAGGAAGCATCCACCGTTTCACCAGTTCCAAAAAATATCAACAAATAAACCGGCAGGAGGATCACCTGCAAAATCAGATTCAGCGGCAGAATTGATGCTGCGAGGGCTGTGTTCCCTTTTGCCACACCGGTAAAAACCAGATACCAATCTGTACATGGTGTGACCAGCAGCATGATCAGTCCGATCGCAAGTGCAGGCTGATCAGGGAAAAATACGATTGTCAGTATCCAGGCAAAAAACGGCGTCCATACAAAATTGATGAGTATCGTGCTCATGCTGAATATTTTGTTTTTAAATGAAGACTTTATATCTTTTAAAGGAATCTGCAAAAACGTCAGATAGATCATAAAAGCAAGAAGCGGCAAAATCAGCCCTTCTGCAATCGAACCGGCTCCGTTCAGCTGACTGAAAATCAATCCAATTACAACAGCTCCTAAAATAAAAAACGTATACAGTTTTTCAAACCATTTCATTTCAACTCACACCTGACCATTAAATCGAATCAAAACCATCCCTGAATACTCTTCCAAACAATCTAAGCAGCAAGTATACCAGACGAAACGGCAAAATGATCAGCTCCGGAACCCAGATCAGGATATCCGTCACGATGTCCCAAAAGCTGTACTTCCCTTCTTCTTTGCGCTTTTTTGATTTAGCTGCTTTATTCTCCCGCCACTTTTTCATGACCCGCACCCCGTCTTTCCATTCGTTTTTACTATATACGATTATTAAGGTGAAGTGTTTCAAAAAAATGGTGAAACCTGAATGTCTTTGAAGACGTAGATCAGTTAGTGAATTTTTTCGGGGGAGTGAATGAAATGAGTAAAATCATTACAAGTGTATTGAGCGGCATTGTCATTATTGTTGCAGCTTACAGCTTTTTTACAGGCGACCGTTCTGTCGTTCCGTTTTATATGTTTCCGCTTGCGCTGTTGTTATTAATCACCGGCGTTGAACGATTAAAAGATAACAAAATCTTTTTTGGCACCGTATCAATTGCGGTATCTGTTTTTGTGTTTTTCGTTGCAGGATACGTCTCAATTACAGGACTTTAAAAAACTGTCTTCGCATGATTGCTTAGACAGTTTTAAGGTCCAAATCCGTAATAGGTCAGGACAAATCCGAACATCGCTATGTATCCGCCCGCGATAAATGCTGCGACCAGCAGCACTTTCATCAGAATCCGCGAAGCTGTTGATTGAAACCTTCTATTCACCCATTTAAAACCTTTATTTGAAAACAGGATAATGAGCGGAATAATATATAGATATGCGAATGTTGCAACCCAGTTAAACATCACAGCAAACCCACCGTCAACCGGTCCGTCAAAAAGCTGATAACGGCTGTTAACCACATATCTGCCAGCTAAAAATACAACAGATAGCACGGAAAAGTAAGTCATCACAATAATTAGAAGCTTCCTGCCTTCTTTTTTGAAAACAAAAAATAAAAGGAGCAGCAGTACGCCTAACATTGCGGCTTTCATCAATAAATCAATCCATACATAAGAAATAATTACCTGCTCCCTTCACTGACTTCCTCATTGTATCTTTCAACAAGCTTATTGCTGTCATTTGTTCCATACGCTTCTTCAAGCTTTGGTTTCAGCTTTTCCCACAGTAGGTTTTTTTCATATACATCGAGATCAAACCCATGGTTCAACTGCTCTACCGTTAGCCCTAGCACATCAGCATAAGCGAGCTGGAGCGGCGACTCAAATGACTGCGTAATATTATCAATATACTGATTTAACTCTTCTTCACTTACAGTTACGCCATATTTCGTTTCAGCGATTTCTTTCCAGACCTTATCTTCAGCTAAGCGTTCTTTTGCAATCTTGATAATCTCTTCTTCTGTCAGATCATCAGCATAATACAGCGCTTCTTCAGAAAGCGTTCTGATAATCCACTTCTTAAGATCACCTTCCGCTTCAAAGTCTTCTGCCTTTTCCATCACATGGCTCAGCTTATTGTAGAAGTCATCCTGGGTAAATGAATCAGTCATCACAGACAGTTCTTCGTTACTTTTCATTTCAATATCAGCTACTGCACTTTCTTCCGGGGCACATCCAGACAGGAAAACTATTGCGGCAATGAACAACAGAAAAATTTGTTCCTTCATAAGTTGATATGCACCTCCATATAAATAGCGATTCGACAAATAGAGACTTAAGTCCTTCTTATTTTAAACAAAAATATGAAAAATGATTCACCTTCTACAGTATGATAATATTTACGTTAAATAGCGTTCATGAATAGAAAGGAAGTTACATATGAATATACTTTGGGATTATGATGGTACTCTATTTAACACTTATCCGGCTTATGCGAAGCGGATGAGTCAAGTGTTGGACGGGAAAGTGTCTGAGGCTGATTGTTATAAAGAGCTGAAAATTTCCGCAACACACGCAATCACAACGTTTCGTATGACTGAATCACAAATTGAGGAATATAACAACTTAATCAGTGCAATCAGTCCTGTGGAAATGCCGCCGTTTGAACACGTTGAAGCAGTTCTTAAGCAGGCTGACTGTAACGTGATCATGACGCATAAAGATCAGGCAGGTGCCTATAAAGTCCTTGATTATTACGGTTTCACAAAGTACTTTTCCGAAATCGTTACAGCTGATCACGGATTCCCGCGTAAGCCCGATCCTGCATCATACAAATACCTGCACGAAAAGCACCACATTGATCTTGCAGTCGGTGACCGTGAACTTGACATTATTCCGGCAAAACAGCTCGGCATGTATACCTGCCTCTTCCAAAACAACAAACCCGCCGACTTTCACCTAGAGGATTATCGGGACTTTTTTAAAGTAGTGTTATTTTAATGGAGTATAGTGACGAAGGTATTAAAGTATCAACATTTAGTCATCGATCACTTTGATTACTCGTTAAGCGGAGCGGAGCGGAGGGCGGGGACTCCAGCGGCGGAAAAGGGACAGGTGAGACCCTGGAATGCGAAGCATGTAAGGGGCTCACCGCCCGGCCGCGGAAAGCCTCCGCCCGAAGCGCAGCGAAACGATTTAATAGCAAACACCTGTATTTCCAGTCCCTCACTCCAATCAAATTTCTAAAACCCATCACTTACCTATTTACAAAACAGAACAAACGTTCCTATAATGTTAGAAAGGAGCGTGAACAAAATGAATAAAGATCGCGGCACAATTAAGTGGACTTCGATGATGCTGCCTGAACATGTGAAAATGCTGAAGGACTTTTACGAAGAAATGGAACAGGAAACAAAACCGGAACTCGATGAACAGATGTTTGACATGATTTTTCTCGGGATCCAGGAGGCCCTGGAATTCCGTCAGAAAGTTGATCTGAAAATTTTTGAACACAACAGACGTGACAGCGTAAACGGGATCATCACATTAGTGAATTATCAGCAGCGTTACTTACTGATGACAACCTCTGACCATATGAAAAAGACCATCCCCTTTGATCAGGTGATTGGTCTTGAGGTTGTGTGACAGCGCAACTGTATGAATAGGGCTCGCTGCACATCAGGTGGACAGCAGTGAGCCTCTTCGTTTTAAAACTTTGCTGAAATGTTAAAACGTATACTCACTCAACAATGATTCAAGCTTCAGGGCGTAGCCCATTTTCCCATCAACTTTCAACTTCCCAAACATAAACGCACCTGAAGCACTCAGGTCCCCTTCAATCATTTTCACTAAGTCTTTTTCACTCAGCTTCAATGTACAGTTTGGCTCAGCCGCTCCCGCTTCTTCAATCGATGCTTCCCCGTGTTTTAAGACCAGCTGCTTAGCTTCCCCTTCTTTCAGCTGGAACTCATAGCGAACGTTTTCATTCTGAATTGGTTCCGGATTCGCGTTCATTGCTGTTGTCATTCTTGACCACACTTCTGACATGTTCATATCCCCTTTGTCTGAATGTAATGAATACTCATTCATTTTACCACAAGGAAATCATTCCGGTATGTAAATCATTGTCTACAGCAAAAAAGGTGAGACACAGTTGTCTCACCTTCTATTTTACTCTTCAATCCATGTATTAAAATCCTGCCCTGTTGTTGCACTGATATATTCAGCAGGTGTATCGCCGTTCGGGTCTTCCATGTACGGGTCTGCCCCATATTCAACCAATAACGCTGCTGACTCCCGGTCCTCATAGCTGACTGCTGTCATCAGCGGTGTTGAATAGTTATCCATTGTATTTGGATCTGCTCCGGCATCAAGTAACAATCTAATCATTTCAGGATCCATATTATAAGCTGCATAGAGTAAAGCAGTCGTCCCTTCGGTGTCCGCTGCATCTACTTCAGCGCCTTCATTAATCAATGCAGCCACTTCATCTGTTTCACCCATTGATGCAGCATCCAATAATGGCGTCATGCCCATATCCATCTCATCGTACTCTTCATTAAACGGATCATCTGCTGCCAATAAATCATCCGGCAGTAAAGAAGCGAACACAACGCCTGCCAGCGTCATTGAAACAATGACTGCCACATACGCACCCGCAAGCCCACCGAACAGAAGTCCTGCACCAAGCATAATTCTGCCTGGCTGCTGAGTGTATCTATAGGTAGTAGAAGGATTCATAAAGCGTTCGACTGACAAAATTCTTTTCGGTAAGAGCGGGTGTGTTGAAAGCACTTCGCTCAGCCATACAGCCCCGTTTGACTCTGAATGAATCTGTTCAAGGTAAGCATTCTCATCCACTTCACGATACATCACTTTCCCAACACCAAGTAAAGTCAGTGCGCGTTTTGCAGCACCTGCATCCCCAATCTGATAGGCTGCCTCTCTGTCACACGTATACTCGCATGAGCGGCTGTAGGCCTGTGATAAAAACGGCACGAACTGCGCAGGCAGTACAAGAATGTTTTTCCATATGTGATTGCGTTTGATATGAGCGAGCTCATGCGCAATGATAAAGTCCAGTTCTTCCTGTCCATTTTGTCTTGCAAGTTCAAATACTTCTGAGTAGAGCACAATCATATTGCGTCCGAAAAACCTTGTAGCAAAAGCGTTCAGTGCCCCTTCTGACTGAATGACAAAAAAATCAGGCACTTTCTTCAATCCCATTTCTTTTGACAACACAACGGCACGCTCATAAACATCGGGAAATTGTCTTTCACTGACCCTTACACCATTTCCCCGGATCGACCCAAGCATTAATGCATTTGTGAAGAGCACAACGGCAAGAATAGCAAGCGCAATCCCGATTCCGATAATCGAAACAGCTGCTGCAATATAGACCAGCACGCTGAATATGGCTGACAGTATAAAATACACTGTTTCTCTTTCTGATTTGATTCTTTGTTGATTCAACGGTCTTCCCCCTGTATATGTATGAAATTGTAAAGCATTTCTAAATATTAGCTGATCGACTTAAAAATTACAATATGAAAATAATATTTTCATGTGGGCACGTGAGGACTTAATGATTTTTCTATTTGTGATACGATAAAAAGATAGAAAATTAAACTGAAGATTTGAGGTCTGTCATGGAACATATCAGAACAAGAACAAAAAGAGTAACGAAAAAAGGTGTAGTCGGCATTCAAAAATATGATATTCGTAAAAAAGACAATACCTATTATGTCTTTTTTAGTTCAAAATCCCAAAACAGCCATTATTACAGTGAAGAAGAACTCATGGGGGAGTATGCTTCACTTGATGAAGCACAGGCTTACCTGAAAGAAAAAATGGGTGCTTTTGATTCAAAGCCGCTATCATTTAAAGTCGGGTTCAGTATTGCCAACCTGATCATATCAGTGGTGCTCGGCTTCTTTGTCTATCAGTTCAGCGAAAATGCCCTTTTAGCAGGCAGTACATCCGCTGATACTGCCCAGATTGCAGGCTTGATGATCGGCATTGTTATTACCTTTATTTCGCTAATCATCATCAACCGGATTTTAAGCAGGATTAGCTGATGAAATTGCTTATGTGACAGGCTTTTCATGATATAATATAAGTACAGGAACTCATAAAAAGGTGGAGGAATTGCTGAATGAAAGATGTCAAAATTGAATCACCGGAGTTTAAAAGGATCATGAAAAATCTGCATCTCGAAAACCTGTCTCTGAATGAAGGTTTGCAGGAAAAAGTACTCGAGACAATTAATGCAGATAAGCCGATAACACCTTCAGTGATTAAGGACCTGCTGTCACGTGGATAAGTATATTAGCAGTGAAAATGATGATTTCCTGCTGAAGTACAACCTGCTTGGGGTTAAAAATGAGGAAGCACTGATGGAAGCGGAAGCACTGACCTTTTCGCTGCGTGCTGCAGAGTTTGTAAGAAAACAATACACGGTCTCATCATTTACAATACAGAGCTTTAAAGACCTGCACCGTCATTTCTTTCAGGATATTTATCCTTTTGCCGGAAAGTTCCGGACCGTGCAGCTGATGAAAGGAAATACGCGTTTTTGTCAGGCACAGTATCTGGACTCTTATGCAGAACAGATTTTCAATGAGCTTGCTGTTGAAGAGGCATGGACGACGCTTGATACAGCAGCCAGAAGACTTTCTTACTTCAAGTCTGAGCTGAATATGCTTCACCCGTTTCGTGAAGGTAATGGCCGGACGATCCGCTCTTTTCTTCATGAGTATGCACGCTCAAAAGGCATTGAATGGCAATATGATCAGCTCGACAGGACTGAGTATATAGAGGCGATGATCCGTGCAGTGACAGACCCTTCCGACCTGGAGCTATTATTTAAGCAAACAATCAGTTTTACTGATCATTCAATATAAAACGTTCAGCATGTAAGTCAGCTGAACGTTTTTTTAATATGGCAATATAAGCTCTACGATTGTTCCCACACCAGGCGTACTTGATATACTCAGCGAACCATGATGAAGTTTCATGATATTTTGACACATTGGAATACCAAGTCCGTTTCCGGTCTGCTTTGTTGTGAAAAAAGGAGTATCAATTTTCTTCAATGTTTCTTCACTCATGCCTTCCCCGTCATCCTTGACCACAATTGCCATCTTTCTCTCTTCATAACGGAATGAGACATGAATACGTCCGCCCTGTTTCATCGCCTCAATGGCATTTTTCAGGACATTCATCACAACCTGCTTAATTTGATTTGATTCACACATCACTTCAGCAGAAGGATTTTTCACGTCACAGCTTAATTCTATATTTTTCATCGACAGCTCCGGCTGAAGAAACAAGCAGACGCTCCGGACAAGTTCTTCAATGGCAACAGGCTTTACTTCTGTCTTCTTCGGCTTTGCAAGCATCATTAATTCATTCACTGTATATTCAATCCGGTCAATTTCCGACTTCAGCACAGTGATATAAGCTTTTTTATCCGCTGCTGTTTCACCTTCTTCAAGCAGTGAAGTAAACCCTTTCAAGGAAGTAAGTGGATTTCTGATTTCATGGGCGATCCCTGCAGCCAGCTCACCTAATACTGATAGTTTTTCAGAACGTAACACAAGCTGTTCTGCTTCTTTTGCACTCGTAATATCCTGACTGACAAAAATAAACCGGTACGCTTCACCCGCCTCATTCAGCATTGGAAAAATACGCGTACTCGTCCATCTCGGTTCACCATCTTTATTTTTTGTCTGTACCTCTCCCGACCAGACTTCTCCCTGGTACACTGTCTTCCACATTTCATCATAGAAACAATCAGGATGACTTCTGGCATTCAATTCATCAAGGTTTTTACCTATGATTTCAAGCGGTTTCCGCTTCATTAGTTCGGCAAACCGCTCGTTCACATAAAGAATATTCCTGTGACGGTCAATTATTGTGACCATAGAGGATTGATCAAGTACATGTTTGAGATAGTTCCCTTCACTGACAGAGAGCTTAAGTTGTTGTTGTGCTATCCTAAGCTTTTCTTCCATTTCTTTTTTCTCAGTGATATCCACTTTGTAGGTAAAAAAACGGAAGGGTTTCCCCTCACTGTCTAGCATTGGCACAATCGTTGAGTTCACCCATAACGGTGACCCGTCCTTCTTTTTATTCAGCATCTCTCCCTGCCACATATGGCCATGTCTGAATTGTTTCATCGCTTTAGCGAGTTGTTCTGTATCATAGGATGGGTGCAACAGTTTAGAAAAGTGACTATTAATTAATTCCGCATCTGAATACTGAGTAATTCTGCAGAAATTATCGTTTACATATTCAAAGTGGCCACTGAGATCTATGAAAGCTACAGCTAAGTGATGGTCGACAGCATTAATAATGTTTTCAATTGCTAGAGAGTCTGAATATGTCATAATTCCGTTCCTTTTTTTACTAATTATATTACGCTCATTGGGTATATTTGAAAAGGGTAAATTGACAAGTTTTTTATAAAAAAATGTCAATTTATCCTTCATCCCAGTCATAGCAAGGAAAACATGCATTAAAAATCTACCTTTTAAATTTTTAAAGGCTTCGACATTCTTTCCATTCTTACAGACAACATAATTCCAAGTGTCGCACCACTTATACTCGACACTAAAAATGCCGGCATAAAGAAGAATGCACCTGCTTCAGTTCCCATCAGGATCGCTGCATACGGGACTGCAACAAGGGAGGCCAGAATACCCGTGCCGATTATTTCACCAGCTGCAGCCATCCAGACCCTGCCGCTCAGGGCATAAAAAAGTCCGGCAAGTGCTGCACCAATCATGCCTCCTGGAAATGCAAGCAGTGACCCTGTGCCGGTTAATATACGAACGAGTCCTGTCATAAAAGCGATCACGATCGCAGGACCCGGGCCAAATGACACTGCAGCGATCACGTTGATGGCATGCTGTACCGGATAAGCTCTTGCAACGCCTGCCGGGAAGGATACAAACGCAGAGCCTGCTACTGCAATGGCGACGAACATAGCCATAATGACGAGCTTTCTAGTATTCATGAAATTTCCCCTTTATAGGAATCTCTCATTCTTTCCACTTCTTTCTGAATATTCGCTGCCTCTGTAATAGCTGAAATGACAGCGATCCCGTCAGCCCCCGCTTCCCAGACTGGTCCTGCATTGCCAGCTGTAATACCACCAATACCGATCACAGGTGTTTCAGGAAACCTTTCTCTCACCTGAATGATTTTGGTTACCCCTGAAGGAGCCTTTGCATCTGACTTACTTTTCGTCCCATAGACCGGTCCCATTCCGAGATAGTCAGCACCATTTCGAATGGCTTCAGCAGCCTCTTCTACTGAATGCACCGAAACACCGAGCATCATCCGGTCTCCTACGCGGGCTCTTACATCTGATGCCTTGGCATCCTCCTGTCCGACATGAACTCCGTCTGCATTTAATTCATGGGCAAGCTCTACGTCATCATTAATAATAAAAGGTACGTCATACTCTCTGCACAGCACCTGACATTTCAAGGCTAATTCTTTTAACGCCTGCCCGGTGAGTGCATCCGTGCCTTTCTCTCTTAATTGAAAATGACTGACACCTCCATTAAGCGCCTCTTCAAGCAAGATAAGCGGGTCTTTATCTCCTGCATTTGGTGTGCCTAGAATATAGTAAATGGAAGGCTTAGTGAACATATCTGATCAGCTCCTTCTGTGAGTGATGACGGTAAGCGCTATGATTGGTAGGTCCATGACCGGCCCCGATATTTAATGAATGCTCAATGGCACTTTGAATAAATTGCTTCGCAGTCAGGAAAGCATCCTCAATGGAATGTCCTTTTGCAAATTCTGCTGTGAGAGCTGCTGAAAACGTACAGCCGGTGCCGTGCGTATGCTTCGTTGGAATGCGCGATGACCTCAGCACTAATGAACCCCTGTGATGATCAAGGTAAAAGTCCTCGGTAAAGTCCGGGTCCTCCCCGTGACCGCCTTTTACAAGTACGCCCTGCGCGCCGCTCTGAAGTATTTTTTCAGCAGCTTCACGCCTGGTCTTTTCGTCTGTGATCCTGATCCCGCTCAACGCTTCCGCTTCAGGTATATTCGGAGTTACGACTGCGGCAAGTGGCAGAAGGAATTCAATTAGTGAATCCTTTGCTTCCTCCTGCAGCAGACTCGCTCCTCCTTTGGCAATCATGACCGGATCTACAATCAAATGCTGCCACTTATAGTGCTTAATATATTTCGCTACTGTCTGAATCGTTTCAGCATCAAAAAGCATGCCCGTTTTTAAAGCTGCAATCTCAAAATCCTCACCGACTGCCTGCAGCTGCTTTTCAATATTGTGAGCCGGAACCGGTGCAACATCTGTTACACCGAGTGTGTTTTGAGCTGTCACCGCTGTTACGACTGAAGTTCCGAACACATCGAGCTCCTGAAATGTTTTAATATCAGCCTGAATGCCTGCTCCGCCTCCTGAATCTGACCCTGCAATGGTCAATACCTGCTTCATCGTAAGCCCCCTTTTTGAAACCTGCTTTCATTTAGTGAATAGATCGCATCTATAAATGCCGTTTTAAAACTTCCCGGGCTATAAGAGATCGCTGCCGCTTTTTCACCGGCTTCACCATAAAATTGAACAGCTTCCGCTACAGCATCGACTGATTGTTCTACTGTCAAAAACGCTGCTGTTACGCTTGAAAGTAAGCAGCCCATTCCTGTAACTGCCGACATGACCTGATGCCCTGCTTGAATCTCATGCACAATGTCACCGTCTGTCACAATATCCACTACACCTGTTACAGCCACAATCAGTCCGTATTTCTTAGCGGCCTCCAAAGCAAGAGAAGTCAGATCAGCATCTCCTTCACCTGCATCAACACCTTTTGCAGACCAATCTTTTCGCATAATGGCAGCAAGCTCTCCTGCATTACATCTGATTGCTGTCACATTCACTTCTTGTAAGATCTGATCAATGACTGACAGGCGATAAGAGGTTGCACCCGCACCGACAGGGTCAAGCACGACCGGAATTCCTTTTTGATTTGCTGTCCTGCCTGCAAGCACCATACTTTCTACTGACCGCTGATTAAGTGTGCCTATATTCAGTGACAGTGCATCCGCAATAGATGCCAGCTCCTCCACTTCCTGAGCTTCATCACCCATGACAGGTGACGCCCCGAGCGCCAGCATGCCATTTGCCTGAAAGTTTGCGACGACGTAATTTGTTATACAATGGATCAGCGGTTTCTTTTCCCTCACCTGTTTAATCATGTGTGATACGCTCCTTTAATTGAATTGTCCAGCTCTCCATCGTCCACGCCTGCTCCCAGAAGTTCCATTCATAATAGCTGCTTCTTCTGAAGTGAGTCTTCAAGTCTCTAACCCTCTCATCCGAAAGGCCCTCTGCCAGCTCATTCATTCTGTTAATCTGTTCTTCTACAAGCTCTCCAAACCATTCAGACCCATACGTTGCAATCCATTTCTGATAAATGGGATGATCAGGCTTTTCATCTCTGAGTCGCTCACCAATCTCAAAATACAGCCAGTAGCACGGCAGAATCGCAGCAAGTACGTCAGCCAGATCCCCTTCAGCAGAACGGTACATATGGGACACATACGCATAAGCGGTTGGTGATGGCTCGAAATGCTTCCAGTCCTCTTCCGTTACACCCAGCAGTTCCATAAAGGACTCATGCAGCGCGAGCTCTGCTGCACACGTCTGCTCTGAGTGATGGGCAAAGCTTTTTGTCGTTTTTAAATCCTTCGCTTTCACAGCACCAATCGCCTGTACCTTTGCAAAATGAGTTAAATAATACGCATCCTGCATCACATAAAACTTAAACACATCAAGCGGCAGGCTCCCTTCAGCAATTCCTTTTACAAAAGGATGATCAAAGCTCGCCTCCCACAATTCATTGCACTCTTCTCTTACTTCACTACAAAACGTCATGTTGTTTCCTCCTTCATAAGATAAATTTTTTATAGCCTGATTGAACCAGCTTTGCTAAAAAACCATTCATTGTATCTGCACAGCTGATGATTGTAGCGGAAGGGGGCGACTCCCTATGGCAGGAAGGGACAGGTGAGGCATATGGCGCAGCCTGCTGGCTCACCGCCCGGCCGTGAAGTCCACCTGAAGCGGAAATAATCAGCACTTTTACAAATACAAATTAAAAACGCCGCTTTCCAATTTCTCTGGAAAGCGGCGTATATAAAAAGATTCACATATACGGCCACTTCCCTACGCTGGTATGATCCAGATCAGGTTCAAAGGGTCCGGACAACAGTCCGTCTCAGCCGGTTTAACCGGCTCCCCCAGTGGGTGTGTCTATTCAATTATTACTGCAGATGATCAACTGTTCTGCCGTCTGCTTCTACGCCTTTTAAATACTTGATCCGGCGCTGCGCAGACGTTTCACTTACCTGCTCGTCCGCATGGTATGAAGAACGAACCATCGGACCTGCTTCACAATGCTTGAAGCCTTTTGACAGTGCGATTTCCTTCAGCTCTGCAAATTCATCCGGATGGTAGTAACGCACAACATCAAGATGTTTTTTTGTCGGCTGCAGATACTGACCAAGTGTCAGGATATCCACGTTGTGTGCACGAAGATCATCCATCGCTTCAATCAGTTCTTCCTTCGTCTCACCCAGACCAACCATGATACTTGATTTTGTCGGGATATTCGGTGCAATTTCCTTTACACGTGCAAGCAGTTCAAGTGAACGATCATACATCGCACGCGCCCGAACTCTTTTCGTTAAGCGGCGAACCGTTTCAATATTGTGATTGAAAATATCCGGTTCAGCGTCCATCAGTGTATGAAGGCTTTCATAATCACCTTTCATATCAGAAGGTAACACTTCAACTGTACAGCTTGGCAGACGGCGGTGAATGGCACGCACTGTTTCAGCAAATACAGCAGCGCCACCGTCATTCAAATCGTCACGCGCAACCGCAGTGACAACAACATGCTTTAAGCCCATCATTTCAGTTGATTCTGCTACACGTTCCGGCTCGCCCCAGTCAAGCTCATTCGGCAGTCCTGTTTTGACTGCACAAAAGCGGCATGCCCGCGTACACGTATCTCCGAGGATCATAAATGTCGCAGTTTTCCGCTCACTCCAACACTCGTGAATATTCGGGCACTTTGCCTCTTCACATACTGTATTCAGCTTCTTCTCACGCATCATCTTCTTTAGCTTCTTATAGGAATCATTCGTATTCAGTTTTACCTTTAACCATTCGGGTTTACGTACATGTTCTTTTGCATTCGTCATACTTTCTGTCTCCCTTCCCGCTTATAGCTCCATTCTTCACTCTTATACTTCTCCTCAAGCTCTGCTACTTCTCTTAACATCTCTTCTGGCGGTGCAAAAGGCTCCAGTTCAATATCAAGCCCCTTGATGAACCCTTCTCTAAATGCATCATTTACTTCTTCAAATGTGACAGGACGATCCAGTACATCATTAATTGAAACAGCCCTGCTGGTAAAGGCGCGCCGTGCACGTTCTTTTACTTTTTCATTTGGATAAATGAAAAGGTCAAACAGTTTTTGTATATCCATAGAAATCGGAATAGATCCATGCTGTAGAATTACACCTTTTTTACGCGTCTGCGCACTGCCGGCTGCCTTCTTGCCATCTACCATCAGTTCATACCAGGACGGCTCTTCAAAGCAGACTGCCGATCCGGCCTGCTTCTGCTTCTCTTCAGGAATCGAAAACTCAGCCGGAATTCCGAGTGCACGATAGCCCTCAAGAATACCCTTAGACAATACGAGATAGGCCTCTTTTATCGACTTCGGCATAGCCGGATGATCTTCAGAGACAAGTACACTGTAAGTCAGCTCGTCATCATGAAGTACAGCTCTGCCACCTGTCTGCCTGCGCACAAGCTCAACACCATATTTTTCTGCGTTTTCAAGATCTATACTGCCACCGACCTTTTGAAAAAAGCCAACTGATAGTCCAGCAGGCTTCCAGCCATAAAACCTCAGCACCGGCGGGATCTTTTCTTCACTGTGCCAATTCATCAGCACTTCATCCATCGCCATATTAAAAGCCGGCGTACCATAACCGGAGTCAAGAAAATACCACGTTTCTTTCATCGTCTGCCTCCTCTCAACATTTACATAAAAAAACACCAATTCCTATTAAAGGAAGTGGCTTATACACGTAGCTATGTAAGCATACTTCCCTCCGCTGGCATCATCCAGATCAGGTACAAAGGGTTCAGCAAAAGACTGTCTCAGCCACTCGGCTCCCCCAGTAAATAAATTAATTAAATTGTCTGTTAAAGAGTATCACAATCATTTCCATAACGCAAAAAGAAATTTGTGTTACAGTAACTGTTTCAAACTGATACAGAAGATCCGAACCTTTCATGTAATCGCGTTCATTACTGTTTTTAAAGCAATAAATAAAATTTCATCTGTTATATAATTTTCTGTACTAAAACAATAACAGATTGTGAATTGCATCAAAAGATGTGGGGATCGGGACAAAAGACTACTTCAATAATTAATGATGAAATAGATCATACATAAATAATGATAGATAAAAATTTGAGACGAATGGAGCAGAAGGCGGGGCGCGGATAGGGGCAGGTGAGACCCTGGAATGACACAAAATGGGCTCACCGCCCGGCCGCGGAAAGCTTCCGCCTGGCGCGCAGTGAGCCGGTTACATTTTATAATCCTTCCACCGGATCATCCGCAAGTCTGATCCCGCTGAACTGCCATCTCATGTGCGGATAAAAGAAATTACGGTAAGTCAGCCTGATATGAGAAAGCGGCGTAACACATGATCCGCCTTTTAAGACAATCTGATTCGACATGAACTTGGCATTATACTCACCAAGTGCGCCATCAAGCGGCTTACTGCGCGGATATGGGGTATAGGGACTCTGCGTCCATTCCCACACATCACCAAATGCCTTTTCAAAGCGTGCACCGCTGTAAGTGTCATCCGGCTGATAGCGGTCGTCATCCATAAAGTTACCCTTTACTTCTTCACGCTTCATCGCGTGCTCCCACTCCTGCTCAGTCGGCAGACGCTTCCCTGCCCAGCGCGCATAGGCATCCGCTTCATAATAGCTGACGTGCGTGACAGGCGCATCCAACTCCACAGTCTGCATTCCGCTCAGTGTAAAGTACGACCAATTCCCATCTTTTTTACGCCAGTATAGCGGTGCATGCCACTTCTCCTGTTTCACCAGCTGCCAGCCATCTGACAGCCAAAACTCAGCTTTCTCATAACCTCCATCTTCAATAAACGCAAGGTATTCACCATTTGTCACCGGACGATTCGCAATCTGACAGCCGTTCAAATATGCATCATGACAGGGTGTTTCATTATCAAAAGCAAACGCTTCAGCATCTGTACCGATTCTTGTCATTCCTTTGTCAAAAGAAGTGAATGTCATCTCAGGTGCATGACCGCCTTTAGCTGGTTTTTGCTCAAAAAGCGAGGGATAAAGCGGATTAAATGATAAGTTATATTTAATATCCATCAGAATCAGCTCCTGGTGCTGCTGTTCATGCTGAAGCCCCATTTCAATCAGCTCATATAAATGGTCTGTCATTTCTGTCGTGTCAAATAGCTGGTTGACCTGTTCATTGACATGCTCCCGGTAACCGAGTGTTTCTTTCACCGTCGGACGCGAGATTAGTCCACGCTTCGACTGCGGGTGGAATTCTCCTACTGTTTCATAATAGGAATTAAACAGATAGAAGAACTGTTCATTAAAAGGTTCATAGCCATCCACAAATTCTGTCAGAATGAACTTTTCAAAAAACCAGGTCGTGTGAGCCAGATGCCACTTGGTCGGGCTGACAAATGAATCTGCCTGCAGAATAAAATCCTCAATCTCCATCTCTGCGACCAGCTTTTCGCTATACGCACGAATGTCCTGAAACATCTGCTGAATATCTTTTGATTTTGTTACGCTCATGCTTTTCTCCCCTTACATATGTATTGTTAAAGAATGTTATTCCCTTCGTCAGATTGACGTACACTCTATTTTAAAAATAATTGTGACCGGCTTCTGATTTTTAATGAGTCATTGTATGATGAAAAACATATCTGATGAAATGAGTGATTGAATTGAATCCATGGGAAGCAACACACCCTGTATCACTGAAAAAAGCGAAAGAGAAAATTGAACGTCACTTCCCGTCCTTAATGCCAGCTGAAGTAAAAGCGTACGGATCAGGCTTTGATCATACCGTTTATGAAGTAAATAGCGACTACGTCTTCCGGTTTCCACGCAGAAAGCTTGGCTATGAAGCGATGCAGTTTGAAGACAGAATGCTTAAGAGTCTGGACAGGCTGGCATTTGACGGTGGATTTGAGTATCCAAAACCTGTTTTTTACCAGGAGGCTGAGGGTGATGATTATCCATTTGTCGGCTTTACAAACATCAAGGGGCACGTGTTAACCGAAGAAACGAATATAGATCTGCTGCACCTGCATGCAAAAGAGCTGGGTATTTTCCTGAAAAAACTGCATGCACTCCCTGCTGACGGAATCGATGCAGATCCTGATCACCTGCACCGCCTGTCTGCTAAACTTCGAAAACATCATCTTCACGACATTGCGTGTCAATCTGCACCGGTGATTCCTGAAGCGCTATACAAAAAGCTGATCCATTATATTGAACAGCTGGAGGAATGGGAAAACGTATCCGGGACAGTTCCGCTCCACGGAGATCTGCACCCCAAAAATATGATCGTGCGCGATGGACGCCTGGCTGGCATTATTGACTGGGGAGATGCACATATCGGTCATCCGGCAGTTGACCTTTCTATCGGATTCGCCTGTATGACACCTGAAGTACGCGTCTTATTCTTTGAGGCATATGGAGGTGCTGACGAACGCACACAGGAGCTGGCGCAGTTCAAAGCAGTCTTTATTATGACCGTACTGATTCGTTATGCGAAAAATACCGAAGACTATGACGTGCTGAGATGGGGACTGGCAGGACTTAGGAAATCGCTTAGTTAAACCGGATGCTACCGTGAGTGTCAGACCCTGTGCGTGCAGGGTCCTGGGCGATAATTGGACCACACCTCCGAAGATTCGAATCATCCTTCATATGAAGACAAGGCATTTAAAAAAGAAGTCTATTTACCCGGCTTCTTTACACTTCATTTCATAGCTTTCTTCTTCCCCGCACTCCAGTAAGCACCTTCATCCATATGCACAAACGGAATATCTGTATCTACTTCTCCGGTAATCTTTTCAAGCAGGACATCTTCCCCATCCAGCCATCTTGCAAAATCAAATTCAACAGGCTCCCGGTCACCGCCGAGTGCGAACCAGGTTTTCATTTCTGTTGGCAGGTAGCCCGCAGTATGAATCGTGCCTGCCCACTGACTGTAAAGATCTGAAAAGACACCTTTGTCGGAGTCATTCATCAGACGGAATGCATCGTACGCCGTTTTCAGTTCCCCGCGATGACTGTTCATGGCATCCAGCCGCTTCATCGAATCAACAAGGTGGTTTCTGTTTTCTTCCTTCATGATATCAAAATGATTCGTACATACATTTGACTCACGTACAGCGACGCCGCGCGGAGATGTTTCGATCACATACGTCCGGTTGCTCCGGTCATGGACTGTATAGCTGAACGAATGACGGTGCGGAATCTCTTTTAACATCGCAACTGCCTCATCAACATTCGCGCACTCCTCTAAAATCAGACGGCCGATCATACAGCAGATGAACCCGTCACCAGGCTTTTTCCTGTGCATAAAATTATAGCCCATTGTAAGGCCATGCTCATTCATGCCATCCATTCTGCCAGTGATCCGCTGGGTTGGACCTGCGATCGCATAACCGGTGTCCGTTGGCTGATAAAAACTGTAGCGACCTTCATAGGTTTTTGGCATATAATCATAGTTTCTGATCAGATAATTATCCCCTGTTAAAATCGAGCAGCCTGAGCGTTTATAATCTGTCCGGTAGCCGCCAAATTCCATCATGATGCGCGCCATTGGCCATTCAAGTGCATCACGAAGTCCGATCAGTTCATCCCATATCCCCGGTGCGACCTTCGTAATGGCATCCTTCACTTCCGCTTCTTTCACTGTAAAACGCGGGATCCTTACCTTCCACTGCTTTTCTCTATTTTTAACGGTGAGTGAGTCCTTCAGCTGTTCACCCTGAAACACGCCAAAATCGTAATGCGTTCCTCTAAACTGCAGAATATCACTGTGCACTGATTTCATCATTTTGCCTCCAGTATCTGGTTATGGATTTAGTGTAAAAGAGTTTTAAAAGGAATGCAAAAGGTAGATAGGCTGAATTTGTTCTGCCGAGCAGCATGCTGATTCTGACCAACGAAAACTGCACCATCTCTCTTCATGCCTTCAGGAAACAGTGCTTTTGTTTCTCAAATGCATGAAGTGTGGTGGTGCAGTGACAGTTGAAGTATGTGTGTTTCTATTTGAGGTAGTGACACACCCGGGTTGAGTGCTGTATTCTCACGATCGAACGTTGTATTTCTTCAATTGAGTGTAGCATTTCATGAATCGAACGTCTTCACACAACAAGTTGGGTGCGCTATCCTCTTATGCCACCTTCTCGAGACGCTCCATAATCTTCCGCTTCTGATAAAGCATCGTACCTGTCTCTGCCAACTCATCAATCATTGTTCTATTGATCAGTGCACCGATCAGAATACCTGCAATCGGAACAATTTGAAGCAATTTTTTCAAACCGAACTGTTCAGTAAAGGTGAATGTAACCTCACGCCATCCCTGTATCTGTGAGATCACATCATTCGATTTTTCACCCTGGTGATAGTTCGATAGTTCTTTTAAAATGGCTTCTTTTCCGACAACATCAGAGGTTGAGAACTGAAGACATTTAATGATAAAGACGCGCTCTTTTTTATCATCCGGATCGTAGCCGTGCATCAGTGCAATTTCCTGAAGTGTGGTCAGCGACAGCGTCAGAATGGCCGGGATATCGATTGCCAGTGTGAATATACCGCCAACACCAGTGCTTGCACCCTGTGCAGTGGCTGTATTCTTCATCCGGTTTGCTACTTTTTGTGATGCCTTTTTCATATCTTCAATCGGAACATACTGAAAATCTTCTTTTGATTGAATACGATGTCCCGTTGTCTTTTCAAAAAAGCGGTAGACTCTTTTTTCACTTGCAATGTAACGTCCGCCAGTCTGAATAAAGCTGCCGATCTCATCGAGCAGCACGCCGATTTTCCTTTGAATAAATTTTGGTGTCAGCTTGTCCAGCACCTTAAAAGGCAGTCTCAGCAGTTTATCCCAAAACCATCCACCGCCCTGATCCTTTTCCCACTTGTTGATCCGATTTAATTCACTTTCGAGATAAGCTCTTGATTCCACTAATCATGCACCATCCTTTATTGTCTATACGTATCAGTATACTTCCCGGTTTCACAGCAATTTAACAGGATGAAAGAAAAGCTGAAGGTAATTTCATCGCAATGTCGTTTAAAACAAATGATTAGGGAAATAGCAGACTATAAGATTTTACAGGGAGGGCTGACCATTGAATGAATGGTATATATGGATTGGCGTCATATTGTTAGTGGTTACATTGATCGATTTTATCTGGACAACACTATGGGTTGAGGGTGGTGCCGGTCCAATTACAAATCATTTATCAAATGGGATTTGGAAAATGATGAAGGGGATAAGCGCTGGGAATTCCAAGGTACTAAGTCTTGCCGGCCCTCTCATTCTGGTGATGACCATTGTCGTCTGGGTCGCGATGTTCTGGGCAGGATGGACATTTATCTTCGCCAGTCAGTATGGGGCGTTATTTAATACTGAAAATGGATTGCCTGCTGATTTCATGGATCACATCTATTTTACTGGCTATGTCTTCTTTACGCTCGGTAATGGAGAGATCGTTCCTAACGGTGATAACTGGAAGATCCTGACGATCATAGCAACCGGTACCGGTATGTTTTCGATCACGTTTGCAGTAACCTATCTGTTGTCAGTTTTAAGTGCTGTGACGCAAAAGAGAGCCTTCGCCCAGAGTGTAAGCGGGATTGGCAAAAGCGGAGCGGATATTGTCAGCTCAGCCTGGAATGGACAGGACCTGCACAACCTGGATTTGCTGTTAAATTCATTTTCAACTGAATTGAGCAAATTAACCGCACAGCATAAGGCGTATCCGATTCTTCATCACTATCACAGTATCAATGCGCAGACAGAAGGCGTCGTCGCTGTTGCTTCACTTGATGAAGCAATTTCTCTGATTTATCACAGTGTCCCGAAGCCACACTGGCCAAATGCATTGCTATTAAAAGAGACCAGATCATCAATAAATGATTATCTCGAAACGTTACACGGCACACATATTTCTCCAGCTGCTGAAGAGCCACCTCTTCCAGGCACCGGGTCTCTCAGAAAAGCGGGTATACCTGTGAAGGACGATGAAACATTCAAAGAGGCTGCAGAACAGTCATCAAAGCGCAGAAAACAGCTATTTGGTCTGATAAAAGATAATAAAAGCAGATGGCCGGACGATTGATGATCGCCCGGCCATTTTTTATTAATTCAATACCATTTCCCGCTTGATTCTTTCAGCAATCTTTCCTGCAAAAAGCGTGCATTTTGCTGCATCTGACTGTTGCGGTGCAAGCTCCACTTTTAGCGTAACAGCAAGTGCTGTATGCACATACAGCATATCCCGGAAACGATCCACGGCCCCGCAGAAATGTGGATAGCACTGGTCACCGGTTCCTGCGATACCTGTTACAAGTGATGAGAGCGTCTGCTGTTCAATCGCTTCATACAGCCTGATCATTTCACGTGGAAGATCTCCATTTCCCCAGGAATAAGTAACAATCACGCATATTCTATAATCCGTTAACCGGTCAGGATCAAAGTCTTCGACGCTTACCATATCTGTTCTTGACGCTATCTGTTCAATCTCCTTTTGAATCAGATGTGCCAGCTGTTCTGTATTTCCTGTCCTGCTGGCATACACCACAAGCGCGTTCACAATTCATCAAATCCGTTTGATGAAGATACCTTCGTATACGTTCTGGATTTCTGTTCAAAGAAATCCGACTTTGTCTCATTCATCATCTCATCACTGAACACCTGAATCCAAGGCATCGGATTGCTGATCTCTTCATAAGAATTTTCAAGCCCGAGCTGTCTGAGACGTTTATTCGCGAGATACTCCACATACTGTTCAAATTCTTCAAGGTCAATGCCGTCAATCTCAGCTAAAATGTCTCGTGACCATTCCTTTTCAAGCTCAACCGCTCTGCCGATAGACTGATAGATATAATCAATATTTTCAGCCGTATTCAGTTCGGGATTTTCAGCTAAAAGAATTCTGATAAACTGTGACATAAAGTAAGCATGCTGCATCTCATCACGTTGAATATAGCTGATCATCGTACTGGTCTTCAGCATCTTCTGATTACGTGCAAGATGATAAAAGAATGCGAATCCTGCATAGAAATAAATGCCTTCGAGATTGATAGAATTGACTGCGAGTTTGAATAGATTTGAAGGCGTCGGTTCCTCTCTGAACTGCTCATACGCTTCTAAAATATATTCATTACGCTTTCGCACAATCGGATCTGACTTCGCCTGGTTAAAGCGTTCATTCTGCTCGCTTACAGGAACAAGGGAACTCAGAATATATGAATAGGATTCATTGTGTACGGCTTCCTGCTGTGAAATAACAGCAAAAATCGCTTTAAAGCTTGAATCCGTCACGTAATCCATCACCTGGTTCATTGTCGGCGTCTGCAGACTGTCGAGTGAAGCAAGCTGTGTATTGATGCGCAGGAATATATCTTTTTCTGTATCACTCAGCTGATCCCACTGCTTAATATCATCCTGCATATTAATCTCCTGTGCCTTCCAGAAGTTTGAGAGCAGTGTCTGATAAAGATCATACATCTGCGGGTGTGCAATATCATTCCAGTTTAGAAGTCCTGAGTTCTCCCCGTTAATAATGCCTGTTGATTTATTCGGATGTTCAGGATTTAAGAGCTTCATTTTCTTCAATGTCTGTGTCATCATTTTTCCTCCTTAGCTGTGGCACGCTTCACATTCTTCAATCTCAGCCTGCGATGTACTTCTGACATAATACGTCGTTTTCAGCCCGTTTTTCCACGCTTCCATATGCATATTCAATAGTTCCTTTGCTTTGATCGTATGCTTCACGTAAAAATTAAAGCTGATCCCCTGATCCACGTGCTTCTGACGCGCAGCATTCTGTCTGATACTCCACAGCTGATCAAGCTCATGACGACTTTTTCTATAATAGCTGTAGGTTTTGTGATCAAGGTCAGGCACTGTCACTTTAAATTTAAAATTCTTCTTCTCTTCTGCATACTCAACCGCATAGATTGGATCGATCCCATCAGTTGATCCTCCGATTTTTGCAGTGGATGAATTCGGTGCGACTGCCATCAGCCAGCCGTTTCGGATTCCGTTTTCCTGCACGTCTTTACGTAATGACTGCCATTCTTCAGACTGATAACCTTTTCTTTCAAAATAGCGGCCCGTCTGCCATTCCGATCCGGCAAATTGACTGTACACGCCCTTTTCTTCAGCCAGCGCATTCGATGCTTTGATCGTTTCAAATGCAATCGTTTCATAGAGTTTATCCGCATAATCCACTGCTTCTTCTGACTCCCACTGAATACTTTCAAGTGCGAGCAGATGATGCCAGCCAAATGTCCCAAGCCCGATCGCACGGTACTTCCGATTCGTCCGCTGTGCCTGACCAACTGTAATATTGTTTAAATCAATCACGTTATCAAGCATTCTGATCTGAATCGGAATCAGCCGCTTCAGCACATCACTTTTCACAGCCCGTGCAAGATTAATAGATGAAAGATTGCATACGACAAAGTCACCCGGCTTACGGACAATGACGATAGTCCCGTCCTCATCCTCGTATTCTTTTGTAATCGTCGTCGCAGACATATTCTGCGCAATTTCAGTACATAGGTTACTGCAGTAAATCGAAGTTCTCCCTTCTTCAATCTTATTTGGATTCTGACGATTTACTTCATCACGGTAAAACATATAAGGCGTGCCTGTTTCAAGCTGAGAGACCATGATGCGCGCCATCATGTCCATTGCGCGATAGGTCTTCCGTGGTAACAATGGATGATTGACTGCCTCTTCGTACTTCTCAGTAAAATACTTACGATCAGCCTCATCATAAAAATCCTCCAGCCCAAGCGGATTTCCTTCGTCATCTTTCCAGCCCATCACTGTTTTCACTTCATGCGGACAAAACGTATGCCACTCTCCGATACTGCGACCCGTCTCATCTGTTTCCTGAAGCCTTTGCATAAATAAATCCGGAACTGATACACCTGTAAATATATCGTGCGCTTTTCTTCTTTCATCACCATTATTCGTTTTTAAATCGAGAAAACCATTCATCATATCTTTGTGGAAAACATCCAGATAAACTGCAACAGCACCCTGTCTCTGACCTAGCTGATCAACGCTGACAGCTGTGTTATTCAGCAGACGGATCCAGGGAATCACACCTGACGAATTCCCTTTAAACTTTTTAATATCAGACCCTAGTGCTCTTACCTTTCCGTAATAAACGCCGATCCCACCGCCGTCTTTACTGAGACGCGCAATGTCCCAGTTATTTGTATAAATGCCGTCCAGCGAATCCTCCACTGTATCAATAAAGCAGGAAGCAAGCTGCCCGGTCTTTTTACCGGCATTCGATAAAGTCGGTGTTGCAACTGTCATAAATAAGTTACTCATTGCCCAGTAGGCTTCTTTTACAAGCGTGACCCTCTTTTCCGGCGCTTCATTTTTCATCAGCAGCATTGCAATGATCATAAAGCGTTCCTGTGGCAGCTCGTAAAGATTGCGGTCATGATCACGCGCCAGATAACGGTCAGAGAGCAGGAACAGACCGATATAGTTGAAAAGGTAATCCCGCTCAGGTGTGATTTCCCGGCCTAATTCATCAAGTTCTGCTTTTGAATAAGTATTAAGTGCTTCTGTGTAAATATCTTTATGTATCAATGTTTCGATCAGCTGATGGAAGCTGCCGTATTTTTGCGCAGGGTTATAATTCCTGTTAGCTGCTGCCTGGTCGTACAGTTCGTCCAGATAGAGTCTAGCTGCAAGAAACGTCCAGTCCGGTGCGTCCATCGCCACACGGTTCAGGGCATAGTGCATAGCAAAATCGCGTGCAGTATCTTCTCTTTGTGTGAGTTGATCCATCAGTTCAGCTGCATCGAGCTTGTGTTTGATTGCTGCGTCTTTGATTGTTTGCAGCGTCTGATGGAGAGTGGTTGTTTTTTGTGTGGTCATGATTGTGTACCTCCGCCTAAAATAATGTAGTTAACTTTCTATAACCACTGATCCTTTCCGTCGAGGACTGCGCTTTCCTGCCCCGGACGGTGAGCTTCATCAGGCTTCTCCTTGGGGATCTCACAGGTCAGGGCGTGAGTCCACGTCCGCAACGTAGAGGGTCAGCTGAATATTGCTTGTAAACATTCTCTTTGCACGACCACAATATAGGGAAAAGGCATAATAAAAACCGCCTATCGGGATAGGCGGTCAGATAAACGATATGAATTATAAGAGCATAGTCCTCACAAGGGACCTGTCTGATAAAGCCACCGTTTCTTTCCTCACACCCCGAAGAAATGAAAACAAAAAATAAGACAGGTCTCCTGACTTGTGCGTCACTCTACTTTGAACCCTTCCCATATAAGGACCCTTTACCAGAGCTCTCTTATACAGTGGATTGTTCAGTTCGTCAGCACATACAGTTGCGGGGGCAGTCCCGGATTCTCACCGGATTCCCTTTTAAGCGATATTCGCATCTTATCTTTCGGCAACACTATATGTAGTTGTGCGTAAAATTAAAAAGCACTATATATTGATTAATGACATCTTACCCGAAAAATGATCATTTGGCAAGGAAGAGTTCATTTTAATATTTCTCATCAAACATCTGCAAGTTATTTGTCCGGTTTCCTCTGTAAAGTGATTGCTGTTACAGCCCCGACAATAATGATGACACCACAGGAATACAAAAATGTGTGAAGTCCGAGCACCTGATAGCCAAGCAGAATCACGACCCCATCCACAATAAAAATGACGATCCCGGTATTCATTGAGACGGCTTTAGAAATCATATGAGCCAATAAGTCTGTACCTCCAGTACTTGTCTCAAACAGCAGCATCAGACCAATTCCAAAACCAATTAGCAGTCCGCCTGCGATCACACTTGGCAGGATCGGCATTTGAAAAAATGACCTGAGCGGTGACAACCAGTCAATGAGCAGAGATGAGACGAACAAACCATGAAGGCTATTATAAAAATAGGCTCTTTTCATAAACCAGGCATAAATAAATAGCGGCACACTCAATAAAATCATGGCCAGACCAACTTGTACACCGAAATAGTAATGCGCGATTAACGCGAGACCAATCATCCCTCCGTCAAGCAGATGATGAGGGACTAAGAAGCCATTAATTCCTGTCGCCAGCATGAAACTTCCAATCATAATTGCGATGCTCTTTTTAAAAAGCATATTACCCCTTTCAAAGCATGCTTTATTTCTTATGCTATGATTTTTTGAATGATATATGCCCGCGGCGCTATCATACAACTCAGCAGTGAAATGGTTTTGAATAAAGACCAATAAAAACTGTTCACCACTAAAATATAGGTATTTTTGTTTATTATATATAAATAAAGGATATAGGTATAAAAGCTCAAAAAACTTAAAACAAGTTCATTTATATATTTGGACTTTTCACGAAGGAGAAATCAACTAATGACCGTTTATGATTTCAAAGTAAAAACATCAAGTGGCTTCACGAAAAGTTTAGATGTTTACAAAGGAAAGCTGTTGTTAATTGTTAACACAGCAACTAAATGCGGGTTCACACCACAACTCGAAGATCTGCAGAAACTGCAGGAACGTTATGAGGAGCACGGGCTGCAAATATTAGGTTTCCCTTCTAACCAATTTGCTGAACAGGAGCCACTTGGGGATGGAGAGATTACACAGTTTTGCGCAATGAATTATGGTGTCAATTTCCCTATCTTTAAAAAAATAAATGTTAGAGATCATGATGCGTCTCCTCTGTTTACTTACTTAGCTGAACAGAAGCCTTTTCAAGGATTTGATATGGCTCACCCAATTTCTAAATTGCTGGTTTCTATTGTGAATGAACGCTTTCCACACTATATGGATGGAGACTCGATTAAATGGAACTTCACAAAGTTTTTAATCGATCGGAATGGACAGGTAGTCGAGCGCTTTGAACCAACAGCAGAGCCGCTGGATATGGAAGCAAAGATTAAGGCAGCTTTATAATAAAAGCCGCAGCAGTGAATTCTGCTGCGGCTTTTATGTTGAATCAAGTTGTTCCACCAAAAACTATACACTCTTCTCCTTAAATCTAGGAAATTGAATGGCGATCGCAATCGAGCCGGACAGCGCAATCAGAATCGGATAAATGCAGTATGGGACAATCTCAGCAGGAGATATTCCTGCTACACCAGCAACAGCAAGAAGCTGTGCACCGTAAGGAATCATACCCTGTACTGAACTTGAGAAAATATCAAGCAAACTCGCTGATCTGCGCTTATCAATACCGTACTCATCAGCAATCTGTTTTGCGAGCGGTCCGGCAGTGATAATCGAAATGGTATTATTAGCTGTCGCAAGATTCACTGTCCCGACAAGCCCTGCGATCCCTGCTTCTCCACCTTTTTTCGATTTCACGCGCTTTGTGACTGACTGAAGCAGGAATTCAATTCCTCCATTTGCTCTGATCAGCTCTACCAGTCCGCCAAGCAAAATGGCGATCATCGCGAGCTCCTGCATATTTGTAAAGCCGTCTCCAATCAGACCAATTAAGTCTATAAAGCGGTATTGACCTAGTGCCAATCCGACAACCCCTGCAAAAATAATGCCGCCAAGTAAAACGAGAATTACGTTTGCCCCGGCAACAGCAAAAATTAATACGCCGAGATAAGGCAGTACCTGCACTAAATTATACGGGTTATCTCCATCAATTGAAGCACTATTCCCAGCTGTCATTACACCAAAAATAATCGCTGTAATGATCGCTGCCGGTAATACGATAAAGATATTCGCTTTAAATTTATCCTTCATTTTTGTTCCCTGCGTACGGACTGCTGCAATCGTTGTATCAGAAATGATTGACAGGTTATCACCAAACATTGCACCACTGACAATTGCCCCCATCGCAAGTGCTACGCCAATATCAGTCTGCTCTGACAGTCCAAGTCCAATTGGCGCCAGTGCTACAATTGTTCCAACTGATGTCCCCATTGAAATAGAGATAAAGCATGCAATGACGAACAGACCAACAATCAGCAGGTTTTGCGGCAGCAGTGAAAGTCCAAGGTTAACCGTTGAATCAACAGCACCGGCACCTTCTGCGACTGAAGCGAATGCACCGGCCAGTAGGAAGATCACAACCATTAAGATAATGTTCGGATGTCCTCCACCTTTCGCAAGCTGCATCGTTTTCGTCTGAAAATCTGTTTTTCGATTCATGAGCATTGCGACTAAAATCGCTGTAAACAATGCAACTAATACAGGCATGAAATAAAAGTCGCCTGTTAAAATTCCTGATCCGATAAAAAGTAAAATAAATACGCCAAACGGAATAAGTGCGAGCGGATTGCTCTGAATATTCTCCTGATTCATCTGTTTTGCCTCCTGAAATAAAATCGTGCCCTAATCTTGAAAAAGTACCCATATTGGTTTAAAACAAACACTGAAGAGGTTTTTCGGACACAAAAAAACCTCTTCAATAAGAAAAAGAAGAGGCTTGTATAAGCAAACAACTTTTCTTATCTCTCAGGCGAACGCCTGCTGGAATTGGCACAGTACTCAAATTAAGAGTCCGCTGCCGAGGCTTCAAAGGGCCAGTCCCTCTGCCTCTCATCATAAGAAGATGTTATGAAGTTTTTAATGATTGTAGAAATATAAGTGATTCAGTCGGATAAGTCAATACAATCAGCAAAATTGAGAATATTCAATCACAGGTCAGCTGCTTTCAGCTTCTTTCTTTACTCTTTCCAGGAACTCGAGCACAACTTTATTGTCCTGTTTTTTACCGGCAAGCTTCATCATCGCTTTACCGACGAAATTAGCTCCTTTATTTTCTCCTTCATAGATGAGTCTTGTCTGCTCCTCACTTTCTTTAAGCAGCTTAAAAGAAAATGTCGTATCAAACGCTTTACCCAATATAAAGTTAACCTTCTTATACTTTTCATTTTCATGATCCTCATAAGCAAGGGTATGTACAAAGTAGGTTTCTACGCGCTTCCCCTCGCCATACGTTTGCTGATGCTTTGCGCCTGCTACAGTTTCCTCACCTTCCACAAGATCATGCGAAATCACCTTTGGCATAATTCTTTTAATATTTTTATCCTTAAATAAATCCCAGACTTCTTCAATATGTGCATTAATCATTGTTTCTTCTTTCCATGTGATCACAATCATTCATCCTTTCCTGCGTCAATAAAATGAACACTGTATTTATTTTAAAGCATGGAATCAGTAAAGACTAAAAAAGTCATCTGCACGTCTGCAAATGACTTTTCGATAAAGATTATTTTCCAGTATACACATTGATCGCATTACGTAAAAATACAGTTCCGCCTTCAATGTGCTGATCATAGTAGGCAGTAAACCGATCATCACTTACGTACATTTCCCCAAGACCGGCATGTGCTTCTTTTGAATACTTTGGCCAGGTAAAGCTGAGCCATTCTTTATGCAGTGCGACTGCTTTTTGTGCTTCAGGTGAAGCGGGGTCTCCTGTATCAAACGCTTTTTTAAGCTCTGTAAAAAATGCTTTTTCAACCTCGTTCATCCGCTTGAAGTCTGCTTCAGTTAAGCCCCGCATTTTTGCGTTGCTGTCATCTACTACCTGGTCCCCATATTGTTGGCGCACTTCTTTACCATACTGCTGTTCATTTTCATCAATCATCTTTTGCTTTAACCCTTCAAATTTCTCCTGATCTTTCATTGGAGTACCTCCTTCTTTGCTTTCAATCGTTGTTTGTACGGTTGAAATGATTTGTTCAAGACGGGCATGTTTCTCCTGCAGTTTCTGAACATGCTGCTGCAAAGCTGAGACCAGATCAAAGTCCGGGTGATGAATAATCTGTCTGATTTTATCCAGGCTCACTTCAAGCTCCCTGTAAAAGAGAATCTGCTGCAGCAGATCCACTTCTTTTTCACCATAGATCCGGTAACCTGACGAACTGATTCTTGCAGGCTTTAACAGATCGATCTCATCGTAGTATCTCAGTGTGCGGCCGCTTACACCGGACAGCTTTGCGAGCTGCTGGACTGTATATTCCATTTAAAACCCTCCTGACAAATACAGCATAAGGCTTGACGTAACGTGAAGGTCAACAACAATTTTAAATTCAATATAATACCTATTAATTTTAAAGGAAAGTTTTTAAATGGGTCGTTTTAGGTTAAAGAGGTAAGACAACTATAAATTGAGGGGGTGAAAAAATGAGCGGATCAGATTATACAGTAGGTCTAATCGCAGCACCGGGTTACCCAAAGGAGTTAATTGATTCGCTGAAGGGTGAACTGCCAGAGCTGCTGGATTACTATGTTGATGACACACACAAATGGAAGGTTGATTGTTCGATCGACTCGTTAACCGGCGGGACGGATCAGTCTGATAAGGTTATGAAAGCCATCCTTTCACTTAAAGATGAGAATGAATGGGATTTCACAGTTGCAATTACAGACCTCCCCTTATTGCATGGTAAGAAAGCGATCATTGCAGAAGCTTATGAAGAAGCAAATATTGCTTTAATCAGCCTGCCCGGCCTTGGCGCAGTTCCACTTGCCCGAAGAGTCAGGGACTCTATTCTGCAGCTGGTAAATGAAATGTATTACACATCTTCTGAAGAAGGTCGCGAGAAGGCTGAACAGCGCCTCCAAAAGAAGGATCAGACAGAAGATAAAGGGTTAAAGACAAGAAATCCGAAAAGATTAGTCGGAAGAAAAGGGTTTGACAAAATTTCTCCGATAAAAAGAGAGTTACCTGAGGATACAGAAAATATTGATGTACGGTTCAAAGTCAACTCTTACTTTGGCAGTGCATTGCGATTGTTAACCGGAATGGTTCGGGCGAATAAGCCGTGGGTGATGTTTTCATCTTTTAAAAAAGTGATGATGCTCGCTTTTACAACAGGTGCTTACGCACTGATATTCCCCACTCTCTGGTTGCTGAGTAATGAATATAGCATCTGGCGTATGTTTTTACTCTCGAATATTTCGATTCTTGCCATGGTATTCTGGATTATTTCCGCTCATCAGCTTTGGGAGAAAAAGCAGCAGACAGAGAAGGGAACCCACCTGACGAGGCTTTATAATGCAACAACATTTTTTACGCTGTTTGCAGCTGTCTGTTTTTATTACATGATGCTGTTTATCTTATTTTCGTTTACCGTGATTCTGTTTATTCCATTTAGCCTGTTGCAGTCTGAGGTTTCACCTGATGTCGGGTACGTGAACTACTTTTACATTGCCTGGACAGCCACGAGTATTGCAACAATTATCGGCGCGCTCGGTTCAGCACTTGAAGATGAAGAAGTGGTCCTTTCATCAACCTATGGATACAGGCACCGTCAGCGCTATGAGGAGATCAGAAGAATGGAAGAAAAAAGAGAGTCTTAATATGTAAATGAGAGTCCTTTTGAAGCATCTGCTTCCGGAAGGACTCTTTCTTATGATCAGATAATCAGCTTTTCCTTTTTAATCAGTGGCTTAATGGATAGGATGCAGTCATAGTGAAAAGTCCTGACTGCTCTTCTTTTCAGACAGTAGGCTGTGAATGATGTGTCGCCTAGTTTTCTGATCAACACTCTTCTTTCAGTACAGACACCGTCACTCTTCATATAGATCATTTTCACCGTCAGGCCCTGCTGCCAGTAGCGGAATAACTTCTCTTTCATGATCATCCCTCCTCTTATTCCATTATACGAACAAATGTTCCTAAAGTAAACTGAAAAGCTGCTTTGTCAGTCTCCAAAGCAATACATGAAGCTCGGTTATTTATTTTCATTTTCGAAGGATTAAAGTTAAAATAATAAGGGTAAAAAAGTATCATATTGTTAAGCACGAAATATTGAGAAGCAGGTGAAGTGATTGATAAGATCTGAAAACAGCAAAGAACTGACAACGTTCATAGAAAAAGCACTTGACTACACGAGAGCAGGATTGATCATTACGGATTCTACGCTTCCGGATAATCCGATTATTTATGCGAATCAGGGATTTTTTGATATGACTGGCTACAGTGGAGAAGAAGTGCTCGGACAGAACTGTCGTTTTTTGCAGGGGGAAAAAACCGACCCGGCTACTATAAAAGAGCTAAAAGATGGGATTCTTGCAAAGAAGTCTGTAAATGTGCAGATTTTGAATTATACAAAGAACAATGAGATTTTCTGGAATGAACTTTTTGTAGACCCACTGTATCTGGATAATAAACTGTACTTTGTCGGTGTTCAAAAGGATGTTACTGAAAACATACGTCAGAAAGATCAGCTTGATCTATATTTTAAAGAAATGGAGCAAATGTCAACGCCGATTGTTCCCGTAAACGAGCATGCTTCAGTTCTCCCGCTGATTGGCCAGCTGAACGAACAGCGCTATGAAATGCTGATTAAGAATCTCATGATTTATCTTCAGGATACGACTGACAGTTACCTGATCATCGATTTATCCGGACTTGTGGAAATTGATGAGATTGCTGTGAACCATCTCGTTGATCTGCATAAGCTGATTTCACTGACTGGAACGGTTGCAATTGTATCCGGTATCCAGCCTTCACTTGCACAAAAGATGACAGCCATTCAGGTGGATATGAAATCTTTAAATGCATTCAGTCATGTAAAAGCTGCATTAAATTATATTCATAACAAAACGGCATAAAAAAGGTCTATCTGATTGTGTTCTCAGATAGACCTTTTCTTTATTTAAATAAATCGACAAGACGGTCCCAGAAGCTTTTCTCTTCAATAGCTTCCTCTGCTTCTTCTTCGTCTTCCTTTTTCAGGCTGTCTGTTTTAATGACAAACTGAACCGATTCAACACCTTCATTTTCTTCAGCTACGAAGGAGACCGGCTCGAAATCTGATTTATCGAATTCACTCAGCATTGCATCGATTTCATTTTGAAGCTGGTCAGGCAGTTCGCTGGTTGCTGAGGCAAGTTCTGATGTGCCGCTATAAAGCGCACCTGCGCCATTTTCAAGCTCGTCTGTACCACCTGTAAGACCACCGAGCCCGCTGTGAAGCTCACCATATGAACCAGCAAGTTCGCTGACGCCGCCAGTATAATCAGTCAGTCCTGAATGAAATGCTGCATAATTTGCTGCAAGCGTTGCAAGACCCTGCTGCAGCTGACCTAATGATTCATCCATATCAGTTGCTGCAAGTCCATTCTCAAGCTGGTCAGCAATCCCATATAGACTGCTGCTCATATCACCCAAAGCACCTGTACTCTCAGAAAGCGCACCAGGTACAGCTGCAAATGCTTCCTGCGTTTGTCTGTACGTTTCTTTTACTGCAAGTGAGGACTGATAGCTTTCTACAAGCTTATTGACCGTCGCCTCATCCGCTCCGCTTTCATAAAGTGCAGCGATTTCTTCTTCACTCACATGCTGTTCAGGTACTGCTGCAATGGCCTGATCGAGTGCGTGATAAGCCTGCTCATAGCTTCCGCTTAAGTTTGTCAGGCCGGTACTCACTTCATCAAGTCCGCCGGCGATTTGTCTGAAAGCTGCCGGCAGCTCACTGAATTCACTCGTATCAACGTCGCCAATACCCGCTCCGACAGATTCACTCATCTGATTTAACGCCTGCTGAATCGAAGAAGACCCTTCAATTAATCCGCCTGCATTTTGTGATAGCTGACTAATGCCATCCCGGAATTGTGACGATCCGTCATACAGGCTTGCTGTACCGTTATTCAGTTCCGCAATGCCTGTCTGCAACTCTCCAACGCCGTTGTTTACTTCAGCAGTAGCATCAGAAAGTGATGTCATTTCCTCTTTTACTTCAGTCGTATCCGGTTCATCAATTGACACAGATGACGGTACAGCTGCAATTTCAATGGCTTCCATTTCAAGGTCCGTTACGTCCGCGCTGACCGTGTAGCTTTCTTCTTTTTCAGGCATGACGGTGAACGTTACCTGTCTATTCTTTCCGGCAGTTGCAATGGTTCCGTCCCGTGCTTCAATGTTTTTGAATTTTTCAGCGTCAAATGTCATTGTGATCTGAACCATATAGTTGTTGAAAAAGAGTTCTTCACCATCAGCATTTTTAGAGGAATCGATCTGAATGTCGAGCTTCCCGTCCTGACCGATCAGCGAATCAGCCTCTGCAGCTGCACCGTCTAACGAGTAGCTGATATCAAATTCCCATGGCAGTGCACGGTTTTCAAGGTTCCCCTGGTAGTAAAACTCCTCTTCCTGAGCGTTCAATGTGATCAGAGTTTCCTGCTGTTCAATCGGTGTCAGATCAGTCAGGTTCTGAACGCTAGTATATTCCCCGAAGTCAGTAATCTCACCAAAATTGCTGACAGTGAAATTATTGACGACGTAAAGATCTTTTTGATCACCTGCAGCATCGAGCGTTGCATAGACGACTTCTGTCTTTTTATCAAAAGTGCCTTCTCCCGCCGTTTCTTTTTCTTCAGCAGAATTCTGTGTTTCCGCTGAGACGAGAAGGGTTGGCATGGCAAGTAGAAAGGCTGCAAATCCTGCGCTTGTGCGTTTAAATTTCATTGTCATTTCCCCTTAAAAAAGTTTGCTTTAAACGTTGTCTTTTCAATGACTTTATCGAATATCACGAGCAGTGCCGGCAGTACAAAGACGACCATAATGAAGGCCAGCAGCGCTCCGCGTCCGAGCAATAATCCGATTGATGAAACAACCGGGTTTGTTGAGGTGATCCATAAAATAAAGCCGACACTTGAAAGGATCGAAGCTGATACAAAGATCGCAAACAGCTTTTCATCAATCGTCTTTTTGATCGCCTCAAGCGCAGTCATTTCCTGTCTGAGTTTGTAGTAATTTTCTGTAAATAGAATTCCATAATCTACCGTTGCAGCCAGCTGAATCGTACTGATCAGCAGGTAGCCGATATACACGAGCGGTGCATCCGTAAAGTACGGGATCGCCAGGTTAATCCAGACTGACGCCTGAATGGTGATCAGGAGTACAACCGGGATGGATAATGAACGGAATGTAATCAATAGAACGAGTGCAACCGTCACAACCGTCATGATATTCACAAATGTATTATCCTTTTGAACGATCTCTCTCATATCATACAGCGTTACACTTTCACCAAGCAGATGGGTGTTTTCATAATAGCTGTCTGCTGTTTCCTTCACATCTTCTATAAGCGCAAAAGCTGCGTCACCTTCAGTCTCCGTTTCCGCAAAAATCGTAATTCTTGCAAAGTCCTCTGAATAAAACTGTTCTGTTACTGATTCATCCAGATATTCCGGTGGAACTGCCGCCCCTGCAATATTAACGTAGGACATGACGCCTGAAACATTGTCGAGTGCTTCAATCTCACGGACAAGCTCTTCTTCAGTTCCGCGGTCTTCTGCAGGGACCAGCAGAACCATTGGCGTTTCCTTCCCAAAAATCTCTTCTGTTGCGATTGCATCCTGCCCTGCACGCGTATTTTCCGGGTGCTCACCTGCGCCATAGATGAACGTCGTATTGCTTTGTGCCAGAAAGGCCGGCACAATCAGCAGCATCACTAAGATTAAACTTGGCACGCGAAGCTTAATGACACGCTTACCAACTCCCTTGAAGTCAGGGATGAACTGACGGTGTTGCGTTTTATCAATCCATTTATAAAACATCAACGTCAGCGCAGGTAAGAAAATAATGACACTGATAAAGCTGAGCAGAATTCCTTTTACAAGGTTGATCCCTAAATCAGACCCAATTCCAAACTCCATAAATGTAAGTGCCATAAACCCAAAGAAGGTCGTTGAAGCACTTGCAATAATTGCCGGGAAAGACCGTTTCATCGCAAGCTTCATCGCGGTAGTCGGATCATCCACCTTTTTACGGTAATCAGAAAAGCTGTGGAGTAAAAAGATCGCATAATCCAGCGATACAGCGAGCTGAAGAATCGGGGCAACTGATTGTGTAATAAACGAAACTTCCCCGAGAAAAATATTTGTTCCAAGATTAATCAGGATCGATACACCGATCGCTGTTAAGAAAAAGACCGGTTCAATCCAGGAATTCGTTGATAAGATCAATATGATAATAATAATTGGTACAAGTAGCAGTGCAGCATACATGGATTCGTCTCCGGCCATCTGCTGAGACACTGCAGTGGTCACTGCCTCACCTGTCAGCGCGCCTTCATCACCAATCAATTCATAAACTTCATTGGTAACTGCTACTTCCTGCTCCTCTTCAATCGTGATTGAAATCAGCGCCGCGTCGTCCTGATAATAAGATGACAGCATCTCATCATCTGCCATTTCGAGTGGAACCGTCAGATCCATGACATCATCAAGCCAGGTAACGCTTGAGATCCCATTAATTTCTGCCAGCTGCTCTTTTATATCAAGCGCTTCAGCAATGGTGACGTCTTTAATCATCACATTTGCATTCGGCATTGGCTCATCGAATTCTTCCTGCATGATGTCTACCGCTTCAATCGACGGTGCATCGTCCGGCAGATAATCTGCCATATTGTAATTAACTGAGACAGCAAATTGGGCTGCCGCACTAATAATCGTCAGTATAAAAAAGATGATTACGATACTTTTTTTACGTTTAATAACCTGTGACGTCCAGTCGATAAAGCGTCATCCTCTCTTGCACAGCACTTTCATACACACTAATATTATATTGACACAGTGTTGGGTATTCAACAGACAGTCTGTTTCATTCTGTCAGTTATCCAACACAATGTCTATTAGGTGTTGGATTTTCACAAAGGTTTAACATAACCGCATAATGAACTGGCTGAGAATCGCAGCTTCAGGCGGATGCTTTCCGCGGCTCGGGCGTGTGAGTCACCGCCCTGCGCTACATTCATCAGCTGTGTATAAATACTGATGGACTTTAAGATGAGGAGTGGTATCAACATGACTGAAAAACTGGATCACCGTAAAAAATATACGCGTAAAATATTGAAAGAAAGTATCATTCAACTGCTTGGGATAAAGCCGATTTCTTCAGTAACCGTTAAAGAAATATGTGAAATAGCGGATATTAACCGTTCTACTTTTTACACACACTACCGGGATCATTTTGACCTGCTACATAAAATCGAAGAGGAAATCGTTGAGGATATGGATCGTTATCTCCAGCAGTACAGCACCGAAATTGATGAAGAAGCACTTCAGCTTACAGAAAAAATTCTGGAGTATATGATTGAACATAAAAATATTATTCAGGCCCTGCTCAGCCCGAACGGTTCATCTTCTTTTGAGCAAAAAGTGATGGAACTGACACGGCTTTATCTGATGAATAATCTGATGAATGATAACGGTGTCCGCCAGACGGAATCGAAGTATTTAAGTACTTTTGTTGTGAGTGGGGCGATTCACGTCATTAAAGAATGGCTGGCGGACGATCTGGATCAGCCTGCTCAAGAGCTTGCGGTGCTGATTAACAGTTTTGTGAATGAAGGGCTTTCTTATTTGGATAAGTGAGCTATTGGGTGGCGTATGAGGGTTCGACGTTTGTGCGGTGGGATTCGCGCTTCAGGCCGTTTGATTCGGCGTCTGAGCATGGTTGTTCGACGCTTAACCTGTGTTGTTCGACGCTTATCACCTCAACTTCGACACTTCGGGACTTTCAGCTCATCATCCACTCAACTCAAAAACCGCAAAGCACCCCCCGGCGCTTTGCGGCTCAACTCAATTTCCCTCTACCTTTTTCGATGGTGCTGATTCTTTATTTTTCAAATTAATTGCCGTCACATAATACTGATCCCCTGCCGACGCATCCGGATCATAGTAGTTTTTCCGTTCATGTGCTGACACGCTTGCTACATGGACAAAACGTGGATCCTGTTCTGACTTTTTGTAGACGCGGTAGCCGATTACCGTTTCATTGCGGACAGCGTGCCATGTGATTGATCCCGCTTCGTACTCAACATTTTCAGGTGCTTTTGTAACTTTTAATGGATCAGATGGTTCTTCCTGAGATACAAGTTCTGTATAAACAACCAGTCTGTCCGGATACAAATGCTGCTCTCGATCAAATGAACCTGTGCAAGTAATAATGTTCAGGTTTCTTTTATCAGATGGTCCAAAGATTTTTTCAATTGGTGATTCATCTGTCGGATAGCTTTCTTTCTTTTTCACTTCAAAAGTCAGTTCCACTCCGTTTTCATCTGTTACAATAATCTCTTCTCCAGCTTCAATGTCTTTTAAATAAAAGAAAATGGCCGGTCCTTCTTTACTGTCGACGTGACCTGCGATCACAGAGTTACCGACTTCCCCTGGCTGTACGCCACGATCATACCAGCCGGTGACGTCTGTTTCTTCAGGTACTTCCATTTCACCATTATCAAGAAGTCCTACCGGGATGACACCGGTATCGATATCAAGACTCGGGATCTGGATACGGGCAGGATTAATTCCCTCTTCTTGAATCTTTAGTTGTTCTTCAAGCTCTGCCTGACGTTTTTTTAAAGAGTCAAGAAGAACAAACTCTTCTCCCTGATGGGCAACTGCTTTTGTCTGCTTCGCCGTTTCTTCCTCAATTTCTTCTTTTAAGTCCTGTGGTTCTTCTGTTGAAGCTGATTGTGGTTCTTCTTCTTTTGTCTGGTTCATTGCAATCGCCTGATAGCTGACCACACTCAGCAAAACCACTGCCGCTATAAGAACAAAAAGCTTTTTCTTCATGGCTTCATTCCTCCATTTATATGAATAGAGAAGAGCGGTTTAAACCGCTCTTCCACATATCCAGTGAGACTATTATTCCTGATTAGCTGTTTTCTTTTTAACAGCAAACCCTGCTGCTGCAAGAAGTGCTGTTGCAATTGCTACATACACTGCGATAGGTGTCTGCTGTTCAGCAGCGCCGCCAAGACCCGTGTTAGGCATATCAGCAGGCATGTCAGCTGCGAACTGATCAGGCATCTGCTTCACAATTGCATCACCTAGTGCTTCACCTACACCAAACATGAATGCATAACCTTCACGGAATGTGTCAGTGCTTGTCTGATAGTCTTCAGCTACATAAGATTCAAATGCTTTTACAACCTGGTCTTCATGCGTTGTCAGTGAAGAGATCGCTGCTTCCTCAGGAAGGTTTCCTTCAGTTGCTGTTGCAAGGAACATACCGAATTCTTCAGTAAACATTGAAAGACTTTCTTTTGCAGCGGCAATTCCTTCTTCATCACCTGCTACTGTTGCACTGACAAGGTCAGCCTGGGCATTAATGTGCTCTCCAGTCCAAAGCTGCTTGAACTGAGCCGCGCCTTCTTCACCATAGATTGAACCGATTGCTGCAGTGAATTCATCTGTGTGCATATCTTCAGCCCATGTTGCAAAGTCATAAGCTTCAGATCCGCTTACACCTTGTTGCATGCTCATTGTTGCAAGTGCAAAGTGCTCAGCTGCAAGGTTGTTAAGAGTAGATCTCAGATCAGCTGCTGGTGCATCTGCTTTTGATCCTTCAAAGTTATCAGGCATTTGCGTTACGATTGCGACAGATAGTGCTTTACTGATATCAAACATTCTGTCATAGCCTTCCATGAAGTTAGTGAAGTAAGCTTCATAGTCACCTTCTACATAGCTGTCAAATGCGCTAATCACATCCTGTTCGTGTGCAACCAGTACTTCTACTGCTGCTTCTTCAGGAAGATTCCCCTCAGTTGCTGTTGCAAGGAAACCACCGAATTCCTGTGTAAATTCTTCAACTTCTGCTTCTGCCTGTGCTCTTAAGTCAGCATCATCTGATTTTGCTGCTTCAACGAAGTCAGGTGAGTAATCATTATGGTTAACGAAGATCTCTTCAAACTGTTGTGCACCTTCTTCTCCATAAATTGATTCAATAGCAGGCGTCATATCTAAAGCATTTTGTTCAAGTGCTGCATAAGCCTGCTCTTCATCCGGTGCATCATTGTAATCCTTCACCATCGCATTAACTGCCAGAACATAATGTTCTGATAACAGTTGATCCAATGTCGAACGCAGATCTGATGCCGGCGTGATTGCCGTAGGCTCATGTGCTGCAAGCCCTGTTGTTGGTGCGATTAATGAAAGTCCAAGTACTGGTGCTGCGATTCTCTTAAGTAGTTTTTTATTTTTCATGTTTAACTCTCCTTTTCGTTGTAATCTATTTGATTTCAAACAGCTAACGAAGGAAGTTTTGATTTGGATCACTTTTTTTAAAAAAGTTTTTATTTTTATCTTTTGAGACTGAACATCCGTTGATATGACAGTCTTTGAAGGGTGAATTTTTTTTGGATTTATTTTATTCCTATTCGGGCTGACGTAAAAATCAGAAATGATTGTGGTCATATAAAAGCATGCAGGCATCAACTTTTTAACACGCTTGAGAAATTAGCACTCTGCTTCTGAAATGCAGGGCGGCTAACAAATGTTGTCAGTGTTTTCGCCGAGGTTGCTGCAATACAGGTGGGAAGTTGTCGCGATACATCCGGGAGTTTGTCGCTATCCCAGGCCAGGATGTTGCTTTCCGGCCCGGAAATGTTTCTATTCCATATATAAGTTGTTGCACCACACCCTCTTGATGCTCTTAAGAAACAAGGCATTGGTTTCCCAAGTGCATACAGGGCGGCTTGCGTCGTTTGTCTGTATTTACGCCGGATATGTAGCAATTCATGCCGGAGTTGTCGTGATCCACCCGGGAGTTTGTCGCTATCCCAGGCCAAGTTGCCGCTTTACCCGTCAAAGTTGCCGCATTCCCTCACCAAGCTCGCCCAGTCACAAAAAAAGAAGCCCCGCAATCAAGGCTTCTTCACTAACTTACTATTTAAATAAAATACCGCTTTAACTTCGCCATCACTTTCCGCACATCAGCTGACCCGTCATGAAAACCGACGTGACCATCCGGACGGATGAACAGCGTGCTTCCCTTTTGCATACCGAGATTATGATCCAAATCTCGATGTACGTCATAGATGATCGGGAGCTCGTCACGCTCTGTAAGGACAGTTCCGCCACGTGCGACAAGATAGACCTTCAGCATATCCGGAAAGGCACGGTTCGCTTCGTGGGCAAAATCATATGCGTAGTCAATCAGATCCTGTTCATAGCAGTCAATGTAGATTAAGCATACATATCCGATTCGCTGGATAAGTGGATACAAACGTTCATCCGTTGTTCCTTCATTAAAGAGAATCTGATCCGGTATACGTTCACCGGCCTGAATTGCTTTCCGGGATAAAGACTTGTCTTTAAATGATCGATTAATCGGCGTTTTGTCATAGTCACTGTGAACGTGGGAAAGTGCATTAGCGAATCTGGACTGGACCCACCCCTGTGAGAGAACTGCTTTTCCTGACCAGTTTCTCGCCTGTCCGAGTATGCCTTTCATATTAATCAGCTTTAATTCCATTGTCGTGTTGAAGATCACTTCTTTAGCCACCGGTGCACGCTCTTCGTGATACGTATCCAAAAATGGGTTGCCAGCATACCCTTTTAACACCGTATCGATCTTCCAGCAAAGGTTGCCGACGTCTTCAAGTCCGATATTCATTCCCTGACCGCCGAGCGGGTTATTGACGTGGGCTGCATCCCCAACAAAAAAAACATTTCCGACACGATAACTCGGTACCTGTCTATGTGCAGTACCGAAGTAGGCGAGCCACTTTGGATGCTGAACTTTATAGGAGTGGTCTAAAATGGTATCAAGTGTCGTCTGTAGTTCATGCAGCTTCATTTCCCGCTTGCGCGGACCGCCCTGTCTCGTTCTGTCAAAGCCAACGACCCGGTAAGTGCCGTCTTTATATGGAAAGAATGCGGCCGCTCCTCTGTCATTTAAGTGCAGGTTAATGTGAATTTCCTTCATATCAGGAATTTCTACATCCCCTGTAAAAAACGTGATCCCTTCATCTTCGCCGATAAAAGGCACATCGAGCTCTTTACGCACTTTACTGTGTGCGCCGTCACAGGCTAGCAGATATTTCGCAAAATAGGTTTTAGTAATGCCATTATGAACAGCGGTCACGTATACGCCGTTATCTTTTTGCGTAACATCAAGCACTTCATGCTCTCTGAAGATTTGACCGCCTCTTTCATTCAGATGGTTCTCCAGGATCTCTTCGATTTCATCCTGAGGAATAATCAGCAGATACGGATATCTGCTTTGTATATGATACATTTCAACGTAAGATGGATGTTTACCGGCGAGGTGAAGCTTTGCACCGGGTCCGGGGTATCCTCTTTTCAAAAATGGTTTATTGACACCGAGAAATTCAAATAGCTCAAGAGATCTTGCCTGTATGCCAAGCGCTTTTGATAGCACTGAACGGCCCGGTTTTTTCTCCAGACAGATATAGTCTACCCCACGTTTGGTCATGACGTTTGCAGCCATGAGTCCCGCGGGTCCTGCTCCGATAATCAATACATCTGTTTCGATCACAGCCATGAGACGTGCTCCTTTCGTTCATCCAGCTGGTGTGGCACAGATCCGTTTGTTTTACGTTAGCACATTTTCTCTTATGCCAACCAGCTTTAATGCGGAATCGTCCAAAATAAAGAACCTACATTACCGATACCCTTATTCTCTGTGATCATGCGCTGTGTGAACATTTTTGTATCAGGAACTTACTCTTCATTATATGGATTAATATGAACCAGTACGTTATTGATATCCTCATGCCGCTCAAGCAGTCTGCGCTTTACATTTTTCGAAATGCGGTGCCCTTCTTCTACTGTAATGAATGGATCCACGCTTACTTTGATATCAATAACAATATAGTGACCGTGTGTTCTGGCCAACAGCTCGTCTACCCTTTTCACACCTGGTGTTGCCATGACCGTTTCTATAAATGGATTTGTTTTATCCGCATCCAGTACCTGCTCCATCATAATAGAGCCTGCTTCTTTTGCGAGCGAGAAACCGACTTTAATAACGATCAATGATACAACCAGCCCGGCGATCGGATCGGCATAAAGTAAAAAGGTCAGCTCGAGTCTCTCACCGAGAATCGCTCCCCCGACTCCCAGAAAAGCAGCGACTGAAGAAAGCGCATCTGATCTGTGGTGCCATGCTTCTGCCATCAGTGCAGAGCTGCCGATTTTGTTGGCAATCCGCTTTTTATAGTGAAACAAGATTTCTTTAACGAGAATAGAAAATAAAATGACAGCAAGTGCGATCGTACCCGGTGCTTCGGGAATTTCTCCGAAGAAAACGCCGGCAGATGAAGTGGCAATTTCCACACCAACCACAACAAGAAGAATAGCAACAATAATGGTTGCGATATTTTCCGCTTTCCCGTGACCGTATGGATGATCTTCATCCGGCGGCTTCCTTGCTGTACGAAGCCCAGCAAGAACAGCGACAGATCCGGCAACGTCTGAAGCAGAGTGCGCCGCATCCGCAACCAGCGCGCGGCTCCCTGAAATATAGCCGAATACGCCTTTTAATATGGTTAATAGCGTATTTGCCACAATCCCGACCCATGTGGCAAATTCAGCTTCTTTAAATCGATTGTTCATATCATCACACCACCTGTGCAAATTTGTTGCAGCTTCATTATCCTAACAGACTGCCCATGAGTGGGTCTATACAAACCTTTTTAATGGAGGTCATGAGTGTTTAGGGGGTTAAATGAATTGAATCACAGGGAAAAGAATTGGCTAAGGGCAAAAAAAGAGAATTTCTCTATAGATATAGATAGAAATTCCCTTTACACAAAATCTTATTCAATTATAAAACGACGTTATGTCTCCATCACCGCAAAATACTGCCCCTCGTCATCAGCAAAATTGAACACTCTTCCTGAAGGCATGTCAACGACCTCGCCAACCGTCACTCCTTTTGCTGTAAATACCTGATACAACTCGTCAAACTGATTGCTGTAAAACATGAGTGACGGCGTACCTAGATGAACGCCAGGCGACATCTTCTCAACAGCCGCTTTGTCATGCAGGACCAGTGTGGTTTCCGAGTCCTTCTGAGGCGCAATCTCAATCCAGCGCATTCCGTGTGATTCTTCTTCCGCCATCACATGAAACCCTGCTTTTTCTGTCCAGAAACGCTTTGCCACTTCCTGGTCATTGACATACAACATCACCTGTCCAAGTTTTGAAAACATGTTATCCCTCCTCATTTTTATGAATAATCAGCTTTCCTTTTTGATCAGAGATAATGAAAGGTTCATGACTGTTTAAAAGATCAATCTCATTTTCTTCAATATCTTTATCGGCATAGATAAACAGTTTTCCCCCGGTTTCTATTTGTACAAACTCATCTTCTTGCCCCTCTTCTAACGCTAACAGTCCATAACCCTTCCGGTCATACTCATATACCGCGATAGCAGGGTGATCATTAATATCAAGTGCAAAGACGGTTAGCTTCCCATCGATATACTGATCAACCTTCTTTAACTCAGGCAGCTGCTTACCAAGGGTATACTCATCTCCATAAAAAAAGGGAAGCTCCCGCCACAGTTCCTCCTGCCCGGGTGTGCTGTCGTCTGTCCAGGTACTTCTCTGGAATACCTGTCCATCACGCTCGACCTGCATGGTTACACCTATCTCCGGTGTATCTGTGTAAGCAATATCAAACTCGCCAACAATTACACCGGGTTCGTATACCTCACGTCTGACATTGAACGTTTCGCCCGGATAATTTTCCCCAAGGTAGGTCATCATGACATCAAAACGGTCGGCATGTTCGTGTGCTTTGTAAACTGGAAAATAAAAATAGACTGCTGCAAATCCTGTTACAAGCAGGACTGAAATGGATATAGCAATTCTTTTTTTCTTTTTAAAAATGAACCATGTGACGATCACGAACAGTAGTACAAGAACTCCTGCGATCGCAAAGTTTATGCTTTCAGCCGGTCTCAATGGAATCCCTCTTTTACTTACAGGTATTTTTCTCTCATGATTATGATTCAACACTCCGGCTTTAAAAACCTTTTAACCCATGTAAAATATTCCAGTCTACACATTAAAAAGACTGCCTTCATCCAGTTTCCACTGAACAAAGACAGTCTAATGATGATTATTTTTCTAAAGCAGCTTTTGGAGCTGATGCTTTAGCAGACGATTTCGCCGTCAGTTCTTTTTCTTTTTTAGCTGAATTCAGGTAAGTGTAAAGTACGCCGACGAAGAATGCGCCTCCCACGATATTGCCAAGTGTCACGATCAGTACGTTTTCAACAGCGGCCTGCACAGTGACAAGTGCAGTGTGCGGTGCTGTCAGTGCGATTGAGAATAGTGCCATATTTGCAATGCTATGTTCATAACCGGAAATAAAGAAGGTGAAGACAAACAGGATCATCAGCACAATTTTAGACATATCATCTTTTACCTGCATCGGAATCCATACAGCCAGACAGACAAGCCAGTTCGCAAGAATCGCTCTGAAGAACATTTCAGAATAAGGCAGGTTCATTTTCTTTTCAGCAGCCGTAATCAGATAAGATTCTGAAGGGTCCATTGTCGCAAATAAGCCCGTCATCACGATTAATCCTGTGAAAAATAAAATTCCGACCAGATTACCAAGATAGCACGCGCCCCATACACGCAGGGTGTCCATCCAGTTTGTTTTTTTCTTCATAGCACCAACGACCATATACATTGTATTTGATGTAAAAAGCTCCGTTTTCCCGTATAAAATCAAGCAAAATGCAACACCAAAGAAAATAGCATTAATAAAATAAGTTGCCGGTGATGCTGCTTCGTAAAACGGCTGCGCAAGACGAAATGCCATGACAACGGCCATGCCGACGTACATTCCTGCAAGCATTGCACGTACTATATAATGATTCGGCTGCTCATTAAGTAAATCTCTTTTTAGAGTAGCAGCGCCTAATAATTTCTCGATTGTAGACTGTTCCATGCTTCACCATCCTGATTTCCGTGTAAATTTTGTGATTCAATTCACAGATCAGTGTAAATGGGTAAGCGCTATCAGTACAATAGTGTTTTTTATTGTTTGATTTATTAGTTAATTCTTTTCAGTATTGTATTTGCTGCCCGCTCTGCTGAACGGATTGCCCCTTCTAAATGACCGCCCGATCCTGCAGATGTCTCAGTCCCTGAGAAGATCAGCTTTTCATCCCATGGAGCTGTTACATTAAGTGGACGATACTGCGGAAAATCAGTCAGGGGAAGACTGTCTTCCTCTGTTGATGTGTCAGAATCGGTTGCCCAGTCTTTATATAAGTAAGCGATCGGATGTCCGGCTTCTTTTCCGTACAGCCGCTGGAGCTGATCCAGCACCAGTTCCTTCACTTTTTCCTCACCAAGCTCAAGGCGCTGGGTGGCTGACAGGCTAAAGAAACCAAATAAAGCACCAGGACCTGACTTCGGTGAGGCATCGTGAATTTCCTGCAGAGGACCAGTCCAGCTCATCGTCTGTCCTGATAGATGCTGTTCACGCCAGAAAGGCTGATGATAGACTGTAACCACCTTTGCCTGACCAGCCATCCATGTCGGCAGATCAGACAGTACCGGAAGCTCAGGTGAAAATGAGATTCTATTTGTGAGACGTGGAGGAAGTGCAAGAACGACTGCTGAGGCTTCAATTACATTTTCCTCTCCGTCTCCATTGATCGCATGAACGCTGACTTCATTCTCATGATTCATTTTTAATGCCGTTACGCTTGAGTGCAATTCAATCGTTTCAGCCGGAAGCGTCTCTGCTACTGCTGTTATCAGTGACTGTATGCCTCCCTGTATCCGCTCAGACCTTTCAACTGCATGAGCAGGCAATGTATGCCGCTGCGCCGGAGTTTCAGCTGACTGTTCAAATAACAGATCACCTTTTGTATGCTGGGTAAATGTTTTTAATCCCAGTGTCTGGATAAGTGCTGTAATCGCAGGCTCATGTTCCGGCCAGAACCATGTTGGTCCGAGATCAAACATAGCCCCGGCAGCTTCTTCAGTCAGCACCCTTCCACCGATTCTGTCTCTTGACTCAATGACTTTACATTCAATGCCATTTGCAGCAAGCAAAGACGCTGTATGCAGGCCGCTTAATCCTGCTCCGACAATCACAATTGGTTGATTCATTTTTTAAAACTCCCGTCTTTTTGCTAATCATGATTTCATTCTACTGACAGCTTTTCATATAAACAATTAAGATGCTTTAATGAAGGAAGTCTTTGCCTTTCTTTTGTCACGCTTTCCTGAGAAAATTATGCTACAATAATCACAATCAAATATAAGAGGAGGCGCATAAATGGGCAAAAGAATTTTACTGTTTTTATTAACAAACATCCTTGTCATGACGACAATTGTGATCGTCTGGTCACTCATTGTTTCATATACAGGAATCAACGGTTCATTCCAGACAGGCGGACCAGGGCTTGGAATTGACTTCATTTCACTTGGTGTATTCAGTTTAATTGTAGGTTTTGCAGGGTCATTTATCTCCCTTGCGATGTCACGCATGATGGCGAAATGGATGATGAAGGTAAAGGTATTGGATCCGGATGGCAGTCTGACTGCACAGCAACGTGAGGTTGTTGAAAAGGTACACCGCTTCTCTCGTGCTGCCGGTCTAACGCATATGCCTCAGGTCGGAATCTATCCTTCACCTGAAGTGAACGCATTTGCAACCGGACCGTCTAAGAAAAAGTCACTTGTCGCAGTATCGCAGGGGCTTCTAGATAACATGGATGACGATGCAGTCGAAGGCGTTATCGCGCATGAGGTCGCACACGTATCAAACGGTGATATGGTGACAATGACATTGCTTCAGGGTATCGTGAATACATTTGTTGTATTCCTATCCCGCATTGTAGCGATCGTACTCAGCCGCTTTGTCCGTGAAGATCTGCAGTTTGTGGTTCAATTCGCAGCGATTATTGTTTTCCAGATTCTATTCTCGATTCTCGGAAGCCTTGTCGTGAGTGCCTACTCAAGACACCGCGAATTCCACGCTGACCGTGGCGGCGGCGACTTAGCCGGTAACGATAAGATGGCGCACGCGCTGCGTTCATTAAAAGCACAGGTAGGCCGTACGAATGTAAAAGATCATACAGATGATTCAGCTGTTGCCACGATGAAGATCAGTGGTAAAGGCGGCGTGATGAGACTATTCTCTACTCACCCTGACCTTGATGAGCGTATTGCGCGTCTCGAACAGCGATAATAGAGTAATTGAAGAACCGCCTGCGATGGCGGTTCTTTTTTATTTATAAATAGAGTTTTCGAGATGGCGGGGTGGGTGTGGGCCGGTTTGCGTATTTCCTTCAAAATAGAATATTTTCCTTCAATCTTGAAATCTTCCCTTCAATTTTACAGCTCATTCCTTCAATCCTGAAATTAATTCCTTAAATGCAATTTCAACGTGGTCTTTTCCGTCATGCCAACATTTAATTCCTTCAGGAAGCTGGATAATTCGATCACCTCTGCACAATTCCCTTCATTTCAAAATCCACAAAGCATCTCCTCAAACTTCTACTCCCACCCCCACCTGAATATAATCTTCAGGTAATCTGAATCCACAGGAGGGACAGCTATGTCTCAACCAAATAACCCGTTCAGACGATATCACCTACCTTTTAGAGGAATGTTCGATCCCTGCCCACCGCTTGGTCCAAAGGTCTACGTGACTCCGCCGAACTTATTTATCGGTTTCCAGCCGCCTGACTTTCCACAGTTCCCTCCTTTAGAGGCATTGAAAAAAGGGACACTTTGGGAACCGTTTTTTGATTACTATGAGAGCCCCTACCGTAAATAAAGGAGGTTCACCCGATGGAAAAACAGCTGCCAAAAGAATATTACGCCAAGCTTGAGGCAATTCAGGCGATTGATTTTGTCATTTTTGACCTGGTGCTCTACCTCAACACTCACCCCGATGATGCACAGGCAATACAGCAATATAACTACTACAGCGCCTACAGCAGCAGACTGAAAACTGAATTTGAAGCCTGTTACGGTCCGCTCCGTTTTGGAATGCCTACACAGGAGCACCAGCACTGGGAATGGGCTGAAGCACCTTGGCCCTGGCAGGTCTAAGCACTTTATCCGCCTTACGCTTTTACTTTATCCAGCTTCAGGCGCTAGCTCTTCGGGTCATAAACCACGTAGCGATAAAGGGAAAGGTCGCCCTTTTTCGCTACGCGTCTTATGCCTGTCAGAGCTGATCAAGCGCCTTACGCTTTTACTTTATCCAGCTTCAGGCGCTAGCTGCTCGAGTCATAAGCCACTGACCGATAAAGGGAAAGTGCACCCTTTTTCGTTCTGCGTCTTATGCTTGTCGCAGCTGAGCAAGCGCCTTACACTTTTACTTAGGGAGGAATATCATTTGTGGAGTTATGAAAAAAAGCTGATGTACCCTGTAAGAGTAAGCACATGTAACCCCACCCTTGCAAAATACTTAATGGAACAGTACGGTGGCGCTGACGGCGAGCTTGCTGCTGCTCTCCGCTATATGAATCAGCGCTATACAATTCCAGATAAAGTGATTGGCGTGTTAAATGATATTGCAACTGAAGAATTTGCCCACCTTGAAATGATTGCGACGATGATTTACAAACTCACAAAAGACGCCACGCCGGATCAGCTCCGTGAAGCCGGACTTGCAGAACACTATGTCAGTCATGACAGTGCCCTCTTTTACAGCAATGCAGCCGGTGTCCCGTTCACCGCAACCTATATCCAGGCAAAAGGCGATCCGATCGCTGACCTCTACGAAGATATCGCTGCTGAAGAAAAAGCACGTGCTACCTATCAGTGGATCATTGACCAGTCAGATGATCCGGATTTAAATGATGGACTCAGGTTCTTGAGGGAACGTGAAATCATTCACGCGCAGCGTTTCAAGGAAGCTGTCATGCTGATAACAGAGGATCGTGAGGAGAAAAAGGTTTTTTAAGTACGAATCAAACGAAACGCCTGAGGTCGTTTACCTCAGGCGTTTCGTTTGATTCTTCTAGGGGATCAGCACGATCTTTCCAAGCTTCCCTCTATTTTTAAAATAAGTCTGCGCTTCTCTCGCCTCTTCCAGCGGAAACCGCTTATCAATGACAGGCTTAATCTTTCCTTCTGAAATTGCCTTCAGCATGTCTTTAAACTCTGCTCTTGTGCCAAGCACAGAACCATACATCGTAATATGCTTCAAATAGAGCGTTCTGAAATCCAGATTCGTCTGCTGACCGCCTGCAGAGCCTGAAATACAGAACTTACCGCCTTTTTTCACCACATCTAAAGAGGTTTTAAACAGCGCATCTCCAACCACATCAAGCACTGAATCAACAGGTCCGTCAGCCGCTTTTAAAATATCCTCTTCTAGTGTTTCAGACCGATAGGAGACAACATGCGCTGCACCAAGCTCCTTCAGTTTTTCCTCATCCTTCATATCCCCTACCACCGCAATAACCTTTGCGCCAAATACGTTTGCAGCAATCTGAATATTTAATGACCCGACGCCGCCGTTTGCTCCAGTCACAAGAATGGTCTCTCCGGGCTTTGCCTGTATTTGATTCACCATATGCCAGGCAGTCAGTCCGCTTACCGAAAAAACTGCACTTTCAGCAAAATCTTCAAGCGGCATGTCATAACAGAGTGCTGCCGGCCAGACGACGTATTCTGCGTAACCGCCGTCATATTCTGATCCAATAAAGGACATGTCCTCTGAAATATGCTCTGTTCCTGCTTCACCTGTTGATGTGAATGGGAATAATACAACGCGTTTACCAATTATGTCTTCATTTACCCGGCTCCCTGCGCTGACAACCTCACCTGTAATATCAGAACCCGGAGTCCGCGGAAACTGAACACCCTCAGGACGCCATCCGGATTTTTCACCGGTGCCATAAGCTCCTTCTCTCATCCAGATTTCAGTATTATTGATGGCACAAGCCTTTACTTTTACTAATACCTCATCCTCTTTTGGTTGCGGTATCTGTATATCAACTACTTTCAGCTGATCTGTATTTCCGTATCCGATTACTTGTACTGCTTTCATTGAAATTTCCTCCTCATCATTAAATAGATTGTCTGTTAAATAGAATTCCCTGTCATCTTTGCTGCGCAAACCCCGGATAGAGAAAACACAAAAAAAGATTATGCAGACGCTCTGTGATACGATATCTGTGCACACAACACGAAGCAGATGGGAGTATCTGTGATGAAACAATTTGCTAAATGGGTTTACACCTTTTTTATCCTTTTATATGTACTGACACATTTTATCATCTCACTGGCACAGGCTGATTCACTGACGACGCCGCTTTCTTTATTCGGTCTCACAGCTTTTATGATCGGTTATTTTTTCCTGCCTTTCAAACAGGCCTCGATTTCAATCATGCTGTTAGCCATTGCAATTATTATACACCTCTTTGCAGGCACCTCTCTTTTAGAGGCGGCTGTGTCAGGTTTTACAGTGATGAGCGGGCTGATTGCGCTGCTGTTAATTGTACCAATTATCAGCTGGGTGCTAAATGAAAAGCCATACATTGAATCTGTTATTCATTTTGCTCAAAAGCTGCTGAATACGAGCAGAAAGTTTTATTTTGGCATGATGGTGATCACACAGATTATTTCTTACTTTTTATTATTCGGCGCCATCCCAATGGTCTATGGCATGATTAACAATTTCCTGAGTGATCAGCGCGGAGAAGCGTGGGAGAACTTTAAAGGAACTGCATTGCTTAGAGGCTTCGCTTTAACCACGATGTGGGTCATCAGTATTCCAAGCTTTATTTTCGCAGTGGATGCGCTCGGTGCGTCACTTGGACTGTCAATTTTGCAGGGATTTATCATTTCATTTGCTGGTATTCTGCTGTCTGTCTTCACCTCTTATATCAGAGAGCGAAGATATGGCGAGGACCTGACAGCAGGTATTCAGGAGCAGCTTGCTAAAATTGCCGATCAGCAGCAGCCCGGCGGCAATCATGAAGTGAGAGAATTTATCTTCTTATTCGTCTCACTTTTCGGCTCTATTTTCCTGATCAATTCAATCTGGGATGCAAGTCTGCTTCTCATTATTCCATTGGTGATCATATCGTGGGTCATTCTCAACTTTGTCATTCGTCAAAAGCCACGCAAAATTTTTGAGAACAGCATGGAATATGCAAAGTCAGGTGTGCCAAACAAAGCTCAGCAATTTTCGATTCTGCTTGCTGCAGGCTTTTTAATTGATGCGGTGAATCAGTCGGGCTATGGGGAATATATTGTAGATGGATTATTTTTAGTGTCAGACGCGATTCCATTTTTAAATTTCCTGTGGGTATTACCTTTCGTTGTCATTATCTTAGGTTTTATCGGACTCGGTCCACTAACGGTTATTGTACTTGTATCAGGCATTCTGCAGGGTGTTGCAGTACCCTACCCGCCTGAAATTGTCCTGCTTGGCATCACGTCTGGAAGTGTGATTTCAATCATGCTCTCACCGCTGATTTTGCCGACGATTGTTCTGAGCTCGGTAAATGGATTAAGTATTGTGAAGAACAGCTTTCTATTTAATTATAAATTTGCCATTGCGTTTTACTTGATGGTGCAGGTTTATGTTCAAGGGTTTGTATGGTTTATTTTATAAAAAGTGCAGTCCTCATGAACTGGGACTGCACTTTTTATGTGCTGAAAATTCATAAAAACTGAAAATGAACTATATACCCTGCTTTCCATTTTCATATAGTGTATTAAAAGGAGTTGATGCGCCGTGTACCGAAACAGACGGCTCAGATTTTGTGTATTTCCCGGCTATCGATGGTGCGGCCCTGGCTGCAGCGGACCAGGTCATCCCATTAACGAAACGGATGCTGCATGTAAAGAGCATGATGAATGTTATCAGTATACAGGTCATTACTGTGCGTGTGATGAAGCGTTCATTCATAGGCTATCATCAATCCAGTCTCCGTATACACCCGAAGGACGTCAGGCAGGAGTGATCCTTCATTATATGAAAGTTCAACGGCATTTCACCTGTCTTTCTAAAAGGCATTACTAAAGTTGACAGCTGATTTCTCCAGAAAATATCATCTGTGTAAAAAACTGAACTTTAGCAAAATGATAAGATTTTCCACTGTACCTGCAGTGGACTGTTTACCCAAACAGTCTGCGGCTGGCGGGTGGCAAATCATCTCATTCTTGTGCTCATGGAGGGGACGACTGAAAATGTTGATCCGGAAGCAGAATCAAAGACATTCACGGCCTTCACGTCTGGTCGATCACTAGTGGAAACAATGCCATCTCCCGCCACACAGTTTTCGATGGCAGCTGGTCAAGCCTGTCCCTGGCGCTGTACGTTTCATGTCACTCTAACCTCCGTCCCCAAAGTGTCCAGTCAGCTTTACTCCTCCGCAACCTTCACAATCACATTCCCATATTTCCGCCCGGCATCTACATACCTGTGAGCCTCAACGATTTCATCTATTGGATATACTTTATCTATAACCGCTTTAAAGTCTCCTGTTTCAAACATCTGATTAAGCAGAATTAGATCTTCCTTCAGTTCTTTGGCAACACCCTGTCCTGCCACACTGCTGAAATGACTGCTCTTACCTGCGTGTTTGCTGGCGGCTGATTTCTTTACTTTACCTGAGGCATCAAAGACGGCATCGTATGTTGATAGATGATTGTCATACCCTTCCACTTTATAATCTATCACGACATCTGCCCCAAGATTCCTGACTACCTCTGTATGACGACCGCTGCAGACAGCTGTTACATGTACGCCATAATATTTAGCGATTTGAACAGCAGCCGATCCTACTGCGCCTGACGCACCATAAATGAGCACTGTGTTTGCCTGTTCAATGTTTACTTTTCTTAAAAAATGAAGAGCTGTTGTCCCGCCAAAGGGCATACTTGCAGCTTCCGCAAAACTTGCATTTAGCGGCGTGAAATGCACACATTTACGAGAATGAAGACATGCATATTCTGCATATCCGCCAAGTCGCATTCCTGTCAGTCCATAGACTCTGTCCCCCACTTTAAACTGATCGACGCGGCTGCCCACTGCCACAACTTCACCAGCAACCACCACGCCCAACACAGGTTTTCTCGGTGCTTTAAGCCCGAGCACAATTCTCATTGGCAGACGGCCTGCTGCAGGTACATCAAGCGCTCTGATCCTGCGATCTCCGGACTGGACAGCAGATGTAAAGACTTTAATCAGCAGATCAAACTCTTTTGGCTTTGGCTGGTCGATCTCTTTCAGTTTTAAGACTTCAGGTGGTCCATACGCTGTACATATGGCTGCCTTCATGTGAGCGCCTCCTTAGAAAATATAGATTAAGCAGAACTACGACATTTCCTGATAAAAACCCTTTATTTTCAGCTGACTATTTAGCAAATGGTTGTAGATAACTCATAACATAAAAACAACCAGTCGAGCCCCGGTTAAATACAGTTTTATATCCAAGCTAACTAATAGGTAAAAAGAATTAAAATTATCCTTCCCTGCTTATCTTTTAAATTGTATACTTAAGTACAATTCTTTAATTCATTTAAGTAGCAGATAGTTAAAAACATCGTTGTGTAAACGGTTATTTCACATTCATAACTTATGTTTAGGTAAATGGCTTTTAGGTAATAAGACTTATAAAAAGAATTAGATAAGAGGGATATATATGGGTGAAACAAATATGCTGTTTGAACAAAATGTCATGGGGGCTTTCAAGAAAAATCTGGCGATGATTCAGTTTGATCTCGATAGAAAAGTAACGTATGTAAATGATCTATTTGCCGGTGCTGCAGGTTATCGTCCTGAAGAATTAATCGGACGTCATCACAAGATATTATGCTTTAATGATTTTTCAGATTCAGCTGACTACGAGCGTTTATGGAGAGATTTATCATCGGGCATCCAATTCCAAAATAAAATCAAAAGAAAAAAACGTGATGGCTCAGTGATTTGGCTTGAAGCCACATATATGCCAATTTTTCAGGACAGGAAAGTCATTGGCGTTGTAAAGGTTGCCACTGACATTACGCATAGACAAATTGGGGTTTCGGAACTGGTCTCCTCCCTTTCAGACGTTTCTGGAAACATGACTGATAAAGCGGAGTATGGCATCAAACGGAGTGATGAATTGCGTGAAAGTATTGATCACACACTTGAGTATTCAAAGAAGAACCTTGAAACACTGACTCAGCTGATGATGCAGGCTGAAAATATTCAGCAACTGACATTTGCCATCAGAGAAATCGCTTCACAGACCAACCTTCTCGCACTGAATGCTGCCATTGAAGCTGCGCGTGCCGGCGAACACGGTCGTGGATTTGATGTGGTAGCGAAAGAAGTGAAAAAGCTTGCTGGTAAAGTAGAAGAATCCATTTTAACAGTGAGAAGCTCAGCAGAAGGAATCAGCGCTGAGGTGAAAGAGATCAGCAGTGGAACTGAACAGGTAGAGAAAGTGATCCAAAAAGGCTCTTCCCAGATCCGTGAAACAATCAGCGATTTCCAGGAGCTGACTGAGACTGCTGCGAAGATTGATGAGTATGCAGAGAGATTGAAAATGAGTGTTTAAAAGATCAAATCACCTATAATACTAAGTAAACCGGATACCTGATTAGATAAGCGGTTGTCCGGTTTATTTGCTATTTAAAAAACAACATTTTTTAAGTACAGTCCCCCATAGATGAGAACCCCGCCAATTAATATAAATAAACCTACCATCACAAAGCCATATACAAAACCTTTTCCCATGGATAATAAATCAAGGAACATATTTTTAAATGTATCAACTATTCGAACCACTATTTCACCATCCAAACCTTAGTTGCTGTCATTTTACCATACTTTTACCAGGTGATTAAAGGCAGACCTGCGTCTGCCTTTTTTGTATGCAGTTGGGATATTGGTGGTTTGAGGATTGAGGTATAAGCGTTGTTCGTGTCTGGACGTCGTTGGGTGGCGAATTTTTGAAAAGGTGATGGAATAAATCCGGTTGCTGATCGAATCATACTGATTGATGATGGAATTCTCCACCGCCCAGCCACTGCTGATCGAATCCATGCAATTGATGATTGAATAATGAGATTGCCGATAGATATATTCTAAAAGCTGACGTAATCAAGCCCAACCTCACTCTTCCCTTAACAAAAACCATCTGACATATTCCAGATCCAAAAGAACCATATCTATTAAATCGTAATTATTCTTATTTACAAAACGTAATCATTACGATATATTATTCATTGTGATTTTAAATAAGGAGGCAAATAATGAATAAAAAATGGTTTATGTCGTTAAGTTTATTAAGTGTTGTTGCGCTTGCTGCGTGTGGAAATAATAACGAAGAAGGTTCGTCTGCTGAGTCATCAGAGTCTGACCCTCTCTCGATCTATACAACGGTCTATCCGCTCCAATTTTTCGCAGAGCGAATTGCAGGTGATGAAGCTGACGTAAGTTCAATCCTTCCGCCCGGTTCTGACTCACATACATATGAACCTACTTCAAAAGATGTCATTGCGATTGCTGAAGCAGATGCATTTATTATGAACGGTGCAGGTCTGGAAGGTTTTGCAGACAGCATTGCTGAAGCTGTAGAATCTGAAAATGTGTTAATTGCCGAAGCAACTGATGGCATTGAATTGAGTGAAGGCGCGCATGACCATGACCATGGACACGATCACGATCATGATCACGGGGACTATGATCCGCATGTCTGGCTCGATCCAATCCGTTCGATTGAAATGGCTGAAAATATTAAAGAATTACTAATAAATCTGCAGCCGGATGATGAAGCATTATTTAACGAAAACTTCGAGTCATTGAAGGCTGAACTTGAAGCATTGGACCAGGAATTCTCTTCAAGTATTGAACAAGCATCCGGTAATCATTTTATTGTTTCACATGCTGCCTATGGGTACTGGGAAGAAGCATATGACGTTCATCAGATTGCAGTCTCAGGTCTGAGCCCGACACAGGAGCCGTCTCAAAAGGAGCTTCAGGAAATCGTGGAAACTGCTGAAGCTTATGAATTACAGCATGTCTTTTTTGAGCAAAACGTTACCACAAAAATCGCTGAAGTTGTTAGAGAAGAAATTGGCGCAGAAACGCTTATGCTGCATAACCTGTCTGTATTAACTGATGAGGATATTGAAAATGGTGAAGATTACTTTTCTCTAATGAAGCGTAATCTTGAGCAGCTGAACATCGCGCTTTCTACAGCACCCGCTGTAGAGCCGGAAGAGCATGACCATGATCACAGTCACGATCATAGCCATGATCTCGATAAAGAAGCACAAAAAATTTATGATGGTTATTTTGAAGATGATCAGATAGAAGATCGTCCACTCTCTGACTGGGAAGGTGACTGGCAGTCAGTCTATCCTTATCTTCAGGATGGAACACTCGATGAAGTATTTGAGCATAAGGCAGAGGAAGGCGATAAAACTGCTGAAGCGTACAAGGAATATTATACTGAAGGATATGTAACTGGTGTGGACCGGATTGTCATTGAGGAAGATACATTCACATTCTATGAAAACGGCGAACAATCTTCAGGCATCTACACATACGATGGATACGAGGTACTGAATTACGAAGCAGGAAACCGCGGCGTCCGTTATGTCTTTAAACTGCAAGAAGAGCAGGAAGGCACAATGCCTGCATACATTCAGTTCAGTGACCACGGAATTTCCCCGACAGATGCGGATCACTATCACCTGTATTGGGGCGATGACCGTGAAGCGTTGCTTGATGAAGTCGTGAACTGGCCGACATATTACCCATGGATGGTGAAGAAATTGCACACGAAATGATGGCGCATTAAGATACAGACCCGGACTTTGAGCCGGGTTTTTTTACGTTTTACAGGTCTTAAGATCCATATCTTTTTGCAAAAACAGTGATATATTTAGAATAATTTAACAGGTTAGGAGAGTCGAGTATGTCAAAACATCACGATGATGAAGAAGTAATTGAATTTGATAATGTGTATGAAATGATGCCGCCGCCAGGAACAATCATTGGTGAGGCAACTGAAGAAGAAATGGAACAGGCAGCAAACCTTGAGATCCGGCATGTAGCATTTATGCGGCTCCAGGATATGAATATTCAGTTCGATGGGTCCTCTTACAAAGAACTATTAAAAGATTTTCAGGACTTTGAAAAAGAATCAACTGATTTCTGGAGACATATCGCAAGACGGCTGCTGGCACCTTATGAGTGGCCAATCAGAATCGATCATGCTAACGGTCCCATTTACATAGGAGATACCGGGGAGTTTCAGGCGGCGGAAGAACAGATCATTGAAGAAAATTGACTTTAACACGGAGTTAGCCTCCGTGTTTTTTTGTTCCAAGGTAGACCCGGGTCGGCGGATGAATCCTCAAAAAGGTGATGGAATGAATCTGATTGCTGATCAAATCCAACTGATTGATGATGGAATTCCCGATCATAAATCTATTACTAATTAAATCTGTGCAAATGCTGATCGAATAATCAAATTGCCGATAGATATATCACAAAAGGTGTCTCAATCTCTAACTCAGCAAAAACCGGCAGTCTTCTAGCAACCACCGGTTCGTGCTAATGAGCGGGCCACTCTGTTAAAGGTTTTACTAAAGTAGCTATATTTCTTTAATCCCTTTCACCATCTTTCATATACTTTTGCAGGCAGTCCCGGACTCTCTACAATCTCCACGCTGCCATCGATAAGATTCACTTTAAGCGCATCATATTCGAAAATCTCAGAAGTTCCCCCATCCATCATTGCTCCATCGCTAACGGTTGCCATTGGAATAAATGTGACAGACGTTGCAAGTAAGCTTAAATCATGAAGTGTAGCTGTCCAGTAGATATCTTCTGGCGTTCCTTCTCCATAACCAGTCCCACTATTGTAAGGAACATCATAATGATTGTTCAGATTATCAATAGCAAACAGCTCTGCTTCAATACCCATTTCTTTTTGATAGAATTCAGGATCCACAATTTGCTGATAAGTAATATCAACTTGATTACCCGCTACAGATACTTCTGTAAAATGAATCTCAACAAACTGCTCACTAATTCTTTCATCTAAAGGATAGACGGCCTTTTCAGGTCTGCTGAACTCTCCCGATCCTGTCGTGAAACCCGACTCTACGAAGGGTAAGTATGAAACCATCTGTTGACCGACAGGTGTTGTAACCATTAGTGTACTTCCGATCCCAAGCACTACTACCGCAGCAGAAAGCGGCTTTACATAAGCTTTAATTGTCGGCTTTTTTATCTTTGTATGATTAAATACCGACTGATCAATGATACGATCCAAACGATCTTCAGGTAATGGAATTGATTCCATCGCAGTTTTAATTGAATCTCTTTCCAGTGTCATCTTCATACACTCCTTTCAACTGGGCTTTCAGATGTGATAGTCCTCTGTGAATATTGGTCTTAACAGTTCCGAGCGGACAGTTCAGCACATTAGCAATATCCTGTACTGACAAATCCCTATAAAACCGTAGTATCAGCACAGTCTTATATTTATCAGGCAACGCTTCAAGTGCCTCCTTCACATCCAGACCGTGAACAATTTCATTTGAAAAGTCCTTCCCACCTGACTGTCTAATCAGTTCAGAAAGCTGGATCAGCTTTTTTCCTTTTCGTTTCAGTGATAATGCTTCATTGATACAGATTCTGGTCAGCCAGGTAGAGAAGTATTCCGGCCGCTTCAATTGGTGAATAGACTCAATACATTTCAAAACAGTCTGCTGAAATACCTCAACTGCTTCATCTTCATTTCTTACATATGTATAAGCCATCCTGTAAAGCTTTGGCTTTTCAATATGCAGTAATTCCTGAAGCGCATAACGGTCACCGTCAATTGCGCGCTTTACTGTTTCAAGATTATGCTCCAACAGGATCAACTCCTTTGACTATTAGAGTCAGAAGAAATAGAAAACGTTTCAAAAAACAAATCCGGGTCTCCCTTTTTTGTATGTAGTTGGGATTCTGGTGGGGTGCAGGGCGGGGACGTCTGCGGGCGAATTCTCGAAAAGGTGATGAAATAAATCCGATTGCTGACCGAATCATGCTCATTGGTATTGGAATTCTCCTCCGCCAAACCACTGCTGATTGAATCTTTCCGATTGCTGACCGAATCATTATATTGCCGATAGATATATTGCAAAAGGTGTCTTAATTACAAACCAAATCTAGGTTTCCACCGTCACAGCCGCTAAAAATACTGATCCGGTTTACTTTATACTATATTTCTCCCACAAAAAAAGAGGCGCAAAAACCGCGCCTCTCAATAACTTATTGATTCAAAAACACCTCAGTCACAAGCTCAGAAACGTAGGTGCTTCCTCCCTTATCTTCCACGCTTTCGATCATCATCGCCATCACAAATCTTGGATCGTTTTGGTCGTAAGCGACAAAGAATCCATTTTCTTTTCCGGACTCTTCTCCGGCAAGTTTCAGTTCAGCTGTTCCGGTTTTACCTGCGATACTGACTTCATCAATATTTGCCGGCTGAGCGAAGCCTTCAGTAACAACTTCGCGCAGATCCGTTCTTAAAAGTGTAGCATTTTCTTCAGATAAAAGTCCCTCTTTCCAGACTTCAGGCTCTTCTTCCTCAAGCAGGAGCGGCTTCATGATTGTGCCGTTTGTGATCACCACTTCATACATGGAAGCAAGATGCAGGATATTGGTCAGCATTTCACCCTGTCCGTAAGAAGTATCTACAAGCTGCCCCTCTGAACCAATTGTACCGTCATTTGAAATCTGTGAATCTGTCATTGGATAGGTAAACGGCATTTCTTCTTCATAGCCATAAGATTCAAGTCCTTCAACTAGCGTTTCTGCACCCATGTCGAGTGCCACCATTGCAAAATAAATGTTGTCAGAATAAACAAGGCCTTTGTTCAGGTCTACTGGATTTTCTGTTTCATATACACGTGTTACTTGAAAGTCACCCCAGCCGTCTTTACTCCAGGTCAACCCATCATTAATCGTGAATCCTTCATTCGGATCAACCGTTCCTGCTTCTACTCCGATTGCAGCAGTAATCGTCTTTTGTGTTGACCCTGGTGCAAATGCTGCTGAAAAGCGGTTCAGTAAAGGCTGGTCTGGATTTTCTTCCAATTCAGCACGGCGTTCGCTACTGATACCAAGGGACAATTCTGTTGGATCAAATCCAGGTGAACTTGCAAGCACAAGTGTTTCTCCTGTCCCCGGATCCACTGCAGCAGCAGTTCCCGGCTGACCATCCATTGCTTCAAATGCCGTGCGCTGGAGTTCAGCGTCAATGGTGAGTGTCATACTTTCTCCATCTTCCGGTGCATTTTCTGTCACCGTAATGACTTCCTCACCTTTTTCAATTGCGATAATTCCGCCCGCTTTTGGCCGCAGACGATCATTTAACAATTGCTCCAGACCTCTTTGGCCATACAAATCAGTCGATGTATAACCATCGCCTTCAGCTTCCTCGAGCTGTTCAGCGCTGATTGGGGCGATATAGCCTGTCAGGTGAGACACGGCTTCACCATATGGATATTCCCTCATATCGACTGTCTGATAATCGACACCTTCAAGGTTATTCAGTCCATTTAACACTTCTTCCTGCGAACGCGGTAAATCCTGAATAGGTACAAACAAACCATCACTCACCCAACCCTGATCCAGCGCGCTGTCAATTTCTTCGGTGGTGATCGATAAGGCTTCCGCAAGTTCGCTTTTAGATTCATCTGACACATCACCTGCAATCACGCCTAACCGGTAGCCTGTGCCATTAATCGCCAGAGGATTGCCATTGCGGTCAAACAGCTCACCGCGCACACCCTTGGTGGATGAAATTTGAATCTGATCATCCGGTTCAAGATCAGGCAGAATAAATGAACGTTCCCAATCCACATACCAGTTCATTTCTTCCTCGCGTTCCTCATTGATCAGCGTTACATTTTTGCTGTAAGAAACCGGTCCGGCAAACGTGTCGAATGCCACACTGATTCCGATCTCAGCAGGCTCCTCTTCTGGCCATTCTTTATCCTCAGGAACTTCTACCATTGAAACATCCAGGTTCGATATCTCGATATCACCATAGACTTTTGACCAGTAGTCAATCATTTCTTCTTCAGTAAAAGTTTCTTTCGACTCGGTTGTTGAGTATTCCTCAAACATCACATCAAAGTCCTGCTCGTTCCAGTGCGATACATATTCACCAAGACGTTCTTCCGGTGTAACCGGTTCTTCCTGACAACCTGTTAAAAAGACAGCCGTTAGCATAACTGTAAGTCCTGCCAGTTTTGTTTTCATCAAAGACCCCCAAGTTTATTCATTATGTATATGGTATCAGAAGTTTCCAAAAGTAACCATTTATCCGGATATCGAATGAAGACACACAGGAAATTTGACACCTATATATATGCTTCCCTATTGACGACACAATCTACCTTTTCGATTCAAAATTTTTCACATTTATGAATGTACGTTTTAATGTATTGTATAAAAAAAGACGATCCAATCAATCAGGATCGTCTTTTTGACACTTCTTCTCTCGCAATGTGTATCTGTTTTAATTATAGCATTTTCCCTCTAAATCTATCAGTATTGTTCTCCATTTTTTTACTGTTATCATTAGATATATACGATGCTTTAAAGGGGGATGTTCATGAATTTTACGATTAAGCAAAAAGAAGGCTTTGATGGAAAGATCGGTGAGCTGGTTGCAATGCTTGATTATTCAAGAGCAGTGTTGCTCGAAGATATAAAAAATCTGAGTCAGGATGATCTTGATTTCATCGCTTATGATGGCGCAAACTCAATAGGTGCGTTACTTATGCATATTGCTTCAGTAGATTTTGTTTACCAAGTGATTTCACATGAAAACAGAGATTTGAATGAAGAAGAACTTTTAAAATGGAAAACTGCATTACTACTCGGACCTGAAGCAAACCGCGAGATCAGAAATCAGCCACTTGAGTATTACTTGAACACCCTGCAGGAAACCAGGGAAAAAACCTATTTCATTTTAAACTCAAAAAATGAAGAATGGTTGTTTAGAGAGGGGACGTGGGATAACGGCGTAGCTCATAATAACTACTGGTTCTGGTATCATGTGATGGAGGATGAGATCAATCACCGCGGGCAGATCAGGGTGATTAAGAAAATGCTTTTACATAAGAATTAATTACGAGTTTGGCAGAAGAGAGTGATGGTGTCATTGAAAATTTTAAAAGTACTTTATATCCTGCTGACCGGCAGTATCGTTTCATATTATCATAGTTTTATACCCAAAGATGGGCTTGTTAACGGGATTCTATACTTCTCAACAGCTATCCCGATAGCGATTGTTTATTATTTGATTTACAGATGGGTTTTTAACCGTTTTGATAGAGATGTTAGAACAGAAGAAGATTAAAACTCATTAGCCTTCGTAAACCGTAATCACCGGATCATATTCACTAATCACCCTGAAAAATTCATTGATCGTAGAATATAAATGGGTTTCTGCACGCGGAATGGCATCTGCAAGTGTGATACTGCGCTTGTAGATTTCAAGTTCCGGGGCATGGTAGGTTTTCATGAAATAAGGGATTGTATGATTATGATCAGCTGGAATTTGTACATCCAGATCATATCTCAGGTCCATTCTGCCATCATGTGTATCATACTCGAAATGCCATACTGCATAGTCAGCAGCGCATCCCTGATCATACACAATCCGGATCGTGTGTCCCTTAAAGTCGCTAATCAGGATTTCGAGGAAATTCGGATCTACTTTGATTGATTTCAGGAAAAGATAACTCGGATTCTTTCCCTCTAAATGTTCAATTCCCTCAGGCTGCCAGGTGACAGTCTTTGATTTTTGCACAGACATTTATTCCCCCTTTCTGATCAGTTCCCCACACTAATACTGATCATTTGAATAAAAACCGCTACTGCCCCAATAAACATAATAACGCCGGGTACTTTTCCTTTTTCCTTCGGCCACTCTTTTAGCCCAATCAGCAAAAACAGGCTGCTGAGTGATAACCCTAAAAATAAAGTCGAAAAATGGCTAGGTTCATTATTAAAGCTGTAAGATGCAGCGATCATCACGAGTATCGCTGCGACCGTGATAAATCCTCTGAGTAGCATCAAAAAACTCCTTCATCTGATATTTAATCAGTCTATCATACAATTGAAAGATCGTAACCAAAAGTGGGAATTTTAAGGATAAGTGAAACCCCACCCGTTTTCACACGTAATAATAGTAGACTTATTTTTCAAAGGAGGATGATGGATGAGTAAAGTAACATTGTTGCTTATAGGATTGTTAGCTTTTAACATAATCAGATATTCAAGCTACCTGATTCAGGGCTCGGATTCTTTTTACTATATGATCATGCTTGGCTTAAATATAGTGGGAGCGATCATTGCAGCAGGTTATACATATACAAGAAGCAGGAGAGTTACTTAAGTATTTCACTCAAAAATGAACGCCCCGGCAATCGAGGCGTTCATTTTTGATCGGTGCTATTTACCTTTTCAACGCTAATACGCTTCAAAACCCTTACTCTTCATCTGCCAATCTACTCTCCGCCCACTTAACCGTACGCTCCATCACCCCATCACCTGCGAGCCATACGTCCGGCTCCAATCCAACGGCTTCTCTTCCATAAGAATAAGGACTCATAATCAGCATGGACGGCATACCAATCACAATCCCAGAATGCGGTAGGAAGATCATTGATCCCATATCACTTGTAAAAACGCCTGCTGAAGGTCCGCCAATGAGAACCGTATTGTCATATTCCATTAGTCCTTCAACCATAATTTCACCGGCTGATGCTGTGTTTTCATTCATCAGTACATAGAGTGGCGTGTCAAGAGATGGTTCTTCTGAAATTTCGACACCTGTACCTGCCCATTCCGTACCAAATGTCTCCACCCTTGAAGTCGGACTCAAGTCCGTAAGACTTGCATCATATTCTCCATAAACGGCCTGTGGCAGGTGATCGTAGAACGTTTCCGAATCCAGACCGGTCTCTTCTAACGTTTCTCTTGTATGAGATAATAGCGCATGAACAGTATTCGTCTCGAGAAAAACGAATTCCGAATGTGAGGGTGGGGAGCCTGTCAGATCATGAATAAATTTGTTTACTAAATAAAGATTCCCCCCCATGTTATTTCTTAAGTCTAAAATGGCTGCAGGTGCTTCTTTAATTAAATCAACTGTATCCAGCATATCAGCATAAGTATATTGGTCATCTTCATATACCATCATTGTCCGGATTGTAATAACCGGAATGCCTCCATCTGTGTCACTCACTTCAAACGGCTTCATTCCACCTGGATTCGTAAACAGCTTTTGCGGCTTTGCTGTATGGATATCCTCCTCTGTTTCAACCTCCCACTGTTCAGCTTCACCCCCTGACAATGAAACAGCCCGGTAAATCAATTCACCGTTTTCATCAAGTGACGGCTTTAAAATGTCCCGCGGCGATTCATCATTAATCAGCGTAACTTCTTCATCATTAAAAAAGTATGCTTCATTTTCTTTCGTGAAAGTCCATTCCTCAACTCCATACTGCACAACCTCTTTTTCATAAGCATTCTGTCCATTAATCCAGAAATGCTGGTCTTTTATAAACGAAAAGCTCTCTATCAATTGATCTGCATATTCCTCTCCGTCAACTTCTGGTTCCGAAGAGCTGATCCACTGCATCATTTCATCTGCTGCAGACAGAAATGCTTCATCTCCTCCATAAAATTCATACGGACCATACCCATAGCGCATCGCACTCAAAAAAGTCTTCAGATCATTTTCCATATCTTCATGGGTCAGCTGATCTGCCAATTCACGCTCCTCAGTCAGTGATTTTAGCGTATCTGCATCGAGTTCAGGAATAACTGTATCCTGATAGTTATGCAGGTAATCAGCAGCTCCAGGAGGTGCTTCAAAATCCCTATTGACCACAAGCTCCTCAGTCTGTTCCTCCATTAATGTCTGGTCCGCCTCTTCACATGCTGTAAGTAATATGACAGACACCAGACCAATTCTAATGATTTTCTTCATCCCATCCCCATCCTTTCATATTTCAATTACGTGGAAATGTTTTGAAAAGTTTCATTTCTTTTGTTAAATGGTGACCATTTCATTCCTTCTGCGAATCATGATTCAAAAGTAAGATGAATACCTTAAATAGAATATGGACCTAACCTATTAAGGAGTGAATGATATGCCGATCGTCAGTGGCACGCATTTCGTCTATACTGTTCAGCCTGGTGATACACTATTTTCAATTGCACGAAGATTTGGAAGCAGCGTGGTTGAAATCGAAACTGCCAATGCGTTATACCCGCCATTTACAGATCCCGGCCTGATTTTCCCGGGGCAGGTGCTGCTCGTAACAAGAGCTGGTACGAATCAGACGAACCAGGTCATTGCGCCTGGTGATAATCTTTACCGCCTTGCCCAGCGTTACTCAACGACTGTCGATTTACTTTTTGGCATCAACCCGCAGCTGGCCGATCCCGGGCTCATATACGTGAATGATAGATTGCTCATTCCTGCATTTGTCTATCAGGTGGAATCAGGTGATACGCTCAACAAAATTGCTGCTCGGTTCGGGATTCCGCTCTCTGACATACTAAAAGCAAATGAACAGCGGCCAGGCTTCTCACCTGATGTGATCTTTCAGGGTTACCGCTTCCTGATCCCGCTTCCTTCATCAACTAATATCGTCGTCTTCAGTCCACTCCCGGGAACAAAAATCAGCCGGGGCACAACGCTCTCCGGCTTCGCCCGCGCATTTGAAGGCGCAATTTTATATAAAATCGCAGATGCAAATGGAACAATCGTAACCAATGAAGCGCCGATCCAGGCCTCTGAAGGCGGTCCTGCATTCGGTGCATACTCTATCCCGATCAAATTTGACCGTAACCCTACAGCTCAGACAGGAGAACTATGGGTATATGCAAGAAGCGCAAAAGACGGGAGTGTCATTGATTTGGTAAAGGTAAGAGTCTTGTTTTAACAGAACAGGAGCGCAGTAAAGGGTCAGACCCCATCCTTCGCTCCTTCTCAATCAACATGCTCTATTCCTTTTTCTGTGTACGATTCTAAAAGGACTTCGCCGTTGCTTCTATAGTAATAATAGGTTTTTTCATCATCTTTCAGCCTGATTCCGACCATCCAGTTTTTTTCACCCGGGAGATTGGCAATGAAAGGTTCACTGACAATGATCTGATCTTCTGAAATGTTCTTTTCAGTGATTAAATATTCGATGACACTTTTCTCAACACTTGCCTGAACTGCTTTCATAAAACCGAACCCTGTGGCTGAAAGTAAAATCAGTAATAATAAGATGACTAATGCTTTTCTCATCACTTGTGCTCCTTAAACTTATTTACATTTCACCGTAAACTTACCAGAAAGGCTGTTCTATTAATAAGAATATATTAACAATTATGATCACACAGACCACATTCATTGAGGCGGTTTATAAGCATAAAAAAACTGAAGAATAAGGTCTGATCCTATCCTTCAGTTTCAACCTTCAGCATGTTAATTTTCTTTTCAACTTCAGCTTTTATCTGCTCCCATTTTTCATCCAGCACTTTACTCAGTCCGATTTGAAAATGGATAGCAAATGGTTCTATTGCAATCAGATAACCCTTTATTTCATCTTTTTGCTGATACAGCGCGTTAAAGAGATGAATATTGTGTGGTGAGATGTCCAGACTTTGCTGCTGCCGCAGTTCTTCAAGTGGAAGTATACTCACGTCACCTGCTTTTTTATGATTGAAAGCTGCATCGACAATGATGACTGTATCTGCTCCATGAATTTGTTCCAGACAGTAATCCACATCAGATTCTCCAATCAAATATTGAACCTGGTCATCATGATGATCTTCCGCCAGTGCTTCCACAAGATATATTCCGATCCCGTCATCCATCATCAGCCGGTTTCCAATACCTAAAACAATTACTTTTTTCATCAAAACACCTTAATTGTTTTGACTGGATTTCCTGTGCTGTATACATGAGTCGCACAAGACATGCAGGGGTCAAATGACCGGAGAATCCGCCCGATTTCTGCAGGTTTGTCCGGATTTTGAATAGGCGTACCGATGAGTGCCTCCTCAGCAACCCCTCTGTATCCCTGATCATCCTTTGTAGAAAAATCCCATGTTGAAGGCGTAATAATTTGATAGAAGGATAATTTTTTGTCTTTGATTTTCAGCCAGTGTCCAAGGGCTCCTCTTGTTGTATCTACAAGCCCTCTCCCCTCAGCACTTTCGGGAACTTCATACTTTCTCTGCACATCAATATCAGGCTCAATTTGAGAAAGCAGTGTCTTCATGATTTCTGTTATTTTTTTCGCTTCAAGTGCACGTGCAATGGTCCGGTCCATTGCGGAAACCTTGTTGTGATAATTTTCGCTCAATATCAATCTCGCAAGCGGTCCTACTTCAAAGGGCAAACCATTATATCTTGGGGCTTTTACCCAGGAATAGGCTTTCTGTTTGTTTTGATCAGGAACCGGCATCAGTGAATTGGGGTCATAAGTGTCTGCCGGAGCCTGAAACCAGGAGTAATCAATCTTCTCCTGAATTTTACTTTCATCAAATTTCTCTAACGTGTTCATTGAATAAACGAGCGGGTCAACATACAATGTTCCCAGGTCTTTGTAATGATTAAAAGCTCCATAAGAGAGTAAATTTCCGTAACCCCCTCCTATTTGAAAATACTCCGGATAGTAATGAGCAATTTCATATACATCTGGAATCATTTTGTCATCAATAAATTTAATGATGCCATCGAGTAGCGCATCAAGTGTAACAACTTTTTCTGCAGTAGCCTGTGTTGTGACTCCGCCAATAAATACGCCATGATTATGAGGCGCCTTCCCGCCTAATACGGCAAGCATCTGATGAGCTGACCGGCTGATCGGAAGAGAATCAAAATAATGCCTGGCGATCCGGTCATTGACCTTTTTCGGCAGACGGAAGTCTTCGTGGCCTGACTCTAAAAGTGTGTTCTGTTCCATTTTTACAAAGTCGGGTACTGTATACTGATAAAAATGGCGGATATGATTTTGAAGATACTCACAGCAGTGAATGATATCCCTCAAGTATCTTCCCTGTTCAACAGGGGTGATATTTAACGCATCCTCTAATGCAACAGAAGACGCCATCGAGTGAGCAGCTGAACAGATCCCACATATACGCTGCGTAAAATAAACAGCATCAAAAGGTTTTCTCCCGACCATCATTTGTTCAAACCCACGAAATAAGTTCCCCTTTGTCTTCGCATCAACCACCCGGTTATTTTCAACCGTTACGTCTATTTCCATAAACCCACTGATTCTTGTTAACGGATTGATGATGATCTTTCTATTCATCCTGTACAATCCTTGTTGTGTCATAGCTCACAAAAGGCTCCATTGCATCCGGAAAACCGAATGACGCACAACCGATACAGGGAGTCGATGCTCCGACCGGCCAGTTTACATGACCGTTCCATTGGCGGGTGGGACAATCTACTCTCGTAACCGGTCCACGGCATCCGAGCTTGAACAGACACGTTTTGTCACCAAGCTTTTCAGCAAAAATTCCCCTGTCAAAAAACGGGCGGCGTGGACAACGGTCATGAATCAATGTACTGTAAAACATCAGCGGACGGTTCAGATTATCAGTCTCAGGCTCTCCATACAGCAAAATGTGCGCTAAGGTGCCTAAAAACCAGTCCGGATTAACAGGGCAGCCCGTTAATTTGATGATATTTTTGTCAGGCAGAACCGTTTGCAGACCGACTGACTCTGAAGGGTTAGGTTTGGCGGCTGATACGCCTCCATGTGTGGCGCAAGCCCCTACAGCCAGAATATGGGATGCTTTCTCTCCTAACATCTGAGCTGCCTGCAGTCCTGTAAAAGGCTCACCTTTCCATCGGCCGATCACATTATATAACCCGTTATTTTTTAGCGCGACGGCACCTTCTACCGCCAGAATGTAATCTTCATCAAGCACTTCCATCAGCTGCTCAATTGCTTGTTCACCTTCAGCAGTCATCAAGCTGTTGCTGTACCGGAGATTAACCATTGAATTCAGGGTATATTCGAAATCCGGATTCTGCCCATTTAATAAAGAAATAATATTACCCGAGCAACCGTTAAGTTCAAGGTAGACGAGATTTCTCTTTTTAATGAGTCCCTGCCTGATCTGTTCATTCAACTGATTTTTTAACCTTGAAGCAATCGCCTCGTTTGTCAGAGATTCGGGCGGTAATATATATCTCTCCATTAGATAAGCCTCCCTGCCACTGGTAATGTTGCTAAAATCGACTCCTGTCCTGCATGACAGCTTGCAAATGCACCACTATGGTCTTTTCCTGCTGTTAATGCGAAATGCGTCGCTGCCGCCCAGGCACGATTATTCGTTACATCATACACAACGCCGTTAACCGCTACATAGGCAGGTCTGCCGTTTTTTCCATCAAAAGTGGAAAGTTCCTCCACTGTGAAGTCACGGTTAGCCTGCTGATAGAATTGAAGCGGAGGCGTCGGTGTAATGGGTGGAATCGCAGAGTGTCCTAAAAATATGGAGGCCGGCATCTGACCCTGAACTTGCTGGACATGGTGATGCTGAGCCAACTGATCCCCTATCGACTGAATCGAAAATAATGTTTCTCTTAACCGCTGCAGCGTCAGCTCAGCAGTCATATAAGGATTTCGTGCTTCAGAAAAGTTGTAAAGATCCCGCTGTGCCAAAACAACCAGGTGCTTTATCTGCAACCTGAGCAACTCCGGAGTGTTATGCATGTTATCCTCCTCAAGTAAGCAATTCTCCTTAACCTATGAATTAGTCTTTGCGTTTATCAGCAAATTCTGGGCAAGAGCATGCCTGCCAGACGAAATAAACGCCTTGTCGTTCCAATTGGCGTTTTCAAATACAATTTCCCGGACGCATGATCACAGGATTTCACCCGGCCGATCACTTGAGCTCCTTCGCCTAAAGGATGGCTTTTAATGACTTCCATCAGCTTTTTTTCCTGACCCGCTTCTGTAATAAAAACCACTTTTCCTTCATTAGCCAGATATAGCGGATCAAACCCCAGAATATCGCATGCGCCATGCACTGCTTCAGGTACGGGAATACATGACTCTTCCAACTCCAGATCAAACTGAAAATCTTCACATAATTCAACCAGTGTCGTCGCGAGTCCTCCCCGGGTAGGGTCACGCATGACTCTTACACCCTTAACGTTATTCATTACTTCTTCAACTAAGTGATGAAGGGAAGCACAATCACTTGTTATATCAGTGATTAATCCCAGTTCCTCTCTCGCACTCATGATTGCCACACCATGTTCTCCGATAGGACCGCTAATAATGATGGTATCTCCCTCTGCGATCGCTTCAGGTTCTAAGCGCTGTTCATAGAGCTGTCCAATCCCTGTGGTATTGATAAAAATACCATCTGCACTCCCTCTCTCTACCACTTTTGTATCTCCGGCAACGATTTGAATGCCTGCATGTTCTGCCTCCTTTGCCATGCTTTTTGCGATCTCTTTTAAATCATTGAGTTTAAACCCTTCTTCAATAATGAATCCGGCAGTTATCGCAACCGGCTTCGCACCGGATACCGCGAGATCGTTCACCGTTCCAGTTACGGCTAATTTCCCAATATCGCCGCCTGGAAAAAAGATAGGATTCACAACGTAACTGTCCGTTGTCATGACAATTTCATTCGGGTTCCAGGGAAGAATTGCAGCATCGAGTCTGGCATGTGTCTGATTATGAAAGTATTTCATAAAAACTTTTTTAATCAGCTCGTGTGTTAATTCTCCACCTTCCCCGTGGGCCATGCTGATTCGCTGAACCAAGTTTTATTCCTCCCTCATATATTGATAATGTGCAGCGCAGGTTCCTTCAGATGAAACCATACAAGGACCAATAGGATGAACAGGCGTGCAGCCTTTATTAAATAACACACATTCTTCAGGATTAATTAAACCTCTGATAATTTCTCCACAGCGGCATTTTACTTTTCGTGGTTCTTTCACCGCCACATTAAACTTCTTTTTCGCATCGTATTTTGCGTACTTTTCTTTGAGAACAAGCCCACTGTCAGGAATAATACTCATGCCCCTCCACGCTTCATCTGCCAGTTCAAAATATGTATGTAGTAATTCTCTCGCAACCAGATTACCTTCTTCTTTTACTACGTGGGTGTAATCATTAATAATGTCCACCTTTTGATTATGAAGAAGGTCAACCAATTTATACATTCCTGTCAGTAACTGAACAGGCTCAAAACCGGAGATCACACCTGGCACCTGAAACTCTTTTATTAAAAAATCGTAGCTGTTCTTTCCGAGTACCACAGATACATGACCAGGCAGTAAAAATCCATCTACCTTAACTTCCCCGGCCTCCAGCAGCTCACGCAATACGGGTTCAACAAGTTTTGTTGTCATCCAGATCGTAAAGTTATGCAGGTCCAGCTTTTCAGCTTCTCTGATCGCAAGCGCCAGAATTGGAATCGTGGTTTCAAATCCGATTCCTAAAAAAATCACTTCTTTATCAGGATGCTGCTGTGCAATTTTTACACTTTCAAGTGGTGAGTAAACAACCCGTATATCTTTACCTTCCGCTTTTGCCTTCATCAAGGTGGATACAGACCCGGGAACGCGCATCATATCACCGAAAGTGCAAAGAATCGTACCAGGTTCATCAGCCAATTGAATCATTGCATCGATAGATTTTTGATCCGTCACGCAAACGGGACAGCCCGGTCCGGCAATCAGCTTTACATGATCAATTAACCGTTGTTTAATTCCACTTCTTGCAAAAGCCATTGTATGTGAACCGCACACTTCCATTAACACAGGCATACGGCCTTTTTCCAGTTTGAATGCATCTGCGAGCTCAATGAAAGCAGCAAGAGACCTGTGCACAAGATGATGATCAGAAAACAGCTCCAGATTATTCACCAAGAATATTCCTCCACTCTTCCATACTCTCCATCGCAAATGTATGATTGACGATGGTCATCGCCTGACCTGCATGCAATAGTACATAATCCCCGATGTTTATTTCCGGAACAAAAAAAGTACCAACGTACATCTTTGCTCCCATTACATCCACCAATGCTTCTTCATTCTTGATATCCAGCACTTTCGCAGGAACCCCGATACACAATGATGTCACCGCCTTTTACGTTTACTTGCGGCAATGATGAGCTGACCGAGTGATAACCCGCCATCATTGCAGGGAACTTTTTTATGGGTATAGACGTTGATCTGATTCTTTTGAAGACGTGCTTTTATTTCTCTTGTTAAAAACTGATTTTGAAAAGCCCCTCCCGAAAACACAACTGTCTGATTCCAGTCAGGGTGTCTCTTGAATATGAATAAAATTGTCTCTACACAAGCGCTTATGATGGTCATGTGAAATTTCCGGATAATCGTTTTAATTGATTGAGATGCAAACTTCTCATGAATAATCCGTTGAAGCATCGGAGAGAAGTCAAGCTCAAACATTCCATCTTCTCTTTGGTTCAAGAGGTACGGGTAAGGTTCAGCATTTGATTCTTCTCCGGTTCCGTTCATCATGGCAGACACTTTCATGGCTGCTTCACCTTCATATGTAGAGGTAAGACAAACGCCAAGTATTGCACTGACTGCGTCAAACAGGCGGCCACATGATCCTGCCATCGGACTGTTGATAGCATGTAAGCACATCTGGTTAATCATCTCAATTTCCTTTTGTTTCCCCGGAAAAAGCTGTCCGGCTATTTCCATTCCATCATCCGGCCAATGATGCAGGATCATTCCTGCTGCAACTCTCCAGGGTTCTTTCACTGCCCTCTCTCCCCCCGGCAAAGGTGTATAAGCTAAGTGAGCAGCCCGCTCAAATGAATCGGCATCTCCATATAAGAACTCAAACCCCCATATGCATCCATCTTCTCCATAGCCTGTTCCGTCTAAGATCAGACCAAGCACAGGAGAAGTTAAGCCATTGTCCTCCATACACGAGACGAGATGGGCGTGATGATGCTGTACAGCGATGACTGAACCCTGCATTTCCTCAGCTAAATAAGAAGTTGTGTACTGGGGATGCTGGTCGACTGCAATCACTTCCCCCCAGACCTGCAGCCAATCTTTAAAATGATGAAGCTGCTTTAAAAACGATTGAACCATTTCTTCATGATCAAGATCTCCAATATGAGGACCCACCCATATATCATTCTGTTTTCCAATGGCAAACGTATTTTTCTGCTGTCCACCGAGCGCAATAATTCCGTCCACATTCGATTGTGCAGGAAAAGGTTCAGGAACGAACCCTCTTGCTCTTCTGATGAACATTTTTTCATTTGATTCGAATTGAACAACAGAATCATCCACCGGAACATAAATCGCCCGGTCGTGAGATAAAATAGTATCCCCTGTTCTATGAAGCGACTCTAAATCACTGTCATCGTATTGAATAGGATGACCGGAGAGATTACTGCTTGTCATGACTAAACATGTAAGTCTCCCGCTTTCAAACAGCAAATGATGCAAAGGCGTATAGGGCAGCATGACACCCACTGTATTTAAACCGGGAGACAATAGATCAGGCAGGAAGCAGTCAGATTTTTTATGTAATACAACAATAGGTTTTTCATATGACATTAACATCTCTTCTTCATCATCAGAGACATGGCAATACTTTTTAATCGAATCTAACGAATTAAACATAACTGCTAACGGTTTATTAGGGCGTTGCTTTCTGTTCCTCACTTCCCTGACGGCATCTTCCTGAAGAGCGTCGCAGGCTAAATGGTAGCCACCGATCCCTTTGATCGCAACTGTCTTCCCATGCTCAAGTACATCAATGGCTGCCCTGATTGCTTCTTGCCTTTCAGCTATTAGCATTTTATGACGATTAAAAAGCTTCAGCACAGGTCCGCAGGATTTACAGCTGATCGGCTGGGCATGGTGACGCCTGTTCTCGGGATCCATATATTCCTTCTGACATTCAGGACACATTTGAAAACGGCTCATCGTCGTATATGGACGGTCATACGGAAGATCCTGAATAATCGTGTATCGCGGACCGCATTGGGTACAGTTAATAAACGGGTGATGAAAACGGCGGTTTTTCTGATCCATCATTTCCTTGATGCATTGATCACAAACCCCAGCGTCTGCACTGATCCACGGAAGTGAACCGGTATTCTTTTCACTCGGTATAATCATGAAATGTTTATACGTCTTTACTGCTGCATGCTGCACTTCCATCTCAACAATTTTTGATAGCGGTGGTGTGTGCAGTCGGATATCTTTAATCATTTTGGAAAGGATATCTTTGTTTCCTTCAATATGTATCAGTACACTGCCTGCGTTATTTTGCACAGTGCCTGTCAGCTGATATTTCGCTGCAAGTGAATAGATGAACGGACGGAATCCCACCCCCTGGACCCTTCCTTTCACCGTGACTTTTAGTGCGTGCATGCCTGATGAACTTCCCTTAACCAGTCTATCCAGCTTTCGAACCCTTCCCCTGTTTTAGCTGAAAGCAGCTTAAGCTTAGCTTCCGGATGAATGGCCCTCAGATCACTTTTGGCTTCAGCGGGGTCAAAATCTACAAAAGGCAGCAGGTCGATCTTGTTAATAATTGTCATATCAGTACGCCTGAACATGATTGGATATTTAGGGATTTTATCGTTTCCTTCAGGCACACTCAACAGCACCACTTTGTAGTCCTGTCCAAGGTCGTATCCTGATGGACAGACAAGGTTTCCTATATTTTCAATAAACAAAAGATCAATTTCTTCAAGTTGAAAATGCTGAAGCTCTTTTGCGATCATTCTTGCATCCAAATGACAGCCCCCGACCGTGTTGATCTGAACTGTCTGAATACCCAGTGCCCGAAGACGTTCAGCATCTCTTTCTGTAGCTAAGTCCCCTTCAATGACAGCAATACGGTAATCATCTTTGAGTTCTTGAATCGTTTTTTCCAGCAGTGTCGTTTTCCCCGCTCCCGGTGAACTCATCAGATTAATGACAAGCGTTTTAGCACGTTTGAAATGTTCCCTGTTAAAAGCGGCAGCGCGTTTTTGATCCTTTAATACATCTTCCTGAAGGTACATTTTCAAGCTTATTCACTTCCTTCATATGATTCGATCATGAACGTTTCACCAGATAACAACACACAGCCCGTCCCACCGCATTGAATGCAGAGAGCAATCCGATAATCCGGGTTAAATTCTATTTGGCACTCTGCACACCTGGCTATTGCAGGTTCTGTTATGATCTTTAATACCGTGGTTTCATCAATACATGGAACCCCCTGCTTTTGAAAATAAAAAAAGGCGAGTTCAAGGGCATCCGATAAAACATTCGACAGCTCCCCTACAATCACATCCATACGCTCGATTCTCTTAAATCCTCTTGACTGTGCATCATCAGATACTGCTTGAATGATTTCTGCCATCAGAGACATTTCATGCATAGAGGTCCACCTGCCATTATGAGCTTGTTGAAGTTTATGCTTCACTTTATTAAAAATAACCTGTGAGTCTCTCTCAAAGCTTTTTAAGAGATGGAACTATTTCTATATTTAATCGTATATACTGTTATCCAAACTGAGGAGGAATTTATATGTCAAAGTACTCGATCAGACAATTTGTACAGGAAACGCAGCAGGAAGATAACGCACGTGATTTTTTTGAGCTCGAGACTGACCGGTTGCTTGAGGTTAATCTGAATGGAAGGGTCTGGGCAAAAGCAGGCTCGATGATTTCTTATGATGGGAATATTAAATTTGAACGCGAAGGTATGCTTGAGCATGGGCTTGGAAAGTTTGTGAAGAAGGCCTTTAGTGGTGAAGGTGCTCAATTGATGAAGGCGAATGGTCAGGGCAGACTTTACATTGCAGATATGGGCAAGAAAATCACTGTGCTTGATCTTGAAGGTGAGAGCATTTTTATTAACGGAAATGACTTGCTCGCATTTCAGGATGGGCTGGACTGGGATATCAAATTGATGAGACGTGTTGCAGGAATGATGGCTGGGGGACTGTTCAATGTGCGTCTTGAAGGTCAGGGGCTTGTTGCCTTCACCTCACATTATGAGCCGCTTACTTTACACGTCACACCGAACAAGCCGGTATTCACTGACCCGAACGCAACGGTTGCCTGGTCAGGTAATCTTGAGCCGGAATTTGTCACAGACGTTCAGCTGAAAAGCTTTTTCGGACGAGGCAGCGGAGAGTCTGTGCAGATGAAGTTTTCAGGGAATGGATTTGTTGTTGTACAGCCTTATGAGGAAGTGTATCAGACGCAGCAGAGCTGATCATTTTGAGGAGGCGACCATGTCACTTTTTATGAAGTGGCCTGGTCGCTTTTTGTATGAAACAACTGTGTTACAATGAAAAGCAACTTCAAATGTAAGGAGCTACTTATGTCATATACCAAGCAGCCAGCTTCACAGGAAGTGGTGGCGACCGGAATGTTAACTTTTAAGGAATTCAGGAAATATAACGAAATCCATAGTGAGAACTACATGAAGTGGGCAAGTCTGATTGCATTTCTGGCTTTTTCACTGATCATTGGTATACCTGCTGACAATGAAGAAGGCCTCTTCATGGCGCTGCTTGTTGTGGTTATCGTCGCATTGCCTGGTACATTATTGATCTACTTTATCCTCAGGCTAGCCATCTATATCAGAGCGAAGCAGGAATTCAAAAGTAATCCAGGTTTATATAAAGATCTTACTTATCACTTTTCACCTGAAGGTATTCGTCTCGAGCAGGGGCGTTCAGTTGTTTATCATGAATGGAGCCAGATCCTATCTGTCAGGGAAACACCTGCAATGTTTATTTTGTTTATATCTAAAAATAGAGCAATTGTTGCACCCAAACGTTTTTTTAGTTCTGAAGAGGACATCAGGCAGTTTCAAAAGCTGCTCGGGAGATATATTGACCGGTGGAAGATTAAGATCAAATAAAGAAGGTTGTCAAAGCAGATCCTTGTGGAGAGGGTCTTTTTTTTGAGAGTGATTTGGCATCAGGGATGATGGTTGAACCTACTCCCATATTGATTTAATAACGAAAGCACGGCTCCCCCGATCAATTGATTCATTCCCTGCTGTCATCGAAGAACCACGTCCGTACCGGGTCAGGTCTACATTCAATAAATGCCACAACCATCTATTTATATATCCACTGAAAAAATTTCCAAAGTGTAGAACCGTTACAAAGGGGTATATGCCACGTATGTTCTGAGCGCTATTCGATTATCAGTTTCAGGATTTAATCTTTTACGAGTTTAAGGAGTTCAACATTATGACGTGGTTATATATCATTATTTTTACTGTTGCAGCAGTTGTATCAGCACTCTCGGCCGTTTACCTCTCGAGGCACACTGATACGATCAGTAAGCAGACAAATCTGGGCGGGTTTCTTGCCGGAACAATTCTTCTAGCTGTAGCGACATCCCTGCCTGAATTGACAACAACCGTTTCTGCCAGCATCATTGGCAGTGCGGATATTGCAGTTGGTAATGGGCTTGGAAGTATTGTATTCAACACTTTTATTCTATTTGTGTTAGATATATATTTCAGGAAAAAGCGGCTTTTTCTAAATGCCTCTCATCACCATATGTACACAGGTTCCATTGCTTTAATTCTTTGTGTGATTACTGCGGTCGGACTGATTTCAACTGTCTCGATTTCACTGCTGAATATCGGCCTGACCAGCTTTGCAGTTGCCACCATTTATGTGGTTGGGATGTTGTACATTTCTAAAAAGCAGCAGGAGCCCGCACCTGAGGAAAAAGCAGAAGAACAAAAAAATCATCCATCTCTGCGTATAGCAGTAAGGCAATTTATTATCTTTTCAATTCTGATCTTTATTTTCGGAAGTGCACTGTCTTTGTCCGGTGATGCCATTGCTCAAAACACCGGAGTCAGTGCAACGATTGTCGGCAGTATCCTCGTTGCGTTAGCAACTTCACTGCCCGATGCGATGGGCGTTTTTATGGCACTGAGACTGGGTAATGTCAATATGGCTATTGGTGCCATCCTCGGCAGTAATGTTTTCAATGTATTAGTCATTGCATTTGGAGATATCTTTTATTTTGGAGGTAATATATGGAAGTACACCAGTAATGATCTGATTTTCATCTCTCTGATCGGATTTGTACTGACTACACTTGTAATGGTGATTGTAAAAAGGGATCATACACGCAATACGTTTACTTACCTGCTGCCTTCAATAACGGCTGTAGTTACGTATTTTGTCGTGATTGGATTTGTGATTTTTTAGACTATACAGCTAAGGGGGCCTCTTCTATGTGAAGGTCCCTCTTTTTAGATTTGTATCTGGGGCTGGTTTGATTATTTACCCACGGCTGTGGATATACAAGCCCTCTGAATAATTACTCCCCCTATTGAACCTTTTCATCCAGTAACACATTAAAAAAAGCAGACCCAAAACCGGATCTGCTTCCCCTCACTTCATCCTCAACAACCGCATACTATTCAAAATCACAATCAGCGCAGCACCCGTATCACTCAACACTGCCATCCATAGCGTCAAATACCCAGGAAAAATCAGCATAAGTGCGGCAAGCTTTGTAATCAGTGAAAACCAGATATTCTGCTTAATGATCGTGAGCGCTTTTCGGCTCAGGCGGATCGTATGCGGCAGCTTTTCAAGGTTATCTGCCATCAGAACGATATCAGCCGTTTCCATCGCAGTATCTGTTCCGGCGCCGCCCATTGCAATTCCCAGATCAGCTGTCGCAAGTGCCGGCGCATCATTAATGCCATCACCTACCATGGCTACCTGCTTTCCTTCACTCTGCAGTTTCTTCACAGCCGTCACCTTATCTTCTGGCATCAGTTCTGCAAAGTAGCGGGTTACGCCGGTTTCAGCAGCCATTTTCTTCGCTGTTCCTTCATTATCCCCTGTCAGCATCACCATTTCACCAATACCAGCCTGTTTCAGCTTTTCAATGGAACGGACTGTAATATCCCGAACCGTGTCAGCGACTGCAATCAACCCGAGAATCTGATTCCGCGTACCGACTGCCACAAGCGTATTGCCTTCATTTTGCATGAGGTCAATCCGTTCATCTAAATGGGTGGTTGAAATACCCATCTCTTTAAATAGCTTTGGTTTCCCTGCAAAATATTCAGTCCCGTCAATGACTGCAGTCGCACCCTTACCCGCAATTGCAGTAAAGTTACTGCCGGCTTTAGAGGAAATCTCCCGTTCATTTGCATAGCTGATGACCGCCTGCGCAATTGGATGCGTTGAATGCTCTTCAATTGTTTTTGCGATACTAACAAGCCTTTCACTATCCTCTTCAAGTGCAATCACCTGTGTTACTTTCGGCTTTCCTTCTGTTAACGTACCTGTTTTATCAAATGCGATTGCTTTAATGGCACCCGCTTTTTCAAGGAACGTTCCACCTTTAATCAGTACACCGTTGCGTGCTGCGTTTCCGATCGCTGAGACAATCGCAACAGGCGTTGATATGACAAGTGCGCATGGACAGGCAACGACTAGTAACGCAAGTCCTCTATAGAACCACTCACTCCAGGCACCAAATCCTGCAAGCGGTGGAACCACCATAACAAGAATCGCAAGCACAAAAACGATCGGTGTGTATACTCCAGCAAATCGGTCGATAAATGCCTGCGTCGGCGCCTTTTGATCCTGTGCTTCTTCTACTAAATGGATAATGCGTGCAATTGTTGTATCTTCCGAGAGTCTGGTGACCTTTACCTCAAGAGAGCCGCTCTCATTTACTGTACCTGCATATACCTGATCACCCGGCTCTTTATCAACAGGGAGCGATTCACCGGTAATCGGCGCCTGATTCAGACTCGATATTCCGGCAGTAATCTCGCCATCAAGCGGAATTTTCTCACCTGGCTTTACGATCATAATGTCATGGATCGCCACGTCCTCCACATCTTTTACAACTGTGCCATCTGCCGTTTTGATCACAGCTTCAGAAGGCGTCAGGTTAATCAGGCTGCGGATTGAATCTCTCGTGCGTTCAATTGACCGGTTTTGCAGTGCATTACCGAGCGAAAACAGCCAGACAACCGTCGCCCCTTCAAACCACTCACCGATCAGTGCTGCTCCGATTGCTGCAGTGACCATCAGTACATTCATATCAAGTGACCGGCTTTTTACTGCATAAAATGCACTTCTCGCAGGCTTATATCCCCCGATGACAATCGCAGCTGCGTAAAATGCAGTCACCAGCAACTCAGGGATGGCTGTAAAAGATCCGATGAATCCAAGAGCTAAAAGGATCCCGGAAATGGTTGTGACCGGCAGTGCCTTTACTGCTTTTTGATCATCCTTTTTCTGATTCCGGAGAGTTGCAGGTACAGCATCAAAGCCTGACTTTTGCACCTCTTTTATGACCTGATCTGCAGTCAGCGTATGGGCAATATGCATCTTTCCTGTTGAAAAGTTAACCCTTACGCTCTGGACGCCAGGGTTACCAGACATATGCTTTTCAAGCGTTGCTGCACATGAGCTGCAGTCCATCCCGCTTACCTGATACACGTTCGCATCTTTTGCCGGACTTTCCGGTTCAGCTTCAAATCCATACTTCTTAACGTGTCCCGGAATTGCATCATATATATCAGCGCTTACAGCACCGACAGCCATTTTTCCTGCCGCATAATTGACTTTGACAGATTGGATTCCCTCTGTTTTTAAGAGGCCCTTTTCAAGGGTTAAAGCACATGATGGGCAGTCCATCCCAGTTACTTTATAGGTTTTTCTATCATCCATTTCTGCTGATTGTTCAGTTTCTGAAATTTTACTTGAACAGCATTTTTTTGCTGCTTCTTCCTTCGTATCTTCAGCGGAACAGCAGGATGATTTTGTTTCCTGTTCAGTTTTTTGCATGTCAAACACCTCTATTCCTCATTCGCATGAACTAGCGCAATCGACACAAGCTGACGCACATGATCATCAGCCAGTGAGTAAAATACCAGCTTTCCTTTTTTACGGTATTTCGCAAGCTTCATATTACGAAGCAGCCTCAGATGATGTGATGCAGTCGCTGTTGAGCAGCCTATAATGTTTGCGATATCACAGACACAAAGCTCATCTTCTAGTGTGAGCGCATAAGCAATTTTTACCCGGGTGGCATCTGCCAGTGCTTTAAAAATCAGCTCAACACCTTCCGCTTCAGGGATTTTCGGCTGTACCCGATTGACTACCGCTTCGTCATAACAATACGTGTCACATGTATCTGGCGATGTCTGGTTCGTTTGTTTCTGCATGTTTGCACCTCATTCAAATAATTGTTTGATTGTTTAGTTATAGTGTATGCGTGCGAAGCGGCTGATGTCAATCAAATATTCAAATGATTGTTTGAATGATAGGTATGAGGGGTGGGAGTGGTGCTGCACCTGGTTTGGAGAATACGGCACTCGATTGGAAGCACGCCGCACTCAACCCGGGTGTGTCGCTATCTCAACGCAGTGCACACACACCTCGATGATTATCAGACACCGTCAGAATACCTTACACACTTCATGCCCTTAGGTCACATGCTTTTAGTTTCTTAAAGGCATCAAGTGGGCGTGGCGTTCACCCGATCTGGAGGTTACGGCACTCGATTGGAAGTACACAGCACTCAATCCGGGTGTGTCGCTACCTCAACGCAGTGCACATAAACCTCGATGATTACCAGACACCGTCAGAATACCTTACACGCTTCATGCCCTTAGGTCACATGCTTTTAGTTTCTTAAAGGCATCAAGTGGGCGTGGCGTTCACCCGATCTGGAGGTTACGGCACTCGATCGGAAGCACGCAGCACTCAATCCGGGTGTATCGCTACCTCAATCCGCTGCACGCCGCACTCACCCCGGGTGTGTCGCTACCTCAACGGGCAGAATACCGCACTCGACGAGACCCGGACATACCGTAAACCCTGGGGGCAATGTCCTTCAAAACCTAAAAGCAGACCCACTCAGAACTAAATACTGAGTGGGTCTGCTTTTTGAAGGCCAGGTACTGATCCTGTGACCTTCACTGTTCCTTATTCCATCAGGCAACTTTTTCTACCCTCCACCCTGATGTTGATTTTTTGTGCTTCACCTGCTCCAGCTTCTCCTTTTTCGTTTTCGTTTTTCTGACATGTGTACTGATCTCAACCTGTGTGCCGCGCTTAATCTCAACATCAAATCTGCCGTTTCTCACCGCATGCAGACGGCGCTTTTTTGCTTTGCTTTTGCTCATTATTTTCTCTCCTTTGTTTCTGGAAGTTTGTTCACTTTTATTATAACAAAAAAGGCAGAGAAGGTTTTTTTGCCCCTGCTCTGCCTTTTTAAATTACTTCGCCGACCATACATCTTTTGCAAGACGTCCTGACCGCTCTAATTCATCAATCCAGGCTGAGGCTTCTTCCTTGCCTGTCTGGTGACGTTTCTGATAACAACGGCTTAATGTTTTCAACACATCCGGCGCCATTTTACTGCCATCTCCACAGATGTATACTTTCCCTCCCTGGTCCAGAAGTGAAAGAATCGTCTCTGCGTTCTGTTCTATTAAATGCTGTACATATACTTTGTCGGCACTTTGTCTTGAAAAAGCGCTGTGCAGCTCGATCAATCCAAGTTTTTCAGCTTCCTTCAGTTCATCTTCATATAAAAAGTCCTGCTCCGGATGACGGCAACCGAAGTACAGGTGCGCCTGTCCAGGAGTGATGCCTTCTTTCTGAAGCGCATGGCGTGCCTGGATAAAACCACGGAATGGTGCCACACCTGTTCCCGGTCCAATCAAAATAAGTGGTGTTTCAGGGTTCTCAGGCAATTGGAATGATGACTGAGGTGTGCGGATGAAGCAGGCAATTTTGTCTCCTGCTTGTCTTGCCGCTAAATAATTTGACGCGACGCCTGCATACTCACCCTTCCCGCTCCATGCATCTCCACGTACGACGCTGACAGTGATACTCAGCTGCTCCCCTGTTTTACGTGGTGAACTTGAAATAGAGTAGTATCTTGCTTTTAAAGGCGGCAGTAAAGAGATAAACGCTTCAAAAGTCATCTCACATGACATGAATTCCTCAAGCAGTTCAAGCATTGTTTTTCTGACGCTGAGGACCTCACGCTTATAAGCCTCATCTTCAGTCAGCTGCTCAAGCTCCATTTTGTGAGGAGGACATGGATTACACGCTGCGAGCGCTCGGATCTGGGCGCGCGTCGCCGGCTCCTGAAGTTCGACATAACGGCCCAGCAATTCTGAGAGGGATACAGGCTGGTTAGTTGGTAAATGGTTTGCACGGCCTGCTCCTTCACCAAGTACTACATACTCATCACCATTTAATCCAAAGCGATGCAGCACTCTGTCTATTAATCCCTGAGCATTTTCAGGTAATACGCCAAGATGGTCCCCTTCCTGGTAAGTGACGCCTGAAGGAAGTGCAACCTCAATGTGACGGGTACTTCGTTGATCAGTTCTTAAAAGCTCACGATTTTCCAGGATCACAGATGAGAAGGCTTCATATGTTCTGGCAACCGGTGTATAGCTTACGCCGCTGACATACTCCATAGATACTGATGCTGACGCATGGTTATCCGGTTCAATGTCAAGGTCAAACTTTTCAGCCAGTGCCGGCCACAGGCTCGCCTGCCATTTTTCAATATCACCGTCAAAATCTTCATCTGCGTCACCTTCTCCGCGTTTCAGCAGTCTGGACGCACCTTTAGCTTCAAGTTTTTCATCAATGAATTGAGGGATCCGCTGATACGTATCTGCCCAGTTTCGGTCACCACATCCAAAGACTGTATAGCTGACTCCCTTCAGATCCTCAGATTGATCATTGCTAAGCCAATCTGTGAAGTCTACAGCATTGTCCGGTGGATTCCCGTTATAGGAAGCAGAAACAACCAATACAGCTCCTTTGGCAGGAAGGTTTGCAGTATAGTCGTCAAGCGGTGCAACTGTAACCTCAAAACCTTTATAACGGCCTGTATCTGCCAGTTCACGCGCAATACCTTCAGCAGTACCCATATTAGAACCAAACAGCACAAGTAAAGGCGTACCGTGTGATGCAATGGCAGCTGACTGAGATCCTGATGATTCATGACTTTCTATTGAAGTTGTTGCCTGTGTCTGAATCTGTTCTTTTCTCGCTTTAACCTTCATTTTCAATCCTTCTGGCTTAAAGGTCAGTGTTTCTTTCACATCCAACTCATAATTCGAATGATCCTCCAGTTCAAAATGCTGCAGTACCATGCCAAGTACGAGTGTCGCTTCATGAATTGCGAACTGCTGACCGATGCAGGCACGCTGTCCATTGCCAAATGGTTTGTACGCATGATGCGGAATAGCTGATGGATCTTCAAAACGCTCAGGTCTGAATGCTTCTACATCATCTCCCCATACTGCAGTATCCCGGTGCAATTCAGGGATCAGAAGTGTGAATGTGTCACCTTTTTCAACTTTCACTTCATCCGCCAGGGTTGTATCCTCTTTTGCATAAACTGAAAATGCCGGCGCAGTTGGCCAGAGTCTAAGCGCTTCATTCAGAATCATTCTGACATACTTCAGCTTTTTCACCTGTTTGAAGTCAGGGACCCCATCACCCAGCACTTCATCTACTTCTGCATACGCTTTTTGAAGTTTTTCAGGATGCTTCAGTAAATAATAAATCGCAAATGACAGCAGACCGCTTGTGGTTTCATGCCCTGCAATTAAGAACGTGATAATCTGATAGCGGATATTTTCTGCATCCAGTGTCTCACCAGTCTCAGGATCTTTTCCTTTCAGCATGTGCGAAAGCAAGTCGTTCTCACCCTGGTCACCGGCTTCCTTACGCTCTTCAATCAGCTGATCCACAAGGTTGAACATATAATCAATGTCTTCCTTGAACTGCTGCTTAGAGCGGACCATCAGCTTATCCTGAATACCAAGGCGCTGTGTCTGGTTCATTGATTCATCAAGTGCATTCACCATCTTCTCGACAAATGGGTGGGCGTCTTCACGATAAAAACTGTTAAACCGGTAATTGAACCCGCACAATCCAATCGTATCAAGCGTCAGACGTGTCATATCATCCGGCACCTGTACTTCTTCATTGGCATTCAGCCGTGCCCATTTCTGTACAAGCTGCAGCGCAAGGTCAACCATTTTATCATGGTAGCCTTTCATTGCCTGCTGGCTAAAGCTAGGCAGCAGAATCTGATGGGCTTTCTTCCAGTTCGGCTCCTCTGTTTTACTTGTAAAGAGACCGTCCCCTCCAAATGCACGTACCTTCTGCAGTGCAGGGCCGACCTGCTTATCAAAACGCTTTTCATCACAAATCTCTGCAGCAAGGCGCGCACTTGATACAAAGGTGCTCGCACGTCCCGGGAAATGAAATTGATAAATTGGTCCAAGCTCTCTTGCATGCTTCATAAAAGATTGTACCGGTTTTTCTTTATCGATTACTGGTAAATTTCCAAGCGGACCGTATGTCTTTGGTTGTGGAAGGTTTTTTATCTCTATCATGCTTACACCTCTTTTAAAATTTATCTGCTTTTTGTACGGAATGAATATTCATTCCGTACAAAGGAAAAGAAAGCTGAGCCTCATCACGAATGATGACGTACAGCATCCCAGCAGCTTTCTTCAACACCGGCAAGTAAGGCTTCTGATGCTTCAACCTCACCTGCACGGATTAATTTATATAACTCAAGGAAGCCGCCGAAGATAATCGCAATTAATGCTTTAGAAGGCAGCAGTCTGATCTGCTGTATATGCTTACCTTCATCAAGAAAATGCTCAAGGATCATCAGTAAGCGATAAAACTCTTCCCGGCTATCTTCGTTAAGAAAATAAGCTGAATTATGTGTCTTAATAAAATACAGGGCGTGATCATGCTCATTTGTAAAACGGATCATTCCCTGAAACAAATGATGAAATTGTTCACGTATTCCCTGCTCAGATGGATAGTTTTGCTCAAGCGTCTGTCTGAATAGACTCACGTAATGCTGGAAGAGCGTATTAACGAGCACCTCTTTGTTTTCAAAATACCGATAGATCGTTCCTGCACCTACTTTGGCATCATTGGCAATCATCGGGATCGTTGTTGCATCAAACCCCCGCTCTGCAAATAAAGTCAAAGCACTTTGCAGGATATCTTCACGTTTTGTTGTAGCTGCCGGCATACATATTTCCTCCTCCTGTAACGGAATGAACATTCATTCCTATTCAGTGTAAAACTGTTTTTACTTACTTTCAACTGGTCTAAAGACTCATATAAAAGAGCAGTAATAGACACTGCTCTGCTTTAAAAGGGAGTACTACATAAGGTGTACGGAAATGATCATTTTTTTCTAAAGACTATCACTCCTTACAAACTCATCAGCATTTTTTATGGTGGTGGCTGCATGAAGGTTTATTGTCAGGTACACAATGAGGGTGCTTTACAACCGTTAGACATAAGACTTTACAAATCTTTAATCTTCTCTTTTCTGTTGAAAATACATGAATATCTTCAATAAAAGCATTTAATTCAAAATGATGAGGTATGTGTTTTTGATTTTCAAGAATGATTAGTTCACAAAACGGGACATTAAAATGAAAGTTATGAACTGGCTGATCAGGCTTTGCCGCTGTATAGATGATTTTTTGTTTTACAATACCGCTGACTAAAAGCTTGCAGTCATAAGGAGAGGTTATGAATTTAGAGTGACTGATTAAGACGGATGCACTTACTTTGTTGACTTCCTCAATTGACGGCTTGGGTTTTGGAACGAAAGCATTTTCAATGATTGTGAATTGTTTATAGGCAAGCGGTCCTTCCGGAAAGTCTTCCTTTGAAGCAATACCTGCATAAGATATCATCTCATGCGGATTAAGCATTGACATAATCACATTCCTCCTCTAATTTATTTTACATTATATCGATTTTGTAAAATCTGGTGAGTCATTCACATAGAAATAGGCTCCCCATATTAGAGGAGCCTATTTTTTAGAGTAAGAACGGCACTAAAGCTTCGTTAACAGTTGTATATACAAAAATAATCACACATTTACTGACCGTGCGTGGATCCAGAAGACTGATTTCGACATCCTCTATGAGTACATTCACAGGACCGGTGACTACATCATTAAGTGAAAGACCTAAACTTGCTAAGAAACTCGCTACAGTTTCTCCAGTTGGAATCGCTAGCGGAATGTCAACAAACGTACAGAATGGATGTTCAAAATGAGCTGAGTGTACTGACTGCTCCTCCACAAGAGCAGTATAGATTACTTTTTGTCGTAAAAATCCATCGACAACTACTTTGACACCAGTTGGGGTAAAAATTGTACGTGTTCCCGTGATCACTGCTTCGATTAAAAGCGTGTTAATCTGCTCAACATCAGGCTTAACATCCGGAATCGTCAGTCTTTCCTGAATCGCCATTTGTGTGCTTGGGTTGTCCTCATTGATCACCGGAAATTCATTCGGATTAGCGATTCCAATAATTTGAACAAAATCTCTTAATACACCATCTATCACACTATTCATCCTTTCAATTTTATTATTAAGCGCACTCAGTGATTATGTTGCCAAGCAGATCGACAATTGGAACCGTCAGGATATCTGTTCCGCCAGATGATAAAACGAGTGTGGCAGTGTTAGCTGTTGTATCAATGATCAGACTAAGATCAAGGTTCACACCCAGCACACCTGCGTTAACGCCAGCTGCTAATACTGTAAGCGTCGTATTATCATCACTGCAGATAATGTCTGTGATCAGATCTGAACCTACATCAACTGTGAGCACGTCTACACCCAGAGCTGAGAGCGTCAGGTTAATAAAGCTTGCTTCAGCGTCACACCCCGGACAGATCCCCACATCCAGCGTAGCAGTTACATCTCCAAGTACCGGAGCAGTGATATCTGCTGTTAGTCCAGCAGCAGTGAAGGAACAATCGCACGTTAACGGAAATAAATCAGGATTTAGATCAGCATAAGCAAACAAGATCACACATTTGCTTACCGTTCTCGGATCCAGCAATTGTATTTCAACGTCCTCAATGATTACGTTAACTGGTGAATCCAGAATGTCGTTAATTGACAGTCCTAACGATGCAAGATAAGCAGGTACGGTGACACCAGCTGGTATATCCAGCGGAATATCGATAAACGTACAGAATGGGTGCTCGAAGTGTGCAGAGTGCACAGACTGCTCTTCTACAAGTGCAGTGTAAATAACTTTTTGACGGAGTACTCCTTCAATGACTACCTTCACTCCTACAGGTGTAAAGATCGTACGGGCGTTTGTAACTCTTGCGTCAATAAGAAGTGTATTAATCTGCTCAACGTCTGGCTTAACTTCCGGAATCTCTAACCTTTCTAAAACTGAAAACTGCGTATACCTTGTGTTTTCTCCTATAACCGGGAACTCTGTGGGATCTGCAATACCAATAATTTGCACAAAATCTCTTAACAAACCATTTGCCATTTTTCCATCTCCTTAAAATCATATTCTGTATATACTATTGCAGTGATGAACAGATTGTCTGTGCGAATAACGGTAAAAAACAAAATTAAAAGCAGATCCGGGTCAGTCCCGAATCTGCTTTTCTACTTTTACATGACTTCTGCTTTTCAAAAACACATTGAAAAATTCTAAAAGGAATATAATCTGTAACATGATTAACACACCCATCATGATCTGTGCGATACCAGGGAGCGTTGAAAATAAGAAATAAAACATACCTAATAAAACGAATACAATCATCATGATTGTACATAGTTTCTTTAAACGCTTGGTATGCTCGGTTACGCCGGTCTCTTCCTCCATCCCTTCAATCAAACGTGAGATAATCACGTAGATCATGAACAGTCCTGCAATGATAAACGCCAGACCTATATAAGAAATAATGGCTAAATAAGAATGAAGCGGCAATAACAGAGGTGAATTTCCTGAAGCATTTAAAATCAGGAAAGCAAGGCTGTGAAAAATCATAAAGCTTATTAAAGGTTGAGCTTTCCCCACCCTTTCATACCTTCTACTAACCTCCTGTACTCCAAAAAAGAGCAGGATGTAGCCAATCAGATTGGTGAGTGAATAGATAAGACTGATATCCAGAAAGTTTATGTTGAGCTTGAAAAATACGAAAAGCAGTCCAAGTAATATTTTTCCCATGAATCAATTGACCCCTTTTTATGATCTGAAGACCATCGTAACACAATTTCCTGGAGCTGTGATTTAAAAAAGAGCCCCGGAAAAAACCGGAGCCCCTTCATAGCTTATATTATTTTAGGACGGGCAGAATCGCTTTTGACGATACAAGCCCTTTTTCCACCAGCTCATCCCAGAAACCAGCCGGAATATCTGCTCTTAGTGCCTGCAGGTCCTCTTTAATACGATCAGGTCTTGTTGAACCTGTCACGACTGCTTTCACGGCAGGGTGAGCTATCGAAAACTGGAGTGCAGCATCCTTCAGCTTCACGCCATGATTCAGTGCCACTTCATTAAACTTGTCCACACGTGCTTTAATCTCAGGTGTGATTTTCTGATAATCAAAGTGGTCACCGCCAAGAAGCGCTCCTGAGTTAAACGCTGATCCAATCACAAGTCCGCCACCACTTTTCTCAGCGAGCGGCATCATGCGTTCAAGTGCACGTTCATGCTGAAGCAGCGTGTATTGCGTCGCAGATAAACTAAGGTCCGGGTGGGCTTCTTCAAGCTCAAGCGCCACTTCAATTGGCGTCGTTGTATTCACGCCCAGCCCCCAGGCTTTAATAACGCCTTCATCTCTTAGACGGTCGAGTACTTTAAATGCACCATTACGTGCTTCATCAAACTTTGTGATCCACTCATCCCCGAGAAAGTCTGGTGAAATATCATGCACATACACCATATCCAGACGATCCGTTTTAAGACGTTTCAGGCTGTCTTCAATCGATTTGAGCGTGCCTTCTTCTGTATAGTCTGTCTTTATCTTATTCTTACGGCCATATTCAAACAGCCCTTCTTTTTCTTCTGTTTCATCCAGCACAATCCGGCCGACCTTCGTGCTTAGAAGATAATCATCCCGCTTATAAGATGACAGGATCTCTCCAAGCCTGATCTCTGCTAATCCCGCTCCATAAAACGGTGCTGTATCAAAATAACGGATGCCTTCATCCCATGCAGATTGAATCGTTTCTCGCGCTTCCTCTTCAGGTACATCTCTGAACATATTGCCAAGCGGCGCCGTTCCAAGACCGAGCTTATGCTTGATCGTTAAGTCATTTTTCATCGTGATACACCTCTTTCAAAAATTGATGGTTTAAAGAATATATGTAGATGTCTACCCCGTGTGAAGATGCTTAAACGGATGATTGAAGTATGTAAAAAGCGAAACTGCCCCTCTGAATAAAGGCAGCACAATACACAAGTCTCTTTGATTGATAATGTAGCTGATTAGGATTAGACTACAAAAACGGCTTGAATTTTGAGGGGTCTTCTGGGAAAAACCTTTTTCATGAAGACGACATATTAGATGATAAAAGCCGGCAATACCATTATTCGATAGTAAGATTAACGATAAGGATGATCAGTCCTTACACCACAAAATTCTGTTTAGGAGTGATTGTCGATGAAATTGCAATTAGCATTAGATCTTGTAAATATTCCACAAGCCATTGAATTGGTGAAAGAAGTAGAAGAGCATGTAGACGTAGTCGAAATCGGTACACCGGTTGTGATTAATGAAGGACTGAAAGCAGTGAAAGAAATGAAAGCTGCATTCCCTGAACTGACTGTCCTTGCTGACCTGAAAATCATGGACGCAGCAGGTTATGAAGTCAGCCAGGCATCTGAAGCAGGCGCTGATATTGTAACAATCCTTGGTGCTGCTGAAGACGCATCAATCAAAGGCGCCGTTGAAGAAGCAAAAAAACAGGGTAAACAAATCCTTGTTGATATGATCGCTGTAAAGGATATTGCTACACGGGCGAAAGAGCTTGATGAACTTGGTGTAGATTATATTTGTGTTCACACTGGATATGACCTGCAGGCTGCCGGTCAGAATTCCTTTGAAGACCTGGCAACAATTAAGAGCGTTGTGAAAAATGCTAAAACCGCTGTTGCAGGCGGCATCAAGCTGGATACACTTCCGGAAGTTATTAAAGCACAGCCGGATCTTGTCATCGTTGGCGGTGGCATTACAGGGCAAGACGATAAGCAGGCTGCAGCTGCTAAAATGAAAGAACTCATTACGCAGGGTTAATCAGTCATGACGCAGACGACTCACTATTTTAAAAGCATTCTTGATGAGTTAAGTCATGCAGCAGACTTACTTTCAGATGAGCAGGCTGAACAGCTTGTCGAACAACTCATTGCCACAAATAAAATCTTTGTGGCAGGGGCCGGCAGATCAGGACTCATGGGCAAATCCTTTGTGATGCGCATGATGCATATGGGGCTCGATGCTTATGTAGTTGGCGAGACAGTGACGGCGAATCTGGAACAGGACGATATCCTGATTATCGCTTCCGGATCAGGCGAGACGAAAAGCTTAGTCTCAATGGCTGGAAAGGCTAAAAGCCTGGGCGGAACAGTGATTGCCGTCACGATTAATCCAGATTCAACGATTGGAAAACTTGCTGATCAGGTCATTAAGATGCCCGGCTCTCCTAAAGACCAATCGGAAAATGCGTATGAAACCATTCAGCCGATGGGATCTCTTTTCGAACAAACCCTTCTATTATTCTTTGACGCAGTGATTCTTCGATTTATGGAGAAAAAAGGGCTGGATTCTGATACGATGTATGGCAAGCATGCAAACTTAGAATAAATCACGCACAGAGAAAGACCGGAAGCGCTCAAGAGTGCTCCGGTCTTTCTGTTTTTTATATCAGTCATTGCCGGAAAGATTTTTCTGCTACAACAATTCTGCTGATTTGTTCTACAACACAATTCATTAAAACGTTATCTTCTGTCTACCCTATTTTTAGAGGATAGATATTTATATCCGAAAAAATCACTTGATTTTCAACTCAGTTTTTATTGATTCTAACTTAAATAATCTTCCTCTTGCTCCTTGAATGCGAAGGTTTGAAAGTTGATGAATGAACATTCGGCTTGTAAAAACTGTTTGTCCCCCGTCACAGAAAATTTCAATACTGGAGGAATCTGCAAAGATCCGTATGTTATGTTCTTCTCTTTTTAATCTGACCGCATATCTTTTTGTGCCGAACCGCTCTGCATAAAGATGAGTCATCTTTGAACGGTCTAAACAATATTCCTCTCCATCGGAAGAAAATACGATTTCATCACCATCAGAATTCTCAAACACAATTCTAAACGATTTATCAACAATCAGCTCAACTTCAAATGCACGTGACGTCAATACATGATGAGATTGCAGCATTTCAGTATTCATCCTTAAATCCTTCAGTTCTTTGATTGGCTGCTGAACGAGTCGTTCTCCACTGACTGTCACTTCCCTCGGGATGGTCAGCATATGTGCCCACATATTTGAATCGGTCGGATAATTACTTTTTGAATTACCTAACCAGCCGATCAGTATCCTTCTGCCCTGCTCATCCTGATAGGTTTGCGGCGCATAGAAATCAAACCCTTTATCAAGCTCAATAAACTCATTGGCATTGAACGTTAAATCTTCAACATTCATTGAGGATCCCACTCCGTATACGACAGAAAATACATTATTAAAGTTGTACTTGTCTTTTTTTAAGTCTCCCTGCGGAGAAAAAATTAAGACGCCTCTATCATTTTCTTCATAATAGTTAGGGCACTCCCACATGTATCCCGGTTGTGCGAGTTTGGTTTGTATGATTCCTTCATATGTCAATTCTTTAATAGAAGGACCGCTATACAAAGCTAAAGCTCCCTGCTGATCAACAGTTTCGCCGCCAACTAACATATAATAAGTATTTTCCCTCTTAAAAATAACAGGGTCTCTGAAGTTATATGTGAAGCCGGGTGGCGGATCATCTATAACCGGAGTGTGCTTTGTAATAGCGAAATCTTCATTCATCGAAGCATAGATTTGACTCTGATGAACCTTACCGTCCTGATTGATCTGATTTCCTGTATATAATAGATGGAGATCGTCTCCTTCATGAAAAGCAGAACCTGAAAAACATCCATGTGAATCATATTCCATATCAGGATGCAGTGCGACGCCGTGATCTTCAAAATGCACAAAATCTTTTGTCGATAAATGATACCAGTGCTTCAGCCCGTGAACCGGACCAAGCGGAAACCACTGATAGAATATATGGTGCCTACCATGATAGTAAGAGAGTCCATTCGGATCATTCAGAAGTCCGTGATGCGGTGCGATATGATAGACCGGATAATAAGGGTCCTGTTTCGTTTTTTCTCCAATCATTTTTATATATTGCTCAGATACATCGTTCATCGATAAAAATCGATTCTGGTAATTAGAAAAATCAATACTTTGTGTCATCCAAAAACCCTTTCTCTCACTTCAGTTCGCTTTACGGTTTAAGGCCGGTTGTTCAATCTCTTGTTTTTCCCGATACGCTAACAAAGTAATAAATAATGATGTTGAAAGTGCGACAAGAATCACCAGGATGTATTGAAAGAAGCCGTCTCCTATATAAAGCAGTAAACCGGGAAGCATTGTAGACCCTGTCCCTGCTGCAGCAATACCCAATATAGAAGCTAGTCCGCCACCTACTGCTCCACCTAAACAACCAAAGAAAAACGGCTTTACTTTTGGCAGATTAATAGCAAACATCACAGGTTCGGTAATGCCAAAAAATGCAGGAATAACAGATCCGAACATATTTGAACGTTTAATCTTATTTTTCTGTTTAAGAATAACTGCAATCGCAGCTCCTGCCTGACCGGCAATGGCAGCAGTGCCAATCGGATTGATGAGGTCGTAGCCAGTTTCAGCGACCATCTTAACTGTGATCGGTACAATGGTATGATGCATACCCGTAATGGCTAAAAACTGAATGGCTCCCCCATAAATAAAACCACCTGCACCAAATGGCAATTCAAAAAAGTACATGATTCCATCAGTAATCAGGTTCTCAATTCCTAAAATGAGCGGACCAATCATGACCAATCCTAAGATTAATGAGCTGAGTAATGTGATAAAAGGGGTTAATATCAAATCCAAAACATCCGGAATGACCTTACGCGCACTTTTTTCAATCCTCGCTGCCAGCCATCCCATAAATACAGCTGGTAAAATAGAGCTTTGCATACCGGTGATCGGAATATCAAAACCCAACACTGTCAGTAATAACGGATCAACCTCCCCAAAAGATACTGCCCATTTATCCGGCAGTTGCGGGGCAACAAGCATTAAGCCAAGCGTGATACCAATAACAGGTGAGCCGCCAAAATTTTTCATAGCTGACCAGGTGACAAGTACCGGGATAAATATAAATGCTGTATCTGTCAGCACCTGTGAAAGAACGATAAGCGTATCTGATAATTCCATTCCCAAACCATTTACTAATAATCCGCGAAGTCCCATTAGAAGACCCGTTGCAATCAGTACAGGAATGATCGGAATAAAAATGTCAGCAAATGTTTTAGTCAATCGCTGGACCTTTGTTTTGTTTGAATCCACTGAAGCTGCTTGATCATCAGCCGAACCTTCTGCTACTCCTTCTTTTACTAGTTCTGCAAATACCTTATTTACAAACCCAGTTCCCAAAATAATTTGATGCTGCCCACTTTGATAGAAATAACCACTCACTCCCTCAATCGTGTCCAAAGCCTGCTTATCCAATTTCTGATCATCATACAATTCAACTCTCAGCCTTGTGGCGCAGTGGGACATCCTGGAGATGTTTTCTTTACCACCAAGGGCTTTCAAAACACTGCTTGCGACTACTTTAGGGTTCTTCGCCATTACACATCCTCCTCTATTTACGTCCAAAGTGGAAACGTTTCCACTTTGCTTTAAAAAAATAAAACCCGAAGTGGAAACGTTTCCACTTTTTGATTTTAAAAAAGCGATTTAATTAATCGCTGTAAGTTTGTATTTATATTATCCTGTGAAAGAACGATTGTCAACACGTATTTTTTGTTGAATATCCATCATAAAATTCTACTGGTAAGATCATCTTCTCTTCTGCAGGCTCTTCATTAATAATTTTAATCAGTGCTTCAGCTGCTTTTTGAGCCATCAATTGCACAGGCTGTTTGATTGTAGAAAAAGTTAACTCCTCTTCTTTGCTTGCTGTAATTCCATCATAGCCGATCACCTGAACATCGTCAGGGATTACTTTCTTTCTTTCCTGAAGTGTCTTAATAATCATTCTGGCCCATTTATCATTCATCGCAAATATACCATCAATATCTGTATGTTCATCCAGGAAATTAACCACACTCTCACGAATATCATTTACCGGCTCTTTCAGTTCAAGTACTAGATGCGGGAAGTTTTGTCTTTTTGCTTCCTCTTCAAATCCCTGACGGCGTTTCATCGATTCATTCTTGATGTCTGATACACTTCCCAGATAGGCGATTTTTTTGCAATCACGCTTGATTAACTCCGACGCTGCGATTCTGCCACCATTTGCATTATCACTCGTAACGTATACGACATCCTCTGTAAAGTGCCGGTCAATGCTGACAATAGGTAAGTTACTCGTGATATATTGATCCAGATCTTTGCTGTACGTAATTGCAATTAATCCATCGATCTTATTTTTTTCCAGCATTGTAATATAATTTATTTCGTTCGCCACATCACTATGAGAATTACATAAAATCATCTTATAGCCATTTTCAGATAGTATCGTTTCAACATGGTATGCGAATTTCGAGAAAAAAGGATGCCAGATTGTCGGGACAATCAGTGCTACCGAGCGGGTTTGCTGCATCTTGAAATTTCTTGCGACTTCATTCGGCTTATATTTCAATGTTTCAATCGCTTTTTCTACCTTCAGGCGAGTAGATTGTTTTACAGGTCCATTTTTATTGATGACTCTGGATACAGTTCCAAGACCCACACCAGCTTCTCTTGCAACATCTTTCATATTCGCCAAAATGTTCACCCTCTTTAATCATTCTTATTGATGATAGTTTATCACAGATTGTAAAAAGTTAATGATGAATGGACAAAACCCCTTCAGCTTTTTATAGCCAAAGGGGTTTTCAAGATTATAAGATTTACGACGACATAATCTGCCCGCCATTCACGTGGATACACTGACCGGTCATATAAGATCCATCATCAGATCCAAGCAGCACATACGGCCCGACAAGCTCAGAAGGCTGGCCTGGTCGGCCCATTAATGTCTCTGTTCCGAATTCTTCCACTTTTTCCTCATCAAATGTTGATGGGATCAGCGGTGTCCAGATCGGTCCCGGCGCTACCATGTTTACACGGATTCCTCTCTCAGCCAGGTTCGCTGCCATACTGCGTGTGAAGCCGACGATCGCACCTTTTGTGGACGTATAATCAATGAGCTGCGGATTTCCTTTATATGGATTAACCGATGTTGTATTAATAATTGCACTGCCTTCTTTTAAATGACGCAGCGCAAACTTCGTCATATGAAAGACTGAATACATATTTGTCTTAAACGTTTTGTCCCACTGTTCAAATGAAATGTCCTCAAGATTTGAAGTCGGGTATTGAACCGCTGAGTTATTAATCAGAATGTCCAGTTGTCCAAAATGCTCCACCGTTTTTTCAATTAAGTCTTTACATGTTTCTTCCTTAGAAACATCTCCGGGAATCAGCAGACACTTCACGCCCTCCTCCTCAATCAGCTTCTTCGTTTCATCTGCATCACTCTGCTCTTCTTTCAGATAATTAATTGCGAGGTGAGCCCCTTCACGTGCATAGGCGATTGCGACAGCACGGCCAATTCCGCTGTCCCCACCTGTAATCAATGCGACACGGTCAGTCAGCTTTTCACTGCCTTTATAGTTAAGCGGCTGAAGTGGACGCGGGTCCATTTTCGACTCAATCCCAGGCTGTTCTGCCTGTGTTTGTCCGGGTTGGCCACCCTTTTGTCTATGTTGAATATCCATTTCATCCAGCTCCTTTATTTTGTACATACCAATCTTTTCCTCACAAAATGGAGTGTAAACATCTGTCAGGTTCGCCAAAAAGAATGAATTCGCTAACACCCCTGATTTAGCGGTATCCAGATGAAATGAAATTTTTCTAAGAAATTCACTTTAGCCGATTGCACACAACCCCATCAAAAAAGATAGCCTGTTTTTTCGCATCAGCTTTCCCTACACTAATCATATAACTGAATTGAAAGAGGTCATTTGATGAAACTAGATCAACCAAAAATCAGCCGTGAACTACCTGAGAGAAAGTTTGAAGATATTTTTCATGAAGACTATCCGGAGCTCGACAGCTGCCTGATCAGCGATACGGACTTTGAAAATGAGGACCTGCACAGAGTAAATCTGTCCGGCATGATACTGAGAAACTGCAGATTTAACGGAACCGACTTTACTTCGATCAGCATGACAGACGTGCAGTTTGAAAACTGTGACTTCTCTAACGCCAACCTGAGCAAAGCTTCTATCCACCGGGTCACCTTCAATAACTGTAAGTTCACAGGTACTGACCTGACTGATTCCAGACTGGGGAATGTGCTGTTTGAGGAATCAATTTTGAACTTGACTGCGCTTGGCAGCTCGAAGCTGGAAAAATTAAAATTTGAACACTGTTCAATGGATAGTGCTGATTTTTATGAATGTGTGTTAAAGAAGGTTGAATTTCATAAGTGTAATTTGAACAGTGCTAATTTCGAGAGGACGCCGCTGAAAACTGTAGATATCAGCACCTCTTCATTTGAGTCACTCATTCTTTCACTTGAGGATTTAAAGGGGTGCAAAGTTTCTACACAGCAAGCGATACGGTTTGCAGCGCTGCTGGGTCTGATAATCGCGGATTAACTGCTGAAGTAATGTGGGTATGAAAGTCAGCTGGTACTTAAAATCCCTACCAGTACGATGGATAATCCCATGCTGATCAACAGCGTGATTCCCCAGTCTACTCTGCTCGTTGTCTTTAAAAGAATATTGAGAGTGGCACTGATTAAAAAAGTAACGACAAATACAAATAGGATGGCAATCACGTCAACAAGCATTTTTTCATTCTCCTTTTATGGAAAAAATAGTATGTTATAATATACCATATAAGTATTTTCATTTACCGTCAAGCTAAGTGAGGGAGCCAATTAGATGATAATAAAAATGATTATTCCTTCGTTTATAGTTATCTACATCATTCTAAGTCTCCCTGCCCTATTTGGATTCGGCTATGTGATTGATTGGACGCCGGAAGCTACTTTCTCTCAAAAGGTAAAGGGATATGTCACCGAGGGGCTTGCTGCACACTTTTATCTAAAGGCTTCAGTGTCGATTGCAATCAGTATTCTTTTAAGTATCTGGTTGAAGAACAGAAAGAGAAATGCTGCATTGTAAAGGGAGAGTACCTTGAAAAATTCCGGTTGCTTCTTTTAAGTGGTGTCATTTCAACGATGCAATACAGTGGCGTGTCACTCTTCTTTCAGTACATGTAAAATACGCTGATAAGAACCTTGAGATCACTGATCAAAATGTTGATGTAACGGTTGGATCTATACGCGTTATGTTCATTTCAGTTCTGGTTGTTCGCCTGATTTTCAATTGAAAAGCTGATGGGATAGAAGCTAAACAGGTGTGATAATATACCAGACTAATATGTTAACATCAAAAAAAGACTGCGTTTCACAGTCTTCTTTCGATCAAATCAGTTTTTTTCATTCTCCAGCTCTTCAATCGCTTCATCAAGTTTCTCTTTATCTTCATCCGAGATCTCCGGGAATTGAGGATCTATTTTTTCCAGATAATTTACCATCACTTCTGTGATAATATACCTTGAATACAACTCGTCATCTGCTGGAAGAATAAACCATGGGGCAAAATCTGTTGATGTATTATTCAACATATCTTCAAAGACCTCCTGGTACTGATCCCAGTGACGGCGTTCTTTTACATCGTTGAATGAAAATTCCCAGTTCTTTTCTGTATCCTTCATACGCTCAAGCAGACGCTCTCTCTGCTCTTCTTTTGACATGTTAAAGAAGAACTTAATGACCTTAAATCCGTTTTCCGAAAGATGCTGTTCAAAATCATTAATCTGTCGAAAGCGCATCGGCCAGACATCGTCCTTATCCATATTGTCAGGATACATTTCGTCTTTCAGCGCATCCTGGTGAACTCTTGGCGCAATGACTTCTTCATAATGTGACCGGTTCAGTATGCCGATTTGCCCTCTCGCCGGCAAACCTTCACGAATCCGCCAGAGGTAGTCATGCTTAAGCTCTGTTTCAGAAGGCTTTTGGAATGATGCAGTCGTCAGCCCCTGTGCTGTCAGATTCGAAAAGATATAACTAATCGCCTCATCCTTTCCGGCAGCATCCATCGCCTGCAAAACCACCACGATTCCTTTTTTCTCCTCAGCATGCAGGCGCCAGTGCAAGTCCTTCAGCTTTTCAATGCTTTTTGGCAGTTTGTCTTCCATCAGCTCTTTGTCTGTTATACCATGGTCTTCCTTCGTTTCGAAATCCTGTAGTTTTACCTTTTTGTTGTTCTCAACTAAATATCTCTGAATGTCCACTTTGTTCACATACCTTCCCTTGTCAGCAGCTTATCGTTTTCACCATGCTTGCTATAATTCTCTTTTCAATACCCCTGTTTTGATTCACATAAACGATTTGATAAAGAGCCGTTTCAGCGTGGAAAAATGTGTTAGAATTTCCTTATATCTTGTAAATGCGCGGAGGATTTATATTGAACAAAAATATTCTGGTTTGGGATTTAATCTGCTATATTATTTTCCCGCTCGTGATCTGGCACGGGTCAAGAGCGTATATCGGTGACTACTATGCCATGCTTATTTCCACTGTGCCCGGATTTATCTATAGTGTGATCCGTTTTATGATCCTGAAAAAAGTAAACTTTTTAGGTATTTATTTAATCGTCACTTTGGCAATCGGCACTCTGATAGATGTGCTTGCAGGATCAGCACTGCAGATGCTATGGAACAGTGTGATTTACAGCTATGCGCTCTCTTTTCTTTTACTGATTAGCATCGCAATTAATAAGCCGCTCTATTTGTTGTTTGCGGTTGATATTATGGAGCTTCGCGGAAGAAACAGGGAGATTCTGATACAGGAATTTTATCAGAAGAAGGTGCTTTTTATATTCAAATTGATTACATTTGGCTTTGCTTTTCAGGGCATTCTCCTCGCATCAATCAAAGTCTGGCTGATTATGACTTACGGGGTTGAAGCATTCGATAAAGGACTTGTTCTCAGACAGGTGCTAAGCTGGACAATTTCTGCTGTATTAATTTATGGATTTGTACATATTGCAAAATTATTAAACTATAAGTCAGATGCTGAACTTGAACGGGAATCTCAACAGGCATAAGGAGGCATAACATGATCAGCAAACTTCAGGAAAACATGCAGACCAGAAACAAATACCTGCTGGCAATAAAAGTTCTTTTTAATGCAATTGCGTTATTTTATTCCGTGCAAATTATTTATCTGGCAATCTCTGCATTGTCTAGTCGGGATGCATCAAACGGAGTTACAGATACAATGATATCCGGTATGATCTTCTTTCTGGCACTGTCCAATGCTGTCACTCTTGCAGAGATGGCTGCTACCGGAAAGAAAGAGTATTTCAAGCTGCTTCTCATCACGACATTATTTATGTTTATCGTTGCATTTTTGATTGTGTAACGATTAGATCTGAAAGGAACCATTCTATGAACATACTCAGATTTACTTTAATTGCGATCGGCATGATCCTATGCGCCTATGGCATGATTACAAAGCAGGTCAGTGTCACAGCTCCTTATGTCTTACTGACTGTCGGCGGTGCGCTTGTCATCAACGGAATAAATGAATTCAAAAAACGGAACACACATGCTTTAACATTTTTCTTTTCAGCAGGATTCGTTCTTGTGATTGGGGTCTATATCCTACTCTCTAGTTAAAAAAGCTCATTTTCTCAAGTGAAATGAACTGCGCCCTGTCAAGTAGACAGTAAAAAAGAAAAAGGTTAGCACTACGCTGCGGCCTGGTACCGATACTCCATTGGTGCCAGGTTGTTTAATTTCTCTTGATAACGTCCCTCGTTGTAAAACCGCATATATTGATCAATGTCGTTGACCAATTCTTCATAACTCTTGTACTGTTTCAATTCATACCTTTCACATTTGAAGTGCCCGAAGAAGCTCTCTATCGGCGCGTTGTCGATGCACTTCCCAACGCGAGACATACTGCGCGTGATCCCTGCTTCTGTCGTGATGTAGCGGTATTCCTTCGAGGTATACTGTGACCCACGGTCGCTATGGAGTAGGGGAGTCGCGTCTGGGTTCGCTTCGATGGCTGCCTTCAGGGTGTCCATTACCAAGGCGTTGTTGTTGAAGTGACCGATCTGATAGGCTACGACGGACCCGTCGTACAGGTCCTTGATCACACTCAAATAAGCCTTATTCCCAAGACCATAATGGAGGTGCGTGATGTCCGTCACCCATTTCTGGTTGGGCTGACTCGCTGTGAACGCGCGATTCAAGATGTTATCTTCGATATTGACATAGCTGGTCTTCGTACAGTAGCCGTTTGACTGGCGAATGAAAGACTTCAGTCTGAGCTTGATCATCAGGCGACGGATCCGTTTGCGATTGTACTGCTTTTTGAACTGGCGGTTGATGAACATTGTGATCCGCCGGTAGCCCAGAAACCAATGATGCTTGTTGAATATCTTTTTGATTTCTCCGAGTAGCCATTCATTTTCTTCCTCTTGGTCAGTCGGCGTATGGTTCAGCCATTTGTAGTAACCGGATCGCGAGACACCGACCAGTTGGCAGAGTAGTTGGATCGGCGCCTTCGTTTCCTCATGGTACTCATGGATCGCCTGGAACCGATGTAGATGACTGCCTATTCGCGCATTCTGTCCCTCCTTTCGATCTCCTTCAGCTTTTTTAAGAGGCCGTTTTCCGTTTCAAGATATTGATTACGATGGTCCAGTTCTTTGATGCGGAGCTTCAGTTTCTCTACTTCTGTCAGGTCCGGCTTAGACTCCAGGGATTTCCCGCGGCGATCGTGAAGTGCCGTCTCTCCGTCAGCCTGATATTTCCGTACCCATCCATAGACCTGTTGATACGAGACCTGATATTTCTCTGCAGCCCTGTGATAGTCAAGGTCGTGGGCGATTGCGAATTGGACGATCTCTATCCGTTCCTGTAGTGTTGTCTTACGTCCTGTACTCATCTTTTTATTCCCCTCACTAGTGGATTTCAAGTCTCTCCCACTAGTGTAACGCTTTATCCACCTTCGTAAGACAGAGGAGGTTGAGATGTTGAAACGAGCACAGGTCTCACTGAGGCTCCCTTGACCCGCCAGATAATAGTCCACTGCCTGTCGTTTCAATTCTTGGGAGTACGCTTTCCAGGTCTTCGATTCCTTCAATCCGTCGATGCCATCTGATTGATATTTACGAATCCAATCTCTGAAGGTCTTTTCAGTGATCTGATAATCTCTTGAGACCACACCCACCGACTTCTTCTCCTCTAAGATAGATAACACTGCTTTTAATTTTTCATCTAATGTATGACCAGTCGTCCTTTTAGACACAAAAATGCCCCCTTCAAAGTAGTAGAGAATTTTTATTATTTCTCTGTCTACTTCGAAGGGAGCATATCAAAACACTGAGAAAATGGGCTTTTTTCTTTTTAAAATCATAAATCCCATTTTAATTCAACATTCAATGTTTAACGAATACGTTTAGAAGGAATTACCTCCAATACCATTTAAATGGTAAATACAATACGGATTAATTTACTCGTTTTACGTACTTAAAACCTTCGTATTTTAAACCCGTGTTTTCAGATTGATAGGAGGCTAATCATGAAATTTTCAGGTGTGTGGCTCATCATCATTGCAGCTGTGTTCTGGGGAATTAGTGGTGGGATTGCCGATATTCTGATGGAAAAAGGATGGGACGCAACTGTCATTTCCTTTTTCAGAGGGGCTGTCGGACTGATCTTTTTCTCCATCTGGTTTTTTTCCCGGTTCAAGCAAAGCCGGGGCATGTCAGTGAAACTTGTAATATGGTCGATCCTTGCAGGTGTTGGCGTTGCAGGTAACTTTACTTTTTATTTCCTGAGTATAGAGAACTCCAGTATGGCTGTGGCTGCTACATTAATGTACACTGCGCCCATCTTTGTTCTTTTAATCTCATTTATCTTTCGTATAGAGCGCTCCACATGGTTTAAGTGGGGCTGTATTGGCAGCGTGCTGATCGGCATTATCATGCTCACAGGCGCTTATGATCTGGGTTCACTTTCTGTTGGGGTCATCGGTGCATCAGCAGGTCTTGCTGCCGGACTCTCCTATGCGCTGTTCATTTTCAGCTTTAAGTATGCTTCTGATGCAGGAAAGCCGCAGACGTCATTGACGATTGCTTTTTTCACTTTCAGCATTATTTTGTTTCTGACTAGTGATCAGCAGCAGCTGGCAAAGGCAGTAACATCAGGAGACATTGGCTGGTTTCTGTTAATAGGCGTGCTTGGCGGGGGGATTTCATTTATCCTGTATGTATTCGGAATCCGTCATACAACGGCCACTACTGCTTCAATGGTTGCGATGGTAGAACCGGTAACTGCTTCACTTTTTGGCGTTCTATTGCTTGGTGACGCCCTCACTATTCCGCAGACGGCTGGCATGGTGCTGATCCTTGCGACAGTTACTTTCCTGAGTAAAAAGAAAGACAATTAACAATACGGCTTTCCGGGCCTCATACCGGAAAGCCCCATTTTTCATCCTGCTTTTATCTTTAAGAATCATTGCTGAGCCTGGCTTCTGGGAAAAACACTCAGATGAACAGATCAATCATATGCTCACTTCCTTAAAGAAGCTTCATAAAGAGGGAAAAGCGGTTATACTTGATTAGTTTTCAACAATTGATCAGTATGGATGAGAGGAAGGAATGATGAACATGCTAAGCAGACCGGAAAGCAACGAATTTGTAAAACCCTTTGAATCGTATATTGATCTTGTTCCTGATGGGAATTTAGTAGATATATTGAAATTTCATCAGCAAACAACAAATGAATTCCTTAAATATGTCCCTTCCGGCGACTGGCATAAGCGCTACGCTGAAGGTAAATGGAATGCAAAAGAAGTGCTCGGTCATATGATTGATAACGAAATGAATATGCTCTATCGTATATTTCGTATCACAAGAGGCTTTGAGGATTCCCTTCCGTTTTTCGAAAGAGAAAAATCCATCCAGCATTTTGAGTATGATTCGATTCCAGTTGACCGGTTAATTAAATACTTCTGGGATACACGACAACTGATGATCACGACCTGTGAAAATGTAAAAGATGAGAACTGGCTGAATGAGGGGCGATTAGGTGAATACGTCTTTACAGCCCGCGCACTTGCTTATGTATCAGCAGGTCATGAGCTGCACCATCTTGAAGCGTTAAAAACACAATACTTCGTCTAACAAAAGGCAGATCCGGTTTTGTACCGGATCTGCCTGATTGATTAATATTTGTAAGACTGCCCGCCGTCAATCGGAATTACAGCGCCATTGATGAACTCCGCCTGATCTGATAACAGGAAGGCAACGAGATAGCCGATTTCTTCCGGCTTACCAAATCGCTGCATCGGATTTACTTTGACGAACTCCTTACCAACCGCTTCCCAATCATCGCCGCCCATTTGACGGAGTGAGCCTTCGACCATTGGTGTCATGATCGCACCCGGGGCAATTGCCTTAATGCTGACGCCATATTGACCGTACTCAACACCTGAGTTACGCGTTAAGCCGACAACCCCATGCTTACTTGCTGCATAGCCCGACTGGTTTCCGACGCCGCGAATCCCGCCAACAGATGCTGTATTGACAATCGATCCGCTTCCCTGTTCCTTCATTACCTTCAGTACATGCTTCATTCCGTAAAATACGCCGTTCAGGTTAATAGATACGACCTTTTCAAACTCATCAGAACCATAGTTTTCAGTTTCATTTTGTTTACCTTCAATACCTGCATTGTTAAAGAATCCATCAATTTTCTGATAAGCTGATACGGTTTCATTTACATAGTTTTTAACTGCTTCTTCATCTGCCACGTCTGCTGTAATTGTGATAATCTCTGCTTCAGGTACTTCTGCTAAAATGTCATTTTTCGCTGTTTCAAGGGCCTCGCCATTTAAATCGACCAGTGAAAGCTTAGCGCCTTCTTTTGCCACCTGTAATGCTGAAGCGTACCCAAGACCTGATGCACCGCCTGTGATCAATACCACTTTGTCTTCAAATCGTTTCATTTCCATTCACTCCTCTTTAAAAGTAATGTTAAAATCAAAACAACCTGTTGATATGAATCCGCTTACATACTTATTGTAAGCGCAGTTCAGTTGTCCTTCAATCAGTAATACTTCTGTCAGTGTTGCCTGATCCGACACATCTATACAATCTGTTGACTGAGAGGTAATAAAATGAAACCGTATAACGAAAACCGACAAACATTACGGACCAAATCACACCTGAAGCAGGCATTCCTTTCACTTGTAGCCGAAAAAGGATACCAGCATGTGACCGTCACAGATATTGTGAATCGTGCTCAGTATAACCGGACGACTTTCTACTATTATTTCTTAGATAAAGAGGACCTTGCTAAAGAACTTAGAAAAGAGATGTTTGAGGGGATCATTGATACCAGCACAAAAAAGTATGCGCTTGGCAGAGTAATTAAAACAGAAGAAATGAACGCACATTCGTATGATCTGATCTATTTCATTAAAGAAAATCGTGCTTACTTCGATCTTGTTCTCACAGATGATACGATCCCGGGCATCCATCACGACCTGCCTGATGCGATCTATCAGGTGCTTGAAAAACAATTTGAATTCACATTAGACAATAGCAGTCATTTGAATACGAAAGCACATAAAAAATACATGGCACATGGCACCGCGGGCCTCATCACAGAGTGGATCCGTAATGACTATAACCTCACTCCTGAAAATCTGTCGCTTCAGCTGATTGAAATTTTAAGAACAATGGTGAAAGGGTTTGTGATTCGGAAGGTATGAAAGTTGGTTGAGAGATCGAGTTTGATTTACAAAGGAATTGACAGATCCTTACTTCGCTACGTTTCATCTGCAGGTTTTTTCCCTTTAAACGATACAGCAAAAACAATCAATCCGATGACAAATGCAACCGGACCTGCAATTAATACTATCAGCTCCGCCAGTGTATAATCCCCATCACCTTCAGGCTCTTTCCTACTAGAAAATGAAGGGGCTTACTAGATGAAATTGAAATTTATAGATCATATACCTATGTTAATTTATAATTTGTATCATTTTTCGTTAGAGGAAGTATTGCTTTGCAGCGAAGACTACGTCTGCCCTCCCCCCTCGCTCTTCACTTAATATATCCTCTGCATACATTCATATTCAACTCATCGACTCCTTCTTCGAAATATGCCCGCCAATTAATCTGGATCTTCTTCTCGTTGTCCCGCCCTCTGTATAGGAAATAGCTCTGAGCAGTGCAGTGGAGCCGAAGCGCTGTCGTACGTCGTCCATGACGTAGCCAAGACGGTGCACTTTTTCGCGGCCGGGATTGAACAGATCCAGCTGCAGCGCTGAATCATCTGCCAGATTAGTTAATGAAATAGAAATCTTTCTGACTGGAAATGGCTGCAGGTTTTCATGGAGGATCTCAAGGCATACCTCGTAAATTTCCATCGTAATCGACGTCGGTTTATCCAGTGACTTTGAGCGGTGGAATGGTTTGATTGGTGTGCGCTTGCTGTAGCCAACTCCTAAATGAATCGTACGACCGCCTAGATGTTTGTTCCTCGCTCTTCTTGCTACTTCCTCACACATTTCAAGCAGCACTGCTTCAATTTCTTCTATTTTATTGTAGTCTCTGAGAAGGATCTGACTCTTTCCATAGCTCACCTGTCCCTGAATAATTGGTGCGCCGATCTCTGAGCGGTCAATTCCGTGTGCGTGATAATACAATTGATTGCCCATCACGCCAAAAATTGATTCAAGATGACTGAGATCATGGGCTGCAAGGTCACCAATTGAATAAATCCCCATCCGGTTCAAGCGTTTTTCAAGCTGGCGTCCAATTCCCCACATCGCTGAAAGAGGCTGGAGCGGCCAGAGTTTCTTTGGAATATCCTCAAACGTCCATTCACAGATCCCTTTCTTTTTCGCTTCAAGATCAAGACAAAGCTTGGCGATCAGCATATTTGGTCCGATTCCGATTGCACACGGCAAACCAAATTCACGCATCATATCATCAGAGATCATTCGTGCGACAGCATGCGGTCCTCCCCACAACGAAGAAGTACCATCCACCTGAATAAAACTTTCATCCACGCTGTAAACGTGTATATTTTCTTTTGGAACGAACCTTGTAAAAATCTTCGTTATTTCAGTGGACAGCCTGAGATACTGTCCCATATCCGGTTCAATTAATTGAAGATCAGGTATGTCGGGGATCTCATGACGTCTTGTGCCGGTTCTGATACCATGCTCACTTTTCGCACGCGGAGAAGCGGCAAGCACGACACTGCCCTTTTGCTCCTGGTTGCCGATGATCGCAATCTTACATGTCAAAGGATCCTGACCAAGTTCAACTGCTGTGCAGCTTGCATAAAAGCTTCTCATATCCACGCAAAGAATTTCTTTTTTCTTTTCAAGAGAATAGTCAACTTCCATCACCCTCACTCCTCTATTCAGCGTAAGTTTCTTTTAATACTATTACCCACTTTTAAGAAAATTATACGAACAAATGTTCTTTTTATCAATTAGAATTTTAAAAATAAATGCAGATATACAATAATGATTAAAGGATGAAATGTAAAGTTATAGAAAAATAATCCTTTTAAAACCACTTTTATTCAGCCTTATAAAATTTTTATACAAAAAAACAGATATGACTCCGGCGCTTTTTCTGAAATTTTCCCAACCCGCATAGGAGGCAATCCCCCACACTCCGTACAAACCCTTACAAATAAAGGGTTTTATACCCCTTTGCCGTATCCTCCTCTCTTCAATTTTCCCGATAAACAAGACCCGCGGCTTTTGTTAGGATGAGTCTATTCACAAAATATTTAGACAAAAGGAGTCGAAGGAATTGAAAAAGTCGAGAAGTGTCATGATGAGTTTATTATTAGCAGCAAGCCTGGCAGTACCAGCGGGGGCAAGTGCAGCACCTGATCAACAGTCTAACAACGCTGAAAAGTTCCGCGTATATGTAGAGGTATCAGGAGAATCAGCTAAAAAAACGAAAGAGTCATTGCAAAAACAATATGATTCTCGCTGGGAACTGAGCGCGAATGGATTTTCAACTGACATGAACGAGGCGCAATTCAAAGCCCTTCAAAACAATAAGAATCTGAAACTGACAAAAGTGGACGAGGTGTCAGTTGATGCACTCAGAGGCAATGAAAATGTAACGACTGCATTCTCTGCACCGGCTGACCAGACACCATGGGGCATTGAAGCAATCTATAATGATGCTAATGTTACTGCAACATCAGGTGGTTCAGGCATCAATGTAGCAGTACTTGATACAGGTGTATTCACGGGGCACCATGACCTTCAGGGAACAGTTGAGCAGTGTAAAGACTTCACACAGGCGACTCCGCTTGTAAACGGATCATGTAATGATGTGGATGGTCACGGTACACACGTTGCAGGTTCTGTACTTGCAGATGGCGGTAGTGACGGTTCAGGCGTATACGGTGTTGCACCGGATGCAGATCTTTGGGCATACAAAGTACTTGGAGATGACGGTTCTGGTTACTCAGATGATATCGCAGCGGCAATCCGCCACACAGCTGATCAGGCTGTTGCAACCGGCACAAAAACAGTGATCAACATGTCTCTTGGTTCATCAGGAAACAGCCCATTAATTGAAGATGCAGTAAACTATGCATATGGTAAAGGCGTTCTGGTAGTAGCAGCAGCTGGTAACTCAGGCTTCCGCGCTGGTTCAATCGGCTACCCTGGTGCACTTCAAAATGCAGTTGCAGTTGCAGCACTTGAGAATAGATTTGAAAACGGTACATACCGTGTAGCTGATTTCTCTTCAAGAGGCGTTCGTAACGGTGCTGGCGACTACCTGATCCAGGAAGGTGACGTTGAAATTTCTGCTCCAGGTGCAGCAATCTTCTCAACTTGGCCAAATGGCGGTTATAACACAATCAGCGGTACATCAATGGCATCTCCACACGTAGCAGGACTTGCAGCTAAAGTATGGGCAGAAAACCCAGGTTTCTCTCACGTCCAGCTTCGTACTGAGCTTCAAAACCGCGCGAAAGTAAATGATATCCTCGGCGGACGCAGCTCTTCTGTTGGTGACGACATAGCTTCTGGATTTGGTTTTGCGAAAGTGAATTAATTGAGAAAGCGAAGTCCGGTTAATTAACTCGGATTTCGCTTTTTTATGTTAAAGGATCTCACCTAATCACCTTAGCTCTCCTTACTTCTGCTATCTCTGCATACATAACAAAAACCAAATATGACTTGTTTTTCACTTCTATCTAGTTCAAGATATTATTTAAATAACATTTTTATTTAGGCGTATTGTCTGGGAGGTCGTACGATGAAAATTCTAATCGCTGATGATGAAAAGTTTTCAAGAATGCTGATTAGCGACACGCTGGAAGAATTAGATGCTGAACTGGACTTTGCTTCAGATGGCCAAGAAGCTTTAGAAAGACTGAAGAATGAGGAATACCATATTTGCGTGATTGATAACATTATGCCAAAGCTGTCTGGTATTGAAGTAGTAGAAAATCTGTCGCGCGATCACTTTCCTAAACATATTATTATGTTAACCGCAATGACGCAGCAGAAAGATCAGGAAAATGCACGTAAATGCGGGATCAACCATTTTATCACCAAACCGTTTAGCCCGGTGAAGTTAAAATCTTTAGTTCAACAGCTTACTGTGGGAATGAAGTAAAAAAACTTTAATGATAGATATACGACCGTTAAAGTTTTAACACTACACAACTAAATAAACTGCAGAAGAGAAGCTTGAAAATAAAGCTTCTTTTTTAATGAAGAAATTTATCAGTTACTACAACAAAATCTCCATTCTTCTGCTTTTCGTTTTCATCCCAACCCTCTGATAAAATTCAATGGCAGCTGTATTTTCATCCAATACACCTAACTCAATACTATCTACTTTAAGACTTCTTCCTAAATCAAAAACGTATTCAGTCAGCTTCTTTCCGATTCCCTTATTTCTATGTATCTCAGCTACACATAAGCTTTGGATTAATAATACTGTCCTTGCTTTGACAAACGTATTCTCAAGGACCTCTTCTTCCTTCGTTACAATCACACCGGCTATGTCAGTGTCTATGCAGGCCACGAAGATATGCTGTTTGTCATTTATCAATTGATTTTCAAAAAAGCCCCTTTCAACCGGTGTCTCATTTTCTTTATATACATCCGGCCTCATCAAAACGTGAAATTCATGAACCTGTCTGAACAAAGGTATTAATGCATCATAATCATGTTGCTGTGAACGTCGAATAGATAGCGCCAAGCTTACTCCCCCTTATGTAGATGTTAAACTTTTTTAAAATAAATCAGCTCCGGATCACCTTTATCAAGATTTTCTATGATCCCGTGGAGTGCCATTCGCAAAAGGTGTGCACCGGTCAAACACAATATTATAGGCAGAATCAACATTGTGTGTAACCCCGTCATGACGAGTGTGTTTTACAGTTGGTTTAGACATTGGTTTCTCCTTATCAAATGAAATTAGAACTGACTTTAAAATTAATAAGAGTGATTACACTTAATTTTAGTCCCCTGTTTCAGATACAAATTATGTAGGAATTGCATTCAACTCAGTTTTATAATTTTGAGCTGCATATTTAAAATCGTTTTTTACAGGAAGATTTAACTGGTCACGAACCAGCTTACAATAAATAAAACTCCGGCAGTTGCCCAGGTCCAAAAATGAATTCGTGAAGATTTTTTATTATCCATATTTCTTGTGATCAAAGTTAACGTCACTCCAACAACAACAAGAACAATCAGTGGTAAAAACCAAAAATCCATATGTTATCACCCCTTTATATAGCGAGAACTTACTAGTACCAATTATTTCAAAACAGAAACTTTAACTCAACCTTTATTTAACTAATTAAATTCTTAAAAACACCTAATCAGTATTCATTATTCCGCCCAAAAAGCATCCTATAAAAGGAGAAATGATACAATCTGTTTAGCTTAACTCAAGATTAATTACATATCTGATCATCAATTTTAAAAGATAAGGAGACGATTCTATGGAAATCATCCCACTAACTGCATTCTTTTTCACCGTATACGTCATCATGATGATCACCGTATATTCTATTATCAAAATCTCCAGACTCGCCTATAAGCGCAAAGAAATCAATTTAGCTCAGTACAAAATCTGTGTAACCTCCTCGATAGCCGGTGGAATTTCATTCGCACTGACTGTACCGATGATTTCGTTATACTTTTTGTAAACGTCTGGAACAAATATTCTGTAAATGAAGCAGATATAAAAAGCGAAGCCCGGATTATCCCGGACTTCGCTTTGCTTTCCCTTATTTCTTTTCCGTTCTCGGCACCGTAAAAAACGTCACCACAGCAAACAGGAAAAATGCAATTAATAAAATTGTTCCCCCAACAATAAAGAACACAAGTACAAAAGTGTCACTTAAATTCAATGGATTCAGGTTATAAAACCACATGCCCGTTGTTAAGCCAATCGCGCCAATAATAGCTGAAATGCTATGAATCGTAACCAGCTTTTTATACTTCACTTCAAAGATTTGATAAAAGATCCCCCACGCAAACACTGATAACCAGCCCACCAGTAAAATGTGCGCGTGGATCGGACGCAGCGAATAATCCATTACGCCCGCCATATGTGAGCCAAGATACGTTCCGATAAAACCAAAAATTGCAGAGATTTGTATTAACCTCAATCCCCATTTTCTCTCCATTCCTTACTCCTCCTCATACTGTGGAAGGTACACTGTAACCTTCGTACCTTCTCCATCCATACTTTCAAATTCAACTTTCCCATTATGCAGCTTTACAATTTCCTGCACAATCGCAAGCCCAAGGCCTGTCCCTTCTTCACTTCTTGACTGGTCAGCCCGGTAAAACCGCTCTGTAATATGCGGCAGATCTGCTGCTGAGATCCCTGTCCCATTGTCTTCGACTATCACTGAAATGCCGTTTTCACGATCTATATGAATACGGATTGAGCTGCCTGATGGAGAATATTTAATCGCATTTGAGATCAGATTATCCCACACATAATGCATTAACTCCCGGTCAGCATACACGATTACCTTCATCAATTTCAAGCTGACATCAAGCTCTTTTTCCTCAAGGCGCCATCTATAATGGCTGATGATCTCACGTATTTGTTCATCGAGAGAATAAGTCCCTGCCTTCAGCTGATAAGCAGGCTGATCAAGCGAGCTCAATAGCAGCAACTGCTTTGCAAGTCCCGATAAACGCTTCGCTTCCGATTCTATCACTTTCGCATACTCTCTTTCATCTGATCCGTCCGCCGCTTTAGCTGACAGCAGTTCAGCATACCCTTTAATATTCATTAATGGCGACTGCAGGTCGTGGGAGACATTCGTAATAAAGGTTTTGCGTGATTCATCATTTTGCCGCAGCCGATCAATCATTTCATTAAAGCTGTCTGCCAGATCACCGATTTCGTCCGGCCTTGAAATCGCCAGTGTATGGCTGTAATTATCATTCGCCACTTCTCTGGTCGCCTGATGCAGCAGGCTGATTGGACGCGTCAGCTGCTTTGCCATCAGGAACATGCCTGCCAGATTCACAACCGCAATCGACAATAGAAATGCAAGTAGCAGCGTATGAATATCTGATGACAACAGGTTCATATCCTGCCGCAAAAAGAGTGCGTACTGCTGACCGTCGACTTCAAATGGAACGCCAACTGTATTATCAAGCCGGCTGGAAAAATGACTCGTCATAAAAAAGGACAGGCCGGCATTGTCACCAGTATAAATTTGCTGATTCAGCATCACCTGCTCTGCCTGATCAGACAGTGTCAGATCCTCAAACGGTTCACCGAAAGTCATGAGTTCTCCACCCGAATCAAGCAGGGCGATCTGATAGCCGAGGTTGGCTACTGATGATAAAAACGGCTCAAGTGCAGCAGTGTCTCCGTGCATCTGTTCAAGTGTATAAGCGACTTCCTGGACCCGCTCAAGATTCTGCTCAGTTGTTTCTTGTTTCGTAAAAGATACATAATACACATTCGTCAGTATCATCCCAAGCACAATACTGAGCACTAAAAACAATAAGCTTGTCTGGATAAATTGCCGGTAGAGTGTTTTCATCCAGTCACCTCCAGCCGGTAGCCGATCCCGCGCATCGTCTGAATTTCGATCTTTGCACCGTAATGATTCAGCCGCTCGCGCAGACGGGTAATATGAGTGTTTAGTGAAAATTCATGCTTCCCTTCATCATCCCCCCACACATCTCTCAGGATGACAGAGCGCGGAACCGTCTGACCGGATGAATTAGCTAATACAGCGAGAATATCAAATTCCTTCATTGGAATGATCAATGTTTCATCATTAATGGTGACATCATAGGTTGACCTGTCGAGTGTGACGTTCGCAACCTGGATTTTATGACGCTGGGCTTTCCCGTAACGCCGCAGGATCGCGTTCAGTCTGAACAGTAATTCCTTTGGCTCAAACGGTTTAACGAGATAATCCTCTGAGCCTGAAAGAAACCCTTCTTCCTTATCCTCAAGCTGACCCTTCGCTGTCACAAGAATAACCGGAATATCCAACTCCTGTGACAGAATTCTCGTCAGTTCAAATCCGGTCATCCCGGGCATCATCACATCGACAATCGCAGCACTGACCTCTTCATCCTCAAGATAATGGAGTGCTTCCTGCGCATCCTTTGCAAGAACCGCCTCATAGCCGGCCTGCTTTAGCTGAATGGCAATGAGCTGCCGGATATGAAGTTCATCATCTACTACTAAAATGCGCATGAAGCTCTCTCCTTTTATACTTTCGTCGTCTTTTCCTTTTCAAAAAACAGAATCAGCGCCGGTAACAACACACCCCTTACAAGGAATGTATCAATTAAAATCCCGATCGCAACGATAAAACCGAATACGAATAAGTCAGCAATCGGCATCGTCATCAGCGCTGCAAAGGTTGCAGCTAAGATCACACCGGCTGATGATATGACACCGCCAGTTGATGCAATGGAGCGTTTTAAAGCTGGCAAAATTGCATCCTTCTGACGTTCCTCCATAAAGCGTGACACCAATATAATATTATAGTCGATTCCGAGCGCCACAAGGAAGATGAATGCATATAGCGGCACCCGTGTACTGATCGCCTCATAGCCAAATAATACATCAACTGCAAAAATACCGATTCCAAGCGCTGCTGTAAATGACAGCAGAATCGTCGCCATCATGTAGAGCGGCATCTTCCATGACCTTGTCATAAAGAATAGCAGTACGATAATTAAGACTGTTTCTGCAATCACGATTTTGACAATATCCTGATTGTTTATATTCTGCTCATCTATTAATTTTGGCGTCATGCCTGACCAGTATACCTCAGCATCATCGTATTCACTTCCCTCTGCTCTCATCGCATCTACGGCATCCATCGCCTCTGTCGTATAAGGATTTAACGATAGTGCAACGGAATAACTGACAGCTGACCCATCATCTGTTTCACTTCCCTGACGGAAAGAAGCGATTGTTTCTTCATTTGCCAGAAACGCTTCAAATGAAGTACGTGCGCTTTCACTTAAGCCGTCCTCCCCTTCCAATACAACCGTCATTGGAGCCAGCTGCCCTTTATCAAACTGGGACTCTACAATTTCATAGCCTGCCCGTGAAGGTAAATTCTCAGGAAAAGATTTGACCATATCAAACTCATATTCCAGGTTAAATAAATTCAGTGAAGCAACAATCAGTAATACAAGCACCGCTCCACCTGACACATATGAACGGCGCGTAACGATTTCAGCAATACGGGACCACAACCCTTTTTCCTGCTTCGGCTGCCTGCCATACCACGGAACATTCGGCCAGAAAGCCTTACGTCCGAACAAGGTAAATAAAGCAGGTACCAGTGTGACAGAGGCCATGATGATCACGAGCATTGCTGTACTGAACACCGGTGCGAAGTTCTGATAATCACGGAAATCCGCCATAAATAATACAAGCATCGCAGCAAGAACGGTTGCCCCGGCAAAGAAAACCGGCTTTCCTGTTGCTCTCATCGCGACTGCCATTGCTGTATGCTTATTCTCATGCTGATAAAGCTCTTCTTTAAAACGCGAGAATACAAACAGAGAATAGTCGGTTACAGCAGCAAATAGCAGAATACTCATTATGGAAGTCGTTGCATTATTGATCTCAAGGCCGCCTGCTCCAAGCAAGCCAATCATCTGGTTCGTTACCTGATAGACAATCGCCGTTGCAAGCAGCGGAATGATTGCAAGCAAAGGTGAACGGTAAATCAGGATTAATAACACTAAGATAATGCCAATTGTCGCAAGTAATAAAACAAAATCAGCTTCCTCAAACAATTTTAACGTATCACCTGCGATTCCTGCAGGTCCTGTCACATAAAAATCAAACGCATTCTGCTTTTCACCGTATGTCTGACCGATTGATAGAATCTCATCATTAATCCTGCTGTATTGGTCACTTCCAATACCGGAGTCAAGCTCGATCGGAAAGATAAACGTCTGACTGTCTTCAGAGAAAAACCCTTCCAGTGCCTGAGGCGGAAGAACGGACAGATCCATGATTTCCTGCACACCAGTCAGGTCTGCCTCTCTGATCTCATCAAGCACAGCCTGAACATCAGAAACCTCTATCTCCTCCCCGGCATCAAACACCAGGATCCCCGGTGTCGCCTGATCATCCGGGAACAATTCCTTCACTTTATTTTCTGCAATGATACTCTGCGCGTCATCCGGGAGCGATTGAAAGCTTGCACTCCGGTATTCAGATGCAGCCGGCCCCGCACTTAAAAGGACGGCTAGCGCAACCCATGCGATCAATGTGATCCACATGCCTTTTCGTGCGGACACGAAATCTGTGATTGACTGTAAAATCCGATTCATTCTGTCACTTCCTTTTTCGTCTTCACAGTGCAGTCTACACGGTGAATATAAACGGAATATAAACTGTGGGGAAAAAAGGTCCGTGTTTGTGTCCGGCTATAGATTTCCTATACAATTGCACTATATGTAAGACTTCATGTTAAAGGAGTGCACCTCATGAACTTTGAACAATTTGCGAAAAAACACTGGCAGGGATATCTTGATTCCTTTATAAAAGAGGCACTGGATTTTTATCAGATGAAATCCCATATGGAACAGGAAGAAGAACCTCATCTCTACCTGGACTCGATTGCAGAAGAAAACATGTTAACGAGACTGGTTGAGGCGACTGATCAATACGCGGATATTGAGGCAGCTTTTGATGGCCGAGTCACAAGGAATTATTAAGAAGCTAATGTATTGTAAATAAAAAGGAGCTGAATGTCATTACTTCGATTTCGATTATCAGACACGGTGAAACTGATTGGAACACAGAAGGACGTCTTCAGGGGGCCACGGATATCCCGATCAACAAAACCGGGATCCTGCAGTCAAAAGAATGCGGTCAATTTTTACAAAACGATCAATGGGATGTACTGATTACAAGCCCACTCCAACGGGCCAAAAAGACGGCTGAAATCATCAATGAGGACCTACACCTGCCACTTGTTATCATGGATGAATTCTCCGAGCGGTATTTCGGGGATGCGGAAGGTATGACGCGGGAGGAAAGAATGATCGCTTTTCCGGATAAAGAATACCCTAACCAGGAAAAGGCGGATATTCTTCAACAGCGTATTCTGACAGGGCTGCAGAAAATTCACGGAAAATACGGGGATAAAAAAGTGTTAGTCGTTGCGCATGGGGCCATCATTGGTGCAATCTTATCCATGCTTTCAGGCGGTGAAATCGGTTCAAGAAAAACAAGATTAATTAATGGCGGGATCACGACCATTGATTTTGCAGAAGATCAGTGGCGGATTAGGGAGTATAATCAGGTTGAACATCTTTCTGCATATAGTGAGAGAGGGAGAGTTTGAGTTTATCTGATCTTTTAGGGTCAGATAAACTCTGTCATTTACAACATAAATGAGATGACTCTCAGGCTCAACATTGTGCTAAAAAAACGTTAAATATCGATATACTCTATCCTCTGTTCCTGATCTGATAGACCATCAATTGCATTTTCGCCATAATAAATTTTTAATCTGCTTTTAACCGGAATCACACTTACAGGATATGAGTGATTGTTTATCATCAGTGTTTTGAAATCGTTGGGATGCTTCTCAATTTCAATCTCATGACCGATAAATGAATAACCGTATGGAACTTTCTGATACAACTCAATTAACCAGTCGACCATTTTACTTTGCGTATTCAGTACATGACGAGTGAAAACATCTTCCCAGTTAACACTAAACAGAAAACCAAAGAAATGATCTTCTTTATGAATGATCAAACTCAATTCATGAATACCGGCATTTAAAAAAGCCCCTGATAACGTAAAATTAGTATAATTGCCTGACAAACTACTCTGATGAATCACGTTGTTTTTAATCTGTTGCTCCACCCATTCAAATCCATCGATGTCTTTGCTATATTTAACATGATGAAAGCTGCTTCCTTTTTCTATCAGGTCATTTTTAATAGATTCAAAGACCTCTGGCAGTTGCCCGGAGTAATTAAAGACAATCCCAATGTTTATATATCCACCTGTCCCCAAACCTTTTCACCTCTTACTATATTAATTTTTAATAGATCGCATTAATTTCTAAAATTATGATAGGCGGTGAACCCAATATGAAACTTCCTGATGGCGTAACTGGTTTTTACGATTCAATAGCCAGTCCACTGCCACAAGTGGATGTGAAGACCTTCAAAAAACAATGCTTTGACTTTGTATTTCACAACAATGGGAAGCTAATTGATTGTCAACCGTCTCACTACCCTTCAAATTTTCATTATGCTTATGTTGAAGTTGCTGGACATTATTTTTATATCTTACTTAATCAGCATTACCCATACCTTGCATGTGCTTCGGCAGTTGGAGATGGGAATATACTGTTTATGAACGAGTCTACCGTTCATCAGTCATTCTCTACATTTTATCAAATACTGGATACAAAACATCTGAATAGCCGATATGACCAGCAACTTTTACAGCAGTGGAATCTGAACAAAGCTGAATTAAAGCAGATTTCGTACTGGAAACCCGCTACAATCGGCCAGATTATTTTTAATCACTGGGATTAACGAACCTTTTAAACGGTTCCCTGTAAACGGTTCCCTGTGTCAGATACAATTCCCACACAATTTTGTTTGATTATATAAATAAGTTAAATTGTGTGGGAATTGTTTTCAACACAGGGTTAGGGTTTACATTCACTCAAAAAATTCTCCAGCACCTCTGGGTTAGAGGCAAAATGAATATGCGTATATCCCGCCACAACATTCTTATACAAATATCCTTCTTCTCCTGAACCAAAAATGCTGTTTACTTGATATGCACTGGGAATTTTATCAGTAGGCTTAAAAGTCGAATAGTGAAATTCATGACCGCGTATTTGCGTTTTTTCCTTCACAATTGGATTACCTGCCGCTCCTGTGATTTCACGATAGCCAATCGCAGCAATATTCAACTGCATCTCTGTCTTACCAGGCAGCACCGCGGCCATTGGATAAGTCTCTTCCTCAACGTTCGTGATTGATTCGGACAAATACATTAATCCTCCGCACTCTGCCAGTACCGGTAGACCTTTTTCAATGGCGTCTTTAATCGACTGTTTTACTTCATTATGATCTGCCAGCTCTTTTAAAAACTGTTCCGGAAAACCTCCGCCTAAATAAAGTCCGTCTGCTTCAGGTGGAAGCACCTCTCCTTTTAACGGGGAGAAATAAATAACTTCAGCGCCAAATGCTTCAATCAATTCAAGGTTCTCCTGATAATAAAAATTAAATGCCTGGTCATAGGCAACTGCTACTTTGACGTTCATGGAACTTCTTTGTTTGAATAAGGAGCTTTCAGTTGTCACAGGCGACTGCTCGCTCATCTGATAAACCTGGTCAAGATCGACTGTCTCTGCAACAGCTTCCCCTAACCTTTCAAGCTGTTCATTCAGTTCACCACGTTCAATTGACGGCACTAGACCGAGATGCCTCTCCGGCATATGAATCTGTTCATTGTCAGTCAGATATCCGCAGACTGGAACGCCGCATTCCTGCTCCACCGCTTCTTTAATCAGTTTATAATGACCTTCGCTTCCTACTCTGTTGGCAATCACACCAGCGATATTTACGTCCGGATCCAGTAGCTGAAACCCTTTAACAACTGCGGCTGCACTCCGGGCCATGGCAGAGCAATCAACGACCAGAATGACCGGGCAGTTGAGTAAAATGCTGATTTCTGCAGCGGATCCCCGGTTGGAAGTTGGTGACTCTCCATCATAAAGCCCCATCATGCCTTCAATGATCGACATATCCGCACCTTCACTTCCTTTGACGAAGATTTCCTTCATCACGTCTGAAGTGAGCATCCAGCTGTCGAGGGTCCGGGAAGGACGATTCGTGATCGCAGTGTGATAAGCAGGATCTATATAGTCAGGACCGCACTTGAAGCCCTGAACAGATCGATCTTTTTTCATAAAAGCTGCCATTAACCCGAGTGTGATGCTGGTTTTGCCAACACCGCTTGATACGCCTGCGATGAGAATTCGGCGGCTGGTCACAACTGATCACCAAAACAAATCATTCGCGATTGGATGTTGAATACTAGTGAATCTAATCTTTGCCCTTTCATCGTTTTTCCTCCTGTATGTCAATTTTGTCTTCATTTTTCTATAAATAAATTATAATGCAGAATTTATTTGAAATCACAGGTTATCTATTTCACTACTTTTCCTTGAGACAATCAGTCTTCAATATTAAAAATCCGGGCAGCGACGACTTCTCACTGCCCGGATTTTTATATAAATGATTGACTCATCATTGATCACAAATGTTGATCACCGTTGTTGTCACATTCACATTATTCAAGACTCCTGATCTTCCAAACGGTGGGCTACAGATAACACCTTAGCATGCTCACTGTAGAATGGTGACATGACCAGTTCCTGATCAGTCATGATATAGTGAAATAACTTCATGACCTGAATATACTCCTCTGCAGTTACCTTAGATGCATCAAAGGAACTGACCAGAAGCCACTCATAATCTTTCAGCTCTTTGCTGCAGGTTTCAACAAATGATTTGATATAGTAAAAAGAATCTTTTCTATCTAAGGAAGTATCATTGATCCACATACTGAAATATGTATCAGGCTTTACTTGTTCCTGTATAAATGTAAAGAAGTGCTGAGGAAGTTCATCCGTGCTGATATTATGCGGAAAAAAATGAACATATTTTTCTATTTTACTTTTTGGAAGCAAGTATTGTAACTCATTGATGATGCTTGAATTGTTTGTGTATTGGTCTATGATGATGCAATGAATGTTCTGTTCTGCTTTTGACAGGATAAATTTAATCTTATTCTTTTGAGATGCCTCATGATTGCTGTAGTGGTACATGACATAACCATTTTTTCTGGATCTTAAAAAAGAAAACCCATCATGATTGAGATGTACCGTTTTTTTCAAGGGGGAACTTAAGTCTCCAAAATAAATATAGTCCGTAAAAAACCTTAAAAAGTTAAAGTCTAATACTTTTGCAATATTCTCAGCTACTGATGGGCTGGGGTCGCGCAAGCCGTTTTCCAGTTGAGAATAATAGGACCTGTCAATGAAAGATTTATCTGCAACCTTTTGTTGAGTAAGCCCAGTAGATTTCCTTAGTTCGATCAACCATTCCCGCTTCATTCTATCCCCCGATCCCCTCTAAACATTAAAAAGTCCAAACACGTCATTTAGACTCATGTATTCAATAAAACATATATTGAACCGCTAATTCTATGGTAATTAAAACCACCATGATACTCGTCTCATTTAAGGATGGCGAAAAACCATCAACTAATGTTTCATTAAACCATATAACGACACGTGATTGATCGATTGTGGCAAATAGAAACATTGAAGATGAATTGTTACAAATTGCCACATGATTGGATGAAAAATATGTAGAATGATGATGGAATAGTTATTAAAATATGTAAATAGGTTATTTGAAATATGTGTCAGTTTCTATAAAAAGAGATTTATATGAATGTATGATTTCTCTCTACATACGATTTTCACTGATGTTCCACATGTTGTATCAGTTTACGTCTAACTTTCAAGGAGCTACTCACATGAACAAATCTGAAAGTGAATTAGAGATGAATATCCGTTACAAACGCGAAGCCATGATCAAGAGCGGATTATCAAACGGTCTCATGCACACAGAAACGCTGAAGCTAAGCCGGGAACTGGACCAGTTAATTTATGAATCCCAAAAGAGAAAACAGCGGGCTTCTAAGCGGGATACGATGCAGGAGATATGAATAGTGATTGAAAAAAACCATCGTGAAGGAGTTTTCGATGGTTTTTCTTTATCATATCTTTATCATATTCAGTATAAGGAGAAAATTAAGCGGAATTAATTACGCACATTGTAGTTCAACAAGATTAATCTCAATACAGCGTATCGGAGAATTGTATTGTACTTCCTTTAGTATACCATCGTTAGTGTTGAAAAGATCAAAACCAGACTCAAAGTAAATTTAATGTGAGCACTATACTTAGGGGAGCCTTGTTGTTTCTCAAAAGAATGAACATAGCTTATCAGTAAACTCATACCGATAAATAGTAATGCAAATCCTATCTTGTCATTTTGAAGCAACAAAGCTTTCAAAGCCATATACCCTATTAGAAAATAACCAATGTATCCCATCACCATTTGAATATCCTGCTTCATATCTACACCCCTTTGTCGTTATGAGAGAAAACAATTATTCATTAAATAGTACAGTATAGAAATCCGTCATTTTGAGGAAATCGGTTCTTGCGTTTAAGTATCCAGTTAGTTCAATAAAGATTACCTTTTCCCTAAAGAAAAACCATTAAATAACCTTCCTCCATCTCTTTGTAGACAATCTTCATGTTTTTCACCGTGTTCAATTCCTCCACCAGGAAGAAAGTGATTTTTACTTTGAACCTGAACCACTGCAATCTTATCTTTATTAGAATTGAATATCACACCATATACGGCCGGTCTTGTTATGTAGGTCTTTCCGTTTTCTTTTTCTCCGAATGTCAGCATTGTCTGCACTCCTTTATACGGGATGATGCTCCAGATCAAATTAATTCATTCATTTATAAAGTAAATCCTTTCCTTATCTTACACTATATTCTTGACCGGAAAGACCATATAATGGATTAGACTATACGCAATTTGGAGGTTATGAACAATGGGAAAATATATTTGTATCACATGCGGTACACAGTACCCTGCATCTTCACATCCACCAGAAGAATGTATGATCTGTGAGGAAGAAAGACAATACATCCCTCCTGCCGGGCAGCAGTGGACGACTTTGGAAAAGATGCAACAGTCGGGCACATACTCAAATCACTTTGTTGAGGAGCAAAAAGGCCTGAAGAGTATCACAACCAGCCCTGAATTCGGAATTGGACAAACGGTATACATAGTAGAAGAACAAGGCTTCAGACTTTTATGGGATTGTATGGCTTACATAGATGATCAGACCATCACCCGTATAAATGAGGAAGGCGGTCTTGATGCGATTGCGCTCTCCCACCCTCACTACTACACAACGCAGGTGGAGTGGGCTGAAGCATTTAATTGTCCAATCTACATACATGAAGACGACAGACAATGGGTGCAGGAGCCAAGTGATCGCATTATTTACTGGAGTGGTGAATCGCTTGAGCTCTCAAAAGGATTGGCCCTTCACAGACTTGGCGGACATTTTGATGGAGGTGCTGTTTTGCATTGGGCAAAGTCTGACGGTCAGGCTGTCCTGCTAACTGGTGATATCATTCAGGTTGCGGCAGATCGTCAGTGGGTCAGCTTTATGTACAGCTACCCTAATATGATTCCGCTGCCGGCAGAGACAGTAAGAGATATTGCTTTAAAACTGAGGCCTTTGAAGTTCAGTGAATTGTATAATGCATTTCACAGAGAAGTAGCCGGGCAGGCGGATGTTGCTGTGCAGCGGTCGGCCGAGAGGTATGTTGCGGCTTTGGAGGGTCGGTTGATTTAATTGAAGAACATAATATATTTAGTATTCTTCATCATATAGAAAATGAAATTTACATAGAGGTGGAATTACATGCCTAAAACCGACAACATGTTAGCGATTCTATGGATGCTTCGTTCAGGTGAAAAAATGACTGCGAAGCAAATTTCAGAAAAGCTGGAGATGAATATAAGGACTGTGTATCGTTATATTGATACGATTTCAACAAGTGGCGTACCGATCGTTTCAGAACCAGGACATAACGGTGGATACTCTTTATTAGACAATTTTATCGAGGCTCCTCTCTATTTTGATTCTGAAGAGCAGACTTCCTTATTTCACGCTGCTGTTTTTGCAGAAGAAGCCGGATACTATGGAGGTGAAGCACTAAATAGGGCCATTTCAAAACTGAGTAAACATTCAAATCAAGAACAGGAAATAAAGATAAACCAGCATTTAACCAGTCTTGAAGTAATCAGTCGATCAAGCTCGCACGCTACGGAACTTTTTTTGAAGGAATTGGAACAGGCTGTAACTGACGGGTATTCAGTAAAAATTCTTTACAATAAAAGCGGCGTAAAGGATTCAAACGATAGATTGGTCGATCCGTACAAAATGATCTATTGGAATCATCAGTGGTATGTGATTGGTTATTGTCATCTTAGAACGGATATCCGCAGCTTTAGAGTAGACCGAATTGAAGACCTTACCCTAACCGAAAATAAGTTTGAACGGCCGGAAGATTTTTCAGCAGGTGACTATTTTACAGAAAGCCTTCTTCCGTCTATAGAAAATAATGAAGAGGTTATTTCTCTGGTTATTACCGGGGATAAAAACGTATTAGCTGACATTTGCCAGCATTGGTATTTAGGACATTATTTACAAGAACGAACTGACAATCAAGCAGTTTTTCTTCTTGAAAAAGACGTGATAAATACATATGTACCTTATCTACTTTTACCATATAATCAATCTATCAAAGTGATAGAGCCAATCAGCCTTAAGGAAAGACTAGTTGAAGTTCTATCGGAATTAATAAAATTTCATCAAGTATGACCACTTCCCTGACGCTAACTGTCAGGGAAGTTTTATTATACTGGCTATATTAAGTGATTGGAGTGTGATTGGATGCAAACGAAAAAAGCTTTTTTATATGTCTTTAACACAATGTCAGACTGGGAATATGGATATTTAATTGCTGAATTAAACTCAGGCAGGTATTTCAAAAAGGATTTATCACCTTTAAAAGTAATAACAGTAGGAGCTAATAATGAAGTCGTTACAACTATGGGAGGGCTAAGCATAAAACCGGACATTTCCCTTGATGAATGTTCTTTTGAGAGTAAGGATCTTTTAATCCTGCCGGGAGGGACTACGTGGAGTGAAGACATTCATCAGCCTATCCTGGAAAGAATTGGCCAGGCTTTAAAATATGGCACAATTGTTGCCGCAATTTGTGGTGCGATTGAGGCCCTCGCGAATATGGGATACCTAGATACAAGAAAGCATACGAGTAATAACTTAGAATATACCAGGATGGTGTGTCCTAACTATAAAGGAGAAAAGTATTATGAGTTGAGAACTGCAGTGTCTGATGAAAATTTAGTTACTGCATCAGGAATAGCTCCTCTGGAATTTGCGATGGAGGTACTGAAAAAATTAGAAGTATTTACACCAGATACATTGCATTCATGGTATAACCTGAATAAAACGCATGAAGATGAACACTTTTTTCAGTTGATGAGTTCAATAAGTAAATGAAGTAACTAAAAAGCTCAATTCCTCTATTTAGATTTGTAGAGAAGTTGAGCTTTTTAAAAACACTACCTGTGTCAGGTACAATTCCCACACAATTTTATTTAATTATTTTTAAGTAGACTTCCTCTCAACCAGCGTATATGGAAGTTCAACCGCATGTTCTTCTAACAGGTTTCCATTGAGTAATGAAATCACCGTTTTGACAGATCTGTAACCAAGTTCTCTGGCCGGCTGGTCAATGGTTGTGATATCAAGTGCCTGTGCAATTGGCTGATTATCAAACCCAAGTACTGCAAGGTCTCCGGGTATATCAAGTCCAACCTTTGCTGCTGCAATTATGATACCCGCTGCGAGCTGGTCACTCCCTGTAAAGATCGCATCCGGACGGTCTTCTGATTGTATGATCTGCTTCACGATCTCCTCGCCATCCAGTATTGAATGAGAGGTCGTGTAGACCCATTTCGCAGCCATACCGTAATCCTCGAGTGCCTGCCTGCAGGCTTTTTCGCGATCGCGGGAAACAACACCCGCCGGCGGAGCGATACAAATCGCTATTTTAGAATAGCCCTGATTCACTAAATACTTCATGCCGTCATAGGCGCTATTATAGTGATTCATGTAAATGGACGGCGCATTTGAATCAAGCTCATATTCATGACAAAGCACAACCGGTCCGTATTGTGTGATCGGCGATATTAAATCCCACGGTTGAATTAACTCAGAGATGACAATCCCGTCAACCTGTTTTGTCTTCAGCATATTCAAATACTCCTGCTCCTTATCTATGCTGTTTTCCCTCTGACACAAAATAAGATGATAATGCTCCTCTAATGCAGCTGCTGACATGCCTTCAATTAATTTACCAAAGAAAGGGTGATCAATGATTGGCAATATCACAGCAAGCGCATTTGTCTTTTGCTTCTTCAGATTCACAGCAGACGCGTTCGGAATATAGTTAAGCCGCTCAACTGCCTCACGGACAGCCTGTCTTTTATCTTCTGAAACATATGGATGGTTATTTAATACCCTGGATACAGTCGTCACAGTGACACCGGCTGCTACAGCAATATCTTTAATAGTAGGCAACTTTGTTTCCTCCAGTTTTTTTACCTTGTACTGATTGCGAATAGACACATGTGTCATTACGATACTTTTGTGATTGATTTCATAGTAAGAGTAGTACTTATTTTAAAGTGTTTCCTTTATCAGATGCAATCCCTACACCATTTCGTTATATAAATGTATTAAATTGTGTGGAAGTTGTGTTCAACACAGGGTTCAGGTTTACATGTATTGTGAGTGAGGAATGGATACGTAAATATATGTATTTAAGTAACTTAATTCTAGACTCTAATAAAAAGTCAGCTTCTCCGAGTGAGAAAGCTGACTTACATACTCAAATTATTATATTAAAAAAGGCTGTTAATGAGTTTAAAACTTAACTTATAAATATAAAGGTACGTTTGCTTTTAATTCATCAATTTCTTTTTCCCAATAAATTTTATTTTCACCATATCTCTTCTGTTCTATTTTCTTTAATTTTTCTAGTCCATTGATATAACTCGGTTGATCTTGAAACCATTCTTGAATATAATTCTGTAATTTCGATGAAAATTCCATTGTGTATTTATCTTTAAGGTTATAAGCTCTCATAATATTTAATTCTGGAAATGGATTATCAGAAAAAACAATATCAATACATCGTGTTTTCATTCCATTATCGTAAAACTCTTTCATTAAGTCTTGTGTTGTCAAATTATACACAAGCCCATCAATGTTTAGAAAAACTGTTTCAGGAAGGTTCTTTACTGAACATTCAATCTTGTGTTCTTTAAATGCCCAAGTGTCTTTCAATGCCCAGAAATCAAAAGTGAATTCATCAATAAACGCTTTAAACCCTCCAAATTTGTTTCTTTTATAGTTTATTCCGAATTTGTTTAATTCTTTTTCAATCCAAATACTATTCTTGTCTTTTAGTACTATATCGATATCTCTAGGTAAATTTATGAATTGATTATCGAAATAATCTCTAATGGTCCCACCAAACAATATTAGCTCTGAATTTTCTTCAAAATCCCATAATAAGTTCCTAGCCTTCTGAGATTTATTAATCATGGAAAAAAAATCAAATCTAATTTCAGGGTTAGTTGCCACCTAATCACCACTTCCTTAAGGTAATTTAACGCCACTTAGTTTTTGATGTAGGTCTACAGCAAACGAGTCAGTCATCCCAGAAATGAAGTCCGTAACTAACAACAATCTTTCATAGGTAGTCAAGTCGTTAAAGCTTGTTTTTTTCTTGCCAGTACTATATTCTAACATACTTACATGAAGGAAATTATCTGAGATCATTTTTATAATTTTTTCATTTTTACCTTTACTCTTTATATTCCCTTTTTTATCTACATCAATCTCAGCTAAACAAGCATCAACAAAAATGTCTAATAAATCACTGATCACTTTATCCCCTACTAATTCTAAAGTCAAAACTTCTTTACAAGAAAAACAGTCAAATGCCAACGATTTTAGCACTTCAATGATGGCTTCAGCTTTTTCGTCACCGTCTAATAACTCACCTTTAAAAGTACCTTCCATTATTTTATGATAATTGTTAACAAAAATCCTTTTTGCTTCTGTAATTAATATTCCTTGGATCCATACTCTAAAATTTTGAACACTAATTAATTCAGGATTAGGAACCTGCTTTTTAAAAGTGCTATCATGTTTTTCAATTATTTTTTGGTGGCCTGGAAGATCTAAAGACTCTAATTTTTTCATAACTTTATGAAATTCAATTTCCCACTTGATAACATTTTTCTTGACGCCGTCTTCTACATCAGCACCTCTATATGCAATATCATCCGCAGCCTCTAAAAAAAATGTTAAGGGATTTCGCCCACCACCTAAGTCTATAGTTTTTGAAATTACTTCTTCAGCGATATCCCTATCTTTTTGTAAATATCCAAATTTGCTTTTATCATCTCTCAATTCTGAAGACGACCATGGATATTTAAATAACACTGATAATGTTCCATAGGATAGATTTAATCCATACTGATCGTTTAAAAATTGAAGTTTAGTTAAAATTCTAACTGATTGAGCATTCCCATCAAAATTTAAAAAGTCGTTTTTTTCTGCATTTGTCAATTGATCTAAAAAATAGTTAATTGAATAAATTTCTTTATCTTCTTTAGTTTGTTTTTTTCTTTCTTCAGAATGAATTTTGAATTTATTTGCGAACCAATTTTTAATTACATCTTCTCCGTAATGTCCAAAAGGCGGATTTCCTAAGTCATGCGCTATCCCTGCTGAAGCTAATATTGCAGGAATTTGTCCAATTTTCTTTTCACTTAATTTATTATTTTTCATTAACCAATCTTCCAACCATCTTCCAAAAGACCGGGCGATGCCCGATACTTCCATAGAGTGAGTTAATCTTGTTCTTGTAAAATCATTTTCTTGAAGGGGAAATACCTGAGCTTTATCTTGTAAGCGCCTAACTGAAGATGATGAAATCAACCTATCAAAATCTTTCTCAAATTCATTTCGATGATCTATTAAATTTTGATCAATATCTAACTCGTTATTTTTCGAGCCTTGACTTTGTCTCTTTCTTTCCTCGTTCAACAAAATATCCCATTTAATTCTCGCCAATTTTATCACCTTTTCAATTATATTTAATTTTTCTTCTTTATAAAGATGATGATGAAGTAATTATAAGTAGGAAATTACTTCACCATTATAAAAGGTATAAACAATTTTATAGAATGTTTTTACACCTATATACAAATATACAATTCGACAAATATTAACTTTCTCCTTTAATCTTTATATAAAATGAAAATAAAAAATTATTTTAAAAACACTTTTTCTACCTCTGCATCATCTCTCTACTCAATCTCCTAACAGATCCGATCTGCTTCTCAAACATTAAATCCCATACGTCCAAACACTCTTGAGCAATCTCTTTCATCTGTGAGGAATTTTTGTTTGAAACTTCATCATATAGTCCAATAATTAACTTAGAAACATCATCCTGTATTCCCCATATTTTATTGTATTCTTTATTTGTATCGCTTATTAATTTATGACTCAATGACAAGATTATGTCTTTATAATCAATGAGTGGCTTTGACTCCTTTTCTAAATATCTAGTAAAAGAGTAGACCAATCTTCTACTTAAATTAGAACTCATGATTTCTATTAAAAATTCTTTATCTCTTTCTAAATCAATAAGGTCATTGATAAATAATCTGGAAATTGGTATTTCTATGTCTAATTTACTTTCTTTGAATTTAAGAAGAAATTCTTTAGACTGTTCACTATAATTTTCCTTATTAAAATACAACATCATCATTTGTAAAATCCCATCAGCTTGTTCTTTGCTCATTTTGGCGACAATACTAATTTCTTCATTGAATTCATTTTTCAAGATATACATTTCTGCCAGGCACTGAGCCCCTCTTTGAATTAGCAATTTATCGCCACAATCATAAGCCTGCTTAATTATGTTCAGTACAACTTTCCTATATTCTGAATACAGTAAAAAAAACATATTTCTTGAACCTTGGAACCCTATTAGCCTAAAATCTTGTTGATACAATCTAATTATTTGTTCTGAGGCCCATAATCTTTCAATATTGTATGCTGGCCATAATGCAAACAGGGTTGCTAGTTTCACTTGAGGATTAGGGTCTTCAGCTAATAACTTGATAGTTTCTCTAAACATTTTAAAAAGTTTAGGTTCGTTCCATAAAAGGTGACCAATAGCCCGAGCTGCTTTCCCTTTCACACAATTTATTGCATTACTATGTAACAGATCGAAACTGCGCATATCTTTGTCATCATTGTTAGTTATTCTCGGTTTCCCGAGCTCAGGATCTTCATGATTTAATGCAATGTCATTAAGCATCAGGAGGATTTCCTCTGACCAACTTACACCTTCTCTCTGCATTATAATGTCACATATATAACTTGCTCTTTGTGACTTATAGTTATATTTATAATCTAAAATCATTGTTTCAAGTAAATCTAAAGGTACCTCGTTAATATTTTTACTGTGAGCTACTCCGCTAAAAAGAGAATCAATATACCTAGGCAATATTTTTCTATGTTTGAGAACTAAATTAATCATCCTTCTAGGTTCATTAGATACTATACTTCTAAAACTGCTTGAGAAAGCCTCAAGCGAGTTTTCTATAATCTCATCCGGACCCTTTTGCCAATGAGAGTTTTGTTTCTTCCCGATTCGACTATTTGTTAGTATACCGATCCAATTATTATCATTTAATTTTTTTCCATCAACAGGAGAACTTACCGTTCCACCATAACCCTCAGAATATTTATATAGACTTCTCTCTCCAGAAAACCTTCTTTCCAGTACAGTTAGTAATTCTTTAGATTGCTTACCTAATCTATCACTTGGCAATTCCTTTAAAATCTCCTGTTGCAAATCTCCCCAGAAGCTCCAGTATACTTTATAGTTATTCGGGCCCCTATTATGTTCAACTCTGCCTTTATATAACTCCTTGCTGTAAGAAGATATATAGGAGATAATAGCTTTTTCTAGAAGAAGAAAGTTATCCTTATCGCAGTATCTGGAGTGTTTCTTTAAAACTTTCTTAGCAAGTAATAATTCATCACCATTACCGCTAGCATCCTCAAAAGCATTTTTTTCTAAATCACTAGAAATATAATTTATAATCTTGTTGCTCTCTGAGGTTGGCATTTCATATAAAGCTGCTAATATAATTTCGTTATGCAAGCCAACACCTGTATTAAAAAAGCTTTGATATTTAATCCAAAATACCTCAGGATCTGCTTTTATCATATTTATATTCGCTTTTTTTATAATTTCAATAGCTGTTCTTTCTAAGCTTTGTCTTTGAAATGAATACCTACCAGACCATTCACTTATATTAAAACTTTCGATTTCTTTAGTAGGGATAAATGGAAGTAGAATGTCTAAGATATCTTCACCTTTATTTACAAATATTTCAGACTCATCATCTAAGAACTCATCGGCATATTTTTTAACACGGTTACTATTTTTTTTAAGTTCGTGTTCCAATAAAAATGCAAACAACCTAATTGTTCTCATTTCACAATTATGAAACATCTCTTTAAAGTTGAAATATGTGTCTGCCCATTCAGGATATTTTTGATATAGTTTCATTCTTAATTCAAACATTTCATCTGAATCTTGGTTTATATCATTATTAAAACAACGAACTAAGAGTTGATCATCCTCTTTAGCAATAAATGCGTACCTCTCCATAAATTTAACATCATCAGCATCATAACTCGGAGACATACTAATCAATAAGTTATATACTTTCTTGTTTTCCGAACTATGCACCCACTCATCTAGAACTCCCTTATCTCTAAGTAGCCTAATGTAATGAACCTTTGAATAAACAATATTGTTAATGATATGTGGTCCGATATCTTTATCATTACAGTATTTAAGTATAAAATTGCTAATATTTTCATCCATATCTTCAACTTGATTTAAGACTTCATAAAAAACAAATTTAACACTATACCTGATATCTTCAGAGAATAAAATATTCTCCCCAATATTTAAAAATTCCTCACTATCAAATTCAATTAGATTTTGTAAAAACATCTGTACTTGGTATCTTCTTCCCGGTGTCTGTCTTTCTTTAGGACCTATTACTTCAATGATATTTTTATTGTTATATAATTGTCTTTGCATTTTCACAGCTAGAAAACAATCTAATATAGATTGATGTGCAAAAGAAACTTTATTTTGTTGATTAATAATGAATCCATTTGAAGACAGAAAATCTATATGCGATTTATTAACATTCATTATATTAAGTGGAATTGACAATCTGCCCATATTATCAAAGTATTCAATTATTTTATCCTTTGTTTCATTTATCCCATCTTCGCTCAAACCTGACTCATAACTTTTTACAGAAATTTGGTCCCACCACTTTGAGACTAAATGGCTCGCAGTTGAACATTCATTGTAGTCAATGGATTTATCTAAATTCATCCAAATATAAAGATTGCTTGGGACTCTGAGCATTTCTTTTAATTTTCCAGTTAGGTTTTTATATTGATTACCTACCAAATCACTTACTTGTCTTTCCGGCAATTTATTTACTTTAACTTTATGCCACTTGATAAATTTATTATCATTATGATTTTTTCCAAATAGCGATTTTATATTATTGTCATTTTCTAAATCATAAGATCTACATATAACGACAATAGAAATATTATATTCTCTTTCTAAATTTAATAACTCTACTTCACGGATCAATTGAGAACAAACTAATATCGCATCTCTCGAGTGAGCCTGAGTCCACCTAAGCGCATCTAACTGATCAAGTATTAATACTGCTCTCTCAGTTTTTGAAATACTATGCAAACAATGAGCAATTGACGCAGGTAGACCTAACTCCTGTCCCCATAACTCAGCATTTCTACTGGGTACTTGCTTATCTAATTTAATTGCTAAATGCGGAATACGTTTTTTATGACAGTAATCAACAATATCTTCTGCACATCCGCTTTTACCTCTTCCAGCATTACCATGAATTATCAATGAACTTCCTGAATCAATTTTCTCTCTACAAAGAAAGAATTCCCCTCTCTCAATCATTTCATTATTAAGAGGATGGAAAAATTGTTTAAATTGTCTATTTAAATCTTCAATTTTTGGTGCAATCCGATCGTCTAATGCCAGATTTTTTAAAGTGATTTCTTTTTCTCGAAAAAAATTATATACAACTGATTGGGTAATTTTTTTACCCCATAGGTTTCCCTCTACCACCCAAGAGACTAAGGCATTATATATATCCTCTTCATTTCCTATGAATAAATAACTTATCTTTGAAAGAACAATATTTTTTAATTCCTCATCTGGTGTTTGGCGATAGGCAATCCTATTTAAGTAAGAAATACACCTAATTAAATCAACTTCTTTTTCAGGATCTAGGCTCATTGCTTTGCAAAAATATTTAAAAAAACTTTTAAATTCTTTGCTAGCATTATTCACTTGGTATTGATAAAAATCCTCAGGTTTGTCATTAGTATTTGAAGCTCTCTTTATCAAATCTTCTAAAAATGTAAAGTTAAGAGGAGAAACTAGTGACACTGTATTAATTGGTTCTCGTTCTAAATGAAATTTCCAGTTTTCAAATATACCTCTACTATTGGCGCTCCCAAAATCCCAGTTTTCTTTACTAGCATTTCTCCCCTTACATTGCTGTCCTTCTCTTGTTCCATCCTTTTTTCCAACCCACAAGTCAATTCCTCGTTCATCGTCTCCTAAGGGCTCAAATGTCACATAGTCTATTTTTTCTTCAAGAACATGAAGAATCTGATTAACTGTCCATCTTATTTCAAATTTATTACCATTTTTATCAGCTCTACCTGCCAATTCATTTGGCATGAAATACACCCCCAGGAGTTCAATTAAATGATAAATCCCTTCTCTAAGAAACATGAAACTTTAAAAAGGAATATTTTTGATATTAATTCCATGGTACCACAAAAAAGCTTTCTCATTTGATAGAGGAAAGCTTTTCTAATGAATCTCACAAATGTATTTTATAACTACAGAAACTTCAGCTATCTTCACTTATTCTTTACTTACTTTATTGGATTTTTCATCTCTCTAACCCCGCAACCCCAAATCCCCCAGGCCCTGAATGCGTCGAAATCATCCCACCAGCCTGAATCCATCTCACTTTTTTAAATCCATTCTCCTTCGCAACCTCATCCATCCGCTGCTTGATCCCTTCATCAAGACCAATCGAATAAATTAGATATAGCTGCTCCCGGTCAATATCAAACTCTTTTAAGTAATCACTAAAAAGCTTCTCAGTCGCTCCGCTCATTTTTCCGCGGTATTTCTTTGTGGAGACGAGCTTTCCATCTTTTAGTTCGATGCACGGCTTTATTTTCAACAGTGCGCCGATCAGGGAAGCCATGTTGCTGACGCGGCCTCCTGCTTTTAGGAATTCAAGGCTGCCTGGGATGAAGGCGAGTTTTGATTTTGGAACGACTGCTTCTATTTTTTCGATTAAGCGGGCTGGTTCGATGTCAGGTTCTTTTTCCAATAAGTCAGCGGCATATAAGACAACTGCTGCTAATCCTCCGGTTACGTTGAGCGCGTCGATCAGGTGGAGGTCTTCGAATTCTTCTGCAGCGATGACTGCGTTTTGAAAGGATGAGGATGCCTGTGATGTATAGCCGATATGTATGATGGTGCTGTCAGGGTTCTGTTCTTTGATTGATGTGAAAAACTCCTGGTACTCGTGAATATTAGTGGCGGTGGTGGAAGGTATTTTCTTTGTGCGGTCATAGTAGTCATAGATGTCCTGGACTGGTAAAGAGCCGTCCAGATAATCTTTTCCGTCCATAATGATGTGCATCGGAACAACTTGCAAGTTGTACTTTTCAACTAGATCCTTCGGCAGGTCGGCGCCGCTTTCGGTTGATAGGATGATGTTACGCATGTGAACTCCCCCTTGGTTGTTTGTAGCGTTTGTTTTTCCAGTTATTGCTTTAACTATACAGGAGATCAGCTGATTAGTAATGTGACAAATATAATCTTATGGAAGAAAAAGAACTCCCTCTCATCTATATGAGAAAGAGCTCTTCCGTTTCAAATGAATCGATTTAACAAACAAACTCACCCTTCTCAAAAAGCCGATCCGCAATCCCACGATTCTTCTCAACCAATCCGCCAATAGAACTAAACCGGCTGCATGCCCGCACTGTAAAAGCGATCATCTCTTCCCGCTTCTCACCTGTGCACACATTCCCGGCAATCACCCGCGAAATCCGCTCTGCATCCCACATCGCGCTGCCAAGATACGTTCTCATCAGATCAACTTTCAGCGATTCCTTCTCTTCTCCATTTTTCATAACAGCCTTTTGCGTTCTTGCTACCGCTGACTCTGCTGCGAACAGTAAAATCGCCAGGTCTGCAAGATTCATCAGTGCTTCCTGCTCCTCCACTAATGACTCACCGTATACTTCATAGACAAGTCCCGCGTTAACCAGAAACAGATTTCTGATCGTCTCAACTGCCGCCCGCTCCTGTGTCAGCACACCGTCTTTCCCTGGCGCAATGTTACCAAGTCCTTTAAAAGCCTCCTGCACACGAGCAGCCAGATCCACTTCACCCTTCATCACTTTTCTGAATAAGTGTGTCGGGATCAGCAGGCGGTTGATTTCATTTGTGCCTTCAAAGATCCGGTTGATTCTTGAATCGCGGTACATCTGCTCAATGCCATATTCCTGAATAAATCCGGCGCCGCCGTGCAGCTGCAGTGCTTCATCCACAACAAAATCAAGCGTTTCTGAGCCAAACACCTTACACACCGCACACTCAACCGCGTATTCACCCATCTGCTTGCCAATCAGCTTATAGTCAAACGTCTCAGCTAAGTCACCAAGCGCATCTTCAATCAAGCTCGCCGTCCGGTATTGCAGGGAATCTGCTGCGTAAATGCGGGCAGCCATCCAGGCGATCTTTTGCTTTGTCGCTGGGAATTCAGCGATTGCCCGTTTGAACTGCTTGCGCTCTTTTACAAATCCGATCGTTTTCTTCAAGGCGGTTTTTGAAACCCCTGCACCTGCAGAGCCAAGGTTGAAGCGTCCGAGATTCAGTACGTTCAGCGCAATGACATGCCCTCTGCCGACTTCCCCTAACAGGTTTTCAACCGGCACGAGGCAGTCTTCAAAAATGACTGACCTTGTAGACGACCCTTTGATCCCCATCTTCTTTTCCTCAGGTCCCAGTGATAATCCCGGGAAATCTTTCTCCACGATAAATGCTGTGAAATGCTGGCCATCAACTTTTGCATAAACGATAAACGTGTCTGAGAAGACTGCATTCGTAATGTAGAGTTTCGTTCCGTTTAATACATAATGCGTTTCTTCTTCATTCAACACAGCTGTCGTCTGGGCAGCTAGTGCGTCTGAGCCGGCATTTGGTTCTGTTAAGCAGTACGCACCGATGTATTCACCTGACGCAAGCTTTGGCAGGTACTTTTGCTTCTGTTCTTCAGTGCCAAAGTACGTAATCGGGAGTGTCGCAATACACGTATGGTTGGAATGCGCCACCCCGTAGCCGCCGCCTGACCCGATCATTTCACCGACAATGCCTTTACTGATTTTATCAAGTCCAAGCCCACCGTACTTTTCAGGAATGCTGTGAGCGAGCAGACCGAGTTCTCCTGCTTTTCGCATGAGCTCAGGTACAACTTCAAATTCCTGGCGTTCAATCCGTTCAGCATAAGGGGCGACTTCCTTTTCAAGAAACTGTCTGGCTGTCGCACCGATCATTTTGTGCTCCTCTGTCAGATCCTCTGGTGTGAAGATCTCCTCTGGGTCAGATGAGGTATATAAATAGCTGGCCCCTTTATGTAGTACAGTCCGTTTTTCCATTTCAAAAACCTCCTAGAGTTTATTCTTCAATTACACTTGCGCCGTGCATGAGTAACGTTTTAACAAACTGATCAAAATGAGCAAACCGCTTATCGTTTGTCTGTCCTTTTTGATAACGGAAGTAGATCTGCTGGCAGATGACGGCAAGCTTGAAGTAGGCAAATGTTAAATAGAAATCCATATTTGATACGTCGCGTCCGCTCTTTTTTGCGTACGCTTCAATGAACTCTTTTCGTGTCATAAAGCCTTCATTTACTGTGACTGATGGCTTACCTAATCCATGCTTTAACAGATGCGGGTCATCATGCTGAATCCAGTAGCTCATCGCAGCACCCAGATCAGCTAGCGGATCACCGACCGTTGACATCTCCCAGTCAAACAGCCCAACCATTTCAGTTAAGTCGTCTGTGAACATTGCGTTATTTAATTTATAATCGTAGTGAATGACTGTCGGCGCCTGACTCACTGGGATATTATCCATCATCCACTGCTGCAGCCGCTCAGCCTCAGGAATATCATCTGTCTTTGCACGCTCATATCGCCCGATCCAGCCGTGAACCTGCCTTTCCATAAAGCCGTCCGGGTTGCTGATGTCAACAAGCCCCGTTTTCGTATAATCAATTGCATGCAGCTCCACCAGCCTGTCGACCATCGTCTGTGACAGTCGTCGGCAAATCTCAGGCGTGACTTCTACGTCTTCCGGGAATGACGTATCCAGCACAATCCCGCGCTTTCGCTCCATGATGAAAAACGGACTGCCGACAATTGATTCATCATCTGAAAAGAGAATCGGCTTCGGTGCAGGTGAGAACAGCGGCTGAAGCTCTGATAAAATCTTAAACTCACGATTCATATCATGTGCTTTCGGTGCAACCGGTCCGAGCGGCGGCCGTCTGAGTACCGCTTCCCAATCACCAATCGACAGCTGGTACGTCAGATTTGAATGGCCTGCCCAGAACTGTTTCAACTCAAGCGTTCCGTCTGGCAGATCCAGCTTCCTTCGGAGAAAGGTTTCCAATACACTAAGGTCGAGTCCTTCTCCTTCTTTTACCGCGATTGTATCCGTCTGCTTCATACGCGTCCCTCCTCAGCGACGAGATGCTGTTCAAGCTCCGATCTCATGTCATCCGGAATTGCCGCGCTTACCTGGTTGTCAAAATCAAAATACACGACAACTGCATTCCCGACTGCAATCAGGATCCCGGTCTGTGCACAGGACACCCGGTGCTCAAGCTCAAAGCTTTTCGTGCCAATGCGAGTCACATAGCTTTCCACTTTTAACTTTTGATCAAAATAGCCCTGACTTTTAAATTCACATTTCGTTGAAGCAAGGATAAACCGCCAGTCTTTCACGTCCATACCGTAGCCGAGTGAGGCGATAAACTGAACGCGCGCTTCTTCGAAATAGATAAAATAACTCGTATTATTCACATGACCTAATGCATCTGTCTCACAAAATCTGACCGTCACTTCATTTGTATACATGCACCTGCACCCCTTTTATTTAGTCACTGCTTTTTTGGAATAGTCATAGAAGCCCTTACCTGTCTTCCGGCCAAGCTCACCTTTTTCTACTTTTTCAAGTATGCACGCAAAAGGTTTGTCTGTCGGATCACCCGTCTCCTGATAGCGCTGCTCCATAACAAACTGCGCGACATCAAGTCCTGAGAGATCCATCAATTCAAGCGGTCCGATCGGGTGGTTCAGTGCTTTTTTACAGATCAGATCAATGTCTTTAAAATCTGCGATGCCCTGTTCATACAGTGCGACCGCTTCTTTTTGCAGCGCGCCTAAAATGCGGTTTGCGACAAATCCTGAGATCTCTTTTTCTAACAGCACGCCCGTCCGGTTGATCTCTTGGCACACCTCCATCGCAAGTGCAGCCGTTTCATCACTCGTCTTATCGCTTTTCACGACCTCAACCAGGTCCATCACAAGCGGTGGGAAAAAGAAGTGCATATTGACGACTTTATCCGGACGCCCGGTTACGTCTGCAATCAGGCTGTTAACGATCGTTGAGCTGTTTGTCGCAAAAACTGTGTGAGGAGACGCATAGGCTTCAAGCTTTCTAAAGACTTCTCTTTTTACAACGAGCTTTTCTGTCACTGCTTCAATGACAAGGTCTGCCTGCTTCACGGCTTCTTCTATTTCCTGAGAAAAACGTAGACGTTGAAACGCTTTCATTTTATCATCCTCAGAAATTTTCTCTTTTGATACCCAGCGGTCCATAATAGCATGAAGTTTTGATTCTGCGTCCTGCAGTGCTTTTTCGTTAATATCCTGAATGACTGTTTCGTACCCGCCAAGCGCACACAGCATGCCAATCTGATGTCCCATGCTTCCTGATCCAATCACCGTTACATTTTTCACTTCGCTCATGTTGCTTCCTCCTTTGTACTGACCGGTTGGTATGTTTTCTGTAGTAAAAAAGGAGAGATCTCTCTCCTACAGCTCAATTCCTTTTAAAATCATATCTGTAAATAAACGCGCTACTTCTTCCTCAGACTGATCACCTTCAGGGTTGTACCACTGGTAGCTCCAGTTGGCCATGCCGAGTACGCCGAATGTTGCGATTGACGCATTCAGGTCTGAACGGAACTCACCTTTTTCAATGCCTTCTTTGATCAGCTCTTCAATCGTTAGTCTGAACTGGTCGCGCTTTGGAATAATCTCAGCAAGTCTTTCTTCATTCAGGTTCCGCATTTCCCTGAAAAACACTTTTGCACTGGCACCCTGCGTTTTAATATTGCTGATCAGCATATGCACCATGTCATAGAGCTTTGTTTTACAGTTTTTCGCTTCATCACTCATGATCTTCTCCTGCTGATCAAGCAGATCATTGATATAGCGCAGCTGAATATCCATCAGCAATTGTTCTTTACTCGAGAAGTAATAGTAAAACGTCCCCTTCGTCACGCCATTTGCGTCTACAATATCCTGAATGGACGTTTCACTGAAACCCTTTTTCTCAAATAATCGTATGCTTTGTTCTGTAATTTTTTCCTTCACTGTCTTCACGCCTCTGTTTTTAAAAGTATGGGTAAAATTATATCATATGCCCCTACATTGCATGCGTGCCGCCATCGACAATAATTACATCCCCTGTCACGTAAGCAGATGCTTTTGAAGCAAGGAATAACGCTGCTCCCTTCAGATCATCATCTGACCCGAAACGCTTCATCGGTGTCACTTCCATGATCGGGTCCTTCCCCTGATCAATGATCGCTTTTGACATCTTCGTCGGGAAAAAGCCCGGTGCAATCGCATTGACGTTGATATTGTGCCTGCCCCATTTCACAGCGAGGTCCTTTGTCATTGTAATGACCGCACCCTTACTTGTGTTGTAGCCGATCGTATCCATCACTCTCGGATCCGTACCGCCAAGGCCTGCAACAGATGCAATGTTAATGATCTTCCCTGACTGTTGCTCAATCATTTTTCTCCCTGCTGCCTGGCTCATTAAAAATGTGCCCGTTACATTCACGTCCATTACCTTTTTCCACGCTTCAAGCGGCATCTCTTCCGCACGCGCGCCCCATGTTGCCCCGCTGTTATTCACTAAAATATCAATTGAACCAAATTGTTCTACCGTCTCATTCACTACCCGCTCCGCATCAGCCGGGTTCGAGATATCACACTGCAGCGCAAGTGTTTTGACCCCAAGCTTTGCTAAACGGTCAGCAACTTCCTGACACGCCTCAAGCTTTCTCGAACAAATGACCACATTCGCTCCAGCTTCAGCAAACCCTTCAGCGATCTGCTCACCCAGTCCGCGGCCGCCACCTGTCACTAGCGCTGTCTTCCCTGTCAGATCAAACAATTCCATTACCTTCATTTTTAATTCCTCCCGTTCCCCTGATATTTTTTCAGCTCAAGTCTGCCAATCTGTGCGCGGTGCACCTCATCCGGTCCATCTGCGAGCCGGAGTGTTCTTGCACTCGCCCAATGCGCTGCAAGCGGAAAATCCTCTGACACACCCGCTGCCCCAAGCGCCTGAATCGCCCGGTCAATGACTTTCAGTGCCATTGAAGGCGCCACGACTTTGATCATCGCAATCTCTGCTTTTGCCACCTTGTTGCCAACTGTGTCCATCATATAAGCAGCCTTTAATGTCAGCAGTCTCGCCTGTTCAATCTCAATCCGCGAATCAGCAATCCACTCACGGATCACGCCCTGGCTTGCAAGCGGTTTGCCAAACGCATGACGATCCACGACGCGCTTACATAATTCCTCAAGCGCACGTTCCGCTGCCCCGATTAGTCTCATGCAATGATGAATCCTGCCTGGTCCAAGTCTTCCTTGCGCAATCGCAAACCCTTTTCCTTCACCTAAAATCATATTCTCTGCCGGCACCCTGACATTTTCAAACGTAATCTCCCCGTGACCATGCGGCGCATGATCATAACCAAACACAGGCAGCATCCGCTCAATCGTCACACCCTGCGTATCAAGCGGCACAAGAATCATCGACTGCTGCTCATACTTATCAGCACCAGGATCCGTCTTTCCCATCACAATGCCAATCTGACAGCGTGGATCCCCGGCACCCGAAGACCACCATTTCCGTCCGTTAATCACATACTCATTACCATCCCGCTCAATCCGCGCTTCAATATTTGTCGCGTCAGATGAAGCCACATCAGGCTCTGTCATCGAAAAGCACGATCGGATCTCACCTGCAAGCAGCGGCTTAAGCCACTTATCCTTCTGCTCCTCTGTCCCGTAACGCACCAACACTTCCATGTTTCCCGTATCCGGTGCATTACAATTAAACACCTCAGGACCAATCATCGAACGCCCCATGATTTCACAAAGCGGCGCGTACTCTACGTTACTGAGCCCAGCTCCGTATTCACTCTCCGGCAAAAACAAATTCCAAAGTCCCTCAGCCTTTGCTTTCTCCTTCAGCTCTTCCATGATTGGCGGCACTGTACTCCAGCGGCTCTCCCCTTCATTTACCTGACGCTCATACAACGCTTCATTCGGATACACGTGCTCCTCCATAAATCTGTTGAGCTTTTTCTCAAGATCTTTTACCTCGGCAGAATACGAAAAATTCATCTTTCCATCCCCTTTTGACCTTACTAACTAACCGGTCGGTATGTATGGTTTTTAGTATAACGGATTTGTTTGAATAATCAAATTAAATTATAAAATATGGAATAAATAAGCTTCCTTATTTATTGTGATATCTACTTCGTTTTCAGTGAGAAGCCTATCAAAAAAAGCTGAATGCTAAGAGAAAACTAACTTTTAACTTCACCATTAAGTCCTGACTTATCTAAGGTCAGCTCGTTTATTTCTTTCTGCAAGGCTATTGTACAGGCATTTAGTCACTTTTTTACATATACATATTAATGCAACAACAATAATGAAAAGGAGAGATTTTAATGTGTTGCGGAAAAAAAGATTCATGTGTATGTGGTATTGTTCGTGAGATTGTAAGAGCTCAGGATGAGGTGGCTGGCGCTAATGCGAATGGTTGCTGTTCAACAGGCTGTGACCAGGCAATCAGAAACCTGCTATCACCGATCGCGGCTAACGGGAATGGAAATGGACCTACTACGATTCCATTTGCACTCTACTGTAAAGGGGATTGCGAACCATTTATCGGAAGCGGCGTTTTCAGTGCTCCCGTCGGCGGATCAGGAATGACCGCACTAAGATGTGTAAAAACACCGATCTTCCGCGCGAAAAAGTTTGTGGATAAAGATAAGGACAGAGAGAAAGATAAGTGCTGCGTCCAGCTGGAGCTACTGCTTCCAATTACAATGGGCGGATCTACTCCTGGGCCATCAGGCGACGGAACGCAAATCTGCGATTATTTCCCGGGCAACAGCATCAGAAATCTGCAGGCAACAGGCATCTGCCTGACTGTCGATTTGAATTGTTTCTGCGGTATCGTATGTCTGGACCCTATCACACCTCGACCTGCGTCTGAGTTTAACATGAGTGAAGAGGACTAAGAGGGTACAAAGACTGAAATGGGACAGCAAAAAGGTACAACTCCGTATCTTTTTGTTGTTTTTCATTCTGATAATATTTTGTTTATGACGTTTAAAGATCATTTCTTCCCTAAAATATTGTCTACAAAATTATTAAAATATAGATGTCATTTTCACATATACTACCCCCATTTTTGTTCTATAAGAACAGATGTGTGAATATAATTGGGATACCTCCACCCTCATTTTTAATAAACGTTATTTTATTAAAGGCGCGCAAACTGTCCCAGTCGAATCCGAGTCAGCATGTGATCCCTGAAAAATGTTAAGAAAAGAATTGTTTAACAAAAAAAATAAATATTGACAGCGCATTTGCGATTCGTTAACATAAAAACCAAGTATTTTTATCGGGATACTTCATAAACTCAATAGATCGTCTTATCAAGAGAGGTTAAGGGACTGGCCCAATGACACCTCGGCAGCAGACTGACTCATCAGTACTGTGCCAATTCCAGCAAGTGTTTCTTGATAGATAAGACTGGATTAATGTTTTTTCTTCCAGTTTATTTTTCTGACTGGGAGTTTTTTTATGTTGAAAATTCATTTAGAGGAGGAAATTGTGTGGACATTTTTTTAGTTAGTTTGAATTTATTTGTGTTAGTTGGTCTTATTATTTTTCTTTACGCGCTTAAGAAGAAGCACGTATCATTTTCAAAAAGGGTTTTACTTGGTTTAGCATTCGGAATTGTATTAGGTTTTGCATTGCAATGGATCTATCCATCTGAGTCCACTGTTATTGCAACTACAGCTGATTGGTTTAATCTAATTGGTGGTTCTTACATCAGGCTCTTACAGATGATCGCCATCCCGCTCGTCTTCATTTCAATTCTTGCGGCTTTTACAAAGCTGACTTTAACAAAGAATATCGGAAAAATCAGTGCACTCATTATCGGCATTTTAGTTGGAACAACTGCCATTGCAGCTGCTGTTGGGATTGCTACAACGGCTGGTTTTAATCTTGAAGCGATTCAAATCGAACAGGGCGAAGCAGAAACAGGCCGTGCCGCTTCATTGGAAGAAACGTATGGGACAGTGGAAAACGTGACATTTCCACAGCAAATCCTTGCTTTAGTTCCATCAAATGTTTTTCTGGATTTCACAGGCGCCCGCCCGACTTCCACGATTTCAGTTGTCATTTTCGCAGCTTTTCTTGGTCTGGCGTTTTTGGGTGTCAGAAGAAAGCAGCCTGAACAAGCGGAATTATTTTCTAAGATTGTCGACTCTCTTTATGCGATCGTGATGCGCGTCGTGACATTAATTTTAAGATTAACGCCTTATGGTGTGCTGGCGGTCATGGCGAGAACAGTGGCAACCACAAACTTTGATGCCATAGTGAATCTCGGTAAATTTGTGATTGCTTCATACGTAGCACTGGGTATTGTCTTTATTATTCATTTGATCCTGCTAACAATTTCAGGCTTAAACCCAGTTACTTTTGTCAAAAAAGCATTTCCTGTTCTCGCTTTTGCGTTTACAACCCGCACCAGTGCCGGCGCGTTGCCAATGAACATCCGGACTCAGCAGAACTTAGGGGTAAAAGATGGAACGGCTAATTTCGCAGGTTCATTTGGATTGTCAATCGGACAAAACGGCTGTGCAGGTGTGTATCCTGCCATGCTCGCGATCATGATTGCACCAACCGTCGGAATCAATCCCCTCACACCGACGTTTATCTTAACGGTCATCGCCGTTGTGGCAATCAGTTCATTTGGTGTTGCAGGCGTTGGAGGCGGCGCAACATTTGCAGCCATTCTTGTCCTGTCAGCCCTGAATCTTCCGATCGGCTTAGCTGGTCTGTTAATTTCCATTGAACCACTGATTGATATGGGAAGAACAGCTGTTAATGTCAGCGGAAGTATGACAGCCGGAGTGCTGACGAGTAAGGTAACGAATGAATTAGATGTTGATATGTATAACGACCGGTCTACACGGGTGACTGTTGAGGCTTAAGTAAAGAGCGTATTAAAAGAGAGCAGCCATTTGGTTGCTCTTTTTTTAAATATCTTTCGTGTCCTGCATTTGTAGTGAGTATTTTAAATCACTAATAATGAAGGTCATCATTTTTACGATGAAAATGTATGATAGACTAACATTGACTATTTTTTCTAAATTAAGGTTATTGAAGAAATCAGGGAGGCGTCGTAATGTGGATCATATTAGGATTTATTGCAATCGCAGCAACACTGCTTAATATTTATTTATTTTCAGCAGGAAAGGATTATAAGCTTGCGATGGCGGCAGCTTTATCATTTACAGCACTCACACTGTGTGCAGAAATCACCTTTATCGCCGGGCAGGCAGCAAAAGAAGACTGGTCAGCTGTCAGGGAAGTCGTTAACTTCCAATGGGCATTGTGGGTTTTGACAGGGGCTTCTATTTTTATCAATGTATTGCCTGTATTTATAGAGAAAAAAGATAATAAAAAGAGAGTCAGCGCTATTGCATCGAAGCAAACAGTTGATTAAACGTTTGTGTTTTAGAGGTAATTCTGCAGCATGATTTAAGATTGTAAACTAGTTTAGTTATGATCAGTGAAGGATCTATTTCTTGAGTTAGAGGAGTTATTAATTTGAGTGAGCTACTATTGTCAAAAAAATTTATACCAGTATATTTTATAGTGGGATTATCAGCTGTGATCCTTTTCATTTCCATAGAACTTTCTTCATTGGAGATTTTCTTATTGACTTTCTCCTGTTTTCTAGTAGGAATAATATCCTTTTTTCAAAATTTTGTGTTCAAAAATAATAAGTAGTAAAAGCTCCGGGGAAATAACTTATCCCGGAGCTTTTGTTTTTAATATCTGTGAATTCGAAAAAGAAGGAGATCGCTCAGCAATTCGCAATTCTTTATTCCTGATTAAAACGCGGCTTACTAAAATAAGCACCTGTAAACAAAAATATCATTGCACTGATCAGTCCCCAAAACGGTTGACCTGCCAGCACGAAGATTCCCAAGTTGATGGGACCAGATAAAAACATGGCTTTCATCACCTGAATCATCCTTTCCTGTAAATATACCGGTAGTTATATATCAAAGTTAAAGCAATAGGCAGTTTTATGCCGCCTTCGAATGCCGCTCCCCACCTGAATACGTCCACCTTCTCCATACATACTCCATTGGCCCCTGCTTATATCGCTTCAGCAGCACATGACTCAACACAACCTGCACGATGTAAATAGCAATCGCTATCAGCACACCCTGCGATTTTGATACCTGACCGAATAATCCAAAACCATAACCGTTGAAAATGATCACTGCAATCACAGACTGCATCAGATAATTCGTCAGCGCCATCCGGCCAACTGATGCAAATGGCATCAGTATCTTTTCAACAGACGATTTTCTTGTGACTAATACAATGACTGATACATAAAACAGCATCAGGAACGGTCCACCAAAAGCATTTAACCCTCCGGCAATCGGGCCTGCCAGATAAGGTGCCCAGCCAAATGCATTGTACCCAATTGCAACTGACAGTCCCACAACCGGCGCTCCGACAGCGAGTCCAATCCACATAACCTTTTTCCAGCGCTGAATATTTTGTTCAATTTCAGTGAACATGCCTGTCTTTCCTAAATAAAGACCAATCAGAAATAACGGTAAAATTGTTGGCACAACTAACAGCACTTGAAACAAAATTATCACTACTTCATTTGTAAACCGGAACGCCAGAATTTCTCCAAAGCTTCCATCTGCCATGACTGAAGCAGCAAGAACGGCAGGAGCATTCAGGTTTTCCAATGTATCTATCCCCTCACTAATCATAAACTGGATCGTAAAACTGCTCAGCAACATGAGTCCAGCCATTAATAAAGGACCGAAAATAAGTAAGGATATCGCCCAGATCTTTATTGTCTTTGTTGAACGCTCTACAAAGAACGGCAACAAAAAGCCTGTAATCGCATATGTATGTAAAATATCCCCTGACCAGATAAAGATGAGATGGACAAGTCCCAACAGCAGCAAAAACACCAGACGGCGCCTGAATAACTTCTTAGCCGGCAATCCACGCTTCATTAATCGGCTGTAAAAAATATAAAACCCAAGACCAAATAACATTGAAAACATCGGGTAAAACTTCCCATCAACAAAAATAGCTGTTAATAGCGTCAAAGTAGCATTCATTCCCCCCTCAGGCAGACTGCTTCCTTCCACAATTCCACTGACATCAGTAAAAACAGGCGTCTTAAATGTAATCATATTCGCAATCAAAATCCCAAACAGTGCAAACCCCCTGATAATATCCAGTGTATGTATTCTCTCTTTTAATGAAACTGAATTCATCCCGTCATCTCCCTGATTCGTTATTCTCACTTCATCATAATTCAAGCTGTATGAATAGACAATCAGAATTTGGAAATTACGATCGAATCTCTTGTTGCCGAACTGACAGGTATAAGGAATTTATTTCTAATTATAAGTGCGTATGATACCCTTAAATTATCTACTCTTATGAACTGTAAAACTGACCATTTCAAAAAAACTGTGACCAATTCAGGAGGGTTTCTTGTGAAAATAGTTAAGATACTATATGTACTGAATACCATCTTCAGTGGATTGTTGGCTACGTTTATTGCTACTTTTTTCGCTGGAGGTGGTATAGCAGAGAACTACACTGATGAGAAATGGGTGGCGCCGGAGTTTTTTGCAATTTTACCTATTTGGTTTCTGGGATTTCTTCTCGGACTGTTTGTTTTTAAAAGTAAAAAACCTGTGATCTTTTTGGTGATCTCAATTCTTATTACATGGGCTTCGATTCCGCTTGGTTTAGAGATGGGCTCTATGATGTTCGAATATCCAGAATCCTAGTCATAATATACAGGGTGGCCTGGCTTTAACGAGAGACACATTTTCTTTGGCAGAAAAGGAATTTCATGTTCAAATCAAAGTAGATTATTTTCAGAATAGACGTTAATGGAGGTGTATCTTCTGGACTCTAATTATAAATGTTTTATTAGTATCGATTTCCTTGGTGGAGACATTCGATTTGATGTTTCAAATAACACACAGCTATTCAGTTTCAAATCAGGACTGGGCTTTATAGCTATTCCACATTTTTTATCAACACTTTCTTCTCTATATCAGAGAGAATTTAATAAGGCGGAATTGGATTGTCACGGTAATTCTGATTATTATATATTTTCCAGTGATGGTATAGATCTTTTGATTGAACATGTAAGCTTTTATCCAGATGATGTATTTAAATACCAATTCAAGTTAAAAAATTATATGGAAGTGATTAATATAGAATTTCAAAGATATCTGCAACAACTTGAAAAAGATGGGGTATTACCTTTGAAGACTCAAGTATATGCTCATCCATTAGGTGATGACGTGCTAAGCGCTTTTCATGAATTTTCATCGGTTTTAAAGGATTAATTTAACTTCCCCTTATTCCAAGAAAAGTTCTCTATAGACAATATGATCAAATCAATTCAATTGACAGGAGTGCTTACATTGAATCATCAGATGTTAGAGACGAGAAATGAACTGATTGATCTGATTAAAAGTTTAAATGAAGAGGAATTAAATACCGCTGCACCTTCAGGAGGGTGGACTGTTGCCCAAGTGGTTGAGCACCTTGCTGTGGCAGAGGTGAACTTTCTCAAATTAGTGGACCATGCTATTCGTCAACGAAGAATCGGGCGTTCTGATGTGAAAGACTTTTCTATAGTGAGAGACAGGTCAGTAAAAATGAAAGCACCACAGGATCCCCCTGCGATCCGAAGAAACTCTGATGAATGTCTGTCAATACTTCAACATTCCAGAAACAAAACACAAATTTTTCTAGCAGAACATGAAGATATAGAACAGTATATCGTCTCCCATCCAAGGTTTGGTGACATTCCTGCAACGAGCGTCTTCACACTTATAGCAGAACATGAAAATCGTCATATTGAACAAATTAAAGAGATTTTGGAATCACTTAAATAACCAGTCTGAAAAATGTCTTCCAAAGGAGCCTCGCAATGGAAAAGTGGGATTTATATAATCAGCATCGTAATAAAATAGAGAAACAAATCACGCGTGGAGATGATATGGCACCTGATGAATTTCATGTAGTTGTACACGTATGCATATTTAATTCAAAAGGTGAGATGCTCATTCAGCAGCGTCAGCCTTTTAAAAAGGGATGGTCAAACCTTTGGGATATCACTTGCGGCGGTAGTGCAGTTGCGGGCGATACAAGTCAGCAGGCTGCTTCGAGAGAGTTATTCGAGGAGTTGGGGATTACTTATAACTTTGATGGTATTCGTCCTCAATTTACGATTAACTTTGAACGTGGATTTGATGATTATTATTTGATCGAATATGACTTCGATCTGAGTGAACTGAAGTTACAGACTGAAGAAGTTCAGGCAGCTAAATGGGCATCTAAAGAGGAAATCTTAAAGCTGATCGAACAGAAAGCATTTATCCCTTATTACGAGAGTATCATTGCGTTTCTTTTTGATGGCCGGCATCATTATGGGTCTATTCGGCTTTGAAGTAAAAATTATAAGTTTCTCAGGAGGAAGATGATATGCCAACTTGTGAAAAATGTGATCATCAGTGGACCTGGAAACAAACTTTGAAAAAGACTTTCACTTTTAATCCTGGAATGTCCTGTCCCTGCTGTGGTGAAACGCTGTACTTATCATACCGTTTGTTTAAGTTTAATAGGTCAAAAACCGCTCAAACTACTGAGCGTCTTTTAATGTATTTGTAATCACCTTAAATGAAAATTTGATCTTTTTATCGGCATTTCATAATGAAAAAATTCTACGTCTAAAATAGATTAAAGTTTAATCCGATCCAGAAAGTGAAACCCTATATAACTTATCATCACTCTCTCCAGTGTTCCCTCTCCCATCAGTGAAAAACTCCCTGTTCTAGACGCACTTATGAACATTTACTAACAATCAATTAAAATTCAGGAGTCATATAGGATCATTGGTTTGATAGTTCTGAATATACATTTGTAGTCAATGTTCAATATCGTTTTCAGGACAGGGGAAGTTCCAAGAGGTCACGAATTTCTTTTAGGTAACTACTCCTCACTGATCAACTGCTATACTAAATACATAAAATATGCGATTAAGAAAGTTGGATATTCTGTTGGAACAACGCCCACAAACAAATCAATCCATATACACATTCGCCTATAACAGTGAAGACGCACCGCTTTGTCAGATGGAAATGCGTGCACTTTTCGGCACATATACAAAAGGGAAAATTCTTAAAACTGATGTCAATATCGATCCAGGCAGAAGTCCGTTTATTAAGGAACATATTGAAGTTCTTTTTGAAGGGAATGACCTTCAGGACTTATACAGCCAATTACACCTCATTGATCTGAAGGATGACACGTTCAAAGTACTCTTTGTGAAGATCAATGATCAAACCGGTCCAGGCAAGGTGGAATATGATGAAAAGAGACAAATCGAACGTGCTACCGGTATGCACATCACCGGACAGCTTGACCTGCGCGACCCAGACATCATATTCGGTTTAGTCCCATATGAAGACCATTGGTATCTCGGTATTTACACGAAAGTTGAATCTGTCTGGCTGAGACATATCAAAAAACCCCGTGAATACTCAACCGCTCTTAATACACGAACAGCGCGGGCAATCGCGAATATCGCTCTCCCGGAACCTGCAGGAAAAAGAGCAATTGACCCATGCTGCGGCATAGGCACTGTCCTCGTTGAAGCACTCTCAATGGGCATCAACATCGACGGTCGTGACATTAACCCGTTAGTCGTAAAGGGTTCCCGTGAAAACATTAAACATTTTGGTCTTACAGGTAACGTCACACTCGGTGCCATCGCTGACGTTCAGGAAAATTACGATGCCACTATCATCGACCTGCCATATAACCTGTACACCAACGCAACACCTGAAGATCAGCTCGCCATCCTTAAAAACGCACGTCACTTTACCAAAAAACTCGTGGTGGTCACCATCGAAAACATCGATCACATGATCACGCAGGCAGGCTTCACCGTCAAAGACCGCTGCATCGCTAAAAAAGGAAAAGCTTCTGCGTTTTCAAGGGAAATACTTGTTTGTGAATAAAGAAAGGGTCAGTGTTATTACTGACAAATTAAAAGGAAGTTTTTAATAATAAGAGGGGGAATTGTATTGGATACAAAAATAAAATTCAGAATAGCTACCGAAAAAGATTTAGATCGTATTGTTGCCATGCTCGCTGATGATGTTTTAGGAAGTAAACGTGAGCGTTATGAGCACCCGCTTCCAAGTAGTTACATAAAAGCATTTGAGGCGATAACATCTGATCCTAATAACGAGTTAATAGTGGCTTGTGACGGCAATAAAGTGATAGGGGTACAACAAATTACTTTCACACCATACATAACGCACCAGGGTGGTTGGAGAGCTACCATCGAAGGGGTGAGAACGTCAGCTTCAGTAAGAGGTAAAGGTGTAGGTACTGAACTGAATAAATGGGCAATTAATCGGGCAAAAGAGCGTGGCTGTCATTTAGTACAACTAACAACTGATAAAAAAAGAGCAGATGCGTTAAGATTTTATGAACAGATAGGATTCGAAGCAACGCATGAAGGCTTAAAGCTAAAGTTATAATGTTAATGTGATGTATTAGTTGAAGAAGCCATCAATAAAGACAAAAAGGACTTCCACATATATAGAAGTCCTTTTAATCATAGTAAAAAACAATATTAAACTTTAACTAAGCTTTCTTTTAAAGTGCTTCATTCAGGCCCTGCTGATTAGTTGCAGAGCAGCTTGCGAGGAATAAGAGTGGGGCTAATGAAATGATGAAGGTAGCTTTCAATTTATCTGACTCCCCTCTCTCTAAAAATAAATTAAATTAAAGCGTTCCCTGTGTCAGAGACAACTTCCACACAATTTCGTTGACTTATATAAATGAATTAAATTGTGTGGAAGTTGTGTTCAACACAGGGTCACGGTTTTCCATTTATCCCTCAACTAGCAGCTGTTTGAAGCCGTGCAACGCTAGTGCGTATTTCTATTAAAAAACAGCCTTTTAAATCAGCTGCCTTTCTTCTATTTAAATATTCACTCTGAGTTTTTCATTCCAATATTGCTAAAGCGCTAGGTATTAAAAGAAGGACAGTTCAACAATATGTGGATAGAGCCAAAACTAAAGCATTAAAACTAATCTAAAAGTTCTATATAAATATGGTTATTTTTATATCATACTAAAATACATAGGAGGGAAAGTATGGGAAAAATAATAAAAATTATTTTGTTGTTAGCGTTATATTTAATAGTTATTTTTAATGGTGAATATGAATTCGATTTGGTTTTTTATTTTGCAAGTGTATCGTATTTGTTCACTATAATTCTTGGTGCGTGGCAAAAAAATAAATTTATAACAAATGGCATCTATATAATTGCACTTATGATTCTTACTATTCTATATTCAGTAAATATAAGTTTTTTTATAGGAATAACCATATTCATTATTTTAGGATTAATGTGTTTATTTTACTTTTTTTACTATTTTACCTATAAAAGACAAAAATAGTTTGTTATAGTGATGATGTAGTAAATATTACATATATAAAGGAGAGTTTTGATGAAGAAAGCAGTAATAACAATTCTTAGTATTGTACTTGTTTGGGGTGGGCTTAGCTTTTCAATGCCCTCAAAAGCATTCGCTTCTTCTGCTTCAATTGAACCCGACAACGGAATCCAAGTTATAATCGAAACTGATCAATATTTCGAGTACTTAATGATTGAAAATGGTCAGAAAACAAAGTATGAAGAAACAATTGAAGAAATTGATTCAAACACAACTAAGATTACAACTAAAGTGTATACTGACGAAGATAAATTGATCCAGCACTTCAGTACAACTTTAGAGAATTATCAAATAATTGACCAAGAAGTGATTAAATTTGACTCTATTCCTACAACTACAGAAGATACTCCATCAGTTCTAAATGAACATTCATTTAGTGCTATGAGTACAAGTAGTAACAGGTCAAGGATATCTGGTTTAGGTATAAATTATACAAAGAACTTTAGTACTGGTAGAGGTACAGCTAACTATGTGGGGCTTGCATCAAGAACTGCTTCGCTGGCTACATCTTCTGAATTTAATACTCATGCTAATGCGGTTGATTCAATGCGAAGTGTGGAAAATGGCACTACTGTTGGAATAATTCTAGAACTTGTAGGAAGTACTGGTTCTATAGCATGGGGGCAAGCAGTTTCTTGGGCTACAGCGAAAAAAATATTAACTAGATTTGTAGGTCCGGTTGCAGTATTAACTAATGCATGGAGTTTATCGAGCTGGTTTTATTACTATAATAAAATAGCTAATAATTATATGGATATTTGATCTTACATTGAGCCAGCTAATTATATTTAGCTGGCTTTTGACGTGCAAACGACGTACTTTCCCCATCTATTTATGAGATAGACTTTTAATCTTTAATAAATATTATGGGAGGGTGAATCATGGAAATAAAGACCGTTAATATAAAAAGCATTTCCCCTGCAGTTTATAATCCAAGAATAGAATTAGCTTCAAGTGATAGAGAATACATAAAACTTAAAAGATCGATAGAAAACTTTGGCTATATAGATCCTCTAATTTGGAACAAGCAGACTGGAAATTTAGTAGGTGGTCATCATGAAAAACTCCCTGTCCTAGGCACATTTATGAATATTTACTACAAATCAATTAAAATTCAGGAGTCATATAGAATCATTGATTTTACATCTCTGAATATACAATTGTAGAGAATGTTCAAAATCGTTTTCAGGACAGGGAGATTTTTTAAGTTACAGACTGAAGAAGTTCAGGCAGCTAAATGGACATCTAAAGAGGAAATCTTAAATCTGATCGAACAGAAAGCATTTATTCCTTATTACGAGAGTATCATTGCGTTTCTTTTTGATGGCCGGCATCATTATGGGTCTATTCGGCTTTGAAGTAAAAATTATAAGTTTCTCAGGAGGAAGATGATATGCCAACTTGTGAAAAATGTGATCATCAGTGGACCTGGAAACAAACTTTGAAAAAGACTTTCACATCTAATCCTGGAATGTCCTGTCCTTACTGTGGTAAAACGCAGTATCAGACGCAAAGATCAAGAATAAAAAGTGCCTTATTAAACTTTTTCGTATTAATACCGCTTTTGATTGATGTTTTCATTGATGTTCCAGGATTCATTTTATTAAGCTTATTTCCCATTACATTCATTTTGGTCGTTTCCATAAATCCATTTTTAACGGAGCTAAGTAGTGAAGAAAAATATACGAACTTTTTTAATTAAAGGATATAAATCTACCACGTTATTTCTCAGATAAGTAATACCTTGCATTTGCAAAAAATACGGTTCCGAAAAGGAATAACATCACAATACACCAACTTGCAATAGCTGAATAGTTACTATTAAAAACAAATTCACTTGTTAAAGTAACAAATACCATGATTCCCATCACCATATACAACCCTACTACATGTTTCATTAATCAAATCCACTCCTTACAACAGAAATAATAAAAAACCCCCAAAAGATTAATTTCTGCTCTAGTTTTTGGGGTTTTTTACTATGGGCTGATATTCTCAGGTTCATGCTACTGACCAATTAGTGGATACGTACGGCTTTCTTTTAGCGTGTCATTGATCAGTTGAACTTCCCATGCATGAAAATCCAGCGCTGCCAATTGAATAGCATTTTCGAATACTGTTCGGTCTGCGTCCGTCACCGCATTTTCATCCATCGTATATTGCACTGTCGCAACACCGTTCGTAATAGACGATTCGACAACCTCTATGCCTTCAACAATTGCTGACGAATAAAACATATCGGCCTCAACTGACCCCATTTTCTCAATTGTTTCCGGAAAAGATAGTGGCTCACCGCTTTCATTTACAACTTGCTCCTCTAACTCACCACCAGCAAGAAATAGCGTTTCTTCTAGCTCCTTGTCATAGATTGTATAGTAGCCTCGTGTTTCACTTCTTTCATCTTTAACAGTGATCGTATCATCGACTGTTCTTTCAGCTACGGTTATCTTCTCTTCACCATCCGGATTTAGAAACGTAATGGATTCAACCCCGTAAAAGTCACTGATTCCAAACAATGTTTCATAGAATAAAACATTTTGCGCAGTAGTAACTGATAACTCATTCCCCTCTTGATTAAACTCAACATAAAGGTTCGGCCGATCAAGTGTCAAATCAGTATACGAACGGAGAATATCCTGCTCTGAAGGGTCATTATTGAATAATGACGTTTCTAAGCGCTGTTCCGGATCAACCATTTCTTCCGTTTCTCTATCCCGGTCAATAGCGTATGCAATATATAAATGATCAGGTTGATTAATGACTTTCGTATCAATAAAATAAGCCGGATTCATCTGTGCTCCTGCGTAAATCTCAGCTTCACTCTCTTTTTCATCAGATGCTTCGGATTCTTCTTCATTGGATTTGCCAGCTTCTTCTGACGCGTCCACATCCTCAACTTCTTCATTATCTGATGTACCTTCTTCCTCTTCTGTGTTGGCATCATTTTCAGCATGATCTTCAGCATTATTTTCAGTGCTGCTATCATTTTCTTGTGCATCCTCCACTTCATTTGCCACAGAATCATCAGCCTGCGAGTTTGTCTCATCTCCTGAGTCTGAACAGCCGGCAATTAAAAAAGTAACTGTAAACAACCCAGCTATTTTTGTCATTTTTTTCATTTTTAACACCCCTTCATTTAGCTATACCCCCCATTAATGTTAATAAAAGTTTTTTGTAAATCAATTAAAAAAAATCTATTATCCTTTTAAGACTTCTACTTTCATCAAAAAACCCTGTACTGTATTTTATGGGATACAGTACAGGGTTTTATCAGTAAATGAAAAATCCGGGACGATTAGCGGGACAACAGTGACTACTAGGAGTCTCCTCGTAAACCGTCTGGAAAGCCTTGAATGGACCTGCTTCTTTTACAGAATTTTTGACTTTAAATAACCTCCTCATATTCCTCCGATTCACGATCAACTAAAAATGCACGGACTGTCACTACCCCTGGTATAAGCGGATGCTTCATGATCATCTCTTTATTTTTTCTCATTGCCTCATAGACATCAGACGGTCCGGCCAGCCAATTCAGTACATTATGCTGAACGGCATCAAGGTGATTCATGGTTTTCAATATGTGATCTGTGACACCTGCCTCCTTCATTTTCTCAAGCAGGTCATTCTGGTCATGCTGCTGCGCTTTTTCTGCCACGATGTATATGTCATGGATTCCTTCATGATATACAGCAAGAATCACATTTCTCATGAGACATCCATAAGGCTGGGAAATCAGGGCTCCATAGCTGTTGAAGACAAGCAGTTCCTCTTTCTCCCGCTGCGTAATCCCTGTCAAAGACGACTCAATTCCCGGATTGGAATCCGTAATCACCAGTACTTTTTTTGTATCAACACGATCAAGCATTCTCATTTATTTTTCCTCCCTCTTATTGAATCCATTTTGCGATTTCAAAATAAACCGGAATACCAATGATTAGATTAAAAGGAAACGTGACCCCAAGAGACAGACCAAGATAAATAGATGGGTTCGCTTCCGGGACAGACGTTTTCAGAGCGGCAGGAGCTGCAATATAGGATGCACTGCCGGCCAGTACGCCCATCAGCGCCGTTCCTCCGAGTGATAGACCAATCATACTGCCAACCAGGACACCGATCGTTCCAAATACAAGTGGTGCGATCATGCCAAATGCCAGCAGTTTCACCCCATACTTCTTCATTTCAGGTAGCCTTTGACCGGCAATCAGCCCCATATTCAACAGAAACAAAATTAATATACTGCCGTATAGATCAATAAATAAAGGCTTCACAGCCGGGATTGCACTCTCTCCAAGCACCCACCCAATCACAAGACTCCCCATCAGCAACAGAATGCTTTTGCCAAATAGACTCTCCCTGATCACTTCTTTATCAATCAGCCCTGAAGGAAAGGCAACAAATCCTGCTCGCTGCGTATAACCTGAGAGCTCCTTTTTATTCTCAAGCACCTTAAGCAGCAATAAAGACACGAGAATGGCCGGACTTTCCATTAACACAACAAGTGCATTCATAAATCCTTCATACGGGGTACCTGTCTGATCCATAAAAGCAACGGCCGCTCCGTAGGTGACAATACTGATGGATCCATATGTAGCTGCAATGCCAATTGCGTTTTTCAAATCCATCCCGATCATTTTCATCGCACCAAGTGCCAGGAATGGGATGATTGTGCCAAGAAATAAAGCGCCTAAAATTGGTGCAAAAACAGATTCGATTGAATAATTCGCAAGTTCAATCCCCCCTTTCAAACCGATCGCAATAAGCAGATAGATACTTAGCGCATCACTCAGCGCCTTCGGAAACGCCAGATCGGACTTCACAAGTGCTGCAGCGATCCCCAGTACAAAAAACAGGACAACCGGTGACATTAAATTCTGAATCACAATTTCATTCATCCTTCTACCTCCTGAATCTAAAAATTCCCAATAAAAAAACCGGCACTTTCAACGCGCATTGCACGTATGGAAAGGCCGGTTTTCCTTTAACAGACAACATGTCTTTTAAAGAACTCCCTCTTTATTTATCATTGAGCTTTTTCTCAAGATTTTCATTGAGCTTAAACACCATAATACGTTCCCCTGTGACGGAGCTGATATCCGTATGAAAGCTGATGGCTTCTGCTGATGTAATATCAAAAACAATCTGCTTCAGCATCTCGATACCGGACTCGACCAGATCAGACCGCGTCTTCTTAATCGACAGCATCCCGTCATGCGTACTGCACACACGGTATTCTGCAGGTGTTAATACACCATTCAGACAGACGATAATCATATCCCTCAGGATATCAGCCTTTACAGATACTGACCCTCTCCCCAGAAAATCCTTCTCCCACTGGGTGATCGCCTTACTGATCTCCGCTTCAATCGAGCCTTTTGTCTTTGTCACTTTCATCACCATTCCTGCTCCCTCCAAACAAAAAATCGGTTTATCCCCAGACTAATCCCTTAGCATGGACATAAACCGATTTATTCTAATTCCAGCTTTGACAACCTGTCAGGATTTCCTCATTTCGCCAACACACGTTTAACGTCCTGCTTAAATCCATTTCATCATCAAAGATAAATTGTATCACTCGGATATTTGATTAATATTAAGATACGGTAATTTTTTTCAGGTGTCAATAGTCATTGTTCATGTATTTTATTCCCATCTTACATGTACTTATCGCTATTTATACGTATCACTGCCAAGCTTTTCTTAAAACAACTGCTATACTAAATATATAAAATAAGCGCTTAAGAAAGTTGGATATTCTGTTGGAACAACGCCCGCAAACAAGCCAATCCATTTACACATACGCCTATAACAGTGAAGACGCACCGCTTTGTCACATGGAAATGCGTGCACTTTTCGGCACATATACAAAAGGTAAGATTCTAAAAACTGACATTCATATTAATCCAGGGAGAAGTCCGTTTATCAAGGAGCATATTGAAGTGCTCTTCGAAGGAAATGACCTTCAGGACCTGTACAGCCAATTACATCTCATCAATCTGCAGGATGACACGTTCAAAGTCCTCTTTGTGAAGATCAATGATCAAACCGGCCCATGCAAAGTGGAGTATGATGAAAAAAGACAAATTGAACGCGCTGCAGGGATGCATATCACCGGAAAGCTTGACCTGCGCAATCCAGACATTATATTCGGCTTAGTCCCATATGAGAAGCGCTGGTATCTCGGCATTTACACGAAAGCTGAATCCGTCTGGCTGAAGCATGTCAAAAAACCGCGTGAATACTCAACCGCCCTTAATACCCGCACAGCGCGGGCCATCGCCAATATCGCTGTCCCGGAGCCGGCAGGCAAAAAAGCGATTGATCCATGCTGCGGCATCGGCACTGTCCTGGTCGAAGCGCTCTCAATGGGCATCAACATTGATGGCCGGGATATCAACCCGTTAGTCGTACAAGGTTCCCGTGAAAACATTGAACATTTTGGCCTCACAGGTAACGTCACACATGGCGCCATCGCTGACGTTCAGGACCATTACGATGCCACCATCATCGACCTGCCATATAACCTATACACCAATGCAACACCGGAAGATCAGCTCGCCATCCTGAAAAACGCACGTCACTTCTCCAAAAAACTCGTGGTCGTCACCATCGAAAACATCGATCACATGATCACGCAGGCAGGCTTTACCGTCAAAGACCGCTGCATCGCTAAAAAAGGAAAAGCATCAGCGTTTTCAAGGGAAATACTTGTTTGTGAATAAATAAAGGGTCATTATTATTACTGATAAAGTAAAAGGAAGTTTTAATAATAAGAGGGGGAATTGTATTGGAGACAAAAATAAAATTCAGAATAGCTACCGAAAAAGATTTAGATCGTATTGTTACCATGCTTGCTGATGATGTTTTAGGAAGTAAACGTGAGCGTTATGAGCACCCGCTGCCGAATAGTTACATAAAAGCATTTGAGGCGATAACATCTGACCCTAATAACGAGTTAATTGTGGCTTGTGACGGCAATGAAGTAATTGGCGTACAACAAATTACTTTCACACCATACATAACTCATCAGGGTGGTTGGAGAGCTACCATCGAAGGTGTGAGAACGTCAGCTTCAGTAAGAGGTAAAGGCGTAGGTACTGAACTGATTAAATGGGCAGTTAACCGGGCAAAAGAGCGGGGCTGTCATTTAGTACAACTAACAACCGATAAAAAAAGAGCAGATGCGTTAAGATTTTATAAACAGATAGGATTTGAAGCAACGCATGAAGGCTTAAAGCTAAAGTTATAATGTTCATTATTAAATGATGTAATGTATTAGTTGAAGAAGCCATCAATAAAGACAAAAAGGACTTCCGCCTATATAGAAGTCCTTTCATCATAGTAAAAAATAATATTAAACTTTAACGAAGCTTTTTTTACTTCTTTGAGCAACTAGGATTCACTTGTTCACCCAACGACTTTCACTTTCAAGCTCTAACAGCCATTTCTTTCTGGCAGGTCCTCCGGCATATCCGCCTGTTGAACCGTCACTGAGAATCACGCGGTGACATGGAATGATCAGTGCGAGCTGATTTGATCCATTGGCTCTCGCAACTGCGCGCACTGCAGTCGGCTTACCGATTTCTCTCGCAATGTCAGTATAGGACCTTGTTTTACCTGAAGGGATTTGCTTCAGCCTTTCCCATACCATCAGTTGAAATGGTGTTCCAATCAGCCTGACTGGTGTATGAAATTCAGTCAGCTCACCTTTAAAATACAGATCCAGCTCTCTTTCAATTGATTCAATCGATCTCGTTTTCCCCGGAATAATTGCTGAACGGGTTTTCATTCTGAGTACTTCAATCTCTTTTTCAAGACCACGCCGATCCACAAACTCGAGAAGATACAACTTGTCTTCATCTGCAATAGCTACCATTGGACCAACTCTCGTATCGATCCAGGACGCTTTCAGAATATGATCTTCTCTGGCTGATGAAGGTGCATCCCCCATAATGTTTGAAAAGGCATCTCTAAAGCCGCTCCCTGATTCATAGCCTGTACTCAACTGGGCATCAATCATCGCCTTTCCAGACCTGATCTCCTTCATCGCAATCCCCATTCTTCTTGCACGTGCATATTGCACAAACGTCATCCCGAACCGTTTCTTAAACTGACGGCGTGCCGTTGATTCATCAACAGCCAGTTCCCTGAAGTCCTTCTCTTTCCACTTTTTCTCCGGATTTTCTTCCACAGCCTGAACAAGTTTCTGTACAAGCTCAGATACCTGATTCGGATGAGAAAGCGGCGTGCACCTTTTACACGGCCTGTATGAAGCCAGCAGCGCCTCCTCTGCGGTATGATAAAATTCACAGTTCTCAAACTTCGGCTTCCTTGCAGGACAGGTCGGACGGCAAAAAACGCCCGTGCTTTTCACCCCGACAAAAATAATCCCTCATATGCGGAATCCTTTTCAAGCAATGCTTTATAAAACTCCTGTTTCTTTTCATCAGTCATTCTCTGAACACCTCAATCCCTTACGAATCTTTACCTTTATTATAATCGGATGTAAAGCTTCTGCCGCCGGAAATCAGGCATTGATTTTATTTAATTTGTGCCGGACTTTCTTTCCAACAGTCCATCGACCTTTTAATTCCTAGTTGACAGATAGGGATTAATGTTGTTAAATACCAGTAATAGTAAGAGAGGCGAACTACAGTTTAAAATCAACAGAAGTTCAAATTCAGAAAGGAGAATATCATGAAGGAAGCATATCAGGTCATCCCCGGAGCAGAATCTTTTTACTATGAAGGCAGTGAGATTGGCATCCTGCTATGTCACGGATTTATCGGAACGCCACAAAGCGTGGAATACATAGGGAAAGCTTTTGCCAGAGAAGGTTATACCGTCTCAGCACCAAGGCTTACAGGACACGGCACACATGCTAAAGATCTGGAACACTGTACATTTTCCGACTGGTATTCAATCCTTGAACAAGCCTACCTGGATCTGAAAGCGCGCTGCACAACCGTATATGTCATCGGACAATCAATGGGTGGCACTTTAACATTAGACCTTGCCAGCCATTATCAGGATATTGATGGCATTTTATTAATTAACCCTGCCATTCACGTTCCTGAGATGGCTCATTATCATAGCCTGGCGCCGACTCATTCTATAAAAGAAGGCGCACCGGATATCAAAGATCCTGGTGTGAAAGAAATCACTTACGATTCAGTGCCAGCTTATGCTTATCATCAATTGCTGACTTACCTGGATGTCGTGAAAAAAAGATTGCCATTTGTTAAAACCCCAATCACATGCTTTCAATCCACCATTGACCATGTGGTACCACCTGAAAATACGGACTACATTCTTCAGTCTGTTCAGTCAGATTTGAAGTCAAAGCATGTACTGAGGAACTCCTATCATGTGGCTTCTATGGATTATGATAAGGGAGAAATCATCAGAGAGTCTCTCCGGTTTATTCAGCAGCATGCCGCATCCAGTCATTTGAAAAAGGTCAGCCTGTGATTGGGCTGACCTTTTTATGCTACTTTTTTATATGTTTCTCAAACCATCCAAACGCAACCTCTGCCAGGATCATTTCATGATTCGGCGATACCAGGAAGATGATGAATGATCCCCCAGGCGGAAAAATGAATTTCCCGTCCTCATCACTGGTCAACGTGCTTTGCGGCGGCACAATCTGTCTAAATGCCATAACCCCCTTCTTCGGAAACCCTTTTACACAATCAGCATACTCGATTTTCACTTCTGGCTCCGGCAGCGGACAAATAGCCGTATTTGCAGGCGTTACATTTTTTGAAATCTGAGGCTTTCCAGGCATAATGGGATTAAACCAGATCTCAGCTTCAAAAGGCTGAGTCGAATGATTCGTGATCGTAAACGCATTTACGAATAAATCAACATCAGACGTTAAAGGATTAACCAGGCCTCCCCACGCATTCTTACCTTTTCCCAAACGAAGATGCTCCGTCTGCCCAACAAAATATCTTCCCTGCAAGGATTGGTAAAGCGGATTAGGGATATTCACCACTTTTTTCAGATGATCCTCATGAAACGATGACATGAAGTTTGCCTCCCTTTAGAGAATGCTCATTTATTAAGCTATTCAGGAAGTGTGATAAAGGTGTGCAGCACAAACTTCATCACACATTATTTGCTTTCTGGTTAAAGTTAACAGTACGATAAGAGAAGGTTCATAATACATTTCAATGGAGGAATTCAGATGAAGTATACAGTGATCACAGGCGCAAGCTCAGGAATTGGCTATGAAGCTGCACTCGCTTTCGCATCTCGCGATAAAAACCTGATTCTCGTAGCAAGACGCGAAGCCGAACTTAACAACCTGAAAGAGAAAATCCAAAGTATGAACGCTGATCTGGACGTCATCATCAGACCAACAGACCTTTCTGAAAGCGAACAGGTTCATGCGTTATATGAGAGTCTTAGAGAATACGACATTGAAACCTTCGTGAACAATGCCGGCTTCGGAAACAGCTCGGCAGTTGCTGAACAGGATGTAACAAAAACTGAAAAGATGCTGCGCGTAAACGTTGAAGCACTCACTACCCTTTCCACACTATACGCGCATGATTATGCTGACCGGGAAGGTGCACAGCTCATCAACGTATCATCTGACTTAGGCTACAGAATCGTACCAAACGCAGTTACATACGCTGCAACCAAATTTTACGTGAGCGCATTTACAGAAGGACTTGCCCAAGAGCTTCAGGATAACGGAGCTACCCTGAAAGTTAAAATACTGGCGCCTTCTATGACAGAAACCGAATTCGTTAAAACTGCACGCGAGATTGATGAGTTCAGCTATAGCGACAACGTCCAGAAATTCCATACTGCTAAAGAGATGGCTGGGTTTATGCTGGAGTTGTATGATAGTGACAAGGTTTTGGGGAAGGTGAATAGTGATAGTTATGAGTTTGAGTTAATGGGGCCGGTTTTTGGGTATACTTCGCGGAAGTAAGATGATGATTGATAAAGTCTATAACATTGAGACAAAACGTATAAAACATCACTTAATTTGATATTAAGAAACCTTTCATAAATATACTCAAATTAAAAGCCTTCCGCAGATTTAAGCGGAAGGCTACTTTGCCATTACATAATTTTTTACAACGTCTTCACTAATCACTCTGTTTAAATAAGCGCCACCATTAGTAACTATATCCCAAGGTGCACCAGTGCGATGCGTTAAGTCTACCAGCTGCCATGCATCATACTTTCCATAGTTATCAAGTGTTTCTTCAAGCACTGAAAGATAACGGTGAAAGCTGGAGGTTTGTTTAAAACGTGAGTACACAGATAACTTAAATTCGTCATCCTTATTGATTAGCACATGATCATCTTCAACTTTTTCACCAATACTATTGCTGCCATATTTTTTATATTGCTGATAAACCTCTTCAATTACAGGTCCGTGTTGCCACGCCATCAATTTTTCCTTAAAGGGAACGTCATCATACTTTTTAATATATATCTCATAGAAAAAATACAACAGTTTTTGCAGCTTTAAATGTGTACAGTCAATTTTAGAGGTAATCAGATTTGCAATGTCCAGTGAGTTTATTTCATCTTCATCAGCTAGAAAGCGAACAAAAGTATCAAACTGATTTGTCGGAAAAACATCGTCAAAAAACTTATCATAAGCTGTAACTGATTCCCACGTCATAGAATCGGTTTTAATATGATGAAAACCGAAAGATCTTTCAGGATAACCACCCTTAAGCTTATCAGTTACAGTCATAAAATCTTTTAGCCCATGGACATTTTGATAAACCTGATGAAAAGCAATTCTCTTACCTTCATGATAATCACTATGAAGCAGAATAAAATGCTCGTACATAGCAAACCCTCCTCTCAAAATTAATTAACCATCCCTATATTTAGAAGGCCAATGAGTATATTCCTTTTTATAAACTTTATGTGAATCCAGATTAGATCGTTCATGATCAGCATCCCAAATTTGCAGCTCAATTGGAAAACAATTATTTGAAAGACCCATAAAATAGACATGAAGCGCTTTATAATCTTTTATTTGACGTTCACTATACCTAATTCTCTTCTGACCTTTAATATCAATAGATTTTAAATGGTCATTGAGAGTAGTAAAGTTCGAATTAAAGTTTTTATCAATCACTCTAAAGCCAAGTAAATCATTCAAATACTTATTAACAGGAAAACTCCCATTTGCATCTAATCTTTTGCGATGCAGCTTAGATACAATTGAATCATCATTTTTCACTCTTCCGATAACAGGAATGTCATATTCAGATGATAACGCCACTGCAATGTCTATATATAATTCGTATAGTCCATTTTGGTAGCTTTCCATATATTCCAGGAAACTTTTATCAATAAAATCATCCATGTTTCTTGGATCATCTGATGTAATATGTCTGACTTGAACTTTCTTAAGATTAAATGTCTGATCTTTTTTTAATTCAAGCCATCTAGAGTTGTATTGATCGTGCTTTTCAAAGATAATATCAAATATTCTTTTATAATCATCAAGAGTATATGGATATGAAAGAGACACGATATCATTACACCTCAGCTTTAACAGAGTTATGTCTAAGTATACATATCAAGAATTAATCAAGCAAATTAGACAAATGGTTTCATTCATATTATACGAACAAACGTTCTTTCAGTAAAGTGTTTTGAATTATAAATAAGAAAACTCCTCTCACCAAGTAAGAGGAGTTTTCTTATTGAACGGATGACTTACATCATGCCGCCCATTCCGCCCATATCAGGCATTCCGCCGCCGCTTTCCGGTTCTGGAATGTCTGCTACAACAGCTTCTGTTGTCAGGAACATTGCTGCTACTGATGCAGCGTTTTGAAGTGCTGAGCGTGTAACCTTAGTTGGATCCACGATACCAGCTTCAATCATGTTAACCCATTCACCGTTTGCTGCGTTGAAGCCTACGCCGACTTCTTCTTTCTTCAGGCGGTCAACGATGATTGAGCCTTCAAGGCCTGCGTTGTGTGCGATCTGGCGGATTGGCTCTTCAAGTGCGCGAAGCACGATGTTGATACCAGTTGCCACGTCGTCTTCTGCTTCGATTGAAGCGACTTTGTTGTATACGTTCACTAGCGCTGTACCACCACCAGATACGATACCTTCTTCAACAGCTGCGCGCGTTGAGTTGAGGGCATCTTCAATGCGGAGTTTACGCTCTTTCAGTTCAGTTTCAGTTGCAGCACCAACTTTGATGACTGCTACGCCGCCTGCAAGCTTTGCAAGACGTTCCTGAAGTTTTTCTTTATCGAATTCAGAAGTTGATTCTTCGATTTGAGAACGGATTTGTGCAACACGAGCGCCGATTTGCTGAGCATCTCCTGCACCTTCAACAACTGTTGTGTTTTCTTTCGTAACAACAACTTTCGCTGCGCGTCCAAGCTGTGAAATGTTTGCAGACTTCAGATCAAGTCCAAGGTCTTCAGTGATCACTTCACCGCCAGTCAGGATTGACAGGTCTTCAAGCATTGCTTTACGACGGTCGCCGAATCCTGGTGCTTTAACAGCTACTGCGTTAAACGTTCCGCGAAGCTTATTCACAACAAGTGTTGCAAGTGCTTCACCTTCAACGTCTTCAGCAACGATTAGAAGCGGCTTGTTCTGCTGGACAACCTGCTCAAGCACAGGAAGTACTTCCTGAATGCTGCCGATCTTCTTGTCAGTGATCAGGATATATGGATTTTCAAGCACTGCTTCCATTTTGTCAGAGTCAGTGACCATGTATGGAGATGCATATCCACGGTCAAACTGCATACCTTCTACAACGTCAAGCTCTGTCGTGAAGCCTTTTGATTCTTCGATTGTGATAACGCCGTCGTTACCAACGCGCTCCATAGCTTCAGCGATCAGCTGGCCAACTTCATCGTCAGCGGCTGAGATTGCTGCAACCTGTGCAATTGACTCTTTGCCTTCGATTGGCTTAGAGATTGCTTTTAATTCTTCAAGTGCAGCTACAACTGCTTTTTCGATCCCTTTACGTACGCCAACTGGATTAGCGCCAGCCGTTACGTTTTTCAGACCTTCACGGATCATTGCCTGTGCAAGAACCGTTGCAGTTGTTGTACCGTCACCAGCGATTTCGTTTGTCTTGCTCGCTACTTCAGCTACAAGCTTTGCACCCATGTTTTCAAATGCATCTTCAAGCTCGATTTCTTTTGCAATCGTTACACCGTCATTTGTAATTAGCGGTGAACCGAATTTCTTTTCAAGAACAACGTTACGTCCTTTTGGTCCAAGTGTTACCTTTACTGCATCAGCAAGCTGATCAACACCGCGAAGCATTGAGCGGCGAGCTTCTTCACTAAATTTAATTTCTTTAGCCATTTGTAAGGTTCCTCCCAGAATGTAATATGGTTTTAAATCGTTATGTTTTTAAATGATTGAATTAGTTTACGACAGCCAGAATATCACTTTCGCGAAGGATCAGGTATTCTGTGCCCTGGTATTTCACTTCTGTACCAGCGTACTTAGAGAAAAGGATACGGTCATCAACAGATACTTCAAGCTCAACACGCTCACCGTTTTCAAGCACACGTCCTGTACCTACGGCAACGATCTTACCTTCCTGCGGCTTTTCTTTCGCACTATCCGGAAGTACAATCCCGCTTGACGTTTTATCCTCAGACTCTACCAGCTCAATTACTACGCGATCACCTAATGGTTTTAACAAGTGAAACAACCTCCTTGAATTATGTTCATTCGTTTATTAGCACTCTATATATATGAGTGCTAACACAAGTATTAGTTTAATTAATTTGAGTTGTTTTTGCAAGTGTGATGGGTTTAAATTTTTTAAAAATTTGTTTACAGGTACCGCTGTCTCTTTCCGTGGAGCACTACGCTTTCCGCGGCCGCGCGCTGAGCCCCCTCAAGCTTCGCTCTCCTGGGTCTCAGCTGTCGCTTCTATGCCGCAGGAGTCTTCGTCCTCCACTACAAGAGCCAGCTAAGTTGGGTGAATCAAGTATGTAATTTCTCCTTTATTGAAAAGTCTAACCCCCTTTTAATATGTGGACTTGTCCAATTTTATGAATGTACAGTGTGATGGATACTCTCCAGCTGACCTTCGGAGTGCAGGACGAAGACTCCCGCCCCGGAAAAGGGACAGGTGAGACTCAGCATGCGAAGTATGAAGAGGCTCACCGCCCGGGGGCAGGAAAGCGAAGTCCTGCACGGAGAAGGGCAGCGGTTTTCAAAAGCACATCCTCACACCCTATTCACAAAATGTCTACTTAATACGTCTGACATCGTAGCTATCAATTGAAGGCAGTGTAGTTCAATAGTAGAATAAACAGAACGAATCTATTTCAAAGGAGTATGACTGTGAACCGCACCTTTCTCATTATATTAATTACTTATGTGGCTATGCAGCTTTCCACATTTATCGCTGTCCCGCTCGCATTATTTATCAGCGGAATGGTCTCAGACAGTGAACCTGCCGTGCTGCTTTATCAAATATCAGGCTACTGGATCTTTATCAGCTTTACGATTGCGCTGATTGTTATCCTGTTTGTCATGAACAAAAATAAAGGCGTCATGGATCTGCCGGGTAAAAAGGTTGGTCCAGGGATGGCAGCTTTATGGTCATTTATCGGGATCTTCCTGGCATTCTTCAGTCAGGCGATTGCAGTCGGCATTGAGTCGCTGATCGGCATTGATCCGGGTTCACAGAATACAGCTGATATCATCAGCCTTCTGTCTTACGTCCCGCTCGCAGCTGTTGCAGTTGCGATTATCGGACCGATTTTAGAGGAAATTGTGTTCCGTGGCGTGATTTTCGGCTGGTTCTATCGTAAATACAATTTCTTCATCTCAGGACTGATCAGTGCGCTGATCTTTGCGGTGATCCACTTCGACTTCACCCATATCCTGATTTATGCGGCAATGGGTTATGCATTTGCGTTCCTTTATGCATATACTAAACGAATCATCGTACCAATCATCGCGCATATGGCGATCAACACATTTGTCGTGATGACGCAGTTCTTCTTTGCTGATGAAATTCAGCGGATCATTGAAATGAATGAAGCAGTATTCGTACTGTGGCGCTTTGCACTGGGAGGGATTTTCTAAATGAAATCTCCATTAGGACACGGAGTCTTCTATCTGATACTTGGGGTATTCTTCGTCTACTTCGCTGTAAACAGCGTAAACGAAAACGGCTGGGGCTTCTTTGCCTACCTGTTTGTTGCATTCGCAACGTATGATATCGGGGCGGGACTCAGGCTGATCGGACTCCACTTTAAGATTAAGAAGCATATGAATGAGAAGAAGTAGCGGCTATTTGGCCGCTGCTTTTTTGTTTGTGGAAGGAGGTTTATGGGATGGGTATTTGGTCATGAAGTGGCGAACATGTCATGAGATACGTCGAACACCACGTATTTTGCGTCGAACCCTTGGTTGTAAGTATCGAACATCAGCATATGAGTGGCGAACAAGCCAGGTTTAACGCCGAACCACCGCCACAAAAAGAAAACAGCCGGGATCACTCCCCGCTGTTTTCTTTCATTGCTTCTTTTTTCGCAAGCTCGCGGTCGATCCGCTCCCTGCGCTCCTGTTCTTCTAGCTCACGCTGTTCGGCTTCTGCTTTTTGAGCTTTCTTATAGCCGATTTTCGCAATCCACAAGCTGATTTCGTAAAGTAAAATCAGCGGTACGGTTACGATCATGTGTGAGAAGATGTCCGGCGGCGTCACAAAGGCTGCGACGACGAGCAGTCCGAAGTATGCGTACTTACGGATGCTTGCCAGAAACATTGGTGTAACGATCCCCAGTCTTGTGACAAATAACATGATCACCGGCAGCTGGAATAAAAAGCCGAACGGGATTGTCATTTGGAATAAGAACTGGAAGAATTCATTGATCCCGATGACCTGTTCAATTTCAAGATTGTTCGACAGGTTCATCATGAAACGGACAACGAATGGGAATAAGATAAAATACGCAAACGCAAGGCCTGTCAGGAAAAGTATGACGGATGCAGGAATGTAACTAAGCGTTACCTTCCGTTCTCTGTCCTGCAGACCCGGACTGATAAACGCCCAAAGCTGATACAGTATAATTGGTGCCGTCATGATCAACGCAGTGAACATGATAATCTGGAAATAGATCTTTACAGGATCCGTTACCCGGAATGCATTCAATGTCATCGATGCTGCTTCGTCTGAAGACTGAAGGTATTTCATCAGCGGTTCGGCTAGGAAAAACCCTCCCACCATCGCAATGACAAAGAAAACGACTACAATGATGAGTCGTTTTCTTATTTCACCTATATGTTCATGGACGGTCATATCTTGCTGGTTCATATGGCCACCATCCCGTAATTATTGCTGTTTTTCGTCTTTCTTTGACTCTTTTACATCATCGTCGTCATCTGCAAGTCCTTTTGTTGCATCCTTGAATTCACGAAGGGTGCTGCCTGCTGCTTTCCCTAGCTCCGGCAGTTTTTTAGGACCAAAAATTAATAATGCAACGACTGCGATCACGGCAAGGCTGATTCCGCCTGGTAACATGATGCATGCACCTCCTCTTTCTTCTTATATCATAAATTAAATCAAGCTTTTTGGCTATTCTATATTTCTTATAATTGTGACGTTTCTACGTCATCTGTCCCGTAATTTTTCAGGAAATAAATCAATGACTGAAGCTCGACGGCAAGATCAATATGATGGATTCTCATATGCTCAGGCACAGAGAGTCTCGCAGGTGTGAAATTCAGAATTCCCTTTACCTTCAGATCAATCAACCGGTCTGTGATTCCCTGTGCAGGACCAGCAGGCACAGTCAGGATCGCCACTTCAATGTTGCTCGCATTCACCTTTTCTTCAAGGTCATCCATCGCATACACAGGTACTTCTCCAATTGAAGTTCCAGCTTTTTTAGGATCGGCGTCAAACGCCATTTCAATCTTTGTATTATTGTTTTTCAGGAAATTATAATGTAAAAACGCTGTACCAAGATTTCCGACCCCAATCAGCACGACCTTTGTCGTTTCGTCCTGATCAAGTGTTTTACGGAAAAAGGACAGCAGGTACTCAACATTATAACCATAACCTTTTTTGCCAAGTGCACCAAAATAAGAAAAATCACGTCTGATTGTTGCTGAATCAACCTTTACAGCATCGCTCAGCTCTTTCGAAGAAACACGCTGCTTTCCTGATGAATGCAGGTTCTTCAGAAAACGGTAGTAAAGCGGCAGTCGCTTCGCCGTTGCCTGAGGAATCTTCATTTGTTCCTGACTCATTCCTGTACTCCCCCTAAATCCAACAGTGCGCCTGGCACCGCATGTAAAGTGAAGCTGTGAACGCTTCCAAATCTATATCTTTAAAAAACAAATTCCTTTTAAATACAATCCAAGTCCCTATTGTATCATACACCATTAAGGTATCCGCTTGCAAAGTATGCAAGTTTTTTCACAATGACAGTTCGTTGCTTATCATAACGCTGGTACGATACACTTAGATAGGAAGAAAAATGAGGTGAGCGAATGATTTTACTACAGGTCAATAATCTCTCCAAGTCGTTTGGCGCAGAAGAGATTATTGCTAATATAAAGCTTGAAGTCCAGACGAAAGACCGGATCGCACTTGTCGGCCGAAACGGCGCCGGGAAGTCTACCCTTTTAAAAATTATCGCAGGTCAGCTTTCGCATGATAACGGCGATATTAATAAACCAAAAGGCGTGTCGATCGGGTACCTTGAACAGCACAGCGGACTTGAATCCGAGCTGTCGATCTGGGAAGAAATGATGACTGTATTTGATTACTTAAAAGACATGGAAAAACGCCTGCGTGAAGCCGAGCAGCAGATGGCGGACCCTGACGTATACGAAAACGCAGAACGCTATAACCGCGTGATGACTGAATATGATGAGCTTCAGGTTCAGTTCAAGGACGCCGGCGGGTATCAATATGAAGCAGATATCAGAACCGTACTTCACGGTCTGCGCTTTCAGTCGTTTGATTACGACACGCCAATCTCGACGTTGAGCGGTGGTCAGAAGACCCGTCTTGCTTTGGGTAAACTCCTTTTAACCAAGCCTGACGTGATGATCCTCGATGAGCCGACTAACCACCTGGACATCGATACACTCAGCTGGCTGGAGTCTTATCTGCAGGGTTACCCGGGCGCGATTTTAATCGTCTCACACGACCGCTACTTTTTAGATAAAATCGTTAATCAGGTTGTGGAAATCTCACGAAAGCGTTCGAAGAAATTCCACGGCAACTACAGCCGCTATCTTGATCAGAAGGCGCTTGATTATGAGCGTGAGATGAAGGAATTTGAAAAGCAGCAGGAAGAGATCGCAAAGATGGAAGACTTTGTCGCGCGGAACCTCGCACGGGCTTCGACGACGAAAATGGCACAGAGCCGCCGTAAAAAGCTTCAGAAGATGGACAAAATGGACCGTCCGAAAGGTGATGAAAAATCAGCAAGCTTCGGCTTTTCGATTGACCGCCAGAGTGGGAATGACGTCTTGAAGCTGCAGGATCTTTCTGTAGGCTATGATAATGCCGTTTCAAGTAATATCAATGCGGCTATCACGCGTGAGGATAGTATCGCTTTGATCGGGCCAAACGGTGTCGGGAAGTCCACCCTTTTAAAAACGATCGTAAAAAGAATTCCTGCGCTTGCTGGTCAGATTCAATATGGATCGAACGTCAGCATTGGCTACTACGACCAGCAGCAGGCAGAACTGCATTCAAATAAAACGGTGCTGAATGAGCTGTGGGATGACTATCCGATGAAAAATGAAAAGGATATCCGTACGGTACTTGGCAACTTCCTCTTTTCAGGGGATGACGTGCTGAAGCCTGTTGCAACTTTGAGCGGTGGTGAGAAAGCACGCCTTGCACTTGCGAAGCTAATGATGCAGAAATCGAACCTGCTGATTTTAGATGAGCCGACCAACCACCTTGATCTCGACAGCAAAGAGATTTTGGAGAATGCGCTGATCGATTACCCGGGGACGATCCTCTTTGTATCGCACGACCGCTATTTTATCAACAGGCTTGCGACAAAGGTGCTTGAGCTGTCACCTGATGGCAGCACTGAGTATCTCGGCGACTATGATTACTATATGGAGAAACTGAGTGAAATAGCTGAGCTTGCGGCTATTGAAGAACGTGAGCGACTTGAGAAAGCACCTGCCGCTGAAAAGCCGACTGACAAATCAGCCTTTGCGCTTGATAAGGAAAAGCAGAAGGCTGAACGTAAAAAGCGCAGACGTCTTGAGGAAATTGAGCTGCTGATTACAGAGCTCGAGGGTACGATTGAAGAGCATGAAAATCTGCTGTGTGACCCTGAGATTTTCCAGGATCATGAGCGGGTGATGGAATCCAACCAGGCCATTGATCAGGCAAAAGCTGAGATGGATCAGCTGCTTGAAGAGTGGGCTGAGCTGGAAGAGGAATTGAGTGAGTGAGGTTTGTGCAGGAATCCTTTTTGGGTTCCTGTTTTTTTGTGTGTTGGGGTGTGGTTCAGGAGATTATAGCGGTTGTTCCGGAGATTCGGCGTGAGGTTCAGAAGATTACTGCGGGAGTTCAGGAAATTACATGTGGCTTTCAGGACATTTGGCAGGCGGTCTCAGAAATTATGTCATTATACCTACTGACTTTTAAAAAAATCCGCTGTAAAAACCTAGAACACTTTTCACAAACTCAAACCCCTCCCCCACCCAAATTCTCACCGATTCCCACGTATCCTCTCCCATCCTTCCAAATCCGAAATATCAGGCAATTGTGAATAACTTTTCGCTTATATTTGTGTGAAAATTGCAAATCAAATATGTATATAATGTGAACGGAGTGTGACAGAACAATTACAATACACAGAGTTATGCACACTACACACAGCGGATTCATGCTTTTTAACATAGTTATACACATTGTCCACAGGTTTGTACACATTTATTAACATTATCCACAATAAAAGACACACCGAGTTATATACAGCTTATTTCTAACTTATCAACAGCTTATCCACAGAAAAAACCCAGCTTTTTCACAGCTGAGTTTCGCTTCTCATCGATTTTGTTCCTCTTGCCCAGAAAATCATTGGAATTAAAATGAGAGACAATAGTCCACCTCCGAGTGACAGCATTGCAAAGCTCGTCGCCCCGACAACCATACCGGAAAGTGCACCGCCTGCTGCTCCTGATAAAGCAATAAAGACATCCACTGATCCTTGCGTCTTTGCACGCACTGAAAGATGTGTGGCATCTATGATCGTTGCTGTTCCACTGATCAGACCGAAGTTCCACCCGAGCCCAAGCAGCATCAGTGCGACAATCATTCCTGCTAATGATTCTCCGGGTGCAAGTGCGCCTACTACGCCTGCTGCAAGTAAAGTTATTCCTGATGCTGACGCCATAAATGTCCGCCCTAGCTTATCGACAAGTACACCTGTAATTAATGAAGGCAGATACATAGCTGCGATATGAAGGCCGATTACTAATCCGACCGCACTCAGCGCGTGACCGTGATGTCCCATATGAACCGGCGTCATTGTCATGACAGCGACCATGACGATCTGCGTGAGCACCATCACCACCGCCCCAGTAATCACGCCTCTTCTTTTCAGACCGGAAACATCAAACGTTTCAATAGGTGCTGTTTCTACTTTTGTAGCTTCAGACAGTCCACGTGCGATTAACAGAGGATCAGGCTTGAGCATAGCAAACAGCACCAGTCCGGCTGCAATATAAGCTGCTGCGGCAAGAATAAAAGGTCCTCCGAGCGCCGGGACGCCAATTGATTCAGCAAATCTTCCCATGACACCGACCAGGTTCGGCCCGGCTACTGCACCAAAAGTGGTGGCGACCATCGCGATACTGACAGCTGTTGCACGCTGTTTATCATTTGCCAGATCCGTTCCGGCATAGCGTGCCTGAAGATTAGATGCCGTTCCTGCTCCGTAGATCAACAGTGAAACCAAAAGTAGCGGAACACTATCCCAAACTGCTGCCCCGACAACGCCAAGCGCACCAATACCTCCTGTCACAAAACCGGCACCTAATCCAATCCGTCTTCCCGCTTTTTGAGACAACCTTCCTACTAAAAGTGCCGCTCCTGCTGAACCGAGTGTAAACAACGCCACCGGCAGCCCTGCATAGCTGTCTGTCCCGAGCATATCCTGAGCGAGCAAAGCGCCTACTGTAATCCCTGCAGCAAGCCCCGCTCCACCAAATATCTGTGACAGTACAACAACCCACAGCGTTCTTTTATAAAGCTGCGTACGCTTTTCTTCACTATCTATGTATACTTGAATGTCTCGTTCCATGGCTTACATCTCCGTTTCATTTCTCTTTATCTGTATTGTACGCCCCGGGGTTTATTTAATCAAAGGGAGTATAATTGCTGTTAATAAAAGTTTACCTCTTTCAATAAACTTAATTATTTAAGAGGAAATTCACTTCCAATTGTAGAAGTTCTATTATGATACCTTATAAGATGCTTTTAGAAAGGAGAATGACCATTAAAAAGTTTTGGTTATCCGTCATAATCGGTACGATGATTGGCGTACTCATTTCTCTTTTTGTATTTGATAACAACTCACTGTTTTTTCAATATAGAGCTGACTATCCGGGTGCTACAATGTTTATCAATGAAGTGGATTTCAATGTGTTATTTAATTATCTGACAGTCATTCTTGCATCAATTTTGGTTATTTTTATAGGCTGGACATTGATTGAGAAAGTGATCACGAAGAATGGATAGACGATCAATGTCATTCTGATAAAAGGAGGTTGTATTATGTCTCATTTCTCGTTTTTAATTGGACTATTTTTAAGTATCCTAAGCTTCTTCATATATCTGATGCCAGGTATAGATTTATTTTGGGAGGTGTTCATTTTTATAGGGAGAGCGTTTCCGATCATCGCACTTGCAGGAATCCTTTTCGCCATTCTTCATATCATAGGCAGAGCAAAAAATAATCGTGCACATATTAAGTTTTTATTGCCTTCACTGATTGGAATTGCACTGTGTGCGATTAATATTGGTACTTATTATTTCATTTGGAATTTTAATTAGCTTCAATCAAAAAAGACGCCTGCTTTTTCAGCAGACGTCCTCACCTTTACAACATTAACCCCGGATTCGCATTCAAATCCAAAGCCGATCTTTTCCCCTGCTCATACATCACAGTCCCGGCAGCTGCAATCATTGCTGCATTATCCGTACATAATGAAAGCGGTGGAATCACCAGCTCAAGATCCTCTCTCTCACCAAACATCTCAGTCAGACGTGCACGTAAGCCCTTATTGGCAGCAACACCACCAGCAAGTAACAACTGCTTCACGCCATACTCATCAACTGCACGCTTCGTTTTCTCAGTCAGCACGTCTACTACGCTCTCCTGAAAGCTTGCAGCAAGATCTTTCACATCGATCTCTTCGCCGCGCTGTTCTGCATTATGAAGCGTATTAATCACCGCAGACTTCAATCCGCTGAAGCTGAAATCATATGAGCCTTCCTCAAGCCAAGCTCTCGGCAGTTTCACAGAAGGCGTCCCCTCATGCGCTAACTTATCAATATGCGGTCCACCCGGATAAGGCAGTCCAAGTGTTCTCGCCACTTTATCATACGCCTCACCCGCAGCATCATCACGCGTCTCACCGATCACCTCAAAAGAACCGTGTTCCTTCATTAATACAAGTTCAGTATGACCACCTGACACCACGAGTGATAATAGCGGAAACTGCATTTCTTCTATTAAACGGTTTGCATAGATGTGGCCCGCAATATGGTGCACACCAATTAGAGGCTTCTGATGCGCAAACGCAATCGCTTTTGCTGCATTTACCCCGATGATGAGTGCACCTACAAGGCCAGGTCCCTCAGTTACTGCAATCGCATCAATCTCATCCATCGTGACCTCAGCCTGCTCAAGTGCTTCCTCCACGACAATTGTCATCTGCTCAACGTGGTGACGTGAAGCAATCTCAGGTACCACGCCGCCAAAACGCTTATGACTTTCAATCTGTGAAGCAACGACATTTGATACAATGTCCGTTCCATTTCTTACAACAGATGCAGCAGTCTCATCACAGCTCGTCTCAATCCCTAAAATCAACGTTTCACTGCTCATTTAACTTCACCCACATGACTAATGCATCCTCTCCATTATCTGAATAATAATTCTTCCTGATTCCGCCTCTTGAAAAATGAAGCTTTTCATACAGCGACTGTGCGATATGATTACTCACTCTGACCTCAAGCGTCATCATCGTGACCCCTTCATCGCGGAGCATATCCATCACTTTCACCATCAGTTTTTCGCCAAGCTTTCTGCCCCTCAGCTCTGGTACAACTGCCACATTCGTAATATGCGCCTCATCCATCACAAGCCACAGCCCGCAATAGCCCGCAATCGTACCATCCACTTCAAGCAGCAGATATTTCGCAAACTGATTAATCGTCATCTCATTTTCAAATGCTTCACGGCTCCAGGGGGATTTGAATGAAGCCTCCTCAACCGCAAGCACAGCATCTATATCCCCGTAGGTCATCCAGCGAAAGCGGATCTCATCCATTCTTCTTTTCCTGCTCTTTCAGCCAGTTTGCCTCCGCTTCTGCAAGACGGATATAATTCGGTACAAAACCATGGGCATCCTCATCATGCAGCACTTCAGCATGCTTCGCCATGACAGCCGCACGCGGATAGCCCTCATCATCTGATACACGATAAGCACGCTCACCAAGCACAGACTGAATCTCTTCCCAGAACACATCTACATCAGCTCCAGAGAACAACACCTTCTCTTCACGCTCAGCTAAATGTACAAGCCACTCACTCATCGCCAGATTACGATCCTCAGAAAGCGTCTGCCAGCCATCACGATACTCATAAAGCCCTGTATACACATTTCCTCTTCTCGCATTCATCAGCGGTACAACGACCCCATCAAAATACTTCCCGGGCCATGCAAGACTAAGCAGGCTTGATACTCCAACAATCGGAATCTTTAAAGACCAGGCAAGCGTCTTTGCAAGCGTAACACCAATTCTTACACCAGTATAAGATCCAGGACCTTTAGCTACCACAATCCGGTCAAGTGAAGCAGGTGCCACATCAAGTGACGCAAGCAATTCCTCCACCGCACTCATTGCCTGCAGCGAATGATTTCTCTTTATATTAATCAGCTTCTCACCCATCACCGCGCCGTCTTTCATGACAGCAAGCGACAGCGGCTGATTTGACGTATCAATTGCAAGTACAATCATCCTAAAATCTCCTCACATAATGATTCATAACGCTCGCCCCTCGGCACAAGCTCAAACCTTCTCGATGCCTCATCCACGTAATAGATAAACATCTCAAGCCTCTCCTCAGGCAGCTGGTCCGCAATCAAGTGTGCCCACTCAACCACACAAACGCCATCACCATTAAAATACTCATCAAATCCAAGGTCCTCAAACTCATCCTCTACACGATACACATCCATATGGTAAAGCGGCAGTCTCCCCTGGTATTCCTTCATAATTGTAAACGTCGGGCTATTCACTGTCCGCTTAATTTCAAGACCTTTTGCGAGCCCTTTTGTAAATGTGGTCTTACCCGCACCCAGGTCACCCTCAAGCGTCAGCACATCTCCCGCATTTAAAAGAGCACCAAGCTTTTCAGCAAAAGCAGACGTCTCCTCAGCAGAAGAAGATCTCCATTCATATGTTTTCAATCCATTCACCCCGTTGTGCTATAAAATCAATAACATTGTGTAGGTTGTAAGCAGATATAAAATCCAATTTCAGCTGTTGATTGTAGTGGAGGACGAAGACTCCTGCGGCGGAAAGGGACAGGTGAGACCATACGGCAAAGCCGGAGGGGCTCACCGCCCGGCCGCGGAAAGCGCAGTCCTCCACGGAAATCAACAGCGGTTATTGCACAATCTTTTTAAAACCTATACTTTATCAATAAAAAAGACTCACCCACTTGGAGTCAGTCTGTCAGTTTCATCTATCATCAATAGTTTACACGAAAAAGGTTCTTCTTTAAACAAAAAAATAACCATGACCAGTGTCATGGAAACTTAAATGGCGGTCCCGACCGGGATCGAACCGGCGATCTCCTGCGTGACAGGCAGGCATGTTAACCGCTACACCACGGGACCAGGTAATTGCGGGGGCAGGATTTGAACCTGCGACCTTCGGGTTATGAGCCCGACGAGCTACCGAACTGCTCCACCCCGCGACGATATAAAGCCTAGCGACGTCCTACTCTCACAGGGGGAAACCCCCAACTACCATCGGCGCTGAAGAGCTTAACTTCCGTGTTCGGCATGGGAACGGGTGTGACCTCTTCGCTGTCATCACTAGACTGATAAAGGCTCGCGCCTTCAAAACTGGATACGTTCATCAAAGTAAGGGATTCTCCGAGAATCAACCTATTTGGTTAAGTCCTCGATCGATTAGTATTCGTCAGCTGCACATGTCACCATGCTTCCACCTCGAACCTATCTACCTGATCATCTTTCAGGGATCTTACCACTTGCGTGTGGGAAATCTCATCTTGAGGGGGGCTTCATGCTTAGATGCTTTCAGCACTTATCCCGTCCGCACATAGCTACCCAGCGATGCCATTGGCATGACAACTGGTACACCAGCGGTGCGTCCATCCCGGTCCTCTCGTACTAAGGACAGCTCCTCTCAAATTTCCTGCGCCCACGACGGATAGGGACCGAACTGTCTCACGACGTTCTGAACCCAGCTCGCGTACCGCTTTAATGGGCGAACAGCCCAACCCTTGGGACCGACTACAGCCCCAGGATGCGATGAGCCGACATCGAGGTGCCAAACCTCCCGTCGATGTGGACTCTTGGGGGAGATAAGCCTGTTATCCCCGGGGTAGCTTTTATCCGTTGAGCGATGGCCCTTCCATGCGGAACCACCGGATCACTAAGCCCGTCTTTCGACCCTGCTCGACTTGTAGGTCTCGCAGTCAAGCTCCCTTATGCCTTTACACTCTTCGAATGATTTCCAACCATTCTGAGGGAACCTTTGGGCGCCTCCGTTACTCTTTAGGAGGCGACCGCCCCAGTCAAACTGCCTGCCTGACACTGTCTCCCGGCCCGATAAGGGCCGCGGGTTAGAAGTTCAACACAGCGGGGGTAGTATCCCACCAATGCCTCCACCGAAGCTGGCGCTCCGGTTTCTAAGGCTCCTACCTATCCTGTACAAGCTGTGCCAAAATTCAATATCAGGCTGCAGTAAAGCTCCACGGGGTCTTTCCGTCCTGTCGCGGGTAACCTGCATCTTCACAGGTACTATAATTTCACCGAGTCTCTCGTTGAGACAGTGCCCAGATCGTTGCACCTTTCGTGCGGGTCGGAACTTACCCGACAAGGAATTTCGCTACCTTAGGACCGTTATAGTTACGGCCGCCGTTTACTGGGGCTTCAATTCGCACCTTCGCTTGCGCTAAGCACTCCTCTTAACCTTCCAGCACCGGGCAGGTGTCAGCCCCTATACTTCACCTTACGGTTTCGCAGAGACCTGTGTTTTTGCTAAACAGTCGCCTGGGCCTATTCACTGCGGCTCTCTCGGGCTTGCACCCTAATAGAGCACCCCTTCTCCCGAAGTTACGGGGTCATTTTGCCGAGTTCCTTAACGAGAGTTCACTCGCTCACCTTAGGATTCTCTCCTCGCCTACCTGTGTCGGTTTGCGGTACGGGCACCTTGCATCTCGCTAGAGGCTTTTCTTGGCAGTGTGGAATCAAAGACTTCGGTACTAATTTCCCTCGTCATCACAGCTCAGCTTACGCGGAAACGGGATTTACCTCATTTCCTGCCTAACTGCTTAAACACGCGCAACCAACGGCGTGCTCTCCTATCCTCCTGCGTCCCCCCATTACTCAAACGATGTGTTGGTGGTACAGGAATATCAACCTGTTGTCCATCGCCTACGCCTATCGGCCTCGGCTTAGGTCCCGACTAACCCTGAGCGGACGAGCCTTCCTCAGGAAACCTTAGGCATTCGGTGGAAGAGATTCTCACTCTTCTTTCGCTACTCATACCGGCATTCTCACTTCTAAGTACTCCACCAGTCCTTCCGGTCTGACTTCACAGCGCTTAGAACGCTCTCCTACCACGAATCTCATAGAGATTCATCCACAGCTTCGGTGAATCGTTTAGCCCCGGTACATTTTCGGCGCAGGGTCACTCGACCAGTGAGCTATTACGCACTCTTTAAATGATGGCTGCTTCTAAGCCAACATCCTGGTTGTCTAAGCAACCCCACATCCTTTTCCACTTAACGATTACTTGGGGACCTTAGCTGGTGGTCTGGGCTGTTTCCCTTTCGACTAGGATCTTATCACTCGCAGTCTGACTCCCATGGATAAGTCTTTGGCATTCGGAGTTTGTCTGAATTCGGTAACCCGTTGGGGCCCCTAGTCCAAACAGTGCTCTACCTCCAAGACTCTTACTACATGAGGCTAGCCCTAAAGCTATTTCGGAGAGAACCAGCTATCTCCAGGTTCGATTGGAATTTCTCCGCTACCCACACCTCATCCCCGCACTTTTCAACGTGCGTGGGTTCGGGCCTCCAATGAGTGTTACCTCATCTTCACCCTGGACATGGGTAGATCACCTGGTTTCGGGTCTACAACCTGATACTATGTCGCCCTATTCAGACTCGCTTTCGCTGCGGCTCCGCTTTCGCTTAACCTTGCATCAAATCGTAACTCGCCGGTTCATTCTACAAAAGGCACGCCATCACCCGTTAACGGGCTCTGACTACTTGTAGGCACACGGTTTCAGGATCTATTTCACTCCCCTTCCGGGGTGCTTTTCACCTTTCCCTCACGGTACTGGTTCACTATCGGTCACTAGGGAGTATTTAGCCTTGGGAGATGGTCCTCCCGGATTCCGACGGAATTTCACGTGTTCCGCCGTACTCAGGATCCACTCTGGAGAGAAACAGCTTTCGACTACAGGATTGTTACCTTCTGTGATGGGCCTTTCCAGACCGCTTCGTCTAACTGCTTCCTTTGTAACTCCGTATAGAGTGTCCTACAACCCCGAAAGGCAAGCCTTTCGGTTTGGGCTGATCCCGTTTCGCTCGCCGCTACTCAGGGAATCGCATTTGCTTTCTCTTCCTCCAGGTACTTAGATGTTTCAGTTCCCTGGGTCTGCCTTCAACCGCCTATGTATTCAGCGGAAGATCATATCCCATTACGGATAAGGGGTTCCCCCATTCGGAAATCTCCGGATCACAGCTTACTTACAGCTCCCCGAAGCATATCGGTGTTCGTACCGTCCTTCATCGGCTCCTAGTGCCAAGGCATCCACCGTGCGCCCTTATTAACTTAACCTAGTTAAAAAGGTACTTCTTAATTAGTTTTCATATAGAAAACCCTAAGATGGCGATTCTCGGTTATCTTTCTTACTTTGATGTCGTTATCCAGTTTTCAAGGAACGAGCTGCTTTCTTCTCATAACGCTCTTACAATAGAAGAGACGAGAAAAAAGTCAGTGTTTTGAAGGTTTGACCCTTCAAAACTAAACAACCAAACAGTCAACAATCGTTTATGATCTGACCCAAAGAGCCAGTCATATTTCCTTAGAAAGGAGGTGATCCAGCCGCACCTTCCGATACGGCTACCTTGTTACGACTTCACCCCAATCATCTGTCCCACCTTAGGCGGCTGGCTCCAAAAGGTTACCTCACCGACTTCGGGTGTTACAAACTCTCGTGGTGTGACGGGCGGTGTGTACAAGGCCCGGGAACGTATTCACCGCGGCATGCTGATCCGCGATTACTAGCGATTCCAGCTTCATGTAGGCGAGTTGCAGCCTACAATCCGAACTGAAACGATTTTATGGGATTGGCTAAACCTCGCGGTCTCGCAGCCCTTTGTATCGTCCATTGTAGCACGTGTGTAGCCCAGGTCATAAGGGGCATGATGATTTGACGTCATCCCCACCTTCCTCCGGTTTGTCACCGGCAGTCACCTTAGAGTGCCCAACTGAATGCTGGCAACTAAGATCAAGGGTTGCGCTCGTTGCGGGACTTAACCCAACATCTCACGACACGAGCTGACGACAACCATGCACCACCTGTCACCGTTGTCCCCGAAGGGAAAACACTGTCTCCAGTGTGGTCACCGGGATGTCAAGACCTGGTAAGGTTCTTCGCGTTGCTTCGAATTAAACCACATGCTCCACCGCTTGTGCGGGCCCCGTCAATTCCTTTGAGTTTCAGCCTTGCGGCCGTACTCCCCAGGCGGAGTGCTTAATGCGTTAGCTGCAGCACTGAGGGGCGGAAACCCCCAACACTTAGCACTCATCGTTTACGGCGTGGACTACAGGGTATCTAATCCTGTTTGCTCCCCACGCTTTCGCGCCTCAGTGTCAGTTACAGGCCAGAAAGTCGCCTTCGCCACTGGTGTTCCTCCACATATCTACGCATTTCACCGCTACACGTGGAATTCCACTTTCCTCTCCTGCACTCAAGTTCCCCAGTTTCCAATGACCCTCCCCGGTTGAGCCGGGGCTTTCACATCAGACTTTTGGAACCACCTGCGCGCGCTTTACGCCCAATAATTCCGGACAACGCTTGCCACCTACGTATTACCGCGGCTGCTGGCACGTAGTTAGCCGTGGCTTTCTGGTCAGGTACCGTCAAGGTACCATCAGTTACTATGGTACTTGTTCTTCCCTGACAACAGAGCTTTACGATCCGAAAACCTTCTTCACTCACGCGGCGTTGCTCCGTCAGACTTTCGTCCATTGCGGAAGATTCCCTACTGCTGCCTCCCGTAGGAGTCTGGGCCGTGTCTCAGTCCCAGTGTGGCCGATCACCCTCTCAGGTCGGCTACGCATCGTTGCCTTGGTGAGCCGTTACCTCACCAACTAGCTAATGCGCCGCAGGCCCATCCTTAAGTGACAGCCGAAGCCGCCTTTCATAAAAGAACCAGGAGGTTCTTTCAATTATCCGGTATTAGCCCCGGTTTCCCGGAGTTATCCCAGTCTTAAGGGCAGGTTGCCCACGTGTTACTCACCCGTCCGCCGCTAACATCTGAGGAGCAAGCTCCTCATCTGTCCGCTCGACTTGCATGTATTAGGCACGCCGCCAGCGTTCGTCCTGAGCCAGGATCAAACTCTCCGTAAAGTGTTTGAAAAGCTCATTGTCTTTTTTGTTCGAAAAAGACTTAAAATCTTAAAACGTTGACGTTTGGTTGTTTAGTTTTCAAGGTTCAAATGTTTCAAAAATATTGGAGCGGGTGATGAGAATCGAACTCACGACATCAGCTTGGAAGGCTGAGGTTTTACCACTAAACTACACCCGCATATAAAATTAAAATATGGCGCGCCCGAGAGGAGTCGAACCCCTAACCTTTTGATCCGTAGTCAAACGCTCTATCCAATTGAGCTACGGGCGCTTACTTGTTTGGTGCGGTCGAGAGGAGTCGAACCTCCACGGGATTTCTCCCACTAGGCCCTCAACCTAGCGCGTCTGCCATTCCGCCACGACCGCTCGTATTCGAGCGACAAGTAATATTATATCAATATAACTTCTAGTTGTCAATGCTTTTTGAAAAAGAAATAAAAATGCGGGTGGAGGGACTTGAACCCCCACGCCTTGCGGCACTAGATCCTAAGTCTAGCGTGTCTGCCAATTCCACCACACCCGCAGATAACAAAAATGGTGAGCCATGAAGGACTCGAACCTTCGACCCTCTGATTAAAAGTCAGATGCTCTACCAACTGAGCTAATGGCTCTAAAAAATGGCTGGGCTAGCTGGATTCGAACCAACGCATGACGGAGTCAAAGTCCGTTGCCTTACCGCTTGGCTATAGCCCAATACTTAAATGGCGGTCCCGACCGGGATCGAACCGGCGATCTCCTGCGTGACAGGCAGGCATGTTAACCGCTACACCACGGGACCAGAGTGAAACTATGTATTTATCAAAATTAAGTGGTGACCCGTACGGGATTCGAACCCGTGTTACCGCCGTGAAAGGGCGGTGTCTTAACCACTTGACCAACGGGCCATGTTCTGGCGGAGAAGGAGGGATTTGAACCCTCGCGCCGCTTACGCGACCTACACCCTTAGCAGGGGCGCCTCTTCAGCCACTTGAGTACTTCCCCATAAAAATGGCTCCACAGGTAGGACTCGAACCTACGACCGATCGGTTAACAGCCGATTGCTCTACCACTGAGCTACTGTGGAACGATATCATTAAGTTGTTTCAGCAAGCCTTTATGTAAGTGTTTCTCTTGGCGTCTCTCTTGCCGACGTTTAATATCATAACAGATATTAAATGCAGTAGTCAATCGTTTTTATAAAATAATTTTAAATTATTTTGATCTTCTATGCCGCCCGCTTCAAAGGCTAGTGAATGTAATTTACCACAAATCATAGATGATGTCAAAACCAATCCCCCCGCTTCAAAAGAAAAGCTCTCCCCTTTATCGTCTAATCAAAAAAACTGCCGGAAGTCTGTTTCACTTCCGGCAGCCAATCATTAAGCAAGTGACTGATCCACACCTAAAAAGGCCAGCCTCCCGCTGCACTTTCCGCAGCGGTATTTACTTGTATCAAACCTTTTCTTCCGATGATAAAGCTGACCGCAGTCTTTGCATTCATACACTTTGTTGCGTGGCAGCTGCTTCTTTTTTTGTGAAGGCAGCGGTGTACAGAACCTTGGAGCACCGACTGTTTTAATCAGTTCCCTGAAGTCACGGTCTCTATGCTGATACCCTCTTCCTTCTATATGAAGGTGGTAATGTGCAAGTTCGTGCTTAATGATTCCAACAAGTTCAGCGTAGCCGTGTTCATCAAGGTACTTTTTATTGATTTCGATATGATGACTGACAAGCAGATACCTGCCACCTGTCGTTCTGAGCCGGCCGTTGAAATAGGCCTGGTGCTTAAATTGCTTTCTGAACGATTCAAGTGAGATCTGTTCTGTCAGCAGTTGAAGTTCTTCATTCGTCATTAGCAGCTACCTCCTTTTAGATAAAAAGGAAGATCATTGCGATCAATGGCATTGACGTAATCAGCTGCATGCTGATCAGTGAAAATGAACGGACCTGGCCTTTTGCTTCAGCAGGAACATCCTGTCTCATTCTCATCAGTACCTGCATGACGCCAAATATAGCTGATCCTATAATAATGATCAGTGGAATAACCGGCAGTCCTGTATCTGGTCTTTCCATCAGTGCATACACGAGCACAATCACAGCAAGCGGGACAAGTTCAATGATCATGGTTGAAAAGAAGAAGCGCGTGAGTAAGGTTTGCACTGTCATCCCCTCATCGCCGCGACCCTCGGCAGTTTTGATGATTGACCCAAGGTGAGCAATATAATTAAAAGTAATACCGAGCGTTGCTACGGCAGCTGCAATCGCAATGATATAAAATGCCATTATGTTTCCTCCAATTTAGTTTGTCTGTTCTGCAGGTGGCAGCATAGTGAGTGCAATTCTGCCTTTTTTCGCATCGACCTGTTCGATCCATACTGTCACAACGTCACCAAGTGAAACGACATCAAGCGGGTGCTTCACAAACCCTTTTTTCAGTTTGGAAATATGAACAAGCCCATCCTGTTTGACACCGATGTCTACGAATGCGCCGAAGTCGACTACGTTACGTACAGTTCCCTGCAGCTCCATACCCGGCTTGAGGTCTTCCATTTTTAATACGTCTTTTTTCAGGATCGGTTTATCAAGTTCATCACGCGGGTCACGTCCCGGACGGATCAGCGCTTCGATAATATCTTTCATTGTATGAATGCCGATGTCTGTATCTGCTGACCACTGCTCAGGTGTTTTCTGGATGATCGCCTGCTTCAGCTCTTCTGAACCGATGGCATTCAGGTCAGAGCCAACCTGTTTAATCATCTTTTCTACATCCTGATAATTTTCCGGATGAATGGCTGTCCGGTCGAGCGGATTCTCTCCTTCTGCAATACGAAGGAAGCCGATACACTGTTCATAGGTTTTTGCACCAAGACGCGGGATTTTCTTCAGCTGCTTGCGGTTGCTGAACTTCCCTGCTTCATCGCGTGCTTTTACGATATTCTGCGCAACGGTTTTCGAAAGGCCAGCCACGTATTGAAGCAGTGATGATGAGGCAGTGTTTACATTTACACCGACTTTGTTTACTGCGGTTTCTACGACGAATGTCAGTGATTCATTCAGCTTCTTCTGTGAAACATCGTGCTGATACTGACCGACACCGACTGATTTCGGATCGATTTTTACAAGCTCAGCCAGTGGATCCTGAAGACGTCTGGCAATTGATACGGCACTTCTTTCCTCTACCTGAAGATCCGGGAATTCTTCACGGGCGATATCAGATGCGGAATACACACTCGCCCCCGCTTCATTGACAATCAGATAATACACTTCCTGGTCAATTTCCTGGAGCTGGTCTGCAACGAATTGTTCTGTTTCGCGTGAAGCTGTTCCATTTCCAATCGCCACAAGCTCAATGTCGAAGTCTTTGACAACTTTTTTAAATGTCGCAGCAGCTTTAGAAGGATCTTTTGTTGTGTGCGGATAGATCACACCGATATATAGCATCTTTCCGGTTTCATCCACCACTGCAAGCTTGCAGCCGGTACGGTAGGCAGGGTCTACGCCCAGCACTTTTTTCCCTTTCAATGGCGCCTGAAGCAGCAGGTTTTTCAGGTTCTCTGAGAAAATGTGAATAGCCTGATTTTCTGCTTTTTCAGTCAACTCATTTCTGATCTCCCTTTCAATAGAAGGAAGAATCAGTCGCTTATAGCTGTCTTCAATCGCTTCTGCTACCTGTTCTGCTGAAACAGACTGCGGGTATTTCACATGCTTACGCTTTAATTCAGACAGGATTCTCTCCTGGTCAGGATGAATAGATACGCGCAGCACGTCTTCCTTTTCACCACGGTTCAGTGCGAGCGTACGGTGAGGAACGATTTTTGAAACGGGCTCTTCATACTCGTAGTACATTTCGAAGATTCCTTTTTCATCAAGCTCAGCTTTTTTGACAGCAGAGGTGATCTTACCGTTTCTGAATGTCTGATTTCTTATGTACTCCCGGATCTTTGCATCATCTGCGAGCATTTCAGCGATGATATCCCTTGCGCCAGCCAGTGCTTCTTCTGTGTTCGCCACTTCCTTTTCCTCTGATACGAATTCTGACGCTTTTGCTTCAACATCTCCGTTTCTCGGGAAGGATAATAGCCATGTTGCGAGTGGCTCAAGCCCTTTTTCCTTAGCTTTTGTCGCACGCGTTCTTCTCTTTTGCTTATATGGACGGTAGAGGTCTTCTACTGCCTGCAGCTTTTCTGCTTTTATAATAGAATGCTTTAGTTCATCAGTCAGCTTTCCCTGGTCTTCAATCAGGCGAAGCACTTCTTCTTTTCTTTGTTCAAGGTTTTGCAGGTAAGCCCAGCTGTCCGAGATATGTTTGATCTGGACTTCATCAAGCGCACCTGTCATTTCTTTTCTGTAACGTGCAATAAAAGGCACTGTATTTCCTTCATCTAAAAGCTGAATAACCTTTTCAACTTTTACGGCATCAATTGAGATGTTTGCTGCCAGACGGGTGATCTGTTGTTTGTGCTGTTCCATCCGATTCACTGCCTTTCTATTTATCAGTTCCGGGATTAATTGTACCACATGGTGATGTGGTGATCATTTTCCACACAAAATTGGGCTGGTGATTACAGCGACAGGGGGACGCTTTCCGCGGCCGGGCGGTGAGCCAGCAGGCTTCGCCATATGCCTCACATGTCCCTTCCTGCGAGCCGCCCCCTTCCACTCCAATCACCAGCTGAGCAGGAACAACAATTGACTTTTTAAAAGCGCACAAAAAAAGAAGACTCCTTTTAAGGCAGCCTCCCAATAATAAATGTTGTATCATCACTATCTGAGACAATTGAGTCGAGATAGGTTGAAATATAGTCAATTGAACGTCCTGACTGTAGCAGCGGTCGTACACGTGTGATCTGAAGTCCATCTGAATGAATGAGAAAAGATGCGCCTTCTTCATACTGAAAGCTTTGCGTCTTATACTGCTGTGGCCTGCCGGAAAGGTATCCGGTTACCGGAAGCGGGTAAGTTAACTTACCTGCTTCTGAGTAAAAATAAAAACGTATATTTCCAACACAGCTGTATGTAACCGTCTGGTCTGCATAATAGATTTTTACAATCGCAACTGCTGCGCCACGTTTTTCGGCAACAGCCCGGTTGGCTCTTTCCATCAGCTGATCTACATCTTCATTCACATTTTCTTCAACTGCATCACATACAGCCTGGGAAGCTTCGTGGGCATATTTCCCACTTCCGAGACCATCTGCAACTACACAGATAAAAAAGTCGTCAGTTGAGGTGAAGAAGTAACTGTCACCGCAATCCTGTCGTCCTATTTTCGCATATTGTCCAGCGTGTACTGTGACTAAACTGTGGTCAAGCACTTCCATCAAGTAAAGTCACCATCTTGTGCATTTTCTTCCTGGATCGCATCACGCAATTTTTTGATCGCTCTTCTCTGCAGTCTGGACACATGCATTTGAGAAATTCCGAGCATATCACCCGCGTCTTTTTGACTCATATTTTCAAGATACGTATATTGAATAATCTGTTTCTCTCTATCGCTCAGCACGTGAAGGACTTTTTCGAGCACCATACGCTGATCGGTTTTTTCATAGTTGTCATCCATGCTGCCTACAATATCAAGCAGTGTAACTGTACTACCGTCAGAGTCAGCTTCGATAGAATGATCAACTGACAGGGCCTGATAGCTTTTCCCCATTTCCATTGCTTCTAAAATTTCTTCTTCAGAAACTTCAAGATGCATGGCAATTTCACTTACCTTAGGAGATCGCTGCAAATCAGTTGTCAGTTCTTCAACTGTCGCTTTAATTTTAGGTCCGAGTTCCTTGATTCGTCTCGGCACGTGAACACTCCATGTTTTATCACGGAGGAATCGTTTGATCTCACCGATAATCGTTGGAATGGCAAATGCCTCAAAGCTTTTTCCGAAAGTGTCGTCGTAACGTCTGATCGCACCAAGCAGACCAATCATGCCGACCTGTGCAATATCCTCGTGATAAGACTTCCCTTTCGAGTACTTTCTAGCAATGGATTCCACAAGATTTTTATAGTGAACGACCAGCTTATGCTGTGCGTCGACATCCTGCGTTTCCTGATAGGCTTTGATCCACTCAAGTACTTCGTCTTTGCTTGGCTGATTAGGTTGAGACAGTTTCCGCATCCCTCTCCACCTGCTCTTCCTCAATGTACTTTGTCATGAAGACCGTTACACCCTCTTTTTGACTGATCTTCACGTCATCCATCAGGCTTTCGATCAGGTAAAGACCAAGCCCCCCTTCACGGAGCATGTCAACCTGTGAACCTTCATTGTAAGGTCCAACTTCTTCTTTTACTTTGATAAAATCAAAGCTTGCACCATGATCTGCAACGATCACTTCAAGACGATCCTCATAAAGTGCGAACCCTACAACGATTTCACCTTCATCGTTTTCTTTGTAAGCATGCTGTACAGCATTCGTGATCGCTTCACTTGTCGCAATCTTAAGATCTTCAATACTGTCATATGTGAAGCCCATGCGGCTTGCCACACCTGAGATTGTCAGGCGGATGACACCTACATACTGGGCTTTGGCGGGAATTTTCATTTCGATATAATCAAATGGTTTCATCATTCCATTCCACCTTTTACTTCGGGATTAATATCCATGATGTCTGCAAGTCCTGTGATGTCAAAAAGGCGCTTCAGGCGATCTGAAAGACCGACAAGCTGAAGATGGCCACCGTTTGCTTTAATCCCTTTGAACAATCCTACAAATACACCGATACCCGTACTATCCATGTAGCTTACTTCTGAAAGGTCAGCAACTACTTTCATATTATCCTGCTTTGAAAGCGGCTCCGTTTTTTCTCTCAGGACAGGTGCAGTATAAGCATCAATCTCACCAGCAATTTCAAGCTTTGTATATTCTTCTGTCTGCTCTGTTATATCAACTTTTATATTCATGTTAGTTCCACCTTTTTATCTAGTGTCCAGTTTCAGCAACTACCGAAACTTTCTCAGAATCTCCGTAAGACGTACTTGTAAACTACCCTAACTTCAAACGATTAAACGTGATTCACAAAAAACTATTCTGTCCTTTTTAAAATAATAATTGTGAAATCATCTCTTAGCTGGAAGTGTTGCAGGCGTTCCAGATCACGGAATATTTTATTGACGATTTCCTGTGGAGGGAGTTCAATATATTCGTTGATATAGGAGATTAATGTTTCACGTTCAATAAATCCCTCATCAGTCCGGCACTCTGTTACGCCGTCTGACATCAGAATGATCATATCTCCTATCTCAATAGCCTGCTCGTAGCGCTTGTATTTTGCATTTTTATCCACACCAAGAAGCAGACCTCTTGCTTCAAGGTCCAGGAATTCTTTGTCTTTATGACGGTAGTAGAAACCAGGCTCATGGCCTGCTGATGCAAAATGAAGAATATTACTGCGCAGCTCATACATCCCGTAAAACATTGTAATGAACATAGAGTCATCTACGTTCTGCTCCACTACCCTGTTCAGACTTTCGAGTACAGCACTCGGATCCTTTCTGTATTCAGGCAGACTGTCCATCGCATATTTGATCATGGACATACAGAGCGCTGCCGGAATCCCTTTGCCGATCACGTCAGCGATTGCAACATTCACTGAATGCTCACCGTCGTGAACAAAGTGGTAGTAATCGCCATTCATCTGCTTTGCCGGAACACTCAGCGCACCGATCTCAAGACCGTCTACTGTCGGAACCGATGTACCAAGCAGTGTATCCTGCACGTTAGAGGCAATTTCCATCTCATTCTTTAATTCTTTTTGTGTATCCAGTAAACTCTGATGCTCTCTGAAAGCAAAGCCGTATGCAGTCATTACTTCAAGAAGAATATCAAAAGAATGCCAGACTTCCGGTGAGAGGTCAGGCATTAGCTCTTGCATGGCACTTTTCTGAATATTAATGACTTCCTCCGGCGGCACCTTTTTCTCAAGGGCAGTCCGGCTGAATTGCTGAGCAGCATACAAAGCCTGCTCAGACTGGTTGTTCATATATTCCTGTATAATTTTGCTATATTGTGCTTCAAGTGTTTCCTGTTTATTCATTCGTCAAATGCCCCTCCTATCGGAGCCATTTCGTCGCGCGGATGTCTGTACCTTCACCAGGGTTAGAATCAATGTTGAAATCATCCATCAATCTTCTTACACCCGGCAGGCCAGCACCCAGACCCCCTGAAGTTGAAAAACCGTCTTCCATTACTTTTCTGATATCCGGAATACCTGGACCTTTATCCAGTGCGATAATCCTAAGCCCTGCTTTACCATTTTCATTCAGCCGGTCGATACACAACTGACCTTCTCCTGCATAGAGGTAAATATTTCGGGCAAGTTCACTGATGGCTGTTGTAATTCTAGCCTGATCCACGGTTCCAAATCCCAGCTCTTTGGCTACATTTCTACCGAGCTGCCGTGCAGCTACGATATCCCATTCATTTAGAATGGATACACAGGATTGGGTTTCCATATGGTCAGTCCCCCAATTCCTGTTGTAGTTTCTCTAAACCTTTTTCCAGATCAAGTGCCGTCATGACATCATCAAGTCTGATTCCAAGCTCGATCAGTGTAATGGCAACTGCCGGCTGGATCCCTGTGATGACCACTTTCGCACCCATGAGTCTGGACATATTAATCACATCACCAAGCACCTTTGCGATAAATGAGTCGATAAAGTCAATTGATGTAATATCAATCACAACTCCGCGTGCATTGGTTTCATGAATTCTTTTCAATAAATCTTCCTGAAATTCAAGGGCAGTCTGGTCGTCCAGCTCCCATTGAATCGAAATCAAAAGGCAATCGTTCAGTTTTAAAATAGGAATCCTCACTGTTTACCCCTCCAATTCCACTATTTTTCTGCCTGTCATCTCAAGCGCAAGCTCTACACCTTTTTTCATCGTGCTGGTCGTAATGAAACGGTCCAGGTCAATTCCCAGATTGACAATCGTCTGGGCAATTTCAGGACGGATTCCGACAAGCATGCATTTCGCTCCGACAAGGTGAACTGCTTCTGCCGCCTGAATAATATGATGAGCAACCATTGTATCGACAACCGGCACGCCTGTAATGTCTATCAGCACGACCTCAGCACGGTGGCTGACTACTCCGTCAAGCAGATTTTCCATTACAAGTCTAGCCCGCTCTGTATCAATGGTACCCACAAGCGGCATGACAGAAATCTGATCAACAACCGGGATCAGCGGTGCTGAAAGTTCCTGAAGCGCCATTTTCTGTAGTGATACTGTTTTCTCCCATGTTTCAGCGTAAGTCTGGATAATTTCATTCGATACTGGTGTCATCCACTTATCGAGCAACTCCAGATATTCGCCTTCGTTCTCTTTATCTATACTTCCATATTGGACTAAGTTTTCCTGCACGGTATGTACAAATTCTCTCAATCCTTTTACAACAAGTGCAACCGGCCAGCCCAGTCTGACTATTTTGTCAGAAAAGTGTCTGAGCATTTGCTTATATTCTTTCTCTTTATCTTTCAGGTTCAGCAGAATGATATCGAAAAATTCACTGCTGGTTGTTTCAAATATGTGCTGTGGCATGACATCGATAATACGTGAATCCGCATCACTGATCAGCTTTTCTTTCCAGATCTTCTCGAGCTCTTCGCGGTGCTCTTCTATATGCCCGGTTATCTTGTTATACAAAAAATTCACCTCTAACCTATCATTCTGTTTTCGTACTTATGTTCTATTATAGATGAGTGAGACGCAATGGTCTATTCATAAGAAAAAAACGCCCCACAAAGAGCGTTTTCCACATTAGAGGTCTACCAAGCCAAGGCTGATCTGAAGCGCCTCGTCTACCTTTTCCATCGTCTCGTCATCCAGATGGGTTATTTTGTCTGTTAATCGTTGTTTGTCTAATGTCCTGATCTGTTCCAGCAAAATAACTGAATCACGTTCAAAGCCGTTACGCTTCGAGCTGATTTCAACGTGGGTAGGAAGCTTAGCTTTTTGAATTTGTGCTGTAATTGCCGCGACCACTACTGTGGGACTAAACCGATTTCCGATGTCGTTTTGGATGATGAGAACGGGGCGGACTCCACCTTGCTCTGAACCGACAACGGGAGATAGGTCAGCAAAAAATACGTCTCCACGCTTCACTATCAAAGCGTTATCCTCCACTTACCAATCGTTCAATGGTATGGTCTGCTTCGTATTCTGCCTGAAGTGCTTCCGAAGCCATTGACAAGTTGATCTTCGCCATTTCCATATAGCCCCGGCGCATCGCATCTTGAGTTTGTTTACGGCGTCTGTCACGGACATAAGCTTTTGTTGCGCGATAAATGCAATCACTGCAGCTTAATTCTTCCTGTTCGGCAAACGCTTCCAGTTCTGTAAGCAGTTGCTTTGGTAATCGTACCAAGATTTCTGATGTTGCGCTGGATTCCGACACAAACTACACCTCCACCATCATATGCATACCTATTTTTTTTGAAACAATTATTCTTTTGTTCATTCATCATTCAAGTCCATGTTTATATTAACACTAAATGTGGAACCTGAAAAGGTAATCTCATAAAATATCTGACAATTCTTTGCAAAAATGATTACTTCAGATGATTGAAGACTTTGTCAATTAATCCATTTTTCCTATACATTCTTGGTACTCTCGCAGTCAGCAGACAGGCGGATTCGTAATGAATGGTACCATTATGCGCTGCGATATCATCAAGCAGGATCCGGTCGCCTGGGACGTCTCCGACAAGTGTGACGACAGTCCCTTCCTTCATTTCAAACGGAAGCCGGATCATACACTGATCCATACAGACCCGTCCGATGATCTCAGCCCGGTGCTCCCCTGCAAGCACTTCAAAGCCCTGCATCTGCCTGATCCATCCGTCAGCATAGCCAATCGGAAGCGTGGCAATCCATTCATCCTGCTCTGCAGTATACGTTGCACCATAGCTGACCTTTTCTCCCTGCTTCAGCTTTTTCACCTGAACCATTTTTGTATAGAGCGAAAGCGCAGGTTTCAATGGGACCGGCATTTCACTGCGAATATCCCCTGAAGGCACAAGCCCATACATTGAAATCCCGAAGCGCACTGCATTAAAAGCGGAATTATCCCGTAGAAATGCACCCGCACTGTTAGAAGCGTGAACCATTTCCGGTTTTTTCTTAAAACCATTCAGGAACTCAAGAAATCGTTCGTGCTGCTGATCAGCATAAGCGCGGTCCGGCTCGTCCGCTGTAGCAAAGTGGGTAAAGACACCCTCAATGTTCAGATAACTGTCATCAGAGGCAATCGCTTCTGCTTCTTTCGCCTCCTGCAGATCGGTAAAACCAAGACGACCCATACCCGTATCTATTTTCAAATGAATACTCAGTGTATGATCAAGAAATTCCCGCGCTGACCTGATCCAGTCCGCCGAGAACACTGTCAGACGGATCCCATGCGCTGCAGCAAGGCCTGCATCGTCAGGACGTGTAGCACCAAGCACCAGGATAGGAGCGGTAAAGCCGTGCTTTCTCAGAAAAAGTGCTTCATCCAAAAATGCAACTGCCAGCCATTCCGCTCCACTCTCAAGTGCTGCTTCTGCCACTTCAAGATAGCCATGTCCATAAGCATTGGCTTTTACAACAGCCATAATCACTGTGTCCTGATTCAGTTGATTTGACAGCTGACTGATATTATATTGAATCGCATCAAGATCTACTTTAATCCATGTATCACGGTGAAATTCATTTCTCATCATTTGGCACCTTCTCTTGTCACAGGATGTATTCCTGTTTGGATGCCGTTATTTTATCATAGACCCCTGAACTGAGCGAGCGACTTCGAGCATTTCCTCCTGCGTCAGGTCATGTGAAGCGAGCAGGTAACTCACCCCATTATACGTCCACTCAAGCGAATTCTCTGTCATTGCACCGACAGCAAACCCGAGATCCGCCATTTCTCCTGTCGCATCAGTTGTTGTCAGCATCACTGGCGCCGCATCAAGCTTCTCCTGAATAATCGTATAATTTTTTGCTCCCTCATACGTCAGAATCATACGGCTTCCGTTATCTGTTTTCACTTCCTTTTCTTCTTTCAGCGCGGCTCCCTCAATCTCAGCTGTCGGGTATAAAACCGCCCAATCCTCTATTTCCTCGCCATCACCTGACACCGGCATTTCAAGCTGTGCACTCATCATATTTTTCTCAAGATTAAAATCACTCTTTTCAAATGTTGCTTCATAATCCACTTCACTGAAGCTCAGCTCAATCTTCACATTTCCTTCTCCATCCTTCACCTTTACATCAGTCGGTGCGAGGGTTTTCTTATCAAATATCACCTGCTGGAGCGGGAACATATGCTGATGCTTGTACCTTGTTTTTGTATCAAATACATACTTTCCTTCTTTCTCAGTAAATACTGCTTCCTTGTCCTCCTGAATATCCTTCACAAGTGATTCCGCTAAATACGCCTGGCTGCCATTTGCAGGCCAGTCACTCTGGAAACGGAAGCTCTTATTCAGGGCAGGCGTCAGTACAAAAACACCCTCATCATTCCTGATAATCATCTGGCTTTGCTTATCCTCCGCATGTTTCAGATGCACTCTGTAAAAATGCGGCTTCATATGCCATACTTCCACATCATACTCCTGTGGCGTCTCACCAGTGCTAAAGACCATCTTCGCCTTTGCTTTATAGCTTTCCGCCGTCTCCACCTTGTCCATTAAATCCTGAGCCGCTTCCTCCCTCGTCTTCTCACCGCACGCAGCTAGCAGCATCACTAAAAAGACCGTTATCAAACAGAGAGCGATTTTCTTCATGGTTTCCTCCCCTTCACTCATTAAGCGTCGTTGCGAATGCACTTTAAGTGTATGAGGCAGGGGGTGCTTGTATGACTTGGAAAAGTGGAAGGCGCTTGGTCAGCTCCGACAGACATAAGACGCGGAGCGGAAAACGGGTGGTTTTCCCCGTTTACCGATGCGTGGCTTATGATCCGAGGAGCTAGCGCCTGGAGCTGGACAATTAGAAAAGCGGAAGCAGGCGTTCAGATCCGACAAGCATAAGATGTGATGAGAGAAATGGGTGACCTATCCCATTTTCTCATCACAGCTTATGACTCGAGGACCTGCCTGCTGGAGCTGGACAAAGAAAAGTGGAAGGCGATTGGTCAGCTCCGACAGACATAAGACGCGGAGCGGAAAACGGGTGGTTTTCCCCGTTTACCGATGCGTGGCTTATGATCCGAGGAGCTAGCGCCTGGAGCTGGACAATCGGAAAAGTGGAAGCGCCTTGTTCAGACCCGACAAGCATAAGGCGACCTGAGAAAAACGGGTGACTTTTCCCGTTTTCTCAGGTTGACTTATGACTCGAGGGTCTAGGCGCTGGAGCTGGACAAAGAAAAGTGGAAGGCGCTTGATTAGCTCCGGATGGCGAGGGCGTGCGAATCATCTAAAAGGTGATGGAAATAAACAACCGCAGCCCCCCGCGATCATCCCCACATTAAGCTCCCGTGCTGGCCCCCGGCACTCCATGCCCTTAAGTCACAGTCTTTAAATCTTTTAGTTACCCAAGTGCATCAAGAGGGGCGGGCTGTTACAGTGGAACGCCTTTTGAAAGTTGATGAATGATCAAATACAAAAAACAGACGCCTGATCTAAGCGTCTGTCTTTTCCACTACCACCTGCGCGGCGGCGTATTCTTTTGTATGGGTAATACTTACGTGTACTTTATATTCCGGATGCCTGATAAACGGCCGGCCGGATGGTTCTTTGACAATTTCGATATCCTGAAATGACAGTTCGCGGCCAATGCCGCAGCCGATTGCTTTTGCATAGGCCTCTTTTACGGCGAAGCGCCCTGAAAGGAATTCAACTCTCCGCTTCACACCGAGCTCGTTAAATTGCCTGAGCTCCATTGCTGTCAGCACGCGCCGGGCGATTTTCGGCTGTCTGTCTAAAAGTGTGGCGATCCGTTCAATTTCTACGATATCCAAGCCGATTCCATGAATCATCTGAGTCACCTTTTTCGTATAGAATCCTGTATGATAGTAATAATCAGTTACAGGGAGGATTTCATTTGTTTTTACGTACTGAAAGCTTATCACAGTTTATCAGGTTTTACCCTGTCGTATCAGTGTTAATTTTAATACATGCGCTTGTGTTTATTGCGACTTCTCTGCCGGGCGGGCTTGGTAATGAGATACTTTTTACACTGGCAGGCATTAATGGTTTGATCTCTGAGGGTGAATACTATCGTCTGGTTACGCCGATTTTTGCACATGCAGACTTGTTTCACGTGTTGTTTAATACATTTTCACTCGTACTGTTTGCTCCGGCGCTTGAACGACTGCTGGGTTCGGTTCAATTTATTGTGGTGTACATGCTTGCAGGAATTATTGCGAACGTTGCAACCTGGGTGCTGCAGCCGCCGTTTTACTCTTCAGTCGGAGCAAGTGGTGCGATCTTCGGATTATTCGGTCTGTATGCAGCAATCTGGCTGATCTATAAGCAGGCTGCACCGATGGAAATCAGACAGGTCATGGTACCGATCATTGTGATCAGTGTTGTGATGACATTTTTCAGCTCAAATATTAACGTGACGGCGCATATTGCAGGACTGATTGCGGGAATATTCATCGGCCTGTTCATTTTCCAGCAGCGCCGGCGCGAATAGAAAAAAAGCCTGGAGCGGCTGCGCTCCAGGCTTTTTTAATATGTTTCGATTTCAGGCTCAAGGCCCGGTTCGTGCACCTTTTTCACTTCCGCTTCAGGGCTGTACCAGTCCATCATCAGGTCTGCATCTTCTTTTGCGATGTGCGCGATGCTGCTGTGACTTCCGCTGGTATAGGACTTGATCGTTGAATGAATCGTTGCAACGTTCCCTTTTCGCTGGAAGATGGTCTGTGTCCATTCAAGTGACTGAACACGTTTCTTTTTCATATATACGATCTGTTTACTGATCCCGCGGAACTTCATGGTCAGCTGATCGCGTGATGCGCTCCAGCCCGCTGTTTTATACTGCCAAAAACCTAATATCACAGCAAGTGGAATCAGGATTAATGAAGCCAGTCCAAGCGGGAAAAAGAAGTAGGATACCGGTCCGATGATCACAAGTGAAAATAGCATTTTCCAGAAAATATACCGTTTTAATGCGCGCTTTGGCACGCCTGTAAATTCTGTTTTCCAGTGATAATCAGGTAAAATCTGATCCAGGATGGCATACGTTTCTTTTTCACGGATCATCGGAAGAAGACGGATTGCGTTTGAATCCTTTTCAAGCACTGAACCGCCCGCACTTTCGATTGTCACAGATGTGTACCCGAACGGCTCTCTTATTACGTTCTGGTCAAAGGTAATCCCCTGAATTCTTTTCAGCGGCACCGTTGTCTGCTTCTTCTCAAGCAGTCCGCGGGTAATGACGATATCCTTGTCCACGAGTTTGACCGTGAAATGAGCATAGCGCAGGAATGTCATACCAACTGCGATCAGCCATGCGAAGAAGAACACAAGTACGGCAACAATTCCCGCGAGAAGGAAGCCGGCTTCTACAAAGTCAACGAGCTCTGCAAATACTGCTTCAAATGGAATCACTTCTCCAAATTGGGAGAGGAAGATCAGAATACCACCAATCACTACCCCTGCTCCGCCAGATGTTGTGGCCATAACAATCAGGTCTTTCGGGCTCATCTTGTAGAGGATATGCTCTTCAGGCTCCTGCTCAACAAATTCTTCGCCCTCAGTCAGTTCTGATTGTTCTTCCTTCAGCTTCTTTTTAGCGGTTGAAATGATCCGGTTCAGTTCGTCGGCTTCCTGCTTTGTAATCGCAGTCAGCTCAGCCTCCGAATCAAGGTTGGCAGAGCTTCCCGCAGTTTCAACTTTGATTTTGACTAACTTTAATGGGCGGTGTAAAATGCCTTCTGTATAATTCAGGCTTTGAATCCGCTCAAAGGGAATGTATCGTTTTTTCTTTACGAAAAGGCCTTGCTCAATTCTGAGCTCTCCCTCTTCAATCCAGTATTTAAATCGCCACCACTTGATCACCCCGATGAATAAAAAAAGTATAATCATCGCACCCATGATGAAATACGGCAGGTAATCCAGAATTGATTCAGCTTCTCCACGATTTAAAAAGACTAAAATGACAATTGGAATAAATGCTTCTCTTAACGTTTTCAGTGCATTTAATACAGTGGTAATCGGATGCAGACGTTTTTCCTCAGACATCGTCCTCAGCCACCCTTGCTAAAGCAGATATCGAATCTCTCAGCTGGTCCGCCTCATCGATATCAAGTGCCGGAATCTGATGCAGTGTCGCTGCAGTTGAAATGCTGATCGTTGCCAGCCTGTATTTCCTTAGAATCGGTCCCTGTTCCGTATCAACGTGCTGTACACGGACCATCGGCACAAGCGTACGTGTCACGACAAAAATCCCGTGCTGCAGCTCAATTTCCTCATCCCTTACTTCATAGCGCCAGCGCTTCCACTTCAGCGTCGGCAATACAAATACGAATAATATAATTTCAAGCACTAATGCAGCCGCTGAGCCGACGATGAACCATACTGACCAGTCGAAGATCAGCGCAAGCGTTGTGACACCAGCACCTGCCAGCAGTGTAAAAGCTGCAGATATCCAGCCATATAGTCTCCAGACGGTTAATGCCCGTTCTGAAATTCTCATTTTAGGCTCCTGTCTCCCCATCGTATTCTCTCCTATCTAATGTCTCTTATGTACCTACTCTATCATACGAACCTCCCTGTACATATGTTTCAAAAGTTTTCAGAGTAAATTTTTGAAAAAGTGAAACTTTTTATGGAAATTTTCTGTATAGTAGATATGTAAATATTGTAAGGGGGATCTCTATGAACCAGGAATTTCACGAAGGAAATATGATGTGGATTGTACTGAGTGTGATTACATTTATATCTGCAATTATCTTTGGATTTATCGGACCAAACTTACTCCACTATCTGTTTTTCTCTTATGGGGACATCATCTTGATTCAGACACCGATCATCTCTAACGTGCTGTTTGGCATCTTTGGCGTTCTGCTGTCTTTGTTTTTCTTCATGATGTACAAAGAAGGAAAAGCATATAAAGCAACAGGCTTTACCGCTTTAATTCTGTCTGGGCTGCTTCTCGTAGTAAGCGTGACAAACTACTCCATATTAAGAGAAGAAAAAATCATTCACAACGGGCTGCTTTCGATTACTTCTACTGAGTATGAGTGGAGTGACATTGAGAGTGCAGTCATGCTCAGAGCAAATGATGATGTTGAACACGAGACATTTATTTTCAATATGAGCGATGGTGAAGATCTGTTGTTTGTCAGAAATGGACATATGATCAGCGCTTTTCCGAAGATTGATGGCATGCTGCAGGTGAATGGGGTTAAGTACACATCTCAGGAACGTGAATAAATAGCTGCTCCGGGCAACTTTCCGGGGCAGTTTTTTTGTTATGTTTGGGGAATTCAGCTTTGAAGAATAGGGCTGGGAGACGGCTGGTGGTGCGTTCAATTACGTGTTGAGGTGATTCAATTAATGTGACCGCTGAACCAATTAATTGTGTGAGTGATTCAATTCACCGCTACAACGGTAAACAGCACCCGTACTTTTTAAAGCAGAAAACAGCCCAGGCGATTGCCTGGGCTGTTTTTAGGTTTTGTTCAGCTTATGGTGCTGTGAGCTGACCAAGCGCCTTACGCTTTTCTAATTACCCTTCGCGTGATTGACGCTTTGGCTGGCGCTGACGGCTGTTGTACGGCTTGCCGCCGCCTCCGCCTTTACCGCCACGGTTTCCACCGCGGTTGCCGAACTTTTTGTCATCTTTGCGGTATGATTTCTTCTTAGAAGAAAGCGGGCGCTCAGGTGTGATGTCGATTGGTGTTTCGTCTGGCTCTTTTGTAAGAATCTTAAGAGCAGCAGCGATTAGATCCAATGATTCCTCACCGTCGTTTAATAGCTCACGTGCAAGTACTTTGTACTCTTCAAGGTTGTTCTTCTTAAGCGTTTCTTTCAGCTCATCAACAGCTGCGCGCTGAAGACCTTCAAGTGCTTCTGATGAACTTGGTGGACGCATTTGCTCCATCTTCTTCTTCGTTGTTTGTTCAACAACGCGAAGGTAGTTCATTTCACGTGGTGTAACGAATGTCATCGCCATACCTTTTTTACCTGCACGGCCTGTACGTCCAATACGGTGAACGTAGCTTTCAGGATCCTGAGGGATATCATAGTTATATACGTGAGTTACGCCTGAAATATCAAGTCCACGTGCAGCAACGTCTGTCGCAACTAGTACGTCAATACGGCCTTCTTTGAACTTCTTCAGTACGCTCATACGCTTCGTCTGTGTAAGGTCACCGTGAATTCCTTCAGCCATGTAGCCGCGGATTTCAAGTGCACGTGCAAGCTCGTCAACGCGACGCTTTGTACGTCCGAATACGATTGCAAGCTCAGGTGATTGAACGTTGATCAGACGTGAAAGTACGTCGAACTTCTCACGCTCATGCGCTTTTACGAAGAACTGCTCGATGTTTTCAACAGTCATTTCCTTCGCCTGAACTTTTACAACTTCAGGGTTCTTCATGAAACGTTCAGCAATCTTACGGATCGGTCCAGGCATTGTTGCTGAGAACAATAGTGTCTGGCGAGTTTCCGGAACGTTTTTAAGAATTGATTCGATATCGTCGATGAAGCCCATGTTAAGCATTTCATCCGCTTCATCAAGAACAAGTGTCTGAACCTGGTCAAGCTTAAGTGTACGACGGTTAATGTGGTCAAGAAGACGACCAGGTGTACCTACGATAATATGTGGCGCCTTTTTCATTGCGCGAATCTGACGCTGAATGTCCTGTCCGCCATATACAGAAAGTACACGCACACGCTTGTCGCTGCCGATTTTGTAAAGCTCTTCAGAAACCTGAATCGCAAGCTCACGCGTTGGTGCGATGATCAGACCCTGAATGCTTTGTGATTTAGTATCCACTTTTTCAAGCATAGGAATACCGAATGCAGCCGTTTTACCTGTTCCTGTCTGCGCCTGCCCGATAATGTCTTTACCTTCTGCTGATAGTGGAATTGTGCCAGCCTGAATCGGCGTTGCCTCTTCAAATCCCATACGTTTAATTGATTTCTGGATTACTGGACTAATTGGTAGTTCTGAAAAAAGTGTCAAATCCTTCATTCTCCTTTGTTTTGTGAATCATCTATTTCATACACATAGCTAAGATCGCTCAGAAGACTGCGACAGCCTTTATTCGTTGTCCTTAACGGTTAAAATAACTAGGGGCATTTCTTCCCCAAAAAGAAAACTCGGTACGAGGCCGAGTGCGTCAGAGATGCCAATCGTTCAATTGGTCTTTCATGCTGGTTAAAGACAACCATCAAAAATACGCAGGACATATTTGGTCCATAACGGAAAATTCCGCTTGACGCATTTAAAAGTTATATCACACTCTTCTTATAAATAAGAGAGCTAATTGCTAATTGTAGCAGATGTCTTACGTATCTTATCATGTCTATTTTCAAAACACAATCATCCATTGTCGGGAACTTTCTCCTGTTTTAAAAAGAAAGCGATCTCATGAAAAAGCTTGTCACAGTCGGACCCGTAGCAGATCAGGTGTTTCGACGATTTTGATAAATATAATCTTTTTTGATAAGTTCCGACGCGATCATAGACGAATCTTGCTGCTTTTGGAGGCACGATCCCGTCCATCCCCCCCTGCGCAATGAAAACAGGCACGCGTATCTTCGGAAGCAGTGGTACTACATAGGAGGCCAACCGTCTGAATTCTATTGTTGAGCGAATCGGTGTATGAAAAAGCTTATATTTATAATGACCAAACCATTCATTTTCATTCAGCCTTCTTCGCACTGTATCTGAAATCACTGTTCTGACATCGCTGAAAATCTGCTTGGGGTTGATATATAATGCGGCTGCGCTTAGTAATACGAGCTTTTTAACCGGATAATGAATGGTCAGATAAGCTGCAATCAGCCCGCCCATAGAAAAGCCTACAACGTAGATTTCATCGCAGTACATATATAATCTTTTCAGTTCTTCCTCTGCATACGTAATCCACTCCACAGCATTCGTCTCATGCAGCCTGAGGTTTCTGCCGTGTCCTGGCAGTACTGGTACTGAAATAATCCAGTCCGTATGCTCCCGTAAATATCTTGCCAGCGGATTCACTTCATAAGCACCGCCGGTAAATCCGTGAAGCAGCAGGCATCCTGTCTGTCCCATGACTTCCCTCCGTTCAATCTTCTATCGTTTTTATACCCATATTATGTGTTTTTGAATCTGTATGCATGTGTATTGGCTGTTGAGGTATGTGTTTTCACCGGCGAGGTATACGATCCGAGCGTTGACGTAGTGATACACCAGGGTTGAGTGCTGCAGGGTGCCAATCCGGGTGCCATCCCCCTAGCTTGATGTCTTTCAGACACTACAGTCATGTTTCTGAAAGGCATAAAGTGGGTGCGGCATTCGAACGCTATATGTGCGCGATCGAAGCAGGTGTATTTCCGGTTGACGTAGCGAAACACCCGGATCGAGTGCTGTCACACAGCCACTGAGTGCCTTACCCGCACATTTGACTGCCCTCCTCACCATCATCGAGCGCCATTACATAGCAGGCTAACAGCAAAAAGCCGCCCCACAGGACGGCTTCACAGGTATTTTATTTAAATGCCTCAATCACTTTTTCAAGCTCCATTCCGCGTGAACCTTTCACAAGTACGATGTCACCTTCAGATAGATGCTTTTTCAGTTCTGCGATAAGCTCAGCATGCTGATCGAACCAGTATACTAACGGGGTTCTTTCAATTGCTTCTTCTGCCAGCCATCTTGAACGCGGACCAAATGTAAGCAGCACAGGGATTTCGTTAAAATTGATCTTCTGACCGATTTCACGGTGGAACTCTTCTTCGTTGTCACCAAGCTCCAGCATATCCCCAAGCACTGCGATTTTTTTACCTTCCGCTTTTGCTTCTTCAAGAAATTGAAGTGCCGCAAGCATTGAAGTCGGGCTCGCATTATAAGCATCATTGATAAATACTTCGCCGTTAGACCCTTCAACGCGCTCCATTCTCATGGATGTCATTTCAGTTTTAGCGAAGCCTTCTTCAATCTCTTCAAGCGTCAGACCAAGGTGAAGCGCTGTGCGGACTGTAGCAAGTCCGTTCAGTACATTGTGTCTGCCGAGGACCGGGATCGATACCCAGGTTTCCTCAGTTCCAAGCTGAACACGGCTGCCTGCATCATCGATTTCAGTGTTTCTCGGATACAGACCATTCGTATCCTTATAGCCATACGATGCGCATTTCAAGCCTTCAGTCTGATCAACCAGGTTCTTTAATAATGGCTCATCTCCGTAGTAAAACAGGATGCCGTTTTCATTTAAACCTGAAATGATTTCAAACTTTGCTTTCGCGATATTTTCTCTTGAACCGAGGTCCTGAAGGTGTGATTCACCAATATTTGTAATGACTGCAATATCCGGTGTTGCAATCTGACTTAACAATTCGATTTCACCAAATCCGCTCATACCCATTTCAAGTACCGCTACATCAGTCGATTCTTTAATGTTGAGCAGTGTCAGTGGCAGCCCGAGGTTGTTGTTAAAGTTACCTTCTGTTTTCTGCACGCTGAATTTGGTAGAAAGAACGCCTGCGATCATATCTTTTGTTGTCGTTTTCCCGTTACTGCCGGTAATGGCAACAACTTTAAAATGATTTTCCTTGCGGTAGGCTGCTGCGAGCTTTTGAAGTGCTTTTTCAGGATCGTCAACTAAGATCACCGGTAAGTCTGCCGGTACATCCGGCACACCTTTTTGCCATAAAGAAGCGCCTGCTCCCTTTTCAAAAGCCTGACGGACATACTTGTGCCCATCTGTTCTTTCACCTTTAAATGGAACAAAAAGGTTTCCCGGCTGAATCGTTAGTGTATTGATACTTGCGCCTTCGACGACCGCCCCGGCAAATTCTTCTGAAGGAGCATCCGTTTCTAAGATATCAGCGATTTCGCGTAAAGTTTTTTTCATGACTGACTTCTCCTTAAATTGAAGTTTTTAATTTCTGTTTATCTTCATAGCGCTCGATTCCGAATTGCACAAGCTTTTCAATCAGCTCAGCATATGGAACGCCAGTGTTTTCCCATAGAAGGGGGAACATACTGTAAGGAGTAAATCCTGGCATTGTATTAATTTCGTTGATGAAAATTTCATTTTTATCCGTCACGAAGAAATCTGCACGCACAAGTCCTGAGCAATCCACCGCCTGGAATGCAACCTTCGCCATGCGCTGAAGTTCTTCAGCCATTCCTTCAGGCAGTTCTGCAGGAATGATCATGACTGAATCTCCGTCGACATACTTCGATTTATAATCGTAGAAATCTTTTTTCGCTACAATCTCACCTGGTACTGATACTTCCGGGAAGTCGTTACCGATCACACCAAGTTCAATTTCACGCGCTTTTACACCCTGCTCAATGACAATTTTACGGTCAAACTGAAATGCCTCTTCAAATCCGGCTTCAAGCTCCGCACGGTTCGTACACTTACTGATCCCGACACTTGAACCAAGATTGGCAGGCTTAATAAAGCACGGATAGCCGATTCCTTCTTCTGTTTTCACGTAAGCTGCTTCTTTATCCTGCTCCCACGCTGAGCGGATAAAGGATGTGTAGTCAACCTGCGGCAGACCGGCATCTCTGAACAGATTCTTCATAATAACCTTATCCATACCTGCTGATGAAGCGAGCACACCGTTTCCAACGTACGGGACATTTAACACTTCAAGCAATCCCTGAACCGTTCCGTCTTCGCCGTTAGGTCCGTGAAGTAATGGAAATACGATATCGTAAGTTGCTTCAGGTGCAGATGGTACATGTGTTAATGCTTCAGCAGGTGACACTCCGGCCTGCTCTCCAAACTGAAGCTGCTTTACATCTTCAACAGGCGCAGAAAGTGATGATCCCTTTCTCCACTCACCTTCTTTTGTAATAAATACCGGGTCGATGTCAAATTTCGTTAAATCCAGTGCCTTAATGACGGCTTTGGCTGTCTGAAGTGATACTTCATGCTCTGCAGATTTACCGCCGAACAGTAAACATAGTTTGATTTTCATGTATAAAATCCTCCATTTGATTGTTTAATACGATCATCTATGTAAATCCTTTAGTTTAAGCTGGCTGTTGATTTCCGCTCCAGTGGGACGCTTTCCTCGGACGAACGCTCAGACCAGGCAGAAGATCAAGACCTTCCGGGGTCATTTACGATCGTTTTTAAGCAGGAGTCGCCACCTTACGCTCCGATCAACTGCTGTGCATACACAACAACTGACTTTAACAGAGCGATGTTGAAAATCATACTCCTCCATCTTATCACGTTTTGTGATTTGGGAAATGAGTTTGATGAATCGATTTTTTGTTTTTTTACTATAACAAAAAACCTACCTTTTATGTCACAACCCCTTAATAAGACTGATAATTCTAAATAATTTTATTATTATTTTTTAAGCATTTTCTCTTAACAAGCTATAAACATCGCGTTATAATCCATCTATCAAATACAACTGTACACAACAGGAGGACTTTATGATGAAAAAAATTGGCTTACTCCCCCGTATTGTAATCGCAATTGCACTTGGTGTTGCTGTCGGAAGTGTCAGTCCTGAATGGCTGATCAGAGTGGCTGCAACATTTAATGATATTTTCAGCGGATTCCTGTCATTCGCAATTCCATTAATCATTATTGCCTTTATCGCCCCAGGTATCGGTGCCATGGGTCGCGGTGCCGGAAAAGCGCTTGGCCTGACTGCCGGAGTTGCTTATGCATCAACAGTTATTGCAGGTCTGGTTGCTTTTTTAAGCGCTACAGTCCTATACCCCATTCTCTTAGGGTCTCAAGCATCACAAGCATTTGAAAATCCTGAAGAAGCATTACTTGGTGGATACTTCGGTATTGAAATGACACCTGTGATGGGCATTATGTCTGCATTGCTGCTGTCATTTGTTCTTGGAATCGGAATCTCAGCGTTTAAAAACAGCGTCCTGCAAAAAGGTCTTGAAGAATTCCGTACAATCATTCAAAAACTGATTGAAAAAATCATTATCCCGCTCCTTCCTATTCACATATTCGGTATTTTTGCGAATATGACACAGGGCGGACAGGTGAGTGCCATTATCAATGTATTCCTGCTTGTGTTCGTCATGATTATTGCACTGCATATGCTGTACCTTGTATCAATCTATTCAACTGCAGGTGCACTGCACGGCAAGAATCCATTTAAGATGCTGAAAAATATGATGCCTGCTTACTTCACAGCACTTGGTACGCAATCATCAGCTTCAACCATTCCTGTTACACTTGAACAGTCTAAAAAGATGGGCGTTCGTGAAAAGACAGCAGACTTCTGTGTTCCACTGCTTGCAAATATTCATTTAGCCGGAAGTACAATCACACTGGTCAGCTGTGCAATGGCAGTGATGCTGATCCAGGGTGAGATTGCAACATTCACTCAGATCTTCCCGTTCATTCTGATGCTTGGTGTGACAATGATCGCAGCACCTGGTGTACCGGGCGGCGCGGTTGTTGCTTCACTTGGCCTGCTTGAATCCATGCTCGGCTTCTCAGGCGCAATGACATCACTGATGCTTGCCCTGTACCTAGCTCAGGATAGCCTTGGTACTGCTACAAACGTGACTGGAGATGGTGCAATCAGCTCGATTGTTGACCGTTTTACGAAGCGTAGTAAGGTGAAGAGTGAATCGGCAGTGAAGGCTGGGTGATTGGTGATAACTGGTTCGGAGAAAAACATGTGGTGTTCGAAGAATAGACGCGGTTGTTCGAAGGTTACCGCCCAATGTTCGGAGAAAAACAACCTACGTTCGCCGTTCAGACAGGCATGTTCGAAGCTTCATGACAATATACCCATTACCTTAAATCTGATTATTAACAGAAAAACCGGAGCGTGCACACAAGCACGCTCCGGTTTTTTCTATCCATTCACTGATATTTCTTCATATAACCACGGTCGATATAGTCCTTCCACCACCATGCCCAGCTGCCGAATTGACGCCACTTCCCGTATAGCATCAGTGCCTGTTTTCCACCTGTGGAAAGCAGGATCAATGCACGGCGCTGAGGTGTATAGTCTTTCATTCCCTCACGGTGAAGACTGGCAATCAGATTATGATGGAGCACTTCTCCCTGCCGCACTGCGTACACTCCACTTTTCGCCAGCTTCGGATGCGTGGTGAGCGCAGCGCAATCTCCTGCTGCAAAAACCTTGCTGTCATCAGACGTCTGCAGACAGCCATTCACTTTGATAAAGCCTTGTTCATCAACCGGCAGGCCTGACTGCTCTAAAAGCGCAGGCGCCTGGGCTCCACCAAGGAAGATCACTTCATTATATAAAATCTCTTCCCCGCTTCCAGTCACGACATAACGGTCTGTTACTTTCACAGCAGCCTCACCTTTAACATAACGGATGCCTTTGTGATCAAATAGCTTTTCAATCACAGCATCTGATTTTTGATCAATCAGTTGACTTGATGCGATCACAGTGACGCGGTCATATTTGCGGCCGCTTTGCTGCTTCCACTGATGGAATGAGAATGCCATCTCAACAGCTGCTGCACCGCCGCCGATCATGACGAGCTCTTTTGCTTTGCGGCATGCTTCGATCCGGTCCGGAAACAGATGAGCGGGTTTGATCTGCACCTGCTTTTCTGCAAGTCCTTCTATTTTACGGGGCGCAGTATGTGAACCGATATCGAGTGACAGGCGGTCATACTGCAGTCGTTCTCCAGATGACAGAACGACTTGCTGTTTTTCAGGATCAAAGGATTGAAGCATTTCTTCTATAAAATGTATTTTCTTTTCTTCACATATTTTCTTCAAATCAATCCGGATTTCTTCAAGTGTATAGAGCCCTTCGGCAAAGCCTGAGAACATTCCGGAATAATAATGATAGCGGGATGCTGACACGAGGACCCAATTCACATCTGTATCGCGGTCAGCAGTGAGCCGGCGTAATACTTCAAGGTGTGTGTGCCCACCCCCGGCAAGTACAATTGTTTTCATGATTTCCTCCTGAGCGTTTTCTCTATTCTATCAGGCAGCTGCCCGGAAAATAAAGCGTACATGCTTCTGACACAGCCTGGAGGGTTGAAATAGGATATAATTTTCATAAGGAAATCCGAAAAGATGGGAGTCTTTTATGACACAGAATGATGCAGGTATAAAACCTTTTATTCAATTAATTTTATCAACTAAAATTCCTAAGCTTGCTTTGACGCTCGGCCTGGTCGGGAGTATTTTGACGACCCTTGTTGGACTGACGATTCCGTTATTAACACGCGAACTGGTTGATGGCTTTTCAGTTTCTATCAGCGAATGGCTCGTCGCAGCGATTGCGATCGTCTTTATTGTTCAGGCGCTGATTGATGGCGGCTCGACTTATCTGCTCGGTTATACGGGCCAGGTTGTTGTGGCAAGGCTGCGTGAACAGATGTGGGAGAAGATGATCCGTCTGCCTGTCAGCTACTATGATCAGAAGGCAAGCGGTGAGTCTGTGAGCCGCGTGGTAAATGATACTGGGATTGTAAAGGATCTGATTTCCCAGCACTTCCCTCAGTTTATCACTGGTATTATTACGATTTTTGGTGCAGTCATTATTCTTTTAGTGATGGACTGGCGGATGACGCTTCTGATGCTGATATCTGTTCCTGTCACGGTTGGGATTATGATTCCACTCGGCAGACAGATGTCTAAGATTTCACGCGGACTGCAGGATGAAACGGCTGATTTTACAGGAAAGATCCAGCAGACGTTAAGTGAGATCAGATTGATGAAAGCCTCCAACGCTGAGACATTTGAAGCTGCTAAAGGAAAGGGAGGCATTAAAAACCTGTTAATGTTCGGCTTAAAAGAGATGAGGATTTTTGCGATTATCGGACCATTGATTTATCTGGTGATGATGGCTGTCATTGTTGTCATTATCGGATATGGCGGCATCCGGGTTGCGGAAGGATCCATGACGACAGGGTCACTTGTTGCTTTCCTGCTATATCTGTTTCAGATTGTCTTTCCGATTACGTCATTTGCGATGTTTTTTACGCAGCTGCAAAAAGCAAAAGGTGCGACAGAGCGGATTATCGGGATTATTGACCTTACACCGGAGGACGGCAGAACAGGCGATGACATCGATATCAGCGGATTGCCGGTCCATGTAAGGAATGTATCATTTTCCTATGAAACAGGTGAGCCCATCATTTCAAATGTATCGTTTGACGCTTCGCCTGGTGAAATGGTTGCTTTTGCAGGGCCAAGTGGTGGCGGAAAGTCCACAATGTTCGGTCTGCTGGAGCGTTTTTACGAACCTGCAAAAGGCGGCATCTTTATCGGCGGGACACCGATTACGGAGCTCTCAATGAATGCATGGAGAAGTCAGATCGGATACGTTTCGCAGGACAGCCCAATGATGGCCGGTACAATCCGTGATAACTTAACATATGGCCTGGATGCCGCTGATTCAATCAGTGATGACAGGCTATGGGAAGTAGCGGCGATGGCTTATGCAGAACCATTTATCAGGGAGTTTCCTGAGGGACTCGATACACAGGTCGGCGAGCGCGGCGTGAAGCTTTCAGGTGGACAGCGTCAGCGGATTGCGATTGCCAGAGCGTTCCTGAGAGATCCTAAAATTCTGATGATGGATGAAGCGACTGCGAGTCTTGACAGTCAGTCTGAAGCGATTGTCCAGCAGGCGCTGAGCAGACTGATGCAGGGAAGGACGACGTTTATTATTGCGCATAGACTGTCGACCATTGTGGATGCAGACAAAATTATTTTTATTGAAAAAGGACGGATCACAGGGATTGGCACGCATCATCAGCTGATCCAGACGCATCCGCTTTATAGAGAGTTTGCTGATCAGCAGCTCGCATAGAAAAACACTCGCAGCTTCCGGAAAACCGGTGGTGCGAGTGTTTTTATTTTTGGCAGCGGGCTGGTGATCTCCATCTGTGCAAAAAGTTAAATGTCTTCTATATGAAATAAACATATATTTAATTTGTATCTTAGCAACTATGTCAGTTGCTCTCAATTCCAGTTCCACTCAACCCAATAATCTCTTCGCTTCCATAAACCGCTGACCTGCTGTATATAGCTCCACTGCGAAAAAAGCGAGCGTGGTCCATAAGACGATGGATGGTGCAAGCATCATGACGCTCAGGAAAATGAAGCCTTCAGTCCGCTCAGCAAGCCCTGCCTGGTAGCGGAATGACTTGACTCCGTTATTTTCAGATACGTTCCCTACTGTGAGGAAGATCGTCATTGAAACTACGATTGATGCCATTAATAGCAGTGCAGCCCACATGATGTCCGGATAGAGAAATGCAACGCCAAGAATGACACTGATTTCTACGATGCGGTCAAAGGTGACGTCCATGACTGTGCCGAATGGAGACGTTTTTGTGGCGCGGGCCATTGAGCCGTCGACCGCATCCAGAAAGCCGGATAGCCATAGGACGATGACTGCGATCACCGGAAAGCCGAGATAATAAATGAGACCTGAAGTCGATCCGATGATAAATGCACCGATGGTTACCTGATTGGCCGTCCAGCCAAATGTCAGGAAGCGGTCTGCTGTTTTACGGATGGCAGGCTCTGCATATTTTCTTCCATATGTATCCAGCAGTGTCTACACCCCCTACTCCTCTTTATCTTTAGTTTGAAGTCCCAGCCAGACAGCCATCTTCTTTCTGTAGATGATTGGAACTGTGATAACTACAGCAAAAAATGCCAGACCAAGCAGAATGACTCTGATGTCTCCTTCTGCTAAGCTTGACCCTAAAAAGATGTAGCCAAACGTACCGGGAATAATACCGATGATTGTCGCAAGCGTAAAAGCTTTAAGCTTCACATTTGCAAGTCCGGCAGAATAACTGACCAGATCAAAGTTTAATAACGGAGCGAGCCTTAACAGCAGTACATATAAAAACCCTTTCTCCTCCATTTTGGCTGTCACCAGCTGTACGCGGGGATCCTGGATCTTTTTTATAAAAGTATGGTTGAATCTGCGGGCAATTAAATAGGCAACAATGGCACTGAGGACCGCACCAATCATGACATAAATAAACCCGAAAATCGCCCCAAAAGCAAGACCGCCTGCAATAGAGAGGATTGAGGCAGGAAACAATATAAGCGGTCTGAAAGCATAAATGGTCATGAACAGCATTGGTCCCCACCAGCCGATAGACTGGATCCACTGCTGAATATCTGTGGGCGACACATCCAGATAGGTCCTGTTGAACCAGTACAGGAAGATCGCGATGACTACCGCGCTCACTGCCGCTATAACTGTTTTCCTTTTCATCATCTACCCCCTCTCTATGGAACGTTATTGTGCATTAAAAAATCTGATCTCGTCTTCCGGTATGATGACATATCCCTTTAAAGCTGAATGTTGTTCTCCGGCCGGAATTGTTATACGCCCGCCGCCATCCAGCAAGACATGGGCATATCTACGGCCGAAGTGGTATGTTTCATTTACCCATTCTGCCGCAAACCATTCCCCATCCGCTGTTTTTTCTGAAGACCACCTTGCCTTCTCAGCGGGACAAAAGCGTGTTTTGTCAAGAACAATCACATCTGAATAAAGTGAGGCGACGAGGGCATTTTGCGGTGAATGGTACAGCTCCTCAGGGTGGCCGATCTGCTGGATACGCCCCTCTGCCATCACTGCCGTCCTGTCGCCAAGCAGCATCGCCTCTTCTTTATCATGCGTCACAAAGATTGAGGTCATATCTTCTTTTTTCAAAAATGCCCTTACCCACTCTCTTAAATCTTTCCTGAGTCCCGGGTCCAGACTCGAAAATGGTTCATCAAGAAGCAGCAGCTTCGGTTTTAATAGCATGGCACGGACAAGTGCTGCCCGCTGCTGCTGACCGCCGGATAGTTCATGCGGATACTGATTGATCTGCTGATCAAGTCCCACTTCTTTTAAATAATCGCGCGCCATCTCGTACGCTTGTTTTTTTCCGTCTGTTATCTTTTTACCGTACGCGACATTTTCAAGCAGTGTCATATGTGGAAACAGTAACGCCTGCTGAAAGACCATGCCGACTGGCCGGTGCTTAACCGGTTTATTTAACAGGTCAGCCCCTTCGATCATCACTTCTCCATGTGAAAAATAATCAAGCCCTGCAATGCAGCGGAGAAGTGTAGATTTTCCGGTTCCGGATGGACCTGCCAACGAGAGGATCTCTCCTTTTTTAAGAGAAAAAGAAAGTTCTGTAAATATCCTGTTTTCATCAAATGTTTTTGACACATTTTTCACCTGTAGATAGGGGAGACTCACAATACGCTCCTCCTTTTCATAAATAATCTTCCTGCAACGAGCATGGCGGCTGCTTCTGCAATGATGATCGCAGCTGCCGGAATGAGTACAAATGCAATTGAAAATGCAGCCATGACCGTGTCATCAGCTGACTGAAGAAATGGATAATAGATGATCGGCATCGTCAGTACGCTGCCGCCACCAATGATCGCAGTGAGAACGTACTGCCCTGCACTGATTGTCACTGCAAGAAAAATCGAACTCCTGATACTTGGGATCAACAGCGGCAGTTCGATGGTACGAAATGTGTGCCATGCACCAGCTTTCAGCATCCTGCCCTGATTCAGCATATCCTGGGGAATACGGTCATAGCCTGCTTTTAATACTTTGATCGTATAAGGAATTGTTGGAACGAGGTGGACAATGGTGACACCCATCCACGTATTCGCCAGACCCATGCGGATCATTGTGATATGTAGGCCCATCGCTGCTGCCATAATCGGCAGAAATAACGGGAGAAGCAGCATTGCTTCAAGTGTGTTTTTTAATGGGAATGAGCGGTGGGATAACGCTTTTGCAATCGGCACGCCTGCAAGCAGATTAATCAGTGCGACAGCAAGTGCAATGAAAAGCGTAGTCCACATCGATTCAATGACTCTGCTGTCCTGAAAAACGACTTCCCAGCCTCTCAGTGTCCAGTCCAGTGCGATGCCTGACCGCCAGGGTGTTGTGACACTTTTAATCAGCATGATAAGGACAGGGACGATAAAAAAGATCAGACAGCTGAGATAAAAAAGTTTCTTTTTCATAGTCCCTCCTAGTAACGATGACTGCTTTTTGACAGCAGCATCCTTCTTTTATTCATAAGTGCAAAGCCTGCGAGTGCAATCGTTCCAAAAATCAGCGCGACAAACATTAATAAGGCAAACGCCATTGTGCGCTCATCCTGCGCGGCACTGTAAAACCACTGATATGCGAGCACCGGTGTCATCTGTGGATAGGATACACCAAGCAGCCCTGGCACTTCATAGGCCGTGAAGACAAAAGCACTGATGATCAGCGCTGTCTCAAACATCACAGGCTTAACCCACGGCCATTCAACTGTTTTAAACCAGTCAGCATCGCTTCCGCCAAGTACTGCATTGACTTCCCTGAACTGCTTTGGCAGCTGCAGATATACAGGAAGAAGCATTAAAATCACAAAAGGTATCTCTTTCCATACATAGGTAATGAAAATTCCGATACCTGACTGATCCTGCACAAGAATCGGAAAAAGTGTTCTGTCTTCAAGCAAACCTGTCTGCACAAGAAATGTTGAAACCAATCCACTTTGGCCGAGTAAAAGCAGCACAAAATATCCCCACACAAAATGCGGGAACAGCATTGGCATCCACACCATCCACTTTCCATTGCCATCAATCAACTGATAAAAGCTTCTGACAATCAGCCAGCCTGCAACAAGTGAGACAAGCGTTGAGCTTAATGTGATGAAGATACTGTAGAGCAGGCTGTCAACAAGCTCCCGTCTGTCAAAAAGCGAACTGTAATAGGTCCAGGAGAAGCCATTTTCTCCTCTTACACTTTCCATAAATGCGAGAATCAGACTCCCTCCTGCCAGCAGCAGAAAAACACAGGCAGGGAGAAGCAACAGGAGAAGCCGGTTAGTCTGCCGCCACTTCATTGCGCCACTCCGATTCAATCCACTCTACATACTCTGCATCGATTTCAGGTATATATGATTCTGACAGTATTTCAGCATCAAGCACAGTTTTCCCACGGTCCAGCTCCTCAAAGCCTGCCCGCTCTTCCTCACTCAGGCTGGCAATATCAATGGGCGAGCTCTCACCCCAATAGTCAGGCTGGAGTTTTTCAAGCTGAGCTTCCGGACTAAGAAAGAAATCAATCGCAGCCATTGCAGCTTCTTTATTTGGACTATTATAAGGAATTGACAGGAAATGCGTATTCCCGATTGAACCCGGATCTTCCAGCACAAATGATTCAGTCGTCTCAGGGAACACGCCGTCACGGACAAGTGATTCTGCACGCGCCTCGTTATAGCCCATTGTCATCCATACTTCTCCCTGACTGTAGAGACGATCCAGTTCCTCCAGTGAAGCGGGGTACGTTTCTCCACCCCTCCACAGGTCAGGCTCAATCTCATTTAAGTAATTCCACATCGCAGCTGCCTGACTTTCTTCAAGTGGTGCGTATGGCTCGCCGAGTAATGCTTCCGGTTTAACCGCTTCCCCAAGCATCACGTGTCTGATAAATGCATTCCCGGTAAAGTCACTTGCTTCCGGATACGTAAATCTTCCAGGATTCTCATTGATCCAGGCTTTCAGCTCATCTAAAGATGAAGGCGGATTGTCTATTTTGGCCGTGTCATAGTTAAAGACAAACTGTACCTTTCCCCACGGTGCCTCGTATCCTTCCGTTGCTGTACCGAAATCAAATTCATAATCTCCCGGCTGATAATAATCCTGATAGGAGGGAAGTTCGTCAACAAACGGTCCGAAAAGAAGTTCGCCTTCTTTTGCACGCTTAAAATTTTCTCCATTCATCCAGATCAGGTCAATCGTACCCTCATCCTGATCCGCTCTTTTTTCCGTTTCAAGCTTCTGAATAATTTCATTCGTATCAAGTGGGATCCGCTCAAGCGTGACGTCATATTCCTCCTGTAATGCCGGAATCGCATATTCATCTATGTAGCTGTTAATACCTGAGTCGCCGCCCCACATATAAAGGCGCACTGTTTCTCCTGCTGCGGTATCAGTAATCTCTTCCCATGATGAATCCGAGAGATTAAGATCTTCCTGTCCGGCTTCCTGCGAACTGCAGCCGGCAAGGAGCAACCCGGCTAAAAAGATAGTACTTTTTTTCATATCAATCATCACCCTGTTCTTTCAATGTTTGTCACCTATCAAATCCAAGCCGAATCTTCGCCCGGGCTCTACTATATTCTTTTATCCTTAATTTATCTGTTAGGTGCATTACAAACTTCCTCTATTATTAAAATAAGCACCTGCCTGCTGCAAGTGCCTGTGTGTTCAGATTGCCGCTGACCATTCCTTTGTCTTCCTGTCATAGGAAAACACGGCTGACGGTTCTCTCTTATATTTTTTCTGCATATCTTCCTGCAGGTCATCCATGTTTGCGTAATCACCGGCTACCCAGACCGGGACTTCAATTTTCCCTTTATTAATGACGCCATGCTGAAATGAAATGACAACCCCTTCTCTCAGAAGATGCGAGATCGTCATAACGACTTCTTTTGGAATAGGCGAAAGCTGTTTTTCTTTTTTCCATTGAAGCAGTTTCGGATTTTTACGTCCCGCCATTTTTTCAGGAATCACTTTGCCGACCATTAGAAAGAAGTCTGTCCAGTCCTTGTAATATGTACGGTTCAGCATTCCGTCCTCTGTTGAAAGGTAAACAAACCGGTTGTTTAATTTTTTGTAAAATGGCATGTTCAGGTGATATTTCATATGCCCCATATATAAAAGCTCTGCAAGCTCCTGGGCACTCATTTCATCCACACCTGCTTCATCTTCAAAATCAATCCAGCAAAATTCTCCGTATGCTGAGATGTCTTCTTTGATCAGGTCCTGAACTTCCTGCTCATGCACATATTCCAGATACGTGTGCATATTGAAAGAAGACTGCTCAAATTTATGCTTCAAAAGGAGCAGATGATGAACTCTGTCTGATAATGCATGATAAAAGTCTTTCATATCAATACCGCTGGACATCACAAAGTCCTGAGCTGTATTCAGGTGAAGGTAAACCCAGCCCTGGTTTTTCATGTCATCATCCCCTCACAATAACCTCTTATTTTCCCATTGTATCAAATAGTTTGAAAAAGGAGAAAAAGAAACTTTTCCTAATACTTATTCGTTTAGTAATTGTGACAGCTGTGACAAAAGTCTTGATTAAAATTACAGCGTTGTGACTTCTAGTGAATTGTGAAACAGTGAATAATCTGATACGCTGAAAGCATTGTTTATTAGAGGAAAAATTAGAATTCAGGTGAATAGATTGAATACAAATAAACACTTTTCAGACAGAATTGACTGGACCCTTGCGTCACTGTTGATTTTATTTATGATTGCAAGCGTACTGGCAATTTCTTCTGCCCAGACTACAGGACAGTACGCTGCAGTTGGCACGAACTTTGCAATCAGACAGGGTATGATCTATATAGCCGGGTTCGTACTGATCGGTATGATGATGTATTTTGACATGGATCAATATAGAAAAATGGCCTGGTTTTTATACGGATTTGGCATCGTTCTGTTAGTAGGGCTGCTTGTGCTCCCTGAAAGTATTGTTCCTTACAGAAACGGTGCTTATAGCTGGTATAACTTCCCTGTCATTGGGACATTACAGCCTTCTGAGTTTATGAAGACTTTTACAGTGATTGTGCTGGCAAGGGTCGTTGCTTCCCACAATGAAGCTTTTGTGAACAGAGATTTAAAAAGTGACTTGTGGCTGCTTACGAAAATCGGCCTGGTCTCCGGAATCCCGCTCATTCTGATCAATGAACAGCCCGATCTTGGTACGATGCTTGTATTCGTAGCGATTACAGTCGGGATTATCCTTGTATCAGGTATCACATGGAAGCTGTTGCTTCCGACATTTTCATCCGTAGCTGTTGTAGCTTCAGCGGCGATCTACCTCGTTCTCTTCAGACGGGATTTAATGGAGCGCTTTTTTGAAGACTACCAGCTCCGGAGAATTTATTCGTGGCTTGATCCCTACAGCTATGCGTCAGGGGATGCTTATCAGCTGACGACTGCGATGAGTGCGATCGGCTCAGGAGAAATTTTTGGTAAAGGGTATCAGGATCGTCAGGTATATGTGCCGGATAACCACACTGACTTTATTTTTGCCGTCATTGGTGAAGAATATGGCTTTATCGGTGCAAGTATTGTGGTCAGCTTATTTTTCCTGCTGATTTACCATTTAACGAAGGTTGCGCTAGAGACAAAGAGCCAGTTCAATGTGTATGTGTGTGCAGGTGTGATCAGTATGATTACCTTCCACGTATTCCAGAATATCGGGATGACGATTCAGCTGCTGCCGATTACAGGTATTCCGCTGCCGCTGATCAGTTACGGGGGAAGTTCGCTGATTGGTACACTCTTTGCGCTTGGACTATTGTTCTCAATGAAATTCCACCATCGTACTTATATGTTTTCAAGTGAAGATGAGGATTAAAAAAACGTGTTAAAAGCCAAATGCTTTTAACACGTTTTTATTTAAATCTGATTCACTCTGCTTCAAGTGTCGGTACAATCACTGAAATATGGTTTTTAAGTACAGTGATTTCGTCGTGGTCACCTTTATAATGTTCTCCGTCCAGGTCAATGGTTTTTGTGGTATTGAGCGTTACCCTGCAACTCGATGTTTTAAATTGTGTAATGGTGTTTTTATCCTCTTCCCAATCAACTGAGGTTTTGGCAGTGAAGATTTCTTTCAACAGCGTAAAACCGGCTTCTTTTACGACAAGTACATTGATCAGCCCATCGTTCATCTGAATAGAGTCCATCGGGAATTCAGTTGCACCGATTGATTTTCCATTCATGAATAAAAGCATCACTGCTTCTTCTTCGATTACCTGATCATCGAATTCAAGTTTCACATTGAAACGATCCTGCTCTGACAAGGTTTTCAGCGCACTCATATAATAGCTGAAGCGGCCGAACATGCCTTTAGATTCATCATCTATACTTTCAGAAGCAGCAGCAATCAGCCCGGTTCCCCAGAAATTGCTGAAATAACGATGGTCTGTTGCGACAAGGTCCACCTCTTTTTCCATGCCGCTAAAAGCAATCAGCTCTGCAGCCTGCTTCAGATTCAATGGAATATCGAGCGACCTAGCAAAATCGTTACACGTTCCGGCCGGCAGGATGGCAAGACACGGTCTTTTATCAAGCGGCGCAAGTCCGTTGATTGCTTCATGGACAGTACCATCCCCGCCCATGATAATAACCAGTTCCACTTCTTCCCCGTGCTGACGGCAAAAATGTTCTGCATCTCCCGGCTTTTGCGTCTGATATAAAAACAGTTTAGGAATTTTTGAAGCCAGAATTGGTGCTGTCTGACTCAGAATTTTCTCGGCATCCCGCTGCCCTGCATTACCGTTGTAAATGAGCATTGCTTTTTGAAACATTTTTGCACCTCCTCTGCCTTACTTATTTATTATGTATATTCCCGCAATTTGTGATAAAAATCCTCAAATAAAAAAAGGTCCTCCGTCAATGAGCACCTTTCATCATTCAGCTGATCATGTACCTGAGACCTGATGAGGTTCCTTGACAGCTTCAAGTATTTCAAGACGTGATTTTGTAGTGGTGATCTTAACGCCTACTTCAGTCATTTTTGTCATCAATTCCTTGATGCCTTCCCTGTTTCTTGACATGTGTGAGCACCTCTCCCGCAATATAGTCTGTATGTTTAAATATACGAATAATCATTTCATAAAGTTTCAACATTTTTAATCTGCGAGCTTATTCTTCTAAATAAGTTTCATTACGATTATCATACCACCTGAGCAGAAAGATTAACCTTAAAAATCAAAAAAATTAATGAAATCAACACATTTATCTAAATTACACCTCCTGTGCATAAACATTCATTTCGGGGAAATAATAATGGCGTACAAAATTTGGAGGTGGAACGAATGAATATCAGAGAAGTGATGACAAATGAGATTTATACATGCCGCGTAAATGATACGGTTGAAACTGCAGCCGAATTGATGAAGGAACATAATATCGGAGTATTACCGGTACTTGATGAAAATGGCAGTCCAGCCGGCATGCTGACTGACAGGGACATTGTGATCCGCGGAGTCGCTGAACATAAAAATCAGACAGTGGATCAAGTCATGACCCATGAATTAATCCATGTCACACCGGAAACAGCTGCTGAACATGCAGCTGATCTGATGGCATCTGCACAGGTGCGCCGTCTGCCTGTGATTGAAAATGGTCAGGTGGTTGGGATTGTCTCGCTTGGGGACCTGGCTGTAAATCCGCAGTCAGATGATAAAGCCGGCGATACACTGAGTGATATTTCACAGCGTTGATGTGTCAGAACAGGAGGGCATAGCACTCAACCGTGGGCGCACTGCACTCAATCGAGTGAGCACGTCACTCAATCCGGCGGGCACTGCACTCAATCGAGTGAGCACGTCACTCAATTCGGCGGGCACTGCACTCAATCGAGTGAGCACGTCACTCAATTCGGCGGGCACTGCACTCAACCGAGTGAGCACGTCACTCAATCCCGGCGGGCACTGCACTCAACCGAGTGAGCACGTCACTCAATCCGGCGGGCACTGCACTCAACCAGCACATATCCAGTGTTCAACCCGTTCACTTGGTACCAAAAAAGCCTTTCAGCTAAACATCATGCTGAAAGGCTTTTTATCAATTACAATTTTACTCTCTGCAGGCGCAGCGCATTTAATACAACAGACACGGAACTGAATGCCATCGCAGCACCTGCTACCCAAGGGGCAAGCAGTCCGACTGCTGCAATTGGGATACCAAGCGTGTTATATCCGAATGCCCAGAACAGATTCTGGCGGATATTTTTCATCGTTTTACGGCTCATCATCACGGCATCTGCAATGCTGTTCAGGTCTCCGCGGATCAGTGTGATATCTGCTGCTTCCATCGCAACATCCGTTCCCGTTCCGATTGCCATCCCTGTGTCTGCGGTTGCGAGTGCCGGTGCATCGTTAATGCCATCACCGACCATCGCAACGGTATGCCCCTGCTGCTGAAGCTTGTTCACTTCATTCGCTTTTTCATCAGGCAGCACTTCAGAAATGACCTGATCAATACCTGCTTCATGCGCAATTGCACGCGCTGTCCGCTCATTATCACCAGTCATCATGATCACGTTAAGACCCATTTCCTTAAGGCGGGCTACTGCTTCTTTTGACGTTTCTTTGATCGTATCAGCGACTGCCACAATCCCGGCGATTTGACCATCCACTGCGATCAGCATGGCAGTACGCCCTTTATCTTCAAGTTCAAGCATCATCGCTTCCACTTCAGACACATCTAAATTTTCCTGACGTATCAGTTTTCTTGTTCCTGCAAGCACTGTTCTGCCGTCTACAGTTGCACGGATACCAAATCCTGAAACTGCCTCAAACTCAGTTGCTTCCGGCATTGAAATATACCGCTCACGCACACCGTTAACAATCGCCTTTGCCAGTGGATGTTCAGATCCGGCTTCTGCTGCCCCTGCAAAAGTGAGCAGGTCTTCTTCTGACCAGTCAGCGAAAGGAACTACATCTGTTAACACAGGTTCGCCTTTTGTTACTGTACCTGTTTTATCAAGTACGACAGTATCAATACCCTGTGCTGCTTCAAGATGCTCTCCGCCTTTGAACAGGATCCCCGCTTCAGCTGCACGGCCTGAGCCGGCCATAATTGATACAGGTGTTGCAAGACCGAGTGCGCATGGGCAGGCGATGACAAGAACTGAAATCGTCGCTTCTAGTGCCGGTGCTACTTCACCAGGCGACACAAGTGTGATCCATACGATAAATGTGACAATGGCGATCGCGACGACGATTGGCACAAAAATGCCTGAGATGCGGTCTGCCTGCCGCTGGATCGGTGCCTTTGAGCCCTGAGCCTGCTCAACAACACGGATAATCTGCGCGAGAGCAGTATCTTTTCCTACCTTTACTGCTTCCACTTTTAAAAATCCCTGCTGATTGATCGTTGACCCGATGACCGCGTCACCTGCTGTTTTATCAACCGGTACACTTTCACCTGTAATCATGGATTCGTTTACAGCAGACTGACCTTCACGAATGATACCGTCCACCGGAATTTTTTCACCGGGACGAACAGCAAGCAGATCACCTGCTTTGACCTGTTCGAGCGGAATTTCAACTTCTTCCCCTTCACGAATGACAAAAGCCGTTTTTGCCTGCAGACCCATCAGCTTTTTAATCGCTTCAGATGATCTGCCTTTTGCTTTTGCTTCGAACAGCTTTCCGAGTACGATCAGTGTAATTAATACGGCACTCGTTTCAAAATAAAGCCCCATCATGTGTCCAGGCATCGACAGACTCTGAATCGCCAGGTACACACTGTAGAAATATGCCGCCGACGTTCCGAGCGCCACAAGCACATCCATATTCGCACTGCCGTTACGAAGTGCTTTATATGCACCTGTATAAAACGGGGCCCCTACAATGAACTGAACCGGTGTCGCGAGTGCCATCTGAACCCATGGATTCATCAGGATATCCGGTACATACATCCACTCTGTAAATGAAAAGTGTCCAACCATCGTCCACAGCAGCGGCACTGCAAAAATCAGTGAAAATAAAAACCGTTTCTGCTGGCGCTTAATCTCTGTCTGGCGGTGATCCTCTTCAGGCGCGCGGTCCTCTTTACGGGTTGCACCATAGCCTATTTTCTCTACTCTTCCAATAATATCCTCAACAGACAGTACGCCTTCTGTGTATTCAACCGTTGCCTGTTCGAGTGCAAGATTGACCGTTGCACTCTTTACGCCTTCTAGACGGTTCAGTCCTTTTTCAACGCGCGCAGAACAAGCTGCGCATGTCATGCCTGTAATATCAAATTCCTCTTTTTTTACCGACACGCCGTAGCCGAGGCTTGAGACTTTATCCTGTATCTCATTGAGCGTCAGCTTATCAGAATCATAGGAAACCGTTGCACGTTCGAGTGCCAGGTTGACATTTGCTTTTTCCATACCATCCATCCTGTTCAACCCTTTTTCAACTCGCGTAGAGCAGGCTGCACATGTCATGCCGGTAATATTTAATTCTTTTTCAGCCATATCAGAACCTCCTTTTATACCTATACGGGGTATATTAAACACTTAAGAAAATGCGCAGATTGGCTGCGCACGTCCGGTTATTTCACATCATACCCCTGGTCTTCAATTAAGTCTTTAATCTGATCAACTGTAACTGATGACTCCTGGTAATCAACATCTACCGTTCCCTGGTCAAGGTGAACTTTTACTGCGGCCACGCCACTCATTTCACCAACGTTTGATTCGACTGCTTTCACGCAGTGCTGACATGACATTCCTTCTACATTCAATGTTACTTGAGACATGCTGTATTCCTCCTGATTATGGATTATTTTTTCATCAATCTTTTCATCGTGACAAGCAGTTCATCAACAACCTCGAGGTCACCTTCCTGGATCCGGTCCACGATGCAGCTTTTCATGTGTCCTTCGAGAAGCAGTTTCGATACGCTGTTCAGTGCAGACTGAGTTGCTGCGATCTGTGTGATGACATCATCGCAATACGTATCCTTTTCAATCATGCCTTTAATCCCGCGCACTTGTCCTTCGATCCGGTTCAGACGCGTCTGAAGATTTTTCTTCATGTCCTCTGAATGATGACTTTTACGTTCACTTCCACAATGCGTATGCTCGTTCAGCTCAGTAGCTTCCAAACACATTCCCTCCCTGCACTGCATTCTTATCAACCTTATTTTAACATACCCCTATAAGGTATTCAACAAAAAAAGTCTGAATGCTCTTTTTCTTATATAACAAAAGTATCTTATACTGAGAGACATTTCAATACTTTAACGCAACTATCAGTCAAATAATTGTAAAAATTGTGAAATAAGAAAATTGCTGTAAAGTGAAACTTTCATCCCCGGTCATTCGTTATTAGAGATTATGTCTGATTATGCGTATAATATATAAAAGAAGAAATTAACAGATAGGCAGGGGCTGAATATGGACTTTAACTCCTTTGACTGGATCTCAATTTTTGTAGGACTTGTATTTATATTAAACTTTGTCTTTGCAGGGATCCTGATCTTTTTGGAAAGAAAAGATGCCAGTGCAACATGGGCATGGCTGATGGTTCTGTTCTTTATCCCTGTAGCAGGGTTCGCATTGTATCTGCTATTTGGACGCAGTCTTCGTAAAAAGCATCTTTTTAATTGGGAAGGCAGAAAGCGTGTTGGGATTGAACAGCTGATCCGTTATCAGATCGATGCGATTCATGAACGGAAATTTCAATTTAAATCGGAGGAAACCGAGAAAATGAAGGACCTGATTTATATGCAGCTGGTTAACAATGCTGCTGTCCTCACACAGGATAATCAGGTAGAGATATTAGTAGATGGCAGAGAAAAATTTAAAGTGCTGTTTGATGATATTGATCATGCGAAAGATCATATCCACATCCAGACTTACATCCTGAGACGTGATAACCTCGGGCGTGAGCTATACAAACTGCTTGTAAAAAAAGCGAAACAGGGCGTCAAGGTCAGAGTCCTTTACGATGACATGGGTTCCCGTGGTCTGACAAAACGGTACTTCCGGGAGCTGCGCGCTGCCGGTGGTGAAGTTGAAGCTTTCTTCCCGTCAAAAGTTCCGATCATTAACCCGCGCCTAAATTACCGGAACCACCGGAAAATCTCTATTATTGATGGGCGTGTGGGGTATATTGGAGGCTTCAATATCGGGGATGAGTATCTTGGGCTGGACGCACGGTTCGGCTATTGGCGTGATACACATTTAAGAATAGAAGGAAGTGCCCTTCACCCGCTTCAAACACGATTCATCCTGGACTGGAATCAGGCATCACACCGCTATGATATCGAATATTCTGATGTATACTTTCCGCCGATTCCTCAAAAGGGTGGCGTGGCCATGCAAATTGTCTCAAGTGGTCCCGACTCAGATTGGGAACAGATAAAAACCGGTTATCTGAAGCTGATCAATAACGCTGACAAGTATGTCTATATCCAGACACCATATTTTATCCCGGATGTCAGCTTACTTGATGCACTGAAGGTTGCAGCACTCTCTGGAATCGATGTAAGAATCATGATTCCAAATAAGCCTGATCATATGTTTGTGTATTGGGCTACTTATTCGCATGTAGGCGAACTGATGAAAGCAGGCGCACGTATTTATATTTATGAAAAAGGATTTATTCATGCAAAAACACTCGTGACTGATGATGAAGCAGCATCCGTTGGAACGGCCAACATTGACCTTCGCAGCTTCAGCCTGAACTTTGAAGTAAATGCATTCCTGTATCACCAGGAAACAGCTACTTCACTCGCAATGGTCTTTGAAGAGGATATGAAAGACTGCACAGAGCTGACACCTGAACTTTATCAGCAGCGTTCGACTCTGATTAAGTTTAAAGAGTCGATTTCAAGGCTTCTGTCACCGATTCTGTAATTTGCGATTTATTTTTAAAAAGCCAATTGTAGTTTTGCACAGCTGGTGATTGAAGCGTAAAGGGACGACTCCTGCGGAAAAGCGATCGTGAAAGACCCCGGAAGGCAGTGGGTTTCTGCCTGGCCTGAGCTTTCGTCCGCCAATTTAATAAAGTCAACATTGAAAAAGAGCTGATTCCCTGTTTAAAGGAGTCAGCTCTTTTTTTAATAAAACATGATGAAGTCAATGGTCAGGTTAAGGAAAAACAACGTATGCAAAGCTGTGAAGATATACCCCGCCCGCGAAATACGATTCATTTTCTCCACCCCCGCAGATATTTAACCCTATTATATCACGTTTTCAGAAAAATCAATTAACTTTCGTTCAGCAGATTTCGCTCCCGTTCCTTGGAAAGTCCTGCCTGCCATTCATGCTCCTTGCGCTCGTTCAGCCAGAGCAGCGTATCACTGATTGTTTCTTCAAGTGGCCTGAAGGTTAACCCCTTATCAACCGCTTTTGAAGCATCTGCAAGTATAAAACCATCCGGGTATTGTTCTGTTACTGGGAGCCAGAATGGCACTTCGACAAATGGACCTGCTTCATGTTTTGTCAGCACTTCATCATCCACCCACTGATACGTGACATCAGCATTGGCAACCTTTTTTGCAGTGTTCAGGTACTTCTCCATTGACGGAAGCGGGTCTCCGCCTGCCGCATTATAGGTGCCAGATTCGTGATTCTCAATCATATGAATCGTCCATTCACTTAAATCTCTGACATCAATCCATTGTACTTTCCGCTCAGGTCTCCCCGGCGCCAGTGCAGTACCGCCCTGCTGCGCACGCCATACCCAATAAGTAAAGCGGTCTGTCGGATCATGAGGCCCGACAATCAAGCCCGGCCTGATGATCAGCGCATGATCGCCGCCGTACAGCTCTTTCACAACTTCTTCACTTTGCTGCTTCAACGGCCCATATGAAGCTCCGTTCACTTCCTCTGTTTCTTCTTCGAGTTCAGCAAGTTTCGTCACACCTTCAACGGCTGGACCGTTTGCATAATCTTCGTAGACAGAAATGGTGGAGATCAACGTATATTGCTCCACTCTTCCTTTTAGCATGTCTGCAGTTTTTCTGACCTGAGATGGCGTATAACCTGATACATCAATCACAGCATCCCATTTTCCTTTTTCAAGCGTGGACAGATCTCCATTACGATCCCCTGTCAGCTTTTCAGCGTCAGGAAACAGGTTTGTGTTTGTCTGCCCTCTGTTAAATAGCGTGACCTCATGTCCTTTATTCACTGCACTTTCTGCAATATGTCTGCCAAGAAATTTTGTTCCGCCTAAAATTAACAGTTTCATTTACAATTACACTCCTTTTAATCGGATTGATGGTATTTTTTCTGATAATAGTATCTGATTCCACTGCTCAATAGATAGAAAGTAATCATTGTAAAAGAAATCACAGTGACAGTTGAAAGAACGACCCACTCTGCTGAGAATACGTCGTGGTGGATGTTGATAAAAAGTGACGGCCAGATAAATGAATTATTTACAGTCTCTACTCCGCCACCCCGGATCGACCAGAATGCGTTCTGTAGGTATACACCAATCACTGCAAACTGAGCCAGCAGGAAAAGGGTTCTTCCCAGATCACTGATAAAATTGGTCACAATGGTCAGTCGCAGCTGCGGCCAGAAGTAGCTTTTAAACAATGTCCACTGTGAGCAGCCCGCGACAATTCCTGCCTCAAAGAAAGGCTTTTTCGCACTGTAATCCATGGATGTTTTAATCATATCACCTGTTCTGCCTACCTCGACTGCTGCAATAATGACAATCAGCCAGACTTGACGGTTCTCTGAAAAGATCACAAATGGCAAACCTGAAAAGAAAACGACAAAAAAGATTGGGGGCATAAACGAAAACAGCTGGCTCCAGATCGAGAGAAATCCCCTGATGGTCTGAGAATAAAAGCTGCCGATCCCAAGCACGCCGGATATGATAAAACGGATGATCACGATCGTTAATATCACCACAAACGTTTCCTTTGCCCCTGCAACGATCAGGCTTAATACATCCCTGCCTTCTCTGTCACTTCCGAGTGGATCTTCAGCTGATGGCGGGAATGGCGGCACTTCAATGCCTTCTTCTGTGTAACGCGCGCCTTCCTGCGTAATGCCGTTATCTACAACAGGTAGTAGCGGCCCTAAAAAGGTCAAAATTAATAACACTAAAAGCATCATACTGCCGATGGTTAAATGTTTGTTCATCCCTCACCACCTCTTTCATGAGGCAGCAGAAACGCTCTTGCTACCTGACTGACCAGCCCGGCAAGCAGAATCAGTACGGTGAAAAAGAAAGTAAATGCAGCAATTGCCCCTTCGTTCAGAGCTAGTGACTGTCCATCTACAATTCTCGTTGATACAGTCACATATTCCTTAAAGTAATAAGCAGCTCCTTTATATTGCGTGAGATACTCGATCACAAAAAGATTTGATAATAAGTAGAGTACAATCGTATTTGTGTGGACGAAGATTTTCGCCAGTCCGTTCCTGAGCATATGTATGTAAAGCAGCTTATAGGATGATACCCCTTTTGCCCTGGCCGTCCTGATATACTCTGCCCCGTTCTCGTCACTGAGTGCCTGGAACGTCACATTAGCTAAATAAAACATAGGGAAAACGGATAAGTAAATCACATTCATGACGACAGCTTCAGGATTCCCTGCGCTGTATAGACTCAACCCTGTGATAATGCCGTTTACGTTCAAATACATCAGTGTCATCTGAATAAATACGATAAATACAAGATCAGGTACAGAAAGTCCAAGCCATGTCGTTTGAAGCCCCACAACTTTTCTCTTTCCATGACGCGTCCTGAAATCAAATACCCCTTTTGCGACACCTGCTAAAATACTGATAAAAAATGCAGGAATAATGAGCCACAGGCTGCGCTGCATCATTTCCCAGGCGTGACCGAAAAATGATCTGTTATACCGGTCACTGCCTAGTCCTTCCCCATTCAATACCGGTGCGAGAAATTCCTTCACACTCTCAACGTGTGCGCTGACAGAATATTGATAATGTGCAGCTACAAATTCCCCTGATGGGCCTGACTCGATTTCCATGTCTCTCGGTAGCAATAGTAGAAGCATTAATACGACAAATGCTGCCACCCATTGTATAAGTAATTTTAAAACCCTGTTCCCCATTTAGATCCTCCATTATTTGACTCTTCTGAATAGTAGTATAACGGAAAAGATTGTTTAGGGAAACTAAGAAAAAATGAATGCAGTAAAAAAGACTGAAAGGTAGTCCAGCACCTCTCAGTCTTTTTTCTCATTTCCCAGGAAATATTCTATTTTAAATACCCAGATACTCTTCAAGTGTCAGTCCACTGTCATAAACTTTTGTAGCAAGTTCTTCACCAAGGTAGCGGAAGTGCCAGGATTCATACTGATAGCCTGTAATATGTTCTTTCCCTGCCGGATAGCGGAGGATAAATCCGAATTGATGGGCGTTTTCTGCAAGCCACTTGGCTTCTTCTGTATCCTTAAAGCTATCGCTTGCCCAATGCTCCTCCTGATTCTCTGCACCAATATCAAAACCGAGTCCTGTCTGATGTTCTGAGTAACCAGGTCTTGCACTGAACCGGTCTGCTTCTTCCTGACCGTGCTGCTCTACATATCTGTTATAGAGGTCAGTCTGATAATCATATGATCTGAATGTACTGAATGCTACAAGGCTGTGGCCTGCTTCTGCAGCAGCCGCCTGCATCTCATCATAGGCTGCACGTGCTGCCGGATCTTCTCCCGGTGCATAATCTGTCGGGAGAGGGTATTGTTTGTTGGCGATCAGTACTCCTTTTACATAAATAGGCTCATTCACAGTTTCAGGCGTCCTTTCAGGTTCATCAGGATATGCGGTATCACCGTCATCAGCGCTTTCTTCTGGCGCTGACGGTTCCTCATCATTTTCTGCTCTTGACATCTCTTTTACATCTTCATCTATAAGGCGTTCTTCATGATTTTTCTGTGTAAATGATTGTTGAATTGATATGCCAAACAGGCCTTCAATTGTTTCTTCAGGAGACCAGTTATATGCACTTAGTGCACCTAATGAAGCACCAGCTAAAATTGTGACTGTTGCGCCGAGTGCGACCCACCATTTTGTTCTTCTCTTTTTTTGGTTATTTTCCAGTCTCATGCTGTTCAAGTCCCTTTCTGATTGCGTTTCTATACATTCTTTCAGTTTATCAAAAAAGTAGTGAACTATGTAGTAATTCGGGAAATGTCTTTAAAAGTTTGGAATTTAATATGGGCCGGTTCACTGCGCTCCAGGCGGGCGCTTTCCGCGGCCGGTCCGGTGAGCCTCCTCAGCGCTGCGCACCTGCGGGGTCTCACCAGGCCCTTCCTGCCGCAGGAGTCGCCCGCCTTACGCTCCGCTCACCTATATTTGCTCAATAATAGCATCTATTTCAATCATTTATATAGATGCTATATTTAGCCTGCAACTTTAAAAGAATGTTTAATTACACACTTAAAAGTGAATCATACAAGAGTAGTTAAAATTCTTTAAAACATGAAATGGAGATGAGATTGATGGCAATTTTGACAAGTACTGCAACTGCTAAGAATGGTAGAAATGGACATGTGAAATCTTCAGATGATTTAATCCAGCTTGATCTGGCAATGCCAGGTGACGGTCAGGATCCGGAAGGTAAATCAAATCCCGAGCAATTATTTGCAGCCGGCTATTCTGCATGCTTCGATGGTGCATTTAATCTCATGGCGAAGAATGCAGGTAAGAAAGTAGAGTCTACTACGACTGCGCATGTGAGCCTGAACAAAGATGAAAAAGATGATGGTGTGAAAATTTCCGTGAAGCTTGAAGTTGAAGTGAGCGGCGTATCTCAGGATGAGGCTGAAGAACTGCTGAAAAAAGCACATGATTTCTGCCCTTATTCAAAGGCAACACGCGGAAATATTGATGTTGATTTAGACATTAAAGCTGTATAAGATTGATCAGCTGCCGGAAGCGAATATTCGCTTCCGGCAGTTTTTATTTGGCTTAATATTTCATTAAATTGTGCTATACTAGCTCATGGCAAACTTTCATTTGTCGAATGGAGCGTGATCAGATGAAAGCACAATCCTGGCTTTCGATTAATTTCTTTACATTTTTCTTCACATGGGGAATTTTCCTTCCGTACTGGACAGGGTGGCTCGTTTTCGAGAAGGATCTGACGGTAGCTGCAGCCAGTTCGATTATTGCAGCCGGATTATTTGCCCGGTCATTCTCTACATTATTTCTATTCCCAGAGCTCAGCAAGCGATTCTCACTGGCCTTCTTAATGAAAGCACTGCCGGTGATTTCAACGATTATTCTGATGCTTTTTATACCTGTTGATTCTTTTGCCGGACTGATGCTCGTGATGATTTTATTCAGTTTATTTTATCCAAATATATTACCAATGATGGAGAGCAATGCTTCACTGTTGATGCGGACTGACAATATCCACTATGGCAGAAGCAGGTCATGGGGTTCAATCGGCTATACAGTTGGTTTGATTGTAGTCGGGCTTGTGGCAGCGATCTGGACGGAATCTTCTATCTTTGCTGTCATGGTTGTCGGTTCAGTCATGATGATCGCCGGCGCTTTTCAATATGCGCCTGATGCACTTCAGGAAAAAGTAAGCCCTAAGCGCGGCAGTTATGCAGCTGTATTTAAGACACCGGGCTTCGTACTTGTAATCACAATTTGTGTCCTGATTCAGGGCGCTCATGCTTCCTACTATAATTACGGTTTTATTTACCTTCAGGAATTGAACGTATCAACAGCCTACATAGGTTTCATTTTAAATATTGCTGTTTTATCTGAGATTGTGTTCTTTGCAGTTGCAGATAAATTTTTCAAAAACAGACCTGCAGCATTTATGTTTTTTATCGCATCCATTGCGGCTGTAGTCAGATGGGCATTGATCGGTCTCTTCCCGTCACTCTGGATCTTCCTGATCACACAGCTGTTCCATTCACTGACGTTCGGTCTGGCGCATTACGCATTTATCCGCTACCTGTACAGATCAGTTGATAAACAGCTGATCCCGACTGCGCAAGGTGTATATGCTTCACTTGGCATGGGACTCAGTGCAGCAGTGCTGACACAGGTTGGCGGCGTTCTCTATGACATTGAAGCCGGGCTCGCATTTACCGGAATGAGTATCGCAGTCGCACCGGCAATTTTGCTGTCTATTGTGATGCATCAAAAAAGAATCGCCTGATACCCCCTTTTAAATAGAAACGCCTCCGTATCTATTTAATAAATAGCTTAGTTAAAGGTCATTGTTATTTCTGCACAGCTGGTGATTGCAGCGTAAGGGGGCGACTCCTGCGGCAGGAAGGGACGTGTGAGGCTTATGGCGAAGCCTGCTGGCTCAAAGCCCGGCCGCGGAAAGCGTCCCCCTCTCGCTGCAATCAACAGCCAACTTTAACAAAGCCAAATAAACAAACATATGGAGGCTTTTTTATGAAAAAAGATTCTTCTTTTAATAAAGAACATGTACTTTCACTGATAGATTCAATTGATAGAATGGTTGCTGCGAGACAGAGAGACCGTGAAGCGCTTGTAGCATCTCTTGATGAAATCGAAAAAACGCTGAACAAGTGTGATCAGCGCATTAATAAGATTAAGAATGCATAGGGAAAAGCCGGGACAATATTGTTCCGGCTTTTTTAATTCGTTTCACTGCGCTGCGCTGAGGATGCAATACACTATCACTTAACTTTCCATACCTGTCAGCTTGAAGTGAATATTGTTTTGTCAGAATCTATTATCATACTTTCAAAGCTGATGATTAAAGCGTTCGTCCGAGGAAAGCATTCCTCTCTCGCTGCAATCATCAGACAGCATTTACAATGATAACCTCACAGCACTTCAATACAAAGTCTGATCGCAGCGTTCAAATCACTCTGTGACCAGCTTGGGAGTCTTCTTGATTCAACTGCCATATCGTGTGAAGCAGGGATATGAATGAAGCCTGATGGTATACTGGTTCCTTCTTTTTGCAGGTGATGGAGCATTCTGTACATCACGTGGTTGCAAAGATAGGTGCCTGCAGAGTTGGAAATACTTGCAGGAAAACCATTCTCGTGCAGACGCTCGACCATATCGCTGACCGGCAGTGTTGAGAAAATGCCATCCGGTCCATCTTCAGCAATTTTTTCGCCAGCCGGTACATACCCGCTGTTGTCTTTTTCACCATTATTACAATTAATCGCGATTCTCTCAGGTGTAATATGAGTACGCCCGCCTGCAAGCCCGAGTGAGATCACTGCGTCCGGATCTACTTTTTTATAATAACCAATGACCTGATCGCCTGATTTATTAAAATCCACTTCCATGATTCGTCCTGCGATCTTCCAATCTCCAATGACCTGACCATCAAATTCTTTAATGATCTCCATTGTGGGATTTTTTTTAAAATGAAGAAAAGGTTCAAAACCCGTTAATAAAAGTGTTTTCATGATATGTATTCCCCTTCTTTTTCTTACAGCTTATCATTGTATTTCGCCTGACGAAAGAGAAACTAAAAACTGCACCGGTCTCAGCGGACAGGTGCAGCCTGGTTAATCATATTATTCAGTGTCTTCTTCTTCCATGTCGTCTTCCATTTCATCTGTTTCTTCGTCCATTTCGTCACCGGCGTCATCCATGCCTTCTTCTGCATCATCGCCAGTATCCTCCATATCCTCTTCCATGTTATCATCCGTATTTTCATCCATTGGTGCTTCTTCTTCCTCCATGCCTGGCTCTGCCGGATCCATCTCTTCTCCGTCATCACCGCATGCTGCTAATACACCCAAACTAAGTACACCTGCTGCGCCAACCTGCATAAATTTTTTAAAATTCATTGTGGTCATCTCCTTTTAGGTAAATCGATTTTGTACATATCTATCTTTACCCAAAGACGGTATTTGAAAACGTATACAGCACATTACATTTCCATTAAAAAACATTTACGGAATATATCACTTTGTCGACGGAAGATAATCATTCACATGATAAAGCTTACCGTTCACAAGCTTTTCATCGAGTAAAATGTTAACAAGTACCCCGCCGACTTCTTCAGGCTTCCTTAGTTTCCCCTGTTCCTTATACTTCTGAAAGGTTTGAACTGCTGCAAAGGATGAGGCATCCGTTGATCTGATTTCCTCCTGCATACCTGTATCCATAATGCTTGGGCTGTAGGAAATAATGGTATGTCCCTGATCTCCCTGCTCGAGCGCGGCGGTTTCAGTGAAAAGATTAAGTGCCGCCTTTGTACTGCCGTATACACTCCAGCCGTGATTTGGTTTATCCGCTGCACCTGATGTGATGTTCACAATGATCAGTTCAAATCCCCTTTCATCCGCCAATTTAAAAGCGAGGTTTGCCCATGCTGCCGGCGCTGTATAATTAAGGGCTATCGCTGTTTCAATTGCTGAAGGGTCCATATGTCCGACTGTCTCCATCGGCTGAACGGTGCCTGCATTTTGAATCAGATAAAGTTTCGTCAAATCACGCTGCTCTTCTGTCCAGGATCTCAGGAAATTCATTGATTCAGAAAGTGATGTCATATCCACCTGCTGATGGCGGTAAAGATCATTACCTTTCAAGATGCTGTTACCTGACCTTGATACATCAGTCACCTCAATGTCACGATCAATTAAATGGCTGACAATTGCCGCTCCAAGTCCTTTTGATCCACCGGTTACCATTGCTTTATTCATTGTTAGCCTCCTGTTATTCTTTCTGATTGTCTGACGGGCACATAATCGGAATATGTCTGCTTAACACTTCTACTGTTAAAGGAACGTGCGCACCTTCATCCCCGTCAACATTCGATATCAAATCCTTATCCGCATTCACATGTACTTCTTTTGCTTTAAAATACGTTACATTCTCTTCTTCTTCAAGTTCACCTTTCAGTAAAGCAGTCATGATCGTGATCAGCTTATAAAGCGGTACATCCTTGATGATAAAGCAGTGCAGATGGCCATCATTGACTTCAGCATCCGGTGCAAGTTTTTCAAACCCGCCGACAGAGTTTGTCAGTGCCATTAAAAATAACAGTGCATCGCCTTCCCATTTTTGACCGTCATATGTAATGTCAGCTTCAAAAGGTTCCTTTTCACGGATCGTCTTAAATCCTTCTATCATATAGGCAAGTGGTCCAAGCTTTGTTTTTTGTTCAACTGACACCCCGAAAGTCGCTTCTGCGATCCCGCCGAGCGCAATAATATTCATAAAGTAGCGGTCATTGATCCGGCCGATATCCACACGCTTCGTTTCAGCCGTCTTCAGCTGTTGGATCGCTTCTTCCGGATCCATTGAAATATTCAGCGCGCGCGCAAAGTCATTAACGGTTCCAAGTGGTACAATACCAAGCGCTGGCTGGTATTCCTGCTTTGCAAGTCCTGTGATGGTTTCATTCAATGTACCATCCCCACCCATTGATACAACGAGATCATAGCGCTCCTGGCATGCCTGTTCAGCAAATCGTGTCGCGTCATCTTCTTTTTCTGTTTCTTTCAGCGTAATGTCATAGTTCATTTCTTTCAGTACTTTAAGTACAGATTCCTTATGATCAAGCGCTTCTTCTTTACCGGAAGAAGGGTTTAAAATCAGCATTGCTTTCTGCATTCTCCAGACCTCCTAAAAATGTGAACGTTTTCTATATGTCTTTCCTTTTTTCAGCCATGACGAAACCGTTTTGTTCCCGTATAATGAATATTGTTGATTTTACCAACCTAAAAGGAGCATGTATGTATGTTTGATTGGAGAAATATATTCCGCGGCATGGCCATGGGTGCAAGTGATGTTGTCCCAGGCGTCAGCGGTGGTACGATTGCCGTCCTGCTTGGCATTTATGATCAGTTTATCAATGCTTTAAGCGGTATTACATCGAGAGAATGGAAAAAACACCTGCCATTTTTAATTACACTTGGTGCCGGAATGGGCATTTCAATTCTTGCACTCAGCAACCTGATTGAATGGCTGCTAGAGGTTCATCCGCAGCCTACTTATTTCTTTTTTATCGGTCTGATTGGCGGAATTCTGCCTTATTTGCTGAAGGAATCCAATGCGAAAGAAAACTTTAAAGCGAAACATATTGCGATGCTGGTTGTTGGGGCAGTCATTGTACTGATTATCGGTTTTTCAAATCCTTCTGAAGAAGGAGCAGTGATTACAAACTTAACGGCTCCGAATATGGCGCTGCTTTTTGGAGCCGGAATCCTTGCGAGCTCTGCAATGATGCTGCCTGGCATCAGCGGTTCATTTCTGCTGCTTGTCATAGGCGTTTATAACACGGCAATTTCTGCTGTAAGTAATCTAAACCTTCCTATCATTGCATTGATCGGAGCAGGTGTAGCATTCGGATTTATTTTCACAAGTAAACTGATCCGCTACATGCTGAACCGTTATCCGGTGATGATGTATGCATTTATCATCGGACTTGTATTCGGCTCACTGTTTGTTGTGTACCCGGGACTTGCCCTGACTGCAGGTAACATTATCATCTGTATGATTACACTTGCTGCAGGCTTTTATGCAGCAGTATTGCTTGGCAGAAGCAGCTAATGAAAGGACCTTTTCCTGTGACGGGAGAAGGTCCTTTTCAGGTGGTAGTTGAGTGTGCGGAATATATGGCTGGGCAAGGGGGCAAAGTGGCAAAGGGGCAAGGGGGCAAAGGGGCAAAGGGACAAGGCGTATTCCCCTCAATTCGGAAACTTTTCCGTCAATGCTGAAAATAATACCTTCAATTTTGAAAATGATTCCTTCAATATCAAAATGATTGCCTCAACTGCCCTTGCGGCGCACATATTCCCATCAATTCGGCTGTTAATTCATTCAGCACAGCAATTAATTCCTTCAATCCAACTCACTTTTCCATCAGACAGCCCCAGCTGCTAAAAATCTGCAAAGTTGAAACTTATCAGCTGCTATAACGTATACTTAGCTACACAGACTGTTCTTGAAAGGAGCATGATCATGCATTCAGAAGACCAGGACCGTCTCGTCGCCGCAATGATCTATTTCACGAGTACCGTTACGTTCATTGTCGGACCACTGATTCTCTGGTACATCAAAAGAGATGCCCCCTTTGTCAGGGAGCATGGCTATGTGTATTTAAATTTTGCCGTCAGCTACTTTTTATATCAGGCAGCTGCAGGCTTTCTATTCTTTATCGGTATCGGCTTTGTGATCAATACCGTGCTGACTGTATTATGGATCGTATTTGCGATCATTGCCGGATTGTACGCGTTAAAAGGTGAAGTCTTTAAGATTCCGCTTGTGATCCGCTTTTTCACTCAGGATTAACAGCCTACTCAAGTCGTGCAAGTTTTTGAGCCAGTTCCCGTGCTTCTGCTTTAGATTCATCAAGAATCTTATCAGCCATATCAGGGTACTGGCTCATCCCTTCACAAACGACTGAATCATATTCTTTAATGCCTAAAAAGCGCATGACTTCGCGCAGGTATTCTTCAGAGAAATTCAGCCCTGTTCCTTTGTAAACGCCGCCGACTGATTCGATATGGACGGCACGCTTGCCCTCGATCAGGCCTTCCTGCCCGCTTGCTGTATAGCGGAATGTTTTGCCCGGAATACAAAGTGAATCAATGTATGTTTTGACTCTAGGCGGGAATAACAGATTCCAGAATGGTGTGACAAACACATACAAATCAGCTGCTAAAAACTGATCCAGTACATCATCCATTCTTTTCACTTTTTCTTTCTCTACCTCTGTAAATTCTTCTCCTGTACGATGCTTCCCCCACGAACCTAATACATCCTCATCAATTTCCTGCAGATCCATTTCGTAAAGGTGTGCATATTCAATCTCTACACCGTGTTCAGCTTTTTTCAGTTCTTCTATAAACGTATCCGCGATCTCTTCACTAACTGACTTTTTTGTGCGCGGGTTCGCATTAATATATAATACTTTCATCACAATTCCTCCCTAACCTTATTATCCTGCTCCTTCTATTTTAAGCGATCTTCTTCCGGTTGCCACGTATCAGTGCTTAATCTTTTTAAAATTCAGACTTTTAGCGGATAAGGTGTCTGCCTGATCTTCTTTATTTTTATATGAAGCTGGTGCGGACTATTGAAAATACTCATTTTACATACTTATCGAAACTTAAAGTGCCTCTTTTCACAAATGTGCCGTATAATGAATACAAAGAGATTGAATAATCAAAACTTTTAACAGTACACCACAGAGAAAGGTCTGATATCCATGGTGAGAATAGAATCCTATGAAAAACAACCACCAATTTTAAAAGAAGTGACCGTTACACTTCATTACCATCGCTACGACCAGGATTATGACGGATGGAATCTGTGGGTTTGGCTGGAAGGTGAAACCGGTAATATGGTTGAGTTCTCAGATGAGGACAGCTATGGCAAAACAGCTGTATTCTCTATGCAGAGTACCGAAGAAATTGAGCGTGTCGGCTTTATTATAAGAAAAAGTACAGAAGAAAATGACTGGGCTGGCAAGCGCTTTGACGACCGGTTTATTACTTCTTTTGATTCCTCCGGCCAAGCCGAGGTCTGGCTGATGCAGGGCATGGAACGAATATATGAAAATCTGAACGATGTGACTGTTTTCCCCGGTATTATCAGCGCAAAAATGGATAAATGGGATGAGATCTCTGTTTTGACCAATCTGTCTTTTGACTGGGAGCATGATAATCTTCATGTCTCACTGGCAGGTGGAGAAATAAAAAAAGTCCGCGTTGAAAAGGAAAATGCAGGATCAGACCTTGCAAACCGCTTAATTATCAAAACGAAAAACAGGTTGTCTTTAACAAAGCAATATAAGGTGAGCCTGTCACACTTCGGTTATTGCGATGTAACGTTCGGTGATATTATGCGAACGAAAAAATTTGACCAGACATTTAAATATGACGGCTTTCTGGGCTCACAATATACGCGTGATAAGACCTATTTCTGCTTCTGGGCCCCTTCTGCCCGGCAGGCTGAAATTAAATTATTTAAAAATGATAAAGTCTTTTTATATAAAATGCATCAGGGTGAACGCGGCACGTGGCATACTGATCTCAACGGCGACTGGGAGGGTGCGCATTATCTGTACCGGGTCCGTATCGGTAAGGAATGGCGTGAAACACAGGACCCTTACGGCAAAGCAGTCAGTGTAAATGGGCTGCGGAGTGCCATCGTCGATCTTGAAAAAACAAATCCGGCTTCCTGGAAACCTGTCACCAGAACACTTGAGTCACCAGTTGATGCCGTCATTTATGAGCTGCATATCAGAGATGCCACGATTCACCATGACAGCGGGATCTTTAATAAGGGGAAATATCTAGGACTTGCTGAAGAGGGAACAGTGACAGAGCACGGATTTTCAACCGGGCTTGATTATCTATCAGAGCTTGGCGTGACGCATATTCAACTCCTTCCTTTTTATGATTACTGGACGGTGGATGAAACAAAGCTTGATCAGCCTCAATATAACTGGGGCTATGACCCAAAACATTTCAATGCACCTGAGGGGTCCTACTCAACAGACCCGACTCATCATGCGCTCCGGATTACAGAACTTAAAACGCTCATTCAGTCTATTCACGATCGCGGAATGAGTGTCATTATGGATGTTGTCTACAACCATGTCTATGATGTCACCAGATCCCCTTTCCATCAGCTTGTACCGGGCTATTACTTCCGCTACGCGCGAAATGGCAAACTGTCTAATGGGACCGGAGTAGGAAATGATACTGCTTCTGAGCGTGCAATGATGAGACGCTTTATCGTTGATTCACTCGTATACTGGGCGACTGAATACCAGATTGACGGCTTCCGCTTTGATCTGATGGGTATTCACGACGTTGAGACAATGAGGGCTGCAAGAGAAGCACTCAACGAGATTGACCCTGCCATTATCATGCTCGGGGAAGGCTGGGACCTGCAGACTGCTCTACCTGATCATCTAAAGGCAAATCAGTACCAGGCAGATCAAATGATAGGTGTCGCTCATTTTAACGATGCACTGCGTGACCATTTAAAAGGAAATACTTTTTCAAAGCAGGATAATGGATTTATCAATGGGCGACTCGGAATGAGACATCATCTGCTGCAGGGCGTATCTGCAGGAATGAAGGTTCCTTATGACAGAAAAACATTTCTCTCGCCTGAGCAGGTCGTCAATTACGCAGAAGCACACGATAACCATACGCTTTGGGATAAACTATGCTTCACCACGCCAAATGCCACGATGAGCGACCATAAACGCATGCATCGTCTGGCGACATCGATTATCCTTTTATCACAGGGTGTTCCATTCCTGCATGCAGGTCAGGAGTTTATGAGAACAAAGTACGGCATTGAAAACAGCTATCGCTCCCCTGATGAAATTAATAAGCTTGATTGGCACAGACGGGAAGAGTTCAATCAGACAGTCGAATTCATTAAAGGGTTAATTAAACTCAGAAAAGCACATCCTGCATTTAGAATGAGAACAAAAGAAGAGATCATTGAACGTATGCATATCCATCCAACTGACGAACGGTTAATTTCGTATGACCTGACTACAAAAGAAGGACCATATGAGCGCTTTACCGTCATTCATAATGCACACGGCGGACCCGTGAAATACCACCTCGATTCCAGCGGACCGTGGCATATCCTTGCAGATGGCATTCATGCAGACAGCAAGCCGCTCGGGGTTCTGAGATCGGATATGGTTGAAGTGAGCCGTCACAGCACCTACGTCCTGGCACTTCCGTTTAACGCGCAGGATATACGGGAATAATCCTGTATACAAACGAGAAGGGTTGATGATGATATGCTTTATATTCTGGCAATATTCCTGCCTCCGCTTGCGGTATTATTTACAGGCAGATTCGGCTCATTCCTGCTGAACATTCTACTGACAATTCTGGGTTATATCCCTGGATTGATTCATGCAATTATTGTTATACGGGATGAAAAACACAAAAAAGATATGCAGCAATATATGAGAAAATCGTAGAAAAATGATGCCGGTTCGCCCGGCATCTTTTTCGATTCAGGAGGGAACCAGATGAATGATCCTTTTTCGTTAAGTGCCGAAGTCAAACATGACATGACAGATCAGATTCAGCACTACTTTCTTCAGGAACATGATGAAGAGATCGGTCAGCTGAAGGCTACACTGATCCTGGACTTCTTTTTAAAAACAATCGCCCCTGTTGTCTATAATCAAGGGATTGCAGACGCTCATCAATTTTTAGAGGAAAAGCTTGAGGACCTTTTTACAATTCAAAAGTAAAACGCTAACTTCTTTACAAATCCCGAGTAGCCTTATACGATATAATGAGTTAGATATTTTAATTAAAGGAGTTTATCCTGTTATGGAATATGATAAGCAGCAAATTAATCGTCTAAAACGCGCTGAAGGACAGATAAAGGGTATTTTACGAATGATGGAAGAAGGTAAAGACTGCAGAGACGTTGTCACTCAGCTTTCTGCTACGCGCACGGCACTCGACCGTACAATTGGTCTGATTGTGGCGCGGAACCTCGAGGAATGCCTGCGTAATGCTGAAAAGGACGGAGATTCAGCAGATTATATTAATGAAGCTGTACAGCTGCTCGTGAAGTCGAGATAACCTGTCAGTAATAAAGTGGTGACTGCGTGATCGCAGCACCACTTTTTTAATTTGCTAAGGCTCGGTGCTGGAGCGAAAATTACTAGCCTGCCTTTAACAAAGCATACAAAATAAAAAAACCGCCGGGCTCATATCGGCAGTTTTACGCACCGGGTCTAATCCGGTCCTTGTATCTCGCAATGCTTTTTTCAACGCTTAGTACAAGCTGCTTTTCTTTTCGACGCTCAAGCCACTTTGTGGCAAGAGAGTGAAGAAACATCAGCCCGATAAATGGAACAATGCTTATGTAAATAAAATGAGACGCTCCCTGGAAAATCTCCTGCAGGATAAACCACCAGTATGTTAGGTAAATGATCGTGAAAGTAAGATTTATGAGCCCTTCTCCTGAAGATCTGCTTCTTTTTTTACGCATTTATTCACCTGCTTTGCTATACAAGATAGTCTAATGCTATCACAACTTATCAGAAAATTCATTGCTTTTATCGTGTAATCATAAGGAAGATGATTCAATTACCAGAGGTGATTAACCAATCAAATCTGATTCTGACTCACCTGTTTATGCTACTGATCTATTTCAAGACAGCGACATGTTACATTTCCGCATAAGCCGAAAAAAATCCCGCACATGGCGGGATGTTAAGAAGCAGCTGTATTAAATACCTGCTCGAGATATTGAATGCTGCCGCTTAAAGATGTTAGCATTAAAACCATCATCACGAGTGAGATCAGCAGCAGAACGGCGTACAGGATATCTTTTACCTTATACCCCTCTTCTTTCCTCTTTTGGAAGGTCGGGATCACGCGCTGCAGCAGATAGACTGCAAAGATACCAAGAGTCAATGAGAGAACCCAGGACTGGATTGCACGGTTGACTTCATCCTGGTAGAGCAGATATGTGAGTGTGTTATCCTCGTTTACTTCAACAGTTACGTCTTCTTTTACAAACGTGCCCCGCTCAAGTGTTAATTGCTGTGTTGTTTCATCATAAATATAGCCATAGCCGCCCGGATAAATATTCAGCGTAACTGCAAGCGTCATCAGCAGAATAATAATGCTGTATCCACCTGCTGTGAACCAAAATGATCGTTTACTTTTCATACAAATAAGCCCTCCGCTTTAAATCAGCTATCGTTTATTCTATCAGACTGATCGCTCAATCGTAAGTGATAGCGATTTTTTAGCAAAATTACAGAAATTTCACCCTATTGTGGACTATTTATAGTAGAATACATAAGTACTAATGGGGTATATACCTAATAAATAGACGTAGGATTTAAAGAAACGGCTCAGCTAATGTATAATAGGGTGCAGTCCGTTACAAATTATTTTTTAAGAATATGGGGTGCTGATATGACACAGGCTAATGTAGGACAGAAAGTTAAATTTACACGCCACGGTTTTGATATTACCGGCGAAGTAACAAAAATTCTCGAACGATCTGTGATTGTAAGTATATCAGAAGAAGACGCTTTACTTTTAGATTACGGTACAAACTTCACGGTTGTTTCGCATGAAAACTATAAAGTGGTGGAAAACGCTTAATTGTTAAATAGCAGCCGCAGTGCTGACTATGTTGAAAAAATCTCCTGTCAGGATGCTGACAGGAGATTTTTATTTTCAACTACCTCACTCAGCGCCCCGGCTGATGATGCGTATTGTTCAGGATCAAAATTAAGCATCAGAATAAAAATCAGGATAATCATGACAACAACCAGTGCAACAATGGCTATTACGCTTTTTTTACCACTCATTGATCTCAACTCTTTTCTTTAGAATGTATTGTCAGCAGCATATCAACGTGCGGGATACCGTCATCAAGGTATTCTCCGGACACTTCCTCAAATCCGAATGAACGATAGAAATCTCTTAAATACGTCTGCCCCTGAAGCATGATCTCTTCTGTGCCCCACTCTTTCATCACATCAATCGACTTCTGCACAAGCTGACGGCCAAGCTTGCGGCTTCTGAACTGCTCAAGTACAATAATTCTTCCGATCGATGCTTTATTGTATTTAGTCCCTGCCTTCATCAGCCTCGCGTAAGCAGCAAGCTTCCCATCAATCCTCAGCTGCAGATGCCAGGACTCAGGGTCATACCCATCCACCTCGTGATAAGCACAATTCTGTTCAACCACGAAAATATCGACACGTGCTTTTAAAATATCATGCAGTTCTCTTGCCGTCAGTTCATCAAAGCGATTCACTTTCCATTCCATTATGTACGTCCCCCCGTTTTCTGCTTTATCATCTCTTCTCATTATATTAGAATGAGAAGTAAATTTCACATCATTGGAGGGTTAAAGATGGAAAGTGCACTCGATTGGGTATTTCAGGTGCTTTTTGGCGTTGGCATTCTATTTATCATCAGCTTCGGCATTGTGATGATGCTGCTATTACAAAAAAAGAACTCTAACCGCCCAAAAGACGATTAGAGCCTGCTATTACTTATCCAGATCAAGTGACTGCGGCTCTTCCCCTGAATTCATCAGGCGGATCGACGTCGGCTCAATTTCAAGCACCACATACTTGGGATCATCCGGTCCTTCAAACCAGTTCTTGAAGCGGTCATTCCAAAGCTTTTCCTTAATCTCCTTAGAATCACGAATCACAGCAGTTCCTTCCACTTCTACATAAGAATCTGCATAGCCGTCTCCCTCGTAGCCAAGCAGTACGTGGACAAACGGATTTTCATCCACTTCCTCCGCTTTATGCGTATCTATACTCGTCGGCGTATGCAGCACATACCCCTCATTATAAAAAGTCATATAACGCGAATGCGGACGATTATCCTTTACCGTTGCAAGCGTTCCTGTCTTATTATTTTCAAGTACATTTAAAATATGGTCTTTTAATTCTTTTTGATTCATGAATGCTCCACTCCTTTTTTCGGTCATGGTATTAGTATTTCCACGAAATGGGGAATAAAAAACATTTGGAGGTGTTTTTATTTTGGGCGGCACAGCGGGGACGGAGGTAAGCGAGCCATTTTTGTAATGATTCTAAAAGTGGTGCACACAACTCCGTCCCCAGTGTGCAGGCTGCTTTACATACCCATTCAAACTGATTTACACTTTATCTAACAGCATCTACCGTATATTCATGATTGGAGGCAGAACCAATGAGTCAGCAAAGTCTGTTTTTATATATAGAGGACGCTTATCCGGTCAGATTTACCGAAACTGAACTTGGTACTGAATGGAAACTTTCAGAGTGGTTTGATCCTGAGACAGCTGCTGAAGATCTTGCACATATTCAAAGACTGCAGGAGGCTCCCCGTTTGATGGTTGCTTCCTCACTTTCAATGAAGCGCGCTGCATTTACTGTCGTCAGTGTATTACTCGCCCATTATAAAAGCGGTGCAGCATGGAACCTTGCAGCATCAGATGTCAGGCTTGTTCATGATCCGGATGCGCCTCTTCAAATTGGCGTTCACTTAAGTGATATTCATAGCTACGAGGAACAGACAGAATGGGATGAACTCCTGCGCAACCTCTTTTATGACTGGGCAAAGCCGCTCATTGAATCAGTTGAAAAAGCCGGTAAAATCAAACAAATCGTACTCTGGGAAAACTTCTTCATTTACCTCAGAGGGTTTTATAAAAGTCTGGCACCTGAATTGAAAGGTCTTGAACAACATGACTGGGACGCTCATTGGGAACAAATCATCTCAGAAGATTTCTTCGGCGGTAATGAGCCGAATCCATTTACACACCTGGAGCACTTTAAGGCGAAGCGTCAGCTTGAGGATGCACGCGTCAGAAGTACATGCTGCTACAAATATATGCTGCCCGGCAAAAAGAACTGCCGGACCTGCTGTCTGATAAAAGAATAACGAAAAACGCGCTGCCCCTTTATGGGAGCAGCGCGTTTTTATTATAGAGGTCTCATATCATCATCTGGATGCTGATATGGATCTTCCACTACTTTTGGTTTGCGCGCAAAGCACATGATACCTGCGATAAGGAATAATAGTGCCGGCAGCCAGCCGATAAATACTGTTCCAAGTCCCACAACAAGCGCACTCGCAATTAGTAAACCGCCTGCAAGCTTTGGCTTCTTATTACGCTTCATAGCAAATACTGCGATTAAACTTAAAATTGTACTGATAATAACAACTACATTGAAAAACATGCCCAATCCTGCAAACATATCCGTGATCATTGTCGGGTCAATCCCCGAGTCTGCAAGTGCAGGATCATTCTGCAGTTCTCTTTCAAACTCCGCCTGCATTGCAGGATCGTCGAATAGTGCAGTAAGTAAAAATACACCTACGATCATCAGTAAGTTGACAACGATTCCTATAATCGTCAACACGCCTTCTGCTGTTCTTTTCATCTGATTACCTCCCAGTAATGTAATATGTATGATTTCCTTATCCCCTACTTTACGGAAACTTACACATAAAGGTTTCAAAATTTCACAGCAGATTTAAAATTTCTTTCAAGCGGCTGATTGTTTTATCAGGCGTTCCATCCCCTTCACCAGGTGCTTTTGATACGTCATGCTGAATCCAGACGCTGTGAATCCCAGCTCCGTTTGCTCCGAGAATATCCGTTTTCAGATTATCCCCCACCATCCATACGTCCTCCGCAGATTTCCCTGACACTCTTAATGCATGTTCGAAAATGGCCTGTCCCGGTTTCCCTTCACCAATGTTTCCTGAGATGACGATATGATCAAAGTAAGGCACAAGTTCAGGTGTAATCCGCAGTTTTTCAAGCTGCAGTGACGGGGCCCCGTTTGTGACCACGACAAGCTGATAATGCGCTTTAAGTTTATCCAGCACCTCGAGCGTTTCTTCATATAAAAATGGTGAGTTTTTTCTGTGGGAGATAAATTTCTCTCTCAGCGTGTCGCCTGATTGTGTAACTCCCAGTGATTTGAGCGCCTCCTGCCAGACACGCCCTTGGTAGTCCGCTATCTCAGCGCCCATTTCCCTGAATGTATGATGGACTGGATCGCCAAACTGTCCCCACAGACCTTCAAAAGGGTTGATCCCGATCATTTTTGTGAAATCGTAAAAGGCATATTCCTGATAAAGGCGTGGGGCTGCTTCCGTTACGGCGGCAAGCAACTGTTCCGGGTCGGTTCCGTACAGCTCCTCCGCGTCGCTTACTGTTTTCTCAAGTGCAGTTTCAATGCTTTTTTTATCCCATAAAAGCGTGTCGTCAAGATCGAAAAAGATTGCAGATGGCATCGTCTCAGCTCCTGTTCTGTTAGATTGTAATATTGTCACAAAATTCGATGGATAAAGCAATTGGAATTTTTGGTTGGGGTGGTGATGTTGTTCGTAGAATACAAGCTGTGGTTCGTGGAATGATCCGGGTGGTTCGCAGAATCGCACGTTATGTTCGGAGAATAAACCGGGTGGTTCGGAGAAAAATCGGGCTGGTTCGTAGAAAAGTGTAATTTGACCTACCCCTGCACACCACTCTCGACAAAAATAAAACCCCCGCAGCCGCGAGGGTTTCACCTATCATTATGACGGATTCAGCACCCGGTCCAGAAACTGCTTCGTTCTCGCTTCTTTCGGGGCTTTTAAAATTTCTTTTGGCGGGCCCTGTTCAACAACGACACCACCGTCAATGAACATAACGTGATCGGCGACGTCTTCTGCGAATTTCAGTTCGTGGGTGACGACCACCATTGTCTGGCCTTCTCTTGCAAGTTCTCTCATAACGCTCAGTACTTCGCCTACGAGCTCAGGGTCCAGCGCTGAGGTTGGTTCATCAAACAGCATCAGTTCCGGCTGAATCGCAAGTGCACGTGCAATGCCGACGCGCTGCTGCTGACCGCCTGATAGCTGATGAGGGTACAGGTCCATTTTCTCACCCAGCCCTACCTTTTCAAGTAAAGCGACTGCTTTATTACGTACTTCTTCTTTTTTAAGCCCCTGCACAATGACAGGCCCTTCCATTACATTTTCAAGCGCTGTTTTGTGAGGGAAAAGGTTATAGGATTGAAAGACCATTCCTGATTTACGTCGAAGCTTCAGGATTTCATTTTTCTTTGGCTGCTTTGAGAAATCGAGTTTGAAGCCATCAGAGAATTCGAATAATCCCTGATTCGGCATTTCAAGCGCGTTCAGACAGCGCAGAAAAGTCGTTTTACCTGAGCCGGATGGGCCGATAATCGCAACAACATTTCCTTTAGGCACTTCCAGGTCGATCCCGCGGAGTACCTCGAGCTTTCCAAATGATTTATGAAGATTTTTTACTTGAATCTGCATCTGTTCCACTCCTTACTTCGCGACGTAGCGATCCAGTTTTTTCTCGATCCGGCCCTGGACAATTGACAGGATGAAGCAGACAATCCAGTAGAGGATGGCCGCTGTGATGTATAACTGAAGGAAATCGTAGGTCCTGGCTGCGATTTCCTGTGATTTCCGAAAGAGCTCTACGACTAAAATCTGTGAGGCAAGTGATGTATCTTTTACCAGGCTGATAAATGAATTTGACAGCGGTGGAATTGAGACACGTGTTGCCTGCGGTAAGATGATTCTGCGCAGCGTCTGCGGGTAAGTCATACCAATTGTATACCCTGCCTCCCATTGACCTTTAGGTACTGAGAGGATTGACGCACGGAGAATCTCAGATGCATATGCCCCCACATTTAAAGAGAAGGCAATGACAGCACTTGGAAAAGGTTCTAATGTTACACCAAGGTCCGGCAAACCATAAAAGACAATAAACAACTGAACAAGCAGCGGTGTACCCCGGATGGCTGAGACGTATACTCTTGCAATGCCCGACAGGATTTTGTTACCTGAAAGCCGGGCTAAAGCTGTGAGTAATGCTAAAATCAGACCAAAAGTAAAAGAGAAAAGAGTAAGCGGAATCGTATTTTTGATTCCGCCCTCCACCATTGGTCCAATTGAAGACCAAAACAGCTCCCAGTCTATCAGTGGATCAGCTGCTCCTAATATGAAATTACTGAGAAACATCTTCGCCAAACCATTCTTCAGAGATTTCTGAGAGTGTACCGTCTTCCTTCATGTCTGCAAGATGCTTATTGAATTCTTCCACAAGTTCTTCGTGACCCTGACGGAACATAAATGCACTTTCAGATACGTCGCTTTCTTCTGCAGCAATTTTAATACCTGCATTCGGCTGTTGCTGTTCGAAATCAAGAATTGCAAGCTTATCATTAACTGTTACTTCTGCACGGCCTGTTTTAATCAGTTCAATTGCCTGGGCAAGTCCTTCAACCTGTACAAGCTCTGCACCGTACTCTGTTGCGATATCTGCATAGTTACTTGTCAGTGACTGTGCTGACTGCTTCCCTTCGATATCTTCAAATGAAGTGACATCACTATTGTCTTCAGGTACTACAACGACTGCTGATGAAAGTGTGTATGGCTCTGAGAAATCATACGTCTCAAGGCGCTCATCATTAATACCAACCTGGTTGGCAATGACATCGAAACGCTCTGAGTTCAGCCCTTCAAACATTGAATCCCACTGCGTTTCATTGTACTCAACTTCTACGCCCATGCGTTCTGCAATTTCATTCATGACTTCGACATCATAGCCTGTCAGGGCATCTGACTCATCATGGAAAGTGAATGGTGCATATGTGCCTTCAGTCCCTACTGTAATGACGCCTTCTTCCTGAATTGACTCAAGAAGGTTTTGATCGCCCGCTGAGCTGCTGCTTTCTTCCTCTGAAGATCCGCAACCTGCAAGAACACCTGTTAATAGTAATGATGCTGCTAATGTTTTCTTCATATTAAAAACCACCTATTCTTATCGGAATTATGTCATAAGCATGATTGTACGTCGATTCGGGTAAATTGTAAACAATTAAATTTTTTAAGCTTAGAGGGTTGCATTTATATTCGGGAGATGATTTAATACAAATATACCCCACAGGGTATTAATAAAATCTCTGTGAAACGATCAAGGAGGAGTTATACATGTTATTCCGTTCTTATTTTGATGAAAAACTCGCACAATATTCATATCTGGTAGGATGCCAGCGTACAGGTGAAGCAATCCTGATTGATCCACCACGCGACGTAGAGCCAATTCTTGCAGATGCTAAAAAAGAAGGGCTGAACGTTTCAACTGCGACTGAAACGCATATTCACGCAGACTTCGTTTCCGGTGCACGTCAGCTTGCTGAAAAGCACGGCGTAAAACTTTACCTTTCAGATGAAGGCGACAATGACTGGAAATATCAATATACAGACAACCTGAATGTTCAGCCACTGACGGATGGTGATGAATTCAAGGTTGGTAACATTAAATTTGAAGTGATGCATACACCGGGGCATACGCCCGAGAGTATCTCGTTTGTGTTAACTGACCTTGGCGGCGGTGCTGATAAGCCAATGGGTATCTTTACAGGAGACTTTGTCTTTGTTGGTGATATCGGCCGTCCTGATTTACTTGAAAAAGCTGCTGGTGCTGCAGGTACTGCTGAAACAGGTGCTAAATCAATGTTCAAATCACTTAAGCGCTTCAAGGAGCTGCCTGATCACATGATGGTATGGCCTGGTCATGGCGCAGGCAGTGCCTGCGGTAAATCGCTTGGCGCTGTGCCACAGTCAACGGTCGGTTATGAAAAGCAGTTCAACTGGGCACTGAATGAAGATAATGAGCAGAAATTTATTGAAGAACTGCTGAAGGATCAGCCTGAGGCACCTAAGTATTTTGCCCAGATGAAGAAAGTAAATAAGCTTGGACCTGCAATTGTTGAAGATCCATCAGTTGAGTGGTTCGAAAATGCTGAAGATGTAGTTAATTTCAGCAAACAGGATGGCAACATGCTAATCGATACACGCCAGTCTAATGAAGCTGAAAAAGGACTTGTTCCAGGTTCAATCAACATTCCATTTGGCAAAATGCTGCCGAACTGGGCTGGCTGGTTAGTAGATTATGATGAAAACATTGCACTGATTGTTGAAAAGGATCAGGCTGATGAAGCAATGAAAATTCTGCGTTCTATCCATTTAGATAACGTCGTAAAGCTTGCTGAACCTTCACTGATTGCATCAGTCGCTACTGAAACGTATCAGTCTGTAGATACTGAAGAATTTGCAAAGCAGAAAGACCAGACTGATTATCAGGTCGTTGATGTGCGTAATGATTCTGAATGGAACAGTGGCCGCATTGAGGGAACTGAGCATAAAATGCTTGGCCATCTGCGCACGGAAGGCAAAGAGCTTGATAAGAATAAGCCTGTATTAATCCACTGTCAGTCAGGTGCACGCTCGGCAATTGCTGCAAGTGTGATGCTGTCACTTGGATTTAACGATGTGACACACCTGAATGGCGGATTCAACGCATGGTCTAATAATCGCCCTAAAGAAGTTGTAACGAACTAAAGAAAGGGGCTTACGCTGTATGGAATGGATTTTAATTGGAGCAGTCGTACTCTTCTTCGTCTGGCGCATGATGCCGGCGAAGGGTGTACGCACCATTTCCCCGGATGAATTAAAATCAATGAAAAAAACAAAGGATTCCCAGTGGATCGATGTGAGAACACCTGGAGAATTCAAAGCACGCAATATGAGAGGGTTTGACAATATACCGCTTGGCAGCCTGCCAAATCAGACATCAAAGCTTGACCCTGAAAAAGAAACGATTGTCCTGTGTCAAAGTGGTATGCGCAGTGCACAGGCTGCAAAAATCTTAAAGAAAAAAGGATACAAAAACGTTGCGAATGTCCGTGGCGGAATGAATCAACTTTAACTAAGGAGTGTTTTACTTTTATGAATGCAGATCACAAGTTAGACGCAAAGGGGCTTGCTTGCCCAATGCCAATCGTACGTACAAAGAAATCAATGGCGAACCTTCAGGAGGGTGAAGTACTTGAGATCACAACGACTGATCAGGGTTCCCTTGCAGATATGAAAGCATGGTGTAAGTCTACAGGTAACGAATACCTGTCAGGTACTGAAGAAGGAAAAGTACAGGTGCACTATATTAAGCGCGTTGAAAAGAAGCAGTATGTGCCTAAAACAGAACTGAAGTCTATTTCAAATGAAGAGCTTGAAGCGATTATCGCTGAAAAGCCTGCAGTCATCCTTGATGTGCGCGAGCCTGAAGAGTATGCAGGTGGTCATATTCCTGGTGCTCACTCAGTTCCGCTTGCTCAGGTTGAAAACTATATTGCAGCACTTCCTGAGGAAGAAACAGTCTATGTGCTTTGTAAATCAGGAAAACGCAGTCAGGCTGCATGCGACAACATCAGATCAAATGGCCGTGAAAACCTGATCCGTGTAACGCCGGGTATGAGTGAATGGAATGGACCAATTGCGACTTCACTTGCAGCAACTGCAGGTGCTAGATAGATTTATGTGGAACCCGAAAAGCAGAGGCTTTTCGGGTTTTTTGGTGGTTTTTGCGGGGCGGGCTGTTGGTTCGTGGAATGATTGCTGATGTTCGGAGAATGTGGCGCGTGGTTCAAAGAATAATATGTCATGTTCGGAGAATAACACTGGTGGTTCATAGAATAATCGCCATGGTTCTTAGAAAAGTGTAATTTGACCTACACCGGCAACACGAAAAAACCGGAGAGTACCTTCTACTCTCCGGCATCAATTGTTGGAAATAACATCTCCACAGATCCTTTATAAGACAAAATCGTCCCGAACAAAGGCTGATAAATATGAATATGAACATCAAAAAGTTCTGTCTGATCATTATATTCCTCGAGCACTGTAGCTCTTACACCAAGCAGTCGCGGAATCTTCCAGTATTTCCTGCCGAAATGAAGAGTCATATCACGCGAAGTTAACAGCATTCCACCTGTCTGTGTTGCTTTCAGATTAAGTGGCAGCCGAGCGATCCCCCACTGGTCAGTGAAGTTATCGACCGAGTTCGGCGCTTCCCCTTCTTTCATTTTGTCATAAAAGCAGCGGACGGTTTCCGGGAATGTAAAGCTGCGTCTCCATGACATTGTTTCCCGGCCGTGCCTGTCGCGGTATGCAGCATTCTCCATATAAAAAGGGATTTCCTCTCCCCTTTCAGGAAAAGCGAAATTCATTTTCACACCTAAGTGGGACACTTTCCGCACAAGTTTAGAACCGCCTTTGATTTCGTGCATCGTTCCCTTAGTAATTACTTTATAGTCAGATGAACTGTTCAGCGCATATTTTTGTTGAAGACCTGGATGCATCTTTTCAAACTCCGCACCCATTGCTTTTTGAAACATCGATTTCATCCGGACACGCCTCCTTTGGGCTTACTATACACATTCATTATATCACGGAACGCGATCCATTCCCTGATCCGGTCTGCAAAAGCGCCACTCATCAACCTGATGAGTGGCGCTGAATGTTGCCGTTATTTGTGAATCTGTTTCTGATACTGGGAGATCTTTTTCCATTTCTTCTTTTCTAAAATTTGTTCACGTCTGTTTGATTTTCTATCAAGGTAAGCGAGTTCTTTTTGCAGCTTTACGTAACTGTTATAACGATCCTGCTCAAGCTCCCCATTTTCAATGGCTGCTTGTATTGCACAACCTGGCTCTGTTTCATGACTGCAATCTCTGAACTGGCATGCTTCAGCCAGCGTTTCGATATCCTGAAAACCCTGTGAGAGACCGCTGTCTGACTCCCATAGCTGCAGCTCCCTCATTCCCGGCGTGTCAATGATCACACCCTTATCAGGAAGCATAATCAGTTCTCTATGTGTCGTCGTATGCTTTCCCTTGCTGTCGTCTTCCCGTATGTCATTGACCATCATTTTTTCTTCGCCGATCAGCGCGTTGATGATCGACGACTTCCCTACACCTGATGAGCCCATCACAGCGACCGTCATGCCTTCAGTGATATGATCCTTTAATGCATCGAGCCCGGCTCCGGTGTGAGCACTGGTGACGAGAACAGGCACGCCCATTGCAGCGGCCTCTGCTTCTGCTGCTTTTTCTTCGCTATCATCACAGAGGTCAGCTTTTGATAAAACAACAACCGGATTCGCACCGCTTTCCCATGCGGCAATCAGATACCTTTCCAGTCTTCGCAGATTAAAATCATGGTTAAGTGACATGACCAAAAAGGCAATATCAATATTGGCAGCGACAATTTGTTCATGTGTGACCTCACCTGCTGCTTTTCTGGAGAATTTAGATGTCCGCTCAAGCACCTGGTGAATCATCGCATGTCCCTCACCTGAAGGCAGGGAGGCCATTACCCAGTCACCAACGGCAGGATAATCTTCTCTTACAGCTGCCTGGTGACGGTATTTCCCTGTGACTTCTGCTAAATGGATTGAGGTGTCTGTTTGTATTTTGTACAGATTTTTATATTCAGTAATGATTCTTGCAGGTGTGAGGTCTGATTGACCTGCTTTCTCCTGCCATTTTTTGTTCCATCCTAATTTCGTTAATGTATTCAATGTTGGTTCCTCCTGTTTTTCAAATAAAAAAGTCCGCTGATTTGTGTGTGTACACAAACCCGCGGACTTCTGGTGTTTAAACAGAAAGATCCTATTCCTTAGTTGGAAGCCTCTAAATGGGCAAACGGGTTGTGTACAATTGAAACAATGATCTTTTTAAGGTTTCTCATCGTACATCACGCCCTTTCCAAATACTTCTTGTTCATTATAATTGAAAGCGCTATGATTGACTAGCGGTTTTTAAGAATTCAATTAAATTTCTTATTTTGGCTGACGATTTTCACTTCAGGGGAACGCTTTCCGCGGACGAACGCTCAGGCCAGGCAGAATAGCACTGCCTTCCGGGGTCTTTCACGATCGTTTTTCCGCAGGAGTCGCCCCCTTGCGCTTCAATCATTAGCTGTGCAGATAGATTGATGGATTTCAGTAATTCTAAATCTTACCCAGGGAGGTTTTACAATGAAAAAAATTCTAATTATCGGTTCTGGCGGTGCAGGGAAGTCGACGCTTGCTAAGCAATTGGGCAGGAGACTTTCTATTCCGGTACATCATCTTGATACGATTTTCTGGAAACCTGGATGGACACCTACTGACCGGGAAACGTTCCGGGCTGAAGTGGAGGTAGTGATGCAAGATGAAGAGTGGATTATGGATGGTAACTTCAGAGGTACGCTTGATAGCAGACTTCAGAAGTGTGACACGGTGATTTTTCTTCACTATTCAAGATGGACCTGCCTGCGTCGCGCAGTTAAACGAAGACTGATGTATCATGGAAAAAGCCGTCCGGATATGACGGAAGGCTGTAATGAAAAGATTGATCTGGACTTTTTGAAATGGATTTATTTTTATAACGACCGGCATGTTCCTGACACACTTGAGAAGCTGCGTCTATCAGACATAGAAAACATCATTATTTTGAATTCCCCTGCTAAAACAGCAAAATGGATTAGCTCTGTCTCTTCTTTTTGAATCCGACAGCAGTGACTGCCATCTCCGGCCAGAAGTTCCGGTAAGTAAGTGTTACGTGTTCAAACCCTGCTTTCTCCAGGCGGTGGTACATATCATTTCCCATCATTCTTGTCAGGTTCGGGCTTGCTGTTTCTTCTCTTGGCTGCATGGTAATGACAATACGCCCGTCATCTTTTAATGCTGAATATAATTTTTCAAGTGCCTTGTCCGGGTCTTCCCATATCGTAAAGTTATTAACTGAAAGAATTTTATCATAATATTTTTCAGGCAGATTGATATGCTCTGCTTTCCCCTGCATGATTCTTACTTTTCCATTTTCAAGCTGTTTTTTGAGCCTTTTTTCAGCAAGCTGAGCCATAGCTGCTGAGGCATCCAGCCCGTCTACTGTGACTCCTTTTTTCAACAGGTTCTCAAGACACACCCCTGGACCAAATCCGATTTCAAGTACGTGTTCACCGGGATGGAGATCCAGACAACCTGATGCCCAACGGTTGAGTTTTCGGTTTTCTTTTGACATGATGAAACCAGCCACTTTTCCTGCTTTTCCCTCCGGGTGGCTGAACTGCTTAAAAAATGGAACTGTCATTTTTCGCACCTGCCTCGTTTATGTTGTACAGTTACTTTTTACTGTTTTTCACTATTCTAAACTTTCCAATAAGCTGTTTAGTCATTTTACATATAGGGAATTAAGCACTAAGGTGGATCAAAATAACCAGGACATCAGAAAGGAGACAACATGAAAAAAGAGAAAAAAGAGAAAAAACCGCTTGGCAGAGTATTTTACATATCCGCTGCAATCATTGCTACACTTGTGCTGATTGGAGCATTCCTACCTAACCAGTTTGCCGCGGGTGCGAATGCTGCGTTCGGATTCACAACCCAATCGTTTGGGTGGCTATATTTATTAGCTGTGTTCTTCTTTGTATTATTTCTTATTTTTATTGCCTTAAGCAGGTATGGACGTGTCAGACTTGGCGGGGATGACGAGCGCCCGGATTATCCGGTTTTCACCTGGATCGGGATGTTATTCTCAGCAGGATTTGGTGTAAGTCTTGTATTCTGGGGAATTGCAGAGCCAATGAGCCACTTTTACACTTCACCTGAAGCTGGAGTTGAGCCATTCACTGAAGAAGGTGCCAGACTTTCAATGGCTTATTCATTTTTCCACTGGGGAGTCAGTCAGTGGGCAACGTTCGCCATTGTCGGCTTGATCATTGCATACTTCCAGTTCCGCAGAAAAACGAATGGTTTAATTTCAACCAGCCTTTCACCAATTATCAAAGAAGGAAAAATGAAACAGCCTCTTAGCCAGACAATCGATATCCTTGCAGTCATTGCAACGGTAATGGGGGTTGCAACATCTCTTGGACTGGGTATTCTGCAGATCAATGGCGGTCTGAACAGTGTACTTGATATTCCAAATAACGCCTTTGTACAGGTGATGATCACATTAGTGTTAACTGCACTATTCCTGCTATCAACTACAACTGGTATTGATAAGGGGATTAAATGGCTGAGTAATATCAACCTTGGTGTAGCACTACTACTAATGATTTTTGTATTCTTTGTTGGACCAACAGTCTTTATTCTTGAAACTTTTGTACTCGGTCTTGGAGACTATATTACAAACTTTGTCCGATACAGCCTGCGTCTTCAGCCGTATGTAGAGGGTACCTGGGTTCGTGACTGGACAATCTTCTACTGGGCATGGGCAATTGCATGGTCGCCATTTGTCGGCGCATTTATTGCACGTGTATCAAGAGGACGTACGATCCGTGAGTTTGTTGTCGGCGTACTGATTGTTCCTCCAGCCATTGCAATCTTATGGATTGCTGTATTTGGCGGTACTGCACTGCACCTTGATTTGTTCCAGGGCACTTCGATTGCAGAAGCAGTTAATAATGATTTAACAAGTGCATTGTTCTCAACTTTTGATCAATTACCGTTATCAACAGTGCTATCTGTATTATCGATTCTGCTGATTCTGACATTCCTGATCACTTCAGCCGATTCAGCGACATACATTATCAGCAGCATGACAACTAGCGGCGGACTCAATCCACCTTTAGTTGTACGTATTATCTGGGGCTTACTGCTTGGCTCTATTGCAGCTGTGTTGCTAGTAGCCAGCGGACTTGAAGGCTTGCAGACAGCCTCGCTCGTCTCTGCTTTACCATTTACAGTGATTCTGCTGTTTATGATCTTTACGCTATTCAGCTTACTGCGAAAAGAATTTCCGCGTCCTAAATTAAAGACAGCTAAACAATTGAAGGCGGAAAGAAAAGCACGTGAAGAAAATTAATTTTCAAAACTGCCGGGGACATCTTCCCCGGCAGTTTTTCTTTGATCATTATTCTTCTTCAGCTTCCTCCTGCGCTGCCAGCATGCGTGCCTGCTTAATATCAATCTCCTGCTCTATTGATAAAGGGACGTCACCACGGGGCATACGCCATCTGACGTGCCACGGAAATAACTCCTTCATACTCTCCTCATAAAGTTCCCCTTCCTCAGGCACTTCGTATCCTGTTACTTTCCCATTTTCCATCAGCAATTTCACAGCAAGCGATGCGCCTGATCCCGTCTCGTTTTCTTCTGGCAGAAACTCTTCAAAGGCATACCAGACATACAGTTCTTCTTCATTTCCACCGTATACTTTGAAAGAATCAGTTACTTCACCCTGATTGTTCACATAAGCAAGTTCTTTTTTTAAGTAGGCAGAAGCGCTGTTAGCATTGTACTCAGGGATTGTAGCAATGATATTCACAGCTATAATCGCTGCGGTTGTGAGTGAAATGACGGTTAGTCCGATTTTGGCAGATTTTTTTAATCTCATGTCTGGATCATCCCCTAAGCCCTTTTCTCTTATATTCTCCAACCGTTTGGAAAATCCTGTTTAACTATTGAAAAATTTTCTGATCCGCAAAAAAACTGCCTGCGTATCAGTTTTCACTGATACGACAGACAGTTTTTCAATTTGAGCTGCTTATGAAGGCTGCTTTTGCGTTTCATGTTCCTTGATCAGATCTGCTGTCAGCTGACCTGATAGTGTTACCATTGGTACGCCGCCGCCCGGGTGAGTCGAGCCTCCGACAAAGTAGAGGTTGTCATAAAGCTCACTTTTAGCCGGAATCTTAAAGCCGCCGTTCTTTTTCTTATCTGAAGCGACACCATAGATTGAGCCGCCATTTGGTCCGTACAGCTCTTCAAGGTCTTCAGGTGTAAAACGGTATTCGAATTCAATTGAGTCTCTGAGTCCCTTCATACCGTTTCTCTCAAGCTTATCAAGGACAAGTTCACGATATTCTGCCCAGTCATATTTGCCCTGATCTCCTTCTTTTAAAGGTGGAACGTGCGTCAGAACGAACAGGTTGTCCTTCCCTTTTGGCGCCTGCGTTTCATCTGAGCGTGCAGAAATGCCAATATAGACTGTTGGGTCATCTGATGGGATACCCTTTTCAAAAATATCATGGAATTCTTTCTCAGGGTTTTCCGAGAAGAAGAAGTTATGATGCTTCAGGTCTGTAAACTCACGGTCCACACCAAGCAGCAGAACAAGTCCTGATACACTCGGTACGAACTTCTTATTCAGCTTCTTCGCTTCCTTTTTCCCTTCCTTATGCGGTACAAGGTTGCGGTAGGCAGGGATGGCTTCAAGGTTGGATACGACAATATCCGCTTCATGAAGCGTACCGTCTGCTGTACGGATTCCTGTTACTTCCTTGCCCTCAATCACAAGGTGATCAACAGGCGTATTCAGCTGAATGTCTACACGCAGTTCATTCAACAGTTTCTTCATACCTTCAGCGATATTATACATGCCGCCTTTTACATAATGAATACCAAGTCCAAGCTGTACATAGATCAGCTGATTTAAGATCGCCGGTGCCTGGTATGGATTAGATCCTACATACATGACGAAGAAATTGAACATCTGTTCAAGATATTTGTTATTCAGACGCTTATTCGTCCCACCTGCCACAGTACTTAAAGGATCCATCGCCATTAGTTCTTTTAATGTATGGTGCTGCTTCAGATCCTTTAAATCAGCAATGCTGTATTTGTAGAAACTCTTCATGCAAAGCTCATACATATTTTCAGCATAATGAATCAGCTCAGTCAGCTTAGCAGATGTGTCTCCGGATACCTTTTTCATTTCTTCGAGCATATCAGGCAGGTCGCTTGTCACATCGATTTTCGTTCCATCTTCAAAGAAGGTGCGCCACTGTGGCTCGACTCTTTCAATTGTTATGTAATCCTCAACTCTTCTGTGAACGCTTGAAAACAGCTGTTCAAGTACCCATGGCATTGTTAAAATTGATGGCCCTGTATCAAAGCTGAATCCTTTTCCTTCTCTTTTATTCAGCTTCCCACCTACATTACTGTTTTTCTCAAGGATCTTTACATCATACCCATCTCCTGCAAGGCGAATTGCTGCTGACATGCCAGCAAGTCCTGCTCCAACTACGATTGCTTTTTTCTTCATACTTCCACTCCCTTTTTTATCAGTATATAAACGGAATCAGCCTGTATCTGTGCTTCATCCATTCTTCGTATTCCGGTCCAAACTTTGAAATCAGCAGTTTCTCTTCATAACGGATCCGTATTAACAGCGTGATCGTCAGAAGAACTGCGCCTGCAAGCGTTGCGATGATGCTGGAAAAAAATAACGTCATGCCTGTCCCAATAAAAAAAAGACCGGTATAAAGCGGATGACGCAATTTACTGTAAGGACCTGTGCTGACAATCTGGTCACCTTCCCTCACCGTCACATGACGTGTGAACTGAGCTTTCAGATGCAGAATGCCCCAGTATCTGAGACCAACACCTGCAGCAAACAGGATGAGCCCTGTCCAGGTCACAATAGCTTCTGCCCCGGTTCCTCTCAGTTCCTGCAGGATCAGCGCAAGTCCGATCATGCCAAGGAGGCTCAGGAGAATGTAGTAAAAGGATTTCTGCTCAAGCGGATCGCCTTCTCCGGTGCCGCGATTGCGGAAGAATATAAATTCCCCAATCCATGCAATACTCACAATAATAAATATCCATTCAGCTAGAGACATTGGATTCTCCTTCCGCTTTCATTGCTCCTTTTAAATATATAGAATTTTCTGAACTAAAACAATGATTAATAGGCACTTATATAGCTGTTATTTCCTATTTTGAACAGAAAAAAACCTTCTTATTGATAAAAGAAGGTTTTCTTCGATAATGGTTATACTATGCCTGATAATTTCCGCTTCAGGGGGACGCTTTCCGCGGACGAACGCTCAGGCAGAAGAGCACTGTCTTCCGGGGTCTCGACCGTTTTCCCGCAGGAGTCGCCCCCTTACGCTCCAATGATCAGGTGTGCATGTACAATGATCGGCTTTAATGAATTATTTTAGATGTTTGCTGTCATTTATGCTGACTGCTCAAGTTCCTCATCCACTACGATTGGACGGAGACCTGAATCACTTGCAGCAAGACGTGCTTTGACTGTATAGAAAAAGGCTGCAATGGAGGCTGCTGTAATGAGCGCAGCACCTGCATATGCCCATTCTATCGGCAGACGGAAACCGATTTCTGCATTTAAAATATAAGTAAAGGTTGCCATCGTGATGAATGCTGCCGGAACTGCTGCGATCCAGAAATTTTTACGCTGCAGTGCCAGGTACATCGCGCCTACCCACAAAGCGATCATTGCCGTTGACTGATTGGCCCATGAGAAATACCTCCACAGCAGATTAAAATCAACCTGTGTCAGTACAATTGAAATCACAAAGAGTGGTAATGCAATCCATAGACGATTTGAGATTTTCTTTTGACCGATTCTAATATAATCCGCGATAATCATACGTGCACTTCTGAAAGCTGTGTCTCCTGATGTAATTGGTAGAATAATGACCCCGATGATCGCAAGTGTTCCACCAATTGCACCAAGCGTTGTAATTGATACTTCTCTTACAACTGCAGCAGGTCCGCCTGCAGCCAGAATTTCATTCAGGTCTGCTCCATTGAACAGTGCCATTCCAGCTGCCGCCCAGATCATCGCAATAACCCCTTCTAAGATCATCATGCCATAAAAGATTTTTCTGCCTTGACCCTCTTTTTGTGTCGTTCTTGAAATGATTGGTGATTGTGTAGCATGGAAACCTGACAGTGCACCACAAGAAATCGTTAAAAATAGCAGTGGGAATACAGCAAGTCCTGCAGGATGCATATTTTCAAAAGTCATCTCTGGAATCGGATGTCCCTGAACAACCAGTGCACCACCAATCCCAATTGCACTGACCACCAGCAATGCGCCAAAGATCGGATAAAGGCGTCCGATAATTTTATCAACCGGAAGCAGTGTGGCCACAATATAATAAAGGAAAATACAGACAATAATCGCACCAAGTGTCACCCATGCAGGTGAAATATCAGCGATCAGTGCTGCCGGCGCTGTAACAAATACTGTCCCGACAAGCACCAGCAAAAGAATGGAAAATGCATTAACGACATGTCTGAATGCTTTTCCGAGAAATTTCCCTGCAAGTTCAGGAAGATGCGCTCCTTTGTTTCTGATTGAGATCATACCTGTTAAATAGTCGTGAACCGCTCCGGCAAAAATGCATCCGAACACAATCCATAAAAACGCAACCGGTCCGTAAAGCGCCCCCATAATCGGACCAAAGATCGGACCGACGCCTGCAATATTCAGTAATTGAATCATTGAATTTCTCTTCGTATCCATTGGCACATAATCCACACCATCTGCATTAGCATAAGCTGGTGTCATACGCTCTTCTTTCACCCCGAATACTTTCTCTACAAACTTTCCGTACGTAAAATACCCAATAATTAAGATGGCAATTGCGACGAGAAATGTAACCATTGATGTTTCCCCCTCATCTATTTTGTATCCGCTTACATTCTATCGCCTCCGTTCATTTTTTGGACAAGTTTTGGTCAACATGACAATAATTCTGGCTGAAAAGTAAAAATAAACGCCTGAACTGTATGAAGAGATTCTTCACAGTTCAAGCGTTTCCCGTAACTCTTTTACATAATTTCTACTGACTGGAATCAGCTTTTGACTATTTCTTACTTTCAATTCAAATACATTGGTACTCCATGAGACGAGCTCTTCCACTTTTTTAATATTCACCAGGTAGCCTTTATGTACCCGGAAAAATGAGTGGTGCTTTAATTTCTGCTCAAGTTCTTTAAGCGATAGTTTTGTTTGATACGTCCCTTTTTCACTGACCAGAAACGTATCGCGACCCTCCCTGTACACATAAAGAAGTTCTTCCGGCTCAAGGTATATAATGCGATCTTCACTCTGAACAGCCAGTCTCCCTGCAGACGGCGGCTTAGATTCCGGAGGCTGCAGTCTGGTTTTAAGGCGATTGACTGCCTGCATCAGCTGCTGTTCATCAAATGGTTTTAATAGATAATCCACTGCTTCGACCCGGAACGCTTTAACAGCATAATCCTGATAGGCTGTCGCAAAAATAATGGCCGGCGGCTTTTTCATATGCTGAAGTGTTTCTGCAAGCTCAACACCATTCATGCCGGTCATTTCAATATCCAGAAACAATACATCCGGCTCTTTCGTCAGAATGATTTCCATTGCCTTTTCAGCAGACGGTGCTTCACCAATCACCAGAATATCAGGATACTCAGATAAAAGATGGAGCAGTTCCTGTCTGCTCAGTGGCTCATCATCAATAATCACTGCGCGTATCTCCATTGTTACATCACCTCTTCCAGACGCTTCGCGTTCGGATCTGGAACTGAAAAACTGATAACAGTTCCTTTCCCTTTTTCTGAGTGGATCGACAGCCTGGACTTTTCATCTATCATTTTAACCAGACGCTCATTCAGATTATACAGACCGATTCCTGTGCCTTTTTCAGAAGCAACCGGGCTTTCTAGAAGGGAAGCAATTCTGTCTGAATCAATTCCTTCTCCGTTATCCTCAACCTCTATTTTAATTCTATTTTCCTCTTTATTGGCTCTGACAATTAACCTGCCATCCTCGCTCTTCCCCTTCAACCCATGCTTGACTGCATTTTCAACAAGCGGTTGAAGTGTTAGTGGAGGTACTGACGCTAAAAGAGCTTCATCTGCAATGGCATAATATACATCCAGCCGGTCATAAAATCTTGCTTCTTCAATCGATAAATAGGATTTCACGTGCTCGACCTCTTCACTCAGTGTTGAAACCTGCCGCGTGGTGCCTGCTAAGTTCTGCCTGAAGAATGCTGACAGGGAAATTAACAGCTTCCTTGCATGGTCAGGATTCGTTCTGATTAAAGATACGATTGTATTAAGCGCATTAAATAAGAAATGAGGGCTGACCTGGGCCTGGAGCATTTTAATTTCCGATTCCCTAGCAAGTTCTTTATGTTTTTCTCCGTCTGCAATTTCAAGCTGATGACTAAGCAGCGTTGATAATCCACGGATCAGTTCAAGCATAATTGGCGAGATCATCCGCTCTGAAGAGAAATAGACCTTTAATGTTCCAATCGTCTGATCTTTCCTTTTTAAGGGAGCAATGACGGCTGCCTGCAGCATACAATCCGGATTATCACACTGAATGGACTCTTTTCCGACAGTAACACCCTGACCGGATTCAATAACGTATTTTGTTGCTTCGGTTCGGATCTCTTCACCTGTTCCGTGATGATCAAGACCATTCCCAATATGAGATAGAATCTTATTCCTGTCCGTAATTGCAACAGCTAAAGACGGGATTTCCTTATATAAAATGGCGCATACTTCTCCAGCTGACACAGGCGTTAATCCTTTTCTCATATGCGTCAGTGTAAGATTCGCGACTCTAAGTGCCTTTTGCGATTGAACAGCTCCCATACGTTCCTCTTCCTGAATGACACTTCTAATAATCAGGACAAATAATGCTGTTCCAATTCCATTTGCAATAATCATCGGCAGGCCAATATCCTGCACAAGCGCAAAAGCCAGGTCAAATGGACGCGCTATACCAAGAATGATCAGCATCTGAACCGCTTCTGCAGATGCTCCTACAATAAATGCCACCTGAGGCGTGACAATCCGGTTCTTTTTCTGTTTTTTAGAAATCATACCGGCGATTGCTCCGGCAACAATGGTTGCGAGACCACATGCTAAACCTGTAAAGCCACCAAGGAAAAAGCGGTGAACGCCAGCGATCAGGCCTGCTCCTACACCGATTCTCCAGCCTCCAAGAAGCCCCGCTACTACAACACCGAGCACCCTGGAGTTGGCAAGCGCCTCGTCTTCACCTAATACAGTTGTCCACCTATACATTGAATCATCTATCGGGTTTACAACAATCCCTGTATACGTGCCGATAATACCGAAACAGCCGAATACGATCACTAAAAGCAGCCGTTGCCTGAAGTTAATCTGCAGCTGCGCATCAAACAGTTTTCTGAAAAACGGCAGTCTTGTCAGCAGGAAGGCAACAGTTACAATGATACCAAGTCTCTCAAGCATTGCGAGTACAAGCATAAAATCACCTTCTGAATTTTTGTTAACGCTATCATATCACCTTTTTGGGGACTTAGCTTTTTTCATATTAATGAAGAATTCCTTCAATTTGAGAATAATTCCTTCAGGATCCTCTACTGATTCACTCAATCCTGAAATGATTCCTTCAAAATCGACATTAATTCCTTCAGCAGTCGTCCGGCAGAGCCTAATTCTTTCATACAGATACAGATTCCCTTCATCCATCCAGTCAATTCAATCAACTCTGCAAACAATTCCTTCATTATCTCTGCCACTACCGCTTTATGAAAGACACACTTTTATGTATGCAGCAGCCAATTTCCATAAAGCTTATAAAAATAGATTGATGAATATGGTAAGCTAAAGTCATCGAGGTGAAAATATGAATCCGACACAATTTATTCACGGTCATAAAGTGTACGGTGCGCTCACAGATTCTGAGACAAGATGTTCACATTATCATAGTGAAAGAGATATTATAGCAATCAAATTTTACTGCTGCGGTCAATACTTCCCATGTGTAAGCTGCCATGAGGAAAGTGGCTGCGGTAATAGACAGGTGTGGCCGGCAGAACGTTTTGATGAAAAAGCAATTCTGTGCGGAAAATGTGGAGTCGAGCTGACGATTCATGAATATCTCTCGTCACATTCCCGGTGTCCATCCTGCCTTTCAGCCTTCAATCCAGGATGCGACCTGCACAAACACTTATACTTCGAAACCTTTTAATGGTTGATTGTAAGACTAATAGTGTGTTTATATTATAGAAGAAAAAGCCTGTAGAGGAGTTGCCCCTTTGCTACATTATCGAACATATTTTTCACAGCAGTCCCTCCCCTGGGTGACATTCATTCACGGAGCGGGAGGCAGTTCAAGTATATGGTTCAAACAAGTTAAAGAATATAGAAAACATTTTAATGTACTGGTTATTGACCTCCGCGGACACGGTCAGTCTGAGCGCGGACGCTGGAGAAAAGGTGATACATTTAAAGATATTGCAAGAGAAGTAATTGATGTGCTCGATGCAGAAGGCATTAAGCACTCTCACTTTATCGGTATTTCACTCGGTACAATCGTGGTTCAGACAATTACCAGTGAATATACGCAATATGTGCGCTCCCAGACTTTATGCGGTGCGATTATCCAGCTTGATATCCGCACAAAGTTCTTACTTTGGGTCGGGCGCACGGCTAAGCGTTTTGTTCCTTATATGCTGCTTTATAAGCTGTTTGCATGGATCATCATGCCGAACAGAGACCATGAAGAATCACGCCTGGCTTTTGTGAATTCAGCAAAAAAAATGTGTCAGAAGGAATTTATTAAGTGGTTCTCATTAACCAGAATGATCAATCCTTATCTGGCAAAATTACAGCTTGATCATAAAGGCGTCCCTACGTTCTTTGTAATGGGTCAGGAGGATTACCTGTTCAGAGCACCTGTGGAAGAACTGGTGAAAAGAGATCCTTCACTGAACTATGTAACAATCCGTAAATCCGGTCACGTATGTAATATTGACCAGCCACAGGAATTTAATGAACGCACAATCGAATATATCAAACAACAGGAAGAAATATTTTCTGTAACCGGCTGATGGTTCAGCCGGTTTTTTCTTTATCTATCACTCTATCAGCTGTTGAGATATAATAAGCGAAAAAGGCAGGTGAACAAAAAATGAGTAATATGATGAAGGAATTCAGAGAGTTTGCCATGCGTGGAAATGTTCTCGAGCTTGCGATCGCAGTTGTCCTAGGTGCCGCTTTCGGAAAAATTGTTACTGCTCTTGTAGAAAATATTATTATGCCGATTGTTGGAATTGTTCTGGGTGGCGTCAACTTTTCAGCACTTACTGTCAAAGTTGGAAACGCTGAGGTTACATACGGTATCTTCATTCAGGCAGTCATTGATTTTATCATTGTCGCTTTTGCGATCTTCCTGTTTGTTAAGCTGATTAACCGATTTAAGCGGAAGGAAGAAGCGAAAGAGGAAGCTGCACCTGTAGTTGCTCCTCAGACAGAACTGCTGACTGAGATTAGGGATCTACTGAAAAAAGAAAGAATCTAAAGAAAAAATTCCGCCGGTATCCCCGGCGGAATTTTTTTAAGTTTTCATTTTCGGGTCGAGTGCATCACGCAGCCCGTCACCCATTAAGTTAAATCCGAGTACAGCCAGCATAATGGCAAGTCCCGGGAAGAACAGTGTCCATGGTGCCTGTACGAGCAGCGCTCTTGAAGCGGCAAGCATGGCGCCCCACTCAGGTTCAGGAATCTGCGCACCGAGTCCGAGGAAGCCAAGTGCTGCAGCTTCAAGAATCGCTGTCGCAACTGCGAGCGAGCCCTGAACGATAATCGGTGTCATCGAGTTAGGCAGAACATGTGAAAATAGAATCCGACGGTCACTCATCCCAATCGCTTTTGCTGCCATAATATATTCCTCTTCTTTTACACTCAATACACGCGATCTGATCAGGCGTCCGAAGTTCGGAATATTAATAATGGCAATCGCAATTAACGCATTACGCAGTGAAGGTCCAAGGATTGATACAACTGCAATCGCTAATAGAATACTAGGAAAAGCAAGCATAATATCGAATAGACGGGAGATGATTGTATCCACCCATTTACCGTAATAACCTGCGATGATACCAAGCATACTTCCTACAATTGCTGAACCTACTACTGCAAGAAATCCTACTGTCAATGACAGCCTTGCACCGTATACAACACGCGAAAAAATATCACGTCCAAAGTCGTCTGTACCAAACCAGAAGTCTGCTGATGGTGGCTGCAGTCTGTTTGGAAGATCCTGTTCATTGATGCCCTGCGGTGCAATCAGTGGTGCAAAAAGCGCTACTAAAACAAAGAAAAAGACAATACTGGTCCCTACCAGTGCAATTTTATTTTTCCTGAATTTTCTCCAGGCCTCTTTCCACGGGGAAATTGTTTCCTCCTGAGGCGGCTTATTAGCCGGTTCCAATGTACGAGCCGGTTCACCCATATACAGTCACTCCTCTCCTGTCTAACATTCCTTAGTTATAGCGTATCCGCGGATCAATCACTGAATATAGAATATCTACAATCAGATTGATCATGACGAAGATAAAAGCAACGATTAAGATACCGGACTGAATAACAGGATAATCACGGGATGAAATACCTTCATAAATGTAACGTCCAACCCCAGGCAATCCGAAAATCGTTTCAGTCAGGATCGCTCCTCCGAGTAACAGCCCCGTCTGCAGACCGATAACCGTCAGCACAGGAATCACTGCATTTTTTAAAGAGTGCTTATAGACAACCCAGAACATTTTCTCACCCTTCGCACGTGCAGTACGAATGTAGTCAGATTTCATCACTTCAAGCATGCTTGAACGTGTCATACGTGCAATGATTGCCATCGGAATGGTAGCAAGCGCAATTCCCGGCATAATCAGGTGACGTAATACATCAACAAATTGATCAAAGCGTCCCTGAATTAGTGTATCGATTAAGTAAAGATTCGTAATCGCATTGACCGGATTACGTACATCTTCACGTCCGGTCGTCGGGAACCAGTCCCACTGCAGTGAAAACTGATACTGCATCATCAGACCAAGCCAGAAGATTGGCATAGATACACCAACAAGCGCCAGCACCATTGCTGTATAGTCGAACCACGAGTTCTGGAACCAGGCAGAAATAATCCCTGCGTTCACCCCTACAATGACAGCAATCACAATTGCGAAAATCGAAAGCTCAAATGTAGTAGCCAGATATGGCCAGATTTCTTCATTTACCGGTGTTCTTGTACGGATTGATTCCCCAAGATCACCCGTCATTAAATTTCCAAGGTATTGAAAGTACTGAACGTACCATGGATTATCCAGTCCCAGAGATTCTCTGAGTGCCGCGACGGCATCTTCAGTCGCCTGTTGTCCAAGAATGACAAGCGCAGGATCTCCGGGGATTGCACGGATAATCAGGAATACGATAAATGTCATTCCAAGCAATACTGGAATTAGCTGCAGTAGTCGTCTGATAATATACTGGAGCATCTTCACTCACCCCTCAAAGTTAAACGTGATGTTTTTAGTATGTAAAACGGATTATTGCTTTTTAAAAACCGCAGCTGGTTTCCGTGCAGGGCTTCGCTTTCCGCGGCCGGGCGGTGAGCCCGCAGGCTTCGCCATGCTCGGTCTCACCTGTCCCTTCCTGCCGCAGGAGTCTTCGCCCTGCACTCCAACCATCTGCTGAATAAATCTATAAGCCAGTTTCTTTTTCAATTATGTTGGTAGAGAGCGCTAATGCTTCTGCACAACTTTTAAAACAATACTCAAAAAGAAAAGGGAAAGGCGAATGTTCACCTTCCCCTTCAAAAGGTATTACTAAATTATTCGAATGAAACTGTGTGTAACCAGTCAGAACCGGTTGGGTGAGGCATAAAGCCCTGAAGGTTTGCACTACCAGCCATTAGAGGCGTAGAGTGTGCAAGTGGTACCCATGGTGCATCCTGGTGAATCAGTTCCTGTGCTTCCATGTAGAGCTGATTACGTGTATCTTCATCAGTTTCAGACTGTGCTTGGATTAAAAGATCATGTACTTCCTGGTTTTCATAGTAAGTGTAGTTGTTACTTCCAATGTTGTCCTGATCAAGTAGAACATAAAGGAAGTTATCAGCATCACCGTTATCTCCAGTCCATCCAAGAAGGAATGCATCTGCTTCTCCCATACGTGCTTTTTCAAGGTAAGTCGCCCACTCATAAGTAACGATTTCAGCATTGATTCCTACTTCAGCAAGGTTGCTCTGAATTGCTTCAGCTACCTTCTGACCATCTGGCATGTAAGGACGTGGAACAGGCATTGCCCAAAGTTCCATATCAAATCCATCGCCAAGTCCTGCTTCTTCAAGCAATTCTTTTGCCTTTTCAGGATCATACTCATAGCCTTCAATGTCATCATTGTAACCAGCGATTACCGGTGGCATTGGATTTTTCGCTACTTCAGCGCGTCCTTCGAAGAATGCATCTACAATTGCCTGACGGTCAATTGCATGGTTCATCGCCTGACGTACTTTTGGATCATCAAATGGCTCACGTGTAGCTGTAAGACCAAGGTACCCAACGTTCATTGACGGACGCTCAAACAGCTGAAGATTTTCATCTCCTTCGATTTGTGCAGCGTCACTCGGGTTGATTCCATCTGCAAGGTCAATCTCACCACTGATTAAAGCGTTAAGACGTGCAGAGTTTTCAGGAATCGAACGGAAAATCACCTGATTTACTTTCGGGAATTCAGAGTTCCAGTAGTCTTCGTTCTTTTCAAGAACAATACGTTCGTTTCTTCTCCACTCAACAAACTTGAATGGTCCTGTACCTACAGGGTTTTCAGCAAGCTCATCTTCACTCATATCAGCAATTGCTTTCGGTGAAACGATTGCGAATGGACTCATTGCAATATTCTTAAGGAATGGTGCCTGTGGACGCTTCAGCTTAATTTCAACAGTAGACTCATCCACTGCCTCAACCGATTCGATCACGTGACCTTCTTCATCACCAAATCCGCCAAACATTGACTTATAGTAATAGAACTTATCTTCTGATCCACTTGCCCAGCGATCAAAGTTTGCTACAACTGCATCTGCATTGAAAGGCTCTCCATCATGGAAAGTAACGCCTTCACGCAGCATAAATGTATAAGTTAATCCATCTTCTGCTACTTCCCATTCTTCAGCAAGACCAGGGTTAATTTCAGTGTCCTGCTCGCCAAACTCAACAAGCTGTTCAAAAATATTCTTTGTTACTTTGAATGACTCTCCATCTGTCACCGTGATCGGATCAAGAGCTACAGAGTCTCCCCCACGCCCGAATACTAATGTATCCTGACCTGATTCTTCAGCTGAATCGCCGCCATCATTACCTGAACCCCCGTCTTCCGATGAACCATCATCGCTCGAGCATCCAAACAATGCTGTTGAAACTGTAAGTAATAGTACAAAAAACAATAACAAGGCTTTCTTATTCATGCTTTCCCTCCTCAAGTAGTTGTTTATTTTGACCCGCTGCACTGCCTTCTTCTGTATATAAATGGCAGGCAACGTAATGTCCAGGTTCATGCTCCCTTAACTCAGGGATTTTTTGTGAGCAGACATCCATTTTAAAAGGACATCTTGTGTGAAATGCGCATCCTGATGGCGGATTCGATGGACTTGGAATATCCCCTTCAAGTACAACCGCATCTTTCTGATACAGCGGATCCGGAATCGGAACTGCTGATAACAGTGCCTGCGTATATGGGTGAAGCGGTTTGTCATACAGTTTTTCACTGTCTGTCAGCTCAGCCATTCGGCCAAGGTACATCACGCCTACACGGTCACTTATATGGCGAACGACACCGAGATCATGAGCGATCACGATATACGTCAGCTGGAATTCTTTTTGCAGATCCTGCATCAGGTTCAGTACCTGCGACTGAATGGATACATCCAGTGCTGATACAGGTTCATCTGCGATAATTAATTTAGGCTGTGTCATGAGTGCGCGCGCAATGCCAATTCTCTGACGCTGACCGCCACTGAACTGGTGTGGATAACGCTTTGCATGATAGCTGCTTAATCCGACAATCTCCAAAAGCTCACGTACTTTCTGCTTACGTTCTTTTGGCGTGCCGATCCCATGAACCTTTAAAGGCTCTTCAAGAATTTTTTCAACTGTATGTCTCGGGTTCAAGGATGCAAAAGGATCCTGAAACACCATCTGCATATCCCGTCTCAGCTTTCTCATATCACCTGTGCTGAGCTTTGTAACATCCTGTCCTTCAAAGTACACTTTGCCGTCTGTCGGTTCGATCAGTCTCAGCAGCATGCGACCGGTTGTCGATTTACCGCATCCTGATTCTCCTACAATGCCAAGCGTTTCTCCTTTTTTCACTTCAAATGAAACGCCTTCAACTGCTTTAACAGACCCTACTTCTTTTCCAAGAATACCGCCCCGGATCGGGAAATGCTTCTTCAGGTTTTCAACTCTTAACAGTGTTTCTGTTGTCATGAACCGTTTCCTCCTTCTCGTCAAATAGGAAACACCTTGTCGAATGTCCCTCTGCTGTTTTGTATAAAGGAGGATCTTCCTGTCTGCACCGGTCAAAAGCAAACTCACAGCGGTCTGCAAAGCGGCAGCCCTGTTTAATTGAGCCCGGTTTCGGCACGTTCCCCGGAATTGAATACAGACGCTGTTTTTTATGGCGCATATCAGGGACAGATTGGATCAGCCCTCTTGTATAAGGGTGCTGAGGATCTTTAAAAATCTCAACGACCGGCCCTGTTTCAACAACCTTTCCTGCATACATAACGACAATCCGTTCACATGTCTCAGCGACAACACCAAGATCATGGGTGATCATCATAATTGCTGTATTCATCTTTTCATTCAGGTCCTTCATCAATTTTAAAATCTGAGCCTGAATCGTTACATCAAGCGCCGTTGTTGGTTCATCTGCAATCAGGAGCCTTGGATTACATACCATCGCCATTGCAATCATGACACGCTGACGCATGCCCCCTGAAAGCTGGTGAGGATAATCGTTCATCAGTTCCTCAGCCCGCGGCAGTCCAACGAGCTTAAGCATTTCAATCGATCTCTGTTTTGCCTGTTTTTTGTTACCCATTTTATGTATCAGCATCGCATCCATCAGCTGGCTGCCAATGGTAAACAGTGGATTCAGTGACGTCATTGGCTCCTGAAAAATCATGGCCACATCGTTTCCCCTGATCTGTCTCATTCTTTTTTCAGATGCTGTTGTCAGTTCCTCACCATTTAACTTAATCTCACCGCCGATGATTTTTCCCGGCGGACTCGGAATGAGCCCCATGACTGAAAGGGAAGTAACACTTTTCCCACAGCCTGATTCTCCTACAATACCGAGAACCTCACCCTCACGGACATAAAAGTCAATATCGTCTACTGCAGGTACTTCTCCCTCGTCTGTAAAAAACGAGACGCGGAGACCTTTCACATCCAGTACCTTCTCCTGAGTCTTCATTGTGATCCCCCTCAAAATGACACATTCTATTATTTTTCTAATATACTTAGTTTTCTGAATTTTGATAAGACTTATTATACGATGTTACAGAAAGATTTCAATAGCTATTCGTCATTTTTTAGTCAAATTGAATAAATTTGCAGTGATTTCGGCTTGTTTTTGTTATCCCTATCTGTTTTATTGGAATTAAAAAAGGTGTCTTTACACTTTGCAGAATAAGGTTTTATAAGTCGTTTTATATCAGTTGATCATTTCACATTTCAGATGAAATTTTACTTAAATAACTTTATTTTTATAAGTTATTAAGTATATTTATAATTTCTCCATGACTATACAGGAAACCAAAATCTTGTTTAGTTCTTGACATCTCCATAAAAGCAATTATCTGAATTACATATTTACTCATATAAAAAAGCCCCCGGCATGTCTAAACTAACCTAGATTAATGGGACACAATAAAACACCTTCGAAATGGTACACTTGAACAAAGTACTAATTCGGAGGTGTTTTTGCATGGGCAAAAACGTGTATTCAAATGAGGTTAAGTGGGCGGTAGTCAAAGATAAAATGAGTGGTCAACTGACAAACAGCGAGATCATGGAGAAGTATGGGATTAAGAATGTGACTCAAATTAAGACGTGGATGAAATGGTACCGTGAAAATCAGATTCATCGCTTCGACCAGCCTATCGGAAAACAGTATACGTATGGTCTTGGTCCTGAAGATACGAGTTTAGAAGAGAAAAATGATCGAAAAATGAAGCACCTCACTCAGGAGAATGAAATCCTAAAAAGTATTTGGAGATCGAAAAGGAGCTGAAAAAGAAATCGTCCTCCAACTAGTTCAAAAATTGAGAAAGAAATATACGGTGTCAGCTATCCTATCTGTCTTAAACGTACCTAGGTCTACCTATTACCGCTGGGCATCTGCCGAACCAGTCACATTATCTAAGGAAGAAAAGACAATTATCTACCTATGCGAAAAAAAAAATACCGATATGGACACCGTAAAATTAAAGAGTTATTAAAACGCGACTATCGCATCAAGCTAAATCGGAATACGGTTCAACGGATGATGCAGAAGCATCATCTTCAATGTAGAGTGAAAAAGAAAAGAAAGTGGAAATCTCAAGGTGAGTCTGTCATTGTCGCACCAAACTTATTACAACGAGCGTTTCACGCAAGCAGACCGAATCAAAAGTGGGTAACGGATATTACGTACATTCAATATGGATCCGACACTTTATATTTATCAACGATTATGGACTTGTTTAATAATCAAATTGTCGCCTATAAGTTGTATACACACCAGCAAATCCCTTTGGTTATTGATACATTAAATGAGGCACTAGAAAAGAGAGGTTATCCAACAGGGGTCATGATTCATTCAGACCAAGGAAGTGTCTATTCTTCTTATGCGTACCAAAATTTAATGAAAGAGAAACATTTGATCAGTAGTATGTCCCGAAGGGGAAACTGTTGGGATAACGCAGTCATTGAGTCTTTCCATTCAAATCTAAAATCAGAAGAATTCCAGTATGTAAAGTTTAATTCGTTGTCTATAGAAGCCGTAAAAGAACGGATAGATCAGTTTATGAAGTATTATAACGAAGAGCGTATTCAGGAAAAATTAGGCTACCATACACCAATAGAGTTTGGTGAAATGGCAGCCTAAGAGGGTGTTTTATTACTGTCTCATATGACTAGGTCAGTCTATGTCCGGGAGCTTTCTCATTATTGCTGCGATTCATTAATTGGTTCTTCTTCAGATCCTCCAAATAAGCCTGAGATTGCATCAATCAATCCCTGGAAAAAGTCTCTGACACCCTGCCAGAAGCCTTCATCGTTGACTACATCACTCAGCCTGTCCTGGATCGCTGTTGATAGATCATTCAGCTGCTCAGATACATTATCAAAGTTAATATTCAGGTTACGCATCTGTTCAAACAGATCTGTCAGACGCTGACGATCTTCTTCACTCAGATTGATCTCGAGATTAGATAGCTGCTCATCAATAATCTGTTCTACATCTTCACGTGTTGCGGGGTTTTGCTCTGAAATGGCCTGCTTGATTTCAGTCAACAGCTCACTCACTTTTTCCTGATCAATGCCTTCTTCTTCTGCAAGGTCAGTGGCAAGATTCAATTCATCGTTTGCTACTTCAAGACGCGCTGTATCAAGCTCTTCTCCACTGACTTCGTATGCTTTATAAATCCCTGTAAGCGCAGAGTGTCCACTTACTTTTACAGGTGATGCGATTTCTACAGTGGCATTTTCAATCCCTGCTGTCAGTAGTGCGTTTGCATACATTGTATCTGTTACCTGCGTAATGTTTTCAGGATTGACTCTTTCAATAATCAGTCCATGTCCCTCATCTTCACGAGTGATTTTAGCTGAAGAAAACATGCGTGCACGGCTGTCTTCACCTTCAATATATCTGACAAGATCTTCACCCGTTACAACAACTTCTTCTACTGATTCAGGATCAGTCACACCAAGCATATCTCTTACTTCCTGCTTTTGATTGTCATCAAGATTTCCACCGAGCACAAGGATCGGCAGGCCGAATCTTTCATCTATGCCTTCGTCTGTATTATGGTCTGAAGCACTCGCTGTGCCAAATGCCGGAATGATTAAGATGATCGCTAAAAGTGCTGCAATAAACTGTTTCATGATCTTCATTCTCCTTTTTTTTCAGTTCAGAAGAAATTTCCTCTGCACCTAATAGACGTAAAAATCTCCAAAAGGTTTCAAAAGGTTTTTCAGTTCTTCAGTCAGATGCCCCCCTGATCTTTAACAGCTTGTGTAAATGAAGCAATTTCATGACTATTTTCAAACTGAATAAGGACAATTTTCGAATTCTTATGAATGATAACGTATGATAGAAAAAGAACACAGGAGGAGGTTTATATCATGAACATTCTGATTGCAGGAGCCGGGGGTATTGGCGGATATTTTGGTAGCCGGCTGATGGAAAAAGGACAGAACGTGACTTTTCTGGTCCGGAATCAAAGAAAGCAGCAGCTTGAAAAAACCGGGCTGGTCATTGAAAGTCCTCATGGAAATTACACAGGTAAACCGGCACTGATTACTAAAGAAGATCGTGGTCAGACTTTTGATGCGATTATCATTACAACGAAAGCCTATCACCTTGAAGAAGTGATAAAAGATATTCAGCCTTTTGCTGACCAATCCACCATGATCCTGCCCCTGTTAAACGGGATTGCACATATGGACCCATTAGTTGAAGTCTTCGGTGACCAGGTCATTGGTGGACTGTGCTTTATCGAAACCACGCTGAATGAAGAAGGACACATTATTCAGTCAAGTCCAATTCATGACCTGGTGTATGGTGAAAGAGACGGCAGTCAATCTGAACGGATCATCAAGCTGAATGAGGCCTTTGAAGGGGCAAATGCAGGATTTGCACTCAGTGATAAGATCATGCAGGATATGTGGCATAAGTATTCATTTATCACTGCGATGTCGGGAATTACGACTTTAATGAGGTCACCTGTCGGCCCGACAGTGAATATTCCCGCTGCAAAACATACACTCGAGAGGCTGTTAAATGAAATCTCAGCTGTGATGAAATCCATCGATGCCCCAATTGCTGACGGGCTCCCTGAGATGCAGATGAAGAAGATGCAGGAAATGAAAGAAGGAATGAAATCTTCCATGCTCCGTGATATGGAAAAGCGGCTGCAGACAGAAACCTCTCACCTTCAGGGCTGGCTACTTGAAAAAGGGAAAGAAAACGGGATTGATAGTCCAATACTTGAAGCAGCGTTTGCCCATGTGAAGATCTATGAGTCTCTGCAATTCTGATCGGTGGCGAATTGCACAATCCTGCTGTATAATGGATTGACTATATAGTAAAAAGGAGGGAATGTCATGGCTGCGATGTCATTATGTCCGAAGTTCGAGCAGGCTTTTCAAATTCTGGGCAAGCGCTGGAACGGCGTGATTATCCGTGTACTTGCTGATGGACCGAAACGCTTTTCGGAAATTGCAGAGCCGATCCCTCATATCAGCAATAAAATTTTAACTGAACGTCTGAAGGAACTGGAAGAGCACGGTCTTGTTATACGCGAAGTATATCCGGAAACGCCAGTGCGGATCGAATATAAATTGTCTGATAAGGGTGAATCGCTTACGCCTATTTTAGATGAAATCCAACATTGGGCTGACCAGTGGATGGCTAAATAGTAAAATGCCGGAACATTTAATTGTTCCGGCATTTTTGTATGAGATCATCGTTCCGCTGAACTCAATGTCACGGTTCAAAAACCGACTTATTCTTCTTCTGACGATTCCAATCTCTTAATTTTGTATTGTCCATTTTCTTCTGTAATCAGGAAGCGGTAGTTGAATAAGGTTTTTTCAGGCTGATTATTAATCAGCTCTTCTTTTTCAACTGATGCTCTCACTTCCACGTCACCTGATACAACAAACGCTTCTGATGATTTCAGCGAAATAGATAATAGATTTTGAAACTCATCTTTGAATTCCGCAAATGTAAAATCTTCCTGCACTGAAACACTTAGTAATGAATATGCCGTCACATAATCACCAAACTCAACGCTTGAGAGATAGTACTGGGCGATATATGACGCCTGTTCTTCAATTGTAGGTGTAACTGCATCGGCAGGCTGGTCAGCATATTGTGCAAAGGTCGGAAGCTCTTCCATCGGTTCTGCAATCCAGCCGTCAATCAGGTCCACTACATCTGCGATCGGAATACTGTAGCCGAGATTCTGGTCAGGCTCTTCTGCAGAGTTTAGCCCGATCACTTTCATTGAGTCCGCATCAATCAGAGGCCCCCCACTGTTCCCCGGGGAAATCGCTGCTGTAAACTGATCAATGTTTTCATATTGAAAAGGCTCGATGACAAATGAACGATTCGTTCCGTCAATCACACCCGAAGTCACTGTATTTTGAAATCCAAGCGGACTTCCAAGCGCAAGTACCTGGTCGAGCAGCTGTGCCTCTTTCTCAGTTTCAAGCTGCATGGGCTCTCTTCCTGAAAGCTCATCCACCTGAATCAGCGCAACATCTGTTGTATCACTGATTCCTTTTACATAGCCTGTATATCGTGCAGAATCCGCTGTGATCACAGTGACTTCAGAGGCGTTGGCAACAACATGGGCATTGGTCACGATCGCCCCTTCATTGTTATAAATAAAACCTGAGCCGATCGAGCCAATTGGTGTCTCAATCTGTATCACCTTTTGCTGGGCATCAAAAAGCGCTTCCTCCCTTGTCATTGAAAGCTGACTGAGGAAATCTTCCTTATCTGCATCCAGCCCTCCTGTTATTAAATAAGAAGGCTCCTCTTGAATAGAGCCTGTTACGTATTGTTTGAGCGTCACTCCGCCCCAAAGCGTCAATCCAATTATTACAACTGACGCAACGAGACTCATGGTCCATTTTTTAGTCATACTTCACCTCTATTCCAAATACCATGTAATTGATTCGATTTCCACTTTTTCATATGCATCATTTACTTCAATTTCATCTGTAAAATTTCCCTTTTGTTCAGGAACTAGATACTCCGGATCAACAACCGTCAGACTTTCTGCAACTATATTACCTTCTTCATCGAATACGCTCCACGTAATTTCGATCCAGCTGATTGGCCTTGAACCATTGTTTTTCACTGCACCAGTCAGCTTGATCAACTCATCATCTGCAGACACTTCCCAGTCCTCTACTGCGACTGCCTCTGTACGATTAAAGTGATCCTGCCTCTCTGCTTCCTTCATCGCTTCAGCAAGGCGGTTATATTCTTCTTCCTGATAAGCATTTCGCTGTGCTTTAATTTCTTCTTCAAATGACTGTAACTGCTCATGGTCAGGGGCATAGCCAAGTCCAATCTCGACAATATCCAGCGCTTCAGAAAAATGATAAAGCGAAAGTTCTTCAGAAGCATCCCTGATGGACAGTGATGCAATCTGATCAACAATCTGGCTCTCAAGCTCTGAGGCACCTTCTTCATCAATTTCACTTACTTCAAGCAGCTTGCCTGCAAGCGACTGGATCGACAGCTCTTCATTCAAATCATCTCTTATTGAAAGTAGTAGTGCTTTTTCTTTTAGATCAATTATGCGCTGCTGTTCAGCAAACAACAGCTCGTTTTGATTTTCTTTCATTTTTAAAGCAAGGTTTTCAATTTCACCCTGTATATTTGCATAGTTCCCATTTTCAAGCTGATCTTCAAGCTTCCCTATCTGCTTTTCAAAAGACTCAGCCTGTCTGACCGCTCTCAGACTATCACGTAATGAATCATATTCTGGTCGTGCATTCGCAGCTCTCGCAAGATTCTGCTCCGCCTCATCCCAATTTTTATAAAAAGCAGCATTCTCGCCTGCAGATTTCCATTCTGTCACTTTCTGATTCGTCCAGGTTTCATATCCAAAAACACTTCCCAGGGACACAATACTGACCATCACAACAATTAAAAAGAATCGAAAAGGTGTTAACACCCTTTTTCTTTCACTGAAGTCTGTAGAAGGAGATCTGGACGATGTTTTGTTTTCAGATTGATCATTATTCATCGATGCATTCCCCTTTCCTTATCTATTGTACTACCCTTTTTTCCTTTATTTCACTCTAAATGAGACAATTCGCTAAAAATCTGCAAATTTTTTTAAACGAGCTATCTTTCATTGAATTTAATGACGAAAAAAAATGAAATAAGCTGTTGACATTATCTCGAATTCGAGATAAACTAATTACAAATAACAACCGAGTTACAAAAAGTAACTCTAAATTAGGAGGAATATTATAATGACAAACACAACAGCAAAAAAATGGGCAGTAGATACAGCACACTCAAGCGTGGATTTCTCAGTTAAGCACATGATGATTTCCAAAGTAAAAGGAACTTTCCATGAATTTGGTGCAGACGTTTCAGCTGATCCACAGGACCTGACTGGCGCAGATATAAACTTTTCAATCAAAGTAAACAGCATTGATACACGCAGCCAGGACCGTGATAACCACCTGCGCTCAGCTGATTTCTTCGAGGTTGAAACCTACCCTGAAATCACTTTCCGTTCTACTGATGTAAAAAAGACCGGCGAAGATGAGTACGAAATGACTGGTGACGTAACCATTAAAGATGTGACTCGTCAGGAAACATTCAAGGTAGAATATGAAGGTTCAGGTCAGGATCCATGGGGCAATCAAAAAGTCGGCTTCACAGCAGACGGCAAAATCAACCGCAAAAACTACGGCCTGACATGGAACCAGACGCTTGAAACTGGTGGCGTGCTTGTAGGCGAAGATATTAAAATTAATCTCCAGATTCAGGCGCAGGAAGCATAGAAAAGCGGAGACGAGCGATTAGCCCCGACAGGCATAAGACGCACTGAGAGAAATGGGTGACCTTTCCCATTTTCTCAGTGTGGCTTATGACTCGAGGGGTTGCGAGTCGGAGCTGGACAGCATAGAAAAGCGGAAGGCGCTTGGTCAGCTCCGACTGGCATAAGACGCGGAGCGGAAAATGGGTGAACTTTCCCGTTTACCGATTCGTGGCTTATGTCCCGAGGAGCTAGCGCCTGGAGCTGGACATTACAGAAAAGCGGAAGCAGGCGTTTAGGGGCGTATGCGGTGGACTGAAGCGGATTGAGATATAGGAAACACAGTGAACGAAGTGAACTGATGTTGACTTATCTTAAGGAGCTGAGGGAAGCGCACTAGCCCCTGCCTGCTGGAGCTGGACATTATAGAAAAGCGTAGACGAGCGATTAGCCCCGACAAGCATAAGACGCGCTGAGAGAAATGGGTGAACTTTCCCATTTTCTCAGTGTGACTTATGACTCGAGGTGTTGCGAGTTGGAGCTGGACAGCATAGAAAAGCGGAAGGCGCTTGGTCAGCTCCGACAGGCATAAGACGCGGAGCGGAAAACGGGTGAACTTTCCCGTTTACCGAGGGGCTGCCTGCTGGAGCTAGTAGACATAGTATAGATGCAGTAGACCCGCTGAGTCCTAGCTCAGCGGGTTTTTGCAGAGTTGAGCGGGTACGGAGGTCAGCGGCTGAATAATAAAAAACATGAGCGAAAAACCCAAAAGGTGATAGATTTATTTCGATAGATGATTGAAAAATCCAGCTTCCACCCCCATGCTGCAGAATCATTCAAAAGGTGATAGATATAAACAGATTGCTGATAGATATATCTCCATTGATCAGCGAATAAAGCCGCGCACAATTGTATAGTGCTACGACAAAAGTGAAAATCCGTACTGACCCGCCACTCCCCAACCAGCTCTCACCCACACAAAAAACCGCCAAAGCCCAGGCTCCAGCGGTTCTACAGACTAGTTAATCATCTTCCCTTCTTTATCCTTCCAAAATTCCTTCCTCAGTACAACCTTCTGAATTTTACCCGAAGCAGTCTTTGGCAGCTCGTCTGCAAAGCTGAAGCTTTTCGGAATTTTAAAACGGGCAAGTTTTTCATTGGCAAAGGCTACAATGTCTTCTTCCGTCAGATCAGCACCAGCCCGCTTAACCACAACCGCGTGTGGCACTTCTCCCCATTTTTCATGGGGCACAGCGATGACAGCTGCTTCCATAATGTCAGGATGGTCATATAATGCAGCTTCGACTTCTATAGAAGAAATATTTTCTCCACCACTGATGATCACGTCTTTTTTACGATCGACGATTTCCATATAACCCTGGTCATCGATTACTGCCATATCGCCTGTGTACAGCCAGCCTTCCCTAATTGTAGCGGATGTAGCTTCAGGATTTTTATAGTAGCCATCCATCACATTATTTGAGCGGACGGCAATTTCCCCAATGCTCTTCCCGTCATGCGGTACTTCTTCACCATTTTCATCAAAGACACGAACCTTCGTCCCAACCATTTCATAACCGGTTTTCGCTTTTAACCTTGCATAAGCACTTTCATCTTCAACCGGTGTATTGGACCGCGGCTGTGAGGTTGTGACAAGCGGGGAGATCTCTGTCATCCCATATACATGGATGAATTCCCACCCGAGTTCCTCTTCCACCTTTCTGATAAATGCAGGCGGTGGTGCAGAACCGGCAATCACAATTCTGAGCGGATGGTCGAATGTTGATTGTGTATGCTGTGATTCCTGCAAGACCATGTTTAGCACAGTCGGCGCCATATGCATGATTGTGACTTTGTGCTTTTCAACGCGCTCAAGCATCTGCTTTGGGTCAACCTTTCGCTGCATCACCTGTGTGGCCCCGTTTGCTGTATAGTAAAATGGCGAGCCCCAGCCGTTCACGTGAAACATCGGCAAAACATGCAATAACGTATCACGGTCGCTCACACGCAGATGGTGCATTGTGGACATCGCATGCAGATAATTTGAACGGTGAGACAGTAGAACACCTTTTGGATCACCGGTTGTACCACTCGTATATAGCAATGATGCAATATCCGTTTCTTCAAGTGGCTCCCTGTCAAACGCCTCCTCTGTAAATGTCATCAGCCACTCTTCATAATCAACACAGCCTTCAGCTGAGCCTCCCTGTACAATAATCGTATGAACACTTTCAAGCTGATCCCTGATCGGCTCTACTAAACGATATAATTCTGCATCTGCAAAAAGCACTTTACTTTCACTGTGATTTAAAATAAACAGGTAATCATCTGGTCTGAGACGCGTATTGAGTGAGGTCATGATGGCGCCAGTTTGATAAATTCCGTAAAATCCCTCATACATTTCAAGTGAATTTGGTGTTAAGTAAGCGACTTTATCCCCTTTTTTTATATCCAGACTTCTTAGTCCACGCGATAGACGATTCACTCTCTTTTCAATTTCTTTGTAAGTGAGTTCGCGTTCCCCATCAATGACTGCGGTTTTATTTCCGTAAAGCGTGACTGCCCGGTCCAGAAAATCTGTCAAAATCAATGGCACATGCATGCTTCCATCCCCTTTGTTTGAACTTAAATATGGGTGTATTGTATACGTTTTCAAAAAGTAAATCAATTATTGACAGAACTTTCAGGTATTTTATATTGGGCTTTATAAAAGTTGGCTGAGGATTTCCGCTTCAGGGGGACGCTTTCCGTGGCCGGTTCGGTGAGCCCGCAGGCTTCGCCATGCTCGGTCTCACTGGCCCCTTCCTGCCACTGGAGTCGCCCCCCTTCCACTTCAATCATCAGCTGTGCAGTACAACTAATGAATTTCAACAAATCTTATCTATAAAAATATTTTAGAATTGCTGAGAGTTTCTTCGAAAGCTACACAAGTAATATTACACAGACATTAAATGTTAGATACTGACCCTCTTAAATGATTAATTCATTGTCAGGCGGGAACAATATGTAATATACAGATCTAAGGAGATGATAGAAATGGCAGATAAAGATAATAAGAAAGAACAAAATAATAAGAATGATGCAGAAGAAAAGATGCAGGATATGTTTGAACAGGGAACTGTGGATCGTAAGAAAGATAATGAAGACAAGGACGAAAAGGATAAAGATTAAAAAATACCGGGCTGCTCGAATGTGAGCAGCCCGGTATTTTTATTAACGATGTCCAGCTCCAGCAGGCAGGTCCTCGAGTCATAAGTCACAAAGTGATAAAGGGAAAGGTCACCCTTTTTCACTTTGCGCCTTATGCTTGTCGGACCTAAACGCCTGCTTCCGCTTTTCTTCTATTAACAGGAAGTGTGCAGCATCTGAATGAGCCGCCTGACTTGATAATTTCTGAAATATCACACTCAATGACATCATAACCGGCTCTTTTCAGCTTTTTGTTGATGTCTTTGTTCATAGGCAGACTAATGATTTTCTCATTTCCTATGCTGAGAACGTTTGGCCCCATCGTGAACTGTTCATCATCTGATACATCAATCAGTTCATAATGCGCTGCAAACTTTTCAATCATTTCATCAGAAAAAGCAGGTCTGTAGATGAGCGCTTCTGCGGGTGAAATGATATTGAACAGACAGTCCAGGTGCAGATACTGTGAATCAAATGGAACTGGCGTAATATCGTGTTCAGGAAGGTTTTTACGAAGTTCCTCAACAGCAGCTTCAGTTGTTCTGCTGCTGATCCCAATCCAGATTTTATTCCCATCTGTAATGACATCGCCACCTTCTATAGAAGGTGAAGTAATTTTTTCAAACTTCAATTTTGATTCCTGCAGCCATTCCTGTAAGATCTTATCTTCTCCACTACGCATTTCTGTTCCCATTGTTGAAATAAAAACTGTATCACCAATGGTAAAGCCGATATCACGGGTAAAAACCTGTTCAGGGTACACGGCAAGTGGCGGCAGCTGGACAACATCTGCTCCGTGTTCGTGCAGCAGCTGAATGAAATGACGGTGCTGCTCCATTGCTTTTTCACGATCTATATTATCTTTTAAGAAATGCTTTTGTGTTTCATTAATTGCCTCTTCAATTTTCATGAAGGCAGGCGGACAGACAAGTACACGTTCTAGTGCGCCAAATTCATTTTGACAACCGGCCTGGTTATGATTTTCTTTTCGTTCCATTAACATGCTCCAGTCCTCCGTTTTTACTCTTTTTGTATGTTATTCCTTTTTTACATCAAAAATAAACGGAGGTTTTTATACAAATTACCGTACTGAATACTTTTGAAGCCCGGTATGACTGTTTTCAAGGATCGAAAATATTTTTTCTTTGTAAGAAGCAAGGCTTAAGTCACTTCTGCTTCTCGGTTTCGGCTGGCTGATTTTGATTTCTGCAGCCACTTCCCCGGGTTGACCGCTGAGCACAAGTATTCTGTCACACACGTGCAGCGCTTCATCAATATCATGGGTCACCATCACCATTGTTGTTTTTTCTTCTTCCCAGATATCAAGCAGCAGATCCTGCAACTGCATTTTTGTAAATGCATCAAGTGCGCTGAATGGTTCGTCGAGCAAGAGTACAGAAGGTTGTGCAGCAAGCGCCCGTGCAATGGCAGTACGTTGCGCCATGCCACCTGACAGATCACGTGGAAGTGCTTTTGAGAATTCACTTAATCCCACGAGCGACAGGTAATGCGCTGCCTGTTCACGGTATTTGGCAGGTTGCTTAAATCCAAACAGCACGTTATCTTCAACTGTCAGCCAGGGCATCAGCCGGGGTTCCTGAAAAATAACGCCGGCTCCTTTTCCACTGCTATCATTTAAATGAATGGTCCCGCTGTCTGACTGTTCGAGTCCTGACAACACACGCAGCAGCGTGCTTTTACCACAGCCGCTTGTACCGAGAATACCGACTATTTCACCTTTTTGAACAGTAAAGGAAATATGCTTAAATCCGGCTGTCCCATCTTTAAATAGGCGGGATGCTTTTTTAACTGTTAACAATGCAGTCACCTCTTTTACTGAGCATTTTGCAGGTTATCCTGCCACTTCAATGACTTTGCTTCAATTCCTTTGAGCAGAGCATCTGTCCCTTTCCCGAGTGCGGCAAATAAAATAATGCTTGCGATAATTAATTCAGGTGATGATGTATTCTGTCCGAGCACCAGCAGATAACCCAGCCCCTCGCTTGCACCAAGCAGTTCTGCAGCGACAACAAACATCCAGCCTAAGCCGAGGCCGCTTCTGATCCCTACCATAAATGAAGGCAGTGACGCAGGCAGGATAATTCTTCTGACTAACTGTAGTGAACTGAAGCGATACACTTTACCAACCTCAATCAGTTTTCTGTCGACACCCTGAATGCCCGAGACAATATTTAAATACACCGGGAAGAATACGCCGACAGCGATCAACGTCACTTTAGAAGGCTCTCCAATTCCCATCCAAAGTAAAAACAATGGAACCCAGGCAAGTGACGGGATTGATCTGAACGCCTGAAGAATCGGATCGAGCAGTCTTTCTGCCTGCTTAAAATAGCCGACCGCTGCACCTACCAGCAATGCCGCTGCAGTTCCGATTAGAAATCCCGCCCCTACGCGGTATAGCGTGATTGAGACGTGGGCCCAAAGCGTACCCTCCTGTGCCATTTCAACAATTGATGCAACCACAACGGTCGGAGCCGGCAGCAGATAGGATTCGATCCACCCAAGCCGGGCAGCTGCTTCCCATACAGCAACCAAAACAACTGGCAGAATCAGACCGAGTCCAATCAGGTTCAATTTATTTTTCATACCGCTCCCTCCTTTACTCCAGATTTTCTGTAAATGAAGGATTTAATAATTCGTCAACGAGTGCTTCAATATCTGCATCCTGATCAATGACTTCCTCCTGACGAAGTACTTCACCCGCTACAATCAGCGCTTCAGTATGCTCATCTCCAATGACCGGATTTGAAAAGTCATTGCGGGCAAGACTCGCTTTTGCCACTTCAAGGTTCATTTCAGCCTCATCTGCAAGAATTTGTGCTGCATCATCCGGATTAGCAATTGTCCATTCACGTGCGGCTTCATATTGCGCAATGACTTCTTCTACGATCTCAGGGTAGTCTTCAGCAAACTCTGACCTGACATTCAGCGTGCCATACGTATTAAAGTCTGGATTACGGTAAAACAGCTCAGCATTTGTATCAAGCTCTGCCCTTGCCATATGCGGATCGAGTCCAGCCCATGCGTCAACCTGCCCGGAAGATAATGCATTAGCGCCATCAGGATGCTGAAGATTTACAATTTCCACTTCATCTGAAGATACGCCTGCTTCTTCAAGTGCACGGAGGAGGAATATGTAAGGATCGGTTCCGAGCGTTGCTGCGATTTTCTTTCCCTTTAAGTCCTCTACTGACTTTATATCTGACCCTTCTCCCGCTACAAGTGCTGTCCATTCAGGCTTTGCGTATAAGTAAACTGATTCCACAGGAGAGCCATTTGATTTAGCGATCAGGGCTGCCGCTCCAGCAGTGGAACCGAAATCGACACTTCTGGAATTGAGAAACTCCAGTGCCTTGTTACTTCCCTGACTGAGCACCCATTCCACTTCAATTCCTTCATCCGCCAGTGCTTCTTCAACCAGCCCCTGTTCTTTCAGTACCAGACTCGTTGGAGAGTAATAAGCATAATCAAGTGTAATTTTCTCCGGCTGTTCATCTGAACTGGCATTTGCTGAGCATCCAGCGAGGACCCCGATTGCTGCTGATGATAAGATAAATGCTTTTATTTTATTCATTGTTATTCCTCCCTGTTTACTCAGAATTATAGTGAAAAGAAACGGACAGCTTTTACTGTCCAGTTTCAAAATGTTGTTTGACGTACTGTCCCCATTTTTCAAATTCAACGAGGAATCCGTCATGACCAAAATCTGTATCAACTTCGTGAAAGTCAGCTTCAGGTACATAGCTGACGAATTGCTCAATTGCATTTGGCGGATATAATAAATCTCCCTTAAACCCGATCCCAAGAAGCTTCGATTTAATTTTCTCAGCCGCTTTCCGGATGCTGCCGTGATGCCTGCTGATGTCGTGATGATTCATTGCATATAAAAGAGTCAAATAACTATTCGGGTCAAATCGTTTGGTGATTTTTTCACCCTGATATTTTAAATAGGACTCCACCTGATAAAATGGTTGCTCCTCTTCTACTTCTTTTTCTTCTCTATTGAACCTGCCTGTAAACAGATATGGACTTCTGTAAGTAACAAGCCCAACCATTCTGGCAACCTCAAATCCTTTTACATCTGACGGATTATCATACAGACCGTTATTCCATGACGGGTCATTTTCAATGGCATGAATCCCGATCCGGTTAAAAGCGATGCCGTAATCACTCAATGATGGCGTCGCTGCCAGCAGCACTGCTTTATCCATAAAATCCGGATAGCTGATGCACCATTCAAGCGTCTGCATGCCGCCGAGCGAGCCGCCGATGACACCATGAAGCTTCGTAATGCCAAGCTTCAGACAGGCCTGATATTGTGCGTTGACCATATCTTTTACAGTGATAAATGGAAAATCAGTGCGGTACTTTTCACCGTATGGATTCAGAGAGTCAGGACCGGTAGAACCGCTGCAGCCGCCAAGCACATTAAATGTGATCACCTGGAACTTCGTTAAATCAATATACGCATGTTCACCGGCAAAGCCGCGCCACCAGCCTGGTTCCTGCTCTGTTCCGACTGACTGGTGCGTGCCGGTCAATGCGTGACAGATCAGGATCACAGGTAATGACGGATCTCCTGACCGCTCGTAGCGGAGAGAGACATCATCAATCACTTTTCCGGATTCAAGTATCAAAGAACCGATATCGACTGTCCCTTCACGATGCATGACCTTCTCAGTTAATGTCTCTCCCATCCTGATTCCTCCCTTACGAATGAGCGGGTACTGCCGCTTTTTCAATTGCCTGATTTAAATCGTTAATCAGATCTTCTATTGATTCAATCCCCACGGATAATCTGATCTGCTCTTCTTTTACACCTGCTGCTGCAAGGTCTTCACCTGATAGCTGCGCGTGCGTTGTTGAAGCCGGATGAATAATCAATGACTTTGCATCACCAACGTTTGCAACATGTGACCAGAGCTGCGTATGATCAATGACTTTTCTGCCTGACTCACGTCCACCTTTAATGCCAAATACAATAATCGATCCGGCACCTTTAGGCAGATACTTCTTCGCTGCTTCATATGACGAGTGACTCTCAAGACCCGGATACTGCACCCAATCCACTGAAGGATGCTGATCCAGATATTCAGCGACCTTTAATGCATTTTCCACGTGGCGTTCCACTCTCAAGTGCAGCGTCTCAAGTCCCTGCAGTAAATAAAATGCATTCTGAGGACTGAGGCATGCGCCTGTATCACGCAGCAGATTCACACGCAGCTTTGCGATAAATGCTGCAGCTTCGAGGTCTACAAACCGTAATCCATTATAGCTCGGGTCCGGTGTTGTAAAGTCCGGGAAGCGTCCGTTATCATAATTGAATGTGCCTGCGTCTACAACAACGCCGCCAATCGTTGTGCCGTGACCGCCAATCCATTTTGTTGCTGAATGAACGACAATGTCAGCGCCGTGCTCAATCGGCTTATTCAGGTATGGTGTCGCAAACGTACTGTCTACAATCAGCGGCACGCCTTCTTCATGCGCGACTTTCGCAACCCCTTCCGTATCAAGTACGTGAAGACTAGGATTTCCAATCACTTCTGCAAAGACAGCCTTTGTTTTCGGGCCGATTGCTTTTCTGAAGTTTTCAGGATCCGTACCGTCAACAAATTTTACATTCACGCCGTATCTCGGAAGCGTCTGGGCAAAAAGGTTGTATGTGCCCCCGTAAAGGTTTGCAGCTGCTACAATCTCATCTCCTGCACTTGCCAGGTTCAGCACTGCATACGTGATCGCTGCCATGCCTGATGCCGTTGCTACTGCACCTACTCCGCCTTCTAAAAGGGCAATGCGGTTTTCAAAAGCAGCAACTGTCGGATTGCCGATTCGCGTATAAATATTTCCTTCTTCAGCAAGCGAGAATAAATTCTGCGCATGCTCAGCGCTGTCAAATGTATAAGATGTTGTCTGATAGATCGGAATCGCTCTTGCGTTTGTTGTCGGATCTGATTCTGTTGCACCGTGAAGTAATAGTGTCTCAATATTGTATTGCGGCTGATTGTTTGTCATGATCAAATCTCTCCTTTAGTGAACTGATGGATTTTTTTCAGTGAAGTGTGTACTGGATGAAGATGAAAGGGGAAAATAAAAACCCCCTTCATAAGAAGAGGGTTAGATATCCTCCTCTTATCTTTCAGACCTTTTCAAGGATCTGTAGGAATTAGCACCTTTCCGTATCAGGATTTGATACGTTGGTTGCCGGGCATCGCAGGGCCTAGTCCCTCCGCCACTCTGGATAAGAGTTATAAAGTTGTAAGTACATGTTTTGTTTTGCTCTTGTTGAGGATTATAAAGAGTCTGAAAAAGGAAGTCAACCTTTTTCTGAATATTTATTTTATTGTGCGATGAACTTCCGAACTTCCCCGATGATTGCAACATCTTCTGGCACATAAAGGTGAATGACCTGAACACCATATGAATAGTTCGTCCCAAAACCAAAGCCCTCATTATTTTCCTCATCACTGTTGAATTGCTGCACAATCATCGAAGGCAGATACTGAATGTAATGCAAATCATTTTGTCCATAAACATCACTGATGAACAGCTGATTGTTTTGAATTGTTACACTTGGCCGAACGATTTCATCGGTAATATCAACACCATTTACTGAAAATGGTGTTTTGTAAATATCCATTTTGATTTCTTCAGATAGCTGATTGTCGATGGTAGCTACAATCAGGAAATCCCCACGGTCCGGTAGATTGTCAGGGAGTACAAGACTTGTGTATTTGTATTCAAATACTTTCTGTTCTTCAAGGTAAGCGGGATCAATATCATTAAAACGGTTTTGAGTCGCTTTTTCATAGATCTCCCACCCTGGCTGATCCGATACTTCTTCTTGATTAGCTCCTGCAGGTAATTCTTTACTTGTAGCTGGCAGGACATAATAAGTCACCATCGCTAATACAAGCAAAACAGCATAAGACAGGAAAATGATACGTGCAACCTTCCTTTGAGGCCTCTTCCGCTTAGATTTTTCAGGAACATTTTTATTTTTACTTTTTAGAAACAGAAAAATCATCAGAATCAATAGTACGATAGGCAAAAGCTGTATGATAGCTGTCACAGTTCTCTTACCTCCCTTCTATTCAGGATGCTTACACCCGCAAGATATAAAATAGCTGCTGTAATAAGCATTTTCACAAGAAATAAGGTCAAGGATGCCTCTTGGGCGTAGAATTCATAAAAGAATTCATAAAGGGCGAGTGATGTCCCCATCATTGCAGGCCCAAAAAGCACAACAGGAATGACTGCAATAAATACCTTACTAAGCTGAATCAGAACGCCAATAAAATAACCTCCCGCTGCAGCCACTATTGCATATCCAAATACAGCACCTAAGCTTAGTAACATTTCTCCCGGAGTTCCTACACTCGCCATACCTGGATAAAATGAAGTGTCACGGAAAATCAATATCGCAAGGTAGATCACATAATTACTCATTACAATAAAAAGTGAGGATAACAAAACGATAGCCAGAAGTAAAATTGCATTAGAAGCCTGACTGATATTTCTAGTTGTGACATAAGAAAAATCTTCATATCGATAATTTTTGGTTGTTATTAAAGCTGAAATAATGACTAGCCAAAATATCGTAAACATAAAAACAGTATCATTGGAAAACGTTGAAATCCTGAGTGAAAACATATCATCTGAAGTACTCATCCCACCAGTACCCAATACCGAAAATAGAACCGCAATTAACTGAATCACAACGAGACTTCTCCACAGGTCAGCGACCGCATAGCATTTATAAATAAACTGCTGACGTATGAGCTTACCCGTGCTGACTGTTGCTAAAGACATCATCAATCCCCCCTTTGTTTCTTGAAGTCATATACACACACAAATCACTTGCAGATACCGGTGTAAATCTGAGGTCACGTGCAGCGGCCTTCTCAGCTGCTGTAAAATGATTCTTCACAATCACTGTTGAAAACCCGCCTTTATCTTCAAGATGCGCAATGACATCCTGCTGATCTGACCAGTTTTCCACCTGCATTGCCGGACCGGAAACGGCCATCGCGTACTCTTTTACTTCTTCGATTGGAAGGTGGAGAATCGAGCGTCCCCCGTCAATCAGAAGCAGATCCTCAATCAGTTCATCAATTTCATCGAGGTGGTGACTCGAGATCAGAATCGTTCTCGGATGCGCCAGATAATCCTTCAGCAAGGCCCGATAGAAATCTTTTCTGACTGAAGCATCCATCCCTGTCGTCGGCTCATCAAAGATCGTCAGCGGACACCGCGCAGCAAGTCCGAGGATGCCGTAGAATGTGTTTTTCTGTCCTTTTGAAAGGTAATCCGTTCCAATATTCAGCGGGATCGCAAAATAATCTGCAAGCTTTTTTGCAAGGTCAGCGTCCCAATTAGGATAAAAACGGCCATGGTGATGAAGAATATCCTTTGTCGTCAGCGCATTAGAGAACACCGTATATTCATCAAGATACATACTGTTAGCAGATACCTTCAGGCTATTAAATGGCTGGTCTCCAAACACATTGAGATCCCCGCCCGTCTTTTTCAAAAAGCCGGCAATTGTTTTCATGAGCGTTGTTTTCCCGGATCCGTTTCTGCCGACAATGCCTGTAATCGTATTTTCCTGAATGGTAAAATCAGCATCTTTTACGCCTGCACCGTTTTTGAATCTTTTTTCAAGATGTCTACATTCAATCACTGTCATGACGTTTCCCCTTTCCGGCGACTTTGCTCGAGCTGAATCATATGGATCAGGTCCTGCTCTTTCACGTTCAGATGCTCTGCTTCCGCTACGACGTCTGAAACGAGCGCTGCCAATGTTTCATTGATTCTTCTGTGGCGGATCTGCTCTGCCGCCTCTTCTGTCACGAACATGCCAAGTCCCCTTTTCTTATATAAAATCCCTGCATCTGCAAGTATTGTGAGCCCCTTTGCCGCTGTCGCCGGATTAATGTTGAACTGATCCGCCAGCTGATATTGCGAAAACATTTTTTCATGCGCTTTAAATCGTTCATGTAAAATTTCTGTTTCAAGCCATTCGGCAATTTGTATATAAATCGGTTTCGTACTGTCTGCATTCAGCATCAGCTCAGTCACCTCCCTTTATCTGATATAGTGCATTACTGCTGTAATGTACTATATACTATTTTGTAATCTTTGGCAATAGGCGTTTGGAATATTTTGATGGAGTGTTCCTTAGAAAGGTGAGGCATGTTCGGAGAAAATATAGGAGCGTTCTTAGAAAAACATTGATAGTTCGCAGCTTCATGTCAAAAGTCTCACCTCATTTCCACAACAAAAAACTGCACAGCAATTGTGCAGTTTTCAGAGAGCATATTCACGTTTTCAACAGCTTCGCCAGTGGGTGAACACCGACACTCTGTATAAATAATGACAGCAGTACAGCGATAAATGAAATGGTCATGACAGTTCCGGTATCTCCTGCATCTGATGCTTCAAGCAATAACAGAAGTACAACCGACATCGTTCCCTTCACACCACCAAATGAAATCAGCAGTGATTCTTTCCAGGACAAACTCTTTTTAATCGGCGGCACGCTCTGAGCAGTAAGCACGACGATCAGCGTTCTGATCACGAGTGATAGAATAAATACAAGAATGGCAAAACCAAACCACTCCCATTTCAAATAGTCGACTGCTGTAAAACCAATCAGTAAAAAGACAAGTGAGAGCAGTGTCGGTTCGACTACATCCCAAAAATGGTCAAGCGATTCTCTATAGTGATCCTCTTTGTTAATACGGTTAAATTCCCATGAAAGCATTAACCCCGCTGCAACGGTGGCAAGCACGCCCGAAATTCCAAATGACTCTGCCAGTAAAAACAGGCCGTAAGCCATAATGATACTCAGCATCACCTGATACTCCTGATGATGTGTAAAATGAACCGCACGGCTGACGAGCCAGCCGAACACGATACCAATCAGCGCCCCGCCAATTGCAACATATAAAAACTCTCCCATAAATGATAAGAACGAAAAGCTTTCATGCCCCTGATGAATCGACAGAAGGGTCGCAAAAATGACATAACTTGTCCCATCATTAATCAGCGACTCTCCTTCCACAATATCGCCTACCTTCTCATTATCAAGAGACTTATGTAGAATCGACGTGACTGAAACAGGATCGGTTGGCGTAAGAACAGCTGCTATCAATAATGCTTCAGTGAAATCAAGGGGCACAAAAAGCTCTGCTATCAAATAAATGACCCCACCGAGCCCGAGCACCGTCAACACCAGTCCAACCGTACTCAGAATGGAGATCGCCCAGCTGTTTGTCTTTAGCGCACCAACTGAAAACTTGTATGCTGAAATAAAGAGTAACGCTGGCAGTATCATTTCATAAAGGGCTTTTTCAGACAGCTCAATTCCCCCAAAAAAGGGTACAAAGTAAAGCAGCATTCCGATTCCCACTAAAACAGGCGGCCTTGGGAATACCTGCGTGAGCTTATCAATTGTAAAGACGATATAGCCGATCAATAATAGAACGACAATCTGAACCGGCTCCATCCGCCCCACCTCCTTATCTCATGACTGCTCCACCTGAAATTTTGACTGATTCACCAATGATATTTTCTGCAGCATCAGACAGTAAAAACAAAATGGTTCTCGCTACTTCATCGGGCTGCGTGATACGCCCGGACGGCAGTCCTTCTTCAACGATTTTCAGCTGCTCTTCAAATGAACGACCGGCCTTTTTGCCTTTTTTACGGATTGCATTACGTCCCATCTCTGTATCGACAAATCCCGGGCATACTGCATTTACCCTGATTCCGTGTTCTGCTGCCTCATGTGCAAATGCCTGCGTAAATGCAATGATGGCGAATTTGGATGCGGCATACGCAGTATTACCGTGCGTGGCTCTAAGACCGGAGAGAGACGATACATTCACGACTGAACCGGCTTTTGATTCCTTCATTTCAGGGTAGACAAGCTGCGTGAGTGCGACTGTTGAAAAGTAGTTCAGCTCCATCACCTTCCGCATATCCTCTTCAGACAGTTCTTCAACTGTATCCCCGCCTGAAATGCCGGCTGAATTTACAAGTCTGGTAACCGGTCCTGCATGTTCTTTAGCTTTTTGGAGCAGTCTCTCTCTGTCTTCAGATTCGTTCAGGTCTGCTGAGACAATCAGCAGTTTCGCTTCGATTCCTGCTTCCTGGCATTCTTTTTTCAGGTCACCCAGTTTATCTTCATTACGCCCGGCAGCCGTGACTGAGGCACCTGCCTTCAACGCTTCTTTGACTGTGTGCCAGCCGATCCCTCCAGTTGCGCCTGTTACTAAAATATGCTGATCCTTCATTCCATCCTGTGAAAAAATCATTGGTCATCCTCCTAAAAAGTATTTAGAAGTCTTTACCACTGATTTTTGCGGACAAACAAAAACTGCACCTGATTTAAAGGTGCAGTAGCATTTTTTATACCTGCAGCGTCTGGTATGCGCCGACTTTATCGAGTGCCTGGCGCAGGTCTGCGAGCAGGTCTTCAGTATCTTCAAGACCTACTGACAGGCGCAGGAGGCCTGATGTGATCCCGCGTGATTCACGCTCTGACTGCGGCATTGCAGCGTGGCTCATGGTTGCCGGATAGGACAGGATCGACTCCACAGCACCGAGACTGACTGCAAACACAGGGATTTTCATTGCTTCAACAAGTACACCTGCACTCTTTTTGTCAGGTAACCTGAAAGACAGCACAGCTCCCGCTCCGGTCGATTGTCTCTGGTGGATATGGTAGCCCGCATGAAATGAAAAACCTGGATAGAACACTTCATCAATCAGCGGGTGGTGGTGAAGATATTGCGCAATTTCCCTTGCAGAATCGGATGATTGCTTGAGTCTAACGCTGAGTGTTTTTAATCCACGCAGCAGTAACCAGCTATCCTGAACGCCCAGTATTGAGCCGAATGAATTCTGGATAAACTTCAGCCGGGCAGCGATCTCTTCATCTTTTACAGCAGCAAGCCCTGCCACGACATCACTGTGACCTGACAGAAACTTTGTTGCACTGTGCAGGACGACATCCGCGCCAAGATCAAGCGGCTTCTGGTATAGCGGCGTCATAAACGTGTTATCCACGAACGTCAGACACCCATGTGCCTTTGCCACTTTTGCCACGCCTTCAATGTCCGTGATATTGAGCGTCGGATTGGACGGCGTCTCCACATAGATGACTTTTGTATTTGGCTGAACGTTACGCGCTGTTTCATCAAGGTCGGTCATATCAATAAACGAGTGATCGATATTAAAGCGCGTCAGCACTTCTGTAATCATTCTGTATGTCCCGCCGTAGACATCCTTTGAAACCAGCACATGATCGCCTGCAGACAGCAGCATGAATGCAGAAGAGATCGCAGCCATACCTGATGCAAAAGCAAATCCTGCGTGACCATTTTCAAGATCAGCAATCGTATCTTCCAGTGCACCGCGTGTCGGGTTTCCTGAACGGCTGTAATCGTAAGGACCGAATTCATCAATCGACTGCTGATGGTAAGTCGAGGAATAGTGTAAGGGTACATTCACAGCCCCTGTCTGCTTGTCGATATATGAGGGCTGATGCAATAGTTTTGTATCAAAATGATGTGTCATACTTGATCTCCTCCTTTTCCGGCTGCTTCAAGCGCCTGTTTCAGATCAGTGATTAAGTCGTCAGGCTGTTCAATACCAACAGAGAAACGCAGTAACCTGCTGCAGATCCCTTTATCTTCACGCTCTGCTTCAGGAATATCTGCATGGGTCTGGGTGGCAGGATACGTAATAAAACTTTCAACACCACCAAGACTTTCAGCAAATGAAATGACATTGATTGATCTTAGAAATGAATCAATCCACTCCGCTTGTTCCAGCCTGAATGAAACCATCCCGCCGATTCCCGGGTAAATGACGTCTGTGACCTGCGGCTGCGTTTCAAGGAATGCTGCAACTGCAGCAGCATTCGTCTGGTGACGGTCCATCCTGAGCGCAAGTGTCTTCATTCCACGGATTAACAGCCATGAGTCCATTGGCGACAGAACCGCTCCCGCTCCGTTATGAATCGCAAAAAGCTTTTCACAAATCGACTCACCTTTAGCGGCAACCAGACCTGCCAGCACGTCATTGTGCCCACCAAGATATTTTGTTGCACTGTGAATGACAATATCTGCCCCGAGTTCAATCGGCCGCTGAAGGTAAGGTGTTAAAAAGGTATTGTCTACAATCAGATGAATATCTTTTTCATGAGCAAAATCTGCAACCTGTCTGATATCTGTTATTTTCATCAGCGGGTTTGTCGGCGTCTCCACGAAGACTGCCTTTACCCGCTCCGTACAGGCATGCTGGAGATCATCAGAATTATTTGTATCAACATACACAAACTCTATGCCGTAATGCTCGCTGTAATGATCAAATAAGCGGTAAGTGCCTCCATATAAGTCATCAGAGGCAAGAATCTTATCTCCCGGTTTATACAAAGACAGCACCAGTTGAACAGCGGCCATCCCTGAGCTTGTTGCAAAGCCCTGGTCTGCTCCTTCAAGTGCTGCAATGCCTTCTTCAAGGATGGCTCTTGTTGGATTTTTCGTTCTCGTATAGTCATAGCCGGTCGACTGACCGAGTCCTTCATGCCGGTATGCAGTTGATAAATAGATGGGCGGGTTTACAGTTCCAGTCGATTCTTCACTTCTGTTTCCAAGCTGAGCCAGGATGGTTTGAATTGATGTCATATCATGCAGCTCCTTCAAAATCGTTCTGTATATACAGGAAAAGACCTTCTGATAAGAGAAGGTCTTGGAATACGCTCTTCTTATCTTCAGGCTGATCACCTGCTGGAATTAGCACCGTGCACTGCCGGTTGCTGAAGTTTCAAAGGGCCAGTCCCTCCACTTCTCTTGATAAGTTATGGAATTGTCTGAAAATAATAGTTGTTGTATAGCCTACATCATATTGAATAAATGTGCAAGATTTTTCAGGAAATATTTTGGAAAGTTAGTTAATGTACAACTGTGGCGCGGGTGGGGTGTAGATGTGACAGGAGTTTCCGGGAATCTGGACCGGGCTTCTCAGTCACTGAACTGACATTTCCCGGATCTGATCTAACTTTATAGTCAAGATAAAAACCGCACGCTGGTGTCAGGCAGCGTGCGGCTAAGGGAGGGGGCGTCGCTTTCTTGTGCGCCTTCTGTGTAAAAAGCCGGTGCGAAACGACTGTTTACAGGCATTTATAATAAGTGCGACGTTTTATTTTTTAATTGAGAATGAATCTCATTCTTATTGTATACACAATTCAAATCTTTGTCCAGTGTTTAATCAATCTTTTTTTCACCATGGACGTCTAAAAACTTTTCAAGAATTGGTTGAAAGCGGTTATGACTTTGTTCCACGTAGCCTGGATCCGCTCTCGGTCCTTCCATATCGACCGTCTTATCGCGTTTTTCAATCTCCTGATCATCATGGTCAATCAGGTTTTGAATGCCTTCAACCGTCATTTCAGGATGGAATTGAAATGCGAGAATATGATCTGTATAAAACCCCTGAACCGGTGTGATCTCAGATTTTCCAACCGGCTTTGTTCCTTTTGACAGATCGTAAATATCACTGTGCCAGTGGAACATAGGGATATTCAGCTGACCTATGTCAAAGTCTTCAAGAAAAGAAGTATGCCAATTCAGCTCCGCCCAGCCCATTTCATATTTCGGCAAAGATGATACTTCAGTTCCGAGGATATGAGCAATCATTTGCGATCCAAGACAGATGCCAATGATTTTTCGTTTTTCATTGATCGCTTTTTCAATATAATCAACTTCTTTTTGCATCCAGTCCGTTTCAGGGAGTTCCTGTACGCTGTTTGGACCTCCTAAAACAACCAGCACATCATTATCCTTCAGGACAGGATAATCATCCGGTTTTTTTGCATCAATATAATGAAGCTCACAGCCCCAGACTTTCACCCATTCTTCCAGGTAACCTGCGTTGTCATACCAGATATGCTGCAGACAAATGAATCTCATATTACATTCCTCTTCCCCATGACCTTAGTCATTAATTATTCGATGAACTTGCTGATGCAGCAGCTCCGGCTGACATCGCAGCAAGTACTGCAGCCTGCTGAGCCTGCAGGATCGATTCGATTGTTGATGCAAGACCGACATCCAGCACATTATTTTCCTGAACTTTCTTTTGCAGAACAAACCGCACGGCTGTCATAAAGCACAGGTCTTTATGCCATTTAAAACTTTTAATACTGATCAGCTGATCATAGGTTGCCTTTACTTCATTGAGCAGTGCTGAAGGTGTTCCGGCGAGGGCCAGTACACCGACAATCGGCAAGTGATTCCCGCGCAGCTTGATCTTATTTGTCTTAAGGTCATCCAGCCAAGTGACTGTATTTTGTACGAGCAGTTGTCTGTTATCCTGGCGCCCGTATGTAAGGATCTGTGATAAGAACTGACGGTTATTTCCTTTCGCCAGTACAATATGCAGCTGATCATAGTAATAAGCCATATCGTCAAGCAGTTCTTCTTCTTCCCCCTCTTCTTCAGCCAGAAGCACAGATAGCGGGTAATCTTCATGAGATGTTAAGAAGAAGTGCTGTTTTTTCATTCCGCTGTACATGCTTTTCGCACGTTTTACATGTTCGTCTATCTCTTCTTCCGATACAGAATCGAGCGATACATATAAAGCGTAGGCTGCAATGTAAGCATGGGGACTTCTTGAAAAACCTGATTCTATCAATTTTTCATAGACGAGCATCATGTCATCAAACGATTTTTTCGGCTCATCAAAATTTGATACAAGCAGTCCTGTCAGCATCAGTCTCAGATCTGCTGACTGAATATAAGAAAACTGGCTGGATTCTTTCTTAATTATTTCATTCAAAGAGATCAGTCTGCTCAATTCAAACGGCTTTTCAGCAGTTGTAAGTTGCCCCGCCAGCATCATCAGAGACGTACTATTCACACGCCACCGGTATTTCTTTCTGAGCTGTTCATACATTGTGAGATATTTTTCGATTTGTTCATTTGTGTCCATACAAATCACCCTTTTGACTTATTCTGTCCTTTTTTCATCTTACCTGCCCAAGAAAGGCTTCGAGCTGCGATGAGTCCTGAATCGCCTGGTTGCACTCTTTACTGTCATAACAGATATACTGTCCGTAGGATCTTAAACCTTCGGATTCCCTCGGTCTATTCTGAATGCTGGTCATCGCCACATCACCGTAGCGGTTGCATAGACTGCAGATGCCTTTACGCGCCGAGATCACATACCTGCCCTGAACGCCTGTTAATTCACCGTTCCGCACATAGACAAAATACTGCTTACTTTGCCCAATATCTTTCCATCCGAGATAGGTCAGCGCTCTGAAATCAAATGATTCAAGGTTCGGGACCTGAAGCTTTTTCACCTTTGGAAAAAGTCCACGCAAATCAGCGGGCGTCACTTCCGGGAATGATTTTCTGTAAGGTGTCAGGTCCATCAGGAATTTTGTCCGTTCTTCTTCTGTATCAAGTGAGGCAACACCTGAAATCAGCTGCTCCTGATCCTGTGTTAACTGATCAAACACGTCATATACCTTCGCTTCTGCCGCTTCCTTCACAGCAGTTTTCACACCTTCATCCGATGTCACATTCGCCTGCCTCTGCATCCCGATAATCTGAGATTTTATCACGTTAAATTGTTCATTAGAGATAAATTGCTCCATTTGAAAAGCCCCTTTACTTCAATTGAACTTATACTTTATATACTGGATCCATATTGAAAATGTTTCACGATTCACTTACTTCTTTATGCATATACCCCATTTCGGACAATTTGACTCATTCTTTACGTACTGGCATATTCTTCTTTTAGTATGTACACTTGGGACAAACGATATGAAAAGGATTGAAGCATAATGAGATTTGGCGTAACAGGAACGAACTGGATTACAGATACTTTTATTGAAGCTGCAATGGCAGCAGAAGGGGCTGAGATCACGGCCGTCTGCTCACGAAAAAACGAAACTGCACTGGCTTATGCTGAGAAACACGGGCTTCCCCATACATATACATCACTTGAGGAAATGTGTGAAAGCGGAGAAATCGATGCAGTTTACCTTGCGACACCTAATGCAGTTCATCACGAACAGGTCATCACCTGCCTTGAAAAAGGGATTCCGGTCCTTTGCGAAAAGCCGCTGACTGCCACAAAGGTGCTTGCTGAAAAAATGATTGAAGCGTCAAAAACACATCAGGTATTGCTGATGGAAGCAATGAAATCGACATCAATGCCTAACTTTCAGCGTGTAAAAGAATTGCTGCCTGAGATCGGCACTATCAGACAGGTCCGCTTTCAGTATGGTCAGTATTCTTCACGCTATGACAAATTTAAAGCTGGAGAGATCCTGAATGCGTTTAAGCCTGATATGGCAAATGGATCTTTAATGGATCTTGGCGTTTATACTCTTTATCCGATCATTTCACTTTTCGGATCACCTGATGCTGTCCAGTCAGACAGCACGGTGCTTCATACTGGAGTCGATGGCCAGGGCGCAGTCCTTTTATCTTATGAAGGAATGAACGTCACAGCAGGCTACTCCAAAATTGCTGACAGCTTTCTTCCGAGTGAAATCGCCGGTGAAAAAGGCGCGATTCACATCGACCACATCAGCTCACCGGGTAAAGTGACGCTTATGACGAGAGATGGTGCCGTAGATTATTCAGTTGAGCAGTCAAAGCCTTCAATGTCTTATGAAATTGAAGAGTTTATGAAAACAGCGCATGCCGGTAAAATCGAGTCGGACATCAATACGCATCAGATTTCCCTTCAAACTGTCGGGCTGATGGAACAGATCAGAAAGCAGCAGGGGGTTGTTTATCCGCTTGATCGTGAATAAATGGTTTTTTGAGAAGCAGTGAGCGGAGACGTTCATTGCTTTTTTATTGGGAGGGGAGCTGCACATGGATTTAATTCCGACACGTATAGGGTTGATTCACTCACCTTTTGACTCATTCGATGACCTTCCGAATCAATTGAATCACCTTTCGCTTGGGCAGCATTATTTCTGACACCTTTCTCATTTTTACATCAGCTTTCAGCTTTATTCATTCACCTTTTTGATTATTCCACACCCTGTTCACGTCCGCTTAATGACCCCCACTCCCGCAACTTTACTGTAACAATATTCACAACCCCTTCCATACCCCAACTACGCTAATCCAGATACCCCCACCATGTAAGCGCTATCCGAATATTCCCTGCCGATTTAACCCTTGTGTCATAATTGTTAAAATGCTATGTTTTTAAAGGATTAATTTTAAGGAGGATTATTAACGTGAATATAAAAAAGTTAAATATTCGTACCGTTTCTATCGGTCTTTTAGCTGCAGCAGTTCTAGCAGGTTGTGGTTCTGATGATTCATCAACGGAAGAAACAACTGCATGGGATGACATTCAGGAGGAAGGCGTACTAAAGGTTGCTACTTCAGGAACACTTTTCCCGACTTCATATTATGACGATGAAACCGATGAGCTGACTGGCTTTGAAGTGGAAGTTGTGAAAGAGCTTGCGAACCGTCTCGATCTTGAAGTTGAGTGGGAAGAAATCGGATTTGATGGCATGCTGACAGCTGTTAATACAGGTCAGGTTGACCTTGCGTCTAATGATATCGAAATCACTGAAGAAAGAGCTGAACAGTTCGCTTTTTCTACACCAATTAAGTATTCATACGGCACAGCCATCGTACGTGAAGATGACCTTTCAGGAATTGAAACATTCGAAGACCTTGAAGGCAAACGTGCTGCAGGTGCAGCTACTTCAGTTTATATGGATCTTGCACGTGAATACGGTGCTGAAGAAGTCATCTATGACAATGCGACAAACGAGCAGTACCTTCGTGATGTATCAGTAGGTAACACGGATGTTATTTTAAATGACTATTACCTGCAGACACTTGCACTTCAGGCATTTCCTGACTTAGGAATTGTGATTCACCCTGATCTTCAGTACAGCCCATCTGAAGTAGGCCTTGTCATGAGTAATGAAAATGATGAGCTTGTTGAACAAGTGAACACTACACTTGAAGAAATGCTTGAAGATGGAACGATCTCTGAGATTTCAGGACAGTTCTTCGCTGGTGAGGATGTTACGCAGCAGCCTGATATTGATTTTGAAGAATAGTCATTAATTGAAGAAAGGAGCGGTCGCTATGGACGAAATCCGCTGGGACTTACTATTTGACCCTCAGCTGGCCTGGGAATCCCTCCCCTTCGTCATGTCGGGGATCGGTTATACACTGCTGATTTCCATTGTCAGTATGGCGGCCGGTCTGGTTCTTGGCTTTTTTATTGCACTGATGAGGACTTCGAAATTTAAAATCTTGAGTTGGCCTGCTCGAACGTATATCTCATTCATGCGCGGCGTACCAATTCTTGTTATCTTATTTCTTTTATACTTTGGTATGCCAGTGATTGGCGTGCAGATTCCAGCAGTCAATGCTGCTTTAATTGCATTCAGTATTAATAGTGCAGCCTATATTGCTGAAATTATCAGATCTGCTTTATCTTCAGTGGATAAAGGGCAGTGGGAATCCTCAAAAGCGTTAGGTCTGACATACTGGCAGACGATGTATGGAGTGATCCTTCCACAGTCAGTCAGAATTGCCATACCACCTCTCGGAAATGTATATGTTGATATTATCAAGGCGACTTCACTTGCAGCCATTATTACTGTACCTGATATTTTTCAGCGTGCCCGTATTGTCGGTGGCCGTGAATTCGATTTTATGACGATGTATATTGTGGTCGCGCTGATTTACTGGGGAATTTGTTCATTGATGACAGTATTTCAAAACTATCTTGAAAAACGTTATGAAGAGTACTTATAGAAAAAAGCTCGCTGGATTTGATCCAGCGAGCTTTTTTCATGATCCGGTAAAAATCAGATAAGATACGACAAAGTATCCAATGACAATTAACAGTGAAGGCAGAATATACGTAAACGTAGAACTCGCTTTTTTCTTAATGACTGAGAACATGACAATGATTGATAGAACCGTCACGCCGATCGCAGTGAAAATATGCGAATCTGAAACAGCTGATAGAATGGATCCACCGCGGTAGAAAATATCCGACCCTGCGATGATGAGCATGTTGAAAATGTTACTTCCGAGAATAGATCCAAGTGCCAGGTTCACATTCTTCAGACGCAGCGCAACAAATACAGCAACTGCTTCTGGCAGTGAAGTGGTCGCCGCGATCAGAAAGCTCCCTACAAAACTTGATCCAAGTCCTGTCACTACAGCAATTTCATCACCCATAATAGAAAGCACAGTACCCGCACCCATAATGACAAGTGCAGCAATGATAAATCCAATCACAGCATGCTTTACACTCATTGAAAAGCTTGCTGCCACTTCTTTATCTTCTTCAACCGGGATTGCAGGCGCAGCACCGCTACTATTTTCAGGCAGCTTACTGATAATGATCATCCCAATCACGTAAGCACCTGCAATGATAAATGCATCCAGTCCAATACCTAAAAACGTGGTATCAATTCTCAGATAAAGTGCAACCAGTGTCAGTGAAGTCAGCAGCAACCCAAGACTGGCTGTGTGCAGATGGCTGTTACTCGCATCTAAAAACAGGCGCTTTTTACGGAAAAACAAATCAAAGCTTGCGATAATAAACAAGTTGAACAGGTTTGACCCAAGCATATTTCCGATTGCAATATCCGGGTTATCAATGACAACAGCAGATAAACTCGTCGTCACTTCCGGTAAAGATGTGGCACCAGCTAAAAGCAGCGTTCCGACAAGCATACCACCCATCGCTGTCTTCGTACTGATCACATCTGCATAAGTCGATAATTTAATTGCCGCATATACGGTTACGACTGCAGCTAATAAAAACCATACAAAAACCAAAGAAATTCCTCCTCAAATACTGTTAACGAAAAAAGACCTTTTTATGAGCGCTCATCAATTTGAGTACTCATAAAAAGGTCTTGCGTACTCTGTTTTGTATACAGAGCTCAATGAACCGAGCAGAAATCCTGCCGTAATGACGATTCATTGACCCGTTAAGGTCGCTACTCCCCTTTTTAGGGACTTATTCGTTTCTACTAATATACCATAGCTTGCATATTTTGAAACCCGTTAAGCTAATTCTTTTGCTTCAGTCCCCGCTCTTCAATCAATTTCTTCAGCTTCTCTAAATCTTCTTTCAGCTTTTCTTCCAGGCTTCGATTATAGAAGATCGCTGCCGGATGAAAGGTCGGAAAGATCTCATATTCTGCTTCTGTCCACTTAAAATTGGTATCTTCCGGACTCTCCAAATATTGAACCTGCTGCTTAAAAAGCTGACCATGAACCTGAGTAACCTTTTTATCTTTACCGGCCAGTCTTTGAAGTCCAATATTTCCAAGCGTCACAATCAGCGGTGCGTTTACATTTTTTATTTCATAATCCAATATTGGCGCATGCGCGATGATCTCCCTGGCAGTCGGTGTGCGGTTATACTTTCTATCGACCATCTCCCCGCTGCTACGGTCTTTTTTTTGACCCCATTTGTACGGACGGCTTCTGACAGCACTCGTAATATAGACGTCATCCCTCGTCAGTCCAAGGAACTCAAGTGACTGCATCAGTTCTTTTCCTGCCCGCCCGCTAAATGGAATCCCATTATGTATTTCGGTTTCCCCCGGTGCTTCACCAACGAGCATGATGACAGGACGATCCGGTCCTTCGCCGTAGACAAAGCCTTCTACGGGGTAGTCTTTGATGCGTTCTTTACCCTGTTGTGCGAGTGATTCAGGTATTCTCATGAAAAGCACCTCCATGCTTTTTCATTCCCCTGGAGGTTTCTTTTCAAAACCGTTAATATAAGGGTTTTTAATCACCACTGCTATTTCCGGTAAGGGCTGCGCTTTCCGCACCCGGGTGAAGCGTATAAAAACAGCCTGAGATGAATCATCCCAGGCTACTTCAATCATATTAAATTTCTTCGTTAAATGTCTCTGTCAGAACAGGGACGATTTGTTTTTTACGTGATACAACACCTTCAAGGAGCGCTGTGTGGTTTGTAAATGTTACGTTAAATGCTTTTTCAGCAAGTGACACATGTGAGCCTTTTACGATAATCGTAGAGTTACTGTTCAGGATATCAGTCACTGCCACTGTGAACAACGCCAGTTTTTCTTCTTCGATTGCAGCTTCAACTGCCTTCTCGATCTCTTCCTGACGACTCAGAATATCCTGTGGGTCTACTGCATTCACCTGTGCAATCTTAACGTGCTGACCGCCCATTTCGAATACTTTCGCATCAAGTGCAATCAGCTCTTCAGCGGTTTTACCACTTAAGTCGGCTCCGGCTTTCAGCATTTCAAGACCATATTCCGCAGCATTAACGCCTGCAATGGCTTCAAGCTCCTTAGCCGCTTTTACGTCTTCTTCTGTACAAGTTGGTGATTTGAACAGAAGTGAGTCTGAGATAATTGCAGAAAGCATTAAGCCGGCAATGTTTTTTGGAATCTCTACGCCGTGCTCTTTATAAAGCTTGAGTAAAATTGTCGCTGTACAGCCAACCGGTTCTGCACGGAAATAGATAGGATCACTTGTTTCAAAGTTAGCGATTCTGTGATGGTCGATGACTTCAATCACTCTTACATCATCAATATCATCTACGCTCTGCTGACGTTCGTTATGGTCCACAAGAATGACACGGTCTGTTTCTCCAGCCGCTTTTTCGATCAGACGCGGTGCTTCTGCGTTGAACTGCTCAAGTGCGTAGGCAGTTTCTCCGTTAATCTCACCAAGGCGAACCGCCTCAGCTTCCACCCCAATTTCATTTTTCAAATGTGCATAGGCAATTGCCGCTGTAATTGTATCTGTATCAGGACTTTTATGTCCAAAAACCAATGCTTTAGTCATAAGATTACTCCTTTATTCGAGTGATTTTAAACGCCTCTTCTATTCTATCAATTTTACTTCAATGATTGAAGTGTTATTCAAAACCTGCGCTGCAAATATCATGACCGCCGTTTCTCGCTGTGGGGGTTGCGGGGGTGCTGGGGTATTTACATTATCTTTCTCGTTTTATCTATCACCAATTGGATTAATAACGTCACCTTTTATATGTTTCAACCATTTGTGCGGATTGGACGGATATATCGATCAGCTTTGCGATTATATCTATGACCTTTCGAAATCATTCCATCACCTTTTTACTTTTTCACACACCACAGCCAAGACATTCCCCTTCAGAAACCACTAGACCTTCCTCAGACCGCTACCCTCCGCGGTCCTTATTGATCCTTTTCCACAAGAGTTTACACTATTCACTTTAAGAGGCGCTAGACGAAATGAAGTTCTATATTGATAAAACGTCCATCACACAACGCAAAAAAGAGCGCACCGGCGCCCTTTTTTCTTTCGATTTGCTAAATGTAACAACAAAAAAATAGCCGTTATTTTTTTCTTAGCAGCTCTAGTGTCTTCTCGATATTATTTAGCAGTTCCTGATCTGGCACCTTTTTCTTTTCCTCTTTTTTAGCAGGACGGTCCATGATGCTGAATGGCTTCTTGGTGTAAGTGGTTGCGCTAAGGTCGGAAATACTCTCCAGAATGGCTACATGACTGATTCTGACATATTTTCCGTCTTCATCGTAAAGCTCTTCGTTCACACTGATTTGTGCTTTTACTTTTTCGCCTTCTGCCAATCCTTTATCGACAGCAGTCGTCCAGATAAAACGATTATTCGCAGAATCAACGAAATGAACAACGTTAGACAAATGTGATTTAACCCGGGGTTTTACATGAACTACTTTAAGGTCAATTGTAATCCTCATTCTTTTGCAGACCCTCTCTCTCTTGTTCTATATGTATATTTTTCTACTCAGATCCATTCATTACCAATAAAATGAAAAGTTCAGAGGACTTTTTCAGTATAATGTATACAAGGGTAGTTTTGTCAATTAGAAAGTTTATCCACAAACGCTAAAATTGCCTGAATTCCTTATCCCAATAGGATTTTATTATATATATTTTTTTTTCAATTTTTCAATCTTTTTCTTCGCGTAACGAAGAAATTTACAAACTGTCATCTATAATTAGTCACATATTATAGAAAGAACTATTTTTATACATCTTTGATTCGAGATTAAATGTTGGTTTTTTGAATTCATAAGAACGGTCACATTGAAAAACTGCAGCTCTTCACAGGCTGCAGTTTTTTTATACCTATTCAATTTACTTTGATTTAAATTTTACACAGACTGGCTCTGGCACTTCTACTTTTACACCTGTACTAATCAGGCGGCCGGTTTCTTTATCACGTTTGAACAGTACAAGCGTGTCGCTTTCCTGATTGGCTGCAACAACAAATGATTCAGATGGGTCAAGCACAAAATCTCTCGGCCAGTTCCCTTCCGTCTCCACATATTCAATATGCGTCAGCTCACCATTATCTTCATCTGCTGCAAAGACAGCGATTGAATTGTGGCCTCTGTTACCGGCATAAACAAAGCGGCCGTCAGAAGAAATATGAATGGCACTGCCCTGACTGTTCTCGTTAAAGTCCCCCGGGATCGCAGGAATCGACTGAAGCTGTCTAAAAGCGCCGTTAGAGCTATCATAAGCCAGTACAAGCACTTCATTACTCAGCTCCGTCATTACGTACGCAAGGGGCTTTTCCGGGTGGAATGTCAGATGTCTTGGTCCCGCTCCCGGCTCCGCATTAAAAACAGAAGCCTGCTTTAATTCACCACTCTGATAATTGTAGGAAATAATTTCATCTGTTCCGAGATCAACTGCGACTAAGTATTTACCATCCGGTGTAAAACCGCTGAAATGTGCATGGGCTGCATCCTGACGCTCATGCGGTCCTCCGCCTTCATGCTGGATCAATGAAAGCTGCTCAGTCACTTTACCAGTCTCTTTATCACGTTTGAATAACGCAATCGTACCGTCAAGGTAAGTAGCTGATGCCGCAAATTCACCGTCCGGACTGACGCTTACGTGACAAGGTGATCCATCCCTTGCGTCAACGTGAGCAATAGAGGATAAAGAATCCCCAATTGTATATGACGCTATGCCACCTGGTGCAACTGTATACAGGTGTTCCTGTTCCGCATCCATATTGACATAGGTAGGGCTTTTACTCTCAGCAGCCACCCCTTTAACCGTCAATTCTTCCTTTTCAGTATCAAGTTCAATCTCATATACACCTTTGCTGGACTTTTTGGTATATGTACCAATAAAACCTTTATATTTTGTCATCATCATCGCTCCTCTCATAGTAGTATCTTTCCTTATTTTCAATGAGAGAAACCCAAAAATCAAATTAAGAGCCATGCGATGAATGGGATTGTCACCAGACTCAGCAGTGTTGAAGCGAAGATTGTGACGATTGCCGTTTCTTCTTCACTCGTAAATTTAGAAAATAGTACGGCTGTGATCATTGCTGCTGGCATTGCCGTTTGCAGGACAATTAACTGGGCGGTCCATCCTGTAAATGAAAACAGAGATAAGATAAACATAACGATCAGTGGAATGACCAGCAGTCTGACGGTAACCGGAAACCATAGCATCGGAAAGAGTACTTTCCTTCCTCTTTTAATCAATGGAGGCAGCAGCATTCCAACATAAAGCATAGCCATTGGGGCTGCAAGTGCTGCAAGCATTTCAACAAACTGAATCATCATGCCGGTCGGTCTGAATCCGCTGAGCGCTACGATTATACCAATGACGATTGAAAGAACAGGCATGTTTATGACAGCCTTCAGCTGACTGATATGAAATTTCCCTTCTGCCTGCAGCAGATAAATGACAACTGTATAAACCGTCAGTGATAATCCCGCGTCAAAAATTGCTGCAAGAAATCCTCCTGCCGGACCAAAAATTGTTGCAGCCAGCGGAATGCCGAGAAATCCCGTATTCCCAAGTGCACCAAGAATCATCATTTTTTTTCCGAACATCGAACGTATTTTTAATAGAACAGTAAGGATTTTAACGAAAATCAGCGCACCAATATGGTAAACAATAGATATACCAAAAATTAAACCGGCTTCCGCCAAGGCGTCTCCTGTGAGGTCCACACTGAAAACACCATTTAAGATGACAGCCGGAACCGCAATATTTAATATTAATAGTATGAGTACTGATTTCACTTCACTTGTAACATTGACTCTGAGCGCAAATAACGAACCAGTTGCGATCATCAGCCCCATCACAATAATCGTGGAAACAACAGTTTGGATGTCCATTCCTAAATCTTCCTTTAACATTCAATTTTTTCAATCGTACGCTACAGCTGTCTTTCTGTCCAATTGATTTTTCAATTTAGGTTTACTGAAGCATATCCCGGGAAACATGTCTAGACAATACATGAAAAATAATGTTAGAGGTGCTAAAATGTTTCAACTTAAAGATATATGGACCTTTTTGTGGTCATTCTTAATTGTGTTTCCAACCGTTTCTCTTGTACATCAGCTGGGGCATGCGTTTTTTGCCAGAATTTTTGGCGGAACATCTAATTTTGCGTTAGGAAGAGGCAAATGCCTGGTTAAATTCGGCGGAATCAGTATTCACAGTATTTACTTTCTCGATTCATTTTGTAAATATACGTCATTGAAATATAATAATCGCTTCACCAATACCCTTGTCCATCTCGGGGGCGTTATTTTTAATTTCGGTTCTATTTTCCTGATCAATATCTCCATTATGCAGGATCTCATCGGACCGGATATATTCTTTTATCAATACTCTTATTTCTCACTATACTTCGCTGCCTTTTCACTTCTGCCCGTCAACTTTGGCAACGGAAAATACAGCGATGGCTATGCCGCCTACCGTATTATAAGGTACGGGGAAGAATTACAACTGGAGAACTAACGAATCTATATTTAAAAAGGAAGATGCACTATGCCGGAAGGTCCTGAAATCAGACGTGCAGCCGATCAGGTTGAAAAAGCATTAACAGATCGAAAAGTCATGGAAGTTCATTTTGCTTTTGAACATTTGAAGGATTATGAAGATTTTTTCACAGGGGCTGACGTACTAAAAGTAGATACAGTCGGTAAAGCGATGCTGATCCGCTTTTCAAACGGATATACCGTTTACAGCCACAATCAGCTTTACGGTAAATGGGTGATCAGAAACGCCTACAACTATCCAAAGACGAACAGACAGCTCAGATTTTCCGTACACAACGAAAAGAAATCCGCGCTGCTATACAGTTCATCAGATATTGAAGTGATGCGGGATGAGGAAGTGCATCTGCATCCGTTTATTCAGCGTGCAGGGCCTGATGTATTGAATGATTCAGTGACGCCTGAGCAGCTGGTTGAACGCATCAGCAGTAAGAAATTCAGCGGCAGAAGATGGACAGCCCTTTTACTTGATCAGGGATTTGTCGCAGGTAACGGCAATTATCTGCGCAGCGAAATTTTATTTAAGGCAGGGATACATCCTTCTCTCCGCCCAAAAGACTGTTCAGAGGAGCAAATACAAGCGGCGGCTGAAGCGATTATCCAGCTGACTGTTCAATCGTATGAGACAGGCGGGATTACAAATGACATTGAACTTGCAAACCGTCTGAAAGCTGAAGGGAAAAAACGCCCCCAGTACAGACACTGGGTATTTAACCGTGCAGGTCAGTTCTGCCGGATTGATGGGACCCCGATCGAAAAGATTACTGCAGCTTCAAGAAGACTCTATTATTGTCCAACCTGTCAAAGGATTGAGGATACGCATTGAAAAAACTTATTTTATTTTTGTTTATTGCAGCGGTCGGCGGATGGCTGATCTATAAAGAACTCGAGCACCGCGCGGAATTACGCAACCGCCCCCTGCCTCAGGGATTACACCCGGTTGTTCAGGAAAAAAGCGATGAACTGGTTCAGAGAGCGTCTGAACAGAATATCCAGATTGTTATTACAGATGGATTCAGATCTTTTGAGGAGCAGGATGAAATATACGCACAGGGCAGAACGCGTGAAGGGAATATCGTGTCATATGCACAAGGCGGTGAGTCTTATCATAACTACGGTCTCGCTATTGATTTTGCCCTGCAGACTGAGGACGATGTCATTTGGGATCTGGAGTATGACGGCAACGGCAACGGTGAGTCAGACTGGATGGAAGTAGTTGACATTGCGAAAGAGCTCGGCTTTACCTGGGGCGGTGACTTCAGAGGATTTAAAGACTATCCCCATTTCGAAATGCGGTTTGGGTTATCGATCCGTGAGTTGAAGCGTGGGGAACGTCCAGATGAGGGACCGGTCGTTTATTAAATAGGAACCGCTTGGAGCGACGACATGGTCATGGCGCTTGAAAAAGTAAAAAGGTGACGGAATTATGCTGAAAGGCCATAGATATAATCACAAAGCTGATCGATATATCGGGCCGATCCAGCCAGACGTCTGAATCATAAAAAAGGTGACGTTATTAATCCAATTGGTGATAGATAAACCGAAAAAGGTGCCGTAAATAGCTCATCAATCCCGGCCAGACACCCGCATCACACCTAAACCACAGCGCCATCTATCCACCCGCCTCTAACCAATAACCAAACTAAAAAAGTGGTCACTCCATATCAGGAGTGACCACTTTTTTTAACTGATAATTGTACGAACTTCGTCAATGCTGCTAATGCGGTAATCCGCCTGAGCTGCTTCTTCTTCTGTGCCAAATCCGTATGTACAATAAATAACAGGAATGTTGTGTTCCTTTGCAGCTTCTATATCAGAATAACGATCTCCTACCAGATAGGCTGCTTCTGATTTTCCAAACTTCTCAAAGTGGACAGCCAGGATGTCACCCTTTTTCTCCCCATGGATTGTGCCCAGACAAATCGGTTCTGAAAAGTATTGTCTGAGACCCTGCGAATCGAGGACCATATCAAGGTAGTGCGTACCGCAGTTTGAAGCTGTCGATAGCGTATGTCCATCTTCTTTCAGCTGCTGCAGCGTTTCTTTAACGCCCGGGAATAAAAGGTCTTTTCCCTTTACCAGCTGATCAAGGAATTCGCTTCTCCTCCGTCTGATGATCGTAATTTCCTGAGGAGAAGCGTCAGGCACAACTTTCGCCCAAAAAGCATTTCCAGTCAGACCGTAAGCAGACTGAAGTGTTTCTTTAGACGGCTCCTGGATATGAGGCATATCTTCTACTGCCAGATGCAGGGCCTGAAGTAAATAGTCTGTTGAATCGATGATCGTGCCATCAAGATCAAATAATATCAGCGCCACATTTTTATCCTCCTGTTTAAGTCATTTATCATTATTATTACATACTTTTGCTGAGAAGGAAAAAAATGAGCGAATGTTCACAATACTTTCCGATTTCATTTGATCTGATTATTTACACTGCTCCATTCCCGGAGCTTTTGTTTTTTTCAATCGTTTAAAATAATCACGGATAATGTCTTCATCCGAGTGAGGAATATATTCACCTTTTACGATTTGAGCGCCATTAATACAACCGCTCGTTAACAAAATCAGATCACCTTCTTCTGATAGGGAAAGTGCTTTTAATACACCTTCTTTTCTCGTTAACGAGGTGTTTATTGACTCATCGTGTGGGTTTTTGAAGCCGGTCATCACCTGATTGACTACCTTTTTCGGATCATGTTCACCCGGGTGATCAACGGTTACAACAATGCTGTCAGCCTGTCCTTCTGTCGTTTCAGCCATTTTAGGCATTTTATTAAAGTCACGTATACCAATTCCTGCGATCATCGCGATCAGTTTGTTATGCGGCAGCTTTTTCGCCTCGATCAGTAAGCTGTTTAAAGCTACCGGGGTGTGGGCGTAATCAATAATAATTTTACGGCCGCCATATTCTTCGATCACCTGGAAACGTCCCTTTGGATTTTCGATCCTTTTCAGTACAGGAATCACCTGATCGAGCTGCAGCCCATGATGAAGCGCTGTACCGATTGCGCTCAGCAGATTGTGCACGTTGTAATTACCGTAGACAGATGAATTCACTAAATAAGACTGACCATTTACGATCAGCTCAAACATCGTTCCTTCCTCAGACACGTGGCAATTGTCAGCAATCAGATCGGCTCCTGAATGACGGTCCAGACTGCAGGTGATCAGGTCTCCTTTAAACCTTTCGACAAGATCCCTCCCCATTTCATCATCGATATTGACAACGGCTGTACGCGCCTGATCAAACAGCTTCATTTTTGCTTCTTTGTAGTTTGCGAAGGTTTTATGATATTCAAGGTGCTCAGAGGAGATATTCGTGTGAATGGCTGTATCAAATTCTATTCCCGCCACTCTCTTCTGATCAATGGCGATTGAAGAAACCTCCATGACCACTGCATCATCCTGTCTTTTAATGAGCTCATTAAAAATAGCGTGCAGATCTGATGCTTCGGGTGTGGTGGGTGTGCTCTTTTTATAGATAATTTCTTCATGAGCCGCAAAAATGCCGTTGGTGCCAATCGAACCGGTCTTGATTCCGCATTGCGTCAGCAGTGATTTTACAAATGCAGCAACAGTTGTTTTTCCATTTGTACCTGTCACACCAATCGTTTTGATTTTACGGTCAGGCTGACCATAAAAATGAATCGCAAACTGAGCCAGCGCTTCACGATCATCTGCAACTACTGCAAATGAGCAATCCGGATAGCGTGCCGCTGCACGTTTTATCAGCTCTCCATCTGTTCCAATCACTACAGAAGCGCCATTTGTCACAGCTTCTTCCCAATGATCGTGACCATTTGTATTTTCACCTTCCAGACAGAAAAAAACGCTGTCCTTTACCGCCTGCCTGGAATCGTAACTAATATGTGTAACCTGCTTTACCGGGTCATTATAATAAGCAGTTATAAACATCAATTCATTTAAATGAATAAGCATGTGTCATCTCCTGTCTCTTTCAATTATACCTTTTCCTTTCCCCTAATTTCGACAAAAAATGCATGTTTGCTTATAATTAATTCTCTGAATACGCTGAATGTGAACTTTTAGTTGTCAGTTATTATCACACTCACATACCATGAGCACATTTCCATCCGGATCTTCAAACGTAAAGAAACCCCCAAATTCGATTTCCCCTATATTATCTGCTTCAAAGTCCTGTACATACGTATAGCTTTCCTGAATATCAGTTGTATTAAAGTGAAATAATGGAGCACGGTGTTTGCGGTGCTTTTGATAAATTTTCTGATCAAGTACAATATTGTGTCCATCCTGCAGTCTGAGCACGTAGAGATGTCCGTTCACGATGTCTTCTGCCGGTTCAATACTCAGCAATCCGCAATACCAGTCACGGGCTGCTTTGACATCTTTTACTGGAATAAATGTTGCACCAATTTTGGGCTGAATCGGGTTTTTCATATGTGTTCCTCCTTTATGCTTTTCCAATACCACTTCCTTACAGGAATTCGTTTGTCCTCCCTCTCTGTTAAATTTCCGTGAAGTGTTTTAAGATAGATAAAAAAGTGAATTTTCGGAGGGTATTATGACAGTCATCAGAAAAGCAAATGAAGCCGATATTCCGGCAATGAACGACATTTACAACCAGGCGGTACTTGAAACCGTCGCAACCTTTGATTTGAATCCACACACGATTGAGCAGCGTACAGAGTGGTTCAGCCGCTACCAGGACCGCTATCCGCTCTTTGCAGCAGAGATCGATGGTGAAGTTGCGGGCTATGGCAGCCTGAGTCCATTTCGCGATAAAGAGGCTTATAAAGACACGGTTGAGCTATCTATTTACTTATCTCCACGCTTTCAGGGTAATGGACTGGGAAAGAAAATGATGAATGTGTTAATTGAGGATGGGAAAAAACGCGGGTTTCATACCATTATCAGCGGAATCACAGGTGGAAACGAAGTCAGTGTACGCCTTCACGAACGATTCGGCTTTGAGTTTGTAGGGAATTTTAAAGAAGTTGGATATAAGTTCGGGGAATGGCAGGATGTGCATTTTTATCAGCTGATTTTGAAATAAAGTCTGGCGCAATATCAGTTGGGCTGCTTATCGGTGGTGCAGCTGAAGCTGACATCATAGGGGGGTCGCCCGGTTAATTCGATCACCTTTTGAGTTTTATCTATTGGATACGGTGATGATTGCGACACCTTTTAACTGAATTCGCGCTACGTGCGACCGGAAGCAGATAATTACTGCACAAATCCGTATAATTCTATCATCAATCAAATGTATTCCATCACCTTTCACCTTAATTCAACACGTGCAGCCCATCGCTTCGCCTATTCGATTCAACAAAAAAAGCGGAAGCACCAGGCTTCCGCTTTTCACATGTTTATACATCAATTTTCACTCCATACATCTCAAACCACTCATCAAGCTGTACGAGATAAGCGATCAGCTGAGGCCCTTTCATCAGCTGGCCAAACCAAGGCACCTTAAATGAAGCACCGTCTGTCCGGATCAGCTCCTCCAGCTTACTGCGCTCGAACAGTTCAGGCAGGACAGAACTGCTTTTGGCAATACGATCCCTGAGCAACTGCTTCACTGCTTCTGTATAAGCAGGGTGATATGTTTTTGGATAAGGGCTCTTTTTACGGTAGAGTACTTCGTCAGGTAACAGGCCTTCGAGCGCTTTACGCAGAATTCCTTTTTCCCGGCCACCGAGCTGCTTCATACGCCACGGAATATTCCAGGCATATTCAACAATTCTATGGTCGGCGAACGGAACACGTACTTCAAGTCCGGCCGCCATACTCATACGGTCTTTCCGGTCGAGCAGCGTGGTCATAAAACTGATCATGTTCAGATAAGCCATTTCCCTGCGCTTCTGTGTGAGTGCTGTTTCCCCGTCCAGCTGTGGTGTTTCTGTTCTGATGGCGCGGCTTTGTTCGAGCAGGTATTGCTCCAGTTCAAGCTTCTTATGCCATACCGGGAGCATGAACGCCTCTCTTTCTTTTACAGAAGTGATCCATGGAAAACCTTCCTGCGTGAGAAGCTTTTCCTGCTGAAACCACGGGTACCCGCCAAAGATTTCGTCTGCGCATTCCCCGCTGAGCGCAACCGTAAAGTCCTTTTTGATCTGCTCGCAAAACCACAGTAAGGACGAATCAATATCTGCCATACCCGGAAGATCACGGGCATGCACTGCATCCTTCAGTCTGCCGGCAAGCTCCGCCTGGGAAATGATATGATCATGGTGAATAGAAGAAAGATGTGCTGACATTTTTTGAATCCATGGCCCATCATCACTTGGCTTAAAAAGATCCGGCTCGTAATGCAGATCATTTTCCTCATAGCTGATCGAGCAGGTATGAAGCTTTTCACTTAACTGCGGAGTGGCTGCAGCGCTTATGGCACTTGAATCTACCCCGCCTGATAAAAACGTACAGATCGGCTTATCAGAAACAAGCTGCCTGCTGACTGTATCTTCAAAAAGATCACGTAAGTAAACAGCAGTTTCCTGCTCGTTGTGCGGGTGATTCTCACTTTTCACGTTCCAATATCGCCACTTTTTAAAGCCGGACCTGGTGTATTTAAATGCATAAGCCGGTCTGAGTTCATCAATTCCTTTAAAGACACCACTTCCAGGTTTACGGGATGGCCCCATACTTAATAATTCCTGCAGCCCTTCAAGTGTGATCACTGCCTGCTGATCAGGGTGTGCGAGGATGGCTTTCAATTCTGAGCCAAAGATCAGCTCTCCTTCTTTTTCCGCATAAAAAAACGGCTTTACCCCAAGTCTGTCACGTGCACCAAAGCACTCTTCACGCTTGTGATCCCAAACCGCAAATGCAAATATACCGTTAAAGCGTTCCGGACAGCCCTCTCTCCACTCAATATAAGATCTCAATACAACCTCCGTATCAGACCTCGTTGAAAACGAGTGACCCCTCCTTTTCAATTCATCTCTGATCTCATCTGTGTTGTATAGCTCACCGTTGTAAATTAATGTGTATTCTCCCGACTCTGTTCTAATATTCATCGGCTGTGCCCCACCTGCTGGATCAATTACCGTCAGCCGGGTGTGACCGAATAAAGCATGATGCATGGATTTGATGCCAAAAGCATCAGGACCTCTTTTGTGAAGGGTCCTGACCATCTTTTCAATCGTTTCCCATTCGCTTGTCAGCGGACGTTTCCAGCTGATCCAGCCAGTAATGCCACACATAAACCCCACCGCCTTTCACCAGGCATTATATGCCCTTAAAAAACGGATTAGAACGTGTAGCGGGCTACTTGCTCGCCATCAACCATAAAGCCTGGCACCTCTTTGAAGCCCATTTTTGTATACAGGTCTCTGGCAAATGTATTTTCAGGCTCATAAGAAAGCGTAAGCGTTGCATGACGCTCTTCTTTATGCTGCCTGATCTCTTCAATGACCCGCTCAATCGCTGCTTTGCCATAGCCCTTCCCCTGATGTTTTGCATCGATCATCATTCTGTACATCCAGTATTCACTGTCATCTTCATCAATGCCGTACAGCGTGAATCCAACCATCTCATTATCCGCGTAGATGCCCTGTGCGTGAAAACAGTCGGACAGAAAATTCAGCTGTGCCAGTGACACTGCATTGGATGCAACAAAGGTTTGCTGATCTTCTCTTACTTTGAGACTGATTGCCTGGAGCCAATTGTCTTTATCGATTTTTTTAAGGTAGACCATTGTTATCATTCCCCCATTAAAATAGGCAGCGCAAAAGAGCGCTGCCGTCCCTTTGTTCTGTTATTACACACTCTTATCCATACAACCGATCAGTCTTTCTTCAATATCGGCTGCTAGTGCTTTAATGTCTTCATCCTCTACCATCTGGATCAGGGAGGTCGGTTTTGGCATCCCTATTTTCGTTGTGCCATTTTCATCATAGACGACCATTTTACATGGCAGAAAATAGCCTGCGAGCAGGTTCTTTTCAAGTACATTCTTTGCTTCTTTCGGGTTACACACTTCAAGCACATGGAACGTCTGGTCAAAATCCAGCCCTTTTTCCTGCAGCTTATTTTTAATGTCAAACTGCCATAGAACCCCGAATTGTTCCTCTTTCAGATTGTTCTCAAGTGTTGTCATTGCTTCTTCAACTGACTGCTTTGTTTCCACTGTGTAATGAAACATGATATGTCCCCTTTCTGAATGTAAGTCACACCCCTACAATACCCTGATGAGTATTCCATTAATCAGAAATAAGGGCACGTTTTTTACGCAGCAGCTGCTGAAATTCAAGGTCCAGCTCTTCAGTCGGCTCTATACTGAGACGGCTTAACACTTCAGACATTTTTGTTTCTACCTTTAACAATTCATCTGCAGTATCATTCTGTTCTTTCGGTTCATGCTGAGCGTATGCCTGCAAGTTCCCATCAAAAACCGTAAGTTTTCCGTTTTTAATTTCCAGCACTCTCTCTGCTAGCTTTGCAACCATTTTCCGGTCATGGGAAATAAATAACACCGTTCCCCGATACTCCTTTAACAGGCCTTCAAGCGCTTCCACCGCATCAATATCAAGAAAATTGGTCGGCTCATCCATGATTAGTACATTCAAATCACTGACAAAGATTTTGGCAAACGCGACCTTTACCCGCTCTCCGCCTGAAAGTACGTGAACAGGCTTAAAGACATCATCTCCGTAAAAGTGAAGACGGGCAAGAATCGTTCTGACGATGTCTTCTGTCTGGATGGCATCCTCCATCACATTTTCAAGAATGGTTTTATCAGGACTCAGAATATCAAGGTTCTGACTGAAGTAACCGAATTTAACTGCCGGTGAAACTGTGATCCCTTCACGCCTTGCAAGAATCGATTTAATCAGCGTCGTCTTACCTGTTCCATTACCGCCGATCAGCGCTGTTTTCTGACCACCTTTCAGATAAAAGGGCTGCAGTTCAAATAGTGTTTTGCTGCCGACTTTCACAGTTTGTTCTTCAAATCTGATAATGGGCCTGCCTTTCATATCAGATTCATTCGGCAGCGTCATTTTAATCGGCGGCGCTTCTTTCGGACGTTCCACTTTTTCCATCTGTCCAAGCCTTGTTTCAAGCGCTTTTGCAGTCTGTCTCAGCTTTTTCTGTTTTTTTGCAAAGTAAGGCTTCGTATTTTTATGTTCAGATGCTGTTCCATCTGTCGGTTTTTTTGTTGCTCGTTTTGCCCGCTTCTCTTTTTCTTCGATCGCATCTTCCAGCTGTTTTTTCTTCCGCTCATACTGCTCATGCGCAGCTTCTGCCTGGCGTACTTCAAGCTGCTTCTGGTCAGCATAATCCTGATAATTTCCTTTATACTCCTTCAGGATGCCGTCGCTGATTTCCCAGATCCTCGTACAAAGCAGGTCCAGAAATGTCCGGTCATGTGAGACCAGTACCATCGATCCCTTGAAGCGTTTCAAGTGCTGCTCGAGCGTCTGCACGTGTTCCACATCAAGGTTTGTAGTTGGTTCATCAGCAAGCAGTAATTCAGGGTCCTCTGCAAATGCCTGATTAATATAATCCTGCGTTACTTCTCCACCGCTTTGAAATGTATCCGTATTTTTCAACTGTGGAAGCAAGGTGATATGGCCATTTCTGAAAATCTCACCTGTGTCCGGCTTAAGCTCTCCACTGATTAGATGGAGAAGTGTCGATTTGCCTGATCCATTTTTCCCCACTAATCCAATACGGTCTCCTTTCCTGATCTCAAGTTCATTAATATGAAAAAGCTCTCTTTCTCTTACTGAATAGCTGACGTCTTTGACGTTGCAAAGTATTGTCATAAAATCATCCCCTGTTTTTCATCATGACGGGGACAAAAAAATGCCCCCTATCCGTTTACCGAATAGGAGGCATAGGTGTACGCAAATAGACCACGGCAGCTGCCGCGATACGTATGAACCCGATGAGAAATGCCTAATCCTATTTGGAAAACGGATGATCAGTACGAAGACAGACTGGTTGCGTTTGTCTTTTATCACTGCATTCATCTTTGTTTTCAAAAATAGAATTAGTTCCACATTCTCCCGGGTCACCCTTCCGTTGTTTGTTAGCTTTATCTTATGTGAAGCAGTTATTTTCTGTCAAGCGATTTTGGGGTAGTGACGGATGGCTGGGGTTCAGGAGATTTCAACAGTGGTCCCTGAGATTAACAGCGTGGTTCATGAAATCATGTAATTTGATCTACATCAATTACAATAAAAAAATCCGGATCCCCCGGAAAATAAAATTCCAGGATCACCAGACCGTTTTACAGTAAAATATCCAGCCAGATTTTGATGGCAGTCGCTAAAATGATCAGCGCCAGCAGAATCTGCAGTATTTTTGTATTCATATTTTTACCCAGTTTTGCACCAAGAGGCGCTGCGATCAGACTGGCTACAACCATAACAAGTGCAGGCACATAATCAACCTGACCTGTTGTCACTTTACCAATTGTCGTTCCGATTGATGCAATAAACGTGATTGCAAGTGAAGAAGCAATCGTCACGCGCGTTGGAATCTTCAGTACAACCAGCATAATCGGTACAAGTAAAAACGCACCAGCAGCACCAACAATCCCTGCACTGACACCCACGATAAATGCTAAAATTGCTGCAAGCCATTTGTTAAAAGTAATCTGATCAAATGGAGTATCTTCCCGGCCCTTTTTAGGTACAAACATCATCACTGCTGCAATCAATGCGAGTACTCCATACACTGTGTTGATCGTTGCTTCAGACATCGAATCTGAGCCGAATCCGCCAATCAGACTTCCAATCAGTACACTGATTCCCATATAAGTGATAAGTGTTTTGTTCAGATATCCACCTTTACGATAGGCCCACACGCCACCAATTGTAGCGAAGAACACCTGAACTGCAGAAATCCCTGCCACCTCGTGCGCAGAAAAAGCTGCAAGACCAAATAATGGCGGAATATAAAGCAGCATTGGATATTTGATGATTGATCCGCCAATGCCAAGCATTCCGGAAATATAAGACCCGACAAATCCAATTAAAAATAATACAATAAATAATTCAATACTCAAACCTTACACCTCCCGGCTGTCCTTTTAGGATTAGATAAACAGATTTACATTACCGTCTTCTGCATCTGCCAGGTAAGCTGCAACGCCTGCATATTCAATTTCTTCAAGCAACTCTTCTTTGTGAAGACCTAATAGATCCATGGTCATTGTACATGCCACAAGCTTTACATCCTGTTCCTGCGCCATTTCAATCAGGTTAGGCAGCTCCATTGCATTGTGCTTTTTCATAACACCTTTAATCATTTTTTGTCCAAGACCGCCAAAGTTCATTCTTGACAGACCCATTTTATCTGCGCCTTTAGGCATCATTTTGCCAAACATTTTTTCCATGCCGCTCTTTTGAACCTCAACGTCTCCGTCTTTACGAAGTGCATTCAGACCCCAGAATGTATGAAAAATCGTTACTTCGTGATCGTAAGCTGCTGCTCCGTTTGCAATAATATAAGCAGCCATCGCTTTATCGTAGTCACCGCTGAATAAGACAATCGTTGTTCTTTTCTTTTCCATGAATAAAAATCCTCCTAAAATCAATTACCCTATAGGGTATATTATTTTTCAAAAAAATTACCTGCTTTTCACAAGCAGGTTCACCGCTTCCCTGATTACGTCATCCGGTTCGCGCTCATCGTCATCTCTCGCTTCTCTGACGCAGGATACCAGGTTTTCACTTACAACTAATCCAATTGTCCGGTCAATAGCTGTACGGATTGCTGACAGCTGTGTGATAACATCCTTACAATCTTTTTCTTCTTCCATCATTGCAAGCACGCCGCGAAGCTGACCTTCTACTCTTTTTAACCGGTGAATAGACTGTTTTGAGTAATCCATGAAGTGAACCTCCCTTGCTTGTTCATAATTGATTACATGACCCATAATATACCCATTGGGGTATAAAGTCAAGAGGTGTGATTATAGTTTTTTGATTAAATTTGACTGTTGATTTCCTCTGTGCAAATACAATCATGATCTTCCGAAAAGCTAAATCGAAATGCGAAAGGCGCCTGGTCTGCTCTGACAGGCATAAGACGCGGAGCGGAAAACGGGTGACCTTTCTGCGCGGCTTATGACCCGAAGAGCTAGCGCCTGAAGCTGGACAACAAAAAAAGCCTGAGACGTCACGCCTCAGACTTTTTAGAGTCTCATCATTTCTCAAAAATTAAATCGACAATCCTTCTATCGCAGTTTTTAAATTTTTACGTATCGTCATGCCTTCGAATTTGATTCCAATTTCTACGACAGCCTGAGCAATTTCGGGGCGCAGTCCGGTCAGTATTGTTTTTACTCCGATCAGTTTGAGTGAATCAATAACCTGGGACAGTTCATTTGCCACCATGGTGTCTACTGTTGGAACACCTGACAAATCAAGAATTAAAATGGAATTACGCAATTCAATGCATTTATGAAGTGCGACTTCCTTTAATATTTTTGCACGGTCATCATCAAGTTCCCCGATCAGTGGCAAAATTGCAACATGATCATTTAATCCAACGACCGGTACTGAATATTCCATTACGCTGCTTTGAGCTTTTTTCATATACTGCCGATAATCTTCTACGTAAGCCATACAGAATTCGCGTCCGGCTTTATCGATCACAGGCTCAATATTATAATTAATGGCTGTAACTTCCTCAGCTGTAAAATTCAATTCTTCTTGCTTTTCTGACATCAGTTCCCATATGAGCATTCTCAGCTGCGAGAGAATACTAAGACCGTCATCAAGCTCAATGCCTCTTTGAACAGCCGACTCTCCTGTTTTTCTCGCCCAGTCAATGACCTGTTCTTCAAGGCCGGAAGCATCATTATATTTGATCGCTGTACCGATATAAGAAATCAGGTCGCTTTGAAGACCAATCAATTTTTGTTCATCATTTTTCGACAGTAACAAGTCAGGGCTTCCCCCATCAAGCTTTAATGCTAATTCGTGCCTTTTTTCAAGTATGTACGAACCAAGTTGATCATAAGCTTTCATATACTCTTCCCCCCTGGTGTTGTCGAATCTTTACATATAATGTTCTCTTATTTTAACTGAAAAGTAAATGCTAATTATTATATAGACAAACGAAATAAATTACCCCATACTTTTTCACATAGGTAAAGATCAGAAAGAAGGTTCGTTATGCTTCGTAATCGTAATGTCTGGATCCTGCTTGCAGGTGAGTTTATTGCAGGGGTTGGCTTGTGGCTTGGTATTATTGGAAATCTGGAGTTTATGCAGGAAAAGGTTCCATCTGATTTTGTAAAATCCCTCATTCTGGGGGCGGGGCTCTTAGCAAGTATCCTGATTGGCCCTCTTGCGGGAAGATTGATTGATCAGCTGCGTAAAAAAACAGTCATGCTCGCTTCTGGATTTGTCAGGGCATTCAGTGTGATTTTTATGTTAATTGCCATCCAGCAGGATTCAATTATCTGGATGATTGTCTTTTTAATTTTCATACAGGTTGCTGCAGCATTTTATTTCCCTGCACTCCAGGCAGCATTGCCGCTTGTAGTGAAGGAGAGAGATCTGCTTCAGCTTAACGGTATTCATATGAATGTTGCTACATTATCCAGAGTGCTGGGTACTGCAATCGCAGGTGTGCTGGTCGTCCAGCTTCCTTTATCAAATGTTTATATTCTATCACTCGTTTCTTATCTCATTTTATTCGGATTAACCTGGCTGCTTGTCATTGAAGAGCATCAGCCGGCGCAGCTTCCTTCTGAAGGGAAGCGGAGTGCCGGATTTAAAGAGGTTTTCCCGGTAATTAAAGGGTTGCCCATTGTCATGATGACATTAATTTTAACACTCGTGCCACTGTTATTTATCGGCGGATTCAATCTGGTTGTCATTAATATCAGTGAAATTCAGGACAGCTCAGCAATAAAGGGCTGGATTTATACGGCAGAAGGTATTGCATTTATGGCAGGTGCATTTGTGATCAAGAAGATCGGGGAAGCCTTTTCTCCTTACAGCATCTTATTTACTTTTTCTTTCGTCATCGGATTTTCCCAGCTGATTTTATTTTTCGCTGACATTCCGTTCCTGACGATTCTGGCATTTATTATATTCGGCTTTGCAGTCGGCTGCTTTTTCCCGACAGCTGCGACGATCTTTCAGACTAGAATCCCAAAAGAATTTCACGGAAGGTTCTTTTCGTTCAGAAATATGCTTGACCGGATCGTCTTTCAGGTTGTCCTTTTGATGACAGGGCTATTCCTTGATTTAATTGGTCTTGCTTATATGGTGATTGTATTCGGACTGTTCTCACTCATCATGACCGGGGTATTTTATCTCAGGTTTATCAGACTGCAAAACAGTGAAAAACTTGCAGTAACACCCGGTGGTATGATTAAGTGAAACCTGTAAGGCCGCTCATTCGTATAGTATTCAAAGGATGTGACACCATGTTTAAGAAGCTGACCAATATGTTATCTCCGGGTAAGGGAAAAGTGGATCTAGTATTAGATCAGGATGTACTGATTCCAGGTTCTCTTATTACGGGTACGTTTTATTTACAGGGGCCAAAGAAGCGTAAGAAAGTATCACGTCTTGAATGTGACCTGATGGCGTTTGACCCGAAACATTTAAATGAAAAGCCTGTTGAGATCGCAACAACGATTTATATGTCTAAGGAAATTGACCGTGATTTTTTCAGGGAGATCCCTTTTTCTTATACGATTCCTGAGCATTTAAAAGATAAAAGTGATCAGTGCCGCTACCGCTTCAGAACAAAACTGATTTTTGAAGATCAGGTACAGTATATTGACCATGATGAATTAAAGGCTGAATAATGTAAAACAGGGTGGGACAATAAATGTCTCACCCTTCACTCGTTCCGCTGCGCTTCAGGCGGACGCTTTCCGGACGGTTGTTGCTGAGCCTCCTCGCCTTCGGCTGCGGGGTCTCAGCTTCCAACTTATCGTCCCGGAGTCGCCGCCTTACGCTCCGCTGCACTAAGTTTTCAAATAGATATAATATCCCATTAATAAAATAGGACTGTTTTGTTTCATATCTCTTTAATACACAGGCGCTTCTTTCAGACGGATTCTCTCAGGACATGTATACACATTAAAAGAATTCCCTCTGACAAATCCGACGGTGGTCATATTTAGTTCCTCGGCTAAATCCAGTGCGCGTTCGGTTGGGGCAGATTTTGAGATCACCATCTCACAGCCTATCTTTGCAACCTTAAGAAGGATTTCAGAAGATAGTCTGCCGCTAAAGACGATGACTTTGTTCTTAACAGAAATATCGTTACGCAGGCAGTGGCCGTATATTTTATCAAGGGCGTTATGACGACCGATATCCATCCTGCTCAGGACAATATCGTCTTCAGTGCACAATGCTGCATTATGCACGCCACCTGTTTCTTTAAAGGTGTCAGCGGAATGCTGCAGCTTTTGCATCAGCTTGAAGCATTGATCGGGATGAAGCTTCACACTTTGCTCCGTCATTGTTTTCGCCGTCATAGCATCACTCGCAAAGACAAACCCCTGACGACTTCCCCCGCAACATGAAGTGATATATCGCTTATTTTGTAATGAACCATAGAGCGGATTAAGGTGTTCAGCTGTTATATGAATAAATCCGCCTTTTGGATCCAGCCTGACCGAGCTGATATCTTTTGCTGAACGGATGACACCCTCTGCTGTCAGGTACCCTACAGCGAGATCCTCCATGTACTCAGGAGAACAGACTACCGTGACAAATTCCTCTCCATTCAATTTGATCGTCAGAACCTGCTCAGTGACAATTGAATCTTCCACCCATGATGCTTCCCCATCTGTTACTTTTAAAATCTTTCTTTTTTTCACGGAATCAGCGCTCATCCGGCTTCCCCCTTTCAAGTAAGAAAAGTCCGGGCTTTGGCAGCCCGGACTTTCAGCATCAGCTTGTTGCTTCAGCCGGTGCAGTATGTTCTTCACGTACTTTCTTAATGTTAACACGAATCAATAGAGATACAATCAGGGCAACAACAAATGCCCCTGTAAAGATATACATGGTTAGTGCATAGCTGTTCGTTGCTTCCTCAATTCTCGTTACAACGCTTGGTCCAACAAGTCCGGCTGCTGCCCATGCTGTTAAGATATAACCATGGATTGCTCCGAGCTGTTTTGTACCAAAAAGGTCTCCAATAAAGGCAGGTATGGAAGCAAAACCTCCACCGTAGCACGATAGTATAACGAAAATTAATATTTGGAAAAGTAACGCATTTGTTACGTTTGGCAATAGAACAAATGCTGCAATTTGTAAGACGAAAAATGCTGTATACGTATTTGGACGACCGATATAATCTGAAGCGGAAGCCCAGCCTAGACGTCCCAGTCCGTTAAATACACCCATAATTCCGACCATCACTGCTGCAGCGCCCGCAGTCATTCCTGCAACTGACTGTGCCATTGGAGAAGCAACCGAGATAATAGCAATACCACATGTCACATTGATAAAGAGCATGATCCAAAGCGCCCAAAAGCGAACAGTTTTAACAGCTTCGTTTGCTGTCAGCTGAGCAAGGTCTCCGGTATCTTTGTTTTCCTGCTTTTCTTTCTTTTCCTCCTGCGTCATACCCTTTGGTACATAATCCGCAGGCGGCTTTTCAAGATAGAGAGAAGAGCTGAACATTAATACAAAGTAAATGGCTCCAAGTAAGTAAAACGTTCCCGAAATCCCGATGTTATTGATTAATGCTTCCATTACAGGGCTTGCGATCATTGATGCAAAACCAAATCCCATGATGGCAAGACCTGTTGCAAGTCCCCTTCTGTCCGGGAACCATTTAACGAGTGTTGAAACCGGCGTAATATAACCAATTCCAAGGCCAATACCGCCAAGTACACCATAAAAGAAATACAGCAGGTATAAGTTTCCGATTCCATCTGCAAACCCGGAACCGATCATCCCGATCCCAAAACTGATCGCTGCAATCATCCCTGATTTTCTTGGACCATGCTTTTCAACAAAGTGCCCCATGAAAGCAGCTGAAAGACCTAAAAATAAGATTGCAATACTAAAGATTAGAGCGATATCACTCGCTGCCCATCCATGCTTTTCATTTAGCGGGTTGGAAAATACACTCCATGAATAAACAGATCCGATTGAAATATGAATACCTACCGCTGACGCAGCAATCAGCCAGCGGTTTTTAAGCTTTTTTTCAGCCATTGTTGTTCCCCCTCAGTTTGTACCCCGGGGCTTGAGTACCCGGGGTTTTGAATTATGATTTTTTGTTTAAGAAGTAGAGCGGAATTGCGGCCAGCGCAAGTCCTGCCGGTACAAGCCAGCTGCTCTTAACGGAGGAACGCGACTCTTTTTTGACAGGAGAAGGGCCGCCATTAAGCTCGTGATATTCAGTCGTGAAAATATCACCGTTCCAGTCTTCGTTTTCTTTTGATTCATTATCTTCTTCCATTTTTTGATCCTCAGGCTTCTGCGTCGTTCTTTCATAATCATCCTGCTTTACACCAAGCCCTTTTAAAAATGCCGCTCCTACTGCCATTGCACGCTTTACTTCCGGATCATTCAGCGAGCGCAGGAGGGTAAAGTACCCTTCCTGTTCACGCTTTTCATCCAGCTCTGCTACCTTGGCAATACCCGCATTCACTTTCAGAATCAGTGGTTCGAGCTGCTGAACATTCAGTGTGCCAAGTGTACCAACCATCAGCAGGAGATTTTTAATGCTGTTTGTTGTTTCCTTAGAATCAAGTGTTTTCACGATCACATCAAGGACTTTGTCACCCTGTGCGAATAGTGAGGTGCCCATATCAAGCACTCCTCTTTTTTGCAGGTGCTCAATCAAGTCAAAAATCTCATGAATTGCTGTCTTATTTTCAAGAAGTCTTGTTTTGATTTCCTCTAAATCACGCTGACGGATTTCCTCTTCGCTGATTTCCATACGGTGAATGACTTTCGTCGCTTTAGCCACGCTTAGACGCCTCCTTCCGAAGTTTAACAAGGTCTCCAGGGAACACATAATCTTTACGCGCCCACTTTTTATCTACTCTGACGCCAAGCTGCGGCTGAGGATTTCCGTTTCTATGATTCGTTCTTGGAATTGGCCTCTCACCTTTCACCTTCAGCACTTCCATTTTTGCGCTGATTTCCTTATATGCAGGCGTATCTGTGTCTTTATCAGCCTGTGAGCTGGTAAGGAAGTTAATCGCACCTTCACTGTTATCATTCATTGGCAGATAAACTTCTTTGCCTTTCACACGATCCGTCACGAGACATTCAACCTTCACTGCACCATATGGAGAGGTCAGTCTGACAAGTGTGCCATCCTCCAGACCTCTTTCTTTTGCCAGCTCTTCAGATACTTCCAGGAAGACGTTAGGTGTCTTAGAAGCAATTCCTTCTGACTTGTATGTCATATTTCCTTCATGAAAATGCTCCAGCAGACGGCCATTGTTGACATGAATATCATATTCTTCGTCAAATTCAAGCGGCTTTGTCCAGTCCACAGGGAACAACCTTGCCTTTCCATCCGGGAACGGGAAGTCTTCTAGGAACAGAAGCGGTGAGTCAGTGCCATCAGCAGCGACCGGCCACTGAAGACTCTTATAGCCCTCAAGACGCTCGTACGTAACACCCGCATAAAGTGGTGCAAGTGATGCAGCCTCTTCCATGATTTCACCCGGGTGCGTGTAATTCCAATCTGCACCAAGACGGTTTGCAAGATCCTGAATAATCTCCCAGTCAGGTCTTGAATCGCCAAGCGGCTCAAGTGCCTGATACAGACGCTGTACACGTCTTTCAGTGTTTGTAAATGTGCCATCTTTTTCAAGACTTGGACTTGCCGGCAGTACAACGTCTGCGAACTCAGCTGTTTTTGAAAGGAAGATATCCTGTACGACGAAGAAATCAAGCTTTTCAAATGCTTCGTGCACATAGTTGATATTAGAATCAACAATCCCCATGTCTTCACCCTTCAGATACATCATCTTCAGGTTGCCGTCATGGATTGCATCTATCATTTCGTGATTGTTTAAACCAGGTTCAGCAGGGATTGTTGAATTCCATGCTTTTTCGTATTTCGCTCTGACTTCATCATCAGCCACTTTTTCATAGCCAGGGAAGCGGTCAGGCATACTGCCGAAGTCACTTGCTCCCTGAACGTTATTGTGACCGCGCAGCGGATAGCTTCCTGCGCCAGGCTTCCCGTAGTTACCTGTAATTAAGAGCAGGTTGGAGATCGCTGTACTCGTGTCACTTCCGCCTGAGTGCTGCGTTACACCCATTGCCCAAAGGACTGATGTGGTTTTTGCATTGTGCACTTCTTCAGCAATCTGAATCAGCGTTTCTTTTGATAGACCGGTTGCTTCTGAAGCGTAATCCAGTGTGAATTTCTCAAGACTGTCGACGTATTCCTGCAGTCCATTCACACGGTTATTCAGAAATGTTTCGTCCGCCCAGCCCTGATCAACGATATATTTCGTTACAGCTGACAGCCAGACAAGATCAGATCCCGGCTTTGGCTGGAAAAACAGATCCGCGCGTTCTGCCATTTCATGCTTTCTGATATCAGAAACGAGTAAACGCTGACCATGCAGCTTATGGGCACGTTTTACACGTGTAGCAAGAACCGGGTGGGATTCAGATGTATTCGATCCGACGATCAGTACAAGTCCAGCCTGCGCAATATCAGTAATTGAGCCTGAATCTCCGCCGTGACCAACCGTTCTGAATAGACCCATTGTTGCCGGTGTCTGACAGTATCTTGAACAGTTATCTACGTTATTTGTACCAACTACACCTCGCGCAAGCTTCTGCATCACATATGATTCTTCATTTGTACATTTTGAAGAACTGATAAATGCCATTGAATCTGCACCATTCTTTTTCTTATTTTCTTTCATTTTTGAAGCAACCAAATTCAGCGCTTCATCCCACTCAGCTTCTCTGAATGCATCGCCTTCACGGATTAAAGGTTTCGTAATTCTTGATTCGCTGTTGACGAAATCCCATCCGAATTTACCTTTCACACACGTAGAAATTCCGTTTGCAGGTGCATCAACTGAAGGCTCGACCTTAAGGATTTTACGGTCCTTTGTCCAGATATCAAAGCTGCAGCCGACTCCACAGTAAGTGCAGACTGTTTTCGTCTTTTTAATACGGTCTTCACGCATAGCTGATTCCGCATCAGAAATTGCAAGGATTGAACCATAACCGGTTTCGACATTTTTCGTAATTTCTATCATCGGACGGAGGGTGTTTTTCGCAAGACCCGTCAGGAATCCTGCTTCTCCTTCCATTCCTTTTTCCATCATTGCGTTACATGGGCAGACTGTCGAACAGTGGCCGCATGACACACAGGAAGATTCATTAATCTTGGAGTTTTTATCCCAGATGACACGGGGCTTTTTCAGTGTCCAGTCAATTGTCAGTGTCTCTGTTACCTGAACGTCCTGACACGCTTCAACACAACGTCCGCATAAAATACACTGGTCCGGATCATAGCGGTAAAACGGGTTTGAATCGTCTACTTCATAAGGCTTGTCTTCAAATGGCATGCTCTGGTGATTGACTTTCATATCCTTGACGGTGTTATGTATTTCGCACGTACCATTGTTATAATCACAAACTGTACAATACAGCTCGTGATTTCTGAGAATCCTGTCCATCCCTACGACCTGTGCCTCTTTTACATCTGCTGACACGCCATCAATTGCGTCCCCTTCTTTCAATTGTGTAGAGCATGAACGGACAAACTCACCATTCACTTTCACAATACACGTATCACACGTCTCAATCGCTCCGAGACTTGGGTGATAACAAACAGACGGTACTTCAGTCTGGTGATCCTCTAATGCCTGCATTGCAGACAAATGTTCACTGATTACAGCCGTTTTGCCGTTAATCGTTACGTTAATTTGACCTGACACATCGATCTCTCCCCCGTAATGGATTTCTGCTGAGAAAACAGCTTCTTATAACAATATTCAGTTTTCGCACCTGGTCATAAATACCCTTTTGAATCTTTCGTAAAACTAGATTCTCTAAAAAAAGACATATTTTCGACAAATTTTTTGGTGGCGGGTGCAGGAGTAGAGCGTTGAAGATTGACACACAGCCGGTGGGGATTGCTACCGCACGCCCGGGGGGAATGGTACAAATCCCCGGGGTATTGCGACAACTCGGCATGAAACACCGACATCTGCACAAAACGAATCCCTTTTCATGCCCTTAAGTAAAAGTCTTTTGTTTCTTAAGGGCATGAAGAGAGTGCGTGCGATCATTATGCTTGTGAAGCATACAGAAGATTGGGGCAGATTGGTACAACTTCAGTCTGGATTGCTACCGCACGCCCGGGGGATTGGTACAACTTCCTGGGGGATCGCAACAACTCAGACGGGAATAGAAACATCTCAGCACGAAACATCGACAACTTCCCCCGGCCAAAAAGAAAAACCGCGGCCCAGGGCCACGGTTCCATGCTAATCCTTATTCAATTCACGCATTACATGTCCGAGCTCAGGCAGAATCAGCTTCTCCATGGCAAGCTTCACTGCGCCTGTTGACCCTGGCGTTGAGAAGACGGCTGTTTTGCCGGCAACACCGGCTACAGCACGTGACATCATTGCCGCTGAACCAATATCCTCTGTGTAACTTAAAAACCTGAATAACTCGCCAAATCCAGGAATCTCTTTTTCAAATAATGGCGTCACCGCTTCAATCGTGACATCCCGTGCAGCTAATCCGGTTCCTCCATTAATGAGCACTGCCTGGATCCCTTCATCCATCAGACCGGCTTTGACCGCCTGCTGAATCAGGATGATTTCGTCTGTGACGATTTCATAAGCAGCAATTTCGTGACCGGATGCCTGAAGCATCTCTTTCATTTTTTTACCGCTTTTATCTGTTTCTTCTGTTCTCGTATCACTCACTGTGATGACTTTACAGGCAACTGAGCGTGGTGCCTGTTTTTTATGTTCTTCATGCAAATGATTTCAGCTCCTTTAGCCGCCGATATAAGACATCTCAATCTTTGGACGGTTTTTCGCTGTTTCTTCAGTTCTTTCGTCAGAGTAGCGGTCTTTCCGTACACGCCAGATTGAAGATACAGCTTCAACCAGTTCAGGGTGATTTTTCGTCTGTACCGCTTCTTTCAGGTCGTGCCCTTCTGTTGCAAACAGACACGTATACATTTTACCGTCTGCTGACAGCCTTGCACGTGTACAGGTTGAGCAGAATGAGTCAGACACAGAAGAAATCACGCCAACGTTGGTATCCGTTCCTTTATAAATATAGCGGTCAGCCACTTCACCGTAATAATTCGGATCAGCAGGCTCTACTTCGAATTCTTCATTTAACAGATGAATGATTTCTTTTTTTGTGACGACAGATGACATTTTCCAACCATTTGTGCTGCCGACGTCCATAAATTCAATGAACCTGAGCATAATGCCCCGCTTTTTAAAGTAGCGCGCCATTGGAAGAATCTGATCATCGTTTACACCTTTTTGCACGACCATATTAATCTTCACTTCAAGTCCTGCTTCAAGTGCTGCATCGATTCCTCTAATCACAGGCTTTGTGCTGACGTTTCTGCCATTCATTTTTTTAAATACGTCTTCTTCAATCGCATCCATACTGATATTCACACGCTGCAGTCCGGCAGCCTTGAGCTTTCCTGCAAGCTTTGGCAGCATCATTGCATTTGTAGTGAGTGCGATATCCTTAATGCCTTCAATTGCAGTGAGCTTTTCAATCAGTTCGTGCAGATCTTTTCTGAGGAGCGGTTCTCCTCCAGTCAGCCTTACCTTTTCAACGCCCATTTCACTCATGGCTCTGACAAGCTTCTCAATCTCTTCAAAAGTCAGATACTGCTCTTTTGGCATAAAAGCAAAGTCCGGGCCGAATATTTCTGCCGGCATACAGTATCCGCACCGGAAGTTACACTGGTCTGTAACGGAAATCCGGATATCATGCAGCGGCCGCTGATAAAAATCTTTAATCGGTTCCATCCGTTGTCCTCCTCTGTGCGTGAACTAGTTGCCTGTAAGCCTCCTGGTCATTAATGTTACTGAAGGCTTCTTCACTGATTCCGAGTTTGTGATGCGGAACTTCCGACCAGTCAATCTGATCATAAAAGCTTCTCATACGGAAGTTTCCTTCTTCAAGCTGCGCTTTAATCACTGGCAGACAGCTATAGGAGTAAATGGCTGATAGCGGCTGCAGTCTGCCACCCACTGATGGAACAAGTGCCTGATGCTGACTAAAAGCACCCAGCAGTCTTTCAGCGTCCTTTTTCTCAAATAACGGCATATCACATGGCAGCGTGACTAAGATGTCAGCATCGGTTTGTGACATGAGGGCATACAATCCGCCTAACGGTCCGCACGATTGATATGGCGCAAGATCTGTCACAAGTCTCCCGGTAAAGTCATGAAAATCATTCAGCTGATCTTCTCTGACAGACAGCACAACTTCATCACAGACAGACTCAAGGGCATTCACAGCTCTTTCATAAAAACGGCTGTCCTCCCAGGTGGCTAAGGCTTTCGGACGGCCAAATCGCCGTGACTCCCCACCGGCCATGACAGCTCCAAGTACCTTCATCCCCCGCTTACCGGAGGGATCAGGGCCACTGTGTCACGCTCTGTCACCTGGTCTTCAGGGAGCGCATATTCTTCATTGATTGCCACTAGAATACTGTCAGACTGAATCTGATACTGATTCTGCACTTCTTCGAGCAGTTCTTTTACTGTCATTTCCTGACGGTCAATTTCTATATGGTTACCACCTGCAAGCTCTTTCAGGTGAGCAAAGCAGTTTACTTTAATCATTTGATTTCCTCCTTATGAGGGATCCCGGCATTGGTTTCGAGCTGATCACCTATCCACTCCTCACCGTCTTCCCACTTTTCTTTCTTCCAGATAGGCACGATCTGTTTAATACGTTCAATCGCATATTCATTTGCTTCATATGCATCTTTTCTGTGAGGTGTGGAAACCGCGATCACGACTGCTATGTCAGAGATTCCGAGTTTTCCGGTTCTATGCGAGATCGCTGTTACAGCATCAGGCCAGCGTGAAGCGATTTCATCTCCAATTCTCTTAAGCTGCTTTTCTGCCATAGAGGCATAGGCTTCATAGGTCAGGTAAAGCGTACGTTTTCCTTTTGTAAACTCCCGGACTGTTCCTGTAAATGTTACGACTGCTCCTGCCTCAGGACGCACTACTTTCTGTGAAACCGCTTCAATCGATAACGGCTCAGATGTAACTTCAAACATCGGCTTGTCCCTCCTTTAACCAGTTTCTAAACCAGCCTGTATATCCCGATACGTCCTGAAATGTAAATACCTGCAGATCCGGACGGTCAATTGGCACACCGGTAATAACGGCTTTTATATGATTGCACTGATCAAGCAGTGCGAATTCTTTTTCATTTCGAATGACAATGATTTTATTGTAAGACTCTCTTTTATAGCCTTCTACAAGGATAACATGAAGGGGGAGGGTACTGTAAAAAGTGAGCAGATTCTCTAAATCTGACAACCCGCTATCCGACTCTATCACAACTGCTCCATCGCCCTCTACTGCGCTGATTGCAGCACCTGCCTGAAAGTGCCGGCTGCTGTCTTTTTCAGAATTTTGATAGTCAGGCGCACCGCCGTGACCGTGATGTTTAATCGTACCTGCTTTCAAACCGCTCTCTGCAGCTGCCTTCACTAAATGGTTAATCACCGTCGTCTTCCCGCTGTTCTGATAGCCAACGACCTGCAATACAGGTGCTACCAAGGCAGGTCACTGCTTTCAGACGTTTCAAGAAGCGCTACTTTCACATGGTCCCCTGCTGTAAAACCTCTCGTTCCACCAGGCAGAACGATCAGACAGCTTGTTGCAGCAAGTGAACTGACCGCACTTGATTTATTAAACCCGGATGGACTCGCTTCAAGCCGGCCATTTTTAATCGTGAGCGCTCCCCTTACAAAACGCGTAAAGGGATTCGGTTTTGTAAAATCTGCTCCGAGCACGGCATCTTCTAAAGGCAGGTGTGGCTTTGGATTCCCAAGCATTTGCTGAATCACCGGTCTTGTGAAGAGTTCAAAGCCGACGTAGCAAGCGGAAGGGTTTCCAGAGAGTCCGAATAAAAACTGACCGTCTTTATGGGCAACCGTCGTTACACTCCCGGGGCGCATCGCTACTTTATTAAACAACACCTCTGCTTCAAGCCGCTTATAGACTTCCGGCAGAAAATCGAAGTCCCCGACAGATACGCCGCCTGTTGTGATCAGAATATCCACTTCACTCAGCGCTGCTTTTACTGATTCAAAGCAGGCTTCAAGGTCATCGGAAAGTTTACCGAGCATTTTCACTTCCGCTCCGGCTCTTTCGATTTGAGCGGCTGACATCAGTGCATTGCTGTTTCTGATTTTCCCGGGCTCAAGCGGTTCATTTACTTCAAGCAGCTCAGACCCGGTCGCAAGTACGCCGACAACCGGTTTAGCCGCTACAGTTATGTATTCATATCCAAAGGTCGCAAGCAGTGCAATCGTACCCGGATTAATGACAGCTCCTTTTTCAACAAGCACTGTCCCTTCTTCGGCATCTTCACCCTGAAACGAAATATTATCGCCCTTTTTAAACGTACGTTTGAGCCTCACCACACCCGGTTCAGGTTCTGACGTCAGTTCAAGCATGACTACTGCATCACATTCAGCAGGCATCATCGCGCCTGTCATAATGCGTGCGGCTTCAAATTCTCCGACCGCTACACTTTGCACAGCCCCTGCACCAATTGTTTCAGTCACTTTGAAATCAAGCGGGTTCTCTCTTGAAGCATTTTCGGTATCTGCTGAGCGGACCGCAAATCCGTCATACGGAGAACGATCAAAAGGGGGTACCGGATGTGTGGCGATTAAATCCTCTGCCAGCCTTCTGCCAAGCGCTTTATCAATATGTACTTTTTCAGTTTTGGAAAAGACTTTTTTTTCAATGACGCGCTGCACTGCTTCAGCAACGGTAATTGGTTTTCGTTGTTCTATCATGTTATCCGCTCCTTTCATGTCATGCTACAATGGATATATTAATCGTATGAGGTGATTGTAGTGTCAGATTTAACACATTTTAATGACCAGGGCCGCGCCAGAATGGTCGATATTTCTGAAAAGCAGGAAACTGCCAGAATCGCAATAGCGCATTCAAGCATCATTGTAAATGAAGAGATCTATCAGCATATTCAAAATGGCACCTCAAAAAAAGGTGATGTCCTTGCAGTTGCTCAGGTAGCCGGCATTATGGCTGCCAAGCAGACGTCAACGATTATTCCGATGTGCCACCCGCTTTCTTTGAGCGGGATTGACCTGTCCTTTGAATGGGATCTTACTTCCCGCTATGAGCTGAAGATTTCAGCATCAGTCAAAACAAAAGGCAGCACAGGCGTTGAAATGGAAGCACTCACAGCTGCTTCAGTGTGTGCACTGACGATTTATGATATGTGTAAAGCTTCTGATAAGGGAATGGTGATCGGACCAACCTTCCTTGCTGAGAAGACCGGTGGAAAAAACGGTGACTTCAAGCGTGACAGAAGCCCTGAGATGAAACTTTAACGCAGTCTGCCAATCGCAATGAAGATCAGGCTGACTGTCAGAATCAAAGCAGCGCCGCCTGTAAATGGGAGGCCTGCTCTTTCACTGACAAAACCCGCTAAACTCGATCCCGCAACTACACCTCCTGAGAAGAAGGAATAAAAAATACCGAACGCCTTCCCTCTTGTTGCCTTATTAGACATATCCGTCACCATCTGATTCATTGATGGGAAGATCAAAGCAAACCCAATCCCGTAAACAAACATCAGCACCGGAATAACCACAGGCAGCGTGATCCATTGAATCAGGCCGAGGATCAGACCAATTGTAATCAGCCCTGTTGCTGTCAGTTTTTCTGACGTATAAAGGTCATAAATCTTATTCAGCTTTGTCACGAAAATAATCACTGCAGTGATACCAAACACACTTAACCAGATGCCGGCGGAGGCCTGTGTCAGCCCGAGATCCTCCGCTTTCAATGGTAATGCGAATGCCAGTGTACCGTTACTGACCATCAAAGCAAACGCCGCAAGTGATGCCTGCTGAAGCTTTTTATGCTTCAGGAGCTCCATGATCGGCGCCCCTGTAACAATTCTTCTCTCTCTTTCCCTGAAAGACTCTGATACATACTTCACGGTGAGCCAGATACAGATTGTAAAAAGAACCGCTACTGAATAGAACACAGCATCCGTTAAACCGTTAGCTGCAAGAATGCCGCCTGCTGCAGGCCCCAAAATTGCCGCGCTGCCAATTCCGGCACCTATATAGGCCATCGGTTTTGTGCTTCTTTTCGCAGCGTAGTCACCTGCAATTGCAAATACACATGGGATCAACAGACCGCTGACCACACCATGAACTGCTCTGACGATAAGTAGCTGTCCTGCATCCTGCGCCAATGGATAAAATAAAAGAACTGCCGCAGAAAGCACTGTACCAATCACCAGAATTGGCTTTCTGCCATATCGGTCCACTGCATAACCGCCTGCTATATTTCCAACGACATTCAATGCTGAATAAACAGCAATAATCAGCCCTGCCATCGTCTCAGAAGCACCAAGACTGATTGCGTAAGGTGTCATCACCGGAAGCTGAATAAATGTATCGATAAATGTCACGATAATGATAAAGTAAATGATCTTTGTCATGGTCATATCTTCTTTCTGCTTTTACTATGAGTTAATCTTACCATTCCCTTAATCAGTTTGTGAAAACTCAGCACTTTTAAAACCATTATAAAAAGCGGATCCCCCTGGTTACATTTAGGAATCCGCTTTTTTCAGTTAAAGACTTTATGATAGACTTTTTTAGCTTCTTTCTTATCACTCGTACCATGAATCAGTACACGACCATCCTTAAAGATCACCATTCTGTAAGGATCAAAAGTGATACTGATTAAAAATTGGTTGTATTGAACAGGAAGTCCCTGTGTTGAAAAGATCGTATGTAAATCCCCTAGATCTACACTCTTTTTTTCAGCTGGTCTGATCTGTACGGTATCCCTTCCGCATAATACAGCTGTTTTCATTGCTGTTTCCATTGATAAATATGGATAGGTAGGGTTTTCCCCGCAAGAAGGACACTCTGCTTTTTTTAGCCTCGACACGCCGACAGCCTGATAATCGTTCTGCCAGACATCAAATGTCACGAGCTTTCCGCTGAGTGCGTCAGCATTCCCTGTCAGGATTTTCAGTGCATCCGCTGTCTGGTGCGCCGTCACCATCATCACAGCCGGACTGATAATGCCAGCAGTATCACATGTCTGTCCTGTTGGAGGCGTGGTTTCCCACAGACAGTTAAAGCATGGCGTAATACCAGGTACGACAGTAAAGCTCATCCCCGTACTGCCGACACAGGCACCATAAATCCACGGAAGTGCCAACTTTTGTGCAACGTCATTAATGACAAACCTCGTTTCAAAGTTATCGGTTGCATCGATCATTAAATTGCTTTTCTCTGCATATTTCAGCAGATCCTCATACGTAATGTCTGCTACGATTGCCTGGATCTCCACATAGCTGTTCACCTGCTCAAGCCTGTATTTAGCAGCAATCGCTTTAGGCATTTTCCTGCGCGCATCTTCTTCGCTATATAAAGACTGTCGCTGAAGGTTACTCCATTCAACGTAGTCTCTGTCGATAATGGTTATTTTTCCAACACCGGCTCTTACCAGCGCTTCTGAAGCCCCTGTTCCGAGCGCACCAGCGCCGATAACGAGTACATGCTTCCGGCTGAGTTCTTCCTGGCCCGGAGACCCGATTGGCTTGAAAAGCTCCTGTCGTGAATATCGGTCCTGCTGCAACTGATCCGCCCCCTTCATTTAAATTAGTTTTTTACTAAGATAGCAGTTATTGCATGTTACGACAAGGTAACGGCTTAAGAATTCATATAATTCTTATTTTTAAGGATGTTTAAAAGAATGTGACCCGGGAAACCATCTACTAGAACATTAAGTAAATTTTTACAGGAGGTTTTATCATGGATATCGAAAACAAAGTAGAAAAAGAAGCACGTCATACAGAGCCTGAAAAGAAAGAAGAAATTTTACAGAGCTTCGACCGCTTTAAAGATTACTTAGGCGATCAGGTATCCAAAGGCGAAAAACTGGGCCTCGGCGAAGAAGCACTTGCAAAAGGTGCTGAAAGAGTCGGAGATTACCTGGCTAAAAATGAAGAACCCCGTAACCGTGAAGAAAAGCTTCTTCAGGAACTATGGAAGCTTGGCGATAAAGAACAGCGTCACCAGCTCGCGCATTTACTAGTAAGACTGGCGCAATCAACCAACTAAGTAAGAATGCAGGTCCCCCCGCATGTGAAGTGCGGGGGGCTTTTTTATGCTGACTTCCTGCCCAACAGCCCGACTGCAGGCTGATGGCAGCGTTTAATTAGATGGATTAGTGATTTAATAAAGCCTGGAGGTGGACCAATTCCCGGGGGTGGTGAATCGCTTCTCCGCATTTCCTGTTACATATATACCTCAAAACACATTCCACCTTTCCCACACAAGTCAAAACACTACTTTGTAAAGTTAATGTTAAGATCCATATCCATCCCTTCACAACCGCTCATCCCCCTGCTAGAATGACGGTATCGATTTCCGATATCGGTTTGCGATTTCAATAAAGGGGATATGTGTATGGATGACAAAATACTGCGTAAACTTTTTCTTGGTTTTATACAAATTCATATTCTTCATCACGCGCTAGAGCACCCGATTTACGGCGCCTGGATGACAGAAGAACTGCGTGAGCACGGCTATGAAATCAGTGCCGGCACACTCTATCCTATTCTTCATTCAATGGAAGCAGACGGCCTTCTGCTAAAAGAAGAGCGGAAAGTCGACGGTCATATTAGAAAATACTATACCGCTACTGCCCGTGGTGAAGAAGTGTTGAAAGAAGCGCGCAGCAAAGCGTACGAACTCTTTAAGGAAATCAAAGATTAGAAGGGAGATTCAAATGAAAAGACAAGGATCATTACTTGAAATCTTACTTGTTTCACTCCGTCTCGGATTAACCTCTTTCGGCGGGCCGATTGCTCACCTTGGTTATTTCAGAGATGAATATATCGAAAGAAGAAAATGGATGTCAGATAAAACCTATGCCGACCTGGTCGCACTCAGTCAATTTCTCCCTGGGCCTGCAAGCTCACAGGTTGGAATCGGTATTGGCGTGATGAGGGGCGGACTGCTCGGAGGACTCGTTTCCTTTATCGGGTTTACGATGCCATCCGTTATTGTACTGATCATTTTTGCCATGATTGTATCAAGCTTTGACGTTGCAGATGCAGGCTGGCTGCAGGGACTGAAAATTGTTGCCGTAGCAGTTGTAGCGCATGCCATTATGGGCATGGCAAAGAACCTGACGCCTGATCTTCAGCGTAAAGCAATGGCACTGCTTGCCCTTTCAGTTACATTACTGTGGCAGACAACAATCAGTCAGGTAGTTGTCATTGTCATTGCCGGTATTGCAGGGTTCTTCCTGTTCAAAGGTGATACATCAGAAAAAAATCCGTCATTTACTTTCCCTGTATCTAAAAAGCTTGGTGCAGTCTTTCTGACGCTGTTCTTTGTTTTACTTGCTGTTCTCCCTATTGCCCGGGAAATAACGACAGCAAATTGGATTGCAATGTTCGACAGCTTTTACCGTTCAGGCTCACTCGTATTCGGCGGGGGACACGTGGTTCTGCCTTTACTTGAACGGGAATTTGTTCCGACAGGCTGGCTGACTGAAGAAGAATTTCTTGCTGGTTATGGTGCTGCGCAGGCAGTTCCAGGTCCATTGTTCACATTTGCTGCTTATATCGGTGCAGTCATCGGCGGCTGGCAGGGCGGGTTGCTCGCAACAGCAGCCATCTTCCTTCCAGCGTTCCTGTTAATCTTAGGAGCACTTCCATTCTGGAATGCCCTCAGAACAAACCCGAAAATGAAAGCAGCCTTCATGGGCGTTAACGCAGCAGTAGTCGGCATTTTAATCTCAGCCTTCTACTTCCCGATCTGGACAAGCTCTATTTTAGAGCCGATTCACTTTGTACTAGCTGCTTTCCTTTTCAGTATGCTAGTATTTTGGAAGCTTCCACCCTGGGTTGTTGTGTTGACCGGTGCTATTGCAGGGTTGTTGTTTCTATAAAGAGCGACACATCGGGGACAGAGTTAACTGATTCATTTTTGTAATGATGCTAAATGTGATGCACTGAACTCTGTCTCTACTTTAACGCCTAAAAAAAGGAATCGCCTGAGCGATTCCTTTTTTAATGATTATTTATCGCGGCCTAGCTCACCCGGAATATCTCCCTGAGGTGATGCATCCACTGTATTTTGACTCTTTTTATTTAGCTGGACAACTGAGTCGTTTGAAGAGTCAGTTGATCCTGCCTGTGAAGAAACGCCTTCTTTAACTTCAGATCCTGCATCTGCAACCTGCCCGCCGATATCTCTAGCGTCTTCAGTCGCTTCTTTCGCTGTATCAACGATTTCAGATGCACTTTCGCGGATTGATTCCACTTGTGGCACAACGTCTTCGTTTACTTTTTCATATAATGACTGTGCTTCAGTCATTGCATTTTTTAAAGTTGAAACAGCTGATTGGAAACGACCTGAAAGATCATTTTTGAATTCTCCAGGATTGTCTTTTACGTTGCGTACGAAGCCGCCCGTAGATGACCCGATGTTTTTACTTCCTGTTTTCACCTGATCTCTTGTATTTGTGTCCAGTAGTGCGATTGCTGCACCAACTGCTGCTCCGACTAAAACGCCCATTAATAATTTGCTGCTGCCTTCATTTTTAGAATTGTAATTTTGCGCCATGATTTAATAGCCTCCTAATGATGTTTTGTATATTTAGGATTCTACCCTTCTGATATTCATTTAAACATTCAGACTGATTCTTTTAGTCTTGCCATTGCAAGCCACACACCAAGTGGAGTCCTGCTGATTCCAACGCCCACGTAGCCTGAAGCCATGAAATCTTTCTGTCGTTCAACTTTATCGGTTCTGACAAAAATATAGGAATCTTTATCGACAAACAGCTTGTGTTTAAGCGGTTTGTAGAAAATATAACGTGGCATGTTGCCATACTTATTTTTCACATCAGCAACAATCATTTCCTGTTTGAACTTATCGCGCATGCTCGGAAGGTTTGCTGGTGAGACTGTACAGCAGATGTGCTCAAAAAATGGACTAGTGAATTTAAGTTCCTGCATAATCACTTTAGCCATTGTCTGCTGGAGACCATTGCCCCGGTAATCCGGATCCACCAGTGATATTTCCTGATGGACGACCTTCATCTGCTCTTCATATGAAAGACCAAGATCCCGGCCGAGATTCTCTTCATCATCTCCAGGGAACAGCAATGCACGAACAGCAATCAGCTGTTCTTCCACATATACCCCGATCAGAATGCCCCCTTCACCCAGGACATATTGAATTTCTTCATCTGTCAGCGGCTGAAGTGTTACCTGATCTTCAAGACCTGCTACAATTTTATGCTGAAAAGATTTAAATTCATCAAATTGATTGTCTGTCAGCTGTCGCATCACGTAATTTATTTTCACGTTGTCAGATTTCCGAACAGCTTCTCCCTGATATAGCTCCATAAGTTGATCTCCTTTACGTTCCTTCTGAATTGATTGATAATTAATGTTAGTTTAACACGTAAAAATCAAAGGTGTGAAAGATTTGAAAATCATTGTTCTCTCAGATACACACATGCCCAGGATGGCTAAGTCCCTTCCACCCCGTCTATTAAAAGAATTAGTGTCTGCTGAGCTGATTCTTCATACAGGGGACTTTAACACAATCGACGTTATCCATGAACTCGAACAGTTTGCTCCGGTCAGAGGTGTATACGGTAACGCAGATCATGAAGATGTCATCCGAATGCTATCCGAAAAGCAGATCATCAAAGCGGGGAAATATAAAATCGGCCTGGTTCACGGACACGGTAAAGGAAACACCACTGAAAAAAGAGCGATTGATGCTTTCTCAAATGAACAGATTGATCTGCTCATCTATGGGCATTCTCATATCCCGTCTTTTAAAACAATCGATGGACTTTATGTATTAAACCCGGGCTCTCCCACAGATAAAAGGAGGCAACAACAGTTTTCTTTTGTTGTATTAACGATTGAAGAGACATTAAATGTGGAATTTATCTATTATGACAGTAAAATACAGGAGGAATGAACATGGAAAAAAAGATGATTATTGCGCATGACCTTGAAGACGAGTTGCTAAGTGCAGCAAAAGATGCCGCACCAGGCTGGGAAATTGTAACAGGAAAAGATGAAGAACAATGGGGTCCTCATATGAAGGATGCATCCGTTGTGGCAGGGTGGAAAAAAGCGATGACCCCTTACCTTGATCATGCTGAAAACCTTGAATGGGTTCAATCATGGAGTGCAGGCATAGACAGCCATCCACTTGAAGATTTTGAAAAGCACAAGATTAAACTGACCAGTGCAAACGGCGTACACGCTTTCCCGATTGCTGAAACGATCTTTGCCTTGATGCTTGGCTGGACGAGACATATTCATACATACACACGTCAGCAGCAGGAGAAAAAATGGCATCACGCAGGCCTAAAACTTGAATTGCACGGAAAGAAGCTTGCCCTTTTAGGTGCCGGTGCTATCGGAAAAGAAACAGCGAAAATCGCCAAAGCATTTGGAATGGAAGTTGCAGGATTCCGCAGGAGCGGTGAACAAGAACAGTACTTTGATCAGATGTATAAGCTTGATCAGCTTCATGACATTTTGCCTGAAGCAGACTATGTAGTCATCACACTGCCTCTGACAAAAGAAACGAACAATCTCTTTATTAAAGAAACTTTTAACAAGATGAAATCTGAAAGCTTTCTCGTCAATATCGGACGCGGTGAAATTATCGATGAAGAAGCGATGATTCATGCGCTGAAAGATGGAAAAATCGCCGGTGCCGGACTCGACGTATTTGCAACAGAGCCACTCCCTGAAGAAAGCCCGCTATGGGAAATGGACAACGTCATCATCACACCGCATACGGCCGGATCGACTGAATATTATAATGACCGCGTGATTAAGGAGATCCTGATTCCTAACCTGAAGTCCTTTACAAAAGATAAAAAACTGAGTGTGAATGAAGTGGATTATCAAAAAGGGTATTAAAAACGATTAATATCGTTAAAACCTTATGATCGAAATTGAATACCGCTTAATGAATTAACTTTAGTGTAACGGAGCGGAAGGCGGCGACTCCTGCGGCGGAAAGAGACAGGTGAGACCATACGGCGAAGCCGGAGGGGCTCACCGCCCGGCCGCGGAAAGCGTCCGCCTGAAGCGCAGTGAAACGATAAAAAAGCCCAAAACATTTGTCTCGGGCTTTTAATCAAAATTATTCAGTCTTCCCCTGCCAGTTCATCATTCCGCCTGACATATTCGTTACGTTATAACCCTGTCCTTCAAGATACTGCGTACCCATTGTGCTGCGGCCGCCTGATGCACAAACTACGATATAGTCTTTAGATTTATCCAGCTCCTGCTTACGGAATTCCAGCAGGCCGAGTGGAATATTCATTGCGCCAGGGATTTTACCACCCTTCACTTCTTCCGCTTCTCTTACATCCAGAATTTGAAGTTCTTCGTTTCCATTCAACTTTTGTTCCACTTCTGTTGGCATAATTGATTTCATTTTAGTAACCTCCACATTTTTTTAATTTGATCATTCCAGCCTGAGACTGTTGAAGTAATGTCATTTTATTTACCTGGTAGCCTTTACTTTTTAAAAACCGGATGCCAAGCTTCAGGTCTACCTGGTCTGAAGCGATGACATAAATATTTTCTTTTGGCAATTCTTTATAAAATCGTTTCAGATAAGCATAAGGAATATGCTGAAACGGCGAGTATCTTTTTACAGTTGAATCGTTGTATGGTCTCAGATCCACGATGAGTTCTGACTGATCCATCTGTTCTTCAGGTACACATTCAACACCGCCTACCGGGGCATAGCGTTTATAAATTGAAATAAGTGCAATGACAATTGCTGCAATGAGTAAAAATTCCACTCCAACACCACCTCTTAAAGTTTACATTGATTATATTATACCCCCAGGGGCATATAGTCAAGCGGAAAGTTTTTGCGTATTGACCCTTTTTTCTTCTATACTAAATACAGAAATGCTAGGAGGATGAACGATGAAATTATGGATGAACCGAATGAGCTCAATTCTCGCACTTGCTGCACTTACAATGGTATTTGTGCGATTTTTCTTTCCGGATGTTACCCCGTTTTTTACAACGGGACTGCTGTTTATTTTATTCTTTATCTTTTTAGCCGTATCTATTGTAACCTTTGATCCAAAAGCTTCAAAGCGTGATGAACTGGTCGGTCTGCCGGTCACGATCTACTTTTCAGTGCTGGTTGTCTTCTTGCAGCTGATCGGCGGAGAAACCGATACCCCGCTCAGCATTGACCAGCCATTTTTGTGGATTGCAATTGCCCTTGGGATCTGGCTTGATATTAAAAGAACACGAAAAAATAAAAAAGACAGAGAAAAAAGCGCCGCGTAGGCGCTTTTTTAATTTGCATAGATGACGTAAATCAAATGATCCGTCCATTCACCGTTCTCATGAATAAACTTTTTTCGCGTGCATTCATATTCCATTCCTGCTCTTTTAGCTGTCTTAACTGATGCTGTGTTATCCAGATTAATCTGCGCTTCAAGCCTGTGCAGGTTCAGCTTTTCAAAAGCCATGCGGATCAGTCCTCTGAGACTCTCAACTCCATAACCCTGTCCCCAAAACTGGTTATGCAATGCGTAACCGCCTGACGCCCACTGTGTATCATCACGCTGCAAAATCAGCATATCTACATGACCTAATAGCGCCTGGTCTTCTTTTCTTACAACCGCAAAAACGTAAATATGATCGTCTCCTGCCCATTTATTAAAGCGGTCAATTTTTTCTTCATATTGATCAGCTGTAAAGCCTGTCAGATCTATATAGCCCTCATCGTATTGATGCTGAGCAGGCTTCCTGCTGCTGATCTGCTTTTTATACTCTGCAAAATCTTCTTTTTCAAGTGGTCTTAATGTGATTCTTTCCATCTCAATTTTCATGTCATCACCTCTTACAGATCGGCTCAATGTCCCGTATACTGAGAAGAAAAGGAAATCCGGGTGAGTTACATGCGATCTGCTTCTATTTTATTAGTACTACTGGCTGCTGTTCTCTGGGGAACGACCGGGACAGCACAGTCGTTTGCGCCTGAAGGTACGCATCCCGTTGCCTTTGGCGCTTTCAGGTTATGTATTGGGGGCGCGGCACTGCTATTATTTTCATTCCTGCAGAAAAATTTTTCTTTGTCCGGCTGGCCGCTGCAGCCATTAATTGCTGCTGCATTGTGCATGGCTTTTTATCAGCCCTTCTTCTTCTCCGCGGTGCTGATGACTGGTGTCGCAGTCGGAACTGTGACTGCAATCGGCTCTGCACCAGTGATTGCCGGATTGCTGGAATGGGTTTTATATAAAAGAATTCCTGACCGGAAGTGGTGGATTGCTACAATAACTGCCATTACAGGATGTGTTTTATTATTTGCAAATCCTGATGCGATTACGGTTGATCCGATTGGTATGCTGCTTGCACTCGGTGCAGGAACCGCATTTGCGACTTACACAATCGTCAGCAAAGAACTGCTGAATACTCACCCGCCTGACACTGTTACTGCAGTTGTGTTCACGCTTGCTGCAAGCATTCTTGCACCAGCCCTCCTATTCTTTGACCTGAGCTGGATTGCAACGCCGGCAGGTATTGGAACAGGTCTTTATATTGGAATCATTGCAACAGCAGTCGCTTACCTGCTGTTTGCAAGAGGACTGACAGGGATTAAATCATCCACTGCAGTAACGCTGTCTCTCGCAGAACCAATGACAGCAGCTCTTTTGGGTGTCATGCTTGTCGGAGAAACGCTGTCATCGCTATCATGGACAGGCGTTTTACTGTTAATGATGTCCATTGTCATCCTATCGTTCAAACGCAAAACAGAAGCAAGGATGTCGTAAACCTTGCTTCTGTTTTGATTAATTCTGCTGATAGGCAAGTTCATTTACTTTTGTCAGCCTGCGCATATCCTGTCTTGTGATAAATGGCGCCTGACCTTTTTCTATCTGATTCACCCACTGTTCCATAGCACTCGGCAGTCCTTCAGGTAACACTGCATCTTTCCAATGACCGCCTGTCTCAAGATTTTTATACCGTGCTGCTTTATCCTCTACCAGATAAACACCTTCTGAGCCATGTATCTCCAGCTGGAATAATCCACTTGTCACAAATCCCGTTTCAAGTACCGCCATCTGGCCGCTTTCATATTTCACTAACACCGCTGACTGATCATCCACTTCATGACCATATACGTGTTGAAACATTGCTTTCACTTCAACTGGCTCTCCGCACATGCGGTTCGCAAGATAAATCGGATGAGCGCCGAGGTCAATGAGTGAACCGCCGGCCGTTCCTTCCCGCTTTAAGAAATGAGACGGCAGCCAGCCCTGTCCACCATCTTTCGGTACAGCTCCATCATGTGCAACGCGGCATCTGACTGATGAGATTCTTCCAAGCTTTCCTTCGTCAGCGAGCTGCTGGCCAAAAAGATAATAATCTGCTGAAAGTCTTGGCAGAGATAGCATCAGGTGAACACCCGCCCCGTCAACTGCACGAAAAATCTCTTCACATTCCCGTTCTGTCAGACCAAGCACTTTTTCTGAAAAAATGTGTTTTCCATGTGCCGCTGCTTTTTCAATGATCTCTTTATGCATCGTAGTCGGGGTGTCTACAATGACACCATGAATCTCCTGATCACCTAATACGTCTTCCAGTTCCGCAACAAACGGAATGCCCTGTTCACTTGCCCAGACTTCGCCTCTTTTACGATCTTCATCCCAAATAGCTGTCACTTCTATACCAGGATGCTGCAGTGCTTCTTTTATGTAATCATCCGCATGAACGTGCCAGCGGCTTAACATTGCTACTTTTATCATTTAATATTCCCCTTTCTCTGCCTGCCAGATTTCCCGTTCACCGGCGATCATCACAATTCCAAATAATAAAAGGATCAGACTCAGTATAAGCGGGATGATACTTGTTTCGAGCATAGCTGTATAAAACCTTCCGTAGCTTGTATACCACTCAGTAACACCTGAAGCATAAATCGCTGAAGTAATCCAGGAAGCAGCAAGCAGTAAAATCCCGGAGAACAGGCTGACAACACCAATAAGCAGCTTATTTTTTCTTGACTGCTTCTGTCCTTCTGACATATTATGATTCATTGCGGCTGCAGTGGTCAGCCCTCTGACTTTCTGATCCGCTACTGTTAAAGGAACCTGCATCGTGACAGATGTACCGGATGTGCCTGTTTTATAAAAACCAACGTTTCTATAAAGCTTGTAAGCCGCATGATTAAACGGGTCTACACTGAGTGACAAAGCCTCATACCCCTGTGCCATCGCATGTGCAATCACTTCTTCAAGCAGCTTTCTGCCAATCCCTTTCCCTCTTGCAGATGCTTTAACCGCCATCCCAATCTCAGGTACTTCAGCACTCACAAAACCGTAGCCCGGATTTTCTTGAGTGAACTGACGGTACCAGACTGCACCAAGCAACTCGCCGTCTTCCTCTGCGACCAGCACTTCATCCCCTGGTCTTCCCCAATTCTCGTGATATTTTTTCATGTCGTCTGAAGATAACAGTGCCTCTTGTGAAGGTTTATCTGACAGAATATAAATCGACTCATACAGCATGTCCAAAAAGAATTCAAATTCATTTTCTCCCATTTGCCTGATCTGCATCGTCATTCCCCTTTTTCTCAAAAACCGTTATTTAATTGCGTGATCACTTGTTTTCACATCTAATACACCATGTGGCAGCACTGCATGGACACCCTTCACCTGGTTAACAACCTGAGTAATCCGTAAATCAACGACTGTACTGCCAAGCGCAATCGCCTCTTCCCTGCTTAGCTGAAAGCGTTCCTGCATCAGGTCCACCATTTCTTTCAGTGCGATGCCGGCAGCTTTATTTAAGTCTTCATCAAAACCGAATGTCAGCCATCCCGACGGTGTGTCTGCACGCGGTCCGGTTAGTGTCTGATTTTCAAATAGCGTGAATGTCAGACTTACTTCATCCATTGGACATTCAATCGCTGTGCCTGAAATTTCACCGTCCCCCTGTGCTGCATGCCCGTCTCCTGTTGAAAATAGCGCACCTTCTACAGTAACCGGCAAATAAATTGTACTTCCTTCAACAAGCTCTTTGCAGTCAATATTACCACCGCAATAGCGTGGCGGTATTGTAGAATGAAGCCCTTTTTCAGCAGGGGCAGTTGCCATTACGCCCATAAATGGAGAAAGGGGCACCTGAAATTCTCTTGAGCCGATCGTTGTTTTGCCGGTCATTGCTTCAGCGTCCAATTCCCAATGTAAAAGCACCTTCTCTTCAAGTGAGATCTCTGCCTGTTCATTTTGCCAGGATTCAGTTCCGCCTCCAACATTCCACCCATACCATCCGGGTACAATTTTATTAATTCTGACTGCAATCATCATGCCAGGCTGAGCGCCGTTTATGTAAATTGGTCCGACAAGCGGATGACCCGGCTTTTTTTCTTTTGTCCGTGAGCGGAATTTCACTGAACTCCCATCTTTATTTTTCAGTTCCCATTCAAGTCCAATTGTGTTTAGTGTTACACTGTCTCCGTTTTCAATCGTCAGGACCGGCTTATGTTCCGGGCTGAACGAACCGTGAAGTACGCTGTCTGATGCTTCTATGTAATGCGTTGCCATGAAATCCCCTCCAGCTGTCCGTTTCTTTCATTGTACGTCAAACAGTCAGGAATTGAAAAAAGTATATAGAATATTCATAAAAAATGTCCCTGCTGAATGCTTCCGCAGGGACATTTTTATTTTTTATAGCCGTTTAAAGATACCGGACAGCTTTTCAGGAGGATAAGGCTTCGTTAAATATGCACTCACGTCATATTTACGCACCTTTTCAATGTCTTCGTCTAATGCAGACGATACAACAATTGGCAACTCTGTATTCCCTTCATGCTGACGGACACGTTCAATGACATCCCATCCACTCAGCTTATCTCCGAGCATAATGTCAACAACCATACCTGAGAATGATTGATGAGTTAATTCTTCAACCGCCCGCTCAGGATGATAATGATGTACCACGGAGAAGCCATTAGATTTCAGTTCGTCTGCAATGAGCAGCGCCAGACTCTGATCATCCTCCAACACCATAATTTTATGGTCTCCAATCACAGCTGTGCTCTCATTTTCTCTTAAAAGCGGCAATTCAAATTTAAATGCAGACCCGTTAGCCAGTTCACTTTCGACTGAGATCATCCCCCCGTGTTTATCGACGATCTCTTTACAAATCGCAAGCCCGAGACCTGTACCACCAATTTTACGGCTTTCACCATTGTCAATCCGCTTAAACTTTTGAAATAAACTTCCGACTTCATTTTGAGGAATGCCGATCCCCTGATCTCTGACGGTCACAATTGCTTTGCCATCTTGATTTTTCAGGCTGATTGTAATATCGCCGCCATCCGGTGAAAATTTAACTGCATTGTTCAGCAGGTTAGTCATGACCTGAGTCAGCCTTTCCCGGTCACCTCTAATAATATTATTCTCCATCTCATCTCTTAAAATGACTGCATGAGAGTTGGGAATGCTGATGTTTTCAATCACTTCCATGATTAATTCGTTTAATTTAACTTCCTGCATATGATATTCCTGTCTACCTGATTCCATTCGCTGCAAATCAAGGAAATCATTAATCAGATTGGTTAATCTTTTTGCTTCTTTATGAATCGTCTGAATATATTTTTTCTGTTTCTCTGGCTTCATTTCCTTCGTTAATAGAAGCTCTGCGAATCCAAGTACGCTTGAAAGAGGTGTTCTAAGCTCATGACTGACAGTACTGACGAGCTCAGATTTCATTTTATCAACTTCATAATCTTTTGTGATATCACGGTGGACAAACACAGTGCCTGTCCATTGGTTATTTCTATACACAGACATTCCGTAAACATCAAAAACCTTCAACAAATCATTGTTTGTATTTAAGGTGTACCTGATTGAACGGGTTCCTTCAAATGAGGCTTTGATCGCCTCTTCAAAAAATGCCGTCAATTGACCTTCTTCATTAACCCTTTCTCCGATTCTTGAAAGCCAATCTTTACATTCAACTTTATCCGGTACAGCGTCTTCTACACCAAGTAATTTGCATAATGCCTGATTATGCTGAACCATACATTTATTCTGATCAATTAACTGTATGCCTTCAGTCATATTATCAAGCATATCCTGAGTCAATTCTTTGGAGAATTTAATCTCATCGAATGCTAAGAGTCTTTCAAATGCAATTGACATACGCTGGATTAATCCCTCGATCTCTTCGCACTCACGTTCATCAAATGGTCTTCCATAGCGGGTTGCTTTAAAAACACCAATCGTATCTCCTGAACCGCTGATAATTTCTGCAGTTAAATCATATACATAGCTTGCTCTTACATCCAGACTATCCTCTTCCGGTCTGGCAAGTCTCTTACTCACTCTGATTCCTCTTTCATCAGAATGAATATGCAAATTCAGGATTTCATTTATTTTATCTGTTGACACATTCAGTGCAGAATAAGCTGATTTATCAGCCATATAAAGCATAATTTTATCAAAGTTATATAGATGATCCATGTACTGAACCATTTCATCTAAGAATTTATAGCGGTTCGCAGTTGTTGATAAAACACGGTTCAGATCATTAAATAGTTCGAGGCGATTTTTCGTCACCTCTGTCTCCATCAATGTTGCCGCAAGCTGCTCCTGCTGATCGTACATGGCTTCCTGTTGAGCCATCAGTTCCTCATTTTGCGCCTGAAGTTCTTCTTCATTTTTTTGTAAATAACTCGTCATGCTAATAAAGCTGGAAGTTAAGGTTCCGATCTCGTCTTTACGGCTTGATTGCTCTATATGAGGTGTCATGCCACGCTGAATGTCTACGGCTGCTACATGAAGTTTTTCTATCGGTTTTAGAATCGAATCAATTAAACGCCACAAAAACAGCATTAATACGCCCATCAGGATAAACGTCATCATACTTGAGATTGTCAATGAGCGTGATATTTCATCTACTGAATTCCTGAAAGCTTCATCCCTGACTGCTTCAGATTCCTGTTCAATATTTTTAGTAAATGTCAAAAACTCATTAACTGTTGTGTTAATACCTGTACTGGAATATTCCTGTAACCCTTCATAGTCTCCTGATTCTGCAAAACCCAGTGCTGTAGGTAAAAGCTCATTTTCATATAATTCCATGAAGGTTCCAAGATCATCTGCGAGTTGTCTTTCTTCATCTGAAAGATCTAATTGCGTAAAACGTTCATAAGCACCATCATAATCCTGTAAAGCCTCTTCCAGCCATTGATACTCTAATTCAGCCTGAAATGCATAAACCCCTCTGGCTCGGAAAAACACATTGTTTAATGCATCTGACAGTTCAGAAGCTGCGACTTGCTTTTCAAAGCTTTCACTCTGACTTTCAATGAGTGTTTGCTGCTGATTTTCGTTAATGATGAAAAGTGAAACATAGATGATGGCAATGACTCCAATGACTGTAGCTGAAAGCAGCAGGTATTTTTTTCGCATTGTGTTCATCAGATCAACCATCCGACTTCAGCAAATTTTCTATAAAGTCATACAGCTCTACAGGGCTGAAAGGCTTCGCCATAAAAAATTCAGCACCTGCAGCCTTCAAGACTTCCTGATCTTCTTTTTGGGTTTTAGCTGTGAGCATTAGTATCTTCAAATCATTTTTGATTGCCGGACTTAACTGCTCAAGCACCTCACGCCCCGAAAGACCAGGCATCATATAGTCCAGAATCACAACATGATATTCACCGCTGTTCAGCTTTCGAAAAGCATCATTTCCATCAACGGCTGTTTCAATATCAATCTCCAGGTCTTCTAGTGTATCTTCAATCAGCATTCTCAGAATTTCTTCGTCATCTGCTATTAATAATTTATTCAACTGATATTACCTCCTTCGGATTGATAAATTTGTTGTTTACTGATTCCGGTCAGCCTGACAAGCTGGTGCAGATTTACTGTACCTGCAAGTTCTGCAGACTCACGCTCTTCCTGATAGGAAAATCCTTGTACCTGATCTTTAATCTTCATAAAATCTTCATGAAGCATGACAAGATCATGACCATTACTTTTTTGTTGAATTCTGGCTGCCAGGTTAACCGTTCTGCCAAAATAATCAAGCAGATCATTTGCGTTTACTGCGATGACTGGACCTGTATTCAAACCGAGTTTGATTGTGAACTGTAGATTCTTCTCTCTGTTGAATGCACTTAGCCCTTCCTGTATACAGAACGCTGCTAATAAAGCATCTTCTTCTCTGAAAAAAACAGCCATTACTGCATCACCAATTGTTTTCACTATAGTGCCATCATGAGTCTGAATGTGTTTTTTCAAATATCTGAAATGCTCACTTACCTGAAAATAAGCTGACGCATCACCCTGCTTTTCATAAAGGGCAGTTGAAGATTTCAGATCACTGAAAAGCACAGTCATAGACTGCACACCAATCTGCTGATCCGGTGCAAGTACTTCTGATGAAAACAGGTCCCTGTATAATTGAAGTGAAGTAATTTCTGCAGCCGTAACAGCCTGGTTACTCCAATCTGTCAGTTCATATACAACAACTATTTCCTCTGGCGACCTATTCGCAATGGACAATTCACCACCAGATGGGCTTGCAGCAGCTATAGGGCTGTTCCATTGCTGTCCATCAAAACTGTAGGTTTGACTTGTGCCGGATTCGTTCTGTTCCATGACTGCATTGTGCTTTAACAGCCTTATTCTCGTACGCCCTTCAGAAGGTGGGTATGTCAGTTTCAACTCCTCACCTGGGGGAATTCTTTTTTGTGCAAGAATGTGTTCAGATCTTGCAGGTCCAGTCAGGCAAAATGTCTGGTCAGATGCATGACGGACTGAAGGGTGTACAGAAAACTGCATTTGAATATATTGATCAAAGCTCATTTCATAATTGATACCGCAAAGATCACAGTGAACCTGGTCTTTTATTCCCCGCATGGAAGACGACGTTGTCTTTGACACTCGGCAATTCGGACACATCAGATGCCACTCCTGCACCAGCATCCCTTCTTTCACTGCATGTAAAAACAAGGTGAGTATATCTTTTCGTGGAAACCGCCATCTGTCAGCAAGCACATAAGGCTTCATATGAAGAACTTCATCATCTCCGGCTGATTCAAGATGATGGCACAGGCGGCTCAACTGATCGGGATCTGGATTTAATCGTGATATTTTTTCTGACAGTTTTTCCAGGTGTCTATGATCAACCTCAGGAACTGATTTTACAGGCAGTGTTTCACTGCTTTTATGACGGTTAGCTTTAATGTACTTATCCAGATAATTCATAATCTCTTTGATTGACTTAAGACCAAATGTCGGAATCGCTGCGAAGCCGAGAAGGTTTGCAGGTATAAATATTGCCGTCCCTGTCATCTCTGTACCATGCTGTCCGTCAGGAAGCCGGAGTGTGGAATCTTTCAGGCTGATTTCCCATAGCAGTAATTTAATTGGTCCGCTTTCATAACGGCGTTCCACTGAATAGACTTCTTCTTTCACCCATTCGAATGGGTATTCTCTCCATTTCAGCGGAACAATTCCAAGTGCTTTTGCACGGGCATAGCGAAACATTTTCTGACCTTCAAAGGCAGGATCTGAAAATTCCACGGGAAATAAACCTGATACACGGTTCAGATGTTCAGTATCGGATAAAAGTTCCCATGCCTTCTGTTTTGGAATTGGATATTCCCTTTTAAACACGTAGCGTTGCTCTCTCATATAACATCCCCTCAGCCAGTTTCATCAGCGTAATCATGTCTTATTCCGTTGATTGCAGTCAGATTCTCAAAAAACACATCTACCAGAACAGGGTCAAAATGCTTTCCTTTTTCATAGCGGAAAAGCTCCAGGATTTTTTCAAGCGGCCATGCAGCTTTATAAGGTCTTTCTGAACCTAAAGCATCAAACACATCAGCAATTGCAACAATTCTGCCGTAAAGATGAATATCTGTTCCGCTGCGGCCTGCAGGGTAACCGGATCCATCCCACTTTTCATGATGATCTCTTGCAATCAGTGCTGCAGCCTGCAGAATTCTCCTCTTTGATTTACGAAAAATACTGTAGCCAATTTCAGCATGTTCTTTCATCTTATTAAACTCTATATCGGTTAATTTTCCAGGTTTATTTAGAATAGCATCAGGGACAGCAACTTTTCCTATATCATGCATGGGACTTGCAAGTTCAATCAGACGTGCTTCTTCTTCAGATAGACCGCAGCCCTTCGCGATCAGGTATGAATATGCAGCTACTCTTTTTACATGCTGCCCGGTTTCACGGGATCGGCTTTCACCGATATTCCCCATTGTGAGAATCATTTCTTTTTGGGATTCGATCAGTTCAGAATAAAGAATTGCTTTTTCCATTGATTGACCGGTATAGGTGGCGGCAAGGGATAAGTAGGTGACATCCTTTTCAGTAAAACGTGATGGGGAGGTCTGTTTGTTGACGGCCTGATATACACCGACAACCTCTTGCTCATCGTTACGGATTGGTATACATAATATCGATTTAGTCCGGTAGCCCGTCTTCTGATCGACCTCCGGATTAAAACGGCTGTCGTTGTATGCATCATCAATTAAAATCGCTTCCCCAGAATGGTACGCAGCCCCTACCAGGCCGGAGTCAATTGGGATTTGAACTTTATCGATTCCATGAGCGATTTTTGTCCACAATTTCTGTTCTGCCGTATCTGCAATCCATAATGTACAGCGATCAGCCAGTGTCAGGCTTCGCCCCATCTCTGCCATCAATAAATGAAGCTTGTTCAGATCATTTTCATGGGCAAGCTTAGAAGCAAAGTCAAAAATAATTTTCAATAGTTCTTCTGCAGGGATGTCAACTGATGACCCAGCATATTTTTCCATACCTACTGTCCCCTTTAAATGATTTTTCATAATCCCTTAGTAATATATGATATATTAATTATATCAAATTAAAGAATAGAACTAAAGAACTACAAGAGGTGAAAGATGACACCATTTTCATTTTTATTTCTCTCACATTTGATCGGAGACTATTTATTTCAAACGAGTTGGATGGCTGCTTATAAAAAAGATAGGTGGACAGCTTTGCTTACTCACTGTTTTATCTACACCTTAACGGTTTCATGTATTGCATTCTTTGCATTCGGCGGCCTTTCCCTGTTTGCTATTTTATTTATCTTTGTTACGCACGTGGTCATTGATAAGCAATATATCGTGCAATGGTGGGTACAGAATGTAATGAAACCACCTGCAAGTGAGCAGAAGTGGCTGACTATTGTAGTAGACCAGATATTTCATCTGATTGTATTGGGAATTGCTTTATATATATAATGTGGCAGTTGAATAAAAATAACGTTTCTGCTTCGGTGGCAGAAACGTTATTTTTCGTATGTCAGATATTTGGACAAAAATACATCTGCCGGCAGCGCTGCACTGTAATGGTGCCCCTGGACTATCCTTCCGCCTGTCTGCTTATAGAGATTAAGAGTTTCACCCGATTCAATCCCTTCAGCAATCGGAATGGCTCCAAGTATATCTGCCATATTCACAAGCGATTGAACAACCTTATATGCTCTATTGTCCTGAACCATTTTCTCCATAAAAGATTGATCAATCTTTAAAAAATCCACTTCAACATCTAATAAATGAGCAATTGTATTAAACCCTGAACCAAAATCATCAATTGATATCTTTACGCCCATGTCCTGAAGCATACTCACCTGGGATACCCACACTTCAAGGTCTGTGGTGATCCTTTCTGTCAGTTCCATTGTGATACAACCCGGATCTATCTGATAGCTATGCAATAAGTGAGCCGTTTCAGTGACCAGAGAACCCTGCAAAAAATGGTTCCCTGAAATATTCAGTGCAATATTTTTAAGTTTTCTTCCCTGCTCCTGCCATTCTGACTGTTGTCTGAACAGACGACTGAGCGTCCAGCGTTCAATGTCTATGATTTGTCCGCTATATTCTGCCTGCGGGATAAAGCTTTCCGGAAGTAACATTCCCCTTTCCGGATGCTCCCATCTGATCAACGCTTCAGCTCCAACTATTTCACCGGTGTTAATATCAATCTGAGGCTGATAGTACAACTTAAATTCATTGGCCCTTATTGCCCGTTTGACTTCATCACTGAATGCTTTTTTTATGGAATGAATTGATGCAGATGAATTCACATATGTTCCACGATCCTGTGAATAAGGCATTTTTTTAGATGTCTTAGCTGATAGAGTTCGGGGTGTGAAATTTGCTACAGTCAATGCAAGCACTCCTTTAATTACCGGTTTATTACATTCATTATAACGCATGATTTAAATATTTTATACTATTTTGTCTGAATTTTTAAACAATATTAAATAGTACTTTATTCACTATAATCCAATCAGCCATATTTCTTCTGGTGTTCTTTCTTCATTGCCAGGTATTCTTTATCTTCCCGCACCTGAATCCACTTTTTTTCAAAAATCGAAGCGGATTCGGCTTTCTCATCATCAATGTCCCGATCATTGATATCACCGCTTTTGTTATACTTTTTCCCACCCTTATAATTCGCATACCGTCTTGCACGGGTATAGCCCATCTGCAGAAATTTACGGGCCATATCCATTCCGACAAAGTCATCTTTTTCTTTATATTCTAAGTACATTCCATATATTTTTTCAGAGGATTCCTTAGCAATGTCAGGTGTTTTGAAGCGCCAGTGAGGCAGAATCTCACCTTTATATGGTTCTACAAGGAGAACGCCCTGCTCACCCCTGCCTACTCTGTATAATTCAGGCTTCTTCCTAAAGTTAATGTTGTCAAAATCCAGGTCATAATCAAACGCCATGTTTACCAGCCTCCTTTGTACACCATACCCGACTGACGCGTCTGATAACGGAAATTCACATAAGAAAAAGAAGCACCTGAACAGCGCTTCCTGACGTGTAAAATATTAGCGGGCGGTTTCTGTGGTCTTACGTCTGAATACAGATAAATGACACGCGATTGCTCTCTCCATATTCAGCGTGCCTCCTGATCCGATAAAAAAGACGGAAAACCCGATTGGATTTTCCGCCTTACACTTATTGGTCGATGCCGCGATTCATTTCATATACTTCATAAGCAGTGTCTGTATCTGATATCACTTTCAGCTGTTTATCCTCCGATAATGGGAACACTCTGCATGTAAAAGCAGCTTCTCCATTGTTGATAAAGATCTCAGCAATACTATGGTCCACAATGATATCGAGATGAAACAGGCTTTCTGTCAGCGTTACTTCTCTCGTTGTCCCGTACTGTGGTTCTGTCACATGTGCCATTCCGGAACGGTCAGTGACCATCTTTTTGGAACTTTGATCATAAGTGACAGTAAATGCTTCATTCTCAGAGCTGAACAATTCAAGCTTTAAGTCCGCTGCCTGCTTCACTTCAAACTTTGCTCTCCAGGCTTTTACGCTGCCAAGTGCAATGTCAGCTGAACCTTGTGACATCTTTCCTTCAGCAACAGGCGAGCCTTTTAAAAGCTCCAGCGACGCAGCCGGCTTCTGCAGCAGACGGTTGCCTTTTCGCAACAGTTGACGCGGTAATGTCAGACAGTGCGCCCATTTATTTTCATCAGTTGGAAATTCAACTTCTCCTACACCTGCCCAGCCATATAACAGACGCTTGCCATCTGCATCAAAGCTTTGAGGCGCATAGAAGTCAAATCCCTTATCAAGCTCATGATACTCATCCACTTCAAATGATAAGCTTTCCAGGTGCAGCGTGCCTGCCACATAGATTGTGTTGAACACATTATGATAGTTCTCCCCTTCAGGCTCAATGCCTTGAGGTGAAAAGATCAAAAAGTCTTTGCCATCGATCTCGAAATAATCCGGGCATTCCCACATATAACCTTCAAGATCAATGTCCACCGAAAGCTCTCCAATGAACGTCCAGCTCAGTGCATCAGGGGAACGATAGGTAATAATCGCGCCGGTCTGATCCACCCGCTGTGCACCCAGCAGCATGTAATACTGTCCATCTTTTTCAAATACTTTAGGGTCTCTCACATGACCTGTATAACCATCAGGCACACTCTCAATTAACGGGTTGTGCTCATACTTGCGGATTTCACCGCTCTCATTCATAATCGCCAGACACTGATGAGCATCTCTCGCTTCTGCATCATACTTCACGTTACCTGTGTAATATAAATACAGCTCATCCCCGACCTGCAGAGAGGCGCCGGAATAAGCGCCGTGAGACTCATAATCCTCAACAGGTGTAATGGCAGTGTCATGCCTTTTGAAATGGGCAAGGTCTTTAGAAGAAACGTGCGCCCAGTGCTTCATCCCATGATACGCCCCGTAAGGATACCACTGATAAAATACGTGATATTCCCCTTTAAACCAGGCAAGTCCATTTGGATCATTTAATAATCCATATTGAGGGTGAATGTGAAAGGACGGTTTCCATTCATCGTGAGCTGATTGCGCTTTTAACGCTTCAAGCTCTCCATCTTCCGCCTCTAAAATTGTTCTGTATTTCGGTTCAAAATAGCGGGTCATACTGGTCCTCCTCTTAAACATCAAAGCTTGGGTTTTTCACCTTTCCATAAGCAGCTGTAAATACTGCACCTAATGCGAGTGCTGCTACATTGGCAATTACATAATGAAGATGTCCGCCACCAGTCGTTGAAATGATGGCAATCCCCGGTACTGCCGTTGCACCGAATCCAAGTGCGTTAATATTCAGGAAGAATACATAGGCACCTGCAATGGCACTCGCCAGACAACCTGCAATCAGCGGGAATTTATAGCGTACGTTAATCCCGAACAGTGCGGGTTCTGAAATTCCGAATAAAATCGATCCAAATGATGAAATACCAATCTGACGTGCTTTCTTATCGTGCCAGCGCAGGTAAAGGTAACCAAGCACTGCACCACCCTGTCCCATAAGTGCAACAGACATCAGTGGCATAATAAAGTTCAAGCCGGTATCTGCGATCAGCTGTGCTTCAACTGCGCCAATGACGTGGTGAAGACCAGTAATCACGACAACCTGCTGAATACCTGCAAAGACAACAAATCCTACAACACCAAGGTTTTCAGTTCCCCAAAGCAGACTTGATGTTAATCCTTCTGCGAGTAAACGGCCAATCGGTCCAACAATAATAAACAATAGTAAACCTGCTAGTGTAACGGTTAAAAACGGTACAAGAAATAACTTAATCATATCCGGAACGACACGAGTGAAAAAGTTATCAAGCTTTGCTACGACAAGTCCCATCAGCAGGGCAACAATAATTCCACCCTGGAATCCAACAAGTTCTATATCTAACCCTAAAATGTTGATCATTTCGGCATCAACAGCACCACTTGCCACATCAAAGGCATTTCCAAGGTCAGGGTGAAGCATGATTGCTCCAATTACAAGTCCTAAAACCGGGTTACCCCCGAATCTTTTTGTAGCAGACCATACAACGAGTAACGGCAGAATCGTAAAGATACCCGTCGACATCACCTGAATAAATCTGTTGAGTCCAGTAATTGAAGGATACATGTCAACGACAGACTGTTCACCAAACACACCCGGCTGGCTGAGCAGCCCTGTAATTCCCATTAATAACGCAGCTGCCAGCAGCCCGGGAATAATCTGCACAAATACATCTGATAACGCTTTAATTCCGCGCTGAAAGGCATTTTGCTTTTTAGCTGATGTGCCTTTCACATCGCTGAGTGACATATCATCCATTCCAGCCTGCTGCTGGAATACTTTATAGACATCATTTACTGTGCCTGCCCCAAAAATAATCTGAAGCTGGTCTCCGGCAATGAATGCACCTTTAACAAATTCAAGCTGTTCTATATCTTTGATTGAAATTTTGTCCTGATCATCTGTAACAATCCGCAGTCGCGTCGCACAGTGTGCAGCTCCCTGGATATTTTCTTTGCCGCCTATGAGACGAATGACTTCTTTAACGGTTGGTTCATATTTCTGAAGTTTTCCACTCATGAAGTTTCTCCTTTCGACAGAGCCGGTTTTATGTAATATATATGGAACCGGTTCCATTTTCAGTCTTTTTATAAGAACCGATTGTTGTGGAACCGGTTCTACAAATTGATTTTAAAACAGAATATCTAAAAATGCAAGACTTTTTGTAAGCGCTATTTTTTACCTTTTACACTTTCCCCGTCACGAATTGTAAAATGCGGTCTTTGAAGCTGATCGACTTCCTCTGACTGCATAAGCTTAGCAATCGTTGCAGCTGCAATACGGCCGGTTTCCTGGTAATCAAATTCCACGGTCACAAGAGATGGGTGGATCATTTTCGATACTGTATATCCACCGAATCCGCTGATTGATACATCTTCAGGAATGCGATACCCTTTTTCCCTGACGACTCTCATTGCACCTAAAGCAATTGTGTCTGTCGCGCAAATAATGGCAGACGCCTGTGAATGCTGCAGACATTTTTCCGTTGCAATCATGGCACTGTCAAAATCAAAGCCGCTTTTAAAGAACTGGATTTGCGCTGCACCGTGTTCCGTGCAGCCATTTTCAATTCCTTTTCTTCTGCGCTGACCGACAGCAATATCCATTTCATCTACGCCAATATATGAGATGTTTTTATGTCCGGCTGTAGCAATATACTCACCCATTTTATAACCCGCCAGATAATCATCAAAAACAATGCAGTGTGTACGGTCTGTTTCCTGACCGATAATAAGAAGGGGTACAGTCAGCGTTTCGATCAGCTCAAAATGTGCAGATGTCAGCTCAGTTGCAAACAGGATCATTCCGTCTACCTTTTGACGCTGAAGGTTCTGCAGACTTTCAATTTCTCTTTCAATGCTGTGGCTTGTATTACTGATCAACGTTGTATACCCAAGGTCCCGCAGCTCCTCATCCATCCTGATCAGAATTTTAGACGTAACAAATGAATCCAATGCCGGTGCGACTACTCCTACAAATCCGGTTTTTTTGGATTTCAGACTTCTGGCAAATGAATTCGGCTCATAGTTATGTTCCTCTATAATACGTTTGATTTTATCGCTCGTTTTCTGACTGATCCGGCCACCGTTCAAATAACGGGAAACCGTGCTTTTTGCAACGCCTGCCTCTTTTGCAATTTCATTAATCGTGATTTTCATAGCATTCTCTCCGTATCATTTCTTTGAATTAAGCATAACGGAAAATGATGGTTTAGGTAAGAGGGAGTGTAATCAGCCGGGGTGTCTTTCTGGCATACTGGAGCGGTCGGCTTTAGTGATTAAATCATCTTTACGTATCATTCCGACACCTCCCGCCTTCATTTTATGACCTTTTAGATCTATTCTATCACCATGGAATAACCCTGGTTTTTTCACATTACCTTTACGAATGAATTGATCAGCAATCGGATTAATCGCTGCACCTTTACACGTATTCGAACGCGCGGTCTCAGCTCAAAATCTATCCAGGAAATCCTAATCAACCAAAAAAAGACGACACAAAGTGCCATCTTCCATTTACGCTGTTACCCATTAATCTCTCCGCATGCAATCCTTGCCCCTGAATTTCCGGCAGGATCCGTCTGATAATCATCTGGCCCTTCATGAATCACAATCGCACTGCCATCTTCATCAAGCAATGAAAATTCCTGATCCTTTTCTAGCGTCAGTTCCTTCACCGTTAACTCCAGATCAATGCTTCCATCCTCGTTAACCATCAGATTGGGCAGATCACCGGCATGATAGCCTTTTGGATTTTCAAACCCATGCTGCTTTCCTTCAGGATTGAAGTGGCCGCCTGCAGATTCGAAGTCAGGCAGCGTACACTTCCCGGTTTCGTGAATATGCACTGCTTTTTCTCCCGGTTCAAGCCCTTTGACAGATATCTGAATGAGTACGCCGTCTTCATTTTCTTTCAGCAACGCAGTTCCGATCTGTTCCCCTTCACTGTTCGTCATGCTTGTTTCAATTGCCGGCACTGCAGTGGCAGGGACTGTGCTTTCCTGAAGCATTTGACATCCGCCGAGTGCAGCTGCAAAGAGACTGATAATCAGACCAATCGTATAAATTTTCATAAAAAAGGACCTCCTATTCTTAATGATAGGCTGTCCCAATTTCACCATAATTAAACTATCTTCTTGCCATCGACATTAATGTAAAGCCAATATTAGCCGGACGTTCCGCCAGTCGCTTCATAAAGTACGTGTACCAGTCTTTTCCATATGGCACATACACAACCACGTTCCATCCATCTTCAGCAATCTCTTTTTGCTTTTCTTCCCTCATGCCCTGTAGCATCTGGAATTCAAATTGATCTTTCGGAATATCATACTCTTTTACGAGACCCTTCACGAAATCAATCATATCGTTATCATGCGTTGCCACCTGCGTATAGCTTCCTTTGAGCAGATGCTTTTTAACCAGCTTCTTATAGTTTTCATCCACATGTGATTTATTATTAATATCCACATCGCGTGATTCGATATAAGCGCCTTTGACAAAACGGATGGCCGGTGAGAAGCGGTCCAGTCTTTCAACATCCGTTTCTGTTCTGAAAAGGTTTGCCTGGAGCGCAATACCAATGTTATCGTGTGTTTCCTTCAGCGTTTCAAAAACAGAGATAATGTCTTCACAGTTTTTGTATTCTTCCATATTAATCGTGACAAACACATCATATTTTTTTGCCTCTGTTAAAATTTCATTCATATTCTGAATTGCTGTGTCTTTACTCACTTCAAGCCCTACACTGAAAAGCTTCAGTGAAATCTGTGCATTCAGCTGCTCATCTCTGATCGCATGAATGGCCTTAAAGCAGTTGTCCACATATTTCACTGTATCTTCTTCCGTCTTTACGAATTCACCAAGACAGTCAATCGTCGCACCAATTCCGTTACTGTTAAGTTTTTTGACCTGTTTGACCATGTCAGCGGTCTTTTCACCGCCTACAAAATGTGAGCCGCCGAGGTCCATCCCGACTTTTCTAGCAATATCTATGAATAGCTGATTGTATGCAAGTGTTGTAAAAAATTGATTCAATGCAGATGCAATGATCATGAGAAAACCTCCTTTAATCAGTAAGTCCTTTATTAATTCCCTAATTTTTTCTATAAAAACTATCAGGTGTGAAATTTTCCTTTGAAAGCGCTGCGTGATAAAATAGTGATTGGACTAAACAATAAAGGAGTGCTTAACTATGGCAAAGACAGGTTATATTGATTTAACGAATGGACATAAACTAACTTTTGAACTTTATCCGGAAGAAGCACCGGGCACAGTTGAAAACTTTGAAAAGCTTGCAAATGAAGGCTTTTACGATGGTCTTAACTTCCACCGCGTGATTCCCGGTTTCGTAAGTCAGGGCGGATGCCCGAATAAAAACGGTACTGGCGGTCCTGGTTACACAATCAAATGTGAAACAGAAGGCAATCCGCACCGTCACCAGCCAGGTTCACTATCAATGGCGCACGCTGGTAAAGATACTGGTGGCAGCCAGTTCTTCGTCGTACATGAGTCACAGCCTCACTTAGATGGCGTGCACACAGTGTTTGGTAAAGTAACTGAAGGTCTTGAGCATGCACAAGGCATGGAACAGGGCGCTGGCATTAATGAAATCCGTGTAAACGGCTAATTGATCAAATAAAACCGCTTCCGGGAGAGTTCCCTGAAGCGGTTTTTTAATCTGTATCTGTCCACCAATAAACTAATATCATGAAGAAAATCATTAAAACACCTGCGACGATATAAAACCAGTCAGGTACATAACTACCACCAAAAAAGCTGAATAACAAATGATCCCCTCCTTAAGTAAAAGCGTAAGGCGCTTGCTCAGCTGCGACAAGCATAAGGCGCGGAACGAAAAAGGGTGATCTTTCCCTTTATCGTTCAGTGACTTATGACTCGAGCAGCTAGCGCCTGAAGCTGGATAAAGTAAAAGCGTAAGGCGCTTGCTCAGCTGCGACAAGCATAAGGCGCGGAACGAAAAAGGGTGATCTTTCCCTTTATCGTTCAGTGACTTATGACTCGAGCAGCTAGCGCCTGAAGCTGGATAACTTAATCGACCTGTAAACAAACCATCCCATTGAACCGAACATCAGCGTCATGAAAACAGGCATCACACCTGTTGTCAGATTTGCATTTCCTCCGGTGCCGATCAATGTCAGTTCATATGTAATATAAGCAAATAATAACACGCAGAGATTCTTTATGACATTCATCATCAGCACACCATTCAAATATTGCTTTTCTGCATTCTCTTCTGTGATCTTACCCAGGTAGTTATATGTGTGAGGAACCCTTTCAAGCGCAGTCATGCCACCCCACATGAAAAAACCGATCACCGGCAGCATGATTGCACTCCATTTACCGCCAAACCCATCTGCTTCACCCGCAGCATTAAAATGGATCGGTATTACATCAGACAGGTCATTCCAGGATAAAACCAGATAGATAGAAGCCGCAACTAATAAAATCAATGAAATGAGACTGAAAGCTTTTGCCCAAAGCGGCTTTGCGATCTCCACCACAGGCCTGTTAGTGTGAAACAAGTTGACCCCTCCTCCTTTAACCCTCTTACTCTATTATACGATGATGCTTACAGAACGTTCCCAATTACTTCAAAATGACAGATTTCAAACTCAAATCCTTCGATTCTCGATATTTTTATGAATGATTATTCATCAATTTCACCTCTTTTTTCGACATTTTCCCAAAAAACAAAGGTTATTTTATGTAAATTCTGTTCTATATAGACATTAGATTTTTTAAATAATGGTTTAAATTACATAAAAATTATGCAATTTGGTTATTGAATCTATTTTAAATATTCTTTCAATGTATGAGAATGCGAGAAAATTTTCCCGATAAACAAACCCGGATTACTCTGATAGGATGAAATTGTTCACAAAATATTAAGAAAAAAGGAGTCGGGAGAATGAAGAAAAGAAGTATGCTTATGAGTCTATTATTAGCAGCAAGCTTGTCAGTTCCTTCAATTGCAGGTGCTGCACCTGATCAGGAACGTGGTCAGGAAACATTCAGAGTATATGTTGAAACAACTGGTGCTTCTGCAAAGAGCGCTAAACAATCTCTGAAAAATCAGTATGAACCACGCTGGGAATTAAGTGAAAACGGCTTTTCTACTGAAATGAACGAAAAGCAGTTCAACGCACTCCAGAAGAATAAAAATATTAAGGTAACAAAAGTTCAGGAAGTTCAGCTTGAAACGGATGTCCGTGCAAGCGAATACGAAACAATGGCTGGGGAATATCCAACACAGCAAACACCATGGGGAATCAAAGCGATCTACAATAATCCTAACCAGACTACAACATCAGGTGGTGCAGGTGTAAATATCGCAGTTCTTGATACTGGCGTATTCACAAGTCACTATGATCTTGTAAATACGGTAGAACAATGTAAAGACTTCACGCAGTCAACACCGCTTGTAAATGGCGCTTGTAATGATGCAAATGGTCATGGTACACACGTAGCCGGTTCTGCTCTTGCAGATGGCGGTAGTGATGGTGCAGGAATTTACGGTGTCGCACCAGATTCTGACCTTTGGGCTTATAAAGTATTAGGTGATAACGGATCAGGTTATTCAGATGATATCGCAGCAGCGATTCGTCACGCAGCTGATCAGGCTTCAACTACTAGAACAAAGACAGTCATTAACATGTCTCTTGGTTCTGCAGGTCAGGACTCACTGATTACCAATGCAGTGAATTACGCTTACAGCAAAGGTGTACTTGTTGTTGCCGCTGCTGGTAACTCAGGTCCAAACCAGGGCTCTATCGGATATCCTGGGGCACTGACAAACGCAATTGCAGTAGCTGCTCTTGAAAATCGTCAGCAAAACGGTACATACCGCGTAGCAGACTTCTCATCTCGCGGATACGCTGCAACTGATGGTGACTATGTGATCCAGCAGGGCGACGTTGAAATTTCATCTCCAGGAGCTTCAATCTATTCAACATGGCCTGGTGGCGGTTACAACACAATCAGTGGTACATCAATGGCAACACCGCACGTAGCAGGTCTTGCTGCAAAGGTGTGGGCTGCTAACCCTGGTTACTCTCATACACAGCTGCGCACTGTTCTTCAAAACCGTGCAAAAGCTAATGATATTCTTGGCGGATTCGGCGCTGCTTACGGCGATGACTACGCTTCAGGATTCGGTTTTGCAAAAGTAAACTAATTGACCTGTACACTAGTCAGGTCAGGCATGTAGCGGGTTGCCCCTCGCGTTTGCCAAATTCAGCATAGGAACTCTATTTTACCCCCTTTACACATACTTTAAAGGCTGTCCGGGAGAAGCAGAATTGCTTCCCGGGACAGCCCTTTTTTTATGATTAAAATAGTTTACCCTGCTTATAAAGAATTGTTGAAAGCTTCATAACTGAATGAATATAGCAGTTCTCACGCAGTGAATGCGGATCTCCAAAATACTTAGGAAGAATCGTTTCCATCGTTCCCTGCATTTTATCGTAAAGCTTTTTGTAGATCTGCTCTTCTGAATAAAATTGTGTCTCCCTTCCCTGAAGCCATTCAAAATAAGATACGATGACACCGCCGGCATTCGCGAGAATATCCGGAATGATAATGACCCCATTTTTATTTAGATAATCATCCGCTTCAGCTGTCACTGGGGCATTTGCACCTTCTACGATCACTTTTGCGTTTATTTTATCCTTATTCCCGTTATGGATCTGTTCCTCAAGCGCTGCTAGCATCAGTACGTCAATATCCATTGTTAATACATCGTCCCGGTGAAGAATTTCTGCCTTTACACCGCTGTCGATCAGCTGCTCTTCTGTATGAGGAAGGTCATTCTGATTGGAAGCAGTATAGGAAACAAGCGTCGGAATATCCAGCCCGTCTTCATTATAGAGCGTGCAGTTCCGGTCGCTTACTGCAATCACTTTATTTTGCAGTTGCTGGCACTGATAAGCCTCAAGTGCAGTAACGGAACCTACATTACCGAAACCCTGTACTGCTATTTTTAAAGGTTTCCCATAAAGGTCTAACGCCGTTTTTGCATAAGGACTTCCGGTTTTTTCAAGCCATGACTGCTGTTTTTTTATAAAATCAGACATCATGTAGCGGAACGTAAAGTAAACCCCTTTACCTGTGGCTTCACGCCTGCCAAGGGATCCACCGTTAATGACGCTCTTGCCGGTAAAGCTCCCTCTATATGGCTGACCTGGTTTTATATTTTTATATTCACCCATCATCCAGTCCATTTCACGCTCGCCGCTTCCCATATCAGGTGCCGGAATATCTTTATCCGGACCGATCACATCGGCAAAATACTGCACATATTTTTTGGAAATCAGGTTCAGTTCCTTAGGGGTGTATTCACGAGGATTTACAACCACTCCACCTTTGCCTCCACCGAATGGAACATCGTGAAGTGAATTTTTTAATGTCATCAGAAAAGCAAGGTTGATTACTTCTTCTTCATTCACTGATTCATGGAACCTGATACCACCCTTGTAGGGTCCCATCGCATTATTATGCTGAACTCTGAAGGCCGGAATACGGACAATCTCACCCTTTTCTAATACGATTCTGAGAAAAGATTTATGTATTTTATTTGGAGTAGATAAAACTGCTCCGAGAGATGAGAACGCTTTCTTTCTTGGTCCATTTTGAAGATCAGGTAAAAACATCTTGTCATCCATTAGTGCATCCAGTGATTCCTGTACGATTGCTCTTGTCTGGTATTGCATATCCATTCCCCCTTGAAATGTTATGACTCTATTATGACGGTACCGTAATTAGCCTGGTGATGTAAAGGGATGTGAAAGAGAAGCGGTTGATATTGGCCAGCTTCAGGCGCTAGCTCCTCGGATCATAAGCCACGTAGCGGTAATCCGGAAAATCACCCGTTCTCCGCTACGCGTCTTATGCCTGTCGGAGCTGATCAAGCACCTTACGCTTTTCTTTTTGGCCAACTTCAGACGGCAGGGGCTAGCACGTTTCCCTCGGGCTCTGTCCGATAAGTCAACATCGGTTCACTACGTTCCGTGTTTCCTTTATCTCCGGCGCCTCAGTCCAACATGTACGCCCTTAAACGCCTGCCTGAGCTTTTCTATTCATCTTTACCAAAGTTCATTCTTGCGTAGCGTCCGCGGATAATTTCATATACTGCATAAAGAATCAACCCGACTGCTGCCAGACCGAGCAGTACCTGCCCGAAAGGCTGTGAAGCAATTTCTCCCAGTGCGCCATCGAGCCCTTTTGTTTCGTCAGGGTTTGCAGTAATGGCCGTCTGAATGAAGAAAGAGCCAACCATTGAAAGTACAATACCACGGGCAATTAATCCGATTTTTCCTGATTTACGCGCCAGCTTCTTTTCACTTTCACTCATATCATTAATAATCAGCTTGTTCATAAACTTCTCTTTATAACCAGTATATATATTATAAAGACCGTAGATAATGATACCTGCACCTAAAATGCCAACCAGCCACTGTCCAAACGGCTGGCCAAGAAGGGTTGCAGAGATTGTCTGTTCCGAATTCCCTCCACCGCTTCCAGCATTCATCGCAATCTGAATGGCAGATAGTGCGAGCGCGCCATAGATCACTCCACTGACTGCATAAGCGACTCTCGTTGCAATGCCCTTTGCATCCCGGCCTTTATGCTGAGGATCAAAAATAGCACGTATAAGCTCCCATAACACATAGAAAAACAGCCCGATTCCAACGATCCAGAGCAATACTTCTCCGAATGGAAGTGTTGCCACCTGCTGCATGGCTCCGGAGGTATCAGTTGTCTCGCCACCCCCAACACCAAGTGCCGCAAGTAATGCAAGGACGCCGACTATGCCGTATATTGCCCCTTTCGACATATAGCCAAATCTGCCCATGCGGCGTACCCATGGTTTTACTTCTTCAGTTGTGTCATTTGATTTCTTTGCTAACTGACTCATAATCCTGTCTCTCCTTTACTCTTCTATATTTTGTCCCTGAAGCTGACCAACACCATTTTTCTTAATAATGGTATCTGACATTCTTAAATGGGAAGCTGCTTCATACAGCATTTGAGAACAATTGGATATATCTGACATCTCTTCCGTTTCAAGATTATAGCAGTCTCCGTTTTCCCGCTCACTTGTGAGATCTGCCTTGTAATAGTATCCGTCATAGATAAATGACCCTTCTCTGAATACTGTCAGCCTTGGCTCTTCACTCAGGAGAGAGTTTCCAATCATATAGCCCTTATCCAATCCTATTAACGATAAAATTGTAGGTGCAATATCGATCTGTCCACCGGTCTGTTCCATCACGCTGCCTTCATTCATTCCAGGCAGCTTCATAAATAAAGGAACCTCCCTGCCAAGGTTTAAATAGTCAACTGTTGTCTCCGCTTGAGCCATCTCAGCCATATCCCTGTCCGGCTCCTGTAAGCCGCTGTCATGATCACCATATGCAACAACTAGTGCGTCTTCCCAAATTCCTTCATCTTTCAGCTTTTTAACCATCGAACCAAATGCCTGATCAACAAAATGGATATTGTGATAGTAATTCTGAATAATTTCTTCTTCCAGGCTATCCAGTTCAAGCTCTTTCTTATCTTCCGGAAAGTCATATGGTGTATGGCTGGTTAATGCCACCATAAATGCATAAAAAGGATCCTGCATTTCCATCATACGGTCCACTGATGATAAAAAGAAATCTTCATCATTTAAGGTCAGACCGATCACATCTCCTTCAGGGAAATCATTTATACTGTAAAAATGGTCAAAGCCGAAGTTTTCATATACCTCGTCGCGGTTCCAGAATGTTCTCTCAAATGCATGGAAAGCCGCAGTTTCATAACCCGCTGATTCCATTTTTTCGGGCAGTGAATCATATGAGTGATCAGGATATCTTGTATAAACTGACCCCGCCTTCATTGGATAAAATGATGTGTTCAGGATAAATTCAGCATCTGAGGTCCTTCCCTGATGAGTCTGGTGATAAAAATTAGGAAAGTACATCACTTCATCTTTAAAGCCATTTAAAAACGGAGTGATTTCCTGGCCATCAATTTCCTGATCAAGCACTGAATTTTGAAATGATTCCAGCTGAATGACAATGACATTAGGCTTGCCTTCAACAGTAGTCTCACCTGCTGATCCACGATTGCTGTCAAAGAAGCGCTGCATTTCGCTTAACTGTGAAGTATTCAGCGTTTTTTCTTCAATAAATTGATCATCAAGTTCCCTTCCTATATCAAATATGTGGTGACCGATCATTCCGAGCTTAAAGTAATTACGCATATTAGCCAGCGAATCCTGCACGAGCCATTCATCCCGGTCAGCCGCATTCACTGCAAGCGGTGTAAAAAACAGTACAGCTCCGGACACAGCAGCGATTAAAGCTGCCTTTGATCTTCTTTTCGCCGGATAGTCAGCAAAAGTTCTTTTTCTGTCCTTCAATAACAAAGCCGCCCATATAAAAATATCTGCAAACAGCAGAAAATCAGCGGGATAAATCAGGTCTTCAAGTCCACCGCCAACTGCACCCATCTGCGGGATCTGAATGATTAATGCGACTGATAAAAGGTCAGTGAAATAACGGTAATACCATATATTAGACGCAATTAATACCGTCAGTAAAATACTCAGATAAAATAAAATCCATCTTCTGATGCGTGGTGAAATCCACAGAGACCAAAATGAAATAAGTATAATAGCTCCGATACTGACAAAAAACAAATTCACACCAAAAAAAGTACCTGTAGCAGGCCCGACGAAGATCATTTTTACTAATAATACGAGTATAAAAACCAGATAGTCTCCATACATCAGCCATAATTTTTTCAAAGTTCGACCTCCCTTCTGTGTTATCCTTTACCCTATGTAAAGCAGTTGTAACCTGCATGAAATATGGAATTTTACATAAAAAAAAGAGAGTAAGACAAATATCTTAATCTCTAAATATGACCTGAAATGTAAAAGAATGTGCCAATACTGACCTTATTATCTAGGCCGTCGATTTTCTCCTCTGTAGCCAGTGGTCTATAAAGCCGCTGCCTCCAAGTACACCTGCAACAATGAGTGCAAACCCGGCAATCTGACCAAGGTAAACCGGTTCCCCTAAAAGCAGCGCTGCACCTGTTATTGAAAAAAGTAAATTCAAGTTTGTAAAAACTGCTGATTCACTCGGTCCGATTAAACGGATGGCGTTGTTATAAATCATATGTCCTATACCTGTTGCAATAAAAGCTGAGCTGAAAAAGATCATGTAATGATACGCTTCACCCTGCATCAGCGTCTGGTAACCGCCCGGCTCTGTCAGAAGACTGATCACAGCAAGCATCACAGCACCAAACACCATCATCCAGCCAGTCAGTACAAACACATTGAGATCCGTTGAAATCTTTTTAATCAACACAAAGCTGATTGCCTGTGTCACTGCAGCCATTAAAATGAACCAGTCTCCAGCTGCTACCTGTATCTCACCACTACTACCAGCTGCCATCACGAGAAATACGCCGGCAAACCCAACAATAATTCCAAAGAACTTAAGCAGCGTGAGCCTCGCTCTCAGGAAAATCACTGCAGCAATTGCAGTTAAGATTGGAATCAGTCCAAGTATCAGTCCTGTATTGACAGCAGTCGTTCCTTTTAGTCCGACTGATAAAAAATAATGATGTCCGACAATGTTAAATAAACTGATCAGCACAATCACGCCAATGTTTTTGACACCTGGCATGATAGGCTTCTTTTGCAGTGTAATCACTGAAAGTACAACGATACCTGCAGTTAAAATCCGGAGGGAAGTCATTGCCACCGGAGAAAATTCGTCCACTAATACCTTCAGGGCAACTACATTCAGTCCCCATGCCACCATAATGGACACGAGCCATATATACGCATTGGATTGTGTCACAATTTCACCTGATTTCTATCATTGATGTCGTTTTTGCATTAATGTCTGTCTTAATGTTTTGGAAAGTGCTGCGGCTTCAAGCACATGGTCATACTGCTCGGGAGTCGGTGCGGATGAAAACAACAGCTCGTTCACTTCCTGTACCGTTATCCCTGCAGGATCACGTTCAAGCAATACTAAGCTATCACCCGGTTTGACTGACCCCTCTTTTATCACACGGAAGTAAAAGCCTGTATATCCGGATTCCCTCATCCGGACAATCAGCTCAGGCTTGTTATATTTGGCAGCGATTTTGAAGCAGGGCTGTCTCGGCTCTGTGACCTCGATTACCGCTTCACCAAATTCAAATCTGTCACCGATATGCGTGTTGCGCTCATCTATGCCTTCTGTCGTGATATTCTCCCCAAAAAGTGCGGCCCCATCATGCATCTCCATCCAACCATCCCAAAATGAATAATGGTCATATGGATATAAGCAGAGTGCCTTTTCAGTTCCACCATGATGCTCAGGGGTCTGCTCATCTTCAGCAAGACCTGTATAAGTTAAAAACATTTCTTTCTGGATTGGCTGTTTTAACAGCGCACTTGGAAATGTTTTTCGTCCAAATGTCAGTTCAGTAATTTTAGCAGTATGTATCGCACGTACTTTAAAAGTAGCCATCGCTTCCTCCCCATTCTCACCAAATAAATATAGTATACCTTACTTTGAGATTGAACTGAAAATGAACAGGGTAGAGAGAGAGTAAATCAAAAATACAGGAGTGATCAATTTGGATACATACAATCTCATTATCAATGGTGAAGAAACCGGACAGGACCTTGAAACAATTGATGTGATCAATCCGGCTACAACTGAAGCCATTGCAACCGTACCAAAAGGCGGAACAGAAGAAGCAAAAAAAGCAGTTGATGCAGCTCATCACGCTTTTAAAGACTGGTCTACACGAAACACGTATGAGCGCAGCACATTATTGATGAAGTGGGCGGATTTAATTGATGAACATACAGACGAACTTGCGCGCTTAATGACAATTGAACAGGGCAAACCGCTAAAGGAGGCTGCCGGTGAAATCACATATGCAAACGGCTTTATTAAATGGTTTGCAGAAGAAGGAAAACGCGTGTACGGAGAAACGATTCCTTCTTCAAAAGGAGACAGACGATTGTTTGTTCATAAGCAGCCAGTCGGGGTTACAGCTGTCATCACACCATGGAATTTCCCGGCAGCGATGATCACACGAAAAGTCGCACCAGCTCTTGCTACCGGCTGTACGGCTGTCATCAAGCCGGCAACTGCCACACCGCTGACCGCATTCCGCCTTGTGCAACTGGCGAAAGAAGCAGGGATCCCGGATGGCGTACTGAATGTCGTGACAGGAAAATCATCAGATATCAGCGAAGCCTGGCTTGAAGATACACGCGTCAGAAAGCTGACATTTACAGGTTCAACTGAAGTCGGCAAATCACTGATGAAAGGCGCAGCAGATACAATGAAGAAAATCTCGCTGGAGCTCGGCGGCCATGCGCCTGCCATTGTCATGGATGATGCAAACCTTGAAAAAGCAGTCGATGGCGTCATCGGGACAAAATTCAGAAACGCAGGTCAGACATGCGTAAGTGCCAATCGTATATATGTTCATGCAGATATTGCTGAAGCCTTCACAAAACGTTTTACTGAAAAAGTAGAAGAATTAAGACTGGGAGATGGTCTTGAAGAAGGCGTTGATCTTGGACCGCTGATTAATGAAGGTGCGGTTGAAAAGGTGCAGCAGCATATTGAGGACGCAAAAGAAAAAGGGGCAACAATTGAAACCGGTGGCGAACTCCGTGATGGTCTGTTCTTTAAGCAGACCGTACTCTCTGGCGTAACCGATGACATGCTGTGCATGAAAGAGGAAACGTTTGGCCCGGTTGCACCAATCACTACCTTTAAAACAGAAGAAGAAGCGATTGAGCGCGCGAATGATTCCATTTACGGGCTTGCAGCTTATGTATTTACTGAGAATATTTCAAAAGGAATTCGTATTAGTGAGCAGCTTGAATATGGAATTGTTGGATTGAATGACGGTCTTCCATCAGCTCCGGAAGCTCCGTTTGGCGGATTCAAGCAGAGTGGTCTTGGCCGCGAAGGTGGTCATCAGGGAATCGAGGAGTTTCTTGAGACGAAATTCATTTCGGTTGGGATGGATGAATAAAATATTTTAAAGGTGGGACGAATGTTCGTCTCACCTTTTTTTACGTATAAATGAAGATCTGCTCACTGCGCACCGGACGAATGTTTTTTAAAATATAAAAGTTCTTTTTCAATATAAAACCCAGACCGCTGATAAAGTCTAATGGCGGTTTGGTTGGATTTGCTGACGCATAGGCTGATTTCTTTTATTTGCTGTTCATCTAACAGGTTTTGCATAACAGTTCTGAGCAGTGCATAGCCCGCTCCTCTCCCTCTCGCAGCTTCATTGACTGCCCCAGATATTCTACTGACGCTTCGCCAAATTCAGGATCTGACTCCGCGTAAATATAGCCGATTAACTGCCCGGCATCGATCGCAGCGAGTAATGGGCGATTTGAATTTGTTCTTTTCAGGATGGTTTCTGCCCCGTAGTAAGTCTCTGGGAACGTCTGATTGTGCAGTCTCTCAAACTCATGGAATTCCTGACCTGATAATGTTTTAACTTCAATCTTTGCTTCTGTTTTTTCATATGTAAACCGGTCGGCTTTTAAGATGACTTCTTCTCCTTTTTGCTCAGCACCGAGACTTCTCATCCATTCGATTGCACGGATGTTCTCGTGACCGTAAAAACCATAAAGTACTGTTTTTTCAGGAACCATCTCAATCAGACGGCTTGCTCTTTGTGACCAGTCTGGCGCGCTGCTATCAATAAACGGCCCCCACATTTCTCCCGCTCCATCCTCATAATCAAGTATTAGAAGATCTTCTCCTGACCAGTAAATATGCTCTTCTGCTATTTCTTCGTTCAAGGTTTTCAAGATCTCATCTACTTCGATTCCACAATACCCGACGTACTGCGAAACTTCTTTATTCGCAGCAGCAATTCGTTTTGCCGCCTGTTCAGCTGTCTTCATCATTCGTTTCCTCCCAGCACGGATGACAGTAAAGGTCCTTTTCATCATATACGCCATCCAGAAACCCATCTGCACAATACACTGTTTCCCCACATCTGATACATTCCCCTACTACTTCACGCATGATCTCACCCCCCCTTATATTTTCCATTCACCTGTTTTGATTTCCTGCAAATATTAAAAAAGGACTGTCCGCGTTCGACAGTCCTTTTATTCAGCCGGCTCGAGCAGCCCCATCGTCAGGCACAGATCCAGCGCCAGACGTTTTGACCCTTTGGAAAATTTAATTTCGAGTCCATCTTCGGAGAAGCCTTCGATCCGCCCTGTGCCGAATACGCGGTGCTTCACCTTCCGTCCGACTTCCAGGTCAGAAACCCTTCTTAGAGCATGAGGGTTTTGCGGGATTCTGCTTTCATCTACCTGCTGCTTTTCTGGCGGATTGATAATTTTATTGACTCTGAGCAGAAACGGAGACGGATTCGTTTTACTGCCTGCTCTGTTTCTGTAGGAAAGCAGCTCAAGCTCCTTTTCAGCCCGTGTCATTCCCACATAGAACAGACGTGCAGCCTCTTCCATCGGATCCTTATTCCCCTTATCCTGTTCCTTTACATCACTTTTAGATGGAATCACATCAGCAATCAGGTCCAGCATATATACCTTTTTAAACTCCAGTCCTTTCGAGCTATGAAGCGTTGACAGCGTAACGGCATTTTCCTGCTTATTAAACTTTGAGGTTTTCAACAGTGATTCCAGCTGCTTCAGTCGATTCGCAAAAGCAACCATGCCTGTTTCTTTCTGTGCAATCTGCTCTAGTGTTGAAAGCACATCATGTAAATACTCGATTGAAAAGCCAAGGTTTTCACTCATTTTTTCAAGCGCACGGTCATAGCCCGCCTGCTCTCTGATGATACGGATGACGCGGTAAGGCTCTCCGCCTTCCATTCTTTCAAAAGCCCGCTTCAGTCCATTGATCTGTTTGCGCTGGTAATCCTTAAGTGAAGTCAACTTGAGTAAACGGTCAAATACACTGCCTTCTTCAGACTGCTTTCTCAATTCAAACAGCTGCTGACGCGTCACATAGCCCAGGCACTTCATTGAGATCTTTTCAAACAGGTCAGTACGGCTGTTGTTAAAGGTGAGCCGCATAAAATTGAGGATATCCTCTACAATCCAGTGGCTGAAAAACCGCACGTCTGAATCCTTCATATAAAATGGAATCCGCGCACGCTCAAGCTCATTCATAATCAGAATAGAAGAGCTGTTCGTCCGGTATAACACAGCGGCATCTCTGTAATCATGAAGCTTTGAAAGCTCCTGCGCTAAGTATGCTGCCTGATCCTCATAATCAGGGAATACCTTAATACTGACAGGTTCACCTTCTTCATTTTCAGTAAACATATTCTTTTCATAGCGGTTTTTATTCCGTTTAATAAATTCATTCGCTGCATTGACGATTTCAGGCGTGGAACGGTAATTTTGCTCCATCATTAAAACTTTCGCTTCAGGATACACCTTTTTAAAATCAAGCAAATACTGCGGCTCAGCTGCCCGCCATGTATAGATTGACTGGTCATCATCGGCTACGACACACAGGTTCTGATGCGGTTCAACCAGTTGTTCAACAATGGCATGCTGCACGAGTGACGTATCCTGACTTTCATCTGTCAGCAGGTGATCATAGCGCTGCTGATACCTCTTTAAAAGCTTCTGATCTGATTCAAAAGCTTCAAGCGCTAGTGTAAGCATATCATCATAATCAAGAAGCAGTTTCTCAGGATCTTTTCGTTTGATCGCTTCATACTCAGCTGCAATCTGCTCTGCATTGGTTACTTCACAAACAATAGACCCCCACTTTTTTCTCGGTAGCAGCTTATTTTTTATCAGGCTGATATAATTGGACATTTCCTCAAGCTGATCATCTGTCATTGCTTCCTTGTTGAAACGTTGGAACAGTGTGCGGAGCAGCAGTTTTTTATTCGCCGTATAATCTGACGGGTCTTCAACCGGACCCTCTATCAGCTGCCAGGCTTTATGCTCTTTTCTCAGATAATCACGCACCACTGCAAAGGCAAGGCTGTGAATCGTTGAAAAATCCACTTCCGGCAACGTGGGAAACATTCTTTTGTAGCGCTGCTTCATATCATCGGCAGCTGCTTTACTGAAAGTGACGCCTTTAATGCGCGCAGGATCTGTACCACGCTCTTCAATCAGGTGACCGATCCGCATCATAATGGTTGTGGTCTTACCCGACCCCGGTGAGGCAAGCAAAAGAAGCGGGCCATCTCCATGGAGAACAGCCTGCTTTTGCACTTCATTCAGGTTGACGCCAATTTCACGCTTTTTTCTAGTAAAATAATCTGCCATATCCGTTCGTCTCCTGTACAGTATTCTACGGTTATCGTACCATTGATTCTGGTTTTTGAGCAGGGGAAGATGGTCATATGATGACGGGAAGTGTAACGGATTGCTGCAAGTTTGGTGGGAAATGCGACATCCTGGCTGCGGATTGTGATAACTTCCCGGGTGGATCGCGGCAACCTCGGACCAGATAGATAGATCTCCAGCCAAAATACCGACATCTGCCCTGCTCAACCCCCCAACATCCAAAAAGAAAAACCGCCTGAGCGGCGGTTTTTCTACACTAATATTTCCTGCTCAATCTTCTTCATTTCATAAAACATGCCTCTTGCAGCCATTAACTCCTCGTATGAACCTTGTTCAGCAATCCGCCCGCCGTCCATGACAATAATCTGATCCATTTTCTCAAGACCATTCAGCTGATGGCTGATCAGGCAGACTGTCGCGTCTTCTGTGCGCTCTTCAAGGTAGCGCATGATCTCAGAAGACGTCACATTATCAATGGAGCTAAGTGGCTCATCAAACAGCCATAAGCTGCGTTTTCTGAGCAGCGCCCGTGCAATCGCCAGACGCTGACGCTCTCCACCTGACAGGTTCTCCCCTTTTTCAAGCACAGGGTCATCAAGTGTGAATCTTGAAAGTTTAACCTTTTCAAGCACCCACAGCATTTCTTCATCCGCCAGTCCTTCTCTTGCGATGTGAAGGTTATCTCTGATCGTTCCGAAGAAAAAGTGATTTTCCTGCATAACAACATTTGCTTTTTCCCAGATGTCCTCAGATTTGATATGACGGATTGGACGGTCCTGCAGCGTAATGTCGCCGTCATTCGTTCTGAGCACGCCGAGCAGCAGCTGAAAGATCGTTGACTTACCAGAGCCGCTCGCGCCGACAATTGCTGTTTTTGAACCTGCTTTGATTTCAAAGGAAATGTGATCAACAGCCGGTCTTTCTTCCCCTTCATGTGTATAAGAAACAGAGTCGAAGGAAATCGCCGGCGCTTCATCCGTAAGTATTTCATACGGCTCTGATGCAGTGACAGGCTCCATGTCTGTTACTTCATTTAAGCGTGAAGAAGCTTTTCTACTATCTTCTAAATGCGGTGGCAGCACAGCCATTGGCGCTGCATTTTCAAAAATATTCAACGACAGCATGACAAGCATTGCAAGGAATAATCCGTCAAGCTGCCCCTGCTGAACGAGATAAACGCCTGCTGCGAGTATAATCCAGGAAATCAACAGTCCTGCTGACTGGTTGACTGACTGGTTAAACATACTCTGACTGCTGCTTTTTTCCTGATTTGCAATATAGGCAGCTGATGACTGGCGAAGGGACGCGCCCTTTTCGTCCAGCTGCTGATAAATTTTCAAGTCTCTGAATCCATACAGCACTTCAGCTGTATCTGTTGAAAGTGCTGCACGTGATTCTCTCACTTTTTCTTCAATCTTCTGTCTGCGCAGTGCAAATAACGCCGGAATGACAAGTCCGGTTAACAGAAGGCCTGCTGCAAAGATCAGCGGGAACCAGAATGAATAAAACGTGGTGAAAAGCATGGCACTTATAAATACAAAAACTAAAACAATCGGCGGATAGTAGACGCGTAGAAAGAAATTCTGAAGACTTTCAACGTCACCTGTTATCCGCGCAAGTAAATCACCGCTTCTGAATTTCTGAAAAATACCTGGCGCCAGCGGTTCAAGCTTTTCAAAAAAGCGGACGCGGATTCCTGCAAGAATATTAAAGGTCGCGCGGTGAGACACCATCCGCTCACCGTATTTAGATCCGGCTTTCACCAGACCGAATACTTTAATAAACGCAATCAGCAGTGTCAGTGTATAAACAGGCGGAATCAGCGCAGCCTTGGAAATCAGATAACCACTGGCTGCAAATAGACCTGCTGCTGTCACACCGCCGACATAACCAAACAGGACAGAGTACCAGACATTTTTCTTTTCAGCTGCAATTTGTCTTAAAACAATACTAAGATCTCGCATTTGCGCCACCTCCCTGCACCATTTCCTGATAGGCGGGCTCTGATAATAAATCGCGATGCTGTCCCTTCACTATAAGATGTCCATCTTCAAGCATGAGAATCTGGTCAGCATTTCTAATCGTATACAGTCTGTGTGCAACAGTAATCACTGTTGCATCCTTTGACAGTTCTTTCATTGAAGCTGTCAGAATCTGCTCTGTTTTCAAATCAAGACCTGTTGTCGGCTCATCAAAGAGAATGACTGAAGGCTTTTTAAGAAATGCTCTCGCAAGTGCAAGACGCTGTTTCTCTCCGCCAGAAAGTCCTCTTCCGCCTTCTCCAACCGGTGTATCAAGTCCTTTTTGAAGCGCTTCGATCAGCGGAGTCAGCCCGGCTTTTTCAGCTGCTGCTTCAATTTCTGTACGCGTCGCTTCTTTTTTACTGCCGATCGCAATATTATCAGCCAGCGTCCCTGAGAAAATAAACGGCTGCTGTGAAATATAGCTGAGCTGATCAAACCAGCTTTCTTCCTCATAATCGGAAAGATCATTGCCATTCACTTTGACGGCTCCTGATGTAGGTGCAATCAGCCCGCTGAGCAGATTCAGTGCAGTCGACTTTCCTGACCCGCTTTTACCGATCAGTGCAATATTTTCATAAGGTTTTATATCTGCCTGTAATGGTCCGAGACCGAACCCTTCCTTGCTGTATTGAAAAACAGTCTGGGCAAATTGAATATGCGGCGGCTGGGTGGTTGAGAGCTTTTCGCTGCCCCAGCTTACACGGTCTTCTTCCTTTGACAGCTCTTCATCAATCAACTTAGCAGCACCGATACTGCCGCGCCCTGTGTGAAATGCATTGCCAAGCTCTCTGATTGCCACATAAAATTCAGGTGCAAGCACGAGCATGAAAAACGCTGTGAAAAATGTGACGCTCTCAAAGTAGATCAGTCTCAGTCCAAGCTCGAGTGCGACAAGTCCAACACCAAGCATTGAAATATATTCAAGAGCGAGCGAGGAGATGAAGGCAATCTTCAGTACTTCAAGCGTTGCATCCCTGAACTTCAGACTGCTGTCTTCAATTGTATCCCGCTGTTTTTTTGCCTGACCGAACAGTTTCAGCGTAGTCAGACCCTGAAGTGTATCAAGAAACGTCCCTGAAAAAGCTGACAGCTGCTCAAGCTGTTCCTCAGACTTCTTTTGCGTTTTAATCCCAATAATGATAAAAAACAATGGAATAAATGGTGCTGAAACAAGTAAAACCGTTCCGGTAATCCAGTCCTGCCAGAACGCTGTAATGATAATCATCAGCGGGATAAAAGCCGTTAACGTGAGCTGTGGAATATACTTACTGAAATAACTGTCGACTTCATCGACTGCGTCCATCAGTACACTAACCTTGCGTCCCGACTGCCCCTGAAGCGAAGCCTGTACAGGATTTCCTGCGTATTTTTCAAGCAGTTTTTCACGGATTGTCTGCTTGACCTTTGCTGCAAGCCAGGAACCAGTCCGACCGCTTGCATAGGTCAGCATGGCACGTGCGATCAGTGCCGCAGCCAGCCAGCCAAAGAGTGGTACAACATCAGATAAGGCTGCCCCTTTTAAAAATACTTCGTCTACAATACGGACGATAAAGTAGGCCTGTGCAATGATACTTACTCCGGTCAAAAAAGCGATCAGGACCATTAGCAATTGAGTGCCTTTATATTGCTTCGCATATTGCGAAAGTTGATTCATAGATCAAATCTCTCCGATCATTAATTATTGACGATATTGTGAATGATTTCACATATAGTATTATTTTTATTATATATGATTATACGTGATTTTTCATGTGATAGGATTGTTTGAGCACATTTGTATGTAGGAATTGATGATTGCACAAGAACCGGTTCATTTCCGTTTCAGGCGGAGGCTTTCCGAGCGGTGGTCGCTGAGCCTCCTCGGCTTCGCCTGCGGGGTCTCAGCTGTTCCACTAATCGCTCCGATGTCCCCGCCTTCCACTCCAATGAACCTGAATTACTATCGCATACAAAGAGAGTAGCGAAAAGAAATATAACTATGAGCCAGCTTTCGTTGAACATCATTCTTTATTAAACATAAAATCCGGATTGAAAGTTACTTAAACCAACCCTTCTCTCGGAAGCGGGAGATGGCTTCGATCCGGTTTGTGACTTCGAGCTTGTCGAGTATGACTGAGATATAGTTCCGGACGGTGCCATTTGTGATATAAAGTGTACCAGCGATTTCCTTGGTTGTTTTTCCTTCTGCGATGAGCTCCATAACTTCACGTTCGCGCTCTGTCAGCGGGTTTGCTTCTGTGAGTGCCATATCAACAAGTTCAGGAGCGTAGATTCTGCGCCCCTCCATAATGGTACGGATCGAACGCGCCAGTTCCTCGCTCGGACTGTCTTTCAGCAAGTAGCCGCTGACGCCTGCATTCCTGGCTCTTTCAAAATAGCCCGGTCTTGCAAAGGTGGTCAGGATAATGATTTTACAGGGTTCATCTTTTAATTCCTCAGCTGCATCAAGACCTGTTTTCAGCGGCATTTCAATATCCATAATACAAATGTCCGGCTTCAGTGACTTGACCACTTCAACGGCTTCTTCACCATTTTTTGCTTTTCCGATCACTTCAATATCTTCTTCAAGATCAAGCAGGGAGCCAAGCGCTCCTAGCAGCATTGTCTGATCTTCAGCTAACACGATTTTGATCATAGCGCTTCCTCCTTAGACACCTGCTTCAGAATAGTCGGCACACAAATCGTAATGTTTGTGCCGAGTCCGCTTTCTACATCAAGTGTTCCATTAACAAACTCCAGGCGCTCTCTCATGCCTCGTAATCCGTTTCCTTCTATTGAACGGTCGAGCATGAAGCCTTTCCCATTATCTTCAACAGTCACTTTTAATTCTTTAGGCAGCTGTTCGATCATGACTTTACAACTTGTGGCACTGCTGTGCTTTACAACGTTTGTTACAGCTTCTTTCAGACACATACTCACCACATTTTCCACTAAAAGCGGTACATTCTCAAGCACCGGATTCCCCTTAACCTCAGGTTTAATCTGTGCCACGTGCAGCAGTTCACGAATATGGGTAATTTCTTCATCCAGCTTCGTTCCGCGCATATCTGATACCAGCTCCCGCACTTCTTTCAGGGCAGTTCTTGCTGTCTGATTAATGTCATTCAGTTCACTTTTAGCACTTTCAGGATTTGCTGCAATCAACTTTGCAGCAAGGTCACTTTTCAGTCCGATCAATGAAAGCTTCTGGCCAAGCGTGTCATGAAGGTCTCTGGCAATCCGCTGACGCTCTTCCATAACCATTAGATCTGAAATCCGCTTTTGTGCATATTCAAGCTGCCCTTCAAGCTTCTCTCGCTTCATTCTGTTGTATGAATTAAGCGGCAGCAAAATCACACCGATCACACTGATCAGCACGAATGGAAACTGCGTGAAAAACAACTGATCCTGTGTAAAAAAGGCAATGTTGACGGTGATTACTGTAGAACCGACTAGAATTCCATACAGTGTGAAAAAACCTACTTTATGCTGGACGCTTGCGATCATAAACGATAGAAAAATCGCAAAGTACACAAATCCGAACAGAATCGTCATTGCAATACTGATCGCAATCGCAATCCCCACCCAGACGTAGTTCACCCAGCCTTTAGTTAAATAAGTGAGGCGGTAAGCTGCAAAAAACACCAGAATCATCGCCACGCCGACTGAAATCTCAACCCAGCCGGATGACCTGAAAATAAAATAAAACGGCAGCATACAAAAGATAATCCAAATATATATATTCAAGCCTGTATTTTGTGGGAAAATATTATACCATTTTTGCACAAGCATTCCGCCTTTCTCTCGAATTCAGTATAGCATGGATCAGAGCTGGATCAGAACAAACGTCTACTCCGCCTGAATTGAAAAACGCCTGAAAGGTTATAAACCCTTCAGGCGATTCCATTTATGATCTCGTCTGCATACGACGTATTTCAAGCGACATTTTTTCTTTTTTAATCTGCTTCTTCACTTCACTGAAGGTAACAAATGTTTTACGCGACTCATCGTATAGACGGAATCTGATTGATTCCAGACTTGAACGCATTGTGATCGTCGTCGCCTGGTGAAGCGGCGGTGTTGATTCATGCGCTTTTTCAAGATGATAGTTCGGTACTCTCGGGCTTAAATGGTGTACGTGATGATAACCGATGTTACCAGTCACCCACTGAAGCACTTTTGGAAGCTTGTAGAATGAGCTTCCATCTACAGCAGCTTTTACATAATCCCACTCAGATTCATCCTCGAAATAAGAATCCTCGAACTGATGCTGTACATAAAACAGCCAGATCCCCAGGAACCCTGAGATAAACATGATTGGACCATGTACAAGCAGGAACGCTTCCCAGCCGAGCCATAAAATCATACCTGTATATAAAACAACAATTGATGCATTTGTGATGTATGTGTTCTTACGCTCTTTAGGACGGGCATCTTTTCTGTTCATACGATTTGTTACAAGGAACAAATAAATCGGCCCAAGCCCGAACATCACAAGCGGATTACGGTACATTCTGTAAGAAAGACGCTCTTTCCAAGAAGCTTTTTTATACTCTTCCACTGTCATAATCCAGATATCACCTGTTCCGCGCTTATCAAGATTACCACTTGTCGCATGGTGAATTGAATGCTCACGCTTCCACTTTTCATACGGAAACATCGTGACAATCCCTGTTAATGTACCAACAATATTATTCAGCTTTTTATTTTTGAAAAATGATCCGTGGCAGCAATCATGGAAAATAATAAAGATCCGTACGACAAACCCTGCCGCCGCAATGCCAAGACCTAGTGTTAAAAAGTAAGAAATCTCAAGACTCTGGTACGCCAGAAACCATAAAATAAAGAATGGCGGTATTGTATTTATCATTTGCCTGATACTTGCTTTCATATCTGCTTTTTCATAAGGAGAGACACTTTTGCGCAGCTCTGCTGTTTTCTGTTTACTCATGTTTTTCCTCCTTTTGTAACTCTTATGACCTCATCATAAAGCTTTCCCCAAAACAAAATAAGTCATGAGTGTAAGGAATAAGATATGACACTTGTCATATATAGAAAAGCGGAAGGCGCTTGGTCAGCTCTGACAGGCATAAGACGCGGAGCGGAAAATGGGTGACCTCCCCATTTACCGATGCGTGGCTTATGACCCGAAGAGCTAGCGCCTGGAGCTGGACACCGAGAAAAGCGGAAGCAGGCGTTCAGGTCCGACAAGCATAAGGCGCCTTGAGAGAAATGGGCGACCTTTCCCATTTTCTCAAGGTGACTTATGACTCGAGGACCTGCCTGCTGGAGCTGGACACCAAGAAAAGCGGAAGGCGCTTGGTCAGCTCTGACAGGCATAAGAAGACACGGTTCTGGATAAATACAGTCAAGTCTAAAGCTAATTGCAACATCCCGGCGGGTGATTGCGACAACCTCCCGGGTGGATCGAGACATCTTGGAGCCAGATTGATACATCTCCATCCATAACACCGACATCTGTCCTTCATGCACTTAGGTAACAGACTTTTGTGTCTCAAGAGCATTAAGAGAATGTGGTGCAACAAGTTTATATTGGAAGGTGACATGTTGGGCGGGAATAGTGACACCCTGACTGTAAATTGCAACAACTCCCCTGGCGTATCCCGACAACCTCAAGCCAAATAGATACTTCCCCGGCCAAAACACCGACATTTGCCCGAGAAAACCCATCACAAAAAACACGCTTGAATTCACTCAACCTGCACATACTACTTCCGAGGTGAGCCATATGAGGACTTTTTTAGCTGCTGCATTCAGCTTTCTGCTAGTTTATTCAACAGCAATGGCTGAGGAAAATCGGCAGACACTTTTAAACGAACGTTTGACTTATTACACTGCCTATCATCACCAAAGCGTGCCGTGGTATTATCTTGCAGCGATTGATCAGTTTGAGCGGAATATTCAGCCGCTCAGGCAGGATATTGAGAAAACAGACGGTCCGCTTGCCCTGACCATCCCTGTTGATCGCTGGTTCGGTCCGCTTCATCCGGATCAGTCAAATCTATCGCCGTATTTTATTGAATTTTTTGGAGGCATTGGACAGGATGCAAATGGAGACGGAAAGGCTGACCCGAATGACCCGGAGGATATTTTTGGATCAATGGCAGATTACATTAACAGCTATGGTTCTTTTAAGGATGCTTTACATGCTTACTATGAAAGAAAAGAATCCGTCAGTCAGATCATGACGATTGCTGAGTTATATCAGCAATTCAACACGCTTGACCTGTACACCCACGTGTTTCCACTGCAAAAAGATTATTTATACAGCTACAGGTCTACATGGGGTGGCAAACGGGGCTGGGGCGGACGCAGAATGCATGAAGGGACTGACCTTTTTGCAGGCTATGGTACCCCTGTTCTTGCTACGACATACGGGAAAATCGAAGCCCTCGGGTGGAACGACTATGGCGGATGGCGAATTGGTCTCAGAGACATCCATAACGTCTACCATTATTACGCCCACCTCTCCAGTTTTAAAGAAGGACTGAAGCAGGGCGATATTGTAAAAGCCGGTGACCTGATTGGCTATGTTGGAAGCTCCGGTTATGGAAAAGAAGGAACGAGTGGCAAATTTCCTCCACACCTGCATTATGGCCTGTATATCGATAACGGTAAAAACCAATGGGCATACGACCCAACCCCTTCTCTTAGAAAATGGGAATCAAGCTGACCTGCACATTCGCTGAGCAGGTTTCTTTTAGTTACCCGAAAGACCGATTATAATAGATTTTGTGACATAACATTTTCGATTGAAGAAGGAGGAGTAACATGATGACTAGAAAATTCTTAGAATCATTTACTTTTAAAAATGGAATTACGCTTAAAAATAGAGTGCTGATGGCACCAATGACGAATTTTTCTTCACAGGATAACGGTGAAGTAACAGAGGCAGAACTTGAATATTACCGCGTCCGTTCTGGCGGCGTTGGTGCAGTCCTGACTGCAGTTGCCAATGTAACGGATGACGGTAAAGGCTTCAATGGTGAGATCGGCGCGCACCGTGATGATCTTGTCCCAAGTCTTAAAAAGCTTGCTGACACGATTAAAGGTGAAGGCGCAAAAGCGATTTTACAAATCTTTCACGCTGGCAGAATGTCACCGCCTGAACTGCTTCCTGATAAACAGACAGTGAGTGCAAGTGCTGTAGCACCTGTACGTGAAGGGGCAATGACACCTCGCGAGCTGACAAATGATGAAATTGAAACAATCATTAAGGCATTCGGTGATGCAACACGCCGTGCAATTGAAGCAGGATTTGATGGCGTGGAAATTCACGGCGCAAATACGTACCTGATTCAGCAGTTCTTCTCACCTCACTCAAACAGACGTAATGATAAATGGGGCGGATCTGTTGAAAAACGTATGATGTTCCCGCTTGCAATCATTAATGAAGTCAATCAAACGGTAAAAGAGTTCGGTGATGAATCATTTATCGTTGGATACCGTCTATCACCTGAAGAACGCGAAGAGCCTGGTATCACAATGGAAGACACGCTGACATTTACAGATCGTCTTGCACAGGAAGACCTTCACTACCTGCATGTATCTGTTATGGACTTCCATCAGGGCTCCATGCGCGATGAGTCTGATACAGCATCACGTGTTCAGCTGATCCAGGACCGTATCGGCGACAAACTGCCAATCATTGGCGTTGGATCACTTCATACGCCAGATGATGTGGAAAAAGCAATGGACGGTGGCGTACCGCTTATGGCGCTCGGCCGCGAAATTATTGTTGAGCCGGAATGGATTCAAAAAGTTGAAGCAGGACGCGAAAGTGATATCAGAACATCACTGTCAGTTGATGACCGTGAAACACTCACTGTCCCTGAACCACTATGGCAGGCAATTGTAAATACTAAAGGCTGGTTCCCTGTAAAGGAACACCAGGAAGCATAATGAAAAATCCCCACTCACACCTGGAGTGGGGATTTTTAAATTCCCGGTTGTTGTTAATAAGCTCACACAAGAGGGAATATTAATCATTAAGTTCCCTTAAGGAGGTGCCTCTATGAATAAAGATCCAGATATAGAAAAAACGCTTATTCAGCAGCATCTCGCCAATGAACGAACGATGCTTGCCTGGATCAGAACCGCTATCGCCCTGATCGGAATCGGATTTCTGGTCACGAACCTTCACTACACAATTGAAACATCCGGCGCTTATAACACAGATTCCTTCATTAACTTTATCGGCTTCTTTTCAGTATTTCTCGGTATCTTAACGATTATTCTTGCCATGATTTCTTACTTTAAAAATGCCAAATCTATTAATAATCAATCGTTTCATTCTTCAAGATATACGGTGATTCTTCTTGGTGTGTTCGTACTGATTGTTGCGATGTTGTTTGCCATTTATTTTGCGTTCAGCCTCTAGCTTCTTCTACCCTTTTTAATAAAGGGTATTTTTTATACTTGCATTCATTTTTGGGATATGATTAACTTACATTTATAAAACGTAATCGTTACGATTTGAAAAGGAGATTTTATAAATGGCTAAAAAATCAAAAGTGGTAAAAGAAAAAAAGCGTCAGGCGCTTGTTGAGAAGTATGCAGAGAGAAGAAAAGAATTAAAAGAAGCCGGTGACTACGCGGCATTAGCAAAACTTCCGAGAGATTCAGCTCCTTCTAGATTGAAGAATCGCTGTGAAGTAACTGGCCGTCCACGTGGATTTATGCGAAAGTTCAAAATGTCGAGAATTGCTTTTCGTGAGTATGCACATAAAGGTCAGGTGCCCGGTGTTAAAAAATCAAGCTGGTAAGGAGTATGTCTGATGAACCCTTATTTACTGGAGATACTGGAGAGAGATTGCGTAAGATCACTCGCTCCTCTCGATCAATCGTTATATACATTTGTTACTGAAGCTGAAGAAAAGATTGCTGCTCAATGCGATACCAAAGAAGAGTTTCTTCAAAAACTTGTAGAGCATTCTCCACATACACTTGCAGCACAGCAGTTTAATCTGACTTTTGAACAAGTGATGATGAGGATGAAAAAAATTGAAATTTATATTGATGACCAGATCAACCAGAAATTGAAACGTCTGAAGTGGGAAGAGAAAACACCTGTCAAGCGACACCCGGGTGCAGTCACTTCCCAGTACTTTCTGCTGACTGTCTAGAGGTGAGAACATGTTTGAATGGCTGATTGCCGGGGGCGGTATACACGGCTGTACAATCGCTGCACAACTAATAAAACAAAACACCATAAAGCCGGACCAACTAAAAATTATTGATCCCAACCCTGAGCCGCTTGCTGAATGGAAAGAGCGTACAGCATTCATCGACATGCCCTATCTGCGCTCACCCGGCGTCCATCATCTGGACATCAATCCATTCAGCCTTAAGCAATACGGGAAACGATCCGGCACTGAAACAGATTTTTACGGACCATACAGCCGGCCATCACTGCACCTGTTTAATGAACATTGTGATCACATAATTGAGGAGACTGCATTACGGGAGAGCTGGCATACTGGTTTCATTAGCAGGATTGTCAGAGAAAGCGGGCATTGGCTTGTTCAGACAGAAGCGGGCCAGCACTTTCATACCAAAAACCTCGTGATCGCAACCGGTATAAACCGGCGTCTGTTTTTACCTGAATGGGGCTACAAAGCTAAAAGACTGGCTCCTTCCCGTGTCTCACATGTATTTGATGACAGAAAAGCCTCACCAGAAGGTCCGATTGCTGTGATTGGCGGTGGAATCAGCGCTGCCCATTTGACAATCAGCCTCGCTAAACAATTAGCAGGCCAGGTCACCCAGGTTACGAGACACGCCTACAGGGTGCACGATTTTGACAGTGACCCTGGTTGGCTCGGGCCGAAATATATGGATGGCTTTAGTAAAATGAACGCACAGGAAAAGCGGCGTACGATCCAGCAGGCAAGACATAAAGGGTCAATCACGGCTGAGCTGAATCAAAAGCTTCATCACTTCAGAAAAAAAGATGCCTATCATCTTCTGATTGATGAAATCGTTAATATTGAGTATAAACATAATCAGTTTATCCTGATCACTCAGTCCGGAAAAGAGCTGAAGGTCAGAACGATTTATTTTGCAACAGGGTTTGCTCCTGACGTCATGTCCGCTGACTTTCTGGCTGATCTCATTAAAAAAGAGAACCTGCAGTGCGCACACTGCGGATTCCCTCTTGTTAATCACAAGCTTGAGTGGTGCGACCATTTATTTGTTTCCGGACCGCTTGCTGAGCTTGAGCTTGGTCCTTCTTCAAGAAATGTGATTGGGGCAATGAAAGCTGCTGATCGAATCACTGCAGCTTTCTCCTACTAATCCTTTCTTCTGAACCTGGCAGCAATATATAAAACCATAAAAAGCAGCGCTAAACTCAGCAGGATGTTCGTTGAGAAACCTCCGAAGATCCATGCGCTCTCTCCAGCATATGTGAATAACAGGCTGACGGCTGCCAGGAAAAAGAAGAAGATTGAGATAACGAGTAGAATCAGCTTCCACCCCTGCTTGAACATGTAAATCCCTCCTATACTTCCACCACTTCTTTTTCAACACCTGAATCTTCATGGTGACGTGCACTCTTCATCAGTCTTTCCAGATGCTTTTTAAATAGATACATCACAATCAGATGAACATTGGCCTGTGTATATTTATAGATAAACCATGGCATCGCAGGTTCATATTCGTGAATTGCAATGATACATTCCTGCGTATCCGGAATCTGTCTGAACTCAATTCTTCCACGGCTGTTTTCTTTGATCGAAGCAAACCGGCCGCCTGTTATTTTATAGAGTGCCCTGTACTGATCACTTTCATCAGGGGCATATGACAGCTCAAGTAAAGGCTTATTTTTGTTCAGCAGAAACACCTGACCCTTTTTGTGTGAATCGACCTCGGTCCACAGTAGCGGCTTCGCAAGTGTGGCAAGCCAGTCCATATATTCCTCCCCTGCCCACTCTCCATTTTTACCTTCCGGCAGCAGCACGCGCTGAACAGACCGGACATCATTCCCCGTTGGATTCGGTTTCAGATAATCAGGTGCACCTGACGATTCCTCTTCCTCTTCCAAAGCCGTTTTAGCAGCTTCCTTAAAAGAGATCTGTCCATCACTGATGCCTTCAACTTTGTTTTTAGCGACCATTGGATGCTGTAGACTTTCCACCAGCGGATAAACCATTTCCTTTGAAGCACCTGTAACCAGCATGACCCACAAACGCGACAAGTTGACTGTCATAAGTGGAACGTCTATGACCCTCGGTTTTTTCCCCATGACTTCAGCAGTCTGAATCATCATATCTTTATATGTCATAACTTCAGGTCCACCTACATCAATAGACCGGTCCTCCACTTCCTCATTGCCTACACTTTTATTTAAGGATCCCACAACATCTTTCAGTGCAATTGGATGGGTTTTGGTACGTGTCCACTTAGGCAGCAGCATAAATGGCAGTCTTTTTGCGAGTTTGGACAAAATCGGGAATGAAGATCCTTTTGGTCCAACAATCAGTCCCGCACGAATGGTTGTAACAGGCGTTCCATATGCCCGGAGCACCTTTTCCACTTCAAGACGGCTGCGTAAATGACGACTCAATTTATTGCGCTCTTCATTCTGCGGTACAATCCCGCTCAGATAAATAATCTGCTTTACACCCTGCTTTTTAGCTGCCCGGGCAAAGTTATCTGCTAAGATCAGATCCATATCCTCAAATTTTGCCTGTGTTAATTTTGCTGCGGGCTTCATAGAATGGATCAGATAAATCGCATAATCTACTCCTTCAAGCGCTTTTTCTGCATCTTTCATCGAAAAGAAGTCAGCAGAACGCCAAGTGACGCGTTCTGTATTTTCTTTATCGTCACCGCTTCTTGAAAGTGCGATCACATCTGCTTTTTCCTGAATCTGTTCAAGCAGATTTCCGCCTATGTACCCTGTAGCCCCTGTCAACGCAACGACCGGTCTGTTGTTTCCCATAAAATCGTCTCCTTTAATTTGTCTTATCTAATGTATATACCCGGAAAAATCCAGGTACTAACAATTGAGAGCAGATGCTTTTGAGCATAGAAAAAAGACCTGGACAAGTCCCGGTCTTTTGATCGTTTCGCTGCGCTGCACTATGTTTTCACATAGAGTAGCATTATTTTCAACTAAGTTCTGCCTTCTTCACAAGCTGTTCTGTCGCCAGTGATAGTCCGCTCGTTGTTTCATTGATCTCCTGAATAGAGCTTACGATTGTTTCAAGGTCTCTTTTGTTGCGGCCGAACATCTCAAGATAGTTTTCCATCTCCATCTGGAAGGTTGTTAATCCGGTTTTGACCCGTTTCACATTATCCTGTGAAGCATGGTTTTCCTCATTGAGTTCCTTCATCTGTACAACAAGCGACTGGATGCCTTTGTTGTTCTGATCAATCAGTCCATTAATCTGCCCGCTCAGTGCCTTTGCGTTCTCAGCAAGTTTTCTGACCTCGCTTGCTACAACTGCAAAGCCTTTTCCATGCTCACCAGCTCTCGCCGCTTCAATTGAGGCATTTAATGCAAGCAGGTTCGTCTGATCAGCAATGGCTTCAATGCCCTGTGTCATTTTAATGATTTCTTCAGATGTATTTTTTAAATTATTCATCCCTTCTACTGACAATCCAACCTTTTCAGCAGACTGAACAAATTGTCTTTCCATTTCATTCATCAGCTTTTCATTTTCTTTGGCAAGTCCTACAAGATTTTTGCTGGACTTTTCTGTCTGCCCCGTCTCTTCTAAAATCTGTGCAGCACTTTCACTTGTTCTGATAACCGTATGCTCGGCCTGTGTGACTGAAGCTGCAACCTCCTGGCTGACAGAAGCAATCTCCATTTGCAGCTGTTCATTGCGCTGATTGGCTTCTTCAAGCGCATTCATTCTGATCGTCATATAATGGTCTGTTACAAGCTGTGAATCGAGGTTCATCACATGCGTAATTGCTAAAATTGACTTTTGCAGCTCATCAGGGTCCTTATGAAGCTGCTCTACTACTTTAGGAATGAGCAGGGTCTGAAAAGATGCATAGGTTGCAAGAAACCAGGTAACCGGTACTCCGAATCTGTTATGTGTTTCTCCCATTCTCTTACGCATTGCAAAATACTCATCATCCAGTTTCCCACTGAGTAAGCTCCTGAAGTAATCAGCAAATACTTTCTTGAGTCTTTCACGTGTTGATGATTCTGAAGCAACCTTTGCCATTTCAGGACTTTTCATTAAATGATCGAGTACAGTTTCCAGAATATCATCCAGTATAGAGGTAATAACCGGACTAAGTTCCTGCAGCTTTTTAATATGCTCCTGTTTGAATCCCATATAAAATAATCTGTCTGCGAGCTCTCGTTTTGTATTGGCAATCTCTGCTTTTGCAGGATAGGTCATTGGCGCATTGTAGTAGGAGATTTCTTTTCTTTTAAATGTCAGCATTCATATACCCTCACTTATATTATGATAATAGTCCTCTTATTATATACTAATTCTTTATTCCTATACCCTATTTATCATAAAAAACTTTCCGGTTGTGTCTTTTTTAAATGTGCACAAAAAAAACCGGGACAACTCTGTCCCGGTTTTAAAATCATTTCGCTGCATTCCAACTCAATGAAAGGTCATATCAAGTTACTTATACACCTATTACCAGTTTATTATTAATCATTCTGAAAAAGGCTGCGAAGCTCGAGTGGATTGTGCACGAGATCAGCGAGTGTGTATTCGTCCAGTACCTTTAGATAGGCCTGGAGTGCTTTTGCAAGTGCATGCTTCAGTCCGCATACCGGCGAAATAACACAGTTTCCTCCGCCTGGCTGAAAGCATTCAACCAGTTCAAAATGATCCTCCGTTTTTCTGACCACTTTTCCCACATTAATCTCTTCAGGTTTTTTTGCAAGACGGATCCCGCCTTTTCTGCCTCTAATGGTTTCAATGAGGCCAAGCTTGCCGAGCTCGTGCGTGACTTTCATCAGATGGTTTTTCGATATCTGATACGCGTCAGCAATTTCCTGAATGTTAGAAAGCTCCCCCTCTTCTTTTGCACCGAGATAAATCAGCACGCGCAGAGAGTAATCTGTGTATAAAGTTAATTTCATTAACCTCACCCTATCTATGATTGAGCCTTAATTATACATGTAAAGACATCTTACTGCCAAAACGAAAGTTTAGTTGTGTCTATTTTATTAAAGATGTATTCCATATATTGCTTTTAAAACCAGATGCCTTATTATTAAGATATATAAAAAATACATCTTTAATGGAGTGATTGATTACATGCTATCTCAACAGACAATCGATACGGTAAAAGCCACTGTCCCTGTACTCGAAGTAAAAGGAACTGAAATCACAACCCGTTTTTATTCAATGCTGTTTGAAGCGCATCCTGAATTACTCAATATTTTTAACCATGCAAATCAAAAGCAGGGACGCCAGCAGACAGCGCTTGCCAATACAGTCTATGCAGCTGCCGTTCATATCGACCAGCTTGAAGCGATTATTCCTGCAGTAAAAAAAATTGCTCATAAACACCGCAGTCTCGGCGTATTGCCGGAGCACTATCCGATTGTAGGGGAATACCTGCTGAAGGCAATAAAAGACGTACTTGGCGATGCTGCTACAGATGAGATCCTTCAGGCATGGGGTGAGGCATACGGCGTGATCGCAGATGCATTCATCTCAATTGAAAAGGACATGTATGATGAAGCGGCTTCAGCTGATGGCGGATGGAAAGGGTTTAAAGACTTCGTCGTTGCTAAGAAAGAGCAGGAAAGTTCTTTGATTACATCCTTTTATCTGAAGCCTGCTGATGGAGAAAACCTGCCCGCTTTCAAACCGGGGCAATATATAACGATCCGTACGAGAATTCCAAGGGATGAATATCTTCTGAACCGTCAATACAGCCTGTCTACTGCGTATACACCGGACTACTACAGAATTTCTGTTAAAAAAGAAGCTGAGATGGATCCGAATGGGCGTGTATCAACATTCCTTCATGATGAATTAAAAGAAGGAGATACGCTTGAGCTGAGCGTACCTGCAGGAGATTTCTTCTGTAACATCCATGAAGAGCATCCGCTTACGCTGATCAGCGGCGGTGTTGGAATCACACCGATGTATACGATGCTGAAGTCAATTGCTGCAAAAAACGCAGACCGTCCAGTTACCTTTATCCATGCTGCGCGTAATCAGGACGTTCGCGCCTTTGGAGAAGATGTTCAGGACACTGTCGCAAAGCTTGTGAATGGTAAAAGCTATATTGTCTATGAACAGGAAGGTCTTGATGGAGACTTCACAGGGTATATCAATGCTGAAGTATTAAAGCAGGCAGCAAACCTTGAAGGTGAATTCTTCGTGTGCGGTCCGGTTCCATTTATGGAAGCAGTGATTCAATCGTTGACTTCAATCGGGGTTCCTGCTGAAAAGATTAACTTCGAATTTTTCGGTCCTGCGATGGCGATTAAAACTGAGCAGACTGTGTAATGTAGATAGTGAGTGTGAAAGCCTTCGTTTTGCGGAGGCTTTTTTCTATGGCTTTATTGCATGCGGGGATGTGACCCGAAATTCCCCCGATCCGACAAAGTCCCACTGCTCTCCCACAACTCCACAACTTTTTCTCATAAAGGGTATCCCTTCTCCCCTCCACTTACGATCTAGTGAGTGAAAGGAGGTGATCAGCATGCCAAGCGTAACTACAGACAACGTCAGAATCAGCCTGCTGTTTGATGCAGGACTGAACGAAGCAGGCAAACCATTTACAAAGCGTAAGACTTACAGCAGAGTCCGCCTGAATGCATCAGCAGAGCAGATGTATAACACTTCAGTCGCACTGGCTTCTCTTTCAGGCTACCCGCTTATTGAGATCGGCCACATCGAAACAGGCGCCGTAACAATCTAATCACAAAAAAAATTTAGAAAGGGGGAATCCACATGAATAAAACATTAGAGCTTGTTTTTATCACTGAAGAAGGCAAAAATGCTTCTTTGACAGTAGATAACCCACTTGAGCCGGTTGATCCGGCAGCGGTTCAGGCTGCGATGCAGGAAGTGATTGATGAGAATCTATTTATTTCTCCATCAGGTGCACTTATCGGCATTAAAAGCGCACGCGTTGTATCAAGAGGTATTGAAGCAGTTGAATTAGGCGTTTAATTAGAAAAGGCGGTCGGCTTAAGGGCTGACCGTCTTTACAATTTCACGAAAGGAGCTGAAGGAATGGAGCAGTGGATTTCTTTTATCAGTGACGTTGGTTTTCCAATCATTGTGACGTTGTATTTACTTCACCGGATTGAAGCCAAGCTTGAAGCAGTCATCCAGTCCATTCATGGATTAACTGAAGCGGGAAATAGCTAAATACAAAAAGAACCTGAAACGGATAACCGTTTCAGGTTCTTTTATTTTCCCCGGGCGCTTGATACCAGCCCATTTTCTTCCACAGCAAATAATAAGCAAATGCGAAAACGGCTGCCGCAACAATATTCACAGGAAATAACACTTCTCCATTTTGAATCAGATCAAAAATGCCCAGCAGACCAAAAACCATAATGAAGACGCCTATTGCGCGCTTTTTCATTGCTGCTCTTTTTTACGTCTTTTCACTTCGAAATACCACATTAACATTGTAAAGAAGAATCCAAACATCACAGACTGGACTGCGTTTGGTCCCCAGTTAATCTGATCAGCAAGTGCAAGATCCCATAGCGCAGAGAAAACAAAATAAATGACGGTATAAATAACAAAACGGATCACAAATGACAATGTTGACGCTCCTTTTAATCAGCTTTTTTCAGATAGGTACAGTATGACACATATTTGCACGAAAAAGTGCCCCCACCTGCAATTGTTCAAGGTTTTGATTTATTTCATTTTTTTCGTCCAATTAATATGTCTACATCGAGCGTCATATCTGTATGTGTCAAAGCTTTAAAAGAAGCTACTTTTTCAGGATCAGCATGCCAGCTCAGCGGTGTCATATCAACCAGCGCTTCGATCGCCTGTTGACCAAGTGACTGAACGACTGTCACAGTTACCTTTTCTGTCACATCGAACTGCTCGTAAAATGCTGAAACAGTATCATCCTTTTCATATCCGCTCCCAAAATAATGATGACGCAGCTCCTGTAAATAGCCGGAGCGCGGAACAATCTTAATGACTTCCCCATCCTCTTTCAGCAGTCTGGTGAATTCGCGATAATTTGCCGGTGATAATATATTCAGCAAATAATCCACTGACCCGTTTGCTACCGGCGCGTTTGCAAGGTCAGCTGTGACCCAAAGCACCCGTTCATAAAAACGCGCTGCAGTCTGGATTCCGTCTTTTGCAAGGTCAACCCCAACACCTGTAAAACCGTCAAGCGACTCAACTATTTGAGCTAGATGAGTCCCTTCACCACAGCCCGCATCAAGGATAACGCCCGGCTTTTTCATTTTCAAATAGGTAATAACCTGATCAATTGCAGGCTTAAAAAACGCCGCTTCATACATTAAATCATGCCGCGCCTCAAACAGATCCTTCGTATATTTCGTTTTGATATTTTTCATTAACAGATGAAGCGAGCCATTCCTGGCAATATCAAACTGATGATTGTTTTCGCAGACTAGTGTCAATTCTTCCACACCAAGCTGTTTACCGCATACAGGACACAGCAGATGCGGAAATTTCTCTTTGATCGTGACTGCAGCTGCTTCCCTCTTCTTTAATTTCATACAAAACGCTCCGATCAATTTTTCTTTATCATAACAAAACGTGACAGAAATGTTTTCATTGATTTTAAATGTGACAAATGTTTGTCGAACCGCCCAGCGGGTAAATGAAAAGCAAAATCCTAAGGAGTGTTTCACAATGGATAACAAGCATCAGGATTTCGGCGAAAAAGTAAAAGACGTGCTGAATAAGATGACAGGCAAAGACGAAAAAGATAACTACAATCATCATGAACACGATGATCCGCTATTGAAAAATCAGCTACATGAAGCAAAAACGAAAGGTCTTGTACGGGACGATTCCGGGATCAGCAAAAATAACAGTATTTAATAAAAATGCCTGAAGAGCAATCTTCAGGCATTTTTGTATATATGAAAGATAAATTCTGGGATCAGACGAATATTATTATGCACAGATCAAATAGTTATTCACATCATTTATACACATATCCACCAAAATGTACTGAAGAATAAGGTGGAAACGCTTTACTTTATCCACATGTGGATGACTTTAATATTCGGTTTTCAGAACCACTGGCTGTGGATAATTACTTAACTTGAATAATACTGAGAAATTAGTTTTTCGCTTATTAATATTTCAGTGTAGCGGAGCGTAAGGCGGCGACTCCGGGACGATTAGCGGGATAGCTGAGACCCTATTGGCGAAGCCGAAGGGGCTCAGCGACCGCCGTCCGGAAAGCGTCCGCCTGAAGCGCAGCGAAACGATTAAAAAACCGAGACAATAATATGTCCCGGCCTCTTCATAAACTTCTTATATATTTTTCACCAGTTCACGGTTCTTTTCCTTAAACACATCATTATGTGAAGAAACCATCGCAGCCGCTCCTGCATCAGGTGTAATATAACGCTTCGCCTGATTAACAGCACCCGCTGCATCATGGAATGCACCCATCAGCAGATTCAGCTTGCCATCATGTTTTGAAATATCCCCTGCAGCATAAAGACCCGGCACACTCGAACCTCCATCAGATTCCGTTTTAATAAAATATTCATCGACCATCTGGATTGGCAGTTCACTATTTTTAATAAGGGAAGCATCAATTTCATAGCCGTGATTAATAATCACATCGTCCACTTCAAGTGAGCTCGACTCATTGGTGATGCTGTGCGTCAGTTCTACCCGGTCAATCGCATCATGTGCCTCATTTGCATGCAGCTTTGTGATCTGTGTATTCAGGAGACATTCAGCAGTGCTGTTCATCAGCTGACCGATTTGAGATTCATGACCTTTAAAGTTACAGCTCCTGTGAGTGATATACACTTTTTTCGCAACCGGCTCAAGCTCATTGGCCCAGTCAATTGCTGTATTTCCACCGCCTGAGATCAGGACAGTCTTACCTTTAAATTTCTTCAGCGATTGCACTGTGTAATGAAGATTGGATACTTCAAAGCGCTCTGCCCCTTCAATCTGCAGCTTCTGAGGGTTTAAAATGCCACTTCCAACTGCTACGATCACCGTTTTAGAAATATGTACATTTCCACTCGCAGCTTTCACCTCAAAATGACCATTTTCATTTTTACTGATGGATTCAACCTTTTCATTTAAGTGTACTTCCGGATTAAACGTAAGTCCCTGCTCAACCATCTGTTCAACCATTTTTGCTCCTGTGACAGGCGGCATACCCCCTGCATCCCAGATCATTTTTTCCGGATATACATTTACTTTCCCGCCTAAATGCGGCTGATATTCAAGAATTTTCGCTGTCATTCCGCGCAGACCGCTGTAAAAGGCCGAGTATAAGCCTGCAGGACCCCCACCGATAATTGTCACATCAAATATTTTCTTTTCCATGATCTTCACTCCTGATTTTTAAGTTAAAATCTACCGTGAACGTTAATTTATAAGCAAATGATTCTCATTCTCATTTATAATTCTCTGACTATTGTAGCATATGCTTCACAGAAATGACATTGAGAATTTTGTAGCAGATCACAAGAATAGTTGGAATGACTAACAGTTAGAGTCATACGGCACCCTTATATGCGTCTATATACTGAGAATTTATCGATTGGATGCGGCGAGAAAACGATTGTAAAAGAATTAAGCATACAGATTCCACACTGGAAAGAGCTCAGTGATTAGTGGAAAAAGTAGTGACGTTCTTAGAGATGCGGGCTGTATACTTAGAAAAACATGTTGTTTCATAGAATAGTGTAAATAAACCCACTTCAATAGCCGCCATATCCAAAAATGAAAACCCGCTGGTCCATCCAGCGGGTTTTCATCTATTCACTCTTAAAGCCTCTTACATCCGATGCAAGCTGACCGAAAAAGTGATTCATATTCTGATCGTTAATCCAGGCACGGCCCCAGACATCTTCATTTGCCGCAAGTACGCCCATAAACCAGATCCGGCGGGCTGCTACAAAGTATGGAAGTGCGTTTTTGTCCACTTCTTCTATCATCTTCACACTTTCATACCCATTTAAAAATGAGCGCCAGCACGTCTTTTCCTGCTGCGGATAATTATTTTTCAGGTTCCACCAGAAGACAGCCATGTCATAAGCCCGGTACCCTTTACCACAGCAGTCATAATCGAATGCTTCGAGCGTCCCATCGTGTAAATGGAAGTTAAAATTATGGAAATCCCCATGACAGAACCCATAGGAGAGCTCTTTATTTTCAGCCACTTCTTTTACCTTACTGACCGCTTCATGCAACAGCGTTTCCTGCTCTTCAGTGAGCGCATGACCGAGCCGTTTCATAATAATCGCCACAGGTGCTTTTAATAAATGGTTTACGTTCAGCTCATACCCTCTGCTATAAGAAGGGTTGAATTTATCAGTTGCATTGTGAAGGTTTGCCAGCGCACGGCCGATTCTGCCGCTATTTTCTTCTGTGATCTCAGGGCGTTCTCCCTTTGAATAAGTAAACATGACGCCAAAACGCGTTCCTTCAGGCGCTTCAATTTTCGTTAAATACTGCCCGTCCTTCCGCTTAATCGGAACGGATGAATGAATGCCTTCGTGCTGAGCAAACTCGATCGCTTCAAGCTCGAATAAAATCGCATCTTCTTCCCGCCACCCTTTACGGTACACGCGGAAAATATAATTGTCTTCATTCGTCTTCAGCACATACGTATCGTTCAGACCGCGGGCTAAAAACAGACATTCTGTGACGTTTGGCAGATCATAATCATGAGCCAGATCTTGTATCGTTTGTTCTCCGATCAGTGAATGTTTGATGTGGATCATATTGACTCAGTCCTTTCAGACGTTATTACTCTATACATTCGTGGTTTTCATCAAAACTCCTTCTTCCACAGAAATCGCGATCAACTTTTTATCTTTTATATTCTCTTATCCACACAATGCCATATACAAGAGTTGGAATGATAATGGCTACGGCGAGCAGATAGACAGGATAACCCGGCAGCGCATCCCACAGAAACGGCTGAATTACCATTGTTGCAATCAACAACGGAACAGCTATTCCAACAGATTTGTACGCAGCCTTCGTTGCACTTCGTGTAATCTGAACCTCCCGCTCATCCGCTTCCTGAAACTCTGTCATATTCATCGCAAATACGTTAAACGATTTGGAACGGTCACGCGTTTTATAACTGTAGATCATCCAGGGAATTGTGAATATAAACAGGAGCAGCCATGGAACTGGACTCATTGAAATGTTTACTGTTTCAACTTCTGTCTCCCCACTTTCCATATCCGTTACTTCCTGCACAGCTTCAAAGTTGATCCCAGAAGAACCAATGGTCATCTCTGATGATGCTCCTACAGACTTTCCAAGTACCTCGTCAATTGCAATCGCCTTATACCCTTCATCAATTTCCTTCATCATATGAATCGTGCTGCTAACTGCGACCGCGAGTAGCACATAAAAAATCACACTGCATATCGTCTCAATTAATACCCGTTTCACTGCCCTTCCTCCTTTGTAAAAATCGCTTCTACCGGTTCTCCAAACACTTCTGCAATATTTAACGCCAGCAAAAGTGACGGTGTGTAGCTGCCTTTTTCAAGCGACACAATGGTCTGTCTCGTCACACCGATCCTTTTGGCCAGGTCCCCCTGCGTCAGACCGTCTCTCGCCCGGAGTTCCTTCACCCTATTCCTGATCGCCATTTGATCTCCTCCAATATTTGTTAGTTAGATTGTAAAGTAGACTTGTCATTTTGTAAAGTTGGTTTTACTTTTAGATCGTTTTAGTTAATTTACAAGTGAGGGTGGTTCGACACTAAAACAGATAGTTTCGACACTCAGTGAGTCCACTTCAACGTTCAAACAGTCATGTTCGACGTATCATATAAAAAGACCTATACATGACTTCTCCAAAACAAAAAACCGGGAAGCATCCCCGCTCCCCGGTCATCATCAACACTATTTCGGCCGCTCGAGCGAAAATACTTCACCGAGCTTCGCATAATTACTGCCGGCGAGCCTGCTCACAGCCTTCAGTTCATCGGCATGAATACGCCCCTTTACATAAATTGCTTCATCAATATGAAACCGCACAATACGGCCGATCAATAAGTCTGCAGCTGGCTTATCATTATGTCCGCCCAGCTGAACGTTCTGCTCAAGCACGCACTCCATTCTGAATCTGGATTCCTTCAAGCCTGGTACGCTCACTGCTACGCTCTCTACCGTTGTCAGTCCAGCCAGCTCTACTTCGCTCTCATCAGCCGGCAGATTGGCAGAAGTCTGATTCACTTTTTCAACATTGGACTCATCCACAATATGAACGACAAACTCTTTCTTAAACTCAGCGTTGCGTGCCGTATCCTTCTGTTCACCTGCTTTCCGCTGAACAGAGACCGAAATCATCGGCGGGTCAGCAGATACAATATTAAAATAACTAAATGGCGCTGCATTCAATACACCTGTCTCAGATTCAGTGGTCACAAATGCGATCGGGCGGGGAATGATTCCGCCTGTCAGCAGCTTATAATTATCGCGTTCTGATTGGTTTTCGGGATTGATGGTTAGCAATTAAACTCCTCCTTTTGACGAAAAAGCTGAATTCAAATCCCACTTCCAAAGCCGCTCAATGACAGCCTTTCCCTCAGCCTCAAACTCAATTCCGTCTGACGTTTCTTCCGGATAAATACGTGCCGTCATAACTGCTTCACCATTATTGATAAAGATCTCAGCTGATGATTGATCAAGGAAAAAGTGCAATATTAAGCGATCCTGATCCTTCACTTCCACTGTTCTCGTCCCACTGACACCCACCCCGGATGCTGTACGATCAAGCGTGACTATAGATTCCTGTCTGGACCATTCAAGAACCGTTTTTTCATCATTGCCGCAGCGGAAGTTTACACGAAAAGCATCGGTATCCTTCACATCTACTTCCAGCTTCATTTCAATGCATGTGCCGCTAACTGAATCAAACGTTCGTTTAGCTGAAATGGATTCATTTTCAGTGTAAATCTCTTCTTTTCTCAGCTCAGCAAGCTCCGGCAGCGGCTGAACAAGCAGACGATCTCCATCAGGTACAAGCACGCGTGGAATCGTCATTGCACCGCAAAATCCATGCGCCTGAGTCGGCATCTCACTCTCCCACATATCCATCCAGCCGATCATCACGCGCCTGCCTTCAGGATCCTCAAGTGTCTGTGGCGCATAAAAGTCAAAACCTGCATCCAGCATATAAAAATCTCCATGTGTAAATTTCCCGGTCTCATAATCAAGCTCCCCAAAGACATATACAGCCTGGTGAAGGTTATGAAAGTTGTTCTCCTCAGGCTTCACGCCCTGCGGCGACATCACGAGTACGTCCTTCTCCCCTAAATGAAAGAAATCCGGACACTCCCACATAAATCCGCCATTCTCCTCTTTTTTCGCTGAAACGGCAACGAAATCCCATTTCTGAAGATCATTTGACTTGTAAAGGAGCACCTGTCCCGTATGATCCTTCGTCCTCGACCCAAGCACACAGTAATATGTACCATCATGCTGCCATACCTTCGGATCCCTGAAATGGAACGGATGAATATCACCTTCAGGCGCCTCAGTGATCACCGGTTTTTCCCACTTTGTAAAATGAATGCCATCACTGCTTTCCGCAATCATCTGCACCTGCTTCAGATCCGTGTCATGGTCAGGACCAGTCCACACATTCCCTGTGTACATCGCAACCAGCTTTCCGTCTATCTCAATTGCACTGCCTGAAAAACATCCATCTGCATCCTCCGGCAGACTCGGCGCAAGCGCAACAGGAAGATGCTCCCAGTTAACTAAATCACGGCTCACCGCATGTCCCCAATGCATCGGCCCCCACTCCGGCGAAAAAGGGTGATGCTGATAAAATAAATGATACTCTCCATTAAAATAAGAAAAACCATTCGGATCATTCATCCAATAAGCCCGCGGCGCCACATGAAACCTTGAATACCAGTGATGCGCCTGCGCCTCCCGTTCCTTCTCCTGAATCGACGCCTCTGCAATTTGAATCTCCTTCTCCATAACGTCACCTGCTTTCGAGTTGTTGGGTTTATTTTAGCACTTAGTTGGATGGTGTTGGGTAACTGGGGGTTTTGGGGGTTGTGTGTGTTCGCTCTTTAACATTGGGTGTTCGCCACTTAACACATAATGTTCGACGTTCACCATCCTATCTTCGCCACTCATTGCTGAATGTTCGACGCTTATAATCAAACTTCAACACTTCGGGTATATTTACCTAGCATAGTACATTCAATGACACCTTGAAATAACTCGTGTAATTCACACAAGAATCATATATGATAAGTGAAACTAAATAGAATTGGAGGAAATACTATTGATTTTTTATGAAAGAAAACCTTCAATCCGTGCGCATGCATATGAACTTCTCTCAAGACATTTGCCGGATGACCACCCCGCTAAAACTGCACTTTTAAAAGAAGCCTCTATCATCAAAGCTGGTGAGTTTGGCGAAAAGCGTGTTGACCAGCTACTTCTCCCTTTTGGATCTGATGAATTTCTGATTGGTTTAAACCTCATCTTTCCTTATGACGGTGAAACAATTCAAATCGACCATTTAGTGTTAACACCCTCTTTTGCATTAACAATCGAAACAAAGCATTTAAAAGGTCACGTGAAGTTAGATCTGGAAAACGAACAGATGTATCGTCATGAACCCGATGGCTCTATTTTTACTTCCACTCATCCTTCACTTCAAACTGCACGACATCAAAAAGGTTTATCTCAGATTTTTAAAAAAATGAACATTGACCTCCCCATTTATTCTTTAATTCCATTTACACATTCCAGTGTCCATTTAGAAGCTGTAGGTTCCAGTACACTTCTGCCCAAAGAAATTTGCCGGGTTGAGAGGTTTACAATGAAATTGAGAGAACTTTGCGAAGCGAATTTTGACCCGAAAATTACTCCTGATAAGTTACTTCAACTTGCTGAATCTTTAAAAACATATACTGTGAATGAAAAAATCTATCACACCTTTAATAGATTCAACATACATCAAAGTCAGCTTATATCGGGCGTGTGGTGTAAGCATTGTTCTGAGTTGTCCTGCACCTGGACAGGACGGCGATTTCGTTGTCTAATATGCAGAGAGCCAGACGATGAAACTTACCTGGATACTCTATTTGTTTACCTCACTTTTGTATCTGATTCTATTGCGAATAAGCACACACGCATGATATTGAAATTATCTCGTCCCGGAACAGCAAGAATTCTGATGCTTAATGCCGGATTAGAACCGTTCTATAAGACCAGCAAGAGATTCTATCGTATGAAAAAACCCTTTCGCGCCAATTAATTGGCGCTTTTTTGTATGAGTCTAAATACCCGAAGTGGCGAACGTTCACCATTTAGTGTTGAACCATTGGAATTTAGTGTCGAACCTGCGGCATTAAACGTCGAACAATTGAAGTTTACTCTCGAACACACTTTGTTGAACGTCGAACCACAAACCCAACCCCACCAGTTTCCCAACTGCATCAAGGGCAAAAAATAATTACAAAAAATAGTATTGACCACCCGTATCAACCGTATTACAATAAGTAGTACAGGTAATACACTAATATTTGGAGGAGGGTGCGGATGTTTACGTTGGATACGCGCAGCCGGGTGCCGATTTATGAGCAGCTGATGGATCAGCTGAAGACACTGATGATCCGGGATTTGCTGCAGCAGGATGAGCAGTTGCCGTCTGTCAGAAGTCTGGCACAGGAATTGACGATTAATCCGAATACGATTCAGAAAGCCTACCGTGAGCTTGAGCGCGAGGGATTTATTTATTCCGTTCCTGGAAAAGGAAGTTTTGTGGCGCCGTTACAGAATGATGGGAATGAGGAGAGATTGGAGATGCTGAGACAGGACTTAGAAAAAATTGTGAGTGAGTTTTTATTTTTGGGCGGATCGAAGGAAGATCTCATTCATCTGATTCAGAAAATTGATGTAAAAGAAAGGGAGGGTGACAAATGATTCAGGCAACCGCAGTAAATAAACGTTTTGATGATCTGCAGGCTGTTGAGAATCTCACACTCCATGTGAAAAAGGGATCGATTTATGGACTGCTTGGATCAAACGGCGCCGGGAAAACGACCCTCCTTAAAATACTTGCCGGCATTTATAAATATGACAGCGGTGAAGTGAAAATTGCTGACAAGGCGGTTTTTGAAACACCTGAAACAAAGCAGCATGTACTGTTTATTCCTGACCAGCCGCACTTTTTGCACCAGACTTCCCTGAATGATATGGCGGGTTTTTATAAAGAAGTGTACGCGCGCTGGAATGAAAAGCGGTTTCAGCAGCTGACGAAGCATTTCAGAATGAATCCTGATAAGAAGCTGACACGGATGTCTAAGGGCATGCAGCGACAGGCTTCGTTTATCCTTACCCTCTCTGCGATGCCGGATGTGCTGATTTTGGATGAGCCGTTTGATGGACTCGATCCGGTTGTGCGCCAGCAGATGAAGAATGCGATTTTGCAGGATGTGGCGGACCGTGGGCTGACGCTGATTGTGTCTTCACATAACCTGCGTGAGATGGAGGATTTCTGTGATTACGTCGGGATTATGCATAATGGCGGACTGTTATTTGAGCGGGATCTGGATGAATTGAAAACAGATATTCATAAGCTTCAGATCGCGTTTAAGAAGCTGCCTGAAAAAGAGGCTTTCCTGAGCGGGCTTGATGTGCTTCATTACGAGAAGCGCGGCAGTGTGCTGCTGATTATTGTAAAGGGACGCGAGGAAGAAATTCTTCCGTATGTTGAAAGCTTCAATCCGGCGATTTTTGATTTACTGCCGTTGACGCTTGAAGAAATCTTTATTTATGAGCTGGGAGGTGTTGGCTATGAAATCCGGAATCTTATTGTGGAATAAAGGGCTATTCAGACAGCAGCTGAGAGCTGTGACATGGATCGGCGTATTCTTATCACTTGCGCTTGTGATTATGCTGCCGCTCAGTATGTTTATCCGTGAAATGACACTCAGAAATGATCAGTTTTTCGGCGGGTACGCTGATTATGAAGGAATCCTGAATCCACTGTTTGAATTCTCTATTCCTTTCCAGCTGATGGCATTCTGCTCATTTCCAGTGCTGATCGGCATCATCCTGCTGAATTTTATGACGAATAAATCAGCAACGGATTTCTTCCACAGCCTTCCTTTTAAGAGAGGAACAATCTTGACGAATGTGTATATTACAGGGGCGATTACGCTTTTTGTACCGCTTGTGATTACAGGCATCCTGACAGCTATACTGTACCCTTTCCTGACGGATCAGTTCTATGCAATTTCTGATATTTTCAGCTGGATCGGGCTGTCTTATCTGATTATGCTGTTTATGTTTATTGTGACAGTTGCGATTGGCATTTTTGTAGGAAATGCGCTGATTCACGGGGCGCTGACTTACACAGTAATTGTAGTACCGGCACTGATTATTCTTTTGGCACTGACGAATCTGCAGTACTACGTAAAAGGTCTTGCGCTGACGACTTACACGGAAACCCTGCTGACAAATGGGATTTTCTTCGGCCGGCTGATTGAATTAACGCAGACGCCGTTTAGCCTGCTTGAATATCTCATCTATACGCTGATTGCGGCTGCACTTGTCGCTTTCTCGTATCTGTCCTATGCGAAGCGTCCTTCTGAATCAACCGATCAGACGATTGTGTTTCCGTTTTTCCGCTATGTGTTCCTGTATAGTCTGACGCTGTTCGTCATGCTGATCTCAGGGTTTTACTTTACCGAAATCCAGCAGGGCAGCTTTATGTGGACGATTGTCGGTTACGTGCTTGGTGCGTTTATTGCCTACACCATTTTGCAGATGATCCTTCAGAAAACGCTGCGCCTATCGTGGCCATGGAAAGGCTTTGTTGTCTACGCCGTAGTGATTACGCTGCTGATTATCCCGGTAAACCTTGTAGCAGGATTTTATGAAAATAAGGTTCCTGAAGCAGGTGCAGTGGAATCGGTTGAGATCACAAGTCCGAATTCACGAAATAACTATATGTACGTTGAAGGTATGCAAACTCCTTCATTAACTGATACTGAATCGATTGAAATGGTCACTGCTGTTCACGATCAGCTGATTGATCACGCATATAACAGACTGTCAGGTGACTGGAGCTCGGTAACGATTGATTATACCCTTGAAGATGGCAGTACGCTATCAAGAGAATACAATGTGAATCATGACTTTTTGAAAGAAGTGACGCTGGAATTAAGAAGTACACAGGCTTTTAAAGAAGCGTATGATCCAGTTTATTTAGCTACTAAGAGAGATAATTTGAACTACATCATGTTTTACTCAGCAGGTAACGGTGAGCCAATCAGAATTGCCGATGAGGAAGAAATGGAGGAACTGATCGCTGCAATGAAGGCTGATCTTGAGGTCCTTCCTTCTGAGGAATTGGCACTTGACTGGAGTCCAAAGTCTGCCGGCGAAATCCAGTTTTCAATGAATCTGCCGTATGATTATTATGCCGGGATTACAAAAGACCACGAGAATACAATCGAATGGATGAATGAAAATGGCTACGGTGATGCACTATTTCTCCCTGAGAACCTGGAAGAAGTGACGGTAGCAAAATCGAACGGAGATGAGTTCATGCGGGAAGTGGATTCAGTGGTATATGAGAATCAGCTCTCACCGGATGAATTGAGTATGCAGACGTTTACAATCACTGATTCAGCACAGATTGAAGAGCTGTTTGACCTCGGTTCTACTCAGAGCTACGGAGACTATGTGATTTTCTACCGTGTAAATGATGGCTACAGTTTCCTCAGCATAGATGAGTCTGAAGCACCGGAATTTATCACAAGCCAGTTCGACTAATTGAATGAAAGGGATCTGTTTTCAGGGTCCCTTCTTTATTTATGCCAAAAATGAGAAAAAGGAGTGTTATTATGATCGAAATTAACCAGATCAGTCATCATTTCACGCTGGGTAAAAAGGGTCAGCAGTCCCGCCTGGATGTACTTAAAGATATTTCTTTTCATGTTGCTGAAGGAGAAATTGTCTCCATTATCGGACGGAGTGGATCAGGTAAATCTACATTATTAAATCTGATCAGTGGATTTATCCGTCCTTCTGAAGGTGAAATTGTCATTTTAGATGAAAAGGTCAGCGAATTTACAGAGGCAGAGTTTGCTGATTTCAGATTGAAAAACATGGGCTTTATCTTTCAAAGCTTTCAGCTGATTCCGAGTATGACGGCGTATGAAAATGTGGAGCTGCCGCTGATTTTAAAAGGAATGTCTGAGCAGGCAAGAAAGCAGATGACGCTTGATATGCTGAAGACAGTCGGGCTTGAGAACTTCAAGGACCATTATCCAAGTGAGCTCTCAGGCGGTCAGCAGCAGCGTGTCAGTATTGCGCGAGCCCTGATTCTTGAGCCGCCGCTGATTTTAGCGGATGAACCGACCGGAAGTCTTGATAGTGAAACGGAAGCTGACCTCTTGGTATTTATTAAAAAGCTGAATAAAGAACGCGGCATCACGTTTGTGATTATTACTCACGATGATGAAGTGGCAAAGATCGGTGATCGCACGATTGAAATTGCTGACGGCGAACTGATTCGAAGCGGGGTGTTCGTATGAAGCTGAAAGACCAGTTCCGCTTTATCAGGCAGAATATGAAGAAAAACAGAATGCGTGTATTTATGACGATCCTTGCTTCTGCAATGAGCGTAGCGTTCCTGATCGTGCTTGCCTCTGTTGCGTTTGGGCTGCACGACACAGTCATAAAAGATACGATTGAATCTCCTGATGTTACGCAGATTGAAGTTGCAGGTAAAGACACTGGAAATGGAAATGTCGAGAATCTCACCAATGAAAACATCGCTGAAATTGAAACGCTTGAAGGTGTGAATGCGGTCACCCGCCATAAGCAGATCAGACAGGAAACACGTTACGTGACAGAGGGGTATGAAATCAATACACAGACGATTCAGAGCCACTTCCCTTCTATGCAAAACGCCGGGATTGAGCTGGGTGAAGGTGTTATTCCTGCATCAAAAGATGAGGTAGCGGTCGGCTATCATTTTGCTTTGAACCTGATGAAGGATAATATTAACCCTGAAGAAGCGGAATACGGAGAAGACGGTCACCTGATCCCTGAGCATCGTTTTTCAGGTGATATCATCGGACAGACATTTGATCTTGAGTTTAAAAGTATAGAAGACGGTGAGGAAATCACTGAAACGGTTCCTGTCACAGTGACCGGTGTGCTTGAAAAGCCTGGACGTGAGTGGGCATGGGACCAGAGCGTGTACATTACTGATGAAAAGCTTGCCGAGCTTGAAGGGATTACCGGTACGTCAAAAGCGATGCTGACTGATCCTGCTGAGGCTGAGGAAGATACCGGCTATGACAATGCCACTGTCTATGCAGATGATCTTGAAGCTGTTAAAAGTGTGATGACTTCTCTTGAAGAGGAAGGATACTTTGTGTATTCGATTGTCAGTGAAATGGGTCAGATCAATACGCTGTTTAATATTGCAAAAGCCGGTCTGATTTTTATCGGTACAATTGCGATACTGATCGCATCAATAGGGATTTTCAATACGATGACGATGGCTGTAACTGAAAGAGCGCCTGACATTGGTATTATGAAAGCAATTGGTGCGAGCCCTAAAGTCATTAAGCGGATCTTTCTGCTTGAGAGCACGTATATCGGGCTTGTTGGTGCGCTGATCGGGATTGCAGTCTCTTATGTCATCAGTATCGGGGTCAACCTGGTGCTGCCAATGATTCTTGAAGCTGCTTTTGGAGAAGAACTGCCTGCAGGACTGCAGTTTTCATCGATTCCATTCAGCCTTGTGCTGATTGCGGTCGTGATCTGTCTCGCGGTGACAATGCTTTCCGGCTTAAGACCGGCGAAGCGTGCGACTGAAATTGACGTGTTAAAAGCAATGAGGCGCGAAGTGTAAATCATGAAACGAGGCTGACGTCCCCAGGAACGTCAGCCTCGTTTTTCAGTCAACCTATGCAGCTTCCTGAATCTCTTCCCTTACCTGCTGATTATAGGTCATTCTGTGAATGTTCATCAAAATACCGAGCAGCGTCATGGTAATCAATAACGAGCTGCCGCCATAGCTGACAAGCGGCAGCGGAATGCCCGTAATCGGCATGACACCGCCTGCTGCGGCAAGATTCATAATCGCCTGAGTGGCAATCTGGATCGTAATCCCGATACCGAGAATCCGTCCGACAGGATGTACAGATTTCATCGCAATAGAAAATCCGATCACAAGGAACGCTGCAAATGCGATAATAACACCGCCTGTCCCGATAAAACCGAACTCCTCAGCAATAATCGCAATAATAAAATCTGTATGTGATTCAGGCAGATAGCCAAGCTTCATCACACTCTCCCCAAAGCCTGCTCCTGTAAAGCCGCCGTTTGCCATTGCTGTCCATGATTGAATCAGCTGATAACCCGCTCCGTCCGGATCATCAAATGGCGCCCTGAAGCTTGTTAACCGTTCGAGTCTGTATGGGCTTGTAATAGCCAGAATGGTGACTGACAACACACCCCCCGCTCCAAATAACAGCAGATACCTAATCGGCACCTGGGCCGCGATCAATAACGCAAGGTACCCTGCCGCAAGTGAAATGACCGTTCCAAGATCCGGCTGTAGCATAATTAAAAAGGCAATCACCAGTACGACAATCATTGAAGGTAAAATGCTTTTCTTAAAATCATGTAATTGATCTCTTTTATGTACCAGTAAAAAGCTGACGTACAAAGGAATTGCAATCTTTGCGAGCTCAGATGGCTGGATGACAAGCGGTCCGATTGAGATCCAGCGCAGTGCCTGATTCCGTTCAGTTCCGACGCCCGGAATAAAAATCAGCAGCAATGCAAAAATAGTGATGGCCAAAATGAGCGGCATCAGCTTTTTATAAGCAGTGAATTTGAACATAGAGACAAAGAAAAACACGCCAAGCCCCAGCACAAACCATAACCCCTGTCTTTTTACAAAGGAGGCTGCATCACCGGTTGCTTCCAGTGCAATAAAATAACTTGCGCTATAGACCATCACAAGCCCGAACGAACCAAGCCCGATCGTGAAAATCAATAATGGTAAATGAAACGAATGTAACAGCTTCTTCATCTTCTTCTCCTTAAGCACAGTGTCGTAAAGCCATTAGTTCGTATGAAACTTAGAAAAGTTACATGATACGCCGGATTCAGGCAATTAGATATAAAAAAGCTTCTGATCATTTCAGATCAGAAGCGGTCTCATGATAAGCTAATTCCTGCTGTAGTAAAAGTGCAATCTGCTCAGACTTCATTGGTCTGCCAAAGTAATAGCCCTGAATTTTCGAATTGCTGTGATGTCTGATGAATTCAGCCTGTTCCGCTGTTTCAACCCCTTCAGTGATCACGTACATGCCGATGCCTTCAAGCACCTGATAAAGTCCTTTTAACAGCTTGCAATCAAACGCTTCTGAAGGGACTTGATGAATAAATGAACGGTCAATTTTAACAACGTTCACAGGCATGTTTTTCAGGTTAAATAAGGTCGAGGTCCCAACACCAAAGTCATCAAGTGCAACTCTGACCCCCTTTTCCCGCAGCTCTTTAGCGAACTCAATAATCTCACCATCAAAAAAGAAAATATCACTTTCCGTAATCTCAATCTGCAGCTGCTCAGGTGGAAATTGGTATTGTTCAAGTAACAGATCCATTTTCTTCAGGAAGCGGTTCTTGTTTCTCATCTGCATCTTGGAGACATTTACAGCGACACCGATCTGACCAAGCCCACTCTCACGCCAGCTCACTGCCTGCTTGATGCTTTCTTCAAGCACCCATTCACCGATATCACTGATAAAGCTCCCATTTTCAGCGATCGGGATAAACACGTTTGGCGGAATTCTTCCTTTTACCGGATGATTCCATCTGATTAATGCTTCAACACCTGTCATACTTTCTTTAAAACCTGTATAGATCGGCTGATAGTCCAAATAAAGCTCACCATTTTGCAGCGCAAATTTCAGATCATTTTCAAGCGTCAGGGTATTTTTGTATTCGAGATCCTCTGCGAGACTGTGATAGTAGACGACCTGGTTCTTCCCCTTACGTTTTGCTTCGTACATCGCGATATCTGCAGCCTGCAGCACTTCATCAAACGATTCTCCGTCATCCGGATAGACTGCCACACCTACACTTGAGGTAACAAATGTCTTAATATCACTCAGTTCATAATTCTGCTTCAGTTCACGCACCATATATGCTGCGCGCTGCTGCAGGTGGTCAGGATCCGGACTGTGAACAAGCAGCAGGAATTCGTCCCCGCCCATTCTTGCAATCACTTCATTTTCATGATCAACAAAATCGGTCAGACGGTTCGCCACTTTTCTTAACAGCGTGTCCCCCATTTTATGTCCAAGTGAATCATTAATCCGCTTGAATCCATCCAGATCAAAAAACATAAAGGCAATATGAGTTTCCTTATGATCCGTTAACCTGTGAAAAGCTTCTATTACACCATACCGGTTCAGCAATCCGGTTAACTGATCATGAAGCGCCATCTCAGTGATTTCTTTATGAGTTTCTTCAGCTGAGTCAAGCATCCCATTGATTGATTTGCCAAGGTGGTGAATTTCATCACCGTTATGCATCTTCCACTTCACCCTGGAGCTGATCTCTCTGGTCTGACGGATCTGATTTAATTGATTCGAAAGGCTCGTTACTCTTGAAATCATTAATCTATCTAGCATGAGATATAAAATAATTGCAATGACTGCTAACAGTACAAGTAAATATAAAACAAAATTTGTAATCACATCTCTTTTTGAAAGATAATAGTTGCGGGGTTTATCGATGGTAAGTATCAGATGACTGTCTCCATTTGTACTCTGAATGGTCAGCTGACCCTCCATCCGCTCTTCGCTGACCGTTCTGACAAACCGTTTTTGTTCGGTACCGGCTCCGGTGTTTGCATTTAAATCAAGAGACAGATCATACCCCAGCCGTTTGATATAATCCCCACTGATATCTCTTACAAGAATGACCTTTCCTTCATCATCACCAATTCCTGATGTCGGAAGGATCCGCTGTACTGACACAATAAAAAATGAATCCTCAGTACTAATTAAATAATTATTCAGCGAGGGCGTCAGTGCAGTTAACAGATTACTGAGCTGCTCCGCTTCCTCTCTCAAGCCGTAGCTCCGATCCAGCAGCACTTCATCTTCATCACTGACAACCACCATTCGCCAGATCCGATTATTCATAAATGTATTTTCATCTACATTTGAAGCGACAAAACCCGACCGTTCTCCAGAAGCAAACTCATACATATCGTCCCATTGCGCCCAGTCCTGATTCAAGCGGGTGAGGAGGTCCTGCTCCATCCGGATCGCATTATCAATCCGTTCCATATCCCTGTGCATGCTTTCTTCATCCATGGCCAATGCATCCGACAAGAGCATCGGTCTGATAAAAGTGGTCAGTAAAATCAAAAATAAAAACATACTGCCGGCGATCACGACAAATGTCTGTGTTTGAATCTTCATACCCCCACCCCCAATCTCTAGACCTAAAAATAGTACTTTTTATTTATTTTACGTGATGTGAATATTTAGTCAATAACAATTAAATGTAAATTTGACAGTATAAACTTAATAAAAAAAGACCTGTTCTCTAAGAACAGGTCTTAATTCTCTATAGCACAACTTCTGTTTCGTTTGTCAGGCGTTTACGTGTATTGGTAACCGGCGTGATGAACAGCTGGATCAATGTCCCGATTCCAAATGCCACAATCACTGTACCAAGTCCGATTGGTCCGCCGAATAAAAATGCGATGACTAATACGCTGACTTCCATAATCGTTTTTGAGAATGCGAGACTCTTACCTGTCCGCATCTTGATTGCCATCATCAGGCTGTCAATCGGGTTTCTCGCAAAATTCGCCTGAAGATAGAATGTGATGCCAAGCGCAATAATTAAGACACCCGCAACCAGCATCATTGCTCTAACCGGCATTGATAGTGCATCCACTCCGGCAAATGCAACGAGCAGCCAGAAGTCCATAAACACGCCGATCAGGAAAATCGTAATAATCGCCAGAAAGTCCGGCATTTTCTTCATCAAATATCCATTTAACAGAATCAAAATGATTCCAAGTATAAACACCCAGGTCCCAACCGTAAAACCGATTGTCTCTGATAATCCAACATACAATGCATCCCATGGTCCAACGCCAAGATCCGCAACGATCATCGTACTGATTCCAAATGACAGCAGCAGTAATCCAAGCAGATAAAACATCCCTATAATAAAACCTTTTTTCAAGATTGCACCTCTTCTTCTTAAGATCTACCAGAATATCTTAACATGGAGAAGAGGTCCGTACCACTAAAAGTTACTCAAGATAGTTATCTCTGATAAACGACATAGGCGTAATCTTCCAGTTATGATCTTCACGCGTAAAACTAATTCTGCGGAGAGGTCCTCCATCATTTAAAGTTCCAGTAATATAAGCAATGTTTTCTGAATAGATTACTTCAATTAGTTCATCCTGTCCAAACTCTTCTAAAAGGATATTAGTCGTTTCTATTAGTTCCTCGTATTCCGCTTCTGACTCGAAGTCTGATAGGTCCCTAAAGAACAAATGATGATCTTTTTCAGCCATGCCATTCATAATACGGATGATGTTTACCGGCGAAAGTCCTTCAAGTTCATCATCACTCTGGTGCCTCTCCATATTCCTTCTGCTCATTTCAACATCCTCCTGATCAAAGCCGTCATACTCTGATAGTGTGCTGAAATAAATATTTTCATCAATCGCGTTTGGATCTATGCTTGTGAGCGGAGGACCGAATTCCGGGAAGAGCGTTACACTCATGATAGAAAATCTTTCATCCGGGTTAAAGCTGATCATGAGTGATTCTGAAGAAAAGGTCATTTGAGCGCTAGTTTGTCCTTTTAGTCCGTATAATGACTGAGAAAATGGACCTGATCCGGCGAGCATAATATCCTGCTCACTAAGGTCGAAAGGAAAAATATCCTCTGCAATCTCCTCTGGTCTTAATAAAACATTATTTTCACCATCAATTGTTTTGTTATATAAAGCTCCCGTTATTTCTACACTCTTTTTAAAAACTACACCAGACGAAACTCTATCACTATAAACTTCTGATACAATCCAGCCATTAATCTCATCACCCTCATTCAGCTGACGAAGATCTATACCGCTCTCTGATTCACTATCTTCAACAGGTTCAACCGCCTCTTCAATCCCTTCAACCTCTTCCTCCGGCTGATCCACAGGCGCCTGCTCTTCCACACCCGTGATATGCACAATCAGAAAAATCGCTGCAGCCGCTGCAACAGCAGACAGACTGTACGGAAGCCATTTTGCTGCCCGTTTTTTCTCACCACGCTTAATCTTATTCCACACTGCATTTCTGTCTTCACTTGAAAACGCTGATTGATCAGGCCAGTTCAGTCGATCCGGAAACTTATGTTTACTCATGACCAGTTCCCCTCCTCTCCTGATATACATAGGACTTTCTCAACTTTTCACTGCCGCGTCTGATCCGCGTTTTGACTGTCGGAACCGGCAGACTGCAAATGTCCGAGATTTCCTGATAGGACAGTTCATGTTCAAAGTGCAGAAGTAAGAGTTCACGGTACTTCACAGGCATCGCCATCATCATGGATAAGAGGTGCTGCTTCTCTTCCTTCAGTACGGCTTCCTCTTCAAGTGTCAGCCGATCCGCTTTTTCGTTTTCAAATGAATGCTCGAACAGGCTGACTTTTCTATGATTCCAGCTTTTCAGATGATCCTTTGCTTTATTTGCTGCAATTTTAAATATCCACGTTTTCATGGACGATCTTCCTTCGAACGTTTCCCACTTTTCATAGACAGTGACAAATACGTCCTGGGAGAGGTCGCCTGCTGTCTCCCAATTCTTCACATATGTATAGATAAACCGCTTAACTGCTGTGCCGTACTCGTTCATCACGGCTTCTAAGCCATCGCGTTTTCTGACAGAAGAATGATCCATTCACTCACTTCCTCTTTTAAATTGTTTACTTTGTTTATATTGGCTGATGATCTCCGCTTCAGGGGGACGCTTTCCGTGGCCGGGCGGTGAGCCCGCAGGCTTCGCCATGGCCTCACACGTCCCTTCCTGCCGCAGCCCCTGCAGCGAGAATTACCAGCTGTACAAAAAACAAAATAGACTTTTCTCATCTAAGTTGGTACAAGTTAGACGATCGTTATTTTAACACTGATTCATTTATTTTACAGATTTTATTTGTTTGAAAATTCCCAAAACGATCTTGACGAATGTTTTTGTAAACGTTTACAATAATCAGAGTAAGAACGTACGCTGAGCGAGCGTTCAATCGCCTAACAGAGAATATCGAACGGGGGAATGGGTATGAATGCTGAAAATTTAATCGCACCGGAGCAGTATAACATCGCAAAAGAACTGGATCAGTTTGCATCAGATGATCACAGAATCGCAATCAAATGGCTTGATGACAAACAGAACAGACGTGACGTTTCCTACAAGGAACTCGTTGAACGCACAAACCAGTTCGCACTTGCGCTGAAAAGCAAAGGGATTGCTAAAGGGGATAAAGTACTGATCATTTTACCGCGTATTCCAGAAGCTTATATGAGCTATCTTGCGTGTTTGAAAGCCGGTATTGTTGCGATTCCATGCTCTGAGATGCTGCGTAAAAAGGATCTTGCTTACCGCATGAAGCATTCAGATGCAAAAGGGGTTATTGCGTTCCATGAGACAACTTCAGAGGTAAATGCAATCGATGAAGATCTTCAGGCACTACATAATAAATTCATTGTTGGTGGGACAGAGAGCGGCTGGGAGTCACTTGAATCACTTGCGGGTGAAATGGCAACTGACTATGACGGTGAGCCGACTTCACGTCACGATACAGCGTTTCTTCCTTATACATCAGGAACAACGGGTAATCCAAAAGGGGTTATTCATACACATGCATGGGGTTATGCGCACGTGCGGACCGCTGCAAAAGAATGGCTTGGCGTACAGGAGGGTGACCTTGTGTGGGCCACTGCGGCACCGGGCTGGCAGAAGTGGATCTGGAGTCCATTCCTCTCTACGATTACACTGGGGGCTACAGCATTCGTCTACCACGGAGGCTTTAACGCTGAAACCTATATGGAGTATCTTGAAAAAGAAAATATTAACGTACTTTGCTGTACACCGACTGAGTACCGCCTGATGGCGAAGCTTGAAAACTTAAGCTCTTATAACCTGCCTGAGCTGCGCAGCGCAGTATCAGCTGGCGAACCGCTAAACCGTCCTGTCATTGAAGCATTTAAAAACGCTTTTAACGTGATTGTACGTGACGGCTACGGCCAGACAGAAAACACACTGCTTGTCGGAACGCTTCAGGGGATGGAAGTAAAGCCTGGTTCAATGGGTAAACCAACACCTGGTAATAATGTTGAAATCATTGATGAACACGGCCAGCCGACAAAGACTGGAGAAGTCGGGGATATTGCGGTTCATAAAGACTGCCCTGCCCTTTTCACTGAATACTATAATGACCATGAGCGCACACAGGCTGCTTACAGAGGTGACTGGTATTTAACAGGTGATCAGGCATCACGTGATGAAGATGGCTACTTCTGGTTTGAAGGCCGCAGTGATGACATTATCATCAGCTCAGGCTACACGATCGGGCCATTTGAAGTGGAGGATGCCCTCCTGAAGCACCCTGCCGTCCGTGAATGTGCAGTCGTTGCAGCACCGGATGAGATCCGCGGCAGCATTGTAAAAGCATACGTTGTGCTGCGGGATGACAATGCAACTGGTGACGAAGCCCTTGTAAAAGAGCTGCAGAATCATACAAAAGAAATGACTGCACCTTACAAATATCCGAGACAAATCGAGTTCATTACTGAGTTGCCAAAAACAACTTCAGGTAAGATTCGCCGGATTGAATTGAGACAGAAGGAACAGCAGCAATCATAAAAAAATGCCGGGTATACAGCGATTGCTGCGTACCCGGCATTTTTCTTAATGGCCTTCGTGACCTTCTTCATCATCGTGGCTATGGTCTTCATGATCCTCTTCATCATGACTGTGGTCTTCTTCTGAATGGTCATGATTCTCATCACCATGATCATCCATATGACTGCTCTTCTTATTCTCAGCATTTTCCTCAACAGCTGCAACCTGTTCGTCAGTCGGTTCACCTACGTGGAACTGCGTTTTTGGCATGACATGCATATCACGCGCAGTTGTATGTGCCTGAACCGTATACACGCTTTCTTCAAATGTATAAGCGGCCTCGTAGATCCCGTTTTCAGTAAAGGTGCCTTCTACACGCTCACTCTTTGTACCGGCAGCGTCATTCCAGATCTCAAACAACACTTCCTGTGCATCCTCAACTGCTTCCCCGCCCTGAGTCACTTCAGCCTGCACGACTGTTTCTTCGCCAGGAACTGCATCTTCAGGCACTGATATGTCCACCTCAACCATCTGTGGCAATTCATTTGACGCTTGTTCTTCCTCTGATGAACAGGCAGCAAGCATCATCACAGCCGCTAACCCGGCAATCCATTTTTTCATTTCAGTTTCTCCTTTATATCAACAATGGCTTTAGTATATACGCCTTATGTGAAATAAACGTGAAGTCGTACTAACCTTCACATTTTATTCACAGCCTTACTGTAATGCTTCTACATCATCTGTAATTTTATCGACGACGCCTTCTTCAGTGAAGTTATACTCGCTGAAGATCCTGCCTTCCTGATCCATCACGTAAAACGTAACACCATGCAGCACCTGATCAGCGTCTTCAGGCTTATTTACAAGTGATTGAAATTCCTCACGCGCAAATGTTTCAATCTCCTCCTGCCCGTAGCCGGTTAACATATGCCAGTTGCTGTCATCCTCTGTAAACTGGGCTAAAAACTCAGTCAGCTTTTCAGGTGTATCGACTTCCGGATCCACGCTGAATGATACAATTTCAGCCTCAAGTCCCTGTTCTTCCAGTGTAGACTGAATATCAGCCATTTTATAAGTCATCGGCGGGCAGACAGTATCACAATTTGTGAAGATGAAGTCCGCAATCCATACCTTTCCCTCAAGCTCACTGCTGCTGAATTCCTCCCCATGCTGGTCTGTATAATTAAACCCGCTCACAGGCGGTCCATCCGGCTCACTGCCGCACGCTGCGAGCAGAAAAGTAACTGCGATTAATAACATCCATTTTTTCATGTTGTCTGTCCTTCTTTCGGCATTTTAATATCAACTTTAAATGTATTAGTTTTTGAGTCTATATGAAACTCCCCGTCCATCAGCCTGACGAGCTCTTTTACAATCGCCAGTCCAAGCCCTGTACCGCCAGTTTGACGGTTGCGGTCCCGGTTCGCTCTGTAAAAACGTTCTCCGATCCGCTCTTTTTCTTTAGTTGAAAGGGTTGAATCGTTCATTACAGACAACTTCACCCGCTGATTTTCTTCTTTTAACATAAGCGCGATCGCTGAATCTGCCGGTGCATACTTCACCGCATTTTCAATCAGGTTATAAAAAATCTGCTGCAGCCTCTTCACATCCTGGATCATCACAAGTTCTTCATCCGCTTCTATTTCAAAATGGAGTGAGCGCTCTTTCGCCTGCAATGAGAAAATCTGAACAGTCTCATATAGGAGATCTGATGCTGCAATCGGCTGTCTGTCAAACTCTGCATACCCATCCTGCAGCCGGTTCAGCTCAACCAGATCTGACAGCAGGCCGTTCATCCGCTGCACTTCGCTTTCAATCGTCGCAAGGATGACGTCTTTATCCTGATCAGATTTCTTCAGCTGCTCAGTGTATCCCTGGATATAGGTGAGCGGGGTTCTGACTTCATGCATGATATCAGCGAGAAACTCCTTCTGACGCTCCTCCTGATGCTGCAGTGCTTCACTCATCTGATTGAGCGCAGCAGATACCTGACCGATCTCATCCATCTGTCTGACTTCAAGCCGGTTCTCATACTCCCCCGCTGACACCTTTTTCGAAAAAGATTCAATTGAAGCAAGCGGCCTGAAAAGAGACTGACGGATCCGGCCGACAAGCAGGCTGAGAATAACGAAAAATAATATTCCAACGCCAATTAACAAAGGAATACTGCTCCCAAACACCTGCGCAAGTCCTTCAAGCGGCACGAAAATATACACATATCCAGCTGTTGAAACGCCGTCTGTGATCGGATATACACCACCAATGACCTGGCGCCCATAATGATCAACATAGCCTTCTTTTATCATCGACTGACCTGTGAGTAACCTGTCCCGATCAGACTCCTCTATCAACTTCATCCCATCTATTTCATATGGAAACAGACGATTCAGCTCATCCAGATCATCTGCGACAACCACTTCATATTCTGACACCACATTGTACCAATGGATCTTTTCGATAATCTCTTCAGTCAGCTCACCTGAATGATAGTGAGCGGCCGTGCGCTGTCCCTGCGATTCAACAGATTCTCTCACTGTTGATAAGTAAAGATCACGATAAGTGAAATGCAGGAAAATGAAGGCTGCCAGCAACGTAATTCCAATGCTTCCTATTAGTAATAGTAGAATCTTTCTGCTGAATGTCACTTTGGCGCCTCCAAACGGTATCCGACTCCGCGGACGGTCTTAATCCGTTCGCTCTCTTCAGGCAGCTTCATCCTGAGCGTTTTCATATGTGTATCTACTGTCCGCTCAGACCCCGGATAATCAGGCCCCCAGATCAGCTCCATCATTCTTGATCTGGTCACCGTATGGTTCTCGTGTTTTATTAAAAGCTCGAGCAGGCGAAACTCTTTTCGGGTCAGCGTGACAAGTCTGCCCGTGCTTTTTGCTTCCATATAATCAAGATCAAGCGTTAAAGAGCCTGAAGTGATCTTTTGTGAGGACTGCTTTCCGCCTGCCCGTCTGATGACTGTTTCAATCCGGGCGATCAGCTCACCTGAATGAAACGGCTTAACCATATAATCATCTGCTCCAAGCCTGAGTCCCTTCACCTTATCAAGCTCTTCCCCTCTTGCAGACAGAAAAATAAACGGAAGATCAGATACCTTCCTGACCTCTTCAAGCAGCTCAAAGCCGTCCATAAACGGCATCATAATGTCCACAACCATCACATCCGGCTGCTCACGCTTAAAAAGCTGCAACGCTTCTGAACCGTTTGCCGCCTGGATCACATCATAATGTTCTTCTATTAAAAAAGAAGCGATCAGCTCTCTCATCGGCTGTTCATCTTCCACGATTAATACTTTATAGCCGGACATCTGTTGATTCACCTGCTTTAATTAAAATGATACCGCTATTGTATCAGTTTTGTGTGAAGTTTGAGTGAAGTTGTGGTTTTTGGGGATGGGTTAAGGATTACAGAATCTGTGGGTTCGGCGGGAAATACTTTGGGTTCGATGGGGAATAATGCCTGTTCGCTTTTCGTATCGTCATGTTCGACGCTCATGCGAATTGTTCGGCGTAAAAAGTCTAACGTTCGACACTTCGGGACTTTTCACCCGCCCAACTTTCACAAAAAACCGCCACACCAAGTCAGAAATCCTGACTCCGCGCGGCGGTCCCCATCCTACTCTATGCTATTCAACCAGCTGAATAAACTGTCTCGTACGCTCATTAGTCGGATTCTCAAAGAACGTCTTCGGATCAGCCGACTCGATGATCACACCCTGATCAAGCATGATAATGCGATCTGCAACCTCACGCGCAAAGCGCATTTCGTGGGTGACAACAACCATTGTCATGCCTTCTTCAGCAAGGTTTTTCATAACCTGCAGTACTTCAGTGACAAGTTCAGGGTCAAGTGCTGACGTCGGTTCGTCAAACAGCATGACTTTCGGTTCCATCGCAAGTGAGCGCGCTATTGCTACACGCTGCTTTTGACCGCCTGACAGCTTGTTTGGATAGACATCGGCTTTGTCAGAAAGCCCGACTTTCTCTAAAAGCTCTTTGGCATGCTTGATTGCAGCATCCTTCTTCTTTTTCTTCACCTGCATTGGTGCCTCAATGACATTTTCCAGCACTGTCTTATGCGGAAACAGATTGAAGTGCTGGAACACCATGCCGACCTCTGCACGGACTTTTGAAAGGTTATCCTTTTTATGATTCACCGTGGTGCCATCAATCGTAATTTCTCCGTCATTGATCATTTCAAGAAAGTTGAAGCAGCGCAGCAACGTACTTTTACCGGATCCGCTGACGCCGACGAGCACAACCACTTCTGATGGCTGTACTTCAAGATCAATGCCTTTTAATACTTCGAGGTCACCAAATGATTTATGAATATTTTTTGCTTTAATCATATGCGAACCTCCTTAATCTTTATCAAAATCGAGTTTATTTTCATACCATCTGAGCAGGTATGTGAAGATCATTACGAGGACTAAGTAATACAGTCCGACGATTAAATAGGTTTCAAAAGGCTGGAAGGACTGGGCAGCTTCTCTGTTTGCGAGAGAGAATAATTCAGCTACCCCAATGACATACACTAGGGAAGAGTCCTTCAGCGCAATGATGAACTGGTTGCCAAGCGGCGGAATTGAGCGGCGCAGAGCCTGTGGGAAAACGATTCTTTTCATCGTCTGGGACTTCGTCATACCAAGTGAGAAGCTGGCTTCAGTCTGTCCTTTATCCACACCCTGAATCGCGCCACGGAAAATCTCCGCGATATAGGCACCATTATGCACGCCAAGTGCGATTGCACCTGCCCAGAAGTTGGACAGTGTAATAATTTCAGTGATTCCAAAGTATAAAAACATAATCTGTACGATCAGCGGCGTGCCGCGGATTACAGTAATATAAAAGTTTGCAATCATTTGAAGCGGTTTTGCTTTCGACAATTTCAGAAGCGCAAAGAATAACCCTAACAGACAACCGAGGACAACCCCGACTGCTGTTAATTGAAGGGTAATGACAGTGGCGTCCAAAAAGCCGGAAAGCGTTCTCGTAAACACATCAATGAGTGTTCCAAATAACTCTGGCATACTAACACCTTCCTACTCTCGTGGACTTATTCTAAAATTTCAATGCCTTCAGTTTCTGTTTCTAACAGGTTACGTCCGAATAGATCATTTGAAATCTGATCATACGTACCATCTTCAACAATCTCAGCTAGAGCTTCGTTTATGGCTTCAAGGAGTGCCTCATCATCTTTGTTTACAGCAATCGCTGCTTGTTCGATCCATAGCGGGTCACCAACTTCTTTAATCTCAAGTCCCTGTGCCTGTGCTTCATAACCAACTACGTCAGCTGTAATAACGGCATCAAGTCGCCCTTCAATCGTTAAATCATTCAGTGCTACAACGTCACTGTTATAGTATTGAATGTTATCTGTGTATTCCTGTGCAGCTTCGTCATACGTACTTTGTGCAACTACACCGATTGTCTTGCCTTCAAGGTCTTCTGGCGACGTGATGTCACTATTGTTTTCATTAACAAAGATCATCCCGCCTGAGTAATAGTATGGATCTGAGAAATTAACCTGTTCTGCACGCTCATTGGTAATCGCCATACTTCCAATAATTGCGTCAAAACGGTTACTTGTCAGTCCCTGCAGAATCGTTTCCCATGGTGTTGTAATCGGGTTTGGCTCAAGTCCCATTTTCTCAGCGATTGCATAACCGATTTCAACGTCAAAGCCCTTCAGCTCTCCGCCTTCTTCATAGTTAAATGGCTTGTAAAGACCACTTGATGCCCATGTTAGCTGCCCCTCTTCAAGCAGGTTGAATTCACTGTCCGCTTCAGATGATCCGCCTTCCGCGTTTCCTGAATCATCGGCTGAATCATCGCCTCCGCATGCTGCTAATACCATTGCTGCTGATAATGATAAACCAAACAATACCTTCTTTTTCATAAGTAATGCTCCCCTTTTTGTGTTTTATTTTTAAAGGTAAAAACCTTTAGTCACGGTAAAAAATTTCTTTTTCCTCGTACATTTTTTCAACACGTTCTAAGTTCGCACTGACTTTCTCATGCTCTTTTACTGAGACAAATCTCATAATGGAGGTTAACAACGCCACTACTGCTGTAAATGAATCAATTCTCAAGTTCGCATTCATCGCCGCTTCGAGTAAAATATCAGAATGAGCCGCAACCGGGGAATCCTTTGAATCAGTAATCGAAATCACTGTAGCACCCTGGGCCTTAGCGGTTTTGACGGTCTCAATAATATTTTTTGTGTAGCGGGGGTATGCGAGGACAATGACCACATTCGACTCATCCATTTTCGACAGCTGCTGATAATACTGCACATCACCCTGCATCAGCATCTCAGTGTTATCAAGCACCATACTCATCCATTGGGTAAATAAATGTCCAAGCCCATAGCTGAACAGATTACTCGTCACGTACACTTTTCTCGCATGACTGATGATATCAACAACCCGCAGCAGGTCCTCTTCCTTCAGTGATTGCTTGAGCTTTTCAATATTTGCAATGTCCGCATCAAGCAGGCTGTGTAAAAATGCCTGATCCTCACTCCGGTTCTCGGTCTGATCATTCTGATCGGCATAAAAACGCTCTTCAGCAAGCTTCCGCTGAATCTGATGCTGTGCTTCCGGATAACCTTTATAACCAATCTTCTGAGTCAAACGAATGACAGTAGATTCACTCACATTGACCATTTTGCCTACTTCAAGTGCAGATGAAAAAGCAATGACGCTCGGGTTGTCGAAAAATAATTGAGCCACTTTCTTTTGCCCGGCACTGAGTTTCGGATAAGAATTTTCTAATTTTTGCAGTATATCCTGCATTTCATAGCCTCCAAAAAATGATTTGCAACAATAAACTAGTTATATTGTATCTTTTTGCAGGAATTCCTGCAATAGTATTGGGGGAATTTTCTGAATTTATCGTGTTATTATCTAATCGTATATGAGGTTCGACGGGAAATAGTTAATGTTCGATGGGAAATAATAAATGTTCAACGTTCACTCCCTATTGTTCGCGTTTTAAATAGTCTTCTTCGACACAGAACGCCGTTTGTTCGACACTTCGGGACTTTTTACTCATTCCAATGTCGCCGCCTGCACACAAGAAAACCCCGCCTGCACCACACAGACGGGGTCACTAAAACTTATTTATAATCCAACACGTTCCTCACTCCAGCCCCATAATTCTTCTGCCAGCCATTCATTAGACGCATCCTCTGACACATCAATCTCTTCCATCTGATAAAAATATTTACCACTGACACCTGCAAGTTCCGGTGCTGTAGCAAGGTATACGGCTGTTGCAGCGCCTTCTTCAGCAGTCTGGAAAAACGGCTTCAATACTTTATGCACACTTTTGCCGAACTCAGTTTTTCGATCAATGCCGATATTCGTTGAAACTGCGCCCGGGTGCACGGCATTGGACGTGACTGCAGTGCCTTCAAGACGCTTTGCCAGTGCTTTTGTAAAAAGAACGTTAGCAAGCTTTGAGCGGCCGTATGCTTTTGCGACGTTGTACCCTTTTTCGAAATGAGGGTCGTCAAAGTCGATTTTGCCCCATTTATGCGCGCCTGAGCTGATTGTAACAACTCTGCCCTGCTCCGCGGCTTTTAGTTCATCCAGCAACAGGTTGGTCAGAAGGAAGTGACCGAGGTGATTGACGCCCAGATGCGATTCAAAGCCGTCATCTGTCAGTCTGCGTTTTAAAGAGACAACGCCTGCGTTATTCACGAGTACGTCGAGCTTTGAGAATTTCTTTTTAAATTCCGCTGCAAAGTTTCTGATGCTTTCAAGATTGCCTAGGTCACATTGCATTAATGTCAGTTCCTCTGAACGTGTCTGTTCTTTAGCTGAGATCCAGGCCACTTTACCGCGACGTGTGTTGCGGCACATCATGACGACGTGATAGCCCTGTTTCACAAGTTCGATGGTTGTAGTAAGTCCCATTCCTGAGTTGGCGCCTGTAACTAATGCTGTTTTCATATGTAGACACTCCTTTTAGCGTTGAAAGTTTTGTACAGTATAACAGAGATCCCAGGTGGAATCTTTTTTGAAGCCATAACAAAGCTCCCCTGCACTGCAGAGGAGCTTACTGATTTATTCAATACCTGCCTGAATTTCATTTACCATTTCCTGAACGGATACTAATCCGCCGCCTGACAGGTACCAGTAGTTCGGATCAAGGTAGATGATATTGCCGTTCTCGTAGGCCTGCGTGCCTTCGATGAATTCATTTTCAACGACCTGTTTTGCTGATGAAGATTCTCCCTCAACTGCTGCGCCGCGGTCTACAACAAAGATATACTGCGGATCCTCTTCGACAATGTATTCATAGGAAATACTTTGTCCGTGTGTAGATACTTCGATCGTTTCGTCTGCAGGGGTAAAGCCGAACACGTCATGGATGATGCCAAAGCGTGATCCTGCACCATATGCACTGATCTTCCCGTCATTTGCAAGTGTCACTAATGCTTCAAGCTCTTTAGAAGTGACCTGCTCATTTAATTCATCAATTGATGCATTAATTTCTTCAAGCTTTTCAGTGGCTGCTTCCTCTTTTTCGAATAGCTCCGCCAGTGTGTTGACGTTTTCCTCGAATGATTCCATATATTTTTCAGTATCTACACCCATATAAATTGTCGGTGCGATCGCTTCGAATTCTTCATACAGTTCTGCCTGGCGTCCTGAGATAATGATCAGGTCAGGATCCATTGCGTTGATCGCTTCGAAGTCAGGCTCTTTCAGTCCGCCTGCGTTTTCAAAGTCATCCCCCTTATATTTTGAAAGGTAGGAAGGAATGTTGGTCTGTGGGACACCTGCTACTTCAACACCGAGTGCATCGAGTGTATCAAGCGTACCAAAATCAAACACTACGACTGATTCCGGACTCTTTTCAACTGTTGTTTCACCTAACAGGTGTGTGATCGTCATTTCTTCTTTTTCAGCGGCTGAGCCTGCTGTTGTTTCTGCATTTTCTTCTGATCCACAGGCTCCTAATACAAGTGCACCTGCAATGACTGGGAATAATAATTTTTTCATATCTGATCCGTCCTTTTATGCGTAATAGACGCAGATTTTATTTTCATTTACATTTTCTATATCGATATCCATATCGTAAATTTCTTTCAGCACGCACGGTTTAATGATGTCATTAACTGTACCTTCTCTCACGACGCATCCGTTTTTCATCGCAATAATATTGTCTGAATAGCAGGAGGCAAAGTTGATATCATGAATCACGATGACCACTGTTTTCCCCAGTTCATCCACCAGACGGCGCAGTACTTTCATCATTTGAACGGCATGCTTCATATCAAGGTTGTTGAGTGGTTCGTCAAGCAGGATATATTCTGTATCCTGTGCAATGACCATTGCGAGAAATGCACGCTGTTTCTGTCCTCCGCTCAGCTCATCCAGGAAGGAATGCTGCATGTCTTCAAGCTGCATATAAGCAATCGCTTCATCAACAAAACGTTCATCTTCAGCTGTCAGCTTTCCCTGTGAGTAAGGAAAACGCCCAAAGGAGACAAGCTCTCTGACAGTTAACTTCAGCGTCATATGATTAGCCTGTTTTAGAATTGACACTTTTTTAGCAAGCTCACTGCCGCGGCATTTTGCTACATCGAGTTCATCGATTCTGACTTCACCTGCGTCAGACGTCATCAGTCTGCTGACGATCGATAGCAGTGTACTTTTACCGGCACCATTGGGACCGATCAGCGAAGTGATTTTTCCTTTTTCGACCTGAATTGAGACGTCCTGTACGACTTTCTTTTTACCGAAAAATTTCACTACGTTACTGGCTGAAACCATTTATGATCGCTCCCTTAATAGTAAGTATAAAAAGTACACACCACCGATGAAGTTCACGATGACGCTGAGTGTCGTTGTAAAGCTGAATACTCGTTCCACTAGCAGCTGACCACCAATGACTGCGATCATACCGATTAAAGCAGAGGCAGCCATCAGGTAAGAATGACGATAGGTTTTCATGACTTCATATGTGACGTTGGCAACGAGCAGCCCGAGAAATAGAATCGGACCGACAAGCGCAGTTGAAATTGCAACAAACACAGCTGTCACCAAGAACAGCTTTCTGACGACGCGCTCATAATCCACGCCCAGATTCAGCGCCTGATCCCTTCCAAGTGACAGGACATCGAGATATTTTAAGTCCTTCCACATCCAAATCACAGTCACTGCAATACAGCCGAGCGCCACCCATACAAGGTCAGCACTGACATTGTTAAAGCTTGCAAACATTCGGTCCTGAATCATCAGAAACTCATTTGGGTCGATCAGTACCTGCATGAAGGTTGAGATGCTTGAGAAAAATGTTCCAAAGATCAGTCCGAGTAGCAGAAGGAAAAACAGGTTTGATCCTTCATTTTTAAACAATAGCTTATAGAGCAGCATGGCAAAACCCATCATGAGCAGGACCGATACGACAAAGTTCAGGTTGCGGTTCATGATAAGCGCACTGCCTGAACCGACGATAAAAACAAGTGCTGTCTGAAGCAGCATATAAAGGGAATCCATCCCCATAATGCTTGGGGTCAGAATCCGGTTATTGGTCATCGTCTGGAACATAACGGTTGAAATTCCGATTGTGCTCGCAGTTATGACCATCGCAAGCACCTTCATACCGCGGCGCGGCAGGATATAATCCCAGTTCCCTCCGGATGCGATCGTCATATAGATCACAATCATCGTGACAGCAATAACGCCCAGTATCGCTAAAATCATTTTATGCTTCACGTGATCGCCTCCTGATCAGCAGCCACGCAAAAATTCCGCTTCCAAGTACACCAACGGTTAAGTTAATCGGCAGCTCATACGGATAAATCACAATCCGTCCGAGAATATCACACACAAGAACGAATAACGCTCCCAGCATGGCGGTATGAGGCAGATTCTTTTTCAGATTATCCCCCTGATATAGACTGACAATATTCGGTACAACCAGACCAAGAAAAGGAATCACTCCGACTGTCAGCAAAACAGATGAAGTGACAAAGGCAACTAGCACAAGCCCTGTATTCACAACTGTTCTGTATTTCAATCCGAGACTGACTGCAAAGTCCTCACCCATTCCTGCAATCGTGAATTTGTTTGCAAATATGTATGCTGCAATCATGAACGGAATACTTAGAAACATCAGCTCATAACGGCCGGTCACGATCAATGAAAAGTCACCCTGCATCCAGGCAGACATATTCTGAATAAGATCCCGCTCGTAAGCGAAAAACGTTGTAATCGAGCTGATAATATTCCCGAACATCAAACCGACAAGCGGCACGAAAATGACATCCTTGAACTGTATCCGGTCTAAAATTTTCATAAAAACAAATGTGCCGAGTAAAGCAAACACGAATGCGATACTCATTTTTAAAAGCGGTGATGCACTGGTAAATAACATAAGTGATACCAGTACACCGAGTCTTGCAGAGTCCATCGTCCCCGCAGTTGTTGGTGATACAAATTTATTACGTGAGAGCTGCTGCATAATCAGCCCGCACACACTCATCCCCGCTCCCGCAAGCAAAATACTCATTAAACGCGGCAGCCGGCTGTTCCACAAAACGTGCAGCTGTTCCTCTGACAAATCAAATAAATCCATTGGGGAAATAGATGAAACCCCGACAAACAGAGATCCTACAGCGAAAAGAACGAGTGCACTGGCCAGATATCGTTTTTTCATGATTGGAACCCGACTTTCCTTAAAGTGAAAATGATAACTATTCTCACTGTATTCTAAAAAAAGAGAGAACCTTCTCTCCGTCAAATACTTGTTTAGACAACTAATGTTATAAAAAATAATGCTTGTTCCAACAAGTGTTTGACGCAAAAAAGCTTATGCTAAATTTGATCTGATTTTATCAAGCGCTGATAAAATCTGTGAGAGTTCTTTTTCAGAAAGTCCGTCTGATGCCTGGGCGATGGTTTTCTGTGCTAATGTCTCAAGTTCTTTTTGTATGCGCTGCGCCTCTGCTGTTAAAGAGATCCTATTCACACGCCGGTCCGACGGATGAACCTCTCTTTTCACATATCCACGCTTAATCAGGTTATCAATCAGCCTCGATACACTCGCCTGATCTCTTTCGTTTTGAGCCGCAAGGTCATTTTGTGTCTGACCGTCCCGCTCATAAAGCCGCGTAAGAATCTGCCATTGCTCATATGTAAGATTAAAACCATTTTCTTTAAAATTACGGTTCAACCGGCTGTTCATAAGTCTTGAAGCATGAAACAGCTTATAGCCCAGGGAATCGTTAAGGAAATATTGTTGATCATTCATAAAATCCACCCTTTTGTCTTCCCACATCTGATAGTAAATGAAAATCGTTCTCAGTGCAAGCAGGTTTTTAAAAAACATTTGTAAAAATATAAAAGCCGCAGCGTATATGTCTTCCATTTTGCACACATAGACGCTGCGGAGCTGGACTTATTCGTTTTTAAAATCGCGTGCAATCATTGGCTTCGGTTCTTCATTGTTCAGCTTACGGTCTTCAAGCTTAGCTGATGCTACACCATAAAGAATACCAAAAATTCCTCCGGCAAGGACCTCCAGCGGCTGATGACCAAGCAGTTCTTTTAATTCTTTTTCACGTTTTTCAAACTGAAGACTCGGGTAATCGTCTGAAATAATTTCAAAATGATCCTCAAGGTCATTCACCAGTCTCGCAATTTCACCTGTGTGTCTCCGCACGCCCTGTGCGTCATACATCACAATGGTTCCAAAGACAATTGCAAGTGCAGTTTCGATATGTCTCGTCCCTCTATTTGCAGCCACATATGCCGCCAGAGAAGCAACCCCCGCTGAGTGAGAGCTTGGCATGCCACCGGTCTGTACAAGCGGCTTCAATTCCCATTTTCCTGTTATCTTCTTATGCGTAACAATTTTCAGCGCCTGGGCAATCCCAATCGCTGATAATGAAGTCACAACGCCTCTATTCATAAATTTCTCCTCCTGTCAGGTATGTATGGATTCTGTTAGTAACCATACCCTTATTGAAGAAAAATATGCTATCTGCAGTCAGACTTCCTGGCTGACCCCGTTAAAAATTTTTGTATAATCCAACTCAACAATCGGCTCTCCGCTCAGTAAACGCTCACGCAGACTTTTCACAAGTGCCCGCTCCCGCTCACTCGCCTTTTCAAGATCCACCTGCTTATGAAAAACCCCATACAGTGTATAATCTCTCATCTTCAAAAACAACGGCAGCCTTTCAATCCACTCCTGTTCGATCTCACTTTTTCGCGTATACCCTTTCAGAAAAGCTTTCAGGAATACTTCTCCCTGCGCCGACCGTCCTTCAAGCGGCAGCTCGTTGTACTTCCATAGCGCCGTGTAATAAAGCGGGATCGCGATATCACTAATGTAGTGGAAATACATTGTGTCATCAAAATCAAACAAGTGAATCTCACCGCCATGCACAAAGAAATTACCCATATGAATATCAGAGTGAATTAATCCGTAGACATCATTCTGATCAGGAAGCTGCCTGATTTGATTAACCAGTTCACGATTTCCTTCTATAATCTGCTGGTCTTCTTCAGGAAGATATTTTTTAAGCTCAATCAGATCATCCTCATACCAGTGAGGACGATCCATTCGTGCCGTGTCAAAATCCTTTGCAGCTGTATGTAATTCCCCAGTGATCTCTCCCCACTTTTCAAAAAGAGGAACGTCAAAAAACGGATCATCCATTTTGACTGATGCGCCGGGCGCTTTGTTAAATAGACACGCATAAAAGTATGTATCCTCTGCTTCAATTGCTTCCACCAGATTTCCGTTCACTGATTGATTCACAAGTGACACATTGATCCCTCTGCTGTGAAGGTCATTGATCCAGATGAGTTCACTTTCAACCTCTGATTTCGTTCTGTGTGAAGAATGGGTCAGTCTCAGTACATAGGGCTTTCCGCTTTTGTAAACCTCATAGACATAGTTTTCAAAACCGTTCAGATTCTTCGCTTGTGCGGCATCTGCATGAAAACGTGATGCTGCTTCCGATAATAATTCCTGTGAAAATAATCGTTCAACTGACTGTTCCATAATGGCCTCCATTTTTTAATCAAAGTGTACAGAATCTCTTTTTAAGCTGCCTCCGTACCGGGACGGGGAGTGAATAACAGAATTTATACATAGGTCAAATTACACTATTCCACGAACATCATCGAATTACCTTCGAGCATGACCTGTTTTTCTAAGAACATCACCTGCTTTTCCACGAACACACACTATTTTTCTCCGAATAAACACCCCGAACCGGCACACGCACACCTGAGAGGAAAAATCCTCCATTCGCAATTCCATTGTCAAAATGTTATAATAATTTTATTCAAGAGGAGGAAACATGATGATGGATCCTAAAGTGAAATATCTGATGCTCGTACTCCCGACGTTTATTCTTAGTATCGTACTGCTCTACATATTGCCTGAAAGCAGAAGCCTGCTGGCCATGTCACCAGTCATTGCAGCATGGATTATCTACTTCCTCTGGCAGTATGCTGAAAAGCAGTCCGGTGATGATGAAGAAAATACAGTCTGACATATTGGAGGTTTTGATGTGGCCGCATTGTTCACCATCTTAGGTGATGTATTCGCAGCTATTGCCATGAAATTTATGGCCGAAAAAGATCAAGAAAAAAATCCTGAATCGGAATGATTCAGGATTTTTTTTCGCCTAAAAACAAATTATTAACTTTCACACCCTTCACTAACAACACTGCTGTCACAAACACAATCAGACTTGCTGTCCAAAAACCATTAGCATACCCTGCCACATCAGACCACGGAACCCGGTCATTGATTTCAAAAAACAAAAAGTATACGCCTGTGCCGGCTCCGTCTCTGACTTCAAGTGTTTCCATCAGGTTATAGCCATGAATGGCCAGGACACCTGACAGAACCGTCAGACCGATCGCGATCATGCCTTTTTGAGCTGCTGTCATTTCTTCCACTCCTAGCGTGTAAGGATTTCTTCAACTGTCCTTTTCGCTTCAGAATCTTTTAAAATGAATGTTCCTTCTTTTTCTGAACTTGTGAACCTTGTAAACTGCCCGCTTTCTTTCCAGAGATAAATGCTTTCATTGCGCTGATCCTCGTATGTAAAAGTAATTTTCACATCCGCAAAAACGGCCATCTCGGATTGGCGGGCTTTATAATCAGAGCTATTTAACACAACTCTGAGATCTTTTTGCTGTTGATCATTCAGCACCATTGATACTTCCTCGTATACCTTCAAGTCTTCGTCCCAAAACTGAACAGTAGCAACACGGCTTTTTTCAAACTGATTAGATGCGAAAATCATACCTGCAAGACCAAAAAACAAGACGAGTGCGATGATGACGGGTTTTCTCATGATGGTGTTCTCCTTGAAAATTTTTCTTCAATTAACAGACGAATGAAGTTACAAAAAGTTGCAGGACTTTCAGGTTATTTTTTCAAACAACGGGAAACTAAACAAGAAGGAGATGATTAAAGATGCCACAGATAAAAGCTTACATATTTGATGCTTATGGAACATTGTTTGACGTTCACTCAGTCATGAAGGAATTAGAAGAACTTTTCCCGGATCACGGCGAAGCAATCAGTCAGACATGGCGGAAAAAACAGGTTGAGTATTTTTTCCTCAGACAGGTAATGGGTCGCTACAAGCCATTTGATCAGGTTACGCGTGATTCATTGGTTTATGCAGTGAAAGAAAGCAGCCAGTCCATTGATGATAGTCAGGTGGAGCATATGCTCGAGCAATACCGTCAGCTAAAGCATTATGATGAGGTTGAAGAAGTATTGCAGCAATTACAGGGGAAAGAACTGATTGTGTTTTCAAACGGATCTGAAAATATGCTGCAACCGCTGATGAAGTTTTCAGGACTGAAATCTTTATTTACTGATGCGATCAGTGCTGATGAGATTAAGCAGTACAAACCATCGCCTGCTGCTTATGCATATGCGCTTGAAAAAGCAGGGGTAAAGCGCGAAGAGGTCTTATTTATGTCGTCAAACGGATGGGACATTTCAGGAGCTAAGAGCTTTGGCTTTCACACTGCGTGGATTAACCGGAGCGGACTTCCTGTAGAGGAATTACAGTTAGCACCTGATTCAGTTTATGAGGATTTAAGCGGCATATTAAAATGGTAAAAGAACCCGCGTGAAGCCAGTCTTCACGCGGGTCTTTCATCTGACATTTCACACCAGCATATAGATGACGGCTGCAACAATCACAACTGCCAGCATGATCAGATCGATTCCAGTTCTGCCGGGCTTTTCAGATGGCGCCTCTGTTGTTGTTTTTGCTTCAGGGTTCAGCTCTTCACGCTGAAGCCGTTCGCGTTTTTCTTTCGCTGTTTCATTCTCCATTCTGTTCACTCTCCAATCGGGATTTTTTCACCTGCACGTATATCCGCATCAAGTGATTGTTCAATGATTCTCATTGCGCTGTTATGGGCTTTCTGCGTTTCTGCGGCTGAGCAATCCTCCGGCACACAGATTTCATATTCCCGCATATGAGCATCATTCGCTGTAAAAAGAACGCATATATCAGTTGCAACACCGGCAATAATCACCCGCTCAACTCCAAGCTGTTTTAACAGAATATCGAGCTGTGTTCCAAAAAAGCCGGAATGCTTAGGCTTAATGATAAAATAATCATCATCCTCAGGCCTGATTTTTTCCACGACAGGCTTTCCTCTTGAATTCATACATTCTTCAACCACCGCATCCGTATTGTCCTGCCAGTGATTAAAGTTGTCATTCACATAGATGACCGGAATATTTTTTTCCTTCATGCGCTTTTTTAGTGCAACCATGCGGTCAACCATTGGCAGCGTATTCTTCAACAGGTCCTCCCCTCCTTCAAATTCCATATGATTCATCATATCTATCAGTAATAAAGCGGTTTTTTTCATTTTACCGTCACTCCTTATTACCAATATTTCACTTAATCAATTTTGATAAACACAGAATATGAATCTATTTTCATTCATCAGTTAAATACGTAGTGACAAATGATTTAAGGGTCATGCTACACTGTATTTATTAAGCCTGGAAAGGATTTGAAAGAATGAACCCATTGAACATACTGATTGTGCTCATCACATTCATGCATTTTTCTTTTCTGATCAATCTTTCTGTATTTGACGGTGCATATGATGGCATTGTCATGACAATCAATACGATTTTATTTTTAGGAGCCATGATTACGTTTGCGACCGTTAAAAATCAAGAAAGAAAAAAGCAGCCAGTTTAATTGGCTGCTTTTTCTTATGATTGATCTCTGAACAATTCATCCGCCTTATTCTCAGCACGGCGCGCCAGTCCAAAATAGGCAGTCAATGCGAGCAGGCTTGCACTTAAAATAATCAAGCCCATCGGAACTGCAGAATATTCACCTGCAACGCCAACCAGTGGTGCAGTCAGTGAGCCAAGGACAAGCGGCAGCATGCCGAGAAATGCAGATGCGCTTCCTGCAATATGCCCCTGCGTCTGCATAGCCAGTGAAAAGGAAGCTGTTGCAACCATCCCGATTGACATCACGAAGAAGAATAATGGGAGTGCCACAAAGAAGAATGGTCCATCCAGCAGAACCGTAATTGTCAGAACGACTCCTGCTGTAACAGCCTGTGACAGTCCATAAAGCAGGAATTGTCTTTCTGAAATCCTATGAGACATCCGGCCGACAGATTGTGTACCGATAATCAGTCCGATTCCGTTAAGGCCAAATAAATAACTGAATTCCTGCTCTGAAAATCCATAAATATTCTGATAGACAAATGGTGTCCCCGATACATAAGCAAATACACCTGCGATCATAAAGCCCTGTGCAAGTGAGTAGCCAAGGAACTGCTGATTTGTAATCAGTGATTTAAAGTTTTTAACTGTTGTACCAATATTGCTCGGTACTCTTGATGTTTCAGGCAGTGTTTCTTCCATACGCATTGTAATGAGTGCAAACAACAATAATCCCACTACACTTAAGACAATAAAAATACCATTCCATTCAGTAAACAGCAAAATGGTACTGCCGACAATCGGTGCTAAGATCGGCGCCAGATTACTGATCAGCATTAAGAGCGCAAAAAACTTGGTCAGCTCCCTGCCGCTATATGAATCTCTTACGATCGCACGGGATATAACAATCCCCGCTGAAGCAGAGAATCCCTGCAGAAACCGCAGTGCGACCAGCACATATATATTTGGTGAAAATGCAATAGCAAATGAGGCTATCGCATAAGCCATCAGTGCAATCACAAGGGGTTTCTTTCTTCCGTGTACGTCACTTAACGGGCCATTAATTAACTGTCCGAGACCAAGTCCCAGCAGACAGGCGGTCAAACTGAGCTGTACAGAAGATGCACTTGTCATTAAATCTGCCGCAATCGTTGGGAAGGCGGGCAGATACATATCAATCGTTAAAGGACCCATCGCACCAAGTGCACCAAGCATCAATGCGAGACGCGTCCGTTTTGAACCGGATAGTGTATTCATCATGATCAGACCTTTCATTATTCGATCTCCGAAACATGATGCCTATTATACACCTCTTCCATGAACTTACCTATACAAGAGAATTAACTTTTACAAATTTACATTAAGAGATTTATCCTATAACAAGCCAGGATGTTAAAAAAGCAAAATTGAACATTTCAGCAGAATTCCCTCAAAACAGCTCTTTAGTTACTTCAGTACCTTGTCCCTCATAAAAATCAGGCGTATAATGATGTATCAGTTATTCTTTTTGAATGACAGTCAAAGGAAAGGATACACGCCGTGAAAAATACAAAACACTTTATGATGATCAATGTCGGACTTATTCTTGCTGGCGTCCTTGGCTATTATCTGATTTTAAATGAAACGCCGAAACCGAAAATTTTTGCGATTTCATTCCTTTTTTACTTTTGGGTCATAACAGATTATGTGAAAGCATATATAAAAAAAGCCGGCGCTAATAAAAGCATGCTTATGCTTGGAAATGTCAGCTTTTTAATCACGACAGCAATTGGTCTTAGCATTATTTATTTAGCATCATAACCCAAACCGTGCCCATGCACGGTTTTTTTTGATGGATACATGATGATTACCTATGCCACCTGCTTTCCTCCGCGTATGATATAGAGAATTCGACTTAAGGAGGAAGATCATGAACCCGCATTTTATTCATCCTGCAGATTTTGAACGTATGGCTCATGAGGAAAGAAATTACTATGGCAGACCCCGTCCGTATGGAAGACCGAATTACTACCGGCCGCGTCCACGACCTTACTGGGGTGCACCATTTCTCGGCGGCTTAGCCGGCGGCCTGCTCGCAAGCACACTCTTTCCACAGTATGGCGGCTATTATGGAGGGTACCCATTCTATTATCAGCAGTGGTGATTTAATTCATAAAAAAGAACTGCTTCTCAAAAGCAGTTCTTTTTACTGTTGTCTTGTATTGACTTGAAATACCCGCTTAGGATCGAATTCAAATGCAATTCCTCTGTAGATACCCTGCAGCAGAAAGCCTGCTTTTTCAGCTGTTCTGACTGATGGGACGTTATCAGCTGCGCAGTCCCAATAAGGTACTGCATCATGCGCCAGGCACTCTTTTACAAAAGCTTTGGCGGCGATCGTACCAAGCCCTCTTTTCTTAAAAGCCTTGTACGTCTCAATGTCAATCGCATGCACACTCCCGGCGCGAAATCCTGTCAAACAGATTGAGGCAAGTTCACGGCCTTTCATCACACAAACCCCAAGACCATTTTTATAGAAGTCTTCTTCTGAAGACCAGAAAGTAAGAATCTTCTCCTGAATTAATGACTGGCTGAAGCTGCTTGCCTGTGTCAGCGCTTTTTCAATCGGAACGACCCGGAAGCCTTCCGGACATTCAGGCGCTTTACAGGTTTTTGCAGGATACCGGTAAATAAACTGCTCCCACTTTTCATTCGTCCGGTCACCAAAGACATCATCAAGTACTAAATCCCAGTTTGGATGATAGGACAATACTTCAGCCTCATGCACACCGGCAGCGATTGAAGCAGGGCCAATCACCAGATCAATGCATTCTCTGAGCTTTGAGATGAAGAGCGGATTTCTTTCTTCACCTAGCACAAAAATGCCATCCAGATTTCCAAGCCACACAACAGCAGAAGCCGGTTCCTGTACCTGATCCACAAACACTCTTCCTTCGTTCACACCTTCTATCACCGCTCTGACTTCAACAGAACCTTCATCTGACAAAAGAGGCTCAACTATATAAAACTGATCAGCAGTTAATTCTTTCATCCTAATACTCCTCTTTTAAAGATATGATTGCATCTATCCTAACATAGACGATTTCAAAACGTATATGCAGACACTTTTCATCCGCTTGCAGAGAAATAAAATCGACCATTTTTTCTCCCCCTTATACATATTCATTTCTTTAAATGGGTATGTATAAAAAAGATGATGTGCAGGGAAGGAGAATGACAATGGGATTTATACTTTACTTAATCGTAGGTGGATTAATCGGCTGGCTGGCCGGGCTGATTCTTGGTAAGGATGTACCAATGGGCTGCATTGGTAATATTATTGCAGGTATTATCGGTTCATGGATCGCAGGCGAACTGCTTGGCGGATTCAGTAATTTTGGACCGGAGCTTGCAGGCATTCATATTATTCCGGCATTGATTGGCGCAATTATTTTTGTATTCTTACTAAGCCTGATTTTAAAAGCTTCAAAGAAAAAATAAAAAAGCTGGCTGCGGCCAGCTTTTTTATTATGCATTGATCTGAATGCCTTCCACCTGATGAAGCACTCTTTTCACATCAAGACCTGCACTAAACCCGCCGATCCCGCCATTTTTTGCAATCACGCGGTGACATGGCACAACGACTAACAGTGGATTTGCTCCAATTGCGGTACCGACTGCACGAAAAGCCTTTGGTCTGCCTACACGTGCCGCAATATCCGCATAAGTTCTCGTTTCCCCATAAGGGATTTCAAGCAGTGCTTCCCAGACCTCCTGCTGAAAAGGGGTTCCCTTAGGTTCGATCGGCATCTCAAACGCTCTTTTTTCTCCTGTAAAATAAGCTTCAAATTCCTGAATAAAAGGCTGCATCTCTTCAGGGTTTTCAATTAACACTGCACCCTTGTACTGTTTTGATACCCACTTCTCAAGAGCTGCATAACCTTCTTCAGGTCCTCCGATATAACAGACTTTCCCTTCAGCCGCTGCAAGCTGATAAGTATCTTTCCCCCTGTTAAACTCTGACCAGTAAATCATCTTCATGATCTATTCACCTGCGCTTTTTATATCATTATACATTGTCGTGCCAAATGAAAAAACAGCCTCATTAAGAAGGTGTTTTTAGCAGGATACCATTCTTTGAAGGATCCTGTACGAACCACCCTTCATCCACTCGCTTTGCGCCAGTATTTTCTATTGCCGCTTTTAGGGATGTTTCATCCGGATAGACCAGTGTATAGTGCACCAGCCCTGCAGAATGTTCAGATGGCGGCGGTGCTCCTGCCCCGTTCCAGATATTTAAGCCGATATGGTGATGGTACTTTTCCGTTGAAATAAACAGTGCCTGCTGACCATAGCGGCATACCGGTTCAAATCCAAGCTGACGGTAAAATGCTTCCGCTTCAGCTAAAGACGCAACGTGAAGGTGGATATGTCCCATTTTCGTGTCTTCAGGAAGCTGGTGGAAGCGGCCGTGTTCTGATGCAAGTACCGCTTCAAAATCAAGTGGATCCACAGTCATTTTGACTTCATCCTGACTCCACTCCCATTCTTCCTCCCTGCGGTCCCTGTATATTTCAATCCCATTGCCATCAGGATCTGATAAATACAGTGCCTCACTGACAAGATGATCTGATGCACCAAGCTGAATGTGATGAGCAGTTAAATGTTCAATGATTGCTGCAAGATCACCACGTGTCGGTAAGAGAATCGCAAAATGATACAGCCCTGTTGTCCGGGGTTCTTTTGAGCGTGCGCCTTCAGGCTGGATCAGCTTCACAAGAGACGTATGGCCATCTGCTGTCAGTTGGACTTCATATTGCTTCTTTGACAGCACCCTAAACCCGATCACACCTGTATAAAATTGAACTGATCGTCCAAGGTCCGTTACATTAATTGCTACCTCTTCCACGAAGGTTGCCGGTGGTGAATGAAATGTCATGATTATGCTCCTCCCTATCAGTTACTTTATGTAACTAATTATATTTTAGAAACTAAAAGAAAGCAAGATGATTATCCCGCTTTCTTCTACATAACATCATTCACTTAATGTGGCACGATTCCGTCCATTTTTCTTTGAAAAGTAGAGCGCTTCATCTGCACGCTTAAAAATTGTATCCTTCGTATCTGACGATTTTACACCTGATACACCAATTGAAACCGTGATCTGACAGTGCGGCCACTCGCTATTCTCAATATTGACACGGATTCTGTCTGCAATTTTCAATGCAAGCCTTTCATCGATATCCGTAAGCAGAATGACAAATTCCTCTCCACCAAATCGGACAAGCACATCTTCTATTCTAGTTTCCTGCTCAAGTCTCATGGCAAGCTCCTGAAGTACCTGATCCCCTGCAGCATGTCCATACTGATCATTCACGCTTTTAAAGTGATCAATGTCTAAAATTAAATATGAAAATGTGAAATCGTCACTTTTAGATCTGATTAAGAATTCTGTCAGTACGTCTTCGTAATAACGTCTGTTTTTAAGACTTGTGAGCGGATCAACCATCGCAAGATTTTTAAGTCTTGAATTTGCTTCAGTAATTTCTTCTCTTTTGCATTCAAGCTCAGCAAGGAGTTTTTGTAACTCTCCATTTGCATAATCTGTGTCTTCCAGAATTTTTTCTACCTGTCTTTTTGCCGAGATTAATTCATTTTCGAAATCGTCCCGCGTCTGCATTTTCATAAAGACGTATTCAAACTGATCGTCTCTTTCCTGCGCATTCATCAGAACAGGCACCTGTCCGTCAGCTGTTTGAAGTGTCAGGTACATTTCTTCCACTTTTTTATGTGTTGACATGATTGGTGAAAAATAAGTCTGAAAGTACATTCTTGAAGGCAACGTAAATAAAGATGTGACATGACGCTGCTTCAAATCTCTGCTGCTTTCTTTAACAAGATTACTAAACATTTCATTCGCTTCGAGGATTCTGCCATCGAGCTCTGTTATGATGTAACCGCATGGTGCGTAATAAAGATGCATATCCATGCTCATCCCTCCTGCGCTATACCGTCTCTACTGCCATATATTTCTTAATATATTTTACCACTTCTTCAGGATGACTGATATGAGGGTTATGTCCGGTTGCTTTTAGTATAATCAGTTCGCTTTCAGGAAACTCCTCCGCAAGATAAAGAGCAGCTTCGTGCGGCACAATTGTATCGTCACTTGGCTGCATCACGACAACCGGCACCTCTGTTCGTCTCAGCTCCTTACGCAGGTCCACCAGGAATGTAGCTTCCGCAAACTCTCTTGCGATCTTCTGGTCATTTGATAAGAGCTGTTTTTCAAAACCTGCTGCAAGTTCCGGGCGTTCTTCATTTTTTGACGCAACAGGCGCAAGATATTTAGCCCATTCATTAAAGTTTTTCTCCATCATATCCAGCATTCCATTAATATTTTCCTGATCAAAACCCCCGTAATACCCCTCATCATTCAGGTATCTAGGTGAGGCTGCGAGCATCATTAATTGTTTGAACAGACCCGGCTCCTTCTGGGCTGCCAGCATACTGATCATCCCGCTGACTGAATGACCAACGAGAATCACGTCTCTCAGATCAAGTGCCTTGCAAACCTCAACCATATCTTCCGCATAGCCATGGAGTGAGCGATACCGTTCAGATGAATAGGCATTTTTATCAGCATTTCCTGAGCCGACATAATCAAATAAAATGACCTTATAGTCTTCTTTAAATGACTGTATTACCTGATCCCATGCCGACTGGCTGCTGCCAAATCCATGGGCAAACATGATGGGCTGTGCGCCTTTTCCGGTTACAGTGACATGATTTCTATTCAAAATATCCTTATTCATCACGAACCACTCCTTTTATCGCTAATCTGATATAAAGCTCAGTATTCTTTAATACTATTTTACTATACCCGCTTAATTTTAAATATATGTAAACCATTATTCCTGACTGATTTCATCAATAAATTTCCTGATTTATCTCTCAATTTTGAATGAATAGAAAAAAATACTAATTAACCCCCATATAACTTTTTCGCTTGCCGAAACTTATAATGACAGATCATATAAGAGATTTGTTATTACATATTTCTGGAGGGATTAGATGAAGTTCAAAAAAGCTTTATTTACAACAACGATTACAGGTGCACTTGTTTTCAGTGCAGTCTCACCTGTTCTCGGACACGACTCACTAGATGGCAGTAGCGCGCACAAAGGGGAACGCGGTGCTATGACAATGGAAGAAATCCAGAATCTGAGTGATTCTTATCTGGAGACATCCGGAAAAGTATCAAGTCTCACCGAAGCAGCAGCACAGCAGATCAAGGAAGTCAATGGTGTACAAAATAACACAGCCGACGTATATGCACATAAGGGATACGCTTACCTTGGCACGCACACAGCAAACGGCGGGAATGGCGGGGTCAGAGTGTTCGACCTTCAGGACCCATCAAACCCTGAGGAAGTAGCCGTCTTCGCTAATGAAGATGTGCCTGGTTCGTGGCAGGAAAAAGTGATTGTGAAAAGTGTTAACACACCTGACTTTAAAGGCGACCTTGCCGTAGTCAGTGTGCAACAGCGGAATCGCAATCGTGAAGATACTTCAGGCGGATTCCTTTTATATGATGTAACGAATCCTGAAAACCCTGAAAAGCTTGGATATTGGGAAGTGTATGATCGTACAAGCGGGACACATGAATTGTTCCTTTCAACGAAAAATGGAAAAGCCTATGTCTATACTGCAAATCCATATGCTGACTATTACAGTCACGGTGAACAGCGTGATTTCCAGATTGTTGATGTAACGAACCCGAGAAATCCGGAGACAATCTGGCAGTTTGATCCGCGTATGCTAGAAGAAGTGGATGAAGATTTTGATGGCTACAACTGGAATGCACCTGATGGTAAAACTCGTCCTGTCTTCAATCACAGTGTGATTACAGACGATAAAGGAGACTATGCATACGTATCAATGTGGGATCTTGGAACAGTCATTTTTGATGTAAAAGATCCTGCAAATCCTGTATACCTTGGACGCACTGATTTCGCATCTGATCAGCAGGGTTCAGCCCACTCTGCGACACTTGCAAAAGGCGGTAATATCCTGATTGAAACACGCGAAGTATATAATCCTGTTAAGCCTGGGTACGAAGAATCTTATGGTTATACCCGAATTTTTGACATTAAAGATAAGACGAATCCAAAGCTGCTCAGTGAGTTCAAAACAGATTTGACTGAACAGGTTGAAGATGGTGTAACATTCGCAAATACAGTTCACGATCCAAAAGTTCATGGCAACACTTTATATCTGAGCCATTATGCTGGCGGCATTTATATGGTTGATATCTCTGATCCTGCTTCTCCTGAACAGATTGGTCAGTACCGTTCTGATCAGGCTGATGTATGGGGCGTTTTTGTAGACCGTAACTATGTGCTTGCTTCAGATATGGGACAGGGACTGAAAGTATTAACACGCGGAAATGGTAAAGCACCTTCAAAATCGAATTAATTGAATAACAATTAATCAATATTTTAAAAAGAGTAGACGCCATTGAAAGGCGCCTACTCTTTTTCTTTTTCACTTATTCACTTTCATAAGGACGTGTCTGCTGCGTTGCGAGTGTATCCCAGAAAGAAATATCTGTATGATTGATTGATCCGTCTGAAATCGCACGCACGGCTGCATCAAGTGTGGTAACCGTCTGCTTGATCAGGTATCCATTGCTCTTTTGACCGAGTACATAAGACTCATAGAAATGATCAGACATTCCGCGCATTTCAAATAGCAGTGTAGAGATCCTATATTCTACAGCGATTCCGTTACGGCTGATTGTTTCTGCTGAGCCGCCATTATACTTCCCGAGGTGTCCCCACCCTGTGGAATCAACCGCATTAAAGACAACAGCACCGAGCTGCTTCGATTTTTCTACAACTGCAGGATCAGCGTTTGGTGTAGTCGGATATAGGATAGATCCAGAGACAAGCTTACCATCCCGTTCGCTCTGAGCACCCTGATGATGAAGGTCAATCATATAGTCAATGTCATATTTCTGCATCACATTTTCATGAAGCGCTTTTGTTTCAGGCTGAATCTTATCGATATGGTCACGGTTCAAATCGACTTCAAGTGCATTATAGCGCGTCAGGTTACGGTCGCCATCTGCAATATAGTCATCAAGTGAGAAATCAACATCTCCCATTGCCCCGTCCGGATTCAGCATTGGTACGATTAAGATGTTGACGCCGTCAAGGACGCCTTTCATCTTTCCAGTGCCCATATGTTTGATAAATTCAAGTGCACCTTCAGTCGTTAATTGCTCGTTTCCGTGCTGCTGCGTCAGGAATAAAATTGTTGGGTTATCAGGGTTTTGTATGTACTTAGCAACAAAAAGATCTCTGCCTTTTACGGATTCGCCGATCTTTTCAACTTCAAGGTGCTGTTGTTTGGCATCCTGTTCTTCAAGGAACTGGGCCATTTCAGAATAAGTAGTCAAAATCGAGGTATTGATTGTTTCAGTTCCACCATAGCCCGGACCTTCCCCGACCGCCTGGGCTGAAGGCAGTGCAAATGATGCTCCGCTGAAAGTAAGAGCTCCTGCTACTGATAATGCAATGACTTGTTTTTTCATCTTATACCCTCCTAATATTTTGATCATATTTAGTGTATCAAAATATTAGAGAGCGCTTCCATCAAACAAAGGAAGGATATCAGTTAAATATAAGCCTTCGTTTATGGTATATAATGGATATAGATGAATATGAAGATCCTTTTTTTAAAAATACGGACAAAAAATAGTACCTTCCTCAGAAGGTACTATAAATGGGAAATTTTAATGCATTTTACGTAACTGATCCTCTGCCATCTTCCCTGCCATTGGCAAATGATAACGCTCACCCTGATACGCTTTGAACATCAGTAAAAGCCATAACACCAGCGCTACAGGTCCAATCAGCAGACTGATAATGAATCCGATCACCGGAATAAAATTGAGTACGATGCTTAAAATGAAAATTGCACCAAACACGATGATTGACTGCATCGCATGAAACCTGATTGTTTCATTTTCTTTTTCCACTAACAGCAACACAATTCCACTGATAAATCCTACCAGATAGGCCAGTAAGCCACCCACATTTTCCTGAAGGCCAGTTGATGATTTTTTCATGCCCGGCGTGCCCTGTACCACAATTCCCTCTCCTTTCGATTTGGGCTTAGAATGAGCGTCGCAATAATTAACTAAATATTCTGTCTTTAATTATAAAACAGGTTGTATCGTTCGTCAATGCGAACCCGATCAAACCGTGTCGAATGTATAAATCATTGAATGACTTTATTCTTAGTCCGCTGAGTATTTCTTACCTGGATTATACCCTTGACGACACACCCAAAATTGCCCTCCTACCCTGCGGATGCTAAAGTCAGATTAAGAGGAAATATTTGTTTTTTTTTGACACCTGAAGGAGATGAACACCATGGCGGATAAAGTTATTTGTATCATTGGTGCCGGTCCCGGTATCGGTCTGAGTGCAGCAAGGAAATTCGGTCAAAATGGATATGCAGTCGCGTTGATCGCGCGCAATGAAGAAAAGCTTAACATTTTTACTGAAGAACTGAGTCAGGAAGGCATTGAAGCCATCGCTGTTCAGGGAAATGTCCTTGCAAATGAAAGCATCAGAAGAGCAATTCAGTTCACCTATGATACATTCGGCCGCATCGATGCACTACTTTATAACGCCTTTACTTTTAGAAATGAACTCCCTTCAGAAATGGATCCAATTGAATTTGCCAGCGACCTGCAGGTAGATGTGATAGGTGCACTGGCTGCTTATAAATCAGTTCTACCTTTTTTAAACGAAGGAAGTTCTATTCTTTTCACAGGTGGCGGCCTAGGCGTAAAACCAATGAAAAAATTCACTTCCGTGTCAGTTGGTAAAGCCGCACTCAGAGCACTGGCGCTATCAATTCATCAGGAATTGAAAGGAAAGAACATCTATGCCGGCACTTTAACTATTAATGGATTTGTTAAAGAAGGTACGCATTTTTCACCTGACAATATTGCTGAAAAGCTGGTTGAAATGACGCAAAAACGGGATCAGGGTGAATGGACATTTGACAGAGAATAGACTTGTTAGTAGAAGAAAAGCCGGCCCAGTGGCCGGCTTTTCTATATCTATACAATCAGTTTTTTAACTATGCTGCAATATCTGTACCGCATCATTCCCATGCAGTCTTTGCTGATCGACTGCATAATCCCGCTCTGCTTATAATGTGTCATTGTCTCCAGTCACGTCCGCACATGATTTTGGCTTGATCGAATTTGGATGTGCTGGAGCTGGACAATAAACGACTGCACCACTTCAATGCTGTCTTCTCACTTATTTCACCTGCTCATAATATTGAATAATGCGTTCACTCATGCTGCTGCCTGCCTTAATCCCAGAGGCTTTTTCAAGCGCTGCTGCCGGACCATCCTGTGAGATCCACTCCTGCAGCTGAACGGCTTCAGGGTCTTCTTCAATATTAAATGTGAGCGCTGCTGCAATTGTTTTTTCAAGATGTACAGGCTCAATATGCTCCTGATCGAGTCCGACTGCCGGATAGGTAAGGCGGTCTCCTGCTGAAAGCTTTCTCAAAGGAGCACGTCCTACACGGTCAAGACCGTCTGAAATATATGGGTTTTTGTAGCGTTCGATGATTTTTCTGACGTACACCTGATGCTGTTCTTTATTGAGCTCGAATTTACTAGTTAGAAAGGTACTTGTTTCACTAAGTACACCTTCAAGCACATCTATAATCTCCTGGTCATCCATCGCTTCTTTCACTGTTTTATAATCTTTTAGTAAGCCATTATAAGCAATTGAAGCGTGACCTGTATTCACTGTCAGCAGCTTTCTTTCAATAAAAGGCACAAGGTCTTCTACAAAAAGAGCGCCTATTAAGTCCGGCTGACTGCCTTTCAGGTTAGCTGTTTCAATGACCCATTCAAAATAACGTTCTACTTCAATTGTTAATGGATTATCATGCTGCTGAATTGGCACGATCCGGTCAACTGCTGAATTCGGAAAACCGGATGCAGCGAATACTCTTACTGCTTCATCTTCTGAGAGATGCTTTTCCACTTCACTTTTCAACTGGTCGCTTCCGCAAATCATGTTTTCGCATGCAATCACATTTACTTCAGATCCTGGTTCCCTCGCGCTTAGCCCTTTTGCGATGACAGGCGCGATAAACGGGAGTACGTGCGGTCCGACTGAGGCTGTGACAAGGTCTGCTTCAGCTACTGCAGCTGCCGCCTTCTCCGGGTGTTCTTTGCTATTAATACCGCTTACGCCGATAACAGTAAATGATTCCTTCGTCTCGTCTGCAAGCACCACGTCATAAGCGTTATCCTGATTCAGACGGTCAATGAGTTCAGCATTTACATCGATAAATGTAACTTCATAGCCGGATTGCTGAAGAATAGCGCCAATGAAGCCGCGGCCGATATTACCCGCTCCAAAATGTACAGCCTTCATTATTCAGCCTCCTCGAATATGGCGATGATCTCCTCTTCTGATTTAGCATTGATCAGACGTTCCACGTTTTCTTCTTCAGAACACGTAATTGCGATTTTAGAGAGAATCTCAAGGTGCTCGCCGTCTTTACCTGCAATGCCTACCACGATATTCACTTCATTATCAGCAAACATCACACCTTCAGGAAGCTGAAGCACAGAAATACCGGATTGCTTTACAAGCTTCTTAGAGTCTTCAGTACCGTGTGGAATGGCGATTTTATTACCGATATACGTAGTTGAGATCTGTTCGCGCTCAAGCATACTTGCGATATAATCAGCATCCACATAGCCTTTTTCAGCGAGAACGTTACCCGCTTTTTCAATCGCTTCCGTTTTAGATGATGCACGTTCATTTAGATAAATGTTTTCCTTTTTAAAAATCTCACTCATGATGACCCCTCCATTAGTTGTTGTGATTTTGTTGTGTAAAATTGGTTCAGTGTCTTTTGCAGGAATTGAAAAACTTCCTGCTGGTTGCCGTTTCTGATCAGGTGCATCGTATATTCCTCTTCCACGAGGCTTCCTGAGATTGAGCTCAATACTTCAGCGCCTTTATGGTCAGAATCAGCCGGAGAGATCATCAGAATCAATCTGCTGACTTCAGTTGGTTCGCCGTCCATCCCTTTTAACAGATAAGGGGATGACAGGTCATACAGCCTGAACACCGGCTGGCGTACTGACTCGTCTTTGGCATGGTAAAGGGCAAGGCCTGTATCAGGTATTGCCATTCCTCCGAGTGATTCCCGCTCAGTGAGACTTTTGGAGACTGCACCCTTTTTAAGAATCAGTTCCTCCTCATAAAGAGAGGCATCTATTTTACTTAATACTTTTTCGAATTTTTTATGATGATCAACTGTTTCAATCCTGAACTGTCTAAGAATCTGCTCGACAGAGGTTGCGTATTGATTCATCAGCTTCAGCCTGTGCAAAAACGGGACGGGATCATCCGGCTTTTGTTTCATGGCTGAAGGTTTTTTCATTGGCTTAATCGTCTGGATCGCTGTCCTGATCCGGTCTGCATCCTGCTGGGGAAGCAGTGGATTAACGAGCAGGTAATCTTCAGCAAGACCACTCAGACCAACCGTTGAGACAATCAGATCGTAATGCGCGTCTTCAAGATGTTTTTCTACTTCACTGATACTTGAGAGCGTAATAGACTTGAACTCATCAAACTCTTTATTCAGCCTGCTGCCAATCATCTTGGATGTGCCGATTCCACTTGCGCAGACGACCAGTACATTTAGTGAATCAGGTCCTGTGACGCCTTCAAGCGCTGAGCCGAAATGAAGTGCCAGAAAGGCAATTTCACCATCCGGGAATTCATAGGCAGGCAGCACCTCTGTCAGTCCTGCTCTCACTGCTTCAAATAGCTCGGGATATTCTTTCTTGATTCTTTTTGTAAGAGGATTGTAAGTATAATTCTTTTCCTTCGCTCGCTGAATGCCTGGTTCAATATGGGCGATCAACCCTTCTATCAGGTCGGGATCATCAATCAGATTCACATTCATCCGGTCAGAAATTGCACGGACGAGCTGATGGACAGTCACGGCGAGCTCCGGGTCTGTCAGCTGATCAACGAACTGTTCCTGAAAGCGCCGTTTGGCCGTTTTCAGGTGAATGGTGATATAGCCGACTTCCTGTTCTTCTATTTCAAGGCTGAATGCGTCTGAAATCACATGTGTAATTCTTTTTGCAATCGCATATTCCTGCAGCTGCTTCAACTCATCCAGCAGCTTTTCATGATGTTCAACTGTCGCACCAGCACGAATCCTTTCAAGTGATAAACAGATATGCAGAAGTAATGATACATAGGCACTGTCGGTTAAAGGATACGGGAGTCCACTGATCTCTGATTTAATCAGTCTGTCCACCTGATCAAACTCTTCTCTCGATACAATAGAAAACACCCTGTGATCAAGCGTCCGCTGGTTGAACAGCTGCCCTTCATGAATTGAATAAATGGACGAGCTTTCAAGCTCCTCCATCATTAAATTTGCAAGTGATCGCCGCTTCGCCTTTTCGTCCCCCGACAGCTCAATGCCATAGCCTCTTCTCCGGATAATTGTCACTCCGTAGGGATTCAAAAACTCTTCCAGTTCATCAAGCAGCTGGCTGAGAGCAGCATTTGTCATCTGGAATTCACCTGCAAGACCAGACTGCTTGACGACTGAGTTTTCTTTCATTAAATAATGAAGCAGCAGAATTTTTCTTTCTCCGGGGTCAAGCTCTGATGAAGGAACCTGGAGCAGCGCAGATTCCAGTTTCTCGAAATCTGCGCTGTCACCAGTGAGCCTCATTCCTCTTCCCGCCTGTTTATCTATTATCAGGTTGAATTGCGTACAAATATCTTCAAGCTTCTGCAGCTCGCGCTGAATAGTCCGCTGACTCACCTGAAGATGATCAGCCAGCTCTGCAAGCGTCGTATACTGGTGCTGAGCGGTCAGCAGTATATGAAGCATTTTGCGTTCTCTTCCTGTCATGTACACGCCCAGGCACCTCCTTTTCAATAGGCTTTCTTAAATCGGCTGCTAATATCCGCTTCAGTGGGACACTTTACGCTACAATCATCAGCTGTGCAGGAAGAACTACAGCACTTTTAAGACAATTTATTAATTAAGCTGATTCATTCTTCTTCAGTTCGTTTACCAGTTCATCGTACTTTGGACTGCCAAGAAAATTATCTACTGAAATGTGTCTTGCATCAGGACGTTTTGCCATTGCACGTTCTGTTAAATCTCTGTGTGTAATAATGATATCTGCGTCATCCGGGATCTGATTAATTGCTGTATTTGATACAGGAATATCAATCTCCGCTTTTTTGAATTTGTTTCTAAGCAATGATGCGCCCATTGCACTTGAGCCCATTCCGGCATCACAGGCGAAAATGACTTTCTGTACCTGACCAAGGCCTGCAAGAGAAGCTGTATCAGCAGCAACAGGCTTCTGCTTTTCTCCACCTGTTAAGTGAGAAGCAGCCTGGCTCTTCTTACCTTTCATATCCTGCATGCGTTCAGTTGCTTCTGTCAGTGCATCGTCTTCTTCACTGGACTTCGTGAATTTCAACAGGAACCCTGCTGATGCAAACGATACGGCTGTAGAAGCGAATACACCAGCTAACATGCCAAGATAGTCACCACGAGGCGTCATTGCCAGGTAAGCAAAGATACTGCCTGGTGATGGTGTAGCGACAAGACCTACATCAAATAGTGAGAATGTCATGATACCCGTTGCACCACCAAGGATTGCTGCAATGATCAGGATTGGCTTCATCAAAATATACGGGAAGTAAATTTCGTGAATACCTCCAAGGAAGTGGATCACACTTGCACCTGATGCAGATAATTTCGCCATCCCCTTACCGAAAATCATATAAGCAAGAAGAATACCAAGACCTGGTCCAGGGTTTGATTCAACCATAAACAGGATTGATTTACCCGCTTCCGCTGCCTGGTCAAGCGCAAGCGGTCCAAGAATTCCGTGGTTAATTGCATTGTTCAGGAATAAAACCTTTGCCGGCTCTACGAATACACTCGCAAGCGGCAGCAGATTTGCATTCACGATTGCCTGAACACCGGCAGCCATGACCTGGTTCAGCCCCTGCACAACAGGCCCGATTCCCGTGTAAGCAACAAGTGTCAATGCTCCTCCAAGAATTCCTGCTGTGAAGTTGTTAATCAGCATTTCAAAGCCTTGTCTCACTTTTCCTTCAAACAATTTATCCACCTGTTTGATTAAGTAACCACCCAGTGGTCCAAGAATCATTGCGCCAAGGAACATTGGAATATCTGTTCCGACGATCGCACCGATTGTTGCTGTTGCACCAAGCACCCCGCCCCGCATTCCATAGACCATGTGACCACCGGTAAAACCGATTAGTAATGGAAGCAGATAAGTAATCATCGGACCAACGACAGTTGCCAGATCTTCATTTGGCGCCCATCCAGTCGGAATAAATAATGCCGTAATTAACCCCCACGCGATGAAGGCACCGATATTCGGCATAATCATGCCACTTAAATAGGACCCGAATTTCTGAATCTTTGCTTTTACACCTGACTTATTTTCCGCCATTTTCTTTCCCCCTCAATTATTTTTCGGCTTGAGTAATGTTGTTAATTTAATAATAAAGCGCTTACTTATACAAAACAATGAATAGAAAATTCAACTTTGTCATAAGTGAAGTGGACATTTTTTAATTAACACTCATTTCAAAATAATAAAGGAGTTTTTAACGTCTTGTGGAATATTTATGTAGTATAATCAGCATTTTTAACCTGCGCGCTTATATGATTAGTCTAGGAGATTTCAGCGTGATAGCGTATAATAAGTCCGATATGAAAAGGATGGAGAGATGAAGATGAATGTATATGGTACGATACCGGAAAACATATCACCAATACATGCACTGGACAGTATCGGCGAAACCATTCTGCTGGCTGATCCTGATTATTACATACAATGGATGAATCAAAAAGCTGCTCATTTATTAGATGATATTGCCAGGCTATACGGACTTTCAGGAAGTCATGAGATGATTGGGAAAAACATGGACCTTTTTCATACACAGCCTGGATATCAGCAGCGGATCATCCCGAAAATCGCAAGCACTCACCGTGCAAGAATTACGATTAAAGGAATCGTTGTAACAGATATCGTTATTACCCCACTTCGTCTTAATGATACTCTACAAGGCTATGTCATTATGTTAATGGACGTCACAACCAAAGCCGAAGAAGACGCAAGCAAAGAGAAACTGATCAAAGACTTATCAACTCCGATTATGAAAGTCTGGCATAATGCGATTGCACTTCCTTTAATCGGAACATTTGATCAGGAACGCTTTGATACCCTGGTCAGTGAGGTGCTGAATGAATGCTCGCACCAGCAGATTGATTATGCATTGATCAATGTGAACAAAATTCATTTTGATGAAAAAAACTCTACTGGATTCCAGTTTCAAAAGCTGATTGACTGCCTGCGGCTGATCGGAACAGAATGTATGATTGTAGGAGTTCCCCCGTCACTTGCAGTGCAAATGACGCAACTTGGGCGAAACGTTAAAATTTATAAAAACGTATATGACGGACTGAAATATATTATCTCTAAAGACCGTTAATTAAGATAAGCTGCCAGCGCAATTACGATTGCTTTGACAGCTTTTTTACATGTTCATTTTCGTCGTGATCTTCTATGCACAATCAGCAATAAAACAAATACGACGGCCATACCAATGAATCATACGCTCAGCCCAACAGTCTGGCAGGTATCACAGCAACCGCAAGAAAGCCTGATATCATTTACTGACGTATGAGTCCATAACTGACACCCATCATCACTGCAGCCGCTGCAAGGGTCAGCGTTTCAACCCATCATGCGTCTGTGACATACACAGCGATCCCTCACCGTTAGCCTTTGCCTTCATCACGATTGAAGAGGAAAACCGCTTTCGGAAATAAGTAAAAAGCACCTCACAATGAGATGCTTCACATTTAAGCCGGAACGATAATATAGTAGATACTTGCCAGAAATACAAAAGATAGCAGACTTGCAAGATAAGCTTTTTTCGCATCAAATCCCTGCGTTACTTTTACAATCTGCACGCTGATCAGATACATCCAGATCAGGCCTGCTGCAAGTAGTGCAATTACAGCTGCGTTTATATTTCCGGCCAGAAATGGCACACTTAAAATACCAGGCACTAACGAAACAGAAGCTGCCTTATTTACCTGACTCAGCATCCCTTTCCCGCCAAATCCTTTGGACGATGCCCACAGTAAAAGAGATAATCCGAGCCTGGTGATGAGCGCAGTCAACAGCCCGAATATGATAAAAATAGCAGGCACAACAAAAAATTTCAGCACCTGTGATTCAAAGCTTGAGACATAAGCCCAATTTGACATCATTGAGATTACACCGTACAGGACCCCAACAGCGATCAGCAGAAGACGGCTGATTTTATCTATTTTTGGAGACTGCAGATAATCATGAAATGCAGCCCCATCTAACATCATCATTCTTCCGACCATTTAACCCACTCCAATAAAACGATCAGCTGAGCGCATCGCACTCAGCTTTTCTTTTTTTACATTCCCCAAGGCATCAATGCCCAGATTGCCACGGCTACTGAAATCACAACTGTAATTGCAGCTCCGATTGTACTGTTATAACGATACGGCTGCACATCCTTCCAGCCATGAATCTGTTCAATCAGCTCGCTATCCTCTTTCTTCGTCAGACGATTATCCAATGAAGGAATACGATTTGTGATATAAGATACGACAATTAGTAAAGCAAAACTGATTGGTACAGCAAGAAGTGCACCTGAGATTCCCATACCGTCTGTTACTGCATGGCCTGTGAGTACGATATTTGGGAAGACAAATGGTGAAACGATAATATAGATCGCTCCTCCTACGACAGCTGCTGCCATGGCGCCGTATTTATTTGCTTCCTTCCACCAGACACCTACAATGATCAGCGGTGCATTGGTTACGCCTGCAAGTCCAAATGCCCACAGGATACTTACAACGAGAAAAGCAGGTGGTTCGATTGCAAGCAGGATACTGATTACCCCACCGATAAAGATCGCACCATAGCCTAAACGCAGACTTGCTTTTTGCGAAATGTTCGGCTTTAGCGTTGCGACGATATCCTGTGATAACAAGGCACCAATCGCCAGCAGGTTTCCACTCAATGTTGAAAGACCAGCAGAGATTGCACCCGCGATAACAAGTGCAGTCACCCATTCAGGATTATAAACAAGATTTAAAATAATCGTAAGCTTATCTGCATCAGCAGCTGAGATCTCAAGTCCCTGTGTTGCTGTTGCGAAAACCCCAACAAAGCCCATTGCATAAGTAGCTGAGAAAACCAGCCCAAGGATAAAGGCGAACCATACCATCGCTGAACGCGCACTCTTTAAGCTTGATGCTGTATACACACGCATGGCCAGGTGAGGCAGTCCAAGTGCTCCAATTGTCAGAGCCGGAATAATTGCAAAATACCATTTGGGTGAAAATTGATAGTCAAAGAATGTTGGTACAGCTTCCATCATCGCAGGAACCATATCAGCATAAAACAGTGGTGGGAAGTACCACCCGCTGCCCCCTACAGCCTTCATGATTGCTGCCAGTGGCACGATAAACATCAGTGCGATAATCACCATCTGAATCGCAGCATTATTCGTTGCGCCAGCCATACCACCAATGGTCACATATCCTACAATGATCAGACCGCCAACAATCAGACCCGTCATATAAGGAATCCCAAGTAGCGTTTCAAATGTAACGGCGATCCCGATCATTTGGCCGAGTGCATACATAATTGAAACAAGAATCATAAATAAAGCAGCAATAATTGAAGCTTTCACACCATAGCGGTTTCGGATAAAGTGGGTTGGTGAAAAAGCACCCATCCGTCTAAGGCTCGTTCCATAAATAATTGTAATCAAGGGAATTGCCAGAATCAGCTGAATCCATAAAAGAATAAATGGTGCCTGTAAATTAAGTATAAGTGCTGTAATTCCAAGAAAAGTTGCAAGACTCATATAGGTAGAAGCCATTGCAAGCCCGTTTGTAATCGGACCAACGTTTGACTTTCCAACGTATAATTCCTGTGCGGATGCACTTCTGCGATTAGAAACATAACCGACTACATAAAATAGTAAAAACGTTACTCCAACCATAGCTATCCCCATAATAGGGTTGGATATCTGCCATCCCTCTCCGTTCATCTGTTACGCCCCCTTTGCTTCTTCAGATGATGTTGCCTCGTTTTCACGCTCAATTTCCTCATCAATGCTATTGCCGATCTTTCCTGCAACAATTGTCAGGAAGAATACACCGAACCACCCCATCAGGATCGGTACGATATACTTCACTGGAAAACCAAACATCATTGCCTCTGTAGGAAAAATCGAAAAGATTAGTCCTACATTCCCCGCGAGTACAAATGCAGCAGTCATCCAAATCGTAAACCGGACTTCTTTTTTGTAAGCTTTCATGTCATCCCTCCGTTTTAAAATGTCTCCCACTTTGTTCTTTTGATCCGATTGAGCGTTCGTTCATTTCACGCGACTGAGCGTTCGCTCACTTTTAAAATCAGATACCCCCTTCATATTTTTGTAACAAGTTGATTGTAAGCGCTGTCATATAACACCGTCAATCATTATTTTTAATTTTTAGAAAACTTAATTTTGGATGTTATATTGCTAAAACAAAGGGAGTTTGAATGTATACAAGCACTGCTTTTCAGCTACCAGAAAAGATCACTGGACCAACGATTTTAAAAAGTCATTGTCCTATAATTGATAACCTAACTGTTATCTTAGAAATCTTTAATATGAGGGGATTTTTAGAGGAAAATAAAAAAATGACCACTGCTCCATAACAGAGCAACAGCCATTTCTATGATTCTATAATGTTTCTGAAAATTTTGCAATCATTTGTCTATACGAGTGACAGATTTTTTTAATTTTCCGATCCAGATCATGTGATCAAAACCGCCACCCCAGTAATCCTTAAGCAAAATATCAGGTTTACCAAGCCGCTTTTTCCAATAGGTCTGAGAGCTGACAAATCCGGCATCCAGATAAAATTTCGAATGACCCCCTACAAGCAGCCATCCCTGCGTGTGCTGCAGCAATGCATGGCCGATTCCTTTGCGCTGATAATCGGGATGTATGTATATACTGCCAACTTCAAATACGCCATCTTCAGGTTCCAGTCCACACGTGATTAACTCTCCCGGAATCATACAAGCGATTGTGCCAATCACCCGATTATCTTTTACTGCTACAAACATGGTTTCTTTGTCAGATATAAGAATCCTTCTTGCAACTTTACATAAACGCTCCGTTTCTTTTTCAATCAGCCATTCTTTATCTGTGACATTCTCGTTTGTAATCAACGCTGTCTGACATTTTAAGATCATCTCATCAAGTGACGGAAGATCGTTTTCCTGTAGTGGTCTGATATTCATTTTCTCACCCTGCTTTTTTATGTTAATACTATTATACAAAAAAGCTGCCTGAGAGTGGCTCAGGACAGCTTTTACTTTTATCTCAGCGCAGCCGGGAATGAAGTCAGGTCAATACCAAAAACAAGTGGCAGCAACAGAATGACAAATGCAACAAGTGCAATTGTCGCTGCAATGTTCATCCATATACCGGCACGAACCATATCAATCATTTTTAAGTATCCTGATCCGAATACAACAGCATTTGGCGGTGTTGCAACCGGCAGCATGAATGCACATGAAGCAGCCACAGCAGCCGGAACCATGACAGCAAACGGATGAACATCCACTGCAGCCGACAATGCCGCCATGACCGGCATCAGCATAGTAGCTGATGCTGTATTAGATGTAATTTCAGTCAGGAACACGACTACAAGTGATACGACAGCAATAATGACGATAAACTGAACACCCTGCAGTACTGTGAGCTGTTCACCAATCCATACATCAAGACCGGTCGCCCCGAAGCCTCCTGCGATCGCAAGACCTCCTCCAAAAAGCAGCAGAATACCCCACGGCACATTCTTTGCTGTTTCCCAGTTCATCAGCTTTACACCCTGATACTGAAAAGACGGAATCAGGAATAAAACAAGTGCGCCGGTAATCGCAATCATTGTATCATCAATGGCCGGACTCACATATTCCTGTAAAACGAACGAGCGTAAAATCCATGCCAGTGCAGTCGCCCCAAAAATGACGGCCACCATCTTTTCATCTGCACTCATTTTTCCAAGGGCAGCACGTTCATTCTTAATCACTTCTTTGCCTCCAGGAATCTTTTTAAGTTCCATTGGAAAAGCAAATTTAATCAGGTACACCCATGCAACCAAAATCATGACAATCGCAAATGGCACACCAAACAGCATCCACTGTGCAAATGACAGATCGATCCCGTATATGGCTCTCAGCTGAGCGGCAAGAATCGTATTAGGCGGCGTTCCGATAATCGTTGCGATCCCGCCAAGCGATGCTGAAAAAGCAATTGCAATCATTAATCCTTTGGAGAACTTATTCTTTTCATCTTTAGCATTTTTCACAGAGCCTTCTTTAATTAAAGATGACATCTGAAAAATAATCGCTGTTCCAATTGGTACCATCATCATGGCCGTTGCTGTATTTGATATCCACATAGAAAGAAAGCCGGTCGCTGCCATAAAGCCTAGCATGATGCCGCTTGTACTCGTACCAACGAAGGAAATAATACCAAGCGCAATCCTTTTATGAAGATTCCACCTCTCCAGTGCCAGTGAAATGATAAATCCGCCAAGAAATAAAAATACAAGTGGATCCCCATAATTCGGCGTGACTTCTCCCACTCCCACTCCTGCAGCAAGCGGGAACAGAATAATTGGCAGCAAAGAAGTCGCCGGAATCGGAATCGCTTCTGTAATCCACCAGGTTGCAATCCAGACCGTACCTGCAAGCACCCCTTTTGCTTCAGGCGAGAGACCCTCCGGATTAAAAAACACCATCAGCATGATAAACAGCAGCGGTCCAAGAAACAGACCGATCTTCTGTTTTGCAGAAAAATCCCTTTTCTCCGGTGACGGCTGTCTATACGTACCTGTTAATTTTCCTGAAGCCTTTGACATTCTGTCAGGATCATCACTTGCCGGACCACCCTGTCCCGTATCAGGCTTAAAAAGCATTAATTCTTTTATCCGGTCATGACTCTGCCATGACCGCTGCCACAATCGTTTTACATTTTCCACCCTTATCACCCCTAAAATTAAAACGCTTTCATTCCATGCATTATAGCATGTTCTTAGGAGATTAAAGGGAATATGCCTGTTAATCCTAAAAATAGACTTTTTAACTAGTATGTTTTAACCTGACATACAACTTGTCTTTCATCCATTTTCAGTTTTTTACTGCGAGGTTTGACTCAGCAGTGGCTTTCCGATTCAGTTCAATCAGCATGGGACTTAGAATGGTTTTTACATGTAGACGCTGATCCGTCTGCAGACGTACAATGCTCAGTAACTGCTCAGACATTTCATCAGGCGTGCGGGTATAACCACTTTCTATCCAATATATGATTAATGCGGTTATGGCAGTGGAATGATAGACAACGAATAATTCATGATCAACATTCCCTGACTGCGACAGGTCAGAAAACATAATATTTTTAATCGACTCGGTTAATCGTTGCTGGAATTGCGGAAGGATCGGAGAACAGACAATCTTCGTTAATGTTTCCCGATTATGGATGATGGAATGAAACAAAGTGATTTCTGTGAAATGAAGGTCCTGCAAATGAAAAGATGTCTTTTCAGTGTAAGGCTTTCTGTACGCTGTAATAATTTCAGTAACAACCTCCTCCAACAGCTGATTGATCAGGTCCTCAATGCTGTTAAAGTGATGGTAGAATGTTGTCCGGTTAACCCCTGCGAGTTTACAAACATGGGCAACTGTTAGATTTTCAGTCATTGGATCGCAGATCGTTTCCAATAAAGAACACTTTAACCTGGATCTGGTGCGGATCACCCGCTGATCAGGGTAGATGATTGACATTGATAAGCCTCCTTAAAAATTATTCGACATAATCAGTGCGACTGTAGAATAACAATAACAAGACCTGTGGAAACCACCATTACACCCTTATTATACTATAAGTAAGCAGCGGCTCTGCACGCTTTTGGCAGATAGGCTGCCACAAAAAAATACGGGAGGGATACGATTGGGTCGTCTTGAGGGAAAAGTTGCTCTGATCACAGGTGGCGCCCGCGGTATGGGTGCTTCACATGCTAAGCTTTTTATCAAAGAAGGTGCTAAGGTTGTGATTACGGACGTGCTGACTGAGGACGGTGAAAAAACGGCAGAAGCGCTTGGTGAACACTGCGTATTTTTCAAGCATGATGTCACAAGCGAAGATGAATGGAAGCATGTAGTCAGTAAAACTGAGGAACACTTCGGACCAATCAATATTCTCGTGAACAATGCCGGGATTGTGATTCAGGAGCCGCTTGAAAGTCTGAGTCTTGAAAACTATAAAAAAGTGATCGATATCAACCAGGTTGGTGTCTTTTTAGGAATGAAATCAGTCATTCCGTCCATGAAGAAAACAGAAAAATGCTCAATTGTAAATATCTCTTCAATTTCAGGAATGGTTGGACAACCCATGACGCTTGCTTATAACGCTTCAAAGTTTGCAGTGCGCGGGATGACCAAATCAGCTGCAGTTGAGCTTGGACCGCTCGGGATCAGAGTGAACTCCATTCACCCAGGTATTATTAAGACGCCAATGACACAGACACCGGAATTAGAAGCTGTCATTGAGCAGATGCTTCAGGGTATTCCGCTCGGACGCACTGCAGAGCCTGAAGAAGTATCAAACCTGTGCCTATACCTCGCTTCAGATGAATCCAGCTACTCTTCCGGATCTGAATTCATCATTGACGGCGGGATGATTGCCGGTTGATCAAAAATCCGTTCGCTTTTGCGGGCGGATTTTTCTTTCTGATTAACCGGCTATTGTTCGCCTGTTTCCACTTCTTTCAAGTATGATATTAAAAGAGGTGATGAGATGAAGTTTATCGTGATCTGGTTGTTGCTCCTTGCATATGCGGTTTTCCTGGCTCCCGGCTCTGAAGGCTCGGACCCTGTGATGGAGCAGGTATTCTCAGGAAACCTGGATGCCATTGATCCGCTTGTGCTGACGGTGTTTAATTCATTAGGTATTTTCCCACTGGTTTTTCTTACAATTTTATTACGCAATGACCGGCAGAAGTGGCCTGCGTGGCCGTTTTCACTTGCTTCATTTGCCGGTGGTGCTTTTGCGCTGCTCCCCTGGTTCGCATTCGGTGACCGGCCGAAAAAACGGGGTTTAAGAACGCCGGGCTGGATCCTGCGCATACTGCGGTCAAAAATCTGGCTGACCCTATTACTGATTTTCTTTGTTGGGAATCTGCTTACGCTTTTACAGGGGGTGTCTCTCACCGGGTACAGTGAAGCCTTTATGGAATCCAGTCTGGTATCAGTGATGACAGTAGACTGGTTTATTTTATGGTGGTTATCTGTATATGCGATTCACAGGTTTTACCCTGATGCAAAGAATAAAGGTCTGGCGTGGATTCCGATTGCAGGGCCGGTGCTTGTGTTGTTTTTTATGAAGGGTGATCATTAGTTTGTATGGGTATTTGCCGCCTGACTGCCTGATTCAGCGCGGCATTTTTTATGTTTAGATTAGATAAAAGTACTCCATACTAATCCTAAAAAAGGCCGTGAGTACATGTTTCCTGAGATCCACACAAACCTTTGGGACGCCGTCATTGCAGTGCCGGTTATTATGATTTTGACACAGCTGGCAAAACGATTATTCAGACTCTCAAAGCCTGCAGTGCCCTATATTGCATTAATTTTCGGACTGGTAATCTCTATTTTTATCAGTCATAGGGAGAGTCTTCTGGCAGGTATTTTTATGGGGTGGTTTTATGGATATGCAGCAGTTGGTTCATACGCTTCTTTGAAAACTACGGTAATGACTTATCTTAAAAAGGTTAGGGGAGAGCCTCTTTAAAGGCATGAAAAAGAGCAGCCCCGTAATGAGACTGCCCTTAACATACTTATTCTTCAGATGAAGAATCTTCTGTGTACGACTTTTCAGTTGTCCGATTTGTTTCTTTAGCCGGTGCAGACTCGGAAGCTACCTGTTTTTCACCCTGATTGGTCACCACTGTATGTGTATTTCCGCGGTTGACCATATCAGATAACAGCTTGGAAACGTCAATACCAGTCAGCTCTTTTAATGGCTCCTGAATCTCAACCATCGTCTGCGTCACACTCTTGCCGTAAGAGGAAACGCCGTTCCCGCCGCCTGTATCAAGGATCTTAACAGAATCGATATTTTCCATCGGTTTTGCAACCTTCTCTGCAAAGATTGGCAGCATTTCAATCAGCTTCTCTGCAAGGATGACTTCACCATGTTCAGCAATCGCTTCAGTCAGCAGTCGTCTCGACTCTGCCTCTGCCTTACCGCGTTCAAGAATAACCTGTGCTTCAGCAAGACCAGCTTCACGCTGAATGCGTGCCTTTGCTTCCCCATCGATTTCCGCTTTTCTTGCATCTGCTTCTGCCTGACGCGTAACAGAATAGTAGTCGGCATCCGCTTTTGCTTTACGGATCTTATTTTCCTCTTCTTCAATATCTACCTGACGTGAACGTTCAACCTGCTGGATGCGCAGCTCTTCTTCCTTACGCTTGGCAATCAGCATTAATTCTTCCTGTTGAACTTCCTTATCAAGCTTTGCTTTTTCAAGCGTATAAGATTGCTCTGATTTCGCACGTGCACGTTCTGTTTCTTCTTTGATCGCTGCATCTTTCAGGTCTTTATTCTTCTGCGCTGCAGCAATCTCAGTCTGACGCATATACTCCTGTTCTTTCGCTTCTTTATCTGAATTGGCACGCTGAATACGCGTTTCCTTTTCAGAGTTGGCTTCAGCAATTTCAGCAAGCTTTCGGACTTCTGCGATACGCGGACGTCCAAGGTTTTCTAAGTAGCCATTCTCACTGTCAGCATCACGCAGGTCAGTCAGCCCGAGTGATGTGATACGGAATCCCATATCATCAAGTTGTTTCTGTGCAACCTCAGTTACCTGTTTGTTAAATGATTCACGGTCTTCATTGATCTGCTCAACTGTCATTTTTGACAGGATCGCACGAAGATTGGCACTGAGTACTTCTGCAATTTCATCTTCAAGCTCTTCAGATTTTTTTCCGAGGAACTGCTCCGCATAGTTTGCAATTCCTTTTAACGTATCAGCGACCTTTACCATCGCTACAGCATCAGCGACAATCGGTACCCCACCATTTGTATATACGCGTGGTGTTGTCAGCTTCAGCTGGAATGACGTCAACTCAACCGGTGTAGCGGTCTGATGCATACGCAGCAGGTGTCCGCCACCACGGATGATTTTCATCGAACGTCCTTCGTTATCTGTGAATATGTTCGTTTCTTTCTCCGCGTCCCCAAGCTTAGGTCCCGTAATAATTAATGCCTGATTTGAACGTGCTGTACGGTAGCGGATTTTGTAATAAATAAATACCACTGCTCCCGCAATCGCAAGCACAACCAGAATCGGGATAATGATCGATAACGCTGCAAATAATTCCATTATGTAGCCCCCTTGATAAAATTTGAATGTTCTAACTATATGTACGGGCAAATAGAAGAAAGGTTCCATTTTTAGCGGAATTTATCATATTATATTTTCAAACTCATCACCCGCTGCTCTCCTACAGGTCCATTCATTCTCCTGCCGGTGTCTTCAAACCCTGTTCGTTCATAAAGCCTGAATGCAGCATGATTCTTCAGATTAACTGAGAGTACAATTTCATTGCACGCAGGAAACTCTTTTCCAACCCACTCAGGAAGCAGTTCCATCGCCTGCTTTGCATAACCTTTTCCCTGATGACTTTTAGTAATGGATAATGATGCAAGCAAATAAGCAGATTCATTGTCCGTATAATGCTTCAATCGCTCTGACTGCTCCATCACGAAAAAGCCGACTGTTTTCTGATCTGCCGTGATGACAACAGGCGTCTGGTCTACTGTAAGGCGAGCCAGCTGATCTGCGGGGTGCGTTGTAAATTGCTCCTGATCTTTTGGCAAAAGAAAGTTTGTCAGATCCTCCTGATACTTGTCTGAATAATGTTCCAGCGCAACCCTGGTCAACTGCTGACACGCTCCCCATCAAGTACTTCGATCATTTTCCTGATAAACGGATATGCCTCAGACTCTTCACCAAGCGCTTTTTCAAGCCAAAGAGATTCAGCCTTCATAAGCTCAATCGTTTTTCTCATTGCCTGCTCATGTTTGTCCGGTGTGATGTTTTCAAGTATGTCAATCAGTGCGTGCAACGGCTCTGCCGGCAGCGACCTCATGGCATCTTTCATACCAAGCTGCGCACGGTTCGGCGCATACCGGTGCAGCAGTACACGTGTCAGAGACTTCGTCATTAAATGAAGTGCCTCTACTGCCCAGATGTCATTTCCTCTATTCCAGGCTTTACGGTATTGAAATAAGAACCAGCCAATATCAAACGCTTGAAACTCTGCCTCTTCAGCAGATAAAGTGAGATGCTGCATACTTTTAAACTGTTCAAGTATATTTTCCGAATCATATAAAACGGTAAAATAATCAGTTGTTTTAAACGTTTCTTCAGTAACGGTAAAAAGATCAACATGTAGAAGGTTGTCATAAACCGTGATGATCTGCGGCGCAATGATAAAGAGACTTTCGTGGAAAAGCATTGGTCTGTAAGCAGCCAGGTGTTCAACTCTTTTTAATAGAAATTCATCCTCATGCGCCGGATCTACAAAGCAATATAGATCAAGGTCTGAAAACTCATCCCCTTCATCCCTTCCAAGTGACCCTTTCAGCACGACTGCTTTTACTAAAGGATCCTTTTTTAAAGATTCAGTTATTTTTTCAACTGCTTCCATCTGAACATTCATTTCCCCCACTGCCTTTCGAACAATATAAAAAACCCTGTTCAGTATATTGTAACGAACAGGGTTTCCAACTACTACCTTTTTTAAGTTTTATACCACAAAAAATGTCCACACTGACAAGACAGCAGAGACAGCCAAAATAATGAGGAATGGCTTCATCGCACGGCTGCGGATATCCTGCAGGCTTACATTCAGTCCAAGCCCGACCATTGCCGCTGTCAGCAGCCATGTTGTGAGGCCAGACACAAATTCGAGCACTTCAGTTGAAACCGGAATGACCGGACCAATCACATAAGTTCCTGCAATGCTCATCAATAAAAATCCGATCAAAAACCATGGAAAGCTGACTTTTGCTTCAGCAGACTCTGCTGACTTCCTGTTCATCCAGTACATCAGGATAAAACATAGCGGAATCAGTAAGAATACTCTTCCAAGCTTTGCGAGAAGCGCCATGGCAAGACCATCTTCCCCTGCCGGCTCTCCTGCAAGTGCTACGTGTGCGACCTCATGCAGACTGAGTCCTGCCCACATACCATATTCAATATCCGTTAGCGGTAATATTGGACGTAATAACGTATAAATAATTGCAAATATCGTTCCAAGCAGTGCAATGATGCCCACACTCATCGCCGTATCTTTTTCTTTCACTTTTAAAATCGGTGCTACTGCCGCAATCGCTGCCGCTCCGCATACGCCGGTTCCTACAGCAACAAGCATCGAGATCGCTTTATCCGCTTTAAATACTTTCGCAAGCCAGACCGTTGCTGCAATCGCAAAGACGATAACCGCCGCATCCCTTAGCAGCAATCCAAATCCATCCTGCAGTACAATTTCTATATTTAACTTCAATCCATATAAAACAATTGCTGCACGGAGCAGCCTTTTAGTAGAAAAGGTAATTCCTCTCCTTAATTTATCGGGATACCCGAAGATCTGTCTGTAAAATACTGCGAGGACAATGGCTGCAGCGAGCTGTCCTGCACGGTCAAACCCTGGCACCATCGCCAGAAAATATCCGAGACCTGCAATCAAAAATGTAAATAATACACCTGTTAGCCAGGCTGTTTTTGAAAATTCATTCATTATCTCACCCCAGCCTATACTATACGCCTGGTTGTATGATTAGAAAAATTAATTATAATAATGATAACTATAAGTATTACTGATAAAAGGATGTGGCCGAAATGGACCAGCAGCTTGCCGTATTTATTGCTGTTGCAGAGCACCAGAGCTTTTCACAGGCAGCAAAACAGCTTCATATGACACAATCAGCAGTCAGTCAGCATATCAAATCATTTGAAAAAGACATTGGCGCCACACTGCTTGAGCGGACAAATAAATATGTGCGCCTTAATCAGGCTGGTGAAGTCGTCTATCAGCACGCACTTGAAATCACGAATCTATATGGCCGGATGCAGCGGATCGTTGATGATCTGACGAACCATGCAGCAGGTCCGCTTAAGATCGGAGCAAGTTACACATTTGGCGAATACGCCCTGCCTCCGCTCATCGCCAGGCTCCATCAGCTTTATCCTGAGATTGAACCCGAAGTCACAATCGGAAATACAGCACATATTGTTGAGCTCGTGAAAAACAATCAGCTTGATATCGGGATTGTAGAAGGACATGTAAAAGAAAGCAGGGCCCTTACAATTGAAGCATTTGCTGAGGATGAAATGGTGGTTGTTGGAGCGGCTGACAGTCAGACTGATTTCACAGATCTGGCTGAACAACTATGGGTTTGCAGAGAACCCGGATCCGGAACACGCGAAGCAGCTGAGGTCGTCTTCAGGCAGCTTGGCATCATGCCGGACCGCATGCTGACATTCAGCAGCACCCAGGCAATCAAGCAGGCAGTAGAGTCCGGGCTGGGGCTGACAATATTATCAAAGCTTGCGATTCAAAAAGAAATCGAGTACAGGACACTCAAGGTGATTGAGGTTGAAGGACTTCCACATAAGCGCACGTTTTCCACTGTCAGTATTTCTGCTTTTCAGACGAAGGCACTGCAGGAGTTTTTACGATTACTGTATAAGCGGGATTAGGTTGGGACTTGGCATTGCAAATGAAATCTCGGACTGACAAATACTATGCCATCTAACATCAATCTTTCCTATGTCCAGATGTTTCACCCGCACTGTATGTCCTTAGGTCATAAGCTTTAAATCTTTTGATTTCCCAAGGGCATGAAGTGGATGGGTGCTTTTATAGCTGGCATAGGTGAGGTTTGAAAAAATGAAAAGGTGACGCAATCATGTCCGGAGCTGATTGAATTAATTGAATTGATGAAGGAATCCAGTATGCTGACAGAACCGCAGGCAGAATGACTGCAAAAGGTGATTGAAAAAACGCAACAGCCCATAGATTTATCGCAAAAGGTGACGCAATAACCGGACTGGCCCTTGCCTCCATGACTCCAAATCCAGCTTATTCTCCACCACCATAAAAAAGCAGGTATCCACCTGCCCACCTCTTAGTACAGCTTATTCTCATAACTGTTTTTCAGTTTCTCTTCCACACTTTTTTCAGTCAGATCAGGCAGCTTAGCGTGCGCCTGAATCATTTTAGCAGGCTTCGGAAGTTCGTCCTTTTCAAGCCAGGATTCCGGCTTCCAAAGACCTGATCTGATGAAGGCTTTTGCGCAGTGAATAAAACATTCATCTGCCCGTACCCGAATGGCGAGAAGGGGATTATTTCCATTTACAGCCATCTTCTCAAGCACAGCCGGATCTGTTACAAGTACCGCTTCACCATTGATCCTGAGCGTTTCTCCAAGGCCTGGAATCATGAACAACAAGCCAATGCGTGGGTTTTTCAGCAGATTAGACAGCGAATCCGCACGCTTATTTCCCGGCCGCTCCGGAATCAGCAGGTGCTGTTCATCCTCAACGACCACAAAACCAGGTGCGTCTCCTCTAGGGGAAGCATCACAATAGCCAGTTTCATCAGCTGTAGAAATGGTCAGAAACGGCGACCTGCTGATAAATGCGCGACAATGCTCATCAAGATGATCAATGACTTTGTTTTGCACGAGCTGGCTGGGCTCACCTAAGTATGCTCTCAATTGTTCCTCTGTTTGAATATCTCCGATCATGCTGTTCTCCCAACTTTTTGTGAAAGCAAAAATGCAATACTGGCTGAAACGAGTACAATAAGACTATTCACAAAAGGCATATTTTCAGCAATTGACTGGGTTCCTGAACCAGGTTCATATGTAAAGGTTAGCCAAAAGCCTGTTCCGATTTGATAAGCAGCAAGCAAAAAGATTAAACTGCCAATGAAGAGTAAATATTTTTTCACGCTTATCACCCCTTTGCTATTTTACGAACAAGAAAGACTTAAGTTTCATCAAACGCAAGGCCTCTGCATTTACAATAACAGGTATCAGATGAATAATAGAAGAAAACTTTTAAAAGGAGCGGGCTATGAGTTATTCAATGTTTAAGTGGATTCATATTGTATTAACCGGTGTGATCACGATTCCGGTGACTTTATTTTTAGCTTCGGGTGCCATTGGTGAAAATGTTGAAAATGAGATATTTCCAGTCCCGGGATTTCTGACGCTGATTGTGATCTGGCTGATCGGTGCCATGCTGATGTTTTCTGATAAAACGAAAGTAATTGGGATGATTTTAACTGTATTACCTTCTATATTTTATGTATTAGTGATCATTTACTTCCTCGTCATTCCGGCGCTGACTTTCTGAGCCTGCATCAACACTGTGGTTTATAAATCCTGAAAAGTGGAAAGCAGGAAATAATAAGCTTTTACAGGAGAGGATGCAGACCATGAAAACCATTGATGAGTATTTTCCGGATACATATGTACAATCGAGGGAAACCTTCCGAAAGAATCTTGATAAAATCAGGTTGTATTGGCCTGATGCAGAGCTGACATCGCGTCCGATCGGTCAGCAAGAGGATAATACAATTGATATGATTTATTCGCCGGGCACAGAGACGAATGAAAGAGTATTGATGATGACTGCCGGCGAGCACGGAATTGAAGGTTATGCCGGCGCTGTGATGCTTGATGTGTTTATACAGGAAATGGCATATCAGATCGATCCAAAGCGCACAGGCATCTGCCTGATTCATGCTGTGAACCCATGGGGCATGCGGAACTTCCGCCGCGTGACTGAGAATAATATTGACCTGAACCGCAACTACCTTGTCGATCCTGAACAGGTGCCGCAGGATGTAAATAAACATTATGAAAACGCGATGAAAGTGTTCCTGCCAAACGGAATTATCGATAATTACCGTCTCGCAAGGATTGACCTGCAGACGAAACTTGCAAAGGGGCTCGTGTCTGAAGGCTACAACGGGCTTACGACAGCAAAAGGAATGGGTCAATACGAATTTCCGACAGGCGTCTATTATGGAGGTAAGGAAAAAGAGGAAAACGCCCAGTTTCTCCAGGCCATTCAGGAAAAGCTGCTATATGAATATCCGCGTGTCATACACTTGGACTGGCATACAGCGCTGGGACCGACAAATGAAGTGACGATGGTAATGAGTGAAGATGACGGCCGGACGCTGAAAGAGCTGAAGAAAACGTATGGCATGAAAAACATTAATCAGTTCACGCCTGAAGTGACAAAAGGTGATTCAACGTATCATTTTCATGCGCTGAAAAACCGCCATTATCCGGATACGTACCTGTTCTCAGCATTATTTGAGTTTGGTACATTCGGAACGAGTATGAGCGCTTCGCTGCGTGAATTTATGACGATCATTTTGGAGAACAGGCTTCACCATGACGGTGCAGTGGAGGAAAAAGACAGACAGGCAATTCTGGATGAGTTTAAAGCCATGTTTTATCCGGAAGATCCGGAATGGCGCCTTGCTGTTTTGACTGAAGGGCGCAAAGCGATGAAGAGCCTGCTTCAGAATGAAGGACTGTTCACGATTAGAGGCTGATGTGAAAAGGGTTTCCCGTGTTTTCCCGGGAAACCCTTTTTTAGTCTGAGGTTGATTTCTAGTGTGAGGTATTGGGTTCGCCGGATCCAGCGAAACGCAGGTCGCCTGTCGCAGCCAGTCTCATGATGATCAATCCCGTCAAAGAGTCATCTCTATCCCCAGTTCCCTCTACGCTCTTTCTGTAAAAACTCAATAAACAAATCGACCCCCTGCAGCGCATTATTTCTCACACGCTTTAAGTATTCATCCTTATAGTCACTATCGCTCTCCGCGATTCTTTTCAGCATAAAATCCTGGGTCTGGGTAACGACTTCTGTGCGTTTTAATTTCGCCTCTTTTGATAATGACATTCCAATCGCTCCTAGTACCGCAAACAGGAGAACTGCCGGTATAATCTCACTTGACACGCCAAACGGCAGAATGATTAGAAACAGATTCAGTACAGATACGACAACAAGCGGTGTGCCCCAAAGTCTGTATTTTAAAAACTGTTTTGTGATCGGCTCGATTTTGTCATTCAGCTTGGATAATTCCTGCTGAATATACGGCGGGTATTGCTCAAGCTTTTTATCCATCATGCTTACCCCTCCTGTCTTGTCTAACATCATAATATAATTATACTTTTTTCCATCGTTTTACGTCAAAACAGCTGTCTTGCGAAAACTGCTATACATTTGCAAAAAGCATCCTACTGCAATCAGCAAGATACTCTCTCTACTTTAAAAAATATAAAAATAAACCATATGGAAAAATACAGGTGCTGTATAAGTCAGACTATCAACCTTATTAATTGTCTTACTTTCAATCACGCGTCCATTCACCGTTTCCTTCAAAAAGAAATTACGTTTCAGCACAGACATCACAACTGTTCCAAAAAAGCCTGTCACACCAATGAGGAGGCCTGAAAAAATACTGAAGCTGAGTGACATTGGTGTGATATAAGGTGCGATGACGACAGATAGCAGTACAGTTCCCGCTATCCCTGCGATGAACCCTTCCCACGTCAGATCAGGATTGGCAGAGGGCAATACTTTCCTTTTACCGAACTTTTTCGATACGAGTAAATGAATGACGTCATTTGCCTGCGTCAGCGGAACTAAATACAGTACCATTAATGCCCCGTACTGCTCAGCAATCCTCACGTCATGTCTTGTGATCTCAGGCATCGTCGCAAAAAGCGCAAGGTGACTGATCCCAAACACCAGCAGCATCAGCCCCCACTGCGTCATGCTGACAGACTTTAAAAAGCCGGCGCTGCCATTTCTGAAAATCCTTACGAGTGGCAGGAACAGGAATACATAGATTGGAATAAAGACAATAAACATGCCGTACCAGCCGATATAGATCCAGAAAAAGTTTAATGGAATTGCAAGGTAAGCCCAGATGAATATTCTTCTATCCTGCTTCCTCGTTTCAAGCATTGAAAAATACTCACGTAGTGCCAGGAAGCATAAGATCATCAGGGAGATCAGCGAGACTGTCGGGTGGAAAGCCATAGAGAGCACAAAGATAATCGCCATGCCCCACCAGAGCTTTGTTCTGATCATTAATTCATCATATTTATCGCTGCCCTTATTTTTCCTTTTATGAAAATATGTTATAACTGAAACAACGAGACTGACCGAGATCAGTATTAAGAAAATAAAATATATGTATTGCAACACATCATTCAACCGCTTCACCTCAACTTTCCTGAAAGGAGTGACAACTTCTTTGGATGATCAAAAGATTTATATTCTGTTAACAGACACCGGTACCGCTTTTACCAAAACGATTAAGCGCTATACAAAAGCACCTTACAATCATTCCTCCCTTTCCCTGGACCGGGAGCTGATTCAATTATATAGCTTCGGGCGTAAAAATCCTAATAACCCCTTAAATGGCGGTTTCGTCCAGGAAGATGTGCTGAAGGGCACCTATAAGAAGTTTCCTAATACCACTTGTGCCGTATATGAAATGACCATCACTAACCGTCAATACGAAAAAATCACCAGAATGATTCGTTTATTTCAGAAAAAAGACCGTAAAACGATTTATAATTTACTGGGGGTTTTTGGCGTGGCTTTTAAAGAGCCTTTTGAACCGCATGGCTCTTACTTCTGCTCTCAATTTGTTGCAGAGATTCTTCACCGGGCTGGCGTGAGACTGTGGGATAAGCTGCCAGCCCTTGTGGAGCCGGATGATTTCAGAAAATCTGAGAAGACGGTATTGATTTACGAAGGGTTGCTGACCGCCTATGAGCCGGTTTTAGGACGTAAAAAAGCAGAGTGATCGCGCACTCTGCTTTTTAAAAGCCGGATTCTTCAATCATTCTTTTCGTAATCAGCTCATAACCCTTTTCATTCGGATGCAGAGCATCACTGAAATACTCCGAACTTTTTTCCTTCAAAATGCCATCCGTTGCGATAAATTTCACGCGCGGATATTCTTCCACCATGCTTTTACTTAAGTTATTCCAATCATCAATCACCTGCTGGATCTCCTCATTTTCAGGATAAGGGTTAAAGAGTCCTAAAAACAGAATCGGTGCTTCCGGATTTTCTTCACGGATGATCGATAAGATGTCCTGGAGATTCTTTTTATAGTCTTCCTGTCCTGCCTGAATACGATCATCATACAGCGGGTTCAGGTCTCCACCGTTTGTTTTGATCAAATCATTTGTCCCAATAAAAACAGTAAAATACTCTGCGTTTTTTAATGCCGTTTTCACTTCATCATCTTTAAGCTGGGCAAGCAAACCATCTGTCTGCTGTCCCGGAATCCCATAATTATAGACGGTCAGTGGTTCATCGCGTTTTTCATTTATGACTTCTTCCAGGTTTTCTGCATACCCTTCACCTGACTGATCACCAACGCCATAGGTTAATGAATCTCCGAGGGCCACGAGCTCCTTCCCGCGTTCCGGTGTATTCTGATCATATATCCATAATCCGCTGACACCTGCTGCAAGAACAATCAGTGCCAGAATTGTTATTTTTACTTTATTCATTTAAAAAACCTCCTAAGGAATATGGATTCCCCGGGAGGTTCTGATCAAACGCATTTGCTTGTTTTGTCATTAAAACGTTATATTAAGCGGGTCTGATTGCTCTATTTCTCATTGACCACTACAGCCGCATAGCGGTCATGCGCCATGTTTCTGCCATTAATGCCTTCATACGCTTCTTTATCTTTAAAATATTTGAATCCGCCCACAGTATCACGGTAAACCATCCGCTTAAACAGCTGTTCAGTTGTCACTGGGAATCCATCCTCACTTTCAAGCTTCAGCCCCATTGCACGGTAGCCGACTGTCTGTCCGCAGCTCTTCAGCTGGGCAAGCTCAAGTCCCCACATCACTGCAGTTGGTGTGACTAAAGAATGAAATGCCTCATTTTTGACTTTCTTTCTGAGTGCGTATTCAACCCCTGCTGTAACAGCACTTGATACGGCTAAGTCGATTAAAATGGCTTTCAGCCTTCTTTTCGTTACATCTTTCATGATTGTTCTGCTCCTTCCCCCGGATACGTTTTCTGTAAAAATTCAATTGACTGTCTGATCAGCTCTTTCAGCACATCCGTATGTATATCATCAAGCTTATTGATATACACACATGCTTTACCCGAAGTATGCTTGCCGAAATCCTTCAGCAGTTCTTCACGATCAGGGTCACCTGTGGCAAAATATAAACTGATCTTTGCCTTTCTCGGTGAAAACCCTACAAGCGGTGCATCACCTTCGTGACCGGTTGGATACTTATAATGATAAGAACCAAAACCAATGATGCTTGGCCCCCACATTTTCGCTTTATAACCTGACGTTTCTTCAAAGATCTCAAGCAGCCTGTATGCATCCTCCCGTTTTTTAGGAGAGTCCACTGCTTCAATGAATTCAATCACACTGCCATCATGCTCTTTTGTTTTTTGTTCATAAGCCATTATCCTGCACCTCCCGCTTAAAGTAGAGCATGGTGCCATTTACGCCTGCAAGCTCCCAGCCTTCACTGCCGATTCCATTGAGCATATTAAGGATATACTGTTCTATTTCTTCCCGGTCATTCGACCTTACTTCAATGTACTCAATCCGGTACTCAAATTTTTTCATTTCAAAAGCACACCCCTGACTATTTCGCTTTTCTCTTTTGCATCAATAAATAACCGCCTCTATATAATGCAATTACTCCATTGACTGCCGCTACAATCGTCACGATATGCAAAAACAACGGAACAGAACCATCCCCAACCGGACCAATCCGTTCATGGAAATAAGTGAAGTAAACGAGCTGTACTGCAAGTCCGGTTAGTAAAATGCCCCCAGCAATCAGAAACCAGGCACGCATCGGCTATCACTCCTTTGCTTCTATACGGAATGCCTATCAAAAAAGATTCACTTCCCCTGCCATTTACCGGCGCTCCACTCAAACCATCTGCCATGTCCATCTGTATGACCGATTACATGTCTGGTGCAGCGTCCATCGACATACAGATCCACGCGCAGCTTCCCGTCTGTGATGTTATTAAAAATATGTGCAGTATCTCTTCTTTCACCAAGGGATTCAACCTTCTCCATCAGGTCTTCTCTTACATGTGCAGGCATTTGATTCGCTACATGCGTATGAAAAATGCAAAGCAGACTGTCTTCACTCATTTGTTCAGCCAGTTCAGGAAGTAAGTTGACTCCGTTCCCCTGTACCAGCTGTGGCGGATTTTCTCTTAGCATGATAGATGCCTGATCAAAGTTTTTCCTTCTGTCATGATGCTCAGGCCAGATCAGCGCTTTTAACCAGAGGCGATCATCCTCAATCGTGAGATCACTGATGTTCAGGTCAACGCCGACACGGCTTTGCACCGGTGGGACGCCCACTGATAAATCAGGGAGCCGTCCATTTTTGACTTCAGAAGATAAAGTCAGTATTGACGCCTGGTTTCCGTATACCGTATCACCATAAGAATAAGCATAGTGATCCCATAACAACTGAAGACCTGCACTCGTTCCGATTTCAATGAGTGAGAGCGGTTTGTTCACTTCCTGATACAAAGAGACAAATACCGGATACAAATAAGCGCACCGCCTCACTTCATTTGTCTGAACACGGCGTGTTTTTAATAAATCACGGATCTGTTCATGATGGGTCAGCACGAATTCCTTAAAAGCCGGAAAAGGTGACTGACCGGTTTCCGGCTTGTCAGTCAGACTCGGATAGAAGGCTCTCAGTACATGATGCGGTTCCTTCATGAGCAGATAATGAACCGCACCAAAAAGAAGGTTTGGTACAGGCTGATCTTCTCTAGCGCTCTGGCAAACGTCAAGAAGCTCTGGGTCTTCAGCGATATTTAACGATAACGTTTTATAAAAAGGACTTGATCCCTCACATTGTTCCATTGCAAACTGCTGAAATGACTGTGTTAACTGACGATTCATAAATGTCCTCCCATTTCTCCCTATTAACGTATTTCCTTCTATACGGCACACTTGGAATCCTGCATAAGGAAATTACATTTTGATCGCTTGCCCGTGCTGAAGCAACAGCGTATGCTAAAAAACAGAGATAACGTTTCAGGAGGGATACAGTTGATTGATTTACGCAGCGATACAGTGACAAAACCGGATGAAAGAATGCGAAAAGCGATGTATGAAGCTGAGGTGGGTGATGATGTATACGGTGAAGACCCGACCGTTAACCGTTTAGAAGAGCTTGCAGCTGAAGTACTCGGAAAGGAAAGTGCGCTGTTTGTGACAAGCGGTACACAGGGCAATCAGATTGCAGGGCTCGTTCACTGCAGGCAGGGTCAGGAAGTGATTATGGAATCCCAGGCACACCTGTTTTTGTATGAAGCGGCTGCGATGTCCGCGCTTGCCGGTGTACAGATTAAAACACTCAAAGGTGAGCGCGGTGCGATGAATCCGGCTGAAGTTGAAGCAGCGATTCGCGGTGCAGATATCCATGAGCCTGAAACAGGGCTGATCACACTTGAAAATACCCATAATAAAGCAGGCGGTGCAGTACTGCCGCTTGAAAATATGCAGGACATTTACGAAATTGCACGAAAGCATCAGATTCCTGTTCACTTAGATGGTGCCAGACTCTTTAACGCTCAGGCAGCAACCGGAATTTCTGTGAAAGAATACGCGCAGTATACGGACACTGTTCAATTCTGTTTATCAAAAGGACTCGGCGCACCGGTCGGCTCCATCATTGCCGGGCCAAACGATTTTATCAAACAGGCCCGCAAATGGCGTAAGCGCCTTGGCGGCGGTCTCAGACAAGTCGGTGTGATCGCAGCACCAGGGATTATTGCACTTGAGAATGCAGAACGCCTGAAAGAGGATAATGCCAATGCAAAGAAACTGGCGGACGGCCTTTTGAATATTGAGGGTGTTGTGATTGAAAATGAAGTGCAAACAAATATCATTCTGATGGACCTTACAGATTCAGGGATCGAAACGGCAGTATTTCTTGAACAGTTAAAAGAAAATGGCATTATTGCAGGCGGCTTTGGCCCCGGCATTGTGAGATTTGTTACGAATAATGGTGTGTCAGAGGAAGATATTGATGAGACGTTAAAAGTGGTTCAGAAAATCATGAGCGCATAGTGTTTTATAAAATGTGGGGGATTCCTTCAATTCGGCTGGAAATCCCCTCATTCTGAAAATCATTCCTTCAATATTGAGAATGATTACTTAAATTATGGAAATGATTCCTTCATTTGCTTTTAAAATTCCCTATTTCCATCAATCACGCTGAGATTCCCTTCAATCTTTAACGGAATTCCATCAACTCCTCACTTTTTCCTTCACCCCATAAAACTACAAAACCTCCCGCAACCAGCGGGAGGTTCATTTTTTCCTATTACGAAGTCATTCTCTCTTCTTCAATCGACTCCGCTTTTGCAGCTTCTTTTCTTCTCTCTTTCAAAAATAGCACGAGAATTGCACCGATAACCGCCATACCGGTTGCGACTGTAAATGTCAGCCCATATCCGGCATACAGTGCATCAGCTGACACTGCAGCTTCAAGCTGCTCTGCGCCAAGCCCAGCATAGTTGGACATATCAGGCTCAAAGTTCAGTGAAACCTGGGTCATAATCGTAATCAGAATCGCCGTACCGATCGCAGCCCCTACCTGCTGCATCGTGTTTGCCATTGCTGAACCATGCGCATTCAGCTTTGCAGGAATCTGGTTCAATGCGTGCGTCATGACAGGCATCATACCAAACGATAATCCGAACATGCGGATCGCATACACAATCGTGATGGTTGTAACTGAAGTCGTCGCATCGAGCGTTGTGAAGAAGAACGTTGTCACAACGACAATCAACATCCCTGGAATCGCAAGCTTTTTCACTCCGAACTTATCAAACAGAATCCCTGTGATCGGCGACATAATCCCGATTACAATTGCACCCGGCAGGAGCATGAGCCCCGAATCAAGCGCACTCAATCCTCTTGCTGTCTGCATATACATCGGAAGAATCGTCTCAGCACTGATCATCGCAATGATGACAAATACAGAAACCGTTAAACCAATCGAGAAATCCCTGTTTTTAAATACCCGGAACTCAAGCAGAGGTGTCTGAAGTCTGAGCTGGCGCCACACGAATAGGCCGATAATCAGAAATCCGCCTGCAACACACGAAATGACAAGTGCATCATCCCATCCACGCTCAGATCCTGTACTGAAACCATACAATAATCCGCCAAAACCGAGTGAAGACATCACAATAGAGATCACATCCACACGCGGGTTCGTCTGCTCTGTCACGTTTTTAATAAAGATAAACGCCAAAATCCATGTGAGTGCCGCAATTGGAAGCACTGCGTAAAACAACATGCGCCAGTTATAATATTCGATCAGTAAACCTGACAATGTCGGGCCAATCGCTGGTGCAAATGAGATGACAAGTCCCATCAGCCCCATCGCTGTTCCCCGCTTTTCAACCGGGAAGATATTCAGCAGCACTGTCATCATGAGCGGCATCATAACACCGGATCCCATCGCCTGCACAATTCTTGCTACAAGCAACAGTGCAAATGAATCAGAAAAAGCAGCGACTGCCGTTCCGAATGTAAACACTGTAATGGCCGTGATAAAGATCTGTCTCGTTGTAAACTTACCGATGAAAAATGCTGAAATTGGAATCATAATTCCGTTAGTCAGCAAAAACGCAGTCGTCAGCCACTGGACCTGGTGTGCACCTATATCAAAATGCACCATAATCTCAGGCAGCGCCGTTGCAAGCAGCGTCTCATTTAATAAAGCAAAAAAGGCACCCATCAGCATGACCGCTACCATAGGACCTTTTCTTATATGCTGAAAAGATTCTGTCATTCGAATCATCCTTTCTATAAAAAAATCACAAACTTTATCTTAAAGGATTCTCTACTGGTTTTGAATGATCAATTTTCCTATAATGTATAGATAAACTACAGTGTAGGAGAAATGTCTATGAAAAAAGAAGATTTGCGTGTAAAGAGAACGAGGAAGCTGCTGTTTGATTCCTTGATCCGTTTGCTGAATAAACCCGGCATGACCTTTGAAGGTGTCACAGTTCAGCAGATTTGTGAGGATGCAATGGTCCACCGATCAACGTTTTACTCTCATTACACAGATAAATATGACTTGTTCATTGTTGAGCTGGGAAGACTGGATGACAGGCTTGAAGATTCAGAGAGGATGCTCAGACTGACAAAGCCGTTTACAATGATGCAGAAACTGGACTATCTAGAGGAGCTTGAACATGTTTTTTTAGCGAATCAGAATGATACGTATCTGGCTAACCGGCTGCAGCAGTCTTTCAAGAAAAATATTGAGCGTGATCTGATTTTGTTGCGCGTTGAAGCCGATAAGCTGGATGTGCCGCTTGATATGTATGCTGAATTCCATGCAGGGACAATTGCGATGCTGCATATGTGGTGGCTCAGACAGGATAAAGCTTATACGGCTGAGGAGATGGATGGTTATTTTGAACGGTTGATGGGGTGAGGTGGGGTTCGGTTCTTAGAAAAGTCATAGTTGTTCTTAGAAAATAGGTAAGCGTCAAAGCAAACACACATTGATTATTTTGATGATGATATTTGAGGCAACAGAAAAGCCGTACCCTTCGGGACGGCTTTTACTTAATGCTTGTTTACTTTTTCAATTCGACAGTGATCAGGTATTTGTTTAGACCACGGCAGAAACTGATCCAGATTCTGCTGATCAGACAGATTTGTGTTTGGCATTTTTTCAAATAAATAAGTGAGATATTCAAACGGTTTTAGATCATTTTCTTTAGCTGATTCGATCACACTGTAAATAAGTGCGCTGGTATCTGCGCCTTTCATCGAATTCGAAAACAACCAGTTTTTTCGGCCGATCACAAAAGGTTTGATACTACGTTCAGCTAAATTATTATCAATTTCAAGTCGACCATCTGAAAAGGGGGTAAGCAAAGCATCTTTTTGATTGAGTGAGTATACAATGGCTTCGCCCAAAGGGCTTTTCGGCAACACAGTTGGACGAATTTTTTTCAGCCACTCGAAGTAAGCCTCCGCAATTGGCAGGCTTTTTTCTTTTCGAAGCTGGTGACGTTTATCGCTATTTAAGTTCAGCTCTCGTATTTCTTTTTCAATCTTATACAGCTGCCCAATTTTTTGAACTGCCTGTTCAGGGAGGTTTAACAGTTCCCCTTTTTTCTTCGGGGCACTCTTGGCAGCTTTAACAAAGTATCTTCGCGCATGCGCCCAACAACCTGACAGTTTCACGTTCGCAACTTTGTGATAGCCTGCATAGCCATCCACATGAAGAAATCCTTTGAAGTCTTTAAGAAACTCCTTCGGATTTTTTCCGGCACGAGTGGTTTTATAATCGTAAACCACGCACGGAAAAGAAGTCTGACCAGTCCGATAGAGCCACATATAAGAAGTTGATGAAGCTGCACGACCTTCTTCGTTCAGCACTTGAACAGACGTTTCATCTGCATGTAAGACAGCTTCCTTCATCATTTTAGCCTTCATCTGTGTCACTAATGGTGATAACCATTGATCAGCCCCATAAACTGCCCAGTTCGCCATTGTCTGTCTCGAAAGAGGAATCCCCTGTTGTTTAAAGAGCTGTTCCTGACGGTACAGAGGGAGACCAGATTGATATTTTTGGGTCAGCACGTAAGCCATCGATGAGGCAGATGCCATGCTTTTAGGGTAGACTGATGCCGGTTTTGGCGCTTTGATAATAGGTGTTTCAATCCCAGATTCCTGACACTGACGGCAAGCATATACTTCTTGCGCGTGTTCAGTGACTTTGACACTGGCCGGAATAATTTCAAGTGTGCGGTTTGTTTCTGTCGTCATAACGTGTAGGTCATGCCCGCAGCTTTCGCAATTTCGTTCAGCTTCAGGTAAATGATAAGTGACTTTTTCAACCGGAAGGTTCAGTTCATGTGATGAACGCTTTCGCTTGTTTTTTTGAGTGCTTGAAACGAGATCGCTTTCGTTTAACTGTGGTTCTTCATGTGCTGAATCTTGAGTGATCTCTACTTCATTAAAAAGTGGAAGTTCAATCTGACCATCGGAGGTATTCGTCTTTTCACTGGAACGGCCGAATTTCTCGGTTTGAAGCTGTTTGAATTGGCCTTCATACCAAGAGACAAGAGCTTCGAGCTCTTCGTTACGCTTTTCCAGTTCATGAATGCGGTCTTTATTTGAAGTTTTAGGATGAGAAGGTGTCGTTTGTTTTTTCATACCCCTAGGGTACGACACCTTCTGTCTGAGGTCTACCCCTTATATAACTTTCATGCCGGAAAGTTTCGGATGAACTTTTCCATCTTCAATCGTCAGTCCTTCTAACAACCACTTTAACTGTTTAGGGTTCAGAGAAGTGGTTTCATCTTCACGCCCTTCGGGCCAACGGAATCGGCCATTTTCAAGTCTGCGATAATACAGCCAAAAACCATTGTGCTCCCAGTGTAGAATCTTCACTTTATCCCGTTCACGGTTACAAAACAAAAGATATCTGAAGAACACGGATCTAATTCAAACGTTTCCTGTACGATGGCCGCAAGACCATCAATGGATAATCGCATATCTGTCACGCCTTGAGCGAGGTATATATTGCGTATAGATTCCGGTTGAAGAATCATGGCGTGATCACCTCCAGCAGTTCAGTTAATAATTCTTTATCAAATCCCGGAGGGATCACAACTTTATATGGCCCTACGTGCAGGTCGAGCTTCGTAGTAGGGGATTGCATATTGATTTTTGCCCATCCAGTTGGACGTTCCTGTTGGATATCCTCTGGCCGGTAAGTCATTCTAAAATAATGAAGCTGACTGTACGTGACTTCATCCCGAGTCTCGCAAAATGCTTTTAATGATAAGTCACTTTCACGCCACTCTTCATAGATACGCGACATCTTTTCTACGTATCCACTTGGCACGTGATTTGAGCTTTCTTTTACATCCATTCAATAACCACACCTTCCATATAACCAATGTGTTCATAGGATAAGAGGCAGTCGGTGTACCTTTCGAAGAAAGGAGCATTTCATCTGGCTTAAGATCCGTTTGAAATGTCTATGTGAAGAGAAAGTAGAAAAAATCGTAGCTTGATTGAACACGTTCGTTACATATTTGATTTCCTTCATTTTGTCACGGAAGGTTACACAACAGAAGGTGTGGTTCGTTTGACGCTTACGAAAATAGCCTAATGTTCGTAGAAAAACATGACTGTTTCTTAGAAATGCATTAGTTGTTCTTAAAAAAACATAATAGGTTCTTAGAAAAGTATCAAAAGACCTATCCCCGCCCCACAAAAAAACTGCCTCGCTAAAGGCAGCTTTTTTCATCTTTAACTATTACGTTCCACAAAATGTCCGGTATGGCCCGGCATCCGGCTCCGGTCCTGAACAATAAGGAGTCTGATCATCACTGTACGCGTAAGGATCACGCAACACATCAAGCAGACGGTTCATCACGCTTAGATCCTCGCGCTCAACTGCCGCCGCAATCGCTTCTTCCACGCGATGATTCCGCGGGATGACATTAGGATTGTGCTGCTTCATCACATTAAGTACTTCTTCAGGCGAGACCTCCTGACGCGCAAGGCGTTCATTCCAGCGCTCCAGCCAGTCAGCAAATGCTTCACCGGCAATGGGCACTTCACCGAGCGTCAATTTTCTGAATGTGTTTGTAAAATCAGCTTTGTTTTGATGCATCAGATTCAGCAGCTGCTCAATCAGCTTCTCATCATCAGCTTCTTCGCTCAACAGTCCAAGCTTTTTACGCATGCCGCTATGCCAAGCATTGAAATAAAGATCCTTATACTGATTCATCTGATTCTGAGCAAGTTCAATCGCTTTTTCCTGATCATCATGCAGCACTGGCACAAGGCTTTCCGCAAAACGCGCCAGGTTCCATCCACCGATATGCGGCTGGTTCCCATAAGCGTAGCGCCCCTGTGCGTCAATTGAGCTGAATACCGTTGACGGATCATAGTCATTCATAAATGCACATGGTCCGTAGTCAATCGATTCACCGCTGATTGTCATGTTATCCGTGTTCATGACGCCATGAATAAATCCGACGAGCTGCCATTTAGCAATCAGCTCAGCCTGCTTTTTCATAACTTCCTGCAGCAGTCCGAGGTATGGATTTCCAGTATCCAATACGTGGGGAAAATGACGTTCAATCGCATAATCTGCGAGTGCTTTGACATTTTCAGATTCGGTCAGTCTGACTGCGTATTCAAATGTACCGACACGCAAATGACTTGAAGCTACACGCGTCATGACAGCACCTGTCAGCAATCTCTCCCGTCTGACTGTTTCACCGGTCAGCGTCACTGCCAGGCTGCGGCTTGTTGGAATCCCGAGTCCATGCATCGCTTCACTAATGATATATTCCCGAAGCATTGGTCCAAGCGCAGCACGCCCGTCACCGCCGCGTGAAAAGTTAGTACGTCCTGATCCTTTCAGCTGAATATCTTTCCGCTCTCCATCCGGGGTGATCTGTTCTCCAAACAATAATGCACGTCCATCTCCAAGCATCGTGAACTGTCCAAACTGGTGTCCTGCATAGGCCTGTGCGAGCGGTTCAGATCCTTCAGGGACTTCATTACCTGCAAGGATGTCCTCTTCGTCTGACAATACTTCCGGATCAAGTCCCAGTTCTTTTGCGAGCGGCTCATTCAGCATAAACAACTCAGGGCTTGCTACCGGATTCGGCTCCATTTTTGAATAAAAGATGTCTGGAAGCTTTGTATAAGTCTGCTCAAGCTTCCATCCTGCTTTTGTGCGCTGTGTCATCGTGCATCCCTCCTTTGGCTATTATCTCCTGATTTCAGTGTAACATGCCGGGGATTGTTTTCGGTTTAGAGTGCTTACTGAACACACTTAAAATAACCGGGTTAAGTCAGTCAACCGCTCAATCTCATATTCAAAATCATCCACGTTCCCAAAACCATATTTCGCATATACAAACGGCACACCTGCTTTACGTGCCGCATCACGGTCACCCTGCGTATCTCCTACATAAACGGGATCCTTCAATTCATTCCGCTCAATGACCAGCTTAATATTTTCTCCTTTTGAAAGACCTGTTCTGCCCGGATTCTCAAAGTCATCAAAAAAGCGATCAAGTTTATGGTACTGATAAAAGGCTTCAATATAGCCTTCCTGACAGTTACTCACGATAAAGAGACGGTACTTCTTTGAAAGTGTAACAAGGGTTTCTTCAAGTGCCGGATACAACTCTCCCCCATTTTCCGCTACATAGGGAATTTCGATTTCTGTCAAATAATCCATAACTTCCTTTTGATCTTCCTCGCTTAGCTCCGGGAAAAAAATCTGTGAAATCTCGTGCATCTGCTTTCCCATTGTCTGCTTCAGATCCTCAAGCGTCAGTTGCTTATCTGCTTTCGGATGCTCTTCAATAGCTCTATTCCATGAAGTTAATACGGTTTCCCGCGGGTCCCACAATGTGCCGTCAAGATCAAAAATAATACTGTCCATTTGTCATTCCTCCAAAGGTGCTTTTGTTTTGGGTTTACCCGAATCATATCTGAGTTATGTATTTTTCGCTTTTATAAATAAATTCTTAAAATTGTTAAACACCCGTTAAATATTATTTCAAAAAATCTTTTTAACTCAAATTCTTACATAGTGGTAATGAAAACCCTTTCAATATTTTAGATTTTTCTCTTTATTACAAAAGTTTTTAAAAACCCCTTTACAACACTGTAGATACTCTATAACATTGAACCCATCTTAAAAACAACTTTATATGGAACTTATCAAGAGCGACCGAGGGATAGGCCCGATGACGTCCGGCAACCCCCAGCCAGTGCTGGGAAGGTGCCAATTCCTACAGAATGATTTCATTCTGAAAGATAACCCGATTCCATTTTCAGGTGTCTCTTTCCGAATGAAAGAGACACCTTTTTTGTATTTAAATTGATTAAAGGAGACTGCCATGATTAAAATTAAAAATTTATCCAAAGTATATCAGACAAAAAAAGGCAGTGTATCCGGTGTAGATCGTGTAACACTAACCATTCCAAAGGGTGAAATTTTTGGAATTGTCGGGTATTCGGGTGCCGGTAAAAGTTCTCTCATCCGTTGTCTGAATCTACTCGAACAGCCGACAAGCGGTCAAATCGAGGTAAACGGAGTAGACTTGACTAAGCTAAAAGGTCCTCAACTCAGAAGAGCGCGGCTAAAGATCGGAATGATATTTCAGCATTTTCATTTAATCAGTCAGAAAACTGTTTCTGAAAATATAGCATTTGCCTTAAGAGCAGCCGGAACTCCGCGAAATAAAATTAATGAACGCGTCATTAATCTGCTTGATATGGTTTCTCTTACAGACAAAAAAGATGTCTTTCCAGCTCAATTAAGCGGTGGACAGAAGCAACGCGTGGGGATCGCCAGGGCTCTTGCAAATAACCCTTCTGTTTTATTGTGTGATGAAGCCACTTCCGCACTGGACCCTAACACAACGCTGGCAATACTTAAGCTGTTAAAAAAGATTAATCGGGAGCTGAATATTACAATCGTCTTAATTACCCACGAGATGAATGTGGTAAAAGAAATCTGTGATCGAATGGCGATCATGCAAGATGGACAGGTGATTGAAGAAGGAAGCGTCTACGATATCTTCTCGAATCCCCAGACCCCTCTGGCAGAAGAATTTATTAAAAGCGTCGTCTCATTTGATGTTCCTGCAACGATTTTACAACAGTGTACAGGACGTATCCTGAAAATCATATTCAGAGGGGCAGTTGCAGGTGAAGGTGTGATCACTGATACACTTCAGCAATTCAATGTGAAGGGTAACTTTCTTCACGGTTCTATTGAATATATCCAGGAGAGGCCACTAGGTATATTTTTGATGGAAGCAAAAGGTGACTCTCAGGCGATTAACCAGGCTCTTTTATATATGAGAGAACGCGGTGCTCAGGTGGAGGTGATCAGAGATGGGATTTGAATTTTCCAGAATGCTTGAATTGATGCCGGAAATCTGGACTGCGTTTGGTCAGACATTATATATGATCGGCATTGCATTAGCCGTGGCTATCGTTCTTGGTTTACCGCTTGGCGTTTTACTGTTTGTCACTGATCGGGGGTTATTTCTTGAAAACCGGATCATTCAATCCAGTTTCGGTTTTGTCATTAATATGGTCAGGTCCATACCATTTATTATTTTGCTCGTTGCACTTATCCCGCTTACAGACTTCATAGTTGGCTCAACGATCGGACCTGCTGCTGCAAGTGTTTCGTTATCAGTAGCGTCCATCCCATTCTTTGCCCGGATTGTCGAATCAGCGCTGAGAGAAATTGATAAAGGTGTGATTGAAGCTGCTGTAGCAGTCGGTGCAACGCCATGGATGATTATCAAAGATGTATTATTACCGGAAGCCAAAACTAGTATCGTTCAGGGAATTACATTGACGATCATTAGCCTTGTTGCTTACTCTGCAATGGCTGGCGTTGTAGGAGGTGGCGGGATTGGTGATCTCGCAATCAGATTCGGTTATTACAGATACGACAATACAATCATGATCGTAACTGTAGTGATCCTCATTATACTTGTGCAACTCGTTCAACAGATCGGTGATTGGACATCTAAAGCAATCGATAAAAGATAAGGGAGAGATTATATAATGAAAAAGAGTTTATTAACTGTATTATTATTGACTTCGGTAACTGCACTGGCAGCATGTGGGGGCGACAGTGAAGCTTCAGGGGATGAAAAATCCATCAAGCTGGGAGGTACCGCTGGACCTTACAGTGATATGTTAAACGAAGCAATTAAGCCTGGTCTCGAAGAAAAAGGATATGAGGTAGAGATTGTTGAGTTCAGTGATTATATTCAACCGAATAATGCCCTGGATAACGGAGATATTGATGCTAATTTATTTCAACATACTATCTACCTGGAAAACTTTGAAGAAGAGAACGATATGGATCTATCCGGTCTAATCATGGTTCCAACTGCTCCAATGGGTATTTACTCAAATGTATACGATTCTATTGAAGAAGTTGAAGATGGAGCAACCATTGCAATTCCAAATGATCCAGTTAATGCGGCGCGTACATTCCTTGTTCTTCAGGATCATAATCTGATTACACTGAATCCTGATGCCCCTGAACTGACAGTATCTGAAAATGATATTCAGGACAATCCAAAAAATCTTGTATTCCAGCCAATTGAAGCGGGAGGTTTACCTCGTGCTGTTGAAAGCGCCGATTTGGCAGCTGTACCAGGAAACTTTGCTTTAGCTGCTGAAATGAACCTACTTGACGCATTGGCACTTGAAGATATGCCTGACGAGTATCGAAATGTGGTTGCAGTAACAGCTGAAAACGAAGATTCAACACTTGCAGAGGATTTGATTGAAATAGTTGAATCTCCTGAATTTGAGGAAACCATCGATTCAGATTTCGAAGGTTTTGGAAAACCTCAGTGGATGGAAAACAGATAGGACGTGAGTAATGTGAATGATGTCATTGTCCGCGGTGCACCTGCAGAATATGTTATCAAACCAAATGCACTTGAAGACCTTGAAGTAAAATTATCCGAACGAGGTATCAATCGTATTCTTTTAGTATCAGGTGTTGAGTCGTGGAAAGCAGCAAAACAAGCTTTCCCGACTTTTAGTGACATTAAAGTTCATCATGAATTCTACAATGGAGAATGCACAATCGAAGAAATCAGCCGCATTACATCACTGGCTTCCGGGTTAAATGTTCAGGCAATTGTGGGGCTTGGCGGAGGAAAAGTACTCGACACTACAAAGGCAGCAGCTGCGAATTCGCATGTAAAGACAATTTTGATTCCTACCCTTGCATCTAATTGTGCACCATGGACACCCATCAGCGTCATCTATCAAAGTAATGGAATGATGACTCACTATGATATCCATCCCACCGGAGTAGATTTACTGTTAGTGGATCCAATTATATTGGCAGCACCGCCTGCACTGCTACGCGCAGGCATTGGAGACACACTTGCTAAATGGTATGAAGCAGACGTTCAAATTGGCAGAATGCAAAAGCCTATGCCTGCATTGGAGGTTGCACATTTTGCTGCTAAAAAATGTGCAGATGTTATGCTCGAATACGGAGAACAGGCTTTATTAGATGCGGAACATAAAAAAAGCTCTGAAGCTTTTGTACGGGTTACTGAAGCCATCATTATGCTCGGTGGAATGGTAGGAGGTTTTGGAGATCAATATGGGCGGGTTGCAGGTGCACATGCAATTCATAATGGATTGACATCCGCTCCCGAATCTCATTTAGCGTTACACGGTGATAAAGTTGCTTATGGTATTCTAGTTCAGCTGATGCTTGAGGAAAAATATAATGAGATTGAGCATTTATTACCTTTTTACAAAAAAATCGGGTTGCCGATATCTCTAAATGATCTTCATATCCCTGCACATAGAATTGTAGCAATCGCAGAAAAATCCACCACGGTAAAGGAAACAATTCATGTATTGAAAAATCGCCGAATCACTGCTGAAGAAACAATTCAAGCCATGAAAAGACTGGAAATACAATATACTTTGTAGATGATGAGGCCTGACAGCAAATAACTGTCAGGCCTCTTTTTAACGATCTCGAAACTGCTTCAGCATCTCAAGTCCCATTGTCACACCGTGACTCATGGCAGAACCTCCGCCATAGGCTGCTGCGACCATCAGCGTTTCATGAATCTGCTGATCTGAGCAATCATGCCCTACACACTGGTCCATGTGATAAGCGATACTTGACTCGTCTCCATCCTTTACTGCAATTGCAAGTGCAGTCAGATGTTTATGAGCGCGGTCAATTTCACCAGCTTCAAATGCTTTTCCGGTGAAGCGGTTATATTCACTTACTGCTTCAGGAAGTGCATCATGCACCTCTTCAATCCCTTTTCTATAACGATCTAAAATTTCTTCTCCGTTAATATTCATTTTCCCACTCCTTCACTAAATTCAATATTATGCCATTCCTTTTTCAATAGACGGCTAAACTGTTGAATGTGCTCAGAAGATAGGATGACCTTTAATACATATCTGTATACCTTATTAAATTGCGAAATATAGAAGACCTGCGATCAACAGATTAGGTAAGGCCAGCAAAAATGAAGATTGGGTTATTTGAGTCCGTTCTTTCCGCATTTCCCTTGACTCGTTTGCAAAGTTCGAGCCTGCTTCATGGCCGCTTGGAGCTGCACCTGAGGAAAATATCATCACAACCAGAAACAAAATACCGAGCCCGGCCGGAATCGTGTAGATTTCTTCAGCTCCCCAAATAATCCACGACAGAATCAGGCCGATTAATGCAAGACCTGTGCCGATACCGATCGTTTTCATCTAATCACTCCTTTGATATTAGAATCCATCTAATCCATAATGTTTTTTTAACACTCTACCAAGCACTTCACTTTTTTCAGGACCCCATGGATGATTTTGGAATTGAAATACCTCATCACATTCTGTTTGAGTTAAAACAAAGCCGCTAAAATTAAGATTAACTTCTTCATTTTCACTCGTTGAGAATCCTCCGCCTCCAATTGGACCAACACAAGTTTGATCTATTTTACTTCTCTTTCCTGTCTGATCAACATATACATATTGATCCGTTACGGTTCCATAGTTTTGATCATACGTTGAAGTAACGTAATAGCCTTGTTCATTTACAGGAATTACTGTATAACCATCTCTTTCTTCCAGTGCCGGCGTACCTTTTACGTTATATACGATGATTATATTTCCCGTATACCCCTCGGGGATCAGAAACAGTTGATTGGTCACATGATTTTGTTCTTGCCAGATTGACCACCCAACTGATCCACTTATCACGAGCAGAGCGCTCACCATTCCTGCGACTACAGGCCTCAGTTTAATGCGTTTTAAAAGGAGATAAATTAAATAAGAAATAATTGTACAACCCAGGATATAGGGGAATAGCATGTAAAAACCGAACAAAAAAGATATAAGCGCTGACAGGCCGCTTTCCGGTGTCATATTCAAGAATATTTGCAAGATCATAATGATCATGAATGCCACTGTGACAATTCCAAGTAATTTCAAAAAATTCTTCATGTTGATAGCTCCATTTCAGTTGATTAAAACGCACCCGAACCTCCACCGCCTCCACCTACTCCGCCTCCTGAACCAGCGGACGTTGATGAAGTAGCTGTAGCTGATGCCTGTGCATTAGCAGACTCAAAGCCCGGCGAGATGGCAACTGATAATAAAAGTAAAGTGGAGATATCTACGTCTCCATGATCCACAGACGGGTTAAAACCTGCAAATTTCTTTTCAATCGGTCCAGAAATTTTTTCATCCTTTGTTCCGACCCCATACAGGTACACCCTCATCTGATCGTCCTCAGTCCAATGATCGGTGTCCGCATTCTTTTTCACACGCTGCCATTCTCTATTGATCATGACACCTTCAAGCGTCCTTGGATGATAAACAAGTATATACGTTACAAATTCTCCAACAAGCAGCACTGTGAAAAATAGCCATGGCAAAAGATCAAACATTGGAAACAATACAAGGAACGGCAGCAACACTGCAGCTGCAGCCATCACGATTTTACGATGAGCACTGATATTCTTACTGAGCTGAGCCGCTTCCACTTCCTCTTTGATCGCTGCATGCCACTTCGCTTCATAGTCCTGATAGATCTTCTGATTGGATTCTTTTTTAGCAAACGCTTCTACCTGATCAACAGTGAATTTTTCTCCATTTCCAATCGTATCAAACAGCCATCCCGCTAAAATTTGCTCGTGATCAAGCAGTCCATTTCTGTTCACGAGACGAAATGCACGCTCCGTTTCCTGAATGACATGCCCTTTTCTCACGAGTTCTAACAGGGCCGCATTCACAGCCTGCCCGGGCATCATATGATAGGAATTGAACGAAATGGTCCCCATCAGAGAAAGGATCTCACGCGGTGGTCCGTTTGGCGAAAGCTTGCTATCTGCTTCACGTTTCACTCTCGCCGCTCTGATCCACGCACTAATACAAAATACAGCTAATATAACGGCTCCAAGTACGAGGATGACAATTCCTATGTTCATGATCCAACCACGCGTCTCAGCAAATGCTGCCGCTTCTTCTTCCTGCGTGTCGATTGCAGCCATCAGCTCGGAGCGGATCTCACCACTACCCTCTGCTGTAAATACAGCTGTATCCCAAGCCGCTCTAACATCACCATTTTGACCTTCAGAGACATGCCCAAGATCGAAGGTCACAACACCTGATGCATCTGTCTCAGCAGCACCTTCAGCTTCATCGTAGCCGAGTGCCAGCACATTGTCTGTTGGTGCCGGCGGCGTAATTGTGATCACCATATTTTCATAATCCGACTCATTCTCTTCGCTGAAAAATGGCCAAAAAAATTCACCCATATCTTCATAGACTGTTACGCCATTTTCAATCAAATAAGTCAGCGTAATTGTTACGGTTTCATCTTCACCGCCTCGGTAAATGCGATAAAAGTTGTTATCTTTTTCTACGTTTAAAGACTCCCCATTTTCAAAAGCCTGCACGTCAGTAATTGACTGCTGGTCATTTTTAGAGATCAGCGAGCGTGTAATGCCATTGAATTCTCCGTCAAATTCATAAGTATGATTTTCTGTCACAAAGACATTGCCGGAATCCTGAATCTCTGCATTTATTTCAGATCGTTCAATTGAGAAATCCACTGCAAGAGCCTGTCCGGGAAAAAGAAAAAGCACCCCAAGCAATACTGTCATCGTGATTTTAAGACCGTTCATTTTCGTCACCTCTTACATAAGTTACGTGCATTGAAGTGAAAAGGTTTCAATTTTCTGTCATCTGTACTGATCAATCCGTTCCAAAACAGTTAGGTAAAAAGCCGCCTGATGAGGAACAAACGAATCTATCCCAACTGATTGATCTATGTTTATTTTTTCGTTCTCGATTATCTTAAACCCCTGAACCCTAACCTCGTCACACCCGCCCTTGCAGAGGCTGCGAAATGATTCAAGATTAGTTCTGACCATCCCGGCCACTTCTTCATCCTCAAGTTCAAAGTCACCTTCACTAAAAGTTCCTTTCAACAGAAACGTATGCGCAAACTCCTTATCAATGAAACCCGTTCTCTCAGCTACACATTCAATGACACCAAGCGGCTGCAGCTGTTCAAAAGGGACATGGATGCCAATCTCCTCCTGCATTTCCCTGATGCCGTCCCGAACGGTTTCACCGGAAAGCAGATGACCCGCAGCAGTAATATCTAAAAGCCCGGGATAATCTTTTTTGTCTTCACTGCGCAGCTGGAAATAGAGTGAGTCTCCATCTACAATCCAGCAATGAAAAGTCTCATGCCAGTAGCCTTTTTCATGAACTTCAGATCTAGTTTTTTCACCTATGTATTGATGCTTCTCATTAAATATGCTTAATCGTTCTGATTCCATGGTGCCTCCTTAGTTGTTTCAATTACATGCCACTTTTCGTATATGACAGGTTCTGTTGGTATCCGCTCAAGTGAAAACCATCTGAATGCTTCTAACACTAACGGTGAAACATTGTCTTTACTTGCCTCATCTTCTGTTAACCAACAGGTGCCGAGCGAGTCCTGCCCTTCAAATTCATCCGGCTCATCAAGCTCACCACCCGTTTCATTCACTTCGAAAAATACTGCTCTGTGATGCACATGGGTGAAGTTCCTCCAAAGCCACGGAAGATGAAAGTCGATGGTGCCAATACGGAATTTACCCAACACTTCAAGCCCTGTTTCTTCTGAAAATTCCCGGCTGAGTGTCTCAGAGTGATTCTCACCCTCTTCTGGGCTTCCGCCAGGCAGATCATATCTGTTTTTATATGGACCACCACTTTTCTTAATCACGAGCAATTTATGATCTTTTCTATAAAGTCCATATACACCGAATGCTTTGTGCCAGGATTTATTCATCCCACACCCGCTTCACTCTCCTGCTATCCCCATCAAACACATACACATCCGGATTACTAAGCCGCTGCCATCCACCAAAGCCAAATCCAGCGTCATATTTGCTCAGGAAATGGGACATGATGCCACCATGCGTCACAATCAGCGTAACACCTTCCTTTTTGCTTTCCGCCTCTACCACTTCAGCGATTCTCTGTTCAGCTTCTTTTGCTGACTCCCCGCCTTCAAATACAAGCTCTGTTTCCGAAAAGGATTGCTCAAGCTTTTCAAGCCAGTCCGGCAGGTTTTCAGTGCTCAGCACTCTTTCTGAAAGGTGTTGATGAATATGTATATCTAACTTTTTATCCGCAGCCAAAGGCTGTATTGAATCCACCGCTCGTTTAAAAGGACTTGAAATAATGCGCGTTACATCAATTCCGTTAAAAAATTGAACCACTGCTTCAGTCTGTTTCGCACCATCTTCTGTCAAAGCAGCTTCAGGCTCCTGCCCTTCTGCTTTACAGTGTCTGATCAGGTACACCTTAGACATGTCTTCACTCCTCACTAAAGAATTGCTTTCAGTATACAGCACTTTTTTCCATTTTTTAAACTGACCTCTTTACTTCATGTATCAAATCCCTCACACTGATTAGGACATATGTCCTTTTGACACCATTGCCAACGTTATACAGTTGGGCTGACAGAAAGGTGGGAATATAAATGAAAGGTGTCATTTTTGCACTGGCAGGCGGATTCTTTCTGACCTTTCAGAGCGTAGCAAACGCAACAATCAGTGATCAGATTGGCACGTGGCAGGCAGCTGCCATGACGCAGCTGACAGGATTTATACTCGCAATCCTCATTGTAGTGGCTTTAAGGGACCGCTCATATAAGGATCTCGGGCAGGTACCAAAATTATATGCTTCCGGCGGTGCGCTCGCTGCGATTGTTCTATTCAGTAACATTACTGCTGTACACCTGATGGGCGTCACGCTGACGATCGGTATCTTCCTCATTGCCCAACTCGTTGCAGCAATTTTCATTGATAAGTTCGGATGGTTCGACATGATGAAAAAGAATATCAGCAGGACACAAATCATTGGCGTAGCACTGATGATTTTTGGAGTCATTGTGCTGAAGGTCTAGGAGGCATGATGAATAAGAAGCTAAATGATTATCTGAAAACCTATCAACTTGATGAACTTTTCACCCAAACAGTCTGCGAAGCAATGAAGCTGCAGACCTACCCGGCAGGACAGCGCTTGTTTTCACAGGGTGAAAAATCAGACAGGATGCACCTTTTAGTAGATGGTAAACTGAAGGTCTCTATGCTGACGCCTGAAGGAAAAAGGCTCATTCTCGCTTTTAAAACACCGCTTGATATCGTTGGGGATATTGAATATGTAAGGGATTGTCCGCTGATCAATACAGTTGAAAGCGTCATGGAAACAACCGTAATTGAGATTCCTTATTCAATTCTCAAAAAAGAAATGGCCCAGCATGCCCCGTGGCTGCAATTCCTGCTCGATACAGTAACAAAGAAGTTTGAAATGAAGTCTCATACGATGAATTTTAATTTGCTGTATGCAGTTGATGTCCGCCTTGCCAGCTACCTTCTTTCCATGACACCTGTGCAGCCTGTCATCACTTCTGCATCACTCATTGATATCGCAGATCTGATCGGCACGAGCTACAGGCATTTGAACAGAGTGCTTCAACAGTTTCAGCAGGACGGCTGGATTATGAAAAAACGGGGATCAATTGAAATTATCAATCGCCAAGCGCTGCTTGAACTCGCTGGTGAAAATATTTATGAAAAGGAGGCATTCTAATGGTCATTGGAATTTTACTTGCACTGCTCGGCGGAACACTGGTCTGCCTTCAGAATACATTCAATGCAAATGTGAAAAAGCAGGTCAGCGTCTGGTCAACAACGATGCTTGTACTTGCACTTGGCTTCCTTGCTTCATTTGCAGCGGGCCTCGCATTTGAAGGAGCTGCCTTATTCAGCTTTGATGCAGACTTATGGTTCTGGTTCAGCGGCGTAGTTGGAGTAGGCGTTGTAGCATGTGTTACACAGGGCGTTCAATCGCTTGGCCCAAGCCGTGCAATCTCACTCGTAATGGTCTCACAGATCTTTTTCGGACTCGTCTGGGATTCACTCGGATGGTTCGGACTTGAGCAGGTACCTTTTACGTTTCAATCGTTCTTAGGTGTGCTGATTATTTCAGCCGGCGTACTGCTGTTCCAGCTTGGACCTGCGCTTGAAGAAAAAGCACGCGGACGAAAACAGTCAACGTCTGCAAGACGCACAGTTAAGGTGAATGGATAATCAAAAAAGACAGCCATTTAAGCTGTCTTTTTTGATTCATATCTTCTTTTTAAAAGCCTTCACCACAATCCCATCATCCGCAGGCACAAAATCATACTCAGGCATCCGTTCAAATCCATACTTACCCTGATATAGCGCAATCGCTCCGTCCATGAAAGAGCCTGTATGCAGACCAATCGCATCGTACCCTTTCGCCTTTGCACGACTGATGCACTCATCAATCAGCGCTGACGCAACACCCTGGCCGCGGGCATTGCGATCTACGGCGAGCACTCTGATTTCAGGGTAATCCATCTCATCCACAAAGCCTTCATACGCATCCGTTTTGGCAGGAAATAATGCCACACTGCCCAGGATGACGTCATTTACTTCTGCCACAATTAAATCAACGTTTTCCTGCTGATCTGCATCAGATGAAATCGCCTTTTTCAAAGCTTTCCAATGCTCAGCCGGCACTTTTTCTGTATGATCCTCATAAGCTTTTACACGCTGTTCCCGAATAAATGAAAGCTCTTCTTTTCTTGCATCACGAATGATCAACCGTTATTCCTCCTCAAAACGAAGAAACTTATCTGACTTCCCAAGCTTCTCTCTATCATGCGGCTCATTCCATACTGTCAGATCAGGTCCTTTTGGTAAAATACGCGTTTCAGACTGATCAGGATTTATCGTAATAGACACATGATAATGCTCCTTGATCGCGTCAAATTCAGTTGTATCTCCAAAGCCATCAGTCTGATAAAGATCGCGCGCATAACCCCATAAATTCGGAAATTCTCTCAGCAGATTACGGTTCGTGTTAAAGCCGTTGTAGTAGGCTGCATCAAAACGGGCTAGCGTCGTATATAACCTCACATCAGAATCAGTAATGAAATCCCCATGCAGGAAACGGCGTTCAGCCAGCCGCTCTTCAAGGGAATCAAGCCGTGCGAAAAGTGTATCAAATGCAGCCTCATACGCCTCCTGCGACTGAGCAAAACCACATTTATATACGCCGTTGTTTACTTCATGAAAGATCACTTCATTCAATTCATCTATCTCAGTGCGGAGATGTTCTGGATACAGGTTCGGCGCATTCTCTTTATGGAATGGACGCCACACTGTTTCAAAGTAGTTCGTCATTTTAAAGTAGTCATTGTTAACGGCCTTTTTCGTCTGCAGGTCAACCATGACAGGTACTGTCGGGCGTCCGTCATAATCCGACTCCGCATTAAAGTAAACGTCGCTTACGTATTCAATCCCAAGTTCAGAATCCTGATCATTTTCATCCAGTGTGAACGCCCAGTCAACACGGCCAATCCTCGGGCGGAGCGGACTCGCTTTTCCGACGCTGATCGCATCCTCAAGACCAAGCACACTGCGAACAATTACCTGGCGATGCGCCCACGGACAGGCAGCCGACCATAGCAACCTGTATCGCCCACTCTCAACCGGCAGCTCACCTTCTCCACTGCCAAACGGTGTAACAAAACGATTAACCTGTCTCTTAAATGAACCATCCTTACTGATCTCAGCAGGCTTTTTTGACATCAAAATCCCTCTTCCCTTTTCAGAAATTTCAGATCTGTCACTGTTATCTCATTTCCGAGTAAAACAATCAAGAATGAGGGATTAGGTGATGCGTTATGGTTAGATAATAACCTGCCGGTGGATGGGTATACTAGGTCTAATTACACTTTCCTACGAAAGACGCGGGTTGTTCTAGGAACATGACCCACCTTTCTAAGAACCCAAAGCTCATTTCTACGAACAGACACTTTACCCCCAAATACACCTTGCTGCATCTATTGCATCAATCGAAATCGGCATTTTCTGAAGCGGCGACGGACAGAATCTATTGTGCTCTGCTACTTTTTTGTTAAGCTTTACTACTTCTTTTTTCTGTGCGGCAGGATCAAGTGTCTCCAGCTCTCTCAGTCTGTCACTGATCTCATGCTGCAGCTTCAGCCAGTGAGGTTTGTACCCTGATCCTTTGCGATCTTCTGAAAATGCTGAAATGTATCTCCCGAAAAATATTCTTTCGGGATCTTTTCACCGGTTCCTTTTAGATTGTCCATGCCACCCGTTTTTGAATAGTCCTTCAAAATATCACCGATCAAATCATTTTTAGGCGGCTGCTCAAAATCGCTCATTTAAAAAACCCCTTTGTTTTCCTTTTTTTAGCATATCACAACCTTAATAAGTAATCTGATTATTCACTGATTTTCCACATTTTCAAAGGGAGTATATCATCACAAAATGAAGCACCGCAGTCTCCTTGGAATGATTGATATAAGCGTGGGGCTGATCTGCATTGAACTTGATGGAATCAAACCGCTCAAGCTTATATTCTTCTTCACCAACACGGACAATCACTTCGCCTTCCATCACAGTAATATATTCTTTTACACTTGGCTGATGGGCCTCTGCTTCATAAGTGCTATCAGGTTGTAAGTAGCCTTTATGAGATTCAATCGATCCCTGCACCTCTGTTGCAAAAACAGGTTCAAGCTTTAAAGACTGATTTTCACTCATCACACTGTTGCCGCTTTTTTTAAGCAGCGTGATCTCCTGATTTTCTACCATTAATGATGAAATAGGGATGCGTAAACCGTTCGCAATCTTCCAGATAATCGTAAGAGATGGATTCGCTTCCCCTCGTTCAATTTTACCAAGTGTCAATTTACTCACACCGGTCAGATCTGCCGTTTCCTCAAGTGTGATCTCTCTATCCTTTCGCAGTCTTCTCAGTTTTTTACCAACCTGTTTTGTAAAATCTTCCGGGCTTATATGTGTCATGATGATTCCTCCATATTTGAAATAGCACTTGCGCTCTCCATTAAAAAGTATATTATAGTATACATTATATCATTTATAGAATACGTAAAGAGGTGTTTTACATGAAAGCTCTATTGATCGGCATCTTATCTTCAATGTTCTTTGCAGTCACATTTATTCTGAATCGTTCCATGGAGGTTAGTGGTGGCAGCTGGCTTTGGAGTTCCTCTTTACGGTTTATCTTTATGGTGCCGTTTTTAGTACTGATTGTGTGGATGAGAGGAAATCTGCGCGGTTTGTTAAGTGAAATGAAAAAACGTCCACTCGAATGGATCAAATGGAGCGTGGTTGGATTTGTCCTGTTCTATGCTCCGCTTACATATGCAGCTGCTTACGGTCCGGGCTGGCTTGTTGCGGGTACCTGGCAATTTACGATTGTAGCCGGCCTTTTATTGGCACCTCTTTTTCTAAAGTCTGATGGTAGCAGACATACTGTACAATTCAGGTCTTTACTGATTTCATGTATCATTCTGGCGGGTGTCATTTTAATTCAGGTTCAGCAGGCGGATCAGCTCAGTGTTTCACAGTTATTAATCGGTGCACTGCCTGTTATCATTGCAGCTTTTTGTTATCCACTTGGGAATCGGAAAATGATGGAGCTGTGTGGGGACCAGATTGATACTTTTCAGCGTATTCTCGGAATGACACTCGCCAGTCTTCCTATTTGGGTCATCTTAGGAGGAATCGGACTCTTACAGACAGGTCCGCCTTCATCAGGACAGATCATTCAGACGCTTATTGTTGCAATAAGCTCAGGCATTATCGCAACGGCCCTGTTCTTCATTGCAACAAACAGTGTACGGGATGACCAGGGCAAGCTTGCGGCGGTTGAAGCGACCCAGGCAACACAGGTGCTGTTTGTGATTGCAGGTGAGGCTGTACTTTTATCAAGTCCTCTGCCATCAGGGGTTGCTTCAATTGGAATTGGACTGATTGTTGTGGGGATTGTGGTGCATACGATGAATATGAGAGTGGCTGGGCGCAGGGTGGTTGTGGTGAAAAGCGAATGAATTTTGGTGGTTTTTCTCAATGGAGTGGATGGTTCAGGACATAACTTGTGATGTTCATGACATTTCGGAGCATGTTCATGACATTACCCTATTCGTTCATGAGAAAATCAGCCTAGTTCAGAAGATTAATGGGGTGGTTCATGAGTTCATGCCAATAGTCCCACCCCCAAGACACTTAAAAAATCTCTTCCGCGTCACCCGACAGCTCGCGTACACGCCTAATATAACGAAGCATCTGTCGTTCATCTTTATCGGGATATTGGAACCCTGCCTCATCAGCCACTGCACGACCCAGCACTCCAAACAGTTCAGCCGCTGCCTCTATAGCATTCCATTTATTTTCGGAATAGGTATGCAGATAAATCGTCCAGTATTCCTCCGTTAAAAACCGCTTAAAGTATTTCCCCATTTTACCCGCAGAAACTCCATAATCATGCCGTCCGCCAATCCACCACGCAATCATCTGATCCAGCGCACCACGCGTCGTGAGCTCATACATCTGATGTGCATACGGCAACTCATCCCGCCAGAGTCCTTTCGCAACGTTCTGCAGGCACCACCAGAAATCATTCGTCACGCTGTCAAACTCACCTTCTGAAGGCTCATTAACAAAATAATCCCGATCAGTCGACTCAGGGATTTCAGGTAAAATACCGTCTTTATCTAAAAGCGGAATCGTCAGTGAGTCATCCCGGTAGGCCTTTTGCATAAAATCAACTGACTGAAATGACAGGTCAATCCGATTCCCGTCATCAAACAGCATTAAAAATGCATAGCGTCCGGGATCAGTTGAAAGTCCTTTTCCGGCATCCAAAGCATCCGGCTGCTGCTGCATCATTAAATTCCCAAAGTGCTGAATCCAGGACTGATCTTCTGTAAAAGCCGACATACTATCAGTCACATATACAATATCGTAATCCTGAAAAATGTCACGAGGGGCATTTGGATTCGTACGCGACCCATTCATATAGACTGCTCTGATACGCGCATCTGCTCTAGCAAATCCTAAAATCAGCGCCATCATTTCCTGCTCTGATCTCATTTCTGGCCCTGCTTTTCCTCAAGCAAAGCAATGATCCGATCCAGTTTTTCATTTGTTTCATCTGATTGCCTGTTCTGTACTGATTTCGTAACGACCATTCTTTTAATAAATAGACTGAATGAAACGAGAAATAAAGCAAGAAAGCCGAACATTACAATCATAAAAATAATATCTCCCAAACTAAGACCATCCATTTAAATTCCTCCTGACCAATTAGCTAATATCAATAATGATTCTGCCCCAATATAGAGCGCTCATGACTAGAAAAACCACTCCAAACGTAATAAGTATAGACGGCAGTTTAGACCTGAAATAGACCAGCCCCAATCCAATAATCAGGTGCACAATAAAAAATAGCACGATATTCATAATTGATGTTCACTCCAATACTAAAATGGTATCGTTCACTGTAATCACGCCCGGCTTCCTCACCGCCGCATACATCCCAAAATTGTTTCCGTGCTTTTGATAAACCGTTTTTAAAACAAGCGGGTCAATGGCTGTTGATACCGGATCAATATTAATAATGCTGCAGCGCTCACACGGTCTGACGATTTCAATTTCAGCAGTTCCGATTGAGAGCCTTTTCCCTGCCAGATGTTCTTCTGAAAAAGGAATGTCATCTTTCAATGAAACAATCAGATTAGGGCGAAACCGGCGCCAGTCGATTGTCTTTCCTGTTTCGGCTTCAAGTGCTTTAACCGATGCTTCATTTACAATTAATAGATGCTCTTCCTCAATTGCACCAAGTGGCACGAGTGCCGGCGAATACACTTCTTTTTTCAACGGTTTGCCGGCGAGCACTCGGAATTCATCGAGGCAAGTATCTTCATCCCAGTAAAAAGTCCGGCCATCCGGCGCTGTGACCAAAATTCTCGGATATTGCTCCATAGATTCTTCACCTTCAAAAGCAGCACTGTACCCCACCATTTTAGGATTTTGAGTCGCTGTATGATAGCGTTCTTCCTCTAAAAGTGCATGACTGCGATCTCCATAGACGCCGTAAGCCATAAGGTTTGTGGACTTTACCATTTCACCACTTAGTGACTTGACCGGGTGACGCATAATCTTACTGAGTGTGCCGATTTGTTCCATCATGATTCCTCCTCAGGGTTAATTCACATCACCTAAATAAATGGCCGCCTGACCAGACTTCTGAATATATGAAACGACCGTCCGTGGGTAAATCCTGTATTGATCAAGCTCTCTGATTGGTAACCATTCTATACCGGTCTGATTCGCATCAAAGAAAATCTGCTGATCGTTTTCACCGGTAATTTCACAGCGAAAATAAGATTCGATCTGGTGAACATGCGAATCAATTGCTGCATACTCATGGTTTTTCCCTATGTATTCTCTTACGTATAAAAGCTCCCCGGGTTTCACAATCAATCCCATTTCCTCAAGACACTCCCGTATACATGCCTCATGCATCGTCTCCCCATTCTCTTGACCGCCGCCCGGGAAAATGTAGAACGTGCCTTCATCGTCTGAGTTTGTTGTTAGTAATATAGAATCTCCTTGAATGATAATTGCTTTAGATGAGTGTCTCATTTATTTCCTCCCTACCCTTTATACCTATTAGCTTCCCGAAAAATAAAAAACCATATTTTTCTATTAATATGTTACCATGATACATATTAATATCGTAAGGTTGATAAAAATAAAATGTGAGAGGAGAAGTACTGTGTCTGTTTTATCTTCTAAAAAAGCACTCTTACCAGGCCTGACATTATTTATTCTTTTATCCGCTTTTCTGTACAACCAATACCGTGAACAGAAAAATGAGGCCGAACTACAGTCCTTTATCTCCATAGACTACTACATAGAACACCTGGACGGTTTTTTATCTTATCAGGAAATTTTGATTGAAGAAGGATTTTCAGAGGGCGATGCGAGTGAGTATAACGCAAGAAAACAAGCGCTGAAGCTTCACGGAGAGGGCTCGGTTATTTATCTTAATTATGATGATGAAGCAATTGACACATTGCGGAAATTCCCGGAAAACCTTGCTGGAATCATTAATCAATTTCAATCAGCAGAAACAGCTGATGAGAGACGCACTTACTATGAAAACGCCAGGGAACTGCGAAACGAGCTTTGGTCTTATCGATCAGACTTACAGGAATATCTTCACCAAAAGTGATTCCCATAAAAAAGCATTCGCCTCATTTGCACGAATGCTTTTTTATCTGCTTCTCAGCCCCTGCACCGCAACCAGCATCACAAATGAAATCCCAACCATACTCGCAACCCACAGCCAGGCCATCTGCATGTTCCCTGATTCGATCGCCAGATAAATCGCTGTTGAGGCGGTCTGTGTACGGCCGGGAATATTCCCGGCAAACATAAGGGTTGCCCCGAATTCTCCAAGTGCTCGCGCGAAGCTTAAAATAAATCCTGCAATAATCGCTTTCCATGCGAGTGGGATCGCAATTTTCGTAAAAAGCTTCCACTCCCCGGCTCCATCTACACGTCCGGCATGCTCAATCTCTTCATCAATCGACTCAAAGCCGGTTTTTGCTGACTGATACATGAGTGGAAATGCAACAACAACTGCTGCAATGACTGCTGCCCACCATGTAAAAATAAGTGGCTGCTGAAACACCCATTCGATCGCCTGACCTGCAGGACTGTTCCGTCCGAATATCACAATTAATAAAAAGCCGACTACAGTCGGTGGTAATACGAGCGGCAATAAAAACAGTGTTTCCACAATGGCTTTGCCTCTAAAGCGGCGCACAGCCATCATTCTGCCTGCAACCAGTCCAATTATAAGTACAATCAGACTCGCAACCGTTGCAACTTCAATAGATAATCTGAGCGGCGACCAAAAATCAACTGGCATAAGCTAGTTCAACCTTTTAAAACCGAGCTCTTCAAAAATAGCCATTGCTTCATCACTCTGTAAATACTCAAGAAACGCTTCGGCATCTTCCTGGTAGTCAGTATCCTCTATGATTCCAGCAGGATACACAATTGGTGAATGCCAATCCTCTTCAGCAACTGCCGCGATTTTTAACTGCTCACCTGCGATTGCATCAGAATTATACACCACTCCGGCTTCCACATTACCTGATTCTACATACGTCAAAACCTGACGGACGTCTTTTGCAAAAACGATTTGTTCCTGCACGTCCTCCCAGATTCCGAGCTCCTCGAAAACTTCCTGGCTGTAAGCTCCAGCCGGCACCGTCTCGGGGGTCCCGATCGATAAACTTTCTACCTCAGTAAGATCTTCAAAAGTCGCAATCTCAAAATCATCACGCGGTACGACGAGCACAAGTTCATTCCCTATTAATCTGATACTCTCGGCTTCACTGATCAAGCCATCCTCAACCAGTTCATCAAAATGATTCTCAGCAGCGGAAATGAACAGGTCAACTGGTGCACCCTGCGAGATCTGCTGCTTCAGACTGCCTGAACCACCATAATTAAATGTCACTTCAATCCCTGTCTCCTCTTCAAACTGTGCCTCAATCTCTCCAAGCGCATCCTGAAGACTCGCAGCAGCAGACACCGTCAGCTCCCTGCTCTCACTTTCCTCCTGTGGACCCGAACAGCCACTGACAATCACCAGCGCACCCAAACCCAAAAATAATTTTCTCATTAAGAGTCTTCCTTCCAAAAAATAAGTTGCATTAAGTATAGCAGAATTGCGGATGCCGGGGTCAGACCCCAGTCTTCAATCAGCTCAAAAGAAAAAACCCTTTCATAAAAGTTGAAAGGGTTTTAGGCTGCACTCAGTCTGCAAGTGTACAGGCAGATTCGTTGTAGGCAGCTGAAGGCATGATGATAATATTCGCTTTACGGTTAATCATCAGTTTACATCTTGCTTCGAACTGACGCACCAGCTCAATCATATTTAACACTTCTTTAGCTGACTGATGAATATGACGTGCATATTTTTTTAGAAATTTTTCTGATTGCAAACTGATGTGGGAAGTGAGTTGAATTAAATATGGGGCCTTGCATCCCTGGACAATGATATGTGAAGTCAGTGCTGAGAGCTTTCGTTCCTCTTTAATACTAAGTCCATAACCGCGGTAGACAGAGGTGTTCAGAAGTGAAATCATTGTTGAGGTCCACGATTCAAGTAACTCTGTGGATGGGTAAAACCAAAAGTCTTTCTCAGGTGGGCATTCATTTAGAATCTTGTGTACTGACAGCGGCATCGCAGAAACTTGCGGATGAACCTTCTGATCGATTCCCATATCATTTTCCTTTCCTTGTATATTTAGTCCTATATCTATTAATTTAATTTATTTGTAATAATCGTAACAAATTTTATGATTTTCCCCATTCCATTCCTTTTCGCTCAAGGTCTTTTACAAATTGATCTTTCCCATTTATATAAGCTTCAACGTCACCCCGGTGAACTTCAGCAAGTTTTTGCTTCAGTTCCCCATATGCTGCAGCTTCTATTGGATGAGCTCTGAGGTAATCACGTACTGCCAGATGACGGGTGATTTCATCCTGACTGGACAGATCATACATATGAACATGATGCGTCCGCTTGTCTTTCCCTTTCCTGAAATAGCGCCTGCCCGGAAGCCCATACTCTCCTAACGCTTCATAACCCAGTTTTTCCATTCCAAAAGCGAAGCGATCTGCCGCAATTATATTTTTCAGCACGGGCATCATATCGATAATCGGCTTCGCATGCAGTCCTGGTACAGAAGTGCTTCCGATATGATGAATTGTAATCAGCTGATCTTTAAAAATAGAAGCGATTTTTTCCGCTTCTGTTTCAAATAAGGTTGGCCAATCATTATGATATGCAGATACCATTACTTTCATGTGTATACTCCTCTCAATGATTCAATAAAGACAAAAATAATAGACCTTAGTCAGGCCTATTATTTCACTTTATATTTCTCAGTCGCCTCTTTAAACCTTTGCTCCGGTGATCGTTCCTTACGTGACATTTCATCGTGCATGGATGATAAAAGGAAATACCCTTTTACGATAAATGCTGATAACAGTGCTGCAATGATCAAAAGTCCGTATGGTCCAAATGCCATGACTGACAATACAATTAATAACCCGCAAGCTAAAAAGATCAGTAAAAAACCCATCGCGATTCTCCCTTCACATGGATACTCCAAGCCAATTATCTCACTTTTCCATTTATACAAAATCATAACAGAATATCAGTCAAATGGGAGAACGCATTTTAAAAATCCAACAGAGAATATTATTATTTCGTCTCACGGAAGATTGTTTTGTGTATCCTATTTAGTTCACGTATAATGGAGGGTGTAACCCTATTCAGGAAGGATGATCAAATGAAACTTGCACTTCCAGATTTAATTGCAACTCAAAGAAATGTTCACGTGCTGTACGCTTATAATGAAACAAATTCTTACCTTCAAACAGTAATTGCTTATATTTTAGATAGCATTAGAGCTAAGGAGATCATTATTTTAATTGAAAATGAGCGAAATTACCGCAAAATTATGATTCAATTAAAACCGCTGATTTCGCCTGAAGAAACGAAATATATTCACTTTATTAACAGCTTCGAATTTTATTTCTCAAGCGGTAACTACCACCCGCCTGCAATTACAGCTTACTTCGAAAAAAAAATTGAGCCTTATTTGGATGAACAGATGCTATTTCGTACATGGGCACATGTGGAATGGAATTCAACAGACGTTCCCCACCATTTGATTCATGATCTCGAAACCAGAATAGATGAGGCAGTGAACGCAATTGAATTTCCATTAATATGCGCTTATAAAAAGGTCGATATGCCTTCTGACTTACGGAAAATATTATTCCAGACACATCCATTTATTTTATCAGACAATGAAATAACAACGGAACGAAGCCCGATCAGCGTCCAGGCAAATAGCGTTATTAACGAATAGCGCGCAGAATATCTTCTGCAACATCTCTGCCTGACAAATACGCACTTTCAACCCTGGTGTTCCCGGATGGATCATCAGGTCGCAGAAATACGTCCCCACAAAGCCATACCGGCTGTTCACTCAGTTTATAAAACGATGCTTGATATACCTCTTTTGCCTGCGCATAACGCCATCTATTTAACTGCTTTGACTTAATGTCCAACCCTTTTATTTCCTGTGAGAGCAGACGCTCAATTTCAGCCATCGCCTGAACCTCATCATGATCAAACCATTTCTCACTCCATTCACCAGTCATATATACGCTTAATATCGGGTTTTTAGAAATACCTTTTGCAAAATTATTTACGATTTTTAAAACCCCTTCCGGCAGATGATGATCCAGCAATCCGTGCTCACCTGCCTGAATATCATGGGTTAATTCAATCAAACCGACAAATGCAGGTTCAAATATGAAGGATTTCAGCTCTTGATCTTCTTTGGTAAGCTGAATATCAGCAGTTTCAAGCAGCTCCATTGCTTGAGGGAGCGGCGCTGTCAAAATAACTGCATCATAATCGTGTTCGCTGGAATCAATTACCGCTAACCCCTGATCTTTAGCTGAGATATTCACTACTTTTTCCTGCAGCCGGACATGCAATCCATCAGCCAGATGCTTTGCAAGCTTATTCATTCCGTCCACTCCAACATATTTCGGGTGAGGATCAGCAAACCACTCTTTCACAACACCAGCTGAAACCCATTGCTGCACTTCGTGATTAAACCCTTCATCACGGACTGTGAAATACACCGCTCCATGATCTGCCTGTCCTTCACCGATTCTTCGTGTCGCCATCCGTCCGCCGACACTTCTGCTTTTTTCAATGATGTCAACGTCGTGCCCTTCTGACTGAAGCTTTCGTGCAGCAATTAAGCCCGACATTCCTCCACCGATTACACCGATTTTCATATCATCACTCCTCTTCAAATCACCATTCTATTCTAACTACTTTTTTTAACAATAACAGTTTCCCGTATGTTACACTGATATGGAATTTAATGCTAATTAAGGGGCTGATCAAATGTTTAAAGTTGGCAGTATCTTTATACCGGTTACAAATCTTGAACACTCTGCAAAGTGGTATGAAACTCATTTTCACGTGAAGCCGATTGGACAGTGGGATGGCGGGGCAGGTTTCTATTTTCCTGACAGCGCTGTTCAACTCGGATTAATAGAGGTTAGTTCTTCTCAGCCTTCTTCATTTCCGGATCGCCACGGCAGGCAGAATACTTATTTTAATTTAATTGCAGATGATATCATCAGCGTACATAAACAGTTAACTGAAAGCGGCTTGAACGTTAATGAAATCAAGCATTTTGGCGAAATGAAATATTTTGACTGTGAAGATCCGGACGGCAATACACTGAGCATCATTGAAGAGGTAAAAGGCTCACCATTTCATTCAGAGCATATTGAAGAACTACAAAAAAGCTAAATAGAAAAAAGATGCGAAGCCCCCTTCACATCTTTTAAATACACTCCCGATTCATCTCTTTATCTTTATACATATTACGGTCCGCTTCAGAAAACAACATTGTCATTCTCCCTAAAGAATCTGGTGTAAAGGCTGCTCCGATCGACAGACAAACATCTGCCTCCCTGCAGCTTTTTCTCACCTGATCCAGTTGTTCCCACAGCTCCTGTCCAGTGATATCCTGCATCAGCACAACAAATTCATCTCCGCCGATTCTTGCTGCAATAGCAGCGTCACCAACTGCAATTTTTAACTGATGAGCTGCTCTTTTAATCAGCTCATCACCAACTGAATGACCGAATGTATCATTGGTAAACTTCAGCTGGTCAAGATCGCACAGCAACATCCCCGCTGAGTGTGACTCTTCCTCATCCAGCTTTGTAAAAGCTTCTTTAAAATATGTACGGTTATAAAGATCCGTTAGACTGTCATGATACAACTGGTATTGCAGCTTCTCCTGCATGACAATCCGCTCATCAATATTTCTGAGCATGCCCTGCAGTGAAACGAGTCTTCCATTTTCATAAATGGGAGTAGCATACTCTTCAAACCATCTGTATTTGCCGTTTTGATCCTTCCAGCGCTGGACGATCGGCTGACTGTAATCAATGTCTCCCGTAATCTTTTTCAGCAGAAGCGCCTCATCATCCGGATGAATGTCCTGAAAAGCGACTGCCGGGCTGAAGTAGGCCTGCTCGTTGCTCCCTTTACCGAAGAAATTCTCAGCAGAGGGACTGAGATATTTAAATTTCACTACCGGATAAACATCTGCATAATACATAAAATCATTCGGTGTTTCAACAAGGTGAATGAACTGTCTGTGCTGATCGGTCAGCTTCTCATATTTTTGCTTCAGCCTGAGATAATGCCATAAGTTCAGACCAACTATACATAATGCAATCCCGACTGCGATCATTACTATCTGCACACCAGTCATTCACCCTCACTACCTTTAACTCTCAGAATTTTCCCTGTTATTTACTATACTCTGCTAAAGCGTCGAGAGCAACTGGATATTGGCGGTATAAGTGAAAATTTATCCATTAAGGAAAAGGCTGGTTATTCATTTTTCATACAAAAAAGGATGCCCGCTTTAGCGGACATCCTTTTACACATATGTTATAAGCTTTTAACTGCTCCTGATACCTCTGTATCTCCGTTGATTACCTGGAACTCTTTTCTGATTGTAGAGTCATTTTCAAGAACGGCTAACAGCACACGTGCAACATCTTCACGAGAAATTTCGCCACGATCAACAGTGACATCCGCTTTTACTTTGCCTGTCCCCTCATCATTTGTCAGTCCACCCGGATGTACAATTGTGAAGTCCAGTCCAGTGCCACGAAGCCATTCGTCCGCATAGTGTTTTGCAATGACGTAAGGCTTGAATGATTCCGGCACATTCTGAATTTCTTCACGCGTCGTATCGAATGAGCTGACCATCACGTAACGTTTCACGCCTGCTTTTTCTGCAGCCTGAATCGTTTTCACTGCCGCATCGAGGTCGATGGTTGCTGTTTTGTCATCTCCTGTATTCGGACCGGAACCAGCTGTAAAGACAATCGCATCAACGCCCTCAGCAGCTTTAGCCATATCCTCTACTTCACCTTCAAGATCCACAATCACTGTCTCAGCGCCTAGGTCTTCAAAGTATGATTTTTGTTCTTCTTTACGAATCATTGCACGTGCTTCAAAGTGCTCTGTTTCCTGAATCATTTTTGTTAAATGCTTTCCTACCTGTCCGTTTGCTCCAACTACTAATACTTTCATGTTTAACATCCTCCTAATACTTTTTAAAAATTTATAAGTACATGTCGTACGATTACTTCAAATTCTTTCTAATATACTGAATGGTTTTTCTTAATTCTTTTGCATGAGGTCTCCCAAATGGGTTTGTCTGTCTTTGTTGATAAAGCACTTTCCCATTTTCATTTAAAAGAAAATAAGCCGGCTCAGCATGTGCACCGTGATCTTCATAAGGCGCATCCTCACCGTGATAATACACGTCATAAGCCTTTTGGAAACTGAGATCTTCATCGATCAGTACAGGGAAGCTGAACTGGTGCTCCTTCAACATCTTCTCAAGACTGGTTTTCTCATCGTGTGTAATTGTGATTAAGCTAATATTGTGTTTGTTGAAGTAGCTGATTGTGTCTTCAAGCTCGTCCAGCTCTTCCATACATGCCGGGCACCAGGAGCCGCGGAAGTAAATCAGCAGAAACCATTTTTCATCATTATGCTCAAGCATATCTGCTAAATGATATTCTTTTCGGTCAAGACCCGTGAGTTTGAAATCCGGGGCCTGATCGTTGAGTTGAAATACACTCACTAAACCACTCCTCAAAAAGTCAGTATATGACGTGTCTACCCGAATTCATCTATTTCAATCAGGCGAATGTGCCATCTGATCTGTCTGACTTAGCTGTGAAGTACATCCTGATACTCCTCATGCTGATCAAACTCACCTTTTGCAAATGTGCAAAGCGGCATGATTTTCTGGTTATTTTCTCTCGCTTTTTCAACGATATGTCTGACGAGCTTCCCGGCAATACCCTGGCCTCTGTAGTCATTCCGTACACTCGTGTGATCAATAATCAGGATGTTATCTTCCGCTCTGCTGAAGGTTGCTTCTCCGGCCTCGTTATGATCCTGATCGTACGCAGCGAAACGGTTCTCTTCTTCTTTAAATGTGACATTCATCGATCACGCCTCCTTTTTAATGTTCTTTCCCTTCTGAGAAATAATTCAATCCAGGCTGGGTTAGCAGATGATGAGACCGGGAAAATAATAAAAGAGTGTAAAAGAGGAGGATGAATGATGATTAAACACAGTGAATGGAAAGAAACGAAATTCACGCTGCACCTGATCTCTCAAATTCTCGGGAAAATCAAATTAAAAACTGCCCCGCAGCAGCCGCAATGGGGTCATGTCACGCTGCCGATTACAGCTGAAGGCTTTTCAACAGGACTACTTTCATACAATGACCACTTTTTTCAAATTGATCTTTCCATTTCAGAGGCCTCGATTAAAGTTAATGTCGATGGAGACGCTCATCTGATCAGCATCACTGATCAAAAAACAATTAAACAATATTACCAAGAAATTTTCTCAATTCTTCACGAACACCAAATCCCTTTGACAATTAACACCATCCCACAGGAAATGCCTTACACGACTAAATTTGATGAAGACAATACTCCACGAGAGTTCGATCAGGAAAAAGCACTGAGAGGGTTGAGGCTGTTTCAGTTTGCTTATCAGCAGGAACTGACATTCATCAGCCCGTATCGCTGCAGAAAGCTGATGCCTGCATTGTTCTGGGGAACCTTTGATATTTCTACACTCATTCTTCACGGAAAAATGCAGCCATTCCCTGAAGATAAAGTCATTGAAAAAGCTGCCTTTGATGAACATTTTCTCGAGTTTGGCTTCTGGCTTGGGGACGACAACACAGATGACCCGTCATTTTTCATTCTTCCATATCCATTTCAATTCCATCCGCTTAAGCACGAAGCTGATATCAAACCCGCGGATGCTTACTATCAGGCAGATGCCAGTGAGTTTTTCCTTCATTTAAAAAGTGAGAACGAGATGAATACGTCCAATATTCAGGCATTCTTCAGTTCTGCTTATTATATTTTAATCCGTGAGCTTGAGTGGCAGGGCTGCTCTTATTATGAAATCCCTTTAGACATGCCGCCTCAGTCTTAGCAGATAAATCTGACCTACCCGTGTTAAAATAGAGTCATCCTTAAGATCAGGGTGGTATCCTATGAAACTCGCAATCGGACTTTTCATTTGCTTTATCGGTGTTGTACTGACAAATTTATCATTCAATGAAATTGGTCAGACCGGTAATATCGTGTTACAGACTGCAGGCTTTTTAGTCATTATTCTTGGACTTTATGTCATTGTAAAAGGCCGTAGACAAACGTAAAGAGAAGCTGATAAAAAATCAGGCTTCTCTTTAACGTTTTAACCAGTATTTAATTCTTGCGCTTGCAAAGATTAATGTGTGATGAGTCAGAAAACAACTAATTCCTATTAATTATTCAATATACTGATCTACAAATCCCCAAACCTTATTCCAATATGCTTCAGGGTCCACTTTTTCAGCTTCACCATGACCTGCTCCTTCAATAATCAGCTGATCTTTTTCTACATCAGCCACTTCATATACTTCATCCAGCATTTCAAAAGGAACAAAGGTATCCGCATCGCCATGAATAAACAGCATTGGCTTTTCACTCTTAGCAACCTGATCAACAGCAGAAGCTTCATATAAATCATAGTCTGCACGGATATTCGTGACTGTGTTAGCCGCGTTTAACACCGGAAACTCAGGTAATCCGAACAGATCATCCAATTGATAAGTAAACACATCGCTGACAGACGTGTATCCGCAATCTTCCACAATCACTTTTACATTCTCAGGCAGATCCTCACCGGACGTCATCATCACAGTGGCACCGCCCATCGAAATGCCAAAGAGGGCAATCTCTGCGTCAGGATTAACCTTCAGCACCTCATCGATCCACTGCAGCATATCAAGCCGGTCATGCCATCCCATACCGATATAATCACCTTCACTATCCCCATGTCCGCGAAGGTCAGGCGCCAGCACATTATATCCTTCATCATAGAAATTCCTGATATACCTGGTCATACCTGAAGCATCCATCATATAACCGTGCGCAACGATGGCCCAGCGGTCACCGGCTTCTTCATTTTCATATACATCAGCTGACAGATTCAGTCCGTCCTCTGACGTGATGGAAAGATGCTCAGGCTGGTGCTCTTCCTCAAATGCTTCATCCGCTTCATCGAGTGCTTCAGCCACTTCAGCCATCACAGCTTCACTCTCAGCCAGATTCGGATTTCCCTCTAAAAATTCTTTTTCATCCTTCGCACTAAGTGCATAATTGTAAAAATAATTTCCAACTGCCCCGTAGATGACTATAACTAACAAAACCAACACTGCAGGTATGACAATCCATTTCTTTTTCATTGATGATCCTTCCCTGAACATGTTTTATCTACCACTATACTAAATTCAATTTTACAATATCAGGTTCTATTATGGCACCTCATTGAACTTATTTACTATTTCAGCTTCTTCAATTCAAAAGCTTTGAAATTAATTCAAATTTAGTGATCCATAAGTCGAAAAACAACGTTATCTCTATATACCGGAATGATGCAAAGTCTCATGATCGTAAAAATCTGAAATTACACTTTCCGTTTATACAGTAAAGGCTCGTATTGATCACATGCATCATTTGATTTGCGTGCAAACCATTCATATACGCAACACCAGCACCAATTGAAGGAGGAAAGCTTATATATGTATCCATTAAGCAACAAACACTTTCACAATGAATGCACGGATACGCCTGCTCCCTATACTTCGGTTCAAAGGAGCGCTTTAAATGCTGATCCTATTGCATTAAGCAGTTTCTCAAGTGACCATTCAAAGCAAATTAATGAAATCGCTCATGATCTAATCAAACACAAAAAACAAACAACTGTCATTGAATATGACTTCCTGAACACTCGTATATTCGAGGAGCTTCCGGAGTGGAAAAGAACTTTAATTGTCCTGTATATTCTTCAGCTGACTCAGAGAAGAAAATCTTTTTCAGCAAATAAAATGAGTGAATTTTATATCGACTATCACTTAAAGCTCCCCGATAACATTCACTTTTGCCTCTATCATGCGTGTGAAAGAAAAATGATGCAGCACCATCATTATGATCCAAACGGAGAAAAAAAGTATTCACTCACCCGCAAAGGAATTGATTTTGCTGACAGCTTTATTAATGAGGGCATAACCCCTGAGCTAGAGAAAAGTGCTGTTGACAACGGGCTATATGACTTTTGTGATGAATTCAAACAGTTGCTTCTTCAACATGAACTTGCATGGATGTCCACCCAAAAAACGATAAAGGATCAGTTGACCGCTGCCATGTTTTTGATAAAGATCAAGATGAGAAAAGATGAGCTCTCAAGCAGTGAATTACAAGTCATTCTGACAGAGGCATTTGATATTCAACTCCCAGAAAGATCTATTCAGTCGGCATTATCCAGATTGAAGCCTAATGTAAAAAGAGTCAGAATGAAAAGACCCTCGAGATATAAAATGACAAGAGTCGGGATGAATTTAATGAGAAAGAGTATTAAACTTCATCATGAATAGCCAAGTTCATTGGCAGCCGTGAGCACCTTTTCAGATGATGCTCACGGCTGTTTTGTGTAATTTCAGAAGCGCATCGTTTATCATTAATATACATACCAGGCTAAAAGGAGCTTTCATATGACTCAGCAACTGATCAACCTATCAAATCGTGTATCTTACCTCACACCTGTCGGACCTACTGACAGACCCATCCTGATGGCAGTGACGGGTGCTCGCCATACACTTATGATTGATGGCGGTAATTCAAAAGCACATGCCGAACTGTTTTTAGAAAAGCTGAAGGAAGCCGGAAAACCGCTTCCTGATCTGACAGCTGTCACACACTGGCACTGGGATCATATTTTTGGACTTGCAGCACTGAATATACCAGCCATTGCTTCTTATGATACGAAGCGGGCGATGGAAGAGCTTGTTGCTTTTAAGTGGGATGACCAGTCACTTGATGAGCGGGTGGCAAGCGGCGTCGAGATTCAATTTTGTGCAGACGCGATTCGTGAAGAATTCAAGGATCACCGTGATATTGAGGTTGTAATGCCTTCAGTTTTGTTTGAAGATGAATTGACAATCGACTTAGGCGGCGTGACCTGTCTGTTAAAGCAGGTTGGCAGTGACCATGCAAAAGACAGCACCGTCATTTATGTAAAAGAAGAAAAGATATTATTTTTGGGTGATGTTACAGCGCCACTCATGTACGCGCCTAAATGGCACTATACAGCGGACGAAACTCTGAATTTGCTGGACCGTCTTGATCAATTTGATGCAGAGACGTATGTGATTTCACATTACAAACCAATCTCAAAGGCTGAATTTCAAAAAGAGGCCCGATTTTTACGAAAAACTGCCTCTCTTGTGAAAGAGTTTGGCCGTGACATTGATCAGATTAATGCAAGATTGACTGCATTTTACGGTAAGGCATTAACAGCTGATGAAGAGGAAACAGTAAACTTTTTTATCAACGGCGTCTCCTGAACAATAGGAGTACATTCCCTGCACCTTCAGATTAGAAAACACAGTACATGTTTTTTAAGATAAAGGCAGGTGGTGATTCAATTGGTCAATCAGCGAAATCGCAAATGGATCATGGGACAGACCTGGAATGACCTGCTGTTTGCCCATTATCCAGTTGATATTCATGAGCTCCGGGCGCTACTCCCAGACTGTCTGCAAGTTGATACGTATGATGGACAGGCATGGGTCAGCGTCGTTCCTTTTGAAATGAGTGACATTCATTTCAGAGGACTATCCGCGATTAAATATAAAAAGCGCTTCAGCGAACTGAATGTCAGAACCTATGTGACATTCAACGGCGAACCCGGCATTTACTTTTTCAGCCTGGATGCCAACAGTCCGCTTGCTGTACAGCTTGCAAATCTATCCTACGCACTTCCATATTTGCATGCAGATATGGAGGTTTCAAATAGTGGAGACCGAATCCATTTTAAAAGTATACGGAATGACCGGCGTGCTGCAGAAGGTTCATTTGACGGACTTTACGCGGCGTCAGGAGAACCATTTCTGACGAAAAAAGGATCTCTTGCTTATTGGCTGACTGAACGGTATGCGCTATTCACAGTGAAAAGCCACAAAATTTTAAAAGGTGCTATTTTTCATGAACAATGGACGCTGCAGCAGGCACAGGCAGATTTCCAGGTGAATGACGTGGCAGAAAGTGCAGGGATTACGCTGCCAGCTGAACCGGCGCTGCTTCATTTCGCGAAACAGCTGAAGGTACGTGTCTGGCCGCCGGAGCAGATTGGGATTTTTCACAACGAAAAAAGATCCGGCACATAGCCGGATCCTTTCATTAAGATATGTCTAATTCTTCACCTTTGAACATTTGGATAGATAGAGGCGCAGCGAGAAATGCAGGCGCCTTTTCTGCAAATGCTTTAAAGTGCGCACTCTCATTATGACGCTGAACAGCATCCATATCAGACCAGAGCTCTACCATTGTGAACGTATTTTCAAGCTCGGTATCTTTTTTCAGGTCGTAAGAAACGTTGCCTTCTTCCTGTTTTGAAGCTGCTGTTAAAAGCTTTGCAGCAGCGAGAAATGCCTCTTCTTTTGAAGGTTGTATTTGTAAGTGTGCAAGTGTAATGATCATATGAATCTCCTCTTTTCTCTTTACTTCCACTGAGTGATTTCTTCAAGTGGCAGACGGATAGACTGATACCCTTCTTCTGCTGCTTTCCCAATTGAAATCAGCATGACCGGCTGGTAGCGTTCTTTATCCATTCCATATGCTTCAGCGATCTGATCTTTTTCATAACCGCCAATTGGGTTTGTATCATATCCATGAGCGCGTGCCGCAAGCATCAGCTGCATCGACACCAGACCTGCATCAATCAGGTTCATTTCCTTCATTTGCTGCTCTGGTATAGCGCTGAGCATACCTTTGATGCCAGGAACCTGACGATCTCTGACTTCTGCAGGCATCAGCCCTTTTTCAACAGCCGTATCATAAATGTCCTCAATGTAAGACAGGCTGTTCATATCGACAAATACTGCTATAACAGCAGAAGACGTCTCCACCTGCTGCTGATTAAACATCGCAAGCGGCTTCAGTGTTTCTTTTCCTTCGTTGCTATCAATGACCAGAAAACGCCATGGCTGAAGATTAACTGATGAAGGAGCAAGCGTTGCCTCTGTTAAAATCTCTGTCATTTCTTCTTTGCTGATCTTCACTGATGGATCGTAGGCGCGAATCGAACGTCTGCCTGTAATAATCTCTTTAAAATCATTTGTTATCGTTGTATTCATTTCAAAAACTCCCTTTTAACGTTGAATATCAGTTACATTTTGCTGAACGCGTGCCAGCTTGTCTGATAAATCACTGATTTCTTCTTCTGTAAAATCTTTTAATACCTGATCAATAAACTGCTGCTTCTCATTTTTAAATGAGTCAATCTGATCTCTACCCTGTTTCGTTAACCTGACAAAGGTAACCCTGTTATCCTCAGGATTTTTCCTTCTGGCTACCATCCCTTTTTCTTCAAGCTGCTTCAGGTGTCTGGTAATGGCAGCATGATCAACGCTGACTTCCTTACGCAGTGCCGATTGATTAATCTCATCCACTTCAAATAATACGTGGAGTAAATCCATTCTCGACTGACTCATGCCTGTACAGCGCTCAAACTTAGGGCTCATAAATTTATAAATATCATTTAATTGATAAATAATCTTTCCCTTTTCAGAACAGTTTCTCCTCAAAGCATGCACCTCCTGTTAATCATTGAGGGGTCAATTAATAATTTAAAGCTTTTCATATAAGCTGCCTTTGAGAGTATAATATACAATTCATTGAGGGGTCAACGTTTTTGCCTGACCATAAAATTATGTACAAAAAAACCGTTTGAAACACAGGCAGCCATGCTGCAGATCGTGTTCCGAACGGCACTTAATCGTAAATATGTTACATAACATGATGTTTAGTAGGGGATTTCATTCTCTCCCTCTGCTGCCATCGCATCCGCCATTGTCTGGTGCACGGTACCGTATGGGTGGTTCGGTGGCGCATAAATCGAGTACAGCTTGAGCGGCACGCAGCCGGTGTTGGTCAGGTTATGCCAAGTGCCAGCCGGAATCACAATTGCACAATCATCGAACACGTGACTCATGTAGTGTAAAGCATCTTTGTCGGCGCCCATCTGAACAAACCCCTGCCCCTGCTCTATTCTTAGGAACTGATCGAGGTTTGGGTGCATTTCCAGTCCGACACACTCACCCGGCATCAGGCTCATTAACGTTATCTGAAGATAATCACCTGTCCACAATGCTCTGCGAAATGCATTGTTTTCAAGCGCATCTTCATGAATATTTGTGACAAACGGTTCAGGTCCATGGTCTCTCAGCTGGTCATGACACGGACATGACCAGTGATGCCCCTGCATCCCCGTCATCTGATAAGGCTGATTCATATGATGCAATCCACTCAAATCCTTTCACACGTGATAACCTATCTTATGCCGGGCTTTTTCAGAGTGTTCATGCAGCTAGAGAATGGAAAACTCATCGTTCTTCATATCGGTAATCAGCATATGGCCTGGTGCATGGGTGATCATCAGACTCGGCTTCACCTGCATCGCTACTGCCTGCGGGGTCACTCCGCACGCCCAGAATACAGGTACTTCTCCATCTTTTACAGTAACGGCATCTCCAAAATCCGGCTGACTGAGGTCGTGAATACCAATTTTAGACGGGTCTCCAATGTGAACAGGTGCCCCGTGTACAGATGGAAAGCGGCTGGTGACCTGAACTGCCCTGATCGCCTGCTGCTCAGTCATCGGACGCATACTGACAACTGTCGGCCCTTCAAAGCGCCCTGCTTTCGTACACGCAATCGATGTTTTATACATCGGCACATTACAGCCTTCTTCAATATGTCTGATTGGAATCCCATTTTTCAGCAACGCTTCTTCAAACGTGAAGCTGCACCCAATGAGAAATCCGACCATATCATCTGTCCAGATATCTGTTACTTCGTTGCGTTCTTCCGTAAACTTTCCGTCACGGTAAATCCGGTATTTCGGAATATCTGTTTTTACGTTACTGTCAGGAGCGGCAAGCGCAGCAATGGCTGAGCCCTCTTCAACCACATCAATAATCGGACAGGCTTTCGGGTTCCGCTGACAGAATAGCAGAAATTCAAATGCCAGTTCTTTTGGCAACACTGCTAAGTTCGTCTGAATGTAACCGTTCGCCATACCTGAAGTCGGTTTCGTCCATTCCCCTTTTCTGATCATTTCTCTTGCTTGTGCTGGTGTAAGTTCTGAGATGGTCATTCCTGATCCTCCGATTCTATCTGCTGTTCAATTGCTTTCACGATCTTTTCTGCGGTTTCTTCATCAAAATCTCCTGCAAGCGTGAAGCTCTCACCCTCGATTGGCACAAGTAGATTTGGCGAACTGATCAGCTCATCACCATAATAGAAGTGTATTTCCTGCCCCATCCGCTCAGCAAATATCTCTTCCATCATCTGCTGATTTTTCATATACATTTCAAGCTGCATCAGCCCTGTATCCTCTTCATAAAGAATTTCTGCTTTTTCGAAGTCAGTTGTTTCAGCTAAAATTTCATCATTCTCTGATTTTACGATGACTTCCTGAAGTTCATCAGTACTCTGCGATTCTTCAGCGCCTGTACACCCTGACAATATCAGCATAGCTGTGATTAAAAACCCAGGAAATTTTAACATCTGCTCACTCCTTTTAATTTTTAGCGAAATGATTTTTCTACAACTACCTCTCCATTTTCATCAAGCAATGGTGTAATCCCACTTCCTGTTCCAACCCATGTATGCATGTAATGAACACCTGTGTCACGATCGACAAGTATAGTTACTCTTCCAAGGGAAGGAATGTTTTGTACCGATTTAACTTCAAATCGTTCAACTTCTATTTCTTTATTACTTTTTTTGAATAGCATGAATATCCTCCTTTGAATTAACCAGCCGTCCAGTGAAAGATAAAACTGATTGCATATAATGGCAGGCCAACAATGAGTGCACCTGCAAGTAGGTAGCAAAAACCAGTAAATATGATTTTAAACAAGTCAGCGATTGCACCTGCCAGATCATCAATGAACCTGAGCACTTACCTCACACTCCCTTTATCCCATCTTATCACACCTTCCATAACTGGTATTTCATTCCCTTTATCGTTCCATTACAATAGAATCAGGTAACATGTCAGGAGGAATTAGATGAAAATTGCGTTTGGATTTTTTATTGCCCTTATAGGGATTTTTCTGATGAATCTTACTGTAAACAGTTTCGGTACTTTAGGTAACAATATCATGCATGGAGCGGGATTAGTCCTGTTAATGGGCAGTATGTACTTTATCTATAAAGGAAGAGAGAAACGGGAGAAGCAGGAGGTTCAGAAATGAAATGGTTGATCAGCCTGATGATTGGATTACTTCTTTTTATTGTTCCTGTTTATACTGCTGAGACAGAGCAGGTCACGGAACAGAAAGAGGCTGGCGGTTATGCCTTTTCATACGTTCATAGCGAACAAAAACAGTCACTTGTATGGACCATCTCGCATTCAGGAGAACCTGTAGAAGTAAATGAAAACGCGGCGAACGAAAGAAATTTAGCTGAGTATAGAGAAATGATTTATAAGATGTCTGATACTTTTTCAACCGCACTCATTGCCGGGTCTTATTTTGTGATTGCACTTTTTGTCAGTCTTGTTTTCTTTACTAGACACAAAAAAGAACGCAGCAGTCCGCTCACATTTGTCATTGGTGCCATGATTGGGATTGCAATGTACATAACTGCTTCAAACATTTTTGAATACCAGCAGGCTTATCAGGATGCGGGGTATTACTTTTTTCTTTTGACAAATGAAAAGCCTCTTTAATCTGGCCGACTTACAGACCGGGGACAAACTTGCTAAAGCAAGAGCATTATATGTAGATCGGGAACATGATATCTCGCTTACTTTATGGAGTCAGGATGATGACACGATTTCGGGGATTTGGCTTTCCATTGAGGAGTAAGTGGTTCCGTTGCAAAACGTTAACGCTTACTCCCTACTCTCATTTTTCTCTCAACAAACGCTTAACTTGAAAAACCTGTCCACTGTGCCGCGCTTCGTGTTCTATTAGGTGATGAATCACCCACTCTGGCGTCACATGGTAATCCTCTACCTCGCGGGAAGTTCGCCAGTCAATTTCAGTCATCTTTTTAAAGTGAAAGCAAAGTGTATCCCTAACCTTTTGCAGACGGTGAATATGCTGTTCAATTGATTCAGCCTTAAAATGTACAAGCCTGCCATCCTCCCAGCTTTCTTTTGGGAACAACGCTTCAATCTCCTCATCCCAGTCCCTGCACAATACTTCTCCATACAGCCATCCCGCTTCAACAGCCGCAATATGATATAAAAGCGTGCCAATTGAATGAAGACCTTCAATCTCACCATCCAGTTCTTCCTGCGTTAAATCGCTGATCTTAGAAAAAAGCGTTTCCCGCACATCCTCCAGGCACCAGATCTGCCGCCCAATATCCGGTGAGTAGCCAGATAATGTTTGGATTGATAGTTGTGGTTTTGTCATGGAAGTTCCTCCTTTTATATGAGTTATACAGCAAGGACGGAGGTTGTTGTATCATTTTGGAATATTAACCCATTTTGATACAAACACCTCCGCCCCTACGTATCACATCTCCTCAAATCCACCCTGCTCCTTCAAATAATCCGCAGCCTGTTCGTTCACTTCAAAATACTCCACCTGATCCCAGCTTTCGCCTACACGGTCTCCAATGACAGCACCGGACTCAGTAAACCAGATTCTTGAATCAACCAGGCCTGTGTGTTGTTTGGGACTAAGAACATTGATATACATATCTGGCTGATCAACATCCATCACTTCGCCGGAAGGTTTTTTATGCATCAGAATCATCATGATATTATCAACAATGTTTTGATCTTCGACATTTGTATAGGACCGCTTGACTTGTATTTGATCTGGCTGCTCAGGACTCTGGTAGCCGAATTGAACTTCGCTTGAAACTTCCTGAACAGTTTCGTTTGTTAGTTTGTGTGTGAAATAACCAGCGAAGAATATCACAATAGCAATTGCTAAAAAGCTAAAACCCCTGATTACTTTCATCCGTTTTCCTCCTCAAAATGTTGAAAGAAACTACTTTTTAGTCACTAACGTATTAGCCAGAAAATCATGCAGGGCCCTTTTTTTAGGCGTGAAGCCGATCATAAAATATCCGATAAACAAAATCATATGGGATAACACACTTGCAAAGTAACGTCCGAATGACTGCCAGAAAGTGATCTTTTCAAATTGCCGGTTGGTGATTTTCATTTTTAATATGGCTTTACCTGGAGTAGCCTGGAGCCGGGTAATCGGAAACAAGACAAAATAAGCAGTGCTGATCACACCAAAAGGTAAATAAATGGCTCTTATATTCTCGAAGTCTGTCGTTCCATAGATAAGATATGAAAGAAGCATGAAAGGCGGAACTATGATGATCCCATCAATCATAAACGCAACAAATCTTCTCCAGAAGCCTCCATATGAAGGATTCATGCTGATTACCCCCTTTAAAATTTCTACTTCATGCTTATACGTTTATTTATCATAAAAGTTCCTTGAATCAATGGAATATCTGGTATTTTTAGTATACACGAATCATTTACTGCTCAAATAACTTCTTACTAATTGAAACCGATGATTGAAAAGTTATGTCTATTAAGTAGAGAAGAGGGGGCTGACCAATGGAAAAGATGAGCGAGGAAGAACTAAGGGCTTATATGAATGCACACGGTGAGTATTTAATTCGCCTCGCTTATATGTACGTGAAGAGCTGGCAGTCTGCAGAGGATATTGTACAGGAAGTGTTTGTGACTTTTTATCAAAAATCGGAGGCTGCTGTATCAGCATGGAATATTAAACCATTTCGATACACATACCTCCGTCCCTCTGTATCAAACCTTCCCCTCAAAAACCACAAACACCCCGCCACCATACCGCTTCACCTTCTCCACCTTAAAACCCGCCTCTTCGAAAAGCTGAATGGTCGGACGATCCAGGTGACAGCCGTCGCACACTGCTTTCCATGCTGGCGTAAGGAGCTCCTGCGCTTTGGCTGCAGTTTGATGATCGACTTTTACGTGTTCAAAAAAGTGAAAGGTCGCACCAGGCTTGCTTACTCTTTTTATTTCCTCCAAAGCCTTAACAGGATCAGGTTTTGTGCAAAAGACGAGTGTGCCGGTGATTGCATCGAAGGACTGATCCGGAAATGGCAGATGTTCTGCTTTTGCCTGATAGGTCTGGATCGGAACAGACGCCTTCTTGATCTTCGCTGAAGCCTGCTCAATCATCTCAGAATTAGGTTCAATCGCTTCCACGTAGCTCGCATCCCGGTAAAAAGGAAAGTTAGCGCCTGTACCAAACCCAATTTCGAGTACATTTCCTTTTACATGGCCGAGCAGATTTTTTCTCACTTTCTGAAATCCCGCTTTTTCAAAAGGTGTCATTGCAATATCATATATTGACGAAAACAGTCTTCCCATCGCTATCACCCTTTTCGTTGTTTTAAAATCAATAAATATATTATTTCACGATTTAGCAGGATTATCCAACATCCAGGTAGAATCATCCACTTGACCTTTTTTAAAAGGATTACGATAAAGCGAGGTTATTCAATGAAACAATCCACCGATCACAACGCTATTCTGTTTGAACAGGCGAGAGCTGACAGCAGCCTTTTCAGAACGTCCTGTCCTCTTTCAAAAGAGCTGCACAATCAATTTTTCACCCACGTTTTTAATAAGCTGAACGAACATGTTATGAAGAAATCAGTCGCCGGCATGTACCTCGATTTTCTGAAGTTTGCCAGGACGTGTGAAGCCCACCCTGAAAAAGAGAAGGACGCAGCACAGTTATTTTACTGGTGGCGGCTACTCAATGATGCGAGTAAAAACCCCTCTTATAATATCTTCACAGAATTTCAATATGAGCATTCCGTCTTCTTCAAAGACCATCCTCTGTTTGTTTCATGGCTTCATTTAGCACAAAAAGTTGTCCCCGGATTTTATTATGTGGCAGAAGATAGTAGTCCTTCTACCTGCTATCTCGTTAACGCCAAAAATAAAAAAACATTTAAAATGATGCTCCCCGATAAGAACCATTCACTTCCACAGACTGGATCTGTTATTTCAGCTATTCTGTTCCCTTTTTCCAATCATCTTCACCTTCCTGCTGCGATGTATGAATTCGATGCAGCCGCTACAAAAGATATCCTTCTTACACTGAAGCATTTTTATTTTGAATGTGAAAAAGAGCCTGATCCTTTTCAAGACTGGTTGAAAATTTATATGTCACTACTGTTGGTTGAAAAATATTCTTTATCAGAAGAAGAGCCTTGGAAAAGTGAAACCCGGACTCTTTAACACACTAAACCGAAATAGTAATTAGTATGATGGATCATACAAAATCTAGCATTCCCATAAAACTTATTCACTTTTATTCGAAAAACGAAATAATAATATTCAGAATCTATTGATTTTTATTCATTCATCCCTCTATAATTTCAATAATCTAAATTTTCGTAAATCTAAAGATTACATATAGGGGGTCATTGTTTTGAAGAAAAGTATACTTGGGGTTTCGGCTTTATCAACCTTTTTACTGCTTAGTGCCTGTGCGGGTGGAAGTGATGAGAGCAGCTCTTCAGAGGGATCATCTGAAGGAGTGAGCGCTGATGAGATCATCCTTGCAACGATGTCTGACGCTGTTTCAATGGATGTTCATATGACAAATGATATTCCGTCTGCGAATATGCAGGTTCAGGTATATGAAAAACTGTTTACACTTGATGAAAACAGCGAAATACAGCCGCAGCTCGCTGAAGACTGGAAATCAGTAGATGACGTGACCTGGGAGTTCAAGCTGCGCGAAGGCATTACATTTCACGACGGGGAACCATTTAACGCTGAAGCTGTAAAAGCAAACTTTGACCGCATTCTTGATGAGGACATTGCATCACCGCGTGCCGTTCAATTTGAAATGGTTGATAACGTTGAAGTCGTAGATGAATACACAGTGCGTTTTAATCTGAAATATCCATTCGCACCGCTCCTTGCCAACCTGACCAATATGGGTGGATCCATTATCAGCCCTGCAGCCATCGCAGCTGACTACGAGGAAATTGAAAATGGCGGCGAACCAGGAGCATACATCAGTGAAAATCCAGTCGGTACAGGGTTCCTTGAATTTGAAAGCTGGTCACCTGGTGAGGAAATGACGCTTGTGAAAAATGAAGATTACTGGGACGGCGAAGTTGCGTATGATTCATTTGTATTTCAGATCGTACCTGAAGGCGGAACACGTGTAGCCAACCTTGAAACAGGCTATGCCCACATCATTGATCCACTTGCACCAAACGAAGCGGCACGCGTTGAGCAGATGGAAGGCGCCTCACTTGCAACACAGGATAGTGTGGGTCTGAACTATATCGGTTTCAATACTGAAAAAGAGCCTTTTGACGATCCAAAAGTAAGACAGGCCGTATCAATGGCGATTAATAAAGAAGAAATCATTAATGGGATTTACGACGGATACGGTGAAGTCGCAACAGGTCCTCTTGCTCCAGTCATCCCTAATGCAGCTGACCTTCCGGGACTTGAATACAACGTTGAAGAAGCTCAGGAACTATTAGCTGAAGCGGGCTATGAAGACGGTTTTGACACAACAATCTGGACGAATGATAATCCGCAGCGTATGGATATCGCAGTCGCTACGCAGGATGCGCTGAGTGCCATTGGGGTAAATGTTGAAGTGGAAGTACTTGAATGGGGTGCTTACCTTGAACAGACCGGGGAAGGCTTGCACGAGATGTTCATTCTCGGCTGGTCAAATCAAAATGCCAATGCCGATACTGGCTTATACCCACTGTTCCATTCATCACAGATTGGCGCTGCCGGCAACCGCTTTATGATTCAGGATGAACAGCTGGACAGCTATCTCGATAATGCTCGCCAGACAACAGATGAAGCAGTACAGGAACAGCTTTATGCAGATGCACAAGACCGTCTGATCGAGCTGTCCCCTGCCATTTACCTGCAGCACCAGACTTACCTGGCAGGACATCTGGATGAAGTGGAAGGATTCTGGATGAATGCGAGCGGGTTGTATCAGCTGAAGGATGTAGAGATTATAGAGTAATAAGGTCGATGAAAGCTTGGAGCGTATCATGATATGCTCCGGGCTTTTTCTCTGTTTCTATAGAGGTGGACGGGACGGAAGCTGAGAATAAAAAGAAAGGTGACGGAATAAACCATGAAGCTGATCGAATCATACGTAAACGTGAGGGAATCTCTACTGTATGAACGGGCCTCGTTCGAATAAACGAAAAGGTGTAAGATATATTCAAAAAGGTGCAGGATATATCGCTAAAGCTGATCCAATCCTCTCTCCCAGAGCAGCATCCCTAAAACTCAAAACTTCACACTAAATCCATTGAAAGTATGAATCCCCGTTCCAAACCTTGCGAGGTCATGCTCCCGCAGGAATACTGCGGCGTTTTTCGCTTCGATCAGAATTTCCGGCTCCAACCCGACAGAATTATGGGAGCCAAACACCTTCTTTATTCCTTTTAGCGCGGCAATCTTTTCCCACGATTCAATAAGCGCTTCAGGATCAGTGGATGGATAAAAAGCATACACAGGTGTCTCATCATATAAAATATCACCTGTAAATAAATAGCCGTTCGTTTCATCCAAAACGGAAATATGTCCCGGCGAATGCCCTGGTGTATGAATGATCTGCAGCTTTCTGTTCCCCAGATCCATGACATCTCCATCCTCAAGCAGACCAGTCGGCTCACCGGTAAAAGGCTCATACGTTTCAGGGTCAAAAGATGGCGGTACCGGTCTGGTAATTTCTTTTCTGATTCCTTTCCTTACCTGCTCAATTGAAAGTCCATCAATTCCTTTAGCCAGCCATCTCTGATCCGCTTTATGAACGTATATATGTTCAAATGCACCGTGACAGCCGATATGATCAATATGCACATGAGTGGTCACGACATAAATAGGCAATTCCGTAAGCTGATCTGTAACTCTCTTAATGTCATCAATGCCCAGTCCTGTATCAATCAAAACAGCCTTCTTTTCACCAATCAGCAGAAACGAATGAACCCTTTCCCAATGACCGTATTCGCTGATTGCATAAGTGCATGCGTCAATTCTCTGGACTGTATACCAGTCATCTGTGAGCATGAGGAACCCTCCTCTATATTAATTTCCATCTTTTTTCACCTTATTTCTATTATGAATTAATTTTACAATTCCCATACTTGTAAGTGGTAATGACACCCCCCCTGAAGTCTCCTTTAAACGCTGAGGCTGCATAAAAATTTTGATGATTTCATATACGATCCGTGGCACCTTTAGAAAAAGGGTATGGAATCTTGTCAGTTCATTCAAATCTATCCATCATGTGCATATTCTATGGTCCTCCAACCTCCGTCCCCAACATGCACATGAGAAACATTGATTCCCTCTTCCTTAAAGGTACATACCTCTGTTATAATATCTGATGGAGAGTTTTGAACAACTCTGCGCCATCAGGTTATTCCTGCAAAATAATATGATAGGTGGAAGAAAAAATGGACTATAGAGTATTACTTTATTATCACTATACAAAGATCGAAGACCCTGAAGCAGTTGCTGCAGAGCACTTAGATTTCTGTAAGGAACTTGGTCTGAAGGGCCGTATTCTTGTCGCACATGAAGGCATCAATGGAACTTGCTCAGGTACAATCGAGCAGACAGATGCTTATATGGAAGCAATGAAAAATGATCCTTTATTCGAAGGAATTGTATTTAAAATTGATGAGGTAGAAGATCACACATTTAAAAAAATGCATGTGCGCCCTCGTCCTGAGCTTGTGAATTTGAGTCTTGAGGATGACATTAATCCAAACGAATTAACAGGCCGTTATCTGTCACCAAAGGAATTTTATGAAGAAATGCAGCGTGAGGACACAATTGTTCTTGATGCGCGTAACACATATGAGTATGATGTGGGTCACTTCCGCGGCGCAATCCGACCGGATGTTGAAACATTCCGTGACCTGCCAAACTGGGTAAGAGAAAACCGTCACATGCTTGAAGGTAAGCGCGTGCTTACGTATTGTACAGGCGGAATCCGCTGCGAGAAGTTCTCCGGCTGGTTAGTAAAAGAAGGCTTTGAGAATGCTGCACAGCTTCATGGCGGGATTGCAACATACGGTAAAGATCCTGAAGTAAAGGGTCAGCTTTGGGACGGTCAAATGTATGTATTTGACGAGCGCCTGACTGTTCCGATCAACCAGGTTGAGCACACAGTTGTCGGTCGCGATCACTTCGACGGCACACCATGTGAGCGTTACATCAATTGCTCAAACCCTGATTGCAACAAACAGATCCTTGCACATGAAGAGAACGAAGAGAAATATCTTGGCGGCTGCTCTATTGAGTGCGCGAAGAATATTCGCAACCGTTACAGCATCCGCATGGGTCTGACTGGCGAAGAAGTTGAAAAGCGTCTTGCAGTACTTGAAGAAGAGTTGACTGCGAAACAATAAGAACATGTGAAAGCTGCAGAGATTTTTCTCTGCAGCTTTTTTATATTATTCTTCAATTGATCTGTAATTTCTGATAAATGACCTTCCAACAAAATACGTCAGAACAACTAATACAACTGCTCCTATCACCCAGCTAATCATGCCCGGTTCCCCAAAGGTCTGATTAAAAAACTCAGCCAGTGAAAAGCCCAGCCATTCAAGCACAATTGGCACAATAAATATGCCAGTAATCAGTCCGAGTACAATACTAATGAGGTACCTCTGCTTTTTACTCATTTCACTCTCCTCTCTAGTTATCTCGTGATTATTATCTGAATTTACTATACAATTGTAGCATACGAGTGAGTTAAATTGAAATAATTTCCTTTTAAAAGTTTCCAAGTGTTTTAGCTTTCACTTTTGTCAGTAATTTATTATAATTATAATCTGAGAATGGTTACAAAATCATTCTCTGTTTTATGATGTACCAAATTCGTTATTTACTACTTATTTTTCATAAAAGAAAGGGGAATAACATTAATGGATAACAACGAAATGAACCACAGTAAAGCAGGTGCTGAACAGTGCCCGTTCACTGGTCAGAAATCAAGTGAGGAAAGTGCAATCACGACTGCAAAAGTTGGTACCACGAACAAAGACTGGTGGCCAAATCAACTAAACGTAAATATTCTTCATCAGCATGACAAAAAGACAAACCCGCTAGGTGAAGACTTCAACTATACAGAAGAATTCAAAAAGCTTGATTATGCTGCATTGAAAAAAGACCTTCATACATTAATGACTGACAGCCAGGACTGGTGGCCGGCTGACTACGGACACTATGGTCCCCTATTTATCCGTATGTCATGGCACGCAGCTGGTACGTATCGTACTGGCGACGGACGCGGAGGAAGCTCAACCGGGCAGCAGCGTTTTGCACCACTGAACAGCTGGCCGGATAACGCAAATCTTGATAAAGCGCGCCGTCTTCTATGGCCAATCAAGCAGAAATACGGTAACAAGATCTCCTGGGCTGACTTACTTGTACTGACAGGTAACGTAGCACTTGAATCTATGGGTCTGAAAACGTTCGGCTTCGCAGGTGGACGCGCAGACGTATGGCACCCTGAAGAAGATACGTATTGGGGTCATGAAAAAGAATGGTTAGAAGATAACCGTTATTCAGGCGACCGCGAGCTTGAAAATCCGCTTGCTGCCGTTCAAATGGGTCTGATCTATGTAAACCCTGAAGGTCCTAACGGCAACCCGGATCCGCTTGCAAGTGCACGCGATATCCGTGAAACATTCGGCCGTATGGGTATGAATGATGAAGAAACTGTAGCACTTGTTGCCGGTGGACACACATTCGGTAAATCACACGGTGCCGGAGATCCTGAAAAAGTCGGACCAGCACCGGAAGCAACAGGTCTTGAAGAGCAGGGTCTAGGCTGGAAGAGCTCTCATGGCAGCGGAAAAGGCCGCGACACAATCACTAGTGGTGTTGACGGAGCATGGACATCTAACCCGACTCAATGGGATAACGGATACTATGACCTGCTGTTTGGATACGAGTGGGAACTGACAAAGAGCCGCTCAGGTGCTAATCAGTGGAAGCCTGTAAACCCGAAGGATGAAGACCTTGCACCTGATGCTGAGGATGCTTCAATTAAAGTTGAAACAATGATGACAACAGCTGATATGGCACTTCGTATGGATCCTGATTACGAAAAAATTTCACGCCGCTATCACCAGAACCCGGACGAGTTCGCTGATGCATTCGCACGTGCATGGTTCAAGCTTCTTCACCGTGATATGGGACCAAAAGAACGTTACCTTGGACCTGAAGTACCACAGGAAGAACTGATCTGGCAGGATCCGGTACCAACAGTGGATTATGAACTGTCTGACAGTGAAGTTGCTGATCTGAAAGCTAAAATCCTGGATTCAGGCCTGACTGTAAGTGAGCTTGTGAAAACAGCATGGGCTTCAGCAAGCACGTATCGTGGATCTGACTTCCGCGGCGGTGCAAACGGAGCACGTATCCGTCTTGAGCCACAGAAGAACTGGGAAGCAAACGAGCCTGAACAGCTTCAGAAAGTACTATCAGTATATGAAGGTATCCAGAGCGGACTTGATAAGAAAGTCAGCCTTGCTGACCTGATCGTACTTGGTGGTACAGCAGCAGTTGAAAAAGCCGCTAAAGATGCAGGCGTACACACAGATGTACTGTTCTCACCTGGACGTGGAGATGCAACAGCTGAACAAACTGACGCTGAAAGCTTTGACGTTCTTGAGCCTGAATCAGACGGCTTCCGTAACTATCAGCAGAAGGAATATACACTAAGCCCTGAAGAAATGCTTGTAGACAAAGCACAGCTTCTTGGTCTGACTGGTCCTGAAATGACTGCACTGATCGGTGGTCTGCGCGTACTTGGTGCAAATCACGGCGATACAAAGCACGGTGTATTCACAGACCGTGAAGGCGTATTATCAAACGACTTCTTCGTGAACCTGCTTGATATGAACGTGGAGTGGAAAGAAGTTGGCTTCAACCTGTTTGAAGGCCGCGACCGCAAGACTGGCAACGTGTTACGCACAGCGACACGCTTCGATCTTGTATTCGGTTCTAACTCAATCCTTCGCGCATATGCAGAAGTTTATGCACAAGAAGACAACAAAGAGAAATTCGTACGTGACTTCGCTGCAGCATGGGTGAAGGTGATGAACGCTGACCGTTTTGACTTGAAATAAGAATTATCTGAGATCCGGAAGGCGCATTGTGCGCTTTCCGGTTTTTTTGTTTGGTTGTATATTGGGTAAATATACCCGAAGCGTTGAAGATGATGGGTTTAGCGTCGAACACTCACAATTAAAACGCGAACCTGGAATATTTCCCGTCGAACACACATGATTTCCCGCCGAACATCACACCACGAACGTCGAACCCGCTCACTCCATACACAAACCGCCACCCTTCCTCCCCCTACCCCAAACCTGTTATACTAAATAAACGAATCTTATATAGGAAGTGACATTATGCGTTTAAATAAATTTATCAGTGACTCCGGCAAAGCCTCACGCCGCGGTGCTGACCGCCTGATCGAAGAAGGCAAAGTAAAGGTGAACGGCAAAAAAGCGAAAGTCGGTATGCAGATCGAGCCTGGTGATGAGGTCCTTGTCAATGGACAAACCATCCGTCTTGCAAAAAACAACGTATATATCGCACTGAACAAGCCAGTCGGCATTACATGTACATCCGAAAAAGGCGTGAAAGGAAATATCATTGATCTTGTGAATCATCCACTCCGCATTTCGCATGTCGGTCGTCTTGACAAAGAATCTGAAGGACTGATTCTACTGACAAATGATGGAGACATTATCAATGAGATTCTCCGTCCTGAGAATGAACACGAAAAAGAATATATCGTCTCAGTTGATAAACCAATTACGCCTGATTTCATTAAGCAGATGTCTGAAGGCGTTAAAATTCTTGGCACAAAAACAAAGCCTGCCAAAGTCGTGGAACTATCCAAGTTCGATTTCCAGATCACATTAACGCAGGGGATGAACCGCCAGATCCGCCGCATGTGTGAAGTACTCGGCTATGAAGTGTATCGCCTGCAGCGTACACGCATCATGAATATTCAACTGAACAATATGCCTGTTGGTCAGTGGCGCGACCTGACGAAAAAAGAACGTACGCAGCTATTTAAAGAATTGGATTACGAACCAAAAGAATGGTGACTCATACCCGGACCGCTTTGATGTTAGATCAGAAAGCGGTCCGGGTATTCATTTATCATAGACATATAAATTTCTATTGAGGTGAACACATGTTTTCAGGTGAAGTCCAGGAACGATTCATACTCTTTTCAACCGAACACATCATCATGCTCGCCCTCTTCATTCTGATCACAATCGCAGGATTGAGGCTGTTTCTCAGGCAGGATTTTATCAAACACACTTCCCGGTGGACACTCCTCTTTGCAGGCATATTCGTCATTTCTGAACTCAGCTATCAGATCTGGGCATTGTCAGTCGGCATCTGGAAGTCAGCAAATTACCTGCCGCTCCAGCTCTGTTCATTCAGCACTTTTTTTGGCCTATTCCTATTATTTAAACCAAACAAACCAATCTTTTATTTCTATTTTTATATCGCCATCTTCCCGCCTATTTTCGCTCTTTTAACACCGGATCTGGCGTATGCATTTCCGCACTATTTTTACTGGAAGTTTTTCATCCAGCACATGGCAATCCCGCTGTCAGCAATTTTCCTGCTGAGGCGTGACCATTACACACTTCCGAAGATCTCAATCCTCTATGCGCTTGCGCTGCTCAACATATGCGCGCTTGGAATCTGGGGAGCGAACACAATGACCGGTGGCAACTATTTCTTTTTAAATGGACCACCTGCATCTGATACGGCATTATCTATTTTCGGAGATGGCGTACTTTATATCGTTGGGCTTGAAATCACTGCACTGATTGTTTTCATCATTACCTGGTGGCTTGGCAACAAAATGGTTCATCCCAAAGCATCTGAGCGTATTCAAAATTGAACCCCTCTTCTTCAGTTATTAAGCTTTTAATTAAAGGAGTTGGACGAAATGGCACGTGAAGAAATCATTGTTATCGGGGGCGGAATCGGCGGATTGACTGCCGGTGCCCTGCTCGCTCAGGCTGGTAAAAGCGTCACAATTTTAGAGGCATCAAGGGAATGGGGCGGCTGTGCAGGCAAATTTCAGCGCCATAAGTTTTTGTATGCATCCGGTGCCACGCTTGGGATGGGGCTTGAAAAGGGTGGTATTCATGACAGGGTCTTCCGTCATCTTGGTATTAAAGCTGATGCCTTCAGGCTTGAAGATGTGATGAAGGTTAAGCGTGGTAAGCGCACGCTGACTTTTTATGCTGACCGTCAAAAGCACGTGATGGCGATGCAGGAGGTCTTTCCTTCTTACGCAAATGAAATTGCCGCTTTTTATAAGGAAGTGTATCAGAAAGCCGCTAAGATCCGTTTGTTAATGAAAAAACTTCCGATTTTGCCGATCAAAACAGGTAGAGAAGCGCTTGAATTATTGACCTCTCTGAAGCCGACGCATGTGACGCTGACACCGGATTTTTTCAAAACGGTTCAGTCCCTGCTAAAAAAACATAGGCTTCTTGAATGCAAAGACTTCATCCATTTTCTCGACGGTCAGCTGATCGACAGCATGCAGACAACGACTAAAGACTGCGCGATGCTGATGGGCGTGCTGGCGCTCGATATTTATCATGAGGGGGCTTATTATGTGCAGGGCGGCCTGTATCAGTTCGCTTATGATCTTGCCGATGCCGCAAAACGTAACGGAGCAAAAACAATTCTGGGCAGACGCGTGACTGAGGTCAGAAAGGTGAGAGACCGTTATGAAGTCGTGGATCATCGCGGTAACATCAGAACTGCTGATCACGTGATTTGCAACGCTCCGATTCAGGCGCTGCCAAACATCATGAACCCGGATTTATACAACCAGCTTTCACCCGGATTAAAAAAGCGTTCAAAACAGGATACGTGGGGAACGATGACGCTTTATATTTCGCTTGATGAGACCCATCTGCCAGAGGATTTCCCATTATTCCAGCAGCTGATGAGTCCTGAGGGGAAAAGTCATGATGAAGGCAACCATCTATTTCTTTCAGTGTCGGATCAAAGTGATCGCAAGCGTGCACCCGCTGGCTTCCGGACGCTCACAGTCAGCACGCATATAAATCTTACGAGCTGGAAAGCGAAGTCACAGTATGATTTGAATAAAACACTTTTTACTGAAAAGATGCTGCAGACCATCCGTTATTACTACCCCTCAATTGATGATGCGATTGTGGACGTCTATCCAGGTGCTCCGAAAGCCTGGGAGCGTTATCCGCATCGTCCGGGAGGCGTTGTGGGCGGTTTTGCGCAGACAAGAACGCACTCTCTGTTCCTTAGCCTGTCGCACCGTACCTCCCTCAAGAACTTCTGGCTGTGCGGGGATTCAGTATTCCCGGGCGGTGGCACGATTGGCGTATCAGTGAGCGGCTATCATTGCTTTCATTCGATTACAGGGCGTAAATTAATTCAGTAAATACGCCCTTGTAAGTTTCTTCACATAGAAACTCGGGAATGCATAGGGTAAAACCTAAAGGACGTGTAGCAGTATGCTCGAAACCCTCAAAGCAATCCCTGCGAGGACTTACATATTAATCGTAACTGCACTGGTCATCATTGGCGCAGGATTTTATATTTTCACAGAGCTGGGTGAGGATGTACTTGAAAATGAAAAATTTGCGATTGACCAGCAGGCTGCTGAATTCGCAGACAGCATTGCAACCCCTGGTGTCACCACCTTTTTCGCTTATATTACCGAGCTCGGGTCCGTCTGGGCACTGACAACCGGTTCCATCCTGATGATTGCCGTTCTCGCTTATTTTTATAATCGCAAAAAGTGGAGAATTATTTATTTTGTGATTGCAATGGGTGGTATTTCAATCCTGATCACAGGGCTTAAAGCTGCGTTTGGAAGAGATCGTCCCAATCTGATTGAGCAATATGACGGGACCGGATACAGCTTTCCAAGCGGTCACTCTACCGGACCCATCGTATTTTATGGCTTTATCATTTATCTGATCATCAGAAGCCGCTTGAATAAGATGGGGAAATGGATCATTAATATTGCACTCGGCATTCTGATCCTGCTGATTGCCTTTAGTCGTCTTCCGCTTGGTGTTCATTATTTCACAGATGTAATTGGGGGATTATCACTGGGGCTGACGTGGCTTGTGACTTGTATTGCCATTTTGGAGATTACACTATGGCGATCCGGCTTGAAGAAGAAAAAAGAATTATGATTTTAACTAAAAAGATTGTCACTTTCATCTACTGAATTCATTCTGATAGGCAAAGAAGGCTCAAAAATGAGCCTTCTTTTTTAGTCAGTCTGAAACATCATCACGATTGCCGAGCTTTTACATCCCTTTTAAGAATGTACGTACTCTGAGACATTTCAGTCTGACCATTTACCTGAGAATGTGTCCGCTTTGGCCTTGTCCAGTTGTGGTGAAAAAGCTGAGAATGCTGATCCAATCGATCTTTATAACTCATTGCTTACCACCTCTTTGGAAAGATTTAAGCATCATATCCCATAAGGAATATTGATGTTAGCTTTTGTAAAATGACTGATGTTATGAGTGTATGATTGTGGTAATTTTCAGGATTATTCTCCTGCCACTGCAGCTTCTGTACAGGAACCGCCGGGCTGATAATTTAACTCCGTTGCCCGCTTCATCGTTGACTGCTCGATATAGTTCGACGGTTCATCCTGTTCAAAGCATTCCGGCAACACATACGTGTTATCAGTATGATCCAGAATGACCTGTGGATCAGGTTCCTCCGTCATAATGTTATACGTCACAACTCCTCCGATGACAACAACAGCTGCTACACTTAAAATGATTAAAATTTTCTTCATAACGACTCCCTGATTGAATTTTGTATACATACTTTCACTTCGTTTAGATGTTTCTTCACCCCTTCTCTTATATCACAAAACCTTCATCTTATAACACGAATTGACTCACACTGAGACTACATAGTAAATAATAGCCTGTTCATTGTTAGCCAGCTAACTTTTTAAACTTTAATACCCTGAGAGAATAGAGATGTACCAAAGAAAAGGAGCTGTTATGTATGGCGAATAAAATGTCATTTGAAGTAAAAGGATCAACTGAAAATATGAAGACAGAGCTGACAAGTGGTCAGCACCTGATGATTATTGATGAGCCGCCAAACATGGGTGGGCAGGACGAGGGTTCGGATCCATTGACGAACCTGCTTGCATCTCTGGCTGGCTGTGAAAACGTCATTGCCAATATGGTGGCAAAAGAAATGGAATTTTCTCTCGATAAAATCGAGTTTAATGTAGAAGCTGAACTTGATCCCCGCGGCTTAATGGGTGACCCTGAAGTAAAACCTTATTTTGAACTGGTTAAGGTTCGTGCAACTGTGCATACAGATGAATCACAGGAGCGCATTGATGAACTGAAAGAAAAAACGGATGCAAGATGCCCTGTATACACTACTTTTGAGGCAGCTGGCATTCCAATTGAAGCTGAGTGGGTTAAAGCATAAGCCTGATGAATGTGTCGGAAGATCACTTCTATCCTGAAGTGACTTTCCGGCATTTCTGCTATTTAACCCTTTTCAATCAACTGCTTAATTTCATCCGCTTTAATCGCATACCCGCGAAGCGTTTTTTTAACGAGACCTTCTTTTTTAAGACGGCTCATGAGAAGTGAAATGGATTCTCTTGATGAACCTACCATCGTAGCAACATCTTCATGGGTCAGTTTCATCTGAATGGACTGCCAGTCTTTTTCCCGCTTTCCACTCTTCTCACTCATTTTGAGCAGCAAAAACAACGTGCGGAAGCGGATATCTGCCAAGGCAATTTTTTCACTGAGATCATATGTTTCTTTTAGACGATTAGAGAGAATTTGAATCAGCTTCAGCGAGACATCCGGTGATGAGCGGATAAACTGTTCAAACTTCTCTTTATTCATCGTACAAATATATGAATCAGTCATCGCTTCTGCATATGTGTCCTGGTCAGTTAATGTAAAAGAATCTGTTTCACCAAAGACATTGCCATCCAACAATATATCGGTCGTGAATTGCTTTCCATTTGGCGTCATCCGGTACAGCCTGACCTGCCCTTTTTTCAATATAAAAAGGATATCGAGTGATTGTCCCGGTATTAAAAGCTGCGTACCTTTTTTAACAGGGGTCATCGTACTGCTTTGATCAATTTTCTTTAATTCATCCATTGGTAATTCATCAAAAAGGTTAATATGGGAAAGGAGCGTCAGTTTGTCCATGAGATTCCCCTCTTTCTTTTATGATTCACATACACAATTATTTACGATACCCGGCTGTTCCGACTGTCAAAAAGCGATCAGCTTATTGCATGATCACGGTATACCCTTTTCAACTATTCAGGTGTTTGAAAACCGTCAAAAAGCACTGACAATTCCTTATGAAGTCCGAAAAGATGGATTCCCCATCCTGTTTTATCAAGATGAGTTTTACTCAGGGAATGAACTGATCCGCCTATTACATTCTTTTTCTGAACAAAAAAGCGCGGGTGGGTTTATCCACTTAACATGAATCTCATTTACTTTAATATGAGTCATAAAATTCAGGCTGTCAAAAGGATATTCTCCTCCCGACAGCCTGAATTTTTCTGCTTAATTCTCCTGCGCTCTGCCCTGTAAATAAGACTTGATCTTTTTTCTGAAAAGTAACGGGATAATAAAAATGACAGCGAAAATCGTGACAGCGATGATAATGGTCTCTGCGCTGTCTGACCCGGTACTGAATCCGAGAAACGTATATGCAAAAGTCCCCGGTGCAATCCCGATCAGTGTGGCAACTGCGAAAGGTAATAATCGCACCTTGGATGCACCCGCAGCATAGCTGATCAGATCAAAGTTAAATATCGGAACTAGCCTTAGTAACAATACGATCAAGAAACCATTGTGTTCGAGCTGATGCTGCAGCTTTTCGCCTCTTTGACCGAGCTTCTCTTCAACTCTCTTTGCGCCTGGTTTCTTAGCAAACATAAAAGCGAGAATGGCTCCTGCTGTCGCACCTGTCATTGTCAGCAGTGTGCCGTATAATGGCCCAAACGCTAATCCTCCGGCCAGTGATAAAACTGATGCCGGGAACAAAATGAAGGGTCTGAACGTATAAAGAATGACATACAAAATTGGCGCAAGTACACCAACTGATAATATCCAGTTACGGATCCGTTCAGGAGATAGATCGAGCACCGTCTGATTCAATATAATAAGTCCTGCGACAATTGCCGCAATCAAAATCCATCCGCCCCATTTTTTCATGCAATTCACCTCTTTTATATACTCTAATGATCATTTAAAAATAAAGCTGTTAACTACCTCACAAAATAATTTTCAGAATTGTTAGTTATCTTACTTTTTTAATGCTGGCATCTGATTAAACTCAAATAAAAAGGAGTGATAGCTTTATGGTAACGGCAAAACGTCCCCCCGTCACATTTCCAGTGTCGAGAACTGTTACAGCGTCTCTAATATCAAGTACAGTCGCAGGAATTGCATTCGGACTCTTTATGCAGATGATGGGCATGATGGCAATGATCGCTTCGTTGGCAGGCTCTGAAAGTCTTGCAGTCGGCTGGATTATGCATATGATGATCAGCTGGATATTCGGTTTAGGTTATGGATTGATGACCCGCTTTTCAAACCGTTATTTATTACTCGGCGTTGCTCACGGCGTGCTGATCTGGCTGATCGGCCCAATCATTGTGATGCCTCTGATGATGGGAATGGGTACAATGTTAGGTGAAATCTTCACAGGTGCTCAGCTGATGAACCTTGTGACGCATCTTGGTTTTTCACTCATTACAGCGGCCTTATTCATCGTACTAACAAAAAGAACACCAGCATAAGTTCTCAAAGCCATTTTCTCATTAAAAGAGAATGGCTTTTTTCATTCTCTCCCTTTACCTGTATACTGGAATTAAAATGGCAGAGGTGATGACATGATTCAAAATGAGTGTACAAAGCTTCTTGGGATCCGGCATCCGATTGTACAGGCACCGATGGCCGGTGGTGTAACCACAACATCTCTCGTGACCGAAGCATCAAAAGCCGGATGCCTTGGTATGATCGGAGCAGGGTATCTATCAGCAGAGCAGCTCCATAATCAAATCATCGACATTCAAAAAGAAACACAACAATTTGGTGTGAACCTTTTTGTACCGCAGCCTTTTGCGATCAATCAGACTGAAGTTAATGAAGCAAGCGAACGGCTGTACCCTTTCACTGAAATACTTCATATCAGGCAATCGGAACCTTCTATCAAAACATATGATACGTTTAAACAAACGTTTGATCAGCAGATTGAAGTGATCATTTCAACACATGTGCCAGTCTGTTCTTTTACATTTGGACTACCCTCTGACGATATTGTGAGGCGGCTTAAAGAAAATGGCACAATGTTAATCGGAACGGCAACAACTGTGAGTGAAGCGATTGCCTGTGAAAAAGCCGGCATGGATCTGGTGACTGTTCAGGGAAGCGAAGCCGGTGGTCACCGGGGGAATTTTCTTCAACATCAGGAGGAGAGCATGATTGGACTGATGTCACTCATTCCACAGGCAGTTGATGCGGTAAAGATCCCTGTGATTGCTGCAGGCGGTATTATGGATGGCCGTGGAATAGCTGCCTCTCTCATGCTTGGCGCGCAGGCCGTGCAGATGGGAACGGCATTTCTTACAACGACAGAAAGTGGTGCAAATTTGTTACATAAAGAAAAAATTCTCTCGAGTGTTGAAGATGAAGTAATCCTCACACGCGCCTTCTCAGGCAAATGGGCACGCGGACTGCAGAACACATATACACTGGCCATGCAGCAGGAGCAATACCTGATGCCTGATTTCCCTATTACAAACAGCCTGACAAAACCGATGCGGCAGGCTGCCGGGCAACAAAACAACAGTGAGTTCCTGTCATTATGGTCCGGTCAGAGTCCGAGGCTTGCCAGAAATGAATCAGTTGAGGAACTGGTGGAACGGATCAGTAAAGAAGCCGATATACTATTAGGAAATTCTCCTTCACAAGAAAGGAGCTGAGGATTGTGGAGACGTTTGGCAGAGGATGTCTGTATCTGATCATTGGTGCAGCGGTACTATTGGGGCTTGCTTTCATTACGCAGAGCCATATCCAAATTCCGATTTTCATTTTTATTCCGCTTGTTGCCCTGGCTTTTTACGTGGCAAAAAAGAAAACGGATAAAAGACGTGAAGACGAGTGGTAGAAAGCACAAAAAGACGCCAACAGCGCGTCTTTTTATTTTGCTTCGATTCTTTTTCTCGTTATGTAATGACTGAAAAAATACACAACAACCGTGCAAACAGCTGTGATGATAATGGCGCTGAGCGCATAAGTAACATCCAACTGAGCAAGACTTGTCGGCTTTGTTTCCCCTATTCCGGCGAACTGATAAGCAATGCCTTTGTGGTCGATCACGATAATCGAAACAATGATGCCGATGATCAAACCGGTTACCAGTTTTTCCACTTCGTTCACCCCAACTTTACATTTCCATTATTTTACCATAAACAAAGATGTATTCCCAATTTAAGTATATGTTTGAAGATAGCATTCAGACGCATCATTCATTTTACTTTCTTCAGCGCTAATGACTTTGCCCCTTCACCGTTCAATTCAAAATACCAGCTTTGTGCTGATCTGAAATCTATTTGGTAAGGATTTTCAACAACATTTCGATTTCGACCACTTTTATCAGTGAGTGCAAAAACTTCAAAGGCTTTGTTTTCAGCTTTCATCAGATCATCCCTTAAAATCTGCATGACCATATCTTCACCCTTTTTAATCTCTGTACCGTTTGCATTCAATACTGTGTGTGAAGAATTCGGCATACTGATTTCCATCCCATAGAATGTTAAGTCGGAGCTATTTTTGATGTGAATCGTGATGTTGTTACCTTCTGCCACCCCGTCAGTGCATTCGCAGCCTGTGATCAACAGCACAGCAAATAAAGTCAGCATCATCTTTTTCATCCTGCACCTCATTTTTGAATAAGAATAGAATCTTAAAATAGACGAGAACCTTTCACCTTAGTTGAGATTCAACAATTCAGCGATCATTTCTGAGCTGCCTGGCGTAAACAAATACATTGCCAACCCCACAAGAAGAACACCTGTCATACCAGTAATAATTACTTTTCTCTGTAGTAAAGATTTTTCTCTATAGCCCAGGTACATCGCACGAAAAATACAGAAAATACCGATGAAAAAAATAATGAAATAATAAAACCCCACAACCTCACCTCCCCTCATATAGAAATAATTAATATTTCCAATAAATTCATTATAACCAATTGTTTATTGATTATCAATAAATTATTATTGAATTATAAATAAAATTGATTGATAAGCAGAGGTGCACTTAAATTTATATGACTGTTTTCAAAAAAGTACTTATAGGTGTATTGGCAGGATTTATTTTCATGGTCGGGGTTATTGCGCTGGTTATATATTGCTTCTTTAACAATATGGACAGACTGCCTGAAGGCCAATTCATGACTGAAGAAACGTCTCCAGGTGGAACTTATACACTAAAAGCCTATCTCGCCAATGGCGGTGCCACCGTTGCATATGCAGTGAGGGGTGAGCTTGTGACCAATGACAGTGGAAAGGCTAAAAATATTTATTGGCAGTATCGTGAAGAAGAAGCTGAAATTGAGTGGCTGGATGAGGATACGGTAGTGATTAATGGTGTTGAGCTGGATGTTCCAGGTGAGCGTTATGATTATCGGAAGGATTGAGGTGGATCATCGTGAAACAAATTAAAGCGTTAATCATGATCGGCATAGTCATTGCAGCCGGGATCTTTATGACAGTTCAGATCAAATACTACGATATCAAAACGGCTGTATCGCTACAGTATGAAGAGATACAGATAAAATCCATTCACCAGATTGGTGGCTGGGGTGAGTGGTTTCAGGAATATGTGCTTGTTGTTGAACAGGATATGATTACATATCGAGTGTGGACAGATGCAGACGGGAAGATCGTTGATTTAGAAGTTTTGAATGATGATTCATGAAATATCGGATACATTTCATGTAAAAGCGCCCTTGCACTTACGTGTTGATGAAGAAAGATCCAATTGTTATAACATGACTGTATCGTTTGCTCCATCAGAAACACTTAAAGCGATCACTTTTCAAGTCAGCGCCTCCTTTCTAAATAGTTGGACAAAGTCCAGACCATCTAAGTTTCATTTCACAATAAAATCTTTACTTTTCCAACAAATCAGATTATTATATCATTAAGATATATAACTAAAAGATATAGGTGGTGAGTTCGTGCCAAAGGAAAACGATACGCCCTATGTATTACTCGGCATGATGACAACCGGATGCAATACGGGTTATTCGATGAAACAGATGATCGACAACAGTCTGAGCCACTTTTGGAAAATTAGTTACGGACAAATCTACCCTTCCTTGAAAAAGCTGACGGATGAAGGGCTTGCGGTTGCTAAGAAGGAACCTCAAAAAGATAAGCCGGATAAAATCACGTATGAGATGACGTCTGCCGGGAAAGAAGCGCTTGAGAACTGGCTGACCTCTCCGATTGAAAGTGGCCTGCCTGTTCAAAAAAATGAATGGTTGCTCAAGTTATTTTTCAGCAGGCATGAACCGGCATCTTCTGCTATTGAAAAAATTAGACAGTACGAAAGACAACTAGAAGAGAAACTCGCAGTCTACAGACAAATTGAACAGAATATCCAAAACGCTGAGATTCGTTCAGAGGATGAAAGGTTCTGGTTATTCACACTCCGCCACGGTTTTAAAACGACGACTGCCGCAATCGAATGGTGCCGCGAAGTCACGGCAGAACTTCAGAACGGGGAGGAATAATAGATGGGTAAAAAGCTTGAGCAAGGAAGGTTTATGGCGACACATGGTCAGGAAAAAACGGTTTTTATCATTGGCATGAGAATCAATAAGCTTTGGGCAATTCATAAGTGGTTTCCAGTATTCATGGCAATGGGACCGATGCTCCGGGAACTTTATATGCATAAAGAGCTCGGCTTTTTATCCACTGAAACATTCTTTGGCTGGAGAATGGTCACACTGGTTCAATATTGGGACTCTAAGGATCAGCTCTACGCGTATGCAAAAGGCCAGCAGCATATGAAGGCCTGGAAAGACTTTTACCAGAAGGCAGCTAAGTCGGAGGCTGTTGGAATCTTTCACGAGACCTATACGATTGCACCTGGGACCTATGAAACAGTTTATAACAAGATGCCGGCTTTTGGGCTATCTAAAGCGATTGGTGTACAGCCTGTCGGAAAGAAAATGGATACTGCTGGAGATCGATTAAAAGCTCAGTGAGTGATGTATAGAAATCTAATTTGTGGACAAACTAATCATATCCCCTATTTATTAAGCTGGTTTCAATTCAATTGAAGCCGGCTTTTTTTATATGTTTCAAAACGTTATCAATAAGCATTTCAGGCTTTAAGGTGCTTTTTATATTGTACATATGCATGGCGGCTGTCGGTGAGAGCATGTCAGGCGAATCCGAAAGTATCTCCTGCTCAAACACTAAGTCAAAATACCGGGAACATTCTCTTCTGATTAAATATTTTATTACGTCACACCACTAAAACATACTTGACTAGTCGGAATTAGATTGTTTTAATTGATAGAAGTAATTGGTTAGGGAGGATCAGAAAATGAAGAAAGCATTTATGGCTATTTTTTTTACTTCAGTTTTGCTTGCTGCTTGTGCTTCGGGTAATGAGGAAACTTCCTCAGAAAATACTCCTCAGGAGGCCGGGGATTATTTGCCCGCTGGTGATATTATTGTTGCTACAGGGAGTGATATTTCGACGCTTGATCCACATGCGTCAAATGATGTGCCGACTTGGAAGGTTGGATTTAATGTTTATGACCGTCTGGTTGCGCAAAATGCTGAGTTGGAGATTATTCCGAGTTTAGCAAAAGAGTGGACACTGATCGATGATGTGACGTGGGAATTTCAGTTAGAAGAAGATGTAGTTTTTCATGATGGAACTCCTTTTAACGCGGAGGCTGTGAAGATTAATTTTGACCGGAATTTAGATCCTGAAACTGGTTCTCCTACAAGTTATTTATACGAAATGGTCAATGAGATTGAAGTTGTATCAGATCACACAGTACGTTTTCATCTTGATTATCCATTTGCTTCACTGCCTTCACATTTAGCTCATTTCGGCGGTTCCATCATTAGTCCGGCAGTCATTGCGGAGGATCAGGAAGCTGTAGAAAATGGAGAGGCTTTAGGTGCTGTTATTCAACAGAAACCCTATGGTACTGGACCATTTTCACTCGTGGAATCCATCCCGGGCGAAGAAACTACACTAGCGCGTTTCGAGGATCACTGGTCAGGAGCACCTGAGATTGAGTCTTTAACATTCAGAGTGATTCCTGAGGATGCAACGCGTATTGCTGAACTGGAAACTGGTGGAGTTCATGTCATTGATCCGCTTAGTCCCAATGATGTAAATCGTGTGTCTCAAGCTGAAGGAACTGATGTGATTGAAACAGATAGTGTGTACACAAACTTCCTTGGGTTCAACCATAACAAAGAACCGTTTAATAACGTCAAAGTCCGACAAGCCATCGTAAAAGCAATCGACAAACATGAAATTGTAGATTTTCTTTTAGATGGATATGGAACACCAGCTGTCAGTCCACTCGCACCATCTGATTTTGGCTATGCTGACGTAGAAGATCTATCCTATGATCCACAGGAAGCAAAAGAATTGTTGGAAGAGGCTGGATATGGTGATGGTTTTGATGTGGAACTTTCTGTGAATGATGACCGAACACGGATTGATATAGCGACATACATTCAAGCTGAATTAGAAGAAATAGGCATATCCGTTTCAATCGAAGTCATGGAATTTGGATCATTTGTTGATTATACAGGTGCTGGATCACATGAACTCTTTTTGCTCGGCAGATCCAATGCGACTGGCGATGCCCATAATGGATTTTTTACAATCCTGCATTCAAATAAACCAGAAAATAATCAACTAAGGTATTCATACGCGAATCCCGAACTAGACCAATTGTTAGATGCAGCAATCGAAGAACAAAACGACGAAGACAGAGCAGCTATCTACAAAACAGCACAAGAACTCATCGTTGACGAAGCTCCTTTCGATTTTCTGTACTACCAAACTAACTTACTTGGCATTAATCAAAATCTTAAAAATATCGAAGCATTGCCAACAGGCGTTATTCTCTTTCACAATGCGACATTAACAGATTAAAAATATGGACCATATTTATCAAATTAAAATTACTGGTATGTTCTCATCAATCTGCTATCCTTCCATGCAACTATATATGGAAGGATTTTTCTATGGTTGAATGACGGCGGAAGAATGAGTAAGAACATAATAGATATGTATAATCTCCTGCGTATTGCTCACACTGAAAGCATTCCCTATTTACATAGACCAGTTTAAAGGAAGGCAGGTTTTATTTTACGTGACTAAGAACATTAGTAACAAGCATACCAGGATCTCTCGTCCCATCTAATATTAGGTCAGCATCGGGCTTTATGGTGCTCTTCATATGTAAATATGCACGGCGGCTGTCAGTCAGATAAAGTTTCAGCTCATTCATGATACTCAACATATCACGGGTGTTCTGATCCCTTAACACCCTTCTCGCCATTGCAATATCAAGCGGGGTATCAAGATAAACAGAATGATGAATATACGCTGCGACATCGCTTTGCAAATAACTGAAAGGATAATCAAGAATTAAATAAGATGGCGCATCTGCCTGATTGATGATCTTTTCAATTTCGTTGAGCAGCGGCTCCATTCCCCATTCTCTCAGATCGCCTCCATCATCCACCAACTTTGTTAAATCTTCAGGCGCTTTTTGGAATTCTATCTCGTCAAAGTATAATGCAACTGCATCTGGCAGAGCCTGCAGCAGCTGTTTCGTGAGTGTCGTCTTTCCTCCGCCTGATACGGCTGCAATTGAAATCACTTTAGTCATATGCAGATGAGCCTCCTTATGTGGTTGAGCGGTTGATGTCTTTTATTTTTGCTGTGGTCAGCTGTGTAAGGAGTAGAATTAAAATAATCACGATTATAGCGAGCCCTAAACCAGCTATTCCCCCAAAAGGCAGAAAACGATTTACTATGTATTGAAAAATTAAATAGTAAAGCATAAAGATTGCCAAAAACTGAAGCAATAGAAACCCCTTATCTACCCATCCATTCATTCTTCAGCCTCCATAACGATCGCTTTCGTCCCCTGATGAAAGATCATTTGCCATCCTGCCTTTTCTTTCTTCCAGATCGAGCACCGGTTAGCCACCTCGCCAGTCACTTGATTACGCGACTGATAGATCGCCTGAACAGTATCTTCTGATAGCGGCCGGACATCGAATCCAAGCACCTCCACCTCAATCGTGCCTGCTCCACCTTCTGTCATCAGATCAGCCTTTCTAAACGTGCCACCTGATTTCCCAAACTCAAGGAACTCTTCATGAATCAGACGGTCCAGGTCGTCAAACGACAATCGCTTTGCGTTATCCAGCAGCTCTTTTTCGTGAAATAGAATCATATCTCTTGAATGGTCCATCTGATTTCCCCCTTTTAAAGAAATGAAAAATGCACTGTCATTTCTATTAATTGTAAATGACAGTGCGTTCAGATGCTATATTATATTATGACTGCTGCATCATCCATTCCTCATACAGCTGCTCGAGTTCATCCTGAAGCTTCAGCCTTTCATTCGCAAATTGTTCATAAGCTTCCCAGTCATCCCCGACTGACTCAATTTCGAGCTCTATCCTCTCAATTTGTTTTTCAAGTTCTGCAATCTGCTCTTCTGTGTCGGGTTTCTCCCGCTGAGTAACAGGTTTCGCAGCAGCAATCGTTTTTTCTTTTTTCTCTTCCTGCACAGGCAGCGGCCGCTTCTCTCTCGCCCAGTCATAAGACCCTTCATAAACTGTCAGTTCTCCGTTTTCAATCCATGCTGTCCTGTCAAAAATCGCATTCAGGAAGTATCGGTCATGGGAAACGGCAATAATCGTCCCTGCAAACTGCTGAAGCGTTTCTTCAAGCACTTCCCGTGATTCAATATCCAGATGGTTTGTCGGTTCATCCAGCACAAGTAAATTAATCTCATCATGCATAAGCTGCGCCAGCCTTAAACGCATGCGCTCTCCTCCACTCAGATTCTCCACCTTTTTAAAGACGTCATAACCGTAGAATAAAAACCGCGCAAGCACGTGGCGTGCGTCTCCTTCTGTCATGGAGATATGCTCCCTGAATACATCAATGACACGCATGGAAGGATCGCGGTATGAAAAGAGCTGAGACAAATACCCGACTTTCACATTACTGCCGATGCGGCACAGGCCTTCGTCAGGCTGGACATCACCCGTAATCATTTTAATCAATGTTGATTTCCCAGTACCATTGCCACCAACTATGCCAATGTGATCCTGCCATTTAACAGATAGGTTTACATCTCTGAATAGCCAGTGATCATATCGCTTCCCAACCGTCTCAAAGGTAATGGCATCCTTCCCGCTCCGGTCAGCTGCATCAAGCGTGAGCGACATTTTCTTAACAGTGACAGGCTTTTTCACCCGCTCCATCCGCTCAAGCGCCTTCTCCATACTTTTTGCCTTTTTAAATAACTTTTCATTAGGCGGATTCGCTTCATTTGCCCACTGCCTCAGCCTGCGGATTGCCTCTTTCATCTTTTTTATCTTTTTCTGCTGCTCCTCGTAATGATGAAACTCCTGCATGATCCGCTCTTCTTTCGCTTTGACATACGCATCATAGTTCCCTTTATAGTTGTAAGGCTCCCCGTCTTCAATTTCCACAATCCGGGTCGCTGTCTGATTGAGAAAATGACGGTCATGAGACACCATCAGGACGGCCCCTTTATGTGATTTAATAAATCCTTCAAGCCATTCAATTGCATCCATATCAAGGTGGTTTGTCGGTTCATCCAGTACCAGTAAGTCAGGGTTTGTCAGAAGAATCGTGCCAAGCATGACCTTTGTCTGCTCACCACCGCTTAAATGGGTAAAAGGCATTTCCACAAGTTTGTTGAGCTGAAGCCCATTGATCACAGCCTGGATCTTCGCATCTCGCTCATAACCTTCAAGAAGTGTGAACTGCTCCTGCAGATCACCATACTGACTCAGCAGGCGCTCCAGTTCCTCCGGTGAAGCCTCTGTCATCTCCTGCTCCAGAACCTTCATCTGTTTTTCAACCGCTGTCACCTTTTCAAAAGCAGTCAGCAGGACATCACTTCCAGTCCAGCTTTCCGGATAAGATGGAATCTGATGAAGATAGCCAAGTGTCAGACCCTTCTTTTTAATGATCCTGCCTGAGTCCACCGGTTCCTTTTCCGTCAACAGCTTGAGCAATGTCGTCTTCCCGCACCCGTTCGGTCCGACAAGTCCAAGTACTTCTGAATCTTTCACTTCAATCGTCATATTTTCAAATATCATATTACCGCCCATCATTTTGGCGATACTTTCGGCTTTTAATAACATGTTCCGTTCCTCCAGATTGTCAGCTGAGGATACGTCTTTTTGAACGCATAGCAGAAAAGCGGAAGGCGCTCGTTCAGCTCCGACAGGCATAAGACGCGGATTGGAAAATGGGTGCAGTTTCCCGTTTGCCGATCCGTGGCTTATGACCCGAGGAGCTGGCGCCTGAAGCTAGACAAAAAAGACTGCCTGATCAACAGACAGTCTTTACGCGCATAGCGAAAAAGAATGGTTCATCAGCTGGTGTATTTTCGTATTTTGCTAAAAATGGACAGACTTCTCCCGCATTTGGCGAAATCGAAAATTAGCGCACGTGAAAAATACAGACAACTGATTCGCTTTTCACATGCCATTCCAGCAGATTGATTCATTCCCTTTCACCTCCGATCAGATTAGTTGTCGTAATTGTAGCACAATTCTTTTTTAAAGTGGAGAGAGGTATAAATAATTTTACTGCTCGACTACACTTTATTCGCCAAATAAAAAAACCGAAACCACAATCGCAGTTTCAGCTTCTTGCCCCCGTGTCCTCACCCGGCACATATTCAATAATATCTCCTGGCTGACAGTCCAGCGCTTTGCAGATTGCTTCCAGCGTTGAAAATCGGATTGCCTTCGCTTTCCCGTTTTTCAGGATCGACAGGTTGGCCATTGTGATCCCGACTTTTTCAGTCAGCTCTGTTACGCTCATTTTCCGTTTCGCCAGCATGACGTCTATATGAATGACAATTGCCATGTATGTTCACCTCAGACTGTTAAATCATTTTCTATTTTAATATCGATTGCGTTTCTTAATAACTTTTGAAGAACGTATGCAAATACAGCTACCACGAAGGATGCAAATATGACTACTGCTCCAATCAGGATCACACCTGGCGCATCGTCATATTCTCCAATCAGGAAAAAGAACGGCATTGTTGCTGTGTAGATGACGCTGACTCCCAGTGCAGAAAACTTAATCATTCGTAAAGCTTTTACAGCCTGATCTGAAAAAGCATCATTCCTGTCAATTAAGCTTAACAGTTTGTATGACTGATACAACGCATAATAAAAAGGAATACCCGATACATACATCCCAATTATAATACCACGTACCCATCCACCGAACACCTCATCGTCTGCCACACCACTCCAAAGAGCCGGCAGCGCAAAGATACACAGTGCCAAAACGGCCAAAGCAAGCACTACTAACACAAATTTCAAAAACATTGTTGAACTTTTACTCATATCAGACACCTCTCACTTCGTACATTAGATCATCATTCATTAAGAAAATATTAACACCTAATTTATTGAATAACAATAAATATTTACTGTTAACATATAAAAAACCATAAATCATATGGCTTTTAGAAAGTAGATCCATCTAATTAAGGCTTACTTTTTTACCGATTAGTATTTCTTCTGTAATTGGAATTTCCCCATCAAGGATTGCTTCTATCGTTTGCTCGGACATTTCTCCTCCATCCTTACTGATTGCAATGACAGCAAGTCCTTTGGCACGGCCATTCGCAGGTAAATCTACAGTTCCTACTTCTGTTAACAGGTCATCTTGTACGTATGAAGGAAATACAAAAGTAAATGCGTAGTCTTCATCTGAATGATTAACGACTGTATACTCAAGTTCTAATTGCAGTTCATTTTCGTATTCAGTGACTTTGGTTTCAGACTTCACTATTTCATAATCTTTATTCTCATTGCATGCTGATAGAACAACTGCAGTTAAAATAAACAGTATAAAAACGAACCCTTTTATTTTTAACAATTGATCACCTTTTTGATGCCGTAAATTTCACAGACACCTTTCTTTTTTCCACAAACAGTCCAATCCACCACACCAATATCACACAATAACCCACGACTGAAAAAATCGTCCAAGCAGCTCCCTGATTCAATTGTGATAAAAAGAATCCAACTTCATTCTGTTCTACCAACCTGATAGAATCTGCACTATTTAACAGGCCAACAACAGGAATTGTAACCACCAAAATCAACAAAGGTATCTCAATTAGAAACTTTCTCTTTTGCGTAATTCTGATAACGGCTGTCAAAAATGTAACTGCTAAAAAGCCATAATAAATAACCCAAAACCATCCAGGCATCGTTTCCCAGTACATGTTTTTATCCCCCTCATCTCAGGTGATCTTTTAAAGTTAGACTAAATTACAGTAAAAAGGTTTCGTTTACTTCCAGCTTTTTCTTTTTTCAAAAATACTTTTAACAAACTCTTCCTTAAAATCCGTGTATTCATTTATTCCTTTTGATGAATTTTTTAGATAATCCATTTTTAGCTCTAAATACTCATTTCTAGCAATTTCATTTGAATTCAGATAATCTCTAAAGAATACTAGATTTCCCCATAGCTCCTTCTGATATTCAACCATGTGAATAAAATGAGTCTTTTCTTCGTATGTATCATCAGTAAACTTTGCTAATACAATTTCTCCTGGTCTATCTACTTTTAATCTCAGAAAACCGATTTCGCTGAATTTTTGAAGTAATGGTTTGCCAATCATACTCAAATCTTCAACACCAACTAATAGATCTATGATTGGTTTTGCTGACATATCCTTAATAGCTGTACTACCAATATGCTGGATGCGATTTTCATCAAGGTTTGTATATTCCACTATTTCTTTTTTCACTCTAATAAATTCATCGTGCCATTCAGATGTGTAATCCACTAACCTTACTTCATTTCTTTTTAATCCTAATTTCAAAATTATCCCTCCATAAAAAAACGATAGTGTACTTAATATCTATTAAACAAACTTGCTTCGTTAGTTGAAGTATGATTAATTCGCGAAATTACCTGTTTTACAAGTATAGAAGGCATTTCACGAAAATACAGGGCTTAAAATGGAATTTTTTGTGTGCTATAATAGATGTACAGAAAAGGTTGGTTGAACGGGGATGAAACAATGATATTGAAGATGATCAGAATCACTGCTGCTGCAGTGACATTTACCTTGGCGTTGCATGCCTCTATCACAGGCAACCATTCTTTTATAGGCTGGATGATGCTATCGCTTGGTGTAATGATGCTTGTGATGGGAATTGAAGAAATTCAAAAAGATAAGAAGGTAATTGGCTATGTTAGTTTAGGAGCTTTTGTTCTGATTAGTAGTACCGGAATTGAACAGCTCATACACCTATATAAACAATAAAAAGCAGAACTCATGCTATGCCAGCCATGAGTTCTGCTTTTTTAATTCTTCCTTCATTTCTGCAAACTACCTCTTCTTTTCAAAGTAAGTCAGCCACAGCCCAAATCCTGATACGACGATAAATAACGGGATCGTGATATAATTACTGACCGGTGTAATCGACCCTAACACCATGATTGCAAACCCTACGACAACAATAAAAATACCCATTACTTTACCCCTTTCGATCAAAAAAACTCATACAACCCATTCTCAAAGTAATTAAATTCCTTAGAACTCAAACGAAATCTCCCATACCCTTCGTAAAAAGCCTCAGTCAACTCACTGTCAGCCATCACTTTTCGAACCGCAAGCGCCACATCATACCTCGGATCCCCAACAGTTATGCCAGCTATGTCTATAAATAATGAGACTTTCCCCTCTGCAACCATCACATTATCTGTTGTGCAGTCTCCATGAATCACCGTCTCACTGATTTCAGTAAGCGGATTTGCCTTCAGTTTTTCAAACAATGCTCTGTCTCCATCGCATTCCCCAGTTTCAAGATACCGTTCTGCCCTTTGTAATTCACCTTCAATCCAATTCACATTCCAATTAAAATAGGTTGACTTCGTTTCATGAAGCCTCTTCAGCAGACCTCCGAAACTCTTCATCAGCTGCTTCTTTTCATCATGACTCCCTGCATCTCTCAATGCTTTTGTCAGCGTAATGCCTTTTTCATACGTCATTACAAGATGATTGTGATCCTTTTCTTCTATGTAATTGATAAAACCGGGTACTGGAATCTCCTTCTGATCCTTAAGTTTTTCTAATACTTCAGCTTCCGTCTTCAGCCATTCACGGTATTTTTCTGTAGACGAGCTTTTCAAAATAAACAAACCATTTTCTGATGAAACTTTATGTACAGTCGACGTCCATCCCTGATCACCCAGCAGATCAATGTGATGAATTCGGCCAGTTGATTTTTCAATGTTGCTCAGCAATTCTTTATTAATGTTAAACTTCAATCCCCTTGTCAACGGTGTCCCTCTTCTCTCGCTTTTGTGTTCCTTCTCTGATCACAAGTCAGTTATAGTACTGATAAAAGTGCATCCCCTCCTGCTCCAAACCTTTATTTCTATATGTACGCAGGAATCTCCTTTTTTTAACAGAAATAACTACGAGCGTACTATTTTTAGAAATGAGGGATACACAATGTTCTACAGAAGAAAGCATTACATCATCAAAAGCAATTTCACCGAAACATTCAACGACCATTTCAACAATACAAATCTGCCAAATCAGCTGAAGCACGGCACGCGCCTGGTCGGCCGCTGGATGCGCGATCAAAAGGATGGCACAACTGAATTATTTGCGATTTGGGAATATGATCGCTATGAGGATTATGTTGCGATTGAGGCCCGCATTATGAATGATTGTGAACATGTTGCAAGAATTAAAGAGTGGTATGAGTTGCATGGCGGCAGAGACCATGTACTGAGTGAGTATATACTCGAGGTAAAAAATGAAGCCCTTGAGGACACAGTCAGCAAATAAATTTTTTGTAAGCAACTCCTTTGACTTTACCCTTCGATCTGTATTACCTTTAATCCCGACCTGATTAATATGACTTTTAAAATATGTAATAGATCAAACGATTTTAGGAGGGATTGAATTGAAAAAGATTTGGAAGGGCTATCTTGACGCTTCGCTGATTCTGAAAGTGACGATTGCCCTTGTGATTGGTGCAGCAGTCGGCTTTATTTTCGGTGAGCAGGCGTCTGTTTTGACTCCGCTTGGCGACCTGCTGATGAATCTGCTGAATTTCTTAATTCTGCCGCTGATCTTATTCACGCTGATTGTTGGTGTGAATCAGACTAAGCTGAATTCACTCGGTCGAATGGGTGGAAAAGTATTTCTATACTATGCTGCGACGTCTGCACTTGCGATTATGGTCGGACTGACAGTCGCTTCACTGTTTTCACCGGGAACAGGTATGACACTTGATACAAGTGAGACATTTGAAGCACCGGAGAACCCGGGCATTGTGAGCGTGCTACTGAGTATCGTGCCTTCAAATATCGTAGCGGCATTCTCTGAATTCAACCTGCTGGGTATTATTTTTACAGCGATTGTGTTCGGGATTGCAATTTCTTACCTTCGCTCAAAAGAAGAAACGCAGGCACTTGGTGAACAGGTGTACAGTGTCGCAAACGGAATGAATGAAGCGACGATGTTTATTGTAAAAGGCGTCCTTCAATACGTACCGATCGGTGTATTTGCGATCGTTGCAAATACCGTCGGAACGCAGGGTACAGGTATTCTGCTTGAGCTCTGGAATGTTGTGATGGTGCTGTATGTAGGAATTGCCGTACAGATTTCACTCTACATTTTAGTGATGGTTTTATTTAAAATAAATCCTGTTGCCTTCTTTAAAGAAGCCAGAACACCAATGCTGACAGCTTTTGCTACGCAAAGCAGCTCTGGTACACTACCACTTACACTGAATGCAGCCAAGAACCTTGGGCTATCAAAAAGCTTATACGGCTTCAGTCTGCCACTTGGTGCAACGATTAATATGGATGGTGCAGCGATCCGGATTGCTGTATCAGCTGTTTTTGCTGCCAATGTCGTAGGTCAGCCGCTTAGCTTGACTGAAATGCTCATGGTCGTACTTGTCGGAACCCTTGCTTCAATCGGGACAGCTGGTGTGCCAGGCGCTGGTATTGTCATGATCGCAACTGTCTTTGCACAGCTTGATCTGCCAATGGAAGCTGTCGCACTGCTTGCAGCCATAGATGTGCTTGTCGGAATGGGCGCAACAATGCTGAATGTGACAGGCGATCTGGTTGGATCGAATGTTATCAACAAGACTGAAGAAAAGAAGAAAGCTGCTTAATCGAGAAAAGCTGCCTGGAAATTGAACTGCGCCCTGTCAAGTAGACAGTAAAAAAGAAAAAGGTTAGCACTACGCTGCGGCCTGGTACCGATACTCCATTGGTGCCAGGTTGTTTAATTTCTCTTGATAACGTCCCTCGTTGTAAAACCGCATATATTGATCAATGTCGTTGACCAATTCTTCATAACTCTTGTACTGTTTCAATTCATACCTTTCACATTTGAAGTGCCCGAAGAAGCTCTCTATCGGCGCGTTGTCGATGCACTTCCCAACGCGAGACATACTGCGCGTGATCCCTGCTTCTGTCGTGATGTAGCGGTATTCCTTCGAGGTATACTGTGACCCACGGTCGCTATGGAGTAGGGGAGTCGCGTCTGGGTTCGCTTCGATGGCTGCCTTCAGGGTGTCCATTACCAAGGCGTTGTTGTTGAAGTGACCGATCTGATAGGCTACGACGGACCCGTCGTACAGGTCCTTGATCACACTCAAATAAGCCTTATTCCCAAGACCATAATGGAGGTGCGTGATGTCCGTCACCCATTTCTGGTTGGGCTGACTCGCTGTGAACGCGCGATTCAAGATGTTATCTTCGATATTGACATAGCTGGTCTTCGTACAGTAGCCGTTTGACTGGCGAATGAAAGACTTCAGTCTGAGCTTGATCATCAGGCGACGGATCCGTTTGCGATTGTACTGCTTTTTGAACTGGCGGTTGATGAACATTGTGATCCGCCGGTAGCCCAGAATCCCCTGATGCTTGTTGAATATCTTTTTGATTTCTCCGAGTAGCCATTCATTTTCTTCCTCTTGGTCAGTCGGCGTATGGTTCAGCCATTTGTAGTAACCGGATCGCGAGACACCGACCAGTTGGCAGAGTAGTTGGATCGGCGCCTTCGTTTCCTCATGGTACTCATGGATCGCCTGGAACCGATGTAGATGACTGCCTATTCGCGCATTCTGTCCCTCCTTTCGATCTCCTTCAGCTTTTTAAGAGGCCGTTTTCCGTTTCAAGATATTGATTACGATGGTCCAGTTCTTTGATGCGGAGCTTCAGTTTCTCTACTTCTGTCAGGTCCGGCTTAGACTCCAGGGATTTCCCGCGGCGATCGTGAAGTGCCGTCTCTCCGTCAGCCTGATATTTCCGTACCCATCCATAGACCTGTTGATACGAGACCTGATATTTCTCTGCAGCCCTGTGATAGTCAAGGTCGTGGGCGATTGCGAATTGGACGATCTCTATCCGTTCCTGTAGTGTTGTCTTACGTCCTGTACTCATCTTTTTATTCCCCTCACTAGTGGATTTCAAGTCTCTCCCACTAGTGTAACGCTTTATCCACCTTCGTAAGACAGAGGAGGTTGAGATGTTGAAACGAGCACAGGTCTCACTGAGGCTCCCTTGACCCGCCAGATAATAGTCCACTGCCTGTCGTTTCAATTCTTGGGAGTACGCTTTCCAGGTCTTCGATTCCTTCAATCCGTCGATGCCATCTGATTGATATTTACGAATCCAATCTCTGAAGGTCTTTTCAGTGATCTGATAATCTCTTGAGACCACACCCACCGACTTCTTCTCCTCTAAGATAGATAACACTGCTTTTAATTTTTCATCTAATGTATGACCAGTCGTCCTTTTAGACACAAAAATGCCCCCTTCAAAGTAGTAGAGAATTTTTATTATTTCTCTGTCTACTTCGAAGGGAGCATATCAAATACCCGGCAGCTTTTTTATTTATAAATATCTTTCCTGTGACCAATTTCAAGTATTAAAATTGTAATGGTTTGATCATTAATGTCCGCAATCAGCCGATAATTTCCGATTCTGTAGCGCCACTCTCCTGAATGATTTGCTACCAACCCTTTTCCGTGCAGCCTGGGATTTTCGGTATCTACAAGGTTCTTTTTAATCCACGCCATAATGATTCTTGCCTGGTGTGGATCCATTTTTTTAAGTGTTTTACGAGCATTGCGCTCAAATTCAACTTTATACTTCTTCATCTGAATTTAGCTCTTCCATCATTTCATCAAATGAGATCGCTTCAGGTGATTGTTTATGTTCTGCCATCGCTTTTTTGTAAAGTCCAAGGTCCAATTCGTCTTCAATTTTTTCAAGTACCGCATCTCTGAAAAGTGCCGACAAAGAGATATTATTTGCCTGAGCGTATTCTTTAATTAACTTTTCATCCTCATCATCTAATCGAAGTGAAATCATACTCATCATTAACACCTTCCTTTGTCATACATTGTAATACGTTTTTTCATTTCCTGCAATTTAGATATATACTCTATTTTATTCATCAGAAAAGTTTAAGTGAGGAAACTTAATTTTAACTAACTCTTATACCTTTTCACCTGGAGGATTACATGAAACGAAAAAAATGGCTTCTTCTTATACTTGCACTATTCATACTGGTTTTCTTTCTGTATGACCAAAACAATCATTTAACAAAGAGTACCTACACCATCACTTCAGACAAGCTGCCAGCAGACTTTGAAGATTATAAGATTCTCCAGCTCTCAGACCTGCATAATAAGTCTTTCGGCCAAAACCAGCAGAAGCTCGTTGATAAAGTTAAAGAGTCTGAACCGGATATCATCGTGATCACAGGAGACATCATTGATGAAAGACGGTATGATGAAGAACCCGCTTTAACACTTGCTGAGGAAATGGTACAGCTCTCTCCTGTTTATTATGTGTCAGGTAATCATGAAATGAGATCAGGAAAATATGATGGATTGAAATCAAAATTGAGTGAAATTGGTGTTACTGTGCTGACAAACGAAACCACCCTGATTTCACACAATAATGCCAGCATACAGTTAGCAGGGGTTGAAGACCCTTCTCCTTCAGATGCATTCACTACTGGCGCTAATCTCCAACAGGCTTTCAACGCAGCTGAGAGTGATCTATTTACCGTGCTGCTTGCCCATAGACCTGAATGGTTTTCTCTTTACCGCGAGTATCAGCCTGATCTGATCCTCTCAGGACATGCACACGGCGGTCAGATCAGACTTCCATTTGTCGGCGGCCTTGTCGCACCAAATCAGGGACTCTTTCCTGAATACACTTCGGGTGTACACGAAGTGGATGGCTCCAGCCTGGTCGTGAGCCGCGGGCTTGGCAATAGCCTGTTTCCATTTAGAATATTTAACCGGCCAGAAATTGTTGAAATTGTACTAAAAACAAATTAAACGAATGGGAGTGGCATGATGAAAAGAGTAGATGTTGTGTATTCATTGATCACTGATGAAAAAGAAGAGAATGTACTGATGGTCCATAATATTAAATATGATAATTGGTCTTTACCTGGTGGATCTGTTGAACCTGGTGAGACACTTGCTGACGCAGCAGTGAGGGAAGCCCGGGAAGAAACCGGATTGAATGTTGAAGTCGGCCGTATTCTGACAGTAAATGAAGCTTTTATGATAAACGATCAGCACCATGCAATCTTCATCACCTTTGCTGCCAGCATAACGGGTGGTGACATTGAGATTCAGGATACAGAAACAGTCGCAAATGTGAAATGGGTGAGTTTGAATGAGGCGGATGAATTGATGCCTTATTACAAGGGCGGCTTGAAGCAATTGCTGAAGGGTGATGCTCCTTATGTATTTCAGGGTGAAGTGAAATAGTATTTGATCTGCAGCATTTCTGCATACTTTGTGGGTAAAGCAACCACAAAGGAGTTGATCGCATGAGTGATTACAAGAAAAACAGTATTACTTTAACCGGAGCGGTCGGTCTTGGCACCGGCGTGATGATCAGTGCCGGGATTTTCGCACTGCTCGGTCAGGTTGCTGAGCTGTCAGGGGCATGGTTCCCGCTCATGTTCATCGCAGGTGGAATCGCAACTGCTTTCAGTGCTTATTCCTATATTAAAATGAGTAATGAATACCCTTCTGCCGGTGGAATCGGTATGTTCCTCGTGAAGGCTTACGGTGAAACCACTGTCACAGCAGGTGCAGCTTTACTGATGGCGCTATCTATGGTGATTAACCAGAGTCTTGTCGCCAGAACGTTTGGTACATATACACTTCAGTTATTCGGTACGGATTCCGGAAGCTGGCTTGTACCGGTTTTAGGAGTAGGTCTGTTAACGACAGCATTTTTAATTAATATTGCCGGTAATTCATTTATTCAGACCTTCACTTCTATCATGTCATTGTTAAAAATCGTTGGTTTATCCATTTTCGCTATCGCGGGATTATGGGCAGCAGGCTTTTCTTTTGAAGCTGCAGAACCAGGAGGCAACCCGCCTGACCTGTCTCCTGCAAGCTATATTGCTGCTGTTGCTTTAACGATTTTAGCGTTTAAAGGATTTACAACGATCACAAACAGCGGTTCTGAAATTAAAGAGCCGAAGAAAAATGTAGGCCGTGCGATTATGATTTCAATCGCAATCAGCCTCTCTGTCTATATGCTGCTGGCATGGGCGGTTTCAGGAAGTCTGTCGATCACTGAGATTATTGAGTCAAAAGACTACGCGCTGGCTGAAGCAGCGAGACCTGCTTTTGGAGAATTGGGCGTCTGGTTCACGGTAATTATTGCAATTCTAGCGACTGTTTCAGGAATCATTGCCAGTGTCTTTGCAGTATCCAGAATGCTTGCCATGCTGACTGATATGAAGCTGATTCCACACAAACACTTCGGGATGCCTGGTGATATTCAGAAGCATACGCTTGTCTACACGATTGTGTTTGCGATGGCGCTTACGATTCTATTTGATTTAAGCAGAATTGCAGCAATCGGCGTTATTCTTTATCTGGTAATGGATATGATTATTCATTGGGGTGTGCTGAAAAAGCTGAAGGGTAAAGTGCAGGCTAACCGCGGAATTGTAACAGCTGCTTTGGTCATTGATGCAGTTGTACTGAGTGCTTTTGTCTGGGTGAAGCTGCAGCAGGATTGGCTGATTGTGGTAGTGGCTGTTGTGATTACGTTAGTCACCTTCATCGGAGAAAAGTTCTTTCTGAAGTCAGTTAGTCAGGATTAAAAATTTTAGTCATATAGAAAAAGCCGGTGCGCAACATATGCGTACCGGCTTTTCTTATTAGATGCTATTATACCGCCATCTTACGGCATTCTTCTGCACAATTGCGGCAAGCTTCTGCACACTGCTGGCAATGGTCATGATCATGCTTGGCACACTCATCTGCACAAGCTTCACAAATCTCTGCGCATAATCCGCAAATCTCACGTACATGCGGACTGTTTGTCTGCATCGCAGTAATCGCAAGTGAGCAGATATCTGCACATTCACGATCTGAACGGATACAATCCGCCATCATTTTTACGTCCTCTTCACTCAGGCAGGCATCAAAACAATGATTGCAGGCTTCCAGACACTTCTTACACGCTTCAAGACAATCCTGGTATTGCTGATTCATCTGTAGTTCCTCCTTTATGTAGTTCTAGTACATGCTTTCCCGATGAAATTATTGGTAAACAAATCTAGTCATATTCACGAAAAAACCTGTACTTCTGCATATTTTCTGCACAAAATCTGCGTATACTTGTTAGATGAGATGAGGTGTGAATGTGAATAGACTTTCAATGAAAATCAGTCTGTTTTATCTAATAGGCATTTCTATTATTCTAACTGTATCGTTATTTGTTATGCATAATCTACTCGTTGATCAGCAGGTTGAAAATGAGCTTGAAAGACTTCAGCAGCGCGGTGACAGTCATAGAGATGTGCTTGAGGAAAACTTTGATCCTGCAACCATCAGTCATGTCGTCATGATGGAAGAAAAAGCCCTGACCGAAGTGGTGGTTACAGACGCAAACGGTGTGATTACAGGATCATCTAATCAGGTTGAAACATATATAAATGAAAGCTGGTTATCTGCTCCTGAAGGAATCGCAGAAGACGACTGGCGCAATGAACCGTTTTTAGCTGCGGTCAGTCCCTTTGATAACGGCGGCAGCGTCATCATGCTTGAACCCACACAACAGGTGCAATCACTTATCAGGGAATTGAATCAGCATTTCGCGATCTCCGCTTTATTGACGGGATTATTTCTACTGTTCAGCCTGTATTTCCTAAGTCACTTCATTACAAAACCCCTGCTTTCCATACGAAAAGCAGCCGGTAAACTCAGTCAGGGAGACGTACTGACTGTTCCCGAAACAAAAAGGAACGATGAAATAGGTGAACTCGCCAGATCAATTACCAAAATCTCCGGTGACCTGCACCAGATCCAGACATCACGTAAAGCTTTTTTAACTTCTATTGCTCATGAGCTTAGAACACCGATCACCTATATTAAGGGGTATGCAGGTCTGTTGAAAAAAGAGGATTCGCCTTACGGAGGGATTATTTATGAGGAGGCAGAAAGACTTCATCAGCTGATAGAGGATTTATTCGAGCTTGCAAGATTGGAAGAACATAATTTCACGATAGAACCTGAACGAACGGATTTAGTGGCTTTTGTACAAGCTGTCACCGAGAGACTGAAGCTTGCTTTTGAAAAAGAAAAAATCAGCCTGCAGTTTATCGGGGACCCGCCTTTTTACAAAGAGATAGACCAAAAGCGCTTTGAACAGGTGCTCGTTATCTTGTTAGATAACGCATTAAAATATACGCCTGCTCAAAAGAAAGTCGTCGTTTCTGTTAAAAAAGAAAAAATCGAAGTAACAGATGAAGGACCAGGTGTTAGAGAAGATGCACTTCCTCATTTATTTGATCGCTTTTACAGAGTGGATACTTCCAGAAACAGAAATACTGGCGGCTCCGGTCTTGGACTTGCCATCGCAAAGGAAATTATTGAGGCACACCATGCCACTGTTTCGGCTGAAAATACTAAAACTGGTTTGAAGGTCACCATTGATCTGAAAGGAGTTTCCCATGAAGAAGATCGCACTCGTCGATGATGAACAAAGAATGCTCGATCTGCTCGAGCTTTACCTGAAGCCACTCGGTTATGAATGTATCAAACTGCGAAGCGGTGAAGATGCAATCGGCCTAGTAAAGGATGAAGAGCCGGATTTGATTATTCTTGATGTGATGATGCCTGTGATGGACGGGTTTGAAACATGCCGGGTGATCCGCAGGTTTTCAGATGTTCCTATCATTTTATTAACAGCATTGCATGAAAAAGAAGATATCGTAAAAGGGTTGCAGTACGGTGCAGATGACTACATCGTAAAGCCTTTTGATGAGGAAGAACTCGTGGCAAGAATCCACGCTGTATTCAGACGGACTTCTGATGACTTTGCCAGAAGAATTGAGTATGAAGGGCTAGTCTGGGATGAGTTTTCACACGAGCTGTCTTATCATGGAAAACAGCTCAAGGTAACACCTAAAGAGTTTTCGATACTTGGCCAACTGCTGAAAAACCCTGGACGCGCTTATTCGAGAGAGCAGCTATTATCGATTCTCTGGGGTTATGAAGCCTGGACAGATGGACGCACAGTGGATTCACACGTAAGAAACCTTCGGGACAAGCTTAGAAAAACAGGCTTTCCCGTTGAAGAACATTTACAGACAGTATGGGGAGTGGGTTACAAATGGATAAAATAAAGGCCGGACTGTTAAGCTCTTTCTTGCTTTTGACAGCATGTTCGTCAAATGCAGATGAAACATTTTATGAAGAAGTAAATGCAGACACGGGCCATGCTCACGTGCACGGAATGGACTATGTAGGTGAGGATCTGATGATTGCTACACATTACGGTCTTCTGAAAAAAGAAAATGATACGTGGCTCCATTCAACTGCCAACAATCATGACTACATGGGATTCACCGCATTTGATGAAGGATTTTATGCGAGCGGTCACCCCGAACCTTCAAACGACCTTGAAAATCCGCTTGGGCTGGTGAAGAGTACCGATCAGGGGGAAACACTTGAGCAGCTTGTATTTTCAGGGGAAACTGATTATCACTATATGTCAGCTGGCAAAAACACCGGCCGTCTTTATACTGCACTGATGCATGGGAATAGTGAACTTGAAGCAGGCTTTTATTATACAGATGATGAAGGCGACAACTGGATATCAATGCCGCTTTCAGGTCTTGAAGCAGAGTCAGTTTTTGGTCTGTCAGCTCACCCTGATCATCAGGATCAGATTGCAATTTTAACAAATAGAGGCCTTTATGAATCTACTGATGCAGGAGAGACTGTCACTTTGAAGGAGAACAGTGAAGGAACAAGTGCAGCACTCTATACAGAAAGCCAATTTTACACGGTTAAAAATCAAGTGTTCATTTCTCAGGATGAAGAATTAGGGCAGATACCACTTGAAGAGCCTGTTTTATATCTGGCAGTGAACCCATCTGATTCAGAACAAATCTATGCAGTTACAGGAGAGGGTGAAGCTGCAGTGACGGAGGATGGCGGAACCAACTGGACAGCTGAGGAAATCATTCCATCAGAATAATGTCCTACTAAAAAAGCTGAGAGCCTTAGCCTCTCAGCTTTTTGGTTATTCTGCAGATAATTCATCCTCTGTGACCCATTTATGATTCGTTACTTCTTCACCTGACTCCAGTGTGAAATCAATCATATAAACTGTTGTTTCTTCTGCAGTATCAATTGTTGCAGTAGCACCGTCCATGCCTTCCATATGCTCCGCTTCTACCTGCACCTCATCACCTTCTGCATAAGGCTCGTCTGCAGCGTCTGTAATTTCCTCATGAATGATCCACTTATGGTCTTCTACACGTTCACCACCATCAGTCGGGTCATACGAGATACTGTAAGCAACTGTATCATAAGCGCCTACGATCGTTGCCTCAGCACCTTCCATCCCTTCCATGTGTGCTTCAGTGATGATTGCAGTGTCCCCTTCTTCAAATGTCGGGTTTTCGGCCTCTTCTAATCCTTCAGGCACCTCGCCTGAGCCGGACATGTCCATGCCTGAGTGATCCATACCTTCCATTGAATCTTCATCTTCCATGTGGTCCATGTCATCCATATTTTCATCCATGTTCTCTTCCATGTTTTCGTCCATATTATCACTCATGTCGCCTGATCCCATGTCATCATCGCCGCCACAGGCTGCAAGCATCGCACTTAGGGTAAGCGCCATCGTGCCCATTACTAATTTGTTTTTCATTTGAAGATACCTCCTGTTATTTTAATTCATTCTTAATCTACCCAAAGAATGTGCAGAAACTTTGCAGAAAAGCAGCTTTGGCACATTGTCACAAATTTATCTTTTTTGAAATAGCGTAACAGTCATATACTTGGATGATGGAATAGCGGTGTTGATGCTAATTCCATCAAGTGGGGATGTTTTGATTCAATTTGGTTTTTTATTCCTTCAATATTGATTTTTATCCCTCAATATTGAAGCCGTTTCCTTCAGTGGGCTTTAGAGGCAGTAGAATTGTTTCAATTCATTTAACATTTGCTGCAAAGCTGTACATATTCCCTTCAAGTCAAAACACTTTTCCATCATCAATCGCCCTCTACAGCACCTCCATCAACCCCGCTTTTTTACTTCCACTCACCCTTCCACTAAACTATACATAACAAGTCTGACACTATGGAGTGATTCCAATGAACGAAAAAGCTTCCCCACTCATCATAATCGGCGCCAACATTGCCGCTGCAATTGTCTTCATTTCGCTGATTCTCAGATCGCAGGATGGATACGGTGCAGCTGATTTCGCTCTCATGATACTGATGCTCGCTGTCATCCTCTATATTAAAAAGCTCGAACAGGACACGTTATCTAAAAAGATGAAGCTCTACGCAAACGCCGGGTATTATGTGACCGCGCTTGTTGCGATTATCGTTTTTTATTGGTAAAACGTAAAAACCAGGAAGCCGATACCCTTCCTGGTTTTTACATCTACTCATATAAACTTTCCCATAATAAGCTCGTCCACATAATGATCCGGACCAAACTTCACATGCTTCCGCTTACGCCCTTCTTCTTCAAATTCCATATTTTTATACAAATGAATTGCACGCTCATTATCCGCAAACACTTCAAGTGAAATCTTCTCCACTCTGCCATCCTGTCTGGCCCAGTTAAATAAAGATTCAAGCAGCCTCCGTCCAATCCCCTGATTCGTATAAGCCTCCTGCACACTCATCCCAAACATTCCCTGATGACTGAACTTTTCCATTGAGGATAAGCGGAAATTCAACATGCCGATAACTTGTTCATCAATCACAGCAACCAGCACCACCCCTCGCTCTTCATGAGAACGAATCCATTCCTTTTCTTCTTCGACTGTCACACTGAACTCAGCTGGTGAGGTACCCATCTTATCAGCATTTTCAGCCAGAACCTGCTTCACGTGATCTCTGAGACCTTCTGCATCCTGCTCTTTTGCAGGTCTGATGACAACTTTTTGATCCATACATTTCTCCTCTATTCTATTACGCCTCTAGCGGTTTCATCATAAGTAACATCAAAGGATTCCTTTTGTCCGTTCCACTCTACTTCGAATTGCAAAACATCATCTTCATTTAATGTCGCACACCCGCCGCAGCTTCCGCCAGCTCTAATCACATCGGTTTGACTTAAATTAGCAGTTCCAGTCGACGATGCCCCTGCTCCCAAATCGATTTTATATGCGACCTCATCAGGATTTTCTTCTCCAATATGATAGATACGAAATTCCGTTTCCTGCTCATTGTCACCAAATTGAGAAGAAATATAATTCACACGCCAGTTTTCCGACTCCCCTGTATATACGAAGACGTCAGGCGTTTTGCTTACATCACCGCATCCTGCAAGTACGAAAAGTGTGATTAACAGCATCCATTTTTTCATTCCTCACCCTCCTCCGAAAACAACTGCTCAAGCATCCGCTCCCTGTGCTGCAGAAAGTACCGCGTAATCTGATAATGATCCGTCATTTCATACTCAATCGGTCTGATCTCACCATCATCAAAGCTTAATATCTCAGCATCCGGATAACCAAGCAGAATCGGTGAGTGCGTCGCGATAATGAATTGACAGCTTCCCTGTTTCTCAAGATCATGCATAATTTTGAGCAGTGCCAGCTGACGCTGAGGAGAAAGTGCAGCCTCAGGCTCATCCAGCAGATAGATCGCTTTTTGCTGAAAACGGTTCGCAAAAAGAGACAGAAAGGATTCACCGTGGGACTGCTCGTGCAGCGACTTCCCGCCATAAGAAGCATAGGTTCGCCCATCATCCTGCGCCATTTCATCAAGATGTGTCGCGAACTGGTAGAATGATTCAGCACGAAGAAAAAATCCATTGGTCACCTTTGGCATCCATGACAGTCTGAGATAAGGGCCGAGCGCTGAATCTGAGGCATGAAGATCGTATGTATTGTTCCTTCCACCACCCGCCGGATTGAAGCCGCACTGGTCCGCAATCGCTTCTAAAAGTGTTGACTTCCCTGAGCCATTTTCGCCTACAAAAAACGTAACGTTCTTATTCAACTCCATCTCACTAAACGTGCTGATCGCAGGAATATGAAATGGGTATTGGTGTGAATGCTTAATTTCGTTCCGTTTCAACGCTACTTTTTTCAGAAACATCCTACTCACCTCTTTATATACGTACGGTTCAACGGATTAAATGTTACGTGAGTTTACTCAAATGCTCATGAATCAGCTTCCAGCCGTCAGCCGTTTTCGCAAAAACATTGGTCGCCCGTCCGCTTCCTGAGATCCGCTTTCCTTCATAAACACCTTCGTACTGATAAACGTATACGCAGGTAGCAGAAGATTCATCTGTGTGCAGCCATCTGATATCAACCGCCGAATAGACCTCTTCTTTAATCACCGCCCACGTACTTTCAAAATAAGCCTGTATCTCCTCATGCGTTCTGCAGGTCTGACTCGTGAACCAGAATAATGCGTCCTTGTGCAGCACCTGTCTCACATTTTCAAAATCGTGTGTATTTGTCGCTTCTATGTATGTTTGGAGTGTGTCTTGTGGTGTCATAGTAAGCATTCCTTTCTATTGTGAAGTCTCCTACCACTTCTACAAAAAATCCCATATTCCCTTCATTCATGTTAAATTAACTGAAACGGCTACACTAAAGGAGTATAGATACATGTCACAAACCAGCGTTCAACAATTCATCAAACAATATAAGCTTTTTGAAAACGATCAAATCCAGCAAACCCAGCTTCAGCATCGCTATGCGCTGGTCGAAGCTTTTGGAATTAAAGAGGGCATGAAGGTACTCGAAATCGGTTGCGGACAGGGTGATACGACTGTTGTACTGGCAGATACAGTTGGTGAAAGCGGCCATGTGACGGCTATTGATATCGCGCCTCCTGACTATGGAGCACCCTTTACACTTGGAGAGGCACATGAGCGGATTAATCAGTCAAAGCTTGGTGCAAGAATTGATTTTCATTTGGAAACAGATTTTCTCGAGATGAATTCGGATAAGCAATATGATGCTGTTGTTCTCTCCCATTGCTCATGGTATTTTCACGATCCAGCTCAACTGCTTGCCTATTTTAAAAGGATTCGTTCAATCAGTAACACGCTGTGCTTTGCAGAGTGGGATATGCAGTTTGGGAAAATTACGCAGCGGGGACATTTTTGTGCTGCATCTATTTTAGCGCTGTATTCCCAGTTCACTGCAAACGATGGAAACATTCAAAATCTGTTTGGGAAAAGTGAGATTGGAAAAATGATAGAAGATGCCGGGATGAAGTTAGATCAGGAACTGCGTGTTGATGCTCATTTTCTTCAGGATGGCCAGTGGGAAATTGATTACGCCAAGGAAGTTAGTAAAGAATTTGCAGCTGCACCTGTCAGAATTCAGACGCTTATTCAAAATTATGCGGATATGTTAGGTGTGGATGGAAAGAATGAGTCCCTTGATAGTTTTGTGATTGTGGCTAAATGACCCTATAAAACAAAAGGTCTTAGAATCCAACACAGGATTCAAGACCTTTTTCTTTTTTTCTCGGTAAAAGTAAATATCAAGGCAGCCACACTTAGGGTCAAAGCCACCAACGCAACAAGCAGATTGTATTCATGTCTATCTGTGAAATAAATTACAACACCTGTAACCATTACCGCGGCCAGTAAAATGAGCAATATGGTCCTGATCAGTTCTCTATTCATCATTTTCCCTCCCTTCAGACAATATCTATCATACATCCTGTCTTTTAAAAATGGTAATGCAAAAAATTCCCCGGAACTTCCAGCCGCTTTATCCGTATCTTAATTAACAAACCTCCGGAGGGATCTACATGGAAAAGACACTTGAGAGAAAACAGCTGGACCTGAGAAAAAAACTGGATGAGAAACGAAAGCTTGAGAAACGTATGTTAAATGTACGTTCACAGCTGACTGAGCATGAAAAGAAAAAGCAGGAGCTTGAGCAGAGTCTGTCAAAAGAACAACTGGATCTGCATAAAATGGACCGCTTTTCTTTAGTAAATGTTGTGCGTAAGTGGAAAGGCACACATGAAGAACTGCGCGAAAAAGAGTATGATGAAGCAGCAAAGGCTGAGCTGAAGCTGAATGAGCATGAACAAATGGTCGAGGACCTGAAGAGTGATGAAGCTGAGCTGGAACAAAATCTCTCAACTTACTCATCTGCTGAAAGTGACTGGGAAGCATTCCTCTCAGAAAAAGAACGCTGGATTAAACAACATGACAGTGAGACAGCACGTGAAATCGATCTCCACCTGAATCACTACTCAGACCTTGATGCGCTTTTAGTTGAAATCGATGAAGCCATTTATGCCGGACGCAGCGCAGAGTCTGCTCTTGAAGCTGCACTTAAAAACCTTAAGTCCGCTCACGGCATGTCTACATGGGATACATTTCTTGGTGGTGGGATCATTGTAACTGCCATGAAGCACAATGATCTTGATCAATCACAGGATGCCCTGCACCGTGCTCAGAGAAGCCTGCGTAAGTTCGAAGCTGAATTGAAGGATGTAAAAGACGAAACGACTGAAGCGATGGATGTGGAAAGAGGGTCCTTTATTACTTTTGCAGACTACTTCCTTGATGATATTTTTTCAGAATGGACGATTCACAGCCGGATCAATGACTCGATCAGTAAAGTAGAAGATACCAAATCAAAAGTTACACGTGCTGTCGGCAACCTTCAGAAAGAACGCGGTCTGGTGCTCCACCAGCAGGAAGAGGTCTGGGATCGCTATCAGCATTGTATTGAAAACAGGTAAATATTAAAACAGGAGTGAAGGTATTGAACTGGCTTTTTATTGTTTCCCTATTGATCGCCCTATTGATTGCAGGCAGCTCATTTTTCATTAAATTCAAAACAAGAAAAATGAACCCCCGCGCTTTCACACAATTTATTAAGTCTCATCCTGAGACCGTCTCGCTAAAGGTTCAGCGTAATGGCGAAGTACTCGTTGCCCGTCAGGAAGATCTGATGCTCCCGCTTGCAAGCACGGCAAAATTGGTGATTGCAGTCGAGTATGCAAAACAGGCTGCATCAGGCATGCTTGATCCTGATGAGCAGATCCCGCTCTCAGCACTCGAGACGTTTTATTTTAAAAGGACGGATGGCGGCGCGCATGAAGCCTGGTTGAAAGAGAACAGCCAGGATCCGGTCACACTCGCACAGGTGGCTGAAGGTATGATGCATTACAGCTCTAATGCCAACTCAGACTATCTCATGCACAGGCTCGGACTGGACCGTATTAATCAGACACTTGCAGAAACCAGCCTGACTGATCACGAGCCGATCTTCCCATTTGTCGCAGCACTTGCAGTTCCTTATACGCTGACGACAGAGCAGAACCTGACGCTTGAGGGCGCTAATGCGGAAGTCCGCGACATGTCGAAAGAGGAATACAGAAATATGACGATCATGATCATGGAACGCTGGCTCAAGCAGCCATGCACGGATCAGGAAAAGCAGCAGATTCTGAAATGCCTGACTGCGCCTGCCCAGAAAAACTGGTCTGATCACCTAACCCGTTCAAATGCAAAAACGTATACTGATTTCATGGAAAAACTGAACAGTAAAACATTCTTTTCAAAAGAGGTGCACAGTCACCTGGATCCACTGCTTGAACCGCTTATGGAGAAAAAGGAAAATCGCGAATGGCTGAAACATGCCGGTCAAAAAGGCGGTTCCACCCCGCATGTGCTGACTTTTTCACTGTATGCAACTGACCTTGAAGACAACCGGACTGAAATCTCATTTTTTGCTGATGGACTTGTCCTGCTTGATCAGATGAGACTGTCGAAGTCGATGAATGATTTTCAGAAGGCGGTTTTAAAAGATGAATCTTTCAGGACACATTTGGTTCAGGAATTAGTTCATGAAAGAGAATTAAAATGAACGGATTAACGATACAGAAAATACAAGCCGATAATTGGCGGACATTCACCAGTCTTAAAGTAGCTGAAAACCAAAAGCATTTCATAGAACCAAATGAAATCTCTATGCTTGAGTCCTTTTACGACACAAAGCACAACTGGACCTGCATCGGTCTCTATCAGCTTGAGCAGCCAGTCGGATTCATGATGATCGGCGCAGAGAACAAGAAAGAACAGTACCTCTGGCTTGACCGGTTTATGATTGATCAGCACTTCCAGGGCAGTGGTCTCGGAAAAGTCTTAATTCAGCTTGCGATTGATTATATCTTTACTCATTATGACGTGAAGGAAATAGTGATCAGCATTAAACCGGAGAATTATAATGCAAAACGCTTTTATCAAAAAGCCGGATTTAAGGATACCGGACTCATTGATCCTGAGTTTGATGAAGATATTTTTGTTTATAAGAAGAATAAAGCGGAATAACCATTATGGTCATTCCGCTTTATTTTTTCACATAATGCAGCATCACAATCTGATTATAAACCTCAGTTCCTTCAAGCTTTAATTCTGTATACTTTGTCCCCTTCGGAAAAAGCGGAATCCCTTCACCCAGCACGACAGGAATCACTGCGATATAAAACTCATCAATACTGTCAGACGCCATACACGCTTTAATGACTTCTCCGCCACCGACAATCCAGACCGGACCACCGTGTTTGTTCTGCAATTCAGGGAGCAGCGTATCCACTGAATCTGAGGTGAAATTCGCATACCCATCCTCCTGCGCAGTTCTCGAAAGCACATACACCGGCCGATCCTGATACGGCTTTTCATCTGTCATTTTCAGAACTTCCTGATAGGTGCGATTCCCCATCAACACTGACGAAATCCCACTATAGAAATCGCTGTAACCATTGTCCTCCTCCCCTTCAGCTTTCAGCAGCCAGTCCAGGGAATGGTCTTCTTTTGCAATCATGCCATCCAGACTCATCGCGATATATAAAACATTTTTACTCATACGATTCACCCCCTTCTCATTCAGTTTACACGAAAAGGCCTGCCTGATTATCAAATAATCAGACAGGCCTTCAGTCTTATTTCCGATCAAACGTCCACTCCACCCCATCGCGCGCCATCGCCATTTCGTACATTTTCTCAGAAATGTTATCAGGCGAGAAATGCGTATCCGGCTTAACAAATCCGTTAATCGTCAGAGTACCAACGTAAATATCCTTTGATTTCAATTCCTGATGAAGTGTCATAGCAAGGATACGTATCGCAGCCTTCCCGACAGATACAGAAGCAAAATTCTTCATCGGCTTCACGCCAAGTACGCCACCTGTCATCAGAATTGTGCCGCCCTTATCCATATAAGGAAGCGCAGCCTGAACGCTTGCCAGTGCTCCTACCGCATCTACCTGAAGGTCATTCAGTAAATCAGCAGGATCCGTCTCAGTTGGTGCTCCCTGACGGAATGTGTAGGCATTATACATGAGAATATCAATTCGTCCATAGAGATCATTCACATATTTAATGGCAGCTTTTAAGCTCTCATTTGAAGCTGCATTCGCATAAAAAGACTCCGCTTCGATATCCAGCTCCTCAAGCTCATCCACAGCTTCAAGCAGCCTGTCCTCATCTCTTGCAAGTAGTGCAATCGTATAGCCTTCCTTACCAAACCTTTTAGCGGCACTGAGTCCAATTCCCGGACCTGCACCAATAATCACCATCACTTTATCTGCCATCAGGACCCTCTCCTTTTAGATAAAAATAGAATCATTCTGCTTTTAAGCTAGCACGCGCTGCAGAAAGGATTCAATTTTCAATATTCAGGAAAGTGTTTTACTTCCGCCAGAATGTTGTACACTCTGCTTTATCCTTTAGATTAAACTCAATCATCTTCCCAAGCAGCTCGTAATCCACTGGCTTCCCCCATGGAAAACGGACAAGCATTTTACTATGGTCATGCCCTGCTTGTCTGATCTCATCTGCAAAATAATCAATACCTGCCTTTTCAGGTGATACAGCAAGGTGCTTTTTTGACGTGCTAAACGCAATAATGAATGTACCGTGATGCGTGAACATCGGCTGGTTCCAGCCAACCCGCTTTGCAAGCTCAGGATAAGAGTCACTCACCCAGTCAAGCACCTTTTTTGTTTGTTCACGATGGTCCGGATTTTCAATTGTCTCTAAAAATTCTTCGAAAGTTTCCATCTTGATGCCTCCTATTCGAGTTAAAAATATGATCATCATTTGCCTCTCTGTGATTCATTTCGACAACCGCCAGTGGGTCCCCTTCTATATATTGTTTATTAACAATTGATAATAAAAGGAAATTCAGTTACATGTGTCGAACCAAAACGTATATCAAACTTTACAAAGCGGGGTGTCTGGATTGGAAAACTGTTTTATTTGTAAAAAGCATGATGGAGAAATCGAAACAGTCGGCAGTACAATTTACGAAGATGAGTATATTTATATCGGACATATTGATGGCAATGAAAATCCAGTGTATCTTGGACATCTTGTTATAGACCTGAAGAGGCACGCACCTACTTTAGGTGATATGAACATGAATGAAGCTTCGGCTTTCGGAGTCGCTGTTACAAAAGTCAGTAAAGCACTGATGGATGTCAAAAATGCTGAGCATATTTATTCGTTTGTGACGGGTCATGCAGTACCTCATTTACATATGCATATCGTTCCGCGCTATCCAGATACACCTGAAAAATACTGGGGTCCAAACGCCGTCTATGACTGGGAAGATGCACCAATGGGGAACGCTGATGAAGTACAATCTCTATGCGAGCGCCTCAAAGCCTATATGGATACCCATGAGTATGCGTAAATCATTGAACTGGATAGGCAGTAACGAGCACTTTATTGACCACCCTTCCTCTATCAGCCTGAATCACGTGACAATCGGCCGCTATGGGGGAAATTCAGAGGCTGGTCAGACGAAAAATGAGGATGGCTGCCTGGTCTGGGTTGACCCTGAAGAAGACTGGGAGTTTGTCATGTTGCTTGATGCGCACCATTCGGCTGAAAGTGCAGAACTTGTGTTAAAAGAAATTTCGTCCCATAAAAATACCTTTAGCGATCTGTTGTCCTCCAAGCTGACGAACTACACTTTCATACAATTGGAGGAAGAGGTTTTGTCTGTTTTTTCAACTGAACAATTTCTCTCTGAATGTCAAAAGGTACGAGGAGAAACAGCCTGTTTGATTGCTGTCAGAAAAAATCAATATATTTGGTGGTTTTCTGTTGGAGACTGTCTGCTTTATTTATTTCATGAAGAATTGCTTCAGTTGGGACAGTATCAATTAAATCAGAGGCAATTCTACGAATGGATTGGTAAAGCAAATACGTTTGATCAGACGGTTCTTTGTTACAGTACCGGAAGAAGAGAGTTAAGAACAGGAAAAAACCGTATCTTTATGACTACGGACGGTTTAATTGAGTGTCCTGGAGAACCTTATGCAAAGCCTTCGTACATTTGTGAGTCATTTGCTGATGCCGATGATCAGAGCATTGTTAACCTTATGCTAGAGCGCTTAAAAAGTCATAGTGTTAAAGACAGCACAACACTTATCACGTGGGAAGTAGAGAATAAACAGCAAGCAGCCTGGCCTGATGAAGCAAAAAATAAAAGTGGAAGAACTTGAGCTGCTCTCTGTTCTTCCACTTTTGCATATAGGTACAACTATAAAAATCAAGGTTTTGGATAAATTGAAAACGCACTGATAAAAATGACGCCTATACAGATAAAAATAAACACATAGATAAACACACTCCACCAGCCAAACGTGCGGCTATATCCCTTTTGAAAAAAGCTGCTGATCAACAAAATGAAACTGATTCCAGGGAGGAATACATAGAAAAAACTGAATCCAATTAAATTCTCCTGCGTCATCAGAAAGATGTTTAAGTGCGCCAGTGAGATTAGTGAGATGATAAAAGCCCATACACTGAGTTTTGACTCACCTTTTTTCTTTTTTACCAATTCCATAATCTCACCTCTCCCATCCGAATTGCCCTGACATCTTCATTTTCTCTCAGTTTCAATAATTCTTCAGACGGCCCTGTGATTACGCCTCCGTATGCATTTAGTCCATTCTGTTCTAAATAGTCTATTCTCTCATCAAGTTCAAGCCATTTTGTCCTGGCGATTGCTGTAGCCTGCTCTTCATAGCCTGACAAAAATTTAAGGCTTTCCATGAACTGCTTATCATTCTGATCCTGCCAGTTATAAGGAGACCAGTTATTTCCTGTCTGTGCAGGATACCCAATAGGCGGCAGATAACCGCCCTCAGTTCCCTGCGCAGCAGCATCAAGACCAGTATCCACTGCATACCAAAGCCATTTCGCATCTGTACCATCTATTAATTCACCCATCTCACCAACCGGGACTGTGCGATCAAGTGACACATATATTTCCGATACGGTGCCTTCAGGTAAGTTCTCCAGTGTATCCCAACCTTCATTCAGACTATTACTTTCACCACTATCCGGATGGAACAGAAGCCGCTCCTCACGCTGAGGAATCTCTTTCGGTGGCTGATCAATTGTATAATTTCTATCTGGAAAGTCTGCCTGATTAAAGCGAAAAGGTACAACCCATTCTCCCTGCTTAATCGTTGATTCACCAACCTGTTTATATAAGTCCATATATACATCAAACGTAAAGAGACCCATTTCATACTCAATATTAAATTCATCCACACTCGCGTTCGGTTCAGTGACATACACAGTATGATACGCTACATCAATCAGGGTATTTGCACGTTCAATGAATCCATAATAAATGTAGCTCCCGAGCATCAAAATCGGAAAAATCAGTAAGAGTATCATCACAACGTACCCTATGACTGTCAACTTTGCGCTGCGTGCACTTCTTTTTAAAATCTCACCTACTCTTTCAGGCGGCAATTCATCCTGTGGAAATGTTTCATTCATTACATCCTGATAAGCTTCTGCCTGTTCAATTTTCAGTTCAACTTTGGCTGCTTCCTTATCAGACAGCTCACCGGCATAATATTTTTTCAGCCTTTTTTTGAACTCTTCACTCATCCTGCTCACGTCCTTTCCTCATCAGCGTCTTTAACTTCCCTCTTCCGCGAAATAAATAAGATTTTAGTGTATTGATGTTGACATCCATTTTCAAAGAAGCTTCCTGCAAGGAGTATCCCTGCAAGTCATACAATAGAATTGCCTGTTTGTGCTCCGGTTTTAAAAGATCCAGATGTTCATACAGATCCGCTTTTTCATCTTTCTTTACAACCAATGCTTCAGCAGAAGCCCCTGATTCCATATGATTCACAATTTCCGGTGAGGCCGGCTGTACATTTTTATTTTTTCTCAAATAGTCGATAAATGTATGATAAGCAACCTTGAACAGCCAGGCTTTGATTGAGACAGGCGGGTGATCATCAAAGGCACCAAATATTTTAATAAAAGTATCCTGCGTCAGATCCTCTGCAAGGGAGCGGTCTCTGCATAGCGAGAAAAGGTAACGGTATACATCATTGACATAGCGCTGATAGATCTCTTGTACTTCCAATACCTTTCCCCCTTCCACCTAAATAACGGATACACATGGAATAAAGTTGCAGTTATGGTGAAATTAATTTAGATAAGTCAAACCACTCTTTAAAATTGTTATTCCTTCTTTAAAAAGTCTTTTTTCACCAATCCACCTACTTGCTTTCTAATAGATAGGTAAAATATACTATCATTAGGCATAGTATATTTTTAGGGGAGATCTTGTATGTATATAGCCAGACAACCTATTTTTGAAAAAGATTTAAGCACCTTTGGATATGAGTTGTTATTCCGTTCCTCCCCAAACGCACGTGGGTATGACGGAACAGACGCCAATCTATCAACAATCACTGTATTGCAGGGGTTACTAGAAGCAGGACTTGGGAAGATCAGTGACTATTCACATGTCTTTGTTAATTTTACGAGAGATATGTTATTAAGTGACCTGGTCGAAGTCATTCCTCCTGAGCAAATGGTCATTGAAATCCTTGAAGGTACAATGATAGATGATCAGCTGATCAGGCGCGTTCAGCATTTAAAAAGTATTGGATATAAAATTGCCCTAGATGATTTTGATGCTGATCTGGGGAAATATGAATTAATAGATGATGCAGATATCATTAAGTTCGATATCCGCGCAACACCACTTGATACCATCAGTTCCCAGGTAGCAGAGGCACTGATTAGAAAAAAGGTGCTGTTAGCTGAAAAAGTGGAAACACTCGAGGAATTTGAACTGGCTAAGGAAATGGGCTTTCACCTGTTTCAGGGATATTTCTTCAGCAGACCGAACATTATCACGAGAGCGACTTATAAACGCCAGTACAAACATACATATTTACGTGTACTTCAGGAATTAAAGTCACCGGAGCCCTCTTATCAGAAATTGACTGAGATTATTGAAACAGATGCGTCACTCAGTTACCGTCTCATGAAAATCATCAGTCACAGAAATCAAAACCAGCTGTCTTATTCAATTAAGCGAGCACTTGTTCAAATGGGGATTAAAAACTTTGAAAGGTGGATTAATATCCTGATGCTGCAGGACCTTTCTGAGGATAAACCTGACGAACTGCTTAAGCTTTCACTGGTCCGCTCGAAGTTTGCGGAGCAGCTGTGTGAAGCTAGCCACCTGCAGGAGCGGAAAATCGATGCAGCAGTCATGGCCTTATTCAGCACCATTGATGCCATTTTAGATGACCATATGGAAAACGTCTTAACAACCGTTCCATTATCACCGGAAATTAAAGCGGCACTGCTAAATGGAGACAGCCTGCTTGCTCCCATTTATTACACAGTCATGTGCTTTGAAAAAGGTGATCTGGCATGCGTAGAAAAATGGGCCAGCGAGCTGAATATTGATACTGACCTTTTAAATAACATGTATGTAAAAGCTGTGGAATGGGCAAATGAAGTTTATCAGTGAGCGGGGAGACAGTGTCCCCCGCTTTTTATGATTGTTCAGCAAACGCTTCTTCCTTCCCCGGCTTCCACAAAAACACGCAGAATACGCATGATAACAACAGCATGAAAAGTGCAGCCGTGACAATGGCCTCCCTCAGTGAAAACAAGTCCGCTGCCGTTCCAAGTAACAATACAAATAATACCTGAAACGCACTTTGTCCCAGCTCAAAAACGCTTGTCACCCGTCCCATGATCTCAACAGGTACATTATTCTGATAAAAAGTAGACATTCCCGTATTCAGGAAGGAATTAAAAAACCCAAGTAAAATGAAGCCTGCTGCAATGCTTGCAAACGACCATGAAAAAGCATAGATCACATAACCCGCAGACATCAGCAGCAAACCAGTTGTTGTCATCATTCTGATCGAAATTTTCTCAGACAGCACTGATAAAACAAGTGCTCCCGCTATCGAGCCAATCCCCGTAATACTGATCAGTAAGCTGTATTCAAGCTCTGACAAACCTACAACTTCTCTCGCAAACACAACCTCCTGCGCATCCATTGCAAATGTAAACAGCAGGATGGCGATAAATCCTATATATACAATCGCCACATAAGATGATTGCTTCACAAAATCAAATACCACTGTAAAATCAGTTTTCACCTGCTGAATCGTGAGCTTAGGAATCGAAGCCTTTTCAATCTTTTCGATTTCAGGTAATAACAGCATTGATCCTGCTGCCACTATAAAAAAGAAGGCATTAATCCAGAGTGTCACATGAATAGATGTGAGTAAAATCAGCGTTCCAGCCACTGCCGGCCCGACGATAAAAGCACCTGAAGATGTAAATGAGCGAATGGCATTGAACCTTTTTCGCATAGACTGTTGTATAAGCATCGTCATGTACGTCACAGATGATGGATTAAAAAACGACTTTGCAATACTCAGCAGGACAAGAATGACATAAATGACCCAGACATTCGGCGCAAGTGGAATCAGCGCAATCAGCCCTGCTCTCGCAATATAGGTTGCGATCATCACTTTTTTCTTACTCCTGTAATCAATGAAGCTGCCAGTCCAGAACTTCATCACAATATTTGTTAACGGTGCCACAATCCACAGCCCGGCAACCGCTGCTGCAGAACCGGTCATATTCAGGACAATGAGATTGATTGCAACCAAGTAGATAAAATCTCCGATCGAGGCGATACCCGTTGAAGCAAGCAGTACGCCAGGGTCCCTCCAGTGACTCAGTTTTTTCATGACGTTGTACCTCTTTGCGTCAGTTTTAGCTGATATGTATTAAGAGCAGGAACTTTTTTCAGGTCGGTGCAGCTGAAGAGGTCGGTTGCAAAGGAATCTGTCGTATCGACCTCAGGCGTTATTTTAGTAAAGCCCAATTCTTTCAGCTCAGTCAGCTGCTTTTTTAAAATGGGTTTCAGTACTTCTGGACCCTGTCCTGCGGAAGTACCAACCAACCCTACTTCCACTTCTTCATCATTTACAGGATGTAGCATAATATAGCCTGTGAGCTGATCAGTGAATGTAGCGTAGCTGTGCTGCAGATCAGGGTTGTCATCAAGCAGCAGGCTTTCCCATACTTGGAGCGGTTTTTCTGCGACAGGACTGATGAGATGAGTGGCAGTATAGTTGGCTTTCAACAGTTGAAAAAAGCTTTTTTTCAGGATGGGATCCTGTGTGATTTCTTTTAAAGTAAGCAGACTATCTGCTGGTTGAATGCCTTTCAAATCTTCCAGCATAGTCTCAATTTCAAGTGTCGGCATAAACGTTTGCCGGACCAGTTCGAAGCCATTGTTTAAAGCAATTTTCTTGAATATGTGTTGATTGTCATCAAACGACCACATGGCGTGATCATACCGCTCAGTATCGAAGTGGTCCTTCAGGTCTGACAAAAGTGCTTCAACAAGTATCTCCTGTTCCAGAACATGCTGATCAGTTAGAATGGAAATCCTTTCTCCATGCGGATGAAACTCTTTTCCCCAGCTTAGTGCAAACCCAACAATCGTTTGTTTGAGAGTTGCTGTGCATAAATGATGATACGCTTTTTGATTGATCAGGCTGGAAACAGTTTTTAGATCCCCTTTTAGACCAGAGCTGACCATAGAAGGCTCCAGGTCAGTTGGATGCTCTATTTTAAACATAGTTCACCTCTTATGTAGTAGTTTGTAAAGCAGATTGTGGATGCGAGCGTCAGGATCGCTATTCCTTCATTTCAGCATTTATTGCTTCATATTGAGTGTGGATTACTTCAATATGAAAATGATTGCGTCAAAATGCATGATGATTCCATCAGCAGCCATAGCGTCACCTGTATTTCTATCAACTTAGTTGTGAATTCCTTCAGTGTCTGCAATGATTCCTTCAACTCACAACCCGATTCCTTCAGTCGCGAGAATGGACTTCAGCTACCACAAAATTCATTAAGTGACCCATCCTTCTAAACCATTATATGTTAACATTAATATTGATTGAATTTTACGAAAATGGAAAGGAGGCACGAATTTGTCACAATCTGCGCATGTATATACGGTGCCAAAACATATCATTTCAGCGGCTACGATTGTTGTGAATGACAAGAATGAGCTACTGTTGATTAAAGGACCAAGAAGAGGCTGGGAAATGCCTGGCGGTCAGGTAGAGGAAGGTGAATCACTGGAAGCGGCTGCGATCCGGGAGACGAAAGAAGAAGCCGGTATTGATATTGAATTGATCAGGTTTTGCGGGGTTTTTCAGAATGTAGAGCGATCGATTTGTAATACATTGTTTCTCGCAAAACCTATTGGTGGAGTTTGTACAACTTCCCCTGAAAGTCTGGAGGTTGGCTTCTTTCCGATTGATGAAGCGCTTGAAAAGGTAACAGTTGGAAATTTCAGAGAGCGGATTGAGCGGTGTCTGGATTCGGAAAAACAGCCTTTTTACGTAGCTTTTTAATTTTTTGATTGAGAGGTAATGACATGTATCCCTACAGCAGCTTTACACATCTTTTAATGATTATCTTACTCTGGTGGGTCATTCTGTTTGTATTTCAGAGATTGTCTAACCGTTATCCTGAACCTAACCCAATCAAAAAAGATTTGATCATTACCTTAGTACAAAGCACTTTATTTGTCATTCTTTTTCCAATTATTTTTAATTTCTTCAGGTAACTTCATAAAACTTTTCAAGGAGGCATTACTATGATGTTTGATATAGGTCCTGCTCTCTTCCCACTGCTTGTCTTTTTTACATACATTGCTGCTGTTGGTTTCGTGATCTGGTTCATGGTCAGCCTGATCAGAATCCAGCGTGAGAAAAATGAACAGCTAGCTAAGATTTCAAGCGGCCTTCATTTGATTAGTACAAAGCTTGATAAAGAATAAGCTTACACAAAAAGGGACGACTCTTTTACTCAATCCAAACGAATGAGTTCAAAGGTCCGTCCCTTTTATCATTTTCTGATCCCCTGAGGCAGAAGGAAGAGTCAGGTTAAGGTTTTCAATCGTAATAGAATAAGTCGGAGTCGTTGACGTGCTCGTGATATCAGATGAAATCTGTGCCTGCAACGCTGCTATTTGAGCCTGCAGATCGGCAAACATTTGATTCTGTTGATCCTGCCTCTTTCGATCCTCAATTTGACTGATCTCTTCTTCTTTCACTGCCTTGATCGCCGCTATTGTCCCTATGGCATCAGCAACTGTTGTCAGTGCAGCTGCAATCACTGCCAGTCTAGAAGCAGAGATCCCACCGGCATTGTCATTTTTCCCACTATACAAATACGGATCATACATAAGCTTCGCCCTCCCTACCCACACGGACAAAACTATCATGGTTAGTTTAGTAAATGCAGCCGAAGGGCAGTTTGTGACTCTTCTTAACGCTATAAGCTCAAGTCATAATGCCAGAATGTCTCATCACGCTCATATCCATTGCGCTCATATAGACGCTGGGCGTTCACATTATCCGGAGCCGTACTCAGACCGATGCTCGCTGCCCCTGTTTCAAGCCCGAACTCTTTCACTCTCTGCAAAAGCAGTTCGCCAATTCCACTTTTCCTGGCAGCTTCGATCACATATAAATCATTCAGCACCCATGCTCTTTTCATAGAGATGGAGGAGAAAACAGGATATAGCTGTGTAAAACCAAGGATTTGATCATTTCCCTTCACATAAAAGATCACTGATTCTTCTTTTGACAGTCTTTCATGCAAATAGTTTTCAGCACCTTTTAGATCGGAAGCCTGCTTATAAAACTGACGATATGCATCAAATAATGGTACGAGTGCAGTACTGTCTTTGACTGAAGCTTTGATGATGTTCAAATTAGTTCCTCTTTTCTATTGTTCTTAAAAAATTATTATATATTTTATCACACTAACGTGATGGTGCTTCTCTAAAATTCCGAAGGCCAGGGTCTGAACCCGGTCTTCAAAAAGGTACTAACCTCTCCACTTTTTTACAAAAAGCTACTTAAGTCCTGCAAATTGTAAACTTCGTTATATACAACCTCTTTTATTTTCATTTACAAGACCTTTTAACTACAAATGACTTATTAAAGACTATTACTAAGGACTTCATTTATGACAAACACATAAGTCTTATGACTGCCGCCTGTCACACATAATCAATCCACCATTTGACAATTCACCCCTTCCCTATTAAAAAAGTAGTAGTTTAACATTTTTTTGAAACGTATTTAGCAGGTAAACGTATAAAGTTTTTATAATCTCAAAGTTGTCTATCGGAAGGAGCCGTCATATGAATAAGAAATCATGGTTAACGATATTGGCTTTAAGTTTTGGACTTACAGCCTGTCAGGGTGAAGAACAATCTGATGAAGCATCTCAGGCTGAAGAAGCTGAACCGGCTGTGGAAAGTGAGCAGCAGGAAGCCATGGAAGCACCTGCTGAGCCGGAGGGTACACTTGCTGAGCTTGAAGAAATGAGTCTGCCTGCATTACCGCAGGAGCCACAGGATTTTGTCCAGCAGGGTAACGGGTTAATGCAGAGTGAAGTGGAAAACGGCAATGAGGATGTTGAGTTTCTTGAGCTGTTTGGTGAGGTACCTGCCCTTCCGGAGGATGCGACGCAGGAGGAAATGGAATTGTATTATCAGTTCATCCACAACATCACAAGAGTGCAGCTTCCTGATCCATCCGGCGTGCTGGATATGGCGCGTTTTGATATGGAGGGAATGCCTGAAGCAGACCGCCGCTATGAGTTTAAGGAAAACTATAATATTGAAGTCATTCTGGATGCCAGCGGCTCGATGGGCGCTGATGCAGGCGGTGAGACGAGGATGGAACAGGCAAAGCACGAAATCCAGAGCTTCCTCTCTTCTGCCCCTGAAGAAGCGAATGTTTCTCTGCGCGTCTATGGTCATGAAGGAACGGGTGATGACGCTGATAAGGATATGTCATGTGCTGCCATAGATGAAGTGTATGAGCGCGGGTCTTATGACGAAGCAGCTTTCCAGGAGGCGCTCGATCAGTTCGAACCAGCCGGATGGACACCGGTTGCAGGTGCACTTGAATCAGCTGCCGAGAGCTTTAAAAATCTTGACGGTGAAGAAAATACGAACCTGATCTACCTTGTGAGTGATGGGATTGAAACATGTGACGGTGACCCTGTTGCAGCTGCGAAAAGCTTTGCCGGGAGTAACGTATCACCGATTATTAACGTCATCGGTTTTAACGCAGACTCAGAGGCCCAGCAGCAGTTAAAAGAAGTGGCAAAAGAAGCTGACGGTGCGTATGCAAATGTTAATAATGCAGAAGGATTACGCAGTGAATTTGAAAGAACTGAAGACATTCTGCAGGAATGGAGACAGTGGAGTGTCGGTGCCAAAAATGACCGAAACTGGGCGAGTGCCAATGCAACAATTGATATTAACCACTTCAGTACTTCCTGGCAAAATAGAGCCAGAGGTCAGGTGAATTCAGAATATAACGCCATGAATGTTCTGCTTGATGAAGAAAAAATCACCTATGATCAGCTTCAGCCAATGAAGGACCTGGCTACCGCAAACTATGACCGCGCGCGTGAAACCGGAAGTGCTTTTTATGAGGAGCTTCAGCAGATGAAAGAAGAAGGCGTTGAAGGAATGAATCAGATGATTGAAGAGTCAAAGCCCGACGAAGAATAACGGCTAGAAAGGGGTTTTCATGATGGCTGTTCAGACTGAATCGACAGCGGCTGTTGAAAAAAACGCCAGATCGTTTAAGAAAATGCTTGAGCATTGTGTGGTTAACCCGCACTTCTGTGTAGTCGATGGAGATGCTTATTACCGGATTGTGTATCAACGCAACCAAAAAATGAAAGGCACCGCAATCTTATCTTCCGGTGAGAGTCAAAAAGCGGATGCAAAAAAAGTATTTCCCGCTCTTGTGTTATTTAATAGGTTAATTCAATCCATCCACGTGTCTACAAATGAATCAGCCGGGATCCCTGATGAAGTTTTCACTGATCCCCTGGATTTGATTAAAGTGCATAAAAGCGTTGATATGACAGCAGCGAAAAAAGCCATTGAGCAGTTATACGACCGTCACCTGGCGTTTTCTGAACAGCACAAACGATTTAAAAGCTTTATTGCAGAGCCCCACCAGATTCTTACTGAAGACGTTGAAATACTTCAGGAATGTGCAGCATACTTCGAAATGCTTCGCCATCAAAGGCTGGGATTAGCGGTTGAACATGCTGGTGTAATTTCAAACTGGATCGACTCGATGAAAAATGAAGGTGCCTGGAGTAAGCTGACAGAAATGCATCACGGATATTACGAGCAGATCGTCAATGAGCGTGATAGAAACCTGGAGATCATGAGCCGGATCAATGTGAATCCTCATGACACTGAAGAAGAACAGCTCCGTATGATCATGCAGACAGTGGTAGCGGACGGGAAAAAGGAACTTGAAATCGAGCGGCAGCGATTGAGATGGCCGGAGTTTTGAAATTAAGCAGGGGATCCTTCCCCTGCTTTTTTATTGGAATGAATGTATCTCTCCTTCGTTGACGGCAGTGTTGTGGCTGGTGACGGTAGTGTGCAGCTCCGCGACGGCAGGATACACCCGGGTTGATGGTAGCGACGCGACTGCCGACAGTAGTGAGAGCACAATCGACGGTAGTGACAGGAGATTGGATCGCAGCGCACGACCCAACCAAAATATAATGTTGACTCCCCTCTTACATTTAGTGGTATAATCATCTGACATTTACATGCGATGAAGAGAACAGTAGATAACCTGAAACTTCGACAGAGAGCTCCGTATGGTGAAAAGGAGCAGGTGAACGGTGATTGAAGCAAGCCTCAGAGCATTCTGCCGGATCAGAAGTGATGGCAGAACGGACGCCTCCGTTAACGGGCTTGGGTATAGATCTTGTACCTGAAAAGGCTGATATGGTGACATATTGGCAAACTGAGGTGGCACCGCGACGGAATCTCGCCCTCAGGACAAATTGTCCTGGGGGTGAGATTTTTTTGTTTTTCACTAATGAAAAGGCGGTGTCACGATGAACAGAAATGCTTTACTTTTATTAACCTCCATTGGCCTTACAGGGATCGGCTCCTGGATTTATTTTATCGCACTCAACCTGATGATCTTTAATCAGACAGGTTCTGCTGCTGCGGTTGGATTACTTTATATCATTCGTCCGGCAGCTGCCCTTCTCACTTCCTTCTGGTGCGGAAGCCTTGTTGATCGTGTGCAGAAAACCCTCTTGACCGGGGTATTCGCACTGTTAGTTTTTTCTTTTCCGCTCCGCCAGATTGTCTTGTCAGGTGTCAGCTTAATGTTTGTCATTACCATCTGTTTAGCACTTACGGTACCTGGTACACATGCTAAAAGAAATATTCTTTCAACTTTCTTACACTTTACACATGTAAAAAGAAGGATTTTGAAATAATCAGTCGAATATTTACATGATGACCACTTTATTGTCAGATTTTCTGTATATATGAGTTGAAAGGGTGATGGCTGATGCACCATGGTAGATACTCCAGATTAGCAGAAATTACAAAGATCATACACGCTGAGCTTGATAAGCGCTCTGCGTTAGAGCAGGTAGTACTGGCGATTTCTGAAGAGATTGTCCGTTGCGATGCTGTAGGAATTTATCTTCCTGTTGGACCAAGTCAGTTTCAGGGCTATGTCGGAAAACCGGATCAATTCAACGGCATCACACTGGATAAAATGGTCATTGACATTCGCAATGACCGGTTTGCAGAAGAAATTGTCAGAACAAAAAGAAGTATTTATATACCTGACACGAGTAAGGATTCGAGACCTGATCCTGTACCAATTCAGCTTTTCAATATCAAGTCTATCTTTGGCATGCCTATTTATTTTGAAGAAGAATTTTATGGCCTTGTTTTTCTGTTTGATTACAGTTCCCCTCTTCATCTCAGCAGTGAAGAAATCAGCGCAATTGAATCATATGTTGCCATGGCGGCTGTTGCGATCAGGAATGCAGAACTCCTGACGCATTCTCAGAAATTACTGAAGGATAAGCAGCTGTTACTCGATGCAACAAGCGAGCTGTCACGCTGTATAACAGTCGAAGAAACGCTTGAAACAAGCTTTCAATATATCAGCAGAGCTTTAAATAACCCGAATGTCGGGGCGCACCTGAAAGATATCCATACACAATCCACCTCTCCATACAGGCTTTCCTCAAATAGCAATTGGAATGAGGAAGAATGGAAGAAGGTTCATCAGGACGCTCATATTAATTTTGAAGAGGATGAGGTTTTCAAAGAGATTCAGAAAACAAAAGAGCCCTCAATTATTATGGATGCGCTGAACGATCCAAGAACAAATAAAGAAGTGATCAATCGCTTTGGGATTAAGTCAATGTATACATTCCCTATGATTTCCCGTGGTGAAGTACTGGGTACGTTAGGTGTAGTGAGCTTTGATGTCCCACAGGCATATACAAGCGCTGAGCAGCAGCTGGCTATGTCAATTGCGGATGCCACAGCTGGTGTGCTTGCCAATTTGATTCATCTTGATCAGCTCGAGGATATCATTCAGCACCGCACACATGAATTACAGGAGAAAAATGAAATCCTTGAAAATATGAATAACGACCTCCGTTTGCTAAGTAAACGGAATGAATCCATTCTTAATTCAGCCGGTGAGGGCATCTACGGCTTAAATAAGGAAGGACAGATTACTTTTTGTAATCCAACGGCTGCTGCCATGCTCGACTATGAAGTCGATGAACTGGTTGGCAAAGCGCAGGATGAAGTAGTGGCTCACTATTCAAAAGAACTGGCCCTTTATCAGCAGATGCGTTCTCCGATCTATGAATCGCTTGGAACTGGAGAAAAAGCATACTCAGCTGATGAAAAATTTGCGAGAAAAGATGGCAGTATATTTGATGTGGAGTATGTTTCTACACCGATTCGACATGGCGATCAGCATAATGGAACAGTCATTACCTTCAGAGATATCACAGAGCGTAAACAAATGGAGAAAAAAATCCACAATCAGGCTTATTATGATCTCATCACACGCCTGCCGAATAGAAGTTACATGGTTCAAAAAATACAGACGGCACTCAAGGGAGCAAGCCGTGCACAACGACGTCTGGCCGTCATGTTTCTAGACCTGGACCGATTCAAACTGATCAACGATTCCTACGGTCATACGATCGGGGACAGAGTATTATACGAGGTAGCTGAACGCTTTCGCACGCTTGTGACTTCAAGCGTAACGGTGTCCAGGCTTGGTGGAGACGAATTTATGGTGCTGATTGAAGATGTCGATCAACTGGAGGATCTTGATGATCTGGCAGTCCAATTCCTTCAATGTTTAACTGAACCAATTCGAATAGGGAAACATGAATTATATACAGGTACTAGCATTGGCATCAGCGTCTATCCAGATGATGCTGCAGATGAAGATGAGCTGATCCGTAATGCAGATGCGGCAATGTATGTCGCTAAGGAACAGGGTGGAACGTATCATTACTTTACACGTATGCTTATGGAGAAAAATATTGAGCGATCCAACCTGTTGAACGCACTTCATCAGGCTGTTGAACGTAATGAACTTGAGCTTCACTATCAGCCAAAGGTCGATTACCATACTCGGAAAATCTTCGGTGTAGAAGCATTACTACGATGGACACATCCATCTCTTGGAAGAGTGCCTCCGGATAAGTTCATACCGCTTGCCGAAGAAACAGGTATGATCCTGAAGCTTGGTAACTGGGTGCTGCGCGAGGCTGTACAGCAGCTCAAAACCTGGCACGATCAGGGCTACAAATTCACAATGGCAGTTAACTTCTCTATTCGGCAGATCCAGCACCCCCGTGTTGTACAAACAGTGAGTGCAATCCTTAGCGAAGCAGGTATAGATCCAAAATATCTTGAAATTGAATTAACGGAACATACATTAATCCAATCTCATGATATAGATAAGCTTCAACAGTTGAAAGAACTTGGGCTGACACTAGCTCTTGATGACTTTGGAACAGGTTATTCATCCTTGAAGTATATTAAAGACTTTCCGATTGACTGTATCAAAATTGACCGCTCATTTGTTGACGGTATGACACACAGCCCGCATATCGCTGCGCTTAGTTCTACCATTATCCACCTGGCTAAACAGCTTGATTATTCAGTTGTCGCAGAAGGTGTGGAAACACAGGAGCAAATCGATTTGCTAATGGAAGAGGGATGTTCCTTCATGCAGGGATATTTTTTCAGCCGGCCTTTACCTGCTGTAGCGCTACAGGATGTATTAGTGGAATATGGCATAGGTTGAGTTCGGAGAGAAAACTGAAGCGGCTTCTGCTGAATGTATGCTGGTGCATTCAGCAGAAGTCGTTTTTTCTTCCCTCAAAAGACATGACAACACCTGCAGATTTACAGGTGTGCAGTGATTAGAGAAAATTGGAAATTTTGAGTGGCTACATTTTTCTACACTTTTTCATGAGAAAAAATTCAATTTCCTCTTCGCCAATTATATTTACAAAAGATGCTGCCTCTTCAAATCCCGCATTCTCATAGAGACGGATGGCTCTTTTGTTAAAACCAGCGACACTGAGCCTGAAATTTCCGGCGCTATATTCAGCTTGACCGAATGCCAGACCCGAAGACAAAAAGCTGAATCCTTTTCCGTTTCCTGTCAGCTTCGGATGTAATCCCAGCCCGATATCCAAATAGGCTGTCTCCTCATAAACCCCAGCTTTCCTTCCCGCAGGAACCTGCGCATTCTCCCCATAACAAAAGTATCCGATGAGCTGAGCGTTTTCATAAACGGCAAAGTAAGTCCCATCCATCAATTCATCCAGGTCCTCCTGGTCACCGGACATGCTGTAGAGATCGTATGGTTCTTCGTAAGTCCATTGATTAATCTGTTGTGCGGCTTTTATGGTCATGTTTTGAATCTGGTAGAGTGACATTGTTTTTCTCCTTTTTTAGGTGGCGATGGAATTGTATGGTGAAATGAAGGGATCACAGAAGATTTTGATGGAAATAACAATGGGAATGATGGAAATTCAGGTGTTGCACGGGCTCCTGATAGAATCATTTTAGGTATTGAATGAATAAACTTCAAATTAAAGGAATGACTTACAGATCTGAAGGAATAATTGCTCAAATGAAGGAATTCACTTGAGCGTCCTCCCAACCCTTTTTAAATCAAGCAGCCAAACTATAAAAATAATACCCAAGCCCCATCACGATAAAGAAACTGAACATCACAAATACATTTGCGACAACGAGCAGCCAGTTTCTTGCGATGCCGGCAAAGACGATACCGAGTGCGCCAAAGAGCATGGATAGAAGTGTGAGTGGTGTACCGTAATCAAGAATCAGGTTTGGCAGCCACGCTAAGACACCCAGCACAAAAAATAATGCGGACAGATTCATATACTTATGCGTTTTCACTGAGAGATCCTCCCTCTTTAATGACTTGTCATTCAACCTTACCACAATATGGTTATCACTTCATGCAGGTATTTCCAATATAGATAGCGAAATGGTTGAGGAGTGGATTAGCAATTTTAGCAGGGAGGCTTTGGTATGGCGTTATCTGAAGAACAACAAACAGAACTATTATCTGTTTTGAAAAACAGATTTGAGAATCATATAGACCGGCACCCTGAAATCGATTGGCAGCATGTAGAGCAAAAGCTATTGGAGCAGCCTGAAAAACTATGGTCGCTGAACGAAATGGAAGAAAGTAAAGGCGAGCCGGATGTCGTGGCACTTAATGCTAAAGCTGATGATTTCACTTTCGTGGACTGTGCACCTGAAAGTCCTAAAGGCCGCAGAAGCGTGTGCTACGATCATGCTGCACTTGAAGCAAGAAAGAAGTTTCCCCCTGAAAACAGCGCATTGAATATAGCTGAGGAGATGGGGATTGAAATACTGACTGAGGAACAATACCGCAGACTCCAGGAGTTTGGAAATTTCGATCTAAAAACATCAAGCTGGGTGAAAACGCCTGACGCGATCCGAAGTAAAGGCGGTGCTCTTTTCTGTGATCGCCGCTATGATACTGTCTTTGTCTATCACAACGGTGCAGACTCTTATTATGCTTCAAGGGGATTTCGCGGCGTACTGAAAGTTTGAATCATTCACCATATCGATTAAAAGGAGATCTCAATGAACGTCTATAAAAATGTCGCGGATACAACTAAATATACACATATCCATTCAGGATCAGACACGGTCTGCTTTATGTTTTCCGGAGCAGGTTATACCTATGAAAAACCATTATTTTATTACTCAACCATGCTGATGCTTGAAAAAAAGATTGATATCGTCCAGGTCCATTATTCATTTAAAGAGAACATTCTGAAGAAACCGATGGATGAGCTGATCGACACGATGATGAGCGATGTTAACCCGGTTCTATCAGACGTTTTGAGCCAGCACGCTTATCAACATGTGATCTTTCTTGGAAAATCACTTGGTACGATCCCGATTGCGTGCGATCTAATGCAAAGAGAGTCATTTGCTGATGCTAAAATGATCCTGCTCACACCTCTTCTAAAACTGGATCCAGTCTTAGAAGGTATGCTGCATAGTGAGCACGAGCAGCTGCTGGTGATTGGCGATAAAGACCCTCATTACAATAATGAACAGCTCCTTACCCTCGGGCGTTCAGGCATACATACATCCATTATTCCAGAGGGCAACCACTCATTAGACACCGGTCTTTATGACACGAAGGGTTCTCTTGCGGCACTGATGGAAGTGATGATGACGGTGAAGGGGTTTTTGGAGGAGTGAAGTACAGGGTCTGACCCTATGCTTCACTCATTAACATTCCATAATGTAAAAGATCCACATACTCCCCGTCTTTCCTCACATGTTCTCTCAAAACGCCTTCTTTTTTCATCCCAAGTTTTTCGAGTACTTTCCCTGAAGCCGGATTGGAATCGAAACAGCGGGCGTAGACTTTGTGAAGTCCTTTTTGATCAAAGCCAAACTTAATCATTGCTTCTGCAGCTTCTGTGGCATAGCCTTTTCCCCAATGATCTTCGCCAATCCAGTAGCCCAGTTCACCATGATTGAACGTCTTATGTATGGATAACCCAACTGAGCCAAGCAGCTGACCTGTTAACTTATCTGTAACGGCTAAATCATACATTCTCTCATTTTCTCTATTCTCTTCATGGAACCCGATCCAAGTCAGTGCATCTTGTTTTGTGTATGGGTACGGGATATTCAATGTATGCTGATAGATTTTTACGTTGTTACACATTGCCGCAACATCCTCTGCGTCATGTTCAGTGAACATTCTCAAGATCAGTCTATTTGTCTCTAATTGTTTCATTTCCCTTCCAACTCCCTTATGTATAGAATATCTTCTCTGTAATGTTCAATATGTCCTTCAGCTTTCATCTTTTGAAAAGCAGGGTCACCCGCTTCCGACTTTTCAGCGATCAGCTGACAAAGTGCCTCAAGCCTTTGTATGATGACATCTAATATATGTTCAAACTCATTTCCATATGCTTTTAAAAATACCTCAGTTCTCCTCAGCTGTTCAGTGGGATCAGGTATAATCTTGTCTCCATTTTCATCTAAATAGAATCTGCTCAACGGCACACACGTGTACAACGTATAGGCAATATCCCAATTCACAGGACCTGGAGCGGCTACATCAAAATCAATGACACCGCATACCTTCCCGTCGCGGAAAATCAGGTTATAGATTGCGAAATCGTTGTGACAGATCACTTCATGTTTTTCAGGGGTTCCAGGAAGAGACGTCCAGCTCTGATCAAACGAAAAATCACGCACTGTCTTGTGATAGTCTCGCAGCATAACTGCAATTCCTTCCAGATTTTCGTCTAACCACATATACGTTTTAACAGGATAATTTCCAGCTTCACCATCGATATACGTGAGCATTTCCCTTCCCTGTTCATCTGTACCGAGAAATCGCGGTGAGTAAGGGTAGCCTTTGGTTTCCAGGTGAAGTAATAGCTTATGAATTCTCTCACTGCCTTCTTTTTGTTTCCTACGGACTGTATTCCCTGAGAGAACGACTTTGGAGACATTGCCTCCGGTTAGTTCTGATTCATTCATAAGTTGCCCCCTCTATCAATTAAATTCACGATTATTGATTGATTGGAAGAATCACAAAGAAAGTTGCTCCTCTCCCACTATCACTGTGAACCTTTACTTCCCCATGATGCAATTCGATAATTTTTTTCACGAGAGACAGACCCAGCCCTGTTCCTGAAGCATTTCTGCTGCGATCGACCTGATAAAACCGTTCGAATATCCGCTCAAGGTGTTCAGGGGCAATTCCCTCTCCGGTATCCTTGATCTCCACATGAATTGCTTCTTCAGATTTCTTCATCCGGACAAATAACTTTCCATGATGAGACGAGTGCTCAACAGCGTTCTTCAATATATTAATCCATACCTGCGACATCAGCTCACGGTCTCCGGTCCACTTGCAATCCGGCAAGTCAATGTCGAGTTCAAGGTCTTTGGTTTCCCACTGGGGCTGAAGCATTAAAATGCATTCTCTGATTTGTTCATCCAGCTGATAACTTGCTTGTGTAAGGTGCACCAGTTTATGGTCAAACTTAGAAAGCTTTAATAATGTTGAAGATAATTGAGCCAGCCTTTTTGCTTCTCTTTCAATGACAGCAGCATATTCAATCCGCTTTTCGTCCGCAACATCTTCTTTTTGGAGTAACGCTGCAAACCCGACTAATGAAGAAACAGGTGTTTTGAATTCGTGTGCCATGACAGCAGATAATTCTTTATTCAAGTATTCATTTGTCTCAAGCTCCTCAGCCATTTGATTAAACTGCCTTGCTAAATCACCTATCTCATCATTTCCATTGTCCTGAATTTTCACCGCATAATTCCCTTCATACACCTGACGGGAGGCCTGACTGATCTTCTTCAAGCGCCTTGTTAAAAAGGAAATAGCGAATAAAATCAGCAGAGAGCCAATTAATGCCACTGCGATGAAGCTGTAAAGGGTTGTATCACGAAATTGTGTAATCTGGTTATTATTCAGATTGGGGGAAATCATGTAGATGTCTCCACTTAATTCAAATGCAGCATAGGGCAGCTCACGAAAATCAGATAAAGCTCCGGTGATCACCTGCCCTGATTCAAGCCGATTAATCTGATCATCCGTGTAATCCGCTGCTCCGGCATTCCGCCAGGCAGCGATTGAATCATATGAACGGGATACCAGAATGTCACCAATTACCAGGTCAACAGCCTCTTCTGCTGTAAAAGAACCCGATGAAACAAGCCTCTGCAGCATTTCTCCCTGATCAGTCAGCTGAAGTTCAACATCCTCTCTGATCCGATCCAGCTGAATGGTAAAAAGAAGTGTGAAAGAAATCAGCATTGGAATCAATAATAACCCGATGAAGATAACTAAAAAGCGTCCATAGATCGTATGAAAAAAACGCTTCATATCAGCACCTCCAACCGGTAACCGAGCCCCCACACTGTTTTCACTTCAAAGTCACTGACACCCTCAAGACGCTGACGGATTCTTTTGATATGCACATCGATTGTGCGAAGGTCACTCTCAGCGTCATATCCCCAGATGTCATCCATCAGCTGCTGACGGGTGAATATTTTTGTTGGGCTCGATGCGAGTTTAAATAATATCTGAAATTCTTTTAGAGGCAGCTCCAGTGTCATTTCACCGTAAGTAACCGTTCTTGAAGATTCGTTAATCACTGTATTGCCCAGTTGAATCTGCTTTTCTTTTGAAATATGCGCTCTTCTGAGAAGTGCACTTACCCGGAGCAGCAGCTCTTCTAATTCAACCGGCTTAACCAGGTAGTCATCTGCCCCGGATAAAAATCCCTTCTTTTTATCTTCAAGTATTTCAAGTGCAGTCAGCATCAGAATCGGGAAGTCATAAACTTCCCGGAGCTCTGATGTCAGTGTGACGCCATCGAGATTCGGCATCATCACATCTGTTATGACAAGGTCAATTCCCTGCTGATCAAGTACTTTAAGCGCGTCTGAGCCATCTTCTGCCTCAAACACGTTGTACCCCGCCTGAGTGAGTCCTTCTTTCAAGTAATGACGCAGGGCCTGATCATCTTCTACGATTAATACCCGAACCATGTTTTCGCCTCCTATGCGCTGCGGAGTGCTTCAATTGGATTCAGGCGCGAAGCTTTTCTGGCCGGAACAAAGCCGAAAATCACACCAATGATCATTGAGAATCCTGCAGCTAAAACAATTGATGTGCCTGAAAGTGTAAAGCCGATTCCCATCACAAGACTCGCAAGGTAGGCGAGCGCGGCACCAAAGCCGATTCCGATCAGACCGCCAAGCAGTGACAGGAAGATCGATTCCAGTAAAAACTGAAGCTGAATATAACCGGGTGAAGCCCCTAGCGCTTTCCGGAGCCCGATTTCACTTGTGCGTTCAGTGACTGACACAAGCATCATATTCATAATGCCAATTCCGCCTACAAGCAGTGAAATAGAAGCAATCCCTACTAATAGCATTGATAACATCGAATTAATCTGGTCAATAGATGCCAATGCATCCTCAAAATTTGTGACACTGTAGACATCATCATTCTGGTTGAAAGCATTTTGCAGAATCACTGTTGCCTGATCGACAATGTCATTTGCATCGGCACCTGATGCCATATAAAGGTCAGTCTGATTGATTGTCGTAACACCTAACACTCTTTGTGCTAATGGGTAAGGAATCATCACGAGTTCATTGACGGATGTGACAGAGAAGCTGCTTGAAGGTGCCAGTACACCGACAACCGTGAAGCTTCTGCCATTCAATGTCACTTCTTTATTAATCGGATCTTCAAGCGGGAACCACTGATCTGCCAGGTCAGATCCGATGACTGCAACAGGCGTTTCCTGCTCTACGTCTGCCTGTGTCAGCCCTCTTCCCTTATCAAGCGCATCAGGTGTTTGTTCAAAATAGACTTCACTTCTGCCGGATAATGAGATATCACCCGCTGAAGCAGAGCTCGTGACCAGCCCCTGAACAGTCGGTGATACACCTCTGACACCTGCTATCTCTGTTAAGTTTTCTATCTCTGCTGATGTCATTCCTGCTTTTTGTTCTGTTCCCTGAATCTGTACACTGATCCGGTCAGCTCCAAAGGTGGATACTTCTTCGTTAATTGAAGCAGTTGCACCATTTACAATCGTCATCAATGCAATGATCGCACCAACACCTATGACAATCCCGAGCATTGTCAGAAAGGAACGCATCCGGTTTGCTGAAATGTTCAGCCAGGCCATTCGAATATTCTCTTTAAACATTCCCTGCACGCTCCTCTCTGACCTCTCCATCAAGCAAATGAACGATACGGCTGCCATAGCGTGCAATCTTCTCATCATGGGTAATCATGACGATTGTCTTCCCTTCATCATGAAGCTGAGTAAACAGCCCCATAATCTGTTTGCCTGTCTGTTGATCAAGTGCACCAGTCGGTTCATCTGCAAGCAGCAATGAAGGTTCTGTCACCAGGGCACGCGCAATGGCTACACGCTGCTGCTGACCACCGGACAGTTGATTCGGTTTGTGCCCAAGCTTATCTGCAAGGCCTACTTTCCCGAGCAAATCAGTGGCACGATTCCGCCGGGCTTTTTTTGACACACCTGAATAAATGAGCGGCAATTCAACATTTTCTAAAATAGATAGCCTTGGAAGGAGCTGAAATTGCTGAAAAACAAAGCCGATTTCTTTATTTCTAAGCGCAGCAAGCTCCTTTTCAGTCATATCAGCTGTATTTTTATCACCTACTGTATAGTCACCTGATGTTGGTGTATCCAGACAGCCGATCATATTCATCAGCGTGGATTTTCCTGATCCTGAAGGACCAAGTACGGTAACAAAATCGCCTTGCTGCACCTCTAATTGAATCGATTTCAACACGGTCTGCTGGTCTTCTCCCAATTGATAAGATTTTGATAGATCATTCATTGAAACGATGGCACTCATTGACCGCCGCCTCCCATCATCGGTGGAGCAAATCCTCCGGCAGCGTTATTTTCTTCGATTACGATTTGATCACCACTGACAAGTCCTTCAGTAATCTGTACACGTAATCCATCTGTCACCCCAAGCTTAATGTAGCGCTTGATTAAATCTTCTTCATCACTCTCGATCCATACAAATGGCTGGTCCTGCTCATCATATTTGATGCCGTCAAGCGAAAGAGTGGGCACATCGGTTTCTTCCTCCCGCACTGTTAATGCTTCGAGTGTCATTCCTGCTCTCATATTATCTGTTTCTTCAATGTTCACTTTTGCTGTGAAGTAAGCACGTGCACTTGGTGTACCGTTCGTGATTGCCTCATTTGCTATACTATTGATCTCACCATTTACCTCTTCATCCATTGAAGAGATACGGATCATCACAGACTCGCCTTCAGTTACGTAGCCAATATCAGACTCATCGATCTGTATACTTGCTTCTAAATCTGTGTAATCTACAACCTCTATAAGTGGCGTCCCCTGCATAAGCTGCCCCGATTCCGCCTTAACTGCACTAACTGTGCCGCTGACTGGTGATGTGATATTGCCCTGTTCTCCTTTAGCCAGCACGTCTCCCTCATTGACGACCTGACCTTCTTCAACAACGATGTTAAAAAGATCCGATCTTTCTGCTGAGACGAGCGTACGGCTGACCGGCGTGAGCGTTCCAGTAAAGCTGTTATATGTGGTAATCGTTTCTTCTGTCACTTCCTCTGTTTTGACAGCAGCTGTATCATTCGCAGCAAAAAGTGGAACAGCTGCCCCTGCTGCTACGATTAATGCGACTGCACCAATCAGCCATCCTTTTTTCTTACCCTGTTTTTTTGTCATGATGAATCCTCCTATTTAAGTGATAAGGAGATCATAAACAAAAGATATGAACGAAATATGAACTGACAGATGATGAACGTAATCAGATATTCAGTTTGATTATGTATGTTGAGAATCGGGCTAACATCATTGATGGGGATTCTTTCGTAAAGCAGAACTATTGGTTATTTTCACTGCAACTTCTCTTGGTCTGACATCTTTCGTAGTTAGTGCTGCTATATCAACCCATACCGGCAGATACGTTCCTCTGTTGCGGTTGACGTCCGTTAATTCTTCTCCCTGCCCAGTTCCAAACACACCTCCTGTAATGCCAGCCTCAAAGAAATACTGTGTTACTTCACATTCTATTTTAGAAATGCATTGTCCCGCCTGCACATGCACACCCAGCTCTTCAAAAGCCTCTCTCTTTGCCGCTTCTTCAGGTGTCTCACCAGACTCTATACCGCCTCCTGGAAACACATAATAGACTTCTTCATTTCTGACTCTTTTAATTAAAGCGACCTGACCTTTTTGAACAATAACAACTGCACTTCTATTCCTCATAGATGGACACCTCCACTTTTTCCAAATCATTAAAACGAGTATACTTGCAGGTATGAAGGGTGGAATAACAATGAAAACGATTGGACTGATCGGCGGGATGAGCTGGGAATCCTCGGCTTCTTATTACCGGATCATTAATGAAGCGGTAAAAGAACAGCTTGGTGGCCTGCATTCTGCGAAATGTATTTTATATAGTGTGGATTTTGATGAAATTGAACGTTATCAAACAGAAGGAGACTGGAATGCTGCAGGCACAAGTCTTTCAGATGCTGCGCGTTCTTTGGAAAAAGCAGGCGCTGATTTTATCGTGATCTGTACAAATACCATGCACAAGGTTGTTGATCAGATAGAAAAAAGTATTCATATCCCCGTTTTACATATTGCGGACGCTACTGCAAAGCAAATCCACCATGCGGGAATCGGTAGAGTTGGTTTACTTGGCACACGCTATACAATGGAGCAGGATTTTTACAAAGAGAGGCTGACGTCTAAGGGAATTAACGTCATGACTCCTCCCGAAGAAGAACGGCAGCAGATTAACCGGATCATTTTTGAAGAGCTGTGTCTTGGTAAAATTGAAGATGGTTCACGACACTACTATAAATCAGTGATTGCGCGGTTAGTCGCTGATGGGGCTGAAGGGATCATTCTCGGCTGTACGGAAATCGGTTTACTGATCAGTCCGGAAGATGCTGCTGTACCACTGTTTGATACAGCTGAAATTCACGCAGTAGAAGCTGTGAAACTTGCATTAAAGGAGTCTTAATATGAAAGCAACATTTCTATCACTAGTCATTACATTAACGATCATGACTGCTTTGTTCACACTGGCGTTTCCGATTCCGGTCAGCAATATGTCAGTTGTGATTTACTACTTATATTTCGCAGCAGGCCTGCTGATGGTTGCACTCCCGCTATCGCTTATTGCAGGATTCATGAAGCTATGTACATCTGCAAGACTAGCGTTGTATGTGGCAGCTGGATTTGCGATCACGACTGTATTTCTTGGACCGGCCTTCATGATCCCTCTCTTCAGCACCATCGCCTGTTTTTGGGTAATAGAGTCATTGATCAACCGTTTTTCATATAAAGAATTGGTGATTAAAAAAGTAGCAAATCTCTTTATCATTTCAAACATAGCAGCCGTTCTGTTCGCTTTTTTCTTTGTGGCGTTTTGAAGAAAGAGGTCAGATTCTTTCTTCAGTTCAGCGATCCGAAATCAAATGCTCCAAAGAAGTCTGTAGCCAAAATAACAATGGTCAATATAATTAGTAATCCAAAATCCAACAGCGTGACTTTATAGTTGTTTCGATTTTCCGAGTACTTCCACTCCATATAAGTCCTTAAAGATTCTGTTAAAAGAATCATTGCAAAAATTACAAGGTACGGCCCAAGGTACCATTTTAATTGCCCACCACTATTGATGGTAGATATTTGAATGGCACCTAACGTGATAATGCCAATGATTGTTGTAATTCGAATCATCCAGTCATATTTTTTATGTTGTTTATTTACATAGTTATCGTATGAAAACATCTTATATTTATCCGCACCCAGCACCCGCCTCATAATCGGCCTAAAAATCATCACGATGAGCATAATGATGATAAATACAATAAAAATCGCATTAGTACTCGCACCTTCTAAAAAATTCATCAAATCTCCCCTTCTTCTACATCAAATGCTCCTGTCTATTTAAAATCTGACCACTCTTTTACCTTCAGTCACTTCAACCAGATGAATCCCTGTATCATCTGCTGGAAAAGCAGCAAGTGTTACAACGGGCAGCTCCAGCAGGGATTTCAGAAGATTGGAGATCATTCCGCCATGTGACACGATTGCCACTCTGTCGTGTGTTTTAAAGTCATTTAGAATCTTATGTAGAACTTTCTCTGCCCTCATCCTGAATTCAATTTCAGATTCGCCTCCCTCAATCGGAATGTGAATCGGTCTGCCTCCTTCAGGAATCGGATATTTTCTTAATGCTTCTTCTCTTGAAAGACCGGCAAGCACGCCATTATTAAACTCCATCAAGTCCTCCTCTACCACACACTCACATCCAGCCAATTCTTTTAAAATCTCAGCAGTACGATGTGCGCGCTTTAGAGGACTCGCAATGATCACTTCAGGCTTAAAATGTTCGGCCACCAACTCCGCCATTTTCCAAGCCTGCATTTCCCCAAGCTCCGTCAGCGGAAAGTCCGCTCTGCCTTCATGCACATGCAGCAGGTCTGCCTCAGATTGACCATGTCTTATAATCATAAGTTCCATCTAATCACTCCCACCAGATTCCATTGATTTTACATAAGTATAGCAAAAAATGGGTGTAAGCGTTTAGCGAAGACGAGGTCAGACCGATGCCTTCACACATAAACAAACAGTTATATAGAACTAGTCAAATAGTATATTTAGCACTTAATCCCTTCAATCCCATTATGTAACATTATAATTGTCAGAAATTTCTTATCATATTTCAGGAGGCGATTTTGTGAAGAAGAAAACGGTTGTTACAATGGCACTTGCTACAACGTTAGCACTCGGTGCTGCTACTCCCCAGCTGGCTTATATGAAGGGACCATCCCTTGAAAAGGTTAATAGCCAGTTTGACAAAAAGGTCTTAAACCAGCTGGATGCACAGCGAATCTATGACAATATTGATACGCTGGCGCAGGAACCAAGAGTTGCCGGTACCGATGCAGAGGATCAGGCAGTCGAGTTTATCGCAGAAGAGTTTGAATCCTATGGCTATGATGTTGAAATTCAGCCATTCACATTCTTCGGATATACTCCTCCTTCCTCACTTTCTCTGTCAGTTGAAGGGTTTGAAGGCGAGTTGAATCCACGTTCTTTTACATATTCAGTGAACGGTGATGTGACAGGTGAGCTTGTAGACGCAGGACTCGGTACTGTGGATGACGTAGCAGGACTCGATCTTTCAGGTAAAATCGCATTAATTCAAAGAGGTAGTATTTCTTTTAGTCAAAAAGTGCTGAATGCTGCTGAAAGAGGAGCAGCTGGTGTCGTCATTTATAATACCGTTGATGGCGTATTAAATGGGACGCTCGGCGCTTATGATGAGCGCTATGTGGCTGCTGTCAGCCTATCAAAATCCGAGGGTGAAGCGCTTAAAGCACTTGCCGGCAGTACTGCAACGCTAACAGTTGAAGGTGCTGAAGCGGGCGACCGTACTTCACACAACGTAATTGCGACGAAAGAGCCGACAAATCAAAAGAAAGCCAATGACGATATCATTGTTGTCGGTGCACACCATGACTCCGTTCCAGGCGCGCCTGGTGCAAATGATGACGCGTCAGGAACAGCAATGACCCTGGAACTCGCGCGGGTATTGAAAGAAGTTCCAACTGATACTGAGCTTCGCTTTGTAACTTTTGGAGCTGAGGAGCTTGGATTAATCGGATCTTATCATTACGTTGATACGCTGAGTGATGAGGAAATTGACAACACTATAGCAAACTTCAACCTTGATATGGTCGGAAGCCGTGATGCAGGAGATCTTGTGATGCGTACACTCGATGGAGAAGCGAACCTGGTAACGGAGCTTGCTCAGAAGTCCAGTCTGAAGTTAAATGGGGAAGCCACGCCATTTTCCCGCGGTGGCAGCAGTGACCACGTGCCATTTGCAGCAGCAGGTATTCCGGCAGCCCTGTTTATCCACTCACCGCTAGAGCCATGGTACCATACGCCAGATGACACGATTGATAAAATTGATATTGATAAACTGCAGGATGTCGCTGAAATTGTAGGGTCTGCCGTCTATGACCTTGCACAATTCGATCATCCATCACAGTCGAAAAATAAAGAAAAAGTTGATGTTGAAGCTGACATGATTTTTGAGGAGTCAGTGAGATAAGATTCGTATTGAGTGTCCCCATTCTTTTGTGAATGGGGATTTTGTGTTGATTTATGACTGCCGTGTTTGTGGTCACTACCGTCGATCGTGCTCTCACTACCATCGCCAGCCTCGTCACTACCGTCAACCCGGGTGTATCCTACCGTCGCAGAGCCCCACACTACCATCACCAGCAAAAACACTACAGCCAACAAAAAATCCGGTCTCCCACATACGGAAGACCGGATTTTTATTTCTCATCAGAATCTGAAGATTGTTTGTTCGCTTTACTCTGATAAGGCTTAAAGCTTTTTGCTTTTTTCGCTTTTGCCTGCCAGCGGTTCCAGCCTTTTTTGCCGGTCCCCTGACCTACGCCGCTCTTTTTTGATTTTGCCATCTATTTTCACTCCAAAGAATAGAATACCACTTAATACGTTAGTGACTTGAAACAACCGGAAATCGTTACTGTTCCATCCGGCTCTTCTTCATCTTATCACGAACTGAACCAAGAAGCTTCATCAGCTCGAAATATTCCTCCGGTTGAATGCCACAACGTTCAATTGCCTGCTCAATTGCACGTGCAATCTCTTTTTTCGCAACCTTTGCCTGCTCTGTCAGTGAAATAATGACACTTCTCGAATCATGGGGCGAACGTTCTTTGATCACCCATTCGTTTGCAATCATCCTTGTGATCATCGGGTTCAGCGTCCCGGTGCCCAGTCTGACCATTTCCCCAAGCTCTTTTTGTGTGAGACCATCATTTCCCCATAATGCAAGCAGCACTAAATACTGCGGGTAGGTCAGGTTAAATGGTTCGAGTGCTTTTGTATAAAGCTTATTGAATTCACTGGATGTCTCATAGACTGCGAAGCACAGCTGCTGATCCAGCGAGAGATAATCGTTCATGCAGGTCCTCCTACAATATTGACTTAATGTCCTCCTCAATCTTATCAGGAGGCGTTGTCGGCGCATAACGTTTTACAACATTTCCTTCTTTATCAATGAGGAACTTCGTAAAATTCCACTTGATCTCCTTTGACAGCATCCCCTTTTGCTGATTTTTCAAGTAATCAAATAATGGATGTGTCTCTTTTCCATTCACTTTGATTTTGGCAAACATCGGGAAGCTCACACCATAGTTGACCTTACAATGCTCAGTTGTTTTCTCAATATCGTCAAACTCCTGATTATTGAATTGATCACATGGGAAGCCGAGCACCCGAAGTCCCTTGTCACCATAACTTTCATGAAGCTTCTGCAGCCCTTCGAACTGTGGTGCAAGACCGCATTTACTCGCCGTGTTGACGATCAGCATTGGCTTTCCTTTATAAGATGCCAGATTTACCTCTTCGCGATTCGGTTTTTGGACGTTATATTCGTAGACAGTCATTTAAAAGTGCCTCCTTATAAAATATATGTCGTGTACGATTTAATTTTATATACTTTTTTAAAAGGAGACAAACTCCAATGCTCGCTTGAAGAAAGACTTTGAGTATTCTTTCTAAAAGGGCGTGCTACACTGGAAGTCCCAGATCACTTTCAGGAGGCGATGAGTACCATGAGAGAGCCCGTGCACGGACCTTTTCACCATTTATTATCACAGTTCATTGCAGCCTTTTTCACATCACTGGCAGTTACCTTACTATTAAGCTTAAACAGCGCCGGCGCTGATATGGCTGCTGTTATTTTCGTTCCAGTCATGATCATTATGATTCTGGTGGGGGTGCCTGTTTCTTCATTTTTGCAATGGGTTATGCGCAGAAAATTAAGCAGATATGGAGAAAAAATGTCGTTGGGCATACATATTGCTACAGGCGCAATAATTGGCACTATTGTCATTTTATTTAACGGGTCAACTGATTACGGATTATTTATATTATGCCTCACTTCAGGGTGCGCAGGACTGTTTTATGCTTTGCTCCGGACGACGACTGCGATCAGATCCAGCTGATTAGATAAAAAACCCGGAGAATCATCCTCTCCGGGTATACGAATCCTATTCATCCTTCATCCGTTTTTTAAATAACATACTTGCAACTACCAGTGCGACCACTGTCCACACTGAGATCACCGCTAGTGAAATCAGAATATCTGATGTAGTTCCTGCTGCACTATGTCCTTCAAGCATAATCAGCTGAGCACTTGGCAGCCACTTCAATGCTTCAAGCACCGGGTATGTCTCAGCTAGTCCTCTCGCAAGCGGTCCGAGTGAAAAGACTGCCATCACAGGAAGTACTGCAACAGATGCTTCCATCACAGTTTTAGTGAAAAGACCGCAGATAATGCCAAGTCCAATATAGAAGACTGCTGAAATCATTAATCCCACTGTTAGAATAAGCAGATTTGCCGGCGTGAATCCGAGGATTATAATCGTCAGCGCAATGATCGCAAGCGTAATTGAAAAGACAAGCGTGCTTTTTCCTATTAAGATATCCGCCATCGATGCCGGGGACATCATCAGACTGCGCAATGTGTTACTTTCCTTCTCTTCAGCAATCAGGCAGGCCTGAATAAACGTTGTAAGAAGCGCAAATGCCATATTGATCGGCAGAAAATACAGATCCAATGAGGCAGTACCTGAATCCCGGTAGAGAAATGCAATCACTAAGGGCATTAAAAGCATCGATGATACTGCATAGTTACGTGAAAACTCTTTGTAGTCCTTAATAAAAATCGCACGCATTCTTTTAACTGAAACGTTCATCGTAAATCCCTCCCTGTCATCTCCATAAAGATATCTCCAAGTGTCGGCTCATTTGACCAGATACGCTGGATCAGCTGATTGCTCATCCATTCTTGAAGTCTGCCGGCTGTTGTCAGTTCATTCAGTGGCAGAGTGTGCTGCTCACCAGTTTTCAGTTCAACTACCATTGACTGGTCACTATGACGCAAGCGTAATTCCGAAGGCGCGCCAATTGCTTTGATCTTTCCTTCATGTAAAAATGCGACACGATCACACAACGTTTCAGCCTCTGCCATATCATGCGTCGTCAGAAAAATCGTTGTACCCATTTCGTTTAACCTGCGCAGCCCTTTATAGATGTGATGCGTGTTCCCCGGGTCCAGCGCAGAAGTTGGTTCATCAAGAAACAGCAGCTCCGGATTATGCATCAATGCCCGTGCAAGTGTCACACGCTGAAGCATTCCTTTAGAAAGCTTAGAGACTTTCTTTTTACGGGCGTCCTGAAGATTTACGAATGCCAGCGCTTCATCAATGGCACTGTCACTTAGCTCGTATAATTCTTTATAAAGTGTTAAGTTTTCTTCTACAGTTAATCTCTTATACAGCCCACTGTTATCCGTTAATATACCAAAGCGCGATTTATTCTCTACACGCTTCATTTCATTCACCGGCATACCGAAAACAGATGCTTGTCCTCTGTTCTGATCCAGCTGGGCGGTCAATATTTTAATGAGTGTTGTCTTTCCTGATCCACTCGGGCCAAGAAAGCCAAAAATCTCTCCTTTTTGAACTGTAAATGATACATCCTCTAAAGCAGTAAACTTGTCAAAATTTTTCCCAATATGCTGTACGTTAATTTCCGCAGTCATTTGCGCAGCCTCCCTTGTTGATGTCTAACCTAAGTGTAGTCAGATCAACAAAAGTGCGCAGTAAGATCCGGGTCAATTGTAGAAAAATGATGACGAACTGTACCCGGAAACTGCCGAATGGTCCCAGGATATTCCCCGGGAAATACTAAGAAACGCCAAGAAGTTCCTTTAATTCCGCAAGCTTCGCACGGGACAGCGGAATGACACTGCTTTCTCTATCATTCAGCTTCAGACTATAACTGTTTTTTGTCCATGTGATGATTTCCCTCACCTTTTGCAGGTTCACGATGTAAGAACGGTGGCAGCGGTAAAAGCCATATGGACGTAGTTGTTTCTCGAGCTCCTGAAGCGTTAATGTACAGTTGTATCCTTTACCAGCTACATTTACCTGTGCAGATCCATCTACACTTTCAACGTAATCAATTTCAGGAGGGTTAAACAGGATCGTTTTCCCTTCATGTTTTGTCTGGATTTTTTCAATCCTGATCACCGGCTGATCTTCTTGAATAGGTGCAGCTTCCTCTTCATTAAAATCCATTTTATGTAAACCACCTTGATCAATTCGATAAATATCTTCCGTCACAAGGAGCAATTCTTCCAGGTTATGTCCAAGCAGCAAAATCGTTTTCTTTTCATCTCTCATTTTGCTAATCAGATGCGCCATCACCTGTCTCCCCTCCTCATCCATTCTGTCAAAGGGTTCTTCTATCACTAAAAACTCTTTCGCATACAAATAAGGTCTGAGAAAAGACAGGCAATTTCTATGGCTCTCTGAAAGGTTCTTCACTTTTGTCTTTTTTACATGCTGCAGACCAAAGAGAGCTACCATTTCTTCGACAGAAGCTGATACCCCGGAAAGATCTTTATGATAACGAAACGTCTCCTCTACAGTTAAACGCAAAGTCAGCCCTTCATGATTTCCATGAAGGTAACCTATATGTTTTAACTGGTCCATAATGATCTGCGTTCGCTTAACATCTGTATATATACCGGTAAGGCCGGCATCAAACGTAAAAGAAGGAATCACCGTATGGCTGCCCTCTTTTACTTCAGTGATTTCAATATTCATGAACTGACTCCTTTATCACATAACTTCACATACCTCTTTCATTATTCTACAACTTATTACATAATCCCTTTGGATATTTTACAAATTTTGATTGGATGCGAAGGCAGGGGTCAGACCCCCGTCTTCGCAAATCAGAAAATATGTAAAGCACACTTTACGTAAAGGATGCTTTACATTATAATGAATTCCAGAGGGGAATGTGGTACATGAAAAATAGAATGAAAGAGCTCAGGCAGGTAAATAGCATTTCTCAGGAGCAAATGGCACAGATGCTTGGTGTTTCAAGGCAAACTGTTATTTCGATTGAAAAGGGTCGCTATAACCCATCCCTGCCGCTTGCGATTCAAATTGCACGATGTTTTGACACTTATGTGGAAGAGGTTTTTTTGCTGGAAGATAAAAAGGAATAGAATGTTTGGAGGATTTTGTTATGCAGATGAGTAGTAAAGCTGGAAGTAGAGCGTTTTTGATATTTGGTTTTATGTTTCTTACATATAGCTTATTAATTAGTTTTGCAACGATCTCAACAGGAAACTTCTATGTAGGTCATGAAGCAGTTTTTATAGGGACAACCATTATGTGTTTTTGTCTTTCTTATCTTTATCCTCAATTCAAGGAAAATGATGAGCGCACCAAAAGGATCAAAGAACGCGGAATGTTTTTCAGCTACTTTTTCATTTTAGGATACATGCTGATTCTTATGACTTTATTTCAATTTGAAGGCTTCATGCTGGATGGTTATCAGACTGTTAGTTTGCTGGCAGCATTGTCGATAAGTACTGTTTTTGTATCTTTTGTGGTGTTGTCGAAGCGTTACTAGATAAAACACTTATAGTATTCTAACATTTGAACAAGTGTATTTTAAGTATGGCTGTGGTAAACTATACATATAATAAAAAAGACCAGGTGCTGAGCACACCCGGTCAATGCAGCTGTCATCCGCATGAAGTGCGGTTGACCAGTAAGAGCCTTTAAGTGTTACAAAGAGTAACCACTCAGCTTCTTAGTCGGTAGCGGAGGGTGGTTACTTTTTTTATTGGTGTAAAGAGCAACCAAAGCTACAATAGCTGTTGTTGCTGCAGCAATAAACATGCCAAATTGAAATAACATATTCATCGCCTCGTAAGTCACCATATAAACACCCCCTTTCTCAGGGAGTGCCAACCGCCCATCCGCTTTAGATAGCTGCAACTTATATTTTATCATGTTAATTTGATAGAAGTAAGAGACGTATCAGTTGTTTTTGCGTCATCATCTCACAATTAATATATCTAACCCTGCCTCTCCAGCAACTCAATCAACCCTGCCACCTCTTCAGCATCACCAGTCTCAATATAAACTTCCTCTGCACCTTCGATGATCTCAATATAGAAATTCACATCCTCTACCGGGTATACGCCATCCCAACGCTTTGGCACGTTATATACATTGATTGTTCCATCGCCATTACCGCTGTATGTAATTGACCCTTCTACCAGTCTTGAGCCCGATAGCTGTATGACATCTTCGGGATACACGTCACTTGTTTCATCTTTTGCATTCAGTGGTGTGCCTGCAGGAATGTTCTCAACATATAATCCATCTATATCCTGGTTTGGACCAAGTTGAAGCCAGACGCTTGCATACTCAATCTCCTGAGCTGAATACTGTGAAAGTACCTGTTCCTTTTCTTCAACACTGATTTCTGTTCCACCCTCGCTCTGTTCTTCTGTCTCAACTGACTCTTCTTCAGACGCTACACCATCCGACTGCACTGTATCCTCTGCCTGTTCAACAGCCGTATTGCTCTCTGAAACATTTGATTCATTTTCATCAGCGTCTGTGTCAGAACAGCCCACTATGAGCAAAAGCAGGACACTTAAGTATATATATTTCTTCACTAACTTCATTTTGAAAAACACCTTTCTTTAAGCTCTTTTTAGCCTTTTAGAAAATTTGATCACCACAAATACAGCAATCGCGAGCAGGATGATATAAATCACTCTCGAATAGATCTCCATATACTCCACAACAACATCCCACGAATTTCCGAGTGATGCGCCGAGGGAGACAAGTACGATATTCCAGATCAGCGTGCCAAGTGTGGTCAGCAACAGAAACAGTGGGAATTTCATATTGGACATTCCTGCAGGAATAGAAATCAGACTGCGGATCAGCGGCACGAAACGGCAAAAGAATACCGTACACGGTCCGTACTTGTCGAACCAAGCATCCGCACGATGGATATCTTTTTTAGTCACGCGGAGCAAATGTCCCCACCTGTCCACGATCTTTTCTAATTTTTCTACGTCAAGCTGAAGTCCAACCCAATAAAGGATTACCGCTCCAATCACAGAACCAGCCGTTGCAGCCATGACCACGCCAGGTATTGTCATTGAAGAATCAACTGTCATAAACCCTCCAAACGTCAAAATAATTTCTGAAGGAATTGGAGGAAAAACATTTTCAAGTGCAATTAACAACATCACGCCCAAATAACCATATTCACTCATGATGTCAGTCAGCCAATTTTCCATATGTACCCCGCTTCTTTGCTTAATTGATGCTAATATTTCAATAGGATTAAATCCAACTTCTGTAAATCAGACGTTCTACTAAGATATAAGTTCCAATACTACTATTCTTTTTGCAAAAAAAAGCGAACTCTTAATTTACACTATTGATTAGTGTGAGATTAAGAGTTCGCTATACTGATCCATGAAGACGCGATATCTAAGCCCAATCTTAATATCGTATTATTCTTTCAGCCGAATATGATAGAATCTCATATTCTCCAAATTCCCTTCATACTCAAAAACGCCTTCACGGATCAGCTCCTTCAGCCGGTACTCAAGAAATGCATCTCCAGTATACTCATCCACGTGACCAATGATTTCTCCTATCAGCCTCGCCGACGGAAAGAAGTTTTGCTTTCCCTTTTCCTTGTGCAGCCTTTTTGCGTATTTGATAAAGAATGGATCCAGATAGTTTTCTGGAACTTCACGAACGTCACTATTAAGCCAGACTCTGAGTGCTTCTTTGCTCACAGATTGATCGAGCCATTCTTGTTCAACTCTTTCTCTATCATGATCTGTGAGTAAAACATTCGCTCCTTCTTTATAAATTTCAAGGAGTTTTTCCGGTATGATTTCTCCTGAATGTCGCAGGGTTTGACGAACTTCGGGTGTATCAAATAATTTCTGATGAGCAACAGTTGTGTTAATTAACGTAATATCAATGTCTTTTCCCTTCAGTAAATACATCACATAGCGCATGCCTGTCTGCTCATGGGCATTCTCAGCTGACCAGATGGTTACATGTTCTCCGGCAGGAATCTCCCTTATTTCTTTAACTGATTTCCAAAAACGTTTGTTATAATCAGGATAATCGTCATACAAACCAGTTGTAATCTTTTTCATCCATTCTAATCTTGATTTAATACCTGCTTCTTCATGCAGCTGCAAGACTGGCCCTACAGAAAATGTATCCCAAAACGAAATAAGCTTCGGTCTCTTTAGTGCGATCTTAAGAGAGCCCGCTGCTGATGCTCCAAATAGTATATGAATCATATAGTCAACTCTCTTTCAGCCCGAAGGCAAGGGGTCTGACCCCGGCCTTCACTCCACGCCAATCTTATCCAAAATAAACGCATAACACTCAGCCGCTTCCTTCAAGTGATCAAAGCGTCCTGACGCACCAAAGTGCCCTGCTCCCATATTGGTTTTCAGTACAAGAGTGTTGTCATCTGTTTTCTTCGTGCGTAGTCTCGCTACCCATTTCGCAGGCTCCCAGTAAGCAACACGCGGATCGTTCAGACCGGTTGTAATATACATGTGCGGATATTCCTTTTCCTCCACGTTGTCATACGGGCTGTAAGTTTTCATATAGGTATAATCCTCTTCCTTCTGCGGATTCCCCCACTCATCCCACTCAAGCGTCGTTAATGGAATCGTGTCATCAAGCATCGTTGTCAGCACATCGACAAATGGCACTTCAGGGACGATTACTTTAAATAATTCTCCTGCCATATTCGACACACCGCCTACAAGAAGCCCTCCGGCACTGCCGCCCCGTGCAGCCATTTGATCAGCTGTTGTATAGCCTTCTTCGATTAAGAAGCGGGCTGCATCAATGAAGTCTGTAAACGAATTAAGCTTGTGATGTGTCTTTCCGTTTTCATACCAGTGTCTGCCCATTTCGCCGCCACCACGCACCTGAGCTGTTACGAAGACAACGCCTTTTTCTAAAAGCGGCAGACGGTATGCATTGAAATAAGGGTTATTATCCATCCCGTAGGATCCATACCCAGTCAGAATCAGTGGTGCTGGTCCGTTATCAAGTGCACCTTTTTTATAGCTGACCATGAGTGGTACTTTGATGCCATCTCTTGCAGTTGCCCACAGCTGATGCTGATTGAATGCTTCCGGGTCATATTCTCCGTTAACTGCCGCAGTGTGGATCGCCTGCTTTTCACCTGTTGCAATCTGCAGGCTGTAAGTTGTGTCCGGTGTTAAAAGTGATTCGTAATCTACTAAAAGCTCATCAGAATCATAGCTTTGACCACTTACAATGGACAATGTATAAAGCGGTTCATCCCACTCGAACTGCTGCAATTCACTATTTTCAAGTACCCAGACCTGTGTCAGCCCCTGTTCACGTCCGAATACGAAAAGCTTGTCTTGTGTTGGATACACAGCTTGAAGGTAACGGTTTTCATCATAAGGAACAACTTCCGTACGCTTAGAAAGATCCGATACCGGACAGCGAAGCAGCTTAAAATTCAACGCGTCTTCATTCGTCAGAATTAGCAGATCATCACCCCAGTGATCAACATCATACTTAATTCCTCTGCGGCGCTCATCCACCAGCTGAACCGGCGTGAGCGGATTTTCCGCATCAACCAAACGGACTTCCTCTGTCATCGTTGAACTTGAGTGGACAGTGATATACTTCCCACTTTTCGTCTTCGCAATGAATAACGCAAAAGTGACTTCCTTTTCCTCATATAAAAGCTCATCCGCTTCCGTACTGCCAACCTCATGACGCCACAGGCGGTAAGGACGCTGCATATCATCAATTGTCACATAGAAGATGTACTTGCCGCACTGGCTCCATTCCACACTTCCAAAAATATATACGTTTTCTACTCTGTCAGAAAGTAACTCTCCTGTTTCCAGGTCCTTAATATAAATCGTATAACGATCTGATCCGTCACGATTATCAAGGTACGCAAGCCTTGTCTGCTCTTCATTCAGCCGCTGCAGCGTCACACTCAGATAATCGTCATCCCCTGCAAGCTCATTTAAATCCAGTATGACTTCCTCTTCAGCCTGACCCAGAAGCTCACGGCTCTCAGCCTTCTTACGCGCATATATTGAATACTGCTTATCCTTTTGCTCGCGTGAATAGTAGAAGTAAGGACCATTTTGAACCGGCACTTTCTCTTCTGATTCAGGTACGCGTGCCACCATCCCGTCAAAAATTCCATTCGTCTTTTCTTCAAGCGGCTTCATCACTTCACCAAAATACTCATTCTCACTTTCAAGATATGAAACGACTTCAGGATTTGTCTTATCCTTCATCCAGTAATAATCATCTTCACGAATATCGTTATGCATATCGTGCGTAAAAGGTACGCGCTTGGCGATCGGTGCTTTCATGTAAAATCTCCTCACTTAAATTAAGTTTTGTCTGAAATACAGTATTTTGAAACTTTTGTAAATGAATTACGTATGTAAATTAAATTGATCTACCCACTCTGGAGGTGACATAATTGAAAAAATTTATGCTATTCACATTGACTACTATGATGCTTGCCGGCTGTTCATTTGAAATCAATGAAGTTGATGAAGAGCAGGATGATCCTATTTCATTTGAAGTCATTGAGAATGATGATGAAGAGTAACTCCCTGCTTCTCGCCATCCAAATAAATGACGTTTATTACATATTTAAAAAGCACTATTACTTTTTAACATAAAAACCTTCATATGGTTATGATATCCAAAAACCATATAGAATGCTATATTTATCAAAATATTTTGAACTGATTATGTCTTTTAGAAGCATCTTGATCTATTACTAGAAAAACTTAAAATCAAATATATTAACATGTCTTATAACAGCTATTTTTCATATATAAAACAACCGGAGAGTATCTGCTCTCCGGTTGTTTTATATTAATGATGATGTCCGCCTGATGCCTCATCAGATTCACCTTCAAGGACCATCATTTCTTCATCTGTCAGCTGCCCCAGTCCAATATATTTCCCGGGCGTAACAGGCTGGCCCTCAATTTCAGTAGACAACCTGACCTCATACAGCCCATCTTCTGCATCAGTAAGCGGCACCTGATACAAACCACTGCTTACGTATTCAGCTTGCTCACTCCAGCGTTCTCCTCTATACGAAATGTCAGCTGTAACAGTGAGTTCATCTACCGGCTCTTCGCCCTGTCTGATATAAAATTGAAAAACCGTATCGTCATTCTCATCATTTCCGGCACCGATTTCTACACTGATTCGCTCAGTACGATGATAGTCTTCTGCATTATCCGGTGCATCAAGCAGACATCCGCTCAGAAGGAACGTGAATAAAAAGAGCACAAGCATTTTCTTCATCATTGGTCCTCCTGTCGTATGTTAAAAAATCTGCGCATCCATGCCACTCTTTTAAGCAATAGAACATCCAGTAGAAAAATAGCGAGCACCGACAGCCCTACAAGCGGGAAAAACAGCGAAAAGCCAATCAAAATCACAAATGCCCATTTAACTTTCCGGATTGGTAATGCCTTAGGTGCGCCAATGCTGTCTGAAGGCTTCCTATTCAGCCACATCCATAATCCGGAGATGACAATTGTGATCAGACCCAAACAGATCGCAAGCCCAATCAATTGATTCCATATCCCGTATTGAAGGCCTTTATGAAGCGTAATGCCAATGGCCATCATTTTTCCGACAGGCTCGTAGTGTTTGTAACGATAATCGGCAAGCACAGCCCCGGTATATTGGTCCAGGTGAACAGTTGCTTCATCTTCAGCACGGTCCGGGAAAGCAGATAAAGTGTAGACCCCCTCCGGTCCACCAGGGAAGTAAACCTGATAACCCGGGTAGATATCCAGACGTTCTGCCTGCTCTACAGCCTGATCAATTGTGACAGGTATGTATGCTTCACCTGTGACTGATTCCGGAACAGGTAATTTTTCCGCTGCCCAGACAACATCAGCCACATCCTCTGTACTCACCTCAGACACTGGGGCATCTCCCACCCAGACTGATGGCGGGTAACCAACCCCTGCGTTTGTTGCGATCCGCTGTGCACCATCTCCCCAGAATCCGGTCCAAAGCATACCGGTCATCAGCAGAAAGACAAGTCCCGCTGATATCCATACTGCCGGAACCACGTGAATATCACGGATGGTTGTACGCTTATTCTTTTTCAGACGCGGCAGCAGTGTGCCCCAAAGCGAAGGCTTTCCTCTTGGCCAGAAGAGATAATAACCTGTTGCAATCAGAATAATCGTCCAGCCTGCCACAAGTTCAACAATCCGATCACCAATCGTTCCTGCCATTAATTCTCCATGAATTTTTTCAATGATATCCATGATTCGCTCATCATCATTTAACTCACCAACCATGTATCCATTATACGGATTCATAAAGATTGTCTTTGACACGCCATTATCTGATATGCCAATCTCTGCCGACCGCTCAGGAGAATCCCCTGGACGGTAGCGGGTAATCACTGCATCATCATATAACGCCTGTACATTCGATACCAGAACAGAAGGCGCCACCTGCTGCCCTTCATCCTCAATCACATACAAATCCTCGTATAAATAATCTTCGATGTTCCATTTAAATAAATACACTGCCCCAGTGACTGCGAGCACCAGCAACACAGGCGCCATGATAATCCCGGCATAAAAATGCCAGCGCCAGATTGTCTGATACGCTTTCACTGATTTTTTTCCATTGTCAGCCATCCATCTTCCTCCCAACGTAAACATAAGTATATCTGAAGAAGAAGTCAGTGTGGAATTTGCTGAAAGATTGATAAATTTGTCTAATAGTGTAACTTTGCGTTTAATCAATCCGTACATAATGGAATGGAGGGATCATATGAACCCAAAAAAATTAATCTTTGCGTTATTTTTCATTATCAATCCGATTCTCTATTTTACTATATTCGCCTTTGTCATGCCGTATTTCAACGGTCGTTCTATCCTGGAGTCAGGCGACACAGCTCTTTCAAACATTGCCATCTATTCAGTTACAATATCGATTTGCTGGCTCATCAGCTCTGACAAACTTGAAGAGGCAATTGAAGCTGACATGAAAGCGAAGAAAGAGAATCAGACCTGACTTTACAAGCAAATCATTATCATCAAATGTTCATCCACGTTAAAATATGGGTATTGTACATAGACATTTATTGGAGGGATTAGACGATGCAAAAGACAATTCAGTTAGTTAACCGCCCGAAAGGTACACCGACACATGACGATTTCAAGTTTGTAGAAGCGCCGATTGGTTCACCTGAACAGGGTGAAGTCCTGATCCGCACAGTCTACATTTCAGTTGACCCGTACCTTCGCGGCAGAATGAATGAAGGAAAATCTTATATTGCACCATTTAAGTTAGATGAAGTACTTTCAAGTGCTGTGATTGGCCAGGTTGAGGAATCCAAATCAGATCGCTTTTCAAAAGGCGACGTTGTGATCGGCTCACTTGGCTGGCAGGAGTATTCTGTTGTAAAAGAAAACGAAATCCGTAAAGTTGATCACAACCAGGCTCCTGCATCAGCTTACTTGAGCGTACTCGGCATGACCGGCATGACTGCATACTTCGGACTCCTTGATATCGGTAAGCCGAAAGAAGGCGAAACGGTTGTTGTATCTGGAGCTGCCGGTGCGGTTGGTTCTGTTGTGGGACAAATCGCTAAAATTAAAGGCGCACGTGTAGTCGGAATTGCGGGATCTGATGAAAAAATCAGCTACCTGAAAGATGAGCTTGGCTTTGATGCTACCATTAACTATAAGACGGAAAATGTTTATAAGGCACTGAAAGAAAACTGTCCTGATGGTATTGACGTATACTTTGAAAACGTCGGCGGAGAAATCGGCGATGCGGTACTGCCACTGCTGAACAACTTTGCCCGAATTCCTGTCTGCGGTGCGATCTCAGGCTACAACAAAGCTGAACGTGATATGGGACCTCGTGTTCAGGGCTACCTGATCAAGACCAGCTCACTGATGCAGGGCTTCACAGTCGGCAACTATTCTTCACGCTTCAAAGAAGGCGCAGAAGCACTTGCAGGCTGGCTTGGTGAAGGAAAGCTGAAGTATGAGGAGACTGTAACTGAAGGCTTTGATCATACAATTGATGCTTTTCTTGATTTGTTTGAAGGGAAGAATCTTGGTAAGGCAGTTGTAAAAGTTAGTGAGATAAAATAATCGTCAACGCCCTGTCTGCTTTGAATGCGGATAGGGCGTTCTTATTTTTAAAATGAATTAAGCTGCATGATGTTAACGAGAAAACCACTAAAAATACAATCATTATCATTTTTCCGCAGATGAAAGTCCATTTTTTATATGCGATTCTGATGCTGAGAAACGATAAGTACATTCCGCTTACTAGAGCACATTCAGACACTTATTTCAGAGTATTCAGATAATGTATAAGTCCTTTGTCGGGTATAAAATAGAGGTGTAATAACACCTAATAAAAGGAGGAAAAAAGAAGATGGAAACCGATGTCAATCTATTGGTTTTGGCTACACAATATATGTTCTGGGTTGGGTTCGTTGGAATGGCTGCTGGGACGTTATATTTTCTTGTGGAGCGGAATAGTTTGGCACCTGAATACCGATCCACTGCAACCGTGGCAGCGCTCGTCACATTCGTTGCAGCTATCCATTATTACTTTATGAAGGATGCAGTCGGAACGTCAGGTTTGTTATCAGAAATCACTGGTTTTCCAACAGAAATACGTTATATCGACTGGCTTGTCACCACGCCCCTGCTACTCGTGAAATTTCCGTTATTACTCGGACTTAAGGGAAAAGCAAGCCGGACACTCCTTATCTCATTAATTATCGCTGACATCATCATGATTATTGCTGGTTACATCGGAGAATCATCAATCAATATTGCGGGCGGCTTTACACAGCTTGGCCTCTGGAGTTATGTCATTGGATGTATTGCATGGCTTTATATCATTTATCTGCTGTTCACAAACGTGACAAAAGCAGCAATGGACAAGCCCGCTCCGATTCGAAAAGCTCTTTTACAAATGCGCCTTTTTATATTAATTGGTTGGGCCATTTATCCAATTGGCTATGCCGTTACGCTTTTTGCTTCAGGAGTAGAGGTACAGCTTGTACGTGAACTGATCTATAACTTTGCTGACTTAATCAATAAAGTAGGGTTTGGTCTGGTAGCCTTCTTTGCAGTTAAGACGATGTCCACTGTAAAAAAATCTCAGCTTTCATAAATAAATCACAAAAAGAGCATCCTGAGGGGTGCTCTCTTTCGTGGAGATGTCTGGTTTACTAAGTTTATTATTGAACACTTCTATTACGGCTTGCGCTTCGGCATCCAAACCCGATTGTGATTTTTGGTATCAGGGAATTCATCCCCAGCCTCAAGTTTGATCTGAGCTGGATCATTCACCTGACTTCCTGTTTCTCCAATCTCAACATAATAGCCATTATTCGGCGCTTTTTGTCCAGGCTTAAACTGATGGTTTTGCCCCACAATTTTCACTCCTTTTTCCCGTTATGATGACCCGCTTTAATCAATTTATCTTTTAGAGATAACAAACCTGCACCTGCCCGAACGATCGCAAGCGTGCTGGCATATTGTCTGGTGATATCAAGCTTTTCAGGTACGGCAACTTCCTTAAAATATGGCAGTGCATCACCGGGTTGATACCAATCTCCATTCGTAAAAACATGCTCTTGATTTTCCCATGCCTCTTTTAACTCCGGACTAAAAATACCTTTTCCACGCCGGGAAGAAAATACTTGCGGCCAGTAGTCCGATCTTGATCCTGTATGCGGCTTGTTCTGCGCAAAACGAAGTATGGTTTTCAATTGATATGGAGAGTGATACAGCATGCCATACAATTTCTTCCCAAGCTCAATTCTTTGTTCAAGCGGCGCAAAATGACTGACATTCAGACCGATTACTCTCACCTGCTTTTCCATCTCATAAGGAAAAATCACATGGTTCAGATGGAAAAATTCCTGATATTTAAACGTGAATGATTCATATACATGCACGCGGTAGTAAACATTCGATATCAGCCGCAATTCGATATAATGTTGTTCGTTGATAATCAGTGCGGTCGTCAGCAACTTTGAATTTTGCTGCTGCAGAAATTTTCGCCACACAGGTCCCATAATAGCTGAGACGTCAAATTGAGAAAGCAGATGCATATAATCCTTTTTGGCTTCCTTGCTTTTCTCATACAAAAGTAACTGCGGGTAGGCATCATGAAAAATGAAAGCATTGGCTTTTTCTAAAAAGGTAAAAAAATCTGTCCTCGAACGTTCAGTGAAAACATGTTCAAGGAGACTTCCCTTCAGATCAGTCATATTCCAGCCGCCATTTCTGGACACCAGATGTGCAAGAAGTGCCCAGTGAACCTCCGGATGCTTACAGTAAAAGCGAAAATATGCGACTGTTCTGGTGACATTATTGAGGTTCAGTAAAGCGACTTTTTTTTAATGTCTGTAACGATCGTTTCCTCTTCAGGGGTGAGAGGATGAGCAGTTATTTTGTCAGAATACATAGGTACAAAACCTTCTTTCTACTAGCAATCATTAGTGGAGCTGATTTAGCTTCTCTCTGCTTTGTGCTAAAGTCTCTTGCAGTTCCAGAATCGGCTTACTGTTTCCTCTCGATTGAATCGCATTTGTGCAGCTGCGTTCAGCCGTTTCAATTTTTTCAAATGCTTCCTTAATTCTTTCTTCTTCAGGGTTTGTTCGCGCCTGCCTCACTGCTTCTTCTGCATTTTCAACTGAATTGTGAAGCTGGATGATGACCTGATCTTCTTTCCAGCTCATATCTGTCTGCTGATCCATTTCTGATACCTCCACTGTTTTCTAATTCTTACGATGGCTGTCAGTGATCATTTTTATGCGTCAGGCTGAAAAATTTGGATGAACATTTAATAAATAAAATCAGGGAGGCTGTCCATATTAGTAAGGTACCTTATCTAAAAGGAGGTTTTTCTGTTGAGTCGTTCGAATCATCAAACGCCATCAAAGAACAAAAGATCTCTTCCTCAGACGCCAAAAGGAATGAAGGTTGATCATGAAAGAAACAGAACTGAGGAATTTGCTCAGGAACTGGGTATCCATGGTGAGACTGATTCCGGTTGCGGGTGCGGGGTTAATAAGGACAAAAAGCATAGCGAAAGATAAGAAAAAGAAGTCAGGCTAACAGGCCTGGCTTCTTTTTCTTATAAAAGCTTTATTCAGTGATGACACTCATGATTTAAACTACCAATCCTAATGCCAGTATATTGACAGATAATCACGCATATAATAAAATGATCTTAAGTGATCAGGCTCATTCCCTTACGAGGGGTGGGCTATTTTTTTTGGAGTTGATAAACATGAAACCGTTTAAAACGCACCAAGAACAATTAAGCATCCTTGTATCTAGAGGGTTGGAAATTAAAGACCCTTTAAAAGCACAATACATTTTAGAAGTTGAAAATTACTACGGAGTCATCAACGGGTACAAAGACTTTTTCTTAAAAAAAGATAGTAAAAACCAAAATGTTTCTCCTGAAAAGTATAAAGAAGGAGCTACATTTGAAGAAATATATCAGCTTTATAGCCTGGATAGAAGTTTAAGGAATGTAATTTTAGAACAGCTACTTAAATTTGAAAGCAATATCAAGTCCAAAGTTTCATATCGTTTTACTGAGGAATATTCTGAAGCACATGCTTACTTGATTCATAGTAATTACACTAGAGACCCGAGAAAGTTAAAGGACGTATTAAATCTGATATCTACAATTTCAAATACCATATCGAAAAAAGGGAAAGATTCTAATAATCCAATTGGTCATTATTTGGATAAGCATTCCGGTGTCCCACTTTGGGTACTTGTTCATTACCTTTCTTTTGGGAATATGCAGTATTTTTATGCCTGTCTAAACGATTCTCTTAAAAATGTAATCGCTAAAGACTTTTCGTCATCTTTTTATAGAGAGCACAATAGCGCTATTCACTTTACTCCAGACGTACTTGAAAATATCTTAAAGACTTTCACCTTTTTCAGAAATGTTTGCGCTCATGAAGAACGACTTTACAATTTTAAATTGAGAAAGCCTGCCCGGAGTGGTCAAATTGCGGGTATGTTAAACATCCCTCATCACCTTTTAGATAAAGGTAACCTATTTACGGTTGTATCTTTTTTGAAATTAGTTCTTACACGTGAAGAACACAATTTACTAGTAAATAAAATTGAACAGTTGTTTGCCTCGCATCGACCATATTTTATATCAGTAGATTTTTCTTCCATTCAAAATGAGATGGGATTCATGGAAAACTGGACAACTTACTTTGATTCTTAAAATGTTCAAAGGTATATATTGGAGTTAGTTATTTGTATGAGAACAATTTAACTAACTCCTTGTTAAATATCACCTTGATGACAACTCATCGCCTCTTCTAAAAACTCCAATACTTCTTCTCTAATCGGATAAAAATGTAGCGAGGCAGATGCACTTTCTGATTTTCTGACACCCCAAAATTTTTCTTCTAACTCTTTATCACCACCAAACATTTCGTCAGCTAACAACCTTACATCTTCTGCGATGATCTGCCCTTCTTCGGATACCGGCAAATCTCCTCTCTTAACACAATACTCAATTCTTTTTATGATTCTGATCCATTTATTTGTTGCTTCAGCATCTTCGTTTAATTTTGGCAGTGCTTCCTGCAGATCTTCCGCTTCTTCTTCTGAAAAGTGATCACTCCAGGCAGCTTGCTCCTGTCCACGTTTCACCAGTGAAAATATTTGATCCCAATCTGGCTTTCCGGTGATACGGATCTCATTTTTTAAAGAAACTGTCTGTGCAATAGATTCTTTTATATGTAAAAGCTGCTCGTTAAGACTATCCAGATGCCTTTCTAATATCGCTTCAATTGATTCTTCAGCAACAATTCTCCTGACTTCATCAAGCGGAAGATCCATTTTCTTAAGCAGCAATACTTTTTCTAGCATCACCAAAGAATTTTCACCATAAATCCGGCGGCCACCTTCTTCAATTTCTAATGGTTTTACTAAATCAATTTCATCGTAGTACCTCAGCGTTCTGACTGAGATATCGAACATCTTTGCAATCTGTCCTGTAGTCCACATGATTAAATTCCTCCAATGTTTTTCTTGCAGGTGACGTAACGTTACCACCTATACTACATGAAACAAGTCATTTGGAGGTTATTACCATGAAGAAATGGTCAAATTCTACTTTTATCATTGCAATTGTTTTTGCGCTGCTAGTCGTACCTTTGATATTCGATCACTTCATCTCGAATTTACTGGCACGATCAATCAAGGATTCATTACTACACGGACTGGTACTCGCTGTGTCGATTACCTTCTTAACTCTTTACTTAATCTTATTCAAAGAAAAAGGAACGCTTCGTGCATTAGGCGTTAAAAGGTTACAGCTAAGTCATGTTAAGACTGTTGTTATATGGTCAGTCATCCAGATCACCATTGGGATATTTTTCGTTATCATCCTGGAAACTTTAGCTGGTGGTTCAGGTAATGCAAAAACCGAAAGTCTTGAAAACCAGACTTTGATCATGTTCCTGCTGGCTTTTACTTCAGCAGCCATTATATCTCCTTTGTATGAAGAGCTTTTTTACCGGGGCCTGATCTACACGTGGCTGCGACAGCGCACTTCCATACTTCCATCTATGCTAATCAGTTCTGCTATTTTTACGGTAGTACATATCCCTACATACAATACACTTCCGATAAATTTTGTAGCGGGATTGATCACTGCCTGGGTGTATGAAAAAACCGGTACAATTCTGAGCAGCATAATTGTTCATGCTTCGTTTAACGGATTAGCAGTGGTGATTACCTATTTATTCAGGTGAGTACGTGCAGTTATTTTCCAATTACCCGAAACCTCTCTCTAACTTTTTCGTAAAGATAGTAAAGGGAGTGACGTTGATGCCGAGATGCACAAACTGTTACACTAAATGGAAAATAAGTGATATATGGAAGCTTGGGTTTTCAAAAGATGGACGGAACTGCCCTGCTTGTGGAAAGAGGCAATATATTTCTTCTGAGTCACAGAGGATGATGACAATAGAATTCTGGAGCGTGCTGTTTATTCTGTTTTTACCTTTTATGATTAAGTTGACTGACAAGGATGAACCGTTGTGGTAACCAGCTTAGGATATGGAAAGGATGGAGAGATTAATTGCTGAAGATTTTCAGGCGTTCATTGCTCATCGGGGTTTTGATTTTTATATTCACTGCGTTCCTTTTCGATCTGTTTGACGCTGCCCGTCCTTTTCTCACTGCTTTAATTGTTGCGGTGATCCTTTCTGAGATCTTGTTTGCTTATCGAATTGATCAGTATAAGAAAAAAGGTTCCTGGTGAGTCACACCTTTTATGCTGAAAAGGAGGTTAAGTATGTGGAAAAATGTAAAACTACTGGCCCCGCTAGCTTTATTGGTGATTTCAATCATCCTTCTTTATGAAGAAGAACAGGATGAAGTACTTTGGACAGGGATTCCTTTTGAGGAAGATGGAGAGACTTTACTGGATATAGAGCATGAGATCACAGACAGCAAGTCCATTGAAACAGTCAAAAACATTATTTCTCATGAAGAGGTCGTCACCCAGCCATCAGATTCCGGAGTTGCAGATGCATATTTTTATTTAAGTTATCCGGAAGATGAAGAGGCTGAGGATATTAAGCGTTTTGTATGGTTTATGCCTGATGGAGGGGCTGTTTTAACTGATGAGGTAGACTATTATCATTTGAATACAGATCAGACGGAAGAGTTGAAAATGATTCTGATGACGGGTGAATGACTGGGTTCTATTTATTTTAACTATAGGGGGCTTAAGTTTGAAAAGAAAGCTTTTTAGAGTAAGTGTTGCTTTCATCGTTTTGATAGGAATCGGATATATGTTCTATGATACCGAAAGAACGGAACGTGCAAGTCATTTGGAAGAAAAAAGACAAGAAGTAATGGATAAAGTGACAAATCATTTAAGCCATTTCAACCCTGCTCTTGATGCTTTTGTTGATGAAGATTACAAAACGGTAATCGCTTCTAAGATTAGTTCAGAAGGGATCGTTGAATATAATAGAGGCTTGGCAAAAGATAAATCCCCATTAGGCCATTATATAATCATATATGATTTAAATCGGATGGAGATTGTATCAGAAGAGATAGAAATTACTAATCCTGATTACACTGAAGAATGGCGGGAGTTTCAGGAAGAAAATTAAAAGTGAATGTGATTAATTGATACGCCAAAAATGCTGAGTAAACTGAAGCTGCGTATTGGATAAATCGATCAACACACTAGAATCTCATGTATGGCTGATAGTTAGTATTAAAACTGATGGGGCCTGATTCAAATCAGAAACTTACTAAAACTTTCCCCGCAGTGAACATTCATTTTCATCTGTATATCCCCCTTCTATTTAACAGGTAATCCTGCAGACAATCTTCATGCTGTATGTTTACTAGCGGAGGTATATGTTCCGGATCAAAATAACGTAATTCAAGTGTCTCCTTGTTCTCTGCTTTCAAATCACCACTACTAGCATGCGCTTTAAAGAAAAACAAAATGGACTGCACCTGGTCCCCATTAGGGTACTCATCAAAGTATTTTGTATATAATCCAATCAGGTAGTCTGTTTTAATATGAAGTCCAGTTTCTTCAAATACCTCCCTAGCCGCTGCTTCCTCTGCAGATTCACCCAGCTCCATCGCACCACCTGGAAATCCCCACATATTTTTGTCACTTCTTCTCTGCAACAGGATTTGTCCATCCTCATTTGTCACGCAGGCACCTGCAAAGTTTAGAAAAATCCGTTCACGACCGACTTTTTTTCTGATCCAGTTAATGTAGTTCATGTGCCCTCCGTTTATATCAGTATGCATGTTTATAAAAAATACTGATTTCTTTTGTCATTTAATACACAAGATTTTTTAGGCTATAGCCCTTTTGGAGCAAATAAGTGATGAACTTTACACCACAGAAGCAACCTGATATTTCATGACAAATACTCCTCTTCATTTGCCATAAGATATTTGCTCATCAGGGCTTTGAACAGCGGGCATAAAGCCTCTACTGAATTCGATTCGGATGTATTAGAATCTGTTCAATCGAAGGGCCTTCTGACAAGATAATGGTAGACTGCTTTAGTAAACTTAACTAGTTTGAATGATCATTCTAACCAAATCATCCAGCGTCCCAGAGCACTTCCTCACCTCCGGCAGATGATAAAACGTACTCGTCGTCTCAGGATTGTTCACCGCTTCATCAGGTGAATAAAGAAATACCTGCTTACCGTAACCAAGCGCAATCCCCATTTCAATGTGAGTTCCTTTGCCCCCAGGGAGCAGTACGATAAGAAAGTCTGCATCAATGACCGCGTCTTTTTCTTTTTGACCAATCGACTGCAGTTCTTCAATCGTTGAAGCTCTCTCATTGACCGTCCAGTCATAAGTCAGTTGATAGCCCTGCTCAATCAGGCGCTGGCCAACATATTGGACTTTTTCTTTATTAATAAATCCTGAAGCTATGTAGAATTTCATCGTTTACCCCCGTGATGATTGATTATCTTTGTTCGAGATATACTTTTTGAAAAATGGCCATTAGGACTACACTATGCCATTCAGCATTTCGGAACAGCTGATCCTTCTGCTCCCCTTCTTTTTCAAAACCAAGCTTTTCATATAGCCGTACTGCACGCTCGTTGAATGAAAAAACACGCAAATACACCTTATGCAGATTCAATTCTTCAAAAGCGTACGACAGAAGCAATTGCATCGCCTCTTTCCCAAACCCTTTTCCCCACTGATCTGCTTCTCCAAGGTCAATCACACACTCTGCATTTCTGTTTTTGTAATCGATATGAATAAGTGAAATAATACCGATAGGCTGGGCTGTCTCGTTCAGTTCAATCATATAACTCTTCGCATCAGTTGCTCCTGAAATCATCTGGATGAAAGAAGCTGTATCCGCTTTTGTATACTGGTCCAAGGTCGGGCTTGTACTCTTCATGACCTCGGTATTGTTCCGCCAGCTGTGATAGATCTCTGTATCTTCTTCAGTTACTTTGCGTAATGTAATCCTGTCAGTCGAAAACATTGTCACACCTCTGCTTTGGATGATTTTTCAGAAACGGTTTATGTTCTCCTCACCGTCACTTTCCCTTCCTGATCCTTTTCATTGTCCCACTCCACCTGAATTTCAAAAGTACCTTCTTCAAAAAACAATGGAAACCTTCTTTTAATGGAATCCATCATAGGAAGCTGAGCAGCTTCTTCAATCGAAACCCAGACCGGCTTACCTTCAGGTGCGTTCTCCAATAATTCCCCCGTATAAGTGCTGGAGATATAGTTAAAAATCATATACCGGTCATTTTTCTCCGGGTTCACATATTCATAAAGGCCTTTATAAATGAGATCGCTCACTTCTAACCCGGTTTCCTCTTTTACCTCTCTGATTGCGGATGCTGTAAAGCTTTCAAGAAACTCTACCTTACCACCGGGAGGGATGAAACCTTTGTGATCATCATGCTGTCGATCAAGTAACAATACATCATCTCCACTCCGCACCATACAGACTGTCCAAAACTTAACATTCATATGACTCACCTCAAACCGATTTTCATTTGGCTCCTGCAGCCCATTTATTTCCTCTATGTCACCTGAAATACTGCACAACCTTCCCTTTACCATTCTCCACTTCAACCTCAGCATAGGCCCCATTTATAAATGTAACCTGAGGCGGAACGTGACCGCAGTCAACGTCATAAACAATTGGAATCTGCAGTTCTTCTGCAAGATCCTGATATAAATCGGCTACAGTGTATCCATCAACCTCATGATTCGCGTCGCTTCTGCCAAACAGGATTCCTGAGCAATGTTCAAACCACCCGGCAAGCTTCATCTGCACAAGTGATCGTCTCAGGTCAGTCGCTGACAGCTCACAGTTTTCAAAGAACCAGAGAATCGGCTCGTCCTGAATAAATGTTTTGCGAAAAGCAGCTACATTGCCAAAAGGCGTGCCAATCAAGTGCCTGATGACATCCACACAACCGCCAAGCAGACGCCCTTTTAATGTCTCGGGATTCCCGGACACTGTTTTCCATTCGGTCTGTTCTGTCAGATCAAAAATATGCGGTGTTGGATTTTCAAAATCCCATTCTTTTTGATAAAGGGATGATGAATATTGTGTAACAGACTCACCCTCTTTTGTAAGCAGGACGCTTTCCCACATTGCTGTCGTCGCGTCCATCGATTCGCCTCTCAGATCAACCAGATTGGTTCCATGAGCAGTCGCGATTCCCTTAGTGAGTGTGATCGCGAGCAGTAGTACACTCGTATCTGAGTAGCCGAGTATCCATTTAGGTGGTATCAAATCAAAGTCGAGATACTCCATCGCCTCAAGTAGCAGCTCACCACCCCACGGCGGGATGACAAGGTCTACGTCCTCATTTTGAATGATTGCGTGAAAGTCTTTGGCGCGGACATCTGCAGGGGCTGATTTTGCCTTATGCTGTGTCCAGGCTGTTCCACCGAAAATTAGCTGGTAGCCTCTTTTCTGCAGCTGCTTGTCTGCTCGTTTCAAAAGAGGGTGCAGCGCTTCCGGCACACCTGATGATAGAGCTGTGACGCCGATTGTTGCGGGTTTATGTAGTGTTGGGTATTGGATCATGTTGGCATACCTCCTTTATTAAAATGTAGTGATTGTGTTGTGATGGGGGACCGGGCATGATTTGGCGTTCAGGCGGAATCCCTTCAATTTGAGCGTTATTCCTTCAGGTTGTGTGATGATTCCTTCAATCCTGAAATGATTCGCTCAAAATCGAAAATAATCCCTTCACTAGCAGTATGACAGTGCTTATTTCATTCATTCTGATAACGAATCCCTTCATCCAGCTAGTTAATCCCATCAACTTTGCACGTCATTCCATCACGGCCGTTTTACCGCTTTTCCATCGAAAAATACTCCTTATGTAAATAGCAGCTTCGACATATAATACTCATCAACCATTCTTCCGTTAATCTTCAGCGACTGCCTCTTCGTTCCTTCAACCTCGAACCCCTGCTTTTTATAAAGCGCGAGACCTGCTTCATTCTCTGTAACAACCGTTAATTCAAGTCTTGAAATCCCATTTGCAGCCGTCCATTCCTCCATCTGCTGAAATAACTGAGTGCCGACGCCTTTACCACGATATTCCGGCAGTATACCAATCACAAGATATGCAGCATGCCTGTTCCGCTTCGCACTCCCGCCAATTGCGAACATATAACCGGCAAGCTGATCCTGATCTTCAGCCACAAGCACAGTGGAGTTCGATTGCTTTTTAATCTGTTCAATCTGTCTCAATTGCTGTTCAGGCGCTGTTTTGCGTTCACCAGGCTCCATCATCATAAATTCCGACTTGCTCTCTACCTGTTGGATCAGCTGTCTGAAGTTTTCAGCATCTTTTGTTTCTATTTCTCTAATTAACAAATGGACCAACTCCTATTTCATTTTTAGCTAAGTTCAACTAAGCACGATTTACAGAGAAATGTAAAAAATACTGATAACCTTTATAAAATGAAAATATAATAAAAAAGACCAGATAAGATCTACACACTGTCAATGCAGCCGAGGTCCACATGAAGTACGTTTGAGTATTAATAGAGTGTTTAGTAAATAGTAACTACCTTGTTTACTTGGACATCAACAAAGTAGATTATTTTTTATTAGAATATAGAGCGATTACTATCGTTCACCTCTTCCATATATCCAACAGCCATTTCCCGTCGCTGTCATATCCAGTTGAGTACGTAACAGGAATCAGTGCCGAAATGATTAATACAGCCGTAAAACCAAAAAAGTATCCGTCCAGAAAGTGCTGATGTCCGGTATAGGCCTTATAGGAAATGAACAGCACGACAGTTAGCAAGTTAAATAAAACACCACCTAAAGCCACCAATGACAACCTCACTTTATGACGCTTCTGGTCAAGGTTATTGTCATAATGGAGCGCTCCCATCATAAAAAACACTTTATTCACCTGAACGTATTTACCAATAGAGAAGAAAGGGTCTCCAATCCCTATTTCAACCTTTTCGATTTTCCCGCCAAACATTTTGGCAAAAGAAGCGTGACCGATTTCATGAATCAGAACGTTGATGGGCTGAAAAATGAAAAGTGCCACTGCATATCCGATGATCAATTCAATCATTTAAACCCTCCACACCCTACTATCATGCAAAAAACGGCTCGTCTTATAAGGTGTAATTAATTGCTTTGATAAACAAAGCCCCGCCAAACAAATACGCATCAGGCGGGGTAATCATATTATTTCCGCTCCCCATACCACACATAAAAAGCAGCTACATCCTCTTTTGGCAAATACGTCAGTTCACTTATAAACACCGGCTTTGCGCGATTTGAAAAACTTAGAGAAGCAACGTTAAACTTCCGCTGAATCCAGGAATGCCGAACCTCTATTTCCTCGATCCGCGCTCTCTTGGTCAGCAACGTCTCGTTTGAAAAACCGCCTTTTCTCGTCTGGATGAATTCGCCGTGGCGCAGGTAGCTAGTAAAAAAGTAATCCAGTATGCGGGATAGAATCGAGATTACAAAGACGACACCTGTTACCCACAGCCATTCGCGCTGAAAGAAGAACAGTCCTGCCCCGACGATCAGCGTGCCATAGTATGGTGTAAGCAGCTTAAGAACAAGTACTTTCCGCGGCAGCCGCTTCATCTCTTCTTCAATATGGTAAGCAGGCAGAAGTGTATTCACGAGTTCATAAGCTGCATGCTTTGCCATAAAAGGATAGAGCGCATTTGTTTCAAGCTTTTCCTCTCCTAAACCCCCGGCACTGATCAACTTGATTTCAACCATATTCAGCAGCCGTTTGATCAATGGCTGCTCAATTTTGATCGCTTGTACCTTATCTTTCTGAATCGAAAAAGTGGATGTATGAAATACACCTTTTTGAATATAGATCCTGTCACTATCAGCAGAAATTACATAATTCCCGTATTTCACGACTGTTTGAATGTAACCGATCACCACTGACAGAATCATCGCAACGACAAACAACATGATCAGCAGACCGATATGTGTTTGTAAGTATTCAAATGCACTTTGAGTCGTGGATTCCAGGTCAAAAAAATCATTCACCTGAAAATATGCTGCTGATAATAGCGGAAAAATCGCAAGAAAGCTGAATGACGTCAGCGCAGCTTTGATCGTATCCTTTTTGGTTGAACGGAAATAGACCTTACGCTTAGGCTTTTCTTCTAACACTTCATTTTCTGCATCCTTACCAGAATCCTTTTCTTCTATCATTTTCAGGATCATTCTGGCTTCATGATGCGTGATCACCGAGAATTTGATCGATGATTCTGAATCACTGGTTCCCGTTTCAAGGCTTAAAGACGTCATCTTAAATAGTCTGTGAAGAAAGTTCGTGTTTGTCTGATGATTTTGAATCCGTTCAAACGGCACTACCCGGTGGTTCTTCACAAATACGCCTTCTCTTAACGTAATTGAACGTTCATTGATCTGATATGTATGAAATAGCCATTTCAGCAAAATATGAATAATGGTCCAGCCGGCAATCAGGAGAAAAATGATTTTTGCCCATAGAATCCAGCCGGTCATGACATCCCCGCGCAGGACAAATAAGAACAGGACAAAGAAGAATGCATTTTTGATAAATGAAACGTATTCGAATACGAGCCAGGAAGGATGATAACGTTTTGGCTGATCATTCATTCTGCTTCTTCCCCTTCGATATCCTTGACCTTTGCAAACATGGCAATTTGCGATCTGAGCTGAATCGCTTCTTCTTTAGGAAGCGCCGGAATGTTATGACTTGATGTGGTCGTTCCGATTTTCAGATTATATAAGTTATGTTTTCTTAAAAATGGACCCTGGTCAGTCGTCACGTATTCCACTTTTGTCATGGGAATCAATGTGTGCTGCTGATTAAAACGCCCGTGCTTTAACTGAACAAACTCCTCGTTAATCTCATAGCGCCAGGATTTTTGTACGAAAGATGGTTCAATCAAGATTGAAAATACAGATGATATGACCATTAGTCCGATTAGTATGTAAAGTACATTATCAATCCAGCTAACCCAGTTGTAGGCTGCATCAAAATAAAGCAATGCGCCAAGAATAATCAGGGTAACTGCGTGACCAATTGTGTTCGTCCAGCGCCAAATGCTGATGATTTTAGCAGAGATCGGCCGGGACGGTTCTGGAATGTTTAAATACATTTTTCTTCACCTCTAACTGGAATTACGTGTAAGAAACAGGAAAAGTTTCATTTCCTCTAAAATCATAGTCCCTTCTTAAACCGATCTCCCGTATTCATATACACAACAGTAAAAAGAATCAGTGCAAACAGCAGGATCATCCCTGTCCAGAAAATGACCTCCATGTTGAGCGCTGCGTTCAAACTAAATAGCAATAGACAAAAACTTACCCCGTACATCACCTTGCCCATGAACTTACAAAGTGCGGTTTCATCATATTGTGCTTTTTTACTTTCTGACATGGTATTGTATCCCGCAATCAGCGATGCGCCTTTTCCCTTTGAAAACACGAAACCCATAATCAGAAACGGAATCATCAGCACCAGATTTACAATCACTTCAGCCATAAGGAGCACCTCCTAACTTCTTTACCCCCACTTTTCCCCATCACCGACCCAGCGATTCTGCTTCAGGTCATATGATGAATAACCATCGTGTAATATCAGATACGAAGGAAGTGCCAGCGACCTGCCACCGGCTTTCTCCCAGTTCTCCTGGAACCAGTCTGTCAGTACTTTTAGCTCCAGTGACATAAGCTCTTCCTCATTCTCCATATAAAATTGTTCAAATTTAGTACGCTTGTTGTCCGGAAGCTTAAAATATTCTATCTCTGCTGCAATCTCCTGACTCCCATAAAAATGACCGGTGCCAGTTGAATCGCTTAATACCTCGTTCGCATTCCTGTCCATAGCAAAAACGCTCACGCTGCACTCAAATCGGGTGGGCTCAATAAACACCGTAAAGTCCAGCAGCTCAATTTCATCAGTAAAAGTTCGTTTAAATAACACATAAAGACTCTCTGATACCTGGTCATTCTGTTTATCAAAATTCATTTTTATTGAGCTGATGTATCCATCAATTGTGTACATGTACAGACTCCTTTATTTACGTAACTTTCTTTTGCGAATGATCAGTTTGATACCTGTTGTGATAAATACTGCGACATTAGCCAGTGAAAGGATTTCGAGAAGCAATGCCGTATCTCTATTGTGTACAAAGCTCAGCGAATAGGCGATGAGTCCTGATAATGGAAAGGCAATGAGGTCAGTAAGGTCTTCGTTTTTGATCAGCTTACTCAGTAAAGGATCTGCAATCAACTGCCCTGCAGCGGTTATTGTAAATAGTAAGAATAAATTATATAAGATCATGATTAATACCTTTTACGAACAATCGGCTGGAATCCACCCAGTTCAACAACAAGCTTTTCACCGTCAACAGTCACTAGGTAAAAATCCACTTTTTCCATCTGCTTAATTTCCGTTACGGTTTGACCTTTCTTTTCAAAAAACTCCACGATTTCAGTTCTTTCAAATTCACCGATGCGTTGATCAACTACTTGCTTCGGCTCTTCCTGTACTTCAGCTACCGGAACTTCTTTCACACCAGTCGTGACAAGCTGACGATTATGAATCGACTGAAGCAGCTCAATAATCTCTCCCAGTGCAATAAACACCATGCCTGTTACAAATCCGCTGAAAAAGGTTAAAACCAGCGTAAGAAAAGTAGGATTCACCATCAGAAATTGAATAAAGGCAACCACAACTGTTAAGCCAAATATGATATAACCAATCATTTTCAGGATTGAGGCAATTTTGTTTTCCTGCGGCATGCTGGGGACACTCCTTATGTTCATATTTAGAAAAGTCTTATCCATTTTAGTGTACCTGAACAGATATTTTGATACTACTAAACTTTGGATTTTTTCTAAAAATTCTCATTATAAATATGAAGGTTATGATACGCTTTTACTTACAATGAAAATTATGGATTTACACTTTTAAAAAGGAGACCACCCCTTATGCTAAAAAGAAAATACGGAAAACGGCCGGATTGGCAGCGGATTATTACGAGACAATCTGCCAGTTTATTTGAAGAGACAGATACTTTCAAAGGATACCTGACGTTGCTGCACGCAGTGAAAGTCACCGCACCAGCATCGTTTACATACGGCAATAAAGAGATCTGTATTGTTGACGACGGCTATACATGGCTGCAACAGTTTCCTGCTGACGCTCATCATTCGGTCACCACAATGTTTGATGCGGATGGACATGTGGTCCAATGGTATATTGACATTTGTCTTTCTAACGGGAAGGATGAGCATGGTCCGTGGATGGATGATTTGTTTTTGGATCTGATTCTTTTACCCAGTGGTGAGCTGATTGTAAAGGATGCGGATGAGCTTGAGGAGGCATTGGAAAATAAGGTGATTGACCAGCAGATGTATGATCTTGCGTGGAAAGAAGCTGATACGCTGAAGATTATGATCGAGCAACAGCGTTTCGAACCGATTCGATTAGCCTATTATCATAAAGAGAAGCTTGAAAAAACGTTTGGATAAGGAGTTGTCTGTTATGGAAAATGGAGTTAGAACGCTACTGTATGCAGGATTGATTCTTACTATATTGCCTCTGATATTTATCGTCAGCGGTGGAGTCGCAGCCATTGCCCCTACTGAAGGAATCGCTTACGTACTAGCGCTTGGCTGTATCATTTTAGTGATTGCAGGGGTGTTGATGATGATTGGATCGGTGATTGGGATGGTGGCGCGGAGGTTTTAAAAGTGACATTAAGTTTTAAAATACAAGGAAGTGACCTGAATGTTTAAGTCTGAAAAACATAATTTAATTGCGAATATCATCATATGGATCCTGGCTGTTATTTTGGTTTTCAATGTTGTAAGTTTTGACCCTCCTGTCTGGTTTTATATTCTTGTGCCGTTACTCATGTCTACATCTATTATTAGGAGCATTTATAGAATACGGAAACAACTTCGAGAGTAGAAGTTTACGCAGTTATTATCTTCTTGATTCGTGGTTTTTTTCTAATAATGCCACTCCGAAAAACTTACTTCTTCTTCATTCAACCATTCTTTTATATACTTCTTCGTGATCACCGCTCTTTTTCATTTTGCTATTCAATGATAAGGATGCAGCAATTCAGGTAGCTCTTTTATCAGCCTGGCACAATCCGCTCTCAGAATTTCTGCACCAGGCGGTTACCGGTTTTTAAGTTCATGATGGGTCACCCCTTGCAAAGGTTTAGGGTTCATTCTTTTCGATGTTACGAAGCACTTCTTTTTCTAGATTGATTTGGTTCATAAAACCTTTCACATGAACTTCCAGACGATACGAATTATCTTCAAAGCTAATGTATGCTCTGTCTATATCAAGAATAAATGGACCCGGCGAATACGTGCCGCGGGCAGTCTGCATTAAAACTGTTTCACCGCTCTCAGTCTCAGCTTCAATTACCCCACAGCGCTCATCCTGACATTCCACTACATATGTACTTTCCATCCAATCTGCAAAATCTGATTCTGTTGGTGTTTGCCGGTCAATCAAAACAGCAATTAGAATTGCAGGAGCTATAACCAAAAGTGTAATAACTATTACTTTCTTTTTCATCAAATCCTCCTATATAAGATCAAATCATCATGCCCGCAAAATCTTCTCCATCTTCTTCCCCTTTGCCAGCTCGTCAATCATCTTGTCCAAATAACGAATCTCCTGCATAATCGGCTCTTCAATATCCTCAACCCTTACACCGCAAATAACACCTTTAATTAATTTGCGTGAAGCATTCAATTCAGGTGCTTCTTCAAAGAAAGTTTCGAAATCAGTCTCTTTCTCAATCAATGTCTCAAGTTCTTCCTGACTGTATCCTGTATGCCAGCGGATGATTTCATCCACCTCTGCTTTTGTGCGCCCTTTTCTTTCGACTTTGTTAATATAATGGGGATAAACGCTTGCGAAGCTCATAGTGTAGATTTTGTGCTTGGTCACCTTACTCCATCCTTTCTAACAACTTTTTTAGTTAATGAATGAGAAATAAAGGATTTCTTTTTACTTCCTTGATAACCTGATCTACATCAGATAATTGTAAATTTGTCGTATTGAATATGTAGCGCTCATTCACTTTTGCAGCTTCAAATTCCTTTACTAACTCCAGACACCTTTCACCCATTTGATGTTCTCTAATCCTCCGGGCGTCCCTTTTCAGCAATTCGTCAGGACTCACCCACAAAACAACATACGCAATCTCAACTTGCGGGCACTTAGCGCGTACCCTCTGCGAAAACAGTTCTACTTCTTCAGGAAAAGCTACATAATCAACCACGACATTCTTATTATGATGAATAAAATTAATACTCAGATCCGCGATATTTTTCCAGACTAACGCAAGCGATGCTTCACTTTTCCATGGCGGCAAATATCCGCCAACGATCATGTGATTGACGACATCACCTTCGATATAAGCACTGTGCTCAAAAGACTCAGCTAACCTTCTTGCAGTTGTTGACTTCCCGACGCCTGATGGTCCTGAGATGATATATATTCTTGGCATGATTTCCACCTGCTTTTTTACTAAAGTACAAAAATTGATGATACTATTACCAGCCTATACCTCCAGCTTAAGCGTAGCTGCCAATCCATCCGGATAAATCACCTTCTCACCTGAGTAAACATCTTCTAATGGAATCCACTTTGCACAAGTAATTTTATCCCCTTCAGTAACTGTGAATTTTTCTTTTTGATATAAATCCTTACTTTGCAGATCCACCATATACAACTGTGTAATTTCATGCCCTTTGCGCTGACCTATCTCGTAAATGTTTTCTATACAAGTCATATAACTTTTAACGATGATCTCAACGTCTATTTCCTCTCGAAACTCTCTCACCAGGGTCTCTTCTGACCACTCACCGAATTCAATCGTACCGCCAATTGGACGATAGAAGTATCCATCTCCCTTTGAGTGCTTTCCTTTCTGTTCCTCTAAAAGGATAGACTCCCCTTTTATAACAATCCCCAATGCATTTGCTCTTGGATGCATGACTAATCTTCTCCTTTACAACTTACACTTATAACTCATTGATTTCGCGGAGGCGGGCGACACCACGTTCAACCGACGTTTCCACATACCCAATGATCTGTTCTAATGTAAAAACCACCAGTGGTTGATCCACATCGCTTTGTTCGTACTGCATATCTCCAATTACATAAGGGATAAAATCAGAGACCTCTTTTGCCGTGACTTCCTTAATTTCTTTCACATGATAAGGCTGTACTAAAACATCTTTTAAATCCTGAGCAAACCCATAATGCTCCAACAACTTAGCATTAAGGAATCTAAAATCCTGATGATAGCGGCTGAATGTATTCTGATCAGCCTGCATTCTGTTTCTCAGCCAAGGAAGATAGAAGCCTGTTAACCAGATATCATCTGCCAGCAGGTGGGTGTAGTACCCCTGTATAAAAGGCTTATCTTTTTCTGAGTGGTACTTCTTCAGAAAGCCCTGATAGTCAATCGCTCTGGAATAATCGGCTTCACTGCCTTTATAAAAGTGAGAAAGATCTTTTGGTGAAACAGCGTCCGGGGCAATACCTCCCAATAGGAAGGAGACCTTGTCTTTGATAGAAAGCTCTTCAGCAATTCTGTTTGCGATCACTAAGTGCATGATTCTTGAACCCATGTGTGTACCTCCTTCCATTCAATCAACAGCTTTAGCCAACTCTGCAAGGCGATCCTTCATCTCTTTCTGAAATCCATCCTTCACCCAAAACGTAAATATCTCTTCCATGCTATATTGCGCTGCCAGTCGCTCTACAATCTTATATCCTATGTAATAAGCAAGGCGCGTATAGGTGAAATAACTGCCGCCATTGATTGAAAACCACTCTTTGAAAATGATGTTATTGTCCGTTTGATGATTTATATCTTCCATCAGCCGCTTCGCAATCTGCGTTTCATTTTCCAATACAAACTGAATCCATTCCTTATCCTCTTCATAAGCAAAATACTCATCAAAATCAGCTTCAACCAGCTGTATCGAAAGGTAGGTCGCGATCCCCTCCTGTAAAAGCCAGGTAAGTGGACTTAGCCAGTCAACCTTCTCCCAGTCCGTTCCATGCGTATCGTTATAAATGTGATGCGTGGCATGACCGAACTCATGGGCAGTAATCAGCTGAATATGTTTTCGATTATAAGGAAGCTTCTCAAGGCAAAAGCCGACTTCCGGATTGTACTGTCTATATGTAAATGCATTGCTGCCATAAAGACCTACAAATAAGTGCACGTCCTGTGTAAACGTCACTTGGAACATCTCTTCATAAGCACCAGTGATCCGGGGAATCTCTTCAAAAAACAGATTGCGCATTGGCAGAATGTCTTTCAACTTCTCAGGGTGCTTATGTATTGCTTTCTTCTTTTTCTCTTCAGGATTCAGACAATGCCGTTCAAAATAGTGTGCATACTCATCTGCATGTCGTGCATAAAAGTTATCCAGGTATGCAATCGTCGGTTCATAGTCACGGACAAAAAGAGACGCCGTATCGATAATCTTCATGTTGTCATCCCTTTCAAATATTTCATTCTTATAACCTTCTACTCCCCACCTCAAATCCCTTCCAAATTTCTACACTTTTCCAAAAAACAGACCTGACCAAATTGGCCAGGTCTGATTCAATCATGATTTCTTTTTCACAGGAATCCAAATCTCACTTCTGAAATCCGGCACTGTTGTATCCGACTGCTCGTTCCAGAGAATTTCAGGCCCTTCCGCCTGTTCGAATGGGTTGGTTGGAAACCACTCTGAGTAGATTCTGCCCCACACATTTTGCAGCGTGTCGGGGAACTTACCTGTCGCTTCAAATACTGCCCATGTTGTAGCCTGAACCTCCAGGCAGTCGAAGCGTTCGGGGCAACTTTCAGTGGATGCAACACCGATATAATGATCCAGTTCACCCTTTTCTTCCATTCTGTCCTCAGAAAAGTTTACCGAGGCGCTGATCATTCCTGCAGGTTCAATATTTGATAAGTGCTTCAACTCCTGAATATTTTCTGGAGTCAGGCTGTGCCACATTTTTTCAATCTCCGGATTTACTCCGTTAAAAATGATCGGGACTCTCTTCTTCAAACCAATCATACGAAAAGCGTCTTTTTCCACAATGCGTACATTCATATTTTCTCCTCCTCTGATCGTCAGCTGGAAGGTCATTGGAGAGAATGATTTCAGAGGCTTGTTTGTCGTCTTGGCCTCTGCAAGCGTAACGCCATGATAACTCTGGAATGCTCTTGAAAATGCATCCGCGGATTGATAGCCGTACTTTACCGCAAGATCAACCACCCGGTGATCCTGCATGTCAGAAACTGCGAGCGTCAGTCTTCTGAAGCGAATATATTCGGATAAAGAAACACCCGCCAGAAATGAAAACATTCTCCGGAAGTGATATTCAGAACTCCCCGCCCGCCTGACAACCTCTTTTATGTCAATCTCGCCTGTCAGGTTTTCTTCAATTTAGCTGATAGCTTCGTTAAAAAGTTTTAGTGTATCCATTCTCATGACCTCCTGGTAGAAAAGGTTAACAGCTTCCAAAGGATGTGATCCGACAATCTGTGCCGGATGTTATTTGTATGATTCATTTAAAACTATGATTTCCTTTCACCCAAGTCTTTTCACCACCGCAGCCACAATTCTCTGCTTCGAATACAGGTAAAACCCGATCTGCAGCACAATATAAACGCCTGCATTCACTGAAAAATTAGCCAGCACGCCCGGGTTTTGCAGAACCCCTCCAATATCAGCGGCCATCGCAATTATATATAGCAACGCCAAAAGAATACCTGCGAGTGCAGGTATAAAAAAGACTGGAATCAGCTCTTTTGAGATCGCTTTTTTGATTTCTGATATAGTAACGCCAATCCGGTAAAGATTACTGAATCTGAGCTGTTCTTTTTCAATACTCGAGAATAAATTCAAGTAAAGAATCACAAATGATCCAATGAAAAACAGCACGCTTAGAAAGGAGATAACAAAGAAGGTCAATCCATCTGTCTGCCGGATGATCGCAGCATCCTCCATTTTTGAATCAACTTGAAACAATCGTTCCTCTGAAACATCCCCAACAGATTCAGAGGTGACAGGCGGAGTCAATTGATTCTGTTCCATAAATGCAGTTCCAAGCTTTTCAGTGACTTCAAAAGCTCCTTTCCAGTCGGCCACGTTGATAAAGTTCATTGTCGCTTCAAAGCCATTCAAATGCATCTGCAGTGAACGGAAATCCTCTTCATTCACGAGAATCAATTCTCCACCCAGATAGTTAAGCGTGTCTTCCACAAGTGCATCAGCTTGTGTATAGGATTGAGCGGGTTCTTCCTCTTTAAATTCGAACTGAAATTGATATTCTGCGTCAGGATCTGCTGCAGTCTGGTTTGGGTGATAAATATACACACCGTTATCAAGACCAAGTGAGTGTCCAGTTAACTGATTGAAGTTCTGTACATCCACAAGATGAAAAGTGTCAGTCCATCCCGCATCTATATTCTCCTGAAAAAATGTAAAAACCCGCAGTTTATCATGCGTCTGTACCGGATTCTCTTCCTGGCCAACAATGCGGTAAAGCTGTTCTTCCGCCAGATTATTTTTCTCTTCTGTTTGTAAATATGCCAGGTCATAGGGGTTACGCTCCTCAATCTGACGAGCAGCATCAAGGTAGGTGAATAAAATAATCGTGCTATATAAAACTGTTATCATAACCATCACACTGATCAGCATGAGCGTGGAAGTCAGCTGCTTAAATTTATGGTTCAGGCTGGTTAAAGGCAATAGATTTTTGTAATACAGCCCTTTATTCTTTTTGACCATTTGTACTAATAAGCTGGAGAGCTGATTAATGCTGAAGTACAGTCCGATCATTGTAAGTGTCATCCAGAGGAGAAGAAGTTCACCGCCCTGATTTCCTCTATTTGAAGAGGTCAGATACAGACCCACTACAGAAAGCAGAATCAGACCTGCCCCGATCCCCCCAAGCAGTGGACTGTTCAGCTTCACAACTTCCCCGACTCTGTCACTCTTCAGGGTTAGAATCAGATTCTGTGTCAGAATCATGTAAAGCGTTCTCCCTACCGCTATAGTAAATATAAGCAGGTAGACAAAAATCGTCGCTGTAAACATCTGAGTGTTAAGCCCATGAGAGATCGTTTGAAAATTCATTATGGTGGATAAAGCTGAAAAGAATAAACGGGAGAACACCATACCTGTCAGCAAGCCAGTGATGATTGAAAGACACGCAATTAATCCGTTTTCTATCATCAGCAGCCTGACAACATCACGGTTTGTCATACCCAGTGTCCTGAACAAACCGAATTCGCGCTTTCTGCTTTTAATAAAAAGTTGGTGAGCGTGACTGATAAAAAAGATGGTAAAGACGATTAGCGCAACACCAGGAATGGTCAGCGCATCCCGGATTAACTCTGTTGTGTTCGCTGTCACGACAGCATCATTGTAAAATAACGTGGCAAACAGGAAAAACAGCATCACAGCCATACTGTTGCAGACAAAATAAAATATGTATTTTCTAACATCATGCCTGATCATTTTACGAACCATTTGGTTAAAAGACATGACTCGCTCCTCCAAATGTTCTTTGATGATCAATGATCTGTTTTAGAAATGACTCCCGGCTGTCATTTTTCGTGATGGAAGAGTGGATAACCCTATCTCTTAAGAAGATCACCTGGTCCGCGTAACTTGCAGCAAATACATCATGCGTCACTAGAATCACAGTTGTTGAAAGTTCCTCCACTACCTTTTCAAAGCACTCCATAATCGCAGCTGATGAAGAAGAGTCCAGATTACCGGTGGGCTCATCTGCTAATATAATCCCCGGCTCATTCACCAGCGCCCTGCTCACCGCAGTCCGCTGCTGCTGACCGCCTGAGATGTGATAAGGATATTGATTCAATACCGATTGAATCCCGAACAAGTCTGATAAATAGTCTGCTCTTTTATCCATTTCATCAGTTGATTTCCCTTCAAGCACCATTGGGAGAATCATGTTTTCCTTAACCGTCAGGCTGTCCAGCAGGTTAAAATGCTGAAAAATAAACCCCAGCTCCCTGCGCCTGAACAAAGCGAGCTGATCACCTTTCATCTCATTGATCTTCTCACCTTTAATTGTCACTTCACCGCTTGTCGGCTGATCCATGCCAGAAAGGATATTCAGCAAAGTGGACTTCCCACTCCCTGAAGGACCCATAATTGCGATGAATTCTCCTTGATTAATAGACAAATCAATTTCTTTTAAAGCAGTAGTTGAATGCTCCTTACCTGAGTCCCCATACACTTTTACAATCTTGCTCACCTCTAAAATTGGCATCGTGCACCCCCTGGTCATTTCGAAAAGTCTTATATGGATAGAATATCCATATGGAAGCATTGAAAGCAATTAGATCTACGGAAAAATATGGAGGGTGTGTATTTTTTGTGGACATGGTTGTTGGAGAGACAGAACACCCGATTGGTGGTACTACATCCCGGCGCGCGGAATGGTGCAAACTCCCAAGTGATGAGTACATCCTGCGCTTGGAATGGTACAAGCTGCCGGGTGGATCGATACAACTTTCGGATGGATTGCTGCAACTTCAGGAAACATCCCGACAATTCAGCCCCCGCACACCCCCATATACTTAGCAAAAAAAGTCAAAAACGCCTCATATCCTTCTGCTATGATTTAATCAAGGCAGGTGACGACGTGACAAACGAAGCGATCATTCAAAAGACGATTCATTGGATTGAGGAGCATTTACACGAAGAAATATCAGCAGAAGACATTGCCGCTTATGCAGGGTTCTCACGCTATCATTTTCACAGGCTGTTCCAGGCTTCAGTCGGTATGTCTTTTTCTGAGTATATACGGATAAGAAGAATCACAAATGCAGCAGTCGCACTCATTCATACTGATGCACGGATCATCGATATTGCTTTCCATTATTGTTTTGATTCTCAGGAAGTATTTACACGTGCGTTCAAAAAAGTTTATGGATTCCCACCAGGGCAGTACCGGAAGCAGATGATGAGATTGGTCAATCAAAAGGAGGAATTTGAAATGGAAGAAAAGTTAAGAGGCTGGTTTTTAAGTGGGAGTCACCCCTTTAATTATGAAATGGGTGCAGATACGGAGATCGTTCATCAGGGTAAGCAATCCGGTTACTTAAAGTCCAAGACGGTAAACCCTGCGGAAGGTGAATTTGCGACGATGATGCAGCAGTTTAAGGCTGACAACTATAAAGGAAAAAGAATGAAGCTGTCTGCTTTTTTAAAGACAGAGGATGTACAGCATATGGCTTCTATATGGATGCGGGTAGACAGTGCTTCTGAGGAAGTACTGCAATTCGATAATATGAGTGACCGTCCGCTTCAGGGTACGTCGAACTGGAATCATTATACGATTGTGCTGGATATACCTGAAAACAGCGCGACCATTTCCTTTGGAATGATTCTCTCAGGTAATGGGTGCATTTGGGCAGATGCTGTGACGTTTGAAGAAGTCGATGAAAAAACACCCACTACGAATCTTGAGACGGATTTCGTTATACGGAATGAGCCGGTGAACCTCGCTTTTGAAGAGTGATATTTCTTAAGCGGACTTAACAAAGTGATATCCTGCACCCGCTATTATAAGGCTAAGGATATCACTTTCCTTTATGATCCCAGTTTGAATTTAATCTATCTTCGGTTTGCTGCCCTGCATGCCCTTAGGTAACAAGCCTTTAGTTTCTCAAGGGCATCAAGTGGGAACAGCACTTCAACTCAGATGAAAGTAACATTTGAGCTCACTGATTGATACATCCTGCGCCTGGATTGCGATAAGTTCCCGGATGGATCACTACGTCCCGGATCCAGGGGGCCCGACCATGCAAAAAGGATTCCCTTCAATTTACACACTTTTTCGCTCAGAGCTGAAATCATTGCATCAATATCGAAAATGATTCTATCAATGTTAATAATGATTCCTTCATTTACCTCCAGATCACACTTTTTCATTCAACTTTACCGGGATATCCTTCAATATTGCCGATCATTCCATCAACTACACTCTCGTTCCCTTCACCATCACCATCCTTCCCCCGGCACACAATACAAAAAAGCCGGCCAAGGCCGGCTTCTCTACTCTATTAGTCCATATCCATTTCCAGAATCTCACCTGTCACTGCATCAATATCAAACTCAGCGTCATCGCCTGATCCAGTATTAATCTCTACTTCATAAACGGCTCTTCCATCATCGTCGTCCAGCTCAACGCTTTCAAGTGTCCCTTCCACTTCAGCCAGTGCAATCTCTACCGCTTCTTCCTGAGAAATATAGTCTTCACTTGTACTGCCTGCTGTTCCGTCTGAGTTAGTCGATATTACATTGTCGTCGCTGTCATCGTCGTCATCACGTTCTTCTTCAACTCTTAAAATCTCACCATTTGACGCATCCATGTCAAGGTCGTAATCCATGTCCCCATTATCAACATCAATGTCATATACATAACCGTCACGCTTTTTCTCAAGCTCAATGCTCTCTACCACACCATCATATTCTGCCAGTGCTTTTTCCTTTGCTTCTTCCACACTGATCAGCTCAGATGGCTCAGATGGTGCTGGATTAACTGATCCAAATGTTTTAAATCCGTCTGTCATCGCACCTGCACCAATTGCTCCACCTAAAATCACTGCACTCGCTACTGTTCCTACAACTACCTTCTTCATTTATAACGCCTCCTGATAATTTGTGTTTGTTTCTTACCCTTATATTAGCCAGGCAAGATGAGAGGAAGGCTTGAGGAAGATTAGAAATTGATGAGAATGTAAAACATATGTTTTCAATCTATAAGTAATTATGCTCCTGTAATGCATTTAAGTGGTAAAATATACAATGGAGCTCTTTTCGAAGTCATTGTCACACGAGATTGCATTTACGCATCGTGACCTGGAGGGATACTCAATATTGATTGAAGAAAGGAATCCAACACCTGGTTTCATTCTGTCGGAAAAGGGAATATAAACCAATATTATAGATTGAATCAATGACATAGTGGAGAGGAACCAAAACATGCTGAGAGATCAAGAATTGCATAATTATCTATGTGATAAAGCAGAAGCGTTAACTGATGAGTGGTATGAATCATTGGATAAGAATAAAGGTGGCGTTTATGGATCGACTAACCCTGAGGCGATCCAGAAGATTAAAGATCAGAACAGAGCTTTCCACCTGCGTTTCTGCAAGATTTTCCATCCTGATAGTGAAGACTATATAGCGAGCTTTCAAGATTGGATTGAAAGCATTGCCGGAGACGAGGCGCACCAGACGACAGCGCTTGAAGACATCATTCAGGAGTTTTTCAGAACTCAGCAACAATATCTTAAGTTAATAGAAAACTTTGTGCATCATACGCCTGAAGAAGTAACATACCAGGAAATGATGAGCTGGACAAACCTGATTGTTGAGTCCATCAATCAGATCATCCTTGAATTCACTCTACAACACTCCAGGGTTGCTGAAAGAAGACTGCATGCTCAGCAGGAAATGATCATTGAAATGAGCGCACCTGTAATATCACTCACAAAAGATATTGGCTTCCTTCCGTTAGTAGGAGAAATTAATACCCATAGAGCACAGGTTGTCTTTGGACAAACTCTGACTCAAAGTGCTAATCAGCAATTGAAAAAGTTATTCATTGACGTATCGGGCGTTCCTATTATTGATACCATGGTCGCTCAACAGATTTTTCAATTAATCAGCGGATTGAGACTGATTGGTGTCCAGACAGCCATGTCAGGGATCAGTCCTCAAATTGCCCAGACCGCTGTTCAGTTAGGTTTAAACTTTAAGGATATTGAAATATACAGTACACTGGCTCAGGCAATGAAAGCTGAAGAATTCAGCGGCCAATAACACAAAGACCCGGAGATCGTACAGATCTCCGGGTCTTTTGCTTCTTACCATAATGTAACCTGGCCCTATCTCCAGCCAATCCAAAAACAATCTGGGGATACAGAGAAATTACTACAAAGTATCTTAAAGCTGTCGTTACAATAGATTCTTATAGGACTTTATTAAAAACAGCAATAAGAAACAAAACAATCACAACCAGATAGACTTCTAATTTTGTTGCGTTGTTTTGATATTTGTTTTTCGTCCGTCTGTACTTTTCCTGCGCCTTCATTTGCCTATACTTTTTATTCGCCAGGGTCATGGAGAACGCCACCTTTTTCTTAAAATTTTTTATATGAGAAAGCGCGTACTACCGAAAAAGAAATCTCCCTATATCAGACATTGTCCGGAAACATCTTATTTTTATTAAATATTCATTATTTTCAGATATTAAATAATAGAATGATTATTGATTACTCCCGCTCCACCACAGGCCTCGTCATACACTCATTTTTCCTGAACTTAAACTTCCTGTAAAAATCCTGTGCATCTGATGTAGCCAGTGCAATCGCTGTGTATTTAATATCCGGATGTTCAAGTACGCATTCCACCAGCCATTGTCCAAGGCCATTTCCTCTATAGTCAGCATCAATGACAACGTCCATGATCCATGAAAAAACGGTGCGGTCTGTGACCACTCTCGCAAAGCCGATTTGTTTTCCCTCTTCATACATCCCAAAAGAAATCGAATGCCCGATACTTTGCTCAATTATTTTTCTCGTTCTGTTTGAAGCCCAGTATGTATTGACAAGCATTTGATAAATGCGCTCAACATCCAACAACTCAATATCATCGCTCACAATGTAATGCTTTTTTGACCACTCCAAACGATTCCCTCCTATATGATTGTTCACCTGTAAACGCTTAACCCTTTATACAGAAAACAAAAACATCCTGAGGATTCCAGACATGTAAGGCATCTGCTGTGTATCCTCTCAGCCAAATCTCACCTTCAATTCGTCTTAAGTAAAAGCCTTTTGGAAAATCATCAATGTTATACAGTGGAGTTGACGCAATCGTAACTGCTCCAGTGGGCGCCTCGTTTTTCACCGTGGAGATCTGCTCAGTCTGATCTGTGTATGCGAGCCTTAAAAATGGACCCAGTTCCACAGGACAGAGACTTAATCCGAGCTCCTCTGCTCTCTTGAACAAATCTGCTGAGACAGCACCTTTTTGAAGGTCGAGTGCATGCACTGCTACCTCTATTACGTCCAAAGAATATGCGGTTTCAGAGATCAGAAAGCTTTCATCCAGCAGCAGTTTTTCAGCGTATTCATTTAAATGAATGGAGGCTATATGCAGCTGCTGCATCAATTCATACTTCGTCATGCCACCGACTTCTACAGTCTTCTTTATAAATGGACAGTCAGGGTATATTCCATAAGCTTTCCTTGTCATATGTAACCTCCATCTATACTAAGCTGTTTCTATCCACATAATACCATGAGTTGAACTGTTTCGAGAGACGGAATTTATTTTTTTCTTTAAATGAATAACGTAGATGTATGTTACAGTTTATATCATACTTATTGACCAGGAGGATGATCATGCGAAGCATTCTTTCGACCTTATCATTAATATTTTCTATACTGGGATTTAGTAATATCATCTCTTTAGCAAACAAAGGCGAGATGATTGCAGCGCTGACATTTGGTACATCAGGTGCCGCTTTTATTTTGCTGTTTAACCTCTATGGAGCACTTGCATTGTTCTGCGCGATCTTTGGAAAAAGGGACAGGTACAGAATATTGCTGCTGGCTGGAAGTGTAGTGCTGATTGGGGCTAATCTGACGCTTTCTTTTGTGGGTATGTATGGGTTTCAACAGCCATGATGAATGCAATGACCTAAGTAGAATCTTTAGTACAGGATGCTTACATATACACTGATTTTTTTATGGTAGAATATGTTGGCAGCTAACATTGTACGGGTGGATGGTTGTCACCTTTTCCTTTTCCTTTTTGGGAAGGGGGGTGATAACTATGGACATTTTTCTTGAGTTTACACGAGAAGTACTGAAAGGGATTACGCGCGCAGTGAGTGCGTATCTCTTTCACAAAGCTTTTCTGGACGAAAAGAAAACCACCCTGCGCCGTCGGAAGCAAAAGGGTGGTTCTCATAAACGCAATTAATTTGTGACAACCACCACCCTGACGGTAGAGGCTGCAAGAGAGAAGAGTTCACCGCTCTTCTCTTTTTATTATAATCATTTTAACGGAAAACTATGCGGAATTCAATGTACAGACAGCCATCCATTTATTCTTACATCCTTTTCACATTTCTTCTGTTTATTGGTCTAATATCACTTTTATGTCTCATAGTTACGAGCAATCAAATCTGAAGAAACAGGCTTACTGCCGATCTCCCTCGCCCAGACGGATAACTGACCAATATGATGAACCTCGTGTGTGATCAGGTGTTTGATGACCTTCTCGTATGTAAAAGAATGGACCTTTCCGTTCCTGCCGGTGATTTGAATGCTTTGATCTTCAATTCCATCGTTCCATGTTGTAAGTGTGCGCTGTGTCATGGCTTTAGTGAAATCCGAATAGTCAATGATATCCTCTAAAGTGCTGATCATTTCCCGGGGTTCATAAGTGACCGGATCCTTTACAAGATGGTTAATCCATAAAAGTTCGCAGTCTATAATATGGACCAAATTCTGAAACAGGCTGCCCATTCCTCCTGTTCTTTCTGCATGAAACTGTTCTTCAGGAAGCGATTTACACCATTCAAACCAGTCATCCCGCACCTGCCAATTATATAAGAATAAATCAATCAAATGACCTGCTCCTTTATTTAAAAATTTAAGTTTTGAAACAGCGAAATAGTCAGAACGAAAGTTAGCAAGGAACCGGCTGAAGTTAAGGTAACGATTTTTCGGTTACTTTGCTTTTTTTCAGGTTTCAAAAACTCCTGAATTACTATAATCCACACAACGCTTGTTAATAAGGTAAGAATGCCAATAGACATATGATTATCCCCTTTTATTTTGTAATTTAACTGACCTACACTAAAACCTGATTAATATTTCACGCTCATTGCTTCTAAAATATCTGCCTTCAGCTTATCTGTCCGCTTTTCACTTCTTAACGACTTTTCAACCTTTGCCCACCCAACAACATACCGCAGATGTTCATTGTTTTTAAATAACGCCTCATTTTCAGCATAGACCGGTGGAAACCATTCTGTTTTATGTAACAGTTTAATATTTTTGTTTACCTTTTCATCCTTAGGTTCGCCACGCATGAACATCGTTAAGGACATACAGATATTAATGAAAATTTCTATGAGACTCTCCTCCAATTCCTAATAGCATTTATACTATCTACCCTACCACAACTCCTCATTCAGTATAAGGAAACTTTTCCACTAAATGTATGATATGATCATCTAAAGAACTTTACACATTTCATCTAACTTCATAAGGAGTGTGACTGCCATGATTCTTCTCGTTTTATTCATTTGTGCATTTGGTATCTGGATCTACTTTAAGTATGAGGTTCAATCAATGAGCTTGCTCAGCCGCCTGATGGCAAAGGGCTGGGACGGTGTGAATGCGGAGGAATCACGGTATATCCGCTGCTCGGGTTGTGATGGTGCGATTAAGAGAGGTCATACGACGCCTTATTGTGTGAAGTGCAGGCGGTTTACTTAAGGTATATGTCAGGAGGCTGACAATGAAGTACAGATATATAGCTATTTTCCTCATTGGATTTATCATGACTTATTTTATTCCGGGAGATTTATTTGATCATCCTATTACTGCGGTTAGTTTATTTATGAGATTTTGTAATGGTTTGATTATCTTGTTTTTAACCTGGCTATTTCAGCCAAGTCCCTCAAAAGAAAAATCAACATAAAAGGAATGAGCACGGGATCACATCCCCGCTCATTCCTTTTTTCAATCACTTATTCACCCACCCGTCACACTACGGGTCTCATACTCATAAGCCTCATCCTGACTTCTCGCTTTACCAGCCGCTCTCTTCGACCAGATCGTCGCAAGGAATGGGCCTGAGATATTGTGCCAGATTGCGCCCCAGACGCTTGGCAGTGCAGCAAGCGGACTGAAGTGTGCGGTTGCGAGTGCCACGCCAAGACCTGAGTTCTGCATCCCGACCTCAAGTGAAATTGCACGTCGGTCGTCTTCTTTCAGACCAAGTACCATTGCGACAAGATATCCAAGCAGTAAGCCAAAGCCATTGTGCAGGAAGACTGCTGCGAAAACGATCCAGCCGGCTGTGATGACGTTCGGTCCGTTTGCGCCTGTTACAACACCTACAATGATCAGGATCGCAGTAACAGAGATCAATGGAATCACAGAAAGACTCGCTTCCACTGCTTTAGGTGCAAGACGCTGGATTAAAAAGCCGAGTACGATTGGAATAATGATGACCTGGAAGATCGACATGAACATTGATACTGCATCTACCGGCATCCATTGTCCGACTAACAGTAACAGCAACAACGGTGTTGCGATTGGTGCCAAAAGCGTTGATAAGCTTGTCATCGCAACGGACAGTGCAAGGTTTCCTTTTGCCAGATACACCATCACGTTAGATGCTGTTCCACCAGGTACGGATCCTAAAAGCACAAGCCCCGCTGCCAGTTCAGGTGGAAGGTTCAGTGCATAGGCAATCGCAAATGCAACGAGTGGCATAACAAGAAACTGAGCTGCCACGCCAAGTACAACCGGGAGTGGACGCTTCGCGACGATTTTAAAATCAACCGGCTTTAGTGTAAGCCCCATTCCGAACATGACGATTCCAAGTAAAATCGTGATATAGCTTCCGAAAGGAGAAAAGATGCCTGGTACGAAAAAGGCGAGCAGTGCAGCCGAAACGACCCAGACTGCAAAGTATTTGCCTGCGAGCGTGCTAACTTTTGATAACAGGTTCATAGGCGTTCTCTCCTTTAGCGGGTAATAGTTTGCCGGGGTTTAAAATCCCCTGTGGATCAAGCGCAGCCTTGATCTGCTGCATGACGCCAAGCGCTGCCCCAAATTCCTGCTCCATATATTTCTGCTTGCCGTAACCGACGCCATGCTCTCCGGTTGATGTACCGTTGCGCGCGAGTCCGTATGCTACAAGACTTTCATTAAAAGTATTTGCTCGTGCTTTCTCTTCCTCATCTGCCAGATCAATCATCAGAATGACGTGGAAGTTCCCGTCTCCAACGTGACCTGTCACACCGCCAATGAGATTCAACTCACCAAGCTGCTCCTGCGCATGACGGACAGCCCCTGCCAGTTCAGAGATCGGTACGCAGACATCCGTGACCATCATTTTGCGGCCAGGATAGCCGTGGATAAATGAGTATGCGAGGTTATGGCGTGCTTCCCATAAGCGATTCCGTTCAGCGTTGTCTGCCACGAATTCAATCGCTTTGCAGTAATACATACTGACGATTTCCTTCATAAAATCAACGTCCTGTGCGAGTCCTGCTTCATTACCATGGAACTCCATGAACAGCGTTGGGATCTCAGGGTAATCTGTTTTCTGATGGTGATTCAGTTGCTTTAGTGAAATCTCATCAAGCAGTTCAACGCGTGCAATTGGAATCCCTGACTGCAGCAGACTGACTACCGCCTGCACTGCATTTTCAACGGAAGGAAATGTTGCACGTCCTGCCATTTCATATTCAGGAATGCCATACACTTTTAGCGTAAGCTCTGTAATGCAGCCTAAGATGCCTTCAGAACCGACGAAGAGTCCATTCAAGTGCAATCCTGCTGATGACTTGGCTGCCTTTGAGCCGGTGTGAATAACTTCACCGCTCGCAAGCACGACTTCAAGGTCACGCACCTGATCCCGCATGATTCCGTATCTGACAGATGTTGTGCCGCTCGCATTTGTCGCAGCCATGCCGCCGAGTGTTGCATCCGCCCCGGGGTCCACTGAGAAGAATAATCCGTGTTTCTTCAGCTCTTTATTCAACTGGCTCCGTGTCACGCCCGGCTGGACTTTTACAATCAGATCATCCGGAGATACCTCAAGCACTGCATTCATTTCAGTAAAATCAATCGTCACACACTCCTGCATTGGGACAACGTGTCCTTCAAGGCTTGTGCCAAGACCAAATGGCACGACCGGAATCACATGCTTTGATGCTGCCGCTAAAATTTGTGATGTCTCTTCAGTCGATCGTGGGAAGACGACAACCTGCGTAATACTGCCTTTATGATAAGACTCATCTACCGAATGCTGTTCTCTTACAGTCTCATTTTCGGAAATCTGGTCTTTTTGTAAAAACTCATGTAAACTCTCTACAAATGCTGTAACTGACATAAGATGTACCTCCTGACACTAATTGGTCCAACCAATTTAGTCTCATTATACGCAATAATCTGAACATTTCAAGAACATTTTGGAAGGAGTTGCTGACATCGCGGTGGAAACTTACCCAAAGTACAAAAAAGTAGTGGAACAGCTTTCACATAAGTATCTGAATGGAAACCGGGCAATCGGGGAAAAGCTCCCGCCGGAACGTGAGCTTGCAAAGCAGCTAGGGGTCAGCCGTACAGGCGTGCGTGAAGCGCTGCATTATCTGCGGGAAGCCGGTGCGATCCAATCAAAGCAGGGCGGCGGGCATTACCTGCTCGTGTCGCGGATTGAGGATGCGGCCGATAACCAGGCTACGCTGAACCTGAAGGCAGACCCCTCCCTCACAGCTGAAATGCTTGAAGTCAGAAGAGCACTCGAATGTGAAGCGGCTTATCTGGCGGCGATTCGCACAACTCAGGCGGATCTCGATACGCTTGAGGAATGCCTGGATCTGATGAAGCATGCACTGACTGAAGAACAGGGTGCAAAAGCAGACGTCGCCTTTCACCTGACAGTCGTCCGCACTTCACAAAACCGGATGCTGATTGAGGCAGTGGATGGGATTGTCGCACAGATGGAAAAGAACATTAAAACGACGCGCAGGCAGCGTTTTGTGTCAGATGCTTCACGTTATCAGACGACGTATGCTGAGCATGAGATGATCTATTTAGCAATTAAGGATAAGCGGGCTGAGGATGCGAAGAAGTTGATGTTGAGGCATTTGAATCGGGCTTATGAGGAGATTTAGTAAATGACCCTAGTAAATGACCCTGTGTCAGAAACAAATTCCACACAATTCATTCTGATTATATTATCAATCAAAATTGTGTGTGGATTGAGTCTATCCCAGGGTCAGTATTTTAAGCATCTCATGAGATTATTCTTATATAAAATCATCTATTTTAATCCTGTAGTTTTTTATCAAATCTTTATCTAATTCCATCAAGAAAGAATCAACAGCATCGCTGATCACATTAAAAGTTAATTGTTCATTTAAATTGTATTTCTGCCAGATTGAAAATAAAGTCCACTGTTTCTTTTCCTTTTCAACAAAAGCCAAAATAGGACCTTCCCGTTCATCATGCTCCATTGTAAAGTAATAAAAGTCCTTTTCCCTTTTCCACTTTTTCATGGTGACCCCAAACTCCAACAGGGCAAGAGATGGTTCAGAGAAGAAACAACGTCCATTTATGAAAATGTCTAATCTCCCTTGTATATCAACAAGGAGTTTGCCATTTCTCTTCTTGAGCAGTTTTGGCTCTATCGGGTTTGTTTGATCTAATTCAAATTCCAAGGTTAATTTGTGCATAGTCTCCCCCGCTTTGACTTAAAATTTACTCGTGCTTCAGAATAATCTCCAGGACACAGTGACTTTCATTATGTCTGAGAATCAGCCCTGAATTTTCTTGCATAATGCCTTGCGCTCGAAGAAGGACTGTACGTCACTTTATAGCTCTCACCACATTCCCGCTTCAGCTGTTCAGTCAAAATATATCCAGTCTCGTTAAATCGATCTTCTAATTCAATTCCATTTTGAATCAGACAATCTTTATTCCAATCTATCCATGCGCCATACTCTCCTGCCCATAAGATCAGTGCACGTTTTAATTCATTTGAAATTGGCGCATCTTCTACATTCAGATTACATCCGCATTGATTACACCAGATCGGATCCGCTCCGACATCACCTTCAAGCTTTAAAGTATGCGTTTTTTTATTTTCACAAAAACAATACATTTTCATAGTCCTCCAATTTATAAATTCAATACTTATTTCGATCTACTCTCCAGCAAGCACCTGCTTTTTAAGTCTGCGATGGACAAAAAAATTAAAAATGACCATACAGATCGTGAGCAATAAACCAAAAAATAAAATCACCATCCCCGCTATTCCAACCCATCCAATCGTGACAGAAAGAATCAGGTTATAAAGCAGTACAGACGAAACGAAAGTTAAAGCAGCAACGTGATAAGGAGCGATTCTTTTCCAAAGGATGATCAGCAGCACAATAAAAAATAATGAGAACAGTGAATACATCATGGCTTCATCAGATGAAAAGCCGAACCTTGATTGGCTGGCATCAGGACCTGTGCCGGGATTTGCTGTTTCGTAGAATGCATATGCTGTGAAAATCAGCCCTGACACCAATGCGGTAACATAGACAACCCAGTTTGTTCTTTTGATTTCTGTTCGGTTCATGGGTGAGTCCCCCTTTAAGATTGTGGCCCGTTCAAACTTGAGTTGCAACATTTAATTCCCATTTAATTACACTTCCATTATAGCAGTTACACCGTTACCGACTAGAGAAACAATCCCAGTGATCATTAAAATCACGGATACGATCCGATAATTTTTCTGCACCTTTGATCTTGTCCAGGCATAATAGCCGGCTGAAAACATCAATAAGCTTAAGACAATATTGATTAAGAATGGAAAAACTGTCATTGCGTCCATCTGCCTCTTCATGTAATAGAGTTATGCATTATCGATTTAGACTCTTTTTTAGATCTGCATTCTGTTACACTAACATTAACTAAAATTATCCATCTAACTATACTATGCTCATTAAAAATTAAAATCGCAACCATCATTTTACATCCAGTTTTTCAAAAAAAGGAGGATACAATGAGAAAATTATTATTTGCCGGGTCAATTCTTTTAATATTAGGGGTCTATTTCTTTATGGAAAATCAGGCAAGAAGCTCTTTCTTTGCTACACCTGAAGAGGCGGTATCAAATACTGCAGACCCCTCACTGAACGTGGATCAGCTTATTGAGACGAAAATCTATGATCAGACTGCGTATGTATTTTTCTACTCGCAGGAAGATGAGACAGAAGGAAACGATCTCTCAGTCGCTGAAGTACATCAGAATGAAAATGGCTGGCGTATGAAAGAAGCGATTGGGCTCGGGGACATGGACCAGCGACAGAAAGGTTCAGCTATGGGCACCGAACATTTTATAGCAGCCTATGCCTGGCCCGAAACAGTGCGGGTCACATATGGACCTTATGAAGCTGAGGAAGTTGAACTGAATCACGATTCGATCAAAGTGTTTTTCCTGCATGATGTAGAAGATGGATTGGAAAGTGATTACCTGTTTAGTTATTTTGATGCGGACGGTCAGGAGATTCTTGATTAAATAGAAATGAAGATCATGAAGCTGATAATAGTGGAGGTCTAAGATGAAGAATATTTTAAACTCTAAGTGGAAACTCAGCGGTTATGCAGTTCTTTCAAGTATTGGGGTCATCATTGGCGGGCTGATTGTGAATCTCAATATCTATGTAGTGTGGGGTGCGTTAACTTCTCTTGTCATCTTGGTCCTGGTCAATGTATTGATTGTTTTATTTACTAAAAATCGTCGGGGGTTAGATCATCAAGCGGGTGATTAACCCCCTTTTTTTCAGCTTGAATCAAGGCTTGGAACTATTCGCTTTCAACTAACCGCTTAATCCGCTCCAAAGCCTTCGGAACCCGCTCAGCAAACGTTTCTTCCTCTTCTTCCGGAATATCCATTGTAAGAACTAACAGTGTCCCGTCACTCTGCTCCGTCAGCGTGTAGCTTTCACTTCCGCCAGTCCATTCATCATCACGCGCCAGCTGACCGCTTTGCTGCGTGTCAGCACGATGTCTGAATAACACGTACTCCTGAGGGCGGAGCTTCTCCACTTTACTTGTGACACCATAGCCGTTGACTGATGAGATGAACTCCATATCACTTCCTTCTTTCATGTCACCTTTTTTGTACGTACCTTCATCAATAATACTCGCCCAGTCCTGGAATGTTTTATCTTCCCAGAGCGTGTTCCATATGCGGCTTTTTGGTGCGTTGATATGGATAGAGAAAGGTGTTTTTTTCATGGTGATCTTCCTTTCTATCAACTACTTATTAAATAGGTTTTCTTCTTCTTCAAGTTGACGTTTGAGATTTTCATCCTCCATCACCTGTGCGATATCAAATGCCTTGCGCACAAAGACTTCTGAATTTGATTTATTGAGCCTTTGACTTATGATCCCCTTCCTTAGATAGCTAAGCGCAACCTGCCTATAAGCATTCTGTTCCCGTATTTCCTCCAAGGTTTCTTCATTCAAGGAATGCGCTTCTTCATACATCTCTTCTTTCATCAGTAACATCACCAGATTATATTTAAATGGAATAAATCGCTTTTTGTAATCAGGATAATTTTTGTACTTTTTACTCTGTTGCAGTGCAAATTCAGTAATAGAAATCGCAGTACTGACTGGAAATAAAAATAAGATGACAGCAACCAGTCTGAAATCAGTTAAATACCAGGTGTCTGCTTTTTGAAGCCTTTCCCATACCTTTCTTGCATGAGACATGGCAGGTTCAAAGCTCTCTTCGTTGTTAATTAATATAAATCCTTTAGAAATCTGTAATATATCTTCAACGTATCGATCCTCATGTTCTGTTAAATATTTCTCCGACAATGAAATAATTTGATTCAATGCCTCGACTTCTATAAATCTTTGATCTTCAAAAAGGCGTATAATCTTTTCCCTTGGAGGAAATTCATAGTCATGATGGACATACAAGAATTCATCCACGTCCATCTCTAATGAGTCCAGCACCTTTTTAAACTTATGATCAGTCAATTCAATCCGGCCCAGTTCAAATTTAGAATAACTCGCCTGATGCATTGCTCCATTACTCACATCAGGTTGACTATAATTTTTTGAAATTCTAATATCACGTACGGTTTCACCATCATGTTTCAAGGAGTAATCCCTCTTTTCCAACAAGCTTATACGCTTAGTTTAGGTCAATCATTATGATCATTATATAGAATAAAGATAAACAATTGGAAGATAATGATGGTTTCAGATTTTTAGAGAGGTGGATAAAGATGAAGTATTGGATGTTATATGCAGGTGTACTGATTACACTTATTTTTGGCGGGGGCTTTCTGATTCGATTATTACGGGATGGAGATTTTTATATTGCTGAATTCATCGGCGGTGTGATTGGTGTCATTATTTTAGTTTCTTGGTTTTTTACAAAAGAATCCAGGAAACCCGGAAAACCTTTATTCATGTAATCAGTAAACGTGGTTGTGTGGAAATTAATTCTGGCATAAGAGCAGTCTTTAAGCAGTAAAAGGTGGCTATTTAAAATGAGTAAAACCCTAGTCTACGTATTCGACTTTATTAATTTTATTATTTTTTTGGTTTTAGCGATCGCACTTGCTCAATTTGAATTTAACACCATGATCACGCTTATTATTTTTGGCACAGGTTCATTCATTTATTTATTGCGTGGCGTTTATCATTATAAGAAGCACAAAAGGTGAATCAACTGCTGTTTGCGTGATTCACCTTTTATATTTATCTACAGTAGAGAACCCTGTGTCAGAAACAAATGCTGCACAATTCATTCTGTCTATTTAAAGTGCTTGAGTTGTGCGCAATACAGAGGCAATAATTTCAGTATATTAAAGTGTGAACAGGTTCACTTCAACTCAGCAGTACTTAGTATTTTGTAATAAAAGATTGTCATTGTGACGAGGCCAATACCAAAAAGCACACCTCCGGCAACAATGAAATTCTGAATATAGCTTTCGATAATAATAAGGTACATTGCAGTATCTGCTGAGCCTCTTTGGACCAACCAGTTCTCAGCAAGCGATGTTCCGAAGCTCACGCTGAAGAACAGCAGAACAAAACCAATTACAGTGATCGTAATGCTAAAAATGATTAAGCCGTTTAACTTTTCTCTTGTCATGTTACTCCCCTTCTCAATTCATCGTAAAGACGCTGCTACATTCTCACTTCCATTATAAGTCATTACATTTAACATTTGGTGAATCTATTTATATTTTTATACAGCGTAATCATTTTGTTCAAACCAAGGCATAACAAAACTAAATTAGTAACTGACTAACGGATAAATCGTGCTTACCTGCAAAGTATCATTCAACAAATGCACTTCTGCAGCATGAAAGTCCAGCGCGGCAAGCTGTATAGCATTTTCAAATACGATCTGGTCAAACTCAGTGACCATTTGTTCATCCATCGTATATTGAACTGTTGCCACATCATCGTCCATTGAAGCCTCTACAATTTCAAACCCCTCTATAATCGCCGAATCGTAAAAGACATCCTCACCTTTCAATGACTCCATTGCTTCTAACGTTTCCGGAAAAGTTAAAGGTTCTCCATCTTCATTTTCAACCGGTTCCTCTAACACCCCGCCCGGCAGGAAAAATGTCTGCTCTGAATCTTTATCGTAAATAGTATAATACCCGCGTGTGAGTCCTCTTTCCTCTTCAATCAGAATCGGTTGATCAATCGGACTTTCAGCTACGATAATGTCCTCCTCCCCATCCGGATTCAAAAATGACACTTCCTCAATTCCGTATAAACCACTAATGCCCGTCAGCGAGTCATAAAACAAATTTGATTGCGCAGTGGTAGTAGAGAGCTGATTCCCCTCTTCAGTAAAATTCACCAGAAGCCTTGGCCACTCAACTGTCATTTCAGTAAAAGAACGCAGGATTTCCTGTTCAGAAGGATCATTTTCAAGAAGAGACGACTTCAGTCTTTCTTCAGGAGAAGTGCTTTGACCTTCTTCGCGATTAATCGTAAACGCTGTAAAGAACTCAGTTTCTCCGTTATAAATATATGTATCAATGAAATAGTCAGGAGACGCCTCGGTTTCTTCGTAAGGATCCGATTCACTTTCATCTACAGTCTCATCTTCTATATTTTCTGCCGAATGATCTTCAGTATCCGGTTGATCCATTGAGCTTTCTTCCTGTGGAGCGTTTTCATCAGCCGGCTGGATGTCCTGCTCCGCACTTTCATTTTCACTGCCTTGACAGCTTGCAAGCAGTAAAGCAACAGATGCTATGCCGGCCGTTTTAACGATTTTATGCAAATTAAAAACCTCCCTTTTTTATCCATGTACCCTATTTAGTGTCTTATAAAAGCTAAATTAGGGTATCTTGTTTTTCTAACGCTTTACACACTGATCAATTCAAACGAATTTTATTTTTGGTAATATATTTAAATTACTTGTGTTTAAAGTAATAAATCATTACAATATAAATAAATCTAAATATTCAGTTAATATAGTTACATAGAAGCCATTAAAGCAGGGTCACCAAATGAATATCTTCTCAGATGTCACGTTCAGCTTTATGATCAGTGCAGGCAAAGTGATCTCACTACACATCAAAGGAGGATTTCATATGGCGGTCTTTTTTTTATTGCTTTTTGTCGTTGCAGCAGATGCTCTTTTTGTTGGATTGGTTAAGCCTGACCTTGTACTGAGGTGGGTGCCTGCAGGTCAGCGGAGTAGAAAAAAAGTGCTGATGTACTTCGGATCTTCAATGGTCGTTTTCTTCGTGATGATCGGGGTCACAGCGGAACCGGCAGAACAGGATATTGCTGGTGTTGAGGAAGCTGAAGCGGATGCGGCCGCTGCACAGGCGGAGGAAGAAGAGGCTGAACGTCTGGCTGAGGAGGAAGCTGAGCGCGAAGCAGAGGAAGAAGCGGAAAGGGTTGCGGCTGAAGAGGAAGAACAGGAAGCCAAAGAGGAAGCGGAGAAGTTAGCGGCTGAAGAATCAGAGCGCGAGGCTGAAGAGGAAGCTGAAAGACTGGCCGCTGAGGAAGCGGAACGCGAAGCCGAAGAAGAAGCAGAGCGACTGGCTGCTGAGGAAGCTGAGCGGGAAGCGGAAGAAGAGGCTGCAAGAATTGCGGCCGAGGAAGCGGAACGCGAGGCCGAAGAGGAAGCTGAAAGACTGGCTGCTGAAGAAGCCGAAGCAGCTGCCGGCACAATGTCTCAGCAGCAGGCAGTACAAACGGCTGAAAGCTATCTGAGCTTTACTGCATTTTCGAAAAGCGGACTCGTTGATCAGCTGGAGTTTGAAGGCTTCAGCACAGAAGATGCAACATTTGCAGTTGAAAATATTAGCGTTGACTGGACAGAGCAGGCGGTTAAATCTGCTGAAAGCTATTTAGATTATACGGCTTTTTCAAAGAGTGGATTGGTGGGCCAGCTGGAATTTGAGGGATTCAGTACAGAAGATGCAACATATGCAGTTGAAAACATTAGCGTTGACTGGAGTGAACAAGCAGTTAAATCTGCTGAGAGTTACCTTGATTTCACCTCTTTTTCAAGGTCCGGCCTGATTGACCAGTTAATATTTGAGGGGTTCAGTGTTGAAGATGCTACTTACGCGGTTGACATGGTGGGGCTTTGATCATATATCTATTTTAAATAAAACAAGAGCCGTGCTGATGCATGGCTCTACTCATTTCATGCGTTTTTGACCAGCTTTTGAGAGAAAAGATAAGCCAGTGTTGCGATGACAAGTACTCCTATCAGTTGAATGGCCGGAGATAAGTAGAATACAGGTGTTTCTCCTGCGCTTTGACTTGTAATGAATGGATCAGGCGTATAAAGAGCCGTTAATACGTGACCGGATATGATTTGAAAACCTGCATATAACACAACTAAACTTACAATGAATACGAGATACTTTTTCAAAACTTCCACTCCCTTTGTTACGTATACGGGTCGTTTTAAACAAAAGTTTCGTAAAATCATTGGATGGTTGCCATATAGGGTTAGATTTCGGACGGCTTTAAATAAATAGAGTGCCTGCCTAGTATTTATTCCACATTTGCTTTTTTTCCTCTGGATTTTTTGTTTGTATAAAAAACATACACCACATTTATAATGAACAGTATAATTGCCGCTGTTAAAAAGCCAAGGACTCCAGGTATATTAGGACCTATTATTGAGTAGATAAGAGTAGCTAAAATAAACGCAGTAAAGCCAGCAAGACTAAGTTTCCATCGTGATTGATCTAACTTTTTCATCATTGCGCTCTTCCTTTCTCATGTAAAGAGTAGTGATCTCTAAAACCATTAGAATGACCCTATGCTAGTTACAGGTTTCATACAATTCATTGTACTTGTTCATACTTGATTTCTATAATTAATTTATTTAAACATTCTTCATTTCAGAAAATCTGATTCTACAGAAATCACCTGGTTTCCATCTATATAGTCGAACAATAATCTTTTCTGCTCTTTAATCTCAGGATCTTCTGAGATGATTAACACAGCATGTGTCTCTCCTTCAGTAATTTTTACAGGTAAATTACTAACTTTATTTTTTTCCCATTCAGCCGGAGAGTTAATATGATTATCTTCTATCAAATAAGCCTCTTTGATTACCACTCCACCAACCTTAATACTTTTTAATTCCACATCATCTGGGATGTTTTCTGGCTTGAAAACAATTTTCATATATTGATTGGCCTCCTCTTGATACTCAGAGACTTCTGTAACTAGAAATGTCGCTTTGTCTGAACATCCGGTCAGAAAGAATATACACAACATTAAAGTACCAAGGGCCTTCATGATCAAATCCTCCTATATAGGTGTGACACCGTTTACCTTCTATATGCTCCATACGGTATCCTGTAATTGAAAAGGTTTGAGGAAATTTGGGTTCTTCTTCTTTTGTACTTATAGCAAATCGAAACTTGTTCAATCCGTCTGTTCTCTTTGAATTTTTATCTTTTAAAACTCTGTGAAGCTTTAACTAAAAAAGATGTTGTAAAGAATAAAGGCAACAATGATTAGAATAACGATAAATCCACCTATTGTAGGAGTTCCATACAATGTTCTACTGAAACTATCATCAGTTTGAATTTTACTTTGTTTTTTCTTATCACCTTTATCCATGAATGTGCACTTCCTTTTTTATTATATTAGGTAAAGACAACCCTTTCATAAAATTAGTATCAAGCCTACATCAATACTTCAGCTCTCAAAATGCCAAGATTCTGGTCATAAAAAGATCTGTTTTTCTCAACCCCACGCCTCTGGCACCACCCAATACTATTAAAAGCGTCAGTAAAACGGTAAAATTCGAGCACTTGATCGAGATCAATCAGTGGACGGACACTACGATACCCGTTCTCGTACGCCAGCTTTAGAGACGGATCGAGACTTAAAAAATCCCGGTGAATTTTTGAAAAGTCCATTTCTGTTGCACCAAAGCGGACACTTTCAAAATCAATAGAACCCATGACCAGATCGTCCTTCACTAAAATATTAGCCGGGCGAAAATCCATATGAATAAACGCAGGTCCATCCGGTGCAGGAAGTTCCCTTTTCAGCTTCATATATTTCTGGATAGAATGTTCATACAAGGATGGCTCAATCACCTTCTTTGTATCTTCTGCAAACCCATAAAACACGCGGTCCATAAATTCAGACCAGTGCGTAAATTCATTATCTATATGTATTATATCCACTCCAGAAGGTGGCTGAATTGAATGCATTGAAGCATGATAAACCCCCGTTTCATAAGCAAGGGAAGTTGAAACCTTTGGCCTAAGAGGCTCACCCTTCAATTCCGACAGCAACAGTGCGCCAACTGCCTCATCGTCGCCTTCCCATACATCAAGTAATCGCGGAACTGATATACGGCCTTCAAGAATGCTATATGCCTCAATCTCTCTGTAGAACTTTAATTTACTGAACGGAATCTTTATGTAGACAGTCTCCCCATTTAAAAGCAGCACTTTATAAACCGTTGAGCTGTGCGAATCGGCTACGTCACTGATGGACTGAGTGGAGAGACCGAAGTGTTTGATGATGCTGGCTATTGTCATTTGAGATGAGTCCTTTCTTCAGAGACTTTAGAAGAATACATTTAATACTTCATTGTTATAACCTGCTTTTGATCCGATCCATTACGGCCTCTAAATCAACATCCCGCTCTAAATGCTCAGGCGTCCACTCAATATACTCATCAGGCTCAATGCCCCGCCCTGTCTGGTAATCATCAGGATTTTGATACACAAGCTTTGAAGTTGGATAGCTGAGCGTAAACCCTTCCCCAAGATCCAATGAAGCTACATTACTGTAGTCATTGATCCCCATTGTCGATCTGCCGACAACCGTCACTTTTTCTGACCATTTACTTGTTTCTACAAATGAATCTCCGGAGCTTCCACAGTAGATATCAGATAAAATAAAGATCTCCTCAGGTTTTTGAAAACCACTTATTTTGTCTGCCTTCATCACCTGTTCAAAAGGAAATCGCTGAAACCCGTTCCCGCTCTTTTCATGCCACTGTTCTTCAAAGAATCTCAGGATTTTCCGGGTCTCTTCCTCCTCTACTACCTGCAGGGTCTTCTTTAATTCCTCCAGCTGATTTTGTGCAGTTTTCTCTGTGCAATTGAACAGCATCTCCGGACTCATTTCATAAGGATCTATTTCTTCCGGTCCAAAAATAAACGGAAAGAAAGGATAATAGCTTGAATCACTTCCGCCATAGTTGACCCTTACATCAAAGATCAACGCCTTCGCTGTTTTATAGGCTTCTTCATGTTTTTTAAATAACTTGGCTGTGTTAAAGATTAATGTTGATATTACTAATAAAAGATAACTTCCACTTATTTATATGGAAGTTATCTTTTTCTTATCCGTCTTATTTAATTAAAGCTCTGCCACTTTAATAACAATTTATTTAATACCTTTTAAACAAACAGGTATTAAGAATATAGATTAGCCTGGTTTTTAAATTAATTAATGACGATATTACCTACGTATTGAGCACTCCCATTATCTGAAATAAGGTCTACAACGACTACAAATTCTCCTTTATCATCCGGGAGAGAGAACTCTTTATCGTTCACCTGTAATTCAGTCTTTTTATCGTTCGTCCATACATAAGCGCTTAGGTCCTCAATTATAAAATCTTGACTATCAAATGATATTTGAACTTGCTCACCAGAATTAAAGTACATTAGTTCTTGCTCTTTAGCTAACGAGAAAATATCCTCTGTTTCTTTTGCGTACTCTTTATCAGAATTCCATTTTATATTTGCTTCTGCCAATTCTCCTTGCTCATCTACATACGAATCTATCAGTGTAACACTAGGAGGGGTAAAGTCGTAATCTTCAGCAATACATCCTGACAATAAAAAGACGATAAGAACCGAAAAAGTAATTAACATTTGCTTCATTATTCAACACACCTGCCTTTATAAAGTAAATTTAGATAATCTAAGACTATCATATGTTTCGACAATTGGAATTAAATTCCCTTTAATTATCATATTATTGACTGTCACTTCGTTCAGTTGGTGCTGTATGCTCTCAAGCACCTGGAACCACGTAAGGTAATTATCAAGATATTTGGTTGCTACACCGTTAAAACGCTGTATCCATCCTTTTAGTCTGCTGTGATAACTGTTGACGTTTTGGATATGATAAAGACCCTTTGTGCGGACCTTCCCGTCTGATTTAAACTGATAAATGCTCATACCTTTGTCAGTAGCGTAGGTTCTGAACGCTCGCCAAGAGTCTGTACATAAAATGTTTTGAGATGACAGTTTTTGACCAATGGCTTTATCCAACTGCTCTTTTTTTATTCTACCTACACCAAGGGTTGTCGAAACTGTATTTTTGTCACGGTCTCTTGCTACTAAAACACAGACCTGTTCCTTGCTGATACCACGTTTCTTTGCTGTTCCGCCACGTTTACGAGGTGTTCTGCCTGCAATCTTCTTTTGCCCTTTTTCAGAGTACAGGAAATAGGTTTCGTCCATTTCAACGATACCTTGGAAATCGGCTACTTCAATTTGCTTTAGCGCTGATAATAATTTATGTCTCCAATAAAACAACGTAACGTGTGTTACACCTTTAACCATCTCAGCTGACTTACGGAGGAGTAACCATCAATCATACATTCAATGAATTTTATCCACTTGTTCAAGCGTCGGGTTCTATAAAGTGCAGTGTTGGTTAAATCGGTGAAAGTAGCAGTACAGGATTTACAACGATAACGCTGTTTCTTTACTTCGTCGCCATCTACAAGGGTAGTGTATTTTCCAAATCTCACTACTTGCTTAGATTGGCAGCGAGGACAAGTGTATCCCTGTTTATTTTTTCGTTCTGAAATCTCTTGAAGAGCGTTTCCTGTGGAAGATGATGCAGTGAGAGCATCTATAAGAAATGCTCGCAGTCTTTGTTTTTCTGCGGGATTTAATCTTTGTATCTCTTTAAGAATATCTGTCGCTCTCACTGTCATCACCATCCCTTAGTTGATACACTTATTATAGAACAAACGTTCGTAAATTTCAAATATCAACATTGACCTTTAACATAGCCAATAACTTAAAAATTGAATCCGGATCACCAAAGTCAGTCAGCTTGATCAGATGAATGCCAGGTTCAATTTCTTTTGATGTATATTCCGGGACATAGACCGGCTTTTTCTTCTTATGTACCTTATACACTGCCCGTTCACCTGAAATGCTTTCAACCTCAATCTCGCCAGCTGAAAGCATAACCAGATTCCAATCCTGGCGCTCTTCCTTTTCGCGATAAAGCTTTCTTGCATATGTTTCTGCGGCTGCGGGAATGCGCTCTCCCTCTAGTGAAATCACTTTGTCCCCTCTTTGAAAACGTGAATCCTCAGATTCTGTTATGTACAAAAACTCACGATTCCGCCTCACTTTAAATCCGGCCCATTCAGAAGGACTCCCCTCCTGATCAGCAGCCGTAAACGAAACATGCCTGTCTCTGAAATCCAATAAGTAATCCTTCACAATAGCTGTAAAAGCAGCACGTGATTCCAAAGCTTTCGGGTCAAGTCCCTTTACCTTTTCTCTGAATAATTCCGGCTGATCCCATCCCTTTTTATCAAGAAAGCCGGAGTAGTCGTAGTGCATGGCCGTCACAACTTCTTCAAACATGTTCAGATACATAGGAGTCTCCTTTTATATGTATTTATCTAACTATTCTTACTATTATAGCTGAAATCATTTGAATTTGAGGGTTTAAATGGAAATAAAAGTGTGAGGTCAGTTGATCCATGATACAATTATCTATATTAACAGTAGAGTAGTGGATTACACTGCATCAGATTAGGAGCACGCACATGGAACTTACTTTCAGCGTCATCATTTTCAGTATTGCTTTATTGATACTTGCGACGAAGAAAAGCGGAAACAGAACCACAGTTAAAAAGCTCATATTGGGGCTGGTGGCTACACTGGTCATGATCAATGCCATTTTGTTGATCATTATGTAAAAGAATTGAGTACAATTGGTACTGAGATTTAGCTAATCCACACGCGATATAATTGAACAAAAAAGGTGACCTGCATCATGAAAAGAAGAACGCTCAATCTATTAACCAAAATTGCCTTCATATCAGCATTGATTACGATTCTTTTTCTTCCTCTATCCGTCTATATATCATCATTGATATCAGATAACCGGTTGCAATCCATCCTTAACAACCTTTCGCTCTTTGCATTTTTAATATCTGTGATGAATATTCCAATCAGTATCATCTCCATGTTCAGTAAAGAACACCTTTTTAAAAGATGCTTTTCTCTTGTTATTAACTTATCACCTTTAACGATTGTCATCATTGCTCTGATCATTGAATTCATCAATGAATTTAACAGTACACCTGCTTGAGGAACGAAAAACAATCGTAGCAAATATGATCAGCCGGATAAACGGTCTTCTAACACCCTCACCCAGACCCTATATCTTTTTTCATGCGCTATTGTCGTTTCTGTAAGTACTCTGAACTCATTCGCCTGACCGAGCATAAAAGCTAAAGAATAAGCGATTTTATAGTCAGGTGTGTCGTATCCATTATACAGCCCCGCATATATTTCATTCCCGATTGAATCAGCCCAGACATCTGCTTCGTGCAAAGTGGCAAATATGATATTTTCACGTTTCCATTTTATCTGCATATTTTTCTCCTTTTAATTATTAATTACTCTTCTAACTTTTATGATCAAACTCGATTTCAAAACAGCCATATTTTTTAGTCATCTTATTTCTTTATAAGTGTAACTTCATTTACAAAACGTTTCTGATCTGCCTGATTTTTGATGATGACCAGCCGACATGGAAAATCCTCACAAAACCGAAGCACATGTGGCTTTCCGTTTTCCTCAAAGTAGCGATCCCATTTGAACATTTTTCTATAGATGGTCCAGGTTGGATTATAATGGACAGATTCAAGCTTCAGCCGCTGTTTGATAAATCGTTTGGTGATCCTCCATTTCCGAACATTTCTCGGCGGATCCAAAAACAAAACAGCATCTGCTTTTTCAAAAGTACTGAGTGTCCACTCTTCAGAATGCACACCTTCAATGATCCATGAAGGGCGAACAAGTATACCATGTAGCATCGATTCCCTCTCCGCCTCCGTTCTCCTTCTGTCCTCCAGCCCTTCTCTACTTCGCTCCCATACGATCTCATCCAACTCAGTAAATGGCGTGCCGGATTGATTAGAAAACCTTCTCGCCAAAGTCGTCTTCCCGCTGCCCACAGATCCAACTATACGAATTTTCATACCATTACTCCTTTATACAAACCAATAAATATGTTGCCTATGATGAGGTGTTTCACTGATTAAATTTTACCCTGCACCCATTCCAAATAAAGCGTCCGGTCTTCAGGAAATGCCAGTGGCAGCTGCCCGATTTCTTCTGCATTTTTCCACGCAATATCATGGATGAGTTCATCAGGGTCCTGAATCGATGCACTTCCGCCCGTACATGTGACAGTATAATAGTGAACCAGCACCTCATACTCTTTAAGTCTGGTTTCTTTTATGTAGATAGAGGATATCACCTGCGTGATATAGCCGGTTTCTTCAAAAATTTCTCTTACACAGCATTCTTCAAAAGTCTCTGTGTTCTCTTTCCCGCCTGATGGAATCGTCCATTTCTTATCCTCACCCGGTGCTGCCTGCAACACCATTAACAATTCATTTTTTTCATTCACACAAACGCCCGCCGCTCCATGCCAGCTCTTCATGATAACCCTCATTTCATTTTAGGTAATATCTAACATTATATCAGTTATCTGAAAATTGAGCTTTATCATGAGTAAGATTTCCTTGTAGATATTTATAAAAATCAATCAGGGAAGGTGATTGAGCAAATAATAAAAAAGCTATCCCCTCATACCGGAATAGCTTCTCACCTCAATTATTCTCCAATTTCTATCGCAACATTATGTCTTGCACTATCCTGATTCGTCCAGGTAATCACTGTACCTGGAGCCACCGAAATATCCTCACTGAATTCATAGTCTGCAATATCCAATTCGATACTACCTTCTATTTCTGCACCCTCTTCAACCGTAACGGTCATTTTCATCACAGGGTGCGGATCGCAGTGAATATTGTAAACTCCCTCATCCTGAAATGTGAAAGTAGCTGTTTCACCTTGTGCTAAGAGCGGTGAAGCCACGTCTTCTGTTACTACATTTTCTTCTTCAGTTCCGTTAGCGCTTTCCGGATCTTCCGTTGTTTCTTCCTGGTTCATTTCCTGATCACTGTCTTCTTCCGCAGCTTCTTCATGATCCATCTCTTGATCATGCTCTGTTTCTGTCTCTTCTGTAGCTTCTTCTTCGTTTGTCACAGTATCTTCTGCAGTTTCAGTTGTCTCTGTATCACCATCGGACATGTCTGCCGGTTCAGAGGAATCATTAGAATTACACCCTACGAGCAATACCGTGAAAACCAACAATAAAAATAAAGGAAAGAACAAACGCTTTTGCTGCTTTTTCATATTTCCCACCCTTTCTAGGTTGTGTTAACAAGTAAACGAAGATTAAGGGAAAAAAGATCAGTTTATATTTTAATATTTCAGAAATTTTATTTCTGGAGCTTTTCATTCTTTTATTTTCGGCATGATCATATGCCATACTGCTGTTAGGTTCTCTATTATATATATATGTATTTACGATGAAAGATCAGAAGATTGCTATACTGAATATCACTACAGCAGGTAAATCATAAAAATCTGCAGCACTTTCCCGGGAGATGATAAAAAAATGGCAGCACAATTAAAAGACATTTATACGAAGGATTTTTTGTTGGATTTCAGTAGAAAAGTACAATCAGTATACCCTGCTTTTCATCAAGCAGACTTTATCAATTCGGTCATGGATGAAACGTGGGACGAGCTGGCACTCAAGGCTCGCACCCGCAGAATATCAAAGAAGCTGGGTGAGTTTTTGCCAGACAAGTATGAAGATGCGTTAGACGTATTGTTTAAAATTGCGGATGATTGTGTGGGGTTCCCCTACCTTTTCTTCCCGGATTTTGTAGCGGTATATGGACAGGCAGAAGAACATTGGGACCTTTCTATGAGCGCACTTGAAAACTTCACGCAGAAATCATCTTCTGAGTTTGCCATCAGACCGTTTTTACTGCGTGATCCTGATAAAGTTATGAATCAAATGACCACTTGGGCAAAGCACCCCAATGAGCACGTGCGGCGATTGGCCAGTGAAGGCTGCCGCCCCCGTCTTCCATGGGGTGAGGCGCTGCCAGTATTCAAGAAGGATCCGGCACCAGTTTTAGCTGTTTTAGAAATCCTTAAAGAAGATGATTCATTATATGTACGCAAAAGCATCGCCAATAACCTGAATGACATCTCAAAGGATCATCCTGACCTCGTGCTTGAAACCGCAAGCAGGTGGGCAGGTAAAAATCCCGATACAGACTGGATCATCAGACACGGCTGCCGCACATTAATCAAACACGCCAACCCTGAAGCGATGGCATTATTCGGTTATGCAATGGAAGACTCGCTCACCACTCATGCTTCCATATCAGTACAGCCTGACTTATTAACAATAGGTGAGAAATCTGAGTTACATTATCAAGTAACGATCCGCCAGGGTGAGCCCGTCTATCTTCGGATCGAATATGCAATCGACTTTATCAAAGCCAAAGGACAGACAAGCCGCAAGTCATTTCTCCTATCCAATAAAACAGTATCCGGCGGTGCACACCTTACAGGAACACGGACACACAACTGGTCAGATCTGACGACTCGCCGCCACTATCCAGGCGAGCATCGTATTGTGCTTTTGGTTAATGGGCAGGAGGTTGCTGATACTGTGTTGGGTCTTGAGCAGGTGACAGGTGAATAGAATAGTCCTGGGAGACCCTTTGTCAGAAACAACTCTCACACAATTTATACTGGTTACATAAACAAGTAAAATTGTGTGGGAGTTGTGTTCAACACAGGGACAATAATTAAGGTTTATAGTATGGCGTTATATGAGGGAGGGGACTTTGAATATGAAAGAACGTTTACTATTAGTGACAAGTTCTTTTCAAAATCAGTTGTATTAGGGAATCGAACTTCTTTAAATGGCTCCTTCGTTTTACTGGTTTTTGATCATGGCAATCAGGTAAGCTTTACTTTAGGAGACAGCGAAGAAGTAATGACCCATTACAAGTTTGAAATTGAATCTGAGGAATATAAAAATTTTGAAATTAATTTGAACGGGATAGAGGATGGTTTTCATTCTATAACCTATATGTTAATGAAAGATCCCGATGAAATTCCTGAAAATAATGAAGATGCTATGTTAAGATCAGATCTCTATTCAATTAGAGTAAATGTGTTAAAAAATATTGCAGACATTCCCAATGAACGGCCATTTGCTAATAAAGATCAAGTTTTATCTGAATCTAGAACAGTACATGGCCCTCTAATAAGTTCAGAAGCCACTCCTTATGAAGTAGTGTTTGATCATGAGGGTATTAAGGATTTTCAATACCGATTGTATTATGGTAATTCATTCTCCGAGAAATTAGACTTTTACTTAGTCTCTCTTGTGGACTACGAGCAAACGCCTATAAATGAAAAGACCTTTATTTATGACGAATTAAATGCCGATGAAGAAAAATATACAGACATACAGATAAGCAGTGGACATCTTTCAAATAAAAATATCCACCAAATCATCATGATAACTTTACCTTTTGATGAAGTAACAAAGGAAGAGCCTTATCTACTTATAGACCCTCTTTTAAGTAATAGAGTAAGACTATCTTCTATTAACAGCAACTAAGTCTATATGAACTGCAAAGGTCATCTTAAAAATAGAGAACATATAAACTATACATTTTATTCACCTTGGCTCTTAGGAGTTGCTTAAAGTCTATGACACAGAAGAGGTTTTAAAGGTTGCGTTAGCAGCGGTCTTGAGGTCTTGCAGGCTCGATGCCTGCTAATCATAAAGAAAAGCGTATGCTTTTCTTCCTTCCGTGAAGTGATCACCAGCTGCTTTTTTAGCTAGTAGCCACTTCACAGGTTTTTCACAGCACTTACCCAAACAGGAGGGAAATCCCTCCTGCCGGTCATTTAAAACGGTGAGTGTCCCTGTGTTAGAAACAACTTTCATACAATTCATTCTGATTATACCAGTATTTTCCCCTGTCCTAAAGACAATTCCCAAACAATTCATTTGAGTTATATAATCAAATAACATGGCGTGAAAACGAAATTTTGTCACGGAGTCAGCATGCTAACTTTTATTTTCGGAATAGTTTTCAGGACAGGAATGATTCACTATTCACCTAAATCCGGTTTTGGTTCATTCTGATTGCCTGAACATCCTGTAATAAGCAAAGCCAACGAAAACCCTACAACTGAAAATGTTCAGTCCCTATTTTGCATGATTTTGAAAAGGTGCATATTCCTCATCAAAAGACATATACCAATACCCAGAATCGTCTTGTTTACATATAGCTTTTCTCACTTCTTCCAATCCATTTGAATTATAGTTATAGGCGCAAACTCTTTCTAGTTCAAGTTCATTATCATAATAACGATAGATCATTAAGCAATTCGATTGTTGAACCAAATTATTTTCAAGAATTAATTCGGTTAGAAAATCAATTCTGTCACTTGACTCAACGTATTGGATCCCTATTACATTATGAGGTATATATTCTTTATCTGTTTGTGAGAATAACTTTTCAACTGTATCCACATCTTTGCTTAAAACATTTTCTCGTTCCAAATGCAAAGCAAGGAATAAAAAATGTTTGTCGTCAATCCGTGCATCCCACTTCCACCAAGATAAATCCATCGGCCTGGACCGCCCTTTCGACTTATCAAATTTTGAATCTTCTACAAATGCATTGAAACCAAGTATCTCACCAAGATTAGCAAAATAATCTATCTCTCTTTTTGTAAACATTGAGCGATTATGTAAGTCGGATAAATTTATTCTTCGATAATTCCTTACGTAGCCTTCGAAGAACTGCATAAGTGGGAGAAATTGTTTTTCCAAATATATTCACCTTCCCTTGAACATAAAATATTAAATTTCAAGAAACCATACCATCATTCTATGTTATTATCTGGTAAATAGGAAATTATATAGTGAAAAAGACTATATAGTAGCAACCATTCTTAGCATTATTAATTTTATTCAAAAAGAGATTAAGGAGCGTGAACATCATGTCGGAAACAAATTTTACTGAGCTTCAAAAAGAACTGTTTCACTTATTTGAAATGGAACAATACACTGAAATTCATGCACTGATTGAAAAAGCACAGACGGCATTTCCGGAAAGAATGGATAAGACGATTTTTTGGAGGGCTTGTGCTTATGCTGCTGAAGGGAATCAGGAAAACGCTATTGCAGCGCTCAGAGAGGGTCTGCAGCAGGGAATATGGTGGAACCCAATGGTATTAACTCGTGATCGACAATTAAGTACTCTCAAAAACATCGAAGAATTCAACACAATCTTAGATGAATGCCATGCGAATTTGAAGAATCAAGAACATATATCTCAGCCACAATTGTTTACATACGGAAATACTCAATCAGAAACAGGATTATTCTCTTTGCATATGCGGGGCTCCAATGTGGAAAGTTCTGCAGCCTATTGGTTCAACAACCAGCTATTAGACGAGCTGCTTTTTGCCTTTCCACAATCATCTCAGGTCTTCGGATATAACGCTTATTGCTGGGATGACCAAAGTATTGCAGTTGATGAAATTAACACAGCATTCGGGGATTTCAAAGAAAAATTCAACACCAAACAGGACATTATTGCTGGTGCATCACAAGGCGGTAAGCTAGCAATTGAACTCAGTTTGAATGGAAATACTCTTGGAACAAAAGGGTTTATAGCTGCTATACCCGCGATTCAGGATGTTGCCCCATTAGGAAGGTTATTAGCGGTAAATGAAAATAAAATGAAGGGCTGCATCATCACGGGTGACCAGGATCCTTTTTACGATAAAACTGTTGAATTTGTAAAGCTTTTAGCAGAAAACGACTTCCCATGCAAATTGATTGTCAAAGAAGGGTTGGGTCATTTCTTTCCTGATGATTTTACTGATTTGTTGAAAGAGGCTGTTGAGTACATTCAGTCTTGATTCTCTATCGTAAAACAGGGTCTTACATCTTTGTTTGCTCTCTGTCCTGAAAACAATTTCCACACAATTCATTCTGGTTATATCAACAAGTGAAATTGTGTTAGAGATGTGTTTAGGACAGGGAGTTTTTTCATGCTTCTTCTACTTCTTCGCTTCCCCCACAGACAAAATATAAGTGTTTTTGTCTAATTGTTAAAACCTTTGTCGATACTATATCTATATTTTAAAATAGTTATTATACTATCAATTATGTGGAAAATGAGATAATAGTTAGGAGGTGTTATACAATGAATCATGATAATCTTGAAAAAATAGTTTTGAAGAGAATTGATGAAATGAGAAACGAAATGTTTTTAACGGCAAATCATCATGGGGTAGGCAGTATACAAACGCTTAAATGCAGCCAGAAACTAGATAAGCTGATTAATATACATTTGAGATACTTTTCTAATGCGGCGGCCTAGCATTCTAAATACTAATGGCTAGAAAAATAGATATTTGCCCCCTGCCCAAGGGTAAACATACTGACAACTTACTTCATTCATCCTCATCGCGAAACTCCATATCATAATAAATTTCCATAAGCGCGTCTGGATATCCCCAGCCGACTTGTGCAGCCTCTTCTAAAATAGATTGAAGTCTATCTTCATAAGGAGCTACCCGCTCATAGGAAGTATCTATCCTCTCTACCGCCTGCGCAAAAGTGCTCGCCATACTTGAATAAAAGGCCCCGTCAATATCCCCATACATCGCAGTAAATTCCGTCCCCAGTTCCACATAGTAAATCATTGAATATCTCCCTGTCCTACAAACATTTATGAATATTTACAGCTACAAATAACTATTCAAAATAGCAGTTGTAAAGCGCTTTATTCACTAACTTCTTACTTTTGCTTATTCAATTGACTTGTATTGTCAGAATAGTTCTCAGGACAAGGCGATTTTTTCAATATAGAGCAAATTCTGGTTTTAAATTCAATTAAAACGGCAGAGGGTATTCATAAACATATTGACTTTTGTAAGCAATATGATCTTCTATGTATATAGTAAGTACATATTCAGGTCTTTCTTCTTTAAATTTTAATTTTAACGATGTTTGTGGGGGAAACTCATCATTTTTCCAAGTTATTAATTCATCTGTATTGATCTTATAAAGTTCAATCAATAGTTTATATTTTTCATCAAAGTATTCACCTTTGTTAAACTTAATTTCAATACTATCTATACCCAAAGACACTTTCTCAATATAAAAACATTTTCTGTAAAACATATTCAATCTGGGTCTCACGATAATCTTGTGAGGCTCAACTACATTCCCCTGGAAGTTATTATAAAGACTGACTAGCGTTTCCTTTTCTGCTTGACTTCTACATACGATGTATTTCAAGTGATTTAGTTGACACTCATTTTCAACAATCAGCTCAGCATGACGATTGAAAATAATTTTATCGTCAAACCCCTTCCAATCGTCATGATAAATATTTTGAAAAGGCATTTCTTTAAAATCTTTACCTTCATAATAAACTTCAGGACTTCTCGCTAAATTTCCATATGTGAAATATGAACCATCCATACTCAACATTGATAAGGAGTCGAATAAAAAAAATACCGGGACTGGACAATGTGCTGTAAGACCTGAGCTTTCAATCATTTTTCTAGTCTTAAAACCCTCATTATAATATTGTGTAGGTGTTCTAGGGCGAAAATAAAATCTCACATAATTTTTCCATTTATCTTCAGTTACCCTCATGACTTCTTCACTGGCATTATCGGTTTTCATTAATTCTTCTTTAGCTGCAAGATTTCTAGAGCAGAGCCGTTCACTTTGTAATATCTGAACCGCATTATGAATATTAGTAAAGTGGAATACAAATTTGAGCCACCATGCACGATTACCTACCCAATCACTTTTCTCAATTTCTTTTAATTTTTCTTTAAACAAATGAGTGTTAGGTTTCATATCATTAATTCCCCTTGGTGATTAATATCTTCCAGAACAGGAACTAACCTAATTCCCACTTCAAAACCCTCCTGATTACTTTTCGAAGTATGAGCAACCTCGATAGGCTCAATATAAGGTAATAGATTTAAAAGATTAAAGGTCAAATTGCTTACATCTTTTAGATGATCCGGTATCGTTTTTCTGGTAATAACCCCTATATTTCTTAAGGTATCCCATGCATCATTTAATTGGTTCTTTGATATATTAGTGATGCTTTTCTCCGTTTTAAATCTTATAGCATTTTCATTATTTTCGTTAATTAAACTGATATCATAGGGAACTTCATTAGCATATAAAGTTAGCTGTTGATCAATTTTATTTACAATATCTTCCCAAACTTCAAAAAAACTTAATTCGGTTGGTTGAGACCAAAGCCATTTTTTAATCTCTTGGATATTTTGATGTTCTTTTTTCTTATGTTTCATTTCTTCAGGTGGAAGGTGAACATAAACCTCAATAGGTAAATCCTTCAAGTATCTTTCCATTAAGGGTTTTACTTCACTTTCCCAATTAAGCCCACCATTTCCACAACCCAAAGGTGGGAAAGCAATAGAATCAATACCCTTTTCTTCATAATGCTGAACAAACTTTTTTAACCCTTCTTCAATATATTCTATCTTTGAAGGGCTTCGCCAATGTTGTTTAGTTGGGAAATTTAGTATCCATTTATTAGGGGTCTTGTAAACCCAAAGCTTGCCAACTGTCAACAAATTATTTTCACAAAGCTTTTGATACTCTGTAAACATATCGGGATAAATATCTTTAAATGTTTTAGCAATTCCTTTTCCCATAACACCAACCGTATTGACGGTGTTTACTAATACATGAGCCGGACTTTGGAATAAGTCCATTTTCAAGTAAGTTATCATTCCCTCACCTAATTTCTATTAAAAATGCATTTACTATTCATGCAATATATTTTATCACATTGCCATATCTAAAATTTAAATAGTAAATACTAGTTTTCAGGACAAGAAGTATGTTCATTTATAGGGTGTCCTATGTTTAAAAATTCCAACAGCTAATGTTTAATGTAAAAATCATTTCGTACGTTTATTATACTCTATGTTTTTATCTTACATTTAATGTGAAATTATTATTAAGCAAATATTTCCGCTTAAAATGTGAATCATATAAGTTTTAATTGAATATTAAACTAATCACAACATTTGTTATTTAATAAAATCGATTGAATTTATACGAAATTTTTATGATCCTTATACACTTAATAAATTTTTATTAAACCCTCTTAATTCAGAATATTCAAAAGTACTCTCTTTAAATAAAAACATCCGCTCGTTTATTAAATAATAAAAGAACGGATGCTTTTTTTATTAAAATTCTATTTATTCTACAGTAACACTCTTCGCAAGGTTACGTGGCTTATCAACATCACAATCTCTATGAAGTGCTGCATAGTAAGCAATCAGCTGTGTTGGCACTACTGATACCAGTGGTGCAAGCAGTTCGTGTACGTGTGGGATCACGTAGCTGTCGCCTTGTTCTTCAAGACCTTTCATTGAGATGATGCATGGGTTGGCGCCGCGGGCTGCTACTTCTTTGACGTTACCGCGGATGCTCAGGTTGACGTTTTCCTGTGTTGCTAGTGCAACGACTGGTGTGCCGTCTTCGATTAGTGCGATTGTTCCGTGCTTCAGCTCGCCGCCTGCGAAGCCTTCAGCCTGGATGTAAGAGATTTCTTTCAGCTTTAGCGCTGCTTCCTGAACGACATGGTAATCCATTGAGCGTCCGATGAAGAATGCGTTGCGCGTTGTGCTTAGGAAGTCACGTGCGATTTGCTCGAATGCTTCTTTGTCGTCTGTCAGTGTCTGGATTGCGTTTGCAACGATACCCATTTCCTGAATCAGGTCGAACTTCATTTCGAAACCTTTTGCTTTTCCAGCTGCTTCTGCAAGGATCGCAAGGACTGCGATTTGTGCAGTGTAAGCTTTTGTTGATGCTACTGCGATCTCTGGTCCTGCGTGCAGCAGAAGTGTGTGGTTTGCTTCACGTGAAAGTGTTGAGCCTGCTACGTTTGTCAGTGTTAGTGCTGGATGTCCAAGTTCTTTAACGTGTACAAGTACGGCACGGCTGTCTGCTGTTTCACCACTTTGAGAAATAAAGATAAATAATGGCTTTTCAGATAGTAACGGCGTGTTGTATACGAACTCACTCGCTACGTGTACTTCAGTCGGGATTTTCGCTGTTTTCTCAAGGTACTCTTTCCCTACAAGTCCTGCATGATAGCTTGTTCCGCAAGCAATGATATAGATGCGGTCAGCTGCATTTACAGCGTCAAGCGTGTCTTTCGCAATTGAAAGCTCGCCTTCTTCGTTCTGGTAAGCCTGAACGATTTTACGCATTACTGCCGGCTGCTCGTCGATTTCTTTAAGCATGTAGTGAGGGTAAGTACCCTTTTCGATGTCGCTTGCATCGATTTCTGCTTTGTAAGAATCACGCGCAACTGTTTCGCCATCAAGCGTTTTGATCGTTGTGCTTTCTTTTGTCACGATGACCATTTCTTTGTCCATCAGCTCAACGTACTCATCAGTTACCTGAAGCATAGCCATTGCATCAGATGCAACAACGTTGAAGTCTTCTCCAAGACCAACTAGTAGTGGGCTCTTGTTTTTCGCAACAAAGATTGTGTCTTCGTTCTGGTTATCTAAAAGCGCGATTGCATATGAACCTTTCAGTTCTGCTAGTGCTTTTGCAAATGCAGCTTCTGTTTCAAGGCCTTCTTTTACAAACTTTTCGATCAGCTGAACGATGATTTCTGTATCTGTTTCAGATACAAGTTCAACGTCTGCAAGGTGCTCACGCTTCAGCTGTGCATAGTTCTCGATGACACCGTTGTGTACAAGCGTAAAGCGGCTTGTTGTACTTTGGTGAGGGTGTGCATTCACCTGGCTTGGTGCGCCGTGTGTTGCCCAGCGTGTATGGCCGATTCCGATGTTAGCGCTCACGCTGTCATCTACGATTGCACGAAGGTCTGCGATGCGTCCTTTTTCTTTGAATACTGATACGCCGTCGTCATTTTTCACTGCGATTCCAGCAGAGTCATAACCACGGTATTCAAGTTTTTCAAGACCTTTAAGCAAGATTTCCTTCGTATCGTTTGATCCAATATATCCTACAATTCCACACATAATAAGTTTCCTCCTGTGAGTATAAGGAGGGCATGACCGTATAGAGGACGGACGTGCCCCCTTTATCTCTCTATTAGTTTTTTGCTCTATTAAAGTTGGCTGGTGATTTCCGCTTCAGGCGAACGCTTTCCGAGCGGTGGTCGCTGAGCCTCCTCGGCTTCGCCTGTGGGGTCTCAGCTGTCCCACTAATCGCTCCGGAGTCGTCGCCTTACGCTCCAATCACACAGCTGTGCAATCTCTTAGATTGTCTTTCTGTACTTCAACTTTGCTAGATTGGTTTTTAGGGTGCTGCAGTCCTGTTTTCTTTGTCCACTGAGTCGCCTCGGTGATTTCAAAAAACAGGTTTTCGGCTGTGCAGTCATCAGCCGGAAGGCATCCGCCGAACACTCGATGCTCCTTCTCCTCGTCAACTGCCGCTACTCTGGACAGTCCTGGCGCTTTTTGTATCGTGTTGTATACCTTACGACCCTCTCTTTCTTTTTTGAATAAAAGTGCGACTTTTCCTGTATACCCTATTTTGGGAAAAATACACTTACCTTATCATACGTCTGAACGAATTTTACGTCAATCTAATTTTTTGTGACGCACGAGAAGTAGTATACCATGTTCGTTTGTTACGTTGGTTACAAATGTTTTTCAGTTTCACTTAGCGGCTTCATTTTGAAACTTTTTCCTGTTATTATGCGTAAGCATACTGACTTAAAAATAAGAAGGTGACAATATGATCAAGAAATTGACGGTGACAGCAGGTTTTTTATGGCTCCTATTTGCTGGACAGGCTGCTGCTTATACTGTAGAAGAAGCAAAGGTTCGTGCATGGATTCAGCCCAATGGTGATGTAAAAGTAAACGAAGTCTTTCATTATTCATTTACTGAATACGAGGAGGAAGTCGGTCGTACCCTTTACCGTGATGGACATAGCGGGATTGCTGACTTTGAGGCTTATGCCATTACAGGGTCGAATGATGAGCCCGGCTTTATCCAAAGCGCCGACCTTGCCATGCTTGATTACGAGTATGGAGACGAGACAGTCTGGACGACTGTTGACGGAGAGTACGAGTATGGAGACGAGACAGTCTGGACGACTGTTGACGGAGAGTACGAGACAATCAAGGTTTTCTATACATATACACTTGAGAATGCAGTCAGGGTATACGATGACTATACTGACGCCTACCTTCCATTTTTCAGTGACGGGTCGCATCATGATGAAGATATAAATGAACTGTATCTTGATGTCATTTTCCCGGGACCCGTTCCAACAGATCAGCAGGCAGTGTTCTTTGCTGATAAAAAAGGTGAGATCACTCTGCAGGATGAGTCCGGTGTCCGGTTTTACACACCTTCTTCTTCCATATTTACAAACTCTGAGGTACGTATCCTGTTCCCTTCAGATGTGATGACTGAAGCCGAGCCTGTTCCTGCCCCGATGTCTATTGAAGAAGCCATCGAGGAACAGGAAGCCATTTATGCGGAAGCAGATGAGAGATCCTCGACACTGTCTTCAATTCAAAATGCAATCATGTGGTTTAATATTTTCCTGATCATCGCAATCATTACGTCCGTTATCCTGATGTTCGTTATACGTAAACGTTCTACAGGGCATGCGGAAAATGTGATGAACTTTACACCGCTTGCAATCCTTTTCGGACAAAATGAAGCACCAAAGCAACCTGAAAGTCTTTTAGCAGCACTTTATACAATGAAAGAAAAAGGTGCATTAACATCCGGAGTGCGTGGTGAAAAGCTGACCTTCTGTAAAAGTGGACAAACCGTATCACTTACGAAAAGTGAAAAGTTTCTATTGGAAGCTCTATTCCGACACCATGATGAAGTGGTGGTGGATGAGTCACTGCTGACTAAATTCCCATCCCAGGACTATAAAAAATGGGAGAAGCTTGCGAAGAAAGAATTTAATTCACAATTCGGACCAAACAAAAGACCGCTTCTGTTACTGAGAATACTGATGTTACTTATGTTTGCACTGCTCATTGCGACACATGTCATTGATCAGAGTCATTGGCTCGCGATCGTGATCCTATTGACGGTTCCTGTTATTCTGTTCGCCCTGACGTTTAAGTTCACGCTTAACAAATGGTTGTGGCTGATTGTGATTGCCATGAATATCATTACCGGTATTATGCTCATAGATATCGGTCTGAACCTCACATTCCTGACATATGGATTTACGCTGGCGATACTGGTCTTTTTGGTCAAACCACTGTCAGTGAACTATAAAAAATCGCAGCTCGAAGACAGCATTCTATCGTTTAAATTCATGCTTTCTTCAAACGATACATTCTCCATCACAAGAGAAGCCATTGACCCTTGGATGATCCGCGCGATTGAAATGGCGGTCAACGGCGTTGATCTGAAATCCTATATTACCGCAGATCACCAGCCGCTCGAGAATCTGCCGCTTACGTACTTCATGGCGAAGGATGTTCATCCTTATGAGATGATGGGTGAGGCAGCTGGCTAATTATCTATATGAGGCATACGCTTGAGAGCGTATGCCTTTTGTGTTGATAAGGTGGATACGGGCGCATGTGGTGGTGGTTGATTTTGGTTGGCTGGTTTGGGCGGGCGAATTCCTTCATTTCAAGAGTTATCCCTTCAATCTACTGATGGATTCCTTCAATTTAGAAAATATCCCTTCAATATCAAAAAAGATTTCTTCATGGTGACTATCAATGGGGCTATTCCCTTCAAGTTTCATGATATTCCCTTCACCATTTACAGTATTCACCTCACATGTGAACACTTTTCCTTCAACCGCAAACACAGGCACGCTCCGACCACAACACAAAAAAAGAGAAACACACCGCACTGCTGCAGTGTATTTCTCCTTTCACTAACCATCTATATTAAGCTTTAACGCCCATTTCATTCTCAACCACTTCAGCAATGCGGTTTACATACTCTTCGCAAAGCTCTTTCGTCGGTGCTTCTGCCATTACACGTACAAGCGGCTCAGTGCCTGATGGACGTACGAGAATGCGGCCGTTGCCATCCATCTCTTTTTCCACCTGTTCAATGATCGCTTTTACTTCAGCATTATCTGTTACACCGTGCTTATCGCTTACGCGGATATTCACAAGCTTCTGTGGGAAGATCTCCATTTCAGCAGCAAGCTCAGAAAGCTTCTTGCCTGTCAGCTTCATGATATTTACAAGCTGAAGACCCGTTAATAGTCCGTCACCAGTTGTGTTGTAATCAAGGAAGATAATGTGTCCTGACTGCTCACCGCCAAGTGTGTAGCTGCCTTTTTTCATTTCTTCTACTACGTAACGGTCACCCACAGCTGTCTGGATGCTCAGGATCCCCGCTTCTTCAAGCCCTTTATGGAAACCAAGATTACTCATGACAGTTGATACGACTGTATTTTGCTTCAGACGAGATTCGCTCTTCAGGTGCTTCGCACAGATAAACATAATCTGGTCACCATCGACAACCTGACCGTTTTCATCAACTGCGATGATCCGGTCACCGTCTCCGTCAAATGCAAGACCAACGTCTGCACCTTTATCTTTTACAAAGTCAGCAAGTGTTTCAGGGTGTGTAGACCCTACACCTTCATTGATATTCAGACCGTTTGGTGATGCACCCATTGTTGAAAGGTCAGCATCAAGGTCTGCAAACAGGTGTGTCGCAAGTGCTGACGTTGCACCGTGTGCACAGTCAAGCGCGACGTGGATGCCGCTGAAATCTTCATCAGCTGACTGCTTCAGATACTGAAGGTACTTTTGTCCGCCTTCGAAGTAATCTGTTACAACGCCAAGATTTTCACCTGTCGGACGAGGTGTTGTATCTGTCTCTGCATCAATTAATCCTTCAATTTCAGCTTCCTGTTCGTCAGTCAGCTTAAATCCGTCCGGACCAAAGAATTTGATTCCGTTATCCGGTACAGGATTGTGTGAAGCTGAGATCATGACACCAGCCTGCGCTCCCATTGCCTTTGTCAGGAATGCCACACCTGGTGTAGAAATGACACCAAGACGCATGACTTCTGCACCGATTGACAGAAGACCCGCAACAAGTGCGCCTTCTAACATATGACCTGAAATTCTTGTATCACGTCCAATTAACACTTTCGGGCGTGTTGTTTCTTTTGTCAGCACGTATCCTCCGAAACGTCCAAGCTTAAATGCCATTTCAGGCGTAAGCTCAGCGTTTGCTACTCCGCGGACTCCGTCTGTTCCAAAATATTTACCCATGATAAACATCGCTCCTTCTTATAAAACGCCCCTCCCAGGGCTTATGCAGCTGCCAGTGTAAATGTAATACTGGACTGCGATAAAATATATGTCACATTGGAAGGTCCTTCGATCTGGACTTCCATTTCATGTTCGCCTTCTTCTAACCCTTCCGCATCTACAAACAGTGAGACGTCTTCTTCTGACAACTCTTCAAGCGTTTCCGGTTCTCCGGTTACGCGTAAGTTAAGCTCCCCGCTGGCAGGAGTTAAAAAAGCCGCCTGCAGTTCATCGCCTATATTGCGCATTTCAACAGGAAGAGCCGACAATGTCAGCTCCTCTGTGGATTCAGTATTATCGTTATTATCTGAGGCAGTATCTGTCTCCTCAGCAGGTTCTTCATCTTCTTCAGGCGGAGGTGTTTCAGCTGTCTCCTCTGACTCATCTTCAGCTGCAGCACCCTCTTCTGCTGCTGATTCAGTGAGTGAGATTACACCTGCGACGGTTTCACTGGATAAGCTTGTCACACCTTCAGGGACCGGAATCGGTACTTCAATCCGTGAACCATCATTTGAAACACCCGAAAGATCAAATGGTACTTCAATTTCACTAATATTGTCAATCGTGTCTGTTGGCCCATAGATGGTTACTGTTTCACTTGCCAGCTCAATGGACTCAAGTTCAAAGCCATCTGATGGTGTACCGGATGTTGTCGGCACAAGCGTTACTTCTTTACTTGGCTGCGTTACGCTGATACTCAGATCCACTGTCTGCGGTTCAACTGTAACAGGCAGCTTGTCCAGATTGGCGTTGAGTACCTGAACCGTGGATTCAATGGTCTGTTCATCCTCTACCTGACCTTCTATATCCACTGATGCTCTGACATAGCGGATTGATTCAATGACGTTTCTTGCACCGGTTACCTGAACCGTTGCCGGATCTGATTCAATCCCCTCAAGTTCATAGCCTTCAGGAATAATAGACTGGTTAAATTCTGCATCCACTGCAAATTCTTCTGTGACGCGCTCATCGATTGTCACAGTGGCAACCGCAGGAGAAATTGTCACAGTCAGCTGTGATGAAAAACCTTCTGACTGGAGCTCAACTTCATGTGTCCCAAGCTCCAGATCTGCAAGGTTAATAAACACACGGAAATCCCTCACCGCATTGGTTCTGGTGACAAACTGAGTAGGACCCTGAATTGTAACGTCGACCGTATTCGGCACACCCGTCACAACGAGTTCTTCCTCGTTATAAATCGTATCGACAGGAACACTTTCAATCACTTCCACATCATTTTGAGAGCTTGCAGATGTGTTCGTTCCTTCTTCTTCCGTATTGACCGTGATAAACATCAGTACAGCCACCAGCAAAGCAAATCCTCTCAGGAACCAGCGGCTTTCAAGGAATTTATCCATTATTCTTTTTCCCCCTCCAGTTCCATCGTGTCGAAGAGTCTGTTGTTTCCTTTTCACCGAACCATTCACGTCGGATGATCTTGCTGAATTCATCCAGCTCCAGATCGCGCTGAAGCTCGCCGTTGGTTGTGACGGAAATGGCACCTGTCTCTTCTGAAACCACGACTGTAATACTGTCGGTTACTTCACTGACACCGAGGGCTGCCCGGTGACGTGTACCAAGTTCTTTGGAAATAAACGGACTTTCAGACAGCGGCAGATAACATGCAGCTGCTGCAATACGGTTTTTCTGGATAATCACCGCACCATCATGAAGCGGTGTATTAGGAATGAATAAATTAATCAACAGTTCGGATGTAAGGTTTGAATCCATCGGAATACCTGTTTCGATGTAATCTCCCATACCTGTTTCACGTTCGAATGTGATCAAGGCACCGATTCTCCGCTTCGCCATATAGCTGACTGATTTCGTTACAGCCTCTACTAAGCGGTTACGTTCCTCGTCTTCCTGGAGGTTTCCTCTGGCAAATAACTTCCCCCGTCCAAGCTGTTCAAGTGCACGACGCAGCTCAGGCTGGAAGATAATCATAATCCCAAGAACCCCCCAGAGCATGACCTGCTCCATGATCCACGCCAGTGTATTAAATCCAAGTAACTCACTGACTACGCGGACGACAACAATAACAAAAATTCCTTTTAACAGCTGTACAGCCTTTGTCCCTCTGATCACCGTGATCAGCTTATATAAAACAAACCACACGAGGAGTATGTCAATTGCATGAACAGCAAGGTCTAACACCGTTAAATCTGAAAACTGGTCGGCAAACGGCATGTGACTTCCTCCAATTATCTATTTAAAAAATCTCTATTTAACCCAACAAATTTAAACCATCTCATTATAACACAACCACGCCGCATAAGTCTTACATTGTTCAGTTGAAACATGAATTTAAAAGTTGTTACAGTGCATATAAATAAGCCAGCACTTCATTATTATTTAATACTGCACACGCACGTCCATTTTCCTTTGCCTGATACAGTCGCGAATCTGCAAGCGCAATTGCGTCCTCCACTCCGGCACCTTCATCACTCACTGCATGCCCAAAGCTCAGGCTTAAACGCCAGTCTTCCTGCTTTATATCTGCCTTCTCAAGCTCATTTCTCAACTCATATAAAAAGTCTTCGACATAAAAATCTTTCCCGGGAAATAAAAAGACAAATTCCTCACCACCATAGCGAAAAGCATTCCCATTATGTGCATGAGTTATCTCTTTGAGAATCGGTCCGATCACAGCAAGCACCTGATCGCCAAACAAATGTCCGTAACGGTCGTTTGCCACCTTGAAAAAATCAATATCACCGATCAACAGATGAAATGGCTCACGCTTTTGTTCCATCACTCTCATCTGCTCTCTAAAATATCGTACATTATACAGCCCGGTCAGATAATCCATTTTCAATTCATTGCCAAGCGTTGCTGCCTGAGAGTAATACCTGCGTTCCCTGATGACGAGCACCGCACTGAATGTACTCATCACGATTAATACAAAAGTCTGAACAGCTCCTGTTACGACTGCTTCAGCAGTATAGCCGATCGAGTAAAACGGTGCTGACCATAATCCCACGATTAATGCCGCTGTCATCCAGATCGCTCCCCGCTCTTTCCAGTGCACCATCGCATGCAATAAGATGACATACATGATCGGCAACAAAACACTCTGAATGCCACCGGTAATTGCAATCAGCCAGACATACGCCACGTAATCGATCCAGACACTCGTTCTGATCAGCAGCGGAAAATTAATCTCTTTTTTCGTACTCATATGAAGCTGCCACTGCGAGATCACTGTGAACAGGAAGAAGGCGGTCAGCAGCAGATAAAACGAATTCCCGTGATAACCGATTTTTTCTTTAAGAAAAGGAACCTGATATGTAATCAGTATACCAACTAAAAAAATCCATCTCAGATACGAGAAAATCTGTTCCGTTTTGATGTCTTTCAAATCTTTAAAACCTCCTTATGATAGGAATCATTATCTATAAATGAATATTTTCGCCATTAACATTTTTTATCCAGGTCTATTTTATTAAATCCGCTATATCCATATCATATAAGAAACAACGGTATAATAATAGAATTTTCTGTCATTAATTCATAGAGAAATCTTTTTTTAATATAAAAATACGCCGGCATTTTCTGCCGGCGTATCGCTGATCTATTCTTCCTGATCCTGCCCAAAACTGCCGAGTTCTTTAGCAGCTGACTTCATTGAGTACCATAACCATTCAAAAGCCTGATCAATTTCCTCAATTTCTCCTGTAACGCCACCGGCTCCGGCCATAAACTGCTCACCGTTGACGATTGTGACGTTTCCTTCAACCGTTCCTTCGATGCGGAGGTCTCCATTGCGGACTGTCAGGTCACCCTGAATCGTTTCTCCTTCAGGTACTACAACCGTACTTCCTTCTACGACAACCTGTTCACTCTGGGTGAAGGAAAGCTCTTCTGTCCCGTTCCAATTTGTAAACAGACTGCCACCCATCAGTACGAAGAATACTGCAGCCGCTGCCATAAGCGGATGACGGTGGAACCAGCGCTCCACACCCGCTCTTTTCTTTTCCTTCGGCAGCTTTGCCATCACATTCTTTGTGAAGTCAGATGGTGCCTGTATATGTGAAGTGCTTTGCACAAGCGCAACTGTCTTTTTCAATTCATGAAAATGAGTTTTGCACGCTTCACATGACTGAAGGTGCGCCTTCAACTCCTTTTCGTTTTCATGTGAAATCTCTTCATCTAAATAATCATGCATCAATAGCACGATATGTTCAGGACAAGTGTTCACTTTACTCACCCTCTCCTATATTGATCTTAACTGCTTTCGGAGCGCTTCTCTGCCTCTGTGAATTCTCGTCTTGACTGTTCCGATTGGCAGCTCAAGAATTTCACTGATTTCTTTTAAAGAAAGCTCCTCTATATATTTTAATACGATAACAGAACGATATTTGTCGGGTAATCTGGAAATTTCTTTTTGAATTGATTCCTGAAGTTCCATCGACTCGACTTCTTCTTCGGGAAGAGGACCGTCTGTTTCAACCTGCGAATACATCGTCAGGCCATCTGTACCAGAGACTTCAGCATCTAAATAATAATCAGGTTTCTTCTTTCTGATCCGGTCGATACACAGATTCGTTGCAATACGGAACAGCCACGTTGAGAATTTCCGGTCGATATCAAACGTGTGAATGTTCGTATATGCTCTGATAAATGCCTCCTGTGCAATATCTTCAGCTTCATGACGGTTGCCAAGCATCCTGAAGCATACGTGGTACACTCTGTCTTTAAAGAGTTCCACGATTTCACCGAACGCATCCTGATCTCCCTTCCGCACCTGCTGTATTCGCTTTTTCACTATGGATTCCATCTTCTTTACCTCCGCTCCATGCGGCTCTAACCTATTTACGTAAGTATCGCGCAAAAGGTTTCACGCTTTTTTATTTTTATTTCAAGATTTTTTATGTAAACGTAATTAGCCGAATCTGATTATAAACACGCACTTCTATTGTACTATTAATTGTAGTACAGTGTCATCCAGTTATTGCAAAAATGTTAGGGATTTTTTGGAATAGCGGTAGGGGGTATTTGGGGATTGGTTCAGGAGATTATGTGTGTAATTCCGGAGATTACGGTTGGTGTTCATGAGATTACTTGGCTTGTTCATGACACTTTGGTGGTGGTTCAGGAGATTTTGCCAGTAGTTCCGGAAATCATGTAATTAGACCCACACCCATTTCATAAAAAACCGCCTGCAGCATTCATCCACAGACGGCACACATTATTATAGAAGCTTCTCGCCAAACAGCGACCCTACCAGCGCAACAGCAACAGTAGCGGTTTTATTCTTTTCATCCAGAATTGGATTCACTTCAACGAATTCAGCTGACGTCAGGATATCTGCTTCTGCAAGCATCTCCATTGCCAGGTGGCTTTCACGGTAGCTGATCCCGCCAATCACAGGTGTTCCGACGCCTGGTGCATCATTTGGATCCAGGCCGTCAAGATCAAGTGAAAGGTGAACGCCGTCTGTACGGTCCTTCAGATACTCAATTGATTCTTCCATCACTTTCGTCATTCCCATACGGTCCACTTCGTGCATTGTATAGACCCGGATCCCTCTTTCCTTAATCAGCTCTCTCTCACCCTCATCAAGTGAACGAGCGCCGATAATCACGATGTTTTCAGGTTTCACTTTTGGCGTGTAGTCATGGATGTTTACAAGGTCTTCGTGACCGATACCCAGACTCACAGCAAGCGGCATTCCGTGGATATTGCCTGAAGGTGACGTATCACCTGTATTTAAATCACCGTGTGCATCATACCAGATCACTCCAAGATTCTCATAGTTACTGCTGATACCTGCAAGTGATCCAATCGCAATACTATGGTCTCCACCTAAAATCAGCGGGAAGTCGCCATCTGTTTTTACCTTCTTGACCTGGTCAGCAAGCGCTGTACTTCCTTTTACAACAGAATCCAGGTTTCTCAGGTTTGTATCTGCCGTATGTACACGTTCCGGCTGGTCAATCTGAATATCACCAAGGTCTGTCACTGTATGACCAATTGCCTCTAAACGCTCAAGCAAACCGGCATAACGGATTGCACTTGGTCCCATATCTACTCCACGGCGCATCTGCCCTAAATCCATTGGCACACCGATCACTGAAATGTTCTTTTTCTGCATCTCTTTATACCCCCTGAAATTTGTCTCACTTAGCTATTGTAACGCTTACATTTCAGGTGGTTCAACTGCTCAGGATAATGTATGAATATGCACGGGGGCTAAACGCGATCAGAATTGTGTTCAAATATAGAGAACGATGATGTAATGAACCGGGGGAAGTAACCAATTACGAGGCCTGCCACCCCAATTAAACTGAGCTAAGATCCAATTCTTCCGCTCCTCCGGTCATGCCACTTCCACAAAAAAACCCCACCGTCCACCAAGGAACGACAAGGGCATTCTATCTCACTTATTTAACAACCATCACCGGCGCATTAATATGTTTCACAAGCTTATGGCTTACGCTGCCAAGAACCATTGTCTGGAGCTTATTACGGCCGCGGCTGCCAACAAGTACAAGGTCATAGTCATTGCTGTTAGCGTGATCAATCAGCATTTCTTCAGGATCTCCATGTTCAATGATCAGGTTAGCTTTAATACCTTCTGCCTCAACCAATTCCACACTTCCCTGCAGCTTCTTCTCACGTTTAAAGCTGGCTGTATCTGAATCACCATAATGCAGGACATCAGATTTAGATGTCTCACCGTCCACTACATACATGAGATTAATAACCGCTTCTTCATCTTTTCCAGCAATATCAACTGCCTTCAGTAAAGCTCTCTTTGCGTGTTCTGAACCGTCTGTTGCAACTAAAAGTTTCTTCATCTATATGCACCTCTTCTATGAGAATATACTAAACTAACCTTCTTTTTTGCACACAGCAATCCCCATCTGATAGTTCATGCCCTCTCTCAAAGGCTCTACCAAAACACCGGACTGATAATAAAAATCCTTTTTAACGTATGCATATTGATCGAACAATGACCTGAATTCATCCCGCGTAATCTGATGAATATGAAATGGCTCTGAAGTCGGTTTTCCTCTACCTTCTCCAAAAGGCGTTGATAACACCAGTATGCCCCCAGGCTTCAGCATTTGAAATAAATTATCCAAAAACACGCCTTCCTCTTCAAGATGCTCATAAGTCTCAAATGAAAGGATACAATCAAAAGTACCAAGCTTCTCAGGAAGTGCCGGGTCAGCCGCATTATGACATTCATAAGAGATCATTGGATGATGATACCTGCCGCGTGCATAAGTAAGAACTTCTTCAGAGAAGTCTACTGCGACCATTTCACTAATCTTACGCTTTGACTGTCTGGTTGCCATTACACTGCCGTAACCAGAGCCGCACGCCAAATCCAATACTCTCCCTTTCACATAAGGAAACGCAAACTGATAACGCGCCATATGCTCAAGCAGCATCATATTAGAAGGCTTCATTTCATCTGGAATAATTCTTTCACCAGTATCTTTCAATTTCAAATTCTATTCACGCCTCTCATCGTAAGAGATCTGTCTCGCAATAGTATAACATGCCTGAAATGCTCTAACTAAACAATAAAAAAAGCTTTTCAGCGATGACAACATCGCTGAAAAGCTTTGTGAGTGAGCCATGAAGGACTCGAACCTTCGACCCTCTGATTAAAAGTCAGATGCTCTACCAACTGAGCTAATGGCTCGTATGGCTGGGCTAGCTGGATTCGAACCAACGCATGACGGAGTCAAAGTCCGTTGCCTTACCGCTTGGCTATAGCCCAACGCTTAAAAGTAATATACCCGAAAAAAACGAAAAGACACCTCAAAAGCATGTCCTTTTTTAAAAAATGGTGGAGGGGGGCAGATTCGAACTGCCGAACCCGAAGGAGCGGATTTACAGTCCGCCGCGTTTAGCCACTTCGCTACCCCTCCATATAAAGTTGAAAACTGGTGCCGGCAAGAGGACTTGAACCCCCAACCTACTGATTACAAGTCAGTTGCTCTACCAGTTGAGCTACACCGGCTAGAAATGGTGGAGAATGACGGGCTCGAACCGCCGACCCTCTGCTTGTAAGGCAGATGCTCTCCCAGCTGAGCTAATTCTCCATGGGAATAAATTTTAAATGGTGACCCGTACGGGATTCGAACCCGTGTTACCGCCGTGAAAGGGCGGTGTCTTAACCACTTGACCAACGGGCCTCTGTGGAGCTTCCAACAGGATTTGAACCTGCGACCTCTTCCTTACCATGGAAGTGCTCTACCTGCTGAGCTATGGAAGCAGAAAAATGGCTCCACAGGTAGGACTCGAACCTACGACCGATCGGTTAACAGCCGATTGCTCTACCACTGAGCTACTGTGGAACAATGCCTAGCGACGTCCTACTCTCACAGGGGGAAACCCCCAACTACCATCGGCGCTGAAAAGCTTAACTTCCGTGTTCGGCATGGGAACGGGTGTGACCTCTTCGCTGTCATCACTAGACTGATCTGCTTAACTTGGAACAAAATCTATTATACCAAGTTTCCATTGCTGATTTCAACAACAGGTTTAGAGAAAAAACGAAAAAATTCGCTCTCTCAAAACTGGATACGACATCAAAGTAAGGGAATTTCCGAGAATCAACCGATTTGGTTAAGTCCTCGATCGATTAGTATTCGTCAGCTGCACATGTCACCATGCTTCCACCTCGAACCTATCTACCTGATCATCTTTCAGGGATCTTACCACTTGCGTGTGGGAAATCTCATCTTGAGGGGGGCTTCATGCTTAGATGCTTTCAGCACTTATCCCGTCCGCACATAGCTACCCAGCGATGCCATTGGCATGACAACTGGTACACCAGCGGTGCGTCCATCCCGGTCCTCTCGTACTAAGGACAGCTCCTCTCAAATTTCCTGCGCCCACGACGGATAGGGACCGAACTGTCTCACGACGTTCTGAACCCAGCTCGCGTACCGCTTTAATGGGCGAACAGCCCAACCCTTGGGACCGACTACAGCCCCAGGATGCGATGAGCCGACATCGAGGTGCCAAACCTCCCCGTCGATGTGGACTCTTGGGGGAGATAAGCCTGTTATCCCCGGGGTAGCTTTTATCCGTTGAGCGATGGCCCTTCCATGCGGAACCACCGGATCACTAAGCCCGTCTTTCGACCCTGCTCGACTTGTAGGTCTCGCAGTCAAGCTCCCTTATGCCTTTACACTCTTCGAATGATTTCCAACCATTCTGAGGGAACCTTTGGGCGCCTCCGTTACTCTTTAGGAGGCGACCGCCCCAGTCAAACTGCCTGCCTGACACTGTCTCCCGGCCCGATAAGGGCCGCGGGTTAGAAGTTCAACACAGCGGGGGTAGTATCCCACCAATGCCTCCACCGAAGCTGGCGCTCCGGTTTCTAAGGCTCCTACCTATCCTGTACAAGCTGTGCCAAAATTCAATATCAGGCTGCAGTAAAGCTCCACGGGGTCTTTCCGTCCTGTCGCGGGTAACCTGCATCTTCACAGGTACTATAATTTCACCGAGTCTCTCGTTGAGACAGTG
>NZ_CP200276.1:937500-1007500 GCF_055597105.1 Jeotgalibacillus sp. 10bf12 | reverse complement strand
GTATCGCGCGTTATCAAACACGACAAATGAGGAATACGTGTCGATCCTGGAATTGCTTGCATCTTCAGATAGCAAGATTAAGCTGTTAGATTAGCAAATTTCCTCTTTACCCGTTTGAAAAAATAATGAAACTAAAAAGTGATCCAAATCAATTTCTTTTTCGTTAGCTGTGCAGAGAATTGTTTTCATGACGGTTGTTTAGTACGCTTAATGAACAAACGTCAAATTAAAGGAGTATGCTATGTCGCAGCAATTAACAGATTTTGATTTGTATCAAAAGGTTGTGCACGAGCAAGATTCTCAGGCTTTGCGCCAGCTTTATCAAAAATATGAAAAGCTGATTTATTCCTTCTCATATAAAATGACTCAGGACCAGGAAGTAGCCGAAGAGGCGATTCAGGAAGTATTTCTAAAGTTATGGAAGAAACACGCACCTTACGATAAATCTAAAGGAAAGTTTTCTTCATGGTTATTGACGATGACCAGAAATACATGTCTCGATGCTCTCCGCAAACGTAATCGTCATGAAACGGTTGAGTATATTGAAAAGGACACACTCCGGGTCACTGAGGAAACGCCTGCAGATGTGCTTGAATGGAAAGAGCAGGGGTCAGCTATTCAGGAGTGTGTAAGTTCATTAAAGAAAGAACAACAGCACATCGTTCAGTTGTTTTATTTTAACGGATTAACCCAGCAGGCGATCTCTAAGGAAACTGATACGCCTCTTGGGACGATTAAAGGACGCATCCGACTTGCGCTTAAGCATTTAAAAGCTTGTCTCAAAGGGAAAGGAGGGCATGAGGATGACTCAGCATTGTGATCGCGTGCTGGATTATTACAATCAGCACTTGGATGATATTGAAAAAGCCGCTTTTGAGAAGCACCTGTCTGAGTGTGCAGACTGTCAGGAAATTCTTGCAGACCTCAAATCTCTTGAAGATACTCTTCCCTATGCAGTTAAACCGATTGAACCGCCAACAGGTATGGAAGAACGGATTTTTGCAAACATCGAATCTGTAAAGCCGACAAAAGCTGCTGAACCGGCCTCCCTTCGCCCTTCTAAGAAGAAGCGTCAGTGGATGATGCCATCAGTTGCTGCAATACTCGCGCTCTCTCTTTTCGGGAATGCTTATCTATTTACCCAGCTGTCAGATGAAGCAGATATTGTGGAACAGGCAACGATTGATCAGGTACTTCAATACGCTGACCTTGCACCGACTGCCGGAAATGCGAGCGGTACTGCAAGTATCATCGAGCAGGGTGAAGAAAAGAGACTGGTTGTACAGGCATCAAACCTGGTAGCTCTGTCTGAAGAAGAAGTATATCAGGTATGGCTCCTTCAGGATGGTCAGCCTGAGCGTGCAGGAACTTTTGTTATTGATAATGAAGGAAGAGGTTCAGTGATCTTCTCATTAAATGAAGAATATGCAGAACGCGACTGGGATACAGTGGCAGTTTCACTTGAGCCGGATGCAAATAGCGAACTTCCGGAAGGCGAGATTATTCTGGCTTCAGAAATTTAGATTTTAAAAATTAAAGAAGCATCAGCTGGTTACCTGACCCGCTGATGCTTCTTTTTTTGCCCCCCAACCTCTTTCTTTTTGTATTTCGTTGAAAGAAAAAATAAATCCTACAAAAATAACCTATTAAAAACCCTTTCATATCAACATTCAACCGCTAGATTACATCTCGCCTTTAAAAAAGTTTTAAAAAAAGTGATCCAAAATTGATCTCTATGCGTTAGCTGTTTGAAAACAAATTACAAAACAAAAAGGAGAGATTTAATCATGAAATTGAAAAAGAGTATGTTAGTTGTCCCAATGAGTCTGATGTTACTAATGCCAACGGCCGCACTTGCAGAGGATCATGGAGACCATTCAGAAAAAACCGAAGCCAGCATGGAAATGGGTACCGCAACACCTGCTGCTGAGCTTCGTATCACGTTGGACACTGCTCTAACTGAACACGCTTACCTTGCTATCGAAGCCATGCGTAAAGGTGTAGACGGCGCTGAAGACTTTGATCAGGCTGCGGCTGCATTGACATCAAACTCAGATGATATCGCTGCTGCTGTTTCATCAGTATACGGTGAAGAAAACGGCGCTGCTTTCCTTGAAATCTGGAACTCTCACATTGGCTATTTTGTAGATTACGTAACAGCGACTGCTGAAGGAAACCAGGAAGGAATCGATCAGGCGCTTGCTGAACTTGAAGAATATAAAGTAGAACAGGCTGAATTCTTTGCAACTGCTACAGAAGACCGCCTCCCTGCTGCTGCACTTGAAGAAGGACTTCAAATGCACATCGATATGCTGTTAACAGCTTTTGATGCATATGCAGAAGGTGATTTTGAAACTGCCTATACACAAGAACGTGAAGCAATCATGCACATGGGCGGATTTGCTGAACAGCTTTCTGTTGCAATCGCTGACCAGTTCCCGGATCAGTTTGAAAACACAAACCCTGATACACCGGCAATTGACCTTCGCGCACAGCTGAATTATGTATTCACTGAGCACGCAGGATTAGCTGCAATGGCAATGCAGGATGGTGCTGATGGCGCTGAGAGCTTTGACCAGGCTGCCGCTGCACTGACTGCAAATGCAGATGACCTGTCAGCTGCTGTTGCTTCTGTATATGGTGAAGAAGCTGGAGAACAGTTCTCTGAAACATGGAATTCACATATCGGTTACTTTGTAGATTATGTAGTAGCAACTGGTGAAGGCGACACTGAAGGCCAGGAAGCTGCGAAAGCAGAACTTGATGGTTATATCGTAGAACAAGCTGCATTCCTTGAAACAGCAACTGAAGAACGCCTTACAGCTGAGGACCTTGAAGCAGGTCTGACTGCACACGTCGATCAATTACTGACTGCATTTGATTCTTATGTTGCAGGCGATTACGAAACTGCTTACAGCTCAATTCGTGAAGCTTGGGCACATATGACAATGCCAGCTGCAGGACTATCAGCAGCAATCACAGACCAGTTCCCTGAACAGTTTGGCCATGAAATGCCTGAAGAAATGCCAAACACAGGTATGGGCGGAGCTGCCGATGACGGCTTCCCGATTGGTTACCTAGTTGCACTACTGTTTGTGATGCTTGGCGGATCAGCAATTGCAGTAAGAAAGTTTGCATCTGATAACAAATAATGTCGAATGATAAGAGAGCGGTGCTGATATAGCCCGCTCTTTTATTATACAAATAATCAAATAGTATTATATTGAAAATATTTATTTATAATCCCTAAAACCTATTTATTGTTACAACAACTAATATAAATTGTAACAAATGGGTATAAAGGGCTATTATTTATAATTTAAAATTTTTTATTTTATTATTTATAAAAAGTGTTTAGATCAAAAGTCTTTAGGGAATCCAAAGAACTAACCAGCTGAATAATTCTGAATGTTTTTATATTTGATGCGATATACACACCTATTCTTTGCTTCTGTACATACGGACGACCTTCACTCATAACGAAGCGTCTCTCCCGGCTGTGTAATTGTAAAGAAGTCAGACAAACACTTCTTTGAAATACCTGCCATCACATTAATAAATGAGAACATTTAATTTTCGCGCTGGAAATTAAGCTAGAAAAGGGAGAGATTTTACAAATGAAATTGAAAAAGAGTATGTTAGTTGTCCCAATGAGTCTGATGTTACTAATGCCAACGGCTGCACTTGCAGAGGATCACGGAGATCATTCAGGCCATGCTGAGTCAGGAATGGAAATGGGTACGGCAACACCAGCTGCTGAGCTTCGCATTACACTGGATACTGCTCTAACTGAGCATGCATTCCTTGCAGTTGAAGCAATGCGTAAAGGTATAGACGGTGCTGAAGACTTCGATCAGGCTGCTGCCGCTTTAACATCTAACTCAGATGACATCGCTGCCGCTGTATCTTCTGTATATGGTGAAGAAAACGGCGCTGCTTTCCTTGAGATCTGGAACTCACACATTGGCTATTTCGTAGACTACGTTACAGCTACTGCTGAAGGCAACCAGGAAGGCATTGATCAGGCACTTGCTGAACTTGAAGAATACAAAGTAGAACAGGCTGCATTCTTTGCAACTGCTACAGAAGACCGCCTCCCTGCTGCTGCACTTGAAGAAGGACTTCAAATGCACATCGATATGCTGTTAGCAGCTTTTGATGCGTATGCAGCTGGAGATTTTGAAACAGCTTATACTCAGGAACGTGAAGCAATCATGCATATGGGCGGATTTGCTGAACAGCTGTCAGTCGCAATTGCTGACCAGTTCCCGGACCAGTTCGAGAACACAAATCCTGATACACCTGCAGTAGATCTTCGCGCACAGCTGAATTATGTATTCACTGAGCACGCTGGACTTGCTGCGATGGCAATGCAGGACGGTGCTGATGGCGCTGAAAGCTTTGATCAGGCCGCTGCTGCACTAAATGCAAACGCTGATGACCTGTCAGCTGCTGTTGCTTCTGTGTATGGTGAAGATGCAGGTGCACAATTTGCTGAGATCTGGAACTCTCATATCGGCTACTTCGTTGATTATGTTGTAGCAACTGGTGAAGGCGATACTGAAGGTCAGGAAGCTGCGAAAGCTGAACTTGATGGTTACATCGTTGAGCAGGCTGCATTCCTTGACACTGCAACTGAAGGACGCATTCCGGCTGCTGATCTTGAAGCAGGTTTAACAGAGCACGTAAGTCAGCTGCTGGCTGCATTTGATGCTTATGTGGCAGGCGATTACGAAACAGCTTACAGCTCAATCCGCGAAGCTTGGGCACATATGACAATGCCGGCTGCAGGACTATCAGCAGCGATTACTGACCAGTTCCCGGATCAGTTCGGTGGCGAGATGCCTGGTATGCCAGAAACTGGTATGGGTGGTATGGCCGCTGAAGAAAACGGCTTCCCTGTCGGCTACATGATGGCACTATTGTTCGTCATGATTGGCGGATCAGCACTTGCTGTTAGAAAGTATGCATCTGATAAGCAGTAATCAATCATTTTAACTGAGGGCAGCGCTGAGAAGCCTGCCCTTTTTCATCAGGAGTGAGAGATGTGATTAAAAAGTTTGCACTATTAATCGGATTCACCCTGCTTCTTTCTGCTTGCAGTGTTGAATCTGTGATGGACCAGTTTTCAAAACAGGATCAGCCGACTGAAGCCAGCGAAGCTGAATTACCTGCTGAAGAAGTGATGTCGGATTCAACTGAAGAGGTTGCAGAAGAAGCGCCACCTGCTGAGGAAGATGAACAGCCTTCATCAAGCTGGGATCCTCCTAAAGGTCTGATCCCGTCAAAGCTTGAGATTCCTTCTATTGGATTGTCAGCACCGGTTGAAAAAGTCGGACTGACTGAAACAGGTGAAATGGCTGTTACAGACAGCTTTGAGACAACAGGCTGGTATGAAAAAGGCTATAAGCCGGGCAGTCAGGGTAACGCTGTGATTGGTGGACATGTCGACAGCTATGAGGGTGCAGCGATTTTCTATGACTTGCAATTTCTTTCTGTCGGAGATGAGGTTGTTGTGAGTGATGAAAATGGTGAGCAGCTTACTTTTGTCGTGACCGATATGGTGGAATACCCTTGGGATGATGCGCCAGTTGAAGAGATCTTCGGTTATACAACGGACCGGTCGCTGAACCTGATTACGTGTACGGGTGACTATGATCGTGATTCTAATAATTATAACCAGCGTCTGGTTGTGTATACGGAGTTAAAAGAAGCCTGATTTGAGGGCTTTTTTTAATGGGAAAATTTTTTGGGTTTGTGGTTGGCGGGTGGCTCGGCTGGCTTGTTGGATGGCTGACTGGCGGAGCGGTCGATTAATTAGATCACCTTTCGGATTATATCTATCATCTTTGGAATTTTTCGGGCCAACATTTGATTTATTCGTTCAGCCGCTGTTGCTGGCGGGGGAATTACGACACCTTTCCAATTAATTCTTTCACCTTTTTAAGTTATTCCGTCACCTTTTAAAGTATTCGCACACCCGCCGCCACGCCCCCCACATCCCTACAACGAAAAAAAGCACGCCCGCAGGCATGCTTTTACTTCGCTTTTGCTTCTTGTTCACGGGCCGCTTTACGTGCGAGTCGTGCTTCACGATCTTTTTTAGACCGCTCATTATATTTAGGTAACGCAAGCATTTGATAAGCGTTTGTTGCGATCAGTGTGAACATGATCGTAATCAGCCAGTAGTTTTCATTACTTCTGAGCACCGGCAGCCATTCAAGTGTTGTGACAACGACCATAAAGAAGAGCGTTGACGGGAAAATCATTTTGTTTTTTGTCTGTTTTACTTTTAGCAGTGATACGATCACGCCTACTACAAGTAAAAATGCAGCGAGTGAAAAGTATGGCAGGAGCGAGTCTCCATCATCCGCGAATGCTTCAAAGCGGAAATATACTAAGTCAAACAATACAAATGCCACAAGCACCATCTGCACCCAGTTCCACAGCTTTAATGAACGGAAAATGCTGAGTCCGAACTGATGAATCGTCAGGTAAGCAAAGTACCCCATTTGACTCAATACGCTGAATGTCATACCGACACCGATCATCCATAAAACGACTGATAAAATCTCTATACTATCTTCACCCGCGAACTGAGTTGATAACTCACTCCAGCGGACTGTTATGCCTACGATCCCTGTGGTGACCCCGCCGACAAGCAGTGTCATCATAAAGAAACGGATCCAATTTCGTATGGTCACGTCTATATCCTCCACATCTGTAAATACACATTCTCATTCGATTGTACCAGTCGCCATGTGAAAAATCCATGACTGCTATGTGAACGTGTATATTTCAGCCCTTTACGCAAAAGCTATGAAAAATGCCTGTACGGGAGGTGTCGATGTGAAGAAGGAATTGTTAGTGAGTTCCGCGCTGGTTCTGCTTTTAACCGGATGTGCCGAAGAAAAGACCAGCTACGAGGAAACGAAACAGATGGTGACTGATTTGTTAAAAACTGATGACGGTAAAAAAGCAGTAAAAGAGCTGCTCGCAGATGAAGAAATCAAAAAAGAGCTCGTCATTGACCAGCCGATTGTCAAAGAGTCGATCCAGACCACCCTTTTATCAAAAGAGGGTCAGGACTTCTGGAAGAAAACATTTGCAGATCCGGAATTTGCAGAAACGCTCGCAAAAAGTATGAAAACTGAGCACGAACAACTGTTAAAGGACCTCATGAAGGATCCGGAATACCAGAGTATGATCCTGACCATTATGCAGGACCCAGCCATGCATGAGCAGACCATGTCTGTCCTGAACAGCCAGGCTTATAAGGAAGAAACAAAAAAGCTGATGCTTGAGATGATGGAGAGTCCCCTTGTAAAAAAGGAAATGCAGGATTTACTGCTTGATGCGGCTAAGGAAATGGGTGAAGAAGGTGCACAGCAGCAGGCTGGTGGCGGTGAAGGCAGCGGCGAAGGTGAAAGTGGTGGCGGCAACAGTGGCGGTGGTGGCAGTGAAAGTGAAAGTGAGAGCGGTGGCGGGATGGGGCAGTGATAAGTTCCTATCATTTGTAAACAGACAAAGCGGGGACATCTTACCAAACATGATATCCCCGCGCAACTATATTTTATAAGTACTTCAAGCACAGCTAAAATGGCTTAATGCTTTGGCCACCTCAGCTTACTTCTTGAATCATCTATCCATTCCGCCTGTTTTTCTTTTAGAATATTTTCGAGAGAAACTGCCTGCTCCTCAAGACTGCCATCAGGTAGTACAGGCTGTTCATTGAACTGCGCTCTGCTATTTTTGATTCCCGAAGCCATCAGTGTGCCAATGTAGTATTTCTGTGTTTCACGGGTTAAATGATCCCAAAGCCCCTGATTCTCCATCTCTTTTTTCCAATCCGCAAGTAAGCCAGCAAAATCTGAAGAAAGACGGATCATATTGATCTGGCAGGCTGTCAATTTAGCAGCCTGGTTCGTTAAAAAGCGGTTTACTTCTTCTGTAACTTCAACAGAATCATTGATAAAATCCGTGACTTTTTGATATTCCACTTTCAAATATTTGAGTAAGTAACCCAGCTCAACAATAACAGCCTTCCCTTTTTCTATTTTTTCACCCGTCGCTCTTTCAGATACCTGTAAAGCTTCATCGTAAAAAACAGCTGAGACTCTAGACCTTTCATCAGAAGAAGTGAATATTCCAATAATCGTATGATGAAAAGCCACGATTAAATCATGAACTTCCATTGCATCTTTTTCATTGCCACCGTTTCCCGGAATGATTGCTTTCCCTTTTGTATGGTCGCTGCCCTTTTTTAGATATGCGACATCAAAGTAATAGGCACCATTTAATTTTACATAATTAGGATGTGCAATCATATCCTCAAACAATTTTTTATATTTTTTTGCGTTCTTTTTTGCCTGTTCTAATTCTAGTGTCAGCAAATGATCATACCTTTCTGATTCATACGGAACATTTTAGGAACCTATCATTTCCTCAAGCTTATTGATAAAGATAACTAAATACGATCGCCTTTCAAAAACCTCATCCGCTTCAATGAACTTCAGGTCAACTGACTCTCCATCTGCTGAAGGTGATGTCTCCGATAGGCATAGAGAGTCGCTGCAATCCCGATTGACGCAAACGGAAAGCTTTCTGATCCAGCTAACCATAGCATCAATTCAACAGGAATTAAAATCGCAAACATAATCATTAATATCATGTAAAACCGTTTCCATCTCTTGTACTTTTTCATCTTCACCGCTCCTCATCATAAAAATATTTGTTCTCTATTCAGCATCTTCCGGATACATTTCTTCAATCTGCTTTTCCATTTCTGCAACGCCTTCATCAAGCATCGTCTCAAGTTCAGCCCTTATCTCTTCCCTTACCTCATCGCCTCTGTCACGCACTTCATCTGCTTTATCTTCAAATACTTTCTGCTGATCAAGTGTCATTTTTCCTTCATCACGCAGAATGCGGTTTGCATTGTATAGGGACAGTTTTTGGTCCAGCACGTTTGCTGACCATTCATTTGAAAAATCGATAATCGCAAAAGACAGATCATTGGATTGTCCTAACAGATCAAATGATGCATCCAGCTTCCATCGCTTCCATTTACGGAGGACGTCTTCTGAGCGCTTGAATTCATCTGCCAGCTGATCCGCATTACTGACATTTGTAAACATGCCATCTGCTGATTCTGCAACCTCTCTCAGTTGAGCCTGCGTTTCCGAATCGGCATTAAATCCAATCACATTGATAATCGGCGACACATTGCTGTCAGCAAAAGATCTTGCCACTTCAACCGGATCTCCATCACACGTCTCAATACCGTCACTTACCAGGTAAATCAGGTTTGTATTTTCTTTTCCATCAAGCTCTTTGAAACTCTCAGCTGCCGATTCAAGTGCGCCTGCAACCGGTGTCCATCCTGCAGGTTCAAACTGATCCAGCGCCTCTTCAAATGCACCCGCTTCATAAGCCCCTCTTTCATAGACCTCTTCAATAGCAGCACATGACTTCGCTTTATCCGCCTCATCTCCGGTGCCTTCATGCCCGTATACGCGAAGAGACACATTGGCTTCTTCAGGCACAGTAGAAAGGAAGCTGTTGATTTCTTCTTTTGCCTGCTCCATTCTGGTGCGGTCTCCGGCATATGCACCCATTGATCCGCTCGCATCGAGAATAATTTCTACATTGTAGTTTTCCTTAAACTGAAACCGTTCTTCCGCTTCAGGTGTTCCTGACAATGCAAATTTCATCTGATCAGTGATCTGCTTTGGGTCCGGCAGACTATAAGCAGTTAGCGCATAAATATAGTTAAAATAAGCGTCCATTTCTTCTTCAGTCGCATTCTCCGGAAGGGCCGGCACGTCTTCAAACGCTTCTAAAAACTGCTCCTTCCGCTCATCTGAAATTTTCAGCCTCTCGCCATTGAGCATACCTGACTCCTGACTGATAAATTCTTCAGCAGTTGAAGGCGGTTCAGGCACATTCAGTTCATTGAGTGCAGATATAACATCTTCCCCTCCATGCTCTTGTATTGAGTTACCCTCTTCTTCAGCAGCTGGTACCTCCACAACTTTCTCTTCTTCTATTATTTCCTTCTGGTCTGCTCTTTCTTCATTTTCCTGACAGCCGACAACAAACAGGCTGATACACAATAACAGTAAAATCAATTGCTTCTTCATCTAGACCACCTCCTATTTTTAAAGCTTTTTCACATGTAGGTTGTTCGTATCACATTAGCTTTTTCTTATGTGATAATCGATTTACTTATTGCACTTTCTATATGTGAGCTGAAATAGCTACTACTGTTTTTAATAGATTTCCTGAGTACTGTCAAATCGTGGAGGGAATTGAATATTACAGGCATAGAAGATAGTCCAGGTTGTCTGAAAGAGGTCAGGGTCAAATGAACCACTTTATCTATTTCACACATAGTAACTTGGAATTGATTCGACAAAATCCTGCAATTTACTATTACATTCTTTACAAAACATACGACCATAGCACCTTTTTCCATGGAATGTGTTGGAAAAAACCTTGATTTTGAGAGGTTTGAAGCTGATATATATGAGGTTGAAATGGTTTTGGGGTGTTTGATGGCTGGAGAAGCGTTCAAATATGCTTCGGAATGAACCGATTAAAACAGAGAGGTGACTCAATTCCGTGCACTTCCTCTCTGCTTTTAACCCATGAAAAAAACGACCCCATCAATGAGGTCGTCTCAATCAATCATTCAGTTGTCTTATCAATCACTTCTTCAGCAATCTGATCATAAATCTTACCTAACTTATGGTCTTCAGCATAAACAGATGGTGCGAAGTCGTCTTCATCCCAGTCAGGCTGCTGAAGCGGTAATTTTCCTAAAAGCTCTGTGCGCAGTTCATCTGCAAGCTTTTCTCCGCCGCCCGTGCCAAATACATATTCACGCTCGCCTGTCTTTTTGCTTTCATAGTAAGACATGTTCTCTACAACACCGAGAATCGAGTGCTCTGTCTGAAGCGCCATTGCCCCTGCACGTGCTGCCACGAATGCAGCAGTCGGGTGAGGTGTTGTAACGATAATTTCCTTACTTGATGGCAGCATTGCGTGCACATCAAGCGCTACATCTCCCGTACCAGGTGGCAGGTCAAGCAGCAGGTAATCAAGTTCGCCCCACTCTACTTCAGTAAAGAAGCTGTTTAGCATCTTACCAAGCATTGGTCCTCTCCAGATCACCGGTGCATTATCTTCAACGAAAAATGCCATCGAAATGACTTTTACGCCTTTACGGTCAACCGGGATAATACGCTCGCCGCGCACGACTGGGCGTTTATTGATCCCCATCATATCAGGCACACTGAAACCGTAGATATCCGCATCAATTAGCCCAACCTTTTTACCCTGACGCGCAAGCGCGACTGCAAGGTTTACAGATACAGTTGATTTACCTACGCCGCCTTTACCGCTGGCGATTGCGATGAACTGAACCTTGTTGCCTGGTGCGAGCAGATTGTCTTCTACTGCGTCACCCTGCTGGCCGCGGAACTTCTCAAGCTTTTCAGGCTCAAGCTCTGTAAAACGGATACCGACCGTTTCAGCACCGGCTCCTTTAAGCGCTTCGACAACCGCCATTTGAAGCTGCATTTGTTCAGCTGTCCCAGTTTTTGCAAGCGCAATTTTCACGCTGACGTGATTCTTTTCTTCCTTAATGCTTACTTCTACAATACCTTCAGTTTCCGCAAGCGTTGTATGTAAAATCGGATCATTCATTGAGCCGAGCAATTCTCTAACCTGCTGTTCAGTTACCAAAACAAGACACTCCTTTTGAATTCGTTTTCATCTATGCAAGTATAACATAGGTGAAACGCTCAAGTTCACTCAGGAGGCTCATCTTCTTTGGAATAATGTCTCAGAATTCCAATGTAAATGGCAGCTGCCACTTGCTGCTGATAATCGTCCTGCAGGAGCCAGTACCGCTCTTCAGGATTGGAAAGAAAGCCTGCTTCCACCAATACGCCTGGTGTCTCAGCATGACTCAGCACATAAATGCCGTCAATTGGCTTCGACTTCCTTTTACTGTCCGGAATATGCCTGTTCAGCTCATGCTGGACAAACCGCGCCAGCCGCTCATTCTGATCATTGTAGGTCGTATAAAAAGTCTGAGGACCCTTCCACCTTGCTTCGGGGATCGCATTTAAGTGAATGCTGATAAATAAGTCGTTGTCTTTGTTATTGATCAGTTCCAATCTGTTTTTGAGATCCTCTCTCTTGCGGTCCCTGAACCCTTTTGTATCTTCAGCAGCCAGATCTTTATCCGTTTCCCTGGACAGAATCACAATGGCGCCCTGCTCTTCCAGATAAGCCTGCAGTTTTTTCGCAATCGATAGTGTCAGGTTCTTTTCAAGGATGGTTTCATAGCTTGCACCACCATCCAGACCGCCATGACCCGGATCGAGCACAATCACTTCACCTGTCAGTGGCAGACTCCACTCTTCTACTGCATACAGCAGCGCCCCTGCAACCATTCCGATAAGCAGCACAATTGCCGCGATGATCAGCGATTTCCTCAGCATGTCCTGTCCTCCTTATTTTCTAGAGTAATATATGCAACGACAGTGCGAGATAGAATGTGAAGAAATTTATTATTCTCATTTGGAGGGGCTGGTGTATGATATACGAAAAGTAATAGCGAATGGAGTGGACAGTAATGATATCTTTCCTGATTACATTTCAAAGAATGCTGCGTGCAATTTTGAGAGGGTTAAAAGAACCTGAATTCCAGGTACTGCTGACACTTACTGTTTTCACACTGATTTCCGGTACAATCTTTTACAGTACTGTGGAAGGCTTGCGGGTGTTAGATGCCCTCTATTTTAGTGTAACTACACTTTCAACTGTAGGGTACGGAGATTTCTCTCCCCAGACTGATTTCGGTAAGGTATTTACGATGGTATATATTTTCGCGGGGGTTGGCATTATTGTTGGATTTGCAACGAAGATTTTCGAGCTGGCAAGTAAAAATCAGATGGAGTCGAAGAAGAGGAAGGAACGGAAAAGGAGTGGTTTGGAGTAAGAGTTTGATAGTGAATGGAGGTGACCGGAGATTTCACTGATGTGACCTGAAATTCTTCCCATAAGAAAACCCCCAGGCATCTGCCTGAGGGTTTGTGTAAGCGAAAAAGAAAATTAACGCTTTGAGAACTGAGGTGCACGACGTGCGCCTTTAAGACCTGGCTTCTTACGCTCTTTCATACGAGAATCACGAGTTAGAAGACCTGCGCGCTTAAGTGAGCCGCGGAATTCTGGATCTACAGTAAGAAGTGCGCGGGAGATTCCGTGACGGATTGCTCCAGCTTGTCCAGTGTAACCACCACCGTTAACATTTACGTGGATGTCGTAGCTTCCAAGTGTTTCAGTAATGTTAAGTGGCTGCTTGATTACTTCGCGTAGAGTTGCGAATGGAATATAATTTTCAACGTCGCGTCCGTTGATAACGATTGTTCCGTTACCAGGTACTAGACGTACACGAGCAGTAGAGCTCTTACGACGGCCTGTGCCGATATATTGAACTTGTGCCAAGATAGTTACCTCCTCTTAAGTTAAATTAACCGCGTAGTTCGTACGCTTCTGGTTTTTGAGCCTGGTGCGGGTGCTCAGCGCCTGCATATACGTGAAGCTTTTTGAAGATCTGACGTCCAAGAGAGTTCTTTGGAAGCATACCTTTAATTGCAAGCTCCAGCATTTGACGTGGGTACTTAGTACGCATTTCTAGTGCTGTACGCTGCTTAAGTCCACCTGGGTGCATGCTGTGACGGTAGTAGATCTTGTCAGTCAGCTTCTTACCTGTAAGATGGATTTTATCAGCATTAATGATGATTACGTGATCACCAGTGTCAACGTTAGGTGTGAATGTCGGTTTGTTTTTACCGCGTAGAATCGCAGCTACTTCGCTTGATAGACGTCCAAGAGTTTGACCTTCAGCGTCTACAATTAGCCACTTGCGTTCTACTTCGTGGCCTTTAGCCATAAATGTTGTACGCATGAGTTTACCTCCTAAATAAGATTATATCGTTATGAATCGCTTCATTAGTTTTGTTGTATTTATAACACTTCACTCATTGTAAGGTCCGGGTTCTTACTCGAGGGTGAAATACATACCATAGGCTATCTTATAATGTTTGACACTCGTTGTCAAGGGGATGTCACACCCGGATTAGTTGTTTTAGTGATTTTTTTTATTTTTTAATGGTTTTGTAGAAGTTGGCTGAGGATTTCCGCTACAGGGGGACGCTTTCCTTGGCCGGACGGTGAGCCCGCGGGCTTCGCCACGCCAGGTCTCACCTGTCACTTCCTGCCGCAGGAGTCGCCCCCCTTATGCTGCAGCCATCAGCTGTGAAGATATTAAAATCGACTTTTTAAAAATGATGATTAATAAGCGCCCGGAATGTCATTTTCTAAAGCCAGTCAGCAAGTCCCTATTCGTAATCCACTTCCCACAAATATAACCCGTGAGCAGGCGCTGTTTTACCGGCAGCACTGCGGTCTTTTGCGGCAAGCATCTTCGTCACTTCTTCAGGCTGATATTTGCCATTTCCGACTTCCAGCAGGGTGCCTGCGATGATCCGGACCATGTTGTAAAGAAAGCCATTTCCTTTTACACGGAAAATCAGTTCTCCCTCGAAAGCTTCGATTTTAATAAAATCAATATTTCGCACGCGATCGATGACTTCTGTTTTAGCAGATGAGAAGCTTGTGAAGTCGTGCTCTCCTTCAAGATAAGCAGCTGCCTTACGCATAGCTTCCAGATCTACTTGGTACGGGTAATGGACCGCGTAATGGCGTCTGAATGGCAGCGCTACAGGGCTTGTATTGACGATATAACGGTATTCCTTCGTTTGTACATCAAAACGTGCATGAAACGTCTCAGAGACTTCCTCAGCGCTTAATACAGCGATGTCATCACCGATTTTCTGATTCAGGATAACCGGCCATTTAGCAGCAGGCACCTGGAGATCTGTATCGAAATGAAATACTTGCCCCATGGCGTGCACGCCTGCATCTGTACGGCCACTCGCAGTAATCCGAATGAACTTCCCCTTATGCACGTCACTTAACGCCTGTTCGATCTCTCCCTGTACAGTGCGCTGCCCGGGCTGCACCTGATAACCGTAAAACTCTGAACCGTCATATGAAACGGTACATTTAATTCGCATTCATTTCACTCCTTAAATCCAAAAACGGAATGCCGCAAGTGATGCTGCGAGCAGGACGAGTGACAACAGCGCAAATGTATCACGCGCTTTCCAGAATAACAGGCGATACTTGGTTCTGCCTTCACCGCCTCGGTAGCCGCGTACTTCCATTGCCGTTGCAAGATCCTCTGCCCGTTTAAATGCATTGACAAATAGCGGGATCATCAGCGGGACAATCGCTTTAATACGATCCTTCAGCGGGCCGCTCGACATATCTGAGCCTCGCGCCATCTGTGCTTTCATGATCTTATCCGTCTCATCCATTAAAGTCGGGATAAAGCGCAGTGCAATCGACATCATGAGTGCAAGCTCGTGGGCCGGGAACTTAATCTTTTTCAATGGATTCAGCAGACTCTCCAGTCCATCCGTAATTGAAATTGGTGTAGTCGTCAGTGTTAAGAGAGAGGTCATAAACACAAGCAGTGTGAATCTCATCGAAATAAAGAACGCCTGCCTGATTCCCTCTTCATAAATTCTTATAAAGCCAAGTTCAAATACAATGCTTCCTTCACGCGCAAAAAACAACTGTAAGATGAATGTAAAAGCAATCAGGATCATAACCGGCTTTAAACCGCTCATCAAAAACCTGAGGGACAATCCTGACAGCTTAATACTAATGTAAGTGAAAGCTGCCGCTACAAGGTAACCCCATACATCATTGGCAATAAATATAATCGCAATAAACGCAAATACAAAAATCAGCTTTGCACGCGGATCCATTCTATGCGCAATGGAGTCAGCCGGAATATAGCGTCCAAAAATCATTTTCTCCATCATAATGAATCGCCTCCCTGCTTCAGCATGTCAGCGAGTTCATCCATCGTCAGGCATACCTTTGGAAAAGGCTTGCCGGCCTTTGCTTCAAGCATCCGCTGGAATTTCACAACTTCAGGAACACCAAGCCCCCATTCAGCCAGACGTGTAGAATCACTGAACAGGTCACGCGGCGGCGCTTCATGTACTTTTCTGCCTTTATGCATGACAACGACTTTATCAGCGTAGCGTGCAGCGTCTTCCATGCTGTGTGTAACAAGTACGAGTGTGATGCCGCGCTCTTTATGCAGACGATAGAACATGTCCATCATTTCACGGCGCCCGCGCGGATCGAGTCCCGCAGTCGGTTCATCTAAAATGAGTACCTCAGGCTCCATTGCAAGAACGCCTGCAATCGCTACCCTTCTCATTTGCCCGCCTGACAGGTCAAATGGAGACTTCTCCAGTACCTCTTCAGGCATACCTACTTCTTTCAGCCAGAATATAGCACGTTTTTTCGCCTCTGCTTCTGATACGCCAAAGTTCATTGGGCCATAGCAGATATCCTTCATGACTGTCTCTTCAAATAACTGCTGCTCAGGAAATTGAAAAACAATGCCCACCTTTTCACGGATCGGCTTTAAATCCTTTTCTTTACGACCGGCTTTTACAGTACGGTCTCCAATTTGAACCGTACCTGAAGTTGGCTTTAAGAGCGCGTTCAGGTGCAGTAAAAGCGTGGATTTACCGGATCCGGTATGCCCGATAATCGCGGTGCACTGACCTTCAGGAATTTTAAAGCTGACCTCTTCCACTGCTTTTTTTTCAAATGGAGAATTCGCTGCATAGCGGTACTCTACTTGCTCAAGTATGATGTCCATAACTCATTCACCAACTCTTCTTCCGTCAAAGGCTTCCTCTCAAGCGGGATGCCTCTTTCGTTTAATACGTGCGCCATTTTCAAAGGAAACGGCAGATCAAGCCCGAGGTCAACAAGCTCCTGACCGAGCGTGAAAATCTCCTCCGGCGTACCTTCCCTGTACACTTCTCCCTGGTTCATTACAATGATACGGTCTGCTTTTGCAGCTTCTTCAAGGTCATGTGTAATAGACAGCACGGTCATCTCTTCTTCTCTCTTCAGGTCCCTCACAAGCTCAATGACCTCTGCACGTCCTGTAGGGTCAAGCATAGAGGTCGCTTCATCTAAGATAATAATATCCGGTCTGAGGGCAAGCACACTTGCCATCGCAACACGCTGCTTCTGACCGCCTGAGAGGTGATGCGGTTCCTGTTGCAGGAAATCATCCATTTTCACCTGCTTCAGGGCAGTCTGTACACGCTCCACCATAATCTCTTGTGGAATCCCGTGGTTTTCAAGACCAAATGCGACATCATCCTGAACGGTTGTGCCAACGAACTGGTTATCCGGGTTCTGGAACACCATCCCGATATGACGACGCGTATCCCATACTGTGTCTTTATTCAGTCCAATGCCTGCGATCGTGACAGATCCCTGCTCAGGGAAGTAAAGACCGTTCATCAGCTTTGCAAGCGTTGATTTGCCTGAACCATTGTGTCCGACGATGGCTGTCCATTCTCCTGTTTTGATAGAGATGGAAACATTCTTAAGTACTTCTCTTTCTGTTCCGGGGTATTTAAATGTAATGTTCTCGAGGGAAATCATATTGCTCATGATCCGGAACTCCTTTCATCTATTCTCTGCTCTGCTGGATTGTCAAATAGTGTTTCATGTAAGAAGCGCTGCTGATTTCCGCTTCAGGCGGACTTCGCGGCCGGGCGGTGAGCCAGCAGGCTTCGCCATGCTCTGTCTCACACGTCCCTTCCTGCCACAGGAGTCGCCGCCTTACGCTCCAATCATCAGCTGAGTTTTCATTTATAGTTAGCTTACTTTTATAAACGGCAATACCTGAGTCTATTATCTATATATTTAAAAACATATTCAGAGAATTGATCGTAGCGAAAAGCATCCGCCTGAAGCTGAGATCAATTCTCGTTTCTACTCACTGATAAACTTTTTATACTAAACTCCATCAAACTCCACTTGAGTTTAACATAGCTTAATACAAAAAAAGCGCGCACCTCATTCAAGGAAATGCGCAAGTTTGTGGCTTATATATTTCCGTCTCCATTGTGACGATGGATGAATGAGGTGCTTAGAGCTAGACGGGACAGGCGAGCCTGCCCATCGTAGCGCTCTGCTTTTTGCGTGTCGTATGAATCTTTAAATAAAGAGGGCGAGAGCAGTTAGGCTCCGCCCTCTCAGTGTGTAATCTGAATTATACTAATTCGATGATTACCATTGGTGCGCCGTCTCCGCGACGAGGACCAACTTTCATGATACGAGTGTATCCACCTTGACGTTCAGTGTAACGAGGTGCTACATCGTTGAAAAGTTTTTGAAGAGCATATACTGTAGACTCTTCGCCTTCTTCGTTCTTAACAGTTGCCTGATCGCGACGGATAAATGCAGCTGCCTGACGACGTGCGTGCAGGTCACCACGTTTACCAAGTGTGATCATTTTTTCTACTGTTGAGCGAAGTTCTTTTGCGCGAGCTTCAGTTGTTTCAATACGTTCGTTGACGATAAGGTCAGTTGTAAGGTCACGAAGAAGTGCTTTACGCTGAGAGCTTGTACGTCCTAACTTTCTGTAAGCCATGAAGGGTTCCCTCCTTTATTAAAATTCTGTTCTATCGGTCAATTAGTCTTCTTTACGAAGGCCTAAACCAAGTTCATCTAATTTCGCCTTAACTTCTTCAAGGGATTTACGTCCAAGGTTACGCACTTTCATCATATCCTCTTCTGACTTGTTAGCCAGTTCCTGGACTGTGTTGATTCCTGCACGCTTCAGGCAGTTGTAAGAACGGACAGATAGATCAAGCTCTTCGATTGTCATCTCCAATACTTTCTCTTTCTGGTCTTCTTCTTTTTCTACCATGATTTCTGCATTTTGTGCTTCGTTCGTTAATCCAACGAAAATATTAAGGTGTTCAGTCAGAATCTTAGCACCTAGAGCAACAGCTTCTTTCGGGCCAATGCTTCCGTCTGTCCAGACATCAAGTGAAAGCTTATCGAAGTTCGTCAGCTGACCAACACGAGTATTTTCAACCTGATAGTTTACACGGGAAACAGGTGTGTAGATTGAATCAACCGGAATGACTCCAATTGGTAAATCTTCACGCTTGTTCTGGTCTGCTGGTGTGTATCCGCGTCCTCTTGATGCAGTTAAACGCATGCGAAGATGACCGTTTTTGCCCACTGTTGCGAGATATAGATCCGGGTTAAGAATCTCTACATCACTATCATGAGTAATATCGGCTGCAGTTACCTGTCCATCACCCTGAACATCGATTTCCAATGTTTTTTCTTCATCTGAATAGATCTTCAATGCCAGTTTCTTGATATTCATTACAACTGTTGTGACATCTTCTACGACGCCTTCGATCGTTGAAAATTCGTGCAGTACGCTATCAATCTGAATTGAAGTTACTGCTGCACCAGGAAGTGAAGATAATAGGATACGACGCAAGGAGTTACCCAATGTTGTACCATACCCACGCTCAAGTGGCTCTACAACGAATTTTCCGTACTTGGCATCATCGCTGATCTCAACCGTTTCAATTTTTGGCTTTTCAATTTCGATCATTCAAATTTACCCTCCTTCAAAACGTCGAAATCCCGGAATGTACTCCGAAATTCCCCATGTTTACGGTTCCCATTGTGCTTTACAACTGGATCATTCTTTTCTGTAAGAAGGAAACGCATCTTCCAGTATAAACCAGAATCAGCCGATCTTATACAGAAAAATTAAACACGGCGACGTTTTGGCGGACGGCAGCCATTGTGAGGTACTGGCGTTACGTCTTTGATTGCCGTTACGTCAAGACCTGCAGCTTGTAGTGCGCGGATAGCCGCTTCACGACCTGCACCAGGACCTTTTACTGTTACTTCTAGAGTTCTTAGTCCGTGTTCCATTGAAGCTTTAGCTGCTGTTTCAGCTGCCATTTGCGCTGCGAATGGAGTAGACTTACGAGATCCGCGGAAACCTAGTGCACCAGCACTTGACCATGCAATTGCATTACCCTGCGTATCTGTAATCATCACGATTGTATTGTTAAAAGTTGAGCGGATGTGTGCAATACCAGCTTCGATATTCTTTTTCACACGACGCTTACGAGTTTGTTGTTTACGTGCCATTGTAGGAAGTAACCTCCTTTACCTAATTATTTTTTCTTGTTCGCTACGGTCTTACGAGGACCTTTACGAGTACGTGCGTTATTTTTCGTGTGCTGTCCTCTTACAGGAAGACCACGACGGTGGCGAAGACCACGGTATGAACCGATTTCCATTAGACGCTTAATGTTAAGTGACGTTTCACGACGAAGGTCACCTTCCACTTTGTAGCTGTCCAGGATTTCACGGATTTTGTTAAGTTCATCTTCAGTCAGATCACGAACGCGAGTGTTTTCAGAAACACCAGCATCTTTAAGGATTTGACTTGCAGTTGATTTACCGATACCAAAGATATACGTTAGAGAAATCACAACGCGCTTATCGCGAGGGATGTCTACTCCAGCAATACGTGCCATTTACATGAGCACCTCCTTCTTTATTAGCCTTGTTTTTGTTTGTGTTTAGGATTTTCGCAAATCACCATTACTTTACCTTTTCTGCGGATGACTTTGCACTTTTCGCAGATTGGCTTAACAGATGGTCTGACTTTCATCTTATCTAAACCTCCTTAGTGGTTCGGAGTGCAAAAGATTATTTGTAACGGTAAGTGATACGGCCGCGAGTCAGATCGTATGGAGATAACTCCACAGTTACTCTGTCGCCTGGCAGGATTCGAATGAAGTGCATACGAATTTTGCCTGACACGTGTGCAAGCACAGTGTGACCATTTTCTAATTCTACCTTAAACATTGCATTAGGCAAAGTTTCAGCAACGGTGCCTTCAATTTCGATAACATCGTCTTTCGCCATCGAACAAATCTCCCTTCTTTATCAATCTTACAGAGTGCTGACAAATGTCTGTACTGCATGACGCAGCTTTCCGTTTGTCACACGCCCTGTTTCGGATATACTATTTTGAACTTCAGGGGATACATAGTCGCATGAAGTCAAATGATGGATGTTTTTCTTTTTGGGCCGGTCAAACTTCCGGTTTTCACCGTCCGCAATTAAAACAAACTTTTCATCTAACCGATGAATGACAACCGCATATACTCCAGTATCGCGGCCCTTGTTCACATGCACAATTTGCCCTATCCCGGGGGGCGAATCGGATTCAAACAAAAAGGATCACCTTCAATCAGGTTCTTGTCAGGATTTCGTAACCTTCTTCCGTGATCGCAATCGTGTGTTCAAAGTGCGCACACATTTTACCATCAACTGTTACGACTGTCCAGTTATCAGCAAGTGTCTTGACGTAGCGACTTCCTGCATTCACCATCGGTTCAACCGCTAGTACCATGCCGGGCTTCAGGCGAGGTCCCTTATCAGGCGGACCAAAATGAGGAATTTGCGGTGCCTCATGTAAGTCTTGCCCTACACCGTGCCCCACATACTCCCGTACGATTGAAAAACCGTTTTCTTCAGCATACGTTTGAACAGCATGAGAGATGTTCGATAGACGAACACCCGGTTTCGCTTCTTCCAAACCACGGTAGAGTGACTCTTCCGTGACTTCAAGCAGCTTCTGTGTCTCTGGCGGAATCTCTCCTACCGGATAGGTCCAGGCTGAATCACCGTGATAGCCTTTGTACTTTGCGCCAATATCAATACTGATAATGTCGCCGTCCGCAAGCTTCCGGTTACCCGGGATACCATGTACGAGTTCTTCATTTACAGAGGCACAAATGCTTCCGCTAAAACCGTTGTATCCTTTGAAGGATGGAACCGCGTCATGCTGACGGATGAACCGGTCAGCAATCTCATCAAGTTCCTTCGTTGTGATTCCAGGCGCTATATGCTTTTGCAGCTCCTGATGGGTTAACGCAACGATCTTGCCTGCTTCGCGCATGATCTCAATCTCGCGAGGAGTCTTGCAAATGATCATTAGCGAAGGCCCCCAAGCAATTCATCAACGTCAGTGAATACCTTATTGATATCCTGCTGGCCGTCAATGTCTCTGAGCACACCTTTTTGACCGTAAAAGTCAAGAAGCGGCTGAGTTTGCTTCATATTAACATCTAAACGATTTTGTACAGTTTCAGGTTTGTCATCTTCACGCTGGTAAAGCTCTCCACCGTCTTTATCACATTTACCTTCTACTGCAGGAGGATTGAATACTGTGTGATACGTCGCACCGCAGGTCTTACAAATCCAACGGCCGGTAAGACGTGTCATCAGTTCTTCTTTTTCCACCTTAATGTTTAGAACATAGTCAAGTTCTTTGCCAAGGTCTTTGAGTAATGCATCAAGCGCATCGGCCTGTGCCACTGTTCTCGGGAATCCATCTAACAGAAACCCTTCTTGGCAATCGTCATTGCTTAATCGTTCACGAACAATACCGATCGTAACTTCGTCCGGTACCAGGTCGCCCTGATCCATGTACGATTTCGCCTTCAATCCAAGTTCAGTTCCGTTCTTAATTGCTGCACGGAACATATCCCCTGTTGAAATATGAGGGATATTATATTTTTCAATAATTCTTTCAGCCTGTGTGCCTTTACCAGCACCAGGTAATCCCATTAAAACAATATTCACAAGTAAGCCCCCTCATTGACGATGGGCTTCAGGGCTCGCACCCCAAAACCATGTGATTATCTCATGAACCCTTTATAGTTCCGTTTTACCAGCTGTGCTTCAAGCTGCTTCATTGTCTCAAGCGCAACCCCTACAACGATTAATAGGCTTGTACCGCCGATTTGAACCGATTGTGGAAGGCCTGCAAGATTAATGAAGAAGATTGGCAGGATTGAAATTACTGAAAGGAAAATCGCTCCTACGAAAGTTAAACGGTAAAGAACGCTTGTCAGGTAATCCTGAGTCGCTTGTCCAGGTCGGATCCCTGGGATATAACCACCTTGTTTTTTAAGGTTTTCTGCCATATTCTCCGGATTCACCTGAATGAATGCGTAGAAATATGTGAACGCAACGATCAGTCCAACGTAAATCGTCATACCGATTGGTTGTGTGTAATCAAACACTTCCTGAATCGTTGTTGTAATGTTGTTCTGACCAAAGAAAGTTACGAGTGTCTGCGGTGTGATAATAAAGGAAATCGCGAAGATAACCGGAATTACCCCTGCAGCATTCACTTTCAATGGAATGTGTGATGACTGTCCGCCCGTTGCCGGTGCATTCTTGCCACCTACACGCTTTGCATACTGAACCGGGATTTTACGCAATGCCTGCTGAACGAAGATAACGCCAACAGTGATTGCGATAACCGCAAGTGCCAGTAATACCAGAATGACGATGTTAAGGAAAAGCTGTTCCCCTGCACCTTCAATCTGTTGTGCATATAACTGATTAACGCCATTAGGAATAGCGGCCACGATACCTGCAAAGATAATGATGGAAATACCATTTCCAACACCTTTTGCTGTGATCTGCTCTCCTAACCACATTAAAAAGGCTGTCCCGGCTGTTAGTACGACTGCGATTAGCATGTACGTTGTAACCGATGTATCAGGGATCAGAGATCCACCATACATACGATTAAAGCCATAAGACATTCCGATTGCCTGGATAAATGCCAGTACAATCGTAAAGTAACGTGTAAACTGAGTCAGCTTACGACGTCCAACATCTCCCTGTTTCGACCACTCAGCAAATTTCGGTACAACGTCCATTTGCAAAAGCTGAACAATGATGGAGGCCGTGATATACGGCATGATGCCCATCGCCAGGATCGAGAAGTTGATTAATGCTCCACCACCGAATGTATTCATAAATCCAATCAGGCCGGCCATTTCATCCTGTGCCTGAAGAACTTGTGCGTCTACACCCGGAACCGGAATGAAAGTTCCGATCCTAAAGACCACCAACATTAAAAGGGTGAAAATAATTTTATTTCTTATATCACCCACGCGCATAAAATTGGAGATTGTCCGAAACATTAAACCACCTCAGTTGTTCCGCCGGCAGCTTCAATTGCTTCTTTAGCAGCAGAAGAGAATTTGTGAGCTTTAACAGTCAGCTTCTTCTCTACGTTACCTTTAGCAAGGATCTTGATTCCTGCTAATTCTTTGCTTACTACTCCAGTTTCGATTAGAAGTTCCGGTGTTACTTCCGTACCTTCGTCGAAACGGTTAAGTGTGTCCAGATTAACAATCGCAAATTCCTTGCGGTGGATGTTTGTGAATCCACGCTTTGGAAGACGACGTGCTAATGGGTTCTGACCACCTTCAAAGCCTGGTCTTACGCCTCCGCCTGAACGTGCGTTTTGACCTTTGTGACCTTTACCTGAAGTTTTACCATTACCAGATCCGATTCCGCGACCAACGCGATTGCGCTCTTTGCGAGATCCTTCTGCAGGTTTTAACTCATGAAGTTTCATAGTGGCACCTCCTTATTGATAAACATGAAATTAAATTTCTTTAACTGATACCAGGTGAGACACTTTATTGATCATTCCGCGAATAGCTTCGTTATCCTGCTGCTCAACAGTCTGGTTAGTCTTACGAAGACCAAGAGCCTGAACTGTTGCACGCTGATCTTTACTGCGTCCGATCACGCTGCGAGTGAGGGTAATTGCTAGTTTATTTGCCATCACTTATCCCTCCTTATCCTAACAGTTCTTCCACTGACTTACCACGTAGCTTAGCAACGTCTTCTGCACGCTTAAGCTGCTTAAGGCCGTCAAGAGTGGCGCGAACCATGTTGATTGGTGTGTTAGAACCTAGTGATTTTGAAAGAATGTCGTGGACACCTGCAAGTTCAAGTACCGCACGAACTGGTCCACCAGCGATGATTCCTGTACCAGGAGATGCTGGCTTGATTAAGATTGAGCCTGCTCCGAAGCGGCCTGTAACAAGGTGAGGAGTAGTTCCTTCAACCATTGGTACTTCAATCAGATTTTTCTTCGCGTCTTCGATTGCTTTACGGATCGCATCAGGAACCTCTTGGGCTTTACCTGTACCGAAACCTACATGGCCATTCTTGTCTCCTACTACTACTAGAGCAGAGAAACGGAAGCGGCGGCCACCTTTAACAACCTTAGCGACACGGTTAATCGTAACTACGCGTTCTTCAAGTTCAAGTTTGTTTGGATCAATGCGACGCATCTGGATTGTCCCTCCTTTTTCTATTAAAATTCAAGTCCGTTTTCACGTGCAGCTTCAGCAAGAGCTTTCACGCGGCCGTGGTAAAGATATCCTCCACGGTCAAATACGACTGATTTCATTCCTTTTTCTACTGCGCGTGTAGCGATAGCTTCGCCCACTTTTTGTGCAGCCTCGATGTTTCCGCCACCTTCAAGTCCAAGCTCTTTAGAAGATGCTGCAGCTAGTGTTACGCCATTTGCATCATCGATAAGCTGAGCATAGATGTGCTTGTTTGAACGGTAAACATTCAAACGCGGACGAGATTCAGTTCCCGTGATCGTTGTACGAACACGTGCATGACGTTTTTTACGTACCGCATTCTTGTCAACTTTAGTAATCAATCAAGGTCACTCCTTTCATGCGCCTAAGCGGCATTATTTACCTGTTTTACCTTCTTTACGACGAACATATTCGCCTTCGTAACGGATTCCTTTACCTTTGTAAGGCTCTGGAGGACGAACGTCACGGATGTTTGCAGCTAGTGCGCCTACGCGCTCTTTGCTTGCGCCTTTAATTGTAACCTTTGTGTTTGAAGGAACTTCGATTTCGATTCCTTCTTCAGGTGTGATCTCAACTGGGTGAGAGTATCCTACGTTAAGAACAAGTTTGTTACCTTGTTTCTGTGCACGATATCCAACCCCGATAAGCTCAAGGCTACGTTCGAATCCTGTTGCTACACCCTGGATCATGTTGTTTAAGATCGCACGAGTAGTACCGTGGATTGTACGGTGTTCTTTTGAGTCAGAAGGACGGACAACTGTAAGTGTGCTGCCTTCCTGCTCGAATTTCATTTCTGAGTTAAAAGTGAATGAAAGTTCACCTTTAGGTCCTTTAGCAGTAACATGTGAACCGTCAAAAGTTAATGTTACGTCAGATGGTACCTCAATTGGTTTTTTTCCTACACGAGACATTTTGTTGCACCTCTCTTTCGATTAAAAAATATTACCAGACGTATGCTAGAACTTCTCCGCCCACTTGTTTAGCGCGAGCTTCTTTGTCAGTTACAACGCCAGTTGAAGTAGATACGATTGCAATTCCAAGGCCGTTTAGTACGCGTGGAAGCTCATCAGCTTTTGCGTAAACACGAAGACCTGGTTTTGAAATACGCTTAAGGCCAGTGATAACACGCTCATTGTTTGCACCATACTTAAGGAAGATGCGAATGATACCCTGCTTGCTGTCCTCGATATATTCAACGTCACGGATGAAACCTTCACGCTTAAGGATTTCTGCGATTTCTTTTTTCATGTTAGAAGCAGGAACCTCTAGCTTCTCGTGACGTACCTGATTCGCATTACGGATGCGTGTCAGAAGATCTGCGATTGGATCTGTCATTGTCATATTAATTTACCTCCTTCCCAAAATCGGGTATTACCAGCTGGCTTTCTTAACGCCAGGAATTTGACCCTTGTATGCTAGTTCACGGAAACAAATACGGCAAAGCTTGAATTTGCGTAGTACTGAGTGTGGACGTCCGCAACGTTCGCAACGTGTATACTCTTGTACTTTAAATTTTTGCTTGCGCTGTTGTTTCGCAATCATTGATTTTTTAGCCACGTTTATGCCTCCCTTTTGTAGAGATTACTTTTGGAATGGCATGCCGAATTGTGTTAGAAGCTCACGAGACTCTTCGTCTGAGTTAGCTGTCGTTACAATTACGATGTCCATGCCACGTACTTTGTTCACTTTGTCATAATCGATCTCTGGGAAGATAAGCTGTTCTTTAACTCCAAGAGTGTAGTTACCGCGACCGTCGAAAGACTTTTTAGATACCCCGCGGAAGTCACGTACACGTGGAAGTGATACAGAGATTAGCTTGTCTAGGAAGTCATACATACGCTCGCCGCGAAGTGTTACTTTCGCACCGATTGGCATACCTTCACGAAGACGGAAGCCTGCGATAGATTTCTTAGCTTTTGTAATCAAAGGCTTTTGACCAGTGATTGTTGTAAGCTCCTCTACAGCTGTATCTAGTGATTTAGTGTTTTGTACTGCTTCACCAACACCCATGTTGATTACGATTTTATCGATTTTTGGCACCTGCATTACAGAAGTATAATCGAACTTCTTAACTAGAGCAGGTGTGATTTCATTATTGAACTTTTCTTTTAGGCGGTTCATGCTTGAGTACCTCCCCTCTTCATTAACTATTTATCTAAAGATTCACCTGATTTTTTAGCAATACGTACTTTTTTACCGTCCTCAACTTTGTAACCAACACGAGTTGGTTCGTTTGTTTTCGGATCGATCAGCATCACGTTTGATACGTGAATCGCTGCTTCCATGTTAGAGATTCCACCTTGTGGATTCATCTGTGAAGGTTTTGAATGTTTCTTGACGATGTTCACACCTTCAACAACTACGCGGTCAGTTTTCGGAGAAGTTGCAAGAATTGTACCTGTCTTGCCTTTATCTTTACCGGAAATAACCATAACTTTATCGCCTTTTTTAACGTGCATCCTGTCGCACCTCCTTGATACGGTGGTTGATTATCAATTAAAGAACTTCTGGTGCTAGAGAAACAATCTTCATGAAGTTGCTGTCACGAAGCTCACGAGCAACCGGTCCGAAGATACGAGTTCCACGAGGGCCTTTGTCGTCACGGATGATGACACAAGCATTCTCATCGAACTTGATGTACGTACCATCTTTACGACGAACGCCGCTCTTTGTACGAACGATTACCGCTCTTACAACTTCACCCTTTTTAACAACGCCTCCTGGTGTTGCTTGTTTCACTGTACAAACGATCACATCACCAATATTAGCAGTCTTGCGGCCTGAACCTCCAAGAACTTTAATGGTTAACACTTCACGTGCACCAGAGTTATCAGCTACTTTTAAACGTGATTCCTGTTGAATCATGTAGGTTACCTCCCTTCGGAATTACATTTCCGAACAATATATTAGATAATAACCGCTTCTTCTACGACTTCCACTAGACGGAAACGTTTTGTTGCTGAAAGCGGACGAGTTTCCATAATACGAACAATGTCGCCTGTTTTGGCTTGGTTTTGTTCATCGTGAGCTTTGTACTTCTTAGAGTACTTTACTCGTTTGCCATAAAGTGAATGTTTCTTTTGCGTTTCAACAAGCACTGTGATTGTTTTGTCCATTTTGTCCGAAACAACACGGCCAGTGTAAACTTTACGCTGATTGCGTTCACTCATGCTGCAAACCTCCTCTCAGTTATCAGTTGTTAGCGCCAATTTCTCTTTCACGAATCACGGTTTTCATGCGAGCAATGGCTTTTCGTACTTGACGGATGCGAGCTGTGTTTTCAAGCTGACCTGTAGCCAGTTGGAAACGAAGGTTAAATAGCTCTTCCTTCAAAGATTTTACTTTTTGTTCAATTTCAGCAGTGGTTAGGTCACGAATTTCATTAGCTTTCATTTGATTCACCACCAATTTCTTCTCGTTTTACAAACTTAGTCTTAATCGGAAGTTTGTGAGATGCAAGACGAAGTGCTTCACGAGCAACCTCTTCTGATACTCCAGCGATTTCGAACATAATCTTACCCGGCTTTACTACTGCTACCCAGCCTTCTGGTGCCCCTTTACCGGAACCCATTCGGACTTCTAGAGGTTTCTTAGTGTAAGGCTTGTGTGGGAAGATTTTAATCCATACTTTACCGCCACGTTTCATGTAACGTGTCATCGCGATACGAGCAGACTCGATCTGACGGTTAGTGATCCAGCTAGCTTCTAGAGCTTGTAGGCCGTATTCACCAAAGCTTACTTCAGTACCGCCTTTTGCCTGTCCGCGCATCTTTCCACGGTGTACACGACGATATTTAACGCGTTTAGGTAATAACATGATTAGTTTCCTCCTTCCTCGGATTTCTTGTGGTTCTTGGTAGGAAGAACTTCTCCACGATAGATCCATACTTTAACTCCAAGCTTACCATACGTAGTATCCGCTTCAACGTGAGCGTAATCGATGTCAGCACGAAGTGTATGAAGTGGAACAGTACCTTCACTGTAATGTTCAGCACGTGCGATGTCTGCTCCGCCTAGACGACCAGAAACCTGAGTTTTGATCCCTTTAGCGCCAGCACGCATTGTGCGTTGGATTGATTGCTTTTGTGCACGACGGAATGACACACGGTTTTCCAGTTGACGTGCAATGTTTTCACCTACAAGTTTAGCATCAAGATCAGCGCGTTTGATTTCAACGATGTTGATGTGAACTCGCTTGCCAGTGATCTTGTTAAGGTCTTTACGAAGTGCTTCGACTTCAGTACCACCTTTACCGATAACCATACCTGGCTTAGCAGTGTGAATTGTGATGTTAATGCGGTTAGCCGCACGTTCGATTTCTACTTTTGATACAGATGCTTCTTTCAGACGACCTTCGATGTAGTCACGTACTTTAAGATCTTCATGAAGTAAGTCTGCGTAGTCTTTTCCTGCGAACCATTTTGATTCCCAGTCACGGATGATTCCGATACGGAGTCCTATTGGATGTACTTTTTGACCCACGTGTTATCCCTCCTTCTTTTCAGATACCACGATTGTAATGTGGCTTGTACGTTTATTAATAGCACTTGCACGACCTTGTGCACGAGGACGGAAACGTTTAAGTGTTGGTCCTTCGTTTACATATGCTTCAGAAATCACAAGGTTGTTAATGTCCATGTCGTAATTATGCTCAGCGTTCGCTACAGCAGATTTTAATACTTTCTCGATTACTGGTGATGCAGCGCGTGGTGTGTGGTTTAAGATAGCCACCGCTTCGCCAACCTGCTTACCGCGGATTAAATCTGCTACTAGGCGTACTTTACGAGGAGCAATACGAACTGTGTTTGCAACAGCTTTTGCTTGCATTAGGATAGCCTCCTCTCAATTAGCGTCTTGTTTTCTTATCATCACTTGCGTGACCTTTGTACGTACGGCTTGGTGCGAATTCACCTAGTTTATGACCAACCATGTCTTCTGTCACGTAAACCGGTACGTGTTTACGTCCATCGTATACAGCAATTGTATGACCGATGAAGTTAGGGAAGATTGTAGAACGACGAGACCAAGTTTTTACAACCTGCTTCTTGTCTGTTTCATTAAGCTTCTCAACTTTTGACATTAAGTGATCGTCCACAAAAGGTCCTTTTTTCAAGCTGCGACCCATATTGGAACCTCCCTTCGTGATTGTCCTACGGCTCGTTTAATGAACCGTAGCTCAATCCCGTTATTTTTTACGACGACGTACGATAAACTTATCGGACTTGTTTGTCTTCTTACGAGTCTTATAACCAAGAGTTGGTTTGCCCCAAGGTGACATAGGTGATTTACGGCCGATTGGCGCTTTACCTTCACCACCACCGTGTGGGTGATCATTCGGGTTCATTACAGAACCACGTACAGTTGGGCGCTTGCCTAACCAGCGTGAACGTCCTGCTTTACCGATGTTGATTAGTTCGTGCTGTTCGTTACCAACTTGTCCAACAGTCGCGCGGCAAGTTGCAAGGATCATACGTGTTTCGCCTGAATTAAGACGTACAAGAACGTATTTACCTTCTTTACCTAGAACCTGTGCTGATGTACCAGCTGAACGTACCAGCTGACCACCTTTACCAGGCTTAAGCTCGATGTTGTGGATAACAGTACCCACTGGAATGTTTACTAGTGGAAGTGCGTTACCTGTTTTGATGTCCGCTTCAGGACCTGACATGATTTCCATGCCTACTACTAGTCCCTTAGGAGCTAGGATGTAACGCTTTTCACCATCAACGTAGTTGATTAGTGCAATGTTTGCTGAACGGTTTGGATCGTATTCGATCGTAGCAACGCGTCCTGGAATGCCATCTTTCGTACGAGCGAAATCGATGACACGGTATTGGCGCTTATGGCCTCCACCTTGATGACGAACTGTTAACTTACCCTGGTTGTTACGGCCACCTTTACGCTTAATAGGCGCAAGAAGTGATTTTTCCGGCTTGCTAGTTGTAATCTCAGCAAAGTCAGAAGCTGTCATGCCGCGACGACCGTTGGAGGTAGGTTTGTACTTTTTAATCGCCATGTCTGTTCCCTCCTCTTCTATTTATCGGTTTATTTTAAACCTCAAAAAATTCGATTTCTTTGCTATCTTCTGTCAGGGTTACAATTGCTTTGCGACGTTTGTTAGTAAAACCAGTGTAACGTCCCATGCGCTTGAATTTACCTTTGTAGTTCATGATGTTTACTTTCTCAACATTCACTCCAAAGATTTCCTGGATTGCGTCTTTCACTTGTGTTTTGTTCGCACGAGTGTCGACTTCGAACGTGTACTTCTTCTCACCCATAAGGTCTGAAGAACGCTCAGTAATTACGGGGCGCTTAATAATATCGCGAGCATCCATTATGCAAGCACCTCCTCTACTTTTTGAACTGCACCTTTCGTCATAACCACTTTGTCGTGGCCAAGTACATCAAGTACGTTGACGCCAGTAGCAGAAATAACTGTTACGCCTGGAATGTTACGTCCAGATAGAGCAACGTTTTCGTCAAGACCTTCAGTCACTACTAGGACCTTCTTGTCTAGTGAAAGGCTGCTTAATACTGAAGCAAATTCCTTTGTTTTTGGCGATTCGAATGAAAGCGCCTCTAGAACTAAGATGTTTTCTTCAGCAACTTTGCTTGAAAGAGCTGATTTGATCGCCAGACGACGAACTTTTTTAGGAAGCTTATAGCTATAGCTACGAGGTGTTGGGCCGAATACGACTCCACCGCCACGCCATTGTGGTGAACGGATCGAACCTTGACGGGCACGTCCAGTTCCCTTCTGACGCCATGGCTTACGACCACCGCCGGCTACTTCAGAACGATTTTTTACTTTGTGAGTTCCCTGACGCTGTGCAGCACGCTGCATCAGTACAGTTTCGAACATCACTGCGTTGTTTGGCTCAATGCCGAAGATGGATTCGTTAAGCTCGATATCACCAGCTTGTGAACCATCCTGTTTAAATACGGATACTTTAGGCATTCCTGTTTCCTCCTTTCCGATTAACGTTTATTATTTCGCTTTAATCGCGCTTTTTACTGTAATTAGTGTCTTGTTAGGGCCAGGAACGTTCCCTTTAACAAGAAGTAGGTTACGCTCAGTATCAACCTTTACGATTGAAAGGTTCTGAACTGTAATCTTTTCTCCGCCCATGCGTCCAGGTAGTAATTTACCTTTGAATACGCGGTTTGGATCAACAGGACCCATTGAACCAGGACGACGGTGGTAACGAGAACCGTGAGTCATTGGTCCGCGGGATTGGTTGTGACGCTTGATTGCACCCTGAAAACCTTTACCCTTCGATACTCCTGTTACATCAATTACATCGCCTTCTGCGAAAATATCAACCTTGACTTCTTGACCAATCTCATACTCGCCAAGCTCAACACCGCGGATTTCACGGACGAAGCGCTTAGGAGCAGTTTCAGCTTTAGCGGCATGTCCTTTAGATGGCTTGTTAGCAAGCTTTTCGCGCTTGTCTTCGAAACCGATCTGGATTGATTCGTATCCGTCAGTATCAACAGCTTTCTTTTGAAGAACTACGTTTGGTGTAGCTTCGATTACTGTTACTGGGATAAGATCACCGTTCTCAGCAAAAACCTGAGTCATTCCAATCTTTCTACCTAAGATTCCTTTGGTCATTAGTCACACCTCCTATAATGTTTAGTAATTTATTTTTTGTTGATTAAAGTTTGATTTCGATGTCAACGCCAGACGGTAAATCAAGACGCATAAGCGCATCTACCGTTTGTGGTGTCGGGTTCACAATGTCTACCAGACGCTTATGTGTGCGCATTTCAAACTGCTCACGAGCATCCTTATATTTGTGGACCGCACGAAGAATTGTGTAAACAGACTTTTCAGTAGGAAGCGGGATTGGACCCGAAACACTAGCACCTGAACGTTTTGCAGTTTCTACAATCTTCTCAGCAGATTGATCCAGAATTCTGTGATCATATGCTTTTAAACGGATACGGATTTTTTGTTTTGCCATTATTTTCCCTCCTTTATCGCCTATTTAGGAATAGACATTCTCCGCAGAAATTTCCCACACACGAGCCATGGCAAAGCGGCCGGGTGTGTCGGCAACCTCCTGCATCATCGCAAGTCAAAGACCAACATTAAATATTATACAGAAAATAATTCATTTGTGCAACCCCTGTTGCAAAATTACTTTCCGAATACACTTTGTCTATTATAAGACCGATCCGGTTGTCTTTCAAGTGATAAGGAAATAGGCAGAAAATTCATTAGTTTTGATGTTTGGAAATTAGCAGAGAAGCAGCTTCTGCCCAGGGGCGATCTGCGTTCATAACTGGCTGCCTGTCGTTTAGTATCACGCTAAATGTTAAGTAGTGCAGATCTTTACTTGTGGGCATGTGCAGGTCAATGCGGTCGTTGTATTCTTTTAATTCCTGAAGGGCCTGCAATGCTTTTTGTTCTAAATGATATATTCTTGACGTCATTGAACCGAACCGTCTTTCTTCTATTGTGAAGTACCCTTCTCTCTCCCATTGTTTCAGCTGAGAGATGTATTCTTCATGGCGACTTGCCTGTTCACTTAGCGCGATGAGCTTCGTTTCGGTGACAGTGGAGTGATTCAGTGATTCTCTGTATGCCAGCGTGATGATCGGGAGAACCGGCTGGAGCTGGCGTTTCGGTTTTTTAGTCTGCCTGTCATAGACTGATAGCCATAGATGGATTGGCTGCATGGCGGGTGCTCCTTTTGAGTGGGATTGGTGAGTTTCTACTATAGTAGTGTAGCGGATTTTGTGATTGCGGGGAAGCATAGCTAGGTAGAGGTTTGGAGTTTGGGTCAGATACCCTTCTTTTCGGGTTACATTCTGAGATTCAGATCATATTGACTTATTTCCGGGTCACAAGATTTAAAAATGATAATTTTCGGGTCAGCTTCTTAAATTTCGGGTTTATTTACAAAGTTCAGATCACACATTCCAATTACCTGATGATGCATCTTACCGCAATTATATAAATAGCTTTATCACAACAAAAAGATCCTGCATCCATATGGATGCAGGATCTTTGGTATACGTTAGCAGAAATTACTTCTGGATAGAAGCTACAACGCCAGCGCCTACTGTACGTCCACCTTCACGAATAGAGAACTTAGTTCCTTCTTCGATTGCGATAGGAGAGATTAGCTCAACAGTCATTTCGATGTTGTCGCCAGGCATAACCATTTCTACTCCATCAGGAAGGTTACATACGCCAGTTACGTCCGTAGTACGGAAGTAGAACTGTGGGCGGTAGTTAGTGAAGAATGGAGTGTGACGTCCACCTTCTTCTTTTGATAGAACATAAACTTCAGCTTTGAAGTTAGTGTGTGGAGTGATTGTTCCTGGCTTAGCAAGAACCTGTCCACGGTTGATGTCGTCGCGAGAAACCCCACGAAGAAGTGCGCCAATGTTGTCGCCAGCTTCTGCATAATCAAGAAGCTTACGGAACATTTCAACACCAGTAACGATTGTCTTCTTCGGCTCTTCAGAAAGACCGATGATTTCAACTTCGTCACCAACTTTAACTTGTCCACGCTCAACACGTCCAGTAGCAACTGTTCCACGACCAGTGATTGAGAATACATCCTCAATTGGCATCATGAATGGCTTTTCAGTGTCACGCTCAGGAGTTGGAATGTAGCTATCTACAGCTTCCATAAGTTCGAAGATTTTCTCTTCCCACTCTGCTTCTCCCTCAAGAGCTTTAAGTGCAGAACCTTTGATTACTGGAATGTCGTCGCCTGGGAAATCGTACTCAGAAAGAAGGTCACGGATTTCCATTTCAACTAGTTCAAGTAGTTCTTCGTCGTCTACCATGTCACACTTGTTCATGAATACAACAAGGTAAGGTACACCTACCTGACGAGATAGAAGGATGTGCTCACGAGTCTGTGGCATTGGGCCATCAGCAGCAGATACTACAAGAATACCGCCGTCCATCTGAGCAGCACCAGTGATCATGTTCTTAACATAGTCAGCGTGTCCTGGGCAGTCTACGTGTGCGTAGTGACGAGTGTCAGTTTCGTACTCAACGTGTGCAGTTGAGATTGTGATTCCGCGCTCGCGCTCTTCTGGAGCACCATCGATTTGATCGTATGCCATTGCAGATCCACGACCATATTTCTTGTGAAGTACAGTTGTGATTGCAGCAGTTAGAGTTGTTTTACCATGGTCAACGTGTCCGATTGTTCCAATATTCGCATGGGTTTTCGAACGGTCGAATTTTTCCTTAGCCATTACGGAATTCCTCCTTAAAATAATTAAAGTTAATTAGTTTTATTTTTAAATATAGCTTCCCCGGGAGCAGCAGCCCCCGGCAGTCACCATAGCTTACATAAGTAGTTATACTTTATTGTAAGGGTGAAATCAATTATTCACCTTTATTTTTTTTGATGATTTCTTCACTCACAGACTTCGGTACTTCCTCGTAGTGATCGAAGAACATTGAGAATGTTCCACGTCCCTGCGTGTTAGAACGAAGTGAAGTTGCGTAACCGAACATTTCAGCAAGCGGTACAAATGCTTTAACGATTTGTGTGTTACCGCGAGCAGACATACCTTCTACGCGTCCACGGCGAGCTGTAACGTCACCCATGATGTCTCCCATGTATTCTTCAGGGATCATAACTTCTACGCGCATTAGCGGCTCAAGAAGAACCGGGTTACACTTAGAAACTGCATTTTTAAGTGCCATAGATGCGGCAATCTTAAACGCCATCTCAGAGGAGTCAACGTCATGGTATGAACCATCGTATAGTCTCGCTTTGATGTCGATTAGAGGGTAACCAGCAAGTACACCGTTGTCAAGAGAGTCTTCTAGACCTGCCTGAACAGCCGGAATGTATTCACGTGGTACAGATCCCCCAACGATGCCGTTTTCAAATTCAAAGCCTGCTCCTTCTTCGTTAGGAGAGAATTCGATCTTAACGTGACCGAACTGTCCGCGACCACCAGACTGGCGGACGAACTTCCCTTCAACTTGTGCAGAGCCGCGGAATGTTTCACGGTAAGATACCTGAGGAGCACCCACGTTAGCTTCTACTTTGAATTCACGCTTCATACGGTCAACCAGGATGTCAAGGTGAAGTTCACCCATACCTGCGATGATCGTCTGGCCAGTTTCCTGGTCAGTGTGAGCATGGAATGTTGGATCTTCTTCCTGAAGCTTCTGAAGCGCCTGAGACATTTTGTCCTGGTCAGCTTTAGACTTAGGTTCGATCGCAACAGAGATAACTGGCTCAGGGAATTCCATAGACTCAAGAATAACAAGACTCTTTTCGTCACATAGCGTGTCCCCTGTAGTTGTGTCTTTAAGACCAACTGCAGCAGCGATATCTCCAGCAAACACTTCCGAAATTTCTTCACGAGAGTTAGCGTGCATCTGCAGGATACGTCCTACGCGCTCACGCTTACCTTTCGTTGCATTCTGTACGTATGATCCAGACTGAAGCACACCAGAATAAACACGGAAGAATGTAAGCTTACCTACATAAGGGTCTGTCATTACTTTGAATGCAAGCGCAGAGAATGGCTCTTCGTCGCTAGCAGGACGAACGATTTCTTCTTCTGTCTCAGGAACATGTCCTGTGATTGGCTTAACATCAAGTGGTGACGGAAGGTAGTCAAGCACTGCATCAAGCAGAAGCTGAACACCTTTGTTCTTGAATGCAGAACCACAGATTACAGGATAGAATTCAACGTCACAAGTTCCTTTACGGATTGCAGCTTTGATTTCATCCACTGTCATTTCTTCGCCTTCAAGGTATTTCATCATTAGATCTTCATCAAGATCTGCTACCGCTTCAATTAGCTTTCCGCGGTATTCTTCAGCTTGTTCCTTATATTCTTCAGGAATTTCACGCTGCTCAGTACGAGTACCAAGATCATCTTCATAGAAGTATGCAACATTTTCAACAAGGTCGATGATTCCTTCGAATTCATCTTCCGCGCCGATTGGCAGTTGAATTGGGTGTGCATTAGCCTGAAGACGGTCGTGCAGTGTTCCAACAGAATAAAGGAAGTCTGCCCCGATCTTATCCATTTTATTAACGAATACGATACGAGGAACACCGTATGTTGTCGCCTGACGCCATACAGTTTCTGTCTGTGGCTCAACACCCGACTGGGCATCAAGTACACCTACAGCGCCATCAAGTACACGAAGTGAACGTTCAACTTCTACTGTGAAGTCTACGTGTCCTGGTGTATCAATGATGTTTACACGGTGGCCCTTCCATGAAGCAGTTGTTGCAGCAGATGTGATCGTGATCCCACGCTCCTGCTCCTGCTCCATCCAGTCCATCTGTGATGCACCTTCGTGCGTTTCACCGATTTTGTGGATACGGCCTGTGTAGTAAAGGATACGCTCCGTAGCAGTCGTTTTACCGGCATCGATGTGAGCCATGATACCGATATTACGAGTGTTTTTTAAGGAGAACTCTCTAGGCATTGGTCTTTCTCCTTCCTACTAAATGAGATTTGGTTGATAAAATACTGAATCCTACCAGCGGTAGTGAGCAAATGCTTTATTTGCTTCAGCCATTTTATGCATATCTTCACGCTTCTTAACTGAAGCGCCAGTGTTGTTTGCTGCATCAAGAATTTCATTAGCAAGACGCTCTTCCATAGTCTTTTCTCCACGAAGACGCGCATAGTTTACTAACCAGCGAAGTCCAAGTGTAGTACGACGTTCCGGACGCACCTCAACCGGTACCTGATAGTTCGCTCCGCCGACACGACGAGCACGTACTTCAAGAACTGGCATAATGTTCTTAAGCGCCTGGTCGAATACTTCTAGAGCATCTTTCCCAGAACGTTCCTGAACGATATCGAAAGCAGAATAAAGGATACGCTGAGCTGTACCTTTCTTTCCGTCAATCATGATTTTGTTTACAAGACGAGTTACCAGTTTCGAGTTATGAATCGGATCCGGTAAAACATCACGTTTTGCAACTGCACCTTTACGAGGCATGTGATTTCCTCCTTTCATAGGAAAATAACTTCTTTATAATAAATTGATTACTTTTTGTCTTTAGGTCTCTTAGTACCGTATAGTGAACGACCTTGACGGCGTCCATCTACACCAGCAGTATCAAGCGCACCACGTACGATGTGGTAACGTACCCCTGGTAAATCCTTTACACGTCCTCCACGGATAAGAACAACACTGTGCTCTTGAAGGTTGTGCCCGATACCAGGAATGTATGCAGTAACCTCGATCTGGTTTGTAAGACGCACACGAGCATATTTACGAAGTGCCGAGTTCGGCTTCTTCGGTGTCATTGTACCAACACGAGTACAAACACCACGCTTTTGTGGTGATGAAAGGTTAGTCGCTTTCTTCTTGAAGCTGTTGTAACCTTTGTTAAGTGCTGGTGAATCTGACTTTGAGCCCTTTGATTGGCGTGGTTTACGCACTAATTGGTTAATAGTAGGCATGTTTTATGTCCTCCCTTCTTCAATATTTTAAGCCCACACATCCAGGTGGTTCATTTTAGGGTAAAAACAAAGTCTTTGCAACTTCTGCTGCAAAAACATGTTTACATAGTAATGGCTACCGCAGCAGCACCAACCTCGATCCCGCACGCTTTGCCCAGCTTCTTCATTGAATCCACATGGGTTACGTTTACGTTCATCTCTTCAGCGGTGAGTAGCACCCGGTCAACAACATGAGAGTCGACATCGTCAGCAACGATGACTTCCCTGACTGACCCTGCTTTGAGTGCCTTTACGACTTGCTTGGATCCTACAACGATGTGTTTAGCCTGTGATACTTTTTCATAAGACATAATCATATCCTCCAAAGTAACAGGTTGTTAATTAGTAGCAACCTTGAATATATTATCATCTCAATGATAGGTTGTCAACAACGTTTGTAAATAATTGCGGGGTCTTTATAAAGATTGATGAAATTCATGTAACCTCTAATAACCGCAATTGATTTCCGTGGAGGGCTTCGCTTTCCGCGGCCGGGCGGCGAGCCTCCTCAACACTGCGTGTTTCTGGAGTCTCGCCTGCCCTTCCCCGCCGCAGGAGTCTTCGCCCTCCACTCCAATCAATTACTATATATTTATAAATAACACTTCCGTCTTTTACAAATATAATAGATGAAAAAAGGTGACGCCACATAGGGCGCCACCTTTTTTGCTTTCACAGGCTGTGAATTATTCCACGGAAACTGGTTCTTCCTTTGGAATGCCTTCATTTTCGATCTCAGCCTGGCGATAGCGCTGCATACCCGTTCCGGCTGGAACAAGTTTACCGATGATAACATTTTCTTTCAGACCAAGGAGCTCATCACGCTTCCCTTTGATTGCTGCGTCTGTCAGGACACGAGTTGTTTCCTGGAATGATGCAGCTGAAAGGAATGATTCTGTTTCAAGAGATGCTTTTGTGATCCCCAGGATAAGCGGGCGGCCTGTTGCCGGCTGCTTACCATCAAGCAGAACCTGTTGATTTGCTTCCATGAACTGGTGTACATCCAGCAGTGAACCTGGCAGCAGTTCTGTTTCTCCGGCTTCAATCACACGTACTTTACGAAGCATCTGGCGGACCATGACTTCAACGTGCTTATCACCGATTTCAACACCCTGCATACGGTATACTTTTTGTACTTCTTTTAACAGGTATTCCTGAACTGCAGCTACGTCACGGATCTTGATCAGTTCTTTCGGATCGATTGAACCTTCTGTCAGAACCTGACCGCGTTCGATGACATCGTCAACTGCTACTTTCAGACGTGCAGTGTAAGGAGCAGAATAAGTCTTTGTTTCCACTTCACCTTTCACTGTAATATCCTGCTGACGGTCTTTACCTTCAGTGACTTCTGTTACGACACCATCAATTTCAGAAATCGTCGCTTGACCTTTCGGGTTACGCGCTTCGAAAATTTCCTGGATACGTGGAAGACCCTGTGTAATATCGTCTCCTGCTACACCACCTGTGTGGAATGTACGCATTGTAAGCTGTGTACCCGGCTCACCAATTGACTGGGCTGCGATGATACCGACGGCTTCGCCGACTTCAACTTTTTCACCAGTCGCAAGGTTCTTACCATAACACTTCTCACATACGCCATGACGCGTGTTACAAGTGAATGCAGAACGGATTGATACTTCTTCGATACCAGCTTCAATAATCTGACGGGCGATATCTTCTGTAATCAGCTCATTGCGTTTTACGAAGATTTCTCCAGTCTTAGGATGCTTGACTGTCTGGTTTGAATAACGGCCTTCAAGACGCTCTTCAAGCGCTTCGATGACTTCTGTTCCATCCTTCAGTGAGCTTACGCGCAGACCACGGTCAGTACCGCAATCTTCTTCGCGGACGATTACATCTTGTGCTACGTCTACAAGTCGGCGAGTCAGGTAACCTGAATCGGCAGTCTTCAGTGCTGTATCGGCAAGACCTTTACGGGCACCGTGTGTAGAGATGAAGTACTCAAGTACTGTCAGACCTTCACGGAAACTTGACTTGATCGGAAGCTCGATGATACGTCCAGCCGGGTTGGCCATCAGACCACGCATACCGGCAAGCTGCGTAAAGTTAGATGCGTTACCACGGGCACCTGAGTCACTCATCATGTAGATCGGATTCAGGCTGTCGAGTGTAAGCATCAGTTTATTCTGGATAACATCCTTCGCTGCTGACCAGATGGAGATGACACGCTCATAGCGTTCCTCTTCTGTAATCAGACCACGACGGAATTGCTTCTGGACTTTATCTACCTTCAGCTGTGCATCGTCAAGGATTTCCTGCTTTTCAGGAAGTACCACGATATCAGCGATACCGATTGTGATACCAGCACGCGTTGAGTGCTTGAATCCAAGATTCTTCATGCTATCAAGCATTTTAGATGTATCCGTTAAGTGGAATCGCTTGAAGACTTCAGCAATGATGCTTCCAAGGAATCCTTTCTTAAACGGTGTTACAAGATCAGCTGATTTGAAGTGTTCTTTTACATTAGTCGTCGGGTCAACGAAGTACTTATCAGGTGTATTTACCTCAAGGTTCTCCATTGTCGGCTCATTAATGTAAGGGAATTCTTCAGGAAGAATTTCATTAAAGATTACTTTTCCGACAGTTGTCAGAAGAAGTTTCTTCGTCTGTTCTTCCGTAAATGTTGGTTTGTTTACAGCACCTGCCTGGATCGCAATACGTGTGTGCAGGTGAACATAACCATTCTGGTATGCAAGAAGGACTTCATCCGCATCACGGAATACTGAACCTTCACCTACAGCGTCTTTACGCTCTAATGTCAGGTAGTAGTTACCAAGTACCATATCCTGAGACGGTGTAACAACTGGCTTTCCGTCCTTCGGATTAAGGATGTTCTGTGCAGCAAGCATAAGAAGACGCGCTTCAGCCTGAGCTTCAGATGATAGTGGTACGTGAACCGCCATCTGGTCACCGTCAAAGTCAGCGTTATAAGCTGTACATACGAGCGGGTGAAGACGGATCGCACGGCCTTCAACCAATGTTGGTTCGAATGCCTGGATACCAAGACGGTGAAGCGTAGGTGCTCGGTTAAGAAGAACCGGATGCTCCCTGATTACATCTTCAAGTACGTCCCAAACTTCATCATGGACACGTTCAATCTTACGTTTTGCACTCTTAATATTATGCGCAAGTCCGCGCTCAACAAGCTCTTTCATCACGAAAGGCTTAAATAGTTCAAGTGCCATTTCCTTCGGCAGTCCGCACTGATACATCTTCAGGCTAGGTCCAACAACGATAACTGAACGGCCTGAATAGTCAACACGCTTACCAAGAAGGTTCTGACGGAAACGTCCCTGCTTCCCTTTCAGCATATGAGAAAGAGATTTTAATGGACGATTACCCGGTCCTGTAACCGGACGACCGCGACGGCCATTATCGATCAGTGCATCTACAGCTTCCTGCAGCATACGCTTCTCGTTCTGTACGATGATGCTTGGTGCACCAAGGTCTAATAGACGCTTCAGACGGTTGTTACGGTTGATCACACGGCGGTACAGGTCATTCAGGTCAGATGTGGCGAAACGTCCACCATCAAGCTGAACCATTGGACGAAGTTCCGGCGGGATCACAGGCAGTACATCAAGAACCATCCAGTCAGGAAGGTTGCCTGAGTTACGGAATGATTCTACTACTTCAAGACGCTTGATCGCACGAGTACGACGCTGGCCCTGAGCAGTTTTCAATTCTTCTTTAAGTGATTCCGCTTCTTTATCAAGATCGATATCCTGAAGAAGCTTACGAATCGCTTCAGCTCCCATAGCAGCCTGGAATTTACCGCTGAACTTTTCACGGTACGCACGGTATTCCTTCTCAGAAAGAAGCTGTTTCTTTTCAAGTGCAGTATCTCCTGCTTCAGTTACTACGTATGAAGCAAAGTAGATGACCTCTTCAAGCGCACGTGGTGACATGTCAAGAACAAGTCCCATGCGGCTTGGAATACCCTTGAAGTACCAGATGTGAGATACAGGTGCTGCAAGCTCGATGTGACCCATACGTTCACGACGGACTTTTGCACGAGTTACTTCAACACCACAGCGGTCACAAACGACGCCCTTATAACGGACGCGCTTGTATTTACCACAGTGACACTCCCAGTCTTTCTGCGGGCCGAAGATTCGCTCGCAGAAAAGACCGTCTTTTTCAGGCTTAAGTGTACGATAGTTAATCGTTTCAGGCTTCTTCACTTCACCAAATGACCAAGAGCGGATCTTGTCAGGTGAGGCTAAACCAATTTTCATATATTCAAAGTTATTAACATCTATCAAGGAGCCTACCTCCCTTTTCGTTTAAAGGTTTCACCCTTTTGTTGATTCCCAGTGTCACAACTATTCTTTCGTGCCGACAGTTTGAGAAGCTGGTGCTTCTGTTTCCGGCGCAATGTTTAATGCATCAGCCTGATGGATGTCGTCATCGTCATCAAGGTCGCGCATTTCGATTTCTTCATCGTTGGCAGATAGCATTTTCACATCCATACCAAGACTCTGAAGTTCTTTGATTAATACTTTAAATGATTCAGGAACGCCCGGCTCCGGAACGCTGTCGCCTTTTACGATCGCTTCGTACGTTTTCACACGTCCGACAACGTCATCTGATTTGACAGTTAGAATTTCCTGAAGTGTATAAGCGGCACCGTATGCTTCAAGTGCCCAAACCTCCATCTCACCAAAACGCTGTCCGCCGAACTGTGCTTTACCGCCCAGTGGCTGCTGTGTAACAAGTGAGTATGGTCCTGTTGAACGTGCGTGAAGTTTGTCATCAACCATGTGTGCAAGCTTAATCATATACATGACGCCGACTGATACACGGTTGTCGAATGGGTCACCAGTTCTTCCATCATAAAGAACTGTTTTACCATCACGTGACATACCTGATTCTGCGATTGTTTCCCAAACGTCTTCCTCATTGGCACCGTCAAATACCGGTGTTGCGATATGGATACCCATTGCGCGGGCAGCCATTCCCATGTGCATCTCAAGAACCTGACCGATGTTCATACGAGATGGTACACCCAATGGATTTAACATGATGTCAATTGGTGTGCCGTCTGGAAGATATGGCATATCTTCTTCTGGAAGAATACGCGAGATAACACCTTTGTTACCGTGACGTCCGGCCATTTTATCCCCTACAGAAATCTTTCTCTTCTGCACGATATAAGCACGTACCAGCTGGTTTACACCAGGAGGCAGCTCATCGCCGTCTTCACGGTTGAAGATTTTCACGTCAAGAATGATTCCGCCTGCTCCGTGTGGTACACGAAGTGACGTATCACGTACTTCACGTGCTTTCTCACCGAAGATTGCATGAAGCAGACGTTCTTCAGCAGTCAGCTCAGTTACACCTTTAGGCGTTACTTTACCAACAAGAATATCACCATCTTTTACTTCAGCACCCACACGGATAATTCCACGGTCATCAAGGTTGCGAAGTGCATCCTCACCTACGTTAGGAATATCACGCGTGATTTCTTCAGGTCCAAGCTTTGTATCACGTGACTCTGATTCATACTCTTCAATATGAATAGACGTGTATACATCGTCTTTCACAAGGCGCTCACTCATGATGACAGCATCCTCGTAGTTAAAGCCGTCCCACGTCATAAAACCGACAAGTACGTTCCGTCCAAGCGCAAGTTCTCCTGCTTCCATCGATGGTCCGTCTGCAAGAATTTCACCTTTGTCAACACGGTCACCTACAGCAACGATCGGACGCTGGTTGTAGCATGTACCCTGATTTGAGCGGATGAATTTCTGCAGTCTGTATTTATCAAGATCGCCTTCTGTCTCGTTACCGTCGACATCTGTTAAGCGGCGTACCCAAATCTGGTTAGCCTGTACGCGCTCGACGATTCCTTCATGCTTATTAATTACAGCAGCCCCTGAATCCTTCGCAGAAACGTGCTCCATTCCTGTACCTACAAAAGGTGCTTCCGGATTCATCAGTGGAACTGCCTGACGCTGCATGTTCGCTCCCATTAACGCACGGTTCGAGTCATCGTTTTCAAGGAACGGGATACATGCTGTCGCAGCAGATACTACCTGCTTAGGTGATACGTCCATATAGTCAATGCGGTCACGCTTGAAGACAGTGTTTTCACCGCGGAAACGGGATACAACTTCTTCATCAAGGAATGAACCGTCATCACCAAGGCGCGCATTCGCCTGTGCCACAACATAATTATCCTCTTCATCAGCAGTCAGATAATCGATTTGTTCTGTTACTCTGCCTGTCTCAGGGTCAACGCGGCGGTAAGGTGTCTCGATGAAGCCGAAACGGTTTACCTTCGCAAAGCTTGACAATGAGTTGATCAGTCCGATATTCGGACCCTCAGGTGTTTCAATCGGACACATACGGCCGTAGTGAGAGTAGTGAACGTCACGCACTTCAAAGCCTGCACGTTCACGTGTTAAACCACCAGGTCCAAGTGCAGATAGACGGCGTTTATGCGTCAGTTCTGCAAGCGGGTTTGTCTGATCCATGAACTGTGAAAGCTGAGAGCTTCCAAAGAACTCTTTAATAGAAGCAATAACAGGACGAATATTAATCAGCTGCTGAGGCGTGATTGTATTTGTATCCTGAATTGACATTCTTTCACGAACCACACGCTCCATACGTGACAGACCAATACGGAATTGGTTCTGCAGAAGTTCCCCTACTGAACGCAGACGACGGTTACCAAGGTGGTCAATATCATCTGTTAAGCCTACTCCGTGCAACAGGTTAAAGAAGTAACTGATAGAAGAAACGATATCAGCAATCGTAATGTTCTTCACACTGTCATCAACATAAGCATTACTGATTACGTTGATCTCCTGTCCTTCTTCTGAGTTAGGCACTTGAATTTTAATTGTCTGAAGTGTTAAATCTTCTTCAACCACTCCGCCTACCTGGTTATAAGTAATGAAGCCTACCCCGTTTTCAAGGTTAGGAATCAGCTTATCGAGGTTACGACGGTCAAGTGTTGTTCCTTTTTCAGCTAAGATCTCGCCAGTTTCAGGGTCAGCAAGCGTTTCAGCAAGGACCTGTCCGAAAAGACGATTCTTAATATGAAGCTTTTTATTCATTTTATAACGGCCTACATTAGCCAGATCATAACGCTTAGGGTCAAAGAAACGTGATTCCAGAAGACTCTTAGCATTTTCTACAGTCGGGGGTTCACCCGGGCGCAGACGCTCATAGATTTCCAGAAGCGCTTTTTCAACACTTTCGGTATTGTCTTTTTCCAGCGTATTGCGGATATACTCATTGTCACCAACCAGGTCAATAATCTCCTGATCAGAACCAAAACCAAGTGCACGCAGCAATACAGTTACAGGAAGTTTACGTGTACGGTCGATACGGACGTGAACAACATCTTTTGCATCAGTCTCATACTCAAGCCATGCACCACGGTTTGGAATCACCGTTGCGCCAAAGCCACGCTTCCCGTTTTTATCCATTTTTCCATGGAAATATACGCTCGGAGAACGAACAAGCTGAGAAACAATAACACGCTCTGCTCCATTAATAATGAAGGTGCCTGTCTCTGTCATCAGCGGGAAGTCTCCCATAAATACATCCTGGTCTTTTACTTCACCAGTATCTTTATTTAATAGACGTACCTTTACACGAAGCGGCGCAGAATAAGTTACGTCGCGCTCCTTTGATTCGTCAACAGAATACTTTGGCTCACCAAGGCTGTAATCGATAAACTCAAGTGACAAGTTTCCTGTGAAATCTTCGATCGGCGAAATATCGCGGAACATTTCACGTAATCCTTCTTCTAAAAACCAATCGTAAGAAGCTGTCTGAATCTCTATCAGATTCGGTAAATCCAGCACCTCACTAATACGCGCATAGCTTCTGCGCTGGCGGTGTCGTCCATACTGAACTAGTTGACCTGTCAACTGATTCACCCCTCAAATCAAGCATTTTAGCGTCCGTTAGCCCTATAAATAGAAAAAACGAACATAACACAAATAGAAAACGGGAAATCTCCACATTTTCTATTCTTTAAAACTTTATTTAAACCATTTTACCCAAAAGACAGTCCATTTATACAAAATGGACATACTTACTGATATTAATATTTTTACATCTTATAATAGTAACACAACCACTATAGGCGGTCAATCTTTTTTCGCTTTGAAGATAAAGTATCCTTTTTGCTTATCTACAACTTCGACAGTTGAAAATAACGCTTCAAGCTTCGCTCTGGCAGATGGCGCTCCCTGCTTTTTCTGAATGACTACCCACAGTGTCCCGCCAGGCAGAATCTTCTCTGCACTCTGTTCAAAAATCCGGTGAACAGTCTGCTTCCCTGCACGGATCGGCGGGTTTGTCAGAATCGCTGCAAAGGATTGCTCTTCCACCTGATCAAGGCAATCACTTTCATAAATTGAGATATTGCGAATATGATTCTGCTCCGCATTTTCTTTTGCTAATTCAAGCGCCCGTTCATTGACATCCACCATATGAATCTTTCTCTCAGGCATTTCTCTGGCAAGCGTCAAACCGATCGGACCGTAACCACAGCCGACGTCAAGCACCGGACCGGCGACATCTGGCTCTTCGAACGCTTCAATTAGCACCCTCGAACCGAAATCTACTTCATTTTTTGAGAATACACCCTGATCAGTTTTAAACTTTAACTTATGACCGCGCAGTGTAAAGTCCCACCAGTTCGGTTTACTTTCCACTCCGGGTTTCTTTGAGTAATAATGATCCGACATAACGACCATCCCACCCTTCTTTTCGATAAAAAAAGCCCGCTATATTTCAAGCGGACTTTCTCTTAAGACAAAATTACTTAACTTCTACGCCAGCGCCAACTTCTTCAAGTTTAGCTTTAAGCTCTTCAGCCTCTTCTTTAGAAGCGCCTTCTTTAACAGCTTTAGGCGTGTTGTCTACCATTTCTTTAGCTTCTTTCAGGCCAAGACCAGTGATTTCACGAACCACTTTGATAACCTTGATCTTTTGAGCTCCAGCTTCAGTAAGAACAACGTCAAATTCAGTTTGCTCAGCAGCAGCTTCTCCAGCTCCGCCACCAGCTACAGCTACAGGAGCAGCAGCAGATACGCCGAATTCTTCTTCGATTGCTTTTACTAGGTCGTTCAGTTCAAGAACTGTCATTTCTTTGATTGCTTCGATCATTTGTTCTTTAGTCATGATATAGTTCCTCCTTGTGGAATGTTTTTAGTTTTTTGGTTGGATATTGCTATCCGGCTAACAGGGAATTATGCGCCCTGTTCTTCTTTTTGATCTGCAACTGCTTGAGTTGCAACTGCGAATCCGCGCATTGGCGCAGTAAGAACGCTAAGAAGCATAGAAAGTAGGCCGTCGCGTGATGGAAGTTCCGCAAGAGCTTTCACTTGTTCAAGTGAAGCAACAGATCCTTCGATCACACCTGCTTTAAGTTCAAGTGCTTCATGGTTTTTCGCAAAGTTGTTAAGAATCTTCGCTGGTGCAACAACATCTTCAGCAGAAAATGCGATTGCATTAGGACCTGTAAGGCTTTCATCAAGACCTTCAAGACCAGCAGCTTCTGCAGCACGGCGAGTCATTGAGTTTTTGTAAACTTTGAACTCAACACCTGCTTCACGAAGCTGTTTACGAAGCTCAGTTACTTCTGCAACAGATAGTCCGCGGTAATCAACAATTACTGATGCTGCGCTCGATTGAAGTTTTTCCTGGATTTCTGTTACAAGTTGTTTCTTTTGCTCGATAACACTGCTCATCCTAACACCTCCTGTAATATTTGCTGTAGGCGTCACTTATACCGTTCCGATCATAAAAAAGCCTCTATGCCGGAAAGTAGACATAGAGGCGTATCATTTCAAGTAAAAGAAAATTCTTTTAATCGTCATGACCTCGGCAGGGAATTAAGTCACTCAGGACACCTGCTGTCTACGGTACAAATGAATATATAATTTCACAACAGAGAACATCATAGCAGATGTTCTCCAGTTGTGTCAATAACGTTTATTAATTATTTTACTGTTACAGAAGATGGGTCAACCTTGATTCCAGGGCCCATAGTCGATGTTACAGCTACTGACTTCATGTAAGTTCCCTTAGATGAAGCTGGCTTTGCCTTCTGGACAACATCAAAAATTGCGTTGAAGTTTTCAACAAGCTTTTCCTGATCAAATGAAACTTTACCGATTGGTACGTGGATGATACCAGACTTTTCAGCACGGTATTCAACTTTACCAGCTTTGATTTCATTTACAGCTTTTTCAACGTCAAATGTAACTGTGCCTGTTTTAGGGTTTGGCATAAGGCCTTTTGGTCCAAGAACACGTCCTAGTTTACCAACTTCACCCATCATGTCAGGTGTTGCAACGATTACGTCAAAATCAAACCAGCCGCCCTGAATTTTTTGAACAAGGTCGCCTTCTCCAACGTAGTCTGCGCCAGCCGCTTCAGCTTCTTTTGCTTTTTCGCCTTTAGCGAAAACAAGAACGCTTTGCGTTTTACCAGTTCCGTTTGGAAGCACTACTGCGCCACGGATCTGCTGGTCGTTTTTACGAGTATCGATACCAAGGCGGAATGCTGCTTCCACAGTTGCATCGAATTTTACAGTGCTTGTCTTTTGCGCAAGCTCAATTGCTTCAGTTACTGAGTAGTTCACTGAACGGTCAACAAGCTTTGCAGCTTCTTGATACTTTTTACCTTTTTTAGCCATTATAAGTTCCTCCTAATGTGGTTTTAGCGGAATAACCTCCCACGAATAAAGGTTGCGAGTGAAAGTTCTTCAGCTTCGCAACCCTGTCCAAGACAAAACATCAATTAGTCTTCAATCGTAATCCCCATGCTTCGAGCCGTACCTTCAACCATACGCATTGCTGCTTCAACATCAGCTGCGTTAAGATCAGGCATTTTTGTTTCCGCGATTTCACGTACCTTGTCACGCTTGACAGCCGCTACTTTGTTGCGGTTTGGTTCACCAGAACCTGACTCGATTCCTGCTGCTTTCTTCAGAAGAACTGCAGCTGGCGGAGTTTTAGTAACGAATGTAAATGAACGGTCTTCAAAAACCGTGATTTCAACAGGGATGATAAGACCAGCTTGATCAGCTGTACGAGCGTTAAACTCTTTACAGAATCCCATAATGTTAACACCAGCCTGACCTAGTGCAGGACCTACCGGCGGAGCTGGATTAGCTTTCCCAGCAGGGATTTGAAGCTTTACCATTTTAATAACTTTTTTAGCCACGAGACACACCTCCTTAAGTCCGTGATGTGGTAATAGGGCTTTTGTTTTTGCCCTCCCACTCAAAACTGATTCTTTTATATAAAGAATATAAAATGTTAGTTCAGTCTCTCTATTGAGACATACTGACTTAAAAGATGTTACCATCTTTCAAATCATAATTCAAGACGTTCTTTTTATATTTTAAGGAAATTGGTGAAATAAGCGGTTTTTCTTTTGGCTGTACTTTGTTAAGGCTGACTGATGAGCTACGCTTCAGGGGGACGCTTTCCGTGGCCGGGCGGTGAGCCAGCAGGCTTCGCCATGCTCTGTCTCACCTGTCCCTTCCTGCCACAGGAGTCGCCCCCTTACGCTTCGCCCATCAGTTGTGCAAATACACAGATGGGTTTTATTAAACCTCTTAATAAAGTGTCTTTTCATCAAACAAAATCAAAACCACTCAGACACTTCTTAATCCAGTTTCGTAATTTGTGTGAATTCCAGTTCAACTGGTGTTTCACGGCCGAACATGTTGACGAGTACTTTGACTTTTCCTTTGTCAGCGTCGATTTCTTCGATGACGCCTGCAAAGTTAGCGAATGGTCCTTCGTTGACTGTTACGTTTTCGCCAAGTTCGAAGTCTACGTCGATTGTGCGTTCCTGCATGCCCATTTGCTTGAGCAGCTGTGTTACTTCTTCAGGAAGAAGTGGTGTCGGCTTTGCGCCGCCGCCTGATGATCCGACGAATCCTGTTACGCCCGGCGTGTTACGCACGACGTACCATGAATCATCTGTCATGACGATTTCTACAAGCACATAACCAGGGAACGTTTTACGCTTCACTGTTTTTGCTTTACCATCTTTAATTTCAGTTTCTTCCTCTTCAGGTACGACAACGCGGAAGATTTTATCCTGCATCCCCATCGTCTCTACTCGTTTCTCAAGGTTCATTTTCACTTTATTCTCATAACCTGAATACGTGTGAACCACATACCAATTCTTTTCCACGAAGAGATTCCTCCTTTTTTAGGCAGCTGCCTTTTTCATATACTTTGCTAAAGTTGGCTGTTGATTTCCGTTTCAGGGGGACGCTTTCCGCGGCCGGGCGGTGAGCCAGCAGGCTTCGCCATATGCCTCACCTGTCCCTTCCTGCGAGCCGCCCCCTTCCACTTCAATCACCAGCTGTGCAAAAACAACAATGGACTTTAACAAAGCATTTATAACACTTATCTATCTGTCCGTCATAGGTTCCAAAATTCATTTTAAACAATGAAAAAACCCGTTAAACGGGCTTTGACATGTCTCCTGCTATTGTACACGAAATGCTCTTCAGGTGCGAAAAGAAAGCGGATTATAGGATCCAGTTAATGATCGCATCAATACCCATGTCGATGACGAAAAAGAATACTGCAACAAAGATAACTGTTGTCAGAACTGTAACAGTGTACTTTGTCAGTTCCTTACGTCTCGGCCAGCTGACCTTACGCATTTCGGAAGCAACATTTCGAAAGAAGTTGCTGATTTTACTCATGATGACGTACCCTCCAACCAGTGTTATTTCAAACAGCCTGCGCCAGGGGGCAGGCCATCATACCGTCTGCTTATGGACAGTATGAGCATTACAGTAGCGGCAAAATTTCTTAACTTCTAATCTATCGGTCTGCCTGCCGCCATTAGAAGGGACCGTATAGTTACGGGACCCGCATTCTGTGCAGGCAAGGATTGTCTTTTTAGTCATAATGTTCATTCCTTTTCAGGATGTGCATCCTTTAAAAAATAACACTCTATGGAAGCCATGTCAATATAACATTCCGGCTAGAAAGTCAATTCCCGGGCCTCCAGATAGCGCTCTAATTTTCTTTTCACGCGCTGGAGTGCGTTATCAATTGATTTCACATGACGGTCCAGCTCTTCTGAGATCTCCTGATAGGACTGCCCATCCAGATATAGAGAAAGCACCTGTCTTTCAAGGTCGCTCAGGAGCTCAGCTACTTTACCTTCTATTTTGCTGAATTCCTCCCGGTGAATCACTAGGGCTTCAGGATCAGTCTGCTTCGCAGGTGAGATCACATCCATCAGTGTCCGGTCTGACTCTTCATCATAAATCGGTTTATCGAGAGATACGTAGGAATTGAGCGGGATATGCTTTTGACGGGTTGCTGTCTTGATCGCTGTAATGATCTGACGGGTAATACACAGTTCTGCAAACGCTTTAAAGGAAGTGAGCTTTTCGCCTTTATAATCGCGGATTGCTTTATAAAGTCCGATCATTCCTTCCTGTATAATATCCTCTTTGTCAGCGCCAATCAGAAAATAAGAACGGGCTTTTACCCGGACAAAATGCCGATACTTATTGATCAGAAAATCTAGTGCATCACTATTCCCACTGTGAATCTGTTCGATAATTTTATCGTCTTCCATGCCACTGAATACGTTTCCTGCTGTCTGAGTGTGTGCGTTCAAAAGGATCCCCCCGCCTCTGTGAAACAAATAGATAGAAATATTATACTTTACAGAATTTTTAAGCGTCAACCGCTCATTTGCTGCCGCGCCTCCATTTTTCGAATATTTCGGCGACTTCATCACTGATCGGAATCTTTGATACAGGGCGTGCTGATTGGTTTTTCTCGATCTTTTTGGAAATTTTCTTTTCGATCTGTCTCACTTCAATTAAAAGTTCGCGGGCAGACTTTCTGAGCGCACCCTGGCCAAAAATAGCCCATTGCTCAGTAAAGTCACTTGTCGCTACGATCACCTGCGTCTGGATATCGTTTAATTCAATCGCAAGCTTCTCGATCCGCTCATCAGCTGTTTCATTTTTCCGCGTGAAAATGATTTCCACGCGGTAATTGTACATTTTCTTAGACATGCCTTCGACAAATTGCGCGTCAAAGACGATAATGACGGGGTAACCTGTATAGCCCTGATACTCCGCCATCATTTCAATCAGCCTGTCCCGTGCAGAGCCAAGGTCGTGGCTTTTTAACTCAGTCAGTTCAGGCCAGGCGCCTATAATGTTATAGCCATCGACGAGCAGTACATTTTTCATCACAGATCATCCTTCCAGGGGATGACGGCGACGGTAGATTTCATACATTAAGATACTTGCAGCAACCGATGCGTTCAGTGATGTGACATGACCGCTCATCGGAAGGTGGATCAGAAAATCACACTTCTCGCGCAGGATTCTGCTCATACCCTTCCCTTCACTGCCGATAATCAGACCTACAGGCATTGTGCCGTCAAAGCGACGGTAATCGTCACTGCCTTTTGCATCTGTTCCGGCAATCCAGAGCCCTTTATCCTTCAGCTCATCAAGCGTACGCGAAAGGTTGGTCACACGCACAACCGGCACATGCTCAATGGCGCCTGTAGAAGCCTTCGCAACAGTTGCAGTCAGTCCTACTGCACGGCGCTTTGGAATAATGATGCCATGTACGCCGACTGCATCCGCTGTTCTCATAATCGAACCAAGGTTATGCGGATCTTCAAGCTCGTCCAGGATCAGAATAAATGGATCCTCACCCTTTTTTTCAGCCAGTGCAAATACATCATCCATTTCCGCATACTCATATGCAGCAATTGATGCAACGACTCCCTGGTGCTGACCATCCATCAGCTGATCGATTTTCTTTTTCGGTACGAACTGAACGAGTACATTCGATTCTTTTGCAAGCTGAATGACCTGCTGCATCTGTCCTTTTTGCGAACCTTCACCAACCCAGATTTTATTAATTTCTCTTCCGGCTCTCAGCGCTTCAAGCACCGGGTTTTTCCCGCCAATAAACTCTTCACTCATCGCCCCGCTCCTTTCTGCTCTTCTGCGATCATCGAGATCGCTTTAACGATAATCTCTTCCATCCGTTCTTTACGTTCTGTTAAATATAAATAGCCAATCACGGCTTCAAATGCAGTACTGTAACGGTAGGTTGCCACATCTGTGTTTTTGGGTATACTGCCTGACTTGGCATTGCGTCCGCGGCGGATAATCGCCATTTCCTCTTCAGAAAACAGCTCCATCTCAAACATTCTGTGGATCACCTGCGCCTGGGCTTTTGCTGATACATAGCGGATTGCCTCACGCTGAAGCGCATTCGGACGAATCGTACCGATCATGAGAAGATGGTGTCTCACGTACTGCTCATAGACGCCATCCCCCATGTAGGCAAGCGCTAATGCATTCAGCTGTTTTGGATCCAGTGAAGAAGAAGAGTAATCCATTGTTACCCTCTTCTCCAGCGGATACCCTGTTTTGTATCCTCTAATATAATATCCATGTCCTTTAACTGATCACGAATGGCATCTGCTGTCGCAAAATCACGGTCTTTACGTGCCGCTTCACGCTTTCTGATCAATTCATCAATCTCTTCATCAAGCATTTCCTGCTCTTTCAGTTCAAGACCCAGTACGCCTGTCAGTTCTTTCAGTGTATCTGTAAATGCATCGATTACTTCAACTGACGTATTCTTTTCTCTTAGGTACAGGTTCGCTTCACTTGAAAGGTCGAATAAAACCGAAATTGCGTTAGCTGTGTTAAAGTCGTCATCCATCTCTTTAATAAATGCTTCCTTTTTAGCAGCAGCTTTTTCGAGCCATTCTGTATCATTATCAGTTAAGCCTGAGCTTGAATTTCTCCGGTGCTTCAGGTTTTCATAAGCAGTGCGGATTCTGTCAAGTCCCACTCCCGCAGCTTCCAGCAGCTCACGGTTATAGTTAATCGGGTGACGGTAATGAACTGACAGCATAAAGAATCTCAGCACCTGCGGATCTGCTTCTTTTAAGATGTCATGCACGAGCACAAAGTTACCGAGTGACTTCGACATTTTTTCATTATCAATATTAATATACCCGTTATGCAGCCAGTAGTTCGCAAAAGGCTTCCCTGTTAATGCTTCTGACTGGGCAATTTCATTTTCATGGTGAGGGAAAGCAAGGTCCTGACCGCCCGCATGGATATCAATTGTATCCCCAAGATACTTTCTCGCCATCGCAGAGCACTCAATATGCCAGCCCGGGCGTCCTTCTCCCCATGGGCTTTCCCATGAGATTTCCCCTTCTTTCGCCGCTTTCCATAACACGAAATCCAGTTCATCTTCTTTACGTTCATCAGACTCGATTCTGGCGCCGATCCGCAGTTCATCAATCGACTGATGGGACAGTTTACCGTAACCATTGAATTTTCTTGTACGGTAGTAAACGTCCCCACCTGACTCATAAGCAAAATCCTTCTCAATGAGTGACTCAATAAACTCAATGATCAGATCAATATTTTCAGTTACGCGCGGATGAGCGGTACCGTGTGCGCATCCAAGTGCACCAACATCCTCGAAGTATGCATCAATAAAGCGCTCTGCCACTGCAGGTACTTCTTCACCAAGCTCATTCGCTGCGCGGATCAACTTATCATCTACGTCTGTAAAGTTAGAGACGTAATTCACGTCATAACCTCTGTATTCCAAATGGCGTCTCACCGTATCGAATACGATTGGTGGACGGGCGTTACCGATATGAATATAGTTATAAACCGTCGGACCGCATACATACATTGATACCTTTCCTTCTTCAAGCGGTTTAAACGTTTCTTTTTGTCTAGTTACTGTGTTATACATCTGAATGCTCATGGCTGTGAGCTCCTTTCACGTTCTTTCTTCAGCTGATCTTTGACAAAAGCCAGCTCTGTTTCAAGTGTTCTGATCCGCTCCCAGATTGGATCCGGCATATCCTGATGATCGAGATCCCTGCGAACCTTTTTGCCGTCTCTGATGACGACCTTGCCAGGGATACCGACAACAGTCGAATTGGCCGGTACGTCCTTTAATACGACAGAGCCTGCACCGACTTTGGAGTTTTCCCCGACGATAATTGAACCAAGCACTTTTGCACCTGTTGCAATCAGGACGTTATCTTCAAGTGTCGGATGGCGCTTACCCTTTTCCTTACCTGTACCACCTAATGTGACGCCCTGAAAAACCGTCACGTTATTCCCGATTTCGCACGTTTCGCCAATGACCACACCCATACCGTGATCAATAAAGAACCGGTGGCCGATCTTGGCTGCGGGATGAATTTCAATTCCTGTCAGTACTTTCGCCATTTGCGAAATTGCCCGGGCAATAAAAAACATTTTCCGCTTATAAAACCAATGCGCAATCCGGTAAGCCCATATTGCATGGAGCCCGGAATAAGTTAAAACGATTTCAAAGGCGGAGCGGGCTGCAGGGTCCTGGTCAAATACCGTATCTATATCTTCACGAATCCTCTTAAACATACCATTCACTCCTTTCATTTTAGCCGATTCTCGTATAATTCCAACTAATACGATAAGAATTAACTGTTTTAAAATAGAAAAAGCGTCTCTGTCAAAATGACAGAGACGCTTTTTTGCGCGGTTCCACTCTGTTTGAGACATTCCTGTCCCCAACTTAACCAGGATAACGGCCTGAACCGCTGTTGCCTACATCAACTTTCAGCAAAAGGCTCAAGGGTGCATTTCAGAAAACATTCAGCCCAAACCGCTTTCAGCCTATGGCGGTTCTCTCTTCCAGAGCTTTTGTTTTTCCTACTTCTCCCTCTCAAAGCTTTTATATATCAAACGTCAAATCAGCTGTTTAAAAGTTTCTATAGACATACTATATACCATTCTTTTTAAAATGTTAATCAGTCAGCTTACTTAAACGTGCAAGTACTTTTTCTTTACCTAATACTTCAATCGCGCTCGGCAGGTCCGGTCCGTGTGTCTGACCTGTTGCTGCTACACGGATTGGCATAAATAACTTTTTGCCTTTATGTCCCGTTTCCTTTTGTACAGCTTTTATTGATTTTTTAATTTCTGCTGCTTCAAAGTTTTCAAGTGCTTCAAGCTGACGGCTGAGTTCTGCCATCACTTCAGGCACCTGCTCTTCAGCAAGTACTGCACTCGCTTCCTCGTCATAAGCAATTTCATCTTTGAAGAACAGCTCTGACAGCGCCACAATCTCAGCACCATAACTCATCTGCTCCTGATAAAGTCCGACAAGCTTACGCACCCACTCTTCCTGTTCAGGTGTGCGGTCTTTCGGGATCTTACCCGCTTCCTCAAGGTGAGGTGTCGAAAGGGCAACCACTTCATCAAGGTCAAGATTCTTCATATACTGATTATTCATCCACTCAAGCTTTTTCGTGTCAAATACAGCCGGTGATTTCGACAGACGGTCAGCGTCAAAGCGCTCGATCAGCTCTTCTTTAGAGAATAGCTCATCCTCCCCTTTAGGAGACCAGCCAAGCAGTGCAATAAAGTTAAATAACGCATCCGGCTGATAGCCAAGATCCTTATACTGTTCGATAAACTGAATGATTGAGCCGTCACGCTTACTTAATTTTTTACGCTCTTCATTGACAATCAGTGTCGTATGACCAAACTTTGGAATCTCCCAGCCAAACGCTTCATAGATCATCAGCTGCTTCGGTGTATTTGAAATGTGGTCATCCCCACGCAGAACGTGTGAGATTTTCATATAGTGATCATCCACTGCTACTGCGAAGTTATACGTTGGAATACCGTCTTTTTTCACAATAACGAAGTCACCAATACCATCGCTTTCAAATGACACATCATCTTTTACGATATCGTTGAACGTATACGTTTTGCCCTGTGGCACAGCAAAGCGGATACTAGGCTTGCGCCCTTCAGCTTCAAGCGCTGCACGCTCGTCATCAGTCAGGTTGCGGCACTTTCCGCTGTAACGCGGCATTTCACTGCGTGCGATCTGGCCTTCGCGCTCTGCTTCAAGCTCTTCTTCTGTGCAGTAGCACTTATAGGCAAGCCCGCGCTCAAGCAGGTCATCATAATGCTTTTTGTACAAGTCATTACGCTCTGACTGACGGTATGGACCGTAGTCTCCACCGACGTCGATGCTTTCATCCCAGTCAATGCCGAGCCACTTCAGGTACTCAAGCTGAGATTCTTCTCCGCCTTCGATGTTACGTTTTGTATCTGTGTCTTCCACACGGATGATAAATGTACCGTTATGGCTTCTTGCGAATAGGTAGTTGAATAATGCTGCTCTTGCATTCCCGATATGCAGGTGTCCTGTCGGGCTTGGTGCGTAACGCACGCGAATGTCTGTAGACATAGAAATCCTCCTAGAATGATCACTTTGTTAAAATTGGCTGCTGATTTCCACTTCAGGGGGACGCTTTCCGCGGCCGGGCGGTGAGCCAGCAGGCTTCGCCATGCTTTGTCTCATCTGTCCCTTCCTGCCACAGGAGTCGCCCCCTTACGCTACAATCATCAGCTGTGCAAAAATGATGATGTTCTTTAACAAAACAAAATAATTATTTACTATATTAATACTTACTATGCTGATCAGGTCTTTTGTAAAAGGATGACCGCCTGAGCGGCGATACCTTCTTCACGGCCTTCGAAGCCGAGTTTTTCGGTTGTTGTTGCTTTTACGTTAACCTGCGTTTCTGATGCTTCAAGCAATTCTGCAATGACTGCGCGCATGTCCCCGATATGAGGTGCCATTTTTGGCTTTTGCGCAATAATTGTACAGTCAATGTTACCTAAGCGATAGCCGTTTTCTCTGACAATCCCCCAGACGTGCTGGAGCAGTTTTTTTGAGTCGGCATCTTTAAATTCCGGATCTGTATCCGGGAAGTGTCGTCCGATATCACCTTCACCGATTGCACCAAGTGCTGCGTCTGCGACAACGTGGAGCAGTACATCTGCATCCGAATGTCCGAGCAGTCCTTTTTCATAAGGAATGGTTACTCCGCCGATAATGAGCGGACGGTTCTCTGCAAGCTGATGGACATCGTATCCCTGTCCAATGCGAAACATGGCAGTTTCCCCTCTCTATTGATCGCTTTTAGCTAAAATGGCTTCAGCAAAAACGAGATCTTCTTTTGTCGTCAGCTTTATATTATCATAATCTGATTCAATGACTGCTACTTTTCCACCGGTTTTTTCAACGAGTGATGCTTCATCTGTCCCTAGAAAACCGGTGCGTACTGCTTCCTGGTGTGCATTCATCAGGACCTCAAGCTGAAAAGCCTGCGGGGTCTGCACTGACCACAGGCTTGAACGCTCAACTGTTTCTGTTACAAGTCCGTTTTGCACTTTTTTAATGGTATCTTTTACAGGTACAGCAGCAATTGCACCGCCATCTGATGCAGCTGTTTCAGACAGGCGGCGGATCACAGTCTGCTTAATGAACGGCCTTGCACCGTCATGGACCATAACAATATCAGCCTCTGCCGCTTTCAAGCCTTCAAAGACACTGTGCTGGCGCTCTTCCCCACCCTGCACCATATGTGCGACCTTCTCAATCTTATATTGCTTAAGCAGCTGCGTGAGTGTTTCATGATCATCAGGATGAATCACAAGGATCACTCCGCTGCATAATGCATCCTTTTCAAAAACGCGCAGCGTATGAATAATCACCGGAACCCCGTTCAGTTCAAGCAGGAGCTTATTACGGTCTGCTCCCATCCGTTTCCCCCGGCCCGCTGCCGGAATGACTACTTCATAATTCATGTATGACTCCTTTTACAATGCTTTCTCATAAGACTTCGGCTTCGCAAAGATCATGCGGCCTGCAGATGTCTGAAGCACACTTGTGACAATCACATCGATCTGCTTCCCGATAAAGTTTTTACCGTCTTCCACAACAATCATCGTGCCGTCATCAAGATAGGCAATCCCCTGATTCTGCTCTTTTCCGTCTTTAATCATCTGCACGTTCAGTACTTCACCCGGAAGCACAACCGGCTTCACCGCATTGGCTAAATCGTTAATGTTTAATACCTGCACATCCTGCAGCTCACATACCTTATTTAGATTGAAGTCATTTGTAACAACAATTCCGTTCAGTACTTTTGCAAGCTTGACGAGTTTACTGTCCACTTCCTGAATTTCCTCAAAGTCTCCCTCATAAATCGTAACCTGGATCGGAATATCACGCTGGATTCTTTTTAGAATATCCAGCCCTCTTCTCCCTCTGTTACGCTTCAGCGCATCTGATGAATCAGCAATATGCTGCAGCTCACCAAGTACAAATTGAGGAATGACAATCTCTCCGTCTAAAAAGCCTGTCTGACAAATATCAGCAATCCGGCCATCAATAATGACGCTTGTATCAAGGATTTTATGACGCTTTGAAGCCGGTACATCACTGACTTCCCTTGCAGCTGATTCTTCCAGTTTTTTATTTGAAGGGTTTCTTGAAAAGAGGTGGACCAGCTCATCTCTCTTTGTAAAACCAACCTGGAATCCAAGGTAACCAAGGATTAACGTCAAAAGAATTGGAACGACTGTATTAATAATCGGTATTTCAATATCATTGACTGCCACCCCCAGAAGGAAAGCGGTAATCAAACCAATAATCAGTCCAAGTGCACCGAATAAAATATCAGTGACAGGTGCTTTAATAAGAGAATCTTCCGCCCACTTAATAAAATTGACAACATACTTAATCGCCCAGAATGTGACAGCATAAAAAATAATGGCTCCCAAAATCGCGGTTACATAAGGGTTGTTTAAAAGTGCATAATCAAGATTAAAAGGAATAAGTACTAATTCAGGTAATAAAAATACGCCTAATGTTCCGCCAACAATCAGAAAACAGATTTGAATAATTCGTTTTAGCATCCCTTCACCTCCTCAGATGAAAATTTTTCAATTAATAAAGCTTGTGAAAAGAGTAGCATGAGAATATTAAGCAAGTCAATTTAAACAAAAGCGCAATATCATATCATACAACGCAAATGCTTACAAACCATTTTTTGTTAGTGATCTGCTAAAGACTGCTCTCTGACAGATTTCAGTCCTTCCTTAATTTTTCTTGCCCTGATACCCCCGATTCCATCTACATCATCCAGCTCTTCTACTGTTGCCTGCTTTAATTTATCAAGCGTGCCAAAATCACCGATAATATTTTCAATGATCGTAAACGGCAGACGCGGTATTTTATTCAGCACGCGATATCCTCTTGGTATAGCCTGATGTTCGTATTCAGTAGAAGACGGATGACCGAGCAATTTCATGATTTTTTCATCATCCATGACTTCTGATGTAACCGCTTCTGCAAATGTCTCATACATATCCTGCGCTGCTGCATGGTCGTCACAGGCATAATCGCGGATCACCATAACCGCCGCTTTCTCAAGATCAGCAAGCAGCTCATTCAGCTGCAGACGCACAAGCCGGCCTTCAGAACCAAGTTCATTTAAATAAAGCAGCAGTTCATTTTTAATCCGGATCACCATTTCAAAGCGGTGAATGACCTGTAAAACATCGTTATATGTCGCCGCTTCCTCATACTCCAGCAGCGTTAAGTGAGACAGACTCTGGTCGAGTACAGTACGATACTTTTCAAGTGTCTGCAGCGCCTGATTTGCTTTTGCAAGAATCACTGCAATTTCCTTGAGTGCATAGCGGTAGGTCCCTTTATACAGGGTGATGACATTCCGTCTTTGAGATATTGCAATAACGAGAGAATCTGTCTCTCTTGCAACCCGCTCCGCCGTCCGGTGACGCATGCCTGTTTCTGAAGAAGGAATCGTCGGGCTCGGATTCAGCTGCGCATTGGCAATCAGAATTTTATTGCCAGGTTCATTCAGAATAATCGCACCATCCATCTTTGCAAGCTCATACAGGTACGTTGGGGAAAACGGACAATGGATTTGAAAGCCCCCGTCTACAAGCGGCTTCATCTTATCGTTACACCCAACTACAATAAGCCCGCCTGTCCCGGCACGCAGGACGTTATCAATTCCTTCTCTAAAAGGTGTTCCCGGTGCCACAAGCTGAATGATATCAGCGGATGGGCGCTTTCTTCTCCGATTATCCATGATCTATCCCTCCAGTGTTTTCTTTAATGCTTCTGCTACATTTGATACACCGACTACTTCAATACCCTCAGGGAATGTCCATCCGCCGATATTATTTTCAGGAATAATAACTCGTTTAAACCCAAGCTTTGCCGCTTCCTGTACGCGCTGCTCAATTCTTGATACGCGTCGCACTTCACCTGTCAGTCCAACTTCACCGATCATACAATCAAACGGCTTTGGCGGCTCATCCCGGTAGCTTGATGCAATACTGACAAGAACAGCAAGATCAACTGCCGGCTCATCCAGCTTCACACCACCCGCTACTTTTAAATAAGCATCCTGCGTCTGCAGCATCAGACCGACACGCTTTTCAAGGACAGCCATTAAAAGAGACACGCGGTTCTGATCAATGCCTGTGGCCATTCTTCTCGGGTTGTTAAAGCTTGTCGGTGTCACAAGCGCCTGAATTTCAACAAGAATCGGCCGCGTTCCTTCCATGGAGGCCACAACAGTTGACCCGGCTGCACCCTGGGAGCGTTCTTCAAGGAAAATCTCGGACGGATTGCCGACCTCTCTTAACCCTTCTTCACGCATTTCAAAAATACCCATTTCATTCGTTGAACCAAAACGGTTTTTCACGGCGCGCAAAATTCTGTAAGTGTGGTGGCGTTCCCCTTCAAAATAGAGGACTGTATCCACCATATGCTCTAAAATTCTCGGACCGGCAATGGATCCTTCTTTCGTAACGTGCCCAACGAGGAAAATCGCAATATTTTTCGTTTTGGCAATTCGCATCAGCTCCGCTGTACATTCACGCACCTGCGTAACGCTTCCGGGTGCCGATGTGACTTCCGGGTGATAGACGGTCTGAATTGAATCGATGATGACAATATCAGGGGATACCTGCTCTATGGAGTGATGAATCGACTCGAGATTTGTTTCTGCATAAATCATCAGCTCTTCAGATGTAACACTGAGACGGTCAGCGCGAAGCTTCGTCTGCTTGATCGACTCTTCTCCTGAGATATACAGCACTTTGTTTTTTGTCTCTGCAAGCTGTGATGACACCTGAAGTAAAAGCGTAGACTTACCAATACCGGGATCTCCCCCGATCAAAACCATTGAGCCCGGCACAACACCGCCACCAAGAACCCGGTTCAATTCCTGCATCTTTGTCATAACGCGTGTCTCTTCGTGCGTCTCTACTTTAATCAGTGGAGTCGCCTTTGACTGGCTTCCCTCCGGCGTATGAGTGAACGATTTTCTCGGCTGTTTACCGGTAATCGTCACATCCTCAACCATTGTGTTCCACTCACCGCAGCCCGGACATTTCCCCATCCATTTTGCAGATTCGTACCCGCACGAGTTACACATAAACTTGGATTTCTTTTTTGCCAAACCTGTTCCCTCCGTTAAAAAAAGGTGCACGTGACTGCCATTCACACGTGCACCTTCTGACATTATTGCGTTACATCTGCTTCTTCTTTACGGGAAACAGTAAACTCCCCGTCTTTATAATCGATTTCCACTTTATAACCTTCAAGTACATTACCTTTTAACAGCTCTTCAGATAGACGGTCCTCGATATGCTTTTGAATCGCACGACGCAGTGGGCGCGCACCATATTCAGGGTCAAATCCTTCATCTGAAATTTTCTCTTTCGCCGCCTCAGTAATGACAAGTTCAATGTCTTTTTCTTTTAGACGCTTCACAAGCTCGCCTGCCATTAATGAAACAATCTGCTTCAGGTGACTCTTCTCAAGCGAGTGGAACACAATGGTTTCATCAATTCTGTTCAGGAATTCAGGACGGAACGCACGCTTTAATTCTTCAAGCACTTTGCCCTTCATATCCTTATAATCCTGACTGGAATCCTGTACAGCAAACCCGACATGACGGTTCTGCTTCAGTGCGCTTGCCCCAACGTTAGATGTCATGATCAGTACAACGTTACGGAAGTCGACTGTACGACCCTTAGAGTCTGTCAGGCGTCCATCTTCAAGTACCTGCAGCAGGATGTTAAATACATCAGGGTGTGCTTTCTCAATTTCATCAAGCAGCACAACTGAGTATGGTTTGCGGCGGACTTTCTCAGTCAGCTGACCGCCTTCTTCATATCCAACATAGCCTGGAGGTGAACCGACAAGACGTGATGTCGAATGCTTTTCCATATACTCTGACATATCAATACGAATCATCGCATCCTCTTCACCGAACATTGATTCAGCAAGTGCGCGGGCAAGCTCTGTCTTACCGACACCAGTTGGTCCAAGGAAAATGAATGAACCAATCGGACGCTTCGGATCCTTCAGCCCTGCACGTGCACGGCGGACTGCTTTTGCAATCGCTGTTACTGCATCTTCCTGACCAATCACGCGGCCGTGAAGTGAATCCTCAAGGTGCAGAAGCTTCTGCGTTTCAGTTTCAGCAAGGCGGGATACCGGTACACCTGTCCATGTAGACACAACGTGTGCGATATCTTCAACTGTCACTTCAGTATTTTCCTGACCCTGCTTTTCTTTCCACTCTTTCTTCGTTTCTTCTAGCTTTTCTTTCGTCTTCTGCTCTGAATCACGAAGAGAAGCTGCTTTTTCAAACTCCTGGCTCTGAACGGCAGCATCTTTCTCATTACGGATGCCTTCAAGCTTAGCTTCAAGCTCCTTCAGATTTGGAGGTGTTGTATATGAACGCAGACGTACTTTCGAACCTGCCTCATCAATTAAATCAATCGCCTTATCCGGCAGGAATCGGTCAGAAATATAACGGTCTGACATTTTCACTGCTGCTTCAATCGCTGCGTCCGTAATCGATACACGGTGGTGTGCTTCATAACGGTCACGCAGTCCTTTTAAGATCAGCACTGACTCATCAGCTGTCGGCTCATCCACCTGAATCGGCTGGAAACGACGCTCAAGCGCTGCATCCTTTTCAATATACTTGCGGTACTCATCAAGTGTTGTCGCACCGATACACTGCAGTTCACCACGTGCAAGGGATGGCTTCAGAATGTTGGATGCATCAATCGCACCCTCTGCTCCACCTGCACCGATCAATGTATGAAGCTCATCGATAAACAGAATCACGTTACCTGCCTGACGAATTTCATCCATTACTTTTTTCAGACGGTCTTCAAATTCACCGCGGTATTTTGTACCTGCAACAACCGTACCCATATCAAGTGTCATCACGCGCTTATCACGCAGGATTTCCGGCACTTCATTCTGTACAATCTGCTGTGCCAGTCCTTCAGCAATCGCTGTTTTACCAACACCAGGCTCCCCGATTAGTACCGGGTTATTCTTTGTACGGCGGCTTAATACTTCGATGACACGCTGGATTTCCTTGCTTCGGCCAATTACAGGGTCGAGGCTTCCTTCACGTGCAATCACTGTCAGATCACGCGCCAGTCCATCAAGTGTTGGTGTATTCGCACTTGCATTTGAAGCCTGCTGACCGCCTGCCTCATTGCTGCCAAGAAGCTGAAGTACCTGCTGGCGTGCTTTATTCAGACTTACACCTAAATTATTCAGTACGCGTGCTGCTACGCCCTCTCCTTCACGGATTAAGCCAAGCAGAATATGTTCAGTTCCTACATAAGAGTGGCCAAGTTTACGTGCCTCATCCATTGAAAGCTCAATGACTTTTTTTGCTCTCGGTGTATAGTGAACGCTTGGTGACTGTTCTGTCCCCTTACCGATCAGCTCTTCAACTTCTTCCTGAATTTTCGTTGTGCTCAAATTAAGCGTCTGCAGTGCTTTCGCTGCAATGCCCTCTCCTTCACGAACGAGACCAAGAAGGATATGCTCAGTACCGATATTTGAATGGGAAAGACGGATTGCCTCTTCCTGTGCCAATGCTAATACTTTTTGTGCTCTCTCTGTGAATCGTCCAAACATCATATGTCTGATCCTCCTTTATCTTTACTTACATCCATCTCCAGACGCTCGCGGATCAGCGAAGCCCGCCTGATATCTCTTTCCACAGGACGCAGGAAACCTCCTGCATACTGCTGTAAAAATCCTGGCTGCGTCAAAATCATCAGCTCATTTAAAATACTTCTCGACACATTTTCAATAAACCCAAGGTCAATGCCAAGACGTACATCCGACAGGCACTTTGCCGCTTCCTTAGACTCAATCACGCGGCTGTAACGCAATGTTCCATAAGACCGGAACACTCTATCTTCAAGCTGGATCCCTGATGATTTAACCAGTGCTTCCCTGGCTGACTTCTCCTGGGCAATAATCTGATCTACCACATGCAGCAGGTCCTCAGTAATATCTTCTTCTGACTTCCCGAGTGTCGTCTGGTTAGAGATCTGAAAGATGTTACCTAAAGCTTCGCTACCCTCACCGTAAATTCCTCTCGCTACCAGACCAAATTGTCCAATCGCAGGAATAATCCGGTTCATCTGGTGCGTCATCATTAATCCTGGTAAATGCATCATAACAGATGCACGCAATCCCGTCCCAACATTTGTCGGGCAGGTCGTCAAATATCCGAAATTCTCATCGAACGCATAATCAAAATGCTCCTCGATCGCATCATCTATCTCAAGCGCTTTTCGCAGTGCCTCCTTAAGCTGAAGGCCGGGAAACAGGCACTGGATACGCAAATGATCCTCTTCATTGACCATCAGGCTGACATCCTCATCATCTGACAGCCATACAGAGGAAGAACTTGAATCCTCCGCAAGGTTTGGACTAATTAAATGTTTCTCTACAAGTACTCTTTTTTCAAGCCCCTGCAAATCCTTCATTTTCAGCTCCTCAAGTGGATACCCTGCCTGCTGAACTGCAGTCCCAACTGCCTCTGACGTCTGCTCAGCTTCCTCTTGAGTAAACACGGTCGGAAACGCGTATTCATGATGATTCCGCGCCAGTCTGATTCTTGTAGACAGTACAATTTCTGAGTAAGGGCCGTCTTCATTCATCCAGGAACTGACCGCCTGATTTAAAAATCTCTCAAGACTCATCAGCGCCGCCCCCTTCATCACGAATTTCGGCTTCAAGCGAACGGATCTGATCACGAATTTCAGCCGCCTGTTCAAATTCTTCCTGTTCAATCAAAGCCTTCAGATCTGAACGCAGCTCCGTTACCTTCCGCTTCATATGAATCGTGCCACCCTGGCGCTCAGGCAGCTTGCCCTGATGAACAGTATTACCGCTATGCAGTCTTTTTAAAATAGGCGGCAGCTGATCCCTGAAGGATTCATAACACTTCGGGCAGCCAAACTTTCCAATCTTTAAAAACTGATCAAATGTCATTTGGCACCCACTGCACTCAACCGTCTCACGTCTCTGCTGCTGAGGCTGACTCTGCTTCATCACAGGTGACACATTCAACAGTCCTGCAAGTAAATGATTAAACGAAAATGCACCATCATCATTCATGAACGCTTCACCCTTATCCTGGGCACACACCTCACACAAATGAATCTCCGACTTCTTACCGTTCACGACATTTTTCAAATGAACAGCAGCAGGCCGCTCCTGGCATTGCTCACACATCATACTCATCACCCCGCGACCTTATTGATATTTTAAAACAGTCAGCATAGCGGTCAGGATCCTTCCTCTTACCTCATCCCTTACAGGCAGAGGCACATTCAGCGTAGACCGGTCCATCGCACTGAGCATAAGCTTTGCTTCCCGTTTGGAAATCACTTCTTCATCAATCAATCGAAATACCACACTCTCCGCAACCGCCTGTGAAACAACCGGCTGAAGAATCTCAAGAATCTGATCAATTAAATGCGCATGATCATCACTTTTTACTTTTATAATACGTATATACCCTCCGCCGCCACGCTTACTCTCCACAACGTAGCCACTTTCAATCGTAAAACGGGTTTTCATCACATAATTGATTTGAGAAGGCACGCACTGGAAACGCTCAGCAATCTCACTGCGCTTTATCTCCACTATTTCACTTCCACTCTTCTCCAAAACCTCTTTCAAATAGTTTTCAATCACATCAGAAATATTTTTCACATTGCCACCTCCCCACCTTGACTTTGACTATCTTTGACTATGATTATACAACATAGTTCAGTTTATGTGCAATTCAGGGGCTGGGATACTGGTGATTTGCATGAGTGTTGGTGTATGGGCAGGCATGTATCAGGGAGGGAGGTGGCACAGATAGAACGGATGGCGCTGATGGCGGGCAATTGAAGGAAATACAACTTTTGTTGATGGAATTAATGAATTTTATGATGAAAATCTTACATGGAATGAAGGAATAAAAGGTGTGTTTTTGGCTGCTGAAGGAATTAATGTCCGGATTGAGGGAATCAAACCAGATATTGAAGGGATCCACCACAGGGTTGAGGGAATAACTTTCGAATTGAATGAATTCCGTCGTCCATACACGCACTTAAGGTTTCGTCTTTTGGCCTTTGATGCCACTGGGATTCTGGCCTTTTGCTCTTAATGCCCTTCAGATCATATCCCTCTAATGCGTTTCAATGCACAAAAAAAGCCTTCCCACTCAGGGGAAGACTCAGGTTGCCTAGCGACGTCCTACTCTCACAGGGGGAAACCCCCAACTACCATCGGCGCTGAAGAGCTTAACTTCCGTGTTCGGCATGGGAACGGGTGTGACCTCTTCGCTGTCATCACTAGACATAAGGCTCGCGCCTTCAAAACTGGATACGTTCATCAAAGTAAGGGATTTTCCGAGAATCAACCGATTTGGTTAAGTCCTCGATCGATTAGTATTCGTCAGCTGCACATGTCACCATGCTTCCACCTCGAACCTATCTACCTGATCATCTTTCAGGGATCTTACCACTTGCGTGTGGGAAATCTCATCTTGAGGGGGGCTTCATGCTTAGATGCTTTCAGCACTTATCCCGTCCGCACATAGCTACCCAGCGATGCCATTGGCATGACAACTGGTACACCAGCGGTGCGTCCATCCCGGTCCTCTCGTACTAAGGACAGCTCCTCTCAAATTTCCTGCGCCCACGACGGATAGGGACCGAACTGTCTCACGACGTTCTGAACCCAGCTCGCGTACCGCTTTAATGGGCGAACAGCCCAACCCTTGGGACCGACTACAGCCCCAGGATGCGATGAGCCGACATCGAGGTGCCAAACCTCCCCGTCGATGTGGACTCTTGGGGGAGATAAGCCTGTTATCCCCGGGGTAGCTTTTATCCGTTGAGCGATGGCCCTTCCATGCGGAACCACCGGATCACTAAGCCCGTCTTTCGACCCTGCTCGACTTGTAGGTCTCGCAGTCAAGCTCCCTTATGCCTTTACACTCTTCGAATGATTTCCAACCATTCTGAGGGAACCTTTGGGCGCCTCCGTTACTCTTTAGGAGGCGACCGCCCCAGTCAAACTGCCTGCCTGACACTGTCTCCCGGCCCGATAAGGGCCGCGGGTTAGAAGTTCAACACAGCGGGGTAGTATCCCACCAATGCCTCCACCGAAGCTGGCGCTCCGGTTTCTAAGGCTCCTACCTATCCTGTACAAGCTGTGCCAAAATTCAATATCAGGCTGCAGTAAAGCTCCACGGGGTCTTTCCGTCCTGTCGCGGGTAACCTGCATCTTCACAGGTACTATAATTTCACCGAGTCTCTCGTTGAGACAGTGCCCAGATCGTTGCACCTTTCGTGCGGGTCGGAACTTACCCGACAAGGAATTTCGCTACCTTAGGACCGTTATAGTTACGGCCGCCGTTTACTGGGGCTTCAATTCGCACCTTCGCTTGCGCTAAGCACTCCTCTTAACCTTCCAGCACCGGGCAGGTGTCAGCCCCTATACTTCACCTTACGGTTTCGCAGAGACCTGTGTTTTTGCTAAACAGTCGCCTGGGCCTATTCACTGCGGCTCTCTCGGGCTTGCACCCTAATAGAGCACCCCTTCTCCCGAAGTTACGGGGTCATTTTGCCGAGTTCCTTAACGAGAGTTCACTCGCTCACCTTAGATTCTCTCCTCGCCTACCTGTGTCGGTTTGCGGTACGGGCACCTTGCATCTCGCTAGAGGCTTTTCTTGGCAGTGTGGAATCAAAGACTTCGGTACTAATTTCCCTCGTCATCACAGCTCAGCTTACGCGGAAACGGGATTTACCTCATTTCCTGCCTAACTGCTTAAACACGCGCAACCAACGGCGTGCTCTCCTATCCTCCTGCGTCCCCCCATTACTCAAACGATGTGTTGGTGGTACAGGAATATCAACCTGTTGTCCATCGCCTACGCCTATCGGCCTCGGCTTAGGTCCCGACTAACCCTGAGCGGACGAGCCTTCCTCAGGAAACCTTAGGCATTCGGTGGAA
>NZ_CP200276.1:840000-932500 GCF_055597105.1 Jeotgalibacillus sp. 10bf12 | reverse complement strand
ACACTCTTCGAATGATTTCCAACCATTCTGAGGGAACCTTTGGGCGCCTCCGTTACTCTTTAGGAGGCGACCGCCCCAGTCAAACTGCCTGCCTGACACTGTCTCCCGGCCCGATAAGGGCCGCGGGTTAGAAGTTCAACACAGCGGGGTAGTATCCCACCAATGCCTCCACCGAAGCTGGCGCTCCGGTTTCTAAGGCTCCTACCTATCCTGTACAAGCTGTGCCAAAATTCAATATCAGGCTGCAGTAAAGCTCACGGGGTCTTTCCGTCCTGTCGCGGGTAACCTGCATCTTCACAGGTACTATAATTTCACCGAGTCTCTCGTTGAGACAGTGCCCAGATCGTTGCACCTTTCGTGCGGGTCGGAACTTACCCGACAAGGAATTTCGCTACCTTAGGACCGTTATAGTTACGGCCGCCGTTTACTGGGGCTTCAATTCGCACCTTCGCTTGCGCTAAGCACTCCTCTTAACCTTCCAGCACCGGGCAGGTGTCAGCCCCTATACTTCACCTTACGGTTTCGCAGAGACCTGTGTTTTTGCTAAACAGTCGCCTGGGCCTATTCACTGCGGCTCTCTCGGGCTTGCACCCTAATAGAGCACCCCTTCTCCCGAAGTTACGGGGTCATTTTGCCGAGTTCCTTAACGAGAGTTCACTCGCTCACCTTAGGATTCTCTCCTCGCCTACCTGTGTCGGTTTGCGGTACGGGCACCTTGCATCTCGCTAGAGGCTTTTCTTGGCAGTGTGGAATCAAAGACTTCGGTACTAATTTCCCTCGTCATCACAGCTCAGCTTACGCGGAAACGGGATTTACCTCATTTCCTGCCTAACTGCTTAAACACGCGCAACCAACGGCGTGCTCTCCTATCCTCCTGCGTCCCCCCATTACTCAAACGATGTGTTGGTGGTACAGGAATATCAACCTGTTGTCCATCGCCTACGCCTATCGGCCTCGGCTTAGGTCCCGACTAACCCTGAGCGGACGAGCCTTCCTCAGGAAACCTTAGGCATTCGGTGGAAGAGATTCTCACTCTTCTTTCGCTACTCATACCGGCATTCTCACTTCTAAGTACTCCACCAGTCCTTCCGGTCTGACTTCACAGCGCTTAGAACGCTCTCCTACCACGAATCTCATAGAGATTCATCCACAGCTTCGGTGAATCGTTTAGCCCCGGTACATTTTCGGCGCAGGGTCACTCGACCAGTGAGCTATTACGCACTCTTTAAATGATGGCTGCTTCTAAGCCAACATCCTGGTTGTCTAAGCAACCCCACATCCTTTTCCACTTAACGATTACTTGGGGACCTTAGCTGGTGGTCTGGGCTGTTTCCCTTTCGACTACGGATCTTATCACTCGCAGTCTGACTCCCATGGATAAGTCTTTGGCATTCGGAGTTTGTCTGAATTCGGTAACCCGTTGGGGCCCCTAGTCCAAACAGTGCTCTACCTCCAAGACTCTTACTACATGAGGCTAGCCCTAAAGCTATTTCGGAGAGAACCAGCTATCTCCAGGTTCGATTGGAATTTCTCCGCTACCCACACCTCATCCCCGCACTTTTCAACGTGCGTGGGTTCGGGCCTCCAATGAGTGTTACCTCATCTTCACCCTGGACATGGGTAGATCACCTGGTTTCGGGTCTACAACCTGATACTATGTCGCCCTATTCAGACTCGCTTTCGCTGCGGCTCCGCTTTCGCTTAACCTTGCATCAAATCGTAACTCGCCGGTTCATTCTACAAAAGGCACGCCATCACCCGTTAACGGGCTCTGACTACTTGTAGGCACACGGTTTCAGGATCTATTTCACTCCCCTTCCGGGGTGCTTTTCACCTTTCCCTCACGGTACTGGTTCACTATCGGTCACTAGGGAGTATTTAGCCTTGGGAGATGGTCCTCCCGGATTCCGACGGAATTTCACGTGTTCCGCCGTACTCAGGATCCACTCTGGAGAGAAACAGCTTTCGACTACAGGATTGTTACCTTCTGTGATGGGCCTTTCCAGACCGCTTCGTCTAACTGCTTCCTTTGTAACTCCGCATAGAGTGTCCTACAACCCCGAAAGGCAAGCCTTTCGGTTTGGGCTGATCCCGTTTCGCTCGCCGCTACTCAGGGAATCGCATTTGCTTTCTCTTCCTCCAGGTACTTAGATGTTTCAGTTCCCTGGGTCTGCCTTCAACCGCCTATGTATTCAGCGGAAGATCATATCCCATTACGGATAAGGGGTTCCCCCCATTCGGAAATCTCCGGATCACAGCTTACTTACAGCTCCCCGAAGCATATCGGTGTTCGTACCGTCCTTCATCGGCTCCTAGTGCCAAGGCATCCACCGTGCGCCCTTATTAACTTAACCTAGTTAAAAAGGTACTTCTTAATTAGTTTTCATATAGAAAACCCTAAGATGGCGATTCTCGGTTATCTTTCTTACTTTGATGTCGTTATCCAGTTTTCAAGGAACGAGCTGCTTTTTTCTCATAACGCTCTTACAATAGAAGAGACGAGAAAAAAGTCAGTGTTTTGAAGGTTTGACCCTTCAAAACTAAACAACCAAACAGTCAACAATCGTTTATGATCTGACCCAAAGAGCCAGTCATATTTCCTTAGAAAGGAGGTGATCCAGCCGCACCTTCCGATACGGCTACCTTGTTACGACTTCACCCCAATCATCTGTCCCACCTTAGGCGGCTGGCTCCAAAAAGGTTACCTCACCGACTTCGGGTGTTACAAACTCTCGTGGTGTGACGGGCGGTGTGTACAAGGCCCGGGAACGTATTCACCGCGGCATGCTGATCCGCGATTACTAGCGATTCCAGCTTCATGTAGGCGAGTTGCAGCCTACAATCCGAACTGAGAACGATTTTATGGGATTGGCTAAACCTCGCGGTCTCGCAGCCCTTTGTATCGTCCATTGTAGCACGTGTGTAGCCCAGGTCATAAGGGGCATGATGATTTGACGTCATCCCCACCTTCCTCCGGTTTGTCACCGGCAGTCACCTTAGAGTGCCCAACTGAATGCTGGCAACTAAGATCAAGGGTTGCGCTCGTTGCGGGACTTAACCCAACATCTCACGACACGAGCTGACGACAACCATGCACCACCTGTCACCGTTGTCCCCGAAGGAAAACACTGTCTCCAGTGTGGTCACCGGGATGTCAAGACCTGGTAAGGTTCTTCGCGTTGCTTCGAATTAAACCACATGCTCCACCGCTTGTGCGGGGCCCCGTCAATTCCTTTGAGTTTCAGCCTTGCGGCCGTACTCCAGGCGGAGTGCTTAATGCGTTAGCTGCAGCACTGAGGGGCGGAAACCCCCCAACACTTAGCACTCATCGTTTACGGCGTGGACTACCAGGGTATCTAATCCTGTTTGCTCCCCACGCTTTCGCGCCTCAGTGTCAGTTACAGGCCAGAAAGTCGCCTTCGCCACTGGTGTTCCTCCACATATCTACGCATTTCACCGCTACACGTGGAATTCCACTTTCCTCTCCTGCACTCAAGTTCCCCAGTTTCCAATGACCCTCCCCGGTTGAGCCGGGGGCTTTCACATCAGACTTTTGGAACCACCTGCGCGCGCTTTACGCCCAATAATTCCGGACAACGCTTGCCACCTACGTATTACCGCGGCTGCTGGCACGTAGTTAGCCGTGGCTTTCTGGTCAGGTACCGTCAAGGTACCATCAGTTACTATGGTACTTGTTCTTCCCTGACAACAGAGCTTTACGATCCGAAAACCTTCTTCACTCACGCGGCGTTGCTCCGTCAGACTTTCGTCCATTGCGGAAGATTCCCTACTGCTGCCCTCCGTAGGAGTCTGGGCCGTGTCTCAGTCCCAGTGTGGCCGATCACCCTCTCAGGTCGGCTACGCATCGTTGCCTTGGTGAGCCGTTACCTCACCAACTAGCTAATGCGCCGCGGGCCCATCCTTAAGTGACAGCCGAAGCCGCCTTTCATAAAAGAACCAGGAGGTTCTTTCAATTATCCGGTATTAGCCCCGGTTTCCCGGAGTTATCCCAGTCTTAAGGGCAGGTTGCCCACGTGTTACTCACCCGTCCGCCGCTAACATCTGAGGAGCAAGCTCCTCATCTGTCCGCTCGACTTGCATGTATTAGGCACGCCGCCAGCGTTCGTCCTGAGCCAGGATCAAACTCTCCGTAAAGTGTTTGAAAAGCTCATTGTCTTTTTTGTTCGAAAAAGACTTAAAATCTTAAAACGTTGACGTTTGGTTGTTTAGTTTTCAAGGTTCAAGTACTTCTTGTTTAAAGTGTGTGTCGTTTTTTGGCGACTCAGTTATCTTATCATCTTTTCGAGTATGATGTCAACAACTTTTTTCACTTTATTTTTTGTTGCTGCCATTTGTTATCGCGGCAACGAATAATAATATATCACGCCATTTACATTGTGACAATAGTTTTTTATTAAAAAGGTAAAATTAATTTTAAGATTGTTTCAGAAGCTGCAACTGTCGAATCTCCACGATTGTTATTTGATAAGAAAAACCGCTGCAAAAGGCAGCGGTTTTAGTTATTAGTCTCTGTGACGCATCAACGGGAATAGCAGTACGTCTCTAATAGAAGGAGAATTCGTCAGTAGCATAACCAGACGGTCGATCCCGATACCGAGTCCACCTGTTGGCGGCATACCGTATTCAAGTGCTTCAATAAAGTCATCATCCATCTCATGTGCTTCATCGTTACCTTCTGCTTTTTCTTTCATCTGCGCTTCAAAGCGTTCACGCTGGTCAATCGGATCATTCAGCTCAGTGAAGGCATTCGCGTGTTCACGGCCTACGATGAACAATTCGAAACGATCAGTAAAGCGCTCATCCTCAGGATTTTTCTTAGCAAGAGGTGAGATTTCTACAGGGTGACCGAAAATGAATGTAGGCTGAATAAGCGTTTCTTCCACTTTCTGCTCGAAGAATTCATTCACGATGTGACCATACTCCATATTGTCTTTCACATCAATTCCGTGTTCTTTTGCTAGTGCGTGCGCTTCTTCATTGGACATTTGCTGCCAGAAGTCTACACCTGTCTCGTTCTTAATTGCATTTACCATATGGAGACGTGTCCATTTTGGTGTAAGGTCGACCTCAAAATCGCCGTAAGGTACGACAGTCGTGCCGAGCACTTCCTGTGCGATGTGAGCAACCATATTTTCAGTCAGATCCATGATATCGTTATAATCTGCATATGCTTCATATAATTCAATCATTGTGAACTCAGGGTTGTGGCGCGTTGAGATTCCTTCGTTACGGAATACGCGGCCAATTTCATACACCTTTTCAAGACCACCAACAATCAGACGCTTCAGGTGAAGCTCGATTGCGATACGCATGTACAGCTCCATATCCAGTGCATTGTGATGAGTAATGAATGGACGCGCAGCCGCTCCACCTGCAATTGAATGCAGCATTGGCGTTTCCACTTCAAGGTAGCCGTTGTTATCCAGGTAACGTCTCATTGACTGGATGATTTTACTGCGGGCAATAAAAGTATTCTTGCTATCTTCACTTGTGATGAGGTCAAGGTAGCGCTGACGATAACGCTGTTCAACGTCTTTTAGACCATGGAACTTCTCAGGAAGCGGACGAAGTGACTTTGATAACAGCTCAAAGCTAGTCGCTTTAATAGAAAGCTCTCCTACTTTCGTGCGGAAGATTGTTCCGTTAACCCCTACAATGTCACCAAGGTCAGCAGTATTGAAGAGTTCATATGCTTCTTCGCCTACCGCGTCTTTCCGAACATATAGCTGGATTTGCCCCTGAAGGTCCTGGATATGCGCAAAGCCTGCTTTACCTTTTCCACGCTTAGTCATGATGCGCCCTGCTACAGTTACCTCGTGTGTTGTTTCATCAAGGTCTTCTTTAGATAGCTCACCAAATTGTGATTTAATTTCTTCTGAAGCATGCGTGCGATCAAAGCGTTTACCAAATGGATCTTTACCCTGTTCACGTATTGCTTCCATCTTTTCGCGTCTGACGCGGAACTGGTCATTCAATTCTTCATGACTCATGTCATCACTCCTTTTCAATCATTTATCTATGATTCAAATCATATCTCTGTGCTTTTGAATACCTGTCTATTTTACACAATATAAAACGCGCGTACACCCCTAAAAGCTTTTTACTTAAACTCTGTTAAAGACGCCTCGAACAAAATCTTCTATTATACGAACGTCTTTTTCATAAAAAAACTGCCTGATGTAAACGGCAGTTTTATCCTAGAGCGCCAGGAAGTTCTCTTTTCGCTGATAGACAGTTTGCTTCCATAGACGAACACCCTCACTGCCTGTTTGCTGCAGGAGCTCATTCACCGTACTCCCTGCCAGAGAGTGCACAGCCTCAGGTGCAATTTCATTTAACGGAACAAGAACAAAGCTGCGTTCGTGCATGTAAGCATGCGGAACGATCAGCCTTTCTGATTGTATATTGTCTGTATTGTAGAGCAAAATGTCAAGGTCTATAATGCGCGGGCCCCAATGAACCTTCCGCTCACGGCCAAGGGATTGTTCGATCTGCTGCGTTTCATTCAGCAGCTCTTCTGCACTAAGCTTTGTGTGAACCTTCACTGCAATATTAAGAAACACCTGCTGATCAGTATAACCGACCGGATCTGTTTCATAAATGGAGGAAACGCTGGTCACTTCTATAGAAGGAACATCATCAAGCAGCTTTACTGCTGCCTGAAGATTTTCTTTCGACTGACCAATGTTAGAGCCGAGGGACAAGTAGGCTGTATGCATTCAGCTTCTGCTCCGGGTGAGCTCAATTGCAACCGAGTTATAATGACCCGGAATTGGCGGATCAGGTTTTACGACTTCAATCGTGATACGGTCGAGCAGATCAAATTCCTTCAGCATACGTGAAGCGATTCTGTCTGCCACCGCCTCCACAAGCTTAAGCGGCGGACCTTCCACAATTTCTTTGCACACGTTATAGACGTCTGCATAATTGATAGAGTCATCCACGTTATCTGATTCTGCTGATTTTGACAGATCCAGTTCAAGCACTGCGTTGACACGAAAACGCTGGCCAAGCTTTGTTTCCTCTATAAATACGCCGTGATAGCCATAGAACTCCATTTCATTCACCTTGATTTTATCCATTTCATTCACCCTTTCCGATTAGCACATCCATTACACGGGTCATGCGGACAATTTCTTTTACATCGTGAACACGGACGATATGGCAGCCCTTTTGAACACCGTAGCATACGGTCGCACCGGTTCCTTCAGTCCGTTCTTCTGCGGGAAGATCCAGGATATTGCCGATCATCGATTTACGTGAAGTGCCGAGCAGTACCGGGTAGCCCATCGCGACAATCCGATCTACCTCTTTTGTCACTTCAATATTCTGTTCAAACGATTTGGCAAAGCCGACTCCCGGATCTAAAATGATTTGTTCGTCCGGTACACCTGCTGATTTTGCAATCACAATACTTTCTTCAAGGTCACGCACAACGTCAGTAATGAAATGTTCATAGTCACGCTTTTCCCGATTATGCATTAAAATAATCGGCACGTTGTGTTTTGCAGCCACTTCAGCGATTTCAGGGTCATATTTTGCTCCCCAGATATCATTAATGAGATGGGCACCTGCTTTTACAGCTGCTTCAGCTGTCTTTGCTTTAAACGTATCAATCGAGATGGGCAGGTCCACTTCACGGCGCACCGCTTCAATCACAGGTACCACCCGTTCGATCTCTTCTTCAATCGATACAGGTGTATAACCGGGTCTTGTAGACTCTCCGCCGATATCAATGATGTCAGCGCCGTCTGCAGCCATCTGTTTTGCATGTACGACGGCCGCATCCACCGTATTAAATTTGCCACCGTCTGAAAATGAATCAGGCGTTGTATTTAAAATACCCATGACATATGTTTTTTTCGTAAAATCCAGCGTATATGTTCCCGCCTTCATGTCGTTCACCTCATTTAACTGACTCAATGTGCAGCTTTGTTTTTTCTTGATATACAGATTTTAAGAAGCTGTATACTGGTCCATCTGCCGGAAAAGACCGTCCCTCAAATTGTGTAATGGGGACGATTTCCTGAATGGAATTAGATAAAAACCACTCACTGGCTCCTTCTGCTTCTTCTGGCGTGAAGCGCCCTTCTTTTACAGAAATGCCTTTAGCCCGTGCAAGTGAGAGCACCATTTTCCTTGTGATCCCTTCAAGCATTCCGGTTGAAAGGTCAGGCGTATAAAGCGTACCTTCCTTTACCCAGTACACATTGGACGCAAGACCCTCTGAGATCACACCGGCTTCAGTCAGGAAGATGCCTTCAGTTTTCGCATCGATCACTTCTTTTCTCGCAGCAAGGTTATTAAAATAATGATGCGATTTCAGCCTGATAGCAGTCTCAGGTGTATTACGGCGAAGCTTCAGCCACTGCGCGTGACGCTCTGCAGGCGGCGGTGTGAGGGGTTTTTGAAGCAGCATCACCACCGGCTCAGTATAAGGGGAAGGGTCGAGCCCAACCCCTCTTACCCCGGCAGACACATTTAAACGGAAGTAGCCATCTGCGCCGCCATTGGCTTCTCTCAGCTGCGTGACCATCTGCTTCACATCTTCTGTGTTCAAGTCTGACTCGATCCCCATTTCACTCATCGCAAACTGGAGTCTTTTTAAGTGGTCGCCTATTAAAAATGGAAAACCATCATACGTGCGAAACGTCTCAAACGCACCCATTCCATACAAAAACCCGTGATCAAAAGGTGAGATACGCGCATCAGCTTCTTCTATGATCTCTCCATTTAACCAGAGTTTCATACGCTTTCTGCCTCGCAGACGCGGTAGGCATCCAGGAAGTTTCGAAGCAGTCTTTTACCCTGATCAGTCATAATCGACTCCGGGTGGAACTGCACACCTTCAATGGCAAGCGTCTGGTGGCGGATCCCCATGATTTCACCCTGGTCTGTCCAGGAGGTAATCAGCAGTTCATCCGGCAGCGTATGCTTTTCCACGATCAGCGAGTGATAGCGCGTGGCAGTGAACGGCATCGGCAGGTCTTTGTAGACGCCTTTTCCGTCATGATACATCTCTGACGTTTTGCCGTGCATCAGGCGTGTGGCACGTACAACATTTCCGCCGAACACCTGTGCAATCGACTGGTGACCGAGACAGACGCCAAAAATCGGAATTTCCCCGGCAAATGCACGGATCGCTTCAAGGCTGATTCCCGCTTCATCCGGGCTGCACGGTCCCGGTGAAATCATGAGAAAGTCAGGGTTCAGCTGCCTGATCTCTTCAATTGTGATCTCATCATTCCGTTTTACTATCAGCTCTTCCCCAAGCTCCCCTAAAAATTGAACGAGGTTATACGTAAATGAATCATAGTTATCAATCATCAAAATCACTGCGTTGTCACTCCTTCCGCCTGATCCTTCGCCTGCCAGAGAGCACGTGCTTTTTTAAGCGACTCTTTATATTCCCTTTTCGGATGGGAGTCGATTACAACACCAGCCCCTGCCTGGACATGCGCCTGCCCGTCTTTTACAAGCATTGTACGGATCACAATATTTAATTCAAGGTCCCCGTTAAAACCGATCCAGCCGATCGACCCTGTGTACAGACCTCTTCTGACTGGCTCCAATTCCTCAATGATCTCCATCGTGCGGACTTTTGGCGCGCCTGTGATCGTACCACCCGGGAATACTGCTCTGATGACATCCGCCTCATCATATTGCTCGTCCAGTGTACCGCGGACATTTGAGACGATATGCATCACGTGTGAGTATTTTTCAATCACCATGAATTCATTGACTTCCACACTGCCGTACTGACTCACCCGGCCAAGGTCATTGCGTTCAAGATCCACAAGCATGACGTGTTCAGCACGCTCTTTATCATTATGAATTAACTCATTTGCGAGTGACTGATCCTCCTCAGGCGTCTTTCCCCGTGAGCGCGTACCTGCAATCGGTCTTGTACTAAGCTCGGTCCCTGCTTTTTTCACTAAAAGCTCAGGTGACGCTGAAGCGATCTGCATATCCGGTAAATGCAGGTAAGACATATACGGTGACGGATTCAGCTTTCGCACTTCCTCATAAACGTCCGAAGCCTCCACTGCAAGCGGCTTTGACTGACGGACAGAAAGGTTTACCTGGAATACATCTCCCTGTGCGATATACTGACGAATCGCTTCAGCCGCATCGTAAAATGATGCTTCCTCCATTGAAACAGTCATCTCGTCAGATGGTTTTCGCGGTGTTGTCCGCTCAGGAGCAGCTGACGTTTCAGCCGTTTTAAACTGACGTACTAAGGCTTCAAGCTTCTCATCCGCAGGCTCTGCGTAATGGTGAAGCACCATGAAGTAAAGCGTGCCAGTCTCATGATCAAAGACCATCCATTCATCAAAAACTAAAAAGCATACATCCGGCAGGCCAAGATCATCCTCTGTCGTATCCGGAAGCTTTTCAATCGAACGCACATAATCATAGCTGATATAGCCAATCGCTCCTCCCTGAAAATCAGGAAGCTCAGCAATCGGCTCCGATCGGTAAGGAGACATCCACTCAAGGAGACTTTTCAGTACGTCCCCATTGAAAATCTTCTCTTCCCCATCTTCAAATACAGAAAGCCGATTGTCTTTTCCGCTCGCCCAGGCAAATGGCTTAATACCGGCAATACTGTACCGGCCGCCCCTGCCACTTTCTAAAAACAGGTGGCGTTCCTCATGCACAGCCATTTTTTGTGCTGTATAATAAAATGTATCTAAATTTGTTTTTGTCGTTTGATAAGTTATTGTATATGAACTCAAGAAGATTCACTCCCAGTAAGCAGACTCTGTCTCAATCATACACGAAACAATTCATCAGGTGGTACAGGGACATCCGATAAAAAATTGACGTTTTCGATGAATTTCCATATACTTTATTCATTAAAGCGGCTCCTTTTGGCAGGCTCTTTTCTGCAGGAGGAGTTTTTGTATGTAACTATGCCCACAACTCAGCTGTGACAGAAGCGTAAACCGTGGAAATCACCAGCAGGTTTTATTGTAAATTGCGAACGTCCCTTGCAAACTGTGACTATACTTACAGAAAGCAGAATTACACAGGAGGCACAATATGATTCAAAAGAATGTACCTTTAAAAGATTATACGTATACAAAAATCGGCGGGAATGCAGATTACCTTGCGATTCCTGAGTCAATTGAAGAATTGACGAAAGCCGTTACCTTTGCGAAAAAAAATAATATTCCATGGATGGTGCTCGGCAATGGATCCAATGTATTGATCCAGGACGGCGGCATCGAAGGATTAGTCATTTTAACCACTTCACTGACGAATATGACCATCGACTTTGAAAAGATCATTGTTCAGTCAGGTGCACCGATTATTGAAGTATCAAGGGCTGCACACGATCACTCATTAAGCGGACTGGAGTTTGCATGCGGCATTCCGGGAAGTGTCGGCGGCGCGGTCTACATGAACGCCGGTGCTTACGGCGGGGAAATTAAGGATGTGTGTACGCATGTTACAGTGCTTACGCCTGAAGGCAACGTCGAAAAACTGCCTGCTGAAAAAATGGCATTCGATTACCGCACAAGCGCAATCCCTGATGAGAACTGGATTGTTCTTGAAGCAGAATTCGTCCTTGAAAAAGCCGAACAGCATGTGATCAAAGCGAAAATGGATGAACTCACGTATCTGCGTGAATCAAAGCAGCCTCTTGAATATCCTTCATGCGGCAGCGTGTTCAAACGCCCGCCAGGTCACTTCGCCGGGAAACTGATTCAGGAGTCCAACCTGCAGGGTGTACAGATCGGCGGTGCCCAGGTATCACTGAAGCATGCCGGATTCATCGTCAATAAAGGCGATGCAACGGCAAAAGATTATCTGAATCTTGTTAAACACGTGCAAAGAACGGTAAAAGAGAAGTTTGGTGTTGATTTAGAAAAGGAAGTCCGCGTGATTGGGCGGGCATAAATAAGCTTTGAGCCGGAACTTAGCCCTGGGGCTGGGTTCCGGTTTTTTGTATTGTGCGGGACAGCTTGAAGCGAGACAGAATAGACACAGGTCAAAAGGTACTTTTCTACGAACCAAGGCTGTTATTCGTAAGCGTCAAAGCAAACACACATTGATTATTTTGATGATGATATTTGAGGCAACAGAAAAGCCGTACCCTTCGGGACGGCTTTTACTTAATGCTTGTTTACTTTTTCAATTCGACAGTGATCAGGTATTTGTTTAGACCACGGCAGAAACTGATCCAGATTCTGCTGATCAGACAGATTTGTGTTTGGCATTTTTTCAAATAAATAAGTGAGATATTCAAACGGTTTTAGATCATTTTCTTTAGCTGATTCGATCACACTGTAAATAAGTGCGCTGGTATCTGCGCCTTTCATCGAATTCGAAAACAACCAGTTTTTTCGGCCGATCACAAAAGGTTTGATACTACGTTCAGCTAAATTATTATCAATTTCAAGTCGACCATCTGAAAAGGGGTAAGCAAAGCATCTTTTTGATTGAGTGAGTATACAATGGCTTCGCCCAAAGGGCTTTTCGGCAACACAGTTGGACGAATTTTTTTCAGCCACTCGAAGTAAGCCTCCGCAATTGGCAGGCTTTTTTCTTTTCGAAGCTGGTGACGTTTATCGCTATTTAAGTTCAGCTCTCGTATTTCTTTTTCAATCTTATACAGCTGCCCAATTTTTTGAACTGCCTGTTCAGGGAGGTTTAACAGTTCCCCTTTTTTCTTCGGGGCACTCTTGGCAGCTTTAACAAAGTATCTTCGCGCATGCGCCCAACAACCTGACAGTTTCACGTTCGCAACTTTGTGATAGCCTGCATAGCCATCCACATGAAGAAATCCTTTGAAGTCTTTAAGAAACTCCTTCGGATTTTTTCCGGCACGAGTGGTTTTATAATCGTAAACCACGCACGGAAAAGAAGTCTGACCAGTCCGATAGAGCCACATATAAGAAGTTGATGAAGCTGCACGACCTTCTTCGTTCAGCACTTGAACAGACGTTTCATCTGCATGTAAGACAGCTTCCTTCATCATTTTAGCCTTCATCTGTGTCACTAATGGTGATAACCATTGATCAGCCCCATAAACTGCCCAGTTCGCCATTGTCTGTCTCGAAAGAGGAATCCCCTGTTGTTTAAAGAGCTGTTCCTGACGGTACAGAGGGAGACCAGATTGATATTTTTGGGTCAGCACGTAAGCCATCGATGAGGCAGATGCCATGCTTTTAGGGTAGACTGATGCCGGTTTTGGCGCTTTGATAATAGGTGTTTCAATCCCAGATTCCTGACACTGACGGCAAGCATATACTTCTTGCGCGTGTTCAGTGACTTTGACACTGGCCGGAATAATTTCAAGTGTGCGGTTTGTTTCTGTCGTCATAACGTGTAGGTCATGCCCGCAGCTTTCGCAATTTCGTTCAGCTTCAGGTAAATGATAAGTGACTTTTTCAACCGGAAGGTTCAGTTCATGTGATGAACGCTTTCGCTTGTTTTTTTGAGTGCTTGAAACGAGATCGCTTTCGTTTAACTGTGGTTCTTCATGTGCTGAATCTTGAGTGATCTCTACTTCATTAAAAAGTGGAAGTTCAATCTGACCATCGGAGGTATTCGTCTTTTCACTGGAACGGCCGAATTTCTCGGTTTGAAGCTGTTTGAATTGGCCTTCATACCAAGAGACAAGAGCTTCGAGCTCTTCGTTACGCTTTTCCAGTTCATGAATGCGGTCTTTATTTGAAGTTTTAGGATGAGAAGGTGTCGTTTGTTTTTTCATACCCCTAGGGTACGACACCTTCTGTCTGAGGTCTACCCCTTATATAACTTTCATGCCGGAAAGTTTCGGATGAACTTTTCCATCTTCAATCGTCAGTCCTTCTAACAACCACTTTAACTGTTTAGGGTTCAGAGAAGTGGTTTCATCTTCACGCCCTTCGGGCCAACGGAATCGGCCATTTTCAAGTCTGCGATAATACAGCCAAAAACCATTGTGCTCCCAGTGTAGAATCTTCACTTTATCCCGTTCACGGTTACAAAACAAAAAGATATCTGAAGAACACGGATCTAATTCAAACGTTTCCTGTACGATGGCCGCAAGACCATCAATGGATAATCGCATATCTGTCACGCCTTGAGCGAGGTATATATTGCGTATAGATTCCGGTTGAAGAATCATGGCGTGATCACCTCCAGCAGTTCAGTTAATAATTCTTTATCAAATCCCGGAGGGATCACAACTTTATATGGCCCTACGTGCAGGTCGAGCTTCGTAGTAGGGGATTGCATATTGATTTTTGCCCATCCAGTTGGACGTTCCTGTTGGATATCCTCTGGCCGGTAAGTCATTCTAAAATAATGAAGCTGACTGTACGTGACTTCATCCCGAGTCTCGCAAAATGCTTTTAATGATAAGTCACTTTCACGCCACTCTTCATAGATACGCGACATCTTTTCTACGTATCCACTTGGCACGTGATTTGAGCTTTCTTTTACATCCATTCAATAACCACACCTTCCATATAACCAATGTGTTCATAGGATAAGAGGCAGTCGGTGTACCTTTCGAAGAAAGGAGCATTTCATCTGGCTTAAGATCCGTTTGAAATGTCTATGTGAAGAGAAAGTAGAAAAAATCGTAGCTTGATTGAACACGTTCGTTACATATTTGATTTCCTTCATTTTGTCACGGAAGGTTACACAACAGAAGGTGTGGTTCGTTTGACGCTTACTGTTATTCTAAGAACATCCCTGTCTACTCTAAGAATCATCGCTTCGTTTCTCCGAACACAACGTGCAGTTCCACGAGCATCACCGTCTATCCTACGAACACCCCTTCCCACTATAAAAGAAACCAAACAAAAAAGCAGTCTCCGCTAAGAGACTGCCCAAACATTAATCTTCAAACTGATAAAGCGGTGTGCTCAGGTAGCGTTCGCCGTTACTCGGAATAACAGCAAGCACCTTTTTACCTTTACCCATTTTTTTCGCAACTTCAAGCGCTGCGTAAATCGCTGCACCGGATGAAATCCCGCCGAGAATACCTTCTTCTCTCGCCGCTCTTCTTGCCGTTTCAAATGACTGGTCGTTTGTTACCTGAATCACTTCATCATAGATTTTTGTATCAAGAATGTCAGGAACAAACCCTGCGCCGATTCCCTGGATTTTATGAGGACCGGGATTTCCGCCTGATAAAATTGGTGAATCTGCAGGCTCAACCGCATAGATCTTCACATCTTGATAATGATCTTTCAGCACCTGACCTGCACCGGTAATCGTTCCGCCTGTACCAATACCGGATACGAAAGCATCGAGCTGTTCCATCTGCTCAACGATCTCCTTACCTGTTGTGCGGCGGTGAATTTCAGGATTCGCCTCATTTTTGAACTGCTGTGGCATAAAGTACCCTTTTTCTTCTGCAAGTTCTTCTGCTTTTTTAATTGCACCCTTCATTCCGTCCGGACCGGGTGTCAGTACAAGCTCAGCACCATACGCGCGCAGCAGGTTTCTTCTTTCCATACTCATCGTCTCAGGCATGACAAGAACAGAGCGGTAGCCTTTTGCTGCAGCGATCATCGCAAGCCCGATCCCTGTGTTACCGCTTGTCGGCTCAATAATTGTGTCGCCTTCTTTCAGGTTACCGTCACGTTCAGCTGCTTCAATCATTGATAGCGCAATACGATCCTTTACGCTGCTGCCGGGGTTCATATACTCAAGCTTCAGATAAACCTCAGCTGAATTTTCATCTGTCAGGCGATTTAATTTAACAATCGGCGTCTGACCGACTAATTCAGAAATATTATTTGCAATGCGTACCATTTTCCTCACTCCTAATCCCTAGTAATGTGATCGGTTTTTATACTGCAAATGTAACAATTCAAGTATAAAATTTCAACTATTTTGATTATTCAACCGGGCCGTAGAACCAGTCGATGGCATAATCATCCCAAAAAGATTCAGCTGTAACAGGCGTGCTCATCTGCTCAAGCGCCAGCTGACGCTCAATCTTTCCGCGCACCTCTTCAAATTCAAAATTCACACCGGGTACCTGCTCATGCACAAAGACAATTGTCAGTCCGTCTGCAGCCTGAACAGCATCAGAGTATTCGCCTGGCGATACACTTTCTGCAGCATCTAAAATTGCCGTATCCACTGTTTCTGTATTTTCAGGTATGAAGCCGAGCTGGCCTCCCTGACTCGCTGTAACAGGGTCGATTGACCGTTCCCTTGCGACCGCTTCAAATGAAGATCCGTTATTCAGCTCTTCGAGTGCTTTGTCAGCATCTTCCTGTGTCGGGACGACGATTTGAGAAAGCCGGTACATTGCAGGAACGGAATAGAGCGATTCATTTTCCTCATAGTATGTACGAAGATCATCTTCTGACAGTTCTGCTTCTGTCGTGATCAATTTCTCTAAAATTAATTCTGTTTTTAATTCCTGCTTCAGTACTTCTTCATTTGGAAGTGACGCCTGATCATAGACATTCAATACTGAACGCAGCATCGATAATTCCTGATCGAGCTCTTCTTCCGATACGGCTACATCATACTTTTCAGCTGACTGCTCCATGACTGACTGATTGATCAGTTGCTGCAGTACTTCCTTGCCGTGGCGGATTTCAATGGCATGCAGCCATTCCTGACGTGTGACTTCATCATCACCGACTTGAGCAACCACCTCTGTCTCAGCAGTAGGTGGTGCTCCGTCTTTTGTGATCCAGCCAATTAAAAAAATCAGATTCGTCACCATCAGAAAACCAATGATATATAAAAGAGGCTTAGCTTTAAGTCGTCTTTTACGAATCTCGGCCATCTCTTAGTTCGCCTCTTCTAAAAAAGCTTCTAATTCTTCTTTCGTATAATGGTACTTTTCACGGCAGAAGTGACATTCCGCTTCTGCTTTACCGTCTTCTTCGATCATCGCATGAATTTCTGTTTTTCCAAGACCGACGATTGCGTTGCCAAAGCGTTCTTTTGAACAGTTACATTCAAATGAAACCGGCATTGAGTCAAGCACACGTACATTCCCTTCTCCAAGCACTGTTTCAAGCACTTCTTCAGGAGAAAGGCCTTCCTGGATCATTTTTGATACAGTCGGAATTGTACCTAACCGCTTTTCAATTTTTTCAATTGTTTCTTCATCTGCACCAGGCATCAGCTGAATAATAAACCCGCCTGCTGCGAGAATGGTGTTATCAGGATTAACGAGTACCCCAACGCCAACTGATGAAGGTACCTGCTCTGATGAAGCAAAATAGTAAGTGAAGTCCTCACCAAGCTCACCTGATACAAGCGGTACCTGTCCTGTGAAGTTTTCACGCATGCCAAGATCTTTAACGATTGTCAGCGTTCCTTCTGTTCCTACAACACCGCGAACATCAAGTTTCCCCTGCTCATTCAGTTCTTTATGCGTCTGAGGATTTGTTACGTACCCTCTTACCTCACCTTTTGCGTTACTGTCGACTAAAATCACACCAAGCGGGCCATTCCCTTCAACCTTTACAGTTAACTGGCTGTCACCCTTCAGCATCGCGCCCATCATGACGCCTGCAGTCATCGCTCTGCCGAGTGCAGCAGAAGCAGTCGGCCATGTATAGTGGCGATCCTGGGCTTCCTGTACAGCAGCAGTTGTATTTACAGCATATGCTCTGATCTGATCATTATAAGCAAGTGCGCGTACCATATAGTCTTTCATTTAAAAAATCTCCTTTCATTCAGCGTTGCGCTTGTATATTAACTGAAGTCCTTTTAAAGTCAAAAACGGATCAACAACATCTATAATATCTGATTCCTTGGCAATAAGTGAAGCAAGACCGCCTGTAGCAATCACAGTAACCGGTTCATCCGCCTCTTTTTTCATACGGGACACAATCCCTTCAACCTGTCCCACATAGCCATACACAATGCCTGCCTGCATAGCAGAAACCGTACTTTTCCCGACAACTGTCTCAGGGCGCGCAATCTCAATTCTCGGAAGCTTGGCTGCTTTTGAATACAACGCTTCTGTTGAAATGCCGATACCCGGCGCAATCACCCCACCCATATACTGGCGGTGCTGGTTGATATAGCAATACGTTGTAGCGGTACCGAAATCAACGATAATCAGTGATCCGCCGTGCTCCTTAATACCAGCAACGGCATTGACAATTCTATCTGCCCCAACTTCTTTCGGGTTATCATATTTTATATTCAAACCCGTCTTCATTCCAGGTCCGACAACTAGCGGCTTCAGATGAAAATACTTCTGGCTCATACGTTCAAGCGGAAACATCACAGGCGGTACAACAGAAGAAATAATAATACCGTCAAAATCTGAAAAAGAAAGTCCAACATGCTCAAACAGATTTTTCACAAGCATTCCATACTCATCTTCTGTTTTATGACGATTCGTCTCCACGCGCCAGTGATAACGAAGCTCTTCTCCTTCATACACACCCAGTACTGTATTGGTATTCCCAACATCTAATACAAACAACATCCTTATTCACCACGCCTTATTAGAATACACACTTTTAACATTTTATCACATTATAGAAATGCGGAGGGCGCTTGTTCAGCTCCGACAGACATAAGACGCGCAGCGGAAAACGGGTGGTTTTCCCGTTTACCGATGCGTGGCTTATGATCCAAGGAGCTAGCGCCCGCAGCTGGACACCAAGAAATGCGGAGGCAGGCGTTTAGGTCCGACAAGCATAAGACGGCTTGAGAGAAATGGGTGACCTTCCCCATTTCCTCAAGATGGCTTATGACTCGAGGACCTGCCTGCTGCAGCTGGACACCAGAAATGCGGAGGGCGCTTGTTCAGCTCCGACAGACATAAGACGCGCGGCGGAAAACGGGTGGTTTTCCCGTTTACCGATGCGTGGCTTATGATCCGAGAAGCTAGCGCCCGCAGCTGGACACCAGAAATGCGGAGGGCGCCTTCCGGGATGTGACTCGATCAATCTCCCCCAAGTCACACCTGATCCGGGTTTCACACAATGTGACCTCAATTTCCCGGGAAATAAACCGAAACTCAGAAAATATGACCCGAAATCCAGTAATACGTATACCCAATCCGTCAAAAAATCCGCGGCCCCGTTTACGCGGAACCGCGGATCCAAGCATCTGCTAGTGCAAATGATTATTCTTTATTACGACGATCCTCATCTGAAGGCGTGCCTTCTTTAGATTCTTTCAGAAGATCTTCTGAAGATTTTTCTTCAGTTTTGATCTCACTGTCTGTCGTTACAGATGTTTCATCTGATTCAAGTTCTTTTGATTCATCTGTGATATCTTTACGGTCGTTGTCATCATCCTGACCATAGTCACGTTCCGGCAATGTACCGTGATCCACAAGATGTCTGATTTGTCCGGCATCAAGTGTTTCAATATCAAGAAGTGTTTCAGCGATCAGCTCAAGCTTTTCACGGTTCTCTGTAAGAATCGTTTTCGCTCGTGCATAACACTCTTTAATAATACGCTGAATTTCTGTATCAATATCGTAAGCGATCTGATCAGAATAATTCTGCTCACTGTTAAAGTCACGTCCAAGGAATACCTGACCCTGCGCCTGACCGAACTGAAGTGGTCCAAGCTTATCACTCATACCGAATTCAGTTACCATACGGCGGGCAATGCCTGTCGCACGCTGGAAGTCATTGTGTGCACCAGTTGATACTTCTCCGAAGATGATATCCTCTGCTACACGGCCGCCAAGGAGACCAGTGATTTTATCGAGCAATTCAGGTTTTGTCATGAAGTAACGATCCTCTTTTGGAAGCATGACAGCATAACCGCCAGCCTGACCACGTGGAACGATGGTTACTTTATGAACCATATCGGCTTCATCGAGTACAACACCGATAATTGTATGGCCTGCTTCGTGGAAAGCAACGATCTTTCTCTCTTTTTGAGAGATCACACGTGTTTTCTTAGCAGGACCTGCAATGACACGGTCTGTTGCTTCATCGATGTCACTCATATCAATTTTCTTCTTATCACGACGCGCTGCAACAAGTGCGGCTTCGTTCAGCAGGTTTTCAAGGTCTGCTCCTGAGAAGCCAGGTGTACGCTGGGCGATCGCTTTCATATCAATGTTATCTGCAAGCGGTTTGTTTCTTGCATGAACCTGCAGTACAGCTTCACGACCCGTTACATCAGGGCGGTCTACTGTGATTTGACGGTCAAAACGGCCTGGACGCAGTAATGCAGGATCCAGAATGTCCGGTCTGTTTGTTGCTGCGATCATGATGATTCCTTCGTTTCCTCCGAAGCCATCCATTTCAACAAGCAGCTGGTTCAGTGTTTGTTCACGCTCATCGTGTCCACCACCAAGACCGGCGCCACGCTGACGTCCAACCGCATCAATCTCATCAATGAAGATGATACATGGTGCGTTTTTCTTCGCATTTTCGAACAGGTCACGTACACGTGATGCCCCGACACCGACAAACATCTCTACGAAGTCTGAACCGGAAATCGAGAAGAATGGTACGCCTGCTTCACCTGCTGCTGCACGTGCAAGCAGCGTTTTACCGGTACCCGGAGGTCCGACAAGCAGAATCCCCTTAGGAATTCGTGCACCAACGTCAGTAAATTTACGGGGATCCTTCAGGAAGTCAACAACTTCTACAAGTTCCTGCTTCTCTTCGTCAGCCCCTGCCACGTCCTTAAAGCGGACTTTCTTCTTCTCTTCAGTATAAAGCTTCGCCTTACTCTTACCGAAGTTCATGACACGGCCTCCGCCGCCACCCTGAGCCTGGTTAAGTAAGAAGAAGAATAAGATGAAGATGATGACAAATGGAATAATTGTCGTCAGGAATGTTACCCAGCCGCTTGTTTCAGGGGCCTGTAATACATTCACTTCTGTATTATTCGCTTGAGCTACCTCATCAATTGTTTCAAGTGCCGAACTTTCAAACGGAATGTTTGTAAGGAAGTACTCGGTTTCATCATAGCCTTCAAGCTGTCCACGTACGTTGTAGACGCTTCTGTCCGGCTGAATTTCAATCTCCGTTACTTCACCACTATCAAGCGCATTCAAAAATTCACCATATGTGAGTTCCTCATTTGGCTGGCTTCCATTGTTAAATAGGCCAATAATACCAATAATGACGAGGAAAATAATTAAATAAAATATCGTATTTCGAAATATACGGTTCATCCCTTACCTCCTCCCACGGTCAAGAAAACTAATATCAATACTATCATAGTAAAATAAAGCGTGACAACCAATAAGCCTGCTCACAGTATGCGCTCGCTCACACTCTATTTTACTCAGAATCTGTATAAATTTCAGGCTTCAATACACCGATGTATGGGAGGTTTCGATAACGTTCCGCATAGTCAAGTCCATAGCCTACAACAAACTCATCCGGTACAATGAATCCAACATAATCTGCTTTAATATCTGCTTTACGGCCGCTCGGCTTATCAAGCAGTGTGACGATTTTAATTGATTTTGCTTTACGATACTTGAACAGATCAACGAGGTAGCTCAGCGTCAGACCGCTGTCGATGATATCTTCAAGGATCAGAATGTCACGACCTTCAACTTTTGTATTCAGATCTTTTACAATCTTTACTTCACCTGAAGAAACTGTTGAATTACCATAGCTTGAAACATCCATGAAGTCCATTTCAAGGTACACATCCATGCGCTTGATCAGATCAGCCATAAATGGCATTGCACCTTTTAATACGCCGATAGCAAGTGGATATTTATCCTGGTATTCAGCTGTCAGCTCAGTACCAAGCTCTTTAATTTTTTCCTGAAGCTGTTCCTCGGTATACAATACTTTCTCAATGTCTTTATTTAACACGAACAATGTCCTCCTAGAAGATCTTAATAGTAAATTAACGTATATGCAGCAGACTTTCCATCGGACGGTGCTTTACGCAGTCCCGGAATCCAAAGTACACTTCCATCTGCAGCTGTCACAATTGGATGCTGACTTCGCTGTTTCAGGGGCACCTTCTTTTCTATGAAGACATCCTTTATCTTCTTTGACCCTTTGCCATCAGGCAGCCGTATCTTATCTCCATCCCTGCGGCTTCTAACCGTCAGCGGCATGAATGATTCAGATACATAATAAAGATCATGGTACGGCTTATCCGGCGCGATCTCGCCAGTCTGCACTTCAAGACAGTGTCCATCAGGAAGATCAATCTGCTGCTCCTTATCAATTAAATAAGTGTAGGCAGCATCGTCTGTTTCACGCTGAAAATGAAAATAACCGTCATCATAAGAACGGGTTATAGTCAATGATTCAGGCAGGTGAAGATCCCCGGAAGGATGCGCTTGTTTCAGCAGATCCAGTATCGCGCGCGTATGCGCAGAAGATAATGATGTGGGTACTTTTGCATACAGATAATTCAATATTAGATGAATCATTCTTCTTTGTAAAGGAAGACCATAAGTACGAAATTTTTCTACGGATAGATGGACGTGCTCGTGTGATTTTTCCATACAGACCTCTGTCAGTGCTTTCCGGGCTTCCTGCTCAAGCCATGCATTATCCTCACTAAGCTCTTCAGAAAAGCGTTCGAAGGCTTCATGCAATAACGGATTTTCTTTTTTTAATAATGGAATCACGTGTCTTCTCAGCCTGTTTCTCGTATACGCATCACTTTCATTTGTCGGATCTCTTCTCGGGATTAAGTGATGCTGTTCACAATATTGTTCGATTTCACTTTTCGTCACTGATAAAAACGGACGCACCATTTTTCCGCCTACAAAAGATCTGACAGGTAGGATTCCAGCCGCTCCGCGTATAGATGTTCCACGCGTAAGCCTGAAAAGAATCGTTTCCACCTGATCATCTGCGTGCTGACCGATCATCATGACAGCCGAACCCGTTTCCTCCATCAGCTTTTCGAAATAATCATAGCGTACTTTTCTCGCTGCTTCCTGCACGCCTTCACCGCTCTCTTCCATTCTGCCTTTTACATCTGCTTTTAAAAGGTGAAAAGGAATCCCGCGCTGCCTGCAATACGCCTCTACGTAAGCTGCATCTGAACCAGAGCTCCCCCTTAACCCATGATCCACATGGACAGCTTCCACATTCAAGTCAAATCTTCCTTCACTGAAGAAATGAAGGAGCGCGAGTGAATCAGGTCCCCCTGAAACCCCGATCAGCACTTTGTCTCCTTTAGACACCATCCCGTATTTGTCACAATATGCCCTCACCGTTAAACGAAAGTCATTCATGCCCATACCCTTTCCTGATCTATTTCTTTATAGTATACAGGAAGATCAGGCAGGTCATGCAAATAACTACCCGGCACTTCTCCTTAATGGAATGGCAGCCCACTTTGGCACCTGGTGATCTATTTTTACGGCCACAACGGTCATATCATCATTAATTGACCCTCCCGCTGCACGGACAGCTGATTCTACAAGAAGATCAGCTGCTTCCTGCGGATCTGTTGTAATAAGTTCTGAGATCTGACGCCTCATCCACCGTTCAGGATTTTCAATCGAACGGAGACCGTCAATTAATCCGTCACTCAGCATAAAGAGCATATCTCCTGACTTTAATTGATGCTCTAATACATCCATCTCCATTTCATGAAAAAATCCAAGCGGCAGATTCGCAGCCTCAATCATTTGTATCTGCTTTCCACGTTTCACATAACTTGGCACTGCACCCACTTTTAAAAACCTTGCCCTGGCATTTTGCAGATCAATCATTGCGAGGTCCACCGTCGAATACATTTCACTCGTTCTTTTAGCCGTTAAAATGGAATTAACTGATTTGATTGCAAGCTCTTCTTCAATTCCCGCTTTCAGCATTTCCTCTAAAAGGCCAATCGTTTCTTCACTTTCCTCCCGCGCCTTTTCACCATTGCCCATTCCGTCACAAATGGCAGCGGCAAACTTCCCCTCATGAATCGGAATTGCCGCACAGCTGTCCCCTGATACCAGGCCGCCTGCATATGCCGCATGGGCGATGCCTGAGGTGACATGAAAAGCTTTGGCTGACCTGAACGTTGCCGTAGTACCGTAGTATGGTGGCGGCAGATCGCCTTTTTGATGAACAATGACAGTTTCCTGCAAAATAGACGACAGCATCGGTGCGATCAGCTTGTCACATTCACCATGCTTCTCCTGAAACGGAAGCAGCACATCCATATCCACTCTCCCTGACTCAAGACAGTGGATATCAATTTGATCCGCACGCACACCATACGACTCAAGCTCCTGCAGTATTCTTTCTTCCTGCTCTCCATTTTCACGGGTCTCCCGCTGCAGTTCGCTTGCAAACTCACTCATCACATCCGCAAGACCGGAAAGCTGCCTTGCTACAAAACGGTTTCCTTCTTTCATATGCTGCTGCATCAACTGATTCAAGGCTTTTTCCTGATGGTACCTATCAAATTCCTTTTCCATCAATGCAGATTTTACGCAGTGCGATCTCCAGCCGGGCTCAGGTTCCCCCCGTTCAGCCAGCACATTCATCCACTCATATGTACGCTCAAAATGCTCAGACCAGCAGAATTCTTTTCTAAAACATTGATCACATGTGTATTTCGTAACACTTCCAATCATTTCATCAGCTGCTCCGGGATTCTCTGCTGTGGGCTCAATATCAGAAAAGCTGTCAGACAGCTTCTTAAACATTGAAGAAAAATGCTCTACCTTTTCAGCTGTCACGTCACGCACGCTTTTAGCATAAAGCTGCTGTTCTTCAGCATACTCTTCAGACCCCGGAATGTGACGTGCCAGTGCTCGCACCCAGCTCCCCGGTGTAATAAAAAGCAGTAAAGCAGCGATGGCAGATTCATATAGTGAAAACTCCAGGCGCAAAGCATTCTCCATCATTAAACCTGTCAGCAGTGTCGCAAGCATCAAGCCGATCACAACACCCACCCGGCCCCCGGTCTTTAATAACCCGCCAAGCAGACCGGCAACCGCAAGCAGCGCCACTTCAGGGATAAATGCAAATGAAGCGAGACAAAACAACAAGCCAATCACAACACCCGCAGTAGAACCGACTAGCGCACCCGCAGCTAAGGCAGCAGCCAGCACCACATAGCGCGCGGCAATATGGCTGATCACAAGATCCCCTGCCATCAGCCCGGTCAAACCGAGCGCAACAGAAGCGGCAAGTACAGAAAGCGCGACAAGCTCTTCATGTGAATAAGCACTTCTTCTCCCTTTTGTCAGCACAAGAAAGCTCTGCAGAAAGATCAGCAGCAGTACACCGGTCATTGCTGCCTCAGCCAGAATATAGAAACCTTCCATCCAGGTAAGCGGCTGAACTGCCCAGACATAACCGGTTTTCACCACTCCCGTTACACCAGCTGCAAGTCCCGCTGCAACAAACTGGTTGCCAGTGTACTTTCTCAGCAGGCCAAAACTAATATAGTACATCAGTAAAATGGTTGCTGTGTATAAAGCCGGCAGTATTCCAAGCGCAGCTGCTCCTGCTGTTAACCCTGCAAATGTGTGCGGCGCTTTCTGACGCTGCATGATCATCACCGCTGCAAAAAAAGGCAGCGCAAACGGCATGAACTGAAGCATCACAACCGCGCGACCGAGCATAACCCCTGCTAACAGATGAAAGACACCTTTTTCATACAACCATTTCATCACGTTTACTTTTCTAGCTTCCTTTTTACGGCTTCTCTTGAGAGACAGAGCGTTTGTTAGTTCGAAGTTTGCTTCATGCACATTTGCCATCCAGCAGGTCCACTCCTTCATTTCTTATTGCGCCTATTATAAAAAGAACAGAACAGAGGAGTTTGTCAAAAAAACGTTTCACACATCAAAAAACGTTCGACGGATTCCTGCTTCAGCAGACCCTCAGGAATTTTTTAAAAAGTTATTGACACTTATTGACGCGCTATGTATTATATAACTTGTGCTTCAATTAATGGCGGCGTAGCTCAGCTGGCTAGAGCGTACGGTTCATACCCGTGAGGTCGGGGGTTCGATCCCCTCTGCCGCCACCATACGAGGCCCGTTGGTCAAGTGGTTAAGACACCGCCCTTTCACGGCGGTAACACGGGTTCGAATCCCGTACGGGTCATATATAGAAAAGTGGAAGGCGCTCGTTTTGCTCCGACAGACTCAGGTCTTGGAGCTAAACGGGCGTTTTTTGTATGCAGCAGGTAAAGGGCCCTAAAAAGGGAAGAGAATATAAAGTCGAAATGATTGAATCATGAAATTGGTGATAGAATTAACTTGTAAGATGATCGAATGAATCATGGCATATCGAATCAACCTTAAAGGTGAGGGAATAATCGCGGAAGCTGACGCAATTACTCCACAAGTTCACTTAATTAACTCAAAAAATCACAGAAATAAATTCTTTTGGACCCCACTCACCTGTCGTACACCATGACAACCCGCAAAAAAACAGCACGGAGTCCTAACCCCGCACTGTCTGCAACCACTAGCTCAGCCGCTTATAATCATCATCCATCTTAATCCCCTGGCGTAAATCGAGCTCAAGGCGAAGCTTTTCCGTTTCAAGCATATAATTTTCATGCTTCAGTTTCTCAAGCTCCAGCTGCTTATCAATGATCTCGTGCTTTGAACGTGCCTGCTTACGAAAGTGACTCGTTAAAATCGCGGTCAGCGGAATTGAAAATACCATGACAATGGCTACCAGCCCTACAATATCCATCAGTTCAAACACTCCTCCACTAGTTTATCTGCTTCATATGATGACGGTCATGTCCTGAAAAGCCTGTAATATATCCTGCTGTTGTCATTGCATGATCACCAATTAAAAAAGATGCATGAAGCTTGTCCTTATCCATTGTACGAACTGTCTCCATTAAAAGTTCCCGTTCATTTCTAGCCTCATCAATGATGTCATTTTGACTGAATCCGCTGTCTGCTTTTTCCCACGCCTGTTGATTAAACTTTTGAAAATCAGGAAATTTATCAAGTTTGACCCCTTCCCTGATTTGCGGAATCCGGTCATCAAGCGTGTAGTGATCCCAGGCAGAAATATGCATAACAATTGCCGCCGGTGACCATTTACCTTCTGCAATCGGCTGAAAGAACGCTGTGCTGTCCATTCCCCTTAGATCCTCTAGCCATGAAAAATAATGCTGGTTATGTTCATCAAGCCATTCGTCAATTGTCATCTTTATTCCTCCTCAATGATCCTACTGTATGGATTTCGACGTCCAATGTTTGATTCCTCTTTTTTTCGAGAAACAGAAGCATCTTGGAGAAGCTCTTATATGCAAAAAACGCACTGAGAGAAATAGATGTTCTGCCCATTTACTCAGTGTGATTTATATCTCGAACAGGTTAGGCGCTGAAGCTATACATCCAAATCAGTCAATCCATGCCCTTTCATCTTTTAAAATAAACACAAAAAAAACCGGCGTGCATGCACGCCGGCTATCTATCGTATGATCACTGTAATTGATGCCTTCTATAAAATACTTTCGGCAGCTATTAACCTTTTTTTGCTCCGCGTCCACCGCGTTTTGATTCTGTGTGACGCTTAAGAGAAGTCAGACGGTCTTCACTATCCTTGAGGAAACGAGCCATCTTTTGTTCAAAATTCTCTCCGCGTGGTGGTCCACTGGCATTTCCTCCACGGCCACCGCCGCGCTGATCGTTTCCACGATTTGGTCGAGGGCGACTTTGACTTTGCTGTGGCTGGTCCTTCGCTTTACGGATTGATAAGCCAATCTTGCCATCGCTTTCTACGTTCAGGACCTTCACTTCAACTTCGTCCCCAACTGTCAGATGGTCATTGATGTCCTTGACATAATTATCCGCAACTTCACTGATGTGTACAAGCCCTGTTGAACCGCCCGGCAATTCAACGAATGCCCCAAAATTAGTGATCCCAGTCACTTTACCCTTTACTTTGCTGCCTACTTCGATTGACATAAAAAAAATGATCCTCCTTAGAATAAATAAAAAATAGACCTTACTTCCCATTATAGCCAAATAGAAAAAAGAGTGTCAACATCGTGACACTCAATCTACTGTTTTTATTTTATCATATGCACTACTCTTCCGTATCGTTCTGGTCTTTTTTAGCTGCCGGCTGATCTTCAGGAATCGTGAAAATAATTTCTCCACTCTCTGAAAGGAAGTAGTCTCTTCGCGCCAGTTTGGCTATGTATTCATCATCATTGAGCTTTACAATTTCATTCCGCAGATTCTCTTCCTGCTGATCGAGTTCGACAATTTTCTGCTCAAGCTGTGCTTTTTCATTCTGTTTGCCTTCTAATACGCTGGCCTGCGTAACCATTGAAGAAATGAGCACACCGCTGATAACGGCGGCCACCATGAAAAAAGCAGTCAGGCGCCTGGCTAATCTTTTTTTGTGTGATTTTTTGCTATGTTCTTTTTTTTCATGTGCTGCTGTGTATTGATTTTCGATTGATCTTACGCGCGGCTTCCCCATAATAACTGCTTACCTCCTTCTTCTATTTCAACAAATCATTGCAGGACCCATTTAATTATCCCCTATTATATAACAGGTTAAGCCATATTTTTATCTTTTTCGCAAGAATTGACCATTTTTTTTGAAGAAACTGTGAAATAGGGTGAAAAGGCCTAGTTATGAATGCGAGCAGACGCAAAATAACGGTTAACAGCAGAAGGATTACAGCCCATATCCATTTAAAAGGCAGAAAGAGGATCGTAAGAATGGTAATGGTCAGCCATGAAAGCCAGTTGAATAGTCGGAGAATCAATCGCCTTGCAAGCTTCCAGTAAAGCATGAAGCCGGCCAGAAGTGCCACCAGCATATAAAAACGCAGTTCGGCACCATTCAGTTGAAATAGCAGAAGGAAAACAATGAGTGCCTGTCCAAGCCAGAAAAAGAGATCTGGGAAGAAGCGCCAGACGCCCTTTTTCCCTCTTGTGATAAAACGTTCGTAAAACGTAACGCAAAATCCGACAAACATCCCTGCAGCCATCATACTGAGAAAAATCCGGATCTGCTCTTCTACAATCATTTAAACAGTTTTCCAAGCAGCCCCTTTGATGGTTCCCGTGCTGTACTGTCCAGGTATAAAATATCATCGACCTTGCCTTTTAAAGAAACGAGGCCTTTATCAAGGTCCAGATTCACCAGCTTCAGGCCGCTCCCTTTGATGGAGAGCAATCCTTCCACTGTTTCAATCAAAAACTCGTCCTGATCAAAGCTTTCGAGCTGTTTGACACCGGTCACTGACAGCTCGACCCTTCCGATCATACGGATTTCGTGGTCCTGATGCTTTTGTTCGATTGGCATGTCTTCACCCCGCATAAGAATTGAAACCTTAGCTCATTTTATGCCGGGTAAAGATTGATTATTCGTTCACGCGCTCTTCTTTTTTTATTGTATACATTGTGCCGGCTTCTTCTTTTTTCGTTGTTTCCATCAGGCGGTCAACCGACAGCGTCACGATACGCTGACCGAAGCGGATCACAAGCTCGTCACCTTCTTTTACCATGGCACTTGCTTTTGCTGTGTTGCCGTTGATCTGGATGCGGCCCTGATCAGCCACTTCCTTAGCGAGTGTTCTCCTCTTAATCAGACGGGACACTTTTAAGAATTTATCTAAACGCATTTGATCGACTCCTTTTACAGTCCGTGTTTTTTCGCCTGTTTCCAGAACTCATCAAGCTCTCCCAGGCTGAATGCTTTAAATGGTTTTCCTGATTCATTTACCCTATCTTCGACAAATTGAAAACGGCTGATGAATTTCTGGTTGGCCATTGTGAGCGCTTCTTCAGGATATATCCCGTGAAACCTCGATACATTGACGAGTGCGAAAAGAAGGTCCCCGAATTCCCGGAGGCTTGCAGGCTTGTCACCGTTTGCGACTTCCTCCTGAAACTCCTGCCATTCTTCCTCAAACTTATCCCATGCATCTGTTTGGTCGTCCCAGTCAAAGCCTGCTTTTGCAGCCTTCTTCTGGATTTCATATGCCTGCATCAGTGCAGGCAGTCCGCTTGCGGCATCTTCAAGCAGCCTTGAAGGGGCACCGCCTTTCTCTTCATGCTTAATCTGCTGCCAGGCATCTGTCACGTCTTCAGCGGTCTCTGCTTCCGCATCTGCAAATACATGCGGGTGACGGCGCACCATTTTATCCGAAACGCCCTGAATCACGTCTCTGATATTAAAGTAGCCGTCATCTTCCCCGATCTGGGCATGCAGCATGACCTGAAGCAGGACGTCGCCAAGTTCGTCAATCATTTCGTCGATATCACCGCGGTCAACAGCTTCAAGGAATTCATATGTTTCTTCAATGAGATAACGCTTCAGTGATTCATGCGTCTGTTCACGATCCCACGGGCAGCCGACCGGACTTCTTAAAATAGAGATGATTTCTTTCAGCTTTGAAAACTCACCATAGAAATCTTCTTCTTTTTCAAGAGGCGGGACATAGACGCTTGTCAGGTTTGAAAGCGCCATGCCATGATCAAGCTCATACAGCTTCACTTCACGGATCTCTTCAGCTTTCGAACCCGCTGCAGTCACAACCTTCACCACGTGTTCATCAGGATATTTCTTCATCAATTCAAGCTTCACATCAGAAGCCGTCATACTGTCATATACCTGGCCGATAATGACGTGCTGTCCGGGATTGATGGATTCACTGACAAGCGCAGTACCATCAAGAAGCTGAAAGCCGTCAACAGGGTCAAAACCTGCCGCTGTAAATAGTGGATCAAGAAAACTCTGACCACCTTCAATCGTTAAGGTAATGCTGCCTGCTTTTTTAAGTGCCAGCAGATTTTGAACGGTCTGCTCTGCAACAAGCGGGTGCCCGGGTACTGCATAGAGTACAGGCTCCGATTCAGCAAGCTGCACGAGCTTTTCAGTAATTTCAGCATAGACGTCTTCAAAACGATCGTGTGATTCATAGATATGGTCAAACGATTCATAGGTGACACCTTCTGCTGAAAGTTCATTCAGCACAGGATGCTCTGCAGTACGGACATACAGCTTACCTGCTGCTGTCAGCTTTTTATAAATGCCAAGCGGCAGCTGATTAAGATCTCCTGCACCAAGACCGATAACTGTAATATGATTCAAGATGATCTGCCCCCTTTTGTTGTCTTTTTGAATAAACGGTCAATCTTACGTCCAAGCGGAATCTGACCGTGTTCCTGGGTTGTAAACAGGCTTGACCAGCTGATCCTGAAGAACAAATACGCTCCAGTGATCGCTGCAATGGTTGAAGCAAGCCCTGATGAAAGCCTTGTTTCAGGTGTCCATATAAGCAATAGTAATGTGACACCTGCTGCCATAACGGTCAGACCGGATGCAAGGCTGATATAAAAAGCCCCGTACAGCCTTAAACCGATTTTTTTGTATACTTTTATAATCAGTACGGCGGCTACTGCAATCAGTGATAATACAGTCGCGGCAGCTGCTCCTGCAGTACCGTAGAAAGGAACAAGCAGCATATTTAAACCGTATTTTAACACCAGGCTCCCGGCGGCTGTCCAGGCGGCTGTATGATAGCTCCCGGTTCCCTGCAACACGGCGTTGATCGTTACAATGACAGATGTTAAAAAGACCGATGCTGCAAAAATAGACAGCACACCTGAACCGTCTTCATTTTGAAATAAAAACTGGTTGAGCGGCTTCATGATGGTGATTAAACCAACTGTCGCAGCTGCACCGAATACAATACCCGTTTTCACTGCAAGAGAGGCTTTTTGCTTCACATCACTGTACCTTTTCCGCTCATAATCTGAAGCAATCACCGGCACGATCGCTAAAGAGAGTGAAGTGGCTGCAACCACACCCATCTGGACGATCGGCTGTCCTCTGTCATAAATCCCTTTTAACACCTTCGCCTGATCAGCGTCACCTGTGTAGTCCGAGAGCAGCGCATACACATTGAGTGCATCCACCAGCTGATAAAGTACTAGCAGCATACTGACCATTGCAATAGCGGTTCCTCTGACAAGAAGTACGCTTAAAAGGCTGACGTCTCCCTTTTTAAATGTCAGTCGTTCTTTCTTCTGCAACAGTGGCTTCCTCATCAGGAAAATCAGAATCCCGGCACCGGCTGCGACGCCCGCGATTGAACCAATCACCGCGCCTTCCCCTACCGTGTAGAGTGAAGCGCCAGCACTCGTTAAGACGAATGCAGCCCCGATAATCGAAACCACGCGGATCGTCTGCTCGGTCACCTGGGCGACGGCTGAAGGGACCATATTTCCATCCGACTGAAACCACCCTTTGCCGGCTGATAGCACCGGCAGCAGTAAGAATGGCCATGCAGAAAGTTTAATTAAAGGCTCAAGTTCGGAATCTCCCATAAAGCCTGCGATCAGGCCGGCCCCGGTGTATAAGACAGCAAACCAAGCAAACCCAACGCCTGCTAAAAATAATGTGAGAACCTTTAACACGCGTTCACGCTCTCCCTGGTGCTCAATTAAAATGCTTGAGACCATAACTGGAAAAGCATATGTACAAAGGGCAATAAACAGCCCATAAAACGGATAAACCTGCTGATAAATATAAAACCCCGTGTCCCCTGTCAGGTTTTGAAACGGAACCCTGTAGAGTGCGCTGAGTATTTTTGAAAACAGCGCAGCAAATGTCAAAATGGCTGCGCCTTTCATCATTGTCTGAGAAGCCTGCGACATTCGGCTGTCCTCTCTTTCACTTCGATCACTTTCACTGATTATTTATTATATCAAAGGGGAGCGGGAATGTCTTTTCAGGTCATATTTGCTGAGGGGCTGGCGGTTTTTGGCGGTTGCGGTTGGGTCGCAGGAGCGGGGACGGGCGTGTGGTCAGAATCATCGGCGGCCGAATAAGTGAAAAGGTGATGGAATATGAGCTTATGTCAAGAAAGTGGACACGCCTCTATCACTTTTTTCACTCGTTTTGAACCTGATTCCTTTGTAGAATCAGGTTTTGCTTTTCTTAAGTGAATGGTTCCCGGATCATTCACTTATTGCCTCACTTCGCTTCATGCTCTCAAACTCTACCGGTGTCAGATAACCTAAAGTGGAGTGTAGACGTCGCTCATTATAGAATCCTACATATTCATGAATCAAAGCACGTGCTTCTGCCTTCGTTTGAGGCAGCTTTCTGTACAGGAATTCCTGTTTAAAGCTTGAGAAAAAAGACTCTGCACATGCGTTGTCATAGGGATTGCCTTTCCGGCTCATACTGACGACAGCTTCAACCCTTTTAAGGATGTCCAGGTAAGCATCAGATGTGTATTGAGTTCCACGATCTGAATGGTGGATCAAACCTTCAGACGGGTTCCTGAGAATAATGGCTTCCTCTAACGCTCTTTTGGGTAGTTCAGTTTTCATTTGATCATCGATCTGGTAAGTAATAATCCTTTTTGAACAAAGATCAATCACAGGGTTAAAATACAGGGTGCCTTCAAGGGTCATCACGTACGTGATGTCGACAGCCCAAGCCATATTTAACTGCTTAGGCTCGAACTGGCGATTCAATGTATTTGGATAGACCCTATTTTGGTGGTTGGAATCTGTCGTCATCACTCGCTTCACAAGCGTTCTCGCGATCAGATTCAGCTCTCTCATCCGGTTGGCAACGGTTTTTTGAGACACGATCCATCCTTCTCGTATCAGCTGGGCATGTACCCTTGGGCTTCCGTATGTCCCATAGCTTTCATGAAAGATCTGAGAGATCTTTTCCTCTAGTGCCGCCTTTTTCTTTTCCTGTTCAGACGACCCCTGCTTTTTACGCTGAAGGTATGAATAATAACCTGAACGCGAGACCCCGAGGAGTGTGCACATCTTCATCACATGGTGTTCCTGATCATGTGCCTCTACAAACTCAAAGACCTTTACTTTCTTGGGTCTTCTGTGAAGATGTGCATAGCCTTTTTTAAGATGTCATTTTCTTCTTCGGCTGCTTTGCGTGCTGCCTCAGACGCTTCGAGTTTTGCTTTGTATTCAGAAGCAGTAAGGAGTTCCTCCTGGGATGTTTTCTTTTTTTCATCCTCTTCCTGTCTGTAAGCATTGACCCAACGTTGAAGACTTGGATAAGAGATTCCTAATTCCCGCTCAATATCCGCCATCCTTCTGCCATCATCCACCACCAGCTTCGCCACATACTTTTTAAACCCTTCGTCATAATGCTTATAATTCCGATCCATTTTAGACCCTCCTCCATGATTTACAATTAGTTGTATTCTATCACTTTGGTGTGTCCACAAAATATACTAACGACAAATAAACCTGAAAGATGATGGAATCCATCAAATTGCTGACGTAAATCCACAGCCGGAAAGCAGTGCAGGCCGAATCGGCTTAAAAGGTGATCAAATCCCAATCAAAGGTGTCAGATAAATATAAAAACCTGATCGAATAACCTAAACTGCCCTACCGACCTATATCGTCACACCTCTAAAAAAACCATATCCGGCGAACCGGATATGGTTAAGTTTCCATCTGACGCCCTAAAAAGCGGGCAGCTGTTTCACATACCTTCAGATCTACCTCGGTCAGTGCATGATCCTTTGAAAAGACAAGTACAGCACCGATCGGATCGCCCGAAGCAATAATCGGAGAAGCAGCAAGTGAAGCCAGATCCTCTTCATTATGCTCAACAAGCTCCATCGAAAACGCTTCTTCTTTCATCATCGTTTTTCTGGCATCCATCATCTCTTCAGTGTGAGAACTGATTCTGCGGTTTAAGAACTCTTTTTTTGAAGCACCTGCTACTGCAATAAAGTGATCGCGGTCACAGATTAATACAGCATGATGCAGGCTGTCATATAGGGATTCTGCATATTCTTTTGCAAAATTTCCAAGCTCGTGGATCGGTGAGTATTTCTTCAGAATGATCTCACCATCGCGGTCCACAAAGATTTCAAGCGGATCTCCTTCACGGATCCTTAATGTACGTCTGATCTCCTTTGGGATAACTACGCGCCCCAGGTCATCAATCCGTCTGACTATACCAGTTGCTTTCATCGGACTCTCTCCTTCTTTTACAGCTGCTTTTAACGATAGTATCGGGTAAATCCTCAGATTTATACCGATGTGTTAAAGTTTTTGTAAAAGAACGTCACATTAAGCAGATTCTTTCAGTGTTTCAGGTAGACGCGAGAGTACATGATGGATCATTGAAAACCATGATTCAGGCTTCTGTCCTTTTATTTTAAAGGTGATTTTCAGTCTGTTATTTTCAAAACCAAGCCCTACATTGCGCTTATATTCATTTGTAATATCAAAGGCTTTGGCGCCGTCTATTTTCTGCGTACCGCCTTCACTCAGCTCAATTTTCACTTCATCTTTTGTCTGGTTAATCGTTTCCAGGCCGACTTCATAACCGTATGCTTTGATTTCAGCGACCTGGAACAGGTTATGCACCTCATCCGGATAATCTCCGAAGCGGTCAATCATTTCATCTTTCAGTTCAATCACTTCATCGATCGTTTTCAAGCCGCGGAATTTTTTATACATCTCAATTTTCTGATGGCCATCCGGAATATAGCTTTCAGGGATATAAGCATCCTGCTTAATATCCAGATCGATTTCAACAGCCTGCTGCTTTTCGCGGCTGTCCTCTGGTTGGACGCCAGGCAGCAGATCTTTCCGTTCTTCTATCGCATCTTTCAGCATCTGAGAGTAAAGGTCAAATCCGACAGAGTCAATGAAGCCGTGCTGCTGGGCCCCTAGCAGGTTTCCGGCGCCGCGGATACTCAAGTCACGCATGGCGATTTTAAAGCCTGAGCCGAGCTCTGTGAACTCTTTAATGGACTGAAGACGCTGCTCGGCTACTTCAGTCAGCACTTTGTCTTTTCTGTAAGTGAAATAAGCGTAAGCCACGCGGTTTGACCGGCCGACACGTCCTCTCAGCTGATAAAGCTGCGATAAGCCCATACGGTCAGCGTCAAAGACGATCAGCGTATTCACGTTCGGAATGTCGACACCTGTCTCAATGATCGTAGTGGTCACAAGTACATCATACTCACCTTCGAGGAACTGGAAGATGACAGATTCAAGTTCGGTTTCAGTCATTTGTCCGTGCGCAACCGCAACCCGCGCATCCGGAACAAGCGAAGCGATTTCATCTGCTTTTTTCGTAATATCCTCGACCCGGTTATAGAGGAAATAAACCTGCCCGCTTCTGGCCATCTCACGTTCAATGGCTTCTCTGATCAGCGCGCCGTTATATTCCATTACGTACGTCTGTACAGGGAAACGATTCTCAGGCGGCGTTTCAATCACCGAGAGATCACGTACACCGAGCATCGACATATGCAGCGTCCGAGGAATCGGTGTAGCTGTCAATGTCAGTACATCAATGTTTGTTTTCAACTGTTTGATCTTTTCTTTGTGCGTCACGCCAAAACGCTGTTCTTCATCAATGATTAACAGACCGATATCACGGTATTTAATCTGTTTTGACAACAGACGGTGTGTTCCAACAACAATATCAATAGTGCCTGACGCAAGCCCCTTCATTGTTTCCTCCTGCTGCTTCTTCGTTCTGAAGCGGCTCATGAGGCCAACGTTCACAGGGAACTCCTGCATGCGTTCAATCATCGTTTCGTAGTGCTGCTGGGCAAGAATGGTGGTCGGTACCAGGATCGCCACCTGCTTCCCGTCCATTACTGCTTTAAATGCGGCGCGGATTGCAACTTCTGTCTTACCATAACCAACATCACCGCACAGGAGACGGTCCATCGGGCGGTCACGCTGCATGTCTTTTTTAATTTCTTCAATGGAACGCAGCTGATCTTCTGTTTCCGAATAAGGGAAGGCTGCTTCAAAATCTCTTTGTTCAGCCGTATCTTCATTGAATCCATAGCCTTTTGCAGTTTCACGTTCTGAATAAAGCTTAATTAAGTCATCTGCAATATCTGCAACAGTCGACTGAACTTTGGATTTAACGCGCTTCCACTCAGAGCCTCCGAGCTTGTAAAGCTTCGGCTCCTTGCCTTCAGAACCGACGTACTTCTGCACAAGATCAATCTGATCCACCGGCACGTACAGCTGGTCATTCCCTTTATAGTGAATATTCAGGTAATCCTTGTGAAGGCCATTGATCTCAAGCGTTTCAATCCCAAGGTATTTACCAATCCCGTGATTCACGTGAACAACAAAGTCCCCGACCTTCAGTTCAGAATAGCTTTTGATCCTCTCTGCATTTGAAAGCTTTTGACGGCGTTTTTTCTTGCGCGTTTTCTGACGGAACAATTCCTCTTCTGTCATCACAGCAAGCTTATTCATCGGCAGCTCAAAGCCGGACTGAAGTGAACCACTGACGATCTGCACTGTATTCTGAAGAAGCGGCTCTCCTTCTTTTACTATGACCGCATCAATGTCATAATCAGCGAGCACTCTTTCAAACTTATTAAGGCGCTGTCCATCCGGTGCAAGCAGCACGACTGTGAACTTACCTTTCTTCCATCTATCAATCTCTGCTTTTAGCAGGTGCATCTGCCCGTGGAAGCTCTGCATCGGCTTGCAGGAGAAGGAATGAACTTTCTTTGGATTCATATGTGCGATTTTTCTTGTGAAAAGGGAGAAATACACTTTCTGACGTTTTTCAGTCATCAGGGATGACAGCTTGTGTGAAACCTGAATATCATGGAGCATTTTGCCTTCTTCAAGCAGTGATATCATCCAGTCCCCTTCTTCAGCTTCAAGCGTTTCATCCATTTCTAAAATACGGCTGATCTCATCAAACATCACAAGCCCGTCTTCAGGCAGGTAATCAATGAGACTTGCAGGCTTCGAATAGGCAAGAGACTGATATTTAAATAGCTGATCCGGCTTACGGCCATTTTCCAGCAAATGAATATCATATTCCGTCTGCTCTGCCATTGTCTCTTTCACTGCTTTACGCTTCACTTTTTTCAGGCTCGTCTTCAGCCGCTCCCTCAGCTCGTCAGCGATTTTACCAAGCGTCTCGCCTTCCATAATCAGCTCGCTTGCAGGACCGATTGAGACTTCCTGTAGCGTTTCAATCGAACGCTGATCATCTGCTGAGAATGTCCTGATTGAATCTACTTCCGTATCAAAGAGCTCGACTCTCACAGGGTCTGACGTCAGCGGATAAATATCAAGAATCCCGCCGCGCATACTGAACTCGCCCGGACTGCTGACCATATCCGCGCGATGATAACCCATTTTGATTAAAGACAGAAGCGTCTGATCCACATCGATATCTGTTCCGATTGTGAGGGTAAATTGGTGATCAACCCACTGACCCTTTGGCGGTACAATTTTTCTGAGTCCGGCCATTGGCACAATATAAACACCCTGTCCATTTACAGCCAGGTGATTCATCGCTTCAAGGCGCTGCGCTAAAAGCTCAGGACTTGCAATACTCATTTCTGCAGCAATCAGTTCATTGGCAGGGTACATATAAAGCGCTTCTTCAGCGATCGACTGGGAAAGGTCATCATATAATTTCTGAGCGCTCAGCAAATTAGGCGTCACGATCATCATCGGACGCTTGTATTGTTCATATACCGAGGCAATAAATGTACTTCTTGCAGACCCTGAAAGCCCGGAAAGCAGCTGCTCCCCGCGCTCCTGATCCAAATCTTCTATAACAGACCTGATTTGCTGGTCCTGTAATAAACCGTCTACTAACGTTTTCAAGTTATTCTCCTCCCGGATATAAACAGAAAAATGCCTTGGATCAGCATCCAAAGCTTTTTACTGTATAAATTGATCCAGTTCATGAAAATCCGGATTCCGTTCTAAGGACTCCTGGCAATCCTCACAGATCGTCTGGATATGAACATGTCCTTCTGTATAGGATATCATGTTTCGACGCTCCTCTGCTGAAAGGGTATGCAACCCGAGTCGTTCTGCATCCATCAGCGGCGAATCGATTGTACCGATTTCACTTCTGCAATGCCGGCAATGATAATGAACAGCCAATTCTGTCATCTCCCCTCACGTCTTTGCTGATAGTCTAGTATAAGCAGAAACGCAACAGGATATTCATCTAGACACCGTTAAATTCATTCATCACTTCTAAAAATGGTTTTTCTAAAAATCGTTCACAAGCGTCAGCGCTTTTTTTAACGACAGGCTCCATCTCTGCCCATTCTTCCTTAGAAAACCTGCTTAATACATAATCAGGCACCTTCATTCCGCGCGGCGGACGATCAACCCCAATACGGAGTCTGTTAAATTCCTGTGTACCTAAATGGGCAATCGTGCTTTTAATCCCATTATGACCGCCGGCGCTTCCTTTTTGACGCAGGCGCATTTTCCCCATTGGAAGATCAAGGTCATCGTAAATCACCACGATATCCTCAGGGTCAATCTGAAAATAATCCATTAGCGGTCTGATGCTCTCCCCTGACAGGTTCATATACGTAAGCGGCTTTAGTAAAATGACTTTTTCCCCGTTTACGATTGTCTTGCTGAATATACCATTGAACTTACTCTGCATGAGCGGTGCGTTCCAGCGCTGAGCGAGTTCATCAATGACTTCAAAACCGATATTATGTTTTGTTTTATCATACGTTTTCCCGGGATTCCCGAGACCAATTACTAATTTCATTATTTACACCTCTGTATACGTTCAAACATCTTTTTCATCAATACACTTACTTATTCTAAACGATAAGAAGCGCAACCTCCACAAGAAAGGTTGCGCTGATTGTCATCGTTCAATCGATGAATGAAAGATTTATGCTTTTTCTTCAGCTGTTTCAGATTCGCCTTCTGTATCTTCAGTGCTTTCTCCGCCTTCAGCGTCTTCAGCACCGGCTTCACCTGCACCAGCTTCTTCTTCAAGCTCTTCAATTTCTTCTTCTGTACGAGGCGCAAGAACAGAAACGATTGTTTCGTCATCCTCGTGGTTAATTGTTACATCATACTTGCTGCGCAGATCCTCAACGCTGAATGACTCACCAATTTCAAGGTCCGTTACATCTACCTCAAATGATTCAGGGATGTCATTCGGCTTCGCTGAGATTGAAAGCTCGTGAAGTACAGTTTGTACAACACCGTTTTCTTTAGCGCCAGCTGCTTCACCAACAAGGTGTACTGCAACATCTACTGTTAATTCCTCAGACATATTCACTGCAAGGAAGTCAGCGTGAATGATTTCATCTTTAAGGAAATCGCTCTGATAATCACTTAGTACGACCTTTTGCTTGCTGCCTTCAATATCAAGTTCAATAATTCCGTTACGTCCTACTTCACGGATCGTTTTAACAAGATCAATCTCGTCTACTGAGATCGCTGTATTTTCTACTTTATAGCCATATACAACTGCAGGCAGTTTCCCCGCATTGCGAAGCTCTGTTAAATCCGAATTTTTAAAACTGTCTCTTTTCGTTGCTTTTAGTACTGAACTCATGTCTAATCACCTTCCAAAGTTAATTTCATTTTTGTTTTCAGCTTTGTGAACGCCCGCTTAAAGCGAATCGTATTCTACAAACCCTTCACAAAGCTTTCATTTTAAATGTCCATATACTACATTACCCTGCGAACATCCGGTTAAACCCCAAAAAGTTTAGAAATTTTGCTGGTAATCTGTGTTAAATCAGACTTCGTGGTATTTTTATAAATTTAAAAACAACAGACGCCCTGTACTGGACATCTGTTGTTTTGTGTAATGTGGGGTGTCCAGATTACGGTATGAAGTTTTGGCGCTTTAAGCTTTTTTATGTTGTCCAGCTTCAGCAGGCAGGGGCTAGTGCGCTTCCCTCAGCTCTTTAAGATAAGTCAACATCAGCTCACTTCGTTTACTGTGTTTCCTTTATCTCCGACGCTTCAGTCCAACGTGTACGCCCCTAGGCGCTCACCTACGCTTTTCTATGTTGTCCAGCTCCAGGCGCTAGCTCCTCGGGTCATAAGGCACACTGAGAAAACGGGAAAGGTCACCCTTTTCTCTCAGTGTGCCTTATGCCTGTCGGAGCTGAGCAAGCGCCTTACGCTTTTCTTTTAGTCAAACAGCATACTTACAGACTGCTGCTCGTATACGCGGACGATGGCCTCACCGAGCAGGCCTGCTACTGAAAGTTCTACAATTTTGCCGCCCTGCTTTTCTTCAGACAGTGCGATTGAGTTTGTAACTACCAATTCTTTGATGGCAGAGGAATTAATGCGTTCCATTGCCGGTCCTGAAAGTACAGGGTGTGTACAGCTTGCGTAAACTTCTTTTGCACCTACGTCCATCAGGGCGTTTGCAGCAAGTGTGATGGTTCCTGCCGTATCGATGATGTCATCGATGAGGATACAAGTCTTACCTTCAACGTTGCCAACGATGTTCATCACTTCTGATACGTTCGGCTTCGGACGGCGCTTATCGATAATGGCGATTGGCGCTTTCAGGTATTCTGCAAGTTTACGGGTACGTGTAACACCACCGTGATCAGGTGAAACGATCACCAGCTCATCAGGGTTAAAGTTCTTTTGCATAAAGTATTCAGCGATAATCGGCACGCCGCGCAGGTGATCAATCAGGATATCAAAGAAGCCCTGGATCTGCGGTGCATGCAGGTCAAGCGTGATGACACGTGTAGCGCCTGCAGTTTCAAGCAGGTTTGCAATCAGCTTTGCAGTGATTGGCTCACGCGCACGCGCTTTACGGTCCTGACGAGCATAGCCATAGTAAGGCATTACAATGTTAATTGTTTTAGCGGAAGCACGCTTCAGTGCATCTACCATGATTAACAGCTCCATCAGATTTTCATTGACCGGACTTGAAGTGGATTGAACGACAAAAACATCACAGCCACGAATACTTTCTTCAATGTTAATTTGAATTTCGCCATCTTGGAAGCGTGTAACTGAGCACTTTCCAAGCTTCGTACCGATTGATTCTGCAATATCCTCTGCTAACTTGGGATTTGAATTCAGTGAAAAGATTTTTAATTTAGAATTGGCATATTCAGTAGACATGACAGCCTCCAGTTATTTTTTAGTGTTGATTCTTTTAGCGTAGCCTTCTTTATTTTCCTGACGGGCACGGGCGATAGATAATGCTTCACCCGGTACATCCTTATTGATCGTGGAGCCCGCAGCAACATAAGCACCTTTTCCAATGGTTACAGGTGCAATCAGGTTTGAATTACAGCCAACGAATGCATCATCTTCAATCTTTGTCAGATGCTTTTTCTGTCCATCATAATTAACAGTAATGGATCCACAGCCAAGGTTCACGCCAGAACCAACTTCTGCATCACCAATATAGCTGAGGTGAGAGGCTTTGCTGCCTTTACCAAACTGTGTTTTCTTGATTTCGACAAAGTTTCCGATCTTTACTTCGTCTTCAATGGCAGACTGCGGACGAATGTGTGCAAACGGCCCGATGTTGACATCTGAACCAATTTCACTGTCATGTACGACAGACTGCTTGATCACTGTACGGTCGGCAATTTTGCTGTCTTTAATTTCACTGTTTGGCCCAATTGTACACTCTCCACCGATTACAGTGTTTCCTTCAATGACAGTACCCGGATAAACTACGGTATCACTTCCAATCACTGCATCCGCACTAATATAAGTGGAAGCTGGATCAATCAGTGTGACACCGTTACGCATCTGCTGTTCATTGATTCGCTTGCGCATCAGCTGCTCTGCTTTTGATAAAGCGACGCGGTCATTTACGCCAAGCGTTTCATCTGATGAAGGCGTCTGATAGGCAGCGATTGCCTGTCCTTCATTTTTCAGAATTTCAATCACATCAGGCAGGTAGTATTCACCCTGTACATTATCATTATTTACTTTTTCAAGTGTTTCAAAGAGCGCTTTGTTATCAAAGCAGTACGTACCCGTATTAACTTCCTGCACTGCAAGCTCTTTTTCATTCGCATCCTTGTGTTCAACGATCTTAGTTACAAGACCATCTTCCCCGCGGATAATACGGCCATACCCAGCCGGATTGTCTTCATGAGCTGTCAGGATTGTCGCTTTCGCCTGTTGTTCCTCATGATGCTGAATCAGCGAAGACATTGTTTCAGTTGTAATAAGTGGTGTATCACCACATACGACTAAAGTGATACCGTCTTTCCCCTGTAAACGGTCTTTCGCCTGCATAACAGCATGGGCAGTTCCCAGCTGCTCAGCCTGAAGAACAAATTCAGAACGACCCTCAAGCTTGGACTGAACAAGTTCAGCACCATGACCAACAACGGTAATGACTTCTTGCATATTTGCTTCCTTAACCTGTTCTAACACGTGCTCAACCATTGGCTTTCCACAAACAGGATGAAGTACTTTATATAATTTTGATTTCATACGAGTCCCCTGACCCGCTGCTAAAATTACCGCATATCGATTCGACATTACTGGTCCTCCAGTCAACATTTTTCCACTTTGAATATATTACAAAAACGCATTCATTTCAAGGAAAGCGGTAATTTCAGAAGAATCTGTTATCAATTTGAAATATAGACGCCTGTCTAATGACCTAAGAAATGAAAAAGCGTACGATTCTGCCAATATGACAAAATCGTACGCTTTTTTGATGGCTTGTTTTACTTCAGCCTTATCCAGTAAGTACCAGGCTGTTATACGCCCGCTTCTTCATATGTTATTTCTGATTGTTCACTATGGTCCTGATGGTATTCAGCCAGCACCGAACTCTGAATAATATCTCTCATTTCAGAATTAATCGGATGGGCTATATCTCTGAATTCACCATCTGGCGTACGCTTACTTGGCATTGCCACAAATAATCCATTGTTCCCGTCAATGACACGGATATCATGTACGACAAACACTCCATCAAGCGTGATGGAAGCGATTGCACGCATCCTGCCATCTGAGCTCACTCGCCTAAGTCTTACATCTGTTACTTCCACTGATTTCCACCACCTTTCTCCCCCTAGTACAAGCCTCCCCTCTACTTCTATACGAAAGGTCGATATCCCTACCTGAAAAGTGAAAATAGTCATATTATTTTCCAAAAAATAAATCTTTGCTCAAATCGGCTGTTAATTCCATATTTAGGAGACGCTTTCCTAGGCCGGAAGGTGAACCCGCAGACCTCAGGACTTTACCATAGCCTTCCCGCCCTCTTACGCTCCAATCACCAGCTTTACAGACACTACGATAGACTTAAATAACAAAAAAAGCTTTTTTCATCAGGTAGCTCACCCTCAGAAAAAAGCTTTTTTACTTATTATTTAACCAGTGCAATAACTTCAATTTCGATGCCTGCGCCTTTTGGCAGCTTAGATACTTCTACACATGAGCGTGCAGGACGGTGGTCACCGAAATACTCTGCATAAATTGCGTTTACTGCATCAAAATCACTTAGATCATCTAAGAAAACCATGACTTTTACCACTGTGGAGAATGAAGCACCCGCTTCTTCAAGTACGGCTTTCAGGTTATTGAATACCTGATGCGTCTGGTCTTCAATACTGCCTTCTACAAGTGTACCTTCAGGTGTCAGTGGAATCTGACCTGAGCTGTAAAACATATTGTTTACGACCATTCCTTGAGAATACGGGCCAATTGCCTGTGGTGCCTGATCTGTCTGTACAAACTTCATGTGAATGCCTCCCTATGGTTTCAACTCTTTAACGCTGGTTGATGATTTCCGCTCTAGGGGGACGCTTTCCGCGGACGAACGCTCAGGTCAGGCAGAAAACCACTGCCTTCCGGGGTCTTTCACGATCGTTTTCCCGCAGGAGTCGCCCCCTTCCGCTTCAATCATCAACTGTGAAAAAACAATAATCGCCTTTTATACAGCTACTGCTTTAAAAAGGACGATACACGATCAAAGTAGTTGCCTGATTCAACCTGGATCGTTTTACCTTTTTCATCAACACTTCTCAGTTTTAGCAGTGAAATATAATCTTCTACAAGACGCTCTTCAGAGTCCTGCTCTGATTCAATGAAAATACCCGTGCCTGCAACAGTTGCTGAGAATTCCTCAAGGAGATTTTTCATACCTGCCGCTGTACCGCCGGCTTTCATAAAATCATCAACAATTAGTACTCTCGCACCCTGTTTCACGCTTCTTTTAGATAACACCATGGTCTGGATTCTTTTAGAAGAACCGGACACATAATTAATGCTGACAGTTGAGCCTTCTGTTACTTTACTGTCGCGTCTTGCTACAACCACCGGTACGCCAAGGTAACGTGCTGCGGCGTGCGCAATCCCGATTCCTTTTGTCGCCACCGTCATGACAAGATCGATCTGCTGATTGGCAAATGCGCCTGCAAATAACTTGCCGACATGGTTCATCAGATGAATATCGCCAAGAATATCCGTCATAAATAAATAACCGCCCGGCAGCAGCCGGTCAGATTTACTTACCTGGTCACATAAAACCTGAAGCGCTTCCTCTGCCTGTTCTTTTTTAATGCCCGGGATAAAGCGCACCCCGCCAGCTGCACCCGGTACCGTTTGCAAAGAGCCGATCCCTCTGTTTTCAAATGTTTCCTTTACAATCACTAAATCTTCACTGATCGAGGATTTAGCTGAGGAATAGCGCTCTGCAAAAAATGTGAGCGAAACCAGTTCACGTGGATGTTCTGATAAATAATGCGTCATATCAATCAGGCGTTCACTTCGTTTAATTTTCATGCGGTGAAACCTCCCAAAACCCGAATAATGTATAGTAACTATATCATTATCGTACGTTTTTAAGCAAGAGGTGCCCGGCTGCCGAGCATTCTTACCGCAAAAACCTGATCACAAAAGCCGCGAAGGCCATTTACGACGCGATGAACTTTTGATTCATACTGCACAAGTCCGAAAACAGTCGGCCCGCTTCCGCTCATCAATACTGCATCAGCACCAAAACGCTGCATCTGCTCTTTAATATGCTTCACTTCCGGATATAGCTGAAGCGTAACAGACTCAAGCGCATTACCAAGATGATCACACACCCCCTGATAATCCCCTTCTTCAATCGCCTGTACCATTTTAGCTGTATTCGGATGCTCCACCTTTTCAAGCTTCAGGTTGTGGTAAATGTCCGCTGTCGATACGCCGATCGATGGCTTCGCAAGAATGACCCAGCACTTTGGCGGTGTCGGCAGCTCCTGAATCTTCTCACCTCTGCCAGTCGCAAGCGCCGTGCCCCCATAAATACAAAATGCCACATCAGAGCCGATTTCTGAACCAATCTCCGCTAGCTCATCATTAGACAGACCAAGCGCCCATAGTTCGTTTAACCCCTTCAAAGCAGCTGCTGCGTCACTGCTGCCCCCTGCAAGACCTGCTGCAACAGGGATCTGCTTATGGATTGTAATATCCACACCTTTTTTCACGTTATACTTCTTCTGCAGCTTCTCCGCTGCTTTATATGCCAGATTCCTGTGATCACTCGGTACAAAACGGTCATGCGAGATAATCCGGATCCGATTTCCTTTCGTTTCATCCAGCTCAATACGATCAGCCAGGTCCACAGTCGTCATGACCATCTCCACCTCATGAAACCCATCAGGCCTCTTATGGAGCACATCCAGCGAAAGATTAATCTTCGCTGGTGCTTTCACCATCATCATAAATCCACACACCTCAATCTTCCTTCAAGTCATTGAAGTTATTGTAGCAATAAACCACGAAAAGTGGAAGCGGGCGTTTAGGGGCGTATGCGGTGGACTGAAGCGGATTGAGATATAGGAAACACGATGAACGGAGTGAATCGATGTTGACTGATCTTAAGGAGCTGAGGGAACCGCACTAGCCCCTGCCTGCTGGAACTGGACAACCGCGAAAAGTGGAAGCGCCCGTTTAGACCCGACAGGCTTAAGACGCGGAGCGGAAAACGGGTGGGCTTTCCCGTTTACCGATTCGTGGCTTATGTCCCAAGGGGCTGGGCGCTGGAACTGGACAACTTAGAAAAGTGGAAGCAGGCGTTTAGGGGCGTATGCGGTGGACTGAAGCGGATTGAGATATAGGAAACACGATGAACGGAGTGAATCGATGTTGACTGATCTTAAGGAGCTGAGGGAACCGCACTAGCCCCTGCCTGCTGGAACTGGACAACCACGAAAAATGGAAGGCGCTTGTTAAGCTCCGACAAGCATAAGACGCATTACGAGAAACGGGCGCTCTTCCCGTTTTCGTAATGTGGCTTATGACTCGAGGAGCTAGCGCCTGGAACTGGACAACCGCGAAAAGTGGAAGGCGCCCGTTTAGACCCGACAGGCTTAAGACGCGGAGCGGAAAACGGGTGGGCTTTCCCGTTTACCGATTCGCGGCTTATGTCCCAAGGGGCTGGGCGCTGGAACTGGACAACTTAGAAAAGTGGAAGCGGGCGTACAAGGTGGATTTTCCATGATTGGGGGATTACGAATGGGGGCGTTGAATTAATTGAAAAGGTGATGGAATCATACGTAAGGTGATAGATAAAAATAAAAAGATGAAAGAAATATCCGTGCGACACAGCCCAGCGGTTGAATAATCAAAAAGGTGATGGAATTAAATCAAAAGGCCATAGATAAAACCCAAAAGACAATAGATAAAAGCCACGGTCGATCAAACAACAATTGCACCAGGCCAAAAAACAGCCTGGCAGGTTACTCAAAATCATCGAACCTGATCACAAAACCTATGAGAGTGACCCCTACCCCAACCGTCCGCCGCTATTCTACTCAGAAAAACCGCCCGGCATTACCCGGACGGTTCCGTTCTGCATGTACCATCCGGTTAACGTGGTTCTGACTGGTCTCCCAGCTGACGCTCAGCCATTTTAATAGCCTGCTTTACCATGTTACCGGCATCCCGGGACTTGATGCCACCCCAGCCTTCCTGCTGCACCGTATCATAGATCCCGAGTTCTTTGGCGACTTCTTCCTTGAGCCGATCTGACATTACGCCTCTTCTTCTGCTCATGATTTCATCCCCTTTAGATGTCCAGTTTCAGCGCCTAGACCCTCGAGTCATAAGCCATCTTGAGAATATGGGATAAGTCACCCATTTCTCTCAAGCCGTCTTATGCTTATCGGGTCTGAGCAAGGCACTTCCACTTTTCGGTGATGTCCAGTTTCAGCGCCTAGACCCTCGAGTCATAAGCCATCTTGAGAATATGGGATAGGTCACCCGCTTATCTCAGCACGTCTTATACTGATCGGGTCTGTTCAAGGCGCTTACGCTTTTCAGTCTTGGTCATGCCCTTTTAACCTGCCTCAAAGCATCAGGCACTATGCCATGCAGATTATGGATGAATGTTTCACGTCATTAAAACTTCTATTTGTTCTTTTGATATAGCAAAAAGGCGGTCTGCCCGGATAACTGACAATCAGTTATCCGGGCAGACCGCCCATAAAAAATCATTATGATTTCATTAGCTTACGCTTGCAGCTTCTGAACCTTCTTCAATAAAAGTCAGTTCAACCGCTTCAGTTAGTACATCGGTGTAGCTATACGATACCCGTTCAAAAGCATTTTCGTCCTGATCAAGCTCCACAATAAAGATTGAAGGATATGTTTCAGTCAAAACTCCTGAACGCTCAATTGTCTTGCGTCTTCCACCATTGGCTTTTAACAATAGACGTTTTCCAAGATTCACATCAAGTGCTTTCTTAATATCAGCTAACGTTTTTGGCATTCCGCTTCCACCTCACTGACATTAGTATACCAAAATATTACGTTTTGGTCAAATAAAATATTCATTTTATCAATTCTCTTTAGTGAATGTCAATGTTTTTATTCCGCCAAAATGCTTAGATGCTGTCGTTTTGTGTCTCTGTATACATTTCTTTCTTATATGGCATACCGATTCTGAGGACGCCGCGCGTTTCAATTGCACCGATTCCGTTATCATCTGCCAGTGTGTGCGGAAGGAGATCTTCGACTGTAAACATTGAATGAATCGACATATAACTGATGATGCTTGCCGCGTAGGCGGGGTCAAGTGCATGAATATTGACACGCAGAGGTGAGCTCGCAACGTTGGCACCGGCGTAGATCATGGATTCAAAGTGAGACTGACAGGCCCCTGCAAAAATCACCAGCTGATCAAGGTAAGGGACAATTTTACGGGCATTCTTTACTGCATTTACGAATGAAGAAGAGTGCCTGTAAGCCTTCAGGTCACTTTTTTTGCCCTGTGCCGGCAAATAGGCGTCGTGTCCCGTTAACACAAGAATTTGCGGCTGATAGCGGATAATCAGCTCTTGAATACGATCCGCCATTTCTTTTTCCGGACAATGAACGCCAATATGAGGCACGTTGGCATCTTTGTAAATTTTCAGGCACTTCTTTAAATAACGCTCATCACCATCAAGGTGCAGCACGCGACCAGGCAAATGAAATGAAAGAGCATCCGTTTTTCTCTCTTTTTCTGCAGCTGACTTTGCCCTGTTCTCTTTCATTTCTTTCATTTGCCGGTCTGCTTTTGCAAGACGTTCCTCGTCAAGTAGCTCGAGATCCTCAACCGGTGCATCCGCAACGAGTCTGATATCTCTTCCATATAGAATGGCATACTGACCGTCCTCACGCTCCTCAACAGCAGCCACAACAAAAACCACGTCACAATGATACGATTTCCGTCCAACCAGCTGACTGATCCAATCCACCGGCATTCACCCTCCTATCCGGCCCATGCAGTTACTATATGCATCCGCATTTGCAGGGGTGAATGACGCAAAATAAAAACTCCGGCACACAGCCGGAGTTTACCCTTATGAAAAATATGGATACAATGCATTCGCAAGCGTTGCAAATTCAGGAATTGAAAGGCTCTCTCCACGTCTTAAAGGCTCAATACCAGCCTGTTCAAGCGCGTTAAGAATGTCCTCTTTCTTTGCTTTCCCATCAGGCAGCTGGCTTGTCAGGTTGTTTAGAATCGTCTTTCTCCGCTGCGCAAATGAGGAACGTGTTACCGTGAAGAAGAAATCTTCATTTGTTACTTCAACCGGCGGCCGATCACGCTTGATTAGTTTAATGACAGCTGAATCTACATTCGGCTGAGGAATAAAGACGGTTTTCGGTACAATCATGACCGTTGAGGCTTCCGTGTAATATTGAATCGCAATTGAAAGAGACCCGTAATTTTTCGTTCCGGGCTTAGCTGCAATACGATCTGCTACTTCTTTTTGAAGCATGACAACAAGGCCTTTAATCGGCAGGTCTTCCATTAACAGCTTCAGAATAATCGGTGTCGTGACGTAGTAAGGAAGGTTTGCAACGACCATCACATCTTCAATGTCAGCAAATTCTTCTGTCATTACCTGCTGCACATCTGCTTTCAGCACGTCCTTGTGAAGGATCTTGATATTATCGTATGGTGATAGCGTATCATCTAAAATTGGCAGCAGTCGCTGATCAATTTCAAATGCGACAACTTTCTTAGAAGCGCGTGCCAGGTGCTCAGTCAACGCACCGATACCGGGACCGATTTCAATTGCGCCATGCTCTTTTGTAAGACCTGCATGACCAACGATGTTCTGAAGAATGTTCGGATCGATCAGAAAGTTCTGTCCAAGACTTTTCTTAAATGAGAAGCCGTACTTTTGCATGATTTCCTTTGTACGGACGGGTGTGGCAATATCTTTATTCATTATTTCCCTCCTGTAAAATGCGCTTTAGCGCCTCGGCAAAATCTTCTTTGGTAATTTCAAACATCATCAGACGGTTGTATAGCTGCTTGCCATTTACATAACCAATTTTAAGTTCAGCACCAAGCTTTTCTCTTCTGGCTTTTGCCTTCGGTCCGCCAATGAGTCCCGCTGTTACCAGATCTTCTTTTGTAATCAGCTCAACAGGTTCCTGTGACATGAGATGGGCATCCTTGAGTGCCTGACGGATAATATCAGGCGAGGCATGCTCAACGCCAAGCCCGCGTCCTTTTTTACGCAGCGCGTCCTGCTTTTCGATAAAAGCATGCTTACAGCCTGGTACGGCCTCCTGGACGATCTGTCTGATCCGCTGCCCCGGATAATCAGGATCCGTTAAAATGATGACGCCTCTCTTTTCCTGGGCGTGACGTATTTTCTCCAATGTCTTTTGTGAAACAGCAGAGCCGTTTGTTTCGATTGTGTCAGCATCGACTGCACGCTTTATTGCTGTCGTATCGTCTCTGCCTTCTACAACGATAATTTCTTTAAGTTTCATTGCATCCTCCGAAATCGTTTCTGTGCTTCATTATAGCCGAAAATGCTTTTGAACGCACAAAAAACAGAGAGAATACTCCCTCTGTTTTTTCGTATAGTCTGTTACGGCATAACCGTTACTTTCACTGTTCTGTTACCCCACGCAAGTGCTGAAGCACGGTCAGCGATAAAGATATCAATCTTGTTTCCTTTTATCGCTCCGCCTGTATCTCCGGCAATTGCATAACCATAGCCTTCAACATATACGCGCGATCCAAGCGGTATAACAGATGGATCTACAGCGATGACTTTCATACCAGGATTTGCTTTCAGGTTAATCCCTGTAGCTGTAATACCTGAGCAGCCTGCACAAGATGCTGTGTATGCTGTTGAAGTCATTGTCATTTCACGGCCCGATGGCTCAGATGATGAAGCTGTCTGAGCTGGCTGTGATGATGCCTCAGTTGAAGCACTTGAATTTGAAGCCGTTGAATTTGAAGATGGAGCCGCTGACGCTGTTGATACTGCTGCTTTTTTCGTTGTTTCACGTGGAACGCTGGCAACAACTGGCTTCTTTGTGCCAACGGCAACGACTTTATTTTTGCTTTCTTTGACAGTCTTTTCTTCTTTCAGATCACGGGATACTTCTTTTCCGTTTTCTTTTACAACTTCGTATGTTTTTTCAATCAGACCTTCTTCGCCTTCCTGAACAACCTTTTCAGAACCCTCGGCTAATGTATTGTCATCTTTTTGTTCCACACTGAAGTCCTTCGTCTCTTCCACCACATCGGTGACCTTATCAACGTGGACGATCTTCACAGTAGCGCCCTCCGTCAACATAGTGTCTTCAGATGGTTCTACGCGATCATCTTGATCCAGCTTAATCTCATGCTGTTTTAAAAAGTCAGCGACGGTGATCGAAGTCGACCAAACCTCTTCTTTGTCAGTCCCATTTACAAGCGTCCATGCGAAAGCTTTTTCTAGTGAAAGTGTCATATCTTCCTCAATGCTTTCATCCAGTGAATGCGACAGCTTGTCTACGTCACTTACTTCTAACTGTTCTTTACGCAGGAACTCTCCTACGGTTTGTGCATTTGTCATGATTTCCTGCGTCTCTCCGCCTAAATCAAATGACACCTGTTTCGCCGCTCTATAGCGTACGGTCATATCGTGGTAGATCTCCGTATCGCCTGAGGGGTATAAATAGTCCTCTGAGTGAATATCCATTTCTAGCTCTGCAAATATATCTTCAACAGTGGCAGCGTTTGTGCGCACCAATTGCTCTTCACCATTTAAGGAAAGGGCTACCGTCTTCTTCATACCTTCCTGAAAAAGGAAACCTACAACTAAAACAAATACAGTTAAAGTTACTAAAGAATAGACCCAGTTCCTCTTACTCATAGACTTTGGAAACAGGTTTTTCATGTTTTTATCTGATTGCATGAAAAACTCCTCCTTTACTCCGAGTGATTATAAAGACTATTTGAACAGATTGTCAACCTCCGAATTTGAGACATTTTCCCTGCGCAGGGGAGATATGTCCCAATTATGCAGACCGTTTTTCAGTCTGAAAAGGATTTTTGATCGACAACTGAACGTTGGTATGACGCAAAAGATGTCGCACAAACGTGCTCAATTTTACCTAAAGCTTAAAATCATTTATTTCAGCTGATAAATTTTTTTTGCGTTTTCTGTCGTACGCTTTCCAACTTCTTCGTAGGAAATGCCTTTTAATTCAGCAATTTGTTCTGCGACGAGCTTCACATATGCCGGTTCATTCCGCTTCCCGCGATTCGGGTGCGGTGCTAAGAAAGGTGCGTCCGTTTCGATCAGCAGATGTTCAAGACCGATCTCTTCAGCCACTTCTTTCGGCTTTTTCGCATTTTTAAATGTAACGGGTCCGCCAAGTGAGATCATGAAGTTCAGATCTATACACTGCCTGGCAATTTCAACACTCCCGCTGTAGCAGTGCATAATGCCCCCTACTTCTTCAGCGTTTTCTTCCCTCAGGATATCTACAACATCCTGTGTCGCCTCACGGTTGTGAATCACGATTGGAAGCTTTACTTTTTTAGCTAAATGAATCTGCTTTTTAAATACCTCTTTCTGAATATCATGCGGGGATTTATCCCAGTGATAATCCAGACCCGTTTCTCCAATCGCTACGACCTTCGGGTGAGCAGCGAGTTCTTCAATCCACTCGAGATCCTCGTCAGTCATATCAATCGCATCTACCGGGTGCCAACCAATTGCGGCATAAATGAAATCATGCTTCTCAGCAAGCTCCATCGCCTTCTTGATTGTTTTACGGTCAAAACCGACAACCGTCATAAATTCAACATCATTTTCCTTTGCGCGCTGTATCACTTCATCAAGATCATCTTCAAACTGATCTGCATTTAAGTGAACGTGTGTATCGAATAACATTGTATCCTCTCCTTCACAGCAAATTTAGTGTATTAAAAATCCATATGTCATACATCACAGTTGTGTAACAATCTATTAACAAATTAACAATCCGGTTAAAATACACATCGTTAAATAGTTATGCATATTAAAATGAATAGTATTGATTTAAAAGTAATTTAATTACCAAAAACCCTTTACTAAGGACTTTAATTATCTGAATTTTTATACCAATATAGCTTTTATCAATAACCGTCTATTTATTGGAAAATTCAATCCAATGACAGATAAAACACAAAATGATGACGAGTTTCTTCTATTGTTATAGTTCGTTACACAGGTGTAATATTTAAGACACATTAGAAACATAAGAACCAGATACTTCAACTTATAAAGATTCGATTTTCTCAGATTTATTAAAATCCATTCTTGTCTCTGCATAGCTGATGGTTCCCGCTGCAGGGAACGACTCCTGTGGCGGGAAGGGACGTGGAAAACAGAGCATGGTAAACCCGCTGGCTCACCGCCCGACCGTGAAGCCCTTAAAGCTTAAATCATCAGCCAATTTTATTAAGACAAAACAAAAAGAAGAGAGGAACAAATCCTCCCCCCTTCATTCATTCAATTATTTAACACGTGCCCCATTGTCCAGGTTTTCTGCTACATGTGCAAGTGATAGGACTCCATCCTTCTCACCTGCAAGAATCATCCCTTCAGACAATTCTCCACGAAGCTTAACCGGTTTGAGGTTTGTCACACAGACAACTTTTTTCCCGATCAGCTCATCCGGCTTATAGAATTTCGCAATGCCTGACACAACCTGACGCTTTTCAAAGCCGAGATCCAGCTGAAGTTTTAACAGCTTATCCGTTTTCTTTACAGGCTCACATGCTGTTACAGTTGCAACGCGAAGGTCCACTTTCATGAAGTCTTCAAACGTAATTTCCTCTTCAAGCTCAACCGGCTCTTCTACAGGAGCAGGCGCCGTTCCAGCCATTTTCTCCTTAATATAAGCAGCTTCTTCTGTTACATCAAGACGCGGGAAGATCGGCTCCCCTTTTGCAACAACTTTTGTGCCGGCAGGAATTGTGCCAAAACTTTTGAGCGTTTCCCATTTCAGATGTGTTTCATCAAGCTGAAGCTGCGACAGAATGCGTTTTGGCGTTTCAGTCATAAACGGCTGAAGTAATACAGCCACACGGCGTAGTGTTTCAGCTAAATGGTTCATCACATGACCAAGCTCTTCCTTTTTCGCTTCATCTTTTGCAAGTACCCATGGCTGTGTTTCATCTATATACTTGTTTGCACGACTGATCAGCTGCCAGACAGTCGCAAGCGCAACGGAAAATTCCATATTTTCCATTGATTCCTGGAATTTTTCAACCATTTCTTCATTTAACTGAAGTAATTCTTTATCAAAAGGACCTGCTGAGCCCTGATAGACAGGAATTTCACCGTCAAAGTATTTATTAATCATCGCAACTGTCCGGTTCAACAGGTTACCAAGGTCATTGGCAAGGTCAAAATTCACTCGCTCAACGAATCCTTCAGGCGTGAAAATACCATCAGAACCGAATGGTACTTCACGAAGCAGGTAATAACGAAGCGCATCCAGACCGTAGCGATCAATTAGTGTAACTGGATCAACAACATTACCTTTTGACTTCGACATTTTTCCATCCTTCATTAATAACCAGCCGTGGGCAAATACCTGCTTAGGCAGTGGCAGGTCAAGCGCCATCAGCATAATCGGCCAGTAAATTGTATGGAAGCGGACAATTTCTTTACTCATCAGGTGAACATCTGCCGGCCAGAATTGACGGAAACGCTCATCGTTTTCTGAACCGTAGCCGAGTGCCGTAATATAGTTAGACAGTGCATCAATCCATACATACACGACGTGCTTCGGATCACCTGGTACTTTTACGCCCCAGTCGAATGTCGTTCTTGAAACAGCCAGATCTTCAAGGCCCGGCTTAATAAAGTTATTCAGCATTTCATTTTTACGCGATTCCGGCTGTATAAATGCAGGATTCTCCTCATAATACTTCACGAGACGATCTGCGTATTTACTCATACGGAAGAAATAAGATTCCTCACGTACCTTTTCAACAGGGTGGCCGCTATCCGGGCTCTTACCACCAACCACATTTCCTTCACTGTCGAGCTCTTTATCCTCAAGCTGCGTCTCAGTATAAAAGGTTTCATCCGGGATCGAATACCAGCCTTCGTATTCACCAAGATAGATATCCCCCTGGTCATGCAACTGTTTAAAAATCTTTTCGACAACAGTTTTATGGCGCTCTTCTGTTGTGCGAATGAAATCATCATAAGAGATGTCCATCTTCTTCCACAGATCCTGAATGCCTTCCACGATCTCATCAACATAAGCCTGCGGAGAGATGCCCTGCTCTTTTGCTTTTTCCTGGATTTTCTGACCATGCTCGTCCGTCCCAGTCAGGTACATGACATCAAATCCTAAAAGACGCTTGTAACGTGCCATTGCGTCCCCTGCTACTGTTGTATATGCATGCCCAATATGCAGTTTGCCGCTTGGGTAGTAAATTGGTGTAGTAATATAAAACGTATTATTCGGCTGACTCACTGTTTATCCTCCTTCGATCAGCATCAGAAATACAGTTCTGACGCGTTTTCATATGTAAAAAAATATACCCGAAATAGGAAGTGAATGCAACCGCCACAGGGTCTACAGTAAATACTCCCCATTTTTGTCGAATGAGTATGTCGTTTTTGTCGAAACACGAACTAACTCGAATTCGAAACAATTTTATTTACACTTACAGTTATTACATGTTATAGTGAAAATTGTAGAAGGTAATATTTTCAATCACTTGTAGGTGCTGATATGAAAGGCTTTCGTAATATTTCATTATGGGCACATTTGGGAGAAAATATGTATTGACTGATTTGGGAAACGTTGGTATGATATAAAAACAGAGAGAAAAATGTCGAAACTTGACGAATTATAAGAGAGAAAATACAAATACACCTTTGAGAGGGGATTTTTAATCATGAAATCAACTGGAATTGTACGTAAAGTAGACGAATTAGGTCGAGTGGTGATTCCAATCGAACTTCGCCGTACACTTGGAATCGCAGAAAAAGACGCACTGGAAATTTATGTGGATGACGAGAAAATCATCCTAAAAAAGTATAAGCCAAGCATGACTTGCCAGATTACTGGTGAAGTTTCAGATGACAACCTGAAGCTTGCAGGCGGAAAGCTTGTCCTTAGCCGCGAAGGCGCTGAAATGCTAATCAAGGAAATCCAAAGCAACCTACAAGGTGCTTAATTCATAAGAATTTTTCACTGCTCCCTTAGTGGAGCAGTTTTTTTATTGTTTGAGTGTCTCGTGCGAGGGTCGATTAATTAAAAAGGTGATCGAATGTATTCAATTGGTGATGCAATAATCAAAAAGATGGATGAATTAAACACCCGCTGCAGGCAACAGTTCGAATAAATTAAAAAGATGGATGAATACATACAAAAGGTGATACATATATCTCCAAAGCACAATGAAATCAAGACCCTTTGTCCCAGATCTTCCCCGCCAATTAAAAAAAGACCACCTTCACAGTGATCTCAAATCTAATGATCTACATGATAATCCTGATAAACGTCCCGCTTCGGAAGTCCCCGGTCTTTTGCAGTCTCTTTAATCGCTGCTTTTGAGGTCATGGATTTTTGCTCGATATAATGTTCAACATGCTGAGTCAATGACAATTCAGACCACCAGATCTCCTCATCCTGCTGCCATTCATCACGGCTCGCCCCTTCAATAACCAGACAGAATTCACCGCGCAGCTCCGTTTCTTCGGCCCATTCCAGACATTCGCCAATCGTGCCGCGAATAAATTCCTCGAACTTTTTCGTCAGCTCGCGTGAAACAGACATCTGACGTTCTTCACCAAGCGCGTCCTGCATTTCCTTCAGCGTTTCCTTCAGTCTGTGTGGAGATTCATACAGGATAAATGTCGCAGGGATTGTCGAAAGAAATGCCAGCTCTTCCCGCTTCTCTTTTTTCTGACGGGGTAAAAAGCCGTAGTAATAAAACGGCTGAGGCTTCAGTCCGGATGCAATTAATGCCGTCACGGCTGCATTGGCTCCAGGTAGCGGAACGACATTTATGCCTTCTTCCACACACTGCTTCACAAGCTCATAGCCCGGATCTGAAATACAGGGTGTTCCTGCATCTGTCACCAGTGCAATCTGTTTCCCATCATGAAGGTCTGCGAGCAGCTTCCGACCGCTGTCTTCTTTATTATGATCATGATAACTGACAAGCTTTGTCTCAATCTCAAAATGACGGCACAGGTTTTTTGTATTACGCGTATCCTCTGCTGCGATCAGATCAGCCTCTTTTAATATATTTACTGCTCTGAACGTCATATCCTCTAAATTTCCGATTGGTGTTGGCACGAGATAGAGCCTGCCCTCACTCGCATGCTGAAAACTTTTCTGTGTGTGCATTCTCTTCACCTCTTTCTTTTAAATACAGATCCTTCTGCGTTCTGGATTTCTTTTTAAACCAGTACTCAGCCTGCATGGCCTCCCGTTTCGTACAAAATGATTCGTGATGAATCATTTCGACAGGGCGTCTTGTTCTCGTATATTTAGAAGCAGTACCTCCATTATGCTGAGTGAGGCGCCGCTCGAGGTTAATTGTGTACCCGCCATAGTAGGAACCGTCTTTACACTTCAGTACGTAGAAGAAATGGTTAGCCTCTGCTTCCATATAAAATCTCCTTCATCTCATCTGTGTATTCATTATTATCCTTATAAACGATGAGCGGTGGCAGAATTTTCACATCAGGTTTACCGTCTTTGGCTGCCTCTACTAAAATCGTATTGGCTTCTTTACCCTCTTTTGGATAAACAAACTGGATTCTTTTCGGTTCAAGACGATACTGTCTCATCAGTGTAATCAGATCAAGCAGTCTGCCGGGCCGGTGAACAAATGCTGCTTTGCCGCCCTGCTTCAAGAGGCCGCTGCTGACACGTATTGTATCTTCGAGCGTGCACATGATTTCATGGCGCGCAATTGTTAAATGTTCATTTTCATTCAGCTCATCTTGACCCGGTGTTGTAAAATAAGGCGGATTGCATGTGACAACATCATGCCTGGCATAACCGAGCTTTGGTGAAACTGTATTTAAATCCTCACAAATCATCTCAATCTGCTGCGAAAGTTCATTGTGTTTAATGCTTCTATCCGCCATATCTGCAAGTCTGTTTTGGATTTCAACACCTGTGATAGAGCCGTTTGTTCTTGTACTTAAAATGAGCGGGATCACACCATTTCCTGAACAGAGATCAATCAGACTTCCTTTTCTGATTGGCACCTGGACAAAGCGCGCGAGCAGGACAGCATCGAGCGAAAAGGAAAAGACTGATGGACTTTGGATAATTCTTAATTCTTCAGCCAGAAGGTAATCCAGCCGCTCATCACCAATTAATTGCATGTTGTGATCCTCTTTTCTATTGGCTTTATTAAAGTGGGTTGATGCATTCGATTGATGAAGAAGTGCACTCGATCGGGTGTTCACCTACTTCGATCCGCTGGATACCGTATTCGATGGCTGTTTTACCTACCTCGATTGTCTGGATACAGCACTCAATGGCCGCGCCACCTACCTCGATCCCGCGCATACAGCATTCAATGGCATCCCCATATCACCCACAGATTTTACACAAAAAAAGCCCGGCAGGACGTCCGCCTGTTTTTCAACAGACGGCGTAATGCCAGCCTTTATTTTTTCGTTAAAAATGAAAGACAGAACAGGCAGTCTTCATCCTTGCGCGGGCTTCCAAAGTGAATGTTACAAATGTGGAAGCCCTCATGATAAAGACGGGCAAGGTTATCATATCCTTCACCAATATCTGTGCTTGGACCTGCAGCTTTGCCGGCATCAGCCTTGCCTTCGGGTGCTGCTGTATCATTCCCGAGCTGTTCAAGTCTTCTGCGCAGATGTTCATTTTCGATCTGCAGCGAATGATTCTCTTCCATCATGTCAGCCAGATGATGCTTCAGTTCGCCAAGCTGCTGGTATAACTGACCAATCTGCTGCTCCATATTGGATACTGAATCAAAGAACTCCTTCTTATCCACGAACTCCACCCCGTTACTCTGTGGCTTGAATTGACGCAATATCGTGATTCATAATTTCTTCAAGCGTATACTCTAGCGTACGGTCCTGTTCTTTCATTTCGATCTGCAGGACACGCTCAAGCATGTTCAGTCCGACTACTTTCCCTTTACCTTCAGGCGTCTGAACGAATGCACCAAGGTCAGGCATTTCTTCTTTTGCCTGCTCATACTCGTCGTTTTCGTATTTCAGGCAGCACATTAAGCGTCCGCACAGGCCTGAAATTTTCGCCGGGTTAAGTGAAAGGTTTTGATCCTTTGCCATTTTAATCGACACAGGCTCAAAATCGCCGAGAAAAGTTGAACAGCAGAGCATACGCCCGCAAGGTCCAATACCACCAAGCATTTTCGCTTCATCACGAACACCGATCTGTCTCAGTTCAATCCTTGTTCTGAAAACAGACGCCAGGTCTTTGACCAGATTTCTGAAATCGACCCGTCCGTCCGCTGTAAAATAAAAAATAACTTTATTGCGGTCAAATGTATATTCAACATCAACAAGCTTCATATCTAAATCGTGCTCACTGATTTTTTCTGAGCATACCTTGTAGGCATGAGCAGCTTCTTCCTTGTTTTCCTGTACAGAAAGGCGATCTTTCTGTTCAGCAATCCGGACGATCTTTTTCAGTGGCAGCACAACGTCATTCTTGTCCACCTTCTTGACTTCAGTGACAACTTTACCGTATTCCACACCGCGGACCGTCTCGACTATCACGTATTCATCTACGTTTAGTGAAAGCTGGTTCGGGTCGAAATAATATATTTTGCCCGCTTTATTAAAACGGACCCCTACTACTTCATACAAGTGCAGATCCCCCCTGCAATTTAAGCATCAACTGTTCCATTAACAGCTGTGTATTCATATTTCTCTGTAGCTGTGTTTTCGCCTCAAGTATGACTGTCAGCTGGTGAGTAAGCTGATTTGCTGACGTCTGGAGTGCATCTGTACGAAACGTGTCCAGCCAATCCGGATACGACAGGTGATCGAGCTTGTCCGTTTGGATATAAAGGAGATCCTTATATATAAGAAGAAACAAATCGAGTGATTGGTCAATTTGCGATTTCTCTTTAAAATGCGGAAGATAGTCACTTTGAACCCTGATCATGGCTTCAAAGGGATCATCCTTTAGCACTTCGTATAATTTTAACATGATTTTTCTGGCTTGTACAAACCACTCATCATCACTCAGCTCAATTGCCTCATCAACCTGGTTCGTTAATTTTGATACAAGTGAGGCCATTGTTGGGTGGACATCCTCTGCGATCAGCTTTTCTTTAAACAAAACAGGTGTCAACGGACGAAAAGATACGTGCTGACACCTGGAAAGTATAGTCGGGAGCATCTGGTGAATCTGCTCAGTCAATAAAATCGCTGTCGTGGATGGATGCGGTTCTTCTAAAAACTTTAGTAAAGAGTTCGCAGCCTGAACCGTCATCTTATCAGCACCGCTGATGATATATGCTTTTTTCATTGATTCCATACCTGTTTTACTGAACTCTTCCTGTAATAACCTTACCTGCTCTTTTTTAATCGACTGTCCGTCCGGCTCAATCACGTGAACGTCAGGATGGTTACCCTGGTCGATTCTCCGGCACTGTTCACAGGAATGGCAGGGTTCACCTTGATGTGGCTGTCTGCAAAAAAGTCCTTTAGCAAGAAATAATGCCATCGCTTTCTTTCCTGTACCGCGACCGCCTTCGAACAGATAGGCATGCGCGACGCGGTCTTTCTGCAGGCTATTTTGCAGCGTTTTCATTGCGACCGGCTGCTGTGATGCCAGGTCCTGGTGCATATCGGTCATACGATCTCCCTTTTCTGCGTGTATATACGAATGAGCTTTGCTGCTCGCTTAAAATTGGTGAAACTGCTCAATTGGCAGTACAAAAACCGTGGCTCCGCCAACTTCAACTTCTACAGGATAAGGAATGTAAGAATCCGCATTCCCGCCCATTGGTGAGACAGGGGCTACCATCTGTTCTCTTGAACGACAGCTGTCATTGATGACCTCTAATACTTTATCAACACGCGCATCCTCTGTTCCGACCATAAATGTCGTATTTCCGGACTTTAAGAATCCTCCGGTACTCGCAAGCTTTGTAGCACGGAAATTATTTTTCATTAATGCCGTGGATAAACGATTCGAATCCTGATCCTGCACAATTGCGACAACAAGTTTCATCCATTCCACCCTCTTCCTTTTAAATAGGTTCTGCCTTTATTATACCAATAATACGTTTATTTTACGAAATCATTCCGGAAAGCTTTGTTTTGGTTTTATTAGAGTTGGCTGGTGGTTTCCGCTTCAGGGGGACGCTTTCCGCGGCCGGACGGTGAGTCCGCAGGCTTCGCCATGGCCTCACACGTCCCTTCCTGCGAGCCGCCCCCTTACGCTTCAACCATCAGCTGTGCAGGTACAAAAATGAGCTTTATCAATGCTGGTTTTTCAAGATATCGGAAAGTATTCTAACAGCCTCTGCTGTCACATCTTCAAGGGACGCTGATGCATCAATCCGTCTCATTCTTTCAGGAAAACGCTTCTGTAAGATCTGATAGCCTTCATAAACTTTTTGATGAAAGGCCATTCCTTCAAGATCCAGCCGGTTTACTTCACGGCCTGCATTCTGCTCAATCCGCTTCAGACCTTCTTCAGGCGAAATATCAAAGTACAGGGTGCAGTCAGGCATCATCGTGCCAATTGCAAACTGATTAATACTCCAAACTTCATCAATCCCAAGACCTCTCGCATATCCCTGATAGGCAAGTGAACTGTCAATGAAACGGTCACACAGCACCACTTTTCCTGCATCAAGCGCAGGCTTCACTTTTTCAGCTAAATGCTGTCTGCGGGCTGCAGCGTACAAGAGCGCTTCTGTCCGGCTGTCCATTTCAGTATGGGACGGATCTAAAATCACTTCCCTGATCTTCTCTGCAATTTTAATCCCGCCAGGCTCGCGCGTCAGTAAAACGTCATAGCCAAGCGATTCCAGCTCTTTCTTTATTTCAACAGAAGCCGTCGTTTTTCCTGCTCCTTCTGGTCCTTCTAACGTAATAAATAAACCTTTATTCATTTAGATCCTCCTGCACAACCTTCATTTTTCCTTCTATTAAATATGAGCCGCCCTGAAAACGCATATTCGTTTTCACTAGACGATTCAACTCATAACATTTTTCAGCAGTCAGCCGTTCACCTGTAATCACAAACGGTATGCCCGGCGGATACGGTGTAATCGTCTCAGCAGCTACCCTTCCTGATCCGTTTTCAATGGGGATCACTGAATATGGTAGCTGATCAGCATCATGTACAGCTAATGTCGTAATCACTTTTTTGACGTGTGCAGATGGGGGGATATTTGTCCACTCTGCAGTTTCAGCAACCTCATTGAGTGACTTCACTATATGATCCCACTGCAAGTGATTTCCTTTTTTCAAAAGCGGAAGGATCCATAACACCTGCAGCGGATCTGCAAGCTCTGCATAAATCCCTCGTTCTTCACATGCAGTCTGTAAATCATATCCGCTCAAGCCATCCATTCTGACGATCAGCTTCAGCGGATCTTCCGGCTCAATGACGTTCAACCGCGGTATTTCCTGCAGTCTGCGCACTAAATGATTACGCTCACTTTCAAAAAAGGCCGCATCCTCACTCAAATAAGTTGCGGCATAGTACCGCGCGTCATCAAGTGATGCCATAATCGGGTAGGACGGACTGCTGGACTGAAGCATCCCGAGCAGCTGTTCAATTTTCTGATAACGTTTAAAGCTATTTCCGATATGTAAAAAGGAACCCATCGTCAGTGCCGGCAGCGTTTTATGAGCGGATTGCACAACAACATCAGCCCCCATTTGAAGTGATGAAACAGGAAAGCCCGGCAGTGAAAAATGAGCCCCGTGTGCTTCATCGACAAGTACGGAAAGCCCTGACCTCTTTGCGATCTCAATAACCGTTTCAATCTGACCTGTATGCCCGTAGTAGGATGGATACGTCAATAAGACAGCTTTCGCATCAGGAAACTTTTTAATCGCTTCTTCAAGCAAGTCGGGTGAAAGGCCTGACGGTGTCATAGACTCAGGGTGCACCTCAGGCGTTAAAAACACCGGCTTCACACGTGCCAGCCGGCATGCATGCACCACAGATTTATGTGCATTTCCAGCAATCAGTAAATGACTCTCCGGCTCACAGATGCCCATCACCATCGCAAGGTTCCCCGTTGTCGAACCATTCACAAGAAAGTAGCTTTTCAAAGCCCCGGCATGCTGAGCCAATAAATCCTGTGCTTCTGCAATTGGTCCCTCCGGTGCATGCAGATCATCAAGCCCTGAAATCTCTGTCTGATCCCATCCGCCAAAATGACCTGCAACCTCACCAATCATGCCATTCTTATGCCCCGGTACATGAAATGACACGGGCTTCTGGTTCATATGCTTTTGCAGCGCCTCAACAAGCGGTCTTTCTTTTTGATCCATAACGTTCTCCTTTAATAAAATCATTTCTTTATTGTATCATGATTTATTTTAATGCCGTGCCAATTGCACACAAAAAAGCCTGCATGGAAGGCAGGCTTTCAGGTACCAATTATTCTTTTAAAAGATGAATCCACCTGTCATATCCATGATCTTCAGGCTTCAGCTGGATCAGTGACTGCTCACACCAGACACAAATAAACTTCGAAGACAGGCGGATCGCCCGGTTGTATCGTCTTCCACACGCACGGCAATGTCTCATGCACTTTCCTCCACTTCGCAGCAAGTCATACCACTCAGTATAGACACTGCGGATAAAAAGTAATCTCTCTATCCTATTCTTTTTATCCCTGAACGTGAAGAAAACTCCTCAACAAACTTTTCAGAGCCTCGTAGATCGCCGCTCATCCTCAAGCTTCGGTTCAAATGGCGCTTCTTCAGGCTCCCTTACTTCACTATAAACAGTCAAACCTTTCCGCTTCCGGTTCCCATCAGACACCATACCGACTGACACAATAACAGTTAGAATCAAAAGAATGACCATCCACCACATTCTTTTCTCCTCCCTGCTTATTTGAAATGAAAAACCAGTTGTCTTGCGGTCGTTATCCATCAACCTCATGCTGAAATATATAACACTTTCTATACTTTCATTATACCCGCTTTTTACGATTTTACCCAATACGCTGAGCCGTCCTGGTTCCGATCCATGAACCCGTACTCGATAAAATAACGGCGAATCGTGACAAAATCAGCATATACCTGCTTAATCACATCATTTACCTCACGCTCCGTATATTGCTGTCCTGTACTAAACTTTTTCAATAAATACTGAAGCACCACAATCTTTTTCTTTTCCTTACTCGGAAACTGACTCAGTGTTCCATCCTCTTTAAAATACGTCTTCAAAACCTTTTCCTGCTCTTCAGCAGTAATCGCATAACGCTCATCCACCATCGTCGCCCCCCTGTGTATCTGAACCAGACTCTCCGGTCCCGTCTCCTCTTTCAACAGCTGCATCAGCGCCAAAAATACACGTGCCTGCTTCTCTTTTTCCTTAAACTTAAACCGGTGATTTCGAATTGTCGAGGGACTCCCATCAATCTGCTTAGCCGCCTCTTTATCAGACATCCCCTGCTTAAAATACGATAACAATTCCTTTTGATGATCCGATAAACCCGTATACTTCTTATCCATATTTATTAAATACACAAACATCGACTCGTGCTCCGCCTGCACATGAAGCTCCGCAGCCCGGTAAGCCTCAAATAACCGATCGCCAACCTTAAAAATCTCGCCCTCTTCAAAGCGCTCACCACAAATCAAACAGCAATAAGCCCCCTCAGAGCGTTTCACACCATTAGCCAGCTCCTCAACTGAAGCCTCCCACAACAGCTCACTCAAAATAAACACCCCTTATAAAATTTTATTATTTAATAGACATATTATATTATTGTTTATAATTAATCAAACATTTTTTTGTTTTGTTTGATTTTTTAAGTGGTGTGTAAGTTGATACGTTTTCAGTACAGTGGCTGACCGATTGATTGAATCACGTTTAATGTTGAAGGAATTGCTGGTGGTGGAGATGGAAATATGAGTATAAACGAATGAATTCAGCATAGTATTACGTCTGTTGAAGGGATGATTTTAGTATTGAGAGAATCAAGTCGGATATTGAAGGAATTGAACGCAGAATTGAGGGAATCACTTTCAGATTGAAGGAATTCGCGTCTCCCACATTATGAGGGGGTCTTGTGTTGGCTTTGGATGCCCTTGGGATCCTGTTATTTTGCCTTTGATGCCTTTAGAATCCTGTCCTTTAAAGGCATTTTACCGCACAAAAAAAGCCTTCCCACTCAGGGGAAGACTCAGATTGCCTAGCGACGTCCTACTCTCACAGGGGGAAACCCCCAACTACCATCGGCGCTGAAGAGCTTAACTTCCGTGTTCGGCATGGGAACGGGTGTGACCTCTTCGCTTTCATCACTAGACTGATAAAGGCTCGCGCCTTCAAAACTGGATACGTTCATCAAAGTAAGGGATTTTCCGAGAATCAACCTATTTGGTTAAGTCCTCGATCGATTAGTATTCGTCAGCTGCACATGTCACCATGCTTCCACCTCGAACCTATCTACCTGATCATCTTTCAGGGATCTTACCACTTGCGTGTGGGAAATCTCATCTTGAGGGGGGCTTCATGCTTAGATGCTTTCAGCACTTATCCCGTCCGCACATAGCTACCCAGCGATGCCATTGGCATGACAACTGGTACACCAGCGGTGCGTCCATCCCGGTCCTCTCGTACTAAGGACAGCTCCTCTCAAATTTCCTGCGCCCACGACGGATAGGGACCGAACTGTCTCACGACGTTCTGAACCCAGCTCGCGTACCGCTTTAATGGGCGAACAGCCCAACCCTTGGGACCGACTACAGCCCCAGGATGCGATGAGCCGACATCGAGGTGCCAAACCTCCCCGTCGATGTGGACTCTTGGGGGAGATAAGCCTGTTATCCCGGGGGTAGCTTTTATCCGTTGAGCGATGGCCCTTCCATGCGGAACCACCGGATCACTAAGCCGTCTTTCGACCCTGCTCGACTTGTAGGTCTCGCAGTCAAGCTCCCTTATGCCTTTACACTCTTCGAATGATTTCCAACCATTCTGAGGGAACCTTTGGGCGCCTCCGTTACTCTTTAGGAGGCGACCGCCCCAGTCAAACTGCCTGCCTGACACTGTCTCCCGGCCCGATAAGGGCCGCGGGTTAGAAGTTCAACACAGCGGGGTAGTATCCCACCAATGCCTCCACCGAAGCTGGCGCTCCGGTTTCTAAGGCTCCTACCTATCCTGTACAAGCTGTGCCAAAATTCAATATCAGGCTGCAGTAAAGCTCCACGGGGTCTTTCCGTCCTGTCGCGGGTAACCTGCATCTTCACAGGTACTATAATTTCACCGAGTCTCTCGTTGAGACAGTGCCCAGATCGTTGCACCTTTCGTGCGGGTCGGAACTTACCCGACAAAATTTCGCTACCTTAGGACCGTTATAGTTACGGCCGCCGTTTACTGGGGCTTCAATTCGCACCTTCGCTTGCGCTAAGCACTCCTCTTAACCTTCCAGCACCGGGCAGGTGTCAGCCCCTATACTTCACCTTACGGTTTCGCAGAGACCTGTGTTTTTGCTAAACAGTCGCCTGGGCCTATTCACTGCGGCTCTCTCGGGCTTGCACCCTAATAGAGCACCCCTTCTCCCGAAGTTACGGGGTCATTTTGCCGAGTTCCTTAACGAGAGTTCACTCGCTCACCTTAGGATTCTCTCCTCGCCTACCTGTGTCGGTTTGCGGTACGGGCACCTTGCATCTCGCTAGAGGCTTTTCTTGGCAGTGTGGAATCAAAGACTTCGGTACTATTTTCCCTCGTCATCACAGCTCAGCTTACACGGAAACGGGATTTACCTCATTTCCTGCCTAACTGCTTAAACACGCGCAACCAACGGCGTGCTCTCCTATCCTCCTGCGTCCCCATTACTCAAACGATGTGTTGGTGGTACAGGAATATCAACCTGTTGTCCATCGCCTACGCCTATCGGCCTCGGCTTAGGTCCCGACTAACCCTGAGCGGACGAGCCTTCCTCAGGAAACCTTAGGCATTCGGTGGAAGAGATTCTCACTCTTCTTTCGCTACTCATACCGGCATTCTCACTTCTAAGTACTCCACCAGTCCTTCCGGTCTGACTTCACAGCGCTTAGAACGCTCTCCTACCACGAATCTCATAGAGATTCATCCACAGCTTCGGTGAATCGTTTAGCCCCGGTACATTTTCGGCGCAGGGTCACTCGACCAGTGAGCTATTACGCACTCTTTAAATGATGGCTGCTTCTAAGCCAACATCCTGGTTGTCTAAGCAACCCCACATCCTTTTCCACTTAACGATTACTTGGGGACCTTAGCTGGTGGTCTGGGCTGTTTCCCTTTCGACTACGGATCTTATCACTCGCAGTCTGACTCCCATGGATAAGTCTTTGGCATTCGGAGTTTGTCTGAATTCGGTAACCCGTTGGGGGCCCTAGTCCAAACAGTGCTCTACCTCCAAGACTCTTACTACATGAGGCTAGCCCTAAAGCTATTTCGGAGAGAACCAGCTATCTCCAGGTTCGATTGGAATTTCTCCGCTACCCACACCTCATCCCCGCACTTTTCAACGTGCGTGGGTTCGGGCCTCCAATGAGTGTTACCTCATCTTCACCCTGGACATGGGTAGATCACCTGGTTTCGGGTCTACAACCTGATACTATGTCGCCCTATTCAGACTCGCTTTCGCTGCGGCTCCGCTTTCGCTTAACCTTGCATCAAATCGTAACTCGCCGGTTCATTCTACAAAAGGCACGCCATCACCCGTTAACGGGCTCTGACTACTTGTAGGCACACGGTTTCAGGATCTATTTCACTCCCCTTCCGGGGTGCTTTTCACCTTTCCCTCACGGTACTGGTTCACTATCGGTCACTAGGGAGTATTTAGCCTTGGGAGATGGTCCTCCCGGATTCCGACGGAATTTCACGTGTTCCGCCGTACTCAGGATCCACTCTGGGAGAGAAACAGCTTTCGACTACAGGATTGTTACCTTCTGTGATGGGCCTTTCCAGACCGCTTCGTCTAACTGCTTCCTTTGTAACTCCGTATAGAGTGTCCTACAACCCCGAAAGGCAAGCCTTTCGGTTTGGGCTGATCCCGTTTCGCTCGCCGCTACTCAGGGAATCGCATTTGCTTTCTCTTCCTCCAGGTACTTAGATGTTTCAGTTCCCTGGGTCTGCCTTCAACCGCCTATGTATTCAGCGGAAGATCATATCCCATTACGGATAAGGGGTTCCCCCATTCGGAAATCTCCGGATCACAGCTTACTTACAGCTCCCCGAAGCATATCGGTGTTCGTACCGTCCTTCATCGGCTCCTAGTGCCAAGGCATCCACCGTGCGCCCTTATTAACTTAACCTAGTTAAAAAGGTACTTCTTAATTAGTTTTCATATAGAAAACCCTAAGATGGCGATTCTCGGTTATCTTTCTTACTTTGATGTCGTTATCCAGTTTTCAAGGAACGAGCTGTTTTCTTCTCATACATCTCTTATATAGAAGAGACAAGAAGAAAATCAGTGTTTTGAAGGTTTGACCCTTCAAAACTAAACAACCAAAACGTCAACCTGTGTTTGCGATCTGACCCGAAGAGTCAGTCACATTTTCCTTAGAAAGGAGGTGATCCAGCCGCACCTTCCGATACGGCTACCTTGTTACGACTTCACCCCAATCATCTGTCCCACCTTAGGCGGCTGGCTCCAAAAAGGTTACCTCACCGACTTCGGGTGTTACAAACTCTCGTGGTGTGACGGGCGGTGTGTACAAGGCCCGGGAACGTATTCACCGCGGCATGCTGATCCGCGATTACTAGCGATTCCAGCTTCATGTAGGCGAGTTGCAGCCTACAATCCGAACTGAGAACGATTTTATGGGATTGGCTAAACCTCGCGGTCTCGCAGCCTTTGTATCGTCCATTGTAGCACGTGTGTAGCCCAGGTCATAAGGGGCATGATGATTTGACGTCATCCCCACCTTCCTCCGGTTTGTCACCGGCAGTCACCTTAGAGTGCCCAACTGAATGCTGGCAACTAAGATCAAGGGTTGCGCTCGTTGCGGGACTTAACCCAACATCTCACGACACGAGCTGACGACAACCATGCACCACCTGTCACCGTTGTCCCCGAAGGGAAAACACTGTCTCCAGTGTGGTCACCGGGATGTCAAGACCTGGTAAGGTTCTTCGCGTTGCTTCGAATTAAACCACATGCTCCACCGCTTGTGCGGGCCCCGTCAATTCCTTTGAGTTTCAGCCTTGCGGCCGTACTCCCCAGGCGGAGTGCTTAATGCGTTAGTTGCAGCACTGAGGGGCGGAAACCCCCCAACACTTAGCACTCATCGTTTACGGCGTGGACTACCAGGGTATCTAATCCTGTTTGCTCCCCACGCTTTCGCGCCTCAGTGTCAGTTACAGGCCAGAAAGTCGCCTTCGCCACTGGTGTTCCTCCACATATCTACGCATTTCACCGCTACACGTGGAATTCCACTTTCCTCTCCTGCACTCAAGTTCCCCAGTTTCCAATGACCCTCCCCGGTTGAGCCGGGGGCTTTCACATCAGACTTTTGGAACCACCTGCGCGCGCTTTACGCCCAATAATTCCGGACAACGCTTGCCACCTACGTATTACCGCGGCTGCTGGCACGTAGTTAGCCGTGGCTTTCTGGTCAGGTACCGTCAAGGTACCATCAGTTACTATGGTACTTGTTCTTCCCTGACAACAGAGCTTTACGATCCGAAAACCTTCTTCACTCACGCGGCGTTGCTCCGTCAGACTTTCGTCCATTGCGGAAGATTCCCTACTGCTGCCTCCGTAGGAGTCTGGGCCGTGTCTCAGTCCCAGTGTGGCCGATCACCCTCTCAGGTCGGCTACGCATCGTTGCCTTGGTGAGCCGTTACCTCACCAACTAGCTAATGCGCCGCGGGCCCATCCTTAAGTGACAGCCGAAGCCGCCTTTCATAAAAGAACCAGGAGGTTCTTTCAATTATCCGGTATTAGCCCCGGTTTCCCGGAGTTATCCCAGTCTTAAGGGCAGGTTGCCCACGTGTTACTCACCCGTCCGCCGCTAACATCAGAGGAGCAAGCTCCTCATCTGTCCGCTCGACTTGCATGTATTAGGCACGCCGCCAGCGTTCGTCCTGAGCCAGGATCAAACTCTCCGTAAAGTGTTTGAAAAGCTCATTGTCTTTTTTGTTCGAAAAAGACTTAAAATCTTAAAACGTTGACGTTTGGTTGTTTAGTTTTCAAGGTTCAAATGTTTCTTCTCAGCATCCTTCTTTATAAGGAAGGAATGCGGCGTTGCTCTCTCAAGCGACCAATCTATCATAACATCTTACAGCGTTTTAAGTCAATCACTTTTTTAAAAAAGTTTTTCGCTGTATTTTGTTGTGTGATTTGATTGTGTGCTGCGTTGTTGAAGCAACGAGGAATAATATACCACGATTATTTAATTGAATGCAACCCTTTTGATAAAAAGAATTTAATTTCTTTTTAAATCAATATTTTCAGCATCAAAATAAATGGTGAATTTCCGCTTTTCTTCTATATGACATACAAAGGTTCCGCAAAAGGAAACCCTCTCTTTTGCGGAACCTGACTAAGTTCTTGTAAAAATATAAACAAGCGCAGCAGTCCCGGGCAGTCCGAGCACACCAGCAATCCCGGTCGTGAGGGGATTCATCGGTACATATAATCCGTATTCCTGACCGAAACGATTAATCAGAAATAACAAACCGAGCCCCACCACCCATTTTGTTGCGATCCGCCACAGCCATTTTAAAAAAGGAACGGTCCCTACCGCCATAATTAAAATGACGGTCGTGAGCGTCCCCAGCACCCACAGCCAGATCATGTACACTCCTCCCTTTTTGGAAGTTAGAAAGTTGTCCAGCTTCAAGCGCCAGCCCCTCGAGTCATAAGCCACTCTGAGTAAACGGGATAGGTCACCCGTTTCTCTCAGCGCGTCTTATGCTTATCGGGGCTGATCGGGCGCCTTACGCTTTTCGTGTTGTCCAGCTTCAGGCGCCAGCCCCTCGAGTCATAAGCCACTCTGAGTAAACGGGATAGGTCACCCGTTTCTCTCAGCGCGTCTTATGCTTATCGGGGCTGATCGGGCGCCTTACGCTTTTCGTGTTGTCCAGCTTCAGGCGCCAGCCCCTCGAGTCATAAGCCACTCTGAGTAAACGGGATAGGTCACCCGTTTCTCTCAGCGCGTCTTATGCTTATCGGGGCTGATCGGGCGCCTTACGCTTTTCGTGTTATACATATCTTATGTGGGCATCATTTACTTTATGACAATTTTTCTATGGCGGGCTTCTTTAAATAGATAAAAGTAGCGCGCTTCAGCCATTTTTTCCTCGGCAAGCATCTGCGGGCTTCTTTCAAAGCTCAGATCTGACAGGTTTTTTTGCTGCTGCCATTCTTCTCTGGCTTGTTGCATCAGTTGAACGAGCCGGTCGTCATACTCTTTTTTCAGCTTTCCTTTTTTGCGAAACAGCATGGCGCAAGCTCCTTTGAATCGGTGTTATACATCTCTTCTGCCTTCAAGTGCTTTTGACAGCGTGACTTCATCCGCATACTCGAGATCTCCGCCAACCGGGAGACCGTGTGCGATACGGGTCACTTTAATGCCTGAAGGGCGTAGCAGTCTTGAGATGTACATCGCTGTTGCTTCACCTTCAATATTCGGATTGGTTGCTAAAATGACTTCCTGGACTTCATCATCCTGAAGACGTTTTAGAAGATCCGGTACATTGATGTCTTCCGGACCGATACCGTCCATTGGTGAAATTGCACCGTGAAGGACATGGTAAAGTCCTGTATACTCTCTCATTTTTTCCATTGCAATAACGTCTTTAGGGTCCTGAACGACACAGATAATCGAGCGGTCACGCTTTTGATCTTCACAGATATAGCATGGATCCTGGTCTGTAATATGTCCGCAAACAGAGCAAAATCCGAGATTCCGCTTGGCGTTGACCAGCGCTTTTGCGAAATCGAGCACTGTGTCTTCTTTCATTCCTAATACAAAAAACGCCAGCCGGGCCGCTGTTTTCGGCCCAATGCCTGGCAGTTTCATGAAGCTGTCAATCAGCTTGGATATCGGTTCCGGGTAGTGCACGTATTAAAACATCCCCGGGAGGTTCATGCCTTTTGTGAACTGTCCCATTGTAGAATTGGTCAATTCTTCAGCTGCTTTCATTGCCTCATTTGTTGCGGCTAAAACAAGGTCCTGCAGCATTTCGATGTCTTCAGGATCTACGACTTCTTCTTTAATCTCAACATCTACAACTTCTTTGTGACCTGAAACAGTGACTGTCACCATTCCTCCACCAGCTGTACCAGTCAGACGCTTTTCTCCAAGCTCTTCCTGTGCCTTTGCCATTTGTTTCTGCATTTTCTGCATCTGCTTCATCATACCTTGCATATTTCCTCCACCACGCATGTGTATTACCTCCGAATAATTTAGTCTTGAATATCGAGTAAGTCTGAGCCGACAAGTTTCCTTGCTTCTTCAACCAATGGATCTTCCTTCGCTTCTCCATCATTCTCGTCATCTTCCTGATTTTGAATAAAGTCTTCGCGAATCTCAAGCCACTGATCTTCCGGAACACCGATCACTGAATAAAAAGTGCCTGTAAGCTCCTGAAGAATATAAGGCATTGTGTCAGTCAGCTTATTGTTTTCCATTGCCATTTTGCAATGAATCTCATATTTGAATTTTAACACAAAAGTGTCTTGAGATGCTGCAACCGGCTCCGCTTCATTCAAAAGAGCTGTGAGCGATCTCAGCTGCTGGCGGTTCATACTCTCAAGCATGTCGCCCCAGCGGTTTTTGATCTGTGAAATGTCGTCCTTCGTCGCATTTCTCAGCACTTCTTTAATCCGGCCTGCCGGTGCTTTAAACGTACTTTGACGCGTCTGTTTTTTCGCAGCAGGCGCTGCGGCTTGAGCCGGTTCTTCCTGTACACCGCTCGTTCTCAGTTTTTTCAGTTCACCTTCGAGCTGATTTACACGGTTGATAAGCTGCTGCAGATCCGGAATATCCGCTGCCTCCGCAGTTTTTGGCCGTTCTGATTGAGAAAGTTTCACCGCTGCTACTTCCAAATGGGTTCGCGCGTGATTCGAGAGTCTCATTTCCTGCTGCGTTTTGTTCAGCACTTCAATATACTGATAAAGCAGTTCAGACGCCACTGACTCTGCAATTTCTTTAAACGCTTCATCTGACAGGACGCGCTCAAGGGAATCTTCAAGCTCAGGTGCTGTTTTATAGAGCAGCAGGTCGCGGCTATATAAAATCAGATCTTCAATCAGCCTTAAAGGATCCTTTCCTTCTTCAAGCAGACGGTGAATCGCATCAAGTGCTGAAGCTGTATCCCGGTCAATGATGGCTCTAACCAGATTGGTCAGCTGTTCCTGCCCAATAGAACCCGTGACCGTTAAGGCGTCATCAACAGTTACCTGCTCACCACTGAATGAAATAGCCTGGTCGAGTAAGCTGAGGGCGTCACGCATCCCACCTTCAGCGGTACGTGCGATAATATGAAGCGCTCTTTCTTCAACCGTTACACCGGATGATTCCGCAATATGCTGCATTCTCCCAGTGATGTCATGGGCAGTGATTCGTTTGAAATCAAAACGCTGACAGCGGGAAATGATCGTCAGTGGAATTTTGTGCGGTTCAGTTGTTGCGAGGATAAAAATGACATGCTTTGGCGGTTCTTCAAGCGTTTTCAGTAACGCATTAAAAGCCCCGGGCGTCAGCATATGCACTTCATCGACGATATATACCTTATAACGGCCTTCATTTGGCGCGTATTTTACTTTGTCACGGATATCACGGATTTCATCGACACCGTTATTTGAAGCGGCATCGAGTTCTATGACATCTGAGATCGAGCCATCTGTAATTCCCTTACAGATCGCACACTCATTACACGGTTCTTTTACTGGTGCGTGCTCACAGTTCACCGCTTTGGCTAAAATTTTCGCCGCACTTGTTTTTCCGGTACCACGGGGCCCGGAAAATAAATAAGCATGGGAGATTTTTTCCTGTAAGAGGGCGTTCTGCAGCGTCTTTGTCACGTGCTGCTGCCCTACAACGTCAGCAAATTCCTGCGGGCGCCACACGCGGTATAACGCTTGATATGCCATTCGTGCACCCTCCTCATTTGTAATGAATTCCTCCCTTCAGTATAACGCAAATTCATGCCGCTGACACTTTAAAAGGAGAGGAATTCACCCAGCATTCAAACTATGACTTTTTACCTTTTACTTCTTTATTTAATGTTTTTACAAGTCCAACACACATCAGGATCACAATGACTGACAGCGGCAGTGCACTGATGACAATGGCAGTCTGGAATGCCTGCAGCCCACCGACTAACAGCAGGATCGCCGTAATCGAAACAAACAGTACGCCCCATGTAATTTTGATTCTCGTAGATGGGTTCAGGTTCCCGTTTGTTGACTGCATGCCCAATACGAAAGTCGCGGAATCAGCTGTTGTGACAAAGAAGATGGTGACAATGACAATTGTGAAAAATGACATAAATGCTGTAAATGGAAGTTCCTGCAACACGTAAAACAGTGCGGTCTCAAGTGACTGCGCAGATACATCAAGTCCTTCATACAGCTCATAGTAAATCCCCGTTCCGCCGACAAAAGCAAACCAGATGAACATCACAAAACTTGGCACTAAAATTACACCGACAATAAATTCACGGATCGTTCTCCCTTTAGAAATACGGGCAATGAACATACCGACAAAAGGTGTCCATGAAATCCACCATGCCCAATAGAAAATCGTCCATCCTTCCGTCCAGCTTGAAGCCTGTTCATTAACAGGGTTCACCTGAAGAGACATCGGGATAAAAATAGATAAGTATTCAGCAAGACCTGACACAAACATATTTAACATAAACAGTGTCGGCCCGGTGATAAAAATAAACATGAGAAAAATAAATGAAATGGATATATTAATTGTACTTAAGTATTTGATACCTTTATGGATCCCGGTAGATGCTGAAATGACGAAGATCACTGTAATAATCAGCATAATGATCAGCTGAACCGTAAAGTTATAAGGCGCATCAAATAAGAAAACGAGCCCTGAGTTCACCTGCTGGGCACCAAGCCCGAGGGATGCCGCCACCCCAAAAAGCGTGGCAAAAACAGCGATAATATCAACTGTGTGACCAATTGGCCCTTTTACCCTGTCACCTAATACAGAATATAGCGTGGAACTCATTAACCCTGGAGTATGATAGCGGAATTGCTGGAGTGCAAGCGCAAGTGCAACAAGTGCGTAGATCGCCCATGCGTGAAACCCCCAGTGCAGCCATGTGTAGGCAACACCGCTCACAGCATCAGCGGGTGTTCCACCTTCCCCATAAGGTGGTGATGAAAAGTGACCGATCGGCTCAGACACACCATAAAAGAATAGTCCAATTCCGATCCCTGCTGAAAATAGCATTGAAAACCAGACCGGCCTGCTGAACTCAGGCTTTCCATCCTGAGGCCCAAGCTTAATTTTACCGAAGCGGCCAAATGCAAGATACACCGCAAAAATAAACATACCTGTTACAAGCAGCTGGTAATACCACCCGAACGTTTCAAACATAAATGATTGTGCGGTCGCGAGTCCCGTATTGAGCTGATCGGTAAATAATACACCGACAAGCACAAACGTGAGTGCGAGTCCGACAGAAATCGTCAATACTGGCGACTTTTTCGAATTCATACGTCTTCCCCTTTTCAGTTGTAATGTATTTAAGGTTAACACACCTTTAAAAATGATTCAGAAAACGCCCATATATTGGGATTTATGATAAGTTTCCGAGGGGTTTATATGGTGTTTTGGCAGGGGTTCGTAGAATGATGCGTGATGTTCGGAGAATAGTGTAATTTAACCTACTTCAGACTGTGCGGGGTGGTTCGCTTTTCTACCATGCTGGTTCGGCGTTCAACATAAAGGGTTCGCGCCCTAAGCTCGCATGTTCGCGCTTGAAACCACTACGTTCGACGTTCAACGGTCAATGTTCGACACTTCGGGTACTTATCCTCATTCCCTGATCGCTTCCCCAACATCCAATAACAAAAAAGCCACTCCGGAATATCCGAAGTGACTTTGATTATATAAAATTAAAATGCCGTGCACCTTCTGTCGACTGACAGCCCCATGCGTTACTCCTGCAGTTAGCTCGGTTCAGGCAGCCCCGCGGCACATGAGAGGTTCCACTTAATGCTGCTTCCTTCCGGACCTGACATGGTTCATGAATTCCCATTGCGCAGGACCCAAACGTCAACACCACTTACAGAAGGCAGACCATGAAGCATGGCAGCCTCGAGAAGGGATTCAGTTTCGCTAGAGCGGATTGCGAATACAGGGCACCGCTAATTCCCCACCTAGCACGGCAAAAATGAGACCAATATTCATTTGCGCCTTTTGACGACGCAAGATTTAGTATACTATCTGGAAACAAAAAAATCAATCAGGATCTTTTAACATCTGCTTCTTCAATTTCTTTTCCTCGCGCAGTCCTCTGAAAAAGTCTGTCAGCATCTGTCCGCACGCTTCTCCAAGTACATCCGGCACGACTTCACAGCGGTGATTAAACCGGTCATCCTCGAGTAAATTCATCAGGCTCCCCGCACACCCAGCCTTCGGATCACGCGCACCATATACAACTCGATCCACCCGTGAAAGTAAAATCGCCCCACTGCACATTGGACAGGGTTCCAGCGTGACATAAAGCGTCGTATTCTCAAGCCGCCAGCTGCCAACAGCGTCACATGCTTTTTCAATTGCGAGCAGCTCAGCGTGCGTAACAGCGTTCTGAGTTGTTTCCCGCAGGTTATAAGCGGACGCGATCAGCTCGTCATCCTTTACAATCACAGCTCCGATTGGCACTTCGCGGATCGCTTCAGCTTTTTTCGCTTCTTCAATCGCACGCTGCATCCAGTATTCATCGCGTTCAGTCATCACATTCGCCCTTTGCTCATTTTTTTCTGATCTTATCATATAGTTGAAAATAGCGTCTATCTTCTCTCAAAGCGAAAGGAGTTCTTTATGCAAATTCACGTCGTTCAACCGGGTGAGAACCTGTTTACAATCAGCGCCCTTTATTCTATCACGCCACAGCAGATCGCTGATGCCAATCAGCTGCCGAATCCCGATCAGCTCGTGCCGGGTCAGGCGGTCGTTATTCCGATTACCGGCAGCTTTTATTTTGTACAGGCTGGAGACTCTCTTTATTCCATTGCCCAAAAAGCCGGCATCACCTATCAGGAACTCGCATCGATTAATGGACTGTCACCCGAGCAGCCGCTTGCAATCGGCTGGCGTCTCTACTTACCACCCAAACCAAAGACGGCTGCAGAATTTAATGCATACGCAGAACCATTTGGAGAGACAGTTTCTGAAAACATCCTGCTCCGGACAAGGGAGGCCGCTCCTTATTTAACCTATCTTGCCCCGTTCAGTTTTCAGGCACAGCGCGACGGCTCACTCAGCACGCTCCCGGTCGAACCGTTTGTGCAGATTGCCGAGTCGAACCGGAACACCCTGATGATGGTCATCACAAACCTTGAAGAAGGCGAATTTAACGATGAGCTCGGCCGGATTCTTTTAAATGATATGATGGTGCAGGATAATCTGCTGAACAATATAGAAGCAACGGCTAAGCAATTTGGGTTCCGTGATATTCACTTTGATTTTGAGTACCTGCGGCCTGAAGATGAGGAAGCGTACACCGCATTTTTAGCGAAAGCAAAGGAACGCTACTCACAGCAAGGCTGGCTTGTATCAGCTGCACTCGCACCAAAAACGCGGGCGGATCAGCCCGGCAGATGGTATGAGGCGCATAACTATAAAGCAATTGGTGAGATTGTGGATTTTGTCGTGATCATGACATACGAATGGGGCTACAGCGGAGGACCCGCGCAGGCAGTCTCTCCGATCGGTCCGGTGAGAGATGTGCTTGAATATGCGCTGACTGAAATGCCTGCAAGTAAAATCATGATGGGGCAGAATCTTTACGGCTATGACTGGACGCTGCCATTTGTCCAGGGCACCCAGGCCCGTGCAATCAGTCCACAGCAGGCCATTGAAATCGCTGCAACCCAGGGCGTGCCAATTCAATATGACACGACATCTCAGGCACCTTTTATTGAGTATACCGCTGATGGGAAGGACCATATCATCTGGTTTGAAGATGCCCGGTCAATCCAGGCGAAATTTGATTTGTTAAAAGAGCTGAATTTACGAGGAATGAGTTACTGGAAACTCGGCCTTTCTTTTCCGCAGAACTGGCTGCTTCTCAGTGACCAGTTCACCCCTGTAAAGCTCAGATAAGTTTTTCATAAGGACAAGGTGCGTGCTATTGCGTTCCTTGTCTTTTTTCGTCTAAATCTGCCTACTTTTCACCCGGTGTATATGGTACAATTACGGGTGCGAACTGAACCGGCTTGACTGGAGAATAAGGAGGAAAACGAGAATGACAACCATTCCGTTTGTGACTGTGGAAGGGCCGATTGGCGTCGGAAAGACGTCTCTTGCTAAAGCCATTTCCGAACACTTTGATTTTCATTTATTAAAAGAGATTGTCGATGAGAATCCTTTTTTAGATAAATTCTACTCAAACATTGATGAGTGGAGCTTCCAGACAGAGATGTTCTTTCTCTGCAACCGCTATAAACAGCTGAGCGATATTCAGCGTCACTATCTGTCAGCACATAAGCCTGTCGCTGCAGATTACCACATTTTCAAAAATATCATTTTCGCCAAACGAACGCTGCGCCCTGAGGAGTACGAAAAGTACCTTGAAGTGTACCGCATCTTAACGGCTGATATGCCAAAGCCGAATGTCGTCATCTACCTTCACGCAAGCCTCGAGACATTACTCAAGCGCGTAAAGCTGCGCGGTCGCGAATTTGAACGAGATATGAGCCCACTTTACCTAGAGCAGCTCTCAGCAGATTATGAAGAATTCATTCATCACTTCGAAAAAACGCATCCGGAAATTCCGGTACTGCGGATCAACGGTGACGACATTGATTTCGTCAACTATGAGCAAGACCTCGGACTAGTCCTTCAAAAGGTCGAAGAATCATTACTTAAAAGGAGTACTACACTATGAACGCACGTGAACGATTCGGCATCCCGAACGATGCTGTCATTACAATCGCAGGAACAGTCGGCGTAGGAAAATCAACGATGACCCAAAAGCTCGCTGAACATCTTCAATTCAGAACATCTTTTGAAAAAGTTGAAGCCAACCCTTACCTCGATAAATTCTATAAAGACTTTGAAAAGTGGAGCTTCCACCTGCAGGTTTATTTCCTCGCAGAACGCTTCAAGGAGCAAAAGCGCATGTTCGAATACGGCGGCGGCTTTATTCAGGACCGCTCGATCTATGAAGACACAGGCATTTTTGCAAAAATGCATTATGAAAAAGGCACAATGTCACCGGTTGATTATGAAACATATACAAGCCTGTTTGAAGCAATGGTTATGACGCCATACTTCCCTCACCCGAGTCTGCTTGTGTATCTTGAAGGATCGATTGATGATATCGTGACACGCATTCAGGCAAGAGGCCGTCCGATGGAGCAGGAAACACCGCTTGCTTACTGGGAAGAAATGCACGGGCGCTATGAGAACTGGATTGATTCGTTCAACGCATGTCCTGTGCTGCGCCTAAATATTAATGATTATGATCTTGTGAAGGATCCGGATTCGATTGATCCGATTCTTGAGAAGATCGGGTCGTTTATTCAGCAGACTTCTTTGTTAAAGAAATAATTTTTAAAACCGCTGGTCCTTTCTGTGGAGAGCTTCGCTTTCCGCGGCCGCGCGGTGAGCCTCCTCGGACGCTTCGCACCTGCGGGGTCTCACCTGTCGCTTCTATGCCGCAGGAGTCTTCGCCCTCCACTGCAAGGACCAGCTGAGTGAATCTTTGATAATCTACTTTTATCATTTCACTTTATATAAGCCAAGCTTTGAATCTGCACAGCTGATGATTGGAGCAGAAGGGGGCGACTCCGGGACGAGTAGCGGGAAGCTGAGACCCCACAGGCGAAGCCGGGGAGGCTCAGCAACCGCCGTCCGGAAAGCATCCCCCTGGAGCGGAAATCATCAGCCAATGTAAAAAATAAAAATCAGCGTTTACAAAACGCCTCAATCCTCCTTTTATATAAAGTAAAAGGGGGATTTTTTGATGGAGAAAATTTTGATTGATGCATTGTCGACGCAGGGTGTGTTTGCGGTTTTGTTTGCGGGGCTGTTGTTTTATGTGCTGCGGATGAACAAGGAACGTGAGGATAAGTTTTTTGAGACAAACCGGAAGCTCGAGGAGACACTGCAGCTGATTGAGATGTTGCTGAAAAAGGATTGACGGTAAGAAATAACCCGGCGGTGTGCCGATACACCGCCGGGTTTTCCATGTATGAATTTTCGTCTCAAATAAGCTATAATTGAGACAGGGAAAAGGGAGTATCTATTCTTGTGGTCTGGTCACTGCTTTGAATCGGATGGCTTCCTTTTCTCTTTATCATGTCCAAAATACAGACATTTAATTTTCTCAAGCGCTCTGTTTTTCGTCTGGTTCACAGCCTGTCTTGAAATTTTCATGTATTGGGCTAGTTCTGTAGCGGATAAATCACTTACATACATACACTCAATCACAAATGACTCCTGAGCGGTTAGCACCTCCATCATTTCGAGCAGTTCAATCTCCGAATTCATTGCCGCTTCATCCGCTACATTTTTCACCTCAAAGGCTTGTTCAATCTCGATTTTCTTACTGTTCTTTTTTGATAAACGGATAAATTCATATTTTAATGATTTTGCGAGATAGCTGAAGACCACTTTATTGTTTTTCTCTTTCAGCTGTTCGAGCGGCATTTTACGGGCAGCTTTCAGTAAATGCAGCTTCAGATCCTGTTTGGTATCTTCACCATCAAGCAGACGGCCGTATTTATGAATGACCGGTTCAAACGTCGACAGCAGCTCTAATGTCTCTCTTTCGCCACCACTCCGCATGTTCACAGCGATATCATATAAACTTTTTTGCATATCATCACTCCTTTTTCACATTATACCAAACATACGTTCTTATTTTTAGTATTAGGAGTCGGGAAAATTCGCGATTTTTTGCGAAAAAGAAAAACAGCCCCCTTTTTAAGAGCGCTGTTCATTATCATTGTTCGATTGTTTTAATACTTTTACGACCTCTTCCTGAACACTCTTCACATGAAGATCACGCTGAGGAAATGGAATTTCAATATCATTTTCCTGAAAAAGTTGATTAATTCTGAAGTTCAGGCTGCTTTTTGTCGTAATGACCTGGTTAGAGTTTGAGATCCATACAAATAACTCCATATCAAGGGATGACTCTCCAAAGGCATTAAAATTAACATAGGGCTCAGGCTGTTCAAGAACGACTGAATGAGTTTCATGTTCTTCATGTGCAGCCCTCAGTAACAATTCCTTTACCTTATTCACATCAGATCCGTAGGCAACACCAACAGGGACTACCAGACGCATGCGTGGATCTCCATAAGAACGATTCACCACCTGCTCTTCAAGGAAGTAAGAATTCGGTACAATGACATGTTCATTATGTATGGTCTTAATCACTGTCGCCCTCATACTGATTTTCTCAACATCCCCAATCAGATCATCAATAATGACACGATCACCTACTTTAATAGGACGCTCAAATAACAAAATTATGCCGGAGATAAAATTAGAAGCAATATTCTGGAGGCCAAAGCCGATACCAACACCTAAAACGCCCGCAAACACAGTCAATGCACTAAGATCAATGCCAACGGTTGTCAAACTGACAACCAGCGCAATCACCATTACTGTATAGTGAAATACACGATCAAAAGTAAACTGCACTCCGCGGTCAAGCTGATAACGCTTATATACGTTTGGAAGTATATAACGGGTAGTAATTTTTGAAATGCGGTTGGCAAGCGATACAATTAAGATTGCAAGGATCACAAGAAACGCTGTAAAACTGACACCGCCTACTTCAAAGACTGGTTCGAACATCCAATAAGAAGACGAGAAATAAAATAACATAAATAATAAAACGCCATAGGTTGTTGCCCAGTTCAATAAAATCGTAATAACCCCATGCAAATGTCTCATAATACTATTTTTACTGAGTTTTCTTGTCAGGTATAATACAATACTCCGCACTGCAAAAATGCAAAGGACATAAAATATAAATAAAAACAGCTGGGTCCAATGAATGTTACTAAAGAAGTTCAGCCACTGTCCGGTTAATTCTTCTGCCTGTATCACATTCATTAACATGACCTCGCACCCCCATTACATTTACCCTACATTTCCCCTGATTAATTGTGATGAAACAAAGTGATTCAACAGAGATTAAATCAGAAAATTGGTCTGAATCAAACAAAAAAGCCACTGCCTAAGCAGTGACTTTCTCCAATTTATGCGCGTTGATGTTTAATTTAAAATTATGGAGGAGGTAGAGGGATTCGAACCCCCGCGGGCTGTTACACCCCTGTCGGTTTTCAAGACCGATCCCTTCAGCCGGACTTGGGTATACCTCCCTGTCGACAAGAAATATAATATCATGGATAAATAGTTCCCGTCAATCTTTTTCAAAAAGATTTATGAAAAACTTTTAGATGTTTTTGTGCGTCGATACTGCCACTGCTTCCACTGGAAACGGATAAAGCATCCGACACAAAAGCCCATGATCGCAACTGATGCCGCAGTCACAACCATTATTGTAAAGGTATACGCTGCAATTGTCCACCCAAAACTATAAGAAATATAGCCGCCGGCAAGGAAAAAGACAGCCAGTATCTGATTAAAACGCTGATCTGAACGATCTTCAGGGATATAGCTATTCATAGGCTTCTTCAAGAACTGCTTAGCCAGGCGCATCACCGGATTGAAATTAAATAATACGCCTCCAAGACCTGCAAGTAGCGGAATGAGTAATAAGTGGTGAATGCCTGTGATCCAGAATGCTGCAACAGACAGAACAATGGTCCATTGATTTGCCCGCACGAGCGGACGCGGGATAGATGGAGATGCTGCCATTTATATCAAACCTTTCTGATCGGAATATAAGTTTATAAGTTATCATACGCCCGATGGTATTAAAACGTCAAGTGAGGAGTTTGTTCCAGATGCAGTATTCTTCTGGGTGGATCGCGACAACTGGAGCGCGCATTGAGACAACCTGCACTGACACACATACATCTTCAGTCGCGTCGCATGCATTTAAGTAACAGGCTCTTAGTTTCTTAAATGCATGAAGAGGGTGGTGCGAATTGTAGTAATTACGACATCCGGAAGCGGGAATGCGGCAACTCCACTGGCGATTAAGACAACTCTCCGGATGGATCACAACATCCTGACGCCGGAATGCGGCAACTCCAGCAACAATTGATACATCCCCCTCCGCCCCCGACAGCAGAACACAAAAAGAGCCGCCCCACCCCGGGACAGCTCTTTCAAACTTATTTAGAAATAACCTTCTTACCACCCATATAAGGCTGTAGTACATCAGGCACCACTACGCTGCCGTCTTCCTGCTGATAGTTCTCTAAGATCGCAGCAACGGTACGGCCGATTGCAAGACCACTGCCGTTTAACGTGTGTACGTGTTCAGGCTTTGCATTTGGCTCGCGGCGGAAACGGATGTTTGCACGGCGCGCCTGGAAGTCTTCAAAGTTACTGCAAGAAGAAATCTCGCGGTATGTGCCGTAGCTTGGGATCCATACTTCAATATCGTATTTCTTTGCAGCTGTGAAGCCAAGGTCTGCTGTACACATGCTCATCACGCGATATGGAAGCTCAAGCAGCTGAAGTACTTTTTCAGCGTGACCAGTCAGCTTTTCAAGCGTTTCATAAGATTCTTCAGGTTTAGCAAATCGCACAAGCTCGACTTTGTTGAACTGGTGCTGACGAATCAGTCCGCGTGTATCACGGCCGGCAGAACCCGCTTCAGAGCGGAAGTTTGCGCTGTATGCCACATATGCTTTTGGCAGCTCATCTATTTTTAAAATCTCGTCACGGTGATAGTTTGTAACAGGCACCTCAGACGTCGGTACAAGGAAGAAGTCTTCCTTTTCGATACGGAAAGCATCCTCTTCAAACTTTGGCAGCTGACCTGTACCTGTCATACTTGCACGGTTCACAAGGTATGGCGGCAGCATTTCAGTATAGCCATGCTGATCCTGATGAAGATCCATCATGAAGTTGATCAATGCGCGCTCAAGGCGTGCACCTGCACCTTTATAAAAGACGAAGCGGCTGCCTGTTACCTTTGCAGCACGTTCGAAATCAAGCATTTCAAGGTCAGTTGCCACGTCCCAGTGAGGCTTTGCTTCAAAATCGAAGTCACGGATCTTACCCCAGTTGCGGATTTCAACGTTATCATCCTCAGTATCACCAATCGGCACGCTGTCATGCGGTACGTTTGGAATAGAAAGCAGCAGCGTTTCAAGCTTCTCTTCCACTTCACGCAGGCGCTCATCAATCAGCTTAATCTCATCACCAAGACCACGCATCTCAGCAATTACATCATCTGCATTCTTCTTTTCACGCTTCATCTGCGCGATTTCCTGAGACACTTCATTCCGGCGGCTCTTCTTCTCTTCCGTTTTCGTAATCAGCTCACGGCGTTCCTGATCAAGTGCCTGGAACTGGTCAAAATCCTTCAGGTCCTCCCCGCGCTTCGCCATCTTTTCTTTTATTTCTTCAAAATTGTTACGCAATCTTTTTAAATCTAACATGGTAATTCCTCCTTTTAGGTAATTTAAAAGCTCTGGGTAGAGGCGGGTCTGTCCCTGCTCTACAAAACAAAAAACTCCCGCCCACTTATTATTAGAAATAATAAGGGACGAGAGTTAAAGCCCGCGATACCACCCTGGTTGAAAGCACACGTGTACTTTCCGCTTAAGGCATAACGGTGCCTGCCCGTGGAATCTTACTTTGATTTCGGATTCCCGCTCCAGAATGGATTCACAAACGTCTTATGCCTGCTTGCACCAACCGCAGGCTCTCTAAAATAAGCGCATTTCGCTACTGCTTTCTGTCACAGCTTTTCGTTTGTTTTGATAAAAATTAGGTTACTACATGACCCGGAAAAGATCAACTGTTTTTTAAATGACGACTGCTGGTGACTCAACCATTTTAATGAAATACTCAGTTAAACGGTGGTCATCTGTCAGCTCCGGATGGAATGAACAGCCAAGGAATTGTCCGTGGCGTGCCAGCACGATCCGGTCATTGTGTGTCGCGAGTACTTCTGTATCAGGACCGGCTGATACGATGTGCGGCGCACGGATGAAGACTGCAGTATAAGGATCTCCTTCAACGCCTGTAATCGAAAGGTCCGCTTCAAAGCTTTCTTTTTGACGGCCGAATGAATTTCGCTCAACGACTACATCCATCACACCAAGGTGCGGCTCATCATACCCGACAATCTCTCCTGCAAGCAGGATCAGCCCGGCACATGTGCCAAATACCGGCTTACCTGAAGCAGCAAAGTTTCTCAGCGGCTCCATCAAACCATATACATCAATCAGGCGGCGCATCGTTGTGCTTTCTCCGCCTGGTAAAATTAATCCGTCAACTTCAGAGAGCTGTTCTGCTTTCTTCACGACAACCGCTTTGGCACCGCCTGCTTCGATTGAACGGACATGTTCGCGAACCGCTCCCTGTAAACCTAAAACACCAATTGTTGTCATGATGATCAGCCCTTTCTTACCAACCGCGCTCCTGCATACGGTCTTCTAATGAAATTGAAGAGATTTCCATCCCTTTCATCGCTGTACCAAGTTCTTTTGATACTTTTGCGATTAACTCATAATCCTGATAGTGCGTTGTTGCTTCAACGATCGCACGTGCAAACTTTTCAGGATTATCTGATTTGAAGATACCTGATCCAACGAAGACTCCGTCAGCGCCAAGTTCCATCATCAGTGCAGCATCCGCTGGTGTTGCTACGCCGCCTGCAGCGAAGTTTACAACAGGAAGACGTCCAAGTTCTTTAATCTCTAAAAGAAGGTCAAATGACGCACCAAGCAATTTCGCTTCAGTCATCAGCTCATCTTTAGACATATTCACAACTTTACGGATCTGACCGTTCACTTTACGCATGTGGCGTACTGCTTCAACGATGTTACCTGTTCCAGGCTCACCTTTTGTACGAAGCATTGACGTTCCTTCACCAATACGGCGTGCAGCTTCACCAAGATCGCGGCATCCGCATACGAATGGTACTGTGAAATCACTCTTCATTAAGTGATACTCTTCATCCGCTGGTGTTAGTACTTCACTTTCATCTATATAATCTACGCCCATTGATTCAAGTACACGAGCTTCTGTAATATGCCCGATTCTTGCTTTTGCCATGACCGGAATACTTACCGCGCTCATAACCTCTTCTACAATGCGAAGGTCTGCCATACGGGCAACTCCGCCATCTCTGCGAATATCAGATGGCACACGTTCAAGTGCCATAACTGCTACCGCACCTGCTGCCTCTGCTAACTTAGCCTGCTCTGCATTAACAACGTCCATAATCACGCCGCCTTTTTGCATTTCAGCCATTCCTCTTTTTACACGATCCGTACCTGTATTCATGGTAAAAGCCTCCTTCATCCTAGTAGAACAGTTCCGCAATGACCCGGGTCAGACCCTGTACTTCGCTGAAACTGGTGAATTTTGAATTAGTCTTGTAATTAGAATATTGTCCAGCTCTTAACGCTCATACAGCGCCCTACGCTTTTCGTTATCCCAATCTTTATCTTCACTAAAAAAGCACTCCATGTCAAGACATGAAGTGCTTTTAACACTTGAAATGGTGCTAAAAACCTTGAATATTACTTGGTTTTAGCGCATTAAAGTATGACCCAAAACATTTTCTTAGAACCAGCCTTTTACGGTTGTAGCGATTGTATCCCAAAGCCCGCCGAAGAAACCGCCCACAGCGCGCATGCTAAGGACAAACCAGTTCGCCTTTTCAACTGATTCATTTGTCACGACTTCCGCTTCAAGAGATGATGCCATACTGTCATCAAGGAAACCATATTCCCCGCCTGCAGCAGCCATGCTGATTGATCCAATCTGCGCACCTTCTTCAATCGGCGCCGTCAGTTCGCCATCTTCATTTAAAAGAGACTCATCAAGCAATAGCTCAGGAGTGAATTCAGCAGGGTCCTGACCATTTTCAAGGATGACCTGAACAGGCTCAGTCGATTCAATTCCTACTGAATCTTCCGTACCTTTATCAACGGCCATTGTTTCCTGGCCTTCTACTGTATAGTTAGCAGGCAGAATTTCCTGCATAGAGAAGTTACCGAATCCATAGTCAAACATTTCTGCTGTGGCACCAAAACGCGCAGCGTATGAACCAACACCATTTTCATCTGTCGCATTCATCACAACTGAGATCAGGCGCATGCCATCACGTTCAGCTGTTCCTGTAAATGTAAATCCTGCAAAATCAGTCGTGCCCGTTTTAAGGCCATCTACGCCTTCATACTCACCAATTAATGTAGGTAACATGAAATTCCAGTTATCCATATTTGTCGCATCATCCGTACCTTCACGGAATACTTTTTTAGGAATACTTGAGGTCTCAAGTACTTCCGGGAAATCATTTAATAAATGGTAGGCAAGCTTCGCAGTCCCTCTTGCTGACATCACGTTTTCTTCATCAACGCCAGTACTTTCAGGGTGATAGCCCATCATATCTGCATTGTTCAATCCACTTGAATTGACGAAATTATAGTTTTCAAGCCCGAGTTCAGCTGCTTTGTCATTCATCATTGTTACAAACTCATCTTCAGAGCCGGCTACCGTTTCTGCAAGGGCAATTGTCGCTGCATTTGCAGAGTAGATAACCATTGCTTCATAAAGCTCCTGAATGGAATATTGCTCGCCATTACGTAATGGCACGTTACTCAGTGATGTATCCTGAGAAATTTTATATGTTTTATCTGTTACAGTATATTGATCCTCCCATGAAACTTCGCCATTTGCGATCGCTTCAAGAAGCAGATATTCAGTCATCATCTTCGTCATACTTGCAATTCCAAGCTGAGTATCAGCATTTTCAGCAAATAACACCTTACCAGTTTCCGCTTCTAGCAGTATCGCTGCATCCACTTCCCAGCTTTGAATCGCATTCGCCTTTGCCTCGTGCGTAAAAGCACTACTTCCAAAAAATAATCCAAACGCAAGCGCACCCGTTGTTACCTTGCGTAATACTTTTGTTTTAAACATGTTAAACCTCCGATATGTTCTATGTGTCCAATTGCCGGCGCTCTTTTTCATGTCAAAAGCCTTAAAAATGGCTAAGGCAATTGCGCTCTTCTATGTACACCCTTGTAATTCTATCATAATTTTTTGTCAAAAAGTATAGACAGAATAGCACTGTTCCGTGACAAAAAAACAGGACTCCTGTAAGAATGGAGTCCTGTCTGAATGTGTAAAATGATTCATTTGATTACATAGAGTAGTTTGGTGACTCTTTTGTAATCTGTACATCATGCGGATGGCTTTCACGTAAGCCAGCGCCTGTCATACGGATAAACTGTGCTTCTTCACGAAGTTCATGAAGATTTTTCGATCCACAGTACCCCATACCGCTGCGGATTCCGCCAACCAGCTGATACACTGTGTCAGCAAGCGGTCCTTTATAAGCTGTACGGCCTTCGATGCCTTCAGGTACAAGCTTCTTCGCATCTTCCTGGAAGTAACGGTCTTTTGAGCCTTTCTCCATTGCGGCCATTGAACCCATTCCGCGGTAAACCTTGAAGCGGCGTCCCTGGAAGATTTCTGTTTCACCAGGACTCTCAGTCGTACCCGCAAGCAGACTTCCAAGCATTACTGCATGTCCACCGGCAGCCAGTGCCTTCACGATATCTCCTGAATACTTGATTCCACCATCGGCAATAATAGACTTACCGTGTTTACGCGCTTCAGTCGCACAATCATAAACAGCTGTAATTTGAGGAACACCCACACCTGCAACAACACGTGTCGTACAGATTGAACCTGGGCCGATTCCAACTTTCACAACATCAGCACCAGCTTCGATTAATGCTTTTGTTCCTTCAGCAGTTGCCACATTTCCTGCGATAATCACGACATCAGGGAATGAATTACGAATTAGCGAGATCGTATCAAGTACACCCTGAGAATGACCGTGTGCCGTATCAATCACAAGTGCATCAGCACCAGCTTGAACGAGCTGTTGTACGCGCTTTTCAGCATCTGCCGTTACACCAACAGAAGCTGCTACTAAAAGTCGTCCCTGTGAATCCTTCGCAGAATTCGGGAATTCAATTACTTTTTCAATATCTTTAATTGTGATAAGCCCTTTTAAGATACCGTTCGCATCAACTAAAGGAAGCTTTTCGATTTTATATTGCTGAAGAATCTTTTCAGCTTCATCTAAAGTTGTCCCAACAGAAGCAGTCACAAGATTTTCTTTTGTCATCACTTCATCAATTTTCATTGAGTAATCCTGAATGAAACGAAGATCACGGTTTGTAATAATTCCAACCAGCTTCTGCTCATCCATATCATTGACAATTGGTACACCTGAAATACGATATTTGCCCATTAAGTGCTCTGCGTCAAATACCTGGTGATCAGGAGTCAGGAAAAACGGGTTTGTAATCACACCACTCTCAGAACGTTTAACACGCTCAACATGCTCAGCCTGTGCTTCAATGCTCATGTTCTTATGAATTACACCAAGGCCGCCTGAACGTGCCATTGCAATTGCCATCGCAGCTTCTGTCACCGTATCCATACCTGCACTCATGATTGGAACATTCAACTTAATCGTATCCGTAAGCTCCACTGACAGATCAACATCACGCGGTAATACCTCAGATTTAGCCGGGACCAGCAGCACATCATCAAACGTCAAACCTTCTTTAGCAAATTTCGTTTCCCACATTGTCAATTTCCTCCCCGTCTCAAAAATATTATTGTAAGGTTATCAGCCGGTCCCGCGTGTGTCAATAATGAAGGAATAAGTTCGATTATTAAGAATAGTTGGGAGATTTTTAGTATGACGTCTGACTTTGACTGGAATCACTACCTTCCTTTATATACGAAACAATACGTCATTCAGCATTTATACAGTGCCTATTCAAAAGAAGGAATTCATGATTCGGACCAGCTCGCTGTTGAAAAATCAGCATCTTTTTGTGCTCATATAGAACATGCTGAATTATTTTACCGGCAAGCAGTTAACTCAACAGTCCACATTCAACCCGTTCTGCAATTTTACGGGTTGATCCATCTTTTAAAAGCCGCCATTACGATGAAAGACCCCTTTCATCCTGAAAAGTCAAACCAGCTTGCACATGGTGTCTCTTCCCGGAAAATCAAAAAGAGACACTACAGCTTTTTAGAAGACACAGTCAAAATTCAAAAACACGGACTATACACCACATTTTCAGAAAAACTGCTGCACTGCACACCACTCAACACTACCTGTACTATGCAGCAATTATTCAATTCACTGTATGCTGACTATCCGAAGAGCCATACACTGCAGTCACACTACCTGATCCTCTACAATCTCAGTATGCTGGCCCGCTACGAAACAGAATGGTGGCACACATGCATGACCTATAAGGAAACATTAGATTATCCTGTCATCAAAAGTTTCCTTACTGATTCATCACGTCAGGTACCGGAGGAGATGAAGAAATTTCTACTGGGGTGATTATGACGATGTGGAAATGAAGGAATCATACTCAAAACTGAGGGAATGAATAAAGTTCCTGATGAAAATAAGAGAGTAAAAGATGGAATTCCGGATGAATTCCACGTTGCTGATGGGATTGGTTTTAGGATTGAGAGAATCAAATCGGATATTGAAGGAATTGATCGCAGAATTGAGGGAATCACTTTCAGATTGAAGGAATTAGCGTGTCCCATATTATAAGGGGGTCTTGTTTTTATCGCTGGATGCCCTTGGGATCCTGTTATTTTGCCTTTAATGCCTTTCAGACTCCAGCCCTTTGCCCTTGGATTCCCTTAGGTTTCTATTCCTTTAAAAGAGATTTTTACCGCACAAAAAAAGCCTTCCCACTCAGGGGAAGACTCAGGTTGCCTAGCGACGTCCTACTCTCACAGGGGGAAACCCCCAACTACCATCGGCGCTGAAGAGCTTAACTTCCGTGTTCGGCATGGGAACGGGTGTGACCTCTTCGCTTTCATCACTAGACTGATAAAGGCTCGCGCCTTCAAAACTGGATACGTTCATCAAAGTAAGGGATTTTCCGAGAATCAACCTATTTGGTTAAGTCCTCGATCGATTAGTATTCGTCAGCTGCACATGTCACCATGCTTCCACCTCGAACCTATCTACCTGATCATCTTTCAGGGATCTTACCACTTGCGTGTGGGAAATCTCATCTTGAGGGGGGCTTCATGCTTAGATGCTTTCAGCACTTATCCCGTCCGCACATAGCTACCCAGCGATGCCATTGGCATGACAACTGGTACACCAGCGGTGCGTCCATCCCGGTCCTCTCGTACTAAGGACAGCTCCTCTCAAATTTCCTGCGCCCACGACGGATAGGGACCGAACTGTCTCACGACGTTCTGAACCCAGCTCGCGTACCGCTTTAATGGGCGAACAGCCCAACCCTTGGGACCGACTACAGCCCCAGGATGCGATGAGCCGACATCGAGGTGCCAAACCTCCCCGTCGATGTGGACTCTTGGGGGAGATAAGCCTGTTATCCCCGGGGTAGCTTTTATCCGTTGAGCGATGGCCCTTCCATGCGGAACCACCGGATCACTAAGCCCGTCTTTCGACCCTGCTCGACTTGTAGGTCTCGCAGTCAAGCTCCCTTATGCCTTTACACTCTTCGAATGATTTCCAACCATTCTGAGGGAACCTTTGGGCGCCTCCGTTACTCTTTAGGAGGCGACCGCCCCAGTCAAACTG
>NZ_CP200276.1:0-835000 GCF_055597105.1 Jeotgalibacillus sp. 10bf12 | reverse complement strand
ATAGTCCGATTTGCGAGAACTGGCCGAGTGTTTCCGCAAATACCTGCTCAGAGCCTGGCATTGGAATCTCAAATACTGCGCCTTCCGGCAATCCACCGAATTCTTCAATAATGTCAGGAAGGTAGTAGCTGGTAAGTGGCTGCATGATACCGAGTGCGATAAAAACCATCGGCATCCAGATCCATTTGTAGCTTCTCGCCATTTCGAGCATTTCTTTTTTAAGTAACACGCTCATTTTTTCATCACCTCGTGAAAAACGTCTTCAAGGGAAGCTGTACCGATTTCAAGTGAGCGCAGAGGCAAATGATAGGTCAATGCTTCCTCAAGGATGATTTTTCGCAGCTCGGTTGTTTCTTTCCCTTTAATGACTGCTGTGTTTTCAATTACTTCTATGAAGAGATCATTATGCCGCTCACTGAATGATCTCCCCCACTCTGTAAGTGGCTGATCAGCGCGCAGTACCATTTCCGGCCGCTCATATTGCAGATAGACGTGATCAATTGAGTCAAATAGCACTTTCTTTCCTTTGTTCATCATCAGCACATCATCGCATAACACCTGGGCATCATGCAGCACGTGCGTGGAATAGAGAATGGTCATTTCTTTTTTCAGTTCCTTCAACAGCGTCATGACTTCTTTTCTGCCGGCCGGGTCGAGTGCAGATACAGGCTCATCAAGCAGCAGGATTTTCGGGCTGTGAATCAGCGCCTGCGCAATACCCAGCCGCTGCTTCATTCCGCCTGAGAATCCGCCTATTTTTTTACCTGCATGTTCTGCAAGTCCGACTCTTTTAAGCAGTTCATCCGCTTTAACGGTCGTATCCTGTTTTGATTTCTTCCCAAGTCTTCCTGCTAATATGAGATATTCCTTTGCAGTCATCCAGTTAAAAAAAGAAGGATACTGAGGTAGAAATCCGATTTGCTGTCTTTGATCAGCGACCGGCTCTTCAAATTCGATACTGCCGGCTGTCGGGGTGGATAAACCGCTGATCATATGGAGTGCAGTCGTTTTACCTGCCCCGTTTGGACCAACCAGTGCTGTGGTTCTGCCACTATTTAAGCTGAAAGAAAGCTGATCGACTGCTGTAAATGAGCCAAATTTTTTTGTCAGATCTTTGACTGTAATCATTTACGTATCCCTTCTGCCGAACACAAAATACAGAATCGGCCCGATCAGATTTATTAAGATAATGACCAATACCCAGACCCATTTTGGACCATTGACTGACGATCGTTTAAATAAGTCCACTAATGCCAGTACAGCTAATACGATATTGATAAATGCCAGCGGTGCAATGATGGCAAAGTTTAATTCATCCATTTCTCTTCTCTCCTTTTTTGTAAATATGATTTCAGCACCCGCGACCACAGCAGGTAAAATAACAGCGGCATTGGTGTCTGAATCATGCCCCAGATTCCCCAGAACCATTTGGCATGCCCTCTTTTTCTGGCATCAGTAAATAAAAATGTACTTTGCGCAATTAACAGGCAGACAATGAGTATGAAAAGAATCGGATTAATTTCATTCATGCTGCTTCACCCTGCTTTTTCTTACATATAAGACAATACCTGCAACGACTAAGAATAGAAGCTGGCCTGCTGCATATAAAACCGGCTCATTGATCAGCACTAAAACGGTTGTTGATACGATCAGTAATGCAGCGATTAAAAATAGGATCAGTTCTTTTTTCTGACGCTGTCTGATCTCTGTGATCATCAGGTTAAAGGATTCCTGTGACGGCGGGGATTTTTCCAGCCGATCAAATGCCTGAAGACCTTTGATCAGTTTTTCTTCCGTTTTGTCCTTCATCTTCTCCCAGCTCCTTTCTTAAGTTTGCCATGGCATGATGCAGTCTGGATTTAATGGTTCCGGTAGATACACCGCAGATATGTGCGATTTCCTCATAAGAGTAACCGTACGTATATTTCAAAATGACCGGAATGCGGTGATGGTCTTTTAAAGTCCGAAGCGCTTCAGCTACCTCAATACCCAGCTCATCTCCCAGATGCCATTCGAGCTGTTGTCTGTTCAGATAAGTCTGCTCCCGCTTTTTCCTGCGTTTCTTATCAAGCCATAAATTCGTTGCAATCTGGATCATCCACGTTGAAAAGGAGGCTTTCTCCGGCCGGTACTGGGAGAATCGTTCAATACAGCGGATCACTGTATCCTGCGCCAGGTCTTCCGCTTCAGCCGGATGCAATGTCAGTTTGACAAGATACGCATATAAAAATGAATAATTTTCATGCAGCCATTCACTGAGCTGCTCCGTGCGATCCCTGCTCATACCGCCCCTCCTTTTCTTTTATGTATTGGTTATACGTTTAAGTCGGGCTATTTGTTCAAAATGAAATTAAAACTTTTTAATCGCAGTCCCTTTCCGTGGAGGGCGCAGTCCTGTCCGGAAAAAAAGGCTTCTGAAAACTATACAAAAAAGGCTATTTCAATTAAGAAATAACCTGTTCAATGTATAGCTTTCTCTCTTTTGCCAGATCAATCAGATCCTCTGAGTCGGCTGCCTTGACCATTGGACGGAGCAGATACTGAGGCTGGGTGAAAATCACTTCTGCTGATCTTTCATCAGATAAGATCACACGGGTGCCGGTTGCAAGACCACCGACCATTTCCTGAAGGGCTTTTAAAAGCGCGATATCAAACTTACCCATTTCATCTTCCCAGATCACTTCAAGCGCCTTAAATGGTGATTTTTTGGCGCGATATAGACGTTCTGAAGTCATTGCGTGGAAAACATCGGCAAGTGCAAGCACCTGTGAGGACTTTGAGATGTCATCCCCTTTGCTCCCTTTCGGATAACCGCTCCCATCCAGACGTTCATGATGCTGTAAAATGGCTGCTTTCATTTCATTCTTTAACAATGGACTATCCATAATGTACTGATAGCTGTACAAGGGGTGTTTACGGATTTCAATGGCTTCCTCCTCCGTAAGGGCACCTGATTTTTTCAGGATAGACAGCGGCATTTTAGCCATACCCGTATCTGTTAAAATTCCTGCAACGGCCAGTTGAATACACCCGCCCTGATCATAGCCCGCTTTGTGAGCTAACAGGTAGCTGATAATCGCTGTTGAAACAGAGTGATGGGCGATATAATTTTTTGCTTCTGACCAGCGATGCAGCTGATAGATGACATTTTTATTTTTCACTGCCTGACGCAACAGAGGCATTAATCTGCTTTTCAGCGCGACGATATCAAGCTTGCCACCTGACTGCCAGGCATTAAACACACCATTATAATAGCTGATCAGCTCTGTATACTGTTTTTTAAACGGAGGTTCATCTGATGAAACGGCAGTCCCTGCTTCTGAATCACGTACTGGTTCAGCCTCTACTTTACTGCCGTCTGCAAGCTTAGAAAAAATCTCAACATGCTGGATATTAAATGCTCTTAACGCCTCAATATGTATACTGGAAATTTCAGTTCCTTTTTTCACAATCGGGTTAGTTGTCAGACCCATTACATCTTCAGCCATACGACAGCCTTCCGTCAGGTCATATACATTTACTCTCACCGATAGACACCTCCTGACTACTAGTTCTTTTTAATCATTTTATCACATAAAAAAAAGAAAGCAGGGTTTTTTTCCCTGCTTTCTGCTTAAATATTATTCTTCAGTGTCTGTTTCAGAAACGGCCGGTTCTGTTTCAGTTGATTCCTGGCCTTCCATTTCTTCTACTTCTTCATCCATCTCTTCTTCTTTTTCAATACGCGTTACGGTCGCTACATGCTCGTCTTCTCCAAGACGGATCAGTTTCACACCCTGCGTACTTCTGCCGGTTTGGGAAACGCCTGACACATCCATACGGATCAGTACACCATGTGCTGTAATCAGCATGATGTCTTCTTCCCCTGTGACAGCCTTCACTGACACCAGGCGACCGTTTTTCTCTGTGATGTTACACGTTTTGATCCCTTTACCGCCTCTTGACTGAACGCGATATTCGCCTTCAGGTGTACGTTTGCCGTAGCCTTTTTCAGTAACCACCAGAATATCGTTACCTTCTTCAAGGATTTCCATCCCTACGACAATATCGTCTTCATTCAGTCTGATACCGCGCACACCGCCTGCAGTACGACCCATTGATCTGATATCTTTTTCCGGGAAGCGGATCATCAGACCATTTTTTGTACCAATGATGATTTCACGGTTACCGTCTGTATATTTTACAGAAATCAGTTCATCATCATCACGAAGGTTGATGGCGATCAGTCCGTTATTTCGAATATTCGCGAAGTCTGTTGCCGGTGTTCGTTTAGATACACCACGCTTTGTCGTAAAGAAGAAGTATGAATTCTCATCAAACTCTTCAACACGGATCATTGCGTTCACGACTTCATCTTTATCCACTTCAAGCAGGTTCACAAGCGGCAAACCTTTTGCTGTACGGCTATATTCAGGAATTTCGTAGCCTTTTGTACGGTACACTTTTCCTTTATTCGTAAAGAACAGAATAGTGTCATGGGTTGAAGTTGTGAGCAGGTGCTCGACGAAATCATCATCATTCGTACCCATTCCCTGGATTCCTCTTCCGCCCCGCTTTTGTGTACGGTACGTTGAAGCAGGAAGACGCTTAATGTAGCCGTTATGTGTAAGGGTGACAATCAGATTCTCCTGTGGAATCAGATCTTCATCCTCAATCATTTCCGCTCCGCCTACTGTAATTTCAGTACGTCGCTTATCGTTAAAGCGCTCTTTTAATTCAAGCAGCTCTTCACGGATGATTTCAAGCACACGTGATTCATTGGCAAGAATTTCTTTCAGGTCTTTAATTAATGAAACAAGTCCCTGGTATTCTTCCTCAATTTTGTCACGCTCAAGTCCTGTCAGACGCTGAAGACGCATATCAAGAATTGCCTGCGCCTGCTTGTCAGACAGACTGAATTGCGTCATCAGTCCTTCACGGGCAATATCAGTCGTTTCAGATCCGCGGATCAGGGCTATGATTTCATCAATATGATCAAGTGCGATACGCAGACCTTCTAAAATATGCGCACGTGCTTCTGCTTTACGCAGTTCAAATTCAGTTCTGCGGCGGATGACGACTTTCTGATGCTCTAAGTAATGATGAAGGGCTTCCTTTAGGTTTAATACTTTTGGATGACCGTCAACAAGCGCCAGCATGTTAATACCAAAGCTTGTCTGAAGCGCTGTCTGCTTATAAAGGTTGTTTAAAAGCACGTTTGCATTTGCATCTCGGCGCACTTCAATGACAACACGCATTCCGTTACGGTCAGACTCATCACGAAGATCTGTAATCCCGTCAATTTTCTTATCACGCACGAGCTCAGCGATTTTTTCAATCAGCTTTGCTTTGTTGACCTGATAAGGCAGCTCATGAACAAGAATCGTTTCACGTCCATTGGCTTTCTGCTCAATTTCAACTTTCGCACGCTGGACCACCGACCCGCGTCCTGTTTCATAAGCACGGCGGATGCCGCTGCGGCCAAGAATCAGGGCACCTGTCGGGAAATCAGGTCCCGGGATATATTCCATAAGCTCGCCAATTGTGATTTCAGGATGCTCACTGAATGCAAGCAGGCCATCGATGACTTCTCCAAGCTGATGCGGTGGAATATTTGTCGCCATTCCGACTGCGATACCGCTTGAACCATTGACAAGCAGGTTCGGGAAACGTGATGGTAAAACGATTGGCTCTCGCTCAGATCCATCATAGTTATCACGGTAATCAATTGTATCTTTATTAATATCACGAAGAATTTCCATCGAAATCTTCGACATTCTTGCTTCTGTATAACGCATTGCAGCTGCTGCGTCACCGTCAACTGAACCGAAGTTCCCGTGGCCGTCAACGAGCATGTAGCGATAGCTGAAATCCTGCGCCATACGCACCATTGTGTCATATACAGCAGAGTCACCGTGCGGGTGATACTTACCGATTACTTCACCGACGATACGGGCAGATTTTTTATATGCTTTATCAGACGTCATCCCAAGGTCATTCATTGCATAAAGGATACGACGGTGAACCGGTTTTAAGCCGTCTCTTACGTCAGGAAGGGCACGTGATACGATAACGCTCATTGCGTAATCCATAAATGAGGTACGCATTTCCTGACTAATATTGATTTCATGAACATTCGAACTCGGCGTTTCAGCCATAACAGAAAAACCTCCTATTCCAGCAATTACTCTGTTCTAAACTATAAGAAGGGATAGGACAGCCTATCCCTCCGCATGTATAAAAGTTATACGTCCAGATTTTTTACGTAAGCAGCGTTTTCTTCGATGAACATTCTGCGTGGTTCTACCTTGTCACCCATCAGAATTTCAAAGGTTTCGTCTGCTTCAATCGCATCTTCAAGACTGACCTGAAGCATTGTACGTGATTCAGGGTCCATCGTTGTTTCCCACAGTTGAGTAGGGTTCATCTCTCCAAGACCCTTATAGCGCTGAAGCCCGGGCTTCGGTGTAGGAGACATCTCTGAAAGGATACGATTCATTTCACGGTCAGTGTAGGCATAACGGATTGTTTTACCCTGCGTGATTTTGTAAAGTGGCGGCTGGGCAATATAAATATAGCCTGCCTCAATAATCGGACGCATATAGCGGTATAGGAATGTCAGCAGGAGCGTACGGATGTGCGCACCATCGACATCGGCATCTGTCATGATAACAACTTTATGATAACGGGCTTTTGAAATATCAAAGTCCTCACCGATTCCTGTTCCCAGTGCCGTAATGATGGCACGGATTTCATTATTCGATAAAATTTTATCCAGACGCGCTTTTTCAACGTTGATGATCTTCCCGCGCAGTGGCAGGATTGCCTGGAAATGACGGTCACGTCCCTGCTTGGCTGAACCGCCGGCAGAGTCACCCTCAACTACGTAGATTTCACTGATATGAGGATCTCTTGAAGAACAGTCAGCAAGCTTACCAGGCAGACTTGATACTTCAAGCGCACTCTTTCTGCGCGTCAGCTCACGTGCTTTTTTCGCTGCAAGGCGGGCACGTGCTGCCATTGACCCTTTATCAACGATCTGACGGGCAACTTGAGGGTTTTCCATCATGAACTTTGTAAAGTGCTCTGAGAACAATTGGTCTGTAATCGTTCTTGCCTCTGAGTTACCAAGCTTTGTTTTCGTCTGACCTTCAAACTGAGGATCAGGGTGCTTGATCGAAACAATGGCTGTCAGACCTTCACGCACGTCTTCACCTGAAAGGTTGCCATCAGCATCCTTCAGCAGGTTATTACGCGTCGCATAGTTATTGATCACACGCGTAAGGGCTGTTCTGAAACCTGACTCATGTGTTCCACCCTCATATGTGTTGATGTTATTGGCAAAAGAATAAATGTTGCTCGCAAAGCCCTGGTTGTACTGCATGGAGATTTCGATTGAGATGCCGTCTTTTTCCCCTTCAAGAAACACAGGTTCCGGATGGATCACTTCTTTAGAACGGTTTAAGTGCTCTACATATGACTTAATCCCGCCTTCATAGTGAAAATGCTTAACGATATTATTGCCGTCTTCATCCTGCGCGCGCTGATCTTCTATTTCAAGTGCAAGTCCGCGGTTTAAGAAAGCAAGCTCTCTTACGCGGTTTGCAAGCGTATCAAAATCATACTCAGTTGTTTCAGTGAAAATTTCAGGATCTGCTTTAAAGCGTGTAATGGTTCCAGTGTGATCAGTTTCCCCAATGACTTTCAGGTCAAACTGAGGGACACCCTGTCTGTAAACCTGGTTATAGACCTTGCCATCACGGTGTACATATACCTGAAGCTCTTCAGATAGTGCGTTAACGACCGAAGCACCTACTCCGTGAAGTCCGCCTGAAACCTTGTATCCGCCACCACCGAATTTACCTCCGGCGTGCAGCACAGTCATAATGACTTCAACAGCCGGGCGGCCCATTTTTTCATGGTTACCAACCGGAATTCCGCGTCCGTTATCTTCAACTTCGATCCAGTTATCTTCTGTAATTCTGATTGAAATTTTGTCACAGTGGCCTGCTAATGCCTCATCAATACTATTATCAACGATTTCCCACACCAGGTGGTGGAGTCCTCTTGCAGCAGTCGATCCGATATACATACCCGGACGCTTTCTTACTGCTTCAAGACCTTCAAGTACCTGTATCTGATTCTCATCATAGGCCTGGATGTTTGTATCTTCAGTTGCCACGCGATTCACCTGCACTTTCTATTACTTACGGCCTAAGGGCCTGCTCATTTTTTCCGCTCTTTTTTTCAAGGTTGCTGAAGACAATGGTGATAAATAAACTTTGAAATCTGTGATGACAATTGATTTACAGGCTGACTGACAAAGATCAACGATGCCGTTTTCGTTGTCTTTCATGAACTGCTCCATAATGAGCGAGTCATCTGCGGCCTGTACATCCATGATCGCCACGATATCATTCATTCTGACCATTGCGTCTTCCCCGATATGCACATACATCTAGGGTCAGCCCCCTTCAGTTTTTTTCATCACACCGTCCTCGACGATAAATGTCGTCGCCTCATTCAGTGTCTGATGGTCAATCCCTTCAACGCTGGTTGTTGTCACAAAGGTCTGGACTTTACCCTGGATCGTATTCAGTAAATGGGACTGTCTATAATCATCCAGTTCCGAGAGTACGTCATCCAGAAGCAAAATCGGGTACTCACCAATCTCCGCATGGATCAATTCGATCTCGGCTAATTTGATCGAAAGCGCGGTTGTCCGCTGCTGACCCTGCGAGCCGAATGTCTGGACATCATGACCGTTTACTAAAAACTGAAGATCATCACGATGTGGTCCGGCTAAAGTAACACCGCGGTCGATTTCACGCTGCCGGACGGATTCCAGCTTTTCACGGAAAACATCCTCAACTTCTCTGATCTGCTGCTCCGGTGTTACCTGCACAGACGGCTTGTACACCACCTCAAGCGTTTCAAGCCCGCGTGAGATCCCCTTATGAATGGGTTCTGCCCATTCCTGCAAAAGCTTTAAATATTGAAAACGGCGCACGACAATTTTAGCAGCCATCTCAACAAACTGGTCAGTCAACACATCAAGCATTGTCTGATCTGTCTGCTTTCTTGCCTGCAGCTGTTTCAGATAGTGATTACGCTGAAGCAGAATTTTCTGGTAAAGGCTGCTGTCATGTAAATAGACAGCCGACACCTGTCCAATCTCCATATCAATAAAACGACGCCTTACTTGAGGGCTCCCCTTTACCAGGTGGAGATCTTCGGGCGCAAACATGACTACATTCATATGGCCGACATAGCGGCTGAGTTTTGATTGTTCAAGGTGATTGACTTTTGCTTTCTTCCCTTTTTTGGAAATCACAAGTTCCATTGGAAGTGCTCCGTGCTGCTTCATCACTCTACCTTCTATTTTAGCATACTCTTCATCCCATTGTATTAAATCTTTATCATTTGACGTTCTGTGCGACTTTGCCATCGCCAGGACATAAATGGACTCCATGACGTTTGTCTTGCCCTGCGCGTTTTCTCCGAGGATTACGTTGACATTGTTATCAAATTTTAATGTCAGCCCGTCGTAATTCCGATAATGCGTAAGCGTAAGCTGCTCAATGTGCATTTGGTTACCCTTCCGATTTTACTTGATACTTGCCTACTTCAGGGATATAGATCTCATCTCCGTCACGCAGCTTGCGTCCTCTGCGCTGATCCTGCTCATCATTAATAAACACATCATGCTCTTCAAGGAACCATTTTGCCATTCCACCGCTCTGGATCACATTCGCTAATTTCAGGAATTGACCAAGCGTTATATATTCAGTCTGAATCGTAATTTTTTCAGTCATCTTCATCACTTCTTTCCACATTGACTTATCCTTCTATTTTACCTCAAATACCCCCTGAAAACAAAAGATACCTCAGGCTTTAAAAAGCGCGAAAACCGGACTCCTGCCTGAGGAATCCGGCTGCTTTGATTATGTTTAGTAAGTTCTCACAGGTGTGATCAGCTGAAGAATCGAATCATCACCAGTCGGGCGGAGCACAAACGGTCTCATCGCACCCGTAAATTGAATATTCGTCTCAGCACCCTCAAGTACCTTCAGTGCATCCATCATATATTTCGCACTGAACGAAATCGTCAGCTCTTCACCAGTAGTTGCGTCACTCTGTACTTCTTCCACAACTTTTCCGATCTCAGGCGTGTTAGATGAAATCTGAACGCCGCCTTCTGCGCTGATGTGAAGCTTCACAACATTATTTCTTTCCTCTCTTGCTAAAAGAGATGCACGGTCAATCGCCTGAAGGAAATCCTTCCCGCCGATTGTCATCTCTGTTTTGCTTTCAGAAGGAACAAGGCGTGACGTATCAGGATAGTTTCCTTCAAGCAGGCGTGAGAAGAATAAGACATGCTTCGCACGGAACAGCACCTGATTTTCAGTCATGACAATCTCCGTTTCATCAGCCGTGTCATCAAGGATCTTGTTCAGCTCATTTAAGCTCTTACCTGGAATCACTGCTTTATAAGGCTCACCGTTCCCGCCATTGATCGGCGCTTTACGCATAGCAAGGCGGTGGCTGTCTGTTGCAACACAGTTCAGCATACCGTCTTCAACTGCCCAGTTTACACCTGTCAAGATAGGGCGTGTTTCTGAGGCGGACACTGCAAAGACAGTCTGTCTGATCATTGTCTTTAAAAGGTTTGTCGGGATTTTTAGTACGCTGTCTTCCTCAATTTCAGGAAGTCTCGGATATTCAGACACATCCTGACCATTCAGATTAAACTCTGATTTGCCGGAGCGGATCACAGTCTGAAGGTGGGAATGGACTTCAATCTCAACTGTATCAAGCGGCAGCTTTTTAACAATGCTTTCAAAAAACTTTGCCTGAAGGACGATCCCGCCAGTCTTTTCAACATGAACGATTTCTTTGCCATCCTCTTCTTTAGGAATAAAGGATTCAATTGAAATATCTGAGTCACTGCCAGTCAGTGTAATACCTTCATCGTGTGCAGTAATCTTAATACCACTTAATATCGGAATTGCTGTTCTTGATGATACTGCCTTGATGACATCATTTACGCCATCAACGAGTCGATCACGCTGGATCTGAAATTTCATGTGATATAGCCTCCAACTCTTCGCATCCTGCTGCGAGTTATATAATATATTATTTTTTAAATAAATAGTAATAGTACTAGTAGGTCCTGTGGATATGTGGATAAGCCTGTTAATGAATCGCTGTGCAGGTTTTCCACATGTGAATAAAGTGTGTTCAGACATGTACCTGTCATCCACAGTTGTCCACACTTATTTCTGCAATGCAGACTTAATTTCTTTTATTTCATGCTTGAGAGAATCGTCTTCTACAAGCAATCTGGAGATTTTTTCGTGCGCATGAATAACAGTTGTATGATCCCGTCCGCCAAACTCCTCACCAATTTTCGGTAAAGAGAAATCAGTCAGTTCTCTTGAGAGATACATTGCAATCTGGCGCGGGAAAGCAACGGTCTTCGTTCTTTTCTTCGCTTTAAAGTCTTCAAGCTTTACGCTGAAATGCTCTCCGACGGTTTTTTGAATATCCATAATCGTGATCACCCTCGGCTTCGAGCTCGGCATGATATCCTTCAGTGCCTCTGCTGTCAGATCCGCATTAATGTCTTTGCTCACTAAAGAAGAATAAGCAACGACGCGGATCAATGCACCTTCAAGCTCACGAATATTTGAATCTATCTGATTCGCAATATAAAGCATGGCTTCGTTTGGAATATCCAGACCTTCAGCTTTTGCTTTTTTGCGTAAAATGGCAATTCTTGTTTCCAGATCAGGCGGCGTGATATCTGTAATCAGCCCCCACTCAAAACGGGAGCGCAGCCTGTCTTCAAGTGTTGGAATTTCTTTTGGCGGCCGGTCACTGGAGATGACAATCTGTTTGCTCTCCTCGTGCAGTGTATTAAAAGTATGGAAAAATTCCTCTTGCGTCTGTTCTTTTCCGGCCAGGAATTGAATATCATCTATTAAAAGCACATCTACATTCCGGTATTTATTGCGAAAATCGACTGCTTTATTATCCCGGATTGAATTAATGAACTCATTTGTAAATTTCTCAGAAGATAAATAAACAACCTTTGCATTCGGATTATGCTCAAGTACATAATGACCGATCGCATGCATCAGGTGGGTTTTACCAAGTCCAACGCCCCCGTAGATAAACAGCGGGTTGTAGGCTTTTGCAGGTGCTTCAGCTACCGCAAGTGATGCAGCATGCGCAAACCGGTTCCCGGATCCGATAACAAACGTATCAAATGTATACTTCGGATTCAGCATGCTTTTAGACCATTCCTGTTGATCGTCATCAACAACAGGCTTTTTTGGCGGCGAAGCAAAATCAAGATCATCATCATTCTGATTTTGAGGAATAATGAACTTAATGCGGAGCTCTTCCCCGGTCACTTCTTTTAAAACGCCGGAGATCAGCTGCGTGTAATTCCCTTCAAGCCAGTCACGCGCAAACTCATTTGGTGCGGTAACAGTTAATAAATCGCGCTGGAGCGAAAATGCCTTCGTCGATTTCAGCCACGTTTCAAAGCTCGGCTTACTCACTTTTTTCTCCATATCGTCTAACGCGCGATTCCACAAATCCGTGATGTTTTCCAACTAAATGCCCCCTCCTTCTACCTAATATTTTTCAAGAAAAGTATTCTCGAAAGTGAAAATTCATATATATACATCATCATGAATAACGAAGAAAGCCGAATTCGTGATGTATCGACAATATTCAGCAGCTGTGGACAACTTTTTACATACATGTGAAAATGTTTATCCACAGGCTATCCACATTTGTGGATAATATAAATCTGTCAAAAAGTTATTCAGAGTGAAAACACAACTATAATATCAAAAAAAACCAATCAGTGCAATGGCTGATCATATTTATCCACATCCCCTTCAACAATCGGGATTCAACTATCCACAAGGGGTGAACGTGTGAAAAAGGTGTCGATAAGCGCTGTGGATAATTTTTTTGGCGGAGAAAACGCTGTGCAGAGTTATTAACAGATGAGAGGTTTTGAGTTTTGAAAGAATGATATTCAGAAATTGAGAAAGCATTCTATTTTAGGACGGGTTCAAAAAAGAAATTTACTACCCTGGTTTGGAGGTTAGGAATGTAAGGTGTTTGACTGCTTTCTACTATAATGAGGGAGCGGTCGTAAACTTAAGGTCGGATCGGTGCAATTTTGGATCACATTCAAAAAATTTGAGATGATAATCTGAGGGTTTACAGTCAGGTATGCTGCGGGTTACAGACTTTCAGCTCCGATCAGCTGATTTTAATGTCAGATTCGCAAAATCCCGGATCGCGTTTTCTTCTTATTCAGGTTGCGTTCTTCCGAGACTGATTTCGCCAGTCACTCCCCCTTACTTACAGGATTTGAACCTTTTTTTATTTTTCTATTGAACGATCGCTTAGAGGGTGTTATGATATAGTGGTTGCACGAATCAGACATTGACAATGACGACTGACCGTCGCTATAATGACTTAGAATGTTTAGAGTTCTGATCATAGATATAAATGATCTTTTTAGGAGGTGTCTTACTATGAAACGTACATTCCAACCAAATACTCGTAAAAGAAGTAAAGTACACGGATTCCGCGCACGCATGAGCACGAAGAACGGACGCAAGGTTCTTGCTCGTCGCCGTCAACGTGGACGTAAAGTATTGTCTGCTTAAGACCACTGATTCCACTCAGTGGTCTTTTTTCGCTTAAATACCGGAAAAATATCGAAAATTGTGGGTGGCGTAATGAGAAAAGAGCAGAGAATCAAAAAAAATCCTGAATTCCAGGCAGTGTTTAAAAAAGGAACATCGATGGCCAACCGCCAGTTTGTTCTCTACCGTCTGAAAAAGCAGGATCAGGCCATGTTTCGTCTTGGCATGTCTGTCAGCAAAAAAGTTGGTAACGCGGTAACCCGTGTTCAGGTCAAACGATATATCAGGCAGGTGTTTCTGGAACTCTCTCAGGAGCTGGACCCCTCTTTTGACTATGTTGTCATTGCGAGAAAACCGGCAGCTGATTTGAATTTCCATGAAACGAAGAAATCATTGACACATGTGATGAAAAAATCACGCGTGTTAAAAAGTGAACATTCTAAGAAATAGAGGTCCAATTTGACCAAACGTGTTACAATAACGGGTGGTTATAAGAATAGAAACAATTTTTAGAAAGACAGGGAGGAACATATTCGTGAAGAAGAAACTCTTTCCCTTTATGATGTTTGCGGTCGTAGCTGTTTTCCTTGCAGGTTGTACGGAAATCGATCAGCCGATCACATCAGACAGTGAAGGGATTTGGAATAGCTATTTTGTATATCCGCTATCTTGGCTGATTACACAGATTGCTGAATATTTTAATGAAAACTATGGTCTCGGGATTGTAATTGTTACACTGATCATCCGTTTTGTACTGCTGCCTTTGATGATCAAGCAGACAAAAAATACAAAGCGCATGCAGGAAATCCAGCCTGAAATGATGAAGTTACGTGAACAGTATTCTTCAAAGGATGCTCAAACGCAGCAAAAGCTTCAGCAGGAAACAATGGCCATGTTCCAAAAGCACGGTGTTAACCCGCTTGCAGGCTGTTTCCCATTACTAATTCAAATGCCGATTCTGATTGCGTTCTACCATGCAATTGTGAGAACGACAGAAATCGCAAATCACAATTTCCTTTGGTTCGACCTTGGTGAAACAGATCCATACTTTATTCTGCCGATCGTAACTGGTTTAACAACATTCCTTCAGCAGAAAATTATGATGGCAGGTAACCCTGCAGGTATGAACCCGCAAATGCAGATCATGCTATATCTAATGCCTGTAATGATCGCAGTATTTGCTTTCATTTTCCCAACTGCCCTATCACTTTACTGGGTAGTCGGTAACGTCTTTATGATTGTGCAGACTTTACTTATTAATGGTACATTTAAGAAAAGTGAAGTGAAAAGCACAACTTGATAGGAGGGGCTGTATGTGAATGAGGAGATCACGCTGACTGGTGCTACTGTTGAAGACGCTATTTCTGAAGCGCTTGTAAAACTGGGTATTTCCAGAGAGCAGGCTGAAATATCAGTACTCGATGAAGGAAAAAAAGGTTTTCTCGGGCTGGGATCACGTCCGGCAAAGGTTCAGGTCATCCGCAAAAAGGACGCGATTGAAGAAGTCGAACGTTACTTAAAGGATATCGCCGGCCAAATGGGCGTTGAACTTACAACCTCAGCCCAGCGCGAAGGAAAAGTTGTGACAATATTGCTTGAAAGTGAAAAAGTTGCACTGCTGATCGGCAAACGCGGCCAAACGCTCAATGCGCTTCAAACCCTTGCCCAGCTGATTGCAAACCGCTACACAGAACAATTTGTAACAATCGTGTTAGATGCAGAGGATTACCGTGAAAGAAGACGCGCGACGCTTAATCAGCTGGCTGAACGCAAAGCAGAACAGGCGCTTCGTACAAGACGCCCTGTGAAGCTCGAGCCAATGCCGTCTTTTGAACGGAAAATCATTCACAGCGCACTGGCTTCAAGACGTGATATCGAAACTCATTCCGAAGGCCGTGAGCCTCACCGGTATTTGGTGATTGCTGCTAAATACTAAATAAAAATCAGCTGTCTGATGGCAGCTGATTTTTTTATGGGAATCGTTTCGCTGCGCTTCAGGCTGACGCTTTCCGGACGGAGTGAAGCTTGAGCCTCCTCGCCTTCGGCTGCGGGGTCTCAGCTTCCCTCTACTCGTCCCGGAGTCGCCGCCTTACGCTTCGCTACACTAAGAATACAGTCATGAAAAAACATATTGTAAATCATATTTCTTTATCAGAAGTGACACATTTATAAAGTTAATATAAATTTAATGACTTAATTAAAAATATTAGTATTATGGAAAATATTTAAAATTAATATAAAAATATTATATCATTAATTGAATAAACCCATTAATCTCTCTGCACAGCTGAGGATTGGAGTGGAAGGGGGCGACTCCTGTGGCAGGAAGGGACAGGTGAGACGATCATGGCGAAGCCTGATGGCTCACCGCCCGGCCACGGAAAGCGTCTCCCTGAAGCGGAGATCATCAGCCAATTTACGAAGAGAACCTAAATAAAATACGTTATCCACATGTGAATAACACATTTCCTTACCATACCTTGTGGATAATGCCAACTGATTTTCTTTTTTTCGATGCAAAAGTATGGTATTCTAATGATTTAGAGAGTATATAACGGAGGCCTTCTGTGTGGAAGGCCCTTCTTACTGTATAGAGAAAGAATAATGAGGTGACATGTTATGGAGTTTGACACGATTGCAGCAATTTCAACACCAATGGGTGAAGGCGCGATCGCGATTGTACGGTTAAGTGGTGATGAAGCGTTCACGATTGCTGACCGTGTATATAGAAGTGGCGGGAAACAGCTGCAGTCTGTCCCATCCCACACCATTCACTACGGACATATCGTAGATCCCAAAACGGATGAAACCATTGAAGAAGTGATGGTTTCTGTCATGAAGGGACCGAAGACATTTACCCGTGAAGATGTGGTGGAAATTAACTGTCACGGCGGTGTGGTAAGTGTAAACCGCGTGCTTCAGCTGCTTTTACGTGAAGGGGCAAGGCTTGCAGAACCGGGCGAGTTCACGAAGCGTGCGTTTTTAAATGGAAGAATCGACCTTTCTCAGGCAGAGGCGGTTATGGACCTGATTCGTGCGAAGACGGACCGTGCGATGAGTGTCGCAATGAATCAGATGCAGGGCAGACTGTCACGTTTAGTGCAGTCATTGCGCCAGGAAATCCTGGAAATTTTAGCGCAGGTGGAAGTGAATATTGATTATCCTGAGTATGATGATGTTGAAGAAATGACATTAAATATGATGATGGAAAAATCACAGTACGTACGCGATGAGGTAGAAAAGCTGCTGAAAACATCGGAACAGGGGAAAATTCTGCGTGAAGGCCTCTCAACCGTGATTATCGGCAGACCAAATGTCGGAAAATCTTCCTTATTAAATAGTCTTGTGCAGGAAAATAAAGCGATCGTAACCGATATTCCGGGTACAACGCGTGATGTCATTGAAGAATACGTCAATGTCAGAGGGGTCCCGCTTAAGCTCGTTGATACAGCGGGGATTCGTGAAACAGAGGATATTGTCGAACGGATCGGTGTGGAGCGATCACGCCAGGTATTAAAGGAAGCGGACTTGATTTTACTCGTATTAAACCACGGTGAAGAGCTGTCTGATGAGGACCGCAGGCTGTTTGAAGCGGTCACTGGTATGGATGTGATCGTGATCGTGAATAAAACAGACCTTGATCAGGCGATTGATTTAGATGAAGTCAAGCAGCTGTCAGGCGACCATAAGCTTGTCACGACCTCTCTTTTAAAAGAGCAGGGTGTAGATGAGCTTGAAGAATCAATTGCATCACTGTTCTTTGACGGTTCAGTTGACCTTGGTGATGGCACGTATGTATCAAACAGCCGTCACATTGCGTTGTTGCATCAGGCGCTTCAGGCGATTGAAGAAGCGATTCAGGGTGCTGAAATGGGTACACCGGTTGATATGGTGCAGATCGATCTGCGCCGCACGTGGGAGATCTTAGGCGAAATGATCGGAGACACCGTTCAGGAAAGCCTCATCGACCAGCTATTCTCGCAGTTCTGCCTTGGGAAATAAGATAAAAATAACGTTGGTGGCAATACGTCATCAATTAATTGATAAATTGAACCACGTTCCTTGGAAATTTTGCAGTATGAGGCTTTGTTAAAAAGTAAATTTAATTACCAAAGCGTTTATCGGAGTGGAAGGCGGCGACTCCGGGACGATTAGTGGGAAGCTGAGACCCCGCAAGGCGAAGCCTGAGGAGGCTCAGCAACCACCGTCCGGAAAGCGTCCGCCTGAAACGCAGATCAACCTACCTTTTTAACAAAGACTCAACATTTAAAGGAGGACATTCATCATCATGGTGAAAAAATTTGAGGCAGGAAATTATGATGTAATCGTCATTGGTGCCGGTCACGCGGGTGTGGAAGCGGGTCTTGCTTCTGCACGAATGGGTGCAAAAACACTAATGTTAACAATAAATCTTGATATGGTGGCATTTATGCCATGTAACCCTTCAGTCGGTGGACCGGCTAAGGGCATCGTTGTACGTGAAATTGACGCACTTGGCGGTCAGATGGGACGTACAATTGACCAGACGCATATTCAGATGCGTATGCTGAACACTGGAAAAGGACCTGCCGTTCGCGCGCTTCGTGCACAGGCTGATAAGGTGCTTTACCAGCAAATGATGAAGGAAACGATTGAAAATGAGCCGGATATGACGCTTCTTCAGGGTATGGTTGAAGAACTGATCATTGAAGACGGAGAGTGTCAAGGTGTCGTCACGAATACGGGTGCAACCTTCCGTGCGAAAACAACGATTATCACAGCAGGTACATTCCTGCGCGGTGAAGTCATTATCGGCGATCTGAAGTATTCAAGCGGTCCGAATAACCAGCAGCCGTCAATCGGTCTTGCAGATCATATGCGAGCGCTTGGTTTTGATGTCGTACGATTTAAGACTGGTACACCGCCACGTGTAAACAGTTCGACAATTGATTACACGAAAACTGAAATCCAGCCGGGCGACGAAACGCCGCGTGCCTTCAGCTATGAAACAACTGAATTTATTACAGATCAGCTGCCATGCTGGCTGACTTATACAAATGCAGAAACGCATCAGATCATCGACGATAATTTACACCGTTCTGCAATGTACTCAGGTATGATTAAAGGTACAGGTCCGCGTTATTGTCCTTCAATCGAGGATAAGGTTGTGCGCTTTAACGATAAGCCGCGCCACCAGATCTTCCTTGAGCCTGAAGGCCGTAACACGAAGGAAGTATATGTGCAGGGTCTATCTACAAGTCTGCCGGAAGATGTGCAGCAGCAGATCCTTTCAACGATTCCAGGCCTTGAAAACGCACAGATGATGCGTTCAGGCTATGCAATTGAGTACGACGCAGTGGTGCCGACTCAGCTATGGCCGACACTTGAGACGAAAAAGATCCGCAATCTTTACACTGCAGGTCAGATCAACGGAACGTCAGGCTACGAGGAAGCTGCTGGTCAGGGACTGATGGCCGGGATTAACGCAGCAAGACGTGCATTTGATAAAGAAGAAGTCATTCTAAGCCGCTCGGATGCGTATATCGGTGTATTAATTGATGACCTTGTGACAAAAGGGACAAATGAACCTTACCGTCTGCTGACGTCACGTGCTGAATATCGTCTGCTTCTGCGTCATGATAATGCAGATCTGAGATTAACAGACGTTGGTCATGAGATCGGTCTGATTTCAGATGACCGCTACAGCCGTTTTAACCTGAAAAAAGATCAGATTGATGCAGAAATTAAGCGTCTGCAGGAAGTTATTATTAAGCCGAATGAAGCGACACAGACACTGCTTGAAGAAGCAGGCAGCTCTGCTTTAAAAGACGGAATTCGCGGAACAGACCTTTTAAGAAGACCGGAAATCACGTACAATCATATTAGAGCATTGTCACCTGCAGCGACTGAACTTCCTGCTGATGTAGAGGAACAGGTCGAGATTCAGGTGAAATATGAAGGCTATATCGAAAAATCTCTTCAGCAGGTTAATAAGCTGAAAAAGATGGAGAATAAAAAAATTCCAGAAGGCATTGATTATGATGCGATTACAGGGCTTGCTTCAGAAGCGAGACAGAAGCTGAGCGAGGTTCAGCCGCTGTCAATTGCCCAGGCGTCACGCATCTCCGGTGTAAATCCGGCGGATATTTCAATTTTACTTGTCTATATCGAACAGGGTAAAATTGCAAAAGTATCCGGTTGAATGATCTAAAGGAGACCAATATGACAGAACAGCAGTTTTACGAACAGCTAAAAGCAAATGGCATCACGTTAAGTGACGATCAGCTGCAGCAGTTCAGAAAGTATCATGAAATTCTTGTTGAATGGAATGAGAAAATGAACTTAACAGCGATTACTGAACGTGACGAAGTCTATTTAAAGCATTTTTATGACTCAATTACAGCCGCATTTTATTTCGACTTCACAAAGCCGATGAGCATTTGTGACGTGGGAGCGGGCGCAGGTTTTCCGAGCATTCCGTTGAAAATCTGCTTCCCGCACCTGAACGTGTCAATTGTCGATTCACTGAATAAAAGAATCACATTTTTAAATCACTTAGCAGATGAACTGAAGCTTGAGGATGTACACTTTTACCATGACCGTGCTGAGACATTCGGTCAGAAAGCTGAGCACAGAGAGCAGTACGACCTTGTCACAGCACGTGCTGTAGCCAGACTTTCAGTATTGTCAGAGCTATGTCTGCCGCTTGCTAAAACCGGTGGACACTTTCTCGCGATGAAGGGTGCAGGCGCTGCTGAAGAGCTTAGTGACAGCAAGAAAGCGATTAAGCTGCTTGGCGGTAAGCAGACAGCAGAGCATGCTTTCACACTTCCTGAAGAGGAAAGTGAAAGATCAGTCATTGTCTTGGAAAAAGTAAAATCTACACCGAAGAAATATCCAAGAAAGCCGGGAACACCGAATAAATCTCCGCTTTCATAATGGCGTATAGTTTTTCACAAAGGGTGGTGTGTCTTGATGAAGACTCCGTTTTCACGGATCTTTGGCCTTGGTGATAAGGACGAGCCTGTTTCGCCTGAAACCACGGAAGAAAAAGAAGTGAACCAAGAAGAAGTTAAACAAATCGACATTCATCAGATCAAACCGAACCGTTTTCAGCCGAGAACGATTTTTGATGATGAAAAAATAGATGAGCTTGCAAGAACCATTCATACACATGGCATTATTCAGCCAATCGTTGTACGCGAAAGCGGAGACGGTTCATATGAAATCATTGCCGGTGAACGCAGATGGCGCGCGATGAAGTCCCTCGACTGGGAAACTGTGCCTGCCATTGTGAAAAATATGAGTGACACTGAAACAGCATCTGTTGCTTTAATTGAAAACCTTCAGCGCGAAGAACTTTCTCCCGTGGAAGAAGCGATGGCTTACCAAAAGCTCCTGGATCTTCATGAATTGACACAGGAAGCCCTGGCCCAGCGCCTTGGCAAAGGTCAGTCAACCGTGGCAAATAAGCTGCGTCTTTTAAAGCTGCCTGAATTTGTTCAGGACAGCATTATTCAAAAGAAAATGACGGAGCGGCATGCGCGTGCACTGATTCCTTTAAAGGACGCTGAGCTTCAGAATAAACTCGCAGAAGAAATCATCGAACACCAGCTGAACGTCAAGCAGACCGAGCAGCGCGTACAAAAAATGCTTGAATCAACTGAGACTAAGCCGAAGCCAAAGCGCAAGGCTTTCAATAAAGACGTGCGGATCGCCATGAATACAATCCGCCAGTCATTGAATATGATTTCAGACTCCGGCATGAAGCTCGATTCGAAAGAAGAAGAGTATGATGATTATTATCAGATTACGATTAAGCTGCCTAAAAAGAAGAAATAGATTAGTAGACTAGAAACCCGCTTATGATGAGCGGGTTTTTATTTTGGATGACGTAAATCTGTATTGAAGGCTGTTTCCGGCAAACTCGGTGCTGCACCTTCACACTTGATGCCTTAAGACGCTAATATCCTGTTTCCAAAGTGCATAAAGCGCGTGTGGCGGATAAGCGGATGTCTGTGTTTTTGCTAAAGTTGCCTGTGTTTTGCCCAGGGTTGTCGCGATCCACCAGGTAGCTTGTCTGAATTCCGGCGCGGGATGTCTCAATTCAACCCCGAGCTTGCCGCCATCTATCAAATTATCAGCACCAGTCTCTGCTAAAAAACAACCGCTCTACTTTTCCAGACAATCTCTGTTAAAATAAACTTAATATTTTCATAGACCGAAGCATTCACAAAAAGGGGACGGGTGACACGAATGGGGAGAATGATTGCGATTGCGAATCAAAAAGGCGGTGTCGGGAAAACGACAACGTCTGTGAACATCAGTGCATGTCTTGCTTATTTGGGAAAAAAGGTTTTACTCGTTGATATGGATCCCCAGGGAAACGCGACAAGCGGGGTCGGCATTAATAAAGGGGATGTAGATGAAAGTATCTATGACATTCTAATTGAAGATATACCTGCAAAAAGCGTGATCAGGGGTACGTCAGTTGAAAATCTGTATGCGATTCCCGCTACGATTTCTCTGGCAGGTGCGGAAATTGAGCTTGTATCGATGGTTTCCCGGGAAATAAGATTAAAAAACGCGCTTGAGGATGTACAGCACAGGTTTGATTATATTATTATAGATTGTCCGCCTTCGCTTGGGATGCTGACGATCAATGCTTTAACAGCGTCAGACGCCTGTATTATTCCGGTGCAGTGCGAATACTATGCGCTTGAAGGGCTGAGTCAGCTGCTTAGTACAGTCAGACTCGTTCAAAAACACCTGAATCATCACCTGTTGATCGACGGTGTATTGCTGACAATGCTTGATGCGAGGACGAATCTCGGCATTCAGGTCATTGCGGAAGTGAAAAAATATTTCCAGGACAAAGTCTACAAGACGATTATCCCAAGAAATGTAAGATTGAGTGAGGCGCCGAGTCATGGGCTGCCTGTGATTTTATATGATCCGAAGTCAAAAGGGGCAGAAGTTTATCTTGAATTAGCAAAGGAAGTGATCGTAAATGGCTAAAGGACTTGGTAAAGGGGTCAGTAACCTTTTCAAAGACATGTCATCGATTCATGATGAGCACGTTCAGCAGCTGTCAGTCAAAGACATCCGCCCGAACCCTTATCAGCCAAGAAAGATATTTGAAGAAATTCCGCTAGAAGAGCTGACGTTTTCTGTCAAAGAGCATGGCATTCTTCAGCCGATTATCGTAAGAAAGAGTCTGAAAGGCTTTGAGATTGTTGCCGGTGAGCGCCGCTTCAGAGCGGCAAAGCAGGCTGAACTGACACATATACCGGCAGTTGTACGTGACCTGAACGACCGTCAGATGATGGAGCTGTCAGTGCTCGAAAATCTTCAGCGTGAAGATCTGACGCCTGTTGAAGAAGCAAAGGCGTATGAGACGCTGATGAAAAAGCTCGATATTTCACAGGAAGATCTTGCTAAAAAGGTTGGAAAAAGCAGACCGCATATTGCCAATCACCTGCGCCTGTTGAATTTGTCAGATGCCATTCAGGAAAAGCTGTCACAAAAAGCGTTAACGATGGGTCACGGCCGTGCACTTGCAGGGGTTAAGGATACACGTGCAGCTGAACAGCTTGCTGACAAAGTGGTGAAAGAAGGCCTGAATGTACGTCAGCTTGAAAAACTCATTTCAGAAGCTGCGCCTGCAAAAAAAGATAAGCCAAAACAGAAAACAGACCCTCATCTGAAGCAGCAGGAAACAGTGCTGAGAGAGCGTTTTGGCACAAGCGTTGCCATCAGAAAAAACAAGAATAAAGGTAAAATTGAAATAGAATTTATGTCAGAGGATGATCTTGAACGGATCCTGACGCTGTTAGGTGAAAAAGGAGAAAATCGCTTCTGAGATAGAGAGTAGAAAAGAGGGAGTTTCGCTTGGTACTGCTGGGGACATTGGTAAACGGACTGTTAATTATTTTTGGTACACTGATCGGGAAGCTGCTGCACAGAATCCCTGAGCGTATGAAGGCGACTGTGATGTCTGCAATTGGGCTTGCAGTCGTCGTACTCGGTCTGCAGATGGGGCTTTCAAGTAATAACTATCTGATTGTCATCATCAGTCTCGTACTTGGTGCGGTGATCGGAGAGTGGATGGAGCTTGATGATAAATTAAATGCGATGGGCAGATGGATTGAGCGGAAAGTCGGCTCAAAGGGTGAGACGAGTATTTCACAAGGGTTTGTTACGGCCACCCTTATTTTTGTGATCGGGGCAATGGGTGTTATTGGCGCACTGGATTCCGGGCTTCGCGGTGATCATCAGGTACTGTTCACCAAGTCCATTATCGATGGCTTCGTGTCGATCATTTTAACCTCAACGCTTGGCGTCGGCGTATTATTTTCAGCCATTCCAGTCGTACTTTATCAGGGATCAATTGCCCTTTTTGCGACGCAGATTGATAAATTTGTTCCTCAGGTGCTGATGGATCAATTTATCGCTGAAATGACGTCAGCAGGCGGCATCATGATCCTTGCAATCGGATTGAACCTGATTGGGATCACAAAAATCCGTGTTGCCAACCTGCTGCCGGGTATCTTCATTGTGGGTGCAATTGTGACCATTGTTCACCTGTATGAGTCGTATGGATTTTAGTCAGTTTTTTACGTAAAAGAATATTGGAATAATGAATGGCATCTGTGATTTTTGAAGCCATTTCATTTACTAAGTAAAGGCGTGTATTCTGAAGCATTGCGTGCTCCATAAAGCCGCCCGCATTTACAATGCCGGTAATATGCACATCACCGATCGGCGGCAGCTGCTTCTGTACACCTGCGCCAGGGAAAATCGGACCTTCTCCTACTTCAATATAACCGATATTCCGAAACTGGCCGAGACACGCATCAATCGCGACGACAAATGCATTGTCATATTCCATCCGGATTTTCTCTGCAGTATCTGCCAGATTCAGCGCATGTACAGGATCTTTTAACGTCCCGTACAACTCACAAAATGGCAGTCTTCTTTTTTCGAGCAGCGATCCGGTCAGTGGGCCGAGTGAATCTCCTGTTGAACGGTCTGTGCCGATACATACATAGATAATCGGACGGTCGACTGGATATGTTGCAGCAAGTGTTTTTGCGAGTCTGTGGGGTGTCATGTGATCTTCCAGATGACTGCGGCAGCTAGTGTCTGTAAATTGTGGCGGTATCGCTTCGTTCATTCAATTCCAGCTCCTCTCACTTCTACAGTATAGGACCGTGCCTATTTTTTTATTCTGTTTATTCATTATATAACACATTTTGTTCTTTTTAAAGAACAAAATGTTTTTTCTTATAAGTTGGAGAAAAAAACGAACGCTGATAAAATAAAGAATAGCTTGAAATCATTTTTAACGCTTTGTTAAATGATATTGTTGTTTCTGCCCAGCTGATAATTGTAGCGAAAGCGTCACCCTGAAGCGGAAATCAACAGACAACTTTAACAAAGTTATTTTTAAAAGAAGGCAGGAAGTGATTTGCATGAAACTTGCTTCACCGGAAACAAATGATACACCTCAAACAATAGAAGAAGCCGTTGACGTCGGTGCTTTAACTGAAGCCTGGGATTCAATTGTCGCTTATTTAACAAATGAAGCGGTCTGGGTATCATTCGGGATTACATTCCTGAGAATTATCCTGATCATTGTCATTGCAGGCATTGTTGTCCGCATCGCTAAAAAGCTGATCCAAAACGTCTTTAAAGTACGTGCAAAAGGCCCTATGCAGGTATCCATCCGCCGCGAAAATACGCTGTTAAAACTACTGCAGAATGTGGTCTCCTACGTCGTTTATTTTGTCGCCGTACTTGCTGTCCTTTCTGCATTTTCAATTGATGTGCGCGGTCTGATCGCAGGTGCCGGTATCGTCGGACTTGCTGTCGGTTTTGGTGCACAGAACCTTGTGCGGGATATCATCACAGGATTCTTTATTATTTTCGAAGACCAGTTCTCTGTCGGGGATTACGTCAGAATCGGTCAGGCTGAAGGTCACGTGGAGGAGATTGGTCTCCGGACAACAAAAATTAAAAGCTGGACTGGTGAACTGCACATTTTTCCAAACGGCAATATTACTGAGGTAACAAACTACTCAATTCATAACAGTGTCGCGGTCGTCGATATCAGTATTGCGTATGAGGAAGATGTGTCTAAGGCTGAAAAAGCGATCCGTGAATTCTGTGACTCTCTCGAAGGCAGGTACGAAGAGGTTGTCATGAAACCGGAACTGCTCGGTGTTCAAACACTCGGTGCTTCAGAAGTCGTTATGCGTGTTATTGCAGAAACACAGCCGATGAAACACTGGTATATCGCCCGTGAAATGAGACGTGAAATTAAGCGTTACCTTGATGAGCGTGGAATTGAAATTCCATTCCCACGCATGGTGATGTATTCAAGAGAAGAGGCAGGAAAGCTTCAAACGGATATACAGCATAGAGAAAACAAATAGGAGGATATTTCATGGAAGAAAAAGAGTACGGACTACATGATGTAGTAGAAATGAAAAAACCCCATCCGTGCGGAGTGAACCAGTGGAAAATCATCAGGATGGGGATGGATATCAGAATCAAATGTGAAGGCTGTTCACACAGTGTCATGATTCCCCGCAAGGAGTTTTCACGTAAAATGAAGAAAGTGCTCGTGAAGCATGAGGAATAAAAGCAGACCGTATGAGATCATGAGTGATTTCATACGGTTTTTTTTGTGGGGCTGCAGGTATTTGAGGTCATATTCGTAGAATCTCAGGTCAGGTTTTTGACATTTAAGGTCACATTTCGGCCCTGGTACAGATTTCGGGCCACATCCCTCATGAGCTCCTGCTTCCATCCACACGCCGGTCCTCTTGTATTTATAATCGGAACTCTATATAATTGTGTGAGGTTTGTATATGACACGTCACATGAACATGTTTTTAATAGAAGATTCAAGGAGTGAACGAAATGGCTTTAACAGCTGGAATCGTGGGCTTACCGAACGTTGGAAAGTCTACTTTATTTAATGCAATTACAAAAGCAGGTGCTGAATCTGCAAACTATCCGTTCTGTACAATCGACCCGAACGTCGGGATCGTAGAAGTGCCGGACCCGCGTCTGACTAAGCTGACTGAGCTGGTTGAACCGAAAAAGACAGTGCCGACTGCATTTGAATTTACTGATATTGCAGGGATTGTAAAAGGCGCGAGTAAAGGTGAAGGTCTTGGGAACAAGTTCCTTTCGCATATCCGTGAAGTAGATGCAATCGTACAGGTTGTCCGCTGTTTTGCAGATGATAATATCACACACGTTTCAGGAAAAGTGGATCCGATTGATGATATTGAAGTGATTAACCTTGAGCTGATTTTAGCTGACCTTGAAGCTGTGGAAAAGCGTGTCGCACGCGTTGCTAAAATGGCGAAGCAAAAAGACAAGGATGCTGTCATTGAAATGGCTGTGCTTGAAAAGGTAAAAGAAGCGCTTGAAAACAACCAGGCAGCAAGAACGGTTGAGCTGAATGAAGAGCAGGCGAAAATTGCTAAAGGCATGCACCTGTTAACAAGTAAGCCGATGCTTTACGCTGCAAACGTTGGTGAAGACGAAATCGCTGACCCAACAGATAATGAATATGTTCAGCGCGTACGTGAATTCGCTAAAGAAGACAATGCAGAAGTAATCGTTGTCTGTGCGAAAATCGAAGAAGAAATTGCAGAGCTTGATGAAGATGAAAAAGCAATGTTCCTTTCAGAGCTTGGTATCGAAGAATCAGGTCTTGATCAGCTGATCCGTGCAACATATGATCTGCTTGGTCTTGCCACTTACTTCACTGCAGGTGTACAGGAAGTCCGCGCATGGACATTCCGCCACGGCATGAAAGCTCCTCAGTGTGCGGGCGTCATCCACACTGACTTCGAACGCGGCTTCATCCGTGCAGAAACCGTTTCTTACGATGACCTGATCGCTTCAGGCGGCATGTCACCGGCAAAAGAAGCTGGTAAAGTACGTCTTGAAGGTAAAGAATATCTGGTAAAAGACGGAGATGTCATCCACTTCCGTTTTAACGTATAAATTGTGTGCCCCCGGGAGAGATTCCGGGGGTTTTATTTTGATTAATGTAGGGTCATATGGAGATAGGTCAAATGTTACTAAAGAGCGAAGGTTAGCTGTTTAACGTCGAACACAACTTGCTTTGTGCCGAACCCGGATGGATGAACATCGAACAGTCAGCTGCAAACGCGGAACATCAAGGGTTTTCCGCCGAACGCAGTCCATCCAAAAACCTCCTCCCTCCAGCTGGACATCCTAACCCCAATCGATTACAATAAAAATAAGAACAAGTGTTCTATTTCTGTTTGGGGAAGAACAGGAATCTCAAAATCTTACTGTCGCCCTTGTCCAATGGATTTCATTATGCTATAATATATCCTTGTGAGTAATAGAATTTGTTTATTACTCCTTGTCTCCTGACAGCAGGAGGCCGCATAGACCATAAGGAGGTGAAAACCGATGAGAAAGTACGAAATCATGTACATTGTCCGTCCAGACGTTGATGAGGAGCAGAAAAAAGCTGTCACTACACGCTTTGAAGAAATCCTTACTTCAAACGGAGCGGAGATCATCGAGTCAAAAGAGTGGGGTAAGCGTCGTTTCGCTTATGAAATTAACGAGATTCGCGAAGGATTCTACCAGATCGTTAAGTTGAACTCAGGTTCTGAGGCTATCAACGAATTCGACCGTCTGGCTAAAATCAGCGACGATATCGTTCGCCACATGACGATTCGCGAAGAAGAAAACTAATCTCTAAATATAAGTTCCTTGCAAGAGTTGGTTTACACCAGCTTGCGCAAAAATAAAGGAGTTGGTTCTGATGATGAATCGAGTCGTATTAGTCGGTCGATTAACGAAGGATCCGGACCTGCGCTATACGCCAAGCGGTGTAGCAGTCGCAACATTCACACTCGCTGTTAATCGTGCATTCACGAACCAGCAGGGAGACCGTGAAGCGGATTTTATTAACTGTGTGGTATGGAGACGTCCAGCTGAAAACGTAGCAAACTTCCTTAAAAAAGGCAGTCTTGCAGGCGTTGACGGACGTATTCAGACACGAAGCTATGACAACCAGGAAGGCAAACGCGTGTATGTCACTGAAGTGAATGCAGAAAGTGTTCAATTCCTGGAGCCGAAGAACGCTTCAGGCGGCCAGTCCGGCGGCGGAAGCTACGGAAGCAATCAGGGGTATCAGGATAATAATAACTTCGGTCAGAATCAACCGCGTGAAAACCAAAGCAATCAAGGCAATCAGAATAACCAGAACTACACAAGAGTGGACAAGGACCCATTCTCAAATGACGGTCAGCCGATCGACATTTCAGATGATGATCTGCCATTTTAAGATGTGTAGAACTATAAAATCTTAAACAAGAAGGAGGGGAATCCCATGGCAGGAGGACGCAGAGGCGGTAAGCGTCGTAAAAAGGTGTGTTACTTTACTTCAAACGGTATTACACACATCGATTATAAAGACGTTGACCTACTAAGAAAGTTTATCTCTGAGCGTGGAAAAATTCTTCCACGTCGTGTAACTGGCACAAGCGCTAAGTATCAGCGCAGACTGACAGTTGCTGTAAAGCGCGCACGTACAATGGCGCTACTACCATTCGTTACAGGCGAATAATGAAATGCAAAGCTGTCAGCTTGTCTGACAGCTTTTTTATATCTCTTCTATACAAAATCACTTCTTTTAACCTGCATAATTCCTTAAATTCTAAAGTTTCTCTCTTTTTTCCATGCCATCTGCACTAAAAAAATTATCTGACCTCTTTACTTTTTCATATATGATCCGATGTATATGTATAAGGCATCGAATGCCTGAATACAAAAAGATCAGCATGAGGTGAGCAGGATGAAACTGAAATCGATTAAGACTAAATTAATCATGACAACATCGCTGGTATTGATCGCAGCCTTTGCGGTTTTACTCAGTTTAACAGGGTGGCAGCTTCATGACCGTACGCAGGAAAACGTCCTGCAGCAGGCTGAAGGGATTGCAGGAGAGCTGAACAACTCGACTGAGACATTCCTGGATCAGTATGGACGCAGCATTGAGCAGATCGCTTCTACAACGACTGCGCTTCAATATGCTGAAGCAGCACTTGATGAAGGTGACGCAGCTTCAACGAATGAGCTTGAACAGCTACTTGAAGAGTATTTAACCATTTATTCAGATCCATCCTCTATTTATGTGGCGGCAGATAACGGATCATTATTAATTTCTCCGTTTGTTGATCTGCCTGCAGACTTTGATGCGACAACGCGTGACTGGTATCAGCAGGCTGCAGCAGCGCCTGATGCAGTGATCTGGAGTGAACCATACATAGATGAAGCAACAGGTGAATATGTCATTACAGCTGCAAAATCCATGCAGAGCGGATCACAGCTTGTTGGGGTGATTGGTGTAGACGTAAAGCTTGGTGACCTTACTTCAAAGCTTGGCGAAACGCAGATTGGCTATAACGGCTATCCGTTTGTTTTATCAGGCGAGGGGGTTGCCATTGTACATCCTACACTTCAGAGTGAGAACCTGATGGAATACAATTTTATTCAGGATATTTTTGAGCAGGAAGATGATAATGGGCGCGTCGAATATGAACTTGATGGTGCAGATAAGCTGATGGTCTACTCCACAGCTGAAAATACGAACTGGAAGATCGGTGTCGCATTTGACCAGTCAGACATTGCAGCAGAATCATTATCGATTCTGACGCTGCTGCTGATCATCGGTGTAGCAACGCTTATAGTGGCCGGAATTATTATGTCTATTGTAGCCGGCAGATTTTCAAAGCCGATTGTATCATTAAGTGAGTCAGTGCGTGAGGTGGCTGGCGGTGATCTGAGTACGCGTGCAAATGTAAAGTCCGATGATGAAATTGGCGAGCTTGCGACACAATTTAACACGATGGTCGATCATATGAATGAGATCCTCTCCACTGTAAAATCATCTGTTGAAGAAGTGCGCGGTTCTGCTGAAGGCTTAAGTGCTGTGGCAGAAGAAACAAATGCTTCAAGCGAGCAGGTAGCGAGCGCGGTCGGTGATATTGCAGACGGTGCGACGCAGTCAGCTGAAGAGGCGGATGAAGCGAACCGCCAGTCACAGACGCTTGGTGAAAAGATCAATGCCATTTCAGAGCAGTCTAAGCAGATGTCTGAAGTGGCAAGTGAAGCTGGCAGCGTGAATGCGAGCGGTATCAGTCAGATGAAGCAGCTGAAGGAATATCACACGTCTTCTACTGAATTTATTCAGTCAATGGAGTCTGTGATTCAGGACCTTGAGACGAAAGTCCAGACAATTGAAAGTGTGATGGCAACGATCACAGAGATCTCTTCTCAGACCAACCTGTTGGCGCTTAACGCTTCGATTGAGGCAGCACGTGCAGGTGAGCATGGTAAAGGGTTCGCTGTGGTTGCAGACGAAGTCAGAAAGCTTGCTGAGCAGTCAGTGCGTGCGACAGATGAAGTGAAGCAGACGATCGCTGATATTCAGGACAGCTCAAAGCGTGCGGTCAATGAAATGGGCCGCACGAAGGAAAACTTTGATCATCAGTCAGTTGTCGTTGAACATACGAATGCCATTTTTGATCAGATGTCTGATTTTATGGGCACGATGGAAGCATCTATTCTTGCTGTGTATCGTGAAATCCAGGATGTTTCTGCAAGCAAAGAAGCCGTCACGCGCGTCATTCAGGAAATGGCTGCGATGGCTGAAGAAACAGCTGCATCATGTGAAGAAGTGGCAGCCTCAACCGATGAGCAGGTCAGAGCGATTCAGACTGTAACTGAGTCTGCAGAGCGGTTAAGTGAGCTGAGCGATGATCTGCAGCAGGCGGTAAACCGCTTCAGGCTGGATGAACGAAAAGAAGCATAACAGAAAATCCTCCGGGTCAATGTGACCTGGAGGATTTTTACATTCATCAAACAGGTGAACAGAATCACTAGTTAATTCGCTGTAAAAATAGGCTGCGGGTTGAAGGAGAGCTTTATGACAGATAAAATGAGTAGATAGATATAGTGATTGAATGAGAAAAATTGAGGTGTATGATGAATAATACAAATACGTTAAGGCTGACTGAAGGCGCAATGATGACCGCTTTTTTCACAGTCTTACTACTGATTACGGTGTATGTGCCGTTTATCTCAGCTGTGTCAGCGTTCTTTTTACTGCTGCCATTTTTACTTTATAGTGTAAAATACTCGATTCGTGCCTCGCTGGTCGTGCTTGCAGCATCTATTGGTGTAGCAGGTATTGCAGGTAGTCTGTTCTCGATTCCGATTGCCATTTTATATGGAACAACCGGTGTTGTAATGGGATGGCTCGTTCAGCAGGGGAAGAGCAAGTTTATGATTTTTATGATTTCAACGCTTGTTTTTGCTGTAAACCTGGTCATGCAGTATTTATTTTCGATTCTCCTTTTTGGGGTTAATATGATTGATGAGTTTTTCACGTTAATGGATGACTCACTGGAGCAGGCGATTTCAGTTTATACTGCTGCAGGTATTGAGACAGGTGATGTGAGGGAGCAGTTTGCACAGATCATGATTACTTTCGAAACACTGCTGCCATCATTAGTTGTCCTGTCTTCAGCACTGCTGATCTGGATTATGATGCTCATCAATTTCCCGCTCGTAAAGCGTCTGGCGAAAAAAGACATGCCTAAGTTCGAAGCCTTCCGCAATCTTTCTTTACCGAAAAACGTCATCTGGTATTACCTGGTTATTCTGCTGACGACACTGATTGCAACGCCTGAGCAGGGAACGATGTTTGCTTATGCCTTAATTAATCTTCAATTTGGATTTGAGTTGTTAATGGTCCTTCAGGGACTGGCTTTCATTCATTTCTACGGTCATTTAAAAGGCTGGAGCAAGAGCTTGCTGGTGATTTTGACCATTTTAGGCGTATTGATCAATCCATTGACGCGAATTTTAGGTATAATAGACTTAGGTTTCGATTTAAGAAAACGGATCACTGAAAAGAAGTAAGCGCACATTCTTTTCGGTGGATGGATAAGATAGAGCATATATCATGCAAACGGGTGAACCGTTTTGGGAGCTGAAGGCATGCCAACATATTTTCAACACCGGATACTACGCCGGCTGCTGCTCGGGCTTACGCTGATTGTCGTTTTGATTGCGGCGGTATTATTCCTATACAACTGGATGTTTGCGGTCGGTACGCTCATTTTGGCAGTACCTCTGTTGTGGTTCGCTTTTGTATTTGAAAAGCGTTTTTTCAACGACACTGAAGAATATATCGCCACGCTCTCCTACAGGGTAAAAAGGGTAGGGGAAGAAGCACTGATGGAAATGCCGGTCGGGATTCTGCTCTACAACGATGATTTTTTCGTGGAGTGGGCGAACCCGTATTTAACTGCGTTCATTCAGGATGGCACGATGATTGGCCGGTCCTTATATGACGTGGCTGACGTGCTTGTGCCAGTTATTAAAAAAGAAGGCAGCATTGAAGAGACTGTCTCCTGGCAGGGCCGGATTTTCCGCCTCATTCACAGACAGGATGAAAAGCTGCTGTACTTCTTTGATGTGACAGAGCAGTCAGAAGTCGAAGAGCAGTACGCAGCGGACCGGACTGTGATCTCGGTGATCTTCTTAGATAACTATGATGAACTGACGCAGGGAATGGACGATTCTGCCCGCAGTAATATTAACAGTTCAGTCACGACACTGCTTAACCAGTGGGCGACAGAGCACGATATTTACGTAAAAAGAGTGTCATCTGACCGCTTTCTTGCAGTGATGAATGAGCGCATTTTACGTGAGCTTGAGCAGGAGAAATTTACTGTGCTTGATTCGATTCGTGAGATGACTTCAAGACAAAACGTACCGCTGACACTCAGTATCGGAATCGGTTCAGGTGCTGAGACACTTCCTGAGCTTGGGCGCCAGGCACAGTCGAGTCTTGATCTTGCTTTAGGACGCGGTGGTGACCAGGTCGTGATTAATCAGGCGAACGGAAAAGTAAAGTTTTACGGCGGGAAGACAAACCCGATGGAAAAGCGGACGCGTGTAAGGGCGCGGGTAATCTCCCATGCACTGCGTGAATTGATCGTCAGCAGTGATAAAGTCATCGTGATGGGACATAAGCGCCCGGATATGGATGCGGTTGGAGCGGCAATTGGTGTCAGGAAGATTGCACAGATGAACCAGCGTGAAGGTTTTGTAGCGCTGAATTTTACTGAGATTGATAGCGGCGTGAACCGTCTGATTGATGAAATTAAAACAAAGCCGGATTTATTCTCACATATGATTGCACCTGAAGAGGCGCTTGATATGATCACTGATGATACACTGCTTGTGATCGTGGATACACATAAGCCGAGTCTTGTGATTGAAGAAAAGCTGTTAAATAAAGCGGAAAAAGTGGTTGTCATTGACCATCACCGCCGAGGGGAAGAGTTTATTGAGAATCCACTGCTAGTCTATATGGAACCTTATGCTTCTTCAACAGCCGAGCTTGTCACAGAATTGCTGGATTATCAGCCGAAAACAGAGAAAATCACAATGCTTGAAGCGACTGCGCTTCTTGCTGGTATAATAGTGGATACAAAAAGCTTCACTATGCGCACAGGATCCCGGACATTTGATGCGGCATCCTACCTCAGAACGCTTGGCGCGGACACCGTACTCGTACAGCAGTTCCTGAGAGAAGATGTAACGACTTATGTAGAGCGGGCGCGCCTCGTTGAGACAGTCACCTTTTATAAGCATGGGATGGCGATTGCTTTTGGTGAGGATGACCGTGTACATGATTCCGTTATTATTGCACAGGCAGCCGATACGCTGCTGCAAATGGAAGATGTGGCGGCATCGTTTGTCGTTGCTTTCCGTGATGAAGGTGTCGTTGGCATCAGCGCACGCTCGCTTGGAACAGTCAACGTGCAGCTGATCATGGAAAAACTGAATGGCGGAGGTCACCTGACCAATGCAGCCACCCAGCTTCGGGACGTTACAGTTGATGAAGCTGTAGAACAGTTGAAACAGGCAATCAATGAACACATCGAAGGAGGAACTGAAGAATCATGAAAGTAATTTTCCTACAGGACGTTAAAGGTAAAGGTAAAAAAGGCGAAGTAAAAAACGTAGCAGACGGTTATGCACACAACTACTTGCTGAAAAATAACCTGGCTGCTGAAGCAAACGCAGGTAACGTCAGCCAGCTGAACGCTCAAAAGAAAAAGAAGGAGCAGGAAGCGCAGCAGGTGCTTGAAGAAGCACAGCAGCTGAAAGCGACAATGGAGGAGCTGACAGTTGAACTGACAGCGAAATCCGGTGAAGACGGCCGCCTGTTCGGTTCAGTGACTTCTAAGCAGATCGCAGAAGAACTGAAAAAAACGCACGGCATAAAAGTCGATAAGCGTAAAATCGAACTTAGCGACGCAATCCGTTCACTTGGCTACACCAATGTACCGGTGAAGCTTCATAATGATGTCACTGCGACTGTAAAGGTTCACGTAACCGAGGAATAATTTAGGGTCTTCTGAAACCAATTGAATCCGTGATATACTGAATGTATAACTTGGATGAGATAGAAACAGATAAAAAGTGCCGGGACTGTGCGTATTTCCTGAGGGAAGCATAGTGCCGGCATTTTATACAGCAACACAGGAGGGATCCGACGTGAATGAACAGTATGCGGACCGAATGCCGCCGCAAAATATAGAAGCTGAGCAGGCCGTGCTCGGTGCCATCTTTTTAGAACCCCAGTCACTGATATCTGCGCAGGAAGTCCTCATGCCGGAAGATTTTTACCGCAGTGCCCACCAGCGTATTTTTGACGTCATGATCAGCTTAAGTGATAAAGGAAAAGCCATTGACCTTGTCACAGTCACTGAAGAACTTGCAGCCATGAAAGAGCTTGAAGACGTTGGCGGAATCTCCTATTTAACAGACCTTGCAGGCTTTGTGCCAACTGCAGCCAACCTTGAGTACTATGCACATATCGTCGAAGAAAAATCACTTTTAAGAAGGCTGATCCGCACAGCGACAACGATCGCCCAGGATGGCTATGCACGTGAGGATGAAGTGGAAAACCTCTTAGCTGAAGCTGAGCGTAACATCATGGAAGTGGCAAACCGAAAGAACACAAGCGCCTTCCACTCGATGAAAGACGTGCTTGTGCGTACCTACGATAATATCGAGATACTGAACAGCTCACAGGGTGATATTACAGGGATTGCAACAGGCTTTAATGAGCTCGACCGCATGACAGCAGGCTTCCAGCGTAACGACCTGATTATCGTTGCAGCCCGTCCGTCAGTTGGTAAGACCGCATTTGCCCTGAACATCGCACAAAATGTTGCGACGAAAACCGGTGAAAACGTTGCGATCTTCAGTCTGGAGATGGGTGCGGAGCAGCTTGTGATGCGTATGCTTTGTGCTGAAGGTAATATTAACGCACAGAACCTGCGTACAGGTGCCCTTACAGACGAAGACTGGCGCAAGCTGACCATGGCGATGGGAAGCCTGTCAAATGCCGGTATCTATATCGATGATACGCCTGGTGTGCGCGTACAGGATATCCGTGCGAAATGCCGCCGTCTGAAGCAGGAGCACGGACTCGGTATGATTCTGATTGACTATATGCAGCTGATCCACGGTACCGGAAAGCCCGGCGAGAACCGTCAGCAGGAAGTATCGGAAATCTCCCGTTCACTAAAAGGACTTGCCCGTGAGCTTGAAGTGCCGGTAATCGCACTGTCTCAGCTATCCCGTGGCGTAGAATCACGTCAGGACAAGCGTCCGATGATGTCTGACTTACGTGAATCAGGAAGTATTGAGCAGGATGCTGATATCGTTGCCTTCCTTTATCGTGATGATTACTACGATAAGGAAAGTGAAAACCAGAACACGATTGAAATCATTATCGCTAAACAGCGTAATGGCCCGGTTGGCACGGTATCACTAGCCTTTATCAAGGAATATAACAAATTCGTTAACCTCGAACGGCGACTCGATGATCCGAGTATGCCGCCTGGTGCGTAAAGCCTCCTTAATGGGGGCTTTTTTAATTCGTAGCTGGTTGTTGAGTCACCTGTTTTGCGGATTGAGCTAGCGACTCACCCGGGTTGAGTGCGCCAAGCTTTGACATGAGTGACGTGAGAGCCGTATTGAGTGCACCAAGCTTTGACATGAGTGACGTGAGAGCCGTATTGAGTGCACCAGCCCGCCCCTCTTCATGCCTTTAACAAACTAACAGCCTGTTACTGAAGTGCATCAAGTGCCAGGGGAGAGGCAGCTGCTTACGTGGAGGTTGTAGCAGTTTATGCCGGCGTTGTCGAAGTTCCCGGTGTGGTTGTTTGGATTTCAACTGAGGCTGTGCCTATTCCGCCCGGAGATGTACGGGTTCACACCGAACTTGTATCAATCTGTGCGTCCCATAACGATCACATTCACACAAATCCGTATCACTCGCCTCCGTAAACCTTTTCATTTGTCGAAATAAACGAATATAAATTACTATTTACACAAAAATGTTCGTCTTTACATTGACTGACCTCCGAATGACTGGTAAACTGTTCTTGTTTGATAAAAAGGGTGTAACAGCCTGACGGAGGTGCGTTCCATGTCTTCAGTAGTTGTAGTAGGAACTCAATGGGGAGATGAAGGTAAGGGTAAGATCACTGACTTTCTCTCAGAACATGCAGAAGTAATTGCACGCTATCAGGGCGGTAATAATGCAGGTCATACAATTAAATTTGATGGTGAAACATATAAACTGCATCTGATTCCATCAGGGATTTTTTATAAAGATAAAATCTCTGTGATCGGTAATGGAATGGTTGTAGATCCAAAAGCGCTTGTGCAGGAGCTGAAATATCTGCATGACCGCGGTGTCAGCACGGAGAATCTTCGTATCAGTAACCGTGCCCACGTCATTCTTCCATACCATGTTAAGCTTGATGAAGTGGAAGAAGAGCGTAAAGGTGCAAACAAAATCGGTACGACGAAAAAAGGAATCGGTCCTGCTTATATGGATAAAGCAGCACGTGCCGGCATCCGTATCGCTGACCTTTTAGATAAAGAGTCATTTGAAGAAAAACTTGAACATAACCTGGCTGAAAAGAACCGTATGCTTGAGCGCTTCTATGAAGTGGAAGGCTTTACGATGGAAGATGTTTTCGAAGAATACTATGAATATGGCCAGCAGATCGCGAAGTATGTATGCGATACATCTGTTGTGTTAAACGATGCTCTTGATGAAGCACGCCGCGTGCTTTTCGAAGGTGCACAGGGCGTTATGCTTGATATCGATCAGGGTACATACCCGTTCGTTACGTCTTCAAATCCGGTAGCGGGTGGCGTAACAATCGGCTCAGGTGTTGGACCGACGAAAATCGGCCACGTGGTAGGTGTATCTAAAGCCTATACAACACGTGTCGGCGATGGTCCATTCCCGACTGAGCTGCATGATGAGATCGGCAGCCAGATCCGTGAAGTCGGACGTGAATACGGTACAACAACAGGCCGCGCACGCCGCGTCGGCTGGTTCGACAGCGTGGTTGTACGTCACGCACGCCGCGTAAGTGGTCTGACAGATCTTTCACTGAACTCAATTGATGTATTAACAGGCATCAAAACACTGAAAATCTGTACAGCTTACCGCCTCGGCGATGAGATCATTACAGAATATCCGGCAAACCTTCGCACACTTGCGAAATGTGAGCCGATCTATGAAGAGCTTCCAGGATGGGATGAAGACATTACAGGCGTACGTTCACTTGATGAGCTTCCTGAAAATGCACGTCACTACCTTGAGCGCGTATCACAGCTGACAGGTATCCCGCTATCAATCTTCTCGGTAGGACCTGACCGTACACAGACGAACGTTGTGAAGAGTGTATGGAGAGTTGAAAAATAAATGAATGAATAAAAGGGTATCTGCGAACGCGCAGATACCCTTTTTTCTATAAGATTTTAACATCCCAGTCTTTGACTGCCTGCTGCACATTTGAAAACGTCTGAATATCCTTAAAATGAATGCCATTTAACACAATATGCTGCGCAAGCTCAGGACGCAGACCGCTTACATTTACATCCACCCCAAGCAGCTTCAGTACATTCGTAATATCAAAGACATGCCCGGCCACTTCGTTATCGATCGTTACAATACCTGAAAAATCAATAATCACGCAATCAGGATTCATATCACTGATCGCTGGAATCGTCTTCGTCATCAGGTGCTCTGCTCGTGCAGAATCAATCTTACCAATCAGCGGCAATACAACAACACCCGGCTGAATCGGCACAATCGGTGCAGACAGCTCAAGAATCTCTCTGCGGCTCTCTTCATTAATTTTGTTTTTATACTTCTCAAACGTAAGTATTGATTCACGCATATTAATATCGAGAATAAAATTTAACCGATTTAATACAAAGAGCGTATCTTTAGTCGAAAGCTCTTTTTGAATACAAATTGCTCCGATCAAATCACTGAAATACATTCTTGTATCCGGATAAGGGCGAATCAGTGAAGAAAGCTTATCCATCATGGATACCTGTTCTTCAATATTATCCCGGCTCCATTTCAGGAATTTTTCTTCAACCGATTCTTCCTCCTCGACAGCAAGTGTATCGGAGAAGAATTCAAAAAAGCGTCCATTATTTCTGCGTGATTCTTCAATAATTGATTGTGGAATTTCCACCTCAACTTTACCAAGACTATATACAAGAAGTTTTTCTCCAAGCTCTTCTCCATTTTGTTTCAGGTATGAAGCAAAATCCTGAATCGAACCCATGTCAATCCCTCAATTCTATGATGTTAGTGATCCCGCTTTTCAGTCGTTTAGCTTTACTATACCCTTAAGTTTAGCCTGTTCAAGCCATGTTCTAACATAATAAATAAAAATAAACCGGTCTTTGTTCGAGCAAAAGAGCGAATATCTCATTTAACAAATGCTGATATTCCTCCGGTGGGTATATATGTTAAGCATTATACAACAGGTTGTTTAATAAACATACAGGCTGTGGTGAATAAAAGTAGAGAATGCTAAAAATTCAATAAAAAAACCCGCAGCTGCGGGTCATGTATTGGATGTTGATCTATTTTGAATCTATGGCTGCTTGGTAGAGGCAATTTTATTACATCACCTTTTCATTTTATCGAACGCCCATGTTCCGTGCCCGTTTCAGTCCTCCGCATCAGGGGCTAACCGCCTGCTTTCACTTTTCTTATGATCCAGTTCCAGCGCCTAGCCCCTCGAGGCATAAGCCACACTGAGAAAACGGGAAAGGTCACCCGTTTCTCTCAGTGCGTCTTATGCTTGTCTGAGCTGAGCAGGCGCTTTCACTTTTTTATGATCCAGTTCCAGGCGCTAGCTCTTCGGGTCATAAGCCACGCATCGGTAAATGGGGAGATCGCCCATTTTCCGCTCCGCGTCTTATGCCCGTCAGAGCTGACCAAGCGCCTTCCACTTTTCTTATGATCCAGTTCCAGCAGGCAGCCCCTCGAGTCATAAACTGCGATGAGAAAATGGGGAAGAGCACCCATTTCTCTCATCACATCTTATGCTTGTCGGGGCTAACCGCCTGCTTCCACTTTTCTTTTAATGTATTGCTTTTTTCTTAAATCTGCCGCCTCTTACTTCAGCGATGCTGCCGACTGCGAGGAAGGCGTTGGGGTCGATGTCTTCTACGATTCCTTTAAGCTTTGCTTCTTCGAGTCTTGTGATCACGCAGAACACAACTTTTTTCTGATGAAGGGTGAATCCGCCTTGACCATTCAGGTAAGTGACGCCTCGCCCGAGACGGTCAATAATGGCATCACCAATTTCAATATAATTGTCACTGATGATCCAGGCAGCTTTTGATTCATCCATACCCTGAATGACAATATCAATGGTTTTAAAGGCGATAAAGTAAGCAATAAGTGAATACATAGCCCGGTCCCATCCAAATACGAACCCGGCTACAGTGAAAATAAATAAATTGAAGAACATAATCATTTCTCCCACAGAGAAAGGGAGATTTTTGTTGAATAAGATTGCAAGAATTTCTGTGCCATCAAGTGAACCACCATACCTGATCACGATGCCAACGCCTGCACCTAGAACAATGCCGCCAAAAACTGTAGCGAGCAATAAATCATCGGTAAACACTTCCACGCTGTGAAGGAAGTAGGTGGAAATTGATAATACAGAAATGCCGAGCAGTGTGGAAAGTGCAAATGTTTTTCCAATCTGCTTATAGCCGATAAAGAAAAAAGGAATGTTCAATATAAAAATAAAAAGTCCAAGCTTCCACCCTGTCAGGTAGGAAAGAATAATGGAGATCCCGACAATTCCGCCATCGAGTACCTGATTGGGAACTAAAAACAGCTCAAGTCCAACCGCCATCATAATCGCACCAATCAAAATAAAGAAAACGCGTTTGCTCACCATCTTTAATGAGAGCTTTTTATGCTGACTCCGTTTCTTAGCAGAGACAGGGGGCAGTTCATGCTTTTTTCGCTTACCCGGCAAGATTGATCCCTCCTGATGTTATGAATTGTTTACATTATACATGAGGGGTCATGGCAAAAGTATCCTTATATTAAAAAAACCCGCTGCCGCGGGTCATTCAACTGTCTCATATAAAACATTCAGTCTCTTATACGTTTTATCATCACAAATCACGTATAAATTATCACCTTTTTTCAAAGGCTTTTTAATCGCATCTTTGAAATCCATGTCTTCATTAACTGCAATCAAAACTGCACCATCATCAAGTAATTTTTGTGATGCGTCCCGGTACGTCTTCCACGTATCTTTTGTTTTCACCACGTAAATATTGTTACCAAAACGCTTGCTGAGCAGCTGTCTGAAGATCGTTGTTGTTCCGGGTTGCAGTGTCGCTTTTGCCATTAAAAGTGAAACAGAATCATCCGAGAGAATGAAATCATCTACACGAATATGATTAAACTTGGAGATATGACGCTCTTCGCAGATCTCAACGACAGTCTGAATATCCACCTGGTGAGTAACTGAAAGAGCTTCTACTGCTGATGCGATTAATAAACTTTTTCCATCTCTTAATACAGTATCCTCAATTGAAGGATCTGAGAAAATGGCCACTCTTTTCGCTTCAATGATATTCGCTTTATGCAAAATCCGTTCTTCAGTCGGATCACCACTGATAAAATGGACTTTATCATCAGTAAGAGGTGTTTCAGGCGTATCTTCCACCAGAACGATTTCAGCACCGTTATTATGATAAAGCACTTCTTTAATTGCCTGTTCGGTTTTCTTCGACCAGCCGATATAGACATAATGGCCGCTTTTTTTGTACATGAGCTTTCCCTCCTTTTTTAAACGCTGATATGTACTTGCCGCTTCCACGATCTTTCCGATCAGAACACCAATCAGACCAATTCCGAAGATGAACAGGAAAATCCCGACTAGTCTGCCGGCCACTGTAACCGGAAAGAAATCCCCATATCCGACAGTGGTTAATGTTGTCATCGTCCACCAGAAACTATCAAACAGCGTTGGAAACGTCTCAGGTTCTATCCAGTAAACTGAAAATGTCCCAAATAGAATAATGAATAGTGAGAGAATCGTGATAACACGGTAGTCCATTTCAGAAAGCTGCTTCCAGAGCCTCATGAAAATATGCATGGTTTGTCACCCCTTTTTAAATCAATACGTTCTGTGTAAGACAGAAGTTTCATATACAGATTTTAACGTTCTTTTGGCCTGCCGTATACGACCTTACAGAGACTAATGATAGATGATCAAAAAAACCTTAAAAACTTTCAAAAAAAAGATTGTCACCTTTTAAAAAGTTATGGTATAGTTAGATTCGTTGCTAAGGCAGCGCCATTCAATGGCCCGTTGGTCAAGCGGTTAAGACACCGCCCTTTCACGGCGGTAACACGGGTTCGAATCCCGTACGGGTCACCACTTATTTTCTTTATACATATCTACCTCTGGTCCCGTGGTGTAGCGGTTAACATGCCTGCCTGTCACGCAGGAGATCGCCGGTTCGATCCCGGTCGGGACCGCCATTTAGGCTTTGTAGCTCAGTTGGTAGAGCAATGGACTGAAAATCCATGTGTCGGCGGTTCGATTCCGTCCAAAGCCATAAGATACGCTGCAATCGCGGCGTATTTTTTTTATATCTAAAAATCCCCTATTAACCTCTTTTTGCCCTTCTTAAACATCTCAATTTCATAACAAAACAATTACAGTCTAATTTTTTCCGCTTTTCAAACCCTGTCATCATCATTCAGATCAATATGTTGGTAAATTTTAGATGAAAACTGGCTTTGTGTCATTTTTTACAGTTGGGCAACAAGCCTTGTATGGGAACTTCTATATGGTACATTTGGATGGCGCATTTTTTCATGCGCTGATTCTAGCTTACCTGTTGGAGGATAAAACGATGAAAAATCACAAGTTAAACCGTTTATTTATAGATTCAGGCAGTAGCCTTAAAATATTTGCTGCCGGCGTGATGTTATCTACTGCACTTTGGGGATTTGATATAGAAGCTTCTGCTGAATCACGTGGACTGACTGTCGTTCACCATGTGTATGCAGGTGAAGAATACGTTGGTGTAGTGACTGACCCGGATGACTTAACTGCATGGGCTGAGAAAAAAGAGGAAGAGCTTGAAGAAGAGGCTTCCGGTGATGTCAGACATAATCTGAAGCTGATTCCTGAGCACGTATTTAACCCGCAGACAGCAGATCAACAGCTGATTGATCAGGCGAAGGATGCAGCAGCTTTTGTAACAGATGCTTATGAGCTTAACCTTGGTGAACATACAGTTGCTCATGTTGAAAGCGAAGAAGATGCCAAGGAAGCAATCAGACAGCTGAAGCTTACGGCAGTTTCAGAAGAAGAGCTTGATCGTTTTGAAAAAGAAGATCTCAGTAAAGAGCTTGAGCCTGGTGACAGCCGTGTAATCGATATTCAGATTAATGGAATCGGTGATCAGGAAGAGACACAGGTGGAGCCTGAAAGCCTGGTTGATCCGGAAGAAGCAGTTGAAAGGCTTCTGGCCGGAACGACAAAAATGGTTGATCATGAAGCAGCTGAAGGAGAAACAAAGGAAGACATCCTTAAAAAGTATGACATGGATGAAGAAACCTTTGAAGAGCTGAATCCTGAGGCTGGAGAACTCTCTGAAGGCGTACTGATCAAGGCTGAAGAAAAAGTACCTGGCGTGGAAGTTCAGGTGAAAAAAGAGTCACGTGTGGCAGAAACAATTGATTTTATAGAAGAAGTCAAAGAAGACGGTGACATCCTGAAAGGCGAAACGCGTGTAGAACAGGAAGGCCAGGAAGGCGAGAAGGTCTACACAGAACTGATTACTGAAGTAAACGGTGAGCAGTCAGCCAAATCCACCGAAAATGAAGAGATAACAAAAGAAGCGATAAACCACATAGTACTTGAAGGAACAAAAGAAATTCCATCTAAAGGAACAGGCTCGCTTCAATGGCCTGCTGATGGCGGCTATATCTCAAGTCATCAGGGACCAAGATGGGGAGATCACCATAAAGGGATTGATATCGCAAGCCCGGACAGCCTGACGATCAGCAATGTTGATAACGGTGTTGTTGTATCCGCTGGATTTGAAGGGGATTACGGAAATAAAGTCGTTATTGATCATAATAACGGAATGCGTACAATCTATGCCCACTTAAGTGAAATTCACGTACAGCCGGGTCAGACAGTCGGCAAGGGTGAATCACTGGGGTTAATGGGTACAACAGGATTCTCTACAGGTATCCACCTGCACTTTGAAATATATGTAAATGGAGACCTGAAAAACCCAATGGATTATCTCGATTACTAAAAGAAACACTGCTGCCGGCACCGGTTTTACTAAAAAACTGGATACCGGGAGCAGTTTTGTGTATCTGATAAGCTTAGTGGATACATGAAATGTAAAGATGTAATATGAGAGAAATCAGATGAGAACAATCTAAGCTGACCCTTGGAGGGAAGGACGGAGACTCCTGCAGCGGAGAAGCGACAGGTGAGACCGTGGAAGGCGAAGCCTGGAAGGGGCTCACCGCGCGGCTGCGGAAAGCGCAGTCCTTCCCGAAAAGGGTCAGCGCTTATAGAAAAACGCTCTATTTCCCGGGAAATCAGCTGTTAAAATCGGGTAAAGAGTGAATTATTGACGTCAACGTGATACATTTACTATAAGACTATATAACACTCAATGATTACGAATGATAAAGGAGAATCACGAGATGGATAAAAAGATCCTGGTTGTCGATGATGAAAAGCCAATTGCAGATATACTACAATTTAACCTGAAAAAAGAAGGCTATGAGGTTCACTGTGCATATGACGGTGACGAAGCCCTTGAAAAAGTGGAAGAAATCAAACCGGACTTGATTCTGCTTGATATCATGCTTCCGGGCAGAGACGGCATGGAAGTTTGCCGGGAAGTACGTAAGAATTATGAAATGCCGATTATTATGCTGACAGCAAAAGACTCTGAGATTGATAAAGTGCTCGGACTTGAGCTTGGCGCAGATGATTATGTGACAAAGCCGTTCAGCACACGTGAGCTTGTCGCACGTGTGAAAGCGAACATGCGCCGTCATCAGGCATTGAAAGGACAGGTTGAGGAAGAGAACCTGACAAATGAAATCACAGTCGGTGTACTGACGATTCATCCGGACGCATATATGGTGACAAAACGCGGTGACACGATTGAACTGACGCACCGTGAATTTGAGCTGCTTCATTATTTATCAAAACATATCGGACAGGTCATGACGCGTGAGCACCTGCTTCAGACAGTATGGGGCTACGATTATTATGGTGATGTACGTACAGTCGATGTAACGGTTCGTCGTCTGCGCGAGAAAATTGAAGACAATCCGAGTCACCCGTTATGGATTGTAACGCGCCGCGGCGTCGGTTACTACCTGAGAAACCCGGATCAGGATTAGATCTAAATGCGGAAGGTTAATTTCTTTCAATCTATACATTTAAAGTTTGTGCTGATATACGTACTCTTAATTGCATTAGCCATGCAGATTATTGGCGTTTATTTCGTGCGTGAGCTTGAAGAGAAGCTTCTCGAAAACTTCAAATCGTCGATTGAAGACCGTATGAGCCCGCTTGAATACAGCATCACTGAAGAGATCAGGACTGATCTGTCGGGCGAGCGGTCAGATGATGAACCACCATTACAAGAGTCCATCCACGTATTGCTGGGTGGACTTAATTCTGAAGATATCGAGGAAGTACGGATTATCGACGCAAGAAACCGTGTACTTGGCACATCAGATGACAATAATCAGAACGTTGTCGGCCAGCGGATGAATAATGAGCTGCTGCAGCGGATGTTTATTGAAGGAGGACCTCCTCCGAATAACCTGAACGAGACCTATGTTGACCGTGAAAGCGGGGAAAGAATGTGGGTGCTTGCCATCCCGATTATCACAGGCAGTGATGTCATCGGGGCGATTCATATTGAATCCCGTATTGAAAATGTATACTCGCAAATGGATGAGATTAATGAAATCCTGGCGGGAGGTACGGCTATTTCGCTTGTAATTACGGCGATACTTGGTGTGTTGCTTGCACAAACGATTACAAGGCCGATTGCTGACATGAGAAGTCACGCTGTAGATATGGCAAAAGGAAACTTCTCGAGAAAAGTTAAAGTATATGGTCACGATGAGATTGGTCAGCTGGCGATTACCTTCAATAATTTAACGAAGAGACTTCAGGAAGCACGTGTCACCACTGAGGCTGAGAAACGGAAGCTCTCCAGTGTTCTTAGTTACATGACAGACGGTGTAATTGCGACTGACCGCAGAGGAAGAGTGATTCTGATTAATGATCCGGCTGCCGGCATGCTGAATGTTTCACGTGAAACAGTGCTGTCGATGTCGCTGCCAGAGCTGCTTGGCATTGAAGAGGAATATTCATTTGAAGACCTGTCGAGTCAGAGTGATTCACTGATTTTAAATTTCGGTACGCAGGCAAAGCCTTATATTCTTCGTGCAAATTTCTCTGCAATTCAAAAAGAAACCGGCTTTGTGAGCGGTTTGATTGCAGTATTACATGATATTACCGAGCAGGAAAAAATCGATGCAGAGCGCCGCGAATTTGTAGCGAATGTATCCCATGAGCTTAGAACTCCGCTGACGACGATGCGCAGCTACCTTGAAGCGCTTGCTGAAGGTGCATGGCAGGATGAAGAAATTGCACCACAGTTTCTTCATACAACCCAGACTGAAACCGAGCGGATGATCCGCCTCGTGAATGATTTGCTGCAGCTGTCTAAAATGGATAGCCGTGATTACCGTTTGAATAAAGAATGGGTGAACTTTATTGCGTTTTACCAGCGCATTATCGACCGCTTTGATATGGGACGTTCACAGGATGTGTCATTTAAGGTGAAGCTGCCGAAGGATCCTGTATATGCAGAGATCGATACAGATAAGATGACGCAGGTACTCGATAATATCATTTCAAATGCGCTGAAGTATTCGCCTGAAGGTGGTCAAATCGGCTTTAAGGTGGAGCTGAAAGAGCGTGAAAAAGAGATTGTTGTCAGCGTGTCAGACCAGGGTGTAGGGATTCCGCGTGAAAACCTTAAAAATATTTTTGAACGCTTTTATCGTGTGGATAAAGCCAGAACGAGACAGCTTGGCGGTACAGGGCTTGGACTTGCGATTGCCAAAGAGATGATTACCGCGCACGGTGGTCAGGTCTGGGCTTCTAGTGTGGAAGGAAGAGGAACAACCATTTATTTCACACTGCCATATGATCCGGAAAGTGAGGATGAATGGGCATGATGAAAAGAATGGAGCTTTTAAAGTCGATCCTGCTGTCACTGCTGGTTGTATTAAGTCTGCTTTTAACATGGAATGTCTGGTCATATCAGCCGGCCAGTGAGCCTTATGATGAGTCTGAGACAACAGTTGAGAATGTGGCGATTGCTGAAGAGCGCACAACGAGAGATTTAATCCAGCCGTCACGCTTTCTTGTTCACGGTGAAGTGGCAGTGAGCGGGACATCGGAGGAAAATAATATTAATACGCTGAATGCGCTGATGCAGGAGTGGAGCATCTATAACGTCCAGCAGAATAACACATTTGATGAAGAAGATTTCCAGGGTATTGTCCACGGATCCAATCGCATTGAAGTGCTGTATCCTGCAGAAATTCCGTTCAGTGCGTATCGTGATATTGTGACGTTTGAAAATAATACGCTCCCTGAAGATTCATTTGACCGTGTTGTCATTGATGTGTCAGGTGAAGAGGATACACCATTTACCGTATACTTCGTGCATTATGATAACAGAGTGGTGTATGAGGGACGCGTAGATTCAATGCATCTTGAGGATTTGGAGAGTGTCATTGTATCGAATGCACCTGCTATTTATACGCCGCTTTTTGCTTATGAAACAGGGGAACGGACGATTTATCTGCCGATTGAGCGCAGGGAGTATATTAAGTATCTGTATAGGATGACGACGATTGATATTAACCTTTTCAGACGGGCGCTGTTCCAGGATCCTGATGCTGTCGAGATGAATCAGTTCGGTGCTTCGCGCGATCAGTATTTTGATCAGTCTTCGCACTTAATGGAAGTTGATCGTAACAATAGTACGCTCAGCTATGTGAATCCTTCTGCGGAGCTTTCGACAGTCGGCAGAGCGGGTGATCTGTTCCAAAAGAGCAGACGATTTGTCAATGAGCATGAGGGCTGGGTAGATACGTATTATCTGTATGACCTTAATGCGATGGATCAGGAAGTGACGTACAGAATGCATGAGCAGGGGCTGCCGGTTTTTAATGATAACGGTGCTGCTGAGATCTATCAGGAGTGGGGAGAAACGAGAATTCATCAGTACGCCCGCTCATTTTTATCGAAGCAGGTTGAGATACCGGTAGAACCCGATACAGTGTCAATCGGATCAGGCTATGATGCCATTGAAGCGATTGAGAGTATTGAAGATTTCGATCCTGATCGGCTGCAGGATATCACGGTCGGCTATTATATGACGAGAAATGAAAGTGACAATACGTATATTCTTGATCCCGTCTGGTATTACAAATACAATGACAGCTGGGCAAGAGTACCGGTTATAGGAGGAGGGGATCCGGTTGGATTGGAGTAAAACGAAAACCATCTTTATTATCGTCTTTCTAATCCTGAATATCTTCCTTTTATTCCTGTTTATCGAGAAGTATGAAGACAGTCAGCTTGAAACGATTGGTGACCTGTCAACGACTGAGCGGCTGGCTGATGAGAATGTAACATTGGGTGAGCTGCCTGATGTAGAAGATAGTCAGCCTTATCTGAATGCAGAATTCTACCGTTTTATGAGTGCGGATTTGCAGACGCTTGAAGGGCAGAAGGCAACAATCCGTGAGGGTCAGATTCTTGAATCAGTTATCAGTGACCCGATTGCAATTGAAGACCCTGAAGATCCGGAAGAACTGAATGAACTGCTGGCGGATTATGCGTTCAATGGCGGTGAGTACACATTCTGGGAGTACGATGAAGAAGACAATCAGCTGCTGTATTTTCAGGCGTATAATGATTTAACGCTTTATTATAATCTGAATGCACAAATTGCTGTTCAGCTGAATGAAAACAATGAAGCGATTTCCTACGAGCAGACGTATCTGACATCATTTGAGGAATTTACAGAGGAACAAGAGCTCAGAGAACCAAGAGCAGTACTTGAAACCTTCTATGACCGCAACCTGATCCAGCCAAATTCAACGGCAACAGACCTGAAACTGGGCTACTATCCGTTATTTGTGCAGGAAACAGGCGGCGATACAGAGGCTGTGGCAACACAGGTACTGACACCTGCCTGGAAGATGACGATCGAAAATGAGGATGGCAGCCGCAATGAGCTCTTTATGAATGCGGTGGACGGCAGTATTTATGATATGTCACAGGTGAATCTTGATTTAGAACAGCTTGAAGAAGATGACGAAACTGCGGAGTGAAGATATATGACCATGCATATGAGTGTGCTTGCAAGCGGGAGTACAGGAAATGCAATTTTTATAGAAAACGAGCAACATTCCTTCTTAGTCGATGCAGGCCTCAGCGGCAAGCAGATGGAAGGGTTATTCAGCCAGATTGACCGCTCGATTAAAGATCTGAGCGGTATTCTGGTTACCCATGAACACAGCGACCATATTAAAGGACTCGGAATCCTTGCGCGCCGCTACAACCTGCCTGTCTATGCAAACGAAAAAACGTGGCATGCGATGGCACCGCTGATTGGAAAAGTGAACAGTGAACAGAAATTTATCTTTCCAATGGAGAGCGTTCAGACATTCGGCGGACTCAATATTGAATCATTCGGCGTCTCGCATGATGCGGCCGAGCCAATGTTCTACGTGTTCCATGAAAACGGGAAGAAAATTGTTGTGATGACAGACACAGGCTACGTCAGTGACCGGATGAAAGGCATCATCAAAGGTGCTGATGCCTACGTTTTTGAAAGCAATCATGACGTGGGGATGCTCCGGATGGGACGCTACCCGTGGAGTATCAAGCGACGCATTCTGAGCGATGTTGGCCACGTGTCCAATGAAGACGCTGCAATTGCGATGAGCGAAGTCGTGGCAGATAACACGAAGCGAATCTATTTATCTCACTTATCCAAAGATAATAACATGAAAGACCTGGCGAGAATGAGCGTCACACAGACACTTGAAGACTGCGGAATGAAGGTTGGCGAGACATTTGACCTTTATGACACAGACGCAAAAACGCCGACAGATCTGTATAAGATTGTGTGAGCACTGCCTGCGGGTGGTGCTTTTTTATGTGATGCGGTTCTTAGAAAAAACACAATAGTTCGCAGAAAAGTGTCATTTGACCTACCCCCCCCGCATTTCGCATCAGACCAAAACACTTTTCAACACCTTTGTGACATCAGGCAAATTCCCTCCCTTTTTCATATAAATCAAGTAGACTGATAGAAGGAGAAAATAGGAGGAGGGGTATGAGATCGAATGGTATAATATCCGCGCACTCATTATTTCATCTACACAAGTCGCGCTGCTCATTGCATTTACAGTTGCCTGGTTCCGCATCAGGCAGTCTGATAAAATCTTAGCATCAAAGGTGTCAAACCTGTTTTATACATTCGTACTCGTCTGGAAGTTCTCAAGCATCCTCTTCTATTTTGAGTACATTGTTAACGCACCAATGTCCATTTTGTATTACAATGGAGGCGAAATGGGCTTACTGCTCGCAGTTTCAGCCGTTTTGCTTCAGCTCATTTACTACAGCCGAAAAACGCCTGAGATCATCATTCACTGGCTCCCGGCCTGGCTCACTGTATTGATTGTGACTGAAGCGGTCAAGCTGGTGTTGACTGCCTCAACGATTATAGACGCACTGCTTACAGGCGTATTTCTCGTACTGCTCATTTATATCTGGCCGAAAAACAGCCGCCTTTTAAATGAAGCACCGTGGCTCACGCTGCTGATGGTACTCGCTCTTCAATGGCTCACATTCTCGCTAAACGGCGATTTCATTACAACCGGACTCATCTACAGCTGGCTGATCAGTGCAGTCGTCTGGTTAGTTACTATAAGGAGGAAGCAATCATGATTCCACGGTTATTAGCCTTCGGATTAGTCGGCGTCTTAGTCGTATTTTTAATTGTTAATGTCATCAATGATCAAAAAGAACGCCAGGAGCTGCAGGCACTTCAGGAAGAATACGCAGTTGCCCCGGCAGACAATGATAGCGCAGCACCGGTCGAATCAAGCGGTGCAGTCAAAGAGGGCAATCCTGTCCCAGGTATTGAAGTAACAACATTTGACGGTGAAACAGTAAACCTTCGGGACTATCAGGGTAAAAAAGTGATCCTGAATTTCTGGGCAACTTGGTGCCCGCCATGTATCGCAGAGATGCCGCATATGCAGGAATACTATGAAAATGAAGCACAGGATCAAAATGTAGAGATTCTTGCTGTGAACCTGACAAGCAAAGATAATGGGATGGACCGCATCGAATCATTTATTGACGATTACGGCCTGACATTCCCGATTCTGCTTGATGAAACAGGCGCACTTGGCGATGAATTTCAGGCATTTACCATTCCGACTACGTATCTGATTGATGAAGAAGGCGTGATCCAGCGCAAGCTGATGGGGCCGATGGATCGGGATATGATGGTTGATATGATGGAGGAGTTGTAAGTGTGAAAAACCGCCTGGGCAGGGCGGTTTTTTTGATTGTCGGTATTGTTGGTTCACGGGTATTTGGTGGATGTTCGAAGGTAAAGCTCTGCTGTTCAACGATAAATGTGCTGCGTTCGAAGCAAAACCAGCGTAGTTCGCCACTTAACAGGCAAACTTCGACGTTTCATGTAATTTGACCTATGCTTAAAACAGACTCACTGCCAGCCAGGGCTGGCAGTGAGTCTGTTTTTCTAATGGTGTTCAGCTCTGATCAAGGCGCTTCCGCTTTTCTTATTAAAATATACTAAAATCCCACTCTTCAGATATCTGTCTTAGCAGCATCGTGCCTGCTGCGCTATTCCCGTTTGCATCAATCGCCGGGCTGAATACAGCGATACCGCAGCCTTTTCTGAATGCTTTCTCAGGTGAATGCCATTTTGGCGGGACGGATGCCAGGATGCCGCCTGAAACGCCACTTTTTGCAGGGATGCCGACGTGTGCGGCGAATTTGCCTGATGAGTTGTACATGCCGCATGTGACCATCAGTACTTTTGCGATCCGGGCTACGTCATGACTGAAAATTTGTCTTTCTTCGATTGGATCGTAGCCGTCGTGCGCGATGACGAGTCCGATTTTAGCGAGATCCTTCAGGCTGATACAGATCGCACAAAGGCGGATATAGATATCGAGTGCTTCCTCCACATCTAAATCAAGCAGTTTCGACTCTTTCAGATAATAGGCAAGCGCACGATTCCGGTGGGCGGTTTTCCATTCTGAATCATAGACTTCCTGATCGAGCTCCAGCTGGCGTCCAATCATACCCTCGACAAACAGCAGAAACCGCTCATATTTTTCCTTCACCGTATCACCGGGCAGCATGGAAGCGACCGTAATAGCCCCTGCATTAATAAGCGGGTTGAACGGCTTACCAGGTCTGTGAATTTCAAATGGAATAATCGAGTTGAACGACTCTCCTGTTGGCTCTACATCCACTTTATCAAGCACAAAATCGAGCCCTTTGAAATGGCACAGTGCAACAAAGCTGATGATCTTTGAAATGCTCTGCAGTGTGAATGTTACATCACTATCACCGGCCATATAGGTGTCTCCATCAATATCCATAATACAGATCCCAAGCTGTTCACGGTCCTGATTTGCGAGCGCCGGTATGTATTGTGCGGGCTCTCCAAGCATTGTATGTGAGCGGTTATCTTCAACCCATTGCTTCAACTTTTCAAACACTTCTTCACTTCTCATATCAACGCCTCCTATCGTACAGTCAGTATTAGTCTTTTCCCCTTACTTTTAAAATCTAACCGTCTAAAAAAATGAACCTTCAGCACATTCCATGCAATTTTTTTAAAACATTAAGCATTTTTTCATCTGATTTTCATCTTCGCACCCTATACTGTGAATCATAGAAGAGAGATCAACAGGCGAAAGGATGAACATGAATGGGTTATTACGACGATCATACACAGGAACGATCCAATAGAAAGCGCGGCAGTAAAGCAGGCTACTTTTTTTCAAGTCTGGTAGGGGTGATTGTCGGTGCGTTGATTGTTGCACTCGCATTCCCGATGTTTGACGGAAATAATAATACATCGGTCAGCAACACTGATACAGCAGGACAATCTGCTGAGACACAGTCAGTATCCTATGACGTAACAACTGACGTGACCGGTGCTGTTGAAAAAGCCGGAGATGCAGTCGTTGGCGTAACGAACCTTCAGGCTGGCGGTGGCATGTTCGGTCAGCAAGGTGAAACACAGGAAGCCGGTACAGGCTCCGGTGTTATTTATAAAAAAGAAGGCGATAGCGCATTTATCGTCACAAACAATCACGTAATCGATGGCAGCGATCAGGTTGAAGTCACACTTGCTGATGGAACGAAAGAAGAAGCAACCGTTCTTGGCGGCGACCAGTGGACAGACCTTGCTGTACTTCAGATCAGCGGTGAAAATGTAGAAACAGTCGCTGAATTCGGTGATTCACAGGCACTAAAGCCAGGTGAACCGGTCATTGCAATCGGTAACCCGCTCGGTCTTCAGTTCTCAGGATCTGTTACCACAGGTGTTGTCTCAGGTGTTGAACGTACGATTCCTGTAGACATTAACCAAGACGGTCAGGTTGACTGGCAGGCAGAGGTAATCCAGACAGACGCAGCGATCAACCCGGGTAACTCAGGCGGTGCGCTGGTCAATATCCAGGGTCAGCTGATCGGGATCAACTCAATGAAAATCGCCCAGTCTTCCGTTGAAGGAATTGGTCTTGCAATTCCAATCGATATGGCTCAGCCAATCATTCAAGACCTTGAATCTACAGGTGAAGTCGACCGCCCGACAATGGGTATCACACTATTTGACCTGGCAAATGTTCCGGCTGTCTATCAGCAGGAAGAACTGAACCTTCCAGAAGAAGTCACAACAGGCGTCGTAATTGAGCGTGTCGTTCCAAATTCAGCAGCAGCTAATGCAGGGCTCCAGGACATGGACGTCATTGTTGAAATGGATGGCAAAAAAATCAATAACAGCATGGGGCTTCGCCAGCACCTTTACACTGAAAAGAGCGTAGGCGACGAGATGCAGGTTAAAGTGTACCGAAATGGTGAGATGATTGAGGTTAATATGACACTGACAGATGATTCACAGCTATAAAAGACTGGGGGGCTTAACGGCTCCTCAATCTTAAATCGAAAATAATCTCCTCCCAAAGGAGTTCATATAGATTTCAAGTCCACACAAACTACAGACAAAACACTATTTCTTAAGCCTATTTTCAGCAGGAGCCCTCCACGCTCCTGCTTCTTTTTTTGTGTGAAATGCATCCATGATACAATCAATCTAAAAGGTGGTGACACATTTGCGCATATTTTGTTGTAAAGAACATGTCGAATTAGCACTTGATGTGCTGATCGATGAAACAGAGGAAGTCCCTCTTTTACAGACAGTGGATAACCCTGATGAGTTGTCCACAGAGTGTGAATACTGCAATGAATCAGCCATATATCTTGTGGAGAACAAATGATCCCACACAAAATGTGGATAGAAATTGTGGATATGTGTATAACTTTCGTGGATAACCTGTTTATAAAAGTCGAACAACCTAAAATTTTCAACTCGCACAAACCGACAAAATCTATCCACAGTGGACAAATAGAAAAGTGAAAGCGCCTTGCTCAGACCCGACAAGCATAAGGCGACCTGAGAGAAATGGGCGATCTTTCCCATTTTCTCAGGTTGACTTATGACTCGAGGGTCTAGGCGCTGGAGCTGGATCAAATAGAAAAGCGGAGACGAGCGTTTAGGGGCGTACACGTTGGACTTAGGCGTCGGAGATAAAGGAAACACGGTGAACGCAGTGAGCCGATGTTGACTTATCGGACAGAGCCGGAGGGAAACGTGCTAGCCCCTGCGAATCGTAGCTGGACAAATAGAAAAGCGTAAGGTGCTCGTTCAGCTCTGACGGGCATAAGATGGGGAGCGGAAAACGGGTGACCTTTCCCGTTTACCGATGCCTGGCTTATGACTCGGTACTGTCGGTCGATAAAATGAAAAGGTGATGGAAATCACTTAAAAGGTCATAGATAAAAATGAAAAGGTGGTAGATATCCGACAGCCGCTCAGCATAGAAGCGTAAATCGCTCAGAAAGCTGATGCTATTAATCAAAAAGGCCATCGATAAAATCGAAAAGCCGATAGATAAATAAGCCCTCAGCCTCTACAGCCCCCAGCCCCATCAACATAAAAAAACCATCTCCCGCAGGAAATGGTCTTTACCTCGAGCTTCCGGATGTCTCAAGCTCTTCATTCCAAATATAAAAATCATTTTTTCCATTACGCTTAATCTGATACATCGCCTGATCGGCTTTATGAATGAGTGTTTCAAGTTTCTCGCCATGTCGCGGATAGCAGCTGACCCCGAGACTGAACCTGATCTTAAGCGGTGTATTGTCAGCCCAGTAAGGACTATTTTCAAACCGCTTCATCAGCCTGAAGATCATTTGCTTCAAATGAGCTTCATCCTCACAATGTACATATGCAAAAAATTCATCACCGCCGACTCTTGCGGCAAGTCCTTCTTCACCAATCACTTCTTTCAGCATCTCCCCGACATGCTTTAAATATTCATCTCCAGTCTGGTGGCCAAACGTATCATTCACCGCTTTAAAATCATCCAGATCAAGGATCAGCATCGCTGTTGAATGATTTCCTTTCAGGCGAGTCGCTGCTTCTTCGTAAAAGGCACGTCGATTCGGAAGCTTTGTGAGCGTATCATGATAGGCAAGAAAACGAATGGTTTCTTCAGCTTCTTTATACATTTGCACGTCTCGCAAAATACATAAAATATAGAGGTTATGTTCTACAAAAACAAAGTCCCCATCAATTAAAATGTACTTCTTGTCACCATTCTCAGTCGTGATGCGTGACTCATACTGACTGATCCGCTCCCTGCGGTCAAACATATACTGAAATCTTTCAAGTGCACCGTCTTTCCGGTCCTCTGAAATATAATCAGTAAACTGCTTCCCTTGTAAGTTATTTTCACCTAAAAGAGCAAGGGCAGCCGGGTTTGCACTTTCAATGATTCCTTCCCGGTCAATCAGCAGAATAGGAGAAGGGTTGATTTCATGCAGCGTTGAAAAGCGCTTATGATAAGAAGCAAGGAAATCAAACTTTTTCATTCCATAAGCCAGTGCCCCAATCCAGATGATACCGCCGTAAATATACGGATAAGGCGGCATCGTTCCTCTGAACTCAAAAATACCAAAGATGAAATTCCAGCCCTGAACCAGAATCGCCACAACAATCAGTAAGCTGATAATTTTTCTCTGCTGAGGGGCAACTGATTTTTTACCAAGCTGGTGGAGCATCCAGATAACGAAAAATGAAAGTGTCAGACCGCCAACCATCGTGCCGATATAAGCAGCATTGAACTCAGGATAGATAAACAGTCCTTCACGTTCAAAAACAGTACTGTTCGTAAGATTGATCTGAAAAACAAGCGTCAGCAGAATTGGAATCGCCGGGATATAAAACACCCATGGATATAAAAACGATGGTATTTTTTCATTCACACCTGTAATTTTAATAATAAAGTGAATCGACAAACACAAGATCAGTAATCCTGCATTTCCAAATACATAAGTAACCAGAAACGGACTGTAAGAAATATCGACCTGCTGGCGGATGAATTCAGTCGTAAAAAGCACCCCGTAGCAGGCAATATATGCGCTTAATAATATGTGCTCCGTCCTCTTGTGATTTCTCATCATCACATCAGCCGCCATATAAAACATCATCGCAGCCGGGAGCAGATATAAAGCCATATAAATCAATAATTCCCTCATATCATCACACCCTTTGTGTGAAATAGGTCTAAGTTCCCCTTTTATACATATAAGTATCTCATAATCAAGAGAATTCAGCACGTATAAATTGTTCGAAAATTAAAATATTTGATGTAAGCGGGGGTGGTTCCGGAAATAGTGCGTAGTGTTCAGGAGATTTCGGGGGTGGTTCATGAAATTTCTCCGGCGGTTCAGGACATTTCACACAAGGTTCCGGAAACCGGGTATCATCACCCATACAAAAAAGCTGCCCGAACCCTGCCGGACAGCTCTCACACTATAAAAGAATAAATCCGATCACGCCAGCCATCGTCACGTAAAACATCATTGGCACGAGCGTCATCCGGATAATCGTTCCTTCCTTACCGGTCAGGTTGACGACAGATGCAGCAGCCACCACATTCAGCACGCAGATCATGTTACCGGCATTCGCACCAAGTACCTGCAGCGCCAGGATGACCTGCGGATCAGCGCCGATCTGGTCAGCCACACTGAACTGAAACAGTGAGAACATCATGCTGCTGAAGGTCGCGCTTCCTGAAATGAATGAACCGAGCGCACCGATAATCGGGGCAACGAGCGGCCAGTTGGTGCCTGCAGCGGCAGAGACGAAATCCGCCAGCTCAAGCGGCATACTGAGAAGGTCTGCACTATTCACGCCTGAGTTAATAAAAATCCGCACCATAGGTACAGCGGTACCAAGCGCAATGGCAGTCCCGACCATCGTTTTAGCTGACTCACTGAACACACTTCCGACAGCCTTTACGCGCAGGCTATGGAGCAGAGCGGTCAGCAGTACAGCGACTAAAAAGATGGTGCCTGGTAAGTAAAACGGTTCAAAATAGGTTGTGATTTCTGTTCCGAGAATGTTACTCCAGCCGACCTGAACCTCGCGCAGCCACCCTTTTAGCGGGATCGCGTCAATCCGTGTCAACACAAGGAGTGAAGTGACGATCAGGTAAGGAAGCCATGCTTTCCAAAGCGGCATCGCAGCTCCAGTCGCTTCCTCCGCTTTTACCTGATCAGCCGTTCCAAAATCCCACGCTTTTTTCGGTAAAAGGAATCCTTTTTTCGCAGCTGGTACAACCACCATCAGGCCGACCAGTCCTCCGATAATTGATGGGAATTCAGGTCCGAGCAAAGTGGCTACTGTAAAGGCGGGTACTGTAAACGCAAGTCCTGCAAAAATCGCAAACGGTGCGATCTGCAACCCTTCTTTCCATGAACGGTTCTCGCCGAAAAATCGGGTCAGCATGACAACTAAAATAAGTGGAATAAACGTTCCGATAAAGAGATCAATGAAGACAGCTGTGCTCGCAACCTCCTGCAAATACGGACCGATTGCAGCGCCGCCAAGCTCTTCCTGGACAACAGGTGCAAGTGAGCTTCCCTGATTCAGTCCCTGGTTCACCCCGACAATAATCGGTGTTCCCACTGCACCAAAAGAAACAGCCGAACTATCAGCAATCAAAGCAAGCGCTACAGCAGCAAGAGGCGGAAAGCCAAGCGCCACAAGCAGCGGTGCGGCAATCGCAGCCGGTGTTCCAAACCCGGCTGCCCCTTCAATAAAAGAACCGAACAGCCACGCAATGATAATCAGCTGAACGCGGCGGTCAGCAGTGATCTGCGTAAAGCCGTTACGGATCGAATCCATTGCGCCGCTTTTTTTCAGCGTGTTAAGTAAAAGGATCGCGCCAAAGACAATCCACATAATCGAAACCGCGATAATGAGTCCTTCAATAATCGCTGCAGATATCTGAATCGCAGGCACCTGCCAGATGAAAAACGCCAGCACAGCAGTTGCCGCAAGACTGATCGGCATCGCTTTTGTGGCAGGGAGTCTTAAAATGACAAGAAATAAAAATACAGCTACAACAGGGGTCAAAGCAGTCAACATTTGCAAAAACGTCATCAGTATCATCCTTATCGGGTTGTAAGATACTTTTAGTATAACAGGTTTTTGGAAGGATGAATGGTTCTTTTGTGAAGTTTTTCACAAATGTATTCGGAGTGAGTGGAGTTCGGCGTAAAACCTCGTGTGTTCGCGCTTTGAGGGATTGCGTTCAACACTAAACATGGCTGGTTCGCGTTCCAACCAGCCATGTTCGACGTTCAACTACCCATGTTCGACACTTCGGGTACAAAGACTCACCCTCCGCAACCTTACTTCATCACACTCAAAAACCGTTCCTTATTCCGCTCCACTGAGGCAAACAAATCAACCACCGGCGCCGGATAATGCCGCCCGATCACAACGCCTGCCGCCTGCTGGCCTTCATAATTCATCTCATAAGGTGCAAATATTCTGGCCCCTGGCACACGCCGAAGCTCCGGCAGCCATGTCCGCAAATACTCACCATTTGGATCATAATCCCGCGCCTGTTTCACTACATTAAATGCCCGAAACTCGATCGCATCATTGCCGACGCCTGCCTGATAGAGCCAGTTTCCGTAATTACTCGACACATCATAATCAATCAGCAGCGATTCAAACCATGCTGCGCCGATCCGCCAGTCGAGCCCGAGATTTTTTGTGAGAAAGCTTGCGACGTTCTGCCTTGCCCGGTTCGACATAAACCCGGTTGCACTGAGCTCGCGCATCGCAGCATCTACAAGCGGGTAACCGGTCTTTCCGTTCATCCACGCTGACTCAAGCTGCTCGTCACGATCCCATGGCGGTGTCCGGTCGCGCAAGCCGGATGCCGCAAACAGATCATCGCCGTAACGCCTATGCACGAGGTGGAAATAATCGCGCCACAAAAGCTCAAAATACAGCCAGTAGGTCGAGCTGTTTTTCACACGCTCATCCTCATAGCGCCGCACCTCATCCATGATCATCCGTGGCGACAGACAGCCGTGTGCAAGCCACGGGGAGAGCTTTGACGAATCATCCTCCTTCAGCATTCCGTTACGCGTTTCCTTATAGACGCGCAGCTGATCTGACTCAAAAAAGTAATGGGCGACCCGCTTCAATCCTTCATTCATCCCGCCGCGAAAACGGAGCGGGCCGTCCAGCTCATCAAATCCAAGTGCTGATAAAGATGGAATTTCTCCTTCATCCACCTCGACACTTTTCGCAGCAGCTGATGGTTTTGACAGAGGAGGGCGCATCAATACATCATTCTTTTCAATGCGCTTTCTGAACTGCGAGAACGTATCCGGTACGCTGTATGAGTCAAACGGCAGATCCTCCGGGTCATACAGGTTATGTCCGTGATCGATCGACACTTTTGCCTGAAGCGCCCCACGCACACGGCGTTCAGCAGACTGCTCGTCGCTGCCGATCTCTTCATGCAGATACAGACATTTTACAAAGTACTGATCATTCAGTCCCTCAAAGACTTCCGCCGGATCCCCGGTACGCACTAAAAGCGGAATGCCAAGCTTACCCAGTTCACTGCGCAGATCCTGCACGCTCTCCCTGATAAACGCAGCCCGGAATTTCTCCATTTTTTTAAATCCATATTCAGTCTCCCACATCATCTCAGGGTCAAATACATACACCCCCACAACCGGCAGTCCGCTTGCAAGAGCGCGCCTGAGCGGCTGGTGATCAATTGTCCTCAGATCATTTCTGAACCATACTGCTGCAATGTCCATGACAAATCGCTCCTTCATCTTTTTTTCTATTTTACAAACAGGCTGTGTGATTTGGAAATGTAGAGCGGCTGTTGAAATTTGAATCCTGACATGCCATGATATAGTATTTAAAACGTAATCATTACGTTTTAATCAAAGGTGAGAGGATGAACATCATGAAGCTAATCAATTTACCAGCTAAAGAAGACCGCCTGAAACGGTTTGGGTCTGTGAATAAAATAGAGGGAACAAAGCCGGTTAGAAAGGAGCAGATGGCAGATCTGCAGAGTGAGACGAAGGATTATTTATTTGCGATTGATCAGGTAGGTGTCTCTAATGTGCGTTATCCGGTGCTGATTGAATCTGTGCAAAAACCGCTGCTGCAGCAGACAGAGGGTGTGTTTAAGATGACGACCAGTCTGCCTGCAAGTCAAAAGGGAATCAATATGAGCCGTCTGCCTGAAGCGCTGCATGCTTTTTATGAAGCAGAGAAGCCTTTGAATTTTGAGCATCTGCGTGAACTCAGCAGGGAGATCGCGTCGCGGATGGAGCAGCAGAAAGCGCAGATTGACGTGACGTTTCCGTGGTTTACTGAGAGAAAAAGTCCTGCTATGGACATGACGGGGCTTCATCATACCAAAGTGACTCTCTCATCTAGCTATCAGGCTGACGGGGTGAGAGAGGAGTCGATCACCATGGAGGCAAAAGTGGCGACGCTCTGCCCGTGTTCAAAGGAAATCAGTGAATACAGTGCGCATAACCAGCGCGGTGTGGTGACGGTTCAGCTTCATTTCAAAGGCGACCTTTTACCAACTGGCTATAAGGAGGAGCTGCTTGAGGTGCTTGAATCAAATGCCAGTGCTGCATTATATCCGATTTTAAAGCGTCCGGATGAAAAGTTTGTGACGGAGCAGGCGTTTGAAAATCCGCGCTTTGTAGAGGATCTGATCCGCCTGATTGCCTCTGAGCTTTATGAGACAGACTGGGTGCGCTCATTTGAGATTACGTGCCGCAACGAAGAGTCGATTCATCTGCATGATGCCTATGCACATGTAAAAGTGGAGAAGGAGGAGTCACATTGATTTTATCCGGCAAAACCATCAGAGAGCAGCTGACAGCAGGCACGCTGTCTGTCAGCCCGCATACAGATGAACAGATCCAGCCGGCGTCCATTGACCTCAGACTCGGGTATCACTTCCTGACAATCGATGAGCACGCCGGAACCGGCCTTTCAATGGAAGAGGAAGCGGCTTACCGCAGCGTGCATGTGGAAGAAGACGGCACAATTGTGATTCCGCCGCAGTCCTTTTTACTCGCGACCACAATTGAAACGATCGGGCTGCCTGTCAATCTCACTGCTTTTGTAGAGGGAAGAAGCTCAATTGGCCGGCTGGGACTGTTTATTCAAAATGCCGGCTGGGTGGACCCGGGCTTTTACGGGCAGATCACGCTTGAATTGTTCAATGCTAACCGTCTGCCGATTACCCTGAAGCCGGGTCGCAGGATCTGTCAGCTCGTCATTGCAGAAGTCGATCAGCCTGCTGACCCTTATACAGGCAAATATCTGGGACAGACTAACGCGACAGCCAGCCGGATTTTTATGGATCAGGATGGAGGGATAAGTGATGAAAACAATTGAGATCATTTTACTGAGCGGCTTTTTGGGAAGCGGGAAAACAACGCTTTTGCAGCGGCTGCTTGAAGAAGAGAAATCCGCGGGACGCAAAGTAGCCGTTGTGATGAATGAAATCGGTCAGTATTCAGTTGATTCACGGGCAATTGAGGACGGGACACCGCTGAAAGAGCTGCTGAACGGCTGTATCTGCTGCTCGATGAAGGATGAGCTTGAGCTGACGCTGCTCTCACTCTTCACACAGGAGCAGCCGGATGTGATCTATATCGAAGCAACCGGCGCCGCTCATCCGGTTGATATCCTTGATGCGTGCCTGCATCCGCTGATTGCACCGTACGTGCAGATCCGCTCAGTCGTCAGCCTGCTGGATGCAGAGAGGTGGCTCGCGAAGGATAAGCTGAGTCCCCAGGTCAGAACGCTGCTGACAGAACAGATCCGTCATGCAGATGATATTTTGATCAATAAAGTGGACAGGGTGTCAGAAGCTGATGCTGCAGCTGTCAGGGAAGAGATAAAAACGATCAACCCGGGGGCAATGCTGCATCAGGTCACCTATGCAACGATCTCTCTTGCAGACCTCGTACATTCGGGACGCACTGGACATGGGAATCATCAGCCTGTCACCACTGCTCACCTTCATATTCAATCATATACCCACAGCTTCAGCGGACCGATTGAACAGTCTAAGTTTGAAAATTGGCTGCGTAACACGCCTGAGACGGTCCACCGTGTAAAAGGGTTTGTGCAGTTTGAAGCAGGCGTCACCACACAGGTTCAGTATGCTTACGGCATCCCCGTTTATACAGAGGAAATGATGAAGCTGCCGATGAATCTTGTCGTGATTGGTGAGAATCTGGAGAAGGATGTGCTGCAGGAGGAGTTGGACAGGCTGGAGTGATCGGGTACATGCAACTGGTTCGGCGAAAAACATGTGCTGTTCGCGCTTCAGGTGTGCGGGTTCAACACTCAACATGGCTGGTTCGCTTTTCAACAAGCCATGTTCGACACTCAACACCCTATGTTCGCCACTTCAGGCACAAAGACCCACCCTAAAACCGCACAAAAAAGCCCGGGATCCACATCCCGGGCCAACACCATTACTCTACAACCTCAAATTCACCCGATCCCTCAAGCGACTCCACCAGCCCCGAGCCAAAAAGCCCGGCCGGCGTAAAGCTTCCTGAAGGCAGATCGCGCCCGAGCATCCGGCGCACGACTTCCAGTGACCCGAGTGCAGTCAGTGTGTAAGCATTCGTCGTTTTAATCCGCACCGTGACTGTCCGGCCATCCTCAGCCTTTGCTTCACCGACAATATAAGACGGTGCATTCTCCCGCGCACGTTCATCCGGTCCTTTGATGGAGCGGTCTACCCATTTCAGCAGCTGCTTTTGAACCGGTTTCGTTCCGAGTACGGGTGCGACAACGGACATGACGCGTGCCCCTCGGATCTGACGCTCAGATAGCGGGATCCAGGTCGTGATATTGGGGATTTTCGTCGTATGGTACGCAGTTGAGACGTCTCCCCACGGAATCGCTGTAACGGGCTGCTGTCCTTTGCCGAAATCAAGCGTCCTTTTTTTAGTGCCCATTGTAAAAGGCACAATCTTCCCGTCCTTCCGCTCAGCGCTTCCGCTGGAAAGTCCCTCAATCATTGTTTTTGTTGTACCGGGTGACATGCCTGCTAAAAATGAAAATCCGAGTGAGAGCGAGACTGCATTTGGCATGAGTTCTTTCAGCTTGTGCGCTGTGCAGTCAGTCGGGATCACGTCAAACCCGACGCCCGGGCACAGGACGATCCCTTTATCAGCAGCACGCTTGGACATTTCAGGCGCATGAATCATTTCAAACACGCCGATTTCACCGGTGATATCAAGGTAGTGCGCACCTGCAGTAAGACAGCCTTCGACCATTTGACGGCTTGTCTTTGAAAAGGGTCCGGCGCAGTGCAGGACAATTTCCATTCCTTCAAGCTTTTCAGCGACTGTCCCAGGCTCATCAAGTGAAAACACGCTTGATTCGAGTCCGAGCTCACCTGCAAGCTGATTGATCGCTTCCTCGTTACGTCCGGCAAGCACCGGGTTCATACCATCTTTTACTGCCTGGCGCGCAATGAGCTCGCCTGTGTAGCCGTTTGCTCCGTAGATCATCCATGTTGACATTCTGGTTCATCCTTTCAGTGGTTGAATTGTTCATAAGTATAGCAGTGTGTAACAAACATTTCCTTTTCAAAGCCGTCACAAAAATAGTTGAAATACGCAACTAAATTACTTTTCCATCCTGAAATGGCTTACAATAGGTTTATATCAAGAGTTTACTGGAGGTTCATATGATTAAAATAATGGCTGATTCAACGTGTGATCTGTCTAATGAAATACTTGAACAGTACGACATCAGCACTGCGCCACTGAAGATTAATATTGACGGCAAGTCCTATAAAGATAAAGTTGAAATCGATCCGGATACTTTTTTCAAAATGCTTGAGGATCTCTCTGATTTTCCGACGACCGGTGCACCGAGTCCGGCTGAGTATCTGGCGATTATGGAGGAAGCAGTTGAATCGGGCTATACGCATATTCTGTGTATCTGTATGTCGAGCGGGACGAGCGGCTCGTATCAGTCTGCTGAAATCGCACGGGATTACTTTTACGAGGAGCATCCGACTTCACCTGTGCATATTCAAATCATCGATTCTAAATGTATGAGTCACGGGAGCGGCTGGCTGCTTGTGAAAAGCGCGCTGATGCGTGAAAGAGGCGCCACGTTTGAAGAAATCGTCGGCTTTAACGAACAGTATAAAACAAACGTTAAGCACTTTTTGTCAGTTGATGACCTGAACCACCTCATTAAAAGCGGGCGGATCTCAAATGCGAGCGCAATGATCGGGAAGCTGCTGATGCTGAAGCCTGTTATGACGATGAAGGACGGCAAGGGAGCGGTTGTCGCAAAAGAACGCGGCCGCAAAAAAGTACTGAAGCATTACGTCGAAGAATTTAAAAAGCGCAATGACCCTGAGCAGACTGAATTTGTCATCATCGGTTATACGACAGATGCTACTGTCGCTGAGAACTTAAAGGTGAAAATGCAGGAAGAGACTGACTTTGGTGGCGAGATCTACGTTATGCAAATGGGCGTTGCAGTCGGAACCCACGTTGGACCGGGCGGAATTTCGATGTTTTTCATGGAGAAATAACAGTCAGAAAATTAACAAAATATGAAACCTCCGGAAGTCTTTATTCGTAAAACGAAGTAGACGAAACCCCCGGAGGTTATTTTTATGCTGAAAAAGATCCGCAATTCAGATGCCGATACGGTCATGCCATATATCTCAACCACAGCTATTTTATTAATCTTAACCGCCTTTTTCCTGCCTGGCATCTTCGTCATGTTCATTCAGGATATGCTCTTCTACTCGCGCGATCACTGGTCATTCCTGCGCCCGTCGGAAGCGTATATGGGCTTTGGCGCCGCGATGATCTGGATTGCGGTTGTGCTACTGTCATTCCTTTTTACAAAAAGATACTCAGAACGAAAGAACACGCCTTATAAACTCGCAGGCCTTCACGTCATTCTGATGGCATTCGCCCCTCTTTTGTTTGCATTATCCATTTACCACTACGCTTACTTAGACGAAAACGGCGTAACCGGCAACTCATTCTGGACATTTTCAGAAGAGCATATTGCCTGGGAAGAAGTAGAGGAGGTCACACGGCTTGTAGATGAAAGCAATTCTGCAGTTCTGTCCTATACATTCTCAGACGGTGAGAAGTCGATTACGGTTCCTTATAACTCCCGTGAATACGAGACAAGACGCGCGATTTTGAGTGCGGTTCAGATGTATGAGTGGGAAGTGACGGATGTGTTTGAGGATGCGGGGACGGTGCCGATTACGTTTTGATGAAGTTGGTGACGGTTGGGGGTTCGACGTATGTCCCGGGCGTTTCGCGTTTTGCGCGTACTGGTTCGGCGTTCAACACTTAGTGTTCGCGCTTCGACTCCGTTGGTTCGACACTCAACCCCTGATGTTCGCTACTTCGGGTACAAATACCCATCCGTTCTAGTATCCCAAAACCTCCGCACAAGACAAAACCCTTTATGTTAAAATGAATTAAATGGAAAATAACCAAATTGCTGTCACCGAGCCAGGGTTCCCGAGAAACCATCCACTAGGGGGAATTACAAAATGAAGAAGACACTTGATTTTGTCCTGATCGCCGGCGCCATTGCCATCCTTTTGTTCGCGAACTTCGAGCGGTACATCAATCCCTGGTTCACAATAATCTGGAACAGTATCGCGGTCTCTCTGCTAGTCCTCAACAACATGAAAAGCCCGCAAATCAAAAAGCCATTCGCCATCATTTTACTCATAATGACGCTCAGCACATTAGCCTTAATCAACTGGGCACCATTCAATTTTGAACTGATCATTCACGTAGTATTCGCTTTATCACCACTCGTTCCGATCATACAAATACTTAACAAAACAAAATCTCCTGCATACAAAAGCGACACAACCATCACTGCAGGCGATTCCGTTTAAACTAAAAAAGAGTATCAGCCCGCTTATTCCAGCAGACTGATACTCTTTTTTTATATCTTCTCCTTAAACAACTTCTTCACAGCCCGCACCACATACTTCTCCGGCCATTCCCCAAGCATGCCAAAAACAGCCGTCTCATGCAGTCCGAGCGTCCGTACTTTATTCGTCGGCTCACCCATCAACGTCTGCGCCAATAAATGCAGTGTCAGCGTGAGCTCAGTTTCATCTAAAAAAGCCTCCACACGCTCCACTTCAGCGCGCGTTACCTGAAAGCCTTCAACTTCAACCATCACATCATCCGGCTTTGGCTGGTTCGCCTCAAGCAGCATCGACCATTCACTAATAAGCTCATCAAGCGCCGCCTCTGACACCTCAAGTGTCTTCCATTGCTGTACCGCCTTCAGCACCTTCGTATCAGGCAGCACGACCTGAGACAGACTCATCAGTGTCGGCTCCACGCGCTCTTTAGGCAGACGGACCGCCTTCAGCTGCTCATAGCACCCAACCACTTCAGGCACTTCCACACCCAACTCATTTTTTAACGAAACGAGCCGTTCAAGCTTCCCGCTAAAAGCATTCAGCCAATGCTTCACATCCTGCACGTCACGCAGCGCCTCCACGACATTCATACTCTGCGCCGCCATCTCATTCAGCTGGCGTTCAATCGTTGCGATCCGCTTCACTGTGCGCTCCATAATCGGCTCTTCACGCAGCTCAATGCGCTCCTCGTCAACGTGATACTTCACCGCATACTCACACACCGGACACGCGCACACAAGCGCTTCACCATCTACGGCAAGCTCTTTTTCATGCGTACACATCTCCCAGCGCCACGCAAAGGGAATATCACGGTAAGGCCGCATCACAATCTCCACGCGGTGCCGCCAGTAAGCGATGTCCTCAGGATATTTCAACACAGCTAAAAGAGAAGACCTGTTCATCTTCTCAACAGCTTCCACAACATGATTCTTTTCTTTTGCGAGCTCTATAAAAGGATGGCGGCTGTAAGCATCATAGATCTGATCCAGCCAGTACTCACGCTTCATCCGGTGCAGCTTCGCACAGAACGCATAATCCTTCAGCACATACGACACATGATGATGCAGCCCCTCAGCTGACAGCCGGCTGTAGATCTTCCCATAAAAATAACTCTCATCAATCGGAAGCCCGCGCTGTGCCGAATGCTCCTGCCACAAAAACATCTCAGGCCGCATCAGCTGCGGATACAGCTCCTCCTCACGCGTCACCGGAACCGGCATCCGCCAGCAGTCCGCATGCAAAAATTCCTTTATATCCTTAAGCTCTCTATAGGAAAACTGAGGCAGCGCACGATGAACCGCCTGCTGAAGACGGGACAGCACCGCACGCTCCTCCTTATGCCCAATCGAGCGGATATTCGCATACCTGCGCCCAACCGGCATAAACAATAATTTATCATAAGGTTCAATCTTAACCCCTGGCATCATAATAAAACACTCCTTACTTCTAACCCCTCAACTCATTATAAAGCCCATCAGGCCCTTACTCTAATTTGGATAGTCTCGGAAGTTCCAGCACAGCCCATCCATGTTAAACTAATACCATCACAACACCCGGAGGACCATTATGAAAATACAAATCATCACAGTCGGCAAACTCAAAGAAAAATACCTCAAACAGGGCATCGCTGAATACACCAAACGCCTCGGCGCCTACTGCAACATCGAAGAAATCGAAGTCCCTGACGAAAAAGCACCCGAAAACCTGAGCGAAGCCGACATGCAAATCGTCAAACAAAAAGAAGGTGAACGCATTCTCTCTAAAATCGCATCCGATACCCACGTCATCACACTCGAAATCAACGGCAAACAGCTCACATCAGAGCAGCTGGCAAAAGAAATCGACAAGCTTGCGACCTATGGGAAAAGTAAAATTGCTTTTGTCATTGGTGGATCACTTGGACTCAGTGATGAAGTGTTGAAGAGAAGTGATTTTGGACTATCATTTTCTAAGATGACGTTTCCTCATCAGTTGATGAAATTGGTATTGGTGGAGCAGGTTTATCGAAGTTTTAGGATTATTAGAAACGAGCCATATCATAAGTAGGTAGAGGCTTTTTAAACTTTATGTCTACTTAGAAAAGAGAAGATTTTTCAGCTGTATTATTTGACTTTATTGTGAGTATGGTAAAATAGATACAAAAATATACATTAAAGATTTTTTGGGGGATTAACAATGGTAGCAAAAGCAGATATAAATTTTCAAAAAGACTTGTTCGATGCAGCCACAAACATGCGAGGAAGTGTGGCACCGTCTGACTATAAACATTACGTTTTACCACTAATCTTTTTACGTTACTTATCAAATCGTTACGACCTACGTAAAGAGGAGATAGACAATTTAGTTAAGGATCCTAACAGTGACTGGTACGCTTCTGATGAAGAAACTCAACAGATAATTAAAGAAGACCCAGACATGTATATGTCCGAAAATGTGTATGTTGTTCCCGAAGAGTCACGTTGGTCTTATATCTTAAAGAATGCTAAACAACCAAATATCAAGGAAATCCTTGATAATGCTATGAAGCGCCTTGAGGAAGAAAACCCTGATTTAGAAGGAATGTTACCTCGAATCTTTCAAGGAAGTAATTTACCTGCTGAAAACGTATCGGGGTTAATAGAAATTTTTTCTCGTGATGTATTTAGTGCTAATAATGAAAGAAGTGTTGATGTATTAGGACGTGTTTATGAATACTTTATCTCGGAATTTGCATCTACAGAAGGACAGCGAGGGGGCGAGTTCTATACTCCTTATTCTGTAGTAAGCCTACTTGTTCGCATGTTAGAGCCTATTAAGGGTACTGTCTTGGACCCTGCGTGTGGTTCAGGCGGTATGTTCATTCAATCTGAAGAGTACACACCCCGCCGTCACGAACTTTCTTTTTATGGACAGGAGAACGTGACAACAACAGCCCGATTAGGGAAGATGAATGTTTTACTTCACGGGTTAAATGCAGATATTCGTCTTGGAAACTCATTATTGGATGACAAGTTTCCTGATTTAAAGGCTGATTATGTTATTGCTAATCCACCATTTAACCAAGATGGTTGGGGAGCAAATCGTCTATCAAGTGATGATCCACGTTTAATTGGTCCTGTTACGGACTCTAATGCCAACTATATGTGGATGCAGCATTTCTTTCATCATTTAAATGATAAAGGATCAGCAGGGTATGTTATGGCTAATGGGGCAATGACAACAAATCAAAGAGGAGAACGTCCTGTTCGTGAATGGTTTGTAGATAACGGATATATTGATTGTATTGTGGCGCTACCTGAAAAATTATTCTTGTCTACGGGTATTCCTTGTTGCCTATTCTTCTTGAGTAAGAACCGTGATGGGAAAGGCGATTATCGGGAACGAAGAAATGAAATTCTATTCATTGATGCTCGTCAAAAGGGATCTCTTGTTAGTCGAAAGCAAAAAGCATTATCTGAAGAAGAAATTGAATATATTGCAAGAGTGTATCATAACTTTAAGTTTGAAAAAGAAAAAGTCCTGGATATTCCAGGGTTTTGTAAAGTAACAACAATAGATGAAATAAAAGAAAACGATTATAAACTAACTCCCGGAATTTATGTTGGTACAGAAGAAGAGGAAGATGATGGTATTCCGTTTGAAGAAAAAATGGAAAATTTAAGAGTGAAATTATTTAACCAATTTGAAGAATCTAATCGCCTCCAAGAAAAAATTAAGAAGGATTTGGAGGGATTAGTTTGAGTAAATATCCATTAGTGAAACTTGAAGATTACGTCTTTTATCAGGAAGGACCTGGATTAAGGACATATCAATGGACCGAAAGTGGAATGAAAGTGATAACTATAGGGATGATAACAAAATCGGGAACCATTGATTATTATTATACTGAAAAATACATTTCTTTGGATGAATTTAATTCAAAATACAGTCACTTTGCGGTTGAAGAAAATGATGTGGTTATTACGACATCGGGTGTTAGTTACGGTAAAATTGCACAGGTAAAAAAAGAACATTTACCCATGATGATGAACACAAGTGTCATCAGGTTTCATACTAAAACTCATGAACTTGACCAAGGATACTTATATTCGTACCTGAGATCAAGTCATTATAAATCACAAATGGATAGTTATGCGTTAGGTTCTGCTCAACCTAATTTTGGACCTAGTCATATTAAATATATAGACATGATATTGCCTCCGATTGAATTGCAAAAAAGAATTTCATCTATTATATGCGCTTTAAATAATAAAATTGACGTCAATATTAAGATTAACGAAACTCTTGAAAAAATGGCAATCACCATTTACAAACATTGGTTTGAAGAATTTGGACCATTCCAAGAAGGTGAATTCGTAGAAACGGAAGTAGGGATAATACCAAAAGGGTGGAAGTTTAAGAGGGTTTTAGATTTAGGAGAAGTAGTTACAGGAAAAACCCCTCCTACAAATAAAACTGAGAACTATGGATTTGATATACCATTTATAAAGATACCAGATATGCATAACCAAATATATTCTATTAAGACGGAATCAATGTTATCCGATTTAGGTGCAAAATCACAAAAGAATAAATACTTACCTGAAAATACAGTTTGTGTTAGTTGTATTGCAACACCTGGCTTGGTTTGTCTAACCGATAGAATCAGCCAAACAAATCAGCAGATAAATAGCATAATATGTAAAGAAGAGATAAGCCCTTACTTTACTTATTTGTTTTTTAAAAGTATTTCGTCTAATATAGTTTCTCTTGGTAGCAGTGGAACGGCAACATTGAACCTAAACAAGAAAAATTTCTCAAATATAAAAGTCATATTACCGGATCCTTGTACTATGCTAAGTTTTGATGAAAGAGTGAAAAACATATTTAACTCCATTCGTATAAATCAGCATCAGATAGAAAGTTTAGAGCAAACGCGTAATTATCTTCTACCAAGACTGTTATCAGGCGATATAGACTTATCTGAAGCTGAAGAAACGATTGAAAAGGTGATGCAATAAAAGGGAGGGATGGTCATGGGGAGATTAATGGAATCGGATTTCGAAGAAACGACGATTGAGCGGTTGACGGGGCTTGACTACATGTATTTGCATGGACAGGAACTTTTTCAACGGGGGGAACGAGAACGAGTGCAAGAGGTTGTTTTAAAAGGGCGGCTTGAATCTTTCTTAAGTGATGTTTATCCAATGATTCCCGAAAATGAAATTAGACGTTTAGCAAACTTGTTTATTTTAAACGAAGGGGTTGGCTGGGAAGAACGTAATTTTATTTTCCACCAAAAGTGCGTAAAAGGCCTTGAGTTTATTTACGAGGATAAAGGTGAAGAAAAAGTCCAACACGTCTATCCGATTGATTGGACTACCCTTGAAAATAATGACTTCTTAGTCGTTAATCAGTTATCTATTGAAGGGCGTATGTCCCGCCGGCCAGACATCATTGTTTATATGAACGGACTTCCACTAATACTGTTTGAACTTAAAAACCCAAACAAAGAAAATGCTACTGTTTATGATGCTTATACTCAAATCCGCAATTACACTCATGATATCTCCCAACTTTTTGAATACATTGCATTTACGGTTATTTCTGATGGCATCGAAACCAAACACGGGATGCCATCTGCTCCTTTTGATTTCTTTGCTTCTTGGAAAACAATAGATGGGGTTAACGTAGACAATAATGTAGTCAACACCATGCGGACGTTAATTCAAGGTTTGTTCGAGAAGGATCGGTTATTAAACTACATACGTAATTTTATCGTTTATCTGGATAAAGGAGATTCCAGAGTTAAGATCGGTGCAAAATATCACCAGTTTTTCGGTGTGAATTTTGCAGTTGAAGAAACCATACGAGCGACCCGCCCGAACGGTGATCACAAAATTGGTGTGATGTACCATACCACAGGCTCTGGTAAGAGTATCAGTATGTTATTTTATTCAGCAATTTTGTCTAGACATAAGGATTTGGACAATCCCACCGTTGTAGTGCAGGTGGATCGTAATGATTTAGACGAGCAACTCCACGAAACTTTTTCAGAAGGCTGGAGTTTAATTGGACATATTCATCATGCGAAAAAAGCAGACCAATTACGAGAAATCCTTAGAGGTGAAGGTGGACAGATTGTCTTTTCAACGATTGAAAAATTCCGTTTGAAAGAAGGCGAAGCTAAACACCCCGTGTTATCGGAAAGAAGGAACATTATCGTAATTTCAGATGAGGCTCACCGCACACAAAGTGGATTTGATGGAGGGTATGCAGCTCAACTACGATTTGCTTTACCGAATGCTTCATTTGTCGGCTTTACTGGAACGCCAGTCAAGTTACTTGGTAATAATACAGAAGAAATATTTGGCCATGTTATTCACCGTTATGATATGGCACAGGCCGTACAAGATAAAGCGGTATTACCACTTTATTATGAAAGTCGGATGATCCCATTAGACTATGATGGTGCAGATATAGATGAAGAATTTACTGATCTGGTCAACGAGGTTGGGCTTGGTGATGAGGAGTCACGATCCTACAAATTGAAATGGGCAGCTTTAGAGAAAGTTGTTGGAACACCGAAACGCCTCCAAAGACTTTCTAAAAGTATTCTAGATCATTTTAATAGAGCGGCAGATCCATATCAAAAGGGCATGATTGTTTGTATGAGTCGTCAGATTGCCGTTCGTTTGTTCGATGAATTAAAAAAACATAACGACTGTCCAGAAGTAGAGATTATCATGACTGGAGATGTATCAAAAGACCCTGACTCATGGCGAAAGATAAATCCTGGTAGTAAGTACCCCCACATTAAAACGAAAGAAGAACAAGAGGAAGTTAAAGGACGTTTAAAGAAAACTGATGATTCTCTCAAATTAGTTATCGTCGTTTCAATGTGGCTTACTGGATTTGATGCACCAAATCTATCATTCTTGTATGTCGATAAACCGATGAAAGGCCATAACCTTATACAGGCAATTGCACGTGTTAACCGAGTTTTCCCCGGTAAAGAAGGTGGACTGATTGTTGACTTTATTGGTATTGCAACATCACTCAAGGAAGCAACCAACCTCTATACGGGCGATAATGCAACAAATACCATGGACATAGATGTCGACCAAGCAATTAGCCTCTTTAATAGCAAATTAGAAGAAGTGCGTAAGTATTTTGGTGATATTAAACATCGTGATGATTGGCGTTCTCTATCAAAAGTCATTCGTGATGATTTAATTGCGGATCTTGTTAATAATCAATTAAACGGAGATCCGGAAGCCTTTGTTGAGGATTGTGTAAAGCTAGAGAAGGCATATAAGTTGGTCAAACATATCGATAGGGTAATTCCTTATTCGGATGAAGTTACTCTATATCAAATGGTTCGTATTCAAGTGAGAAAATATCTCTCTGCGCAAAATATTGATTTTAAATCAAACTGGACTGTGGAAGAACGACTAAATATGTTGATTGACCAACACTTAGAATCGAAAGAACCGGTCGATATATACAAAGTCGCAGGTATTGAGAAGCCCGACATCAGTATTCTTGATGAAGATTTTCTAAAAGATATGCAAGGGAGAAAAGATCATGAAGACCTTCGTCTTAAACTACTAAAAAAACTACTTGAAGACCATATTCAAGTCAATTTCAAACGGAACAGCCCTAAAGAAAAGCAAATGCGTGAACTACTTGAGAAAACACTAAAAGATTACCATAACCGTATTATACAAGCAGCGGATGTTGTACGAATGATGGCTGACATGAAAAACCAAGTCGATGACGAAGCAGACTTTCGTAAGAACCTAGGACTATCTGATGAAGAAGTTGAATTTTATAAAGCAATTACATCACTAAAAATGGAAGCTTTCGATAATAAGTTTTTAGCGGACCTTATTCATAAGGTAGTTAAAGAATTAAAGAAAAACCTAAGTCAGGACTGGACTAATGAACATCGGAAGAATATTTACGCCAAGGTAAACATGGCAGTAAAAAAAGTGTTAATGAAAGAGGGAATTAAGGGAGAGCAACTAATATTTATCACAAAGGCTATTATGGAGGAAGCAATAGAACAATATAGAGGTTGGCCAAATAACGCATAATGTATACTAAGACAATACATTTAGGAAAATTGTATTGTTTTTTGTTTAAATCTGTCCTTATGTTTGAGATAATTGAATCAAATGTGGAAGTGGAGTGATAATGTGAGTTTAGAAAAAGAAATAGAAGCAAGCATTAATGAGATAAAAACAGACTCATATAGTATGTCCATTGGAGAAGTCACTAATCTGTATAAAGAAGATGACATTGAAATTTTTCCCGAGTATCAAAGATATTTTAGATGGAATCAAACTCAAAAATCTGACTTAATAGAGTCGATAATATTAGGAATACCAATTCCTCCTATATTCGTGGCACAAGAATCTTCAGGGAAATGGGATGTAATAGACGGATTACAGAGAATAAGTACAGTACTCGAATTTGTAGGAATCTTAAAAAAAAGAAACAGTGAAGAAGAGTTGTATGAGCCTAGCAGAATGACAAAGACAAAATTTTTACCTTCACTCGAGGGTAAATGGTGGGAAAACAAGCATGACACCACAAACAGTTTAAGTGCTGATTTAAGAAGGCGTATTAAGAGAAGTAAACTAGATTTTATAATTATTGATAGTACTACGAACCCTAAAGCCAAATATGAGATGTTTCAGAGGTTAAATACAAATAGCTCACAACTTACAGGGCAAGAAATTAGAAATTGTTTGATGCTAATGATTAACCCAGAATACCATGAGATGGTAAATTCTTTAGCTAGAAATGATGTCCTTCAGGGCATGTTATCGCTAACCTCAAAGTTTTTAGAAGAGCAGTATGACAAAGAATTAATAGTAAGATATATTGTAGCCCGGTCAGCAAATTTGGAAGAAATTAATCTGCAACAAGATATGGGAATATATTTAACAGAAGAATTGATGAACTTGATGGAGTTAAGTTCAGCAGATTTAAAACAATTTATTGAAGACTTTAAAGAAGCAATAAACTTATTAGATAAGTCCTTAGGGGATAATGGCTTTAAAAAGTATAACTCTGAAAAAGGTGATTTTTCGGGTGGATTTTCACTTAGTATGTATGAAGTTATTGTGGTTGGGTTAAGTGAAAATTACGAAAAATGGAAAGATATAAGTGAATTGGAAGAGAAAATTAAAGAAATTCCATTTGATAGTAGATTTGCACATGCTACGACGAGAGGTAAAAGACCAATTGCTAGGTTTCAAGAGTTGACTAGTTTGTCTAGGGAAATATTTAAAAATGAAAATTAGAAGTATCGAAAAGTTGGAGGAAAAGATTGATAAGGATTTTTCTTGGAGAAAATTGGAGCTTCTGCAGTTGAAAATGGCTATTGAAAAAAATAATGCTGCTCTCTCGAAAAAAACTCTTGTACGCAGTGGAATAGCGTTGCTGTGTGCTCATTGGGAAGGATTTATAAGAAGCGTAGCAAATTACTATGTTGTTTATGTTTGCAATCAAAAAATAAAATTTAAATACCTTAAAGAGAATTTTGTAGCATTCAAACTTAAAAGAGATGTAATCAATTTAGGGTCTTCACCAAAAAATACAGTCCATACTAAATTTATTTTAAGGTTGGAAAGTATAAAAGAAGAAGTATTTTATATTAAATATGACGATAGACCTTTTAACAGAATTATTAACACAAATTCAAATCTAAACTTTGAATTGTTTGATGAAATAATTAAAAGTATAGGGTTAGAAAATATATATGAAACGAAAAAGAATTACATAGATAATGAAATGTTAAAATATAGACATGAAATTGTTCATGGAGAAAATTATAAAGACACTGAATATAATTTCAATGAAGTTTACAATCAAGTTTTATCTATTATGGAGAGCTTCAAAAGTCAAGTAATTGAAGCGGCTGAAATAAAAGGGTATTTAAAATTATAAATTATTTGAAATAATATACTTAAAAGACTGGACTCGCTATATGTTCAGTCTTTTTAAGTTATTTAAGTAGTATAGATAATAATATATAATATAGTCTATGGAGGCTACATTATGATAACAAGTTTTTTAGATAATATTAATAATAATTCTACAGCAGTATCTTTAAACAGGCTAAATACCGAAAACAAAGAAAAAAATGAACAATACTTCACGCCGTTATCCGTTGCATCTTTTATGAGTTCTATGTTCAAACCCCAAGGCAAATCGGTTATAAGATTTTTAGATGCTGGTGCTGGACTTGGTAATTTAACTGCATCTTTTATCTCCACGGTTTGTAAATGGGAAAATAAACCTCAAAAAATTATAGCGGTATTATACGAAATTGACTCCACATTGATTCCAGACCTAAATAAAAATATAGAACTTGCTAAAGAATTTTGTGAAAATAACAATATTGAATTAGAAGTGACAATAATTAATCAAGACTATATTGAGAGCTGTATTAATGATATTAACTTTAAGGACAGTAAAAATCTTTTTGATTATATTTTGTTAAATCCACCTTACAAAAAAATGGGGACAAATCAACAGCATAAACAAAGTTTAATGAAAATTGGAATAGACGTCCCGAACTTTTATGCAGCGTTTGTCGCATTATCATACCGCTTACTGAATAAGAAAGCCCAATTAGTTTGTATTATTCCTAGAAGCTTTTGCAATGGACAATATTTTAAAGCCTTTAGAAAGGATCTCACAACTAGAGTCAAAATAGAAAAGTTGCATGTTTTTGATTCTAGAAAAAATATATTCAAAGATGACGTACTGCAAGAAACACTAATCATGTATTTGTCAAAAAACAAACAAAATGCAAATGATAGGATTGAGGTAACCCAGTCAGTCAAAGATGAATTTTCTGAAATAACAACTATTCAAAAAAGTTTTGAAGAAGTAGTATTTACAAATGATCCAGAAAATTTAATTCGTATAATTAAAGATGAAGACACAACTATTGTAGAGCGGATGCATAATCTGAATTGTGTATTAAAAGATTTAAATATTAGTGTTTCAACCGGACCTATAGTAGATTTTAGAGAGCATCCATCTCTTTTATCTCATGAGGGGAATATATGGTCACTGCCAATAATATACCCTGAAAACTTTGTGGCTGGCTTTGTAAAATGGCCAATATTCGGGAAAAAACCAGGATTTATATTAGAAAGTGAAAGTAATATAAATAAATTAAGAGAACCAGGTATTTATGTATTAGTCAAAAGAATGAGTTCAAAAGAAGAGCGTAAAAGGGTAGTCGCGGCTATATATAACAGTGAAAAAACGTCACAAAGAAAAGTAGCTTTTAATAATAATCTGAATTATTTTCATATAAATTTTTCTGGCTTAGATAACTTAAACTTAGCAAGAGGTTTATCGTTATATTTAAATTCATCATTAGTAGATAACTATTTTAGAACTTTTAGTGGGAGTACCCAAGTGAATGTGGGGGACTTAAAAACTTTAAAGTATCCATCACTAAAGCAATTAGAATTTTTGGGGACTCAATATGATCAAAAACTACCTTCTCAAGAAAGAATAGACCACCTAATTGACAATATATTATTTTTCTAATAATAAAATAATATAAAATTCGTAGCTCTAAATATTTTTGTTACTTTAATATGAAATATTAAATAGGCGCCATTTAAATGACCACTCCAGAACAATACAAATGTACAACCATCCACTATACACTTATGTGATGGATAAAAGCAGAGGTGTTGTTAAAGCTACTGTTGAAGATTTGTTGCTTAATGCAAAAACTGATGAAGATATAACACCTGATCAGACCTACTCTATTAGTGGAAATAAGATGAGCGTGAAGCCTTTGGATTTGAATTGTGAATTTGTAGAGATTCAGGGTGAATTGAATCGTATTGCGAAAAGGTTTATAGAAAATTTTTAGCGCTGATGAATTTGAATCAGCGTTTTTCTTATTTCTTACCAATGACAAAAGTAAATAAACAGAAAAATTAATTAAGTGAGAAATAGCAAATATTTAAAATTTTTATCAGACTGTTATTTTTAATTCCAAAATCAATATATAGTACGTTTCTATAAATATTTAACAACATGTTGTGTTTTTTTGCTTTATTAGATAAAATATTTAAGAGAGTGGATTGAATGTAAATATTTAAAATTAGATTTCGGCATATATCACACATACATCTAACGAGTTGAAAAGTGAGAAAATTAATAATTATATCATTATTGACTACAGCCAAGGGATAGATCCAGTGTTGCCATCTTTTTGACCCACCAATGACATCCATTTGATCCACCGTTGCCATACGAGATCCACATAAAGATAAAAAAAATAGAGTACAAGCAGATTTAATAGAAAACAGCCATGGAAACACAATGGCTGTTTTGTTTATATTAATCTATTTTAGCTTCATTCCCTGCAACCTGTCTCTAAGTATAACTACAGCCTCAAACACAAGGAAATCGATATCAATATCTTCTTCATCCGTGTAAAGACAGTGGCAAAGAAGGTATTCTTCAATATCTACCATTAGCTCTTCAGGCATAAAGTTATGAAAGAAATACCTCGCAATACGATTTTCTACTTCTTCAGGAATCATCGTGAACCCTCCAGTCCATGGCGCTCCCGCATAGAAACATCCCCATCTAACATCAAGTGATATGAGCCGTGTACAATGCGATCAAGAATGGCATCTGCCAGTGTACCTTCTCCAATCTTTTCATGCCATCCCCGAGGATCAAACTGCGAACAGAAGATGGTGGAGGCTACTTGATACCTTGATTCGATGATCTCCAGAAGGTCTCTCGCCTCAGTTTCTCTCAGCGGGGTTAAGAGCCATTCATCAAGAATCAACAACTCTACTTTTGTATACTTTTTGATGACCTTACGGTAAATACCTTCACCTCTAGCGACTGCGAGCTCATCTAATAAATCAGGCAGACGGATGTATTTCACTTTATAGAACTGACGACAGGCAGCGACGCCAAAAGCACACCCCAGATATGTTTTTCCGTTTCCGGATGCACCTTTGATAATGATATTGTGCTTTTCCTCGATATATCTTCCTGTCGATAATCTCAGGATCTGTGTTTTATCTAATTTACGGTCACCATGGTATTCAATGTCTTCAATACAAGCCTGGCTATCTCTAAATTCTGCACTTCTGATGAGTCGATCCAGTTTGGCATTTTTTCTTCGTCCCCACTCAATGTCTACAAGCATACCGAAGCGATCTTCAAACGATAACTCCTGATATTCAGGATTTTTTAATTGGTCCATATATCTTTCTGCCATCGCGGTCATTCTCATCTCATTCAATTTAGTTAGTGTGTTTTCAGTTGTCATTAGTTCTTACCTCCATAGTAGTCTGCGCCTCTTGTAAAACCGTAAGGGTTGGGTTTCATGTCTTTTTTAACGATGTCCTCTTTAAAAGTGTCAGGCAGTTTATCTTGTCCATTCTTTAAGATCGTCTGGATACTTTTCAGCGTAGGTCTGCTTGTATGTTTCAATGCGCGCTCACACGCTTTTTCTAAGCGCTCTACAGAGTATTGATCCGCCAGTTTAATAACGCCCAGACAAGCTTTAATAGCTTGTTTTTCAACCCGATAAGAAGCAAAAATACGATCGATGGTGACTAAAATATTTGCGCCAGCTGTTGCACCCCAGTTACGGACGTATGACTGATCAAAGTCCACATACTGTTTATGTTCTTTAGGCATATGATCAGACAGTGTACTGAACTGTCCAGGCTTGCCCTTTAATTTTTTATGAGAAGCAATTCGCAACCCTTTATAAAACACCTCTACAATGGTTCTGGTCACTCGAATATCTACTTGATATTTGACGTAATCATAGGGAACTGAGTAAAACATTTTATCGACAACTATGTGATAATCGTATTGTACGGTCGCAATTCGCCAAGTTGCGATTTCGTATGTTGAAGCAGGCAACGGTGTTAATGCGAAGTGCTCTTCTTCTTTGAATGCCGTGTGTCTGCTTCCTTGTTTCTTTTGAAACGGTTTGTGATTAAATTCCTTAAGCTTTTCATGAACGACACTATTTAATTCTTGTAAGCTAAAAAACTCCTGGTTTCTTAGTGAAGCGATAATCCATGTAGAAATGTGTCCAACTGTACTTTCAGCGCTTGCCTTATCTTTTGGGTGTCTCACACGCGCTGGAACAATCGTCGTTTGATAGTGTTCGGCCATCTCCTGATAGCCTGTATGGATGATTGGTTCATATCTTGAAGCCTTTACCACACCGGTTTTAAGGTTGTCGGGCACAATGACTCTCGGAACACCGCCATAAAACTGAAATGCATGGATATGAGCTGTGATCCAGGCCTCTGCGTTCATCGAGAGGAAACCTTCTACGTAAGCGTACTGACTGCACGGAAGGGCAGAAACAAAGATATAAACAGGTATGTCTTCACCTGTAAGCTGATCTTTCAATGACATGGTTTGACCAGCCCAATCAACTTCCAACAGCTCTCCCGGTTTCCGTTTGATACGCATTGTCGCCTTTGTCTTGCAAGCATAATCATGGTAGACTCTGCAGAATTGACGATAGCTATAGGGGATTTCTTCGCTTGATCGGCAGCTTAAAGAATACTCTTCCCATAGTAACGTTAAATTAACGCCAGGCTTAGCTAACTCTTTATGAATAAGATTACAGTCTGGTTTTCTTCTGAAATCAATTGAAGTATGCTTTTCTGGAAACAATAACGCCTGTAAATCTTGATCCGTCATTCCTTCCTCTAATGGCCACTTTGTCTGACATTCCTCAGCTCTTTTCAATACCTCTCTAATGGTATTCCTGGAATTTGAAGTGCTTGAAGCAATCCCCCTTTGACTTATTCCCTGAGCGTGCAGCCTCAGGATTTCCCGATATTTAACCATAAAAAACCCTCCTGTATAACTGATTTACACCGTAAGGTGCACTTCAATTATAAAGAAGGGTGGATCTCTCTATGGCAGAGGTGGTATAAAAACGTGTCACTAGTGGATCAAAAAGATGGCAAAGGTGGGTCAATCTAATGGCTGTATTCAATTATTGCCATTAATGGAAATTTGTGTTTAGAATTAAATAGGGAGGTGAATTTTTACTTCAATGGAGTGCAGGAGGTGAGATTAATAAGAGAAAAGCTGAAATTCACATCAAAAAAACTCCTAACTAGAGCTGCAACTCAATAGTTAGAAGTTTCTTAGTAAAAAAATTTGTATTTGTAACTAACTATAATAAATGTGCTGATAAAATTTAACCCCGAAACTGACGTTCGTATCTTTAAAAAAGTTTGGGAAGTATAAAATATGGCTAAAAAAAGTTCCAAGAAACATCAATTCCAAAACTATCTCGCAAAGCATCAGCTGTACTAAGAGATAAGCGATCTGGTAAAAAAGCTAAATCACTGGCAGGCTATGTATTGTCTCAATCCAGATGATTATCTGCAGTGTTTGTAGAAAAAATTGTGGAGGTAATATAAATGGCGGTAAAGCATACACCGACAGGAGTAGTTCATAGTGGTAGTAAAGGTGGTAATACTGGTTGCGGTTTTAATACCAGTGAACATTCAAGTCATTGGGTGAATACAAGTTCCAGAATTAATTGTGATAAGAATGGTTGTAGGAACTAAGCGTTTAAAAAATAAATGATTTAAATAAAAAAATCAAGTACTGTTCTAAATCAGTACTTGATTTTTTTAGGGAGATTAGAGTATTTCTATCTAATTTATTTCTTAATAGCTTGGTTCTACTTCCTCAAGTTGCAACGTAAGTGTTAGCTTATCTAGTATTTAGAATTTTTGAAATATCACTTATACAAAAATTAATTATACAGAAGGAGAATTGTATGTTAAATGATTATGAAAAGCTATACAGCATAAAGAATGATCTAGAAGAAAGTATCAAGCAAAACAAAATTTTTAAGTTGTCAGTTGACGAAGCAGTAGTTTTAATTTTCGAGAAAGTAGGTGTCTTATTTTCATTTTCCATTACTTCAGAACATGAAAAAATTCAAAAAGTCATTAAAGAATATGTTAAAACTAATGCTTCAGAAATTGAAGATATTTCATTTTTTCAAGAATCTTTAAAGTGGATCTTTCGTTGGTGTGCAATTTATTGTGAAGAAGAGTCTTTAATTAATAAAGAAGATATAGTCGCTGAAGAAGTTTTTCAATTCATGGGTACTGCTTATGCTTATGAAAAATTTATTGATATGTGGGAAATGCACAATCATAAAAAAGTTAAATTTCAAAAACATAGAAATAAAATAACTTTTGACTACATTAATGAAGAAAATTACATTACTCATCTTTTATATGATACTTATTTCCAAAAAGAAAGCGATGCCAAAAGTCGTGAAAAGATAGATCGCTTTATAGATTTTAATCATAATACTTTTGAAGAAACTATGAGTTTTGCGCATCAAATAGATTTTTCTTGTACATTTAACGTTGAGTTTGATCAGTTTAACTTGGATGAGTATAAAAAGTTCTCTACAACATTAACACAAATACTATCAGAAAACAGAATAAGAAAATTTAATGGATCTGGTTATATTATAAACCCCAAAAAAGAGGGATTTATAATGTATAAAAAGGAAATTTTTATAAATGATTTGGCACAAAAAACAAAATTGACTAAAGAGAAAATAGAAAACATTATAAGTTTTTTTACGTACAATTTTTCTAATCCCAAAAGTGATGTATCACTATCTTATCTTGTTCCAATTTCAGATGACTATCTAGTTATATCAGAAGTGGTGTTTAGTCTTTCAAGACCAGAAGCTAATGCACTACGTTTACTAGCGAAGAACAAGTCACCGAATTATGATGCTGCTCAAAATAATTTTGAAGAACAAGAAAGAAAAGACATAGAAAGAAGTATTAACAAAAATTTTTTATTGAGTTACGGAACTAGTAAAGCACAAAAAAACCTTCCAGGAATTGATATGCTTGTTTTTGATCCTGTAGAAAGACACCTTCACATAACTTGATATAAAAAACTTAGATGAAATGTTAAAAAAAGCTTATCAACAAGTAGAAGTGGCTAAAAGTTTGACTAAAGACCGTTTGCACACATTATTAGAAGAATATTTTGGGAGTCAATACAACAAAGTCAATCCTGAGCATATTGATTACTTTGTTTTAACAAATTATTCTATAGGGACTGGGATAGGAGTAAACATGCCAACACCTATTCTTTTAACTGACCATTATAAAGATTTAATGAAAAAAAGAAATGGCATGTCATTAGTTAGAACTATTTTAAATAGTAGTGATAAAAAACTACCAATAGAACGAAAAAAAAGATACAGTCGTTTTTCTCTTCTTGGTTATAAAATATTAATACCTGAGTATGGATTTCGACTAAATTTATCAGAAAATTGAGCAAGTTCGAGAAAACTGCATTCTAAATAAAGTCTAACTGATAGTACAAGCGAATTCTGTTTTAATATGTGCTCTAGACATCGACATCTATAGTATTTTGAATTTTATAGCCTTTCAAAAACTGCACTATTGCCCCTATAATAAAACCAACAAACTCCCGGGGTGAATCCATGAAAAAGCTCATACTACTACTAACCATTCTAATTCTATCCGCCTGCGGACTGCCCGAAGGCGAAGTCAATACACCATCCAACGACCAGGCTGTACTTGAATTCTATACACCTAAAGTAGAAACGGAACCGCTCTTTGATGAGCTCATTCAGGAGTTTGAGGCGGACAATCACGGTGTTGATATCCGGCAGGTGGTTGTGCCGGGTGGGATGACAGTGCTGAAGACGCGGATGGCACGGGGGGATGTGCCTGATTTGTTTGTGACGTATCCGATTGAACAGGATTATGTGATTCGTGCAGAGAAGGGATATTTGATGGATTTGACGGATGAGGCGTTTGTGTCGCGTGTGGAGCCTTCGATTCAGGAGCGGTATCTGGTGGATGACCGGATGTATGGGGTTGCGCTGACGCAGAATGCGGTTGGTGTGCTGTATAATAAGGGTCATTTTGAGAAGCTGGATCTCTCTGTTCCGAGGACTTGGGATGAGTGGCTTGAGACGCTGAAGGCTTCAGGATATAAGTCGTTAATTACGTCAATATGAAGCAAGGGATGATCCTTTTAGAAACTTTTTGCTAAATTATACGTATAACAATAAAGTTGCATTATGTAAGAATAGAAAAAGATAAAATGATTAAGTTTACAATCTAAAAGTTGAATTTATGAATTTTAAAAGGAGTTGTGAAAATGGCAATTGTCCAAGATTCATATAACATATCACAGGATACTGAATTAAAGATTAGTGCGGGAGAATATAAGAGGCATGGCAGCGTGGTTCGTAATAACAAGGGTCAAATTATAGAACATCTCAGACCCATCTCCAAGACAGAGCTAATTTTGCGATATGCTTGGGATAATAGGGAAATCATAATTAAGGGGTGTAAGGTTAGTTTAGTAATAGCAAGTGCTTATATGGAATCAAAGAAAAAACAAGAGACAAGTGTTGATGTGGAATTTAAAGAGGCTTTAAAGGTCTACTTGTGTGCAATTCGAGGTGGGGCCCTTACAAGGGAGCTAATTATAAATGTGATGGGAAGTTTAAGCGAACTTGTGATGCACCCTAATTTCGAAAAAACTACCATTACACTAACATTTGAAGAGTTAAATAGCATATTCGAATATACCAAAAAAATTGCAGAAGATAATGCAATTGAATTTATCAGCCTTGAAAAAGATACACCTTTACATTATGAAAATCCAATTATTCCTTTGCAGTATTATCTTGATACTCAAAAAAGTATTTTGGAGTTAGTATCTTAGACGATACAAGGTTAATCTTACCATGAGCAAATAAGATGTTTAGACTGCCGATCAATAGTCGGCAGTCTTTATTTTTTCAATCACAGCTGCTGACAATTTACATATAAGAAAAGTTAAGAAACTATTTTTAATAAATATATGTGCTAAGAACTAAAATGGAGATAAATGCATTTTTATAGTACAGTGCTATAATTTATACCAATGAATTACTTTTGGAGGTGCACGATGCAGGATATTTTGAACACTCAAAAAGAAGCGTATAAAGTGTGGGTTACAGAAAATTTAGGTGAAAAGACAGGTATGTGGTATACACCATACCTTGAAAAGCTTGGACAACTTTTAGAGAACTTTGAATTAGAAAGCGGTTATGAAGAGAATTTTTTCAATTATCAATCATACGCAGAATTTAAAAACGTTTATCAAGAAATAACTGAACAAAGTGATGAGGATATTGAGAAGTTGGTAACTGGAGGAGGTACACCACGATACCCTCAACAGTTTGGTACGACAAGAATTCAATTTAGATATAAGTATGCGAAGGATGAATATGAGCGAGGTGTAAGAAGTAAGCCTGATAATATAGGTGGGATACCCGATTGGGGAGTCTTAATGCGATCTTATTTAATCTTTTTATATTACCAGGAGAACCCTGCTTTAATTTATCCTAAAAAAGAGAAGAAAATTGCCAGCGATGAAGTTGAAATTGACAACAGTATCAATTATTGGGTGATTTCACCAGCTGAGTATTCGAGGTTGTGGTCTCTATTCCACGACGAAAACATGATTGCGCTTGGTTGGGACTATTTGGGGGATTTAAAAGGCTATGATTCAAAGGAAGATTTTGCACGTAAAATAACTGAACAAAGAGCGGATGGGATACGTCCTGTTAATGATACAAAGGCTGTATGGGATTTCTACCGTGAAATTGGAATTGGTGATGTTGTCTATGTAAAAGAAGGAATTAAGAAAATACTAGCACGTGGAATTGTTACGGGAGATTATTATTTTGATGATGAAGCGTCAGAGTTTAAACATAGAAGAAAAGTGGACTGGCTTCAAGTTGGAAAGTGGGAGCTCCATCAGAGTTTTCCTCAAAAAACGTTAACATGCCTAAACCCTTATCCGAATTTGATTCAGGAGATCGATCAAGTAATCAATGAGGATTTTATTGACCACAAAACTGCTGAAGTAAATGAATTCCGAAATTGGTTATCTAATCAGGTTACTGATACAGGAGCCAACTTGACTGATAAGACAATTAAACAAAAAATAAGTGCGTTAAAGGACATAGAGCACCATTTCGAGGCTTCAATTTTTGGTGAAACAGATATTGAGGAACTAAAACGATTGAAAGATGTCGTCGTATCTGATGAGGCATATCAGAAATACAAAGGCGTTGCGGGAAGTTCAATTGACTACTATATTCGCTATGCTGAATCTAAGCCTACTGTGCAGCCAAATCCACCTTTTACAGTTGAGACATTTCTTTCAGATGTTTTTATCGAAAAGAAGGAGCTTGTTCGTCTGATATCTTTGCTTGAAAATAAGAAGAATCTTATTTTGAAAGGCGCACCTGGAGTAGGTAAAACATATATTGCCAAACGCTTAGCATATGCCATGATGGAAGAAATAGATGACACGCGTGTTCAAATGGTTCAGTTCCACCAAAGCTATAGTTATGAGGATTTCATTGAGGGTTTCCGTCCAAAAGCTGAGGGAGACGGATTTGAACTGAAACAAGGTCCATTCGTGAAGTTTGCCAGAAAAGCTGCACGGGATCCGGAACGACCCTACTTCTTTGTCATTGATGAAATTAATCGCGGGAATATGAGTAAGATATTTGGAGAATTAATGATGCTGATTGAGGCTGATAAGAGAGGCGATCAAATCAACCTTCTTTACTCAAATGATAAATTTTCTGTACCTCCGAATCTATACATCATTGGCATGATGAATACGGCAGATAGAAGCCTGGCTTTATTAGACTACGCACTTAGAAGAAGGTTTTCATTCTTTGAAATTAAACCAGCTTTTCAAAATGATACATTTCATTCATACGTAAACGAACTGGATAATCCAGAGGCTTTGACTCGAGTCGTTGATGAGATTAAAAGCTTAAACAATCAAATTACTGAAGAGCTGGGTACGGGCTTTCAGATTGGTCACAGCTACTTTGTGGGTGATGCTTATAAAGTAGATACTGCAAATCGCTTAGAGGAAGTGATCGAGTATGAAATTATTCCGCAGCTATTTGAGTATTGGTTTGATAATGAACAGAAAGCAAACGATTGGGCTGAACGACTAAGAGGCTGTTACGATGGAGAGAAATAGTAATATTCCGATTCGTAATATTTACTACATGCTTTCTTATGCCTATCAAACGTTAAATCTTTCTGAGTACAAACAAATCGGGACAGAAGATTTTAAGAATGTAAAAGAGCTTTACGCAGCAATTTTATCGATTGGTATCCCCGTTTTGATTCGTGGAGGATTGAGCAAAGACTATATGAGCGTTGAAGAGACTTCCAATGTAATTAAAGGGAAAATTGATATCAATACGACGATCAAGAAAAATACATTGGTCAATAAAAAAGTCGCAATCGTTTACGATGAGTTCTCTGAAGATATATTGTTAAATCAAATTATTAAAGGGACGCTTCTTTACTTAGCCCACTCAAATAAAATAAATCATAAAATGCGTAAATCGTTTTACGGTCTATTACCATATTTTACTGAGGTAACAGCTGTAGAGCTGGACTTGCGACTATGGAAGAATGTTAAATATAACCGGCAAAATATTCGCTATCAATTCATTGTGGATGTATGCAGATATCTTTATGAGGAATTATTATTTGATGAAAGCTCTACCTCTCAGATCATGAAAGAGCTTCAGGATGAACAAAGATTATCATCATTATATGAAAAGTTCATTTATGCATTTTTCAAACGTGAATCAGATTATAAAGTATCACGTTCTCAAATCCAGTGGGACGTTGATGATGGCTTCAAAGAAGCATTACCCATTATGCAAACAGACCTTATACTTCAAAAAGATCATAAAACATTGATTGCGGATGCAAAATTTTATTCGGAAAATATGGTGGCTAGGTTTGAAGGTGGAGCTGCAAAACAGAAGTCCAGCAATCTTTATCAAATCTTTACGTATATAAACAATTGGAAAAAGAGCCCAGGTGAAAAGGTTGCAGGTATGTTGATTTACGCAAAAACAACTGCACTAAATCAACCTAACCATGTTTACCAGGTTAAAGGAAAACAAATTTTTGTGGTATCTCTTGATCTGCACCAAGACTTTAACGAAATAAAGAAAAGCTTACTGTCTTATGCTAACCAATTTTTTATGTAGTTTTATAAATTTGCTTAACTAATTGACGTATGGTTCGAGATGACAATTGATTTTATCTTGAAGAAAAATTCTTACATTTGCATACATAACCGGACCTTAAGACTGCTCTACAATCAAAAAGATTTAGCTGAAGAACGGTTTGGGGGTAAAACCATGGAAAAGTCATTATCAATAATTTTTAAATCAAAGCCAGAATCATGGGGGCTTAGAGGAGATCCCTATTTATGGTGCGAATTAGAACAGGCTTTTGCCGGTATACCAGTTCCTTGCTCAAAAGCGTGCTTTATAGACTGTTTTGAAAAGTTTTTTAAAAAGCTTACAAATTACCCGTTGAATACTGAAGGTGAATCTATTTTTGTGGAAAGATATGCACGAGGGGGCATGTCAAGCGGGCAGGTTAGTATGGAATTTTGGAGAAAAAAGGCTCTAGTGCTTTTACTCTATCGATTAGAAAAACTAAATTTAAGGGAGTAAGGTATTTCTATAACCATAAAGAATATTACCTCTAACCTTTTACTGATGATATAAGATTCATTGCAATTTACAGAGTTAGGAGGGGGAATACCTCCAGTTTGAAAAAATCTCATTTAGATATAGTCCGGTGAGTATGGCGATATTTAAGTTTTATTTAAAGCTCGGGAATCCACTTCCGCAATAAGCGGAAGCGGACCCTGGGCTTTTTATTTTATCTTGTGTAGATCATTTTAGTGAACTGTTAGCCTTCAATGTTAAGAATTTTTATAGCTTAAAAACCCAGTTTAAATTACAATCAAATTAACAAAATTATACTCTCTAGAGGTGTTAGCATGTCAGGTAAAGAGATTTCACAGGGTAAAGTTGAGAAAATGCTGGATTGGTCATATGAAAAAGCTTTAATTGAAATTCCGGGCATGGATAACGCTTATGAATTGGCCGAAAATTTCCTATCAAAAAATGATTCAACTGATGGGGCGATTAATAGCCTGATCCGGTGGCAAAATACTAAATTGACAACAAGCGGTTTTCTAACAGGATTAGGCGGTTTGATTACATTACCAGTAGCCATCCCAGCAAACATCGCTTCCGTTACATACGTACAAATACGAATGATTGCGGCAATTGCACATATACGGGGATACGACTTAAAGGATGATCAGGTCAAAATATTTGTATTTGTCTGCCTGACAGGTCAGTCTGCTTCAGGTGTTTTAAAGCAGTCAGGGATCAAAGCAGGAACATTAATGACTAAGCAGATGATAACAAAAATTCCAAGTGGAGTGATCAGGTCAATAAATAAAGCTGTAGGCTTCCGTCTATTAACTAAGTTCGGTGAAAAAGGCGTAGTGAATCTCGGTAAGGCAGTACCTCTGATTGGAGGAGTCATTGGAGGAACGGTTGACGGTATAGGGACTAATATTATAGGGAAAACAGCTAAAAAAGTGTTTGTTTAATACTGATTATCTATAAACTTGTGTGTCGGAAATAAGTAATTACAATTGATTTGGCTTTTTGTAAATGATATTATTATCGACACATGAAAGACCCTTCCGAAAGGTCGTCTGGAAAATAGGGTAACAGCTATTTCTAGATTTAAGGAACTTAACTCCTTGAAACAATTATGACTTGTGTAATTGTCTCAGGGATTTTTTATGTCCATTTAATAAGGATGGCGCCAAATCAAAAAAAATCTACAAAATTCAATTGAATTATATAAAAATTAAGTTTGTGTAAGGATTGTTTTTAGCACACTGTATTTGGCAAGTAAAAAAATGTCGGAAATGGCAAATAAAAATGCTTGCCACTTACAACAACACCTTTGATCATTGTTGAATAGATTCCTTATATTAGTCTTAGATTTTAATGCTTTGTTCCACACTATCAATGTTAAGAATAACAAAGCAAATTGAAAACGCTGTCAACAAAATTAGACAAAGAAAAAAACTCAACCAAATAAAGATTGAGTTTTTTCTTAATCCATTATTAATATCGGCCCCCAAGTGCTGCATCATTTGGCATGCTTGCATTGATGCGCTGTAGGTCTTCAGAAGTGAGGTTGACGTTTAGAGATTCGACATTTTCTTCCAGGTGTTTGATGCGTTTCGTTCCTGGGATCGGCAGGACTCCGTGAGCCATCGTCCAGGCAATGGCCAATTGTGAAGGCGTGCAATTTTTCTCCAAGGCCATTTCTTTAATCTTATCTACTAATTCCACATTTTTAGAGAAGTTTTCCGGCTGGAAACGTGGAAGACCTCTGCGTATATCGGTTTCTTCCAGATCTTCGAATTTGTTCAGTTCTCCTGATAAAAAACCTCTGCTTAAAGGGCTGTACCCAACAAAGCTTATACCAAGTTCGTTGACTGTCGGCATGATCTCAGACTCCACTTCACGGCTCCATAGCGAATATTCGGTTTGCAAAGCTGTGATTGGATGTGTCGCATGTGCCCGGTGGATTTGCTCAGGAGTTGCTTCTGATAAACCGATCGCCCGGACTTTTCCTGCCTTGACCAGATCCGCCATCGCTCCTACCGTTTCTTCGATAGGCACATTGGGATCGACACGGTGCTGGTAATACAAATCGATATAGTCAACATCTAATCGCTTAAGGCTTTTATCAATAGACTCTTTCACGTAATCAGGATGACCATAGATGCCTTCAAAGTTAGGACTGAATCCAAACTTGCTCGCAATAACAGCTTGTTCCCGTCGACCCTTCAACGCCTTGCCAAGCAGTTGCTCGTTATGTCCATTGCCATATACATCGGCTGTATCAAGCAATGTAACGCCTAGGTCTAATGCATGGTGGATTGTGCGGATAGACTCCTCATCATCAACTTGACCGTACAATGGCGACATCCCCATCAAACCTAATCCAATCGCTGACACTTCCAGATCACTGTGACCTAATTTTTTCGTTTTCAACAGCAGCTCACCCTTTCATGTATCGTTTCAAATTAAGGAAATTACCTGCTGGCAACTCCTCGTATCAAACTATACAAGTTAAAGGACGCTTTAAGTCAAGGGGAGGGTTCAATCAAAGATCCCTGGGGTTCTTTTTAAGAATAATTAAATCATAGAAGGTTATTTTTCTGTTTATCTTCTCCAGATGTTTGATAGTCATCGCTAATTGCTCTTCAACAAGCTGCTTGTGATCCGTAAGTGTTTTCCTTCTTTGATCCAGTGTCTCATCACCCACATGATACATCTCAAGGTATTCTTTAATCGCCTCCAGCGGCATGCCAGTATCTTTTAAAGCCATAACCAGCTCCAGCCATTCCAGCTCCTGTGCTTTATAAACTCTTCGTCCGTTGCTGCTTCGATCTATTGCTGGAAGGATGCCTTCCTTTTCGTAAAAACGTAATGTTGATGAAGGGATGCCATACATTTTTTCTACCTCATTTATCGTATACACCATTAAAACCGCCTTTTACTTAAAGTTTACTTTAACAAAGAGTAATCTATTTCAAAAAAAAATACAATTCTATGCAGTGGGTTTGCAAGAAGACTACTGCATAAATGAAATATTCGTTGCAGTTCTTGAAAAAAGAATGAATTTATCGCTAAGAATGTTAGAGGGATGATTTAAAGATTATATAAGCCATTTATTTTTAAAGTATGTAAAATTACAAGTTTACATATCATACATTTATGGAGCTTAATCATATGACATATATTATGAAAAGGAGCATGTTATGTATAATTACTACGCTGGGACGAATATGAATCCTCCGAATGTAGTTTCGTTTGCACGTGGAGATGTAACTGGAGATAGAGTGCCAGATAATGTCTATTTAACCGGCATAATGACTCCGGATAGTCCATTTATTCAACATATCACGCTGCTCGTTCAGGATGGAAGATCTGGCGTGTTAACAAGTGTCCCACTTCGAGAAAATGCAGGCTACAATCCGACTGTATTCCTTGGGGATTTTACCGGGAATGGAGTAGATGATATTTTAATCAGTATTACGACAGGTGGTAGTGGTGCAATCATGTACCATTATATTTATTCCTTTGTGGGTAATACACCACAATTATTATTTGATTTCAATGTATATAATGAGCAGTATCAGTATGAGGTCCATTATCAGGATGATTATAAAGTGGAAGTTGTCAGCTTGATCAATCATCAAAAGTACATCATAGATATCTCAACAAAAGGCAGTGAGTATTTAAATGAAATATATGATGAAAATGGCAAACTGAAGAGCCCTGTTACTGGATTTGTAAATCCTCTGAGTGGTTTATATCCTGTAGATTTTGATTCAAATAATCGGTATGAGCTATTGGCTTATCAGAAAATTGCCGGGAGATATAATGCTGATTCTTTAGGGTATGTTTTGAATACTTTAGGATGGCTGGATCATCCGTTTGTTTTGCAAAATCAGTATGTTGCTATTTTTGGAAATGAACATATATAAGTTTTATTTAAAGCTCGGGGATCTACTTCAGCAATAAGCGGAGTGGTCCCGGGCCTTTTATTTGTATAAGCGAAGTCTGGGTCTGTCACAGCCTAAAGCTACCTTCGAGAAGAAATTTTGTTCTGACACTTTTTTGAAATGAATGGTATAATAAAGCTAATATTCTTAAAATTAGAAAAGCGAGTGGAACGTATGAACATAACGCCTAATCATCATTTAATCAATGTGGAAGAACAGCGCAATGAAGGATATAGAACAGAACCCGAAAAAGCGGCAGAGCAACATCTTTTTGAGGCCGATGGGTCTGTCATGATGGTCGGAGATACAGCGATCCCGTTTACGAAGCAGCATGAATGGCCGCTGGTTGTGGTGCTTAAGGATGTACTAAGCTCCGGGGAATGTGATCAGCTGATTCAATTATCGACGGATAGAATGAAACGTTCGAAAATCAGCAGTGATCGTGTGGTGAATCAGATGAGGACAAGTAGCGGCATGTTCTTTGAGGAGTCAGAAAATGATCTGGTCAATATCATTGAAAAGCGTCTTGCGAAGATCATGAATATCCCTGTTGAACACGCAGAGGGATTGCAAATCCTGAAATATACGCCAGGGCAGGAGTACAAAGCACACCACGATTACTTTTTGCCAACCAGTAAAGCAGCTTCAAATAATCGCATCAGCACAATGGTCGTTTACTTGAATGAGGTGGAAGAGGGAGGAGAAACCTACTTTCCTGCATTAGATATCTCGATCACGCCTCAAAAAGGGTCAGCTGTTTACTTCGAATACTTTTACATCGATGAAGAACTGAACAAACAAACGCTTCATGGTGGCGCACCTGTGATAAAAGGAGAAAAGTGGGTTGCAACACAGTGGATGAGGAGAAAAAGTGTACGATAATTGGGTCATGAAGAATATTTTCTGCTTTACATACTATTCATTTACGATAAATGATTTGAAGCAGTGATAGATTGAAACGTCTGCTTCATCCGCTCACAGGATGGCAGCCTGCACAGCTTTTCAGTATGATCGCAGCAATAAGCATGCTGATATAAATTTTAGTTAAAGCCCGGGAATCTGGTTTCACATGAAGTGAATCATTCCCGGGTTTTTCATATTGTTTAAGTATCATGATTCCGCTATTAAAAACCGCTTCCCCTTACCAAAAACAGCCTTTATAGACTTTCTCCTCGCAATCGCTTCTGCACTGCACACCGCATCAACAAGCATAAATGAAGCAGTATCACCTGGCTTTGGCCATTGCTGCTGACCTTCTGCTGAGAGAGGGGTGACCCCACCCGTTGCATATTTCAGTAACTGACTTAACCCGACTTCATCACTGATCCCAAAGCGTTCTCCGAGTATTGCGAGCTTATCGATTGTAATGCCGGTGCCAAAGGGTGACCAGTGATCTGTGATGCTGTCGTGGCCGACTGAGATGGGAATCCCTGCTCCCCACAAGGCCGGGATTGGAATCGTGGGACGGTTGATTGGGACGGTAGTCGTCACATCGATTTTTGCGTCGTTCAGAATGCCGGTCAGCTGCTTCAGCCGGTTCTCCTTCAGGTCGCCAAGCGCCAGTGCGTGACTGATCGTGACGCGTCCCTCATAGCCATTCTTTTTGACTAAGTCAGCGATTTGTTCCATTTCAAAAGCGCCGAGTGAATCCGGATCATGCAGGTGAATATCAATGTTTTTATCATAATCCTGTGCAATCGCAAACATCGCTTCAAGGGACTTGTTAATATTGCGGTCCACAGTTGCAGGGTCCACGCCTCCCACATGAGTGGCCCCGTGTTCCATCGCCTGACGGACAAGGGACTCCGCGTTACTTCTTAAGAGCCCGTGCTGCGGGAAAGCGACAATTTCATATGTCAGGTAATCTTCATATGCTTTGAGTGCACGGACTGTTGCTTTCAGGTTTTCAATCCCTGTGACCGGATCAATATTGCAGTGCGTGCGGATATGGGTATGACCATTTTGCAAAAGCAGTTCAATCATCTTTTTGGCACGGTCTTCTGCTACAGGCAGCTGTTCTTTCAGGATCGTCTGTTCTTCTTCAATCCTCGTGAAGATGCCATTTACAGCGGGCTCTACAGCTTTCCACGGTCCTGAGTAATACGTCTTATCAATATGAATATGCATCTCCCTGAATGCAGGCAGCAACAATGCGCCTTCTGCATCGATTACAGGAAGGTCGGTTTGAGCAGGATAAGTGGATGTCACCTCAGTGATGGTTTCATCCTCAATTTTGAGATGCGCCATTTCCGTAATAGTACTAGTCACCCGGCTTTCAAAATAAAATCCGGTTTCAATCGTTGCATTCACAATCCAATAAGCATTCATATACTGCCTCCATTTGTCTCAACGTTTTATACCATTGTAAAAGATAGGTAGTGATCATCTCAAATCTATCTGATATTTTACATTTTAGTGAAATGTTTTTGAGAGTGCCTCTGTGCCAGGAACAACATCCACACAATTCATGAGAATGATATAAACAAAATAAGATTGTGTGAGAATGGTATTTGATACAGTGACATTAAAAATCCCTAATCAATATTTGATCAGGGATGATGAAAGTCTATTCGTAATCAGCAGAAACAGTTGTTTCTTTCCAGTCTTCAACGGTATTTAAAAGAGTTGTATATTTGTGAGTAGCTACTTGATAAGCCATTTTCCCTAATAAAAGCCGGAGCGGTGGATTTGGTAACTCTACAATCTTCATAATGGCTTCAGCAGCCTTCGCAGGATTTCCTGGCTCATGACCATTGCTTGACGCAGCTCCTTGAATCATTTTCCCTACAGTGTCTTCATAGATTTTAGATTCTGTTTTGACTGAAGAACGCCCTGCCCAATCAGTGCGGAATCCACTTGGCTCAATCAATGAAACCTTTATGTTAAAGGGTGCGAGTTCCTGTGCCAGCGTTTCAGAAATTCCTTCTACAGCATATTTTGTTGCGTGATAGTATCCCATTGAAGGGAAGGATGCAAGACCCCCGATCGACGAAAAGTTAATAATGTGTCCGGATTTTTGACTTCTCATGGTTGGAAGAACAGCATTGGTCATATTCATTAAACCCCAGAAGTTAATTTCGAACATTTTGCGTGTCTCATCTTCCAAACTTTCTTCAACCGAACTAAAATAACCGATCCCTGCATTATTTACTAACACATCGATGCTGCCGAAGGTTTCTACACTCTTCTGAACGGCTTGATTTACTTCCTCTTTATTTGTAACGTCAAGCTTTAGTGCCAACACATTCTCACGATTTATTTTCTCCAAATCCAGAAGTGTTTCCGGGTTTCTCGCTGTTACAACTACCTGATAACCTGCATTTATCGCATGTATTGCAATTTCTCTTCCGAAACCTGTGGAACATCCTGTAATCAACCAGACTTTGTTGTTTTGGCTCACATGTATCACTCCTTTAATTTGTATATGGATAGCATACAAGTTAAAGTGAACTTTAAGTCAAGCGTTAAATTTCAGATTAAAAAATCTTTATTATTTTTTCTGCCAACTAATACATCATAAATGGCCATTTTCCTGTTGATCTTTTCAAGGTGCGCCAATGTTTGAGTCATTTTTTTTTCAACTTCTTCTTTATGGGTCAACAGCATGTTTCTTCGATTTTCCAATGTCTTGTCACCCTGCTTTAGTAACTCTACATATCTCTTGATTTCATCCATCGACATTCCGGTATTTTTTAAAGCGATCACTAATTGAAGCCACTCTAATTCTTCTTCAGAATATTGTCTTCGTCCTCCGCCATCTCTTTGAATTTTAGGAAGAATCCCTTCTTTTTCATAGAATCGTAAAGTCGAAGCCGGAAGTCCATACATCGTTTCAACGTCTTTGATGGTGTGCATGCTAACATCTCCTTTATAGTTGAAGTTAACTTTAACTATAAAGCCGGAATCATAAAAATTAAAGAATTATTTTTTGTGAAATAAAAAAGCATATAATCATTCACCTATCGAGAAAAGCCAAAACATAGTGATCAATAACACGCTGCATGCTATTGATCATTATCTCGCTTTCGGATATCGTGTGTAAGTAACTTTAGAAGAGATTGTTTTTGTCATTGTTAGGTCGCAAAATCAATAAGGTATGTTTGAATATGAGTAAGCTTTCAGGAAAGGAAGTTGCTTGTGAAAGTGACCACCGGAAAAAACGGAGTTATATATGCTATCCTCTCTTATGTGATGTGGGGACTGACTCCGATTTATTGGAAAATGCTGCAGGATGTATCGCATGGAGAGATTTTAGCACAGCGGATTTTATGGTCTTTTATTTTTATGCTTGTTCTCCTATTTTTTCTGAAAAAGTTCAGCTTATACCTTCAGTTTGTAAAAGAGATGATAAAGACACCAAAATTATTCTGGTCCCTTTTTATTGCTTCGCTTTTAATAAGTTCAAACTGGGGCATCTTTATGTGGGCAGTCATTCACGGACGAATTTTAGAAGCTAGCCTGGGACAGTATATTAACCCTATCACCAGTATGTTAATTGGCGTAATCGTATTAAAAGAAAAGCTGACAGGACAACAAATTACAGCATTTGTATTAGCAGGAACCGGCGTACTGATCATCACTCTCCACTATGGTGTGGTTCCGTGGATTTCTTTAAGTCTGGCATTATCTTTTGGCTTTTATGGTCTGGTCAAAAAAATGATAAAAACCGATTCAACAATTGGACTGACTTTAGAGACGATGGCAATCGTCCCGCTGGCTGGAGCCTACTTAACCTATCTTTTTTTTCAAACCGACTTTCAATTTTTCGACTCTGTTTCCACGAGTATGCTGCTGATAGGAAGTGGCATTATAACGGCTCTGCCACTTTTGTTATTTACAAAAAGTGCTCATGAAGTATCGTTATCAATGTTAGGTATCTTGCAATATATCGCACCAACCATCTCTCTATTCACCGGGGTCCTGCTTTACAAAGAAGTTTTAAGTACGGCTTATCTGATCTCGTTTATCTTTATCTGGTCAGCTCTTGTCATTTATACATATTCTTCGATAACGATACAGAAAAAAGCACGAAAGGCCCGGGTTTAGCCCGTTTTGATATTGAATAATGGATCTTGTGTCAGGTGCAAGGTGCAGCCCGGCCATTTATGCGCCGGCTGATCTGTAATTTAGTCATTATCGTCCCGGTGAGTACAGCAATATTTAATTTAAATTGAAACTTGTGCACACAAAAAATAGCCCGAGTAAACGCTTGGCTTTTTACATCACCCTGTAACGTATATGTGAATAAAATGGTATAATAAGGTTTAATATTCACTTACATAAAGGAGCTGTCTATTTGAAAAAGCACCTGACCATAATTACTTTCTTTGCCATTTTTCTAACTGCATGCAGCAGTGATCCCGCAATCGAAATGGACCAGGACACCAGCTATATTAAATATTTGCCTCAGGAAGAAGAGCTTGAGGTGTTTGTCAGATACCTGAATCATTCTAATCGACCTGTCGATTTTTGTGTAGAAATTCTTTTTGATGATGAGGAGATTTGGGATGCATTCCCTTATGAAGGGTATGTGATATCGTGTGATCCGGAAGATTTTGAGGATAAAGTTTACGGTGGAATGCCAGGAGAAATGACGATTTTGCCCAATAATGAATTTGTCGTTGGCCCAGATATGTTTCTCCTCGACAGTATCGATGAATCTTTATTACCCGGCAACGTCAGAGTCCGGTTTTTTAATGAGGATGGATTCGAGTTAATTGAACCGCTGAACGTATTGGAATAGACATTAAGCGGTTCAATTATTTTATAGAAATAATCACCAGGATCCGTCTCCTTAGGCACCACACCTATGCTATACTTAAACAATTATAAAAAATACATCTTTAGGAGGCCGAGCCGCATGTATGCAGAAACCGAACCAATTCCAGACGATTTGAAAGAATTACTGTCCCTGTCTCATCATGTGAAAAGCTTCGCTAAAGACAGTTATTTGTTCCGTGAGGGTGATAAGATTAAACATTTGTTTTTTATCGCAAAAGGAAAAGTTCAGCTGAGTAAGGTGAATACGGATGGGCGTGAGCTGACGCTGCGGATCTGCGGGCAGAATCAGCTGCTTGGGGAAGTGTATCTGTACGCTGATGACGCGACTTACATGCTTGATGCAAAGGTGAAAGAGGACGTCGCGTGCTATGTATATCCGATTCACGAGCTGGAAGCTGAATTTCAGAAAAACCCGCGGCTTGCTGCTGCATTTATGAAATGGATGTGCCTGAATCAGCGGAAGACACAGACCCGCTTTCGTGACCTGCTGCTTCACGGCAAAAAGGGTGCCCTTTACTCTACACTGATCCGTTTATCCAATAGCTATGGCATTCAAAAGTCAGAAGGGCTCTTAATTGACGTATCCCTCACCAATCAGGACCTCGCCAACTTTTGCGGAATGGCACGTGAAGTGGCAAACCGGATGCTATCCGAGCTGAAAAAACAGAAGATCATCTCAATATGCGACGGAAAGATCCTCATCCGTGACCTGGCTTACTTAAAAAACGAAATCCAATGCGAAAACTGTCCGTTGACACTTTGCCGGATTGACTAACCAGCTACTACTCTCACTTCAGAGAATAGTAGTTTTTTTGTTGTCTTTTTTAACTTAATCGATTAAATAAAACAAACTTATTTGTATTACCAAATCATATTCCGAATAAAATCTAAGTGCAGTAAAACGATTAGAAAAATAGCACAAAGCTATATTTATCTTTCTATTATCACTTTATTAAAGTCCATCGTTGATATTTCACAGCTGATGATTGGAGCGTAAGGGGGCGACTCCTGCGGAAAAACGATCGTGAAAGACCCCGGAAGGCAGTGTTCTTCTGCCTGAGGAGGCTTGAGCGTTCGTCCGCGGAAAGCGTCCCCCTGAAGCGGAAATCAGCAGCCAGATTCTATAGAGCCCATATAAGAAATTTGGCGAAAAAATGAAAGAATCGTAGTTCCAGGTAAATTTTTGTCACAGATGTGACTTTTATCACAGTGGTCAAACCGTGATTCCTTTACGCTTAACCCAATATGAATGTTGGAGAGGGGAACTGAAATGGCTAAGAAACAACAGGCGAATGAAGAAAATCTGAAAGGCACACTCATCAGCGTGTTTTTTGTTGGATTTGTCATCGTCGCAATGTGGGTAGCTGTTTACCTGATGTATTTATCCCAATAACCTTAAAGGAGAATCACCATGCATCTTCATAAGTACGAAAAAATATGGCTCGTGTTCGGCACAGTATGCCTGATCGCATTCTTAAGTATTGTCGGTGTCAATGCGTTTGCCCACGATCACACACCTGCTGGCGGAATCCAGACGATCGATCCTGAAAAGGTAAGAGAAACCGCTCCATTTAACGAGCCGGGTGTTAAAAAGCTGGATGATGATACGTATCAGGCCGCGATCATCGCAAGTGCTTTTGCTTACGACGGCGGAGAGGCGTTAGAAGTGCCGGTTGGCAAAGAAATTATTTTTAAAGTAACAAGTACAGACGTGGTTCACAGTTTTACGATTGATAACACAAACGTCAATATGATGGTTGTGCCCGGTCAGGTGACGACAAAATCATACACCTTTAAAGAGCCGGGGAAATATCTGATCATCTGTAATGAATACTGCGGAACAGGTCATCATTTTATGTACAGGGAAATTGAGGTGACTGAATCATGATCGCAGCTGGAGAACGTAAACTCGCACTCTGGAATATTGGTGTTGCCTACACCGCATTTTTAATCGGAACACTTGCCGGTCTGCTGCAGGTATTTATCCGTAACGACGCACTGGAGCTTCCGGCATGGCTGGATTACTATCAGATTTTAACCGCACATGGCGTGTTACTTGCACTTATATTTACGACATTTTTCATTTTTGCCTTTTTCATTTCAGGTATGAGTAAAAGCCTTGGCGCATTCGGTCCGAAGGTATTGCTTTGGAACTGGATCGGATTTCTGGTCATGCTTGCAGGAACGATTCTTGCGACATTTATGATTGTGATCGGAGAAGCATCCGTTCTTTATACATTTTACGCCCCTTTAATGGCTAACCCGTGGTATTACGTGGGTCTTGCATTATTTGTCGTCGGCTCCTGGATTATGGGGTTTGGACTCATTGGCCATTACGTGAAATGGAGAAAAGCAAACCGCGGTGAGCTCAGTCCGCTTTTTGCATTTATGACAGTAGCGACCATTGTATTATGGTTGATCGCATGCCTTGGTGTCGTCGCGACAGTGTTATTTCAGTATATTCCATGGGCATTCGGCTGGGTGGATACGATCAATGTGGAACTGAGCCGGACGCTGTTCTGGTATTTCGGTCACCCGCTCGTTTACTTCTGGCTGCTGCCTGCTTATATGGCATGGTATACAATTGTGCCGAAAATTATCGGCGTGCCGGTCTTCAGTGATTCACTTGCACGTCTTGCATTTGTCCTGTTTATCCTGTTCTCCATTCCTGTCGGCTTTCACCATCAGCTAATGGAGCCCGGCATCTCTGACTTCTGGAAGTTCCTGCAGGTCGTATTAACGTTTATGGTGATTATTCCGTCTCTCATGACGGCATTCTCCATGTTTGCAAACTTCGAGCGGGCTGGACGTAAGAATGGCGGGAAAGGGTTATTCGGCTGGTTCACAAAGCTTCCGTGGAGAGATCTGCGGTTCACATCCATTTTCGTGGCCATGGCCTTCTTCATTCCGGGAGGAGCAGGCGGAATCATTAACGCAAGCTTTCAGCTGAATGAAATCGTGCACAACACACTCTGGATCGTCGGTCACTTCCATATTACTGTCGGAACGCCTGTTGCTATGACTTTCATGGGGCTGACATACTGGCTAATTCCGTATTTAACCGGAAGAAAGTTCTCGAACACCATGAAAAAATTAGGCTTTATCCAGATTGGCTTATGGTCAGTCGGGATGCTGTTAATGAGTACAGCGCAGCATATTCTCGGACTGCTCGGCGCGCCTCGCCGAACAGCATATTCAGGTTACAACGGCCATGAATCCGCAATGGAGTGGTTTGATGGCATCCTGACAAACCACGTCACAATGGCCGTTGGCGGAAGCATTCTTTTCCTTTCAGCCATGCTGCTGCTCTATATCGTGATCATGAGCGCATTCGTCTCACCAAAGGCTGAGCCGCATGAATTTGTTGAGTTTCCGCTTGCTGAAAGTGATAAACGGGCAACACCGAAAATACTTGAAAACTGGTGGCTGTGGATTGGCATCGCCTTCTTACTCATCATCATCGCATACGCGATCCCGATCGCCCAGATGATTCAGCATGCACCACCAGGTTCCAGAGGATTTATCACATGGTAGGAGTTGAGTGAAATGGTACTATCGTTAATCTTCTTTTTTCTCGTCATCATTTTAACAACAGGCATATATGTAGAATTAACAACGGATGAAGATTAAAAAAGCAAAGGCCGGGATTGTCACGGCCTTTTTGCTTGATTTAATATCGGCCGATCCTGCAAATACATCGCCAGACCCGCACTATCCCCTTTCACAATCTCCTCAGCAACAAGCTTTGCTAACACCTGCCCATACACCATCCCGTTATCACCAAATGCAAACACGAAATAACAGCCCGGGAATTCTTTGTAATTCCCAACGACAGGTACCCCATCTACAATCCCACCGTAGGATGAAGCCAGATAAAACTCAGGTTCCACCTGAATATCAGGAAACAGTTTATTAAATTCCTTAATTAACTGATATTTTTTATGAGTTAATTTACTATTTCTGTCTCTTTCTTCATCTGTATTTTCATCCAGTCCGCCAATGATTACCCGGTTGTCTTTCGTAGTCCGTACATAAATATAGGGACGTGCGGTTTCCCAGAGAAGTGTCCGGTTGTACCATGCAGACAGGTCATCAACCGGAGTAGTGGTAATCGTGAAGGTACTTTCAAAAGAAGCTTTCTTCTCTTTTTTAATATCCATGCCCTCATAACCTGCAGCAAAAATCACATGACGCGCCTCTATGGCATAACCGTTCTTCGTTGTCACAATCATATTGCCGCTGCCCTGATCGACGTGCTGTCCATTCATTTCAGTATGCTCATATACACGTACACCGTGTGCCACTGCCTCTTCAAATAGCGCATGCGTATATTTGAATGGATTAATTTCACCGTCGCGATAGGAATAAATCGCTGCTTCTCTGCTAAATGGATACTTCGCTTCAATCTCATCTCTTTTTAAAAAGTCGACCTCACAATCATGCTGCTTTAAATACTCATATTCCTTTTGCAGCTTGGCAACGTCTTCCGGACAGCTTGCGGAATATAACGTATCTCTTCTGGTGAATTCGCAGTCGATTGAACTGCTTTTGGAGGCTGCTTCAATCTCATCAATCGCCTCCTGCAGCAGCTGCAAATGTCTTGCAATGTAGTCTTCTCCGAATGTATTCACTAAACTGGTGAACATCTTTTCACCTGAATATTGCAAAATCGCTGTATTCGTCACAGTGCTTCCGCTAGCAATCGTTGATTTTTCGATCACGACTGTATCCAGGTCATGGCCAGCCAGGTAATGTGCACACTGCGCCCCTGAACTTCCGCCTCCAACAATCAGTACATCACAGATGAGGTCTGTTTCTAGTACAGGATAAGACGGTGCATCCGGAAAAGTAGTAGGCCAATAATAAGTGCCGGTTTGTCGTTTCATTTTGTTCCTCCCCCAAATTAAAATAGATGCTGTTACTATGTCCCGAAATATTTTTAATATGCTCAATACGTAAAAAGTGTCGGGATATTGCGTTGGTTACGCTTTCAATTTTTAAGAAAATGTGAGTGTGTGTAAAAAGAAGAAAAATCTGTTTGACAGAAGCTTAAAAGTCGCATACTATTCTAACTATCGAAAAATTAAATAACTTATCCAGAGAGACCGAGGGACAGGCCCGATGACGTCCAGCAACCATCATTTGATGAGAGGTGCTAATTCCTGCAGAATGTTGTCATTCTGAGAGATAAGAAGCAGATTAAAACCTCTTTCTTATTGGAAGTGGTTTTTTTGTGTTTATCAGGAGATTGCCCTTTATATTGCCGGTTGCAGATAAGGAAAAAGGGAGCGTAGTGTGTTCAACAATGGAAATATGACTTTAAAAAGCTAATCCATTACATTAATTTACATTATATACATAAAAGGAGCTTGCATAATGAAAAGACATCAACCTTTATTCTTATCACTATTTTTACTGGCTGGAGCAGGTGTAGTAAGCGGCTGTTCTTCAGAGGAAACGACGGCGTCAAATGGCGATGAGGTCATTACGGTCGGAACGCAGAATGATTATCCGCCATTTGCTTTTGCAGATGACAACAATGAACTGACAGGCTATGACGTGGATGTTGTAAAAGCGATTGATGAGGAGCTTGATGGCTATACATTCGAGTTTAAGGCGGTTCCATGGGACAGTATGTTTCTTTCGCTTGAATCCAATAAAATTCAGGCGGTAGCTGATCAGGTAGCGAAAACACCTGAGCGCGAGGAGAAGTATTTATTTACAGATGAGTCCTATTTTGCAGCTGAAACGGTCATTGCTGTGAAGGAAGGCAGAGAGGATATTCAGACCATTGAGGACCTTGAAGGAAAGAAGGTGGGTGCGCTCGCGGGTGATTCCTATACGCTGCTGCTTGAAGAGTATAACGAGACAGCGGATACTCCGATTGAATTAACGTACAGTGAAAGCGGAACGCCTGCTGAGATTTTACAGGACGTGCAAAACGAACGCGTAGATGCCTATGTGAATGATCCGATTATGATGAATAACGTGCTTGAGAAAAATGAGCTGGGCGTTGAAATTGTCGGACAGTCGCTTGTCAATGATCAGATGGGCATTGTGCTGAAGCACGGTGAAAAAGGCGAGGAGCTGAAGGCCTTAATTGATCCGATCATCAGGCAGCTGAAAGAGGATGGTACATTAGCTGAACTGTCACAGAAGTGGACCGGCGGAGAATATATTCCTGAATAAGCGTCCGGAGGGTAAGAGTGTATGGAAAATTTACTGGATATCGGCTTTATCATAGAAAGCTATCCCGCGATTTTGTCGCGACTGCCGATTACGATAGGGATTGCCGTGGGTTCTATGGTGATCAGCCTTCTGATCGGACTTGCGACAGCTTTAATTAAAATCTACAAGGTGCCTGTACTGAGCGTGATTACATCAGTCTACGTCTCATTTATCAGGGGAACGCCATTACTCGTACAGATCTATCTGGTGTTTTACGGGATCCCGAAAGTGATTTATTACCTGCAGATTGAATACGGTGTGTTTTTATCAGCAGATGTGAACAGTATTTCGCCTGAAGTGTATGCGCTACTGGCGTTTTCAATTAACCTCGGGGCTTATCTGTCTGAGACGATCCGTTCTGCGATTGAATCAGTGGACCGTGGGCAGTTTGAAGCAGCGAAGGCGATCGGGATGAGCCCGGTGCAGATGATGACGAAAATCATTTTCCCGCAGGCGTTGACTGTTGCGATCCCTAACCTTGGCAATATGTTTATCAGCACGATCAAGGATACATCCTTAGTATTCATTATTGGTGTCATTGACGTCATGGGACAGGCGAAAATTCTCGGCTCACGCGGTCTGGCATTTTTTGAAGTGTATATTGCGGTGTCGATTGTCTACTGGATTCTCTGCATCGCTGTTGAACGGCTGCTTGTCAGACTTGAAAAGCGGGCGCGCAGATATGAAAGAGGGATTGCATGATGATAAAACTTGAAAATATTCATAAATATTATGACAAACAGCACGTGCTGAAAGGGATTGACCTGGACATTCGTGAAGGGGAAGTCGTGTCGATCTTAGGTCCAAGCGGGTCAGGGAAATCAACGCTCCTGCGCTGCATCAATTTTCTCGAGCAGCCAAACAGCGGAATCGTTCAGCTCAACGGTAAAAAGGTGGACGCTGAGTCGGCAGGTAAGTCGGATATTCTGGCGTTAAGAACGTCAACAGGCATGGTTTTTCAGCAGTACAATCTATTCAAAAACCTGACTGTACTCGAAAACGTAATGGTCGGCTTAACAAGTGTGAAGCAGCTGAAGAAGGAGCGGGCGAAAGAGACAAGCCTTGCCATCCTTGAAAAAGTCGGGTTATCCAACCGGCTCGATCATTATCCGGCGCAGCTTTCAGGCGGTCAGCAGCAGCGTGTCGGCATTGCCCGTGCGATGGCACTCAACCCGAAAGTCCTGTTGTTTGATGAGCCTACATCTTCACTTGACCCGGAGCTTGTGGACGGTGTGCTGGCAACGATTAAAAGTGTGGCTGAAGAAGGAAAAACGATGCTCATTGTGACGCATGAGCTTCAGTTTGCGCGTGACATCTCTGACAGAGTGATTTTTATGGAGGATGGGCTGATTGTAGAAGAAGGAACGCCTGATCAGCTGTTTAACCACGCGAAAAAAGAAAGAACGAAGCAGTTTTTAAAGCGGTCAAAGCGGGCTGAATAATAGGATGACAGAAAGGATGACATAGCATGAACCCGATCAAAACGATACTGAATGACTATCCCATCATCATTCTTGACGGGGCACTCGCAACTGAGCTCGAGGGCTATGGATGTGATTTGAATGATCAGCTCTGGTCGGCAATAATTCTGCTGGAAAATCCGGAAATGATTAAAAAGGTGCACCTTGATTATTTTGAGGCAGGCGCCGACTGTGCGATTACTGCCAGCTATCAGGCAACGATTGAAGGGTATCAGCAAAGGGGATTGACTGAAGAAGAAGCCGTCAATCTGATTAAGAAATCAGTCCATCTTGCAGCACAAGCGCGCGATGAATTCTGGACGGGACAGCAGGGGCGTCCAAAACCTTTAGTCGCAGCCTCAGTCGGTCCATATGGCGCTTTTCTGTCAGACGGATCTGAATACCGTGGTGATTACGCCGCAGGATTTGAAGAACTGGTTGCCTTTCACAAAGAGAGAATCAAAGTGTTGGTTGAAGCCGGAGCAGATCTGTTAGCATGCGAAACAATTCCATGCCTTAAAGAAGCGAAAGCCATTGCAGAGGTATTAAAGGAATTTCCTGAAGTGACGGCATGGGTCAGCTTCAGCGCAAAGGATCAATTACATATCAGCAATGGTGAAAAAATTGCTGACTGTGCAGAGTGGCTGAATGATCAGGAGCAGGTGGCAGCAGTCGGTATCAACTGCTCAGCACCGGAGACGATCGCTTCCCTGATTACAGAAGTAAAAACCCGGACGGCAAAACCGATCATTGTCTATCCGAACTCAGGTGAAACATATGATGCAGTCAGCAAAGAGTGGGGCGGGGAAACTTCGTCAGATCAGTTTGCGGAGGACGCACAGCGGTGGTATGAAGCGGGTGCACGGATCATTGGCGGCTGCTGCAGAACGACCCCTGAGGATATTAGGGCGATTACTGAGTGGGCGCGTAAATAGGTGGAGGTCTCAAGTGTTAAATTGATCTACACGGAGTATAACAAATAACACCACCGCTTTGGCGGTGGTGTTTAGTATTTAATAAGTTTCACTAGGAGTTACTTTTCTTTTTTTAAAAATTAGAAGCGATAAATAATAAACTAATAATCCCAAAGCAAACGATAGCAGTGCACCAAAGCCAGTCCCTTCAGAAAGAAATGTGTTCTCATTAACTTGAATGATTAATAATTCCTGACCAAACAGTGTAGGTTTCAAATTTACATTTGTGTAATCTATGATGATCAAAATCATAGGGATAATAAATGTTGCCCCAAAGTACAGTAGAAGAAAACTGACACCACTTGAAAGATATTTAAATAATTTTTGCATAACTCATTCTCCTTTTGCCATATTATTTAATACATTTTTACCATCAGGAAAGATTGGTAATAACAATGCAAGGTTTAATATAGATGAAAAAAACAGCATGCCTGCCAATGGTCCATTAAACAATTTGAAATATATAATACTGAGTAAAAAAGGAAAAATTGAACCGGCACAGGCTATTATAATGTTTTTGTATTTCTTAATAAATGTAAGGTGATGCACTTCAAATGAGTGCCAAGAAAGATGAATACGAAAATCAAGTGGTTTCCTTTTTTCGGTCCAGTTGTAATAGATGATGGCCAAGATATGACCGAGTTCGTGTAAAAATAGTGTCACAACTACTGTAATGATAAATTGACTAACAAAATGTTCTACAGTTAAAGTGACAACCATATACGTACACATAGCTAGAAAAATAAAAAAAAGTATCATATGACCACCGGTTTCCTTAAGTAAAAAATTCTGATACATATGAAAGAAATAACTGTTAAAACGAGATAAATACTATTTACAATCGCTAAAGAATTAAATATATACATTAAAAAGAAATCGAACATTCCAAAGGTTATAACTAGAGTAAGTATTAAAAGTACCTTATTCATTTGAGTCATCGGAAACTCGTAGCCAATTAATACAGAAATGACAGTTAGAAATAACACTTTAGGCAAAAAGCTAAAAGAAAATTCACTTGGAATTTGTAACGTTAAGGGGATAAAAATTAAAAAAGAAAGTATAAATAAAGTGTTAATCAGTGTGTATAATCCTAACCTTGGAATTAAATACTCATTTTTAGTAAAGCCTAATGGAAATAGATAAACCTGGCTTTTAATGAAATTAAATCCAAAAATTAAAGGTAGGATAATGATGACTTCTATTAATCCAAAATTAAGGATGGCAGTGTATACTGCTGTGAAGTTCACATAACTGAGTGCGTTATAAAAAATTACAGTAATCAAGATGAGAAAGATATATAGTGAAGCCTGTTCCGCTAAAACATTGCTTCTGAACATATATACACTTTCCATTTTTGCATTAATACTATAATTGCTTTTCATTTGATCAAATGACACAGGCTTATCAATCAAGCCTATACTCGAATTTGAATTCTCCTGAAATTGTTTTAAAAGATAAGTAGTTGAATGCTTATAAAATAATATAAAAAGAAAACAACACCCGATTGAAATATAAAGAAATGCTAAAAGAAACTCTAGGCTTTCAAATTGAAAGCTGTAGTTATGAAACAGTGAAACGACTAGTCCGCTCACAACTAATATTTGAGCGATATAGGATAGACAAATAAACAAGAATCGTCTGAAGAAAAAGTTACTGACCATCCACAGTGTAAAAACGAGCAAAAATAAAAATGTACCTGTATAAATCGAAAGTATAAAAAGAAAAAACATGACAAAAAACGATTCAAAAATGATATATCCTACAATGAAGAGCGGCAGCATTGTGAACGAAAGAATAAGTGTGTAAAACACAGATAGAATGAAATAAAGTGCAATGATAAACTCGTGTGATTTAACGTTAATCGCATAATACAGGTTTTTATAGCTTGAAGAATCCAGCTTATTTCTAGATAAGAAAAATATGATACTCGATAAAAGAATGGAAAAACTTATGTATGCGATGTAGGTTCTTTCAGAATAACTTTGTTCAGTAATGTCTGTTCCCAATGAACTTTGAACAGCAATGGTTAAGTAAAGAGAATAGATCAGCAGCACTCCGATTGATACCGCAAATGTCTGAGGTTTATTGTCAGAAGCAATTTCTTTTATTCTGATTAACAGACCGGGCAATTCAACGCGTTTTATAATCTCAGCCATTGAGTTCATATAGCAGTTCCTCCACGTGCTGATAATATTCATGGTTTACTTTCTGATAAACTTCCTCTATGCGTTGACCTGAAAACTGCTTTTGCAGTTCTTCTGCATCTGCATTTAAAAGTTCTTTCCCGTTTCTTATAATGAGTACCCTATCCATTAGATCCTGACCAAAATCCAAATGATGAGTGGATAGTAAAATGCCTGTTCCGGTATTTTTGACGACCTTTAGGATTTTCCTCAAAACGATAATCATATCCGGGTCCAAACCGTTTGTAGGTTCATCTATAATTAAATAATCAGGTTTCAGAAATAATTGACTTACAATCTGTACCTTTTTTCTGTTTCCGTAGGATAAGTTCTTTATAGGAACTGAGAGGTATTGTGTTAATTCGAATAGTTTAATTAAGTTTTCCAGATAACGCTGATCCACCGAACCACTGTATGTACTTTTCATCAAGTTGATATATTCCTGAGGGCATAGATAGTCAAAGAGGTCGGCATGATCAGATATGTATGAAACTTTCATCTTAAAGTCAGTAATACTAGTATTACTGCAATAATCAACTTGTTTGTCATCTATGTTACAGGTGCCTTCATAATCAGTTAAACCAAGAAGGGATTTAATGATCGTTGTTTTGCCTGAGCCGTTATGACCAAGTAAAAGCGTAATTTCCCCTTTAAATACTTGAAGTTTGATATCTGTTAACTCGAAGGAACTAGTATACTTTTTTTTATTAATCAACAAATTTAGCATGACAACCATCCTCCTAAAAATAAAAGGGGAGCAAAAAGCATGCACCCCTTTTTAAAACCTTTGCTTAGATACACTTTACTTTGGCATAAAAGCCCAAAAACTTAATTTCTCCACTGAATTCTTTGTCAACTAGAGCACAAGCAGCTAAGTAAGCAGCTACTACAAGTACAAATACAATTACCCATATGTAAGCATTTTTTTGCGTTTCGCCTACAGCTTCAGCATTTTGAAAACTCTGAGTGAAAGGATTTGTAATATATTGTACTATACTTGACAACAACGCATAAAACCTAAAAGATAGATTTTGCAAATTCATCTCCTGCATCATATTCACCTCCTTTCAATTAGCAATTTTATTTAACTATTTAACAGCCATTGATCAATCAATTGTTTGAGTGAATTACCTTCTTTTGTATTATTTTCTAATTGCTTATTACTATATCAAATCTACTATGTGATGTTGTTGGGAAAATTATCTACTCTATCATACTTCTGGCTTAATTTGGGGGCCGAAATATAGAGAATCGTTTTTCAAATACTTAATATGTAGCAGATGGTATTGGAAATAACTTGGGAAATTCGAAGCTCTTATCCATCAAAATGTAAAAAAATCTTTAAATATTTTTTCAACTTGATGGTACTTATAGTGATTTTCGACTGAATATAATATAAATTCTTAAATGAAGTTAAGTAATCAGCTAGTGAAAAACAGTAAAGTGAATGTTTTTTAGAAAATAGATATTTTAATATATACAAGGGGGAAACCATATGGAAACCGTATATTTTGCCGGAGGCTGCCTATGGGGCGTGCAGGCATTTATCAAGACGCTGCCCGGCGTAACATCGACAGAAGCAGGAAGAGCGAATGGCTCAACGAGTACACTTGATGGTGAGTACGATGGGTTTGCAGAATGTGTGAAAACTGAGTTTGATCCTGAAGTCGTAACGATGGAACAGCTGATGGATTACTTCTTTGAAATCATTGATCCTTATAGCGTGAATAAGCAGGGGATTGATGTTGGAGAGAAGTATAGAACCGGCGTTTACAGTGAAGATCCTGCTCATTTAAAAGTGGCACAGGCTTTTATCCGGCAGAGAGACGATGCTGACCGCATTGTGGTTGAAGTGCTTCCTCTCACAAATTACGTGAGAAGTGCAGAGGAGCATCAGGACCGGCTCGAGAAGTGTCCGGATGATTACTGTCACATTTCTGATGAGCTGATGAATAAATACCGTGTTCAGTCAAATAAGTAACTCAATATAAGGAAATGGGGAACAATTAGATGAAGCAACGAAGCTTAGGAAATACAGAGATCCAGGTGTCAGAGATCGGATTTGGTGCATGGCAGTTAGGTAACACAAAAGACTGGGGCAGAATGACGGATGCTGAAGCGATTCATTTAGTCAGTGAAGCCATGGGTGCAGGATGTAACTTTTTTGATACGGCACCTAACTATGGGTCGGGAAAAAGTGAAGAGCTGCTTGGAAAAGCGTTTAAGGGTAAAAGAGAGCAGGTGGTGATCAGCAGTAAATGTGGCCACCATCAGAACGGGGAACAAAGCTTTGACCCGGAAAAACTGACCCAGTCAGTGGAAGGCAGTCTACAGCGGTTGCAGACAGATTATCTCGACAGCCTGCTGCTTCATAACCCGCCGTTTTCAAGTCTGGATAGAAACAGTCCGCAGTTTGAAGTGCTGGAAAACCTGAAGGAGCAGGGGAAGATCAGAGCGTACGGAGCTTCAGTGGATACCGGAAAAGAAATGAATGAGCTGTTAGAGAAAACGGATAGCCAGGTCATTGAGGTGATGTTTAATATTTTTCACCAGGAGCCTGCAGCTGCGATCAGGGCAGCTGAGCGTCAGGGTGTAGGGGTCATCACGAAGGTGCCGCTTGATTCAGGCTGGCTGACCGGCAAGTATGACACGGGCAGCCGGTTCAGCGGAATCAGAAGCAGATGGAGTGTGCAAGAGATTGAACAAAGAGGCAGGCTGGTTGGAAAAGTACGGCAGATCATTGGGGACGATACACAAATGGCACAGGCAGCGCTGCAGTTTATTTTGTCGCACGAAGCGGTATCCACAGTGATCCCCGGTGCAAAAGATCGTCAGCAGTTTAACCAGAACCGCTCCGCATCAGAGGGACGCCTGTCCGCTGAGATGCTCAATGAGTTAAAAGAGATGTGGCGGGAAGATCTTGAGGATGCCAAACTGCCGTGGTAACAGGCTTTGTGACAATGAGGAAATACATTTCAGTTGTATAAAATCATCAGCCGTTTTATGCTCATGATAGAGGGTGTGTTTCACCTTTACAGAGTACACCCTCTACATTAAAGGAGGATGCTTAATGTTCAAAAAGATCATCAAAGGCATTTCCAAAGAACTGAAGAAGCGTGGCAGCAGCAGTGGCAGAAGAAAGCATTACCGTCACGGCTCAAGCAGCGGGAAAAGGCGCGGTTACCGCGGTGGAAGCAGTAGTGACCGGCGGGGACGCAACCCGTATGGTGGTTCAGGCCGTTACAAAAACAACAGACATTATTCCAGCAGTTGATTGCAATGAAATCGAAAAAAACGCCGCTGAACCCGACAATGGTTCAGCGGCGTCTTTTAATGTGTGTGAAAGCTGCCAATCGCCTTCCTGATATCTGTGAGAATGTCTGCGCACTGCTGATAGGGCTTAGTAATACCAAGCAGCCGTTTGAGCAGCAGCGTTGTCTGCAGCTCGAGATGAAGCTCTTCTGTCCAGGGTCTTCCCTTTTTGATGTCCTTGTCATAAGAAGAGTACAGGAGAAACAACAGGAAGTCTCCCAGATCAAAGAAATCATCCTGTGCGAGCTTTTCACGCTGCGTATTTAATACGTTGTCTGCCTCCAGCCTGTTTGCCAGACCAAAGTCGATCAGGTGAATCTCACCATTGTGAAGAAGAACATTTGGAATTCTGATATCCCCGTGGAATACACCCTGGTCATGGATGTAACAAACAATACCAGTCAGCTGTTCAACGATTGCCAGACATTCCTTTTCTGTATACTGCTGTCCGGTCGCAAATAATGTATCCTCCACATTTTTACCCTCTACAAATGTCATCGAAAAGAACTGTTCACTCTCATATGAAAAGGTGGCGACCAGCGATGGAATCCCCGGGTGGTCCAGGAGCTTCAGTATCGCTGTCTCCTGAAGATAGTTTTCAGCATTTTCTTTTTTCTTACTTTTACGCATTTGCTTCACAACGCATGTCTGTCCGGTTTTCTGGTCGTGACATAAATAGATGATTCCGTAACTTCCGTTTTGCAGCACCTTTTCAATGTCGTAGCGCCCGGCCAGCACTTCGCCGGGCTGGAATTGATGGTCCATCATTCTCTGGCGTGTTTTTTTCATCATCCAACGTAGAGCGTCCATAAGCACCTCTGTTTGTTAAGCTGATTTGATTATATCAAAATATATTAAAATCCAGAAAATATTGATTGAAAACATCAGACTGAAGATGCGATTTTATCATATTTACAAATACTTATCTGTGGCTTAACAAATCGTCACTCAGCTCCTATATACTAATCTGGTAATCACTTTAAAGGAGTTGTCAGTATGAAAAAGGTTTTGAATCGTTCTCTGATTTTGTCTCTGGTGATCTCTTTGTTTGTTCCTGTCTATGGGAATGAAGAAAGAGCGGAAGCGATCACGGCTAATGACGTGGTCATCAATGAAATTGCCTGGATGGGCACAACGTACAGTTATTCAGATGAGTGGATGGAGCTTTATAATAATACATCTGAAAATATTGACTTAACAGGCTGGTCGTTAAACGCGCAGGACGGTTCACCCGCTGTTGCGTTAGAAGGTCAGATTCCGGCTAATGGTTCTTTTCTGCTGGAAAAAACAGATGATGGTACTCTGGCGGGACTCACTGCTGATCTGATCTACAGCGGCTCGCTTGGAAATAGTGGAGAAACACTGGAGCTGCGCAATGCGGACGGTGTGTTAGTCGATTCAGTCGATGCCTGGTACGGCGGTGATAATACGGCTAAATCAACCATGGAAAGAATCAATCCTGATGGTGCCGGAACAGCCGCAGCAAGCTGGGGGACAGCAACAGCTTCATATGACGGCGGTTTTGGAACACCTGCTAACAGCGGTTCAGGCAACACAGGCTCAGGTGACGGCACAGCGGCTAACGTCTGCGGTGACTCGACTGAACGTTTAAATAACGTATCTGAATCACTGTATGCGATCAATGTTTATTTTAATAAATGTGCAATTGCTGCTGATGCAACAGCAGGCAATGCTGCGAATTATAACGTAAACCTTGAAGACCGTTTGATTGAAAGATTGAATCAGGCGACGACAAGTATTGATTTTGCTACATATGAAATTAACCTGCCACGTGTGGTTGATACACTGATTAATAAGGCAGCTGAAGGGATCGATGTACGTGTCATTGCAGATGCAAAAGATGCGACGGATCCTCATTATGCAGACCGCTTTAACACAATGAGATTATACATAGAGGAAATGGTCCGCGGAAAAGATGGTGCTGTCGGCACTGCTGATGATATTCAGGTTTTCTCTGACTCTCCGATGCTTGCAGTGGAGGATCCGGCTTTGAGAACATCACACGGACTGCCATCTGCTCCGGATGATTTCGAATATGGAACCTATACAATCGGCAACTCAGATTATACAGGGTATTTATTTGTAGACGGTGAAGAGAAATCAGCAGGTACATACTATTCACCTGGTGTGCAGATGCACAATAAGTTTGCCGTTGTAGATGATACGTGGGTATTTACCGGCAGCTGGAACTTTACAGTAACAGGACTTTACGGCTCAGAGGACAATATGGCGAACGGCGTCCTTGGTGGTAACCAGCAGCATGTAGTCGAGCTGCATGCCCCTGAGGTTGCAACTGCCTATGAGACAGAATTTAACGAAATGTGGGGCAGTGAGACGATGACTCCTGACGCGTCAGTGTCGAATTTCGGTACGGGAAAAACAGACAATACGCAGCATATATTTGATGTAGGCGGCAAAATGGTTGAGGTTTATTTCTCTACCGGAGATGATGCACTGGGTCGCATGAGAGAGCTTGTGAAAAATGAAGCGGACCTCAACACTTATTTCACGATTTTCGCCTGGAGTGACCAGGGTCTTGTAGATGAATTAAAAAATAAATATGAAGGCTCCTACAATGATCTGGAAGGAACACTGACCGGATTTGATGTAAAAGGTCTGTTTGACTACAGCTTCTGGAACCAGTGGTGGAGTGCAAGTGTGGATATGACAGGGCGTACAGCAAGTCAGACGAGCGTGGACAATCCAAATACGCGCTGGGCTAACCCTGCCCCGGTCTATAAAGCAAATGAAGACCGCAAGCTTCACAGTAAAACAATGATTATTGATGCTGATACAAACAGTGATTCGACTGTTGTCGTCGGGTCTACAAACTGGAGTAACAATGGAAATAATGTCAATGATGAAAACATGCTGATCATTCATGATGCTGAAGTTGTGAATCAGTTTGTGCAGGAATTTAATGCGCGCTATATGAGTGCGGGCGGGACAGTAAACTAGTCTATTAAATTTTGAGGGCTGTGTACTGAAGTGCAGAAAATAAAGTAAATAAAACAGTGCAGCTCTCTTTTCGATTATGAAAAAGAGGGCTGTTTTAGTGTGAAGCATCTCTGTCATCGCAACAAAATCATTTTATCTATTGAATGGTATAAATCATAAGGACTATTAAATAACATTGGATAAAATAGAAATAATGAATTTTTTTATATAACTCGCTCAACTTATATAAATCTGTGTCTTTTAGAAAAACTTCATATAAAAAAGACCGTTTTCCTAATCTAAGGAATTTCGGTCTTTTTTTATACTAGTTTTTGTAGGAGTCAAACATATCTGTATTATCCGGGATATTTTCTAGATAAGTTATTTTTCCATTCTCATCTAATCTCGCAATATCTTTACCTGTTTGAGTAAAAACGTTTCCAGTTGCACGCTTGCCGCAAACTGCCCAAGGTGTTTCTAACATATCTGTACCTTCAATTCCTTTCCAGCCTTCGAACATATGCTTAATGTCAGCATTTTCTTTAAACACCATTTTCACAAACATCTTCCAGTTTTCAATGCCCTGCTTTTTGTGGCCGTTTAAGACAAATACAATATCGTCTGAAAAAAGGCTCACTAATTCTTCAAATGCTTGTTCGCTTGTACGTGACTGATCGAATAAATCAAAATATCTATTTAAGTTTTCCATAATAATCTCCTTTAGGTGCTACAGCACCATTTTTTCTTCTACTGTTGCTTTAAGTACGTCCAAATTTTCTTTCGGACACTTTTTATGAATTTCATTTGTAAGCATAGCGATGGTTTGACGTTTTAAAATGGACTGCCATGAAGATTCAGCTTCTCCCATTAAGTCAGATAGTAAACACATATCTTTATCTTTTAAGTTAAGCATATCGTGAAAAATACCGCTTGATGAATAAAGAGACTGCTTGCCTTCAATCGCTACGTATACGTCATAGATCGTGATTTCCTCCGGTGTTTTCTTCAAACGAAATCCACCTTTGCTTCCAGGAACGGAAGTCAGTAAATCAGCGCTAACCAGCTTTCGAAGAAGCTTTTGAAAATACGTAGGTGACCCTCCCAGTTGAGTACTGATGACATCTCCTGGCAGCACAGCTTTTTCAGGTAGAAACGTAAGCAGCAATATACCATACACTGATTGTTCAACCCCTGTTTTTATATGCAAGATATCAATTCCTTTCAATTTCAACGTGTATAAAGTGGATAATCATTATCCGTGTTGTCTACTTAAAAATAATAACGCTTAAGAATGAAAAAGTAAAGCATTTATTTCAGTCAAACGATTAATCACATTAATCATTTGCAAAAATGAATTTTGTATTTTCATGTTAAAAATTTTTAAAATCAGACAAATAAATTCGCTTTTACTGTTTGTATAGAATCAATGCGTGTCATCACACGGGTGAAAAAGATCAACATCAAGGAACGCTTTTCCAACTCACACGTATCTTTGTTAATAGCTTATGAGAAGTAATGGTATGATGAGAAAAAACTTCAATTGTGAAAAGTGCGGACATACAGCGTTCAAAACCGGAAAAATCGGCAACAGCGGCTATGATAAGATTAAGAAACCAGATTCATTTATGTCACTCGGTACAGCTATGTATATTTTCTGCTATGCGAAATGCGGAGACGTTTTTGGAATGAAGATTGAGAATCCAAACAGACTTTAAGCCATTTAACGAAGGGGTGAAGTGAAATGGACTTACTATTATGGTTTACCATCGCTTTTTTGGTAATTGGGTTTGTTGTGCTGATGGTACTCAGGAAATCAATGAATGAGCGGGTAGAGCTATTGAAAAGTAACCCGGATCTTGAAGATGGTGAAAAGAAAGCTAAACCGGTCATCTGGTTTATATGGGGAGCAGTTGCATGGGGCATCGTTAGCATGGCACTTGTTGTGACTTGGTTTTCTGGAAATGCTTAAAAGCCAGGTGTGGATCAATCACAGCACCTGGCCTCTTTTTATCTCTTGCCTTTATCCATCCGTTTCAGCAGATCAGCCATCATCTCAGCGGGATTAAACATTTCATCTTCTTCATAGTTTGTTTCCTTGAGAATATTTACCTCCTGATTAATCCGCTCCATTTTCCTATCCAGCGCACTTGCCGTATCTGCAGCTTCCTTCAGCTCAAGCATCAGCTTTTCAGGAACGTTGCCGTTATATTTATAATAGATTTTGTGTTCAAGACTGGCCCAGAAATCCATCGCAATGGTTCTGATCTGCATCTCAACGTTCACATTCACAGTGCGGTCAGACATGAAAACCGGTATCTGCAGAAGCAGGTGAAGACTCTGATAGCCGTTTGGCTTCGGATGTTTGATATAATCCTTCACTTCGATCACCTGAATGTCCGCCTGTTTCTGAATCATCTCACTGATTTTGTATATATCAGAAACAAAGGAGCAGGTGATACGAATTCCTGCCAGGTCCTTGATCTCCTTTTCAATCGCCTCAAGTGACAGCGGCAGTCCCTTCTTCTGTATTTTTTTCACCACACTATCCCCGGATTTTACGCGTGTATTCACGTGCTCAATCGGGTTATACGTATGAATCAGCTGGAACTCCTCTTTCAGAATGTTCACCTTTGTACTGATCTCGTCCAAAGCAAACTTATAAGTCGCACGAAACCGCGTGATTTCTTTTCTGAGGCGTTCAAATTCTTCTTTTGAAATGGGCTGATGAAGTTCTGTCATGTTGTTTCCTCCGTAAGTTGCTGTATTTTCAGCTTTTTTATTATTTATACTGGCTTTTCAAGCATTTGGTTGCACGGATTGATTGATTTTTTGTGGAAGTTTGACAATGATGTGAAGTCATGAGCGAAGAAAGTCAGCATCTTTATAACAAAAAACCGCAGAATCTCCTCTGCGGCTTTCACTCATGAATGTTTTCTGATCTTATTATGATGCCGTCCGATTGGCACAACAAAAGGGGATCCTGAGATCGGATCTTTCATGACGGAGCATTTCAGTCCAAAGATCTCTTCAATCAGCGGGCTTGTAATAAGACTAGACGGATCACCTTCTGCGATCAGTTTTCCTTCGCGCAGCGCAAAGATATGGTCTGCATAGCGGGCTGAAAGGTTGATATCATGCAGCACCATCACAATCGTTGTACCGTATTTACGGTTCAAGTCTGTTAGCAGATCCAGAATTTCGACCTGATAGGTAATGTCCAGGTATGTCGTTGGCTCATCAAGAAACAGAATATCTGTCTGCTGGGCAAGCGCCATGGCGATCCAGACGCGCTGTCTCTGGCCGCCTGACAGCTCATCAATATGACGGTCAGCGAATTCTGTGATGTTCATGATATCCATTGCCTCACTCACAGCCTCATAATCCTTTTGGCTCCACCCCTTCATAAATGACTGGTGTGGGAAGCGTCCGCGGCCGACTAAATCTGTCACTGTAATGCCTTCAGGTACAATCGGTGTCTGAGGAAGCAAGCCTAGCACACGTGCCAGTTTCTTCGGTGGGATCTTCTGGATCGGTGTCCCGCCGATTGTGACTTCACCGGCTGTCGGCTTGATCAGTCTCGCCATCGTCTTTAAAAGGGTAGACTTTCCGCAGCCATTGGCCCCAATGATGATACTGATTTCGTTGCTTGGAATTGTGACATCAATGTTATGAAGAATCGGCGATTGGTCATATCCGGCAATGATGTTGTCAGCACGGAAGGTATGTGTCTGTTTCATTACAAGTCTCCTTTTTGATTCATTCTGATCAGCAGATAGATCAGATACGGTGCCCCCAGTATACCTGTAATAACGCCTACAGGATAGCGTGCAGTAAAGGCGAACTGACCAATCAGATCAGAAGCAAGCACCAGAATAATACCTACCAGCCCGGCAGGAATTGTGCCTGAAAATCCTGCACCCACAAGTCTTTTAGCAATCGGCCCGGATAAAAAGGCGATAAATGCAATCGGTCCTGTCGCTGCAGTGGCTAAAGCAATGATCATGACAGAGCTGACAACGAGTAAGAGTCTTGTCCGGCTTGTGTTGATCCCAAGCGAAGTCGCTGCCTGTTCACCAAGCTCAAGCATATCGAGCCGCCTGCTGAGGGCAAGAATAATCGGTGTGAAAATCAGAACCGTTACCATTAACGGGTACAGCCCTTCAGTCGTTACGCCGTTCAGACTTCCTGTCAACCATCTCATCGCCGTCGGAATATCATTTTCCTGTCCGATGAGAAGGAGGTAAGATATGACTGCATTGAGCATTGCCTGTATCCCGATGCCAACAAGAATTAATCGGCCAATTGAAAATGAAGTGCTTTTAGACAGAGTGAAAATAACGAGTACTGTAACCAGTCCTCCGATCACAGAGGAAACAGATATAAATGTACTGCTGGCCTGCAGTACGATAATACTGAATACAGCGGCAGCACTGGAACCTGCAGTAATTCCGATAACATTCGGGTTAGCGAGCGGATTTCTCAGCATGGTCTGAAATACATGACCGGCTACGCCAAATGCAAAGCCTGCAAACACACCGGCAATCATTCTTGGGAGCCGGATCGTTCCGACTGCAAAGGATGCACCGCTGACTTCTTCACCGATCAGAACGCCGATTACTTCTCTGACCGGGTAAATTGTATTACCAAGCATCAGCATAGCGCCGCTGAGCGCCAGTGCCAGTATGGTAAGGATAGCTGTGACAGTCAGAAACCTCCGCTGCCTTTTTATTCTTCCTGATTTTATAGGCTGAATCAATTCATTATTCATCATAATGCACGCATTTTCGCTTTCATTGTAATTAGAATGAGTACAGGTGCGCCAACAAATGCTGTAACCACCCCGACCTCAAGCTCACCCGGACTGCCAAGCACGCGTCCGGCAACATCTGAAATACTTAAAATAATGGCACCTGAGATCGCAGACATGGGAATCATAAAGCGCAAATCCGGTCCAATCATCAGCCGGATCAGGTGAGGGGCGAGAAGACCGATAAATCCGATCGGCCCGGCAAGCGCAGTAGTTACACCGCACAGCATCACGCCGCCAAGCGCTGCAATCAGTCTGAGTGTTCCTGTCTTTACACCAAGTCCTTTGGCAGCTTCATCACCTAAGGCAAGCGCATTCAGTGCAGGTGCTGTGACAACAGCAATGATCAGTCCAACGACGAGAAATGGAATAAAAATCATCACTGAATCCCATGTGCCGGCACCAACACTTCCTACCTGCCAGAATCTGAACTGGTCCATTACGCTCGAACGGGGGATCATCACTGCCATCACAAGGGATGACAAGGCAGCACTTGTCGCAGCACCCGCTAAAACGAGCTTAAGGGGCGTGGCACCGCCACGACCCATTGCACCAATTCCGTATACAAATATAGCAGTCAGGATCGCACCTGCAAGGGCAAAAACAATAAACTGTGCTGCACTGTTAATGTTAAAAAATGCGATTCCGCAAACGACGAAAAGTGCAGCCCCGGTATTCACACCGAGTATACTCGGGTCAGCAATCGGGTTCCGGGTAACGGATTGAAGCAGGGCCCCGGATACACCAAGTGCTGCGCCGCACATAAATCCGAATACGGTTCGCGCAATTCTCTGCCGTACAACATTTGCCTCGTGGGTCTGGACATCGGCGCTAAATAAACCAGTTATGATATCACTCATTGCCAGTGCCCGTGACCCGAATGCAAGTGAAGCAAATATACATACCGCTAACAGTACAAAGGATATAACCAGCAGCTTAATGAAGTTTTTTGGCATATGCCACTGTTTCTGTGCTGTAACGGAAAGGTTATTCATCTTATTGCTCTAGTTTGCTTACAGCTTCTGACATCAGTGTAAGGTACTCATCAATCGTGTACTCGATTGACAGTGTGCTTGGTGTGCCTGATGCTGCAAGCGGCGTGTTATCACCGATGATCACAACAGAACCTCTTTCAATCGCCGGTACCTGGCCAAGGATTGGATCATTTTGTAATGCTTCAAGTGTATTCTCATCGCCATATGAAACAAGTACCTCAGCATCATTCAGCATATCTGCATTTTCTGCGCTGGCTTCAATGTAAAATGCATTCGGATCAGCAAATTCACTTGTAATACTTTCAGGGTACTCCATCCCGATTTCCTCAAGGAACGCACCGCGTGGATCCTCATTGGAATAAACAAAGAATGAAGACAGGTCAGCAGCATTAACACTTAAGAATGCGGCTGTTTTTCCTTCGAACTCCGGGTACTCTGCAACTTTGTCAGCAATCAGCTGCTCTGTATCAGCAATCAGCTGTTCACCTTCTTCAGCCATACCCATCGCCATTGAGTTGTAGGTGACTTGATCGCGCCATGAAGAAACCCATGGAGCTTCCTGGTAAGCCACAACCGGTGCAATCTGACTTAACGTATCGTATTCTTCCTGCGTCAGCCCTGAGTAAGCAGCAAGAATCACGTCAGGGTTCACATCAGCGACTGCCTCAAAATCAATGCCGTCCGTATCCTGGAAAAGAACCGGTTCTTCTCCGTCTAATTCTTCAATTGCTTCAGCTGTCCATGGAAGGATACCGCTGTCATCCTGTACACCATAATTTGCAGCTGAAAGTCCGACAGGCATAACGCCAAGTGCAAGTGGTACATCATGGTTTGACCATGCCACTGCTGCGACACGCTCAGGCTTTTCTTCAATCGTGGTTTCTCCTAATGCATGTTCAATCACAATCGGGTATTCACCTGAAGTTGTTTCAGTCGTTTCTGTACCCGTATCTTCTGATGTATCTGTCTCTTCAGAAGCTGAATCATCTGAACAGCCTGCAAGCGCAAGCATCAATAATGCTGAAATTGAAAATGTAAACAGTGGAGACTTTACTTTAAATGCCATGATCTCTATTCCTACCTTCATTTTAATTAATTGATAACAATTATCATTATCATTACTTTAGACCGGATGTTGTAACTTGTCAATTATATCTTTGAAATGAATGCAACACTTCATGCCATTCAAAAGATGGGAATGTTCACAATTAGGTCTGAATAAAAAGTTCTGATGCTTAGACTGAATCAATCAGCATGACAGTCACACAATCCAATTCTCTTCATACCTATAAATACCAGACCTTTTCTGAAAAAAGGAGCATGTCACGATGGGGATCTCTACAGGAGCGCAGTACCTTAAACGAATGAATCAATTAAAAACGAATATTTTGCTGGATGGCAGCCTGATCACTGGCAATCTTTCAGATCATCCAGCCTTCAAGGGTGTGATGGCGAGTCAGGCGAAGCTGTATGACCTGCAGCATCAGCCTGACTTAAAAGACTTGATGACATTTACCACCGATCAGTCCAGCCTGAGTGGAACTTCCTTTTTAGAGCCGAAAACAAAAGAGGATTTAGAAAAAAGAAGGCGGATGATTCAGGTGTGGGCGAAGAGCCATGCCGGAATGATGGGAAGGTCCCCGGATTATATGAATACGATTCTGATGGTGCTGAATGCCGCAGCTGACCTGTTTTCTGCTGAGGATGAAAAGTGCGCACAAAATATCAGGAACTACTATTCGTATGTGAGGGATAATGACTTATCTTTAACCCATGTATTTGTCAGTCCGCAAAAAGACCGCTCAAAAAAGGCAGAGGGGGAGGGTACTGCTGCGCGGATGGTGAAGAAAACCGCAGACGGCATTGTGATTAACGGCTCCCGCATTTTAGCGACGCAGGCCGGAATCACTGATGAAATCCTGGTTTATCCGGTCCCTTCAAACTCAGATGATGAAGCTTTTTCCTACGCGTTTGCGATTCCGTGTGACACGCCGGGTTTAACATTTATCTGTCGTGAGTCTTTTGCTTATAAGGATTCTCATTATGACCATCCGCTTGGCTCCAGATATGATGAAATGGATGCGATTGTGCTTTTTGACAACGTGCTTGTACCCTGGGAGCGGGTGTTTTTGCATGGAAATTCGTTTGTGAAAAACCTTTTATACAGTCAGAGCCATATGCTTGAACATACAGCTCACCAGGTTGTATCAAAAAATGTGGTGAAGACGGAATTTATATTAGGAACCATCCAGCTGATCATCAATAGCATCAATATCAGTGAGTATCAGCATATCCGTGAAAAGTTCTCTGAAGTGGCCATTGCGCTTGAGGCAATGAAAGGGTTTTTGTTTCAGTCGGAGCATAACGCAACAATCAATCAGTGGGGTACGATGACGCCTGACCCCAACCCATTGCTGGCAGCGGTAAATTACTACCCGAAAATCTACCCGCGCTTCATCGAAATCATTCAGCTGATCAGTGCGAGCGGACTTGTGGCCATTCCTTCTGAAAAGGACTTTAAAGAAGATACTGAGGGCGTCCTGCTTCAGCATATGCAGTCAGCGAATCAGGATGGCTATCAACGGGTAAAGCTGTTCCGCCTGGCATGGGATTTGTCGATGAGCGCGTTTGGTTCGAGGCAGAAATTATATGAACGCTTCTTTTTCGGCGATCCTGTAAGGCTGGCTGATCAGTTATATGGCAGGTATGACAGAGGGGATTCGGTTGAGATGGTGAAGGATTTTCTGGGCGGAAAGTAGTTTGATTACAATATAAGAGACCGGGAGCTATGCTTCCCAGCCCTATTTGTGAGCGCTGTTTTCTTCTAAGTGTTTTTCATAAGCCGTCGGGACTTTATCTACTCCTGATGAATATACAGAACTTCTCTTATGAATTTCGTTTAATAAATATAGCCCTCTGAATAAGGAGCCAACAATGATACCAAAAGCAATCAGACCACCGATCAGAGGTCCCAACATCAATAATATAAAACCAAGAATCGTTGCCAGTACAATTGAAAAGAGTAAATGCGCCACGTGTTCATCATTCTTTTGTTAAATTATAGGTATATTATGTAATTAAAACGATTGTATCATATCGGAATTTTGAATTAATGTACAAATGAAATCTTAGTGCATCGGAGCGGAAGGCGGTGACTCCGGGACGATTAGTTGGAAGCTGAGACCCCGCAGGCGCGCAGCAATGAGGAGGCTCAGCAACAACCTTCCGGAAAGCATCCACCTGAAGCGCAGCGAAACGATTAAAAAGCTCAAGCTTTAATAGAACTAAAAAAGAGAAAAGCCCAATCAGCTTTTCTCTCAAATCTTTATTTGATTACCGAAAATCCCTGCTCTTCATTCACACCATTTTTCTCCGCGAATTCATTCAGCAGATCACGAACCTCATCAGTCGTCTCCGTCTCCATCAGACGGTTTCTGAGCTCACTTGCCCCGCGGAATCCACGTACATAGATCTTGAAGAATCGGCGAAGCGGTTTGAATGCACGCGGCTCAAGCTCTCTTGAATACTTGTCATGCAGATCAAGCTGCAGACGAAGCAGATCAAGCAATTCCTCACTCGTATGCTCTTTCTTTTCTTTTTCAAATGCAAAAGGATTATGGAAAATCCCGCGCCCGATCATCACACCGTCAATCCCATACTGCTCAGCAAGTTCAAGACCCATCTGGCGGTCCTCGATATCACCATTAATCGTAAGAAGTGTATCCGGTGCAATCTCATCGCGTAGCTTTTTGATCTCAGGGATCAGCTCCCAGTGCGCCGGCACGCTACTCATCTCTTTTTTCGTACGCAGGTGGATCGACAGGTTGGCAATATCCTGTTCAAGAATATGCTTCAGCCAGTCATGCCACTCATCGACATTCGTATAGCCAAGACGCGTCTTCACGCTAACCGGAAGACCTCCCGCTTTTGCTGCCTGGATAATTGCAGCTGCAGTCTCTGGATGACGGATCAGGCCTGAACCTTTTCCGTTTGCTGCAACGTTTTGTACAGGACAGCCCATATTAATATCTACGCCGCGATAGCCCATCTCAGCCATGCCGATGCTCATCTGACGGAAGTATTCAGGTTTGTCACCCCAGATATGCGCAACAATCGGCTGCTCATCTTCTGTAAATGTGAGTCGGCCTTTTACGCTGTCTTTTCCGCGCGGGTGGCAATAGCTTTCCGAATTCGTGAACTCTGTAAAAAACACATCAGGTCTCGCTGCTTCACTGACAACATGACGAAACACGACATCTGTTACTGCTTCCATCGGTGCAAGCACGAAAAATGGACGCGGCAACTCCTGCCAGAAATTATCTTTCATATCTATCTGAACCCTTTCTATAGAGGAAACACGTTCCCAACATTTTATATAAAATCATCAATGACTAGTTTCGCTTGACTTTGGTCTTTATATACTTTAATAGGATTTTGGGGAAAGTGCAAGGGGAGGGGGTTTAAAAAAGATGGAAGAAAACTTTTGGGGAATGTAATCGTTTCGCTGCGCTTCAGGCGGACGCTTTCCGCAGGGCCGGCGGTGAGCCTCCTCGCCGCTTTGCGCCTGCGGGGTCTCACCTGTCCGGCTTCTCCTGCTGGAGTCGCCGCCTTACGCTTCGCTGCACTTGGTAAAGTGTATTAAAAACAATATTCTCTCTTTACATGATTTATATGAATAAGTTTGTTGTGTCCTAACTAACCACCACAATCTCCTGATTATCATACAGCTTCTTCACACGTTCATTCACATTTTCCGTAATCAGGTACGTCAATTGACTTGTTGGGCAGATAATATGGTTTGATACAGTATCAAGCTTATCAGATGTCACCATTGCCAGTGTTTTAGCTGACACGTTGACCATCTTCCTTTTTACCAGTGCTTCAGAAATACTCGGTACGCTGATTCCGATATGCGGGTCGATATTATAGACGCCCATAATATAAAGGTCCGCTCTCATCGTTTCAAGTGCTTCTACTGTATCGATCCCGAGCGTAACCATTGATTGCTTGAATAACGTTCCCCCAATCATGATGACCTCGACATCCTGATGATCTTCAAGTGCCATAGCGATTGGCGGGCTGTTAGTGATGATGGTTGCTTTTAATGTAAGAGGAAGCTGGTTCACAAATTGCAGGTTTGTCGTGCCTCCATCAATTAAAATCACCATCTCATCTTTAATGAAGTCCATTGCCTTTTTAGCCAGGCTCGTTTTAATGTCACTGGATATATGCTGACGCGTTGTGAAATCCACTACCGGCGGACCTACTCTGAGGGCACCGCTGTGTACACGTTTGATCAGCCCCTGTTTATCCAGTTCCTTTAAATCTCTTCTGATTGTATCCTCGGAAACGGATAACCTGCGGCTTAAGTCTGTCGCAATGATTTTATGTTCTTCCTCTAAAATCTCCACTATCTTTTGCTGTCTTTCCTCTTTTAGCATTTGATCGATCCCCTTTGTTCATGTGGAATTGTCTATATTTTATCACAAAAAATACAAAACACGAAAATATTCGCGCATTAAACGCGTAAAAAAATGCAAAAACAGGCTTTACATATAAAATGAAAGCGCTTATAATAAATTAAACAATTAAAAACACGCACAAGGAGGCAAAAAAATGCAAAATAGAAAAATCGATATCGCGCCATCAATTATGTGCGCTGATCTTTGTAACTTAGAACAAGGTGTTAAAAATATAGAAGAATTAGGGCTTGAGCTTTTACATGTTGATGTAATCGATGGATACTTCAGTCCAAGCATGCCCCTAGGCATAGATACGATTAAACAATTAAAAACACGCACAAACATGAAGTTCGATGTGCATGTGATGGCAAAAGATAATGAGTACTTCATTCAGGAAATGATTCAGATTGGTGCAGAGCAGATTACATTTCACTTAGAAACAAGTAATCACGTCGACAGACATCTGCAGCTGGTGAAAAAAAGCGGACTACGTGCAGGTATTGCTTTGAATCCTGCAACCCCACTTTCAGAGCTTGAATACATTCTGCCATATTGCGATACAGTACTGCTGATGCTGATCAACCCTGGATTTGCAACAGATAAGAATGAAAAGCAGGTTGCATACGCTGTTCAAAAGGTAGAGGATCTTCGTCAATTAATTGATGAAAAAGGCCTCGATACACGTATTGAAGTCGATGGACGCGTTTCATTTGAGACGATCCCGGAACTTGTAAGAGCAGGTGCAGACATTCTGGTGGCAGGTAGTACAAGCCTATTTGCTAAAGGACAGAGCCTTGCAGAGAACAAGAAGCTGATGGAAGAACAAATTAAAAAAGGTCTACTTGAGGAGGTAAAGTAAATGACTCAATATCAGGAATCTGTAAAAGACATTACAAATGAACTGGCGGACACACTGCAACATGTAAATGAAGAAGATGTAGTGCTTTTAATGAAGGAAATTAGTCAAGCGGATAAAGTATTCTTCGTAGGTGTGGGACGAGTATTACTTTCCTTAAAATCAATTGCAAAAAGACTGGCCCACCTGGGTGTGAACACGTATGTTGTCGGCCAGATCACTGAACCGGCGATTACTGATAAAGACCTTTTAATTGTTGGGTCGGGTAGCGGGGAAACAGCTTTTCCGCTGATCATTGCCAAGAAAGCAAAGCAGCATAATGCAAGAGTTGCTCATATCGGTGCAAATCCTGAAAGTTCAATGAGAGAATTCTCTGATGTATTTGTGCGCATCCCTGTCAGCACGAAGCTGAACAGGCCGAATGAAATCCCATCCGTCCAGCCAATGACAAGCTTATTTGAACAAAGTCTGCTCGTACTTGGTGATACAGTGGCGCTCATGATGATTAAGGAACAGGACATTGATATGAAGAACCTTTGGGAGTATCACGCAAACCTTGAGTAGACGATAAATAGAGATAGGAGAGATTAGAACATGCAGGCATTACATTTTGGAGCAGGAAATATTGGCAAAGGTTTCATCGGCTATTTACTGAGTAAGAACGGATACGATGTATGCTTCGTTGATGTGAATCAGCAGATGATTGATCATATTAACAGCCGTAACAGCTATGATGTTGAGCTGCTGAGTGATGATCGCCGCATGGAAACAATTTCTCCTGTTTCTGCATTAAACAGCATCACGCAAACAGAAGCAGTGATTGAAAAAATTGCGGCAGCTGACGTGATCACCATGTCAGTCGGCGTTCAGAATCTCTCAAGGGTAGCGGGTGTACTCGCTGAAGGCCTGAAGAAAAGAGCAGCTGAGAGCCGAAAGAACCTGAATGTGATGGCGAATGAGAACGCAATTAATGCAAGCTCAACGCTAAAAGCAGAAATCGATAAACATCTGACAGAGGAAGAGGCAGCTGATATCAGTACCTTCACAGCCTTTCCAAATACTGCCGTTGACCGTTTGGCGTTATCGAGGCAAAGTGAAAATGGAGAGATTCCGATGGTGGAGCCTTTCTATGAATGGGTCATTGATGAGTCCGAAAAGGTGGATGATAGTCTGCCAAAACTTCAGGGCGTCACTTACACACAGGACCTGACTCCTTTTATCGAAAGAAAACTCTATATCGTGAATATGGGACATGCAGCAGCTGCCTACCTTGGATATCTGAAAGGCTGCCATACGATTAGAGAAACACTTCAACATGCAGAACTTGAAGCACAGGTAAAAGGCGCAATGAAGGAAGCAGCCGGTTATATCGTACAGACATTTCAGGCTGATCCTGAAGAGTTGGATCAATTTATTGAAAAGACACTCAGCCGTTTCAAAAACCCGCATGTAGATGATGATGTGAAAAGGGTTGGCAGAGCACCAATGAGAAAGCTCGGCCGCCGTGAACGTCTTGTTCATCCGACAGTGTCGTTATTTGAAGCGGACCATTCAACAGAACACCTGACAACAGCGATTGCAGCAGGGTTTTTGTTTGATACAACTGAAGACACGGAAGCAGTCGAACTTCAGGCATACATTGCAGAAAATGGTATTGAAAAAGCGATTGAAAATATCAGCCATATCAAAGATCAAAACCTTCAAAGTAAAATATTAAGTAAATACAATAATTTGAAAATGTCAGCGATCAATTAGAGGAGGAACACATCATGCTAGCAGATTTACTAAAAGGAAACATTCACTTCGCAAACGAAACGTCAACCTGGGAGGAATCTATTAAAGTCGCTGCAGAACCACTTTTAAGTAAGCGCTTTATTACTGAATCCTATGTGGACGATATGATTAAAAATGTTGAAATCAACGGTTCTTATATCGTGATTGCACCTGAGATCGCCATGCCACATGCCCAGAATCAGGGGGGCGTACTGAAAACGGGCATTTCTTTCCTGAAGCTTGAGAACAGCGTGACATATCCTGAAGACAAAGATGTAAAAATCCTGTTTGTTCTGGCAGCTGAAGACAGCGAAGGCCATCTGGAATTAATCTCAGATCTGTCATCATTATTAATCGATGAAGAAGTGATGGAGCAGCTGAAGCAGTCAACAGACGAAGAAGAAGTCCTGAACCTGATTGAATCGCTAGAATAAACAATGACGAAGGGGATGAATGTAAAATGACAAACGTAGCGAATGTTCCGGATTACGGTCAAAACGGCGATAAGAAACCATCAATTCGTGCAAAGATCCAGGCGATGGGCGGCTTCTTAACCAACATGGTTTTACCGAATATCGGTGCTTTTATTGCCTGGGGTATCTTAACTGCGCTGTTTATTCCGACTGGCTGGATTCCAAACGAGCAGCTTGAACAGATTGTCGGACCAGCCATTACGTACCTGCTTCCGTTACTGCTTGCTTATACCGGTGGACGAATGATTGCCGGTCAAAGAGGGGCTGTCATGGGGGCGATCGGTGCCATCGGATTGATTGTTGGATCCGATATTCCGATGTTCCTTGGGGCAATGATTATTGGACCATTAGGCGGTTATGTGATCAAGAAGTTTGATAAGCTGATTGAAAACAGAATTGCTGCCGGCTTTGAAATGATCGTTAACAACTTCTCAATCGGTATTTTAGGCTTCGGTTTAATGATCATCTCTTATTTGTTTATTGGACCAGTCATTCAATCTCTGAATGAAGCGATGACAGCAGCCATTCAGGCGCTTGTGTCGACAGGTTTCCTGCCGCTGCTATCTATTGTGAATGAGCCTGCTAAAGTCTTGTTCCTGAATAACGTGATTGACCAGGGGATTTACTATCCGCTTGGACTGCAGGAAACGGTTGATGCCGGGAAATCCATCTTCTTTACAGTCGCTTCAAACCCTGGACCGGGTCTTGGACTGCTTCTTGCATTCACGCTATTTGGTGGAAAGATAGCCAGAAGAACAGCACCGGGTGCGATTGTGATTCATTTCCTTGGTGGTATTCATGAGCTGTATTTCCCTTATGTACTAATGAAACCACTTACAATCATCGGTATGATTGCAGGGGGTATGTCAGGAATTGCAGTGTTCAGCCTATTTGATGCAGGTCTTGTCGCAGGACCGAGTCCGGGATCGATCTTCGCTTACCTGGCTCTTACACCAAGAGGAAACTTCCTCGGTATTATTTCAGGCGTTCTGGTAGCTGCAGCAGTAACATTTGTAGTTACATCCGTGATCCTGAAGCTTGATAAAAACAAAGATGAAGAAGCTGACTTCAGCAGCTCTCTTGCGAAGTCACAGTCAATGAAAGCAGAAGGAAAGCAGCTGATGAATTTCTCAGCAGAATCTGCAGAAACAAAGAACGTAAGCAAAATCTCATTTGCATGTGATGCCGGAGCGGGAAGCAGTGCACTCGGTGCAACGACTTTCAGAAAGAAGCTCCAGAAGAAGGGGATCACAGACATTGAGGTCAAGCACTACAGAATTGAAGACGTACCTGAACACTCAGATATCATCGTCGTTCACAAAAATCTATCAGATCGTGCGCGAATGGCTCATGATGATAAAAAGATTATTACGATTGAAAGTTATCTGAATGATCCGAGTCTTGATGAACTGCTGGATCAGTTGGAGAAGGAAAAAGAATAGATAGATGTGAAGACTACCCCGGCGTTATCAATTTTAACGCCGGGGTAGCTCTATTTATGATAGGCAGTGTGGGGACGGAGGTCAAATGGTCACGAAATGGCCTGTTAACCTCCGTCCCGGCAGTGCACATGTTCATTTAATTACCCGTAAAACTCCCGAACACCTTCTCGATATAATCCCCAAACCCAGTCTTCACCTCAAGCCCCTGTTCCTGCAGCTGCAGCCAGATGGCACGGTCAACTGAAGAGGGAGTGTTTTGCTGAAGCGTATCCCAATTTTCAGCACTCAATGTTGCTGTGTAACGGCTCTCCCCATATAAAACCGCAATCTGATAACCATCTGTCGTATTCACAAACAGCTCATAGTCCGTATCCCACTGCTTCAATTGCTTCTCCATCGTCTGTGTCACGTGATCAAAGAATGCGTCATTCGGCATAGCCTTTGAAGCATAACCTCTCAACATTCCTGAAGCATTCATCTTCATCTCTCCTTCATGTTTTTTAAACAAGGATCAAGAGAAACGAAAAAAATCCCTGCTGCAATGAATGCAACAGGGACCACAGTCCGTTCGTTATCATCCAAAGCCTGCGCTTTGCTGGTGGGAGCACCTTACCTTTTAGGCAGGTTGCTGTGAAGTCTTAGAGCCAGTACTCTCGTTCACTCTTGATAACCTTATTTAATTAACAGTATTATACCATTTTGAAGGCGAAATGTCTTTAAGCGGTGATCAAAATCACACCGCCACAATGCGAAATTTCATGAAAATCACATTTACAAATGCCGTCCAATGCGGCCTTCAACTCGTCAGCGACAAAGTAAAACTCATCCTCATCCCAATGCTCAACATGCGCGGCCCGGCAAGCCTCAAGTTGCTCTCTCGTCCCAAAAGCAATATCACCAATCAGCAGCTGACCGCCTGCTTTTAAATGAGATAACAGTTCACGGATAAACGTGACCTTTTCTTCATCATTCAGGTGATGAAGGGTATACGTGCTGACGATAAAATCGTATTTTTTCTCCTGAAGCGCAGGCGGCAGGCCATTTGAAATATCCCATTCCACCAGACTCGCCTCAGGCATTTTATTCTGTGCAATCGAAATCATCTCAGATGAAAAGTCCAGTCCATCAATCTGGTGGCCGTTTTCATAAAGCTTATTCGTCAAAACACCAGTACCAAATCCGATATCCAGCACATCAGCTTTTTCCTTATTCATCACAGTATTAAAAATCATATTCAATATCTCTTTGTAGCCGGCGAAAGGGTATAAATTACTTTCTTCACTTACCTTTACCGTCTGATCATAATCATTTGCCCATAAATTAAATCCAGTGTTATTTAACAAGAATGCTCCTCCTAAAATGTTCAAAAATGACGGGCATTCTCTGTGGATTGCCCATGTTAAATTCCGGTAACCTCTGTTTTAACGTTTTTCATCTGAACCACACCTTCCAATTATTTGTATTGATTGTATCATATTTAAAAATCTATTAGTTTTACGAAATTTTCATTACATACGCCTCTTAATCTATGTTAAGTTGACACTGACATCATAAGAAAGGTGATTCGAAATTGACATGATTAAATTTCAGGCATTTTACACAACACAGGATTATGTAGACATGCAGCGAAAGCGCCTAATACTTAACGGCGATTTGAACAGTATAAAGAAAAGATCCACTCTTTCATCTCTGCTGATTGTCATTATCCTTTCCTTTACTCTTGATTTATTCAGCTCATTTATCGGCGTAATCATGGGGATCTTACTAATTATCCTTACAGGGGTCTTCGTACCGCCTACGGTTGAAAGAACAACAATGAAAAGTATTCAGAAACAGTTTGACGGGAAAAACATGGAGAATTCCATCGGTTCTGTTGAATTTCAATTAGATGAAGCAGGAGTCATCCGCAAAATGCAATATTCCACACTCGCGTTCGACTGGGATGGTGTCATTCGTATCGGTGAGGATCAGAGGAACTACTATCTTTTCCTATCAAAAGCACAAGTCTTATTTCTTCCTAAGCACCCTGACGGATTAACAGAAACTGACCAGCTGCGGTTAGAAGATTTGATTGGTCGGGTGAGAAAGCGGATTAGAGAAGAGTATAGGGCTAGTAGAGAAGCGGCTAAATAATATGGAAAATGAAACGTCTGGAATCTGTGTCCAGGCGTTTTTGTGTACCATAATTTAGAAAAACCAATATACATTCACTAACCATCATGTCAAAATAATCGTAAGAAGACAGTTGGAAATACTTTTGACGGAGGGATCTATGACCAACATGATTCGTGTAATGGAAAATATCTTTCTGGGGCTTGTCATCATTACAACCATCCCAAGTCTGATCTTTCAAGAATTAACGCTGCTGTCAGTGGTGTCTATGATCTCACTTGCCGGCTGGATTACTATGTCAGGATTAAGGTTGATTGATGAAGGTAAAAAAACCGGGGGCAAAGTGATTATTTCATTGGGAATATTGCTCTTCATTTTGTCTTTTATCCAGTAATCAAGCATTTAGAATCAGAGAAAGACATTGGAGTTGAATGACATTGACAACCATCTATCTAGTCAGGCACGCACACTCATACTTCACGCCAGACGACATGAGCCGTCCTTTGTCTGAAAAAGGGCTGATTGATGCCAATACTGTAACGGAGTACTTAAAGACTGAGAATATAACTGCTGTGCTATCAAGCCCTTACAAACGTGCAGTCCAAACGGTTGAAGGTATTGCTGCTTACATAGATAAAGAGATTGAAATAGTTGAAGACTTCAGAGAGCGGACATTAACTGCTGAACCCGTTGAAGATTTTAACAAAGCAATCACGAAAGTATGGGAGGATCCGGCCTTTTCCTGGGACGGTGGGGAATCGAATCTGGCTGCGCAGGAAAGAGGTGTGAAAGCACTGGAAAATGTATTAGAGAAGTATCAAGGACAGAATATTGTGATTGGAACACACGGCAATATTATGGTGCTGATTATGAATTTTTTGATCAGCAGTATGATTTCGCCTTCTGGAATCAGCTCGCAATGCCTGATATTTACCAGCTGAGATTTGAAGGAGATTTATTAACAGGTTAAGAGAATAGGAGCATCTACATGAACATCAGAATTGAACCGCTGCAGGTATCAGATGCTGAGAAGCTGCGTCAGCAAATTGAGGATCATCCTTTTAAAATGGAAGAAGGCACGCTGCCTATTACATTAAGTCTCGGTGTAGCATCTGCGACTCACGAGAAGGATGAAACTTTATTCCAGCTTCTGAATCAGGCGGATAAAGCGTTGTATCAGGCGAAAGCGGATGGGCGGAATAGAGTCAGAACTTACTCCCGCGTAACGAAAGATTTGAATAGAAAACATGGCTAATGCAGGTGTTAAACTTCAAAGTTTAGCACCTGTTTTTGTTTTTAAAAAAACTTGCAATCAAATACGCTTGTGTATATAGTGTATATAAAGTATATATACACTATATCATTAATGATGAAAAACGAGGGATTTACATGCAGATTATTATTTCGAATAGCTCTAAGGAACCGATCTATGAGCAGATCACTAATCAGGTGAAGTCACTGATTCTTTCGGGTGATCTTGTAGAAGGTGCATCACTGCCTTCAATCCGGCAGCTTGCTAAGGATCTGCACATCAGCGTTATTACAACGAAGCGTGCCTATGAAGAACTTGAGAAGGCTGGATTCATTTATTCAGTCGTTGGTAAAGGATCATTTGTAGCTGAACAGAACCTGGAAGTGATGAGAGAAAAGAAGCTGAAAGTGATTGAGGAACAGCTTAGCGCTGTGATCACGAACAGCAGGGAGATCGGGCTGACTTTAGAGGAAATGAAAGAGCTTTTAGACATTTTATACAGGGAGTGAAAAAGGGATGGAACACGTAGTTGATATAAAAAATGTAACGAAAACTTATAAGGGTTTTTCAATAAATAAAATGAATTTGCAGGTCAAGCAGGGTTATATTACGGGATTGATCGGGGCAAACGGAGCAGGAAAATCGACGACGATTAAAATGATGATGAATCTGATTAAACCAGAGGCAGGAGAAGTTAAAGTCTTTGGTCAGGATTACAGCACACATGAAAAAGCGATTAAGGAACGCATCGGTTTTGTGTACGATGGCAACGTTTTTTATGAAGGGATGAACCTGACTGATATCAGGCGGATTGTGGGTCCGGCTTACAAACACTGGGATAATCAGCTTTTTCGTGAATATGTGGAGAGATTTGAACTTCCGCTAAAAAAATCAGTTAAAACATTTTCAAAAGGGATGCAAATGAAGGCCTCATTAGCAATTGCACTCTCACATGATGCTGAACTGATCATTATGGATGAGCCGACTGCAGGACTTGATCCGGTATTCAGACGTGAGCTGCTTGATCTGTTGCAGGAGCTCATGCTTGATGGTAAGCGGACAATTTTGTTTTCGACCCATATTACAACTGATCTTGAGCGGATCGCCGATTACATTGCTTTTATCAATAAAGGAGAGTTGATATTTAATCAGACTGCTCCTGAAGTAGAAGAAAGTTATGCGCTTGTAAAAGGAGGGACTGACCTCCTAGACCGGGATACCGAAAAATCATTTGTCCATGTGCAGCGGGCTTCTACCGGTTTTGAAGCACTGACTGACAATGTGAAGGCTGTCAGGGAAACATTTGGGGAATCAGTCGTCATTGAACGGGCAACACTTGAGGATATTATGTATTACACGAAGGGGAGTAAAAGCTATGCTTAATCTGATCAGGCGAGATATTATTTTACAGAAAAGACAATTGATTATTTTTATACCTTTTATTTTATTCTTCGTATTAACAGGTGTTCCGCCGATCCTGACCTTCTTTGTAGCGAGCTTTTTTATTCCATTCAATGCTTATGCATATGATGAAAAGACAGATGCTAATATTCTGCTGAATTCTCTTCCTTATACCAGAAAACAGATCGTTGCAGCGAGATACATTGGCGCGCTTGTCTTTATGTTCATCGCGAGTGCACTTGTCGCTTTATCTATGATGATCTTTAATCGAAGCTTCTCATTAACAGATGCTGCAATTGGCGCATTAGCCTTCCTGTTATTCGGAGCTATCGCTTTTCCACTCTTTTATATTCTTAAGCAAGGCTATATCACATTAGTTCTAATGTTTGTTGTAATCGTCGGAGGGATAATCAGCCAGCCTGTTATCAGATTTCTATCTAATCATTTAACAACCATTACGACCTTTTTTATTGAAACTCCCGACACGTCATTATATTCAGGGGCAGCAATTATTATCCTGTTGATATACGCCGCTTCCTGGACTTTCACAACAATCATTTATCAGAAAAAAGCATTTTAGATTAATTGTCCACTCTGTCATTTAACATGGCAGGGTTTTATTTATGTCCAGTCTACACTCATTGTTTGTTAAAATAAGGTTATGAGAACATGAGGGTTCTTTAGCTTTAATAACCTGTTTCACGTGAAACAATCATAAAAAAGGGGAACTAAGCAGTGGATAATTTTGAAGAATACGACGATCCGGAGCTTTATGATAAAGAAAACGAAAGCTATCTGCCTGAACTGCCTTTCTTGATCAAGTGGGCCTCAAAAACACCAGGTACAATGATTGATCTGGCCTGTGGAACGGGAAGAGTGACCATTCCGCTGGCTAAAGAAGGCTTTCAGGTGATGGGAATAGACGTACATCAAGGGATGCTTGAAGCGGCCCAAAAGAAATCATCTTCTGCGGGCGTTGACATCGAGTGGCTTGCGGAGGATTGTACAGATCTGAATCTTGGCATGAAAAGTCCGCTCATCTATACAGTCGGAAACTCATTTCAACACTTTTTAACGAATGAAGAACAGGATGGATTACTGCGTTCAGTGAACCGTCATTTAGAAGATGAGGGGATATTGATTTTCAGCACAAGGTTTCCAGGCGCGGAAGAGTTATTACAGCCACCTGTGGAAGAATACTGGAGATCTTATCAGGACGGTGAACTCACAGTAGACGTCTCTACGATCAGTCGCTATGATGCACTGGAGCAGATTCAGCACTATACGACGATTAGAAAATACAAAGATCGTCAAGCCGAGCTTGTTGATGAAAAACGTACCAATATCAGTCTGAGATATGTGTACCCGAAAGAAATGGAAAGACTGTTGGATTTACATGGTTTTAAAGTGCTGAATGTATATGAAGATTGGAAAGAAACACCGGTGAAAAATGAGAGTTATGAGATGATCTATGTCTGCAGAAAAATTCGTTAAAACTGAAGAACAGCTGATCAAATGGCAGCAATAAAGGATAGGCTGAGCGCAACGCTTATTCTATCCTTTACTATTTATTACTTACTTCTTTTCTCTAAAATGATCGGTGTGATATTTAGCAGGATTGATACGATTGTTAGAAACCATAAAGCCCATTCCATCGTAGGCACGATATCCATTAACGCCGCCCAGTCTTCAGCGTCTACCCACTCTGATACCATACTGTATTCTGCACAAAGTGTTAATGCAGTAAATGATAATCCCATTGCCATCGCAAGCTTATAATCCTTTCCTACTGAATACAGATAAAGGTTGAGAAAAGTTACTGCGATCGCGATAACCCCTAAGATGACCCACATGATAAAGACCTCCGTGTATGTATAATCTATTTAGATACTTACTCTATTTTACAGGAAAATAAAGGGGATTGTATAGGTTGTAAAGAAGTGTGAAGGTGGAGGTGATCATGATTAACCAATTCGACTTTCTGAAAAAAGTAAAAGGAATGACATTCTCCGGGATCTATGGTGACTTGCTTCATACCTATAAAAATGATCAGAACATTACCGTTATTGCAGACCCGGCAATCCTTTGCTTCTGGCAAGTCAACGGGAACAGGAATGAGAAGTTCTGGCTTATTAAGTGGCGGGAGCTGTACTCAGGAGATGACGCATTAATCGTTACAGAACAGGATGTCCCTGAGCCATTAAAGTTTGAGGAATCAGAGATGGGATCGCAAAAGTACCTGATCTATTCTGCAAGTTTTTCAACCTTGAAAAATAAAATAAAAAATGTGTGGGGCTATGGTTTTAGAGAAGAAGGGGAAGTCTGGATGCGTGTGATTATTTTTGAACTTGAAGATTCGTTCATTCACGTTCAGGCATCTCCTGCAATGGAATACAAAGTGTTGGACAGGTTTCCTGATCTCCATCCTTTTGATGAACTGCTCGTAACGACAGAGAAAGAGTGATAGACGTTGAATATGAGATTAAGACCTATTACTGAAAGTGATATTAAAGACGTACTTCAATGGAGCTGTGACTTGAAGTTTTGTCAGGCAAATGGATGGCAGATGAATAGAAACCCTGAAGAAATTCAGTGCTGGTGGGGTAAGATTGTAAACCATCCGCCAGAGAATTTTATACGGAAAGGTATCGTATTTGAAACAGAATTAGTTGGTTACGCGGACTTAGCAGAGATCAGTGGTCATTCCGCTGAGCTTGGCATTGCGATTGGGAAAAGTGGATTGTGGGGAAATGGGATTGGTGCTCAGGCAGCGGCGTTAATGATGGAATATGGTGTGCGGGAGCTGAACCTCACGACCTTTTACGCAGAAACACATGAAGCCAATAGCCGCTCCAGGAAAATGCTTGAGAAACTTGGCTTTCAGGAAGTCAGCAGAGTCGGGTATGAAGACTATGAGGGTAAGAATAGCCGGCTGATTCAATACGAGCTTTTAAAAGAGTAGTGAAAAGGGAGTTTTTTGAATGAAATGGGTCAAAGGATTTTACACAAAGCAATATGAGTGGATGGATTTAAACGACGAAGACATGCTGGAGGCTGAAAATGAGAGGCTCAATCACCTTGAAAACTTTTCGGATGAACCCGTACAGTCGATTCTCGAACTCGGCGGCGGAAAAGGATATTTCGCAGTAGCGGCAGCCAAAAAGGGTTATGATGTCACAGTCATTGAGCTTACAGAAAACGCAGTTGCTCATATTCACAAGTTGGCAAAAACGCATAATGTAACGGAAAAAATTACCGTCATACATGGTGACTTTTATCAAATTGAATTACCTGATCAGTTTGACGCAGTCTGTTACTGGGACAGCTTTGGCATAGGAACGGATGCTGATCAGCAGCGTTTATTAAAAAGGATTCGTCAATGGCTTAAGCGTGATGGGTCAGCCTTTATCGACATTTACACGCCGTGGTTCTGGGCAGGTGCATCAGGGCAGAGTATGTCGTTCGCAAATGGCATTCAACGCGCGTACGGTTTTGATGCTGTAAATTGCCGTATGCTTGATTCCTGGTGGGAAGTGGATCAAGCGCAGGGTAAAGTAATGCAGTCGCTCAGATGTTATTCACCTGCAGACCTCCAACTTTTGATGAGCGGACTCAATCTTAATGTGGTTCATTATGAGCCAGGTGGGGCAATGGATTATGACGCAGGGCAGTACATAGAAAAGGCGCCTTTACATAAGGCAATGGCTTATCTGGCGGTAATAAAATGATAAAAGGCTCCCGGAACCAGTCCGGGAGCCTTAAGCTTGATTACATCGTGCTGATATCAATCACAAAGCGATATTTTACATCAGAATCCATCACACGTTTATAAGCCTCATCAATCTCATCAGCAGAAATCACTTCAATGCTTGGTGCAATATCGTGTTCTGCACAGAAATCAAGCATCTCCTGTGTTTCACGGATACCGCCAATCAATGATCCTGCAAATGAACGTCTGTGAGGAATGAGTGAAAATACATTGATATCAAGCGGCTCAGCAGGCGCTCCGACATTTACAAGTGTCCCGTTCAATGTCAGCAGCGAAAGGTATGCATTCATATCAAGCTTTGCGCTGACCGTATTAATAATCAGGTCGAATGTGCCTGAAAGCTTCTCGAACGTTTCTTCATCACTTGTTGCGTAATAGCTGCTCGCACCAAATGCCAGCCCGTCTTCTTTCTTATTCAATGTCTGAGAAAGCACCGTCACTTCAGCGCCCATGGCATGTGCAATTTTAACCGCCATATGTCCAAGGCCGCCCATACCGACAACCGCTACCTGTTTGCCAGGACCTGCATTCCAGTGGTTTAACGGTGAAAATGTTGTAATTCCTGCGCATAAAAGCGGTGCAGCTTTATCGAGCGGAATACTGTCGGGGATACCAAGTACGAAATCCTCAACGACTACGATATGCGTAGAATATCCGCCCTGCGTCGGCTCACCGTATTTATCAACACCTGCATAAGTAGGGACATTGCCTTTGAGGCAGTATTGCTCTTCGCCCTCTTTACAGTTCTCACACTCGCCGCATGAATCCACCATACAGCCGACACCTACACGGTCACCGACTTTATATTTCGTCACGTCTTCACCGACATCTGTGACCACACCTGCAATCTCATGACCAGGAACAAGCGGATAATTCACTTCGCCCCAGTCGCCGTGTGCAGTATGAAGATCAGAGTGACAAATCCCTGCAAACTTAATTTCAATTAAAATATCCTTTTTATCAAGCTCACGACGCTCAATTTCAGCCTCGCGAAACGATTTATCCGGTCCATCAACAGCTCTTGCTTTAGCAGTTACCATCTCTATAAAACCTCCATTGTCTTTTTAAGGCAGCGGGTGAACCTGCAAACCTTCCTATCCTTTATAGTTCACGCGGGGGGAGAAATTAAACATTTATCATATGAATCTATTGTTTGGATGTGCTGGGGTGAATAGTGGAGACAGAGGTGAAGAGGTAACGGCATACGTTAAAAAGAAAGCGGAGTAAGAAAAGGAAAACCATACCTAAAGATGATAGACAATTCGTTAAAAAGCGGGCACGCATCCGGCGCACCCGCTTTCCATATCTATGATTAGTTTGACTGCTTTTGAAAATCGATGACCATACGTCCCTGAATTTTACCTTCCTTCATTTCTTCAAAGATATCCTGAACCTCATGTAAACAGCGGGTTTTTACAATTGGTACGACCTTACCCTCTGCACCAAATGTGAATGCTTCTTCAAGGTCTTTGCGTGTACCTACCAGAGAGCCGACAACTTCAATGCCGTCCAGTACCAGACGGGGGATATTCAGATCCATTGTGTCAGAAGGCAAGCCGACCGCTACGACTTTACTGCAGGCACGTACTGCATTGACTGCTGAATTGAATGCAGCTTTAGACACAGCTGTAACAACCGCGGCATGTGCGCCACCTAATTGTTCCTGAATGATCTTTTCTGCATCTCCCTCTGTCAGCGGATTAATCGTCATGTCAGCACCGATTTCTTTTGCTAATGCTAATTTGTCATCATTAATATCAACCGCAATCACCTTTGCATTAAACACATTTTTAGCATACTGGATAGCCAGATTCCCAAGTCCGCCACAGCCGTAGATAACAACCCATTGTCCTGGTTTCACGTCAGAAACCTTGATGGCCTTATAAGTTGTAACACCTGCGCATGTGATACTGCTGGCCTGCGCAGGATCAAGTCCTTCAGGTACTTTTACGGGCTTGTCAAATAAACTGTGTAAGTTTCTTACTCCAGGTACTTGGCAGCCCTCGCCTGTAGGCTTTCATTGATCAATAGCTGATTTAATACTTGGGCCCAGTTAGGAACGAATCCAGTTGACCATTTCACTTCTAATTCTCTAATTCGTAAAAAGAGTAGTTTTAATAAAGCATTCTCATGGGGGAATGCTCCTTTTTTAGTGACTTTTCTAAAGCTGGAGTGAACACTTTCGACCGCGTTGGTGGTGTACATGATTCTTCGAATCGCACTTCCATAATCAAAGAGCTGTTCAACATGTAGAATGTTTCTTCTCCAGACATCAATGGCACCAGGATATTGTGTCCACTGCTTTTCAAATTCCTCAAAGGCTTTACGGGAAGCTTTCAAATTCGGAGCACCATACACTGTTTTAAGAGACTTGGTAAAAGCCCGGTAATCTTTATAGGGCACATAACGCACAGAGTTGCGTATTAAATGAACAATACATCGCTGAACCACGACCTCTGGGAATATAGCTCTTGCGCCTTCTTCTAATCCACTGACACCATCCATCGAAATGAAAAAGATGTCTTCAACGCCTCGGGACTTAATCTCATCAAAGATCTGCATCCATTTGTGTTTACTTTCTGTCTCGTTTAACCACAAACCCAAGATCTCTTTTTTACCTTCGATTGTATAACCGAGAATCGTATAAACGGCATACTTTCTCGTCTCGTGGTGGTTACGAATGGTGGTATACATACAGTCTACAAATAAAAATGAATAACAGCTTTGAAGTGGGCGAAATTGCCACTCTTCAAGATCTGGCATAACACTGTCTGTGATGTCTGAGACCATCTCGTGAGAGATAGAAAAGCCGTAGATCTCCTCAATTGTAGATGAGATATCACGTTGTGACATACCTCGTGCATACATCGAGATCACCTTATCCTCCATCTCAGAGAGATTCTTTTTACGCTTTGGGACTAGTAGAGGTTCAAATGATCCATCTCGATCACGTGGCACTTGAATATCCAGTTCACCAGAACTCGTTTGAAGCGTCTTTTTCCCATAACCATTTCTTCTGTTGAGTGATTCTTTCTCTTCTTTACTGTTGGACTGGTAACCTAGATGGTGATTCATCTCGCCTTTTAGCATAGATTCAAACATTGGACCAAAGATGTCTTTAAGAGCTTCCTGCATATCTTGTACGGATTCAGGTTCATACGTCTCTAGTATCTGTTTGGCCAACTCACTCGCTTTAGCATTTCGATCCTTTTTCACCATACCCATCCTCCTCCAACCATATGAAATTATCTTAGCAATAAAAAACTAAACTGCGAAGTAAAAGTCGTACGCACTCTTACTTACACAGTTTAGTTTACAAGGCCACTTTTACAGCAAAATCAGCTGTCACAATACACTGTTCAGCCATTCCGCCGTCTACGCTGTAACCGGCATTCTGAACGTTACGGCAAAAAGTTTCCCGGCCTGTCGTACAATACTCACATCGGCCACATGCCTGAAACATCCAGGCAATGCTGACACGATCACCTTCTTTTAAACTGGTCACATCATCAGCAACTTTAGACACAATGCCGATTCCTTCATGTCCAAGCACACGGCCCTCCACATTACCAAAATCGCCCGCTGCTACGTGTAAGTCTGTATGACAAACGCCACAATACTCCACATCCACCAGTGCTTCTCCAGCTTTTAGAGGGCGCAATTCCTTTTCAATGACCTCAATGTTTGATTTTGATGTTGGATTTACTACTACAGCTTTCATCGTGTAACCTCTCCTTTTACCAAAATAAGATGAGTTTTGACCAGCTTTACAGTTGGTTTTAGTACCAATTAAAGTAAATCTTGACTACACATTAAGCTTATCATTTTTTCACAGATAAAGATTGTGAAATATTGAACAATGTCTGAATTTTTTGGGGACGGAGGTGAAAGTGTCACCGCTTGGCACTTTCACCTCCGTCCCCGGGGTGTACATGTACAGTCACATGCAGACTGATCCCTTCACTTGACTTCACACCCCATTCGTACTAACATGAGTACCGAAAACTCCATAGACATAAGAGACTTTCTAGGGTTCCGCCAAATATGGGTCTGGTCCGAGAGAAAGCGCAAAGAGCGATCTTTGTACACGGAGGGAGAAAAGCCCGGGAGATACCACTTAACAAGTGATATGTCCCGGGTTTTTTATTTTTGTAGAGAGAAAAGGAGCGATTTTTATGTGGTGGTTTGTCGTAGCAGTTGCGGCATTATTTGAAATCGGCTGGGCGACCGGTCTGAAATATGCGAATGACGGATTAACGTGGACGCTCACAATCGCAGCAATCATTGTGAGCTTCACCGGATTACTGATGGCTTCAACCCGCCTGCCGACAGCAACAGTTTACGCAGTCTTTGTCGGACTCGGTACATTAGGTACTGTGATTGTAGATATGATCTTCTTTGAGGCAGGCATCAATGCAGGCGTCGTATTCTTTGTACTGATGCTGCTTGTTGGCGTGATCGGTCTGAAATTTGTCACGGATGAAAAAGGGAAGGAGGCGCACGAATCATGAGCTGGATTGCATTAATTATTGCAGGGTTCTGTGAAGTGATCGGTGTAAACGGTATGCAGCGGATCGCAACAGGCAAAAAGATCAGCGGATTTATCTTTTTAATCGGCGGCTTTATTGCGAGCCTGAACCTCCTGTCATTTGCTATGACAACGATTCCGCTTGGCGTTGCCTACGCCGTTTGGACCGGTATGGGAACGATCGGCGGTGTCGTCGTAGGGATGATCTTTTACGGAGACCCTGCAGACCGTAAGCGTATTTTCTTTTTGTCACTGATTGTGGTGGCGGTTGTTGGATTGAGAGTAGTGACAAGTTAAATGAAGCGGCACAGCGGGGACGGAGATGAGTTGTTCATTTTTAGAATGATTCTAAAAGTGGATCAGCTAACTCCGTCCCGGGTGAGCCGCAATAAACAATAACCCCCGGCTGACCGCTCAGCCGGGGGTTATTGCGATTTTAGGTATAAGTCTTTTTACACTTTTCTGCGAAGGTGGTGCATTTAGTTGCGAACCACCCGGGTTATTCTAAGAACACCAGCGTCTATTCTCCGAACAAGGCATGTTTTTCTCCGAACATCGCCCAGTATTCGTAAGCGTCAAAGCAAACACACATTGATTATTTTGATGATGATATTTGAGGCAACAGAAAAGCCGTACCCTTCGGGACGGCTTTTACTTAATGCTTGTTTACTTTTTCAATTCGACAGTGATCAGGTATTTGTTTAGACCACGGCAGAAACTGATCCAGATTCTGCTGATCAGACAGATTTGTGTTTGGCATTTTTTCAAATAAATAAGTGAGATATTCAAACGGTTTTAGATCATTTTCTTTAGCTGATTCGATCACACTGTAAATAAGTGCGCTGGTATCTGCGCCTTTCATCGAATTCGAAAACAACCAGTTTTTTCGGCCGATCACAAAAGGTTTGATACTACGTTCAGCTAAATTATTATCAATTTCAAGTCGACCATCTGAAAAGGGGGTAAGCAAAGCATCTTTTTGATTGAGTGAGTATACAATGGCTTCGCCCAAAGGGCTTTTCGGCAACACAGTTGGACGAATGATTTTCAGACACTCTAAGTAAGCCACCGCAAATGGCAGTCTTTTTCTTTTCGAAGCTGGTGACGTTTATCGCTATTTAAGTTCAGCTCTCGTATTTCTTTTTCAATCTTATACAGCTGCCCAATTTTTTGAACTGCCTGTTCAGGGAGGTTTAACAGTTCCCCTTTTTTCTTCGGGGCACTCTTGGCAGCTTTAACAAAGTATCTTCGCGCATGCGCCCAACAACCTGACAGTTTCACGTTCGCAACTTTGTGATAGCCTGCATAGCCATCCACATGAAGAAATCCTTTGAAGTCTTTAAGAAACTCCTTCGGATTTTTTCCGGCACGAGTGGTTTTATAATCGTAAACCACGCACGGAAAAGAAGTCTGACCAGTCCGATAGAGCCACATATAAGAAGTTGATGAAGCTGCACGACCTTCTTCGTTCAGCACTTGAACAGACGTTTCATCTGCATGTAAGACAGCTTCCTTCATCATTTTAGCCTTCATCTGTGTCACTAATGGTGATAACCATTGATCAGCCCCATAAACTGCCCAGTTCGCCATTGTCTGTCTCGAAAGAGGAATCCCCTGTTGTTTAAAGAGCTGTTCCTGACGGTACAGAGGGAGACCAGATTGATATTTTTGGGTCAGCACGTAAGCCATCGATGAGGCAGATGCCATGCTTTTAGGGTAGACTGATGCCGGTTTTGGCGCTTTGATAATAGGTGTTTCAATCCCAGATTCCTGACACTGACGGCAAGCATATACTTCTTGCGCGTGTTCAGTGACTTTGACACTGGCCGGAATAATTTCAAGTGTGCGGTTTGTTTCTGTCGTCATAACGTGTAGGTCATGCCCGCAGCTTTCGCAATTTCGTTCAGCTTCAGGTAAATGATAAGTGACTTTTTCAACCGGAAGGTTCAGTTCATGTGATGAACGCTTTCGCTTGTTTTTTTGAGTGCTTGAAACGAGATCGCTTTCGTTTAACTGTGGTTCTTCATGTGCTGAATCTTGAGTGATCTCTACTTCATTAAAAAGTGGAAGTTCAATCTGACCATCGGAGGTATTCGTCTTTTCACTGGAACGGCCGAATTTCTCGGTTTGAAGCTGTTTGAATTGGCCTTCATACCAAGAGACAAGAGCTTCGAGCTCTTCGTTACGCTTTTCCAGTTCATGAATGCGGTCTTTATTTGAAGTTTTAGGATGAGAAGGTGTCGTTTGTTTTTTCATACCCCTAGGGTACGACACCTTCTGTCTGAGGTCTACCCCTTATATAACTTTCATGCCGGAAAGTTTCGGATGAACTTTTCCATCTTCAATCGTCAGTCCTTCTAACAACCACTTTAACTGTTTAGGGTTCAGAGAAGTGGTTTCATCTTCACGCCCTTCGGGCCAACGGAATCGGCCATTTTCAAGTCTGCGATAATACAGCCAAAAACCATTGTGCTCCCAGTGTAGAATCTTCACTTTATCCCGTTCACGGTTACAAAACAAAAAGATATCTGAAGAACACGGATCTAATTCAAACGTTTCCTGTACGATGGCCGCAAGACCATCAATGGATAATCGCATATCTGTCACGCCTTGAGCGAGGTATATATTGCGTATAGATTCCGGTTGAAGAATCATGGCGTGATCACCTCCAGCAGTTCAGTTAATAATTCTTTATCAAATCCCGGAGGGATCACAACTTTATATGGCCCTACGTGCAGGTCGAGCTTCGTAGTAGGGGATTGCATATTGATTTTTGCCCATCCAGTTGGACGTTCCTGTTGGATATCCTCTGGCCGGTAAGTCATTCTAAAATAATGAAGCTGACTGTACGTGACTTCATCCCGAGTCTCGCAAAATGCTTTTAATGATAAGTCACTTTCACGCCACTCTTCATAGATACGCGACATCTTTTCTACGTATCCACTTGGCACGTGATTTGAGCTTTCTTTTACATCCATTCAATAACCACACCTTCCATATAACCAATGTGTTCATAGGATAAGAGGCAGTCGGTGTACCTTTCGAAGAAAGGAGCATTTCATCTGGCTTAAGATCCGTTTGAAATGTCTATGTGAAGAGAAAGTAGAAAAAATCGTAGCTTGATTGAACACGTTCGTTACATATTTGATTTCCTTCATTTTGTCACGGAAGGTTACACAACAGAAGGTGTGGTTCGTTTGACGCTTACCAGTATTCCACGAACCCCAGAATCAATGTCTCACATCCCACTTCGCCCGCTTCCTCGGTGAGAAAAAGCTATTCCGGTTCTTTCTCCCTTCAATTCTGCGTTCACAAATCTCATTAGCCGCTTCAACCGTCGTAATATTCTGCTGCGTCGACTGCTCGAACACCTCTAAAAGTGAATGATAAATCGCTTTTGTCTTTTTCAGCACGCGCTCTTTGTTTGGTGAATACAGCTCATCTGTTACCTGGATAATCCCGCCGCTGTTCACAATATAATCCGGCGCATACAAAATCCCTTTTTCTTTTAACACAAGTGCAAGGTCTTCTGTTAAAAGCTGATTATTCGCTGCTCCTACAATTGCTTTTACAGTCAGCTGCTGAATCGTCTGTTCATTAATAATGCCGCCAATCGCACACGGCACAAACATGTCTGCAGGAGCCTGATAGATTGCATCTCCATTTACAGGAATGACGCTTCTGCCCATAAATGCACCTTTTTGAACGAGCGCATCGATTGTATCAAGGTTGATATCTGTTACATAAAGGTTCGCACCTTCTTCAAGCAAATGCTCTGCCAGCTTGAAGCCGACTTTGCCAAGCCCCTGAATCGAAAAAGTTTTTTCAAGCAGGTTTTCAGTGCCGTAAAGTGTTTTGGCTACTGCTTTAATGCTGTAAAGAACGCCAAGTGCAGTCGGAATGGAAGTTTCGCCGCCCCCTCCGTATTCCTCAGGAAGTCCTGCAATACAGTTCGTTTCGCGGTGTGAATGAACAAAGTCCTCAAGTACAGTTCCCATATCCGTTCCGGTATAAAAGCGGCCGTTTAATGACTCCACAAACTGACCGTATGCCCGGAATAATTCCGGTGTTTTATCAGTCGCCGGATCACCGATAATGACACCTTTTCCTCCACCAAAGTCCAGGTCAGCTGCAGCGCATTTGTAGGTCATCCCTTTTGACAGACGCAGTACATCTTCAAGCGCTTCTTCAGTTGATTCATAATTTCTCATTCTCGTACCACCGATTGCAGGGCCAAGTGTTGTGTTATGTATTGCGATGATGGCTTTCAGTCCGGTTACAGGGTCGTTGCAAAATACAATTTGCTCATGCTCCTGCATTTTTTCAAATAGATCTGCAGAAATAGCAGGTGTTGTTTGTGTCATTGTTTTCAATCGAATAGCCTCCCGAGTATATATTTTGGTGAAATAACGTTTAATTAAAGCGCTTACATTTTTCTATTTAAATAAAGCCGTTGAACAGGAGAGCTTCTCCTGAATCGCCGGATACAACTCATCTGGCTTTTTACAGAAAACACCTTTCCCATTAACGATCGCAAAAGGTTCTACAATACATTGACCACAATAATTGAGACACTTATTTTCCATTACCTGCACATCAGATAATTGCTTAACAGCAGTTTTTGTTTCGTTGAGCTTCTTTTTAAAGTTATTCGGGCAAAACTTTATGAGATGCGTCACAAGATCAAACCTCCCTGATTAGAATCAAGCTGTCTGAGGTGATTATAGGAATGAGATTTTCTCCGGCGCAAGGATCGGTGTGAAAGCATTACCGCATGATCGTGATAAAGTAACTCCTCTGTAAGTTTGGCTGCTGATTTCCGCTTCAGGGGGACGCTTTCCGCGGACGGGCGGTGAGCCCGCAGGCTTCGCCATGCCCGGTCTCACACGTCCCTTCCTGCCGCAGGAGTCACCCCCTTACGCTACAATCATCAACTGTGCAAAATCGATGCTGAGCTTTAAAATAATTAATTTTAAACAGCCAAATAACATTTACTATCTCCCTTTACAGCACTGACAGATTTTATATAAGAATGATCTTTTAAAAGCTCTTATACCTTTACCCTTCTAATAGTTTCATGCGTTAAAGTAAGCGTTTGCAAAGTCTAAATTTAAAGATTAAGATTTTGAAAGATTCTAAATTTTTCAAGGGGGAACTAAAAATGGCAAAGGATGTAACTGAAGTAACGCAGGAAACAGTGGAGGATATTTTTCCGGTTGAAAGCTTTCATCATTTAGAGCTGTATGTTGGGAATGCAAAGCAGTCGGCGTATTTTTTCTGCCATGCGTTTGGCTTTGAAATCAAGGCGTACAGAGGACTTGAGACTGGCAGCCGTGAGAGAGTGTCTTATGTGCTTGAGCAGGGCGTGATCAGACTGGTCATTACCGGTTCTCTGACAGACCAGACGGATATTGCTGAGTTTGTGAAGCTGCATGGTGAAGGTACGAAGGACATTGGGCTTGAGGTGTCTGATATTGATAAAGCATATTTCGGAGCAGTGGAGCGCGGCGGAACAGGGATCCGTGAGCCATGGACTGAAAAGGATGAAAACGGTACGGTGAAAAAAGCGATTATCGGTACATATGGAGATGTGATTCACACACTCGTTGAAAACGTTGATTACGAAGGTGCTTTCCTTCCTGGTTACGAGCCTTATGATGGACCAAGTAAATCAAAAACCATCGGCCTTGTTGGTATTGATCACGTGGTCGGAAACGTTGAGAGAATGGATGAGTGGACGTCTTATTATGAGAAAGTATTCGGCTTTAATGTGTTAAAGCACTTTGACGATGAGAATATTTCGACGGATTACTCTGCTCTTATGTCTAAGGTCATGACAAACGGTTCGGGCCGCATCAAGTTTCCAATTAATGAGCCTGCTGAAGGGAAGCGTAAGTCGCAGATTCAGGAATATCTCGACTTCTATAATGGCCCCGGCGTTCAGCATTTAGCTGTGCTGACAAATGATATTATTTCAACGGTCCATGCCCTGCATGAAAACGGCGTTGAATTTCTGCAGACACCGGCTACTTATTATGAAGATCTTGCTGCGCGCGTAGGGGATATTGATGAGGACGTGCAAAGATTGCAGGAGCTCAATATTTTAGTGGACCGCGATGATGAAGGTTACCTGTTGCAGATTTTCACAAAGCCCGTTGTAGACCGTCCTACGCTGTTCATTGAAATCATTCAGCGTAAAGGTGCGAGAGGTTTTGGAGAAGGAAACTTCAAAGCATTATTTGAATCAATTGAGCGTGAGCAGGAACGCAGAGGGAATATTTAAACGCGTATGTCTGTAAAAAAGTTGCAGTCGAGTACGCAGGCATATTTAGCACAGATCATTGACTACGCCGGTTTGTTTCCACCGGCGCAGCTTTCTTTGGATGAGGCGATCCGAAACTATGCTGAATATCAGCAGCACGCAGATGCCTGGATGCTTGGAAAGTTCGTCATGCCGGTGGGAAGAATCTCTGAGCTGGAGGCTTATCTTCATCTGTTTTCAGCAGACAGGAAGCTGGATTTATCTGTGACAGGAAGGCCTGCTGACAGTGAAACGTGGTTTGAGCACTTTCATTCAGATATGAACATGCTGACTGAATTCACGGCTAAGTACAGCGATCTTGTGACCGTTTCGATGCTTGAACTCCCGCTGCCACCAGGTGTTCCGGATCAGAGCATTTTCAACAAAGCAGCTGCTAAAACTGGCGACACGCAGTTATTCTTTGAAGTCACAACGCCTCTGCACAGCAGTGAATGGGAGCAGCATATCATTGGAACGCTAGATCAGATCAGCAACTACAATGATTCCGCTAAACAAAAGATCGGCTTCAAGCTGCGGATGGGCGGCGTCACAGCGGATGCCTTTCCAACTGTTGAACAGGCTGCATTTGTACTGAAAGCCTGCAGTGACAGGAACATTCCGCAGAAATTTACAGCAGGGCTTCATCATCCGGTACGCATGTATCGTGAAGAAGTTCAGACTGACATGCATGGTTTTTTAAATGTATTTACCGCTGCAATGCTTGGGCGGATTCATCGTTTGGAACAAAATGAAATCGCTTACATATTAGCTGATCAGCATTCAGCTCATTTCTCATTTCAAAAGGATGGGTTTGGGTGGAAGGATCTGAAAGTTCATACAGAAGAGATCAGACAGCTGCGTACTGCAGCACTTTATTCGTTTGGCAGCTGCAGCTTTGATGAACCGCGGGAGGACCTGCAGGCGCTTCAGCTGTTGTAAACAGGAAAGGAAGGTCAGAAGTGATGAGATCATTTATCGAAACAGATTCATTATCGCACTTTCCAATTCAAAACCTGCCATATGGCGTATTTCAGCCTTCAGGTGATGAGCCGAGGATTGGTGTTGCGATTGGGGAATACGTGTTGGACTTATCAGTGATTGAAAAAGAAGGCTTTTTCAAGCGTGCCGGGTTAAATGAAGAGCAGGTCTTCAACCAGCCTTCGCTAAATGAGTTTATGAAGCTTGGAAAGCCTGCGTGGAAGCTTGTAAGAACGGAGGTTCAGCGCCTTTTGGATGAGAATGAGCCTGAACTGCGTGACAATGCAGTTTTGCGTGAAAAAGCGCTTGTGCCGATGAAGGAAGTCACACTTTTACTGCCGGCTCAGATTGGTGATTATACAGATTTTTATGCGTCAAAAGAGCATGCCACGAATGTCGGGACAATGTTCAGAGGTAAAGAAAATGCACTAATGCCAAACTGGACGCATCTGCCGGTTGGCTATCACGGACGTGCGAGTTCAGTTGTGGTGAGCGGCACGGATGTGCGTCGTCCGAACGGTCAGATGAAAAAGCCTGATCAGGAATTTCCGGTATATGGCCCGAGTCAGCAGCTGGATATTGAGCTTGAGATGGGCTGGTTTATCGGACCTGGCAATGAGCAGGGGAAGCCGGTTGCAATGGCTGACGCAGAGGCTCAGATTTTCGGACTGGTGCTTGTCAATGACTGGAGTGCGAGGGATATTCAGGCGTGGGAGTATCAGCCGCTAGGTCCATTTTTAGCGAAAAGCTTTGCGACATCTGTATCGCCATGGGTCATTCCGTTAGAAGCGCTTGAACCATTTAGAGTAAGCGGACCTGAGCAGAACCCGGAGCCACTTGATTATTTGAAGCAGTCGGGTGCAGGCTCCTTTGATATTCATCTTGAGGTATATCTGAAGGGCAGCAAAATGGAGCAGCCGCAGCGGATCATCTCAACAAACTTCCGCCACCTCTATTGGAGTATGGCACAGCAGGTCAGCCATCACACTGTGTCAGGATGTAACCTGAGAGCAGGTGACCTGCTTGCGTCAGGTACGATCAGCGGACCTGAACGGGAGCAGCGGGGCAGCTTTTTAGAGCTGACATGGCGTGGAACCGATCCGATTCAGCTTGCAAATGGTGAAGAGCGGATCTGGGTGGAGGATGAAGATGAAATCATCATCACCGGCTGGTGCCAGGGAGCCGGTTACAGAATCGGTTTTGGAGAAGTAACGGGACGGATATTACCAGCTTTAGTAGCTGCGGATACGATGAAGTAGGAGGTCAAGAGAAGATGCCATTTTATAAGCAGATGGGACAAATACCTAAGAAGAGACACACGATGTTTAAAAAAGAAGACGGATCGCTTTTCCGTGAGCAGGTCATGGGGACTAAAGGATTCTCAGGAATTCAGTCCATTCTTTATCACCATTATCCGCCGACAAGCATGGTGGAATCTGAGCTGCTTGGAAGCTGCGCCGTTGAATACGAAGAGCAGCAGGGACTTGCGCCGCGCCTGATCGATTCGCCTGATCAGCAGGAAGACACTGATGCCGTGTCAGGCAGACGTTATGTGCTTGGGAACGAGGACGTACTGATCGGTATTGCGCGGCCGACAAAAGCAATGGATTACTTTTACCGCAATGGTGATGGGGATGAGGTCCTCTTTGCCCATTACGGTTCAGGTAAGGTGGAAACCACATTTGGAACACTTCCTTATAAACCGGGTGATTACATTGTACTTCCAATCGGTACAATCTACCGCGTGGTGCCTGATGAAGGTGATACAAAGTTTCTCGTCATTGAGACAAACAGCTGGATTACAACGCCAAAGCGGTACCGTAACGTTCACGGTCAGCTGCTTGAGCACAGTCCATTTTGTGAAAGGGATTTTCACGGACCTGAGAAGCTTGAAACCCATGATGACAGAAACGAATATCACGTGAAAACAAAATCCAGGGGCTTTATGCACCTGCATACATTTGGTCATCATCCTCTTGATGTCGTTGGATGGGATGGCTACTTGTTCCCATATACCTTTAACGTTAGTGACTTTGAACCGATCACAGGACGAGTACATATGCCACCGCCGATCCACCAGACATTTGAAGCAAACAACTTTGTCATCTGCTCATTCGTACCGCGTTTGTATGATTATCATCCGGAAGCGATCCCGGCACCTTATTATCACAGCAACGTGGACAGTGATGAAGTGCTGTATTACGTAAAAGGGAATTTCATGAGTAGAAAAGGGGTCAAGGAAGGCTCGTTTACACTGCATCCTTCAGGCATCCCGCATGGTCCTCACCCCGGTAAAATCGAAGCGAGTATCGGCAAGAAAGAAACAACCGAGCTTGCGGTTATGATCGATACATTTCGGCCGTTAAAAGTGGTTAAGCAGGCACATCAGTTTGAGGATAAGGACTATAAGTACAGCTGGAAATAAAGGTTGCAGGGGGAGGGGGGCATCCGCTTTCTCCCCCGCATTCTGCTGCATTCAGATGTAAAAAAATGATTGTTTTTACATGATGTACAAAATAAGCTCAGGGAGGAATAGAATGAAAACACGCAAACCGTCATTTTTAATTTCTGTTCTGTTAATTGTCTTTCTTACTTTTGTGTTAGGTGTCAGTATCCTGCATTATCAGGTCGCACCGCAGATCCCAATCCTGATTGTGGCCTCAACTGTTGCAATCTACGGCTACTTCATCGGCTTTAAATGGAAAGAAATCGAAGGAGCAATGGTGAAAGGCATATCAGCGGGGCTTTCATCCATTCTGATCCTCTGTCTGATCGGTGTCGTCATTGGTGTGTGGGCACTCAATGGGACCGTGCCAACGATGTCTTATTACGGTCTGCTCATTTTATCACCACAATTCTTCCTTTTATCAGCGGTCGTGCTGTGTGTGATCGTCTCCGTTATGACAGGAAGCTCATGGAGTGCGATCAGCACAATGGGTGTTGCGCTGATGGGCGTTGCATACGGCATGGAGATTTCACCTGTGATGACAGCGGGTGCAATCGTCAGTGGCGCGATCTTTGGTGATAAAATGTCGCCATTATCTGATACAACAAACCTTGCATCAGCAATCGGTAAAGTGGATATTTTCGAACATATCCGTTACATGCTATGGACAACGGTTCCGGCACTGCTGATTACAATGGGCATTTTTACAGTCATCGGGCTTGATTCAAGATTTGTTAATCCAAACCTGACTCAAATCGAGGAAATGATCACAATTTTGCAGGATCAGTTTCCATTAAGTGCAGTCACACTGCTCTCTCCGCTTGCTATTATCGTGTTGGCGCTGAGGAAAGTTCCGCCGATTCCAACGCTGATCTGCGGATTGTTTATCGCGGTGTTAACTGCATTCTACACAGCGCCTGATGCATCGCTTGGAGACATCATGGCAGCTGCACACTTTGGCTACACAGCTGAAACCGGTGTGGAAGCAGTCGACAGTCTGTTATCGCTGGGTGGTCTCGCGAGTATGATGTTTGGTGTCTCCATCATCCTCGTTGCATTGGCATTTGGTGGACTCATCCAGCTGATTGGCTTTCATCAGGTCATCATTGAAGGCATTGCCGGCTTTTTAAACAGAAAAGGTAACGTTATTTTAACAACTGTTTTATCTTGTATCGGTGTAAATGTTGTGATCGGAGAAGCGTATTTGTCCATCATTTTACCAGGACAGATGCTTGAAAATGCGTATAAAAAAGCAGGGCTGCACCCGAAAAACCTTTCCAGAACGCTTGAGGATGCGGGCACAGTTGTCCATCCGCTCGTACCATGGGGCGTCTCCGGTGCATTCATCATGTCTACTTTAAGCGTGGGCATGGGTTACGTACTATTCAGCTTTTTCTGTATCATTACCCCAATCTTAGCCATCATTTTGGGCTACACGCGTTTCCTGGCTGTATTACCGCCTGAAGGAGCAGGAGAAGTGTATGCGGAAGAAGAAATGGAAGAGAAGAAAATGGTACTCTGATCAACTCACTGAATGGGGATAGACAACATGAAAACAGATAAGGAAAGGGCAAACCGCGATCAGTTTTTCGAAGCACTCATCTCACTCCAGACCATCGAAGAATGCTATGACTTCTTTGAAGACATCGCCACCGGAAAAGAGCTAGAAGCCTTTATCCAGCGCTACCAGGTCGCGAGAAGACTCATGAACGGAGACACCTATGAAACGATTGAGCACGAAACAAATGCCAGATCGAGTATGGTGTCCCGGATCAAGCGCTGTCTGAACCGTGATGGCAGTGGTTTGCGTGCTGTTTTGATGAGGGAGATGAGTGGGGTGGCGGTAACAGAGCAGGCGGCGCAGCGGGGACGGAGATGAGTGATTCGTTTTTGACATAATTCTAAAAGCGAACCGGCTAACTCCGTCCCGGGTGAGCCGCAATAAACAATAACCCCCGTCTGAGCGATCAGCCGGGGGTTATTGCGATTTTGAGTATGGGTCTAATTACACTTTTCTGCGAAGGTGGCCCATTTAGTTGCGAACCACCCGGGTTTTTCTTCGAACATACGCGTCTATTCTCCGAACAAGGCATGTTTTTCTCCGAACATCGCCCAATATTCTCCGAATGATCGTGAACATCCCTCAAACCCCACTCAGCCGCACACCACGTACCCTCACCAAATACCCAAACGCCAGCACAATCGACAATAACCCATACCCAAGCATCATCTGCTGCAGTGCCAGCGTATCAAGCAGCAGTCCAGTTACAATGAGGATGAACTGATAGATAAAGTCATCCAGCATCCCACGGAATGAGAAAAACCTTCCGTGGTACGGCGTCGGTATGGTTGTCTGGAACATCGTAGTCGCGAGCGGAAAGAAGCTTCCGACAGCAAATCCGAACAGAGCAAATGACAGCATGGCAACAGGAGCATACGCCACATAGATCAGCATCAGCTGTGACAGCCCGATCAGCATGGCGAAAACGAACAGACTTTTAGCAGGCATGCTGTGGTCATAGCGTCTGACAAACAGCGTACCAAGAATGAATGCCACACCTTCAATTGTATAAAGCCACCCCTTTACGGAAGGATCCTCAAGAATTTCACTCACATTAATAATAATCAGGTTAAAGCCGCCTATAAATAATAGCGGAGCGAGTGTCAGCAGCATGGTCGGAATAATAGCCGGATGCTCCTTCATAATTGGAAATACCTTCATGAAGCCCCGTTTCTCTTTTTCCCCGGGCGGTACCTGCTCAACTTCCTCTTTTTTCTCTTCAATATTTAACTGCGACGTTAGTAAAAGCAGCACTGCATAAGCGATTCCGGCAATGATATACAGCATGGTCAACGACATCAGGCTCAAAAATAGTCCTGCCGCTGCAGTGCCCAAAATCCTCGACACGGTTGAAATATTCATATGTAATCCATTTATTTTTATAAGCTCACTTTTCTCAGTCACAAGCGGGATTGCAGCCTGAAGTGCAGGGAAATAAAAGGCTGCTGCAATATTAATTGAGACCAGAAAAGCAATCATCCATGCAATTGAGCCTATCTCGATCGCAACCAGCATAAATCCGGTGCTGATCAGTCTGCCGACACCTGCATAGAGCATGATGGTTTTCTTCTTCATCTGATCAACCGCTTTACCGGCAAGTGGTCCAAGCGCAATGCCAGCAAGAATGCCGGCTGCAAGGATCAGTGATTTGTGAAAATCAGAGGGGACTTTATCCTGCATAAATGCGAGGTCTCCAATAATGCCAAGCCATAATCCGAATCCTGCGATAAATTCTCCTGTGAGTAAAATCCATATATTTTTGTTCTTAATCATCTATAACAGTCCTTCTTCATGAAATTAGACCTATTGAAAATGAGAATCATTTTCAATTATAATGAGAACGCAGATAAATGAAAAGAGCAATTTTCCCTAATGAGGGAATGACAGGATGCAGATGAATAAAAATGAGAAAACCTTTTATCCGAAAAAGGTTATTTTTTCATTATCTATTGAGAATCGTTATCAGTAATGAAAGGAACGGTGAAGTGATGACAGACCAGGCAAAAAAGATTGCAGAACAGGCTTCATTTCAGGCATTTATGAACAGTTACCTGCGGGAGACTGAGATGGGCAGCTGGTATGGTACGGATCAATGGGAACGGTACGGCCTGCCGAAGGGTCTGAGTGGCTCCAGGTGGATTGAGCTTAAACTGCCTCATCAGTCAATCCGCTGCCTGCTTGAAGTGATCTATGAATCAACAGTCGTTGGCAGACACCAGTTCGGCAGGGTATTTACCTCCCGTTCATCTGCAAAAGGATGGGAGGAGACAGATTACTTTACGGTGATGATTCATGCCATTCAGGAGCTTCACTTTAAAGAACGGGGGACACATTATGATGAGCTGCTCGTCCGTTTGCTCGACAGCTGTCATACAATGACTGCTTATATCGAGGGACGTCAGAGTGATGCTCACAGGCTGAATGACCCGGAGCAGTCTTTTATCGAATCTGAACAGTCACTGCTGTTTGGCCACTGGCTGCATCCGACACCAAAAAGCAGACAGGGCATGGCGTGCTGGCAGCATGAAAGGTTTGCACCGGAGCTGAAAGGGAACTTCCCGCTTCACTATTTTGAAGTGCACCAAAGCCTGATCGAAGAAGAAAGTCTATTACATAAAAAAACAAATGAGATCCTGATGGAAGCAGTCAGACGGGTGATGCCCGACATCAGTGTTACAAAAGGTTTTTGTCTGATTCCGATGCACCCTTTACAGGCAGAGTGGCTGCTGCAGCAGGATCACGTGAAGCAGCTTATTGAGCAGAACACACTGAAAAGCCTTGGTACGCTTGGATCCACATACACTGCGACTTCATCATTCAGAACGCTTTATACACCTGCAGAAGAATGGATGCTGAAGTTTTCAATTCCGGTGAAGCTGACAAATTCCCTGAGAGTCAATAAGCGTCATGAGTTAAAAGCGGGATTAATCATGACCAGAGTGATGGGAAAGCTGCCATTTTTAAACGAGTATCCGCACTTTCATATGATCGAAGACCCGGCGTACTTAACGATCAAGCTTCCTGCGATGGAGGAATCAGGATTTGAAATGATTCTGAGAGCCAACCCTTTTTCAGGTGAAAAGGGAAGCGGAATCTGTTCGATCGCTTCTTTAACACAGGATCCGCTTCCTGGAGAACAGTCTAAGCTGCACAGCGTAATCACGCAGGTTGCGGGCGCAGAGAAATGTGTGAAATCGGTCAGCCTGCAGTGGTTTAAACGCTACTGGCGTCATGCAATTGAGCCGCTGATTCACTTATATGACCAGCACGGAATTGCACTTGAAGCTCATCAGCAAAACAGTCTGATCGACCTGTCTCAAGGATATCCTGATGCTTATTACTACAGGGATAACCAGGGCTATTATCTGGCTGACACTGAAAGAGAGCAGCTGCTTGAAATAGAGCCCCGGCTTGAAAAAACACCGGAGCTCTTTTACACAGAATCCCTGATTGAAGACCGCTTCACCTATTACGCTTTTATGAATCAGCTGGCTTCCGTGATCTACCGTTTTGGCGCAGATGGGCTGATAGGTGAAGATGAGCTGATTGACTGGGTGAGAGCTCAGCTGGAATCACTGGAAAAGACGTGTTCAGGACGCGGACAGCGCTTTGTGTCCGGTCTTTTAAACGCAAAAAAACTGCCTTGTAAAGCGAACCTTTTAACGCGTCTCCATGATGTTGATGAGCTCGAGGCAGCACTTGAGCAGGCAGTGTATACAGAGGTCAACAATCCATTCGCAAAAGAAAGAAAGGGGCATACTTATGCAAATGTATACGTCAGTGTCTGATCCGCATACAATCCGCGTGATCAGGCAGCTTGTGGAGGCATTGTTGTTTGAGAGTCTGATTCCTTTTCAGGAGGTGCGTTCAGGCGAGCCCGCTGAATCAGTCTTCGTCATGCACGGGCAGCGCCGCAGCTATGAGTGTCGCGGAAAAAGGTCGGCCTTTAACCGTGTCAGGCTGACAGGACCTGTCGTATATGAGCAGGATGGAAAATGGAATCAGGCAACGCTTGAGGATCTGCTGCAGGATTTTATTCCTGAACAAAAGGTGAGTGAACTGCGGACAGAATGGATGCAGACCATAGCGCTCAGCAGATGGAATGATGTGTATGCAGTGCCGCCGTTATCGAGAAGGAATCTGACATTTGAAGAACTGGAATCCCGGCTGATTGAAGGTCATCCTTATCATCCGTCCTATAAAGCGAGAACCGGCTTTTCAGTGGAGGATCATGCGCGTTATGGACCTGAAGCGGGGCAATCGTTCACCATCATCTGGACTGCGATCTGCCGTGAAATCACGTCACTTTCGATAGCCAGTGATGAAAAAATGTTCTGGCAGCAGGAGTTCGGTGAGGCAGGCTGGTCAGCGGTTTCAGCTGAGATGGAGCGGCTCGGTCTTAAATGGAAAGATTACACGCTTTTACCTGTCCATCCATGGCAGTGGGAGTCGCTTCAGGATGAACTCACGCCTCTGCTAGCTGAAAAACTGATGGTCCGGGTGAATGCGGCAGGTGAACGGTATACGGCTACTCAGTCAGTCAGAACGTTAATCAACAGCACTTCGCCGGAAAAAGCGCACCTGAAGCTGCCGATGAATATGGTGAATACTTCATCATTGCGGACGCTGAAGCCGGAGTCCGTTTGCGCTGCCCCTGCAATTTCAAAGTGGATAGATGGAGCAGTCGGTTCAGACCCATTTTTAAAAGAAAAGCTGATTGTCCTTCAGGAATATGCAGGTGTCATGGCAGAGGCGGGTTCTGCAGCATTAACCGGACAGCTCGGAGCCATCTGGCGGGAAAACGTATCAGGATATGTATCAGAAGATGAAGCAGCCGTACCTTTTACAGCGCTGTGTTTACTTGAGCGGGACGGGGAGCTGTTCATTAACCCCTGGCTTGAACAATATGGTGTGGAAGCCTGGGTCAAGCGGCTGATTGAAGTGGCTGTGATTCCGGTGTGGCATCTCCTGGTGGCTCATGGTATCGGGGTTGAAGCCCATGCGCAAAATATGGTGCTGGTGCATCGAAATGGCTGGCCTGAAAAGATTGTGATACGCGATTTTCATGAAAGTGTGGAGTACACAGAAGCGTTTGTACGAGATATGCAGGCTGTTCCCGATTTTGAAAAGCTTCATCCTGTATTTAAATGTGCACCAGACGGTCAGTTTTACCGAATGAGAGATGAAGAAGCACTGCGGGAGCTGGTTATGGATACGCTGTTTGTCTTTAACCTTGCGGACCTGTCGTATTGTCTTGAGCGGCAAGGGTTTGCTGAAGAGCACTTCTGGCAGCTGGCTAACGAGCTGATTGATGGTCATTTCTGTTCACGTCCTGAGTTAAAAGAGCGCCACGCAGCACTTGGTATGTGGCAGCCTGTCATCTATACAGAATCCCTGCTGAAAAAGAAGCTGATGTCAGGTGAGCACAGACATCTTGTTCCAAATGAATTTGACAGAAAGGATGAACCGGCATGTTCTATATAGATGATCAATTTTACAGTCAGGCAGATCTTGATAGAAGGTTCGAAGCGTTTAATCAAATGTCTGTTTCAGTGGAAATGGAAGGCAGGCGCATTGCTGTCTGCCTGTCTGATCCGTTTGAATGGATTACATTTTGCCTGTATACAAAGCAGAGAGGTGGCACTGTGCTGCCAATTCACGCAGCGACGCCTGAGGATGGAGCTGTGCAAATGGCAAAACGTGCGTCGTGTACGATGCTGTTTTATGGAGATCTTCATTCACCGGTTGAGCTTGAGGGTGAAGTGATCGACGAAGAAGGCGGTCTGCTTCAGATGAGTTCAGGGACAACTGGCGACCCTAAATGTATCAAGCGTACGTGGCGCTCGATTGATGAAGAGCTTGAAGGCTATGTGAAGGTGCTGCCGGTGGATTCAGATGTACCATCACTTGTTGCATGTCCCATTTCACACTCATACGGGCTGATTTGCGGCGTTCTCGCATCCATTGCGCGCGGTTCAGAGCCGGTTATTTTGTCAGGCGTTAACCCTGCTTATTTATTAAAAAAGGTGAAGGAATATGACAAGCATCTGTTTTATGCTTCACCGGTTATTTTACATACGATGGCTAGACTTGCGAGAGGTGAAAAGATATTCGATCGCGTCATGACATCAGGAACACTGCTTCCAGCTGTCTGGTTTGAAAAAATCAAAGCAGTCTCAGGTACTGTTCTTCAGCAGTACGGCTGCTCTGAAGCGGGATGTATCAGCATCAACCCTGATGTGGCCTCAACCGGTGAAATGGGCTTTGTGCTCCCGCATCTGGAACTGACAGCCGGAAAACCGGGTCACCCTGAAGAAATTGTTGTATTTAAAAATGATGAAGAGGTCCGCACGAAAGATCTCGGCACGCTTAAAGCGGGCATGCTGACATTCATTGCAAGAATAGACGACACGATTAATGTAGCAGGACTGAATGTATATCCCCAGGAAGTAGAGGATGTGCTGCTGCGTGCACCTGGCGTTGATGATGCAGTGGTCGTGAAAAAGCCGAATAAATTATCAGGAGAAAGTGTATGTGCATACTATGCATCAGCGGGGAAAATCGCTGAAACAGACCTGCGCGGATGGTGCCTCAGCTATCTCGCGCCATATCAGATCCCGACCACATGGGTCAGAGTGGATCATATTCCAAAGCTTGCGAATGGAAAAGTAAGCAGAAAACAAGTATCGGAGCTGTTTGTATGACAAAAGAAGACTATATCAATCTTATCGAACGCTTAATCAAAGAAGAGCTCAAGCTGGCTTCAGCAGATCAATTTCACCAGCATGCCCGTCTGAACGAAGATCTCTATATCGATTCAGTCATGATGCTTGAGCTGATTTTATGTCTTGAACTCGAAGCAGGCGTATCCATTCCGGATGAAGCTCTTTCGCCAAAGGACTTCTACACGGTCGACAGTCTGGCGGAGTTTCTTATGCACCAGGAAAGGGAGGAAGCTGCTCATGATTAAAGTCCACTGCTTTGTCAGCTGCGTCTGCGAAGCGATTAAAAAATCAACACAGGCAGACCACAGGCCCTACTACTTCGGTGTGTGGGATGCGGATTTTGATGTGATGGAGGACGGCACAATCACCTATCACTCAACCAGGATTGATCATACTTTCTTCCGGACGTGGTATGAAATGCTGTATGGCATCAAGCTCAATGAATGGTACGATCCTTTAAAAAGTAAGCACAAAAACATAGAGGAAATGCTCCGGCTGCTGGAGGGGAAATCAGATGACGAATATCTGATGGTCATGCTGGATTTGTCTAAATTACCTGAACGCGAAAACAAGTTTCACCATTCCCCATTCCCGCATTATGTCATGCTTGAAAAAACGGAACATGAGGATGAGTGGATGATGCTTGATCCTGATTTCAGATGGGAAGGCGTACTGCCTAAAGACCGGATTTTACAGGCGATAGACGAGCCGGCTGTCGGTGGAGGCTACCTATTTGATGCATCCCAGGTGATCACACCAGGTTCTGAAACAGTAGAAGCTTATTTCAATACGTGTATGAAGCTGCATGAGAACCCGATTCTCGATGCAGTGAAAAGCATTGTTACATCTTACACAGAAGGGGAGCGGGAACCGGTGTCCAAGCTGTCAAAAGTCCTGAAGCAGCTGCCGGTACTGGCCATCAGAAAATATGCTTATGAGCACGCCTTCGCATACTTCTGGAATGAGCTGAAGCTTGATGAAGATGAATTTGAAGCGTGGTGTGATGAAATCGAAAAGCTCGAACGCGGCTTTACAACGATTCAATACCGCGCGATGAAATATGCAAAAACAGAAGATCCGGCTGTGGCTGAGACCATTTTTCAAAAAATAGATGAGCTTCAGGCGCTTGAATCCAGGATCAAACAAGGGCTTCAGGAAAGTTTTGAAGCATGGATGCATCAAAAGGCAGCGAAAGAGGTGACAGCAGGATGAAGCTCTCAATCTGTACAATTTCATTTCGCCATCATCTGCTCTCAATTGACCATATTGCAGACTGGGCAAAAGAACATCACTTTGAGGGAATCGAACTTTGGGGTGTTCATGCTAAAAACCTTGCTGACGATCCTTCATATGGCGCAGAATGGATCAGAAAAAAAGGGCTTTATATCAGTATGATCAGTGACTACCTGCCGCTCGAGCTTGAAACAGATCAGATGCTTGAGGAAACCATGAAGCTTTCAAAGCTCGCAAAGCGCTGGGGGACCAATAAAATCAGAACGTTTGTCGGGAAAAAAGGCAGCGAGGAAACGACACCTGAAGAGCGAGCCGATCTTGTCTGTGCGCTCCGGACCGTCTGCAGCTTCCTGCATGCAGAAGGTCAGCAGGCAGTTGTCGAAACACACCCCGGCACACTGACAGACAGCCTTGACTCTACAATCCAACTGCTTGAAGAAGTGAATCATCACGCGCTTCGCATTAACTTTGACGTACTGCACGTCTGGGAATCAGGTGCTGATCCGGCAAAAGCACTGGCAGACCTTCAGCCATACACGGTGCACTTTCATTTAAAAAATATTACGGCAAGAGAGCACCTTGGCGTATTTGCCCCGCACAACGTCTATGCCGCAGCCGGATCAAGAGAGGGCATGGTTCCTTTATTTAAAGGTGCGGTTGATTATGAGGGTTTTTTAAGGCTTCTCCCCCGTGATGCAGAGGCTTCACTTGAATGGTTTGGTCCGAATGTGAAGGATGTGCTTGAGATGGACGGGGCGATGGTACGTGAGGGTGTTTTTGTGATTTAGGCATAGCGACACACTGGGGACGGAGTTGATTCACTTTTGTCATGATTCTAAAAGTGAACCGGCTAACTCCGTCCCGGGTGAGCCGCATTAACAACGCCCATCATCCTGTAGGTCAAGCTTACAAGCCAGTTCATCCAGCATCTTTTTATACACGTCATATTCTTCAGCACTCAAGCCTAAGACTTCATTAATTTTTGCAGGAATGTCTTTTGCCTGATGTTCAAGTTCTTTTCCTGCTTCTGTCAATCTGATCATCAGCTGCCGTTCATCGTCCGGGTTGCGTGTTTTTTCGATATAGCCTGTCTGAATCAGCTTATTAACAAGCGGTGTGAGTGTACCCGAATCGAGCTGAAGGCGTTCCCCGATTGATTTTAATGTAACAACATCCTTTTCCCATAGCACAAGCATCACGAGATATTGGGGATATGTCAGGTTCAGCGGCGCTAAAAAAGGACGGTAGCGCTTAATGATTTCTTTAGAAATGGCATAAAAGGGGAAGCATAATTGATTGGATAGTTGTAAAGGGTTCATAAAAAAATTCTCCTCTCCGGAATCATATCATTTGCAAATTTATTTAAGTTGTATAAAATTAAATTGTACACAATTTAAATATACCACATTTAACAGGAGGAATCATTCATGAAAAAGCTATTTACATCAACAGCAACAGCAGTAGGCGGACGTGAAGGACGCGTAACAGCAGAAAGCGGCTCATTTGATCTTGGACTTGCAATGCCAATGCCAGGTGCAGACACTGCAGGCAAAAGTAACCCTGAAGAACTCTTCGCAGCAGGCTATGCAGCATGCTTCGACTCAGCTATGAACATCGTTGCGATGCAAAAAGGCATTAAGCATGACGGTTCTGAAATCAAAGCAGATGTATCACTGAATAAAGGTGACGCAGGCTACGCGCTCTCAGTTGAAATGGACGTTCTGATCAAAGGCGTTGACGAAGAAACAGCACGCCAGCTGGTAGAAGAAGGCCACCAGGTATGCCCTTACTCAAATGCAACGCGTGGAAACATTGATGTTAACTTTAACGTGCGTACTGCTTAATAGAAAATATACCCGGCCGGGACAGAGTTAAGTAAGCCGTTTTTAGCATAATGCTAAATTGACTCAGTAAACTCTGTTCCTATGTGCCAATTATAAAAATCCCCTGACTGTTTATCCGGTCAGGGGATTTTTTAGTGGTTAGCAATGCAGGTCTAATGACGTGATTCTGCGAACATTGCCACTTAAGCTGCGAACCACCCTCCATATTCCACGAACCTGCCTCCTACACACCCTTCATCAAAAACATCTTGTAATTCATTTTTATATATGTAAATATATTTACATGACATGTGTAAAGACACATGTAAAAATGGAGGTCTTCACGATGAAGGTTGAAGATGTATTAATCGTAGGCAGTGGCATTGCAGCATTGCAGCTGGCTTCTTTAATCAGAACGGACTTGAATGTGAAAATACTCACAAAATCGATGATCAGACACGGTAATTCTTCTTTAGCACAGGGCGGGGTAGCTGCGGTTGTTGGATCAGATGACAGCGCTGAATATCATACGGCAGATACCCTGAAGGCAGGCGGCTTCCATAATGATGAACGCGCTGTGCGTGCGATTGTACAGGAGGGTAAAGGGCTGATTCATCCTTTTTCAACGATCTTTGATCATGATGAGCAGGGCCGTTTACAGCTTGGTCTTGAAGGAGCGCATAGCAGGCACCGCATTGTTCATAGCGGCGGGGATGCAACTGGTAGAAATATGGTAGAGCATTTGCTCAGTCAGCTGAATCCGAATGTCATTGTAACGGAAAACATGTTCAGCTATGAACTGATCATGGACTATACAGCAGACAGGTGTATTGGCGTGAAAGCAAAAGACATACACAATAACATTCATTGTTTCTACGGACGTCATATCGTAATGGCAACAGGAGGCTGCGGACAATTATATGCTTATACGTCAAATGCTCTGACAGCAACAGGTGACGGAGTAGCAATGGCGTATCTTGCTGGTGCTGAGATTGCAGATATGGAGTTTGTTCAGTTTCATCCGACACTTTTACATATAAATGGTGAGACAAAAGGGCTGATCTCAGAAGCTGTCCGTGGAGAGGGAGCTGTGCTTGTGAATGGGGATGGCGTACGTGTAATGGAAGGGGTGCATCCATTAATGGATCTGGCACCCCGTCACATTGTCTCCCAGACGATTTTTAATCATATAGAAAATGGTCAAAAAGTTTATCTGGATATCAGTGAAATCGACCATTTCGAAGAGCGGTTTCCGTCTGTTTCAGCCCTGTGTGTGCAAAATGGCATCGATCTCTCAGCAGGCAGAATCCCGGTCTCACCGGGCAGCCATTTTTTAATGGGCGGCATTAAAACGGATCTGGCCGGTCAAACATCTGTTAATGGACTGTATGCAATCGGGGAAGCTGCTTGCACCGGTTTTCACGGAGCAAACCGTCTGGCGAGTAACTCGCTGCTTGAAGGGCTGTATCAGGGAAAGCGGCTTGCCGGATTACTTAACGCAGCTACTGAAACACTCTCATTTCAGCCTTTACAAAAAGAAGTCCAGACTATGTTCCATAAAAAAGAAAAGCTGCCTGATATAAAAACGCTGAAGAACCGGATGATGAGATATGTCGGCATTATCCGGTCAAAAGACATGCTGGAAGAACAAACACGATGGCTGGAGCAATTCCAGCTAAAAGGAATCAGCGGGCTTGATGCGTATGCTGTGAACGAACTGACAAGGATTTTTATGGGCGTAACCGCCACGCTTATCACTGAAGCAGCTTTACAACGTAATGAAAGCCGCGGCGGTCACTTCAGAAGTGACTATCCTGATGAAGATAACAACAATTGGGCTGGAAGAACAATGCTTCATCAGATCAAAGGGGAAAAGGGGATTGTATATGAACACGCTAAAACTTCGCTTGTGCATTGAGCAATTTTTGATTGAGGATATCTGGGAGCAGGATCTCACGACAGATACGATTTTTACAGATGATACAAAAGGTGAAATCGTCTTTTTGGCAAAAGAGGATGGGGTGTTCTGTGGGCAGGATATGATGCTGACGGGATTTCCTCTTTTAGACACAGATATTGAGGTCAGCCTTTTTGTGAAAGACGGTGACTCCATTCAGGCAGGACAGCAGCTGGGCGTTGTATCAGGAAAGGTTTCAGCTTTACTAAAAGGAGAAAGGGTCATTCTGAATCTGGTCCAGCGAATGAGCGGTATTGCAACGCTGACGCGAAAAGCAGTTGAAACGCTTGGAGCAAAGGATACAAGAATATGTGACACGAGAAAAACAACGCCTGGCCTGCGCATGCTTGAAAAATATGCAGTGCGCTGCGGGGGTGGTTATAACCACAGATATGGTCTGTATGACGGGATCATGATCAAGGATAATCATATTTCGTTTGCAGGCTCGATCAGCCAGGCAGTAAAGAAGGTTCGTGAACGTGCCGGTCATATGGTGAAAGTTGAAGTGGAAACTGAAACGAAGGAACAGGTGACAGAAGCTGTGGAAGCGGGAGCGGATGTGATTATGTTTGATAATCGTACCCCTGAAGAAATCATTCAGCTGAAAAAGCTTGTGCCTGCTCATATTGTGACGGAAGCATCAGGAGGCATCACACTTCAAAACCTGGCCCATTACAGAGACTGCGGTGTAGATTATATTTCGCTCGGTTTTCTGACCCATTCTTATCAAGCGCTTGATATTAGTGTAAAAGTAACTACTAATGATATTCATCAATTATCTGAAAGAGGGACCCTGATATGACAATGACTGAAACGAAAAGCCGTCTGGTTGAAGAAATCCAACTGTGGAAAGAAAAGCGTAATGCCATTATTCTGGCACATAATTATGAAATTCCTGAAGTCCAGGATATCGCAGACGTGCTAGGAGATTCGCTGATGCTTGCACGTGCAGCCGCTGAAACAACGGCTGATGTGATTGTCTTTTGCGGCGTTCACTTTATGGCGGAAACAGCTGCGATTCTGAATCCGGAAAAAACAGTGCTGCTGCCTGATCTTGAAGCGGGCTGCTCACTTGCTGATTCCATCACAGCAGATCAGCTGCGCCAGTGGAAATCTGAGCACCCGGGAGCAGTAGTCGTAGCTTATGTAAATACGACTGCTGAAGTAAAAGCTTTAAGTGATTATTGCTGTACCTCATCAAATGCAGTGGATATCGTGAACTCGATTCCCGCAGACCAGGAAATTCTCTTTTTACCGGATATGTTTCTCGGTTCTTTTGTACAAAAGGAAACAGGTCGTGACAACGTGCAGATCTGGATGGGCGAATGCCACGTTCACGCCGGAATTCAGCCTGATCAGGTTGATGATGTCATGGCAAAGCATCCGGACGCTGATCTGCTCGTACACCCGGAATGCGGCTGCTCAACCTCGAGCATGTACCTGATGTCAGAAGGCGTCCTGCCAAAAGAAAAAACGCATATCCTCTCAACGGGAAATATGCTGAAGCACTCGAAAAACGCTGATGCATCCGAATTCGTCATCGCAACAGAAGTCGGCATCATCCATCAAATGCAAAAGCAGAACCCTGATAAACGCTTTATCGCAGCAAACGAACACGCCATCTGCCCGTTTATGAAAATGATTACGCTTGAGAAAGTGCTGGACGCATTGAAGGAAAATCATCATGTGATTACAGTCGATAAAGAAACGGCTGATCAGGCGAAACTGTCGATTGATCGGATGATTGCGATTGGATAGATAAAAATAGAGATTGTTGACCCCCGGCTGAAATCGGGGGTTTATGTACGAAGAAAACAATAATAAGTCTTGGGTGGATATTTGTCTTTGCTACTACTGCAGCTTGTAGTAACAGTGAAAGAGAAAGCCCTTCTAATATAGCTGTAGAGTGGGTAAATGCATCATTACAAAAAGATCAATCCACTATGTTGGAACTGATTGATCAAAGTACTAATGTACTAGATCCAAAAGAGGGAGCTGTAAATGACTTAGCTATTGAAAATTATACTTTGACTGAGTGGAAAGCAAACGACGAACGTTATTTTTATGAAATTGTCTATGAGCATCCTGATAATCAAAGTATTGCTACTGAACAAATGGAAGTAATAAAGAATGATCAGGGTGAATGGAAAAGGACTAAATACAGTTATTTAGCTGGGTTTGAGTCATTAACTGCTGATCTGAAATCTAAAGTAATAAAGGAGACGAATGAGTAATGCGAAGAGTCTTTCAATCGTTACTAATCTTCTTGATTAATATTTTAATTCAAATTCTAGCATCCGCAAATGTTCAAGATAGCTTAGTGTCTCAAGATCAGAATGGCGACTATATAGGCGAAGTTGAACTTGAATATAACGAACACCCTCAAAGTCACTGTAAATTAGATACCTACGTTGACTACTCAGGAGACTGGATGCCATGGAACTGGGCAAAAGGAGTGGGGAAAGAAGTTTATGTAGCGTTAATGGAAATGATTAATGCTATTTGGCAACTAAATGTATTGCTTTCTAACTTCACAATGACGATCGTACAAGAAGCGTTTGAATTAGACTTTGATGAAAGTGTAGTAAGTGAGGTCGCAGCTGCTATTCAAAATATTGCTGGATTCGGGCCAGGAGGTTTTATAGGTAATGGTCTTTGGCCACTTCTTATTACATTTTTGAGGTTACCTATTTTTCAAAATAGGCATATTCACAATATGCAGAAATTTGACCATGAGAAGAGACTTCTTCTCATGGTCTTTTTTTGGTTTTCTAAGACGTGACGTTTTCGACTGCATGCTCCCATTTGAAGGAGGTAAGTGCCGAGAACTGAAAAATAATCTGTTAACCATTGCAAAAAAGGTTTTAACTAATTTTAAAAAATGGAGGATATATTATGAGCGAATATCAACTAATCAGTGACTACAAGCAGAACGAAAGACATAAGGAAAGTTTTAATGAACTGGCAAAGCACGTATTTGAATTGGATTTTAAAGAATGGTATAACAAGGGCTGCTGGAATGACAACTTTATTTGTTATTCCTATGTAGATGGAGAAAAAGTCATTGCGAATGCTTCCATCAATAAGATGGTAATAGTCTCTGATGGAGAGGAATACAAAGCAATCCAAGTGGGAACTGTGATGACTCATCCAGATTATCGTCATCAAGGGTTGGCAGCTAAACTGATGGATCATATCATAAAAAATATGAACAGAACTATGACTTTCTTTACTTATTCTCCAATGAGACGGGTCTAGAATTTTATCCAAAATTTAGTTTTAAGCCAGTTCAAGAAAGTAGTTTCAGCTTGAAAACTTCAGAGTTGAGAATATAAAGTGATAAAAAATTCACATTACGCAAACTAGATGTTAATAATAAGACAGACTTCAAAATAATGAAGGAGTTTGCAGCTGAAAGAATACCTGTTTCTTCAATACTGGGGACAAAAGGAGATGAACATTTATTAATGTTTTACTTTATCCTCGCTTTCAATGACGCCGTTTATTATATCGAAGAGAAGCAACTGATTGTCATCTTTAAACAGGAGAATCATGTACTTCATATTTTTGATGTAATCAGCAAAACAAGAGTTGGGTTGGAAAGATTTTTAGCTGACATTGTTTCTGTCGAGACGGAGACAAAAAATTTCTATTTTACACCAGATTTTGACGTTGAAGACATTTACACAGAATTGATAACAGAGAGAAATGATCAATTGTTTGTTCGGCCGTTAATAAAAATTTAAATAAACATTTCTTATTTCCTTTAACATCACATGCATAAGATTTAATCGCAGGTAATCATCTTTCTTAATAGTGATATCACAATTTCAAGACAGACAATGATAAAAAGTCCGATTTCTCAATTTAAACGATGAGAAATCGGACTTTTAAAACTACCTTACAGTGCAAAATAAATCTTAAAATAGATGCGAAATTTCACCCTAAGTGACACACCTTTCGATCTCCATTATTGAATTAACTATATCAAAAATGTACGTGTATGAACTATAATTTTTAAAATGAATTTTGAGATAAATAATAAAAAAAGAAGAAGATTTTATCTTCCTCATTAGCCTTTCAAAAACCATCGTTTTTAGAGCGTTTCATCAAATACTATCTTTAAGTCTCACGATTACTAGATTGTTTTTAATAACTATCTATTAGTGTGAACATTGGCGTGAAACTTTGGGGACTACAAAGGTGAGAAGTGTGGTTCAACAATATATGTTATGATTTATTTAGTTAATAAATATTTGTTTGGAGGATTTTTGTATGAGTAATGATGTAGTAAATACGAAAGTCGATTTAACATTTGCTGATTCGGTAGAATTAATGAGAAATCTACCTGCATATAGATTTGCTTATTGGTTTGCAATTTTTATTACTCCTTTGATTACTTTTTTAAGTTATCTATCTCTCAGAAAGGAGAATGAAATTCTCGCCGAAACCCCTTCACAACTCACAGAACTAAATAATGAAGGAGCAATATTGATGAGTATTTCTGGTCTCTTTTTTGTGGTTATTATCCACTTTGTTATGAAAGCTATGCCAGGCGCTCTGGCAAAAAAATTTTACAAAACCCAAATGAATAAGGGACAAACTCAGCTGCAGGTTGGTTTTAATAAAAGAAAGCGAACATTTTTTTTCGGACCTAATCAAAAAGAATATTTAAGTCATGCTAAACTTTTTGTTTTTTCCACCTCTAATAATTTTCTTTTCTATTACGGAAGAAGTCCTAGAGCCGTAAAGTTCTTTTTGCCAAAGAAAGGAACAGAAGCGCACGAAAGATCAGTAAAGGAAATTATTGAAGCTCTTCGAAAAGAAGAAAATGTTTCAATCGTGGAAAAATGACCGTCTCTCATAAGAGACGGTCATTTTTATCTTTAATTTTCATCAATGATTTTTTTAATTTCGTCAGTTAATAACAGCATTAAGAATACTGGAGGTGCCCAAATCGGCGCAGAAGGGACAGCTAATACTAACCATATTCCCCCAACAATTAAAGCGAGAACAACAGCAGTGCCTGCCACTGCTTGAAATTTAGGATTATTAACAGCCTCTTTAAAAGCCTCTTTTTGTGGTACCGTAATAAACTCTAGAAATTGAGGAACATCAGGATCAAACACAAGCTCTATTTGAATTGATAGATTTGCTTCGACTCCGTCAACAATAACAATATCCGGCATATTTAAAGTAATGGTAAACTTTGGGTTTCCGTTTTCATCAAAGCCGATTGAGTGTTGAATATCGCCAACTTTCATTAGGACTGCAAAACCTTTGTCGCTAGCAGCGTTCAATCCAATCCCAAAATCCTCTACATTTTCGGTGATTTTATTGTTAATATTCGCCCCAATTTCACCTTCGATTTTTCCATTTTTTACAATAGCTTTAGCATTAGAGAAGCCTGTTGTTTTAAGATGTTTAGATAGAATAAATTTCCCTTTAAATGGTCCATAAGTAAATTGAGCCTCATAATCACCATCTCCACCCGTCTCCAATACTGGAAGAGCATCTTTCACTGTTACATGTTCACGAAAAGGAAAATATGCTTCTCTAAAATTTTCAATTATTCTTTCGCGTTCTTCTCTGACCAACTTCCTTTTTTCTTCTTCTGTGAGAATTGGTTCAGATGGAACTAAACCTAAATTTGAAATGATTGCAGATGCAATTGCAGATGCAAACGCTTCTGGCTGTGTACGAAGTAAATATGAATCACCGCTATTCGTTAGAAAACCAGTTTCAACTAAAATTGCTGGCATCCTAGTATCTTTAATAACTCTAAAGCTTTCCTGCTTTGCTCCTCGATTGTATATCCCCATACGTGAAGAAATGGATTCTGCGATCGCTGCTGATAATTGTGATTCTGCAGGCGAAGGGTTATCCGTAAAACATTCTGTCCCCGATACTGTGGCGCTAAAAATTGCATTACAATGAATTGAAATAAATAGATCTGCACCGCTACTATTAGCCATATCTACAATTTCATCTAATTTATTGTATGTGTCATATGAACGTCTAAATTGAACATTAGCGCCATTTAAAGCAAGGATTCGGCCAAGTTCACGCGTAATTGTCAAATTCACGTTTTTTTCAATAAGACCATTTCCGGATGCACCGTCGTCATGACCGCCATGACCAGCGTCAAGAAAGATCTTTACACCATTAGGATTCGAGATAATCGGATCATCATTTACGATAATACTTCCGCCTCCAGATTCTGTACCTCCACTAACTTCACCAAAAACAGGAGTAGAAGTGATCGAACTATCATCATCTCTTGGAGCGTAAATATTGACTGTCCCAAAGCTTTCCGTGCTAATTGTATAACTATCTGTACCTGTTGAGCCTAGGATTCTATAAGACAATCCACCGAAAAGAGACGGACCAAGATTACCTGCTTCATTCCCTGCCACCATTGGTACACCCAAAGGGTACACTCTCCAAGAAGTCATGTGTGGCATCAAGTTTAAATAGTTACCATGAGTTGCTCCAGCAGAACCATCTGCGAAATCTAGGTAAAGTGGAGAAGATGTAAAGGAACTGTCGTTGTCTTCGGGAGCGTAAATATTCACCCGACCAAAACTTTCCGTCAAAATCGTATATAAATTGGGTGAAGGTTGTCCAAGAATTTCATATGATAATCCACCATAGCGTGACGGCGCCAAATTTCCGACTTCGTTTCCACTCACTGGACTAACACCAAATGGATAGACTCTCCAAGAATCCATATGAGGGGCAAGGTTTAAAAATTCTCCTGACCCTGTTTCAGAAGAGCCTCGATCACCACCGTTTGAGAACTCTGGACTGTTTGAAATAGTACTATCTGGATCACGTGGGGCAAAAATGTTCACACGACCAAAACTTTCTGTTTCGATTGTATATAGATCTCCTGAGGGTTCGTCGAGAATTCGATAAGATAGACCTCCAAATGTTGCTGGTGCTAGGCTACCCACTTCATTCCCTGCCACTGGGCTAGCTCCGACAGAGTACACTCTCCATGAAGTCATGTGGGGCTGTAAGTTCAAGTAATCCCCTGATCCTGTTGAATTTGATTGATTATCAAACTGAGCAATCGTAGTGATTGAACTATCGTTATCACGAGGGGCGTAAATATTCACAGTTCCAAAACTCTCTGTTTGGATTGTATAAAGATCAGTGCTTGGGTTTCCCGTGATTCGGTATGATAATCCGCCAAACATTGCTGGCGCTAAGCTGCCAACTTCATTCCCTGCCACGGGTGATCTTCCAATAGCATATACTCTCCAACTACTCATATGTGGCATAAGATTTAAATAATTTCCTACTGACATATTCTTATCTTCCTCTCTGTTTTTGCCGGCTTTTTTGACTAGTCACCCATATACAGAGTGAAAAAGAGAGAAAGTGTAAAGCAAAAAATTTAAATTTATTTTAAAAACCACCCCAAAATACGAACATACGTTTGTTATAATGTTTCTACGGAGGTGAGGAAATGTCTAATAATCTCTATTCTTTAGTACTTTTAGCTAAAAAAGAAGAACAGGAGGAGAATCTAATAACATTAATAGAAGTTTTTCGTCCAATTATTAATAAATACGGAAGACTTCTTAGAGGAGAAGACACTAGACAAGATCTAACGTTACATTTAATCAAAGTGATAAAAAAATTACCTCTAGAAAAATTTAAAGACCAGAATAATAAGGTCATCTTCACCTATATCGCGAATTCATTAAAATACGAATACATTCGTCTTTCTAAAAAAACGAGGAACCAAACGACTAATGAAGCGATTTTAGACTTTGAAGATTACATCGGGGAGACAACTTTAGGGTCAGAGATCGAGCTATTAGAAATGATGGAAGTGTTATCTGAAAAAGAGGCGTTTATCATTGACTGCATTTACATTAGTTTTTTTTCTGTTACTGAGGTAGCACACTATATGGGGATTTCCAGACAAGCAGTCAATCAGTCAAAGAATAAAGCACTTCAAAAAATTAAAACACTATACTTTATTGATGAAACACTAAAAAAGAAAGCATTCTAATTCCTGGGCGACCAAACCACAAGAAAAAACGCTTTCTATTTTTATTATATCGTATATTTAATGCATTAAAAATAGTGAACAAAAAAGAACCTGCCATTTAGGACAGGTTCTTCTTCAATCATTTTTCCTTTGACAATATAGTCAAAAGCTTTTTGATCTCAGGTAGATTTTCTTGCTGAAGCGCAATCATTTTTTTGTATTCTTCTTCTCTCTTTTTACTTGTTCTTAACACATATAAAAAGAGTAAGCCAAAAAATACCGCAAAAATACCGCAAAAATACCCTGAGTAGCCAAGTACTCAATAAAAGAATTATCCATTAGTATTTACTCTCCTTTCTCTGTATGTAAGAGAGATAAAAAAGGATTTTGTAAACCAAGATATTTAAATATTGACTTGTTCACTATATAGATTTTCATGCTGCCTAACTAAAGACATCACCCAATATTCCACGTACCAAGAAGAACCACCAGTCTCTGTCTCGGAAGTGCATATTTCGTAGTAACGAAACCTTAGTCCCTATCATGGACACCACATTAACAAAACCTTATCAATTCCCACACATCTCCTTAAAACGTGCTTAACATTCCAGCTGTAACATCAAACGTGTGAAAGACAAGTGAATAGCAGTCCGGTATGACTTGATGAGAACCATGAAAACGAGAGAAGGCCTCTTTGTATTTTCATGGATTTTTTTATGCCTGCCGGGGAAAAGGAGTGAGCGTTTTGTTTTTAGAAAGATTGAAAGAGTCTCAGGTGATTGCATCGATTAAAGAGCCGAAGCAGCTTGAGGCATTTGTTGAGACAGACATTCAGGCGGCCTTTTTACTGTTAGGAAATCTCACGGTGATTAAGCGGTATGTTGATTTTTTGAAAGAGCATAACCGGGATGTATTTTTACATATTGAGAAGATTCCGGGGATCAGCTATGACCGTGAAGGATTAAAGTTTATCGCGCGGCATGTGCAGCCGACGGGGATTGTGACAACGAAACCCTCTTTGATTGCAGCTGCGAAAAAAGAAGGGTTAATAACGATACAGCGTCTGTTTTTAATCGATTCAGATGCTTTGAAAAATGGACTTGAGAGTGCGGAGCAGGCACGTCCTGATTTTCTGGAGCTGATGCCTGGTGTGGTACCGCATTTGATCGAACATGTAAAAAAGAAAACAGATATTCCAATTATAACGGGCGGCCTGATTCAGAACCGCAGACAGATGGAGAAGGCGATTGAACGTGGTGCGACAGCTGTTTCTACAGGGAGAACGCACCTTTGGAAGCCGCTTGTGGAGGTGATTCGATGAGAAAAGTGGAGTTAAAAGGGATTACGAAATCCTATGATGGTAAGCAGGAAGTGTTAAAAGCGATTGATGTGATGATTGAGCCAGGGGAGTTTTTTGTGCTCGTTGGACCTTCAGGGTGCGGAAAAAGTACGATGCTCCGCATGATTGCGGGACTTGAATCGATTACTTCAGGAGAGCTTGCGTTAGACGGGAAACGGGCGAACCTTTTGAGTCCGAGTGAGCGTGATCTGTCGATGGTGTTTCAGAATTACGCACTCTATCCGCATTTAACAGTGGAGCAGAATATCACATTTGGCCTTCATGTCAAAAAGGTTTCAAAGAGGGAACAGCAGAATCGCTGTAAGGAAGTATGCGAGATGCTTGGGCTTAGTGATTATATGAAGCGGAAGCCGCGTGAGCTTTCAGGCGGGCAGCGTCAGCGAGTAGCGTTAGCACGTGCAGTTGTGACTCAGGCTCCGCTTTGCCTGATGGACGAGCCGCTTTCAAATCTTGATGCAAAGCTTCGTGCAAAAATGCGCTCTGAGATCAGACAGCTTCAGAGAAAGCTTGGTTTAACGATGATCTACGTGACGCATGACCAGACAGAAGCGATGACGATGGCGGACCGGATGATGATTTTATCAGACGGGGATGTACAGCAGGTTGGACGGCCGCTTGATGTGTATAACAATCCGGCAAATACGTTTGTAGCGTCCTTTATCGGCTCGCCGCCGATGAATCTAATCGATGCTGAAATGAAGGATTCTGTTCTTGTTGCAGATGGCCACTGGATGACGCCGGTCACTGCAGATATGAAGCAGAAGATCGGATCCGGACGAGTCACACTTGGTGTGAGACCTGAGCATATTGCGCTTGCAAAGGATAGTGAGCCTGGCTTTTTAGTCCAGGTGGCAAATGTTGAGGTTCTTGGGACTGAAACGCTTGTGACATTCGACTTTGGTGAGGAAACGCAGTGGATTGCGAAGTGGCCAGGGCAAAGCAGCGTTCAGCCGGGTGAGCAGATCAGGATCTGTGTGGATGACCGTCATCTGGCGTTATTTTCAGCTGAAACGGGTGAGCGGATTGTATGTGAACCGGCGCCTGTTAAGAAGGTGTCGTTATGACAACGATTCAGCCTGAATTGTCTTCAGATCGTCAGGCGGAGAGAAAGCGGGCCTGGTCAAACTGGATGACCGGCATGCTGTTTTTACTGCCGTCACTGATTCTCTTCGGTGTATTTCTCTTTTACCCAATGGTCCGGACTGTATACTTAAGTCTGTTTTTAACGGATTCGCAGGGTGTGCCGGTTGTATTTGTCGGCTGGGAGAACTTTGTGAATCTATTTCAGTCGACGAGCTTTCAGCTGAGTGCAAAGGCGACTGCGCTGTTTGTCCTTTATACGGTGCCTGCAGGAATAGTGCTTGCGACGGCACTGGCGATTTTAGCGAATCAGAAGCTAAAAGGCATTGGGCTTTTCCGTACAATGTTTTCAGCAACGATGGGGATGAGTGTGGCAGCGTCTTCTGTGATCTGGATGTTTCTATTTAATCCGTCGATTGGATTGTTCAACCGCATACTGGGCGCGCTGAATATCCCTGGTGTGCAGTGGCTGCTTGATCCACAGTATGCGCTGCTGTCAGTGTCGGTTGCGACGATCTGGATGAATACGGGATTTGCTTTTCTGATCCTGCTGGGCGGTCTGCAGAATATTGACCAGTCATTATATGAAAGTGCACGGGTTGCAGGTGTGAGTGAGTCTTATAAGCTGCGGAAAATCACGCTGCCGATGCTGTCACCGACACTCTTTTTCGTGACAACGGTTTCGCTGATCAATGCATTTCAGACGTTTGGACAGGTTGACCTTCTAACAAAAGGGGGACCGATGGAGTCGACGAATGTGATTGTGTATTCGATTTATAAGGATGCGTTTATCAATTATAACGTCGGTTCTGCGAGTGCCCAGGCTGTGCTGCTGTTTGTAGCGGTACTTGTGGTGACGGTGCTTCAGTTCAAAATCGGTGAAAGGAAGGTGCACTATCAGTGAGCATGGGGAAAAAGGTTTTACTTTATATGACGCTCACCGTCTCAGGACTTGTGATGGTGTTCCCGATTCTTTACGCCTTTCTCATAAGCTTTATGCAGGGTGGAGAGGTGCTGCAGGGTTCGCTGTGGCCGGAAACTTTCTCTCTTGCAAACTATTTTTCTGCCTTTGAGCGGGTGCCGCTTTTAACGTATTTATGGAACAGTTTGGTTGTGTCAGTTTTGATTATGGCTGGGCAGCTGGTACTTTGCAGTCTGGCGGCGTTTGCGTTTGTATTTATTGAGTTCAAGGGACGTGAGTGGATCTTCTATTTGTTTATTTCCACCATGATGATTCCGTGGGAAGCGACGATGGTGCCGAACTTCCAGACGGTGCAGTCACTTGGCTGGCTGAACAGCTATGCAGGGCTGACGATTCCGTTTTTCGCGATGGCATTTGGTACGTTTTTATTGCGCCAGCAGTTCAAGACGATTCCAAAAGAGTTGTATGAAGCGTCCCAGATTGCGGGGATCAGCAAGCTCAGATTTTTCACAGGGGTTGTGCTGCCGGTTGCAAAAACGACGATCACGACGCTTGCGATTTACAGCTTTTTAACGGCATGGAATATGTATTTATGGCCGCTTCTTGTCACGAATAATGAAGCGAACCGCACTGTTCAGATTGGTCTGAAGCAGATGCAGACCCAGGAGATTGCAAGTGACTGGGGCGTTGTAATGGCTGGCGTGGTCATGGTGATTTTACCGACATTGATTCTATTGTTCGCAGGACAAAAACGACTGCAGGAAGGCCTCACACAAGGGGCGCTAAAATAAGGAGGAAACAATCAATGAAAAAGCTTTGGATCGGTTCAACTGCAATGGCACTACTGTTAGCAGCATGTTCAAGTGAAACGGATGAGGCAGTTCAGACAACAGATGCAACAGCAGCTCCGGCTGAAGAAGGCAAAACGGAGGTTGTATTCTGGCATGCGATGAGCGGTGAGCTTGAGACAGCACTGAATACATTAGTGGATGATTTCAATGCATCACAGGAAGAATACGAGGTTGAGCCTGTCTTCCAGGGAACGTATGAAGAAGCGCTGACAAAGCTGAATACTGTTGCAGGGACAGATGAGTCGCCTGCCATGATGCAGGTGTTTGAAGTCGGTACAAAATTTATGGTCGATTCAGGGCATATCCAGCCTGTGCAGGATTTTATTGATGAAGAAGGCTTTGATACATCAATCTGGGAAGAGAATATCACAAACTATTACAGCGTAGACGGCGTTCAGTACTCAATGCCATTTAACTCATCAACACCGGTCCTCATCTACAATAAGGATACATTTGAAGCGGCAGGACTTGATCCTGAGCAGGCGCCAATGACGTACAGTGAGCTGCAGGAAGCGGCAACAGCACTGACTGAAGGCGACCAGAAGGGCTTCTCGATTTTAAATTATGGCTGGTTCTTTGAAGAGCTTGTCGCAGCGCAGGGCGGACTTTTTGTAGACGCTGAAAATGGTCGCGAAGGCCAGGCGACTGAAGCAGTATTTAACGGAGAAGAAGGGCTGAATGTATTTAACCTGATCAAGGATATGCATGATGATGGGACATTCTATAACTCAGGTCAAAACTGGGATGACATGCGTGCTGCGTTCCAATCGGGCGCAACTGCAATGATTCTTGATTCATCTGCTGGTGTAAAAGGGATGATTGATAACGCACCGTTTGAAGTAGGTGTTGGTTACCTGCCAGTGCCGGACGATGCAGAGCGTAACGGTGTCATCATCGGTGGTGCGTCACTCTGGATGGCTGAAGCAGTCGATGCTGAGCAGAAGCAGGGTGCATGGGAATTCATGAAGTACGCATCATCAGCTGAAGCACAGGCGCAGTGGCACGTTGATACAGGCTACTTTGCAATCAACCCGGCAGCATACGATGAGCAGATCGTTGTGGACCAGTGGGAGCAGTACCCACAGCTGAAAGTAACCGTTGATCAGTTAAAAGAAACACAGGCGAACGCAGCAACTGGCGGCGCACTGATTTCAGTATTCCCTGAAGCAAGACAGCGCGTTGTTAACGCAATGGAAAGCCTGTATCAGGGAGCAGATCCTCAGGAAGCGCTGGATCAGGCAGCAGAAGAAACCAATCGTGCACTTGAAGTAGAGGCAGCAAAGAACGGAAACTGAACTAAGGGAGGCACGCATATGACAACCTATTATGCTCACCGCGGGGCAAGCACGATGTGTCCTGAAAATACCATGGCCGCTTTCAGACAGGCACTGCGTGAAAAGGCAGACGGAATCGAAATTGATGTACAGCTTTCAAAGGACGGAGAAGCCGTTGTCATTCATGATGAAACTGTAGACCGCACAACGAATGGAACGGGCGCGGTGAAAGACCTGACAGTATTTGAACTCAAACAGCTTGATGCAGGCAGCTGGTATAACCAGGCTTGTAAGGATGAAACGATCCCGCTATTGGAAGAAGTGCTGAAATGGATTTCCCGGACAGACCTTAAGCTGAATATTGAGCTGAAAACCGATCGTGAGCCATATCCGGGAATTGAGCAGGTTGTCATTGATGCAGTTAAACGCCATGATTTGAAGGAGAGAGTCGTTCTCTCTTCTTTTAACCTCGAGACATTGAGGCACGTGCGTGAGATCAGTCAGTCTGTTTCAATCGCAGTCCTCGTCTGGGACAACGTTGACGGTATCGTTAAATGTGCGCGACACCTCGGTGCAGATGCCATCCATGCGCGACCGGGCTTCATGCACACAGCAGAATCACTGCGCGCAGAAGCAGCCGGTCTGCCAATCAGGCTTTACACGGTTAATGAGCCGGAAGATTTGAAAGGCATAGCACCGGGGTTTGTTGATGCAGTGTTTACGGATTCGCCGGCAAGGTTGAGGAAGGCGCTTGGTGAACCAGCGGGGACGGAGGTTGCTGTGTCGATTTTGAAATGATTCTAAAATTGGCACAGGGCAGGACGGAGTTAAGTGAGTCATTTTTGTAATGATAACAAAAACGTAACGCTCAACTCCATCCCCTGCTGTGCCACCCGCTGCCCGGCGGAACCCCTGCTGCCGGGCAGCATAGAAAAAGCGGCTGGTATGCGCGCCAGCCGCTTTTTTGCGTTTATGTGGATTAGGTCAAATGTCACTTTTTCCGGAAGGTCAGCTGATTAGTTCTGAACTACCGATGTAATCTCCTGAACATAACGGGTAATTTTCGGGACACCAGCGATAATCTCCTGAACGAGCCCCGAAATGTCCTGAACCACTAACCAGCCAAATAATTTTCACAGCTCAGCCAATGTCGCCCTGCTCCGTTCCCCACACATGCATCGCTTCAAGAACCGGTTTAAGCGTCAGACCTTTTTCAGAGATTGAATACTCAACTTTTGGCGGCATTTCGTTGTACTGCGTGCGAATGATGAGTCCATCCTGTTCAAGTTCCTTCAGCTGCTGGCTGAGCATTTTATGAGTAATGCCGGGCAGTCGTCTGCGCAGCTCATTATATCGCTGAGTGCCATCGAATGTGACATGCCAGAGGATCACGAGCTTCCATTTCCCGCCGACTTTATTTAACGTATAGTCAATCGAGCATTTCAGTTTTCCTTTATCATCAACGTGAATCTCTTCTGTCACGAATGATCCCTCCATTACTACCTTTTTGGGTAGTATCTTCCCAAAAAGTGCACTCTGTTGTGTAGAAGAATACCCCTTTATAATAGGGGTGTCAAACGAATTGAGGAGGAATTTAACATGACAACTTATCCTAGAAACTTTTCTCACATCGGACTTTCTGTTCCGGATTTAGATGCAGCAGTGAAATTTTATACCGAGGTATTTGGCTGGTATACGATGATGGAGCCGTCGCCTGTGTACAATGATGATACGGCAATTGGACAGATGTGCCGTGACGTATTCGGCAATGATTGGGAGGAGTTCCGCATTGCTCACCTTTCAACTGGTGATAAAATCGGCATTGAACTATTTGAATTTCCGCAAAATGAGCAGCCTGATAACAACTTTGAATACTGGAAAACAGGCATTTTCCACTTTTGCGTGCAGGATCCTGACATTGAGGGGCTTGTTGAGAAAATTATTGCGCACGGCGGGAAACAGCGTATGCCGATCCGTGAATATTATCCAGATGATAAGCCGTTCAAAATGGTATATGTAGAAGATCCGTTTGGCAATATTTTCGAGATTTATACGCACAGCTATGAGATGACGTATTCGGCGGGTGCTTATTAATCAATTGGTTATACAGAAAAAGCGGCTGGTGATGTGCGCCAGCCGCTTTTTTGCGTTTGTGTGGGATAGGTCAAATGTCATGAAGTGTCGAAGTTCGTCTGGGAAGCGTCGAACCACTTGGGTTTTCCGTCGAACATGACGTGTGATACGCCGAACATCAGTTATTATACGCCGAACACCACATGTTTTCCCTCGAACATCGTGACCAGCACTCCACGAACCTTCACAAACAACCCAAACTCAATAAACCTTATCCCCATTAAAAATCGAATTCTTCACCACAACATAATCCACATGCTTAATCGACTCAAGTGTTTTCCCGCCTGCATATGAAATCGCAGACTGCAGATCCTGTTCCATTTCAGTCAGTGTATCCTGAAGGGAACCTTTATGCTCAACGAACATTTTCTTGCCTTCAACGTTCTTCTTTTCGCCTTTTTGGAATTCTGAGGCTGAGCCGAAGTATTCCTTCACGCGTTTGCCGTCTACTTCAGTTGTTTCGCCAGGTGATTCCTCGTGACCGGCAAATAGCGAACCGATCATCACCATTGATGCGCCGAAGCGGACTGATTTTGCGATATCGCCATGGGTACGGATGCCGCCGTCAGCAATGACTGGCTTACTTGCTGCTTTTGCACACCAGCGAAGTGCTGCTAATTGCCAGCCGCCTGTGCCAAAGCCGGTTTTGATTTTCGTGATACATACTTTACCAGGCCCGATGCCCACTTTTGTTGCGTCAGCGCCTGCATTCTCAAGCTCTCTCACTGCTTCAGGTGTACCGACGTTTCCGGCGATCACAAAGCTTTCAGGCAGATGCTTTTTGATGTGTTTGATCATTTCGATCACTGCGTTGGAATGACCGTGCGCGATATCGATTGTGATGTAGTCAGGCACCAGGTTAGCAGAAGCCAGTTCTTCGATAAATCCGTATTCTTCTGATTTCACACCGACACTGATCGATGTAATCAGTCCTTTTGACTCCATCTCTTTGATAAATGTTATACGTGCTTCCGGTTCGAACCGGTGCATGATATAGAAGTAACCGTTTTCAGCTAAATGCACTGCAATCTTTTCATCGATAATCGTCTGCATGTTAGCAGGTACGACCGGCAGCTTAAATGTATGCTTGCCAAACTTTACTAATGTATCACATTCTGATCGACTGTCAACGACACATTTTGCGGGAATTAATTGAATATCCTCGTAATCAAATACATTATCCATATGAAACACTCCTAAAGGCGAATATTTTAATTAGTTTTTTAAATTATTGTTCGTACATTTAGTAATTTACAGTGTTTTAGATAGGATGTCAATTTAACCACTGAAAGAATTTCTGAAAAGAGCATTATTCTGCACTCATCATTTTCATTGGTCCGTTCAGGTTGATTTTTACCACCAGCAAAGCCATTTCTTCAGGCGGTATTTTCCTCCCGTTTGCAAGCCAGTGCTGCAACATGCCAACGATGGCACTTGTGACGTAGGCCATGACATAGTCCACATGAAAAGACACCGGTTCTTCTGCAGGTGGGCTGAGTCTCTCCATGTTTTTTTGAATGAGTGCTTTTAGTCGATTATGAAATGATGGGTCCACAGTCTTGACGAGCAGCATATAAAATAAGTCGGCTTCCTGATCGAGATAATGAAAAAGTTCTGTTGCGAATAATTTCAATTTATCCGGTTTTTCTTTCAGAACATTTATCTTCTCTGTCATTCTGGTCGTGACAATCATCCATAAGTGGTCCAGCAGCTCCTGCTGTATTTTTTCAAGCAGGTCAAACTTGTCTGTGTAATGAAGATAAAAGGTGCCCCGGTTGATTTCAGCTTCATCACAAATATCACTGACGCTGATCCGCGCAAATGTTTTTTTATCTACAAGTCTGAGCAGTGCATGCCGGATGGCTTTTTTCGTTTTCTTCACACGTAAATCCTGCTTCATCGTTTTCCCCCTCTGAAAAAGTTTAACGATAATAGACAATCAGCCTGAAATTGTTAATTAATCAACAAATACATAGAAAATAACGATTGTATTATCTCCTCAATTTAATATGATTATAATCAACACAGTGTTCATTAAGCAATATTTTGTCTAATAGAAAGGAGTATTTATATGCATGCAGTGGAGGTATCAGGCATATCGAAATCTTTTGGGGACATAGAGGTTTTAAAAGATATTTCTTTTACGGTCAGCAAGGGAGAAATTGTCGGCCTCATCGGTCCATCAGGTTCAGGGAAAACGACCGTGGTCAAAACGATTATTGGCATGGAGAAAGCGGATGAGGGAAAGGTGACCATTCAGAATCAACGCATGCCAAACCGCTTGTTGTTAAATCAGATTGGCTATATGGCTCAGTCTGATGCGCTGTATATGGAGCTGAGTGCTGAGCAGCAGCTGGTTTTCTTTTCAAAGCTGTATGGCGTACCTAAAAACAAAAGGAAGCAGCGTATCAGTGAGTGTATGGGTCTTGTTGATTTAGAAAGCGACTTATCAAAAAAGGTGATGAATTACTCCGGCGGAATGAAAAGAAGGTTATCTTTAGCACTGGCTCTGTTGCATGAGCCTGACATTCTTGTGTTGGACGAACCAACAGTTGGGATTGATCCAAGACTGAGAAAGCAGATCTGGGAGAAGCTTCAGTTACTGAAGCAGCAGGGTGGCTCTATTCTCGTAACGACACATGTAATGGATGAAGCAGAACGCTGTGACAGGCTGGTGCTTTTACTTGAAGGCTCAGTTTTAGCAGTCGGAACGCCTCAGGAGTTGAAAAATCAATTTAACACAGATTCGATTGAATCGATTTTTCTATTAAAGAAAGCTGGTGAATCAGCATGAGGATGCTTGCAGTAGCAGAACGGATTATTCAGCAGATTTTTAAAGATCGCAGAACACTCGCGTTAATGCTTGTTGCACCATTGTTAATTCTGACACTTGTTTATTTCCTCTTTCAGACTGATCAGGAGAGTATTGCACGCATTGGTGAAACAGGCTTAACGGATCAGATGATTGATCAGCTTGAAGAAGCGGATGTTGGTCTTGTCTCTGTAGAACCGAATGAATCAATAAATGAACTTCTGCTTAATGAAGACCTGGATGCTTATTTTCTTTTCGAGGATGACCTGCTTCAAGTCACTTATAACGCAAGTTCCACTACCACGATTGGTGGTGTGAAGGCACAGGTTGCAGGACTTCGCCAGCAGCATTTCGCTTTGCAGGTAGAGGAAGTAATGATGAAGGCAGCTGAAAGCGGACTGATTAAGCCGGATGAAGGGCCAGGGTTATTGGATGTGGATGAAGCATATGAGTTTGGGTCAGACGAAACAACATTTTTCGATACAATCAGTCCATTTTTAATCGGATTCTTCGTCTTCTTTTTTGTATTTCTTATTTCAGGTATATCGCTTTTACGAGAACGGACGACAGGCACACTCGACCGATTGCTTGCCACACCTGTAAAGCGTTCTGATATTGTGTTTGGCTATCTGATCGGGTATGGCATATTTGCCGTTATACAGACCATCATTGTGGTCTTTTACAGTACGTATATTCTGGACATTCAGATTGCAGGAAGCATCTGGTATGTGCTGCTGATTAACAGTCTGATTGCTTTTGTAGCGCTGGCGTTCGGACTGTTACTATCCACTTTTGCCAATTCAGAACTCCAGATGGTCCAGTTCATTCCGATCGTAGTGATTCCGCAAATCTTTTTTGCAGGGCTACTGCCTGTCGATTCTCTGCAGGAGTGGCTCCAGGTGATTGCGAAAATTATGCCGCTTTATTATGGAGGAGACGCGTTAAAGGCTGTCATGATTTTCGGGCAGGGGATAGGTGAGATTTATATAGACCTGCTGATTTTGCTTGGTCTGGCGATTGTTCTGACGATCGTCAATATAACGGCTTTGAAAAAGTATAGAAAAATATGATTTGAAGTGTCTTTGCCTATACAGTTGGCAAAGGCACTTTTCTTAAAAAATGAAAGGTCGCATTTTTATCATAATGGGGATGGATGAAGGGTATGAACTAAGTGAGAACATAAAGAATGGATTCCTTTGCATTGAAAGGGGACGGTTCATATTGAAAATCTACACAATCGGTCATTACAAACACACTGAAGAAGAATTCCTACATATGCTGAAGGCTGAAGATATCAGTTATATAGCAGACGTACGCGCTTTTCCGGGGAGTCGGAGAAGCCCTCAATTTAAAAAGGAGAATTTGAAGAAGTGGCTTGAACAATCAGGGATCGGCTATCGGCATTTTCCGGAACTGGGTGGGAGAAGAAGAATATCAAGTGAGGTTGGAGAGGATCTGAATGCCGGATGGGAGAACCGGTCTTTTCACAATTATGCGGATTATTCGCTGACAGATGAATTTAAGGTTGGCGTTGGGGGGCTGGTGAAGCTTGCTGAGAAGGAAAGTGTCGCTTATATGTGCTCAGAGCATCATCCCGCCAGGTGTCATCGGCTGATTATCAGTAATTGGCTGCAGGCAAACGGCTGGCGTGTGCATCATATTATTCCGGGAACAAAAGGTGAGCCGAAGCTAGTAGATCATGAGCTTGGTCAATGGGGAGCGGTGCCTGTGATTGAAGACAGCGGGGAGGTTGTCTATCCTTTGATCAAATAAGAGGGCATAAGCTCATGCCCTCTTTTCAAAGCAGTCTTCACACAAAAACGATGCTTCATTTCTTAAATACGCTTTAATTTCAGTAAATCCTTTTCTTTTCGGATAGCGGAGTTTTGCATACACCTGCTCGTCCCCCTCGATTTCCCTGCCGCAATTTGTACATTTTGGCGGGTCAAACAACATGTTGGAAGCCTCCTGTTCTTTCTGTTTTTTGTAAGTTGAAGTAAGTTTATATGAAATGAAGCAGACTTACAATTCACTGGAGAGCAGGAAGGGAGAAATGAAGATGATACAGCAGATCAGACAAATGGATGTGTTACGACTTTACCGTTTCGTGCGGTTTTTGTTCCAATTGTAAATATATTCCCCTCTTGACACGCTTTTCATCCCCTTATACAATACGTGTAACCGGTTACATAAAATCATTTTTAAAGGTAACCGGTTTTCTAAAACTAAAATATGTAACCGATTACATAAATTCCAGGGTGTGGTGAAATGGCAACGATTAAGCAGGTAGCACAGCATGCGGGTGTTTCAGTCGCAACGGTTTCAAGAGTGCTCAATGATAAAGGATATGTGCATGAAGATACGCGTAAAGCGGTGCTGAAAGCGATTGAAGAGCTTCAATATAATCCAAACAGCGTAGCCAGAAGTCTCTTTAAAAAATCTTCTAATACAATTGGGCTTTTAATTCCTGACATTACAAACCCCTTTTTCCCTCAGCTGGTCAGAGCGGTTGAAGATGTCATGTATCCAAAAGGGTATACAACGATCCTTTTCAACAGTGATGAAAATATCCAGCATGAGCTTGATTATCTGAAAGGAATGACGTCAAAGTACATTGACGGCGTCATTGTTGTCTCTAACACGCTTAAATGGGAACACCTTGAGCCGCTTAGTGTACCGGTCATCGCACTGGATCGCCATATAGATGACAGAATTGCTTCTGTCACAATTGATAACTATGAAAGCAGTTTTAAAGCACTTGAATTTCTGGTTGAAAGAGGATGTAAAAGAATTGCTCACCTGGCAGGTCCTTCACACGTCTTTACTTCAAGCGAAAGACTGAGAGCGTATAAAGACTTCACCCAGAAAAACGGTCTTGAAGAAATGATTCAGGAAGGGTCTTATGAGCTTCAAAGCGGCATGCTGAAAACGATGCAGCTGTTAACAAAGCATCAGCAGGTTGATGCGATTTTTGCAGGTAACGATGTCATGGCAATTGGTGCACTGAAAGCCGCTGCGAAGCTCGGAATTGACGTACCTAAAGAACTTTCAGTGATGGGCTTTGACGGTGTGGAGTGGGGTACAGCAGTTACGCCGGAACTTAGTACAATGCAGCAGCCGATCTACCAGATTGGAAAGAAAGCAGCTGAGATGCTGCTCAAACGGCTTGAAAATCCGGGATTGGCACCTGAGCATGTCAGGCTCAATGCGGAATTAACCGTCAGACAGTCAACGAAATAAGGAGTGATTGCATGATTACAGTAGCAGGCAGTTTAAATATAGATCTTGTCACAGAAGCGGAAAGATTTCCGCTTCCGGGAGAAACCATTTTAGGTACCGGTTTCTCCACAGTGTTTGGAGGAAAAGGTGCGAACCAGGCCGTTGCAGCTGCAAGACTTGGCGGCAAAGTGAAAATGATCGGTAAAGTGGGAGACGACCTTTATGGTGAGAGTTACCTTGAGCACTTAACGAAAGAAAATGTTGATGTATCTGATGTGAAACCGGTTACACATTTGCCGACAGGGACCGCGTCGATTGTCGTGGCTGAACAGGATAATCAGATTATTGTGGTTGCCGGTGCAAACGGACATGTGGACCGGACTTATATCAAAGAGACGCTCACTGGAATGGATAGAGGTGTCCTGCTGGTACAGCTTGAAATTCCGGATGAAGCGGTTGAAGAGGCGATGAAAGCGGCAAAAGCAAGTGGCAGCACCGTGATTTTAAATCCCGCGCCATTTAAACCGCTTCCGGCAGAATGGTGGGAACTTGCTGACTATGTCACACCAAATGAACACGAGGCAGCTGCCCTTAAGAAAGAAAGCAATTTTAATGAAGCCTACAGAGAGAAATTAATTGTTACAAGAGGCAGTGAAGGTGCAAGCTTTTTTGAAAATAGTGAAGAAGTGCTGGTACCCGCACCTAAAGTGACACCGGTTGATACGACTGGAGCAGGCGATACATTCAACGGAGCGCTTGCAGCGTTTCTTGATCAGGGGTTTGATTTAAGACCGGCTGTTGAAAAAGCAGTCAAGGCAGCCAGTATGTCAATTACAGCGCTTGGTGCACAAAGTGCCATGCCGACACTCGAGCAGCTTGAAGGAGGCGAAGATCATGCGCAAAAGTAACTTTTTAAACAGTGAGATCACGAAAGTGCTGGCTGATCTTGGTCATACAGATACAGTTGTGATTGCTGACTGCGGGCTACCGATACCTGAGCATGTGAAAAAAATTGATCTGTCTCTTACGCTTGGCATTCCGGATATAGAAACGGTTCTAAAAGCGGTTATCAAAGAGATGGAGGTTGAGTCAGTCACCATTGCAGAAGAAGCAGACACTCAAAATCTCACGTTCAGCAGCCTTGTAAATGAACAATTCAACTTCATTCAGAAAGTATCACATGAACAATTCAAGCAGAAGACATCTACAGCAAAAGCAGTCATTCGGACGGGAGAACATACGCCATATGCAAATATCATACTGCACGCGGGGGTGATCTTTTGAGTAAGCCAATCATTGAAATGACGGACATTCACAAAGCCTTTGGACCGGTTCAGGTGCTCACCGGCGTCTCCTTTGACTTAAAGCCTGGCGAGATTCATGCGCTGATGGGTGAAAACGGAGCAGGTAAATCGACGCTGATGAAAATTCTCACAGGTATTCATCCGAAAGACCAGGGAGAAATCACTTACAAAGGGAAAAAAACATCTTTTAAAAACCCAAAAGAAGCTGAAAAAGCCGGTATCAGTGTGATTCATCAGGAGCTGAATATCATTCCTGAGCTGACAGTTGCTGAAAACTTCTTCTTAGGAAAAGAAAAAACAGCCGGGAAAACAGGCATTTTAAGAAATAAGGAAATGAATGAAGAAGCGAAAGCCTGGCTGATGGAGCTCGGCATCAAGCTTGACCCCAAAAAGTCTGCTGCAGAATGCTCAGTTGGCCAGCAACAGATGATCGAGATTGCCAGGGCGGTGTCTGCTAACAGTGAAGTGCTGATTATGGATGAGCCCACAGCGGCACTGACGAAAAAGGAAATTGATGTACTGTTTAACGTGATGAATGGTCTCAAAAAGAAAAATGTAGCGATCGTTTATATTTCTCACCGGATGGAAGAGATCTTCAGTATGTGCGACCGGATTACCGTCCTGAGAGATGGTGCTTCAGTTGGAACGAGAGTAATCAAAGAAACCAACTTTCAGGAAGTTGTAAAAATGATGGTTGGACGTGAGCTTGGCGAACAGTTTCCTGAAAGAAAGGTGACACCTGGAAAAGTGAGGCTGACAGTTGAAAATCTGTCTTCATCCACCGGCGTAAAATCAGCTTCTTTTGATCTGAAAGAGGGAGAGATTCTGGGCGTGGCCGGACTGATGGGTGCCGGAAGAACAGAACTGATGAGAGCACTGTTCGGAGCTGATAAAAGCTCAGGAGTAATTCAAATTGAAGGGAAAACGCTGAAGAAGCCGACGCCTAAGAAATCAATTCGGGCAGGGATGGCATTCGTCACTGAAGACAGAAAAGGCGAAGGGCTGATTCTGAATCAGACAGTCAGGGAGAATCTTTCAACTGCTCAGTTCAACAACATTTCCAAATGGAGCCTGATGAATGCAAAGAAAGAACATGCTTCAGCAACTGAACTAATCAAGCAACTGAGAATCAAAACTTCCGGACCGGAGCAGGAAGCGAAGTCGCTCAGTGGAGGGAATCAGCAGAAGATCGTCATCGGGAAATGGCTTGCGACGAACCCTTCCGTACTGATCCTCGATGAACCGACCAGAGGGGTTGATGTCGGTGCGAAAAAAGAGATTTATCAGATTATGAATGATCTGACTGCAAGAGGCGTGTCTATCATTATGGTGTCATCAGAGCTTCCTGAAATCCTCGGGATGTCAGACCGGATTCTTGTGATGCATGAGGGAAAAATCACTGCAATCATGAACCGGACAGACGCGGATCAGGAAAAAATTATGACAGCAGCAACAGGAGGAGAGTAAATTGAAAAACTCAGGTATTATCCAAAAAATCGGTCCTTTCCTTGGATTGTTACTGATCGTAGTCGTACTATCCATTTTAAGTCCGAACTTCCTTGACCTTAACAATATCCTGAATATTTTAAGGCAGGTCTCGATTAACGCATTGATTGCATTCGGAATGACATTTGTCATTTTAACAGGCGGGATTGACCTGTCAGTCGGCTCAATGCTGGCGCTTGGTGCAGCGCTGACTGCAGGTGCAATGACATCAGGTTTTGATCCGATTCTCGCTATTTTAATTGGCTTACTGATCGGTGCAGCCATGGGTGCATTCAACGGGATCATTATTACAAAAGGTAAGGTTGCCCCGTTTATTGCAACACTCGCAACCATGACGATTTACCGCGGGTTGACGCTTGTGTATACAGAAGGCCGTCCTGTAACGGGACTTTCAGATGCGTTCTCTTTTCAGATGATTGGTAAAGGGTATGTTTTCGGGATTCCATTCCCGGTCATTACGATGTTTTTAGCTTTTGGTGTATTATGGTTCATTCTGAAGAAAACCACATTTGGACGCGGCGTTTATTCAGTCGGTGGGAATGAAGAGGCTTCGAGACTTGCAGGGTTAAATGTAGACCGCATTAAAATTGGTGTCTATACGTTAACAGGTGTGCTAAGTGTACTTGCAGGGATTATCCTGACATCACGTTTGAACTCAGCTCAACCGACAGCCGGTACTGCATATGAGCTTGATGCGATTGCTGCTGTTGTATTAGGCGGTACAAGTTTGACTGGCGGTCGTGGATGGATTGTCGGCACGTTAATCGGTGCACTAATTATTGGAGTCCTTAATAATGGGCTCAACTTGATGAATGTATCTTCTTTTTATCAACAGGTGGTAAAAGGCGGCGTGATTCTGCTGGCAGTATTGCTGGACCGGAAAAAAGCTGCTTAATAATAAAAACTAATTTAAAAGGAGTGTTCAAAAATGAAAAAAAGATTATTTTTAACATTGATGCTGATGATGTCACTGGTTTTGGCGGCTTGTTCTCTAGACTCTCCAGGTTCTGAAAGTGAAGACGCAGGAAGCGATGAAGGTGCCAGTGATGAGGCAGGGACAATCGGTTTTTCGATTTCAACATTAAATAATCCGTTTTTTGTTACATTATCAGAAGGTGCTGAAGCGCAGGCTGAAGAAGCAGGCATGGACATTACAGTTGTTGATGCTCAGGATGACCCGGCAAAGCAGGCTAGTGATATTGAAGATTTGATTCAGCAGGGAGTAGATATCATTCTGGTGAACCCAACTGATTCAGCAGCAATTGCATCTGCGATTGAATCAGCTAATAGCGCTGATATTCCAGTAATTACGGTAGACAGAAGCGCAGAAGGCGGAGAAGTTGTGACGCATATTGCTTCTGATAACGTTGAAGGCGGACGTCTTGCTGGTAACTTCATCATGGAAGAGCTTGGCGGCTCAGGTAATGTTGTTGAGCTTGAAGGGATTTCAGGATCTTCAGCAGCCCGTGAGCGTGGAGAAGGGTTCAACGAAGTGATTGGTGAAAGTGACATTGAGGTCGTTGCAAATCAGACAGCAAACTTTGACCGTGCTGAAGGACTTTCTGTTATGGAAAACATTATTCAGAGCGGTGTGGAATTTGATGCAGTATTTGCCCACAATGATGAAATGGCCCTTGGCGCTGTAGAAGCACTAGAAGCAGCAGGGATGTCAGATGTTATGGTTGTCGGCTTTGATGCAACTAATGATGCAGTAGCAGCAGTAGAAGAAGGAACAATGGCAGCAACAGTAGCGCAAAAGCCTGATGAAATCGGTGTAAGTGCGATTGATACAGCACAGGCAGTACTAGACGGCGAATCGGTAGAAGAATTCGTGCCAGTTGAGCTTGAGCTTGTGACACAGTAGTATTTTGACCCCTTGCATTCAGTTGGATGTGAGGGGTTTTGTGATACAGCGGGACTGAGGTTAGTGTATCATTATGGGTATTTTATCCAAATTAATGCATGAGTCTCTAAAATAACTATTGTATTTCCTTATCCAATGGTTATAATAGGTAAAAACAAACGTCAATGACAAAGAGAGTAGCTTACTGTGAATGTATAGCGAGCCGGGGACGGTGGGAGCCCGGTGATGAAGCAGGGAGTGAAGCGCACTTTGGAGATGCAGGTCTGAAAAATGAGTAGGAGCTGCCGGGGATACCCCCGTTATCAATTTGAGTGGTTGTGAAAACAATGAGAGTGGTACCGCGGACGAATCAAACGCCCGTCTCTTTTCCTGTATGGAGAAGAGACGGGCGTTTTTTATTTGGAGGAGGAAAATTGATGAACGATCAATCGTTATTTGCAGAAGCTTTGTACAAACAATTAAAGGACCAGCTTGAGCTTGAAAAGGTGGTTCAGCTGATCGAAAAGCCGAAATTTGACGACATGGGTGATTATGCATTTCCATGTTTTGAGCTTGCAAAAGTTTTTCGAAAGGCACCTAACCAGATTGCCGGTGATCTCGCTGACAACCTTGAACTACCTTCTCTTTTTGAAAAGGTGGAGGCGGTCAGCGGCTACGTGAATGTCTTTTTGGATCAATCAGCAGTTTCGGCTTCAGTGGTTGGAGAAGTGATCCAGCAAAAAGAGCAGTATGGCAGCCTGAATCATGAGAACAGTGAAGTCATCACGATTGACTTCTCCTCACCAAATATCGCAAAGCCCTTTTCAATGGGACATCTTCGTTCAACGGTGATTGGTCATTCGCTTGCACGGATTGCTGAGAAGAACGGCTTTGAGGTTGTACGGATTAATCATCTCGGTGACTGGGGGACGCAGTTTGGCAAGCTAATTGCGGCTTATAAGCTCTGGGGAAATGAAGAGAAAATCCGTGAAAACCCGATTAAGGAGCTTCTGACGCTCTATGTAAAGTTTCATGATGAAGCAGAGCATGATGCATCTCTGATTGATGAGGGTCGCCTTTGGTTTAAACGTCTTGAAGACGGGGATCAGGAAGCGCGTGATCTGTGGAAGTGGTTCAGAGAGGAGTCCCTGAAGGAGTTTAACAGTATTTATGAGCTGCTCGGCGTGACGTTTGATTCGACGCAGGGAGAGGCTTTTTATAATGACAAGATGGAGCGGGTTGTGAAGCTGCTTGAAGAGAACCAGCTTTTACAGGAATCTGATGGTGCGCTTGTGGTGGAGACGGCAGAAGGGATGCCGCCCTGTCTGATTAAAAAGAAGGATGGCACAACGCTTTATGCGACGCGTGATCTGGCAGCTGCGATCTATCGTCACGAGACTTACGGGTCATCGCGGTCGCTCTATGTCGTCGGAAATGAGCAGACGCTGCATTTCAAGCAGTTGTTTCATGTGCTTGGAAAAATGGGCTATGAGTGGAGTCAGGGGCTGAAGCATGTTCCGTTTGGCATGATGCTGAAAGATGGCAAGAAGATGTCTACGCGAAAAGGGAAAGTCGTGCTGCTTGAGGAAGTGCTGAATGAGGCAGTGAGTCTGGCGAGTCAGAATATTGCAGATAAGAACCCTTCTCTTGCTGAAAAGGAGCGGGTTGCTTACCAGGTAGGAACAGGCGCTGTCATGTTTCACGATTTAAAAAATCATCGTCTGAATGACGTGGAGTTTTCACTCGATGCAATGCTGAAATTTGAAGGAGAGACAGGACCTTACGTTCAGTACACGCATGCGCGGGCATCCTCTATTTTAAGAAAAGGAGGCTATCATGAGAGCACTGAAGCACTGGTTTATACTGGTGATCAGGCATGGCGCGTGGTTAAATGTCTAATGGATTTCCCGGAAACCATTAAACGTTCATTTGATGGGAATGACCCTTCTCAGGTAGCGAAATATGTACTTGAGCTGGCGAAGTCGTTTAACCAGTATTACGGGAACGTGCGGATTTTGGATGCTGTTGAAGGCAGACAGGAGAAACTGGCACTGGTTCATGCAGTTCAAGTTGTGTTGAAAGAAGGTTTGTATTTACTTGGTGTGCAAGCACCTGAGGAGATGTAATGAGGTGGCTGGAAAGTTTAAATATGCGAATGCCGCGCAGACTGATTATAATCATTCATGTAAGAGATTAAAGCATAGGAGGATAAGTTATGTGGCACAATTATCAGTGGATGAATAAGCCGGAAAAAATACGTGAGCAGGATGCTACACTCAGTTTTCACACAAAGGGTGACACTGACTTCTGGAGAAACACACATTATCAGTTCAATCGAATGACAGGGCACGCTTTATTACAAAACATCCCGTCAGAAGAATTCCGCTGCACCGGTTCCTTCAAAGTAAAACCTGAACATACTTTTGATCAGGCGGGGATCTTAATTTACGCAGATGACGATAATTGGATCAAATGCTCAGTTGAATACATTCCTGAAGGGCCTTCTCATCTTGGAGGCGTCGTGACCTCGCATGCATACTCAGACTGGTCTACGCAAAACTTTCCGAATGCGAGAATATCTGAAGAAATGACATTTGAAATCATTTATCAATCAAATGATGTTGAAATTTATTTTATTGACCAGCAGGGGAACCGTGAGCAGATCCGAATTGGTCGCCTGCATAATCCGAATGGTGTAAAAGAAATTAAAATCGGGCCTTATGCCTGCAGTCCAAATGAGCTTGATCAGGGGTTTGAAGTGGAAGTGACGAAGTGGAAGATAGAATAAGCAACAAAAAACAGTCTACAGCGCTCTGTTTTTCATTATTTATTTACATCAATCACATCATCAAACAGATTCAGTCCGTCAGTCTGCACAATCTTATGGCGATCGGTTTCTTTTACAAAAATACTTTTATACTGAACCTCACCGTTTTCGTCTTTAAAAAGAATGACGCGTTCACCGGGATTGTCGTCTGCAATTTCAGCTGAAACACTTTCTATATCGAAATGCTCAGTCAAGTTGTCGTATTCCGGAAAAGCATTCAGATCACCCTCATTTGCCGTTGCACTGCAGCCCGCAATGAATAGTGTACTGAACATGAACGCCAATATTAAATTTCTCATCGTCTCTCTCCTTTAAGTCTTCTCAATCTGTATATTACTCTCCTAATATAAGATTAAACTGGGAAGAAGATTAGAATTTGATGAGAAAATGATCATGATTTGCAGGTGTAATAGTCCTGCGCGTGGTATACCTCAAACCCGCAGGATTCATAAAGCTTCAGCGGACCTTTATTCTCTGCTTCAACTTCAAGATGAACCTCAAGCCCGTCTGCCTGGAGCTGATGAAGCACGTTCAAAAGCGCATTTCTGCCAATTCCTCTTCCCCTTAATTCTTGAGATACGACAAATCCGTATATCCAATACTGATCATTCATTAAATGGATCCGGAGCTTACCCGCAGATTGACCTTCCCACTCAATGATGTGGGAAACTGTTGAGGGGTCTTCAACCTCTGCATCAAAAAACTGCTCCACCTCTTCACGCGGGATTGAAAATCCATCTGCATCAAGATTAATCTGAAATGAGCGGTCACCTGGCTGTGCTTTTCGCAAAGCGAGCTTCTCAGAAGGCTCGGGGGTCACGTTCCCGTTCCATTTCATCTGATATTCAGTCATCTTATAACTAGCACCAATTTGATGGATAAACGCCTGTCCGGCACTTGATGAAGCAGGTGAATTAAGCAGAACCGTCTTGTACCCCGCCCCCTTCATAAACGCAAGCGCTTCGTTGAAAAGAGCTGTGAAAATTCCCAGACGCCTGAAATCAGGGTGCACCATTCCACAAACCTCAGCCGTCGCACCGAAACCATATACACCAAGATAACCAATGAGCTGCTTATCTTCAGTCTGCTGAAAAACCTTTACACCTTGACCACTTTCAATTGTGCTTTCATTCAATTTCAGCTGTATGTGATCGAATTGTTCACACATTTTCTTTAGCCCTGCGATATTTTGAAGCATTTGAGTCATTTGATCACGTCCATCTCCTGATTATGAAAAATCTTCAGTGGCTGTAATCAGCCGCTCCGATGAATGATTAATACTGCCGATCGCATTGAGAATTTCTTCAATACTTTCTGTGATAGAAGTTACATCCTGGTTTGTTTTTTGACCATGAGCTTTCAGGTCATTCATTGATTGAAAGATTGTATTAAAAGCAGCGGTCAGTTCTCCATAACCCCTGGCGTTATTTTCGATCAGCATTTTCATACTGTCAATTGACGTCTGCATATCAGACAGTTCAATGGTTTGAGTCGAGATCAGCCCGGTAACGTTAGAGATTGCCTGCTTTGTATCTTCTGATAGCTTGCGGACTTCTGCAGCAACAACAGCAAATCCTGAGCCATGCTCACCGGCACGCGCAGCTTCGATTGCGGCATTTAATGCCAGCAGGTTTGTCTGGCTCGCAATTGCTGTGACAACCTCAACAATGTTTTTAATCTGATCTGACGCCTGCTGTACACCAGACATACGCTGAAATAAATTTTTCATCGAGTCGATCATCTCATCCATTTGTTCTGTTTGAGCATTTAATAAGTTCTGACCCTGAATAGACTTTTCTGAAATCTCGTTGATGTTTTGCAGGTTATTCATAGTTGAATGACGGATTGAATTTGCCTGGTGGCTAAGCTCATCGACTGAAGCATTCGTTTGCTGGGTAATGGCAGCGAGATCATTTGTTGTATCCAGGATTTTCTCTTTAACGGAGAATTGCAGCTGCTGAATTTTCACCCGTTCTTCTTCGTTGACCTGTTCATACGTTTCAAGTACAAGCTGCTGTTCAAGGTTCAGGAGCTTATTGAAAGCACAGATGATGTCGGCCAGTTGATCCGGGGGGAAATTTTGTTTTGAAATATAGTGAATCAGCGTGCGTGATAATGATTCAAACGCTGCAATATACCATTTAGGCTCAAGACCAATTCTGACATGAACCTTAGCGATGACAACCCGTTCCTGAAAGTATGCCTGATTCACTACCCCGTCAAACATTTTGGCGATGTGCTGCTCAAGTGTTTTCTTAAGACGGCTAATCGAGCTGTGTTGTTCGATAATGGTCATCAATTTCTGTTCATGTCCAATGCTTCTATAAAATTGATTTGTCATCTCAGTAATGACGCCATCCCTTTGCAGCTGGCTTTTTAATCCGGCGAGTATACCAATATCTGTTTCTGTCAATTCAATCATTTCAATCTGAGTTTGAAGATTTTTATTATTACTTAGATCTATTGTTCCTTTAGCAGGTTGCAATGTCACAAGCTTTCTCTTGTTTTCTGAAGTATTTCTCCACTTCATTATAAATCCCCCTGTCGTATCAATAAGCTAATAATCAAACAGTTATGAAGTCTGAATATTACAACCATTTTATCGGCTGTTTTTTATTAGAGTGAATACCTCATAAAATATTTTGTGAAAACATCACTTTGTAAGATCAATCATATAGAAATGAGATATTCTACCAGAGGGACAGTGATCTCACTTATTTTTTAAACCGAGTGTGTTAAGCGGTGTCATTATGAATGACTCGCGGCCTGCAATTTAGTTTCAACTGGATAACAAACCTTATTTCTGCCAGATTGTTTAGCTTTATATAGCGCATGATCTGCATCTTTTAACAAAAGCTTCGGCTGTCGGGTTGTCTCCCGATAGGAGGCAAGACCAATTGAAACTGTCACCATAATTACTTCGCCCGTTGATAGTTTAAAGGGGTGTTGTTCCACCTGTCTGCGCACCCTTTCACTGATTTCCCGCGCTTTTTTAAATGAACAATCGAGTAAGATCACAGTAAACTCTTCTCCGCCATTCCTGCTGACGATATCAAATGAGCGAACAGTCTGCTTCAATACATTGCTCAACTCAATCAGTACTAAATCACCCTCATTATGACCATATGTGTCATTGACCTGCTTAAAATGATCAATATCAATAAACAGTAAGGAGAGCTGTTCCTCTTTCTTTTCAGCTTGTGTACACAGGTTGTTAAAAATCTGATCAAATTGACGTACATTATTTAGTCCGGTCAGACCATCTGTTTTCGCTTCTAATTTAAAGCGGTTCATCAGTTGTTGGCTATCACGTATATATGCCACTGTTGAAAAAGAAACGAATCCTGCAGTATAAGAGATGGACCAGTAGACAGAAATCAGCAGCGGCAGAATGCTCAAATCATTTAACAGATAAACGATGACTAGTGTGAAAATGATATTAGAAGCTGTGAGCGATAAAAAGATTTTCATTCGTATACTGAAGCGGGTATTAAAGATAAACAGTGCTGATGCTGTTATTGCTACTATTAATAGTAAGGCAGCAATAGATGAGAGGTTGAATCCAATCATAAAACGCCCTAAAATCACAAGTAACATCGCTGTGATCGCGGGGATACTGCCACCGTAGAAAGCAACCAGTAAGATCGGGATATGCCTGAGGTCGATAATGGTCGAGCCAAAATCCATGCTGTACTGCATCAGTATATTACTCAAGACACCGGCTAACAGCCCGGCGACCACTTTTCGTCTGACAGAGGATTCCCGCACTAATGGCGAGGCCTGGGTAAATTGTGTATATAAAAACAATGATGTGATTAAGATTGTAAAATTAGAAAACAATTCCTTGATCATGATTATTTTGTTCTCCTTTGCTCAGACGTAATACCTACATAACTTTAATATAACCGAGTTAATAAGGCAGTGCCATATGAAAAATACGTAATTCAGGAGGTGTTCCATGTGAAAATCAGAGAAAGAGGTATCATCATTGGCCGGCTGAAGCCTGGTGAAAAAAACTGTATAACAGATGTGAAGGGCGTAAAAGTGGGTCACATCACACTTGATCATGGGCTGGACCATGATAGTCATCGTGCCTGTACAGGGGTGACGGCAATTCTTCCACACGAAGGCAACCTTTTCCGCGAAAAAGTAACAGCTGCAAGCTATGTGTTGAACGGATTTGGTAAAACAACAGGACTTGTACAGCTCAATGAACTTGGTGTGCTTGAATCACCAATTATGCTGACCAATACATTCGGGGTGCCGGCAGTTGCGCAGGGGACGCTTGAGTATTTGCTTGAACAGAATCCGGAAATTGGTGATACAACCGGAACAATCAATGTTGTAGTCGGTGAATGCAACGACAGCTATCTGAATTCGATCCGACAGTTTCCTGTTAAGCCTGATCATGCACTTGATGCGATCCGACGTGCATCTACAGACCAGGCTGAAGAAGGCGCTGTCGGGGCGGGTAAAGGGATGGTTTGCTTCGGTTATAAAGGCGGGATCGGGACATCTTCAAGAGTGATTGAAAATGCAACTGATCCATATACGATTGGCATACTTGTACTGAGCAACTTTGGTCAAAAGGAAGAGTTTCTGCGTGAACGATATGGGATGGCATCAAAAGGAGAAGGCATTGATGAAACACCTGATGGATCCATTATGATTGTCCTTGCAACAGACGCACCGCTAAGTGACAGACAGCTTCAAAGGCTGGCAAAGCGCTGCGGGATCGGACTTGGCAGAACAGGCAGCCACTTCAGTCACGGCAGCGGTGATATTGTCATCGCTTTTTCAACTGCCTATAAAATTCCGCATGAACCAGCATCATCCGTGGAAACCAGAAAGCAGTTGAGGGAAGATCATCCGGTGATGAATCAATTATTTACCGCAGCTGCAGAAGCGACTGAGGAAGCGGTGTTGAATTCACTTTCCCAGGCGGAGACGACACGGGGGAGAAGTGGGCGTGTTGTTGAGGCATATCCGTTTACATAGATAATCGTTAGTCAGTCCAGACAAGTGGGCTGATTTTTTTATTCAAACGGAAACTAAGACTGTCATAAGCAGTAATAGGTGAAGGATCCAAAAATATGTAAAAAAATAAAGAGTTATATAGTATAATAGACACAAATGTCGAAAAGTGGAGGGTTTCAAATGGCATATACAGTACCGGAATCGATCAGATCAACAGCCACTGCGGGAGAGCGTCTTCTGTTCAGAACGTTAAAAGAATACCTGCCTGACGATTATATTGTGTACTACGAACCGAATGTGCTTGGACGTCGGCCTGATTTTGTCATTGTGGGACCGGATCTGGGTCTGGTCGTACTTGAAGTAAAAGATTACACGAAAGGCACGCTGTTTCAGTTAAATCAGGATGAGTGGATCATTGTATCTTCTTCAGGCGAGCAGGTTAAAACAAAAAGCCCAATGTTGCAGGCGCGGGAAAATATGTTTCACCTGGTTAACGCATTGAAAAAAGATAAAAATCTGCTTCAGCTAGAAGGGAAATTTGCATCTTATTTAAAGTTCCCATATGGATCTGGTGCTGTATTTACGCGTTTGACCCAAAAAGATTTTATTCAAAATGACCTGTATCGCATTGTGGATCCATCTCTTTCGTTAACCAGGGATGAAATCAATCCGGATGATGAATCATTCTCAGAAGAAAATTTGATAGAAAAAATCTTAAATATGTTTACGGTCCCATATCGCCTAAGGGAGCCTTTATCAAAAGAAGACATTGATGCAATCCGCTATCATTTATTTCCTGAGGTTCGGATCAGTGCTGAGTTTAAGCCAGCTTCGCCGTATCAGGATCAGCTGCTGTTATCTTTACATAATGTGAAAGCGATGGATCTGCATCAGGAAAATATGGCAAAGCAGATCGGGGGTCAAAACAGGCTGATCCGCGGTGTGGCTGGAAGTGGTAAAACACTCGTACTCGCAAGTCGTGCCAAGCTACTGACGAAGGATCACCCTGACTGGAAGATTCTTATCCTGTGCTACAACATATCTCTATCTCGCTTTATTGAACAAATGGTCTCTCAGATGATGACTGAGCCAGATAACCTATTTGATTTTGATGAAGAATCCGATCGCACAAGGCATCAGATTGAAGTGAGGAACTTTCATGCCTGGCTGAAACATGACGTGAAGTGTAAAGAACAGGACATCCCTGAGTTAGTTAAGAAGTTGCGTAACAAAGAAGCGATTTTACCAAAGTATGATGCGATTTTGATCGATGAGGGTCAGGACTTTGAGTCGGAGTGGTTTGAGCTTGTTAGTGAGCTATTGAATCCAGAAACAAAATCACTGCTGCTAGTAGAAGATCGTGCTCAGTCCATTTATAAAAGAAAACGCAGTTATGTCCAGGATACCGGACTGGATTTTCGCGGGCGTTCAAAAATCCTCAGTATCAACTATCGTAATACTGCTCAGATTGTAAAGTTCGCCTGGGATTTTTATCAGTCACAGTCAGCCTTGAAGAATAAAGTCGTGGCGAAGGAGCTTGATGGTGAAATTATCGCACCGCAAAGCACAAAACGAAAAGGTTTTGAGCCGGCCATTTTAAAGACAGATTCTTTTCAAAAGGAAGCAAATATTGTAGCAAGGCAGATGAAAAAGCTTCATGAACATAAAAAAATTCCTTATTCCGAAATGCTGGTGTTATATCGCGTAAAGAAAACATATGAGATGAACTATATAGATGTTTTAAAGCGAGAACTGAAAAAAGCAGGAATCAGCTACTACTGGCTTACTGAAAATAGCGAATCCAAACGCAATTTTCAAAAAGACGATCAAATGGTCAAGATCAGCACAATTGAAAGCAGTAAAGGACTCGATTTTCAGGCAGTATTCATTGTAAATGTTGATAACATGCCATTTGTATTACAGGATGACGTCGAGCGGGAGGCATCTTTGCTATATATCGGAATGACGAGAGCGAAGGAATATTTGTGTTTATCTTATTCCGGAGAGTCTGTGTTTACGAAGTATTTTGATGCGGTACTGGCTGAGCGATTTTCCTTTGAGAAAAATGATGTCATAAATGAAGGAAGGTTGAACTGATATGAATGAGATGATTAAGCAATTACAGCATTCACTTGAAAAAGGGTTTATTAATAGAAATCATACGCAGTTCAGCCGTTTTCAGCCTGAGCTTCTTGTGAATCAGCCAGGAAAGCGTCAGGATGTTTTGACTTCTTTGACCGATGAGCTCAAGGCCTGTCAGTCATTTTTGTTCTCTGTTGCATTTATAACAGAAAGTGGGCTGGCAACCTTAAAGTCTTATCTGCTGGATCTTCACGAAAAAGGCATAAAGGGAAAAATTCTTACATCAACCTATCAATACTTCAATCAACCAAAGATCTTTAAAGAGCTACTGAAACTGAAAAATGTAGAAGTTAGAATTGCTGAAGTAGAAGGGTTCCATTCAAAAGGCTATATTTTTCAGCATGATGAGTATTATTCCTTAATCGTTGGAAGTTCAAATCTCACAGCTAATGCGCTTAAAGTGAATTATGAGTGGAATGTGAAAATGAATTCTCACCAAAATGGAGATATTGTTCATCATTTCAGAGATCAGTTTCAAGATATGTGGGATCAGGCAGTTCAATTAAATTCTCAGTGGATTGCACACTATGAAAAAGCTTTTCGTGAACAATTACCGGATCGTGTTGCAGAGTTTCCTGGCACGTATACCGTTAATAAAGTGAAGGACGCACTTGAGATTGACCCAAACAAAATGCAGGATGCTGCACTTCAGGGTATTGCAGATATTAGACATTCAAATGAGAAGCGGGCGCTGATTGTCTCAGCGACAGGAACAGGAAAGACGTACCTGGCTGCATTTGACGTCAGGAGGGTCCGGCCGAAACGAATGCTTTTTGTCGTTCACAGAGAACAGATTCTGAAAAAAGCAAAATCCGATTTCCAGCGTGTGCTTGGTGGAGATGATGCGGAATTTGGCATTCTGTCAGGCACAAGTCGTGATACAACTGCGAAATATTTATTTGCTACTGTGCAAACAATGTCAAAGCCTGAAACAATGGCACAATTTGATACTGAAGCATTTGACTACATATTAATTGACGAGAGTCATAGAGCGGGGTCACAAACCTATCAGCGAATGATAGATTACTTTGAGCCGGCTTTTATGCTTGGCATGACTGCAACCCCTGAGAGAACAGATGGATACGACTTGTTTAAATTATTTAATTACAACATTGCATACGAAATCAGGCTTCAGGAAGCACTCGAAGAAGATATGCTCTGTCCGTTTCATTATTTTGGGGTGACAGACTTAGAGATTGATGGAAAAGAGCGTGAAACAGAGCTGTTCAGTCACCTTTTATCGGAAGAACGTGTAAATCAGATCGTGGAAAAAACAGATTACTATGGTCATTCAGGTGAAAGGATATGTGGCTTGATGTTCTGCAGCTCAAAGCGAGAGGCTTATGCGTTGTCACTTGAACTGAATAAGAGAGGTTACAGAACAGTCGCTCTTACAGGAGATGATTCACAGGAGAAACGTTCTGAAGAAGTCACCAGACTTGAAGATGGACAGCTGGATTACATACTGACAGTCGATATTTTCAATGAGGGAATTGATATTCCGAGTGTGAATCAGGTCGTGATGCTAAGGCAAACAGAATCCAGCATTATTTTCATTCAGCAGCTTGGCAGGGGCTTAAGGAAGCATGATACAAAGGATTTCGTAACAGTTATTGATTTTATCGGTAATTATCAAAACAATTACCTGATTCCAATTGCGCTTTCCGGTGACCGCTCTCAAAATAAAGACGCTGTCAGAAGAAAAATGATTGATCGAAGTTATATTAAAGGCACATCAACCATTAATTTTGAAGCAATTGCAAAAGAGAGAGTGTATGCTTCTATTCAGCAAGCGAAATTAACGCATATTTCTGTTATGAAGGATGCTTATCAGGAGCTTAAAAACAGAATTGGCCGGATCCCGATGATGGAAGATTTTTATGACCATCATTCAATTGATCCGGTGGTGATTGCTGATAAAAAGGATCATTACGGAGCGTTTTTGACGGTGATGAAAGAAGAAACTCCTTTGTTATCGCAACGTCATCAGCAGATACTTACTTTTCTCTCAAAAGAAATACTATCTGGTAAAAGAATTCATGAGGCACTATTAGTCTGGAATTTGATTGAAACAGATAAAATAAATGTTGTGAGATTCGTAGAGATCTTAGAGCGTGAAGGTGCGAGGTCTGACATTAACACATTGAAATCAATGGAGAGGGTATTAAACCTTAGTTTCTTTAAGTCTGCTGACCAAATGAAATACGGTAGCGAGCCATTGATCACGGTGGATGGCGACCACTACACTCTTTCTATGAATTTTAAAGAGTTGTTAGAAGATGATTGGTTTAATCAACTCGTAAAAGATGTACTGATGGTGTCTTTAAAAAGAGGGAAACGTTATGACCAGAGTGTTCCTTTAACCAGACTTCAGAAGTACTCGCGTAAAGATGCGTGCTGGCTGCTGAATTGGGATAAGGATGAGCAGTCTACGATCTATGGATATAAAACCAAGCATAAGACGTGCCCGATCTTTGTAACTTATCATAAGCAGGATGATGTTGAAGCAAGTGTTAACTATAAGGATACATTTATTAATCCGGAAGTTTTTCACTGGTATACAAGAAGTCGCAGAAGAAGGACATCAAGCGAAGTGTTAGAAATTACAGAGTCTCAGCAAAGAGAAAATACGCTGCATTTGTTTGTGAAAAAAGACGACGATGAGGGTGGAGACTTTTATTATGCTGGTGAAGTGACGCCTGATTCTGATTCAGTGGAAGAAACAGTGATGCAAAGCGGCGGTGAAAGCCTGCCGGTTGTAACGATGAATCTGATGCTAAAAGAAAGCATAGACCGTCAAATCTATGATTATCTGCATGAACAAGTATAAAAGCAAAGGGGCTGCCCTTTGCTTTTATACTTTTATCTGGTTCATCACATCTTTAACAGCCGGAACGTCAGCGGGCGCCCAAACTAAAGATTCGAGGTTCTCGCGAGGCATCCAGATTAATTTAGCATGCTCTGTTGTTACCGGTGTCCCTTTAACGAGTTCAGCTTTCAGAGAAATTAGTTCAATGATAAACGAATCATATTCATGTATGTTTTCATTAATTACATCATAAGCTTTGATCTCACATTCAAGCTCTTCGGCGATTTCTCTTTCAAGTGCCTCCTGTAGATTTTCTCCTTCTTCAACCTTTCCGCCAGGGAACTCCCACATATTTGGGATTGCCATATTATGAGCGCGCAAGGCACATAAAATTTCATTTTTTTCGTTCTCAATCACAGCAGCTACAACTTTTACTTTCTTTTTCATATCGACAACTCCTGATCTGTTCATTATAAGTTCATCTTAACATAAGCATACAGCGCGTTAACTCCCAGTCAATTCCTGATATAATAAACACAATGATTTCCCATAAAGGAGCCCACAACATGAAAAGTCTAATCTCCTATTTTAAACAAAGAAAATTCCGAAACCATTTCATTAACACACTCTATGAATTTCACGGATTATTGCTAGCAAATATAAACGAAAAAAAGATCAAGAAGGCACAAAAGCAGAATCAGCCGATTGAGCCGCATTACCTGACGATGATCAGAGCTGCGCGTATTGTCTCAAAGGTGCAGAAGATTTCGGGAGCGCGGGATGGAGCGGAGCTGCTTGCAAATCTGTTATATTCTGAAACAATTCTGATGAGAGAAGTGCTGCAGGCTAAAAAGGATGGGCTGTCGATCAGAAATGAAACGATTCAGGAATCAATTGAGGAAATTGCGATTGGATTTGAGAAGACAGTTGATCATTTCTACGAGCTTCGGACCGAGGGCATGCGTGAGGAAATAAAGATCGGTAGAGAACTCAGAGCGCAGCGGGAACGAATGACAGCGCATAAAAGAATTGAACATAAGTAAAGGGTGTCAGGCGTATGTGCAGCCTGATACCCTTTACTATTTTATCGCTAATCCAGGTGCTTTTTCATAATCAAATCAAACTGCTCTTCATCCCCCATATAAAATGAATGAACGCCCGTTTCAACAAACCCATTTCTTTTGTAAAAGGCAATCGCACCTTCATTCTTCTCCCAAACACCAAGCCAGATCATCGTTTTCTGATGGGCTTTAGCGGTCTGGATCGCTTTTTCAAGCAGATGCCTGCCGAGTCCGCTTTGCTGGTGCGTTTTTCGAATGTAGATTCTTTCTATTTCAAGCGAGCCATCTCCCATTTCCTCAGATTGGGCCGCTTCAACATTTACCTTCAAATAGCCTGCAATTTCATTATTAACGTATACAAAGAAAAAGGTAGAAAGGGGATTGTTCAGTTCAGTTTCTAACTGTTTCAATGTAAATGCTTTATCCAGATAAGCCTTCATATTTTCAGAGCTATTTTGATCCTTGAATGTGTCGTTAAACGTTTCATAGCTGATTTCCTGTAAAACTGATAGATCATCAAGGTTGCAGGTTCTAAATACTATGGTCATGTTTTATCACTCCTGTGTGATTCAATATGTAAGTTGCTTTTTTGATAATATAAAACTAGCACATTTAGATGGAAATACGTAAGAGGAGTGACGCAATGATTCATCATATTGAACTGTATGTATCCAATTTGAAAAAATCCACCGAATTTTGGGGGTGGCTGCTTGAGGAGCTTGGCTACGAACTATTTCAGGAGTGGGAGAGCGGGAGGAGCTGGAAGTATGGCGAGACGTATCTGGTATTTGTGCAGACAGAAGAGCCTTATCTGGACGTTCCTTATCACCGCAAGCGTACCGGGTTGAATCACCTGGCGTTTCACGCAGATTCACGTGAACATGTAGATGAGCTGACGGAGATGTTGAGAGGTAGAGGCGTAACAATTTTGTATGAAGACAGGCATCCTTTTGCAGGCGGAGAGGATTATTACGCTGTATTCATGGAAGATCCGGATCGAATGAAGGTGGAGATTGTGGCACCTGATCTGATCTGAACAATAAAATCCCCCTGTATAGTAAACATAGGGGGATTGCCGTCTTACAGCCACTCCAGCACACGCTGAATCTTCATATCCCAATAAGCCCAGTTATGATCACCAGGCTCCTCTTCATACGTCAAGTCTAATCCGCGCTTTTCAGCAAGCTTCTTAAAACGAATATTATCCTCATACAGAAAATCTTCTGTTCCACACGCCTGGAACAATCGTGGCAGCTCTATTTCAACCGTCTTCACCAAATGCAGTAAGTCATTTTCAGTACCATCAAGCACTGCATGATCGCCAAAAGCATTGTCATACTTCCTGTCTTTTCGCACCCGGTCCGCCATATCAAGCGCTCCGGAAAGCGAAGCCGCTGCTGCAAACTTTTCAGGCTTGCGCAGTGCGAGCTTGAATGCGCCATATCCGCCCATTGACAGCCCTGCTGCGAAAGTGTCTTCTCTTTTAGTGGAAACGGGAAATGTTGCTTCAATAAAAGCAGGCAGCTCCTCGCTAATATACGTCCAGTAGTCATGGCCATGCTTCATATCTGTATAAGCGCTGAGATCCGCACTCGGCATCACTACAGCAATTCCTTTTTCGTTAGCATAGCGCTCAATCGATGACCAGCGCATCCAGCAGGAATAGTCATCTGAAGCGCCGTGAAGCAGATAAAGTACAGGGAACTTCTCCTTACCATAAGAATATGTATGTTCATCTGATAACTTTTTCTGGTCCACACTGATCGGCAATATCACATTCACAGCTGTCTGAATCCCAAGAGCTGTTGATGAAAGATTAATTTCAAATAAAGGCATCGTGATTGCTCCTCTCGAGTAAAAGCTATTTTTTAGCCGGATACTTGATTCCATTCTTCTTAATCTTTTCCCTGATGATCTCCTCAACGTCCAGTTCCAGCACACTGCTAAGAGTCAGCGCATAGATCATGACATCCGCAATCTCATCTTTAATGTTCTCTATATTCTGCTCAATCGCCTGTTCACTGCTTTTCCACTGGAAATCCTCCAGCAGCTCTGAGGCTTCGATAGATAGTGAAATCGCTAAATCCTTCGGGTTATGTGCTGCTCCCCAGTTTCTTTCTTCACGGAAGTCATTGATCGATTGAATGATGGCATCGATTTGGTTCACATGCGTCAGTCCTTTTTTCTTTTTATCGTATCACATCTATTGCGTGCTGATTAATCATTCGACGCCACGTGAAAAATGTAAAATCCATCTTTATTTTTCCTTAAAAATCCATTAAACTATTTTAAAAAGAATACTGGAGTGGTTATATGGATGCTGTTGTGAAATTGGAGGCTTGTGCTTCCTGTGGCCAAATGATAGACGTTCACCCTGGTTATGTGAAGTGGTGTGAGCACTGCCTGGATAATGTCAAAGGAAATAAATCAGAAGAGCAACAGTCCAGGCTGGAACGGATGTATACAGCATTTGGGGAGCGGGCGGGTAAAGCGCTGTATGAAAAAGAGCACAATCGCAGAGCAGAAAAGCCTGCATTCACTGTACAGTCTGCAATGGCATATATACTCGCAACGGGCATTCATTTAATAAGTGCGATCCTGCTGTTGTTAGCAGTCTACTTGTTTATTGCGAAAACTGACAGCATTGCGGCAATCGTGTCAGGCTTTTTGCTGCTGGGGGTTTCCTGGCTTGCGCGTCCGAGGTTACCCGGACTTGAAAAGGGGGAACACATCCTGACCCGTGAAGACTTGCCTGAGCTGTATGAAGTGCTCGACCGGCTTTGCGCGGATATGGGAAGCCGCCAGATTGATGGCATCATCCTGAATGGTGAGTATAATGCTTCTATTCAAATGATCGGTATTAAAAACAAGGTCATTTTAAGGCTTGGTTTGCCACTTCTGTCTGTCCTGGAGGAACAGGAGACTGCAGCGTTAATCGGACATGAAATCGGTCATTTAATTAACGGTGATCTGACAAGGAAATCTTACATAGGCTATGCATTATTTACCGTTTATACATGGATAGAACTGCTGGAGCCGACTTCAGAGCAAATGCAATTTGAGTACACAGTACTTGAGTGGGTAAGTGCATACGTTCAAAAACTGCTGGCATTTTTTCCGAAAGTATTGTTCTACAGTTTACTCTATTTACTTTTTCACAATTCGCAGCGTGCGGAGTATTTTGCGGATGATGTAGCAGCAAAAGTAGCGGGCAGAGAAGCATCTATCAGTCTTATGGAAAAGCTTGGGTACGATCCGGTCTATTATTATGCCATCAGGAAAGCAGCACTCACGGCTAAGCAGTCTTTCTTTGACATTTTGACTGAACAATTTGCTGATATGCCTGATAAAGAAAAGCGCCGTCTGCATAAGATCGGGGAACTTGAAAAATCCAAAATAGATGATACGCATCCGCCAACCTGCTATAGGATCAATTATTTAAAATCAAGAGATTCCCGGGTCCCGATTATTACACCCGATTCCGGTAAAATGAACAAAATCAAACAGGAGCTGGCACCTTATCAGCCTGATATCGGCAGGGGGATTGTTGAAGAGTACAGGTATGATCATGCGTGAAGAATTATTAGAATGACCAGCGGGTATCTGAAAAGATTATCCGCTGGTCATTTTGGTTTGCGTAATTAAATTACAAGTTTTTTGGTCAAAAACAAATACAATCCATCTTCTTTATAACTGTACTCCGTTACTTCATCCACAGCACTTTTCACCAGATCCTCCGCATTCTGCATTGCAACTGAATGTCCTGCAAGCTCAAGCATAGGCAGATCATTCTCGCCGTCACCGATCGCCATCAGGTCACCAGGCGTGAGTCCGTACTCCTTCAGCAGGCTGTTCACACCGGTTGCTTTTGAGATGCCATGTTCCATAATTTCTACGTTATGCATAGAGGATGAAGAGGTTGAAAATTGGTATACTGCAGATTTCTGCTGCAGTGATTGTTTCCAGGCTTCGATTTCCCTGATACTCATACTGAAAAAATAAACTTTTACATTTCCCTCATAGCTTGGCGCTTCTGTCCAGTGAATCAGCTGTTCAACTGCTTCTCTTCTGGAATGAAGCTCGTTTTCCATTAGAGTCTCAGGCTTTGAAGCCCTGAACATATCTTTGAAATAAGCCTGATCTTCTTCAAGTGCAAAACGCTCTCCATGAAGCGGGTGAGCTTCATAATAAATCTTTTTGTCACGCGCATCCTCAATCGCATTTTGCACGAGCCCTGGGTTTAGCGTGTATTCTGCTAAAGTCTTACTTCCTATATAACTGCCCATACCATTCGCAGAAACAATGCCATCGGGTTTTAACTCGTCAGGGAGTACCTCTTCGATTTCCTGTTTTGTTCTGCCCGAAGCAATAAATACGCGTATGTTTTCTTTCTGCTGGAGATGCTGCAGAAGAGAGACTAAGTTCTCTGCCACTTCATTTTCCGCATTTAACAAAGTGCCATCCATATCAAGTACGATTGCTTTTGGTTTCAAGATAAAATCCCCCTTTTCAGTCTTCCTGCTTCAAGTATAATGTCGTTATGAAATGCAGACAAAGAAATGATGAGCCCAATTTGTGTTGAAAGCGCACACACCATTTGGGCCTGAATGTTATTGCAGCAGCTTTGTAAGCGCTTTACAATTGGTTTAAGAAACGGAGGGACTACCTTTGCTGGATCAGAAATCTTACGAGTTTCTTGAAAGACTAACTCAATATCAGCAGATTACAAAGCCTGAAATGATGATGGAGCTGAACTTAACAGAGCGTCAGTTTGATTATTTGCTCGAAAAGGCAAATAGCACACTGAAGATGATGAAGCTGCCGACAGTCATTATGAACAATCAGGTGTTAGTCACAGATGACAAGATTAGAACGTTTATGAAAAAAGAAGCCGCCCTGACAGCAAAAGGGAATGACCTGATCGTTTCTGAGGAAGATCGTCCACTGATGATCTACCTGTATACATTCATTAAGCAGGAGATGATCTCAGGCTATCACTATCAGCTTTTGTTAAATGTCAGTAAAAATACAGCGCTGACTGACGTGAAGAAAACAAAAGAAATGTGCCGGGAGTGGCAGGTACAGCTTGAGTATCAGCGGATGAATGGTTATGTCATCAGCGGGACTGAAATGGATCAAAGAAGATTTGCGATTTATTGTATTAACACATTACTTTCAAAGCCGCTTGGCAAAGAAATTCTGATCACGACACTCAGAGCGTGGCATAAGGACACGGAACTGATAGAGGTTCAAAAAGGGATTGATACATTTTTAAAGGGTCACCCGATTCAGCTTGTCAGAAGCAGAAAAGTGGAGATGATGTATCACTTTATCTTCATGAAAGCACGTGTTGAACATGAAAGTCTTCATTTTGAAGAGGATGAAAAAACGCTTCTAGAGGACCAGGAGATCTTCTCCTACGCAACTGATCTGGCACATCTTTTATTTGAGGAAACTGCTGAGACAGAAAAGTATTTTGTGGCGATTCAATTACTCACTTGCCAGGAGGAATTAAACCCGCAATATCATGCACCTCTTCGAAGACTCTCTGAAAAAATTATAGATGAGTTTGAGAAAAATACGCTGCTGCCTATTCGTCATAAAGCGTATCTGGTTAAAAGCTTATTTAACCACCTTGTACCGACCTTTTTTCGCATCACGTTCAGCATTCCGCTGATCAATCCGATGACGGAGAAAATCAAAGAGGATTATCACGAGTTGTTTCAGTTTGTGGAAAAGTCCCTGTATCCACTTGAGATCTGGACAGGAAAGAAGATCAGCGAAGCGGAGATAGGCTATTTCACCCTTCATTTTGGCGGCTATCTTGAGAATCACAATGATGCTGAAGCTGAGCGGGTCAGAGCTTTGATTGTCTGCTCAAACGGTGTCAGTTCATCAATCATGCTGAGATCTCAGCTGGGTGAACTTTTTCCGGGAATTGATTTTTCGAATGTATATACTACAGAGCATATTGATCAGATGTCCCCGGAGAATTACGATGTGATTTTTTCAACCGTACCTGTTGAATCGGTGAAGCCCGTCTATCAGGTAAAGCCATTGCTGTCGATTGTGGAAAAATCGCACTTGATTCAGGCTGTAGCATCAGCTTTTCCTCAGCTGAATGATAGAAATTTATCAGTAGAACAAATTATGCAGATTGTCAGAAGAAATGCAGATGTAAAAAATGAGAAAAAGCTTATTTCAGAATTAGTCGAGCTTTTATATGCAAATAACACAGAGAAAAGGTGGGAAAAACCAATGCTATCAGAATTATTAACAGAAAAAAATATTCATTTTACAGACGAAGAACTGGATTGGAAAACAGCCATCAGAAAAGCAGCTGAACCTCTAGTGGAATCAGAGGCGGTTGAGCCAAGATACGTGGAAGCCATGATCGGCAATGTTGAAGAGGTTGGTGCTTATATTCATATCGGAAAAGGCATCGCAATTCCTCATGCCAGACCGGATGCCGGCGTTAATCAGGTGGGGATGTCATTCTTCAGAACAAGAAAACCTGTGAGATTACTTGATCAGGAAGAGCATAGTATTGATGTGTTTGTCTGCCTGGCAGCAGTTGATAATGAAGCACATCTAAAGGCATTGGCACAATTAACAAGGATTCTTGGCGATGATGAAGCGCTTCAAACAATTAAGAATGCGACTTCCGCAGAGGAAATTATCAATATTATTAAAAAGGGGGAAGAATAAAATGAAAATTTTAGCGGTATGTGGATCAGGACTTGGAACGAGCTTTATGGTGGAGATGAATATCAATCAGGTATTAGGTGAGCTTGGGATTACAGGTGTGGAAGTATCTCATTCAGATTTAAGTTCAGCAGCCCCGGGTGACGCAGATGTATTTTTCCTTGCGAAGGATATCGCAGAAGGCGGTTCGCACTTAGGAGAAGTGATCGTACTTGATAATATCATTGATATGGACGAGCTGAGAGAAAAAGTACGCAAAATGGCAGAAGAGAGAAACTTAATTTAAAAGGAGAACAGAAAAAAAGAGAGGGTGAGAGCATATGACGGGTGTTTTGACGACTTTGGTGGATATCTTAAGCCAGCCGGCCATTCTTGTTGCGATGATCGCATTGATCGGGCTGATTGCACAGAGAAAAAATCTGTCTGACACGATGAAAGGCACAACAAAAACCTTTGTCGGGTTCCTGGTAATTGCAGCCGGAGCCGGCATTCTTGAAATCGCTCTGATACCGTTTGGCGCGATGTTCGAAGAGGCCTTTAATGTAGCGGGTGTTGTACCGAACAACGAGGCGATCGTTGCCTTAGCGTTAACTGAATACGGTTCAAGTACAGCGCTCATTATGTTTTTCGGTATGATTGTCAATGTGTTTATCGCGCGTTTCACGCGTTTTAAATACATTTTCCTAACAGGTCACCATGCGCTTTATATGGCATGTATGCTTGCAGTCATCATGGCTGTAGCAGGCTTCACAACGATTCCTCAGATTGCAGCAGGTGCTGTTGCACTTGGGATTATCATGACGCTGTCCCCTGCAATTGTTCAGCCGTTTATGAGAAAACTGACAGGTAATGATAACGTGGCGCTTGGACATTTCAGTGCAGTTGGTTATGCATTAAGCGGTCTTGTTGGTAAAGCTGTCGGTGGAAAAGAACCGACATCGACTGAAAAAATTAACTTTCCTAAAGGACTTGGATTCCTGCGTGACAGTACAGTAAGTATTGCGCTGACAATGGTCGTGATGTACTTTATCGTTGCGATTGCAGCGGGTCCTGCATTTATCGAAGCAAACCTGAGTGACGGAACAAACTTCCTTGTCTTCTCTTTAATCCAGGCTGGTAACTTTGCAGCAGGTGTATTCGTCATCTTAGCTGGTGTACGTCTTGTGCTTGCAGAAATCGTTCCTGCATTCAAAGGGATCTCAACGAAGCTTGTGCCGAATGCAAAACCTGCACTTGATGTGCCGATTGTCTTCACATTCGCACCAAACGCAGTATTGATCGGTTTCTTCTCAAGCTTTGCCGGTGGATTATTCAGCATGATCTTCATGGCGCTTGCAGGCAGTACCATCATTCTTCCGGGCGTTGTACCGCATTTCTTCACAGGTGCTGCAGCCGGCGTGTTCGGAAATGCAACAGGCGGTGTCAAGGGAGCGGTTGCCGGTTCCTTTGTGAATGGGATCATTATCTCATTCCTCCCAGTATTCCTGCTGCCGGTACTCGGAGACCTTGGATTTGCCAACACAACATTCTCTGACGCAGACTTTGGTGTAAGTGGTATCTTCTTCGGATCACTTGCCAACTTTGCAGGACCAATCGCAATTGTGATCAGTCTGATTGTGATTCTGCTGCTGATGGCAATTCCATTCAAAAAGAAAGAGAAAACAGCTTAATTAATCATAAAACCGGCTGAGGGGGTTCATTTCGAATCCCGTCAGCCGGTTTTTAGTTATTTTACATCGAGTTCCTTAATCACTCTTGCAGGATTGCCCCCAACCACTACATTTGCAGGAACATCCTTCGTCACAACAGCGCCTGAAGCAATCACCGCATCATCACCAACAGTAATCCCCGGATTGATGACGGCATTGCCGCCAACCCATACATTGTCTCCAAATGTGATCGGCTTCGCATACTCCCTGCCTGAATTCCGTTCAGCTGGATCAAGCGGATGAGTCGCTGTATAGATCTGCACGCCTGGCGCAAGCATACAGTTATCGCCAAAGCGGACTTCACACACATCTAAAATCGTACAATCGAAGTTAGCGAAGAAATTCTCTCCGACGTAAGTATTGTAGCCATAGTCGAAACGGATATTCGGCTCCATATATACATGATTGCCCGTCGAGCCAAGCAGATCCTTCAGCATTTCGACGCGCTGTTCCCCTTCAGATTCAGTTGTCTGATTAAACAGGCGGACTTTCCTTCTTGCTTCCTCACGCTCTTTCATTAAAACCGGATCAGCCGGGTCATACATTTCACCTGCGAGCATTTTTTGTTTTTCAGATTTCATGCGGGTCACCTTTTCTGGATTAATTTTTTATTAGTTTCTCATGTTTGTGGTGGGGTGGCTAGTGATACACCGGTACACTGGGGACTGAGCGTTTCGTTATTAGAATTATTCTAAAAGTGTCGCGCTCAACTCCGTCCCCGCTGTGCCGCCCCTTTTATTTCATGAATCCTTTCAGCACTCCCGCACGTACATAACCTATCAAAGCTATCTGAGATAAAGGGGTATCACAATGAGTCAGTTCAGTGAAAGAAAAACAGTTCAGCCAAAGTCGAAGTTTAAGGTACTGGCCCTGCAGCTTCTTTTTGGTGCGGTGATGGGGCTTTTGATCGCGTCATTTATGGTGAGAGAAGATGTGAGTATAACGTTGGGTGGGGTAACGTTTATTTTACTTATGGCAGTAGTCAGCTTCATTGTCAGCCTCATGATTCATGAAACGGGTCATGCGGTTGGTGGAAAGCTTGGCGGGATGGAAGTGATGAATTTATCTTATGGTCCACTCGTGTATGCAAAATTGAACGGGAAAAGCCGCTTTTTCTTTAAGCTGCCGGCACTGGGTTATATTGGACGTGCCATGATGTGTTTTCCTGACAGGATTCCGGAAGAGGATATGCGGAAAAAGCTGTTAAGATTGATTTATGCAGGCCCGGTTTCAAATATTGTCACTGGTGGCATTGCACTGATGATCACATATTTTATATGGCCATCCGGGATTCTTTTAACATTTGCGATGGTCAGCCTGTTTCTTGGACTGACAAACCTTGCAAATATAGAAACTCCGACCGGTGTGCTGACAGACGGGAAAATGATTTCTATTCTAAAGGGGAAAGAGTCGGGTTCAGAGGTCATCTTAGTCAGTTATCAATTGCTGCAGGAGGATCCGACAGGGACAGGTAACTGGAAGAAAGAAACAGTTGAAAAGGTGGAGCACATCATTAAGCGTTATCCGGACTGGCCGCTTGCCTCATCCCTATTAGCCACAGTAGGATCTTATTATTACACGACTAATCCTGAGTGGTTTCTTGAACTGACCACAGGGAGAGCTTTTAAAGAACGAACGAATGAAGCGGTAGTGCTTCAGGATATGATCGACACTGCAGCGGCTACAGGTCTTTACTTTGCAGGCAGATTAAATGAAGAGCCTGATATTGAAGGGAAACTTCAGCTGATTAGTGATAAAAATGAGGTGTCTCGCTATATGCGTGATGCTTATCTTGCGATTGTTCGTGGTGACAAAGCACAGGCGTTAGACTCACTTGATAAGGTGGATCTCTCCATTGGTGAGTGGCATCCGCTTTATCTTGAAGGGGCTGCAGAACGGAACGTGACGAAGGAGATACGCAACAGGCTGCAAGTTGAACAGGCTCTTTAATAAGCTTACCGGGGACGGAGGTGGTGTATCATTATGGAGTATTCTGCATAAATGGCACAACAGCCTCCGTCCCCGCTGTCTCACCCTCTGCACATCCACAACACCTCCAGCCATCCCATTTTTTCTCACGCCCTCTTATAATAAGGTCAAAACTTCAATACGGGAGGACGATGAACATGCTGGTGTATGATAACAGGTTGTCGGGTGTCCGGGTGCATGCGTTTTCGACTGGTCAGGTTGCTGTGAAGAAGCCGTATCGTCAGTGGAGAGGGGTGGAGGCGCTGCGGATTCCTGCGCTTGTTGCTTCTCCTTCATGGACAGAGTGGCTGCCGATCTGGAGTTATCTTGTGGAGTTTCCTGATATGAAGGTGCTGATTGATACGGGTGAGACGCCTCGTGTGAATGAGGAAGGCTGGTTTAAGGATCATTCGAAAAATGAGTGGCTATTAAAAAGGCTGATTCGCTTTAACATTGAGCCGTCTCAGTCGATTGGCGCTCAGCTTCAGCGGGCCGGCATTGACCCTGCGACCATTGATTATACAATCTTGACGCATTCTCACACCGATCATGCAGGAGGACTGAGTGATCTGACGGGTATCCCTGTGATTATGTCGAGAAAAGAGTTTGATCAGTCCCGGCGCTTCCTGCTTGGTGCTGTATCAGAAAATTGGCCGTCCGGTATTGAGTTCAAACTGACAGATTTTCCTGAGTCAGACGCTTTATTCAAAGGGGCAGATCACTCGTTGCACCCTCAGCTTTCACTTGTATCAACGCCTGGACATACAGACGGACATTTATCAGTCATTGTACGCGATGGCGAGCTGTCGCTGTTCTTTGCAGGTGATGTGACCTTCAATCAATTCCAGTTAGCTGACAAACGGATTCCCGGTATTTCAGCTTCATTTGAACACGCATATGCAACAATGGGCGCCATTCGCTCGTATGCCCTCTACCATCCAACAATCTATCTGCCATCGCATGACCCGGATATTGTCACGAGACTTGATCAGCGGAAGACGCTGACGAGAAGCGAAGTCGTTACGTATACCGGGCAAAGGCCCGTTTAATATAGATGAGACCATGTGAAAGCTGCGTGGTCTTTTTCTATGCGGCACAGTGGGGACGGAGTTGAGTGATTCGTTTTTGTAATCATTCTAAAAGTGGCGCACTCAACTCCGTTAAGATTTATCTCAATAGGAGGTTTACATACGGGCGTTGTGTCGTCACTGCCCGGCGGACGTGCGGTTATTAAGTTACCGGGACACATGACACCGGCGGATTCACAGCATCATATGACAGAAGGTGAAGCCGTCACACTATAGAAGACTGAATCTTTAGATAGTAATGATATAATAGAAGATAGAATTTATATGTAAAAGAAGGAATGTTGTATGAACACATTGCCCCGTCCGCCCAGTTAAGTAATAGCGCGTGAACCGCCGGATCGCCTTTCTCAACAATTAAAGAGAGGGGCGACTGAGCGATGAACGCAAAACGGAATATAAAAGTTTTATATGGTATCAGTTTTTTCTTTTCATTCATCCCTGCCTATGTGATTGAACGGTTGTTCTGGGAAGTGCGGGGAATGTCAGTGCTTGATGTGGTGCTGACAGAGATTATTTTCGGTGCAGTCATGCTGCTGATGGAGGTTCCGTCGGGCGTTTTGGCGGACCGGATCGGCAGAAAGCCGCTGATTGTAACAGGCGTTTTGTTCGAAGGGATAATGTTTGCCATCCTGATTTTTTCAGATTCATTCTGGCAGTTTGCGCTGGCGATTGCTTTTGCTGCAGCCGGAGCCGCTTTTTTAAGTGGAGCCGAAAATGCATTATTGTATGATTCATTAACTGCTCTTAATAAAGAAGACCGCTTTGATTGGTACTTAGGCAGACTGCAGGCAGTCAAAATGATGTCGTTGTTTATTGGTGCGATGTCAGGGAGTTTATTAGCCTTATATGTGCCGCTTGAAGTTAATTACTGGCTGTCACTGATCAGCACGGTAATTGCTTTTATCCTCGCATTTTTATTAAAAGATACAGTCCGTCAAGTTGATGATGTGGTGTACTCCATGTCTGATCAGGTCATTGTGGCAATCAGGTTTTTTAAAAGGGAGCCTGCCTTAGTGTATATTCTCTTTTTAGGCATTGCAGTCGGACTTGCAGCAGGGTTTGTTGAAGAGTTCTGGCAGCTTTATCTTGTGGATGCTGGGATCGGCCTATCATTTTTCGGATTGTATTATGGGGTAATTCTGGTCGTTCAAATACCCGGTGCGCTGGCTGCTCACGCGTTAAGAAAAAGATTCAGGCGTGAGAGTCTTCTTACAGGCGTTATTTTAGCTGGTGCAGCGGCGCTGATTTTTTCAGCATTTCAGGTGAACTGGCTGGGTGCTGCAGCGATCATTCTCTTTTTACTCGCTGCCGGTATGACAGAGCCGTTAATCCTGGGCGCGCTTCATGAAAAAGCAGATAACGGAATCAGAGCCACCCTTGAATCCTTTCAATCATTGGTTTTTAATGCAGTTCTGATTGTAGCTGGTACAGGATTTGGTTATATTGCGACTCAGTTCACACTTGCGACAGGCTTTATGTTTCTGGCCTTATTCAGTGTGGTTCCACTGGTGGTGAGAATGTATCGTCAATTTAATCATGAGTAAATGAGAAAGCAGTCTGCGGGCTGCTTTTTTGTTGTGCACAGCGGGGACGGAGTTAGGTGATTCGTTTTTAGAATGATTCTAAAAGTGGTTCACTCAACTCCGTCCCCGCTGTGCCGCTAAAAATAAATGAAAATAATTCTCAATTATCTATTGATAATCGTTTTCATTTATAATACAATCATATTGCAAATGAAAATCATTATCACTAAAAGGAGTTAAGAAAATGAACAAAAAGTTATTGTTATTTATTGTTGCATGTCTGGTTTCTGCTTTCGTACTTGCAGCTTGTGGCGGCAGTGAGGAAGAATCAACGGATGCAACTGAATCAGATAATGGGAGTGCTTCAGAAGAAACTGAGTCTGAAGGCGGCGCGATTGAAGTTGAGCATGCGATGGGTACGACTACTTTAGAAGAAAAGCCTGAACGTGTTGTATCGCTTTATCAGGGCGCAACTGATACTGTGCTTGAATTTGACGTAACCCCGGTTGGCGTTGTTGAGTCCTGGGTACAGGTACCAATGTATGATTACATAAAAGAAGACCTTCAGGACGTGACTTATGTGGGGCAGGAAACGCAGCCTAACCTTGAAGAGATTGCAGCTTTAGAGCCGGATGTGATTTTTGCTTCACAGATCCGTCATGAAGAGATTTACGAGCAGCTTTCACAGATTGCACCAACAATTGTAAACGAAACGATTTATGATTTTAAAGAAACAACGAACCTGATTGGTCAGGCGCTTGGTGAAGAAGAAAAGGCTGAAACGCTTTTAGCTGATTGGGAAAGCCGTATTGGTGACTTCCAGGAAAAGATCGCTTCTAATGAAAATTGGCCGATGAGTGCGGCTGTATTGAACTATCGTGCAGATCACGCACGTATCTATGTAACTGGCTTTGCAGGTTCGATTCTGCAGGAAGCAGGATTTGAAGAGCCGATTGAACTGCAGGGTCAAAATGAAGAAATCGTGATGTTAAATGATAAGGAAGCCATTCCACAGATGAATGCAGACGTGTTCTTCCAGTTCATGGAGGATACACCGGATGTACAGAACACATTTGAAGATTGGACGGCTCACCCGCTTTATCAGAACCTTGAAGCTGTGAAGAATGAGAATGTATTTACAGTAGATGAGGTTGCATGGAATATGGCTGGCGGCTTGCAGGCTGCGAACCTGATGCTTGATGATATGTACGAATATTTTGAGCTTGAGGAATAAGAATTGAGTGAAGGGGGAGGCATATTGCGTCCCCTTTTTCTCATGAAAGAAGAGGCGTTATCATGTTACGTTCCCCTATACTGAAACTCATCGGTCTGATCAGCTTGATCGCAACTGTTATCTTTCTGTTTCTGACAAGTCTGGCTGTTGGTCAGACGGCAATTCCCCTGTCTGAAACGTGGGAAGCGATTATCAGCTATGATCCGAATAATACAAACCATCTTATTATCGGTACCTCACGTCTTTCCAGAGGACTGATTTCTTTAGTGATTGGTATGAACCTTGCGCTTGCAGGGGTTTTTGTACAGGCGCTGACGAGAAATCCGCTTGCTGCACCTGATCTGTTAGGGATCAACGCCGGCGCAATTTTCTTTATTGTATTTGCGATCACCTGGCTTGAGGTTTCATCGCTTTCAGGTTATATGTGGTTTGCGTTTTTAGGCGCTGCCATAGCCGGAGGGACTGTGTTTTTCCTTGGAAGTCTAGGTCGTGATGGCCTTACACCTATTAAGGTTATTCTGGCAGGGGTTGCATTGTCAGCCTTATTTGTATCATTTACACAGGGCATGCTCGTACTGGACGAGCAGTCGATTCAGACGGTTCTCTTCTGGATCTCAGGCTCAGTTGCAGGACGCGACCTTGACATGCTGATGTCTGTTCTTCCATTTCTGTTAACTGCTCTAGTTATCAGTTTGTTTATGGCGCGGCCGATGGGGGTTTTCTCATCTGGTGATGATGTCGCAAAAGGACTTGGGCAGAAGGTATGGCTGACAAAACTTGTGATGGGCATGCTGGTCATCGTGCTTGCAGGCGGTTCAGTTGCTGTTGTTGGCTCAGTTGGTTTTATTGGATTGATTGTCCCCCACATGGCTAAGAGTCTTGTCGGTAATGATTACAGGTGGATCCTGCCATACAGCGGTCTTTTAGGAGCGGCAGTTTTGCTTGCGGCAGATATTATCGCCCGTGTGGTGATCGCGCCTCAGGAAGTACCGATTGGTGTGATGACCGCATTAATAGGTGGACCTTTCTTTATTTACCTTGCTAAAAAAGGAGTGTCGAAACGATGAAGCAGTGGACATTCCGTTTATTTAACGATCGTGTATCGATTCAGCTTTCGGGACGCTGGCTGATGATAACAGGGATCTGGTTACTGGCAGTGATGACCGTATTTTTAGTCAGTCTCTCATCAGGAAGTAACTGGATTCCAATCACTGAAGTATTTATGCAGATCACAGGACAAACTGATCAGCATGCATTTGTTGTAGAGACACTCCGCCTGCCGCGTGCGCTAATGGCGATTTTAGTTGGGGCGGCACTGGGTGTAGCTGGTCTGATCCTGCAGAGTCTGGTGAGAAACCCGCTTGCTGCACCTGATATTATCGGGATTACAAGTGGTGCCTCTTTAGGGGCGGTCACTTTCATTTCATTTGGTGCAGGGATCATCAGTCTGCAATATTTACCTCTTGCAGCGATTGCAGGCGGCGTACTTGCGGCTCTGCTGATCTATCTGATTTCCTGGAATAAAGGGGTAACCCCGATCAGGCTTGTGCTGATCGGGGTCGGGTTGTCTGCCATCATGAAGGCATGTGTGACGTTCATGCTGGTAATGAGTGATACGGCTACTACTACACAGGCCTATATATGGCTGACTGGCAGTATTTACGCTGCCTCATGGAGTGAAGTTACTTCAATGATCTGGTGGCTGCTCATCCCGATTCCGTTTTTAATCGTATTTGGCAGGGGACTGAATGTGACAGAACTTGGTGAGGATTTTTCAGTCAGTGTAGGGATCCGCGTGCAGCTCCAGCAGTTTATCTTTTTAATGTGCAGTGTGATGCTCGCAGGAACTGCAGCCGCTTATGCGGGAGGAATCGAATTCGTAGGCCTGATGGCGCCTCATATCGCAAGACGCCTCGTTCATCGTTCATTCCCGGGACTTGCTGTACTGACGGCGCTCATTGGTGCATTTCTCGTGCTCATTGCGGATCTTGTGGCACGCACAATATTTCTACCGCTTGATATTCCGGCAGGTGTATTCACCGCTGCAATCGGCGCACCATTCTTCCTGTACCTGCTGTTTCGCTACCGGAACCAGTAATGTGATGACTAAACGTTTTTAAAAGGAGACTGATCATGGACTTAGAACAATACCGGATTGAGAAAAAGCATGGCAGAGAAGGGGTGCCAATTAAACAGCTCGAAACCCCAGATGTGATCGCAGAAGTCGTTGGCCGTTATGCACGCGTCAGTGATATCAAGCTTGAGTCAACGGCAGCTTCCCTAGTGATGAAAAGGTATGCTGTCATGACTGCAGCTGCAGCGCTTGAATATTACGGACTTCATAAAGGAAAAAAGGACTGGCTGAAAGAAGCAGCATTTCACTTTGATCATTTCGTATTACTCGAAGGTGATCAGGTGCATGAAATGGACCGTGACTGGAAAACGGTTGTATTCGCAGAACATCTGACGCCAATGGTTCAGCACTTCTCTAAAACCTGTAAAATCCCCCAAAAGATTTTATGGGAAAATATCGCCGTGCGTATGCAGGCTGTGTTCCGTAAAAAAGCTGCTGAGTATCCAAAGGAACAGCTCGAAGCCCTATTTAATGAAATGACTGACCCTGAAGCAAAGTGGACCGGTGTTGAAACAAATCCATTTACAACATACCTTCAGCGACCACAAAGCTGGGACGTGATTCCGGTAAGGGAGACGTGCTGCAGGCTGTATCAGATTAAGGAAGGGCAGGAGCAGCCGTATTGCGGGAATTGTCCATTGAGGTAATGTGCAGTGTGGGGACGGAGGTTAAAGTGTCACGAGATGACACTTTAACCTCCGTCCCCACTTTTTGATATAATGTCCTAAAATCCTTCAACTAAGTAAGGGAGAGATCTCATGTTTGAAAATATAAAGAAGAACATGGAAGAACAGCGCTTTCGTTCAACATTTGTTCAGACATTGCAGACGTTTGAAAAGTCGTTGAGAATTGGTGTCGGCGAAACGAAAGTAAGAAAAATTATAAGAAAAAAAGTTGATCCTGATGCCATGACCGGTATGATTGTCAGAACGATCCAGATGGCGGCTGACATTAAGGGGATGGCGGTTAACAAAGAGTCAATTGAAACGTATGCCAACCTTTTATATGCTGAGACCATTTTGATGCAGAAGGTAAACAAGGCAACCCAGCAGGATAAAATTCCGCTTACGCATCACACGCTGATTGAAGCGATTGATGAAGTGAGCCGCGGGTTTGAAAAGGCCATTGATCAGTATTTGAAGCTGAAGACGTCTGATGTGAATGATGAGTTGGTGATTACGCGTGAGCTGAGAGGGCAGCGTGAGCGGTTGAAGAAAGAGATGGAGCGGCAGAAGAATCTGTCTGGGAACCGGTTGGAATGAGTTTTGCTGATAGTGGAAGCGGGCACCCTGGGGACGGAGGTTAAAGTGCTGTGTGACGGCACTTTAACCTCCGTCCCCAGTATGACATGCACAAATAAAGATTTGAAAGAATCCCCCAGAATGATACAATATTAATATGTAGAAATAGTTCGAAAAATAATATTTAAGCTTTTCAAAAAAATCTTAGCTTACAAAAGGACGGTAAAAATGAGTAACAAACATATTAAATCAGACGTTATCTTAATTGGCGCCGGTATTATGAGTGCAACGCTTGGATCTTTGCTGAAGGAACTGGCTCCGGATTGGAATATAAAAGCTTTTGAACGGCTTGACAGTGCAGGAGAAGAGAGCTCGAATGAGTGGAACAATGCAGGGACAGGTCACTCTTCTTTATGTGAATTAAATTATACAAATGAACTTGCTGACGGAACGATTGATGTAACGAAAGCAAATAAAGTGAATGAGGAATTCCAGGTTTCCAAGCAGTTTTGGGCACATCTTGTGAACAGCGGGCTGATTAAGAATCCTAAGGAATTTATTATGGCACTTCCGCATATGAGTCTGGTTCATGGTGAAAAAGATGTCAATTTTTTAAAAAAACGATTTAAAGCGCTTTCAGACAATCCTTTGTTTTCCGGAATGGAGTTTTCAGATGATCCGGAAAAGCTGAAGGAGTGGATTCCGCTCATTATGGAAAATCGTCAGGTGGATCAGCCGATCGCAGCAACCAAAATTGATGCTGGAACGGATGTGAATTTTGGTGCACTGACACGTAAATTATTCGCTCATTTAGCGGAAGAAGGCGTATCAGTTAATTACAAGCACCAGGTTGACGATATGAGACGTACTGAAGATGGTGAGTGGGAACTGAAAATCCGCGACCTTAAAAATGACCGTCTTGAATATCATAAGGCGAAGTTTGTCTTTATCGGTGCCGGCGGTGGTAGTCTTCACCTGCTTCAGAAATCAGGTATTCCTGAAAGTAAAAATGTTGGCGGATTTCCGGTAAGCGGCTTATTTATGGTATGTGAAAAGCCTGAGGTCGTTGAGAAGCATTATGCAAAAGTGTACGGAAAAGCACCGGTTGGCGCACCGCCAATGTCTGTGCCCCACCTTGATACACGACTGATTGAAGGCAAAGAGTCATTATTCTTCGGTCCGTTCGCAGGATTCTCACCGAAGTTTTTAAAGACAGGTTCGAATATGGATCTGATTACTTCTGTAAAAAAAGACAACCTGACAACAATGGTTTCAGCCGGTATGAAAAATATGCCGCTGACAAAATATCTGATTGAGCAGGTGCTTCAATCAAAGGAACAGCGTATGGAAGCGCTGCGTGAATTTGTACCAAATGCAAACAGTGACGACTGGGAGCTTGTTGTAGCCGGCCAGCGTGTCCAGGTGATTAAGGATACGAAACAGGGTGGCAAAGGAACGCTTCAGTTTGGAACAGAGGTGATCAGCGGTGCAAACGGATCAATTGCTGCGCTGCTTGGTGCTTCTCCAGGCGCTTCAACATCAGTATCCGTTATGCTTGATGTACTGAATCGCTGCTTCCCTGACGAAATGAAGGGCTGGGAGCCGAAAATCAAAGAGATGATTCCTTCTTACGGAAAAAATCTGCTTGAGCATCCGGACTTGATTAAAGAAATTAACGAAACGACTTCAGATGCACTTGGTTTAGTGAATACAGGTGCTGCGATTGCTGAAGATCCGATTAAAGCAGAAACGACAACTGTATAATTTGCTGACATGCCGCGGGCTTTTGGAGTCTGCGGTGTTTTTTTATTTTGTGTTGAGGGGTTCTTAGAAAAACCGTGATTGTTCTCAGAAAAAGCGGTGATGTCCTTAGAAACTGACCCTTCATTCGTAGAATAGTGTCATTTGACCTATCCTGCAATTATCAAAAAACTGCCTGAAGCATCATCGCTTCAGGCAGTATAACCCATTTATTTCTTGTTTACTGATGCATCATAAATCGTATCAATCGCATCCTGAAGGCCGGCATCAAACTGTTCCTGTGTCTGACCATGGCGCAGATCAGATGCAAGTGCGCGAGAGAAGCTGGCGATTAAGCCGTCATTTTCACGCAGCTTTTCGTTTGCCTCATCACGTGAGTAGCCGCCTGACAATGCGACCACACGCACAACTCGTGGATGGTCTACGAGTTCTTTAAAGAAGTTTGCTTTCGTTGGAATAGACAGCTTCAGCATGACATTCTGGTCTTCAGAGAGATTGTTCAAATGCTTTAAAATCTCATCTTTCATAATCATTTCGCACTGTTCTTTATCTTTGCTATGAATATTGACTTCAGGCTCAATAATTGGCACAAGACCTGCAGCAATAATTTGTTTACCAACTTCGAATTGCTGGTCAATGACTTTTGCGATTCCTTCTTCACTTGGTTCATTAATAACTGAACGCATTTTTGTACCGAAAATGTGTCTTTCGTTTGCCCGGCGAAGGGTTTCGTCCAGATCATGAATCGGCTTCATAAGCTGAACACCGTTCTCTTCATCTGCGAGCCCTTTATCGATTTTTAAGAATGGGACAACGCCCTTTTCTTCCCATAGGTAGTCACCTGTGTGCTTACCTTCAATGTCCCGATCCATTGTCTGTTCAAAGAGAATCGCGCCGAGTATTTTCTCAGATGAAAAAGCAGGAGAAGTGATGATTCTTGTGCGCATTTCATGGACCATATCGAACATTTCATCTTCATTGGAATATGCACTTTCCTCTACACCGTAAGCTAGTAAAGCTTTTGGCGTACTGCCACCGCTCTGATCGAGTGCTGCGATAAAACCATTTCCGTTCTTGACCTTGTCAAATTGCTTCTGATTCATTTTCTCCACTCCTTTGATATGTAATTTTTCTACCACCTATACTCTTCCCTATTAAATAGCACATCTAACATCTTTTTATGAAAAAATTTACTTATTTATAGAAAAGATCAGCAGTGAGGGCTGCTGATCCGAACCATTAATATTCTTCATATTCACGCGGATCCTGATCGGCAATTCTTCCATCTTCCCGCGTCAAGCCATTAATTTTTTCAATTTCTTCATCGGATAATTCAAAATCAAACAATTCAAGGTTCTCGCGCTGTCTATGAGAATTGGATGATCTTGGCAGTGAGATTGTATCGAGCTGATAAATCCATCTGAGTACGACTTGCCCCACTGACTTGTTATGCTGATTTGCAATGTTTTGAAGTGTCTCATCGTTCAGGACGCTGCCGGCTCTCTCAAGCGGACTCCATGCCTCAGTGAGAATCTCATGCTGCTTGTTGTATTCACGCTGTTCTTTTTGAGAAAAGTAAGGATGCAGTTCAATCTGATTAACGACTGGTTTTACACCGGTTTCTTTCTCAAGGCGCTCGAGGTGCTCCGGCATAAAGTTGCATACACCAATTGAACGGATCCATCCTTTTTCCTGAGCGGTGATGAGTGCTTTCCATGCTTCGACATACTGATCCTGCTTTGGATTCGGCCAGTGGAGCAGATACAGGTCCCAGTAGCTTAAGTTCGCACGATAAAGTGATTCCTGAATCATTTCAAGTGCACGGTCGTAGTCATAATACTGTGCCCGCAGCTTTGAGGTTAAAAATAACTCATCCCGTGAGATTCCTGACCGTTTCACTGCTTCACCTAATGTACCTTCGTTATCGTAGCGGATTGCTGAATCGAATAGACGGTAGCCGTTTTTAATCGCAGCGGTCATTGCCTCCACACCTTTTTCACCTTTTAATGTATATGTACCAAGGCCTGTGACAGGAATGGTATAACCATCATGCATTGTCCATTCAGGTATTTGTGTCATAAGTAAGCTCCTTCGTAAGTTTTCTATGATTTTTCCCTTAAGTATTTTGCTTAAACATGAATGTGACGATCAGTGTGCACGATGCCGCTTTTACGTATATAATGAATAGGTCTTTAGTTTGTCGTTCTAAAGTTTTGATTACCTAAAGTAGGTATAAACATAAAAGGGGTTATATTCATGCAATCACTAGAGTATTCAAATAACACAGCAACAAATAAATTAGAAGCATTTTTACAGGTGATTCCGACCGTACATGCAATGCTGCCTGACGTTGGCATAGGGGTGGTTGACACCGAAAAATGGCTTGCTTATTATCCGGGAAGAAAAATTGATATTGGTGCGCGCGCCGGTCGTGCAATAGATCCTCACGAACCACTTGCAGCATGTATCCGGGACAAAAAAGACATTAAGCAAGAAGTACCTGAAGCATTTTTTGGTATTTCTTTCACAGGTCTTGCAGCGCCGATTTTGGAAAAAGGACATGTAATCGGTGCAATAGCAATTCAAATACAGGAACAGAACGAAAAAGCACTTCAGGAAATTTCTGATCAGATTTTTAAGTCAATCAACCAGGCAAATGAAAGGATCACTTCTATACATAGCGGTTCAGAGGGCCTTGCGACTTACTCCTCGTCACTGCTGCAGCAATCGACTGAAGCATCTGAGGCAATGGAAAATACAGATGAAGTGATAAACATTATTAAGAAGATTGCAAGTCAGACAAACATTCTGGGGTTAAATGCATCAATTGAAGCTGCGAGAGCAGGCGAGCATGGGCGTGGGTTTAATATTGTAGCAAAAGAAATTCGCAAATTATCACAGGATACGCTCGAGTCTACAGAAAAAATCAGTTCAACATTAAAGCTGATGCAGACCTCTATTTATGAAATTCAGTCAATGGTCGAAAATGTTGTTACTGTTGGCCGTGAGCAGGCCTCAGCGACAGAAGAAATCTCATCTTTTATTAATGAAATAGAAGAAATGAGTGTGAAACTTAAGGAATATGCAGCTGAGTTGTGACTAAATGACTATATTTATACACATAATTACCCCCTTCTAATTTCATAAAAGGGGGGTTCTTTTTTTATATACACAACTTTTGCATAATCATACAAAAATGTTCGAAATATTTTAAAAATAATAGCCTTATTGTCTTAGTGATTGTATAATAAAGGGGGGATAAAGTAGAGGTAATATCAGATGAGATGTTATTTCGAAAAAGAATTTGAGAAGGTGCATTGCAACTAACTAATAGGATAGGAGATGTAAAAATGAAGAAATTAATGACAGCACTATTTTCACTCGTTTTACTATTAAGTTTGGCAACACCGGCTTTTGCTAATGGGGATACTTCGCATTCAGAAGCATTAGAGGTAGTTGATGAGAAAAACAATGAAATTTATTCGGAAATTGATCATGGTGTTGCTGCTACAGATGCATTAAAAAGTGATTATTTCAATGATATCAGTCAACTTGATGAAGTTGCACATATATTAACTTTAAAGCAGGAAAAGACAGCAATTCTAGTTGCACTTGAAGCGTCCGGGCAGGAGAATCATGCATTAAATGAAGTGCTTACAGAAAAAGAGGCACAGCTGGAACAGGCGCATCAGGTATTGAATTCATCTTCTAAACAGGTACAAACATACTTTGAATTAACAGCAGCATATGAAGCTGAACGTGATGCAATCATTAAGCACGTATATGATGTGACACTTGCATTAACAAATCAGGGCATTCAGGAAGCAGCTGAACTTGGGTTACTGGCGAAATGCAGCTGGGTGCATGTACGCTTTGGTGATACAAGAGAGTGGATTGATCCGATTGAGGTTGTTGGTGGCCGCCGCTGATGTATACTGATTTTTAAAAATAGAATGAGCATCTAATGCTCATTCTGTTTTAATGCAAGGAGGTTTTGTAATGAGGGGGTTTAGTATTAACAAATCAAATCAACCTTTAGAGCGTGTGGAAAATAAAAATACAAATCTTGATTTGCTTGTTAATGGTCCAGGCATGGAGATTATGCGCCAGGCAATTCATAAAGATAAGTTGTTCTATATTTATCCTTTAAAAAATCCTGGTTCTATAGAGTTTTATTATATCCTGTCTGGAAAAATTAGATGTGAAGACTATGATGGACAAAAAGTAGAAGTTTCTCCAGGAGACTATATTTGTTCTCAGGGTCTGAAAGAGCCAGTTCATTTTAAAACGCTTGAAGACGTTAATATGCTGATATTTTCTAACGAGAAGAGTTTCTTTGGCGTTAGTGAGAAGATAGCTGCTTTGAGAGAAGTTGCAGAGAAGGTAGAAGAAAAAGACCGTTATACATCAAAACATAGTCAACGGGTTGCTGAATACTCGGTAAGTATAGCAAGGAAAATGAAATTAGATGCGGAACATTTGATTAAGTTAACTCATGCATCATTTCTACACGACATCGGCAAAGTAAACGTCCCGGAAGAAATCCTGAATAAACCGGGTAAATTGACAAAAGAAGAATATGAAATCATGAAAAAACATCCTGCAGACGGCGCTGCGATGGTTGAACAGACTTATTATAAGGATCTGGCTCCAATCATACACCAGCATCATGAACGACTTGATGGTTCCGGATATCCGGACGGTCTGAAACGTGATGAGATCCTGATTGAAGCGAGAATTATTGCAGTCAGTGATACCTTTGATGCGCTGACTGAAGACAGGATTTACCGTAAAGCCTGGACTGCGCAGAGTGCTCTGGAGGAGATCAAAGCCCATAAAGGCAATTTATATGATGAGACAGTAGTGGATTTATTTGAAAAAGTCCTGCGTGAGGAAGGAAAAATAGATTGACACTTTTCCGTTGATCACGTAAAGTAAACGTTGCGATGAGCTCGTTTGCATAAGACGTTCGGATGTTATCACGTTGTGGAGCGTGGTCCGGCGCCGCAAATTTTGAGGAACCCCCTGGTCTTAGGATCAGGGGGTTTATTTTATATCTGGGGGACGCGAGGATGCTGAGAGCTATACCTTATGAACAGCGTACGCATTATATTGACTGGCTGCTTTTAGCTGATGATAGTGAAGATGCCGTCCGTTCGTATATTGATTATGGAGATTTATACGTTATACATATTAAAGAACAAGTTGCTGGAGTGATGCTTCTGATTACGCTGTCTGAGCATACAGTGGAGCTGAAAAACATTGCCATAGCGGAAGATCAGCGGGGAAAAGGGGTTGGGAAAACAGCCATTGAAGCTGCAGTGAAATTATATAGAGATAATGGTTTTAAGACAATGAATGTCGGCACAGCGAATTCCAGTATTGAAAATCTTGCATTTTATCAAAAAGCAGGCTTTCGTATGTTTTCGATTATGAAAGACTACTTTGCAGACTATGATCCACCGGTCTATGAGCATGGCATACGTGGGCTCGACCTGGTCATGTTTGAGCGCGAATTATAGATAAAAAAACCGGCCGGGACACATGCCCCGTAGCCGGTTTTTATGAATTCTTTAATGCCTCTTTTTTCTGAAGACCGCGCTTTCTGTTGCGCTTCATTGCCTTTGTGATATAACCGCCTTTAAAGTTTCGCGGTTCATAAGAGACGATGAATGCATTCGGTTCATGCGAGCTGACGATATTAATAAATTCACGCTCACGGTCCCGTCTTGCTGTGCAGTCAAGCTTATAACGGCGTGCTTCATTCATACCTTCCACTTCAGAGGTTGATACACTGAAGCCTTCGTTTCGCAGCTTCTGAATTAATTCTTCATTCTTCTTCATGATATTGACTTCTATCGACACAAATCCGATTGCAAGCCGCTGCTCAAGTATTTGTCCAAGGTAGACACCAAGACCAAAACCAAGTGCGTAGGCTGCCATATTTAAATAGTTTGATAGATCACTAAACACGAGTCCAAGGGCAATAACATAAATAACACCTTCAAGCGTACCAAGCGCTGAGGCTTTCCCTTTCATTCCTTTTACCATCATAATTGTACGAAGGGTCAATACGGGAACAAAAATCAGCTGGGCAACAAAAATAATCAAAGCTTGTAGCAAGTGTGACACCTTCTTTCTAAAAACGTTCTGTTAAGTGTAGCAGGCGTTGCTTCATAAGAGCAAGTGACACAATTATGACATTGAACATTAATGGAAGCGTTTTATTCTGAAAGAAGGTGGTATTGTTCTATACTGATCATGAATCAGATAACAGGAGGCGTATGAAATGGATGCATTTTTGAAAAAGGCAGTGGAATTAGCAGCTGATAACGTAAGGGAAGGCGGTCATCCTTTTGGCGCAGTGATCGTTAAGGATAATGAAATTGTCGCTGAAGGTGTGAATGAACTGCATCTTCATTATGATGTTAGCGGTCATGCTGAGATGCTTGCGATCAGAAGACTTCAGGAACAAATTCAGTCTCATGATCTGTCGGGCTACACAATGTATGCAAGCGGAGAGCCATGTCCAATGTGTTTTACCACAATGGCTTTTGCAGGAATGACAGATATTTATTACTGTGCTTCAGTGGAAGAAGCGGGTGAGGCGGGACTTGAGAAGTCAGCTGAGATTTATGCTGATCTCCAGAAGACGCGTGACAAACGATCTCTTCAGATGAAAAAAGTTGAACTTGAAGAAGACATGGAAAACCCGATGAAAATGTACAAAGAATCACAATGATATAGAGTGACTTTCTTTTAAAAAGGGGTATAGATAAGTAGAACCTTTTTTGAAAGGAGAGGCTGGCGATGAAAGCCGTCATAAAGGACGTTTTTTTCGGTGTCGTGATCTTTGCTGCAGTGATGCTCATGGAATTTCTGGTGACGCTGCCGTTTGGAACGCAGGATGTCTGGACGCTTCCTGAGGCGGAGTATCGTCAGTATCTGAACCTCGCATTTCTGTTAACCGCTATACCTGCCGGACTGGTGACCTATCTATTCGCTAAATGGCAAAAACCTGACCAGAAGGCTGGCTGGCGAAAAGCCTGGATCTGGATGCTGGTGGCTTTTGTGATGTATTTTGCAATCGGCATTTGGAATGGCAATGTTGAAGACATTTTTGGTGTGCTTGGTATTTATGTACTGCTGGCGTTTATGTTTGCAGGACCGCTTATCTATGTGCTTTTTAATAATGATTGAGCCTTCAGCTGCTGCTGGAGGTTTTTTTGTGGTGGTGCTGGAATTGTTGAATGTGATAGGCGGGATGAATTATATCTATCAGCTTTTGAATTTATCTCTCATTTTTTAGATTAATTGGGTCATCATTCTGAAGGATTCAGCTTGAACAGCTATTTGCCTTGATTTATCTATCAGGTTTCTGTTTTATCAATCAGCAATCAGGTTTATTCGCTCACCTTTCCACTTCATTCAACGCCTGCTTTCTGTTTTTCTTGGCGCTATTCTAAATGAAACATTTTCCATCTCCCTCCGTATAAAACATAAGGAGGGATAAAGATGGAAAATAAAGTGTACTTTTCAGATCAGTTTTTTTCTGCAGGGATGACGGATATTTATAATGGGTCACAGGATAAAGTCGGCACGCTGGATCATATGAGCGCCTTCACCTCAGGAATCAGAATCGAAGGGATCCATAGAACCACTGGAATTGAAGCCGGATTTGGCTTTTTCTCAAACAAATGGACGATTAAACGCGGAGAGAAAGAGCTTGGTTTTGTGAAGAATGCATTGTCTTTATTCACGAAGAAATACCGCTATTTTAAAGATGGACTTGAATATGAGATTGAGTCATCTGCATTTTCCAAAGAGTATACGGTTTTAAATGCGTCAAGGGATGAAGTGGCCTCCTTCCGCAAGGTCAGCGGCTTTTTTCAGACGGCTGCTTATGAGCTGACGAATCACTCGGAGCTGTTTGAAGCAGATGAGCTGATTGCCGTGATTATGGGCGTGAATGCGATTGAGAAACGCAACAGAAGCGCGAGTGGTGGAGGTGCATCATAAAAAAGCACCCTTACCAATGTAAGGGTGCCCGGGTTCAATCATTATTTCACCGCAGGTTTGCCAAACTTCCCAGCCTGGAAATCACGCATTGCATCACGGATTTCATCCATGTTGCTCATCACAAATGGACCGTGGGCAACATAATCCTCTTTCAGTGGAACACCTGAATAAAAAAGCAGGCGTGCACGTGTCTTCGCGCGAATGGTGAATTCACTCTCTGCATCGCTTCCGTCTTCTTTATACGTCAGGATGCCAACATCCGTTTTCGCAAGTGGAACGGATGATTCCCCAGCCTCGATCTCCCCAGCAGTCACATAAAAGAATCCATTGTGATTTTCAGGAATCACGTGCTTGTATTCAGCACCTTCTTTCAGGCGGATTTCAGTCATCGTGATTGGCACAAGGCTTTCCATCGGCCCTTTTACCCCGGCAATTTCTCCGGAATAGACGCGTACACTGCCGCCATCAACCTCTGCTACCGGTGCATCTTCAAAATAGACGTTCTGGTAAGAAGTAGTGGTTGTCCGAAGCTCTTGCGGCAGGTTCAGCCAGAGCTGGAACGTATGAATCAGGTCATCATCCACTGCTTCCTCACCGTGGCGAGCAGCCCATCCGGCATTCATATACTGCACATCTCCTGCATCTAGAATCGAATGTCCCCCGTGGTTATCTATATGCTCAAGTCTGCCATCAACTACATACGTAATGGTCTGGAATCCTCTGTGTGGATGGTCTGAAAATGTTCCGCGTTTGAACCAGTCATCTGCCATTAAAATAAATGGATCAAATTCCTTCATCCGTTCAGGGGGCAAAATCCAGCCCTGCTGTACGTGAGGATATCCATTTTGATTATAAGAAACTCTCCAATGATCTTTTACATCTCTTTTAAAGCGATTTTTTTCAGTCATTTGAATCACTCCTTCATGTACTACTGAACCATATTTCACCTGTTAAAACCAATCATTCATTAGGCTGAAGTTTTTACTGGTAAATCATGAGAATGTCTGTTTCAGGAAAATATAAGAGGGTAATTGAAAAATAACGTTGAAAAGAGGTGAGGAAGATGGAGAGAAAGCAGCATCTTTGGTCAGGCATCCTGTTCGGGATTGGATTGATGGTGATCATTGACGAAGTCATTTTTCACCAGCTGCTTCAATGGCATCATTTCTATGACCGTGCGACAACTGGATTTGGTATTTTTACAGATGGGTTACTGACATCATTTGGCTTCTTTGCAGCTGTGTTCGGACTGTTTTTATTTGCAGATCTCAGAAGAAAAATACATATTCACTGGACAAAATGGATTGGAAGCGTATGTCTTGGCGCAGGCGGTTTCCAGTTGTTTGATGGTATTGTCAGCCATAAACTATTACAGATCCACCAAATCCGCTATGGGGTTGATATTTTTCTATATGATGTGGCATGGAATCTCTTTGCGGTTTTATTGTTAATCATTGGAGCAGTCTTGTTGAAGAGAACGTCTTTTAACAGGGAGGGAGGTTAAATGGAGCATGTACATGAAGCTTCCTTACCCGGCACAGGATTCGAAATCGCCATTGTGGCAGCTGGAGTGATTGCACTAACCCTTTATTTCCTGACATACAAAAAGCAATCGAACTGGCCTGTGTATCGTTTCTGCCTATTCATTGCAGGCGTATTAGCAGCTGTCATCAGTCTTGCAGGTCCGCTTGCAGATGCTGCGCATAAAGATTTTACTTTACATATGGTCGTTCACTTATTGCTGGGGATGCTGTCGCCACTTTTAATCGTGTTATCCAGGCCGTTTAAGCTAATGTTAAAATCACTCCCGGTTATTAGAGCAAGACGGGTGTCGGCATTTATGAAAAATAGCAGGTATATCCGCTGTCTGCACGTACCAGTGACTGGTATGGTTCTCAATATTGGCGGTCTTTATGTACTCTATATGACCAGTCTTTTTCATCACATGCATACATCGCTGGTTATTTTTATGCTTGTTCACCTGCATGTATTTCTCGCAGGGTATTTGTTCACACATGTCATATTGGAAATCGACTTCACTGCCCGCCGTTACTCCTTTTACCATCGCGCAGCAGTTCTGGTTCTTGCTCTTGCAGGGCATAAAATTCTTTCTAAGATGATCTATGCAAATCCGCCGCAGGGCATCAGCCAAACATCGGGGGAAGGTGGTGCGCTGCTGATGTATTATGGTGGCGATGTCATCGATCTGGTGTTGATCATCCTCATTTGTTATCAGTGGTATCGTGCCCGTCAAAGCGTTTATACGATCTCGTCCAGGCCCTCACATGCTATATGAGGGCTAAAATTGTTGAAAAGTATGCCTTGATATATACCCCCCGGGTGTATTATAATCTAAATGTGAAATGATTCACAAAAACAAATTTACTACAACGTGTCGTTTCCATAGAGGAGGATCATAATGGGTAAAAAAGTTGTAATCGTAGGCGGGGTAGCAGGAGGAGCTTCAGTTGCTGCACGTGTAAAAAGAATTGACGAATCTGCAGAGGTTGTCATGTTTGAAAGAGGCCCTCACGTTTCTTTTTCAAACTGTTCCCTTCCTTATCACCTGAGCGGTATTGTAGAAGACAGCAACCGCCTGGTGATGATGAATCCTGAAGCATTTAAAAAGAAGCATAACCTTGAAGCGCGAGTGAACAGTGAAGTCGTAGGTATTAACCGTGATGAGAAAACAGTGGAAGTAAAAGACACCCTCACAGGTGATACTTATCAAGAGAATTATGACGTCCTTGTACTGTCTCCCGGAGCAAAGCCAATCGTACCGAAGCTTGACGGAATCGAATCTGATCACGTATTTACGGTTAGAAATGTAGTCGATATAGAGAAGATTCAGGCGTATATGCAGAAGGACCGGGTAAAGCATGTCGCTGTAATTGGAGGTGGATTCATCGGGGTTGAAGTAGCTGAAAACCTTCGCCTCGCAGGGAAAAATGTTTCTCTTGTTGAATTCGCACCGCAGATTATGGCGCCTTTTGATTATGATATGGTCCAGATTCTTCATAAGGAGCTGATCGATCAGGGTATTGAACTTGTCGTTGGAGATGGGCTGAAGGCGGTGAAAGATGATGTGATTGAGCTTCAGTCCGGAAGAGAATTAAAGGCTGATGCGGTGATTCTTGCAATCGGTGTAAAGCCTGAAACAACCCTTGCAGAGCAGGCTGGTCTTGAAGTCGGCGGAACGGGCGGTATGAAAGTAAATCAGAATTATGTCACGAGTGATCCTTCTATTTATGCAGTGGGAGATGCGATTGAAGTGTATCACCGCCTGCTTCAGGAGCCGGTCAGGTTGGCGCTCGCAGGACCTGCACAGCGCCAGGCCAGGGCAGCAGCTGACCATATGTACGGAATTCCACACCAGAATAAAGGTGTCATTGGTTCATCAAGCATTCATGTATTTAATCAGAATGCAGCTGCAACCGGTCTGAATGAAAAGGATGCCAAGCGCGCCGGTATACCTTATGACACTGTCTATATCATTGCGCCTGATAAAGTAAGCCTTATGCCTGACAGTCATATGCTTCATTTTAAACTTGTATTCGAAACACCGACCGGACGGATTCTCGGCGCTCAGGCTATCGGAAAAGGAAACGCAGATAAGCGTATCGATGTGATCGCTGCAATGATCACGATGGGGGCGAAATTAGAGGATTTGAAAGAGCTTGAACTCAGTTATTCTCCAATGTTCAGCACAGCAAAAGATGTCGTGAATATGGCTGCGCTTGTGGCATTGAATATCTTGTACGGCCGATTCAAGCAGGTGCCTGTCAGTCAGATCAGACCACTTGTTGAGGAAGGGGCATTTATCGTAGATGTCCGTGAGCGAAATGAGTTTGAAAAAGGGCACTTGCTGCATGCAGTCAATATTCCTTTAAGTGAGCTGAGAGAACGCACCTCAGAAATACCGGCTGATCAACCGGTTTATATTCACTGCCGCACAAGCCAGCGCGGGTATAACGCAATCATGGCACTCCAGGGCATGGGCTTTGACAATATCATCAGCATGTCCGGTTCTTTCCTTGGTGTATCTAACTTTGAATATTATAATGATGCTTATCTTGAGCGTGAAAAGATTGTAACGGAATATAACTTTAAGTGATCGGTGGGATGGCGGGTGTTCGGGGGAAAATCGGGTGTGTTCGGCGTATCCGGGTTGATGTTCAACGCAAAACCTGTGAACTTCGGCACTCATGCTCTCACCTTCGTCACTTAATAGCACATCTTCACCACTCAGGGACTTTTGTATCGCACACCGAAGACGAAAAACTGCCGGAACGCACACAGGCGTCCGGCAGTTTTCATTTATCACCATATGTTTCATTATATTCATGTTCACCAAACATCTCCGGCAATCCATCGAAAATCACCCTGCCATCCTTCAATGCAATCACCCGGTCAGCGTATTTCTTTGCCAGATGAAGGTCATGTACGTTGATGATTGTCAGCAGACCAAGGTCATCATGCATCTCCCGCAGCAGCGTAAAGATCTGATTGGCTGTCCCGGGGTCAAGAGAAGCAACAGGTTCATCGCCGAGCAGCACGGCCGGCTGCTGGACGAGGGCTCTTGCTATCCCGACGCGTTGTTTCTGACCACCCGAAAGCTGCTCTACGCGGCGATTTTCAAATCCATTCAGTCCAACATTATTAATCGCTGCCAGCGTAGCCGACTTTTCCTCTTTTGTAAAAAGGCCTGTCAGATTTTTAAATGAAGAGCGGCGGCCAAACAGTCCGGTTAATACGTTTTGCATTACAGATAGACGCGGAATCAGGTTAAACTGCTGAAAAATCATGCCTGTATGCTGCCGGATCTGTCTGAGTTCAGCTTCATTCAGCTTTTTCAGAGACTGTTCACTGTAAATCACGTCACCTTCAGTTGGCGTCTGAAGTCCATTCAGACATCGGATAAACGTTGATTTTCCGGCACCGCTTTTACCCAGCACACAGATAAATTCACCTTTAGTAAATGTCAGATTAACCGCCTGGAGTGCTGTTGTCTGAGAACCAGGATAAGTTACTGACACCTCTCTACATTCGATCATCCTGTTCCCTCCTTAAATGACACGGTTTCTGATATAGCTGGTGAGAAAATCAATGACGATAACCATGATCATGATAATCAGGACATCAAGTGCGACTGCGCTATATTGAAACGTCTTAAAATCATTGAATAGCCGCTGCCCAATACCGCCACCACCGATGAATCCGAGTACAAGCGATGTACGGATCGCCACTTCGAAACGATAGAAAAAATGGGATAATACATTCGGCCAGATCTGAGGCAGGATGCTGAAAAGGTGTGCAGTCCAGCGCTTGGCACCTACCGCACGCATGGCCTCCTGCGGACCTGGATCAGCTGCTTCAATCAGCTCTGAAATCAGCTTGCCCAGTACACCAATGTTATGAATCATAATCGCGATCACTGCGGGAAATGGACCGAGTCCAAGCATTGTCAGCAAGATAAGACCAATGACAATCTCAGGAACAGACCGGATAAAGCTCAGGCTCGTTCTTAAGAAATAAAAGAACCCTTTTGGTGCTGTATTTTTAGCTGCGATAAAACTGACAGGCAGCGCAATCAGTAGAGCAAGGAAACTACCGAGAAACGCCATTGCGAGTGTCTCCCCGGCGTCTTCAAGCATCAGCGGCAGCTTAGAAGTATCCATTGGAAACCACTGACCTAAAAATTCGATCATATTTCCAAAGTCACGAAACTTTGCAAGATCGAACTCAGTTACACGCATACTGAATAAAACGAGGGCAGTTAAAATAACGGCAAGAAAAATATGCTTTCTTTTAAACCACACAGCTGACAGCCCTACTCTGCATCTAAAATGCCTTGTTTTTCCGCTGCATCTAAAATACTGTCATAATCTTCAGGTGTTGCCTCTGTAAAGCCTGAAGCGCCGAAAGCATCAAGAATTTCAGGGTCTTCGATCGCTAAGAATGCCTCCTGAAGTGTAGTGATTGTTTCTTCATCAGTGCCTGCAGTAACAGCCCACGGATACTGGAAGAGCGGATCAGACGTCCAGATGACTTTAAGCTTACTGTCATCAATTTTACCGGATTCAATCAGCTGATTATAAATCGCGCTGTCAATCGCTCCTGCGTCAACCTGTCCATTTTGTACAGCAAGTGCCGTTGCATCATGAGAGCCGGTAAATCGGACTGTACTGAATTCATAGCTGTCTTCAGATTCATATACACCGCGATCCTGCAGTTCAATTGATGGGATCAGGGAGCCGGATGTTGAATTCGGATCACCAAAAGCAAAATCAACTTCTGAAGGATCACTCAGCAGATCATCAATCGATTCAAACGGCTGATCCTGTTGTGTAATGATATAGGAATGGTAAAACGGTTCACCATTTACGAGCTGTGTAATAATCGCTTTTGCATCGCTTCTTTCCTGAGCGATCACATATGTTAATGGCCCAAGGTAGGCCATATCAATCTGGTCAAAGTTCATTGCTTCGACTACACCATTATAGTCAGGATAAACGTCAATTTCCGTTTCACGTCCAAGTGCCTCTGTCAGAACATCCTGAAGCTTATTCATCGCGCCTTCCATTTCACCCTCGGTCTGGGCAGGGATGACACCGATTGTGAAAGCTTCATCACCTGAGCTTTGTTGGTCTGTGTCCTCGGTTTCTTCAGCGTTTCCGCATGCAGCAAGCACTAGCGCAGTTGATAGTGCAGCAGCTGATAACATCATTTTTTTCATGTCATGTTTCCTCTTTTCAATCTGATTTTTAACAATAGTTAAATTCTATGCTTATTTGGGGGAAGTGTAAAGAAGTTGTAGGGGGAGTGGTTCAGCTGGTTCGCAGAAAAACGCATCCTGTTCATAGAAAAGTGTAAATAGTCCCAGGCCTGCCTCATTAAAAAAACAGCCGGCCTACGCCAGCTGTTTTTCATAACAGCCCTGCAGCCATACTCCCGCACAGCAGGAGCAGAAAAAGTGCAATACCCGCTGCATCAACACGGCCCACAGAAATTTTCCGGTAAAAATCCCGATTGCCTTCACCGGTAAACCCGCGTGCTTCCATCGCAAAAGCTGTACGCTCCGCTTTTCTGACAGCACCTGCGAGCATCGGAATCAGGACATGCCGCATTGCGAGAACCCTTTTCACAGGAGACTTTGGCGCTTCAAGGCCTCTCAACTGCTGCGCCTGTTGAATCTGAAAAAATTCATCCTTTAAGACAGGGAGAAACTGATAGCCAACGAGAATGCTGTAAGCAATTTTCGGTGACAGCTTCAGTTGCTGCATCAGGCTTAAAATGAAATCAACCGGCTTTGTTGTAAAGACAAACAGCAGAGACAGACTTGAAAATGCAAGGACCCGGAAGCTGAGTGACAATGCTGTACCGAGCGTACTCTCTTCATTGCCGAATACGAGTGTTGTCCAGAAATAGCCGACTGCGCCAAGCAGGAAAGGAAGCATCATCAGACTCCATACTTTCCATGAGATTTTCGCGAAAAGCAGCTGGCTAAATACAACCCCAATAAAGAACACGAGTGGCGTCCATGGATTAAAAAAGAACGCCATGGCGATCATTGAAACGGTGATCGCAATAAACTTAACCGAAGGATTCATACGGTTGATCATGCAACTCACCTCCGGATGGCGGACATAAGCGGTGCTGTTGAAGCAGCTGCCGGTTCTGCCACACTGTTTGTGGACGATAGGGTCCGCTCAGACTGCCTTTATGTAATAACAGCAGTAAATCTGCCACGCGGTCTGCAAAATCCATATCGTGTGTCACAATGAGAAAAGTGATACCCTCATTCGCACGTGCCATAATCAGGTTTTCAAGCTCCCGTAAAGCAGCTTTGTCCTGTCCTGCAGTCGGTTCATCCATCACGATAACAGGCCGCCCGTCACAAAGCATGGCGCCAATTGCTGTCCTTCTCTTTTGACCATGGCTGACAGCGAAAGGGTTTGATTCACTGACTTCCTCCAGATACAAATGCTTCAGTATTTTATCCGCGCCCTGACCTCCTCCAAATAAAAGCTCTTCTCTGACGGACTTCGTTAAGAATAAGAATTCAGGGGACTGCGGGACGTAACCGATCCGCTTTGGTTCTACCTGTCCGCCAGTGGATTTCAGCCCGCATAATGCTTTCAATAGCGTGGATTTCCCACTGCCATTTGGACCTGCAAGAACAGCAATCTCTCCTTTTTTTAGCGAAAAACTGGCTGGTGAAACGATCGGATCTACAGTCAGGTTTTTTGCTGTCATTGCGACCTGAGCTGTCTGGATTGGCTCCCTTGTAATTGCCTGTTCAACGGGTTTTGAAGCAGTCATCTGCCATTCCCGGTCAAAAAATCCATCCCATAAATCAACCTGATGATCAATTGCAACCACTGTCAGATCTCTTGATTCATGAAGACCGCGGAGCCACGCAACAAACTCCTGAGCGGTCACCGGATCTAAATGTGTGAGCGGCTCATCAAGCAGCAGGATTTCAGGCTCCAATACCCAGGCACACGCAGTAGCGACACGCTGCTTCTGACCGCCTGACAAAGTCTGAATGACTGAATCTCTGAATGACTCCAGCCCGGTTTCCTGTAATACTTTTTCGATCCGGTCATTAATTTTATCCGAAGGTACACCCACATTTTCAAGTGTAAAAGCGAGTTCCTCTTCAACTGTCTGCATACAAAACTGACTGTCAGGATCCTGAAAAACGGTGGCAATCCGCTGGTTAATTTCACCCGGTGCATAGTCAGATGCTGCTTTTCCAAACAGGTCAACCTGTCCTGAGATGATCCCGTCACAGTTTTCAGGATAAAGGCGGTTAAGCAGGTATAAAAGTGTAGACTTTCCGCACCCGCTTGGACCAGTAATCACAACACGTTCGCCGGCTTTCACCTCGAAATTCAGCTGTTCAAACACCGGCTCAGCATCATCCGGAAAACGAAATGAGACGTTCTGCAGAGAGATGACATTATGCATGCGCATCACGCTTTGTAATGGCGTAGCCTCTCAGAGAACCTGTTGCAAGCAGTGCATCAACAAGGTATTTACCGCCAATTCCTGCAATAATCGCACCACTCATCACGCGGATCACAAACATCAGTAACACGTATTCTGTACTTAATGCTGCAAAACCGCCCATCAGGTAGCCATAAACAAAGCTGAATACTGCAGCCCCGGCGCCGGCCAGCATATAAATACCCAGGTTAAAATGGCGATATCTTGTTGCTGCAAAAACAGCTTCAGCACCAAGCCCCTGAATGACGCCCGCTAAAATCAGGCGGGGGCCCACTGCATTGCCAAGCATGACTTCAATTGCAGCGGCCATCGTCTCAGGAATCACTGCTGCCCCCGGCTTTCTGATAATCGCCATGACAATGATGGATACGATAAACCAGATCCCGAAGATCCACTCATAAGCGATCGGACCAATCAGAGATGCCCAAATGTTCCCCACATGTAAAAACAATAAGTAAATAATGCCGAATACAACCGCAAACAGCGACATCATGACAACTTCTTTCAGCTTCCAGCTCTTAAGCATGATGGTTACCCTTATGAGATGGACTGTTGATACTCATCGACACAGTCATCACTAAATGCCGGTGCTCATCGGATCTTGCCTGACCGAAAGTCTCTTCATAAAAATCAAATACCTCATGAATATCACCATGAATCCCGCTTGCATAATGCATAGAATCATTGAAGACACCGCGTTCTTTGGCGCGGTCAACTTCCCTGTAAATGACACTCATATAATCCGGATTATTCATCGGGTAGAGTGCGAATTGTGAAGATACATATTGCTTCGTATCATCGTGATTGTGTACGTTTGGATCTGCCTCCATATAAGAGTCACCAGCAGTATCACCAGGGCAGCCTGCTGAAAAAGTAGCATTGATGGCTACATGTTCACCGGTTTTTGCAGCATGGAGCGTAATCGCTTTGATCACATTGAATACATGCTGTTCCTGTCCGCGGATCACGGTTGATACATCATCTGTATGCTTCCAGACGCCAGTCAGGTCAGTCGCCTCGAGCGCGCCTTTAATCACCGGAATAAAATCTCCCGCCATTGGATGCAGCGAAAAACGGCATCCGACAATTTTGCTTGTTCCACATTCCATTTTGTATTCCTCCCAGAGCAGTTTTTGCACAAAAAAAGACCACATCCGCGAAAGATGTAGCCACTGCTCCTGATATAAAAAGAGAAGTCACTACACTTCCTCACGCAGGTATTATCCTGATCGAGTCATAAGGGATCGGAGCTAATGCTCACATCTCAGCTAATTCGCACCCCTAGTGCAGATAACGGTATTTAATTTTCTGTGCACGACCACTATATCACCAGAGAATGGAATGTGCAACACCCCGGAAAAACTAATCAGAACCATATTATTCCTTTTTATTAAAAAGTTATTCTCTCGGTTCAAATATCAGTACGCCAATCACCGCAATCACGAGGCTGAACAATACGGAGTAAAACCAGTGACGTCCCTGAGTGGTGTGGTTCAAAATGTTCATCACTGCACTGATACAGAAGGTAACAAAGAATACAAAAAGGATTAGAATGATTGTCATCATGAGGACCATCTCCTTTTTTAAAAAAGCATGGTTGGCAGTTCTTCAAGACGCTGGTCGGTGCTGCGGGTGATTTTCAGTGAATAGCCGGGTTTTGAATGGGCACTGCCGCGAACAGTAAGTGTTCTTTTGCGATCTGCCATTTCAATCGTCAGCCACTTCCGGCCGTTCTCTGACGTCTTGATACACTCTGAGACTTCACTCGCTGTCAGTAAAATAATTTCAGTGTTCTGGAGGTCTTCTTCACCACAGATGAAAGCGAACAGATACTGGTTGTCATGCTGGCTGCGGAGCGTCTTTTCCATTTCTGTATCGTAAAAGGAGAAGGTCCAGATACGGGATTCTTTTTTAAAGCGGGGTGTAAACGAGTATTTAGCATAAATAAAATAGCTGTCGGTTTCATTTTCAAGCGCGTAAATTCTCCGGTCCTGTCCGCCTTCTTTCATCACAGGTGAGAACCCGCGATTGACAAGGTGTGACAGCAGTGCGCCAAAGTAAAAATCCACTTTTGGAATACTCATATCATTGCCCCTCCTTTCGGGTAAGGTAGTTACTTCTTATTATGAAGCACTTTTCAGCAGATTTACATTTTTAACACTTGAGCGGTCAATATTCTTGCATTCAGTCTGGAATCATTAGATGCTATGTGTATGAAAATTGCACTAGAGGAGGCTCATTTATTATGTCTATTAAAGCGTTAAAAGGCATTCATCACGTGACTGCGATTACAAGCAGTGCTGAAAAAAATTACGAGTTTTTCACTTATGTACTTGGCATGAGACTGGTTAAAAAGACAGTCAATCAGGATGATATCCAGACGTATCACCTGTTTTTTGCTGACGATACAGGAAGCCCCGGCACCGATATGACGTTTTTCGATTTCCCGGGTATTCCGAAGGGAAATCACGGCACAAACGAAATTTCTAAAACATCTTTCCGTGTACCGAGTGATGCAGCGATTGAGTACTGGGAAAAGCGGTTTGACCGGTTGAATGTAAAGCATAAAGGCGTGCATGAGCAGTTCGGTAAGAAGACGATTTCTTTTGTTGATTTCGATGATCAGCAGTATCAGCTGATTTCAGATGAAAATGATCATGGGGTAGAAGCAGGTACGCCGTGGCAGCAGGGGCCTGTACCGCTTGAATACGCAATTACAGGGCTTGGGCCATTATTTGTCCGCGTTGACCGCTTTGATTATTTTAAGGAAATGCTTGAGAAGGTAATGTTGTTTAAAGAAACGGCAGAAGACAAATCGTTTCACTTATTCGAAGTAGGGGAAGGCGGAAACGGGGCTAGTGTCATTGTCGAACACAACACCTTTCTACCGCAGGCGCAGCAGGGCTTCGGCACTGTTCACCACGCAGCCTTCAGACTGGAAGATAGAGAGATGCTTGATGAGTGGGATGAGCGCATGAAGAGTTTTGGTTTTGCGACATCAGGCTTTGTTGACCGTTTCTTCTTTAAGTCTCTGTATTCAAGGGTCGCACCGCAGATTCTCTTTGAATTCGCAACGGATGGACCTGGTTTTATGGGTGATGAACCTTATGAAACGCTCGGTGAGAAGCTGTCACTGCCACCGTTTTTAGAGCCGAAACGGGACGAGATTGAAAGTAAGGTGCGTCCGATTAATACAGTAAGAAGTACGAAGACATTTGAAAAAGAATAGTGAGTGGGGCCGGGTATCTTAATGGATATCCGGCTTTTTTTATGTGTATAGGGAGGTGAGCGGGACAGAAATGACATGGAAATCGGGTGATTGCGACAAGTGCAGCGGAGATTGTAACAAGTATCCGGGTGTATCACGACAATCCAGGCGGGGAATGCTACATACTAAAAGGAAACAGTGACAACTCCGCTAACTCGTCCAACACATAAATAAATAATAATTTAATTATCAAAAGATACAGGATTTACCTTCCGAATGTCGAAATACATAGATGGTCGGGGTTTCCCGGTACAGCTGATTTAAAAGGAGAAGATTAAATGAAAAAGACGCTTTCCCTGTTTATTGCTGTGTTTCTGCTTCTGTCACTGCCGTCTGCCGCTTTTGCCGGAGGATTTAAGACGCCGGGTAATTCGCTTGTTCCCGGAACGATCAGTATTGGTGAAGCCCCTGCTTACATAGACCCTGCAAAACCTGCAATTGTGTTCGTTCAGGGTCTGACAAATGATTCGACTGTCTGGTATAACGAAAATGATATGTACAGCCGTGCTGTTGCTGCAGGATATGAGACGGCTTTTGTCGAGCTGAATGATTCCGGTGGCACGCCAAAAGGCTATTGGGATAATGGTGCGATGCTTGCAGGACAGCTTGAAGAAATCTCTGCCCATTTTGGCGGGAAAAAGCTTGTCATTGTTGCATTTAGTAAAGGAGGCGTTGATACGCAGGTTGCCCTGATCCACGAGGGGAAATACCCGCTTGTATCCAACGTCATTACGCTGAGCTCGCCTCACTATGGCAGTGAACTTGCTGATCTGGCAAATAGTACGTCACTGGGCTGGCTTGCCAGTCTGATTGGACAAAACAGTGAGGGGACGCAGAGTCTTCAGACTGGAACGATGAACTATTTCCGTTCGATTACTGATAGCCGCTTCGAAGTTGGCCAGAACAGCTATTTATCCCTTGCCGGTACTCGTACCGGACCATTGTTCAGCGCGTATTGGTTTGGAAGCGGTTTCATTTCAGGGCCTAACGATGGAGTGGTGTCAGTTGCGAGTTCTCAGCTGCCTTACAGTAGAAGCCTGGCGGTTGGTAACTGGAATCATGGTGAGATTAACAAAGGATACAATACACTATCGATCTTCCAGCCTTACTTAACGACACAGCGTGCAGCTGCTTTTTCAGCATTTAGTACGATGGAAGCAAAGGAAGAAGAGATCCAGCCGCTTGATACGCTGTTAAGGGGCGGAGAACAGAATGGGAAAGCATCTGAGAGTTTTTATGTGGAAGATGAAGCGGAAAGTCTTGTGATTAACTGGATGAGTGCAACACCACATGAGACTGTGACGTTAAAAGCGCCACAAGGTCCTGCGCGGGATTATGAAGTGACTGCTGATGAGGATGATACGATGTTTTTTAACGGAGCCTATCACCATACGATTGAAATCACAGATCCTGCAGCCGGAAAATGGTCAGCGGAAACGGTAACGGACCAGGCGTCTGCTTATGCTTTAATGGTAACATTTACTTCGGGTTTTAACGATCAGCTGGCGCTTGAGCCTTCTGATAATAAGAGAAGTTGGGCTTTGAAAACAAACCCCGGGTTCAGAAACAAAGCACAGCTCCCTGCTGATATTCAGATGTTCAGTGAAATCGGATTTACCGCGGGAGACGGTAAAGAAAACAGGGGAATCGGTCAGCAACGCCGCACATTTAAGCAAAGTGGTAAAGCAGTCACCATTCCTTCCGAAGAAGGGACTTATAATATGACTGTAGAAGTTGAAGGTACCACACCTGCCGGAGACAAATTCCAGCGTACAGTGATTGAGACTGTCTTTGTAGATGAAGAAGGAGTCGCTTATTAAGGGGTTAAATGCTGATACGTAAGTCGGGGACGCTTAATTCATTAACGGTCCCTCAGATTGCATATGAAACGACACATAAAAAGCGCACTTCCTACAAGTGCGCTTTTTATTGTAATGCTTATTTTTATCTATTTCAGTCAGACCAGCTCCGGCTTACGTGTCTCAGCTGCTGCAAGTCCTGCTTTATTCAGGAAGTTCCATGGCTGATTGAAGTGCGGCTGGAAGAAGAAATCGACAAAGCCGAGTTCATCAATCGTCATGCCAGTCTGAATGCAGACGCTGAGTGTATTAATTGATTGAGTCACATCTGCTTTTGACAGTACCTGTGCACCGATGATCTTACGGCTTTCAGGAAGATAGCTGACTTTCAGCAGTACATCTTCTGAGGTCGGCATAAATTCCGGACGGTGCTTTTCAGATATTGTGACACTTTTCACATGAATATCCATCGCTTGAGCACTTGTTTCAGTTAAGCCTGTTGATGCCATATTCAGATCATAGATGTGAAGCCCTGAAGTACCTTGAGTACCAACGTTTTTCATAACAGGTTCAATCAGGTTGCGTGCAACGAGTGTGCCCATTCTGACTGCGTTTGTTGCAAGCGGGATATAGGCGGCCTGACCTGTCGGGTTATATTTCACTGCACAGCAGTCACCGGCTGCAAGAATGTCAGGATCGCTTGTACGCATATAATCATCGACTTTAATCGCTCCGTTTGGCAGCATGTCGACTTTTCCTTTTAACAATTCTGTGTTTGGACGGAAGCCGACACACATAATCACAAGGTCAGTCTCAACGCGTCCTGCATTTGTTACAACGGCTTCTACAGCATTTTCACCTTCAAAACGAGTAACCGTTTCACCGAGTCTCAGTTCAACGCCATGGTCAATGAACGCCTTCTCCACCTGATCTGTAAATTCCTGATCAAGATATTTATTCAGTATGCGGTCCACACCGTCAATCAACGTTACTTCTTTACCCGCCTGTTGGAATGCTTCTACAAGCTCAACGCCGATATAGCCTGCACCTACAACTGTTACGTGTTTTACGTCACGTGACTTTTCAATAATGGTATTAGCCTGGTTGAAGTTCTTCGCTAACAAAATGTTATCAAGCTTAATGCCGTCAATTGGCGGAATGATTGGCCAAGAGCCTGTAGACATTACAAGTTTGTCATAGCTGTCATTCACTTCTTCACCAGTGACGAGATTTAGTGCTTTGATCTGCTTGCGCGCAGTATCGATTTCCTGCACGGCATGCTGCATTTTCATCGTAACACCAAGACTTTTCAGTTGTTCAGGTGAGCTGTAGAAAAGCCCCTGGGGATCTTCAACGACACCGCCTACATATAATGCTAAACCACATGAAAGAAAGGACACATTATCGTTTTTCTCATAAACTGTAATATCTGCTTCAGGATACATATTTGCCATATTCGTTACAGCTGCTGTCCCAGCGTGAGTACTTCCGATTACTGCGATTTTCATGTAAAAATTCCTCCTAATTTTAATTGTGAAAAACTTCACAATCAGTAATTGACTTAAGTATACGACGGTTTGAAGTAGAATGCAAGTGTTTTGTTCAGTATTTCACAAACAATTTTAATCATACGTCACACCCCTCAAAATAGAACAAAAAAGTTGAACTTCAGCTTAGCTGCAAGTGGAAATGACATCTGGTAAAGCAGAAAATTCAGTACAGCTGGTAAGAGAATCCTGTGATATGCTTGATTGATAAAGTAATGAGCTCAGTGGTAAAAAATGATCTTTACAAAGGAAGAGATGATATGAAGGAATTTGTGATTGGTCTTGATCTTGGTACAACCAGTGTAAAAGCGGTCATGTTTACCAGGGCTGGAAAAGTAAAAGCTGAAACAGAGCAGCTGATCAAAACTTCTTATTCAACGGATGGTTATGCAGAACAGGACCCGGATGTCATTGTGTCATCTGCAGTTTTTGCGTTAAAAAATGTGCTGGATGAAACCGGTGCAAACGCAGAAAATGTTCTTGGTATTGGTTTTTCGAGCGCTATGCATTCTCTGATCTGTACAGACAAGGATGGCCGTGCGGTTTCAAAAGCACTGATATGGGCGGATGGCAGAAGCCGTCAGCAGGCAATGGAATTGATGAGATCAGATGGTTCTGCCTTTTACGAGCGGACAGGCACACCCATACATCCGATGTCGCCATTAACTAAGCTGATATGGATGAAGAAAACAGGATATCCACCTTATCAAAAAGCTGAATATCTGATGTCGATTAAAGAATACATCATCTATCAATGGTTTAACGAACGGGTGACTGATTATGCAATGGCAGCAGCGACTGGCATGATGGATGGCAGAACATTGACATGGGATAATGAAATACTTGAAAGAGCAGGAATCACAGAAAGTCAGGTGGGTAAACCAGTACCTCCTGATTACCAATTGGGACAACTCAATCGTATTATTGCCAGTTATTTAAAACTTCCGCCGAATATACCATTCATCATTGGATCAGCTGATGGTCAGCTTGCTAACCTTGGCAGTAGCGGGCTTGATGAAAACTGTCTGACCATTTCAGCCGGTACGAGCGGTGCGGTACGTAAGTGGACAAATCACTTCACTGTCAGTAGCGGTCACGAAGTATTTTGTTATGCATTCACACCGGATTATTACATAACAGGAGGGCCTACAAATAACGGAGGGGTGGCCATAGAGTGGTTAAAAAAGACGTTGAATTATCATGGGACTTATGAAGAATTGATCATGGAAGCAGAGACTGTAGGTCCGGGAGCAGATGGGTTGTTGTTTTTACCATATATTAATGGTGAGCGTGCTCCTATCTGGAATCAGGAAGCAAGAGGAAGCCTGATCGGCCTGTCGATCTCACACGGTATACCTCAATATGCAAGAGCAGTGCTCGAAGGGATTACACTCAACTTGTATCAGATCTACCTTTCGCTTGGAACAGCCGGAGAAGAAGCGGAAGTCATTTACGTCAATGGGGGGCTCTCAAGATCAGCACTCTGGGTTCAAATTCTTTCAAATATCTTTAATAAGCCCGTGCAGCGGACAGAGAGCCACCATAGCGCCGCCTGGGGAGCTGCCTGGCTCGTGTTAACGTCATCAGGTGAAAAGGATTCATTAAAACAAATTAAAGAAAACATTCCTTTAGGCGAACGTACTGAGCCTGATAAAGAACAGCATGAAGAATATATGAAGGTTTATAAGCGCTACAGTAAGTTCGTCAAGGCGATGACGGAATAAATCAAAAGCCTGACGTGTGTATGATTACTCAAAGTCTGCTTCCACTTTTCATGAGATCCAGTTCCGGGCGCTAGCTCTTCGGGTCATAAGCCACGCATCGGTAAACGGGAAAGGTCACCCGTTTTCCGCTCCGCGTCTTATGCCTGTCAGAGCTGATCGAGCGCCCTTCACTTTTCATGAGATCCAGCTCCAGCAGGCAGGTCCTCGAGTCATAAGCCAACCTGAGAAAATGGGGAAGGTCACCCATTTCTCTCAGATCGTCTTAAGCTTGTCGGACCTAAACGCCTGCTTCCGCTTTTCGTGAGATCCAGCTCCAGGCGCTAGCTCTTCGGGTCATAAGCCACGCATCGGTAAACGGGAAAGGTCACCCGTTTTCCGCTCCGCGTCTTATGCCCGTCAGAGCTGACCAAGCGCCTTCCGCTTTTCATTGTTCCACGTGGAACATTTTCAGATTTTTTGCGCAATGATTTGAATCACATGTGAAAGGCCGTTATGCAGCTTGCCTTCCTGTCTTGTCACTTCACCGGTAAAGAAGTGAATTATTTTCCAGTCTGTAAAAGCTTCAAGCATCTCTTCTGCATCATATAAAAACTCTTCTTTTGGCGGGCCGCCTGTTTTGTAAGGCAGCTGGTGCTTCGAATACACTTCGCTGATATAATAGCCGCCTGATTTAATTGTACTTTTAATGCCTTCAAGCATTGATTGTCTTCCTGCAGGATCAATATGACCAAACACATTGATCACCGCATCATAGGCTTCAGGTGTCCATTCTGCATCTGTTAAATCAGCAAGCGCGGTCTGTACCTGCACGTGTCTTTCAGTAGCGAGTCCCTGCGTTTTCTTTAGTCCTTCTTCTGCATAATCCCACGCCGTGACGCTGAGTCCTTTTTCAGCCAGATAAACCGCATTTCTGCCTTCTCCTTCAGCGACTGCAAGCAATGAGCCTGTTTTCAAACCCAACTTTTTCTGTGCGTAGACAATGAATTCATTCGGTTCTTTTCCGTAAATATACGTTTTGTTCTGAAATCTTCTATCCCATGCATTCATCTCATCACTCCTCTATTGAATTATAATGGTTCTGAGCAGTAATCTCATTTGTAAGCGGTTATAATAGAGCTACATTTGCAGGGAGGGATTTGCATGAAGAAGACATGGTGGAAGGAAGCAGTTGTCTATCAGGTTTACTGGCGCAGCTTTTACGACAGTAATGGTGACGGGTATGGAGATCTCCGCGGCGTGCTTGAAAAGCTGGATTACATAAAGAAGCTCGGTGTTGATGTGATCTGGCTGAATCCGTTCTATGAATCACCTGACCGTGATAACGGTTATGATATATCAAACTATGAATCCGTTATGGAAAAAGCGGGTGATATGGATACATTTAAAGAGTTGCTTGATGCGATCCACCATAAGGGTATGAAGGTGATTATGGATCTCGTAGTCAATGATACCTCAGATCAGCACCCCTGGTTCCTGGATTCAAAGTCATCAAAAGATCATCCGAAGCGCAACTGGTATATCTGGCGCGAAGGTAAAGATGGCGGTCCACCGAATAACTGGCGTTCTTACTTTGAACCTTCAACCTGGACCAAGGATGAGGAAACTGAAGAATATTATTTTCACTCTTTTGCAAAAGAGCAGCCCGATCTGAACTGGGAGAATGCTGAAGTCAGGGAGGAAATTTACCGTATGATGCGTTCATGGCTGGATCTCGGCATTGATGGATTTAGAATGGATGTCATTAATCTGCTGGCAAAGCAGGAAGGATTCCCGGATGCAGAAAATCCTGAACATATCAGTTATCTGGCAGATAATCCGGGCATTCATGATTATTTGCAGGAGATGAACCGTGAAGTGCTGTCTCATTACGACGTGATGACTGTAGGTGAGATTCCTTTTGTGAATCCTGAGACCGGTCTGTTATATGTCAATGAAGACCGTCATGAGTTGAACACCCTGTTTCATTTTCAGGTCGCCGATGAGATGCCTGTCATGGACCTCCCAAAGTATAAAGAGATTCAGGAAAGCTGGTATCAGGGTGTATTTGAGAAAGGCTGGAACTCTCAGTTTTTAAATAATCATGATCATACAAGACAGGTTACACGTTACGGAAATGACGGTGCTTACCGGACTGAATCTGCGAAACTCCTTGGGATCATGCTCCATACGCTGCCCGGCATGCCTTATATTTACCAGGGCGAAGAGATCGGAATGACCGGTGTCCGGTTCGAATCGATTCATGACTACAATGACATTGCGATGAAAAATAAATATAAAGAAGAAGTGGCAAAAGGAAGGGATCCTGAAGAAGTATTTGAGGGCCTGCTGCTGCTCAGCCGTGATAATTCCCGTACGCCAATGCAGTGGAATGATCAGGAACATGCCGGTTTTACAAAAGGTGAGCCCTGGATTAAGGTGAATCCAAACTATCAAAAAATCAATGTAGAGCAGGCGCTCAATGATCAAAGCTCTGTGTTTTATACGTATCAAAACCTGGTCGAACTGCGTAAAGAGCATCCGGTGATGGTGTATGGTGATTATGAGGATCTGTCAAAAGAGAAAGAACCGCTTTATATGTATAAACGAACCTATCAAAACACAACGTGGCTGATTGCGCTGAACCACTCGGAGCAGACACTTTCAGTAGAAAGCCCTGAAGCTTTGTCAGGTGAAGCGGCACGTCTTGTGATTGGCAATTATAAGGTGGACGCTGAAGCAAGATCTGTAATGCCTCATACGCTTGAACTGAAGCCTTATGAAGCCCGCGTATATGAGATTATATCAGCAGACTAATAAAAGACAGCGCCTGTGCGCTGTCTTTTATTATGAACTTAACTCCGGTAACTATAAAGTTCAATCTCAGACTCCACCCATTTAGCGTAATCTGAAATGGTGTCAAATTGCTTGTCAGTAAATCTCCGCGGAAGGTAATCGATCATACAAAGCGTTCCGATCATTTCACCTCTTGATATTAGCGGCAGGCCGGCATAAAACTGAAGTCCGCTCATCTTAAAGAACGCACGGATCTTATCATCCGGGTGCTCAGCTATGTTTTCAATGATCAGTGCTTCCTGCTGTCTGATTACGTAGTCGCACAAAGCCTGATCGCGAGGGACTTCCCTGAGTGTCTGGTCATAGTCAGGGATGCCAATACATGACTTGAACCACTGGCGTTTATCATCAATAATTGAAATGAAACAGACTGGTACGTGAAATGCATTCTTAACGATCCGGGTAATACGGTCAAACCGCTCTTCAGTTGGTGTATCGATGATCTGCAGGCGCTCAATTTCCTTAAGTCGGCTCTCTTCCCCGGTTTTCTCTGTTGTAACAGCTGCTTCAAGATATGACTGGCTTGCGGAAGCGATGCAGTGGAAAAAATGGTCAATTGTATGTTTGATTTTTTCAAGTGGCAAAGGCCTGCTGAAATAATATCCCTGTATTTCATCACAGCCAAGGCTTGTCAGGATATCAAACTGTTCTCTCGTTTCCACACCCTCCGCCGTAACATAGAGGTCCAGTTTTTTGGCAAGCTGAATAATAAAATGCACGATGCTGATATCTTTTTCATTATGGTGATGATCAATCTGAGAGATAAAAGACCTGTCGATTTTAATACCGTCAAGTGAAAATTTTCTTAAATAATTGAGAGATGAATAGCTCACCCCGAAATCATCAATGACGACGCGAAAGCCGAGTGACTTTAAGTAATTAATGATTTCCACGCCTTTGACCGGATTTTTCATCAGCATATTCTCAGTAATTTCTACCTCAATATTTGAAGGATTGACCCCGCAATCACTTACAATCTGAATAAAATGTTCGTTAATTAAATCAGATTCAAATAAGGCGGCAGACAGGTTAATTGATGTAACAGCCGTGTCAAAAAGTTCAGGTGCATTTTTTATATCCTCGCACACTTTATAAACAACAGTTCTTGTCACTTCCTGAATCAGTGTCGTATTTTCAGCGACTGGTATGAATTTGAGAGGTGGTACTGTTCCAAGCACAGGGCTGAACCATCTGACAAGCGCCTCAAAGTGGACGCGATTCGTGCTGGCGTGCAGCTTTGGCTGATAATAGACGGTCAGCTCATCCTGATCAAGCGCTTTATATAGTTCAGCTTCCATAATCGCTTCAGCGATATTGTCCTGATGCTGATTTTCTGTTTTGAACAGGCGGATCGAGTTTCTGCCTTCCCGTTTCGCTTCGACCATAGCGGCGCATGCATTGCTGATCATTGAGTTAGGGTGACCCTGACTCTGACAGATTCCGATACATCCTGTGACCGGGATCGATACACTATTTACCTCGTAAGTAAAAAGAGACAGTGATGAAAGAATGTTCTTAGCAAGTTGAAGGGCCTCATTTTCAGTATGGTTAGTCACTGTCACAATGAACTCATCTCCATCAATTCTCCCTAAAATGGATTCAGGTGGCAGCAGGGTAGCGGTCTGTTTGGCGATTTTTTTGAGCAATTCATTTGTGGCTTCAATCCCCAGCCACTCATTAATTAATTTAAACCTGTCAATATTTATATACAGTATTGAAAATGAGGAATGTTCCATTTTGGAAAGCTCTGCTTTAACCTGCAACAGACTTGGAAGTCCGGTTAAGTAATCAATATTTTCAATTGAAGCGAGCAATTTAGTGGATGTGGAGTCTGAAAGGTCATTTGTCAGTCCTATTATATATCTGACATATCCATGGTCGTCTGTGATCGGCATTAGAGCTGAGGCAGCGTACGCTGAAATATTGGAAAGCTTGTTCATCTGATCAGAATAAAAGACAGGCTCACCTTTAGAGGCTGCTTCATCGTACTGGCTGATGAGAGGAGCTGAGACTTTTTCCTCATAGATATCATGAATGTAGCGACCCTTCCAGTCTTCAGGAAGTGAGGCAAGGCGTGCTGCTTCAGCAGTGACATCTGCATATTTATAGCCCTGCGTATCTACCTCCATCAAAAAAACCATCTTATAGAGTCCGGTAAAGAAATCAAACAAATACTGGGGGTCAGCTTTCAGGTGATCCATGAATTCTCCTCCTTTTAACAAGCAATTGTTCATATAAGAAACAAATAATTACATCTATCATAAATCGAAACGTGACGTATGTCACGGTTATATTGTCTTTTTAGTGTAAAAAGTTGTATTTTTATAAAAGTCTAAAGAACTGTTACGTTCGATTCAGAATTCTTGTCAGTTTTGATAAAATAAAAGTAAAAAACTAAACGGAGTGAGGGGTTTGAATAGAAACAAGCTGAAGCAGCTGGAGATCAGAATATCGGACACAGCGGGAACTTCATTGAGGACAGTCATTGATTTTGAAAGAAGTTATATATTCAGATCGGGTATCGTTAATCATGAAAAAGTTGATCTCCAGCCATCTCAATTAAATGAACTTGAGATGGATAGGTTAAAAGAAAAGCTTTCTCATCTGAATGTCAATACGCTGCGTAACGGATACAAGACTGGTATGAAGGCAGAACTGTACTGGCAGGTGGTGATTACCGGAGAGGATGAATTATATGAGGAGGTTGGTGTGGACCAGTTGCCGCATGAGTGGGTGAATTTTTTCAGGCTGCTTCCGTAGCAGCCTGACGTTATTTTTTTGCATACTCTGAAACAATAAATGCAAGGTCATCATTACCGAATACCTGCAGGACATTGATCAGTGTACCGGAATCCACGGTCATATCAAATACTTCGCTTTCTTCTTTCAGCTTTTTTAAAAGAGGATTAGGAGGCTGTGCAGGATAAGCTTTGTGGTAAACTTTTTCAGGGTCCAGATCACGCTCTTGGCACCATTGAATGAATATGCGTACCATGACCTGTTCATCTTCCTGATACTGCTTAATAATATATGCTTCTATTTCTTTTTGATCCATTTTACTGCCCCTTTCTGTGCTGTATTTGATGGATATGGCTGATTTAAATGATGGATCACTATAAATAATAGGTGGTTCACACGAATATGTTTAAAGTGGTTTTAATCTCTTAAACCGGGGGTAAATATTCTTTGTGACCACATAAATCAACGGTGGAGTGGCGGATAAATGGACCGCTATTTTGCTGCATTGTCGTGACTGCCGGGAAGACAGCGGCTTTCTTAAAGAAAAAGGATCCAACCACCCGAATTGGCGATTAAGAGGGCATACAATTCTTCCCCATATAAATAAACTTGCGGACATCTCTGGCAGCAGCCGGAGATTTTTTCGCGTTTTACAGTACAATCAGTAAATACCCAAGCCCCGCAAAAAGTGTACCGCCTGAAAATGTTGTAATCAAATACATTATAGCGCGCAGTCGTTGCTTGTCATCAAAAAGTTGAACTGCTTCAATCTGCATCGTTGAAAAAGTTGTAAATGCGCCAAGAAAGCCTATTGCCAGGAGTGTATCATAACCTGTAGACAGCTCCAGGGCGATCACCATACCGAGCAGAAAAGACCCAATAAGGTTCACCAGCAATGTACCAAATGGAATCGAGGAAAACTTTTCGTTTCCATATGAGGAGAGGAAGTATCTTGCGATTGCACCGAAAAATCCTCCTGCTCCAAGTAAGAATAGACTCATATATTTCCACCTGCTTTTCTCCCGGTCATTATCCCGCTATAAGCAAGCACAAACCCACCAGCCAGACTGATCATAAAATATAAAACTGCATATCCATATTGTGCTGTCTGGAGAAATTCGAATAGCTCTGCACTGACAGCTGACAGTGTTGTAAATGAGCCAACCAGTCCTGTTGTAAGTGCAAGTCTGATACCTTTGCCCATCTTAATAGGAGCTGTAGAAAGTAACCCGAGTAGAAATGAACCGAGAAGATTCACGATTAATGTTGAAAAAGGGAAGCTGTTTTGAAACAGCGTATCAACCAAAGCCCTCAGACACACTCCGGCAGCCCCGCCAAGTCCAACCCACCACACATGCATGTTCATCACCTGCTCATCTGGAAATTAAAAATAAAGCCGCCATTAACGCTGACGGCTTACTGAATAGCGAAACGAGTCCGCAGCTGCTTTTACTTTTTCATAAGCCTCATCCATCGATTCAGCCGTAATAAAAGTATGGAGTCCATCCTGTGAGCTGATTGAGTGCTCATAGCGCGGATCGTAATAGTGTATAAGCAGCAGCTTTACGGCTTCCTCATAATCCCCGTTTGTCAAAAGAGCACGTATTTCCCGGGAAATTGGCGTATGAATTCTGCGTTCGATTTTTTCAAATGCTTCCATAAACTGATCAGGCGTCTGATCAGGCTGATAATCCTTTAAAATGTTTTTAACACGCTCTTCAGCTGGGAGATCAAGAAATAGCTGTGGTGAATTTTCTTTTTTCTTATGAAGGAAATCCGGCATATGAACCCGGCCTATCCTTCTGCTTTCACCTTCAATCAGTATATATGGAGAATTCTTTAATTTTCTTAACTCAGTAATCAGCAGTGAATCAAACTTTTTCTGGTTGCTTGGTTCTAAACCGATCTGACCAAAAATTGACCCGCGGTGACCGGCTATCTTTTCAAGATCAATGATTGGATACCCTTGTTCTTTCAGTTGATTTAATATCACAGTCTTGCCGGACCCGGTATACCCATTCAGCACAAGTAATTCAGGTGTAAAATCAAATGATTCAAGGGATTGTACTACCCACTGTCTGTAAGTTCGGATGCCTCCAGTCAGACGGTTTACATCAACACCCATTAATTCGGTTGTCGTTGCAGCGGTTTTGCTTCTCATTCCACCGCGCCAGCAAAATACTGAAACAGGGCGCTCTAAATCCTGAAACTCTTTAACAAACTCAGGAAGCTTTGCAGAAAAAATTTCAAGCCCGCGTTCTTTTGCAGCTTCCGGCCCTACCTGTTTATATATGGTTCCGATTTCTGCACGTTCTTCATTATTGAACACTGGAATATTGACACTCCCAGGAATAGAGCCTTCTTCAAATTCCCCTGGTGAGCGGACATCAACTAGAACCCGTTCGTTATTTTCGTGAACCTCCATCAAATCATTCAAGCTGATTTCTCTTGTCAACGCTTTTCACCTGCAGACGATTGGATGCTGATTTTGCCACTATGATCATTGACCACTTCTCCAATGATATGAGCATCAACATTCTGTGCGCGCAGCTTTTCAAGAAGCTCATCACTTTCATGAGCAGATACTGAAATTAACAGACCGCCTGATGTAACTGCATCACATAAAATATAACGGTCAATCTGATCCATATTTTCAGGGAACATCACTTTACCGTCTAAATGGGCATAATTATTTTTAGTACCTCCAGGAATCGTACCACCTTCAGCCAGCTCACGTACGCGAGGGAGAACAGGGACCTGATCGCTGTAAATGCGGATACCTGCTTCACTGCCAGCTGCCATTTCTGAAGCGTGTCCAAGCAGTCCGAAACCTGTCACATCGGTTGCTGCGTGTATATCGAAATCAGCCATTGTTTCAGCCGCTGTTTTATTTAACGTTGCCATCACGCTTGTCACGTTTTTCGTTTCTTCATCACTTAATAATCCATTCTTTAGTGCAGTTGTGGAAATCCCGACACCGATCGGTTTTGTCAGGATCAGTTTATCTCCAGGCTTAGCGCCTGTGTTTGCTCTGACTTTATCAGGGTGAACCGTACCGGTTACAGCAAGTCCGAACTTTGGCTCCTGATCATCGATTGAGTGACCGCCTACCAGTGTCACGCCGGCTTCTTTTAATTTATCGCCTGCACCGCGAAGGATGTCAGTCAAAATACTCTTATCAAGCGTTGAGATTGGAAAAGCCACAATATTCAGCGCAGTCAGTGGGGTGCCGCCCATTGCATACACATCACTGATTGCATTTGCCGCAGCAATCTGGCCGAAATCATAAGGGTCATCTACAATTGGTGTGAAGAAATCAAGCGTCTGAACAAGAGCAGTTTCTTCATTAATTTTATAGACGCCTGCATCATCGCTTGTATCGAGACCAACAAGCAGGTTTGGGTTTGCTTCTGCCTGCGGTAAGTTTTTCAGCACTTGTGCAAGGTCAGCAGGACCAATTTTGCAGCCGCAGCCCCCTTTTGAAGATAGCGAAGTCAGTTTGATTGTGTTTGTCATTTAAATCAACCTTTCATATTCGATTCATGCCTTTAAGTTTAGCACAAAATTAAAAACTTCATTCTAATAAGAGGTTCAGGTAAAACAAGTGACTTGCAACATTAGGAAATACATGTTTTAATATAAAGCGTAATGTTTACGATTTGATTATATAGGAGGCAATATATATGAAACAAAATACACACCCAGAATATCGTAAAGTAGTATTCATGGATACAAATAGTGGCTTTAAATTTTTAACCGGATCAACAAAAGGATCGAATGAAACAATTGAGTGGGAAGACGGAAACACTTACCCGCTATTAAAAGTAGAAGTAAGCTCAGATACGCATCCTTTCTATACTGGCCGTCAGAAATTCGCTGATAAAGATGGTCGTGCAGAAAGATTCAAAAAGAAATATAACCTTTAAATTCATGTTAGCGTCATACCGAATGCCGGTGTGGCGCTTTTTTTAACAATTTACGAATATGTTTCGTAATAAAATTATTATTTACGAAAAAAATCTGTTTAAATCATATTGACAGCGCTTTATTTTAGGTATAGAATCCAAATTAACGAAACATTTTACTTTAATAAAAAACTTAACGAAAAGTTTTCGTAATATTTGAGGATGGTGACTATGAGAAAGTTTCCTGAGAATTTCGTTTGGGGTACTGCAACTTCTTCTTTCCAAATTGAGGGTGGAAGAGAATCAAGAGGAGAATCAATCTGGGATCAGTTTTGTAAGAATCCAGGTAAGGTTTTAAACGGAGATCATGGTGAAGTCGCATGTGATCACATCAACCGTTATAAAGAAGATGTTCAATTAATGAAGAATCTGAATGTACCATGGTACCGCTTTTCAATTTCATGGTCACGCATTTTTCCAAACGGCGACAGAGTCGTAAATGAAGAAGGCCTTCAGTTCTACGATAATCTTTTAACAGAGCTTGAACAGCAGGGAATTAAGCCGGCTGTAACACTTTACCACTGGGATCTGCCACAGGCGCTTCAGGATAAAGGCGGCTGGATGAACAGAGACATCGTTGAAGAGTTTGCTCATTACTGTGATGTGATTTTTGACCGTTTTGGTGATAGGGTGTCTAACTGGATTACACACAATGAGCCGTGGGTTGTAAGCTGGCTTGGATACGGTTCAGGTGAACATGCACCGGGTTATCGCGATATTCCGGCATTCCTAAAGGCTGCTCACCACGTACTATTGTCACACGGAGTGGTTGTGAATCGCTTCAGAGAAAGACAGCTTCCGGGTGAGATCGGGATTACATTGAACCTGAATTCTTCTTATCCATTTAATGAAAACGCTTCATCAGAAGAAGCTGCTGTCAGATGGGACGGTTTCCTGAATCGCTGGTTCCTTGATCCGGTATTCAAAGGACAATATCCTGCTGACATGCTTGACCACTACAGTGTTTATACAGATTTCTCTTTCGTAAAAGATGGAGACCTTGAAACAATGTCAGCAGCTGTAGATTTCCTTGGTATTAATTATTATTCAATTTCCTATCTGACACATCAGCCGGGTGCATGGCTTGAAGCCGGGCACGAAGGCGGCGGTCACAGACGGACAGCAATGGGCTGGGAAGTATACGCAAAAGGATTATCTGATCTGCTTATCAGATTGAAAAACGATTATGATAACCCGGTGATTTACGTCACTGAAAATGGCGCGGCATACGATGATGAGGTAACAGATGGAGAAGTTCAGGATCCTGAACGTGTTCAATATTTACAGGAGCATCTTGATGCCTGCCTGGACGCAATTGATGCAGGTGTTGATCTGAGAGGTTACTTCGCATGGAGTTTCCTTGATAACTTTGAGTGGGCATTCGGCTATTGCAAACGCTTTGGTCTGGTATATGTTGATTTTAAAACACAACAGAGAATTCCGAAAGACAGCGCTAAATGGTTTCAGCAGGTTATTTTGAACAATGGGTTAAAGATTCAACAACAACATATTTAAGGGGATGAAGGAATGAAAAAGGTACTAAAAGCAGGGCTTGTAGCTGGGGGAGTTATGGCAATACTTGCAGGATGTTCAAGTGATGAAGGGGATAGCGGTACTTCGAACAGCAGCGGTGGCAATTCAGGCACAATTGATATGTGGGTATTCGGTACAACAGGTTACGAAAAGCTTGCAGAAGCTTATATGGAAGAAAATCCGGATGTTGAAATTAACATTCAGACAACTGAAATGGGTGACCACCACAATAACTTATTCACTGCATTATCAGCAGGTCAGGGTGCACCTGATATCGCAATGATCGAGGTTGGGGAAATCGAGCGTTACCGCGATGCACAGGATCGTTTCGTGAACCTTTATGACCTTGGTGCAGGAGACGTTCAGGGTAACTATCTTGACTGGGTTTGGAACGTAGGCGGAAGCGCTGACGGCGAATTCCAGTTTGGTCTTCCAACTGATATCGGACCAACTGCTATGTACTACCGTACAGATGTAGTAGGAGAAGCGGGCTATCCAACGGATCCTGCAGAACTTGCTGCTGAAGTTGACACATGGGATAAATACGCAACATTTGCAAAGGACATTGCTGAAGCAACTGGCAAGCCTGTTGTTGATAATGCAGAGCTGATCTTCAACGCTAAGCGTGACCAGGCATCTGAACATTACTTCAACCGTGATAATGAACTGATTGTTGAAGACAATGCTGAAATTCGTGAAGCATACGACTATACAGTAGAGTTGATTCAGGCAGATGCAGTTGGAAACATGCCGCTTTGGACACCTGAATGGGGTCAGGGTATGGCTGAAGGTTCTTACGCAACACTTCTTGGACCAGCTTGGATGCAGGGTGTCGTAAAAGGAAATGCACCTGATTCTGAAGAGTGGATGATTACAACAATGCCTGAAGGTGCCGGTAACTGGGGCGGTTCTTACCTGACGATCTCTGAAGAGTCTGAGCAGCAGGAAGAAGCATATGCATTCATTGAGTGGTTAGTATCTCCTGAAAATCAGCTGGAGTCATTTAAAGACATGGGACTATTCCCTTCAACACCAGCTGTATATGAAGAAGAAGAGTTCACAAGTTATACAGATGAGTATTTTGGTGACATCAATACAGCAGCTGTATTCGCAGAAGCAGCTGAGCAGGTAAATGATGTGTACAAAGGACGTAACTACCTGCTTGTACAGGGTGAAATTATGATGGCGCTGGATAATGTATTAAGCAGCGGCGGAGACCCTGATCAGGAGTGGGAAGATGCAATGGAAAGAATCAAACAGCGTCTTGAGCGTGAGTAAATAAGATTTACTAAGGGTGAGGTCCGCTTTAGCCGGTTCCTTGCCCTTTTCATTAAAAGGAGATGACCTTGTAAAATGGTATCAAAATCTGAGAAATACACTGAGAAAAAAGCAAGGCGATCTTTAACTGAAGAAAAGCGTCATAGTATAGCAGGTTATCTGTTTATTTCTCCGTTTTTCATTCTCTTTGCGATTTTCGGTTTATTCCCAATGCTGTTCAGCTTCTATCTTGCTTTCTTTAAGTGGAACGGCCTTGGAGAAATGACGTATAACGGCATTAACAACTTTACAATTATATTCAATGACCCGATCTTCTGGAAGTCGATTTATAACACCGTTGTGATTGGACTCTTAGGGACTGTGCCGCAGCTGATTATAGCCTTTTTACTTGCATATGCACTGAATTCACAGGTGCTTCGCTTTAAGAATTCTTTCAGAGTAGCAATCTTCATGCCTTACGTAACATCAATTGTGGCGGTAGCGATTCTGTTCAGTATCATCTTTAACAATCAATCATTCGGATTAGTTAACAGCTTCCTTGGCATCTTTGGTGTTGATCCAATTGTCTTTACCCAATCTGAGTGGGGAGCAAAAATTGCGATTGCAGCGATGATTTTCTGGCGTTGGGTTGGTTATAATACGATCATTTTCCTTGCAGGAATGCAGAGTATTTCAAATGATTTATATGAAGCTGCAAAAATTGATGGTGCAACACTATCACAGCAGCTGCGTTACATTACGCTGCCAATGTTAAAACCTTTCGTACTGTTTACAGTATTCATGGGAACAATCGGGTCACTGCAGATTTTCACGGAACCACTGATCTTCTTTAACGGAAACCTGCGTCCAGAAGGTATTACAGTTGTAGCTTATCTGTATCGTGATGCTTTTGAAAGTAACTTCTTTGGAACAGCATCAGCAACAGCGATCGTGCTGTTTGCAATCATCATGGTGTTCTCAGTATTAAACCTGTTAATTACAAACCGGCTTGGCCGCGGGAAAGCGAGGAAGGCTTAAATGAAAGAAGCAACAGTTAATCAACCTAAAAAGCATTCGGGAAGATTCGTCCTGTACGGCTTGCTTGTTTTTGCCGGACTTGTATCACTATTCCCGTTCTACTGGATGTTTGTCATGGCGACTCAGCCAAATCACGTGATCAACCAGACGCCTCCTGCGCTTCTGCCTGGGCCTGAGCTTGTGACGAACTTTACAAATGTACTTGGTCAAATCGATTTCTTTGGGGCAATGATGAACTCACTGATTGTATCAGTAGCCGTTACTGTCGGAAGCCTTTTCTTATGCTCGTTAGCAGGCTTTGCATTTGCGAAGCTTAAGTTTAAAGGGCGCGACGTACTGTTCGTGCTGATTCTGATTACAATGATGATTCCGCCTCAGCTTGGATTAATTCCAACCTACTATATTATCAGTCAGCTTGGCTGGTTAAGTGATTTGAAGGCAATCATTGTACCAGGTCTGATCAATGCATTCGGGATCTTCTGGATGCGTCAGTATATTAAAGAAGCTGTTCCTGACGAGCTGATCGAAGCAGCACGTATTGATGGATGCTCAATTTTCAGAGTGTACTGGAACATTGTAACACCGGCAATTCTTCCTGCTTTCGCAACGCTTGGCATTATTGTTTTCATGAATGTATGGAACGACTTCTTATGGCCGTTAGTCGTACTTCAGGACCAGTCGAGCCATACGCTTCAGGTAGCACTTCGTGCGCTAAATGATTCCTATAGCCGTGATTATGGTATGATATTATCAGGTACATTCTGGGCAACAGTACCATTAATCATTGTCTTCCTGCTATTCAACAAAGCGTTTATCAGCAGTCTTACACAAGGGGCTGTAAAGAGTTGAGTGTGCTGAAGACCGGGGAGTCTAGGAAAATGAAGGTAACCATTAAGGATATCGCCAAATTGGCCGGCGTTTCTCAGGCTACTGTTTCTAAAATTATTAATAACTATCATGATGTCGGGCAGGAAACAAGAAAGCGCGTCATAGAAATTATGGAACGCGAAGGCTATCGTCCTTCCCAGTCACGCATGATCAACGATAAAAAAACCAATGTAGTTGGAGTCGTATTTGCCGGACGGGTTAACGCTGATTTAACCCATCCGGTTTTTGTTGAAGTACTGAATGAATTCAAAAAGACAATTGGTCAGTTAGGTTATGACCTTATTTTATTTTCGAATGAACAGTTCTTTGAAGTGCGGGAAAACTATCTTGCCAGATGTCAGCATTTTGAAGTGGATGGCTGCCTGATTATTGCAGGTGACCAGGTTGAGTCCTCAGTCTATGAGCTTGATCAGAGTTCAATCCCATGTGTGGGCGTGGATATCGAACTGACCGGACCTTTTTCAAGCTATGTCATGAGTGACAGTAACAGTATCGCTGGAAAAGTGGTTGAACATTTTTACCTGAATGGTCACCGTAAGATTGCTTACATCGGCGGCACGAACGGTTCTCTTGTTGCAGATTCGAGATTGAGTGCATTTAAGCAGACGCTGAAGTATTACGGTCTTCCGATAAAGGACGAATGGTTTTACGAAGGTGACTTCTTTGAAAAGAGCGGGTATGACGGAATGAACCTCCTGCTTGATCAGGATGAGACGCCGACAGCTGTTTTTGCAAGCGCGGATCTGATGGCGATTGGTGCGATGAAGGCAGCGAAGGAACGCGGACTTCACGTTCCGGATGATATCTCTATTATCGGCTGTGACGATATTCTGCCTGCAAGGTACGTAGAACCGCCACTGACAACGGTCAGACAGGATAAAGTGAAGATGGGCAAAATGGCTGCTCACATACTACTTGACCTGATTAAAAACCATATTGAGTCCAGTACAGTGGCTGTAGAACCTGAACTTGTTATCAGGCATTCAACAGGCGCTGCATTGCAGACAAACAACTAAGAAACTGCCGGGTACTGCGGCAGTTTTTTTGTATGTAAATGGGATGGGCAGTTAGTATATATGTATCAGGTTGAAGGGTATGTAAAGAATAATGGAAACTGTAAAGCTGTAAAAGAGGTGAAAAACTGATGGGCAATAAAGTATTTCTGATTCATGGATTTAATAAAGGTGCAGCAGATATGTATCCGCTTGAGCGTTTTCTCAGTCAGAGGGGTTACGATTGTATTACACTTTCATTTGAGCTGCGATTTCAGCCTTTTGAACATGCAGCAGAGGTGCTGTCTGCTTGCCTGAAAAATAAGATCATGGATGGTGAAAAAGTATTTTTAGTCGGGCACAGCACCGGCGGCATTGTCATTCGCAAGGTGCTTTCGGATCATGTGTGTGCCGGTAAAGTAGCGCGTGCAGTACTGATTGCAACCCCAAACCAGGGAAGCGGTCTGGCTGGCGCAGCGCACATGATCCGTCCTTTCACAGCGGTTTATAAGACGCTTATTTCTATTACACCGGACTTCCTTCATCAATATCCATTTGCCCCTTCAAATGTGGAGATCGGAGCGATTGCAGGTGACCGTGCGGGACTTTTACTCGGAAAAATGCTCAGGGAGCGTAATGATGGCCGTGTTGAAACAGCTTCTGTCTGGCTGCCTGATATAAAAGACTTTCTGATTCTCCCATACCACCACAAACAAATTCATCATCAGCCTGAAACTGCCGGACTGATCGATCGCTTTTTTCGGCATGGCAGCTTTCATTAACATACTTGGCGCAGGTCAGCCGACTGCTGAGCAGGAAATTCTGATATAGTTAAGAAAAAGAGTAACGGGGCTGAGGACATGGAAGAATATAAGATCATTGAACGGCTTCAGGCGCATGAACCAATTATTCTCGGAGAAGAGACTGTAAGCCATTATTCTATTTTAATCCCTTTTATTAAAAAAGAAGATGGACTTCATCTCCTGTTTGAAGTACGCTCGCTGACAATGCGCAGGCAGCCCGGAGAAGTCTGCTTCCCGGGCGGTAGAGTTGATCGCGATGATGACAGCGCGAAAGGTGCAGCCGTCCGGGAAGCCCAGGAAGAATTAGGGCTTGGCGATGCATCGATCGGACGTGTCTATTCTTTTGGTAAGCTTGTATCCCCTTTTGGCATGACAATCAGCACATATGTCGGTTTTATTGATCATGAATCTGAGATTCAACCAAATCCGGCAGAGGTTGAAGAAGTATTCACTGTACCGCTTTCCTACTTTTTAAACGAAAAGCCGGATGAGCACATTATTAAAGTTGAAGTGAAGCCTGAAGATGGCTTTCCATATGACCTGATTGCCAATGGCCGTGAGTATAAATGGCAGACAAGACAATATGCAGAGTACTTTTACCACTATGAAGGCAGGGTGATCTGGGGGCTGACAGCGCGCGTGCTGAAGGAGTTTGTAGAGAAAGTTTTAATAGGAGAATCATAAGTTCCGACTGGGGATTTGTCCGGTCGGAACTTTTTTATGAGCCAATTGACCCGAAGTGGCGAACAGGGGCCGGTGAGTGTCGAAGATATGGTGGTGAGTGCCGAAACGGTCACGTTTAGTCTCGAACCACCCGGGTGATATGCCGAACCAACCGGATTCAAACCCGAACCCCACCAAACCGGTCACTGCGAAAATACAATTATTTCTGAATTTTTTCACTTTAGTACTTTTAATCATTAAAACTTCTGTGTACAATGGTTCAAATAAAGAGCCAAAAAAGGAGTTATGACAGATGAAGACAAAAGCATTAGAGATTTTAAAAAGACAGCAGCTAAAAGTGAAGCCATCTGAGGAAGTCCCTTTTGGTACAACGTTTACAGATCATATGTTTATTATGGATTATGAAGAAGGGCGGGGGTGGCACGATGCGCGCATTACACCATACTCTCCACTGACTCTGGATCCTGCAGCGATGATTTTCCACTATGGTCAGACGATCTTCGAAGGATTAAAAGCTTATCGAACAGAAGACGACAGGATTCTTCTGTTCCGTCCGGAGAAAAATTTTGAGCGCCTGAATCTTTCAGGAGCGCGTCTGAGCATTCCGCCTGTTGATGAAGAGCAGGTGCTGGAATATTTAAAAACGTTAGTTGAGCTAGAAAAAGACTGGGTACCGTCCAAACCTGGACACTCTTTGTATATCCGTCCGTTTATTATTGCAACGGAACCTAATCTTGCGGTCAGCCCCTCAAAAACGTACCGGATGATGATTCTGCTTTCTCCAGTCGGACCTTATTTCCCGGGTGGGCTGAAGCCTGTCACAATACACGTTGAACAGGAATTCACGCGCGCTGTAAAAGGCGGGACTGGTATGGCGAAGACAGCGGGAAATTACTCATCGGGCTATCAGGCACAGGCCGGCGCTAAAAAAGCAGGGAACGCAGATGTTCTATGGCTTGATGGCATTGAAAAACGCTACATTGAAGAAGTGGGCAGTATGAATATTTTCTTCAAAATTAATGGAGAAGTCGTAACACCTGCACTGAGCGGCAGTATTTTGAAAGGTGTCACGCGAATGTCAATTATCGAAGTACTGAATAGCTGGGGCATTCCTGTTACAGAGCGCCGTATTTCAATCGATGAGCTATATGATTTATATGACAAGGGACAAGTTGAAGAAGCATTTGGAACAGGTACAGCAGCTGTGATTTCACCGGTTGGCGAGCTAAACTGGGGAGACAAAAAAATGGTCTTCAATGATCACAATATCGGAGAGCTGTCCCAAAAACTATATGACACAATCACCGGCATCCAGACAGGCAGAAGGTCTGATGAATTCAACTGGACAGTCGAGGTAAAATAACTTTCTTCAAGCGCCCTTCCTGAGGTAAAATAACAGTCAGGGAGGGCGTTTTCATATGGTATATGTAGCATTAATTATGACGCTGATGATGCTCGCTTTGATCATTGGTGTTGTCATGAACAATAACAAAAAGATCCATCAGGATGTCGCGGGCAGACTGAGTAATGATAAAAAACTTGAGCAACAGGTAGTCAATCTGATCAGAAGCGGTCAGGACGAAGAAATTGTTGTACGGTTTGTGAGAGACGAAACGGGATTGAATCAGCCTGAAGCACAGAAATATATCCGCAGGCTCCAAACCGAGCGTGGGCTGTAATTGGTTTAAGAGACTATATACTGGGAAAAGACTTACCAGTTCTTAAAAAGGAGTGGTTAGATGACCCAATTACTTGAGCCAGGCAGAAATTATACCGGGGAAGAGCTTCAGAAGATCAGTGAAAATGAAGATATTTTATTGCTGTCCTCCAATGAAGACCAGCTCTTTACTGATGCATCGCGTGAATACAGAGTGGTTTCATGGTATGAGGGCTTTCACAGTCACGGTGCATCCTACCAGACAAAGCGTGCTTATATTTTGGAGAAGGTTTAGGTTTGATGGAGCTGGAGACAATGTGCCAGCTCTTTTTTCGTCTGTAAGGCTGGAGAATTGTTCAGCAGCAGATAGTTGTAAGTGTGAGTTGCGGATCGTGAATCGAGAATCGAGAAGGAATCGGGTGATCTGTTGAAGGGATAAGCGTTCGTCTTGAAGGAATCCAATTCATTGATGATGGAAATAGACGCCATGAAATCTAAATGAAGGAATCTTTTTAAATTCTGAGTGAAAAAATTTCAGATTGAAGGAATCCAATTCGCTTCTGATGGAATAAGTACTGAAATGAAGGAAATCCCTCCGTCCCCCGCTACTCCTGATCGCGCCACCTCGCCCCCGCCACCGTGATCCAATCCATCTTTCCAATGACCTAATTCTCACACTCTGACTATATTTATCTGAATCTTGTGATAATATAAAAGGGAACAACTGGGAGAAAGGGGTATGGGCATGATTGATAAAACGGTCGGGCAAGTGGTGAAGGACATGGCGCATTCATATGGGGATGTGGAGGCGTATGTGTATCCTGAGCATGGAATCCGAAAAACGTATAGCGAGTTTGATCAGGAAACAGACGAGCTTGCAAAAGCATTTATGGGAATCGGGATCGGAAAAGGGGAGCATGTCGCGATATGGTCTGACAATAAACGTGAATGGCTGTTAAGTCAGTACGCAACGGGGAAAATGGGTGCTGTTCTGGTCACTGTGAATACCAACTATCAGCAGGCTGAGCTCACTTATCTGCTGGAGCAGTCTGATGCAACGACGCTGATCCTTGGAGAGGAATTTAAAGGAACCTCATACATAGATATTATCAACGCAGTATGTCCGGCGCTTGCTTCTTCTGAAAAAGGAAACCTCAAGCAAAATAAGCTGCCGCATTTAAAAAGGGTGATCGTGATGAGCGATCATGAGTACCCTGGTATTTATACATGGTCAGAATTCCGTCAGTTTGCCGGTGAAATTTCAGATCAGGCACTGACTGAAAGACTCGAAGCAATTGATGTGCAGGATGTCATTAACATTTAGTACACCTCCGGGACGACAGGTTTCCCGAAAGGTGTCATGCTTACCCATCATAATATCGTCAATAACGCGCAGCTCATTGGTGACTATATGAATCTTACAATCACTGACAGATTGTGCATTCCGGTGCCATTTTTTCATTGCTTTGGTTGTGTCCTTGGCACACTTGCAGCAGTCACTCATGGATCCACAATGGTGCTGCTTGAACAGTTCGATCCGCTTATGGTATTGAAGGCTGTACAGGAAGAAAAGTGTACGGCATTACACGGTGTGCCAACCATGTTCATTGCTGAGCTGAATCATCCTGACTACCATACATTTGATACATCATCACTGCGTACAGGCATTATGGCGGGCTCACCCTGCCCAATTGAAGTAATGAAAAAAGTGATTCATGATATGGGAGCGGATGAAATCACGATCTGTTACGGTCAAACTGAGTCGTCACCGGTCATTACGCAAACCAGACCGGATGATGCGATTGAAAAACGCGTCGCAACAGTCGGCAAGCCGCACCCGGATGTGGAAGTGAAAATTATCGATCCGGTAACAGGACAGGAAGTGAAAACCGGTGAACCGGGAGAATTGTGTACGAGAGGCTACCTGATTATGAAAGGCTACTATAAAAATCAGGAAGCAACGGATGCTGCAATTGATCATGAAGGTTGGCTTCACACAGGTGATATTGCGGTCATGGATGAAGATGGGTATATTGCGATTACGGGCCGCATCAAGGATATGATTATCAGAGGTGGGGAGAACATTTACCCGCGGGAAATAGAAGAGTTTCTCTATCAGCACCCGTCAATTCAGGATGTACAGGTTGTCGGAGTCCCGGATCCGAAGTACGGGGAAGAATTAATGGCCTGGGTTATTTTAAAAGAGGGCTCATCCCTTAGTGAAGACGAACTCAGAACTGATTGCCGTGGAAAAATATCGCATCATAAAATTCCGAGATACATCGAATTTACAGATGCATATCCAATGACTGCTTCCGGTAAAATCCAGAAATACGTGCTGAGAGAGATGTCGCTTGAAAAAGCCGGCGTTGAAACGTCATAATAGAGAATGAACCGGATCTGTCAGCAGGTCCGGCTTTTTCATGATGCAATTTACTTAAAAAGCCTATATGATGATTTTAAACATATATTGAAGTAACGCAGGGAGGGGATTCAGTTGGAAGAACTGGCGGAAGTTCAACATTTAATCGAAGAGTCAGGCTGGCTAGGTCCGGCCCTGTTTATCCTGCTGCACCTTATCAGACCGCTGTTATTTCTGCCGGTAATCTTAGTATGTGTGGCAGGCGGTCTGTTGTTTGGTTTTATAGAAGGTGCCATCCTGTCATTTATCGGACTCACATTAATGAGCTTTGTCTCTTATACATTAATCTATCGCTTCCCGGCATTCAAACAAAAACTTTCAAAGCTGAAAGATAAAGTACTGCCGGATCGTCATTTATCAGTGGGGCAGATCATGGTGCTTCGGATTATGCCATTTGTCCATTTTCATCTTTTATCCTTTTACTTAATGGAAATGACTGAAACGCGTAAGGAATATATGATTTATTCTATGGTCGGTGTCATTGCTCCAGCGGTCATCTATACTGCCTTTGGCGGAGCAATTCATGAGCTGCCGTGGTATGGAACGACCGTGTTGTTTATTTTACTGCTGGTTGTCTATAAGATGATCGGTAAAATGCATAACGATAAAATGGATACGATCTCATGATCAGCAGCACATGATAAATGGATGTGCTGCTGAAGTGTGTTCATAGCTCCAGGCCGGCTGTTTATCAGGTGCTTTGTAATGCCACGCTGCTAGCGCTGCACCACATGAATCAATGGAATGAGTGGTTTCAGCAAGATCTTCTGTCAGTCCACGCATCCCCTGCTCTTGCAGCCAGTGGAAAACTTCTGCCCTTTTTGAAGGGTCTTTTTTATAGCTGAGCGCTGGTGTGGGATCTTCCATCCTCAAGCCGACCGCAGCGCCAGGATGCACTTCAATAATCTCAAGATCGTCTTTATTCAGATTCTGCAGCATTCGTGTGAGCTGGATGCCTCTAAGCGTGATATAGACCATTCTTGTCATTGTCGGCGTCATGATGGAACTGCCATTCAATCCTCCTGCTTTTAACACACTTCTGAGGGCCTTATCATGCGGCCTGTCTCCCCCTCCGTCCTGATAAGATAAGGGGGCGTCGATGCCAACTGTTACTTCTCCCTCGGTAAGGCACTCCTCAACAAGCTTCAGAATCTCATCGTCTGAAGCGTCTGAAATGGATTTTTTTAAGCTTAAATGATTGTTATTCATATAAAAAGCTGAGGCCACTGTATCTTTGTGATTGGCAGGACCTGATAAATCGATTCCAATAATGATCATAGACGTGCTCCTTTAAGCAGAATATACGTTAATCATACCAGTTTGTAAGAGTAGCAGGTATTGTGTGTGGGGTGCGCAGCGTTCAAATAGTCAAACAGGTGAGCCGATGATCTCCAGCGATGAACCGGAAATCCGCACAGCTGAACGAAATACATCCCCGAACCATGGCGGCATGCATATTCATTTCAGGACAAATGTCCTTTTTTACACATGCTATCATTAGCAGCAGAGAACAAATTGTGTAAAGTAGTAGAGATTCATTGTAAAAAGAAGTAAGGTTATGACAGAGCTTTGCCACCAGGGCAAGGCTTTTATTCTTGAAATGAGCAGGTGAACAGCATGAAAATCTGGATGTACATCATTGCATTATTTTTAATTTCTATTAATCTCAGACCGGCGATAACTTCAGTAGCGCCACTTTTAGATACGATCCAGCAGGACCTGGGTATGAGTGGAACAACTGCCGGGCTGTTAACAACGCTGCCTGTGTTATGCATGGGAATTTTTGCGCCGTTTGCGACAAAGATCAGTGAGCGGGTTGGGCTTGAACGCGGTATTTTCTATTCTCTCGTCTTAATCACCATTGCGACTGCATTAAGAGGGTTTTTCGGAACAGTTCCATTATTGATAGTGACGGCGTTTTTAGCCGGTGTAGGGATTGGTGTAGCCGGTCCGCTTGTGTCAGGCTTTATCAAACAGTACTTTCCGACAAAGCCCGGAGTGGTGGGGATTTATACCGTCTCAATGGCGATTGGTGCAGGCAGTGCGACCGGCATTTCAGCACCGATTTATGAGTCGCTTGGCAACTGGGAGACTGCGCTTGCGATCTGGGCTGTGCTTGGACTTGCTGCAATGGTTGTCTGGATCAGGTTCCCTGGTAAAAAACAGGCTGGTCTGCCTGAGAAGTCGGCATTACCATGGACAAGCGGACGAGCCTGGTTGATTTTATTGTTCTTTGGGCTGATGTCGAGCATTTTCTATTCTGTTACTGCCTGGGGTGCGCCGATTATTCAGAGTATGGGCTATAACTCTGTGGTTGCGGGTTCTATGCTGACTGCATTCGTTCTGATTCAGATTCCATCATCATTTATCATTCCAAGTCTTGTAGCGAGATTCGGCTTTGTGTTCCCAACACTGATTGGATGTACAGTCATCGAACTGACCGGCGTCATTCTGCTGATTGCAGGAAGTCAGCCACTGATAGCAATGCTTCTGATTGGACTTGGTGCAGGTGGGTTATTCCCGCTCGCATTAATGCTGCCGATTATTGAAACTGATTCCTATCAAAAAGCAAGCGCGTGGGCTGCAATGTCACAGGGCGGTGGCTACGTCATTTCAGCACTGGGTCCACTTGGCGTCGGTGTCGTCTATGATCTGACCGGCAGCTACATCAATGCACTTTATGGCATGACTGCGATTATCTGCATGATGGGTATACTTCAGGTGATGCTATGGGTAACGGCTAATCGTACAACGCTCAAAAAACAGCACTGATGAACAGTGTAGAGTGAATCAATCAGGGGTAATGACATGTTAGAGGTGAACTGAATATGAGACCATATACTGAGATTCGTTCAGATGAAGCGTTAGACAAGCTTATAAATCAGACTTTAAGTGTTTTATATATTTCAAGAAATGGCTGCAGCGTATGTCATGCGCTGCTTCCTAAAATTCAGCAGGTCATGGGGGACTACCCTGAGGTTGAATTTGGGCATATTCTTGCAGACGACTATGAAGAAGTGGCAGGGAAATTATCAATTTTTACAGTACCTGTCGTGCTGATCTTCTCTGAAGGTAAAGAACTGCTGAGAGATGCACGCTTTATAAGGGTTGAGGAGTTCAGGGAATCACTTGATAAAATGACTGCTCTTCTCGAAGAGTAAAAAGGCAGGCTGATCAGCTTGCCTTTTTGTCTTTTATTTATTATCATTATTACATTATAATTATTTTAAATAAGAAAAAAGGAAGTAATGATCATGACAAAGGATGCTCAGGCTGCAATTCAGTTCAGCCATGTAAATTATCAATCAGGCGATACACAAATTCTTCACGATATTACCGGATGGTTCCCCAAAAACCGTATTACTACGCTCGTAGGGCCATCGGGGGCAGGGAAAACTACATTGTTCAGACTTTGTAATGGACTGATTTCTCCCGGTTCAGGTGAAATTTATATAGACGATCAAAAAATTTCATCATACGACCCGGTTGAGCTCAGAAGAAAGGTGGGGATCGCCCTGCAGACAGCGACCATGGTGCCTGGAACTGTTCGTAAAAATATGGCACTGTCTTTTGAACTGCAGGGCAAAGAGCTTCCTGCTGAGACAGCAGAAGAGATGATCAGGCTGGTCGGACTTGATGAAGGTTTCCTTGAGCGGGATGCAAAGGATCTATCAGGTGGTCAGCGTCAGAAGGTATCGATTGCCAGGACGCTTGTGATGAAGCCTGAGATTCTGCTGCTGGATGAGATCACTTCATCACTGGACCGTGTCTCACAGCAGGAAATTGAAGAGCTGATTGTCAGAATTAATGAGACATATCACACAACAATTATGTGGATCACGCACAACCTGAAACAGGCACTCTCGATTGGCGAATATACGTGGGTCATGATGGACGGCGAGCTTGTCGAAACAGGGGAGAGCGGTCTGCTGAAGGACCCTCAGAATCCGCGCGTTCAAACCTTTGTAAAGGGGGAAGCGGAATGAGTTTTCTTTTACTGGGTTTATCACTGATTTTCGTATTAATTCCTCTTGTACTCTCGAGAACATTGAACCTTGGCCTTGAAAAGGATGCGCTGGTTGCGACAATCAGAGCGATCATCCAGCTTCTTGCGGTTGGTTATATCCTGCAGTTTGTCTTTGATGCTGAAAACTTTTTCTATATTTTCTTAATGGTTGTTTTAATTATCGGAGCCGCTGTTCAAAATGCACGTAAAAAAGGCGTCTCCATTAAAGGGATCACGTGGAAACTAATTGTCACATTTGTCTTTATTGAAGTGTTAACGCAGGGGATTTTACTAGGTTTGAATATTACGCCTGCCACTGCGCAGTATATTATTCCAATCAGCGGTATGGTCATTGGGAACTCTATGGTTTTATCCATTTTATTTTTAAATCGATTCACATCTGAAATAGAGTCAAGAGAAGCTGAGACTGAGTTGATTCTCTCATTGGGTGGTACGCCGAAGCAGGCGATTCACCGACCTCTTATCTCATCTGTTCAGGCAAGTACGATCCCGACAATTGAAAGCCAGAAGACGATTGGTCTCGTCCAGCTGCCGGGGATGATGAGCGGTCAGATTATTGCAGGTGCAGATCCGCTTCAGGCTGTGATGTTCCAGCTTTTGATTATTTTCCTGCTGCTGACAACAGCTGTTGTAACAAGCGCAATGCTAGGGTTCCTTTCTTATCCGACACTCTTTAATGAACGGATGCAGCTGTTAAAACCTGAGAAAAAACAAAGCAAATAATTTTTGCGTAGACGTACAACTGAAATGATCGTATAATTTTTAAAAATGAATCTGATAAGGGCAAACTTCTCCGAAAGGGAAGGACGCAAAGCCGTGAGCCTGTCTGTTACTCACATGGTTGTCTGGCTGCCGGGTTCTCATTCTATGAGGACCACCTTATAGAATGGAGGACAAAATGAAAAAGGTTATTTGTGCTGCTCTGTTATGTCTGGTTATGGGAATGATGTCAAGTATGGGAATGCCGGCAAAGGCTTCAACGATTGAAAAAGCCACATGGTTATGGAATCCGTGGTCTCTGATTGATGGAACGCCTGAAACGCTGGAGTTTTTATCTGAAAAGCAGGTCACAAAAGTTTATGTGCAAATTGACCGGGACGTCTCTAAAGAGGTCTACCGTGCGTTTATTCAAGGCGCAACAGCAAGAGGGATCGACGTGTATGCGCTTGATGGAGCACCAGACTGGGCTGCACCAAAAGGATATCTTCAGCTCAGACAGACGTTAGGATGGGTGGAGCAGTATCAGCAGTCTTCAGCAGCAGAATCCGATTTTAAAGGCATTCATCTGGATGTGGAGCCCTACCTGTATAGCAGATGGAATTCAAAACGGGGGACTGTCGTTAAAGCCTATCAGTCTCTAATTAAAGAAGCTGCAGTAAAAGCAGATCAGTTACATATCAGAATGGAAGCTGACGTTCCTTTCTGGTTTGATGAGATTAAATATAAAAATACGTACGGAAGCGGGCTGCTTTCTGACTGGGTGCAGCAGCATACTGACGGTATTACGATTATGGCGTACCGTGATTCCGCTAAAGCGATTGTCCCATTAACGCTGCACGAGCTGACTACTGGTCAAAGGCTTGGGAAGCCTGTTGTGATTGGTGTTGAAACAGGTCAGACAGCTGAAGGTGATTTTCTGACGTTTTATCAGGAAAGCGAATCTGTGATGAATCATGAGCTTGATCAGGTCTATCAGCAGGTAAAAAATTATACGAGCTTTAAAGGTTTTGCGATTCACCATACTGAAAGCTGGAGAGCGCTTAAGCCTTAAGATTCAAAAGAACTTTTCCAAAATTTACGGGAAAGTTCTTTTTCGTTGTTAAAAGAGTTGTATAATAGGGAAAAAAGAACGAAAAAAGGATTGTAAATACGAACATTTACATAGGATGTGGGCAGATGAGTAAAAAATATCAGGACATGCTGAATAAAAGGATTGAACAGACGGTAATGGAATGGGGTGCAAAAGGTGCCGTTACCGAAGATGAACTCTATCGTTTTTTTCACGGACTAAAAGGCACCGCAGGGACAATTGGGCTGATGGATTTATCTGACCAGGCGGAACAGGCTCTGGCGGAGCTGCGTGAAGATGGTGCACGAATTTTAACAGGTGGAGAGTGGAGGAAATTCTTTACATCAGCGCAGACCGCAGCGTTTAATCAGGAAGCAGCTGCGATCGAGCAACTAGAAAATATTCAGGATGAACTGACCCCTCAACCGGAAGCGATCCCATTTATTCTGATGATCGAAAAGGACGTTGAGTTCATTAAAAGAATGAAAGGCTTTCTAGAAGCACATGATTTTCAGGTGATTACAACTATGAACCTATCAAAGGGACTTGAACATTACTATGATCTATCGCCGGATTTATTGATCGTGGATCTTGATTTGTTATCTGAGGGTGATGAGTTATTAATTAGTGAAATGATGAAAAAAGCGAGAAAAGACTTAACACCGATTATTATCGTTAGTGGAGCGCTAACGGATGCAAAAAGAATAGAGGCCTATGAAACTGGTGTATTAGATGTAATCGGAAAGCCGATTAACGAAAATATTATTATCCCGTTTTTAAAGAACCGGATCTATCAGCGGAATATGCTGCTTGGTCAAATCAGGAATGATTTCTTAACCGGCGCACTAAAAAGAGATTGCCTTGATCAGGAAGTGTTAAGTGTAACTAAAAAAATGATTGATGGAAAAATGGATTCTGCTGTTTTCGCTATGATAGACCTTGATCATTTTAAGCAGGTGAACGATACTTACGGCCACCCTGCAGGAGATGAAGTATTAAAGGCTTTTGCAAAAATCATACTGGAAACCAAAGAGCCGGGTGAAAGGTTGATCCGTTTTGGAGGAGAAGAATTCTCTGTGATCTTACCTGATACAACATACGAAGAGGCTGAGAAAAAGGTTGAGGTCTGGCGCGAAGCTTTCAACCAGCAGGTATTTACAGCAGGTAATCAGGAGTTTAACGTCCGTTTTTCGGCAGGTTTGCATGAGTGGCACGGGGCAGTCCATGTGAAAGAGATTCTCGAGTGTGCTGATAAATCTCTTTATTTTGCGAAGGAGAATGGACGTAATTGTACAGTCCGATACTCAGAAGTTATTAAACTGCAGCTGACAACTGAACAAATGATGCTGATCGTTGTAGATGACGATGAATTAGTAAGAGAAATGCTGAAGGATCACTTTGAGCGCCGCGGAAAAGTTGGCGGACGGTCAGTTGATATTAAAACCTATTCAAATGGTGTAGATTTCCTGCAGGGCGACTGGTATGTATCGGGTAAGAAATATATGGTCCTGCTCGATGGAATGATGCCAAAAATGGACGGGATCGAAGTACTTGCAAAGCTGAGAGAAACTTACGGAACAAGGAATATTCTTGTTTCTATGCTGACTGCAAGACAGGGTGATCAGGAGGTTGAAAGGGCGCTCGGACTTGGTGCTGATGATTATATGGTGAAGCCGTTCAATGTAAGGGAAGTAGCTTCGAGAATTGACCGTATGATGGAAAGGATGTTCAACTAATGATCACAGTGATTTTATGGATTTCAGGTGCGTTTTTGCTGCTGCAGGTCATTGTGCTGATGTATCTATCTATTTCCAAGCAAAAAGGAATCCGTCATGATCAACAGGTTCATCGAATTTATAAGCAGATATTAGGCCGGTATCTCGCTTATCTGGACGGGGAGACTGACCTGGAACCTTCATTGCCATCAGATAAGCTGATTCGTATAAAAGTGCTTGAGAAGCTCTTATCAGGATATGCCACCAATATTAAAGGGGCTGAAAATGAGCAGCGTATGAGACAGACCGCTGAACGCTTTCTTGCTGATCATTACAGGCAGGTGCTGCAAAAAGGAAGCTGGGCAGAGCGTGTGAATACGCTTTTCTTTATTGAAGATTATCAAATGAGTGTGCTTCAAAAAGATGTGAAACATCACTACCTTTCATTAAAAGAAAAAGATGAAGAGTACAGGCAGTCACTGCGTGTGCTGGCGACATTTGGGGATGATAGTGTTCTTCAAATGCTGAAAAGTGATGACGCCATTTCTATTGGTTTCATGAAGGAATGCTTCAGAAGGCTGCCGGCAACGTCGGTAGAGAACCTGAAGAAAGATCAGGAGCTTCCTGTACAGGTAAAGCTTAGTATGATTTCTTATTTTGGTGAAACAGGCTTCTATGAGCATCTGCCGTATGTGGAATTGCATATTACGCATGCAGAAAAAGAAGTCCGGCTCAAGGCACTTGCGGCATTATGTCAGTACAGATATATATCATCAGCAGATAAAATTGTGCCATTTTTGACTTCTGAATTGTGGGAAGAAAGAATGTATGCTGCGAGGTTATCAGGGCTGCAGCAGCTGACGCGATATTCTACTGATTTGATGAAGCTGGCAGGAGATACAAACTGGTGGGTGCGATTTGCTGCATGCGAAGCACTGAAGCAGATGCCGGATGGTGAAATTCTGCTGACCTTTGCAGCAGAAGGGCACCAGGACCCGTATGCAAGGGACATGGCAAGACAGCTTCAGACTTTAAAAACGGGGGTGAGCAGATAATGGATTGGTTGAATTGGCTGGTTTATACTGCTGCCATCGTCATAATTATTTATATGGCATCAGTCTCTCTACTGTATATCGGTATGTTCATGGTTGCAGGACCGAGAATTAGAAAAGAGCGTCAGCTGAATCGGGATGCGCATATTGAAGAAATTTCCATGAATAAGGATACTTTTCCAATCTCGGTATTAGTACCTGCTTACAATGAAGAAGTCGGCGTTGTCAGCACGGCCAGATCGATGCTCGCACTAAATTATCCGCAATTTGAAGTCATTGTGATAGACGACGGTTCTTCTGATAAGACGAGCGAGCGCGTCATTACTGAATTCAGAATGAAGGAGATTGACCTGGCGATCCGCCGCTATTTTGATACAGCTGACGTTGAGCGTGCGTTTCAATCAACTTTATTCCCTCACCTCTTTTTAATCCAGAAACAAAATGGAGGGAAAGCGGACGCGCTGAATGCAGGAATCAACTTTTCAAAATACCCTTATTTTGCAGCAATTGATGGAGATTCTTTATTAGACAGGGATGCACTATTGAAAACAATGAAGCCGATTATTGATTCAAATGGACAGGTAACGGCAACTGGAGGAACAGTCCGGATTGCCAATGGTTCCAGAATCGTCAGGAGTGAAGTGGAAGAGATTGCTTTACCGAAGACGCCGATTGTATTGATGCAAATCGTTGAATACTTCAGAGCGTTTTTAATTGGCCGACTGGGCTTGAGCAGAATGAATATGCTGCTGATCGTATCAGGTGCATTCGGTGTATTTGAGAAAAATCGTGTCATTAAAGCTGGTGGCTATAAGGTGAACACTGTTGGAGAGGATATGGAACTTATCGTCAGAATGCATAAGTCGATTAAAGACGAGCGTTCTGATCAGAGGATTGAGTATATCCAGGATCCCGTCTGCTGGACAGAGGCGCCATCTACGATCAGTTCACTCAGATCTCAGCGGAGAAGGTGGCAAAGAGGACTGGCAGAGACGCTCTGGACTCATAAATCAATGCTATTTAATCCAAAGTATAAGGGGATCGGACTTTTTGCGCTTCCTTATTATTTATTTGTGGAGCTGTTAAGTGCGATCTTTGAATTGCTGGGTTATGTGATTATCATTGCCGGGCTGCTATTTGCCTTTATTTCCTGGGAAATCACTCTCATTATGTTTATTGCAACGGTCGTATACGGCTCATTAATTTCCAGCCTTGCTGTTTTGCTGGAGGAATGGACGTACCATAAATATCCGGATGTCAAAAGCCTGCTGAAACTATTCGCTTGGTCTTTAACAGAAGCATTCTGGTATCGTCCGCTGACCGTTTTATGGAGATGTGAGGGCCTGATAGCTGCGATCCGGCAGAAAGGTTCATGGGGGAATATGCAGCGAAAAGGGATTTCTGAAGAGGAAGCCGCGTAAAACAATAAAAGTCCGGGACACAATACGCCCCGGACTTTTACTTATTCACTGGAGTTAAATAATTCCTGCAGTATATAATATGAATCTTTTAATCTTTCTTCAGATTGCGGGATATCCCACTTTTCCCACTTATAAGACTCAAAAGGTGTCTGCTCAATCACTTTTTGATCATTCCTGCTCATGATCGCAGCTGAAATGTTGATCGCATCAATCTCGATAGATGAGGTCAGGCCATCCTGCTGAATATCCCCGGTGAACTCCCGCTGGCTTGGATCTTTGGCATTTAACATCATCCAGGGAATGCGGATTTCAATCAGTCCATCTTCAGTATAGTAATAGTCTGCAAGTGAATCATATTCCTCGTGATCAGGATCTCCAATGCCATACTTTAATGCACCGGTTTCGTAGCTCTCAAACGGTATCAGCTCGTTTGTGTCGGGTCTGACAAACGCCTTATTCAGTGCCAGCCTGATCGGGTGGAACTCGTCTGGTTCTTCATTAGCCGGAATCATATCAAGCGTTGTAGCATAGTCAAAGTAAAATGTATCATAATCGCCTGCTACTTCCAGGTCAGCCTCTTTCCCTTTGAATCTCGCTCTAAAGTCAGCTGGTCCTTCGCCGGTTTCAATCCCTTTGTCAGGTCTTATGCTGAAGTAAAGGTCGAGCCACTGATCATCAAAGAAAGCTTCTGAAAGCTCCGGTACATCTAATTGGAGGTACAGGTATCGCTCGTCATGTAACCCCTTCAGTTCTTTGATTTGACCGGAATATTGTCCGAGACTCTGTGCTTCTTCGTCTTCTTTTCCATTAATTCTTCCAAGGTGTCTGTCAAAACTGAGGAGACCGAATTGCTGCTCGTTTGTCTGTGCATTTGACCAGTATGGACGTCGGTCCGGATTGTCATAATCCATCGTATTCCATGTTCGCTTAAACCATTCGTCCTGCCATGTGAAAACAAGACCTCCGAGCATATCAAGGTGAATCATATCTTCGTACAGCCTTGAGAGGATCTCTCCCTGCTCTGTTTCTTCAATAAAGCCCTGGTTCCATCCGAAAGGGTTTTCGTGTGTTTTACCTCTAGAAGCAGGGATACCGAATTCTGCAATCAGTATAGGCAGGTCATGACTTGCCTTCAGGTCGGCTAAATAACCTGCATAGTTATTAGGCTCGCCTCTGTGATCGATAAATTCTGTGTATTTTTCTTCAAGGTTTAAAAAGTCCGGATAATATGGATACACATGATAAGATGCGAACATACCGACTTCTTCCACATCACCAGATACAGAGATATGATTTGGGTCCACAGTGGCCAGGTCTTCCTGTTCAGATGGCTCTGCCGGATGTTCAAGGTTATCTGTTGTAACCCAGTTCGTAAAGCTTAACGGTCGCATGCTCTGATATTCTTCAAGCTCGTAATTGACAAGGTATTCAAATTGCTCTGCAAGCCAGATCTCCATCGGATCTGCATTGTCAGTGGAAATATAGTCTCCAGAAAAGTCTTCCATATCAGGATACTGCGATTTCATTTGATCAACCATAATCGGATACCATTCTATCCCAATCATCCAGCCGATCACATATTGAGAAACATCTGACCGATATACACCGGAAGCATGACCGGTTACATGGTCAATATTTGCATTTCCATGAATAGCATCAGTAATGTGCTGAATCTCTTCTCTGAAAGCTTCGGTACTTTCTTCGTTAAAAGCATCAAGCGTTTCCTCTAGCGGTTCTTCATCAGCCCATACACCATGCATCAAATAAATCGGTTCTTGTGCCTGTTCATTGTATGCAGCAAGCGCGTCATAGAATGCTGGAGGGTGAAGGGTGTAGACCCTTACTGTATTGGCATTCATTTCTCCGATCATCTTGAACCATCTATCATACTCTTCTCTTGTAATTGCTGCCTCTCCCGGGAAGTAGCCGGGCTTACCCATTCCCATGTTAACCCCTTTGATCGTGATGGGCTGCCATTCACTGTCGCGGTAAACTTCATACTGCTGTTCGTTTATTCTTGCAGGATATGAAATGTCATTGATTGAAGCCTGTGATTCCCTGGCTGAACTTTGATCTGCTGTAGCATTAGATTTTTCTGCTGCAAGATTAAAAGTTTTTTCAATCAATGGAGCAGCTGTCCGCCAGAAAAAGCTTTTATCAGGAGAAAATGTTTCAGGTGATAACCATCTCTGCACAGTTGCCATACCGGAAACCTGGAAGTATGATGGCAGACTTTCAACATCAGCATAGTCTCCGGCGAAGTAAGTAATATTCGCCTGTCGTTTTGTATGATGCAGCACCGCAGGAAATTGATCAGGAATCCCTGCATCTTTCAGCTTCCCGCTGCCGCTTGTGTTTGGTGACCAGTCATACCAGGCTGCAACGTCTTCTTCATCCTGAGGGAGCAGAATATCAAACCAATAACGATAGCCTGGGCTATCTTCAAGGTCAAAAAGTTCCTTTCCTTTCTCAGTAAAATTCAGTCTGATTGCTGTATCGTCAAAATCATTGTGATCAAGAACGAGAATGCTGTCCGAAGATTCGTTCAGTAAAATGAATCCCTCACCTTCATACTGCCAGTCACCCTGGGCATTCTCATATTGATCAATCATCCATGCCGGCACTTCTTCGCCTTCGAGGGAAGGGAAGTACCGGCCGATCCATCCTGTCCAATCTGCCTTGATGAATTCCATTACATCCTGCTTTACATTGTCAGCTGTGGGAGAAGCAAAAGAATTAAACTCCATTACAAGGTCAGTATCCTCACTTAACACCTGATTTTTAATGAGGTTCCAATCTTCCTGCATCAGCCCACCCTCAATCAGGTCGCTGCTCCCTGGTGTAGCCTCAACGTCTGCAGACCAGGGCAGGTCAGACTCATACACGCCATAAGTATCAGCAATGTAAATTAAATCCTTCCCCGTTAATGAAGAAGGGAAACGATAATTGTCGACAGATTCAGCCTGTTCATCTGTCTTCAATCCGATATAATCATTTTCTTCATTAAATTCAGTACCATCAGTTTTCTGATAATGATTGTGATTCAATAGCCAGGTTAAACTGTGGTGTTCACGGTATTTTTCGTCAGGAACCGTATAATCGATGATACTGACATCCAATTCTGTTTGATCTGTTGAAAACCATATAATGATCGGCAATGAAACGATTATGATGAGTCCTGCAATGAAAACCAATAGTTTTTTCAATCATCTGAACCTCACTTTTTTAAAATTTTCATCTTCATCTACTTATGTTAATAATAGTTTGAAAGTCATAATTAAACAATATAAAATACCCACCTTTTATAAAAGGTGGGTACGACTTATCTATCATCTGATTAACCTTTCAGGTCCCGTTGTTTATAACTGAAAACGCCTGCTGCATATAAGGTCACGGCAACAGCGCTTAAAATTAGAAGTGGAGTGAAACTCAGGTCCTCACCCGGTATCTGCGGCATATGACCAAAAGGTGACAGTCTGCCCGGCCATTCTGGAAGCTGTAAAAGCCCACCAAGATAGACAACGAGAAAGGAGTAGGTTAAATAACCCCATGCAACCGCAGTAATTCCTGGTTTCAATCCCGTGAAAAGCGCTCCAATACCAATCATCACCCAGATTGCAGGCAGGTAAACCAGCCCTGACAACATGACCGTTCCAAACGACATAGGCTCATCCATTACCGGTACAGATGCACCCCAAAGGCTGAGAGTCGCAATCACCATCATCAGAGATCCAAAGAGAATAGCGATTGCCAGATAGCTCAAAAATACTTTTTGTCTGGAAACAGCCCTTGCATAGAGATTTTCCATACGATTTTTATTTTCCTCAGATTTAAGCTTAAAGAAAAACATCAGCGCCGGTATGGCAGCCATCATGGACATAATTGCCATGAGCATTGACACGAACTGTTCTGTCAGTGATAGTCCGCTATCCGGGTTCACCATATTGCTCAGCATCTCATTGCTCCCGAAAAACGACTCAAGATCACCAAGCACAGAGCCGTAGGATGCGCCAATAGCCATCAGTGCAAATCCCCATACAATGATGCTTGTTCTCGTCAATCTGAATGCAAGACCAAAAGGACTGAGCAGCAGAGGAGAAGCGTGACGCCGCCCGGGCTTTGCCGGAAGCAGACCGCTCCCAAGGTCTCTTTTCAACAGCAGCCTGAAAGCTCCTCCTGCAAAAATAAGACTGCCGGCGATCAATATTAATAACGGACTGATATAGTTGTTCACATATACTTCTGTTTTGAGCGTCCAGCCAAGCGGAGACAGCCAGGATAAAGTTTCATTACTGACGTCGCCAAGTGCTCTCACAATATATGCGAGGCCAAGGATTAGAAAAGCAAATCCTGTCGTCCCGCGACTGCTTTCAGAAAGCTGGGCAAATAATGCGGTCACTCCTGCAAAGAATAGGCCGGTTGCCCCTATTGCCGCACCATATAAAAATGAATCGGCTGCAGGCAAAGTTTCAATACCGAGTATACTTAAAGCAAAGCCGAGCGCGAGCGCCAGAATCAGCTGTGAGATTCCGATTGTAATTAGTACAGCAGTTAATGGTGCCAGTCTCCCTGCAGGAAGTGAACCAATCATTTCCAAACGGCCATCTTCTTCATCGCCGCGTGTATGTCTGGCGGTCAAAAGAATTGTCATCACTGCAGCTAAGATTGCTGTGAATAACAGCATCTGATGGGCCATCATTGGACCTGCTGTATAATTTTCCAGACCATATCCAGGACCAACCATCGCCGTCATTGCAGGGTTTCTCATCGTTTCAGCCACTGCCATACGCTCAGCTTCTGACCGATATAGGTCTTCAAATGCCCAAGCAGTCAGCATCGTCAGCGCCGTAATGGAAAGAATCCAGATGAGTAGTCTGAACAGGTCAGTACGCAAATAAAACCTGACAAGTGCACCAGTCTGATAAAAAGATTTCCTGTTCATGACTGATCACTTCCTGTCCCTTCGTAGTGGCGCATGAATAGGTCTTCAAGTGTCGGTGGGGTGCTCTCGAGTCTGAGAATGCCAAGTGTGCTAACTTTTTTTATCACATCATCCAGCGCTTCAGCATCTACCTGTAAAGATGTTCCTTTTTCAGTTTCAACAACCTCATGGACGCCCCGGATTTCTCTGATTCCATTAAGTGGTTCTTTTGTTTCTACAATTAGATTTGTTCTTGTTAAATGACGCATATCTTCGAGTGAGCCTGATTCAATAATTTCACCCTGCCTGATAATTGCTACTCTGTCACACAAGCGCTCCACTTCAGATAAGATATGACTTGAAAGCAGGACGCTTTTTCCTTCTGCTTTCGCCTTTAATACATATTCCTGAAATACACGCTCCATTAATGGATCAAGCCCTGAAGTCGGTTCATCAAGAATAAACAGCTCAGCATCTGAAGCGAAAGCAGCCACCAGCGCAACCTTTTGCCGGTTTCCTTTTGAGTAAGTGCGGCACTTCTTCGTAGGGTCTAACTGAAACTTTTCAATCAGTTCCTGCTTTTTATCTGTACTTTTGCTGCCCCGAAGCTTTAAAAACAGATCAATAACTTCACCGCCAGTCAGGTTTGGCCAGAGATTCGCATCTCCAGGGACATAAGCAATCCGTTTATGAATCTCAACTGACTCCTTCCAGACGTCCATCCCGAATATAGAAGCACTGCCTGCAGTTGATTTGAGAATGCCGAGCAGAATACGGATGGTCGTGGATTTACCAGCTCCGTTTGGCCCGATGAAGCCAAAAATTTCACCTTTTTGAATAGAAAGATTTACATCATTCAGTGCCTGGAATTTACCGAAACTTTTGGATAAATGATCAATTTGAAGAATGGTCATAAGTGACCCTCCTTTGAAAGTTATGAAATATTAATGTTTATATATTTCATAATATACCTTTTTAAATTAAAATACAATACTTTATGAAATCAATTCGTTGTTATATTTCATAAATTTTATTACACTATTGATGATAAAGGATATTAGAAAAGAGGTGACAGCATGAATGGATTTGAGCGGCGGCGTGAGTTAAAGAAACAGCATATTCTCCAGGCGGCAATGGAGCTGTTCAGTGAGCTTGGGATTCAGAAGGTATCGATTTCAGATATTGCAAAAAAAGCCCAGGTGTCACAGGTGACCATCTATAATTATTTTGAAAGCAAACATAATCTCATACATGAAGTATTTATATATTACGTGGATCAGGCCTCAAATCAGTTTGAAGAAATTGTGCACAGCACTGTTACTTTTCCTGAAAAAATTAAAGGTCTGATTTTTAATAAAAAGCAGGTATCAACAAATATCCATCCTGAGTTTTACCAGTATTTGATGAAAGAATACGCGCAAGAAGGTAACTATATCGAGCAGGTTTATGCTGAAAAAGCATTACCTTATTTCATTCAGCTGTTTGATGAAGGGAAAAAGGAAGGGTATGTAGATCAGAATCTGTCTGATGAAGCAATTTTATTTTATATACAGATGATGAAGGACTATCTTCAGCGTGAAGAAGTTTACGAGCGTATCCTTCCACTGACAGAGGACATCACAAATATTTTCTTTTACGGCATTATTGGAAAAAAATCATAAAAATACGCCCTGGCATTAGCGCCGGGGCGTATTTTTATAAAATCGCTTCTGCTAAAATACGGTCAAGCTTTCTAATATCCACTTTTTTGTTTACATTCAGCTTAAAGCGTCCGGACCTTGTCCACAGTTCAAGCTCAGCGTTCAGATCGAACGTGCCGCCGTTTTCAGATGAATACATATCAATGGATTTAAAAGGAATTGTATAGATCTCCACTTTCTTACCGGTGATGCCCTGTTTGTCGGCGATGAGCAGTCGTTTATTCGTAATCACTGCGGTATCACGTACAGTTTTGTAAGCGACCTTCGCCTCCTCCCCTTCAACAAGCAGCGCTTCAAGAGCGGCGGGCACAGCTATTTCTTCAAGAAACGTCCAGTTCATCATTGCTGTTAAATCTGCCATTGTATCAGCCTCCTTACCTCTATATTAATAGAGTCATATCGAGACGTCACCCCCAAAAATTGGATTACAGAAACGAAATGTATTAAAGATCGATCTTAAATGTAGTCGGATTGAAAAGGGGATGTTACATAAGTAAAAAGAATGTATTATGAATCCGCTTACAGGGACTTTCTTATTAATTATTTGTAAAGATTCTAAATATTGTGGAGAAATCCAAACTTTTCTTTTAGTATTAACGTTGCACGAATACATAACCAGGAGGTAATACATTAATGCAGCCTTACAAAAAGCACTTTGCTGTTTTTGTAGCTTTAGTCATGGTATTCAGCCTGCTGACACCTTTTTCATCTGTGTCAAAAGCGGCAAGCTTTACAGAGACGTTTGATAATTGGACTCAGACCGGTTCATCTTATCTGGACGGTTCATTTGAAGGGAATAACGGCGTAACTTGGGATTATACAGGTGGAAGGGCATCTACTTCTATTGAAGGGAAGGGACTGATGTTCCGTGATGCTGGAAGTGTTTTAGTTTCTTCTGAGGTTGATGGAGGAATTTCATCACTTTCTTTAGATGTTAAAGCAGATTTCACTTCAACAAATGCTCGTCAACTAGAAGTTTATGTGAATGACGTACTTGTTGGCACAACGCCAAATGTTTTAGCTGGCGGAGATAAAATTAACTACAGTTTAGATAATCTGGATGTTGAAGGACCATTTGTTCTTCAGTTTAAGAAAGTCGGATCTAACAGACAGCTGACTGTCGACAACATCACATGGACTTCCTACGAAGATCCAACTAAAGTATCGGCTGTTCAGTCAAGCGTGCCTGCAGGTCAGGTAGCTGAAGGAACAGAAGTAGCATTTTCTACTTCAACTGCTGATGCAGAAATCTTTGTTTCTCAAAATGGCGGTGAGTATGAAGCATATACCACTCCATTTACACTAACTGAAGATACAACATTTGACGTATACGCTTCTGCAGACGGACTGGATGACAGTGACGTCAGAACATATGAGTATTCGGTTGTCACTGAAGAAAGTATTGCAGACGTTAGAAATCAGGAAACAGGTTCAATTGTGTCAACAACTGGTACAGTAAGTGCTGTATTTAACCAGGGTGGCGCAAACAACATTTATATGCAGAATGCAGGAACTGGTATTGTTGTCAGATCAACAGCAGATGTTGCCCCTGGCGATATCATTTCTGTATACGGTGAGCTTCAGGATTACAATGGACTTGCACAAATTGCAGCTGAAGCTGAAGATGTTATTGTGACTGGACAGGAAGAAGCACCTGCTCCACAGCCGATTCCTGAAACTGGTCTTAGTGAAGCACTTGAAGGAACACTTGTCACTGCTTCAAATGTAAATATCGCTTCTTCGGGCAGCGGTAATTACTATGCCACTGATGAATTTGGCAACGATCTTGTCATTCGTCCGGCATCAGAAATGGATATCCAGACTGGCCGTACGTATGAAGTCGTAAATGGCGTAGTCAGCGAATTCAGAGGAACGTATCAGCTGGTTCCGCGTTCTGAAAATGATGTTATTTTTGATACAAACCAGGTTCGCCCTGTTAAAGCTGATCCTGCAGGCGGGTTTGTAGAAGAAGGTGGTACAGTTACACTTTCAACTGAAACTGAAGGTGCATCAATTTATTACACAACAGACGGTTCAGTACCGACTGAAGACAGCACACTTTATGAAGGTGGCGTAACGATCACTGAAAACACTGACCTTAAAGCAGTGGCTGTAAAAGAAGGTATGACAGCAAGTGATATAGCTGAATTCAGTTATGTGCTACAGACAGATGATATTAACATTCATGATATACAGGCAGCAGAGCACTTTTCACCTTATGAAGGTCTTGCTGTACCTGATGTTGAGGGAATCGTAACCTACGTAGTAAATGGCAGCAGCTTTTACATGCAGTCACTGACTCCGGATGATGACCCGCGTACGTCAGAAGGTATTCTTGTATATCAAAGAAGTCATGGACTATCTGCAGGTGAACATGTAGAGGTAAGCGGAACGGTACTTGAATTCTTTGTTGAAGGGTACGGAGACCGTTTTGACAATGACCTCCCTGTCACGCAGATTGAATCAACAAATATCAATAAAATCGCCTCAGGTGTTGAGCTTCCTGAACCGGTCGTCCTTGGCGGGGAAAATGGAATCGACGTACCGACTGAAGTGATTGATAATGATAACTTTGCACAATTTGATCCTGAAGAGGATGGTATTGATTTTTATGAAAGTATTGAAGGTATGCGCGTTGAGGTAGCTGACGGTACAGCGAGCGGTCCTCAGAAATACGGAGAAATTGCAGTACTTCCGAATAAAGGCGATGAAGTTTATACACAGGCTGGCGGTGCAATTGTAAAGCCTGATGACTTTAACCCTGAGCGTGTATTTATCGATGTAGATGATGATAACTTTGTTGTGAAAACAGGGGATGAGCTGACTACATCAGCAATTGGTGTAATGAGCTACGGATTTGGAAAATATAAAGTGCTTGCAGGAAAAGGTCAGAAGCCTGAATTTACAGATGGCGGACTTGAGCCTGATTCTACAACAATCGAATACAAAGAAGATGAGCTGACAATTGCTTCTTATAACATTGAGAACTTCTCAGCAAATACTTCTAATACAAGTGATGAAAAAGCACAGCGTATTGCTGATTCATTTATTAATGATCTTGGATCACCGGATATCATTGCGCTGACAGAAGTGCAGGATACAAATGGTCCTACAGATGATGGAACTGTTTCAGGTGAGGGAAGTGCTCAGCGTCTGATTGATGATATTATCGCGCTTGGCGGCCCTGAATATGCTTATACTGAAGTGGCTCCTGAAGATAAGCAGGACGGCGGACAGCCGGGTGGTAACATCCGTAACGGTTTCCTTTACAACCCTGAACGCGTTCAGCTGACTGAAGGAGAGCAGGGTGGAGCAAATGATGCAATTGAAATTGTGGACGGCGAACTGACGCTGAACCCTGGACGTATTGCACCATCAGAATTCCCGAATACACGTAAGCCTGTTGTAGCTGAATTTGAGTTCAATGGCGAAGAAGTCATTGTAGTAGGAACTCACCTGAACTCTAAAGGTGGGGACCAGCCGCTATTTGGTCAGAATCAGCCGCCATTCCTTGGCAGTGAAGCTGAGCGTGTTGAACTCGCAGCAATTATCAACAGCTTTGTTCAGGATGTACAGGCACAGACACCTGATGCAAACATTGTCGTTGCAGGGGATATGAATGATTTTGAATTCTCTGCACCGCTTGAAGCATTGAAGGGTGAAGAACTGACAAATCTGATTGATGGAGTGGAAAAAGAAGAGCGTTATACTTACAACTATGAAGGAAATGCACAGGTGCTTGACCACATTCTTGTGAGTAACAACCTTGCAGACCGTACAGAGTTTGATATTGTTCATATTAACTCTGACTTCATGGAAGTTCACGGGCGTGCATCTGACCATGATCCACTATTAGCGCAGATCAGTTTTAAGACTGAAGAACCACAGCCCGAAAAGAAAGTGGTTAACCTTGCTGATTATAAGCAAAAGAACCTAGGTATTTTTGAAGACAATGTTCATATTGTTGCTGAAAAAGGAATGAGGGTTGATAAAATATTGGTTCGAGGCACAAACGTAAGCTTTGAAGGTGAAGGGCTTAGAGATCTTGAAGTTGCACTTCATGCAAAAGAAGCAGGTGCAGCGTACGATTTTGAAGGAAACGAAGTAAATACAGTTATTATCCAGCACAAAAATGTGGAAGTGATCAATGGAGCAGAAAATATCCAGAGGCTTGAGCTTCGCGGATCTGCGAAAAAAGCTGGCGTAACGCTTTATGATACAGAAGGTAACGAGATTGAGCTTGAAGTTGAAAAGCCTGGTAAAGGTAAGGGTAAAGGGAAAGGTAAAAGCAAAAAAGCTTCATAATGAAAAACCCCTGAATTCGCTCTAGCGATTTCAGGGGTTTTTAGATTAGACACCTGTTGCCTAAGGGGAGGCGTAACCGTTCAATGATTGAGAGTGGTGATTCAACTAATGGTTTTCAGCATAAATAAGCAGGTGCGGTCTCCTATCTCTCAACCGGACTAAATAAACAAACCGCCTAATCAGCGGTTCACAGCATTTCCCGGGCAATAAGCTCATAAGATTTCTTCTTATCTTCAAGGGAATAAATATTCGTAATCAATAAAAAGTCATCCGTCTGGTACCTCTCACTCAGCTCTTCAAGTGAAGCTTTCACTTTTCCAGGTGTTCCAATAATCATTCTCCTGCGGTTGTGGCGGATTTTTTCAAGGTCTGCGGTTGTCAGCCCCCGATCCTTCAAGCTTTCAGGCGAATGGACCTGGGAGTCCCCTTTTTCAATCCCGAGCAGCCACATATCCTGTGTCAGTGCAAGGCGTTCAGCTTCCTCCTGCGTTTCAGCGCAAACGACAAACACAGTTACATTTACAGCCGGTTCAGCAAATTGACCAGGTTTAAAATGCTCACGGTATATGCGCAGTGTTTCCTCCCATTTATCCGGGTTAATAAAATGCCCGAATGTCAGGCCGAGTCCGCGTTCTGCTGCGAGCTTCGCGCTCCGGGGAGAGAGGCCTAACACCCACATTGGAGGGGCACTGCCCGATCTTGGTGTAACCTTTACCATTCTATATTCATGCTGTTTCGGTAGTTCATTATGCATAAATCCATATAAGTCATCCAGATGCCTTGGGAATGCGCTCATCATGCTCTCGCGGCTGTCGGTTAATGCAGCGCGTGTCCGTTCTGTGCCGCCGGGAGATCTGCCAACACCGAGATCAACGCGGCCTGGAAATAATGCTTCTATTGTTTTAAATGTTTCAGCTACTTTTAAAGGGCTGTATTGAGGCAGTAAGACGCCGCCTGACCCTACACGGATTGACTCAGTTGCTGAGGCGATCCGCGTCATCAGAATCTCAGGGGCTGCACTTAATAAGCCGTTCGTATTATGATGCTCTGCAAGCCAGTAACGGCTGTATCCGAGTTTTTCGGCGAAAGTAGCCAATTCCACAGTGTTATTTAGAACATCAGATGGTTTTGCACCTTGAGGCATAGGCACCTGATCTAAAATACCAAGTTTCATGACTGAGTCCTCCTCATGATTCAATGACTCAATTATGTCATGATCTGTCCTTCATCTGCATCAGGTTTGCTCACGTACTCACACTTGTAGCTGAATCAATTTAGCGATTTCAGCAGCCCTTTTAGCGGTAAGGGTGTTTGCATTGGCGATTGCATAATCCAGCGTACAGGGATTATGCATCACAGAGAAGCTTGCAGTAAATAAGCTCAATAGCTCTTCAGCTTCATGATCCAGGCTGCCTGATAATAAAATAACAGGTTTATGATTTTTTGCGCCGAGCTCAGCTACATAATGAGCAACTTTACCATAAAGTGTCTGCTCGTCACTTTTTCCTTCACCAGTCAGAATTAGATCTGCTTGTCTCACTGCATCGGGAAGACCCATTTCCTCTCCGATCAGCTTTGCGCCCTGTGCGAACTGACATCCGGCAGCGAGCAGTGCGAATCCCATTCCGCCTGCAGCTCCGGCTCCGGGGGCATCAATCCATTCAGCGGCAGTCAGCGCTGCAAATTGTGCAATCCACTCATCATAAACTGGAATGTCTTCAGGCTGAACGCCTTTTTGCTGTCCGAAAATGGCTGTTGCGCCTTCTTTTCCTGTCAGAGGATTATTCACATCAGAGGCAATCAACAGGTCTATGTCCTTCAGCCGCGGGTCCAGTGTTGTCAGGTCCACACGCTGAATAAAAGGGAGACGGCCGAGGTTCACAACACCATCAAACTCATCTGTATAAGTGTAACGTGCACCAAGTGCTTCAAGAAGTCCTGCGCCGCCATCATTCACTGCACTTCCGCCGAGGCCAATCAGCACTTTCTTACAACCCTGATCCAGTGCATAGCCAATCATTTCACCAACGCCATATGAAGTGGACTGAATCGGATTCAGTTCCTCCGGCTTGAAGTCCGGAAGCCCAACAGCCTGAGCTGATTCAATGTAGGCGATGTCACCATCGATACAGATCTTCGCTTTCTTCTCATGCCCATATGTATTTTTTACTGATATCTCAACCGGTACAATTGCTTTTTTAAATGTAAATGGTTCAAGCATTCCTTCTCCGCCATCTGCCATTGGAATCAAGGTGTATTCAGCGTCAGGGTAAACGTGTTGAAAACCTTCTTTCATTGCCAGCGCTGCTTCTGCAGCACTCAGGCTTCCTTTAAAGGAATCGGGTGCGATGACGATTTTCATTGTGGTCAGCTCCTCTTTCAATCAGTTGGCTTTATTGTATCAGCTGAGTATTATAAAAAGAAATTTCTGATTATAATCATTTTATACTTGAAAATTATAAGTTTTTATGATTTGTTTTGTATAATCCCTTGCAATTATTGGTGTACCCATCGTACAATGAAGGATGAATGTCATTTTCGAAATGAGGGTAAAAATGAAAACTTCCATTTATGGATTAACGTTGGAGCAACTTGTTGCCTGGCTTATGGAACATGGTCAAAAGAAGTTTCGTGCAGAACAGATTTGGGACTGGCTTTATCGTAAGAGAGTCACAACTTTTGAAGATATGAAAAACGTCAATAAAGAATGCCGTGATTTACTTGAGGAGAACTTTGTCATTGAGACCCTGGATCTTCAGATTCGTCAGGATTCAGAAGACGGCACTGTAAAATTTTTATTTAAGCTGCATGATGGAAATCTGATTGAAACAGTACTGATGAGACAGAAATATGGTCAGTCAGTATGTGTAACAACACAGGTCGGCTGTAATATCGGGTGTACATTCTGTGCAAGTGGTCTACTGAAAAAGAGCCGTGACCTTACAAGCGGTGAAGTCGTTGAACAGATTATGCGTGTTCAGAAGTATATGGATGAAAAAGGCGATGGAGACCGCGTAAGTCATATTGTTGTCATGGGAATCGGAGAACCATTCGATAACTATGATAACCTCATGAGCTTCCTGCGTGTTGTGAATTCGGCTAAAGGTCTTGGAATTGGTGCGCGTCACATCACAGTTTCAACAAGTGGTCTTGCGAACCGTATTTATGACTTTGCAGATGAAGACCTTCAGGTAAACCTTGCACTATCTCTGCATGCGCCTAACGATGAACTGCGTACGCGTATTATGAAGATTAACCGTGCATACCCAATCGAGCCGCTGATGAAAGCGATCGATTACTATCTTGAAAAGACTAATCGCAGAATTACGTTTGAGTATATCCTTTTACATGACGTAAATGATCATGTGGAAGAAGCTCACCAGCTTGCGAAAATGCTTTATAACAAGCGTCACCTGGCATACGTCAATCTGATTCCTTATAATCCGGTTGATGAGCATATCCAGTATGAGCGAAGCAAGCAGGAAAATATCATGAAGTTCTACGATACGCTTAAAAAAGGCGGTATTAACTGCGTTGTGCGTCAAGAGCATGGTACTGACATTGATGCAGCTTGCGGACAGCTTCGAAGCAAACAGATTAAGAAGTCAGCAGTATAAGAAAAAGCTGGAGAATTTCTCCAGCTTTTTTATGTATTTAATTTTATCCATTATATAAAAAATAACTGGCGATACAATAACATAACACAATCAGCAATGAAGGTATTGTGTAAAATGATCGCTTAACATGTAAAAGTGAATATATGATCAGAATAGACATCATCGCAATTGCAGCTGCGGTGATCTCATGGAAAGGGGAAACGTGTATCAGGATTGATCCGTTCTGATATGCGAAATCCGTCATAACAATGATCAGCATATTAAACATGTTACTCCCTAATATGGAACCAATGGCTAAATTAATATTCTTTAACCGCAATGCAACTAAAACTGCTACAGCTTCAGGTAGTGACGTAGTGGCAGCCATGAGGAAGCTACCAATAAAGGTTGAGCCGAGCCCTGTGATTTCTGAAATGCGATCGCCGGATACTGATAAAAGACTTCCTGCGAACATGATAATGATCGCAGCTGAGATAAACCCTAAAATAGTTTTTTTGACAGAGAGGTCGTTTGGTTGTTTATTGTTTTCCTGAGTGGGAGCCGTTAAGGAGGAGTTTTCAGTATCTGAGATCTTACTAACGATCATCATTCCCACGATATAAATGAAAAGGATTAAGTATGAACCCAATCCTGCGCCGAAAAACGTGAACTCACTTCCTTTTTCCAGCGTAATCACGATCATCACAGAAAGCACAAGACCAATTAGAGCAGTGTGAAGATGATAGCTATCTGCAAGTTGATATATTTTTTGTTTTCGATACCACAAATCAAAGCCCGCTATAATAAATAAGTTGAATAAGTTAGAACCCAGCATATTACCCACTGCAATATCAGGATTAGCAATAAAAACAGCTGATAAGCTTGTGGTGACTTCCGGTAACGAGGTGGCACCAGCAAGAAGCAGAGTGCCAATCATTAGACCGCCCATCGAAGTTTTATCGCTCAATCGATCTGCATGATTTGATAGTTCAATTGCTGCGAGTACAGTAATAATCGCTGCAAATAAAAAAATTACATAAACCATTCTTTCCTCCTTTCTTCGTTCTTATTCATTCATTCTTTCAGATTTTATTAATCAATCTGTAAATTTAGTACTCACCAGGCTTTAAATTATATAAAATACACCAATTCCAACTAACAGGGCGGGAGGGAGGAAAGACATTTTTTGTGTCCATCGCCATCTTGCCAGATAAAAACCTGATCTCATTCCGAGAAACACAAATAAAGCACTTAAAATAGCGATAAGTATACCGGTGAGGATTGGTGAATACCCCAGTAATGCTGCACCGAGTCCAACTCCAAAAGCGTCTATTCCCAGGACAATCCCTAATAACCAACCTTCTTGAAAGGAAATCTCGCCATTTCGATCGATATCAGCTTCAGCTGATTTTTTAAGAACTTTTATGATTAATTTCGTTTTGTGGATCAAACTGTGTTTTTTATATTGGTGAGAAGCAGCATGAGGCTGTTTTTTAGAAGGGTGAGATATCAGCTTCCCGCACATGCTGATTAATCCTACTGAAATTAAAATGGACCCTCCAAAAATTTCAATGATTTCAACAGATATTAAAGATGTCATGCGTAATCCAATCGTCATTGAGATAAACACCATCGCTCCTGAGCAGAACATTATGGTCAGTAATGGGACTAGTGAAACTTTAATTCGGCGCAGGCCATAAGAGATGCCGACTCCGAAACTGTCTAAACTGATTGCGAGAATCAACAGGATTTTACCTGCTATAAAAAGCAAAGCCTCATCTCCCTGAAAAGAGTGTTAGCCTATTGTATGATATGAGCATGATATTGTGAGAGAAGTCAGGAAAGAGTGATTGGATATTAAACTCATTTTGACTTTTTGATCAAATGAATACCCATCTTTTTCTTTTTTATTGATTCATTATTCCTTGTTAACGTATAATAAAAATATGACATTTTACCTATTTAGGGGGAACGGCGATGGATGAACTGTTTTTAACTTCAGCCTTTATAATTGTGGCTTTTCTGGCTAATATCTTTCGCTTTTTCGTTAGTGGATATATAAATAGATTAATATTCGTTCTGGCTACAGTGCTGCTGGTTCTGATTGAGCAATGGCTTGTATCAACTTCACATACGCACTGGCTGTTACTATTCGTCATTGCTGCAACCGTTATAAGCTTCCATTTCAGTGGAGGGATGATCGCTGCAGTGCTGGCATCCATTTATTTATGGATAATTACAGGGCATTTTGAATTCAGCGTTTATGCTGCCTATGTCTTATTTGCCACATCTGTATACGCAGTCAGGTTTTACGTCAGAAAACTTCGTCGTCAGCGCGATCACTGGCTCAAAATCCTGACGGTCAATTCAAAGCAGCTGAATGTGACAAAAGACGTCAGTCAGGCGATGCAGCAAACCTTTAATACAAAACGTCTGCTTGAAACGATCTTAACCTCTATGACTGCCGGGCACGGGCTTGGCTATAACCGTGCGATGATCTTTTTGCTGGGAGAGGACCGTCATGTGTTAAAAGGGATTATGGCGACAGGACCCATAAAAGCTGAAGAAGGGTTTGGAATCTGGGAAAATATCACGATGAACCGTTATGGACTTACTGATCTGATTGATAAAAAGGAAGAAGAAAAATCTGATCAGCTGTTAAATGAAATTGTACAGGATATGACGATTTCACTCACTCAGGAAAGCTTCCTGACCAATGTGATGAATACAGGACATCCGATGCTGGTCAAGCAAATTGATGAATCGGATGAGTTGATGATGCATTTTCATTACACGCTCAACCTAAAGGAGTTTGTTGTGCTTCCGCTAATCCATCATGGGGAGAAGTCAGGTGTTGTGATTATTGATAACCTTGTCAATCAAAAGCCGCTGAATATGCACGATGTCGATATCATTACGCCATTAGCTACCCAGGCAGCGATTGCGCTTCAGCAGGCGAGCCAGTATGAGTCAGTTGAAAGAATGGCTTTAAAGGACGGATTGACAAATCTTTATAATCAGCGCGCATTCCAGCAGTCTTTATCTGAAGGGTTTTGTAATCGTTCTTTCTCTATTATTCTATTAGATATTGATTTCTTTAAAAACTATAATGATACAAATGGTCATATGCTGGGGAATGAGGTGCTTGTTCAGCTTGCATCAGTGATCACAACGAGTCTGCGCGGAGATGACCTTGCCTACCGTTTTGGGGGAGAAGAATTTGTGATTTTACTGCCGGGTACTGCAAAAGATCAGGCAATGATGGTAGCTGAGCGAATTCGTAAAAGAGTGGAAGAAACAGCTTTTCCGAAAGGTGAATTGCAACCGGGCGGAAAGCTGACTGTCAGCCTGGGGGTAGCTGCGTCTGACGGTTCCATGGATCCATTTGATGTGGTGGAGCTTGCTGATCAGGCGCTTTATGGGGCAAAAGAGCATGGTAAAAATCGCGTAGCAGTCAGGCAGGAGGTCTAGAAATGGATTATGCTCTATTACTATTGAACATTATTGCATTCACCACTGTCTTTTTAATGACAACCAGACCGCTTTATCTGCGCTCATTAAAATTAAAAGCAGAGCGTGTGGCAAAAAGGCTTGGGCTGTCACTTAATGAATTTGTGTATTCATATGAACAGATGGTTTTCTTTACCGCACTTCCAAGCCATTTGCCCCAGCTGAAGCATGCGGACATTGCGGACATTACGCTTAAGCTGGATTATCATTCTATGTTTTTCCCGAGATTACAAGGCGTCAAAGTGATTATTACGAAAGGCAGCCATCCTTTTGACCTTGCCTATCTGCCAATTAAAGATTTCAGGCTGCCTGCACTTGACCGGCTATCATCAGAATCCCATTTAACAGATAAAGAATATTTAGTGGTCAGTTCTTATATTGCGAGTAACCCGCGAACACTTTTGGAAATTAAAGAAGAAGTGTTTAATAAAATGCAATTTAAAGCGGAAGAAATGATCGATTGAAATAGAAAGAGGGGGACTCATGATACAAGATCAACAGCTTTCCATTCAGACATCGAGCCTGCTTGAAACGGTCAGTTCTTCCATTCACCATAACCGCTATGAAGCTACGCCTTATGTGGGGCTGGATGCGTTAAGTGAGGCTTATACTCTCAAGGGGAGAAGTGTAGTGGATTATGGATGTGGAAAAGGACGCGTTTCATTTTATCTGCACCACCGGTTTGGAACTGATGTCACAGGGATTGAAATGAATCCGAGACTTTATCAGGCGGCGCTTGAAAATCAATCTTCCTATCTTGCAAAACGGAAGCTGAAAAAAGGCAGCATTCAGTTTGAACGAGCCTATGCTGAAAAATATGAAATAAAAGCTGATCAGGATGTGTTTTACTTTTTTAATCCCTTTTCGCTCCAGATATTTTCGGCTGTGTTGAGCAGAATATCATTGTCTCTTGAAAAGCACCCGAGGCGTGCAACGATTATTCTGTATTATCCAACGGTTGAATATATTCATCATATTGAAGAGCATTCTGCTTTTCATCTGACACAGCAGATTCCGGTTCCGGGTCTGGTTGAGAATAATCATAATGAACGGTTTGTGATTTTTGAGTATGGAGAGTAAAGGTTTTTGTGAGGTAGAGTATATGTAGTAACCGTTTCGCTGCCCTTCAGGTGGACGCTTTCCGGACGGAGGTTGCTGAGCCTCCTCAGGCTTCGCCTTACGGGGTCTCAGCTTCCCTCTTTTCGTCCCGGAGTCGCCACCTTCCGCTTCGCAGAAGGGTCATAGGAAAAGTCTATTCTGTGATAACCATCCTTGTATGTTTTTCTGTCAGTACAATTAAAAAGGATTTGTCGCCCAGATTGCTGAGGTCTTAATAAATGAGCGCTGTTCAAGCTTCAGCAGGCTGACGATGTATTCTGCAAGGTCTTCTGCCTGCGTGAATTTATCAGGATTGCGTTCTCCGTCCTGTCCACGGGTTAAGTCAGTTTCAACCAGGCTGGGTGTAATCGTGGAGACCCGGATATTATGCGGGCGGACCTCCTGCATGAGTGATTCAGTCAGGCCGTTAACAGCGAATTTTGATGCGCTGTAGGCACTTGAGCCTTTGGTGCCCTTCAGTCCTGACATTGATGAAATGTTGATAATATCTCCTTTTTTGCGCTCAATCATTCCCGGCAGGACTGCTTTAGTTGTATGAACAATACCCATGACGTTTGTCTGCAGCACTTTATTCCAGTCCTCCGTTGTCAGATCAAGAAATTCTCCGTAAGCACCGACACCGGCATTGTTAATCAGAATATCAATCTGTCCTAATTTATCAGTCAGCTCTTTTATTGCGTGCTGAATGTCTTCTTCATAGCTGACGTCAGCTTCGGCAGTTTCAACCTGCACCCCGTATTGGTTCAACTGGTTCTTAATGTTATTAAGGTGCTCCCCGGATCTTCCGACAATACCAAGATCGACGCCTTCTTTTGCCAGTTCAATCGCAGTGGCAGCCCCGATCCCACGGCTTCCGCCAGTGATAATTGCTTTTTTACCTTTTAGTGTTTGCATTCAGTACATCCTCTCTGATTCAATTTCTCTTTATACTATTCACTTATTCCTGTTATCGAAAACATGCAGAAAAAAGGGGTTTTCTGTATAATGGCTGTTGAGGTGAGATGATGAAAAAGCTGTTGATTGGTTTAATGGTCTTTGCTGTAGTGATTGGCGGGGGCTTATATGCAGTTTATTATTTCGGAACTGAAATGGCAGCGGATCAGGTCGTTGAATCGGTTACTGCTGACCTGGAGCAGACTGGCGAGATGGACCAGGTAAAGACTTATATTGAGCAGGATCCTGTCTTAAGCAGTTATCTTGAAGAGGCCAAGGCAGCGCAGCATGACGAAGACCTGGCATTTACAACTAGAGCAGAGGCAACCCGTGTGATGATTCAGAAGGTGGGGATTGGGGAGCTTCAAAAGATTCAGGCGGATGCGGAATCCGGACACCTTTCTGAGCAGGAAGTGATCGGTAAGCTTGAGCAATCTTTGACTGAAGAAGAATTAAAAGCATTAAAGGTACTTGCTTATAAAGAAATATATGGTGAATAATGAAAGCCTTTCAAGGGGTGTCCCCTGAGAGGCTTTTGCTTTATCTTCTGTCACCGCCGAGGATATCAAACAGTCCGCTTGCAGCGCTGCCTTCACCTTTTGAGCCGCCATTACGCGGCATAGCTGAGAAGACGCGGCTTGCAAGGCGGCTGAATGGTAACGATTGAACCCATACAGTGCCAGGACCACGCAGCGTAGCAAGGAACAAACCTTCGCCGCCAAACATCGCCGTTTTGATCCCGCCGACCATTTCAATGTTGTAGTCAATTCCGCCTGTCATGGCGACCAGGCAGCCTGTATCAAGCTTCAGCACTTCACCAGGCCCCAGCTCTTTTTTATGAATCGTGCCGCCTGCATGTACAAACGCCATTCCATCGCCTTCAAGCTTTTGCATAATAAAGCCTTCACCGCCAAAAAAGCCGGTACCGATTTTGCGCTGGAACTCAATGCCGATTGATACTCCTTTAGCAGCAGCTAGAAAAGCATCCTTCTGACAGATCAGTTTCCCGTCGATTGAACTGAGGTCAAGAGGGATAATTTTCCCCGGATAAGGGGATGCAAAGCTGACGTGCTTTTTTCCGCTACCTTCGTTTGTGAAGGCAGTCATGAATAAGCTTTCACCAGTTAACACGCGTTTTCCCGCACCAAGCAGCTTGCCCATTAAACCGCCTGAGGATTCTGCACCATCTCCGAAAATTGTTTCCATTCTGATTGAATCATCCATCATCATCAGACTGCCTGCTTCAGCAATTACAGTCTCCTGCGGATCAAGCTCCACTTCTACAAACTGCATGTCGTCTCCATAAAGCTTGAAATCAATTTCATGATTATTCATACTGCCTTCACTCCTTTTCATTATTTCTTCCATCATAACCTATTTTACTGAAAAATCAGAACATGTTTTTGATAAACTATAAAGGGAAGAATACTATTTAAGGCAGGTTGAAAGGGGATTGGATGAAAAGATATTTAATTTGGCTTGCGATCTTTCTTGTCCTGATGACTGCAGCCGCTTATCTGCTGGTCAGTTTTACTTTTATGGAGTGGCAGTTTACAGGTCTGGTTTTTTTAGCAGGCGCTTTCTTCTTCGGTTCCTCAGGCGGTCTTTTTTCTAATATGGGTGAAGCGCATGCAGTAACTGAAAGCAATGGACATTATAATCCACGTTTTGAAAAAGCAGTGATCTTTTTTACTCCATCAATTGCAGCTGCAGTGATACTGTTGATTGCAAGCTTTATAATTCCGTTATTTTAAATGGCTGAGGGTGATAATGATGAAATCCATTCATCAGATTATGCAGCTGATCGGCCGCTTGGACGCTCATGTTGCAGATGATTTTGAAGGGCAGGATCTGGACTTTAAACAGTGGAGTAATAAAACTGAGGACAACGTGCGCAAGATGGTTGAATACGCAATCTGTATGTCTAATGGCGGAGGCGGCAGTGTCGTCTTTGGTATTGCTGATCGTGTAAAAGGGCATGGTAAAAACATTTTAGGTGTACCCGATAATCTGGACATTGAATCATTTCATAACCGGATCTATGAGGAAACGACACCGCCTTTATCTGCTGAATTTGATCTGATTGAACTGAATTATGGAACTGGTCAGTTATTAGTTATGACAGTGGACGGTAAGGGTGGTCCTTATTCATTTTTAAATGGAAAATCTGTCGTACGAAAAGGAAAAGAGTGCTTGACAATTGAAGCAAATAATTCATTTTGAGAGGGGTTTTATTGATGAAAGCTGTATTTCATAAAGGACCAAAAGGAATGGATGGTCTTACATACGGAGAACTGGATCAGTCTGAGGTGAAAGCCGGGGAAGTACGCATTATACTGAAAGCAGCCGGGCTTAATCATAGAGACTTATTTGTCTTAACTCGCCACAAAGAAGAGGATCCTGCACTGGTTGTAGGATCTGATGGTGCAGGTGTAGTGGATGAAATAGGAGAAGGGGTAACGAATGTCAGTAAAGGTGATGAAGTCATTGTGAATCCAGGCATCAACTGGAAACACAATACGGATGCACCCCCACCGGAGTTTGATATTGTAGGTTTGCCTGGGCATGGAACATTTGCTGAGAGTATTGTCTTACCAGCGGATAATGCTGTGAAAAAGCCTGAGCACCTCAGCTGGGAAGAAGCAGGCGTTGTGGCACTGGCGGGGCTGACGGCTTATCGAGCACTGTTCACGCGCGGTCAGGTGAAAGAAGGAATGAAAGTGCTGATCCCTGGTATCGGAAGCGGTGTCGCAACATTTCTTCTTCAATTTGCTAAAGCAGCCGGTGCTACCGTTTATGTTACTTCACGCTCTGAAGAAAAGCGTCAGAAGGCACTTGAGCTTGGAGCTGATCATGCCATTGATAGTGAAGGGAACTGGGAAGAAGCGCTTGAAGGAACAAAAATGGACCTTGTTATCGAGTGCGTCGGGGCAGCAACCTTTAATAAATCACTGAAACAGCTTAGAAAAGGCGGTACAATCGTGACATTCGGTGCTTCGGCAGGTGATGAAGTAACGATTAACCTGCGCGACTTGTTCTATGGACAGCAGAATCTGCTCGGTTCAACAATGGGCAGTGCTGAAGAGCTGGATGACATGATCGCTTTTATTGAACAGCACCAGATTCATCCGGTCATGGATCAGGTATATGATTTATCAGATTATAAAGCCGCTTTTGAGCGGATAGAGAAGGCTGAACAGCTTGGGAAGATTGGTTTCAGCATTTCATAAGTTTTACAGATACCCCTGCAGTGAATAAGCTGCAGGGGTTATTATATGAGCCATACAGGACAAATACCCCCACCACCTTCATTGAAATGTGATATACTATTATATAAATAGAAAATTCAGACTTATTGAACGAGGGGGAACTGAAAATGATCAGGATGTGGAAACGAAGGCGACTGACCTTCCTTACATTACTGAGTGCCTGTCTGATCTTACTGGTGGGGTATATCAGTCAGCCGGCTAAAGAAGTGAGTGTTGAAGGGATGATCTCAGTCGCTCACAGAGGGGCAGCGAGTTATGCGCCTGAAAATACACATGCAGCTTTTCAAAAAGGAATAGAGCTTGGAGCGGACTTTATTGAAGCAGACGTGCACTTATCCAAAGATGGCGAACTGATTATCATGCATGACGAATCAGTCGACAGAACCACAAATGGAAACGGTCTGATCAGAAATATGACGCTTGAGGAATTAAAATCACTCGAAGCAGGCTCTCATTTTCACCCTGACTATCATGGAGAGCCGATTATTACGCTAAACGAGTTAATGGAATCATTTTACGGGCAGGTTGGGCTTTTGATTGAAGTCAAGCACCCTGGATTATATCCAGGCATTGAAGAAAAAGTGGTGGAAGTATTATCACAATATCCCGCAACAGAAAGTGTCATCGTTCAGTCATTTGATATTGACGCAATGAAGCGTATCCATGAGCTCGACCCGGACCTCCAAATCGCAGTCCTCATGAAAGCCTCTTTTGTACCCGTATCATTATGGCAATTAGATGATTTGACCTCATTTGCCACCTACATTAATTTTAATATTTCTGCTGTTGCTAAAAGAACAGTCGATGAAATCCATGACCGCGGCGGAAAAGTGCTGGTGTGGTCGAAGAAGGATAAGAGATTAATTCAAAAAGCTGTTTCTTACGGCGTTGATGGGATTATCACTGATTTTTCAAGATGGCCGGTTGAAGAGGAAGTTCAGACGGTGACAGAATAGAAAAAAGGGGCTGAGACAATCTCGTCTGAGCCCCTTTACTCGTTCCGCTGCGCTTCACTAAAGTTTTAATAAAACGTTAGAGAGTTAATTAATTCTTATCATCCTGTATTAAATTTGAAATATAGCAATTAAAGAACTTTCTCAATATCTTTCTTCATTTCAGCAGGCTCTACAGCAGGTTCGTAGCGTCCTGCTACCTGGCCGTTGCGATCGATCAGGAATTTTGTGAAATTCCATTTAATGTCCCCACCGTTTTCTTCTTTCAGAAACTTAAAAAGGTTTTCAGCTTCTTCGCCATTCACTTGTACTTTGGCCATCAGTGGAAAAGTAACACCGTAATTGACCTGGCAGAATTCTGTTGTTTCTTCGATATTTTCAAACTCCTGATTAGCAAACTGGTCACATGGAAATCCAAGAACAACTAAACCGTTCTCCTCATATTTTTCATGTAACTCCTGCAGGCCCTTGAATTGAGGGGTATAGCCGCATTTGCTTGCAGTATTTACAATGAGGAGCGGTTGTCCTTTATAGGCATCAAGGGAGATGACATCCCCATTTGTTTTGCGCACCGTATAATCATAAACTTTGTTCATATGTAAGCCTCCTTTTAAGTCTTCACTTTCTTTAGCATAGCAAAATTAAAAAAGCCGTGCACTTTTGTTCACTCATGTACAGAAATATTATCAAATCGTACCAATTTTCTTACATGATTAGGTAATGATCATGTGAGATTGAGATAGCGAGAGTGTTTTTTTATAAAAAATCATCTTTTTTTTGAATTTTTCTTCATATTTAAAAGAAACGTATACATATCAAGGGGTATAAGGGCTTTGTGTATATACTAAACCCCTATATGATAGCGTTTTCATTCATTTTTATTCATAAAAATACAATAAAAATCGTTATCTGAATTTTATGTGAATGTTATTTTCATGATATACTAGTTCGAAAATGAAAGTACTATGGGCAAATGCCTCTCTTCACCACAAATGAAGAACGACTTTCACACTTTTAAAAAAGAGAGGGGACGTTTAGATGAAAAAGACTGGTTATCCGGATCCGCAGGGTTTATATAGCCCGGAACTCGAACACGAAGCATGCGGTATTGGTATGATCGCCAATATTAATGGGGAAAAGACGCATAATATCGTTCAGAATGCGATTAACATTCTATGTAACCTCGAACACCGTGGAGGTCAGTCAGCCGATACAAGTACCGGTGACGGAGCCGGAATCCTGACACAGATCCCACACCGCTTCTTTCAAAAACAATGTGAAAAAGAGAATATATTTCTTCCTGACTCAGGTAAGTACGGCGTAGGAATGGTTTTCCTGCCTCAGGAACATAACACGAGAATGAAAAGTAAAGAGTTAATTGAACAGATCATTCAGGAAGAAGGACAAGGCTTCCTTGGCTGGAGACCGGTACCGATTAATGATTCATTCGTTGGTAAGGTTGCAACAAAATCAAAGCCTGCGATTCGCCAGGTCTTTGTTGAAGCTTCTGACGATCTGAAGGATCAAATGGATTTTGAACGTAAGCTGTTTGTGATCCGCCGCAGAATTGAACGTGAACTGCCTGTCATTGAAGGCTTTGAAGATGTGTATGTGAGCAGTCTTTCAACAAGAACCATCGTGTACAAAGGGATGCTGATCCCGGAACAGCTGGATTCTTTCTACATTGACTTGAATCACCCAGACTTCAAATCCGCGCTAGCGCTAGTCCACTCACGTTTCAGTACGAACACCTTCCCAAGCTGGAAACGTTCCCACCCGAACCGTTATACGATTCATAATGGAGAATTTAATACGCTCAGGGGAAATGTGAACTGGATGAGAGCACGTGAAAAAATGTGTGCGTCTGAACACTTTAACGAAGATGAACTGCAAAAAATCCTGCCGGTCATTGATGACGACGGAAGTGACTCTTCAATGTTTGATAACGCATTTGAATTCCTGCACCTGTCAGGTCGTTCGCTTGCACATACAGCGATGATGATGGTGCCTGAACCATGGTCAAATGATCATACAATCCGCGATGAAAAGCGCGATTTCTACCAGTACCACAGTACATTAATGGAACCGTGGGATGGACCTGCTGCGCTTGTAACAACAGACGGTAACCAGATCTGTGCATTCCTTGACCGTAACGGACTGCGTCCTGCGCGTTATTACGTGACAAAGAGCGGTATGATCGTACTTGGCTCTGAAGTAGGTGCCCTTGATATTTTTGCTGATGATATTGAGTATAAAGAACGTCTGACACCAGGAAAGATGCTGCTGGTTGACCTTGAAAAAGGCACAATTATTCCGGATGAGGAAGTGAAGCTTCAAATTGCTTCTGAGCAGCCTTATAAAGAGTGGCTGACAAATCTGAAGGATCTTGAAGAGTTGGAAGAGCCTAAAGAGCTTGCACCTGAAATTACAGGAGAAGACCTTGCAGAGCAGCAGGTTGCATTCGGCTACACACGTGAAGAATTAAATAAAATTATTAAGCCGCTTGTCTCAGAGGGTAAAGATCCTGTCGGGTCAATGGGCTATGATTCACCAATTGCTGTGCTGTCAAAAAAGCCTCAGCTTTTATATAACTATTTCAAACAGCTGTTTGCACAGGTGACGAACCCTGCTATTGATGCCATTCGTGAAAAACTGATTACAATGGTGGAAACGACAATTGGACCTGAAGGGAACCTTGTTGCGCCGGGACCTGAAAGCTGTAAACATATCCGTCTTAAGACACCAATCTTAAATAATAAAGAGCTTGAATCTTTGCGCCAGCAAAACCTTGATGGGTTTGGTGCAGTAACGTTTTCAACGCTGTTTGATGCAAAGGAAGGCAGTCTGGAGCCTGCGATGGAAGCTATTTTTGAGAAAGCTGACCAGGCTGTAGCAGATGGCAAAGTATTATTTATCCTTTCTGACCGCGGTGTAACAGCAGGTCAGGCTGCGATCCCTGCATTACTGGCAGTAGCGGGTCTGCATCATCACCTGATCCGTCAGGGTACGCGTACAAAAGTTAGTATTTTAATTGAGTCCGGTGAACCGAGAGAAGTTCATCATTTCGCAACGCTGCTCGGCTATGGTGCTGAAGGTATTAATCCGTATCTTGCATTTGAAACGGTTCGCGATCTGATTAAAACGGGCGAAATTGAAGGTAAGACGCACGATGAAGCTGTTGAAAGCTATATCAGTGCAGCAACAGACGGTGTCATTAAAGTGCTGTCTAAAATCGGAATTTCAACAATTCAGAGTTACAGAGGGGCACAGATTTTTGAAGCCTTTGGTATTCACTCTGAAGTAGTAGATAAATACTTTACGAGAACGCCGTCAAGAATCGGTGGTATCAAAATGAATATGATCGAAAAAGAAGTGCTTCTTCGTCATGACCGCGCATATAAAGATAAGCGCGCCGGTACGCCAAGCCTGGATTCAGGTGATGATTACCAGTACCGTGCAGATGGAGAGCATCACACGTATAACCCTAGTACGATCCATACACTGCAGCATGCATGCCGTACGAATGATTATGCTGCATTTAAAAAATACTCACAGCTGCTGGCAGGAGAAGGTGCAAATCTTCAATCGCTGAGAGGCTTAATGAGATTTAAAAAAGGACAATCCATCCCGATTGAAGAAGTTGAATCTCTAGAAGCGATCTGCCGCAGATTTAAAACAGGTGCGATGTCTTACGGCTCTATTTCGCAGGAAGCGCACGAAGCACTTGCGATTGCGATGAACCGGATCGGCGGCCGCAGTAACTCCGGTGAAGGTGGGGAATCTCCTGAACGCTTCAAGCCATCACCAAATGGAGACTCACGCCGAAGTGCGATCAAGCAGGTTGCATCAGGCCGTTTTGGTGTAACGAGTCATTATCTTGTGAATGCAGATGAGATTCAAATTAAGGTTGCGCAGGGCGCGAAACCTGGTGAAGGTGGACACCTGCCGGGTAAGAAGGTATATCCATGGATTGCAGAAGTGCGTGGCTCAACAACAGGTGTTGAACTGATCTCACCTCCGCCGCACCATGATATTTATTCAATTGAAGACCTTGCAGAACTGATTCATAACCTGAAAAATGCGAACCCGAGTGCGCGTATCAGCGTGAAGCTTGTATCAGCTGTAGGAGTCGGCACAATCGCTGCCGGCGTTGCAAAAGGGCGTGCTGACCTTGTTCTGATCAGCGGTTATGACGGCGGGACAGGTGCTGCACCAAGAACGAGTCTGAAGCATACAGGACTCCCTTGGGAAATCGGTCTTGCTGAAACGCACCAGACATTACTCTTGAATGGTCTGCGTGACAGAATTGTGATTGAAACAGATGGAAAAATGATGACAGGACGTGACGTTGTCATGGCTTCTCTGCTTGGAGCAGAAGAATATGGCTTCTCAACAGCACCACTTGTTGTACTTGGTTGTATCATGATGCGCGTATGTCATCTGGATACTTGTCCGGTTGGTGTGGCAACACAGAACCCGGAGCTGCGTAAAAAGTTCACTGGGGATGCTGACCATGTTGAGAACTTTATGCGATTTATTGCAATGGAAACACGTGAAATCATGGCTGAGCTTGGCTTTAGAACAGTCAACGAAATGATCGGACGCACAGATTTCCTTGAACGCAACCCGAACATTGAGCACTGGAAAGCTGGAGACATCGACCTTTCTCCACTACTTTACTCACCGGATCTTCCGGCAAAAGTAGGCCGTTATCATATGCATAATCAGGATCATGGGCTTGAAAAAACGCTTGATTACCAGGAGCTGATTCCGCAGGCGAAAAAAGCCATTGAAGAAGGGGAAAAAGTCTTCTTCACGACTGCAATCCGGAATATTAACCGAGTAACAGGATCAATGCTCGGCAGTGAAATTTCACGCCGCTACGGTGCAGAAGGACTTCCTGAGGATACAATTAACTTTACGTTTAAAGGATCAGCAGGACAGAGCTTTGGTGCTTTTATTCCTAAGGGTATGACCCTTCGTTTGATTGGTGATGCCAATGACTTTGTAGGAAAAGGATTATCCGGCGGTAAGATCATCGTCCATCCGGATCCAATTGTGACATTCCCGCCTGAGAAGAATATCATCATCGGGAACGTAGCATTCTATGGTGCTTCTGATGGTGAAGCCTACATCCACGGGGTGGCAGGAGAGCGTTTCTGTGTCCGTAACAGTGGAGCGGAAGTTGTTGTTGAAGGTGTTGGAGACCATGCGTGTGAATATATGACAGGTGGACGTGTCGTTGTGCTTGGTGAAACCGGTCGTAACTTTGCAGCTGGTATGTCCGGAGGGGTCGCATACATTTTCGATGAGAGCGGCTCATTCAGAGAGCGTTGTAATGAAGAGCTTGTCCTTGTTGAATCGTTAGTGGATTCACAGGAGAAGCAGGACGTTTATAACATGATTGAAAAGCATGTTGAATATACAGAAAGCGGTCACGGCAAACGGATTCTAACGTATTGGGAGAAGTACTCAGAGCAGTTTATCCGCGTAGTGCCAAAAGCGTATCTGAAGATTAATACACGTATTTCAGAACTGATTGAAAGTGGCTCAACGAAGGAAGAAGCAGAGATGACTGCATTTGAAGAAAGCAAGCGTGAAGCCGTTGCGCACTAATCTTTAAGGAGGGATTTGATGGGGAAAGCTACTGGATTCATGGAATATGAGCGTCATTCGCAGCGTGAGCGTGATCCTAAAGAACGAATTAAGGATTGGAAAGACTACACTGCGCGGATGCCTGAAGAAGAAGTGAAGCTGGAAGGAGCGCGCTGCATGGACTGCGGCGTGCCTACCTGCCACACAGGAACAGAAATCAACGGACAGACAACAGGGTGCCCTGTTAACCACTTAATCCCTGAATGGAATGACCTTGTCTATCAGGGGAAGTGGAAGGAAGCACTTGAGCGTGAGCATGAGAAAAACAACTTCCCTGAGTTCACAGGTATTGCGTGTCCTGCACCTTGTGAAGGGGCATGTGTACTTGGAATTAATGAAGACCCTGTTGCCATCCGTTCAGTCGAGCGTTCTATTATCGAGCGCGGCTTTGATGAAGGATGGGTTGTACCGGAACCGCCTGAACAGCGTACAGGTAAAAAGGTTGCTGTTGTCGGCTCAGGGCCAGCAGGTCTTGCTGCAGCAGCACAGCTGAATAAAGCAGGCCACTGGGTCACTGTATTTGAAAAGAGTGACCGCGTAGGCGGACTGCTGACATATGGTATACCTGAGATGAAACTGCCGTATGCAGTTGTTGAAAGACGTGTGAATATCCTGAAAGAAGAAGGTATTCAATTTGAAACAAACGCTGAGATCGGCGGAAATGTGCCGGTACAGAAGCTGCGTGATGAATTTGATTCAATTATTCTCTGCGGTGGTGCTCAGGTGCACCGGAATATTCCTGTTGAAGGCCGTGACCTGAAGGGCATTCATTATGCAATGGACTTCCTTCATGCCAACACAAAGAGCCTTCTTGATACGAACCTTGAAGATGGTAATTACATTTCTGCTAAAGGAAAAGATGTCATCGTTATCGGTGGGGGAGATACTGGAACTGACTGTCTGGCAACTGCGATCCGTCACGAGTGCAGCAGCCTGACTCAGTTTGATATCTATGATAAAAAAGGATCGATCCGTGATGCCAGGGGTAACCCGTGGCCGCAGTATCCAATTGTTCACCGTATTGAATACGGCCAAAAAGAAGGAGCTGCAAAATTCGGTTCTGATCCACGTGCCTTCGCTGTACAGACGACTAAATTTGTCGGTGATGAAAATGGCAACGTAAAAGAAGTACACACAATCAACGTTAAGCTTCGTATCGATGAAAACGGCAACCGTATCCGTGAATCGATTCCAGGAACAGAAAAAGTCTGGAAAGCAGACCTTGTCCTGCTTGCAATCGGCTTCAGCGGACCGGAACAGGGACTCATTCATCAGCTTGAGCTTGAAACAACTGAACGTTCTACTGTGAAAGCTGAATACGGCGACTACCGTACAAACGTAGAAGGCGTATTCTCAGCAGGTGACATGAGACGCGGGCAGAGTCTGATTGTCTGGGCAATCAATGAAGGCCGTGAAGCAGCACGCGAATGCGATCGCTACCTGATGGGCTCGACAGTATTACCTTAAACAGCAGGCACCTCATGATATGCTCCCTTCGAAGTAGACAGAGAAATAATAAAAATTCTCTACTACTTTGAAGGGGGCATTTTTGTGTCTAAAAGGACGACTGGTCATACATTAGATGAAAAATTAAAAGCAGTGTTATCTATCTTAGAGGAGAAGAAGTCGGTGGGTGTGGTCTCAAGAGATTATCAGATCACTGAAAAGACCTTCAGAGATTGGATTCGTAAATATCAATCAGATGGCATCGACGGATTGAAGGAATCGAAGACCTGGAAAGCGTACTCCCAAGAATTGAAACGACAGGCAGTGGACTATTATCTGGCGGGTCAAGGGAGCCTCAGTGAGACCTGTGCTCGTTTCAACATCTCAACCTCCTCTGTCTTACGAAGGTGGATAAAGCGTTACACTAGTGGGAGAGACTTGAAATCCACTAGTGAGGGGAATAAAAGATGAGTACAGGACGTAAGACAACACTACAGGAACGGATAGAGATCGTCCAATTCGCAATCGCCCACGACCTTGACTATCACAGGGCTGCAGAGAAATATCAGGTCTCGTATCAACAGGTCTATGGATGGGTACGGAAATATCAGGCTGACGGAGAGACGGCACTTCACGATCGCCGCGGGAAATCCCTGGAGTCTAAGCCGGACCTGACAGAAGTAGAGAAACTGAAGCTCCGCATCAAAGAACTGGACCATCGTAATCAATATCTTGAAACGGAAAACGGCCTCTTAAAAAAGCTGAAGGAGATCGAAAGGAGGGACAGAATGCGCGAATAGGCAGTCATCTACATCGGTTCCAGGCGATCCATGAGTACCATGAGGAAACGAAGGCGCCGATCCAACTACTCTGCCAACTGGTCGGTGTCTCGCGATCCGGTTACTACAAATGGCTGAACCATACGCCGACTGACCAAGAGGAAGAAAATGAATGGCTACTCGGAGAAATCAAAAAGATATTCAACAAGCATCAGGGGATTCTGGGCTACCGGCGGATCACAATGTTCATCAACCGCCAGTTCAAAAAGCAGTACAATCGCAAACGGATCCGTCGCCTGATGATCAAGCTCAGACTGAAGTCTTTCATTCGCCAGTCAAACGGCTACTGTACGAAGACCAGCTATGTCAATATCGAAGATAACATCTTGAATCGCGCGTTCACAGCGAGTCAGCCCAACCAGAAATGGGTGACGGACATCACGCACCTCCATTATGGTCTTGGGAATAAGGCTTATTTGAGTGTGATCATGTACCTGTACGACGGGTCCGTCGTAGCCTATCAGATCGGTCACTTCAACAACAACGCCTTGGTAATGGACACCCTGAAGGCAGCCATCGAAGCGAACCCAGACGCGACTCCCCTACTCCATAGCGACCGTGGGTCACAGTATACCTCGAAGGAATACCGCTACATCACGACAGAAGCAGGGATCACGCGCAGTATGTCTCGCGTTGGGAAGTGCATCGACAACGCGCCGATAGAGAGCTTCTTCGGGCACTTCAAATGTGAAAGGTATGAATTGAAACAGTACAAGAGTTATGAAGAATTGGTCAACGACATTGATCAATATATGCGGTTTTACAACGAGGGACGTTATCAAGAGAAATTAAACAACCTGGCACCAATGGAGTATCGGTACCAGGCCGCAGCGTAGTGCTAACCTTTTTCTTTTTTACTGTCTACTTGACAGGGCGCAGTTCATCACTTTTAAAGTGGGGTGCTTTTTATTTTCTGAAATTCTCATCATAATTTGTTTGTCGAAACAATTAACAGGGAAACAGATAAAGGCAGATTCATCACAAATTTACATAAGGAGGAACTACATTGAGTAATGAAAATCCGAACAAAAAGCAGCAGCAGCTTGAACAGTTCAAAACAGATGACTCCGGTAAAAAGATGACAACCAATCAGGGGCTTAAAATATCAGAAGACGAATTTTCACTGAAAGCAGGTGTCAGAGGGCCGACCCTCCTCGAAGACTTTCACTTCAGAGAAAAAATGACCCACTTTGACCATGAGCGTATTCCTGAACGAATTGTTCACGCGCGGGGGTCAGGTGCCCACGGTGAATTTGAATTATATGACTCACTTGAAGATGTGACAAAGGCAGGTTTTTTAACAGATACTTCACGGAAAACACCTGTATTCGTACGTTTCTCAACAGTAGCAGGATCTAAAGGGTCAGCCGACCTTGCACGTGATGCGCGTGGTTTTTCAACGAAATTTTATACAGAAGAAGGGAACTACGATCTTGTTGGAAATAACATTCCTGTTTTCTTTATTCAGGATGCAATTAAATTCCCGGATCTTGTCCATGCAGTAAAGCCTGAGCCGCATAATGAAATTCCGCAGGCAGCTTCAGCCCATGATACGTTCTGGGATTTTGTAGCGAATAATCAGGAATCTGCCCATATGGTCATGTGGACGATGTCTGACCGTGCAATCCCGCGAAGCTACAGGATGATGGAAGGCTTCGGCGTTCATACATTCCGCTTTATTAACGCGGAAGGAAAAGCGCATTTTGTGAAATTCCACTGGAAGCCTGTACTTGGTACGCATTCGGTTGTATGGGATGAAGCGCAGAAGCTGAACGGAAAAAATCCTGACTTCCATAAAGCAGATCTGTTTGAATCAATTGAAAACGGTGACTATCCTGAATACGAGCTTGGCGTTCAGCTGGTTTCTGAAGAAGACGAATTCAAATTTGATTTTGATGTACTGGATCCGACAAAGCTTTGGCCGGAAGAAGATGTACCGGTACGAATCGTTGGTAAAATGACACTGAATCGTAATCCGGATAACTTCTTTGCAGAAACAGAACAGGTTGCATTCCATCCTGGGCATCTTGTGCCGGGAATTGATTTCACAAACGATCCGCTGCTTCAGGGACGACTGTTCTCCTATACAGATACGCAGCTGATCCGCCTTGGCGGTCCTAACTTCCATGAGCTTCCGATCAACCGTCCTGTATGCCCGTTCTTTAACAACCAGCGTGACGGCTATGGCAGACAAACCATTAATAAAGGTAAAGTAGCCTATCATAAGAACTCTCTTGAGAACAATACGCCTGAGCCAGCAACGCCGGAAGAAGGCGGATTTGAGCATTATCAGGAGAAGATGGAAGGGCGTAAGGTCCGCGCAAGAAGTGACAGCTTTAAGGATCACTTCTCCCAGGCAACCCTTTTCTATAACAGTATGAGTGCGCCTGAAAAAGAGCATATGACAAATGCCTTCAGCTTTGAGCTTGGTAAAGTTAAAAGTGAGTCAGTAAGACGGCAGGTCGTTGATATGTTTGCAAATGTCAGCATGGAGCTTGCAACTGAAGTAGCTAAAAACATCGGTCTTGAAGCACCTCAGGGCAATGATTCAGGTGTAACGAAGTCTTCACCTGCACTAAGTCAGGAAAACACAGTTAAATCTGCAAAAACGCGTAAAGTGCTGCTGATTGCAGGTGACGGGTTTGAAGGTAATGTACCTTCAATCGTCGAAAAGCTTGAAAGTGAAGGTGTAGAGATTGAAGTGGTGAGTGAAACCATGAGTGTACTGAAAGGTGCAGACGGCTCTGAACTGAAAGTGGATCAGACCTTCCTGACTGCAGATTCTGTGCTCTATGATGCACTATACGCAGTAGGTGGTAAGGATCTCAGCAAAAAATTCGTTCAGACGACCTCCTACTTCCTGAATGAAGCGTTTATGCACTTTAAGCCAATCGGTGCAACGCATGAAGGAACGAAGTGGCTTGAAGCAAATGAGATTGCGGACAGCCCTGGTGTCGTACATGGCAATGATGCAGACAGCTTTACACATTCATTTATTGAAGCAATCAAAGAACACCGTCACTGGAGTCGTGAAGTTTGAAGTATTAGATATTTGAACAGAATTTGAGGTATGATTAAAGACCTTAAATAGCACGGTTTCTTTTATGAAAACACTAAGTGCAGCTTCGCTGAAGGCGGTGACTCCGGGACGATTAGTGGGAAGCTGAGACCCCGCAGCCAAAGGCGAGGAGGCTCAGCAACCACCGTCCGGAAAGCATCCGCCTGAAGCGTAGCGAAACGTTTTAAGAGGCTCAGACATTTAATATGTCCGAGCCTCTTTTTTATGTGTCTTCCGTGGTATACTAAACAGCATCACTCAATAAAGGAGCAACACATGACAAACACCTGGCAACAATTTAATCTCAGCCCTTCCATTACAGAAGCACTTGAGAAGCTTTCATATACAGCACCAACAGAAGTACAGGAGCAGGTCATTCCTGCCATAAAAGCTGGACACGACCTGATGGCAAAAGCACAGACAGGGAGCGGTAAAACAGCCGCTTATGTGATTCCAATCAGTGATGAAGTCGTCTGGGAGGAAAATAAACCTCAGGCACTGATCATCACGCCAACACGCGAACTGGCAGACCAGGTCCGTCTTGATGCACTGGCGATCGGCCGTTTCAAACGCCTGAAAGCAGCAGCACTTTACGGAAGACAGCCTTTTGCAAAACAAAAACTTGAACTGAAACAAAAAACGCATATTATATCAGGAACACCGGGCAGACTACTGGACCACCTCGAAAAAGGTACCTTTGATCCTTCAAAGTTAAAATATGTCATCATTGATGAAGCAGATGAACTGTTTAACAGAGGATTTATCGAACAGGTTGAAGCGATTATGGCTTTCATGCCAAAAGAGAGGCTCACAGCGCTCTTCTCAGCGACTTTCTCTGAGGAAGTAGAGTCATTGGCTGCTAAATGGTTAAAAACGCCTGAGCGCTTCGAAATCGCCTCTCAGCATAAAGTGGAAGATCTGATTCAGCATTATTACATGAAAACAGAAGAAAAAAAGAAATTTGAGCTGTTAAAGCAGATAACAATGAGTGAAAACCCTGATACATGTATGATCTTCTGCCGAACACAGGACCGCACAGATGAATTAACAGAGCGCCTTGACCGTGCGGGATATTCCTGCGACAAAATTCATGGCGGTATGGTCCAGGAAGAGCGCTTTGACGTGATGAATGAATTCAAGCGTGGAGACTTCAGATATCTTATTGCAACAGATATTGCTGCCCGTGGCATCGACGTAGCTAATGTATCGTTAGTTCTGAACTACGATCTGCCCCTTGAGCTTCCTGCATACACCCACAGAAGCGGCAGAACAGGAAGAGCAGGTCAGAGCGGTAAAGTAGTTTCATTTGTTGAAGAAGGTCGGGAAGATGACCGCCTTGCAGCTATAATTGATTACACTAACGCTGACTTAACTGAACTTCATTCAGTGCCACCTGCTGATATTGGTGCATTCTGGTCTAAGATGGAAGAACAGCAGGAACGAAAAACAGCGGCCATTGAAAAAGTAAGTGAAGACATCTTAAAGATCTATATAAATGGCGGCAAGAAGAAAAAACTGAGAGCCGGAGATTTTGTCGGTACCATTACTTCAATTGATGGTGTAACGGCAGATGATATTGGTATTATCACGATCGAACCGACCTGCTCATTTATTGAAATTCATAATGGCAAAGGCTATAAGGTCATCAGTGCTTTAAAAGAAACAACGATTAAAGGGAAGAAGCTTAAGGTATATCCTGCGAAAAAGTAGGAGGGATTTCATGATAACACTGATTAAACAGGCAGATGTATATAGCCCTGACCATCTTGGAGTAAAAGATATCTTAATTGCTGATAAACGCATAGCAGCGATTGAAGATCATATTGACTTACCTCCTCACACTCCAGGCCTTACACTAATCGAGGCGGATGGAAAGATCGCTGTCCCCGGATTTATTGACGCCCATGTTCATATTATGGGCGGGGGAGGAGAAGGCAGCTATAAAACGCGTACGCCTGAACTGCAATTGACAGACGCCACACTCGGTGGTGTCACTACACTCGTAGGGGTCATCGGTACTGACGGAACAACGCGTACAATGCCATCGCTCATTGCCAAAGCCAGAGCGCTTGAGGAAGAAGGACTTACCTGTTATGTGCACACAGGCTCATATCAGGTTCCTGTCAAAACGCTGACCGGACAGATAGAAGATGATCTTATTCTGATCGATAGCGTCATTGGCGCAGGAGAGATTGCCATCTCAGACCACCGATCTTCACAACCAACTGTTCAGGAGCTCGCTAAAATCGCATCTGCTGCAAGGGTTGGTGGTATGTTATCCGGTAAGGCAGGCATCGTTAATATTCATGTAGGGGATAGCTATGACCATTTATCGTTGATAGAGCAGGTGGTTGAAACAACTGATATACCGATTAAGCAGTTCTATCCAACTCATATTAACCGGAACCCTCATTTATTTGAAGCGGGGATCGAATATGCGAAAAAAGGTGGATATGTGGACTTTACAACTAGTACAATTCCTAAGTTTCTTGAGGAAGGGGAAGTGAAGTCCTCATTGGCATTGAAAAAAATGCTTGAAGCAGGCGTAGATCCAGCATTGATTACATTTACATCTGATGGTCAGGCAAGCCTTCCTGATTTTGATAAGGATGGTGAGTTAATCGGGCTGCAGTTAGGCAAGGTTACCTCATTGTTCGAAGCAGTTCGTGACGCTGTAACTGATGAAGGAATCGCCCTTAGTACAGCGATTCAGGTCATTACCAGAAACCCTGCTAAGATTCTAAAGCTCTCACAAAAAGGTGACATTGCAGTTGGAAAAGATGCTGATATTGTTCTTTTACAACAAAACGATTACCTGATTGACAGTGTGTTAGCGATGGGACAGTTAATGGTGGATCATCAACAAGCTGTTATTAAAGGTACGTTTGAATAGCAAAAAGCGCTTCTGAAATTAGTTATATAGAAGCGCTTTTTCTTATGAATTTAAGCTAGCATCAATCCAGTAATGATAAAGATAAACGGGATCGCGAGAATTCCCAGCGATACAGCGATAACAAGTGAAACCCCGAGCCCTCTCCAGCTAGAAAAGCCATGTACAACTCCTATCACTTTACTAACAACTACTACATTCCACATACCGATTGCAAGTGTGATCAAGTTTAATATCATTGAGGGCCCTGTTGGCAGTGAAGTAAACTCATTCCACGCAGGTCTCTGAAAAAAAAGCTCTCCGTAGATGAGGATATATATTAATAAAAGAGGGATCAGGACAAGGTTAGGTATGGCTGTCACACCAATTGCTTTTCTCATGTTGTGTAACGTCCCACTCCCGTTCATCCATTTACCGACAATCGTATAAAGCCAGCTCCCTACATAAAACCCCATCACCCCAAGGATAGGACCGGCTATTATGATTAATATTGTGACTAACCATGGCGACCAGCCTACGACAAAGCCTGACTCCTGTAATCCTCCTAAAACATTTGAATATGTAGACAGGATAAATAGGATAATGGAGTATCTAATCGTTTTATTTTCCATTATATATTCTGTTGTGCTTTTTGGTTTGAACCAAACTGTTAAAAATGGATTCATTTTCTAACGCCTCCCTATCATTTTAATACGGATGTACTTACATTTAGTTTCATATTTTTCCTTAAAATAGAGAAAAGATAGATTGTATACAAAAACGTATACTTGTAAACAAATTGTAAACATTATGTATACAATTATGTAAACATGTAAACAATATTGTACACATGCTGATTTAACAGCATGTGTACGTAATGGTAAACATGTATACTTATTTGTATACAACGTTTCAGATTTTTCAGTACTTAAGATTGATTGACGTTTCAGTGACTCTTATATAAAGTTAATAGGAGCGGATTTAATCCGTAGATTTATTTCAGGAGGTTTATTATGACTAAAACAAGAATTGCAGCAGTTGATGTTGGAAATGATTCAGTAAAAGCTCTATTTGGCCAATCAGACTATGAACTAAATATCCCTAACGTTATTGCAAGAGATCGCGAGGATCGCCCGGTAATCGGAATTGAAGATCTTCACGAAAAAGATCCACTGGATGGCTTACATATCCGTGTGCACTCCCCTGCCCTACAGGATAACAACGCAATTTACCGTGTTGGTAATCTTGCAACAAAGAGTGACAATGCGACAGAATTGGACCCTGGCAGCAGCAAATCAGAGGAAGATCAGTCGCTTGTACTGCTATTTGCAAGTATTGCACTTGATGCAGCACGTGCTGAGAGTGGCTTTGAAGCGAAAAATAACGTGATTGATGCAACTTATACACTCGGAACAGGACTTCCTCTTAGAGAAGTAAAAGAGGGCAAGGACGTAGGTTTCCGTTCTCAGCTTCTGGGATCGGTACATCAGGTGGAATTCCTGGTAACACCTAAGTTCCAGGGTAAGAAAGTAAATATTAAATTTGAAGAAGTAAAAGTATACCCTGAGGGATTTGCCGCATTTATTAACCTTGTGATGGACAACGAAGGTAAGATCATTAACCGTGACCTGATTGATAAGCAGATTCTAATTCAGGATATCGGCGGATTATCAACAGATATCGCAGTTATCCGCAACAGAAACGTTGACGATGATAAGGCACAGGGCTTTAACCTGGGTGTATCTGAATCACTTGAAGCAATTCGTGAAGAGATCCGCTCACGCCATGGTGTAGAGCTGGATACGCGCCGTGATGTAGTAGACATCATCACAAAGAAAAATGACCGCAACCACATCATGGTTAAGGGGTCACGTACAAGTGTGCATGATATTACTGACCGCATCCTTCTTGACCTGGCGAAGAAAGAATACCGTCACCTTCGTAACGTATGGGCTAAGAATTCACAGACAGAAATCTGCTATTTTGTCGGTGGTGGTTCGATGGTGTTAAAAGAGTACTTAAAGACGCTCAATAACAATCTGGATGGCTACAACATTGATTTCTTTGAAGATGAAAAAGAAAGCATCTGGATGATGGCTAACGCTTATCATAAGCTGATCAATGACTTTGTGCGCAGAAATAATAAGGAAGCTGCTCCTAAGAAAACTGAAGCGAAAGCAGCTTCAAAATAAGGTGTACTAAATGAGTGGTACGATTAAGAAGGGCCAGGCGATTACATTTCGCCTGCCTTCTGATACACCGGACCATTTGCTGAGGGAATTGCAAAGGCTGAAAGAAGCTGAAAAAAGAAACTTCTCAAGTAAAATTGCGGAATTTGCACTTGAAGGTCTCGGTAAGAACTCTCAGAAAGAAAGGGAGACGATTACCGTACCAATCCCTAAGCAGTTATCCAAAGAACAGCGGGCATGGCTCAGACATGCACACTCTGAAGCATTGCTTGGTAACATCGTCTATCAACTGTTAAATGATCCTGTGAGAGCGACAGCAATCCTGGCATCCATGAACAGTACCTCTTTATCAGTAGATGAGGCGCTTTACCTGCAGGAAGAAGATCAACAGCCTGTTAGAGAGCCACAGTCAGCGCAGCCTGTTCAGCCAACGCCTGAATTTGATGACCTTGATCAAATTGACTCCATCGAAATAGAGCGTGAAGAGGTTCAGGAAGAAAAAGAAGAAGATTTAGATGATTTATTAGGAAGTTTCTTGGATAAAATGAATAAATAAATGATTAAAAAGGAATCTATTGGTTATAGATTCCTTTTTATTTTATTAATAAAATTACATATTTTATAAAAATACTAAAAATAAAAATTGTAGTTATGAACAAAAGAGTGTTTAGTCATGTTTGAAAAACAAAATGATTTGATGAATTACCAATTCAGTGGAACGAAGCGTAAGGCTGCGACTCCGGGACGATTAGTTGGAAGCTGAGACCTCGCAAGGCGAAGACTGAGGAGGCTCAGCAACAACCGTCCGGAAAGCGTCTACCTGAAGTGTAGTGTAGCGATTAAAAAAGCGAGACATTCTAAATGTCCCGCCATCAAAATTTATTCCTCTAAACGACCCTCTTCTTTCATCTTCCTGCGGCGGCTGTTCATAAATAAAATAACAGCTCCGACAGTAGAGAAAAATAACACCATATAATCAAATGGAACCGGATCTTCTTTAGTCACAATCAGATAAAAAATCCGGATAGAATTAATCAGTAAAACGACACTTAAAATTAAATCAAGTTTTCTTAAGTCCACAATGTACCCCTTTCAATAATCACTTATCCACATGTGGAAAACGTTTGGCGATTTCAACAATCACCTGAGACGCTTTTTCCATGTTATCCACAGAGATATACTCAAATTTCCCGTGGAAGTTCTCCCCGCCGGTGAAAACGTTCGGTGTTGGCAGTCCCATATATGAAAGCTGTGAACCATCCGTGCCACCACGGATTGGCTCAATGATCGCATCAATACCGAGTGCATTCATTGCCTCTTCAGCGATATCCACAATGTGGTGCACAGGTTCAATCTTTTCACGCATATTGTAATACTGATCTTCAATAGACAGTTCCACAGTCCCGTCACCGTGCTTAGCATTTACTTCATCTGCTACGCGCTGCAATATAGATTTGCGCTTCTCAAACTTATTGCGGTCATGATCGCGGATGATATATTGAAGCTCAGTTTTTTCAACATCTCCATTTATCTGCATTAAATGGAAGAAACCTTCGTAGCCGGCAGTGAATTCAGGTGCCTCGTCTAAAGGAAGCATCTGATTCAGTTCCATTGCAATCTTAAGTGAGTTCACCATTTTATTTTTAGCTGTTCCAGGGTGAACATTCGTTCCATGAATCGTCAGCTTTGCACCGGCTGCATTAAAGCTTTCGTATTGAAGCTCTCCAAGTGGGCCGCCATCAATTGTGTAAGCATAGTCAGCATCAAAGCGTTTAACATCAAACTTATGAGGACCACGGCCAATTTCTTCATCCGGTGTGAAAGCAATACGAATTTTTCCGTGTTTAATGTCAGGGTTTTGGATCAGGTGCTCCATTGCAGTCACGATCTCAGCAATACCTGCTTTATTATCAGCGCCTAATAGCGTAGTGCCATCAGTAGTAATGAGTGTATGACCTTTATATTTGCTCAGCTCCGGAAATTCAGCCGGAGACATCGTCACTTTTTCATTTAATTGAATATCTCCACCGTTATATTCAACTACCTGTGGATTTACATTTGTTCCTGTGAAGTCAGTCGCAGTATCCACGTGCGCAAGGAATCCGATTGTTGGGATGTCACCTTCAGTATTTGCAGGAAGGGTAGCCATTAGATAACCGTGGTCATCTGTTTCAACCTCTTCCAGGCCAATTTCCTTTAGCTCTTTTTCTAAATGGCGAAGCAGGTCCCACTGCTTTTCAGTGGAAGGTGTAGAAGGTGAATCCGGATCAGATTGTGTATCAATTTTTGCATATGTAATCAAGCGGTCCATCAGTTTCTGTTGCATGAGTTAACCTCCAGCATTTTTCTTTATTATAGCATGGAAAAGCACCAGTCAGGAAAACGCCCGACTGGTGCTTAATTGTTAAACGGGTCCGGTTTGCATAGACTGCTGACGGATCCACGGCTTCAGTTTTACGAATAACGGAATAAATAGTGCTGCGACACATGCTGATTTGATCAAGTTAAATGGAATAATTGCGCCGGTTGTCAGTCCTAACTTAACAGCTGGATCAAGCATGTAATCCATTCCAAAGAACCACGCATATGCAGGCAGAATCAAAAAGTAATTGAGTACTGCAAGCAGCAGAACCATGATTACAGTTCCGGCAACAAGTCCTTTGGCAAGTGCGCCTTTTGTTTTGCGTTTGTGATAGAAGAACGCTACAGGCAGAATGAATGCGCATCCGGCAATAAAGTTTGAAAGCTCGCCGATTGGTACACCGCTGCCTTTAAAAAGGTAGTACAGAATGTTCTTTAGTGCTTCAACAATCACACCAGCCATTGGTGAAAACATGATTGCTGCAAGTAAAGCTGGCACATCGCTGAAGTCAATTTTCAAAAAATCCGGTAAAAACGGAAGTGGAAAATTGAGCATCATCAGTAAAAATGCCAATGCGCTAAGCATAGATAGCTTAACTAAAAGTTGTGTGTTTTTTAACATGAGTAGCTCCTGTCCTCGTTCCACACAGAAGTTTCGGCTTCGTACACAAATAAACCCTGCAGATTCGGCGCAATCAGCAGGGAGAATTCAGCACGAAATAAAGGGTCAGCTTATCGCTTATCCCTTATTCTTGCCTCCATCTTCTCCCATCCAGACTATACTGTCGGCCTCCGGTTCTCACGGAGTCAGCAAATAGCTCCCTATTCGCTCGCGGGCTCACTCTTACATTTACCGCCGGTCGGGAATTTCACCCTGCCCTGAAGATGGAACGATATTTAGTTTAGGATTTTAGTATAGCGCAGAGTGAATGAGGATTCAATTTAAAAGTTTTGGCTGGTGTCCATCGCGGAGATGATATGAAATTCTTCGCTTGAGTAACGTATCTGACGTGTTGAGTGCTGTATCACGCTGATTGAGGTAGCGACACACCCGGGTTGAATGACATACTCAGACTGTTGAAGTAGCTGCTCACACTTTTAAATGCTCTATTCTCTAATCTGGCTGCAAAAGTCGCAGCCTGCATAAAATCATCCCTACTAATTTCAACTAAAAAAAGGAGTTTAGTATCAATAGATAGAATATTACGGAGAACGAAACAAACAGGGAGGATTTTAACAGATGATTAACTTCAGACAGCCTGATGTCGAAAACTTCTTTCAGACATTCGGCATTCAGACATTTACAGTAAATAAAGAAGAAACACAGCTCGTTTTCAGTACAAATTTAAACGGGAAATATAATCTCTGGGCAATGGATCTGCCGAATGCATTTCCATACCCGCTCAGTTTCCATAATCAAAGCTGTTCAGAGCTTGCGTATGACAAACAGGGACGATATATACTTGCTATTATGGATCAGGACGGGGACGAGAACGGTCAGATCTATACAGTACCGCCAACGGGTGGAAGTCTTGAACCGCTGCGCACGCATGAAGGCGCACGTCATATGGGGCTGAACCTGAGTAAAGACGGGGAGCGACTGTACTATACTTCTACTAAAGAAGATCAGACTTACCTGAAGTCATATTGCTATGACATCAAGGAACAAGAAGAAAAGATTATTCATGAAGGTAAAGATGCAGCAACGTACCTGACAGCAAAAAGCCCTGATGAACAGGCGGTTGTTTATGTAAAGCACTATGCAAATACATACGTGCTGGCATTCGTAAAAAAAGATGGTCAGGAAGTTTATCTGACACCGGACCGTGAAGAACAGCATACGGTTTCAGGTGTGGAATTCGTATCTGATACGTTGATTTACTTTACCACGAACTACGGGGAAGATTTCTCCTATCTTGCCCGCTTTAACCTAGAGGATGAATCATTTGAAAAAGTGGCTGCGATTGAAATGGAAGACTTCGATGGCGTTCACTATGATCAGTCATCGAATAGTCTCTATATCAGCGTTGAAAAAGGAGTAAAGGATAAGCTCTATCAATTTGATTTGAAAGAAGAGTCATTAAATGAAATCGATATTCCAACCACTGAAATTGCAGGACTGAAGGTAGCTGATTCAGGCAACCTTTACCTCGCAGGCAGAACCGCTGTCAGACCGGCAAACATTTATATGAGAAAAGATGGGCAGTGGAAGCAGCTGACAAAATACAACGTGCCGGGTGTAAAAGAAGAAGAAATGGCGGAGCCGGAGCTTCACACTTACAAATCATTTGATGGTCTCGAAATCGAAGCACAGTTCTTTAAAGCGAAACCTGAAAACAGCAATGGTCATGTGATTCTGTGGCCCCACGGAGGACCACAGGCAGCAGAACGTGCAACATTCCGTTCGCTGTTTCAATTCCTGGTCTACCGCGGCTACAGCATTTTCGCACCAAACTTCCGCGGCTCGACAGGATATGGATTAAAGTTCTCGAAAATGGTAGAGGGTGACTGGGGCCACGGACCTCGCCTTGATAATATCGAAGGACTTGAGTATCTATTCGAACAAGGACTCGCTGACCGCGACAAAGTCCTGCTCATGGGCGGAAGCTACGGAGGCTACATGGCACTGTTACTCCACGGCCGTCACGCAGACTACTTCAAAGCAGTGGTAGATATTTTCGGACCATGTAACCTGTTCAGCTTTATCGAATCGGTTCCGGAACACTGGAAGCCTGTCATGAAGCAGTGGGTGGGGGATCCGGTAGAGGATAAAGAGAGACTGACTAAAGACTCACCGATCGAATACCTCGATTCCATGACAAAACCAATGTTCGTTATCCAGGGTGCAAAGGATCCGCGCGTAGTGAAAGCGGAATCCGATCAGATTGTTGAAGCGCTGAAAGGAAAAGGGCGTGATGTGAAGTACCTGGTGCTGGATGATGAGGGGCATGGGTTTTCGAAGAAGGCGAATGAGATGATGGTGTATGAGGAAGTGCTGGCGTTTTTTGATCAATATATTAATTGATATTTACAACAGGCTGAGACGAGTACGTCTCAGCCTGTATCATACTATGAAGTAGCTTTTGAGGGTTTAATGATTTCAGAACGTGGGTCAAATATGTTCTGCAGAATCTGCTGCCCCTGGTAATATTCAATCAAAATCTGATCAAGGCAATCATCACAATTTTTGATAAATTGATTCCACCTCATCGAAACGTAGTAGTTATACAAATTGTCTGCAAAATCAGGGTCCTGAGGATCGTACTCTATCCCTGTTCCGCTTTCAGTACCTTTTCTGCCCATGAAAGACCCTGCTGTGAAAATTTGAGGGATATAATGAATGATCCCGTCATAAAATTTGTTTCCCATTGCCTGTGATAATAATTTATCTTCTTTATAAATGTTATGCAGAATGTCTGTTTCTCTTATAAATTTGTAACGTTCATGAGGAAGATAGGAACCGTGAAAAAATACATTGTGAATCTGCTGCTGTTTACAATAGCTTTCGAGATTTCTGCCTGTCTTTTGCATTCTTCCATTGTAATGAAGTTCAAACCTTGGGTCGTTAGCAAGCTTTTTAATCAAAACTTTATTCATTTCCTCATCCCTGATCATTCCCCAGTAACGGATTCTTACAGGATGATGTTTTCTTGGCAGTTGATTTCTTATGTCTCTTTTTCTCAGTGCTTCAGTAAGAAGGTTGTGTGAAGAATTAATATGATTGTATGAAGGTAGAAATTTTCTGAAGCCGTCCGAGCTGACGAAAGTGACGCAGGAATGTTTTGCGATCCTTCCTACCAGTAACTTGTACCAGAATAAGTTTTCATGGGTAGGGTCTCTGTAGTCATAAATATATTTCTTTCGATAGGATGTCCATAAAAGGTCCTGCACCAGAAAACCTGTTGCTGTATTCAGGATAATGACAAAATCAAATTGTTCTTTTCTGATCAGTTTCATTGCATGTCTGCGATACTTTATAAAGCCTTTGATTTTTTTAACCTTCGACACTTCATCCTCCTGCATATGCTCAAATTCATGAAGGACGATATTTGAATCAATTGTCAAATCTTCTTTTCCATCACGGTTCCAAAATAACAAATGAACCTCATGTTGCTCTGTGTTCAGGTTGGTGAGATAAAAGTCGATATATGGCATAAACTTGATTTTTTGTACACCCATCAGCAGTATTTTCATCAAATCACTCCTATTTCTTTTTAGTTCTTTTGTTCATTATAAAGAATATCGAAGAAAAAAAGAAGATATATGCTTAAAATATTCTACATAAAGAACAAACGGTGTAGAATTTTTTCTGTAAATGAATTACACTAATACAAATCAGGTGAGATTTAAAAGCTGTCGGGAGGATAAATAATATGAGTGAGAAGTCCGGATTTTCAAAGGGATGCGTACTAGGTATATGTATCACAGCACCCTTTTGGGTATTAGTGATCGTGCTGATAAAGAAAGTTTTATAGATATAAATTAACCATATAAATTTAAAGGAAAAATATTCACAAAAATCTTTTATAATATGATTGATTTTATAGTGAAATGGGTTTACAATATGAAAAACGTTCTTTTTAAAGAACAAAATAACATAATGGTTGTTTTTTATTTTTCCTTTAAAGTTCTTTATTGAGAATTAAGGAGTGGAGGTAAGAACATGCGAATATTAATTACAGGTGGAGCGGGATTCATTGGAAGTTCGTTATCTATGAAGTTACTGGAGAAAGGATACAAAGTAAGAGTAATAGATAATCTTTCACCACAGATTCATGGTGAGGACTCTCAAAAGTCTGAATTATTCCAACGGATAAAAAACCGGGTAGAATTCATATTTGGAGATGTTAGAAATAAAGAGGACCTTGAAATAGCTTTAAAAGATGTTGATATTGTTGTACATCTTGCTGCTGAAACCGGAACGGGCCAATCAATGTATGAAGTGGAAAAATATATTGATGTCAATATTAACGGTACAGTGAATTTACTGAATGTGATTGCTGCAAATCAACAGCAAATCAAAAAAATTGTGGTGGCATCATCAAGAGCTATTTACGGTGAAGGAAAGTATTTTTGTGAAGACCATGGCGAAGTATTCCCTGATAGCCGATCGGATGAAGATTTGTCGAAAGGGGATTTTTCAGCGAAGTGCCCTAAGTGCTCACGCGAAGTAAAAGTCCTGGCTACTTCTGAAGATTCTCGTATTAACCCACTTTCCGTTTACGGGTTCACAAAGTTCGGCCAGGAAAATCTGGTGATGCTGACAGGGAAGTCATTAAATATTCCGGCTGTTGCGCTTAGATATCAAAACGTATATGGTCCTGGTCAATCACTTAAAAATCCATACACAGGGATACTATCCATTTTCTCAACAAGAATTAAAAATGGTAACGATCTGATGATCTTTGAAGATGGTGAGGAGAGTAGAGATTTTGTCTACATTGATGACGTTACAGATGCTACGGTCAAAGCGATTGAACTTGATGAAGCGAACCATAAAGTCTTTAACGTTGGAACTGGGAAAGCAGTCAGTGTAACCGAAGTGGCAAGCGCGTTACTTTATCACTATCAGTCGAATGTAAAATGGCATGTAAGTGGTCACTACAGGTTGGGGGATATCAGACACAATTTCGCTGACTTAACGCAAGTGACAGGAGCTCTTACATTTACACCCTCTTTTACTTTCAATGAGGGAATAAAAAAATTTACAGATTGGGTGAACAGTCAGGAAGTAGAAGAAGACCGCTATGAGCATGCCATGAAGGAAATGAAAGAAAAGGGCCTATACAAATGAAGACGCTGTATAGAGGTAAAAGGATATTAATGATATCAGCGAATTTTTTCGGTTATGAAAGAGAAATTTGTCAAAAGCTTGAGTCGTTTGGCTGTGAAGTGGATTATTTTGACGAACGTCCTGAAAATGATTTTCTGACTAAGTCTCTGATCAGAGTAAATAGAAAGCTGCTGGCACCAAAAAATAATGCATATTACAACAATATAATAGAAAAAACGAGAAACCGTGATTATGATTTTATATTTGTAATTAAGGGTGAAGTCATATCAAAAGATCATTTAGTACGATTAAGAAGCATTCACAAAAATGCAAAGTTCATTCTTTATATGTGGGATGCGCTGAGTTATTCTCCAAACTCCAAGGCAATCAAAAGTATGTTCGACACAGTTTATACATTTGATCAAAATGACGCTGCCCGCTATAAAGATATGCACTTCAGACCATTATTTTTCATTGATGAGTATAGAAAATCAGCTGAGTCCAAAACCATTCAGGACATCGATGTTCTTTTTATAGGCACGGTTCATACAGACAGGTTCAGCGTATTAAAAAGAATCGAGCATCAGCTTAAAGAAAAAAATCTGAATTTTTACTTTTATCACTATTACCCCAGTAAAAAACTGTATTACTTAAAGTGGTTTTTCAACCGGGATATAAGAAAGTACGGAAAAAGTGAACTTAAATATCAAAAGCTGTCAAAAGAAGAGATTGCACAGCTTTTTAACAGATCCAGAGTGATTATTGATATTGAAAGACCGAAGCAAAACGGTCTCACAATGAGGACGATCGAAGTATTTGGTGCACATAAAAAATTGATCACAACAAATGAATCAATCGGAGATTATGACCTTTACAATCCTTCGAATATCCGTGTGATAGATCGTCACGCGCCTGTTATTGATTCGGCATTTATCTATGAGGAATATATAAATCCAGATAATGAAACTTATGAGAAGTATTCATTGAATGAGTGGATACATGAAATCTTTTTTGACCGAAAACAGTTAATCCATAACATTTCAAATGTGAAGTGAGAGGAGAATCCATTGATGAAGGTGATTAAAACAAAATTTGAAGATGCACTGTTAATTGAACCTACTCTGTTTTTGGACAGTAGAGGATATTTTATGGAAAGTTATAAAAAGACGACATTAGAAGAATATGGATTATATATAGATTTTGTGCAGGAAAATCAATCTCTATCAAAATATGCCGGAACGATTAGAGGGATGCATTACCAATTAAATCCAAAAGCACAATCAAAACTAGTGAAAGTGACTAGTGGAGCTATATATGACGTGATTGTGGACATGAGAAGAAACTCTCCGACATTTGGAGAGTGGGAGGGTTATATCTTAACTGCAGATAATCACAGGCAGCTTTTAGTACCAAAAGGATTTGCTCATGGGTTTTGTACACTTGTACCAGATACCGAAGTGCAATATAAAGTTGATGAAGTGTATGCAGGAGAACATGATAGAGGGTTTGTGTGGAACGATCCGTTAATCGGTATCCACTGGCCTGTTTCAACACCTGTCTTATCAGATAAAGACAGCAATCATCCATTATTTGACCAGGCTGAATACGATTTTACATGGGAGGGGGTTAAAGCATGAGATACCTTGTCACTGGCGGAGCAGGTTTTATTGGGAGTAACTTTGTCAAACACCTGCTGGCTGAGCAGACAGAACATTTTGTTGTCAATCTCGATGCGCTCACTTACGCAGGGAACCTTTATAACCTTCAAGAGGTAGAAGGACATGCAAACTATGTATTCGTAAAAGGCAGTATTACAAACAGAGAATTGGTAGAGCTAATCCTTAAGCAATACAGTATCGATACCATTGTTAACTTTGCTGCTGAGTCTCATGTAGACAGGAGCATTACTGGACCTGATGTATTTGTTAAAACCAATGTGCTTGGCACTCAGTGTCTGCTCGATGCAGCAAAAGCATTCGGCATCAGTAAATTTGTCCAGGTCTCTACTGATGAAGTATATGGCAGTCTTGGAGAGACGGGATATTTTACTGAAGAAACACCTCTGTCACCAACCAGTCCTTATTCAGCAAGTAAAACTGCAGCTGATTTACTTGTAAAAGCCTATCACGAGACATACGGAATGAATGTGAACATTACCAGGTGCTCAAATAATTACGGGCCTAATCATTTTCCTGAAAAACTTATTCCACTGTTGATCACCAACGCGCTGCAGGGGAAAGAGCTGCCGATCTATGGTGATGGCAGTAATGTCAGAGACTGGCTTCATGTAAAAGATCATTGCAATGCAATTGATCTGGTTGTCCATAAAGGTAGGGCAGGGGAAGTCTATAACATCGGCGGTCATAATGAAAAAACAAACAATGAGATTGTTCACATGATTACAGATCAACTGAATGTTTCAAAAGATCTGATCAAATACGTGACTGATCGTCCAGGTCATGACAAGCGTTACGCAATCGACCCAACTAAGATTACAACTGAACTTGGATGGAAGCCTTCCTATTATTTCGATGAAGGACTTAAAGAAACCATAGAATGGTATCTTGATCACAAAGAATGGTGGGAAAATATAATGAATGGATCGTACTCATTTTATCATCCAAAGAAATCTGGTGATCAGTTATGCACTCATTAAAAGTACTGGTGACAGGAAGTAAAGGTCAACTGGGTCAGGAAGTGTGTCAGGTACTAACCGGTGCAGGACATCACGTAAAAGGTCTCAGCAGGCTTGAACTTGACGTAACAGATGCTGCAGCAGTTCAAAGTGTGGTGAACAGCTATCAACCTGATGTAGTGATTCATGCCGCAGCTTATACAGATGTTAACCGTGCTGAAAAGGAACCTGAAAAAGCGTTTTTAGTAAACGCAACCGGAACCAGAAATGTAGCGCTGGCAGTGAAAGAAATCGGAGCGAAAATGGTTTATATCAGCACAGATTATGTATTTGACGGAACGTCGCAATATCCGATCCGTGAGGAGGAAACTCCGAATCCACTAAGTGTATATGGGGAATCCAAACTTCGCGGGGAAGACCATGTAAGGGAGATTCTCAGTGAACACTTCATCATTCGGACTTCCTGGCTTTACGGCAGATATGGAAACAATTTTGTGAAAAAAATACTTGAAGCTGGTGAACAGGATCAGACAGTCACTGTCGTCAATGATCAGTTCGGTTCCCCAACCTATACTGGCGATTTGGCAGATGCGATTGCAAAGTTAATGATGACAGATCAATTTGGACTTTATCATCTATCAAACTCAGGAAGCTGTTCCTGGTATGAGTTTACAAAAGAGATATTTCATCTAGCAGGCAAAAACGTATCTGTTAAACCTTGTAAAACGGAGGACTTTAACAGTCCGGCGACACGTCCGGCATACTCAATTATGGACCATGGCAGATGGAAAGAGAATGGTTTTGCAGAGGTGAGGCACTGGAGAGAAGCGCTTGAAGAATTTCTGACTCATTATTTGATTTCATCGTAAGAAAATACCGTCAGAGAGGGTGAAGATCATGAGAATGGATCGAGAAAGAGAGGTACCCGCACCAATTGCTGTGCCTTACAAAACACCAGTCAGAAAAAACAGTCTTGTGCTGAATAAGCATAAAACCTATCTATTAGTAAAAAGAATCATCGATGTAATGGGCTCGCTGGCCGGTCTGATCCTGTTATCGCCACTGCTGTTATGTATTGCGGCTACTTACCTTTTTGGAGAAGGAAAAGGCCCTGTGTTTTTTAAACAGCGCAGGCTTGGGAAAAATGGGAAAGAATTCTATATTTATAAGTTCCGTTCGATGGTTAGGAATGCAGAAGATTATTTAAAAAACAACGAAATCCTGTATAAGAAGTATATCGAGAATAACTTTAAGCTTGAGCCAGAGGATGATCCAAGAATAACCCGTATCGGCAGATTTCTCAGAAAGACGAGCCTGGACGAGCTGCCTCAGCTGATTAATGTGCTTAAAGGAGAAATGAGTCTGGTGGGACCCAGACCAATTGTCGAAGAAGAACTCAAAAAATATGGAGAACGTGCTCCACAGTTTTTATCTGTAGATCCGGGTGTGACAGGCTACTGGCAGATTTGTGGCCGGAGTGAAGTGGGGTACCCTGAACGGGTGGATATTGAACTCTACTATATCCATCATCAAACCCTGACACTGGATGTGAAAATCCTAGTAAAAAGCATACTATATGTTTTGCAGAGAAAAGGGGCCTACTAAAGTGGAGCAGTCACTAAAAATCCGGGAGTTCTGGTCAGTAATTAAAAGAAGAATCGTGTTTATCCTGTTGACAGGGTTGGTGTTCGCTTTACTGGGTGGCCTTGTATCCAGCTATATGGTTGATCCTTCATATGAAGCTTCCAGAAAAATTGTCGTCAATAATCAGTCAGAAACGCTGGATTACAACACAGTGATGACAAACTTTCAATATGCGAATACCTACAGTGACTTTATCTATTCTGACGTAGTCCTTGAAAAAGTGATCAGTGACCTGAACCTCAATACATCTTTAAAAGATCTGGAAAAGCAAATTGATGTCACAAGTAAAAATGATTCACAGGTTATTACGATTACGGTGAAGGATGCGGATTATGGAAGAGCTGTTCAGATCGTAAATGCAACTGCTGACGTATTTCAGCAAAGAGTAAAGGAAATTATGCGAATTGATAACGTGATGCTTTTTCCGCCGGCTGAAGTAAAATTAAATGCAGAATCCAACAGTCCGGGGACAATGTTATTTATGATCGTAGGAATTGTTGCAGGAGTCGGTATTGGTCTTTCAGTTGTATTTGTACAAAAACTTTTCAGTACAACCATTGATTCAGAGAAAGACGCAGCTACACTGCTTAACAGTCCCATACTGGGCACGATATCTAAAGAGCGGCATAAAAAGCCAAAAGAGCAGGCAACAGCGAAGGACGTTCAACACGTTTATTCTACCTATAAAAAACTGGGGAGGGAGGCTGAATGAGCTTACTTTCTAAAAAAAGCAAAGCAGATAAAAGGTATATTATTACGCAACAGCAGCCAATGTCACCTTACAGTGAGCAGTATAGGGTGATCAGAACCAATATTGAATTTCTCACACAGAGCACTTCAATGAAGACAATTGCCGTGACGTCAGCTTATAAAGAACAGGGCACAACCACCGCATTGGTGAATATTGGTGTCGTTATGGCGCAAAAAGGAAAAAAAGTGCTAATCATTGATGGGAATATTAGAAAGCCGGCAGTCCACTATTTTTTTAGAAAGAAAAATCAGTATGGACTGACTGATATTTTGACTGACCCTCATATGAGAATAAATGAATCTATTTTACCTACTTCTGTTGAGGGATTAAGTATTATGACGGCAGGATCGCAAAAAGAAGCGGGAATTAACCTTATTACAGAGCAATTGACAGTAATTCTTGAAAAGTTCAAACGGATGTACGATTTTATTCTGATTGATTGTCCACCTGTTGTGGAAAACGCCAATGCTCAAATTATTACAAGTTGCTCAGATGCTTCTGTCATGGTGATCAGATTTGGGGAAACAAAAAAAGAAAAAGCGCTGAAAGCAAAAGAAAATCTAAAAAAAGGACATTCACATTTTATCGGAATAGTACTCCAGGATAAAAGGAAACTAAAAAAGTCACATTTTTTTTAAATGTATTGTTCTTTATTAAGAATTTAATCTAAGGAGTGAGCGTAATGAAAGGGATTATTTTAGCGGGTGGTACAGGTTCCAGACTTAACCCATTGACGAAGGTGACGAATAAACACTTACTTCCGGTAGGAAAATATCCGATGATTTTTTACTCAATTGCAAAGCTGAAGCAGGCTGGAATTACTGACATGATGATTGTAACCGGCAGACATCACGCTGGTGATATTATTAACCTTCTTGGCAGCGGTTCTGAGATGGGCCTTAAACTTACTTACAGAGTGCAGGATCAGGCAGGCGGCATCGCTGAGGCACTTGATCTTGCAGAAGAATTTGTCGGGAATGATCTAATGGCTGTCATACTTGGAGATAACATCTTCACTACTGATATTACGCCGTATGTGACAGAATTCAGGCAGCAGGGAAGAGGCGCGAAGATTCTTATGAAGGAAGTGAGTGATCCACAGCGCTTTGGTGTAGCAGAGGTGAAAAAGGATCACATTGTCTCGATTGAAGAAAAGCCGACACAGCCAAAATCAAATTATGCGGTGACCGGATTTTATATGTATGATGCCAGAGTGTTCAACATTATTAAAACATTACAGCCATCACGACGCGGAGAGCTTGAGATTACAGATGTGAATAATGCTTATATTCATATGAATGAACTGCAATTTGGCATTGTAGAAGGTGAGTGGATTGATGCCGGTACACATGAATCGCTGGCCCGTGCAAATAAAATTGTTGAAAATATCGTAATTGATCTGAAGGATACAGAACAGGAAGTACCGGCTGTAGCGAAAAAGCTGAAGATTGCGACGATCTGATTGTTCTTTATTAAGAAAAAATACTGAAACGAGGTGAACTGTTGCGTGAACGAGAAGTCAGTCGCGATTATTTTGTTGAACTGGAATGCTTATCACGACACAGTGGAGTGCCTGTATTCTCTTGAAAAGCTAAGCTATCAGAACTTCCATGTCTTTCTTGTAGATAATGACTCCAAAGACCAATCTTATGAAAGGCTGAGAGCAGACCAGCTTTCAGGGGCATTCAGTATTCCGCTTACGATGATTCAGTCAGGCGGTAACATAGGCTGTGCCGGCGGAAATAACGTCGGCATGAAAGCAGCTTATGAGCAGGGATACGAATACTTATGGATGCTTAATAACGATACAATTGCTGATCAGCATTCGCTAACCAGACTTGTGGAAGAAATGGAGTCAGATAAAGAAATCGGGATTGTAGGGTCTAAGATTATTAATATGAATAATAATCTAGTGTGGTTTGCAGGTGGTTCTATCAATCAGTACCTTGGCACAAGCAAACCATATGGCATCGATCAGCCGGAGTCGGAAAAGTTCAATGAAAGAAAAGAAGTGGATTTTGTCGTAGGATGCAGCATGTTGTTTCGCAGGGAACTAATCGAATTAATCGGATGGCTGGATGAGGATTACTTTATCTACTATGAAGATACTGACTGGAACCTGAAAGCAAAAAAAGCAGGTATGAAAATCGTTTACGTGCCGGATTCCCTGATCTATCACAAGGAATCCAGTTCAACTAAGTCAGAGGAATTATCACCACATTATGCGTACTATCTGATGCGGAATGGCTATTTGTTTGTAAAAAGGAACAATCCCAAGTATAAGGGGATAGCACTTTTTTATATGGCATACAGAATCGTGAAATTCCACCTGCTTTATGTTTTTAACAAAGATAACAAGCTAAAGCGGAGCAGGATGATTTTTAAAGGCGCTTTACATGGAGTAAGAAATCAAATCGGACAGTTCTCGGACTAGGTGAGAGGAGGGGAAAGCGTGAATGAATCGGTAATCTCCAATAAAGAAAAATTTTTTATCTTTTTAATATTATTCAGTCTTATATTCTTACAGAGATTCGCCGTTACAGTAGGAGAAATTCAACTTTCCCCCGTCTTTTTATTATCATTGCTCTCGATCACAGTCTTATATGTACTGAACACAATTGAGATAGATCAGCGGAGACTGACGTTGTTCCTTTTGGCAGTAAGCGGGCTGAGCCTGGTAAGTTTTTACGCACTGATGGAACTCAGGTCAGTCGGTGTCGCCTCCCTGCTGTCTGTGATTGTTTTTTACTTACCGCTGCTTTTTATACACAGGAAAAAAGGCAGCCTGGATTATATTTTATCTACTTATCAGACGATGATGGTCATTATTGCCATCATTGGAATCGGACAATATGCAGCACAGTTCACAGGTGGAGGTTTCTATGATCCGCTTGAGTCGCTTCCAGATCAATTTATTTTGCAGGATTATAATACGCTGAACCCAATGTCATGGGATTCACCGATTATTAAAGCGAACGGCATGTTCATGCTTGAACCGTCTTTTTTCTCTAAGATGCTGGCGATTGGGCTGGTTATTGAATTTATCACAAGAAGAAGGATCATGGTCATGATGCTGTTCTTTGTAGGAATGCTGCTGTCATTTTCGGGCACAGGGTTCATTATCCTGGCGATTGTAGCAGTTCCATTGCTTATTAAAATGAAGCCTGTTCAGTTTATTCTGATCACGCTGATCTGTGGCATTTCAGTCTTTACTATGTTCGCCCAGGGGTATGGTGAAATATTTGTGGAACGTCTTGAGGAATTTAATACACCAAGAACGAGTGGACATGTAAGGTTTATAGCACCATGGCAGGCATACGGAGAGTTTTTCCGGACAGAAGATACATCAACAGTGGTTTTTGGATACGGTGCAGGAAGTGTACAGGAGTATTATTCAGCTAACTACACGTTTGATGAATTATCTCCTTCACATATTACAGCTCACCCGATTGCCTACATTAAATTACTTGTTGAATATGGGATCATCGGAGGGATTTTATTCACAATTTTTATCGTATATACGTTCTTTTCTATTACTCATCACAAGATTTTAACACTGGCACTGTTTATTAATTACTCTTTTTTGACGGCATCTCTCCTTCAAACAACAACCATTTATGTATGTTTTATACTCGGAACACTGGCAGTGAAAAACAGTCTGGAGAAAAAAGAGCAGGCTGCTGCTCAGTCTGATGAGGCTTGGCATTCATTAAAAGTGATTAAAGCGAAAATCGATTAGGGAATTAAAAAGGTGGTGAGCGGGCGTGACGACAGGCGCTACAGAAACAGACAGTCAAAGGATCAGATCAGGAGGTATATGGGCATTTCTCGGAAAGTTTTCGACTTCAATTATGACGTTAGTGATCAACGCGACACTTGCAAGGATTCTGCTGACAGAAGAGCTTGGTTTATACTTTCTTGTATTTAATATTGCGATCTTCGGCGCATACGCATCCACCGCCGGCTTTGAACAAACAGTTGTTAAGTATGTAGCGGACAATCTTTCTCAGGACAGGCCGGGCAATGTCCTGTACATGATTAAAGCAGCCTTTCTGGGTACCCTTGCCGGGTCAGTAGCAGTCGGTATTTTATATTTCTTCACTTCTGAAATGATCGCATTATACATTTTCAGCATTGAAGGGTTAACTGCCATTACGCTGGTATTGATTTTCTGGATGATTGCAAATGGCTTTCAGGTAGTAATTGGAGAGTCATTCAGAGGTTTTCAGGATATTAAGCTCGCTACGATCTTCGGGGGGCTTTCATCTACAGTCATTTTTATTGTATTGCTGACGTTAACCAGTCAGTTTGACTGGTACAGTTTATCCATCCATTCTGTGATCGTCCTTTGGGTGACCGCAATTTCAGCATCTAATATATTTGGGCTGGCTATTTTGATAAAAAAACTTTCTGTTATTAAAAAAAGTGAACACTTCAGTGATCAACCAACTTTATCAATAAGAAAGATCCTGCCAGTTACTTTCCCATTCATGATTACAGCACTCAGTTATTTTTTTATTACACAGGCTGATATCTGGATGATCAGTATCATTGGCACTCAGCACGATATAGCGATTTACGGAGCGGCGGCCAAATTGGCGATTCTGATGTCTATGCCTTTTATCATATTGAACTCTGTGACACAGCCGATGATTGCAAGCAAGTTTGCAGCCGGCAGAATAAAAGAATTTGAAAAAACGCTCAGGACTGTCACTGCTTTAGCTTTCATTCCGGCGCTCCTGCTTTTTATAGTATTTATACTTTTTGGAGAGATATTATTAAGGCTTATCTTTGGATCAGAAGTATACGGAAGTGGAGCATTGATTCTTTTCCTGCTTGCTTTTAAGCACTTAATGGTGATCTGGAGCGGCACAGCAGCGAATTTGCTGGCAATGACCGGTTTTCAAAGAAAGTTGATGTTGATTACGATCATAACAGGTTTCATCTCCATGGGAACAGCTGGCTGGGCAGGTCAGCATTTTGGAGGAGCAGGCGTAGCGCTAGGCTTCTTAGTGCCAGGTGTCCTTGCTCAAATCTATATGATTATCAGCGTTTACCGCGCGCTCCACATAAAGGGATATGCTGATTTTACAGGCGTATATGGACTGGTCAGAAAAGAAATCATCAGAATGAGACCTGCAAGAAAGCTGATTTAATATTTTACAGGCAGCATCATTAACGAGTGAGAGGTGTAAAAAATGTACTTAAAAACAAAAGTAGGGATCGTAGGCACAGGGTTTATCGCTACTGGACTGATCAGGGCACTACATTTGCGGAAAGACATGACAGTAACGAGTGTACTGACAAGAAGAAACCTGAATGACTTTCATTCATCTCCGTATCAGGAGAAGTTTACAAATGAAGTAGACAGATTTATAGACAATTCGGATCTCATTGTAGAGTGCAGCGGCGATCCGATCTATGGGACGGAAATTGTCTTGAAAGCTTTTTCAGCTGGATTACCTGTTGTGACAATGAACGCTGAGCTGCATGTCACTTCAGGGTCGTATTTATCTGAAAGAGGTTTTATAACTGAAGCAGAGGGAGATCAGCCTGGATGTATTGCAGCTCTGCATGAAGATATTATTCAGATGGGATTTAAACCTCTTGTGTACGGCAACATTAAAGGGTTTATCAATTTAAATCCGGATCGTGATGAAATGATGTATTGGAGTAAGCGCAACAATTTAAGCCTTGCGAAAGTTACATCATTTACTGACGGTACTAAAGTTCAAATTGAACAGGCACTGGTTTCAAACGGCCTAGGTGTGGATATTTATCAGGACGGTTTACTAGGTCCCGCTGCTGCAGATATCAAATCAGGCGGTGAGCAGCTAGCTGAAAAGGCAAAACAGCTCGGAAGTCCAATCAGTGACTACGTGTTATGTCCACAAGGTCCTGCTGGTGTTTTTATTACAGCTGAGCATGAGGAAGATCAACAGAGTGCGCTTGAATATCTTAAGGTTGGTCCAGGTCCATTTTATACCCTCGTTCAGAACTATCACTTATGCCACCTTGAGATTGTTAAAACGATTAAGCGTGTAATGAATGGTGGGGGCGTGCTGCTCAATAACTCATCATTACCTTCCGTTAGTGTAGGGTCAATTGCAAAAAGAGCAATCAGAAAAGGTGAAAAAATCCAATCAGCAAATGGCAGCTTCGACGTAAGAGGAGAGGCGGTCAGAATTAAGGAACATGAAGGCCACTTACCGATCGGACTATTTGAAAACGCAGTGCTGCTGAATAATATTGAGGAAGGACAGCTGATTTCATTGGCAGATGTGGATATAGATGAAACGATAGCGCTTAACGCCTGGCTGGAAACAGAAAAGAAAGTGCTGAATCAATACAAGGCGGCGAGTAAATGAAAAAGTTAATGATGATGCTTGTGCTGTTAAGCGGAGTGATTGCCCTCATCTCGCTTTGGCCTGAGGATGAAAAGACACACGGAACAATAGAATCCCGTCCGGAAATGGGAGACTCTGCTTACATGAACGTGAAGGAATACGGAGCCGTTGGAGATGGTGAGCAGGATGACACAGAGGCGATCCGGCAGGCTTTGGAGGAGAATGATCATATTTATTTTCCGACGGGGACTTACTTAATTACCGGTTCACTTGAAGTGGATTCAAAAAGAATTGAAGGTTCAGGCATGGATACAGCAGTAATTTACAGTACTGCAAATGAGCCGATCTTCAGGATTACAGGCTCAAAAAATGATGTCAGAAACCTTGGACTTAGTTATGAAGGGTGGGATCAGAGTGAATTTACTGAGCGCAATGCCATTCAGTTTGAAGAACAAGTTGCTAACTCAGTCTTTGAAAGCATCCATATGGTATCAGTCTACAGAGGCTTTTACATTGCACAGGATAAAGAAAACTATGCTTTTTCAGTAAATATGAGAAACATCTATGTGTATCAATATGCTAAAAATGCGATCCATCTGGTGCCACCCCAAGGCGGGAATACGGGTAGCGTGATAGAAAATATCTATACCTCCAACGGTCTTCGGGATAACCGGTATGAACCTGATGTGGTACCGTTTGTGTTTGAGCGTGCCAGTGAAATGACACTGATTCAACTGAATGCTGAGTGGGCCAATATGGAAACAGCTTTTCAATTTGACTACTGCTTTAACGTGGTGGTGATCAGTCCGCACTTTGAGGGAAATAACCTGCGAAAAGAAAACAGTGCATTTTTTGATATTAATGATTCAAATATAAAAATTATCGGTGGACGAGCATATGATAACGAAATTGAAACGGATTCTTCAATTTTTACAATGAAATGGAATTCAATGGTTTCAGTAGATACATTCTATACAGAAACTAATACAGAAACAGGCGGAAATCTTTCACTGCTGCGAACTCAGGATAGTACAGAAGGTCGTCTTGAGCTGACAGGATTTAAATCGGATAAAGATGAACTACTGCAAAATCAGTTTCTTCTCAATGAAGATGGAACGCCAGTGCTGACCAGAATGAATGATCAGAGCTACTTCGACGGTATGGGTGTGTATACAGCAACAGAGCTTCCGGAAGCATCAGCTTTATGGAGAGGAAAGACAATATTAGTTGAACGTAGTGGAGGCGACCGAATTTATATCTGTGTTGCAACTGAAGATGGTTATGAATGGCAGGAATTTCTAAAGAGTAATTAAAACGTTCGAAGGAGGATCATAATATGCAAAAAGTAAAAAAAGCGATTATCCCTGCTGCGGGTCTTGGAACGAGATTCTTGCCGGCTACTAAAGCGATGCCTAAAGAAATGCTCCCGATTGTGGATAAGCCTACGATTCAATATATTGTTGAAGAAGCCGTTGCTGCAGGGATCGAGGATATTATCATTGTAACTGGTAAAGGAAAAAGAGCGATTGAAGATCACTTTGATTATGCATCTGAGTTAGAGCGGAATCTAATAGAGAAAGAAAAGTTTGATTTACTTGAAAAGGTAAAGTTTACTTCAAACTTAGCGAATATTCACTATATTAGACAAAAAGAACCTAAGGGCTTAGGACATGCTGTATGGTGTGCCCGTCAGTTCATTGGGAATGAGCCCTTTGCCGTTTTGCTGGGGGACGATATCGTAAAGAGCAGCGTCCCTTGCATCAAGCAACTTATGAATCAGTTTGAGCAGACAGGAACGTCAATCATTGGCGTTCAGCAGGTAAAAGAAGAAGAGACTCACCGGTATGGCATTATCAATCCTGCAGGAAGAGACCAGAGACTGATTCATGTTAAAGGGTTTGTAGAAAAGCCGTCATTAGGAACAGCTCCATCAAATTTTGCGATTCTCGGGAGATATGTTCTTACACCAGACATATTTAAGTTGCTTGAAAATCAGGAAACAGGAGCAGGAGGAGAAGTACAGCTTACTGATGCAATAGAAAAGCTGAATCATATGCAGGAGGTATACGCATACGAATTTGAAGGCATACGTTATGACGTTGGGGAAACATTGGGATTTTTAAAAACGACTATTGAATTTGCATTAAATGATGTATCTATTAAAGGGGAATTTAAAGAGTATCTAAAGGAAGTTGTCAGAACGATTGAATTAAAAAATACAGTAACATACTGAAAACCAATGATTCTCTTTAGAGAGTACTTAAATAAAATAAAGGGGAAGTGAAAATGATTGGGGATAAAATCAAATATCTTAGGTTGAAAAAAGGGTATTCTGTTTCCCGTTTAGCTAATAAATCCAATGTATCAAAGTCGTATTTATCTAATCTTGAAAATAATAAGAAGAGTAACCCGTCATTATTTATTCTTTCAAAAATTGCAAGTACACTCGAAGTATCTGTAGAAAGCCTGGTAGATGAGGAAAAGAGCTTTCATAACGAAATTCTAGATCAGGAATGGCTTGTGTTAATAGAAGAAGGCATAAAAGAAGGAATGTCCAAAGAAGACTTTATTGAGTTTCAACAGTATCTGAAGTTTAAAAAACACCTCAAATGTTAACCAAAAACAATTTGGCAAAACGTAAAAAACGATAGGAAGATCGAAGTAAATCGAGATTCATATAAATGTAAGATCTTGAAATCGCGTTCAGTTATAAAATCATAAGTAACAGAAAAACACTTGATATCAAGTGTTTTTCTGTTACTTAACAGTCTAGCTATAAAGATTTTAATCGTAAAATATGAGATGGTTTATGCCACCCTCCCAAAACTCATCTGCGAACTCTTTAACCGATCCCTCACAGCAATCCCAATCCACGCCGCAAGCAAAGCCTTAATCACACCTACTGCCAAAAACGGCGTCACTCCCGCTGCCAGTGCTGCAGGCCATGAGAGATCAAGCAGAATCTTGAGCCAGATGCTACCGAATGTAAGGGTAACGATCATACCGATCAGATTAGCGATGATTGCCATTTTATATGTAAATGCTGTTTTTTCTAAAAAAAGTCCCGTGAAAAATGCTGCTGCAATAAACCCTACGATATAACCGCCTGTCGGACCTGCTACGATATGAGCGCCTCCTGCAAAGCCTGCAAATACAGGTAGTCCAATGATGCCAAGCATCATATAGATCACCATCGAAAACGCACCGTACCTGCTGCCTAAAATGGTTGCCGCTATGCCGACTGCAAGCGTCTGACCGCTGATGGGCACCAGTGGCAGCGGGATTTCAATCTGTGCAAAAATTGCGGTGACGGCTGCTAACATACTGCTAAATAAATACATTCTTAAACGGTCTGATGACATTTGAATTCCCCCCTAAATGAGTTAACTTATAACAAATTATAGTTTACACAAATAAATGAATAGTTGCTACTACTTTTAGAAATTTTAGAAAACAGTTGAAATTGAAATCTTTTGTTATATAATAATAAATAATTAAATAAACTGTTATATAACAAAAGGAGGAAGATAAAAATGAATAAGAGTGGTCTACGGGTAAATCCTGCACTATATGAGTTTATTGAAAAAGAGGCATTAGTGGATACCGGAATGAATAGTGAAGATTTTTGGAATGGATTCAGTGAGATTGTCCACGCGTTCTCACCTGAAAACGGCCGGCTGTTACATAAGAGGGAAGAACTGCAGCAGAAAATTGATGAATGGCACCAGTCATACAACTGGCAGGATCAGCGAGAAGACTATGAACGCTTTTTAAAAGAAATTGGTTACCTTGAAGATGAAGTAGAGGATTTTCAGATTACCACTCAAAACGTTGATAGCGAAATCGCCAGTCAGGCCGGACCACAGCTTGTCGTACCTGTGAATAATGCCCGGTATGCGATCAATGCTGCGAATGCAAGGTGGGGCAGTCTGTATGACGGACTTTATGGAACAGATGTGATCAGCGAGGAGAATGGCGCTGAAAAAGGGTCATCCTACAATCCGAAACGGGGAGAGCTAGTGATTGCCTATGCAAAAAGGTTTTTGGATGAAGCAGTCCCTCTTCAAAATGGGTCACACGCAGAAGTGAAACGTTATTTTATTGAAAATGGACAGCTGTCAGTTGAAACGAGTGATGGGAAGACGGCATTGAAAGATCCAGATGCTTTCAGGGGACATCAGGGCTCTGCTGATCACCCTACGGCTGTACTATTACAGCACAACGATCTGCATCTCGATATTAGAATTGATCACAAGCACCCGATTGGTCAGACAGACAAAGCCGGTGTAAAGGATGTATGTGTTGAAGCAGCACTGACAACGATTATGGACTGTGAGGATTCAGTTACTGCAGTTGACGCTGAGGATAAGGTAATTGTCTACCGCAACTGGCTAGGACTGATGAATGGGACACTTACAGAAAGGTTTGTTAAAGGCGGGGAAACCGTTAATCGTAAACTTTCTGATGATCGTTATTATACAGGTCGTGATGGTGGAGATCTGAAGCTGAGAGGACGCTCGCTTCTTTTAATCAGAAACGTTGGTCACCTGATGACAAACGGAATGATCCTTGACCGCGATGGAAATGAAATTCCTGAAGGCATTGCAGATGCGGTCATTACCAGTCTGATTGCGCTTCATGATATTAAAGGAAATCGAAGAAATTCTGAAAAGGGATCGATTTATATCGTAAAACCGAAAATGCACGGATCAGAGGAAGTCGCATTTTCGAATCGTTTGTTCAATGCAGTGGAAGACCTGCTTGGGCTTGAGCGTCACACGATTAAAATTGGTGTGATGGATGAAGAGCGGAGAACAACACTGAATCTGAAAAACTGTATTTATATTGTAAAAGACCGGATCGTCTTTATTAATACAGGTTTCCTTGACCGTACAGGTGATGAAATCCATACGTCTATGCAGGCTGGTGCTGTGATTAGAAAAGGTGAAATGAAGCAGTCCGATTGGCTGAATGCGTATGAAAAATCAAATGTTGACAATGGTCTATTATGCGGTCTGCCAGGCAAAGCACAGATCGGAAAAGGCATGTGGGCAATGCCTGACAGAATGAAAGATATGATGGAACAGAAAACCGGTCACCTTGAAGCCGGTGGGAACACAGCATGGGTTCCGTCACCAACAGCGGCTACATTGCATGCGCTTCACTACCACCAGCTTAAGGTGAAAAGTATTCAGGCATCACTGCGCAATCAAATCACAAATCGCAAGCCTGCATTACTGACGATCCCACTTTCAGATCAGCAGTGGACACCTGAAGACATCGAGCAGGAGCTTGAAAATAACGCACAAGGCCTCCTTGGCTATGTTGTACGCTGGGTTGAACATGGTATTGGCTGTTCAAAAGTGCCTGATATTCATAACGTAGGCCTGATGGAAGACCGCGCAACGCTGCGCATCTCAAGTCAGCACATCACCAACTGGCTCCAGCATAATGTTGTAACAGAACAACAGGTCATCCAGGTCTTAGAAAAAATGGCAAAAGTCGTTGACCAGCAAAATGCATCCGACCCTGCCTACCAGCCGATGAGTGCGAACTTCGGGGAGTCAGTCGCTTTCCAGGCAGCCAAAGAGCTGGTCTTTGAAGGTACAAAACAACCAAGCGGGTACACAGAACCGATATTGCACAAGAGACGACTGGAATATAAAGAGAAGATGATGGCTTTGAAAGAGTCATAAAGTTAGCAAGTAAAAGTTTTGTATTACAATGCATTAATTTAAACTTAGTATGAATTGCAGCGCGGATCGCAGCGGAAGGCGGCGACTCCTGCGGCGGAAAGGGACAGGTGAGACCCCTGTAATGGCACGGAGGGGGCTCACCGCCCGGCCGCGAAAAGCGTCCGCCTGGAGCTGCGATCCACGCCAAACTACTAAGCCAAACCCATTTTCAAAAAAATTTAAATTTTCTGTTATAAAACAGTTGCAAAATAAAATACTCTGTTATATATTAATATCAATCAAAGGAAAACAAAACCATTTGGAGGGATGACAAATGCAAACACAAATGACAGGTACATCTAATCAGGAACTGATTGAAAAGTGGGTAACCCAGCAATTGATGAACGGTAAAACAAACCGTGAAATGGACGGTACGCTATTCGTTTACGGAAACGAAGCACACCGCCTTCACCACCACCCAACAGGCGAAATTGAAATTGTACCGGAACAGATCTCAGACGTTGTTGTATTCAGAAAGCGTGAAGAGCGGGTTGAACTGAATCACTGCAGAGCATGCGGGATGGAATATGATACCTTCAAAGATGCAATTGAATGTTGCTCTGATGTAGATTAATTTTTTTGGCCACTGTGTTATATAACAAGTTTAAAATAAATGAATTGTAATAATACAAAAGGGGATGGATATCATGACAAACACAAACAATCAGCAGGTTGAAGAGCTACAGCAAAACTGGCAAGGGGAGCGCTGGGAAGGAGTTCAGCGCCCTTATACGCCGGAAGATGTAATCAAATTAAGAGGGTCAGTTGTTATCGAACAGACACTTGCAAGAATGGGTGCAGAACGACTTTGGAATCTGATGCATGAGGAAGATTACATTAACGCACTTGGCGCCCTCACTGGAAATCAGGCAATGCAGCAGGTAAAAGCAGGACTGAAGGCGATCTATCTGAGTGGCTGGCAGGTTGCAGCGGATGCGAACCTTTCAGGCCATATGTATCCGGATCAAAGCTTATATCCGGCAAACAGTGTGCCGCAGGTAGTAAAAAGAATTAACCAGACACTTCAGCGTGCAGATCAGATTCAGCAGGCTGAAGGAAAGGGCGATACATACTGGTTCGCCCCAATCGTAGCAGATATGGAAGCTGGCTTTGGGGGTAACCTGAACGTGTTTGAACTAACGAAAGCCATGATTGAAGCAGGAGCAGGCGGTGTTCACTTGGAAGATCAGCTCTCTTCTGAAAAGAAATGCGGTCACTTAGGAGGAAAGGTACTGCTTCCAACACAGACAGCCGTTAAAAACCTGATCTCGGCAAGACTTGCAGCTGATGTGATGGGCGTACCAACAGTAATCATTGCCCGTACGGATGCAAATGCAGCGAACCTGATTACAAGTGACGTTGATCCATACGATCATCAGTTTATTACAGGTGAGCGTACACCTGAAGGGTTCTTCCGCACAAATGATGGGCTTGACCAGGCGATTTCAAGAGGCCTTGCATATGCACCTTATGCAGATTTGATCTGGTGTGAAACATCTGAACCGAATCTTGATGAAGCGCGCAGATTTGCTGAAGCGATTCATGAGAAGTTTCCTGGTAAGCTGCTAGCTTATAACTGCTCACCTTCATTCAACTGGAAAAAGAAGCTGGATGATGAAACGATCGAAATATTCCAGCAGGAGCTGGGTAAAATGGGGTATAAATTCCAGTTCGTTACGCTTGCAGGATTCCATTCACTCAATTACGGCATGTTCGAACTGGCTAGAGGCTATAAAGCACGGGGCATGGGTGCATACTCTGAATTGCAGCAGGCAGAGTTTGATGCAGAAGAGAATGGCTACACAGCAACACGTCACCAGCGCGAGGTTGGAACAGGGTACTTTGATGAAGTGTCTATGGTGATCTCAGGCGGAACTTCCTCAACAACAGCGTTGTCAGGCTCAACAGAAGCAGATCAATTTCAGAAAGCATAATGGAATAACTGAAAAAAACGCCCTCCATATAGGGCGTTTTTTTCAGTTATTCTATGTAAATAAGTTAATCATATTTGAAATTATTTTTTTAGCCTATTGACACGCTTAACTTTTGTACAATGGTGGTATGATAAAAGTACTATGTCAGATGAATGGAGGTTAAGTTAATGAAACAGAAATATGAAAATAGTATATACCCATTTATCACGATGATGGACAGGATATCTGACATTGTATTGATACTTGAAGTCCTTCCGGGTCCTGAATTTATATATGAATTTATTAATGAGCAAGGAAAAAAGAAACTGGGTCTGGACGAGGCCATTCTGGGTAGAAGTTTTGAAGATATTTATATCCCGGAGCGTGCTGATTATATAAGAGGAAAGTATATAGAGGTAATAAATACGAAGTTGCACACTCAATTTGAGTTGGTTGGAGAAGACGGGTGGATTGGAGAGACTACACTTAATCCGATTTTAAATGAGCATTATGAAGTATCTCATGTGTTATCAATCACTAGGGATGTAACAGACCGTAAATTACTTGAAGAAAACCTTGCTGAAACTTCTGCTGAACTTGGTCTGGTATGGGATCATGCCTCAGATGCTATTTTTTTTATGAATGAAGATGGTTCTATCTATAGAGTGAATCGGGCGTTTGAAGAGATGCTTGGCTATAGTGAAGATGAAATCCAGGGGGTTTTAATTCCTCCTTTTTTCACAGGGCATAATCAGGAAAAACATGAAGCTTTTTTAGCAAAATTATTTAGCGGACATGCGTTTGAAAATATGAAGAGACAGAGGGTGTGTAAGGATGGAAGAGTGATTGATGTGCTGGCTTCCTATCGACCAGTGAAGCTGAATCAAAGCTCTTATGCAATTGTCATGTATAAAGATGTTACGCAGCTAAAGGAGATTGAAAGGGAAGTAAAAGAGCGTGAAGAGCGATTCAGGTCTTTATTTGATGAGAACCCGGACATGATCTGGGCAATTGATAAAAACGGCCATGTTGAAGATGTCAATGGTGCTGTAACAGATATCCTCGGCTACACAAAAGAAGAAATTCTGCAAATGGATACACACCTTTTATCTTGTCATATTGATTCTCGATCAGTGCAATATGAAGAAGCTGTCCATAAAACGCTAAAGGGAGAGTCAGTAGAATATACTGCAGAGGTGTCTCATAAAAAAGGAAACAAAGTGGAGCTCAAAATTAAAACACTTCCAATCAGAGTAAATGGTGAGACGATCGGAATCTATGAAGTCGGTCAGGATATGACGCAGCGTAACAGAGCGGAAAGAGCGCTGAAAAAGATGGCGTTCACTGACAGCCTGACAGGCCTCCCAAACCGCCGCCACATTACTGAAAAAATTGATGAGATTATTGCAGACGCAAAAGAAAATCAACGCCAGTTTGCGCTACTTTATATCGATATGGATCATTTTAAGGAAATCAATGACTCGTTCGGTCACGATGCCGGAGATGATTTGCTTAAACTTTTTGCAAACCGGATCCGTAATGAAATGAATGAAAACCAGCTCGTAGCAAGACTCGGCGGAGATGAATTCCTTGTGCTGCTTCCGGACATTTCAGATGACGCAGATGCACTGAAAAAAGCGGGTGAAGTATTAAATACGCTGAGCAAGCCTTACAGAATCAGCGGCCAGCAGCTTGATGTCACTTCCAGTATGGGGATTTCTATTTATCCGCGCCACGGGAAAAATAAGCGTGAATTAATCAAACAGGCGGATGAAGCCTTATACAGTGCGAAGGATAATGGGAAAAATATGCTGAGGCTGTACGGAAAATAAGCACACTGACGTGCTTATTTTTTTATGCAGTTTTGCCAGGCAGCAGAGCAGGGTATAAATAAACACAGAGAGGGAGTGCAGAATATGACTGAATTACATAATGGGAAACTATACTGGCCGGAGACTGCAGAAAGAGACGTGTCTTTTCCGGCTTTAAAAGAAGAGCATCATATCGATGTACTGATTGTAGGCGGGGGGATGGCAGGTGCATTATGTGCTGAAGAACTGTCCCATACCCAGCTGAAGGTTGCAGTAGTAGATAAAGGTGGTGTCGGAGAAGGCAGTTCATCCGCAAACACCGGCCTTCTTCAATATTCGAATGATAAAATGCTGCATGAATTTATAGATGAAATTGGTGAAGAGAGAGCAGTTACCTTTTATAAAATGTGTCTGAATGCAGTTGAAGAGCTGCAAAAGGTAGCAGGAACCCTGCCTGGTAAAGTGGATTTTATCAGAAGACCAAGCCTGTATTATGCATCAGATGAATCAGATATTGAAAAATTGAAGAAAGAATATAAAGCATTAACTGACCATGGCTTTGAAGTAGAGTATTTTGAAGCGGATAAAATTGAAGAGTTATATGGCTTCAGAAAGCCGGCAGCCCTAATGACGCATGGGGATGCAGAGGTGAATCCATTCCGATTAATCAGATCACTGTTTGAAAGCGCGCAGACACGTGGGGTTCAAATCTATGAGCATACGCTGCTTGAAAACCTCCAGACAGTGGACGGAAAGCATGTGTTAGAAATAGCTGACGGTAAAATCATTGCTGATCGCGTCATCTACTGTACCGGATATGAAGCAAAATCTTTAGCAGACAGATTTGGCGGCGAGTTAAATCGAACCTATGCGATAACAACCAACCCGGTTGAAGATCTGGAGTCATGGATTTACCGGGCGCTGATCTGGGAAACAAAGCGTCCTTACTTTTATATGAGAACAACAGAAGACGGCAGAGTAATCGCCGGAGGGCTGGATGAAGATAAGATGGATGCCGATGTAAGTGATGAAAAACTTCAGGATCGCGGTGAAAGACTGATTAACAGAGTAAAAGAGCATTTCCCTGAACTCGACATTAAAGCTGAATATTTATGGTCAGCGGCATTTGGAGAGTCAGAAGATGGTCTTCCATTTATCGGCAAGGACCCAAAAAAGGAAGGGGTTTATTACTGTCTTGGATTTGGCGGTAATGGGACTGTGTACAGTAAGCTTGGGGCAAAATTGCTGCGTGAAATGCTTTTTGGAGAACATGATCCGGATGAAGCGGCGATTGTGGATCCGGGAAGAGAGTGAATATGAAAAAGCCGGGAGCTTCCCGGCTTTTTTCAATGGGTGAAATCTTAAAATTAAGCCTCAGCTACCTTCGCTGTCTGTTCCTCTACTACTGTTTCAATCGCAGATTCATCATCTACTTTAGAAGGTCGTAACCCGATTACTGTCACTAGGATCAGGAGAGCGGCTGAAATTAGGATAATCAGCGCCGGGGCAGCAAAGTCATATAAGAAGCCGAATAAGATCAGACCGATTGGTGAGATACCTGATGCCACCATTTCAAGGAGTCCAAAGACTCTTCCGCGGTAATGCTCAGGTGTTGTTTTTTGCATCAGCACCAGGATTGGCGTATTAATGATGATCATTGCTGCACCAAACAGGAAGTTCACAGCCATGTAATAGACGATAAATGCTGGCGAACCCATTGGAATCAATAGCGGAAGTGCTAACAGTGCAAATAGAAATCCAATACTGATCATGCCAAAACGCATCGTCCGGATCGGCTTTTGAAATTCTTTACGGGTTGAAAGAAAGGCTGAAAGGGCAAGTGTTCCGGCACCAATCATCGCTTCTACCAATCCAAATTGACTGGATGTGGCACCGAGTACTTCGATGATAATGTAAGGCAGTCCTACTACAGCTGCCATGAAAAAGAAGTTTACCCAAAGCGCCACCAGCATAATGGGCAGCAGCACACGATGTCCCTTTACAAAGGTAATGCCGGCTTTCAGACTGGCAATCATCGGTTCGTTTTGTTGTGTGACCTCAGAGTGCGATTCATTCTTATATAGAGAAAAATCAATATTTATTTCACAAATCATTGTAATAGCATAGGCGATTGCGTGAATTAAGAAAAACATTTCGATTGATAGGAAGCCATACATCAGTCCACCTAAAACAGGACCCAGAATGGTTGCCAGTGAAGTAGAGGACTGAGTTAATGAAACGGCTCTCTGAATGCGTGCACCATCAACGAAATTTGAAATAGAAGCGGTCAGCCCGATGCCTGCAAACGTTGAAAAAATGGCAATGAGTACGGCAGTGATATAAATAACAGGCATGCTTAATCCAAATGACAGTGTGTAGAAAAAGACCAGCAGCATTGTCGCAGTCATAAGGGCGTGAGCAGTCACAACAACTTTTTTCCGTGGCAGACGGTCGACTACATGACCGGCAATGGGAGCAAGTATAATTCTCGGTACCATCGAACAAAGGAATGTCAGAGCAAAGCTTGAAGCAGAACCCGTTAATGTTAAAACGAAAAAGCTGATCCCGAACATAAAGATATGTGCACCAATCGTGCCGATAAACTCGCCGCCTGTGAAGAAAAACAAATTCCGGGTGGCTTTTTGCAGTCGCTGCTGGTCGGTCATATAAACCCCTCTTTTCAAAAGTTTAATTTAATTAAACAAATCATACCATGCTTTTTCTTTGTAATCAACAGAAAAGTTTAATATAATTAAACAAAAAGAAATCAGAGGGTGAACAGCATGAGCAGTCTGGGTGAACACATACGGAAATTACGTAAAGAAAAGAAAATGACGCTAGTGGATGTGGCAGGAGATGTGATGTCTAAAGGAATGCTGAGTCTGATTGAAAACGGACGGTCAAATCCTTCAATGGAGAGCCTTCAGCATATTGCAAAGCAGCTTGGTGTGAATGTTCAGCTCTTGCTGGCTGAAGAGTCGAGTGAAGAGATGAAGACGAAGCTGGTTGAGATAGAAGAAATGATGCAGGCGGTATACCAGGCTAAGACATTAAAGGAGTTTCAACGGCTCGAGCAGGAAATCAGAAAAGAGCTGGAAAAAATACTTCATCAAGATTTACCGAGAACATATGAAACTGGTCGCTTTCATGAAATTGCAGGTCGGATTGATTTAAATGATGGAAAAAGTGAGAGTGGATTGAATCATATTGGACTGGCGATTGAATACTACGAATATTTGTCATTGAACCATAGTGTATACAAAGCGCAAATGAGAATTGTCCTGAATAAATTTATTCAGCACGATTACAAGGAAGCCCTTGATCAGCTTTTAGTTTACAAAGGAGCTTACTACAAAAAAGAGTTACTGGCGGATCCGCTTGTGCAGATTGAATCAGATCATTTAGAAGCCGTATTGTTATTTGCGGTAGGAAAATATGAGGAAGCAGCAGAAATTCTCGATAGCATTATTTCTTTTTCAAAGCGTAAAAATATTTATTACTTAATGGATGATGTTTATCGTCTCGTTTCATTTCATTCGTTATTAAAAGGCGATGAAGAGAAAAGGCGCTATGCGTTAAAAAAATCACGACAGTTCGCAGAATTCACTGAGCGATACGATGGCATCACCAGCACAATGTTCATGGAAATTCATTATAAAAACATTTATTTGAAGCAGCATGGAGAAGCTCTTCAGATGCTCAATGATATCAGGCAGAACAAAGAGTTTGCCGAGATGGAGGAAAGTGGCTTTATATATCTGGAGCGCGGAAGTGCAAACTACGGTCTTGGAAATATTGATCAGGCGTATGAGGAACTAAAACAATTTGAATTCCCAACATTCGCCCATCACCCATTCGACATCTCCATGCTTGCCACTGCAGATGCCTATATGGCACTTTGTCTCATTGAAAATGGCGATCCTGAAACAGCAATGATTCATGCGGATCAGGCAAAAGCAAGAGTAGCTGATTTGCCGGAGACGCCGTACCATCATTTTATTTTGGAAACATGGGAAAAAACGAAAGCAAATTTGGATAACAGATCATAAGAAGATTATGATTATAGATAGCGGGAATACAGGCAGAGGGCACTGTTACGGTTTATACAGTGCGTCTCTGCTTTAAAATTGTGGGAAAATAGTTAATTTGTCATGTGACTGTCATACAGGGTAGAAATTTAAAAGGTGATATTTATAGGGTTTGAGTGTATAATTACCTATGTGAATGATAGAAATATACGTGACATATGAAGGGTGTAGAGAATGTATCTTACAACAAAAGAATTAGCAGCCTATCTGGATATGTCTGAGCAGTCAATTTTACAGCTGATCTATGAAAATAAAATTAAGGCTGTTCATGACGGACAGCAATACCTGATTAATAAAGAGCAATTTAACCAGCATTTAAAACAGGTGGAAAAAGCAAAAGAGCTCATTGAAGAGTGGAAGAATGAGCCGATTCCAGAGAGTTATGATGTGAAGGATGAAGACTAAGAGAAACGGAGGTGACCAGATGATTTCTTTTACAAGAAAGCTCAAAGAAAAGCTGGAATCAGCAGACCTTGATCAAATATGGCCAGGCTTCAGGATGACTGCTTATGCGCTGTATAATCGAGAGTACGTGTATGTATTCAATCATCCGATTTGTCAGGGTGAGGATGAACCGCTTGTTTTTGAGTGGGATAAGCGATTTGTCGGAAACACATTGATTTTATTTGAGGATGTGCCGACTGCAATCGTCAATGTTGAGAAACCAGGTTCGTTTGAAGGAACTTATGCGATTTTAATGCATGAACTGTTTCACGGTTATCAGACGTTAATGGATGAAAAAAGATTTCCTGATGAATTGCTGGGTGTTCAATATCCGCTTCTTGAAGAGAACATCAGTCTTCGGCTGGAAGAGCGGACCGTTTTACGTGCAGCGATTGATGCCTCCTCTGATGCTGAGAGGCTGTTGCAGTTAAAGGCTTTTATCGTGTTGAGAGAGCAAAGAAGAGAACTGCTCGGCGACTCTCTTCATTATGAAAACCTGATTGAAACGATTGAAGGCCCTGCCTGGTACGCAGAAATGAAGGCATATGCATCTCTTCAACAGGGGGCTGATGCAGAGAACGGTTATAAAGAAAAGCTGCTGCAGCACGAGGAAGCGGAGTTGCATTTACGAAGAAGCTGCTATAGCTCCGGGTTAGCGCTATGTCTGTTGCTTGATGAATTATATCCTGAGTGGAAGCATCAATATTTTCATGAAGAGTGTACGCTGTATGAATGTATAAAAGAAAAAGCTGGTATTTGTGATGGGGCTAAAGCAAATTGTGAATACAAATTGCAGGGGGAAGCATCGAGAATTTACCGGATGGTTCAGGAATCAAGAATGAAAACGATCCAGTCCTTTTCAGATTATGACGGTTATCAGCTGACAATCGAAGGTCCGATGAAAGCGGTGTTTTTTGATCCAATGAATATGGTGAATGTTGATCATCAGCTACTACATCAATATTTTGTTACGATGCAGATTCAGGAGCAGGAATACCTGATCAATCAGCCGGCACTTACTCATTACTCCCAGTCCATTTTGCATGCAGATAAGCTACAGTTGAATTTAACTGAAAAACCGCTGGTGAATAAGCAGACTGTCAATATACCGGGGATCGGCGATTTTCGGGGTAATATGATTGAAGATGGGAAAAAGCTCAGGCTGATGTTAGCCAATTAATGAAAAAAGGTGCCGGATCAGATCTGATCCGGCACCTTTTTATTTTAGTCCTCAGCAGCATCCTTCTTCACAAATTCATGTCCGCCCACATATTTATAATCATCCGGATGCCCAAATGAATCTGGTAAATCATCCATGTATTCATTGGCGTCATCAACCGGCGCATAGCCAAGTGGATTATCAGGATCTACAGTAAAAAAGCTCTGTTTATTATTAGAAATGCCATAGATCGTGACAACTTCGTTAATATCAGCCGTAATCGATTTGCGGACAAGCTGGGTCAGATCTGCATAACTGAGCCAGATCATCAGATGCTCCCGTGAATCAGGCTTCTCCACACAGCCACAAATCCGCAGATTCACAACTTCCATGCCAAACTTATCGTGATAAAGCTTTCCGAGATCTTCATTATATACTTTGCTCAAACCGTAGAAAGTGTCCGGACGTGTTTCAGTTGTTGTATCATAAGGTGCACCTTCCGCCGGCAGAAATCCTACAGCATGAATACTGCTCGCATACACAATTCTCTTCACGCCATGCTCTCTTGCCGCTTCGTAAATATGATACGTTCCGCGTATATTAGCATCCAGAATCTCTTCAAATTCATTTTCCACAGGTAGTCCGCCAAAGTGCAGGACAGTTTCAATATCGTGTTCCTTAAAAATACTTTCAATCGCCTCATAGTCATTTAAATCCGCCTCAATAAACGGCAGCTCCTCCGGAAGTTCATCAGATGTGGAACGATTCGTCAGTACCAGTTCAAATTCATCTTTCAGTGCATGAGCCAAAACCGTTCCAAGTCCGCCTGAAGCGCCTGTTAATAATACTTTGCCCATTCTATTTCACTGCCTTTCTGTATCAAGTCATGCTTGTACCTTTCCCTTTTTAAAGCAATACAACCCGAATTTCAAAAAAATATTATTTGTAAGCGTTATCAATTTAAATATTCAGCAAATAAGGGTGACACAGTCATGGGAACCTTGTATACTTGTCATTAAAATCTTTCTAGAAAATACAAGTGTTTTTATGGAAAGAACATTTGTGTTTTGACCTGAATATAAACGTTTTGAAAATGAAACAAACAAAAGGAGTTTTGCCTTCATGAAAGTAGTAAAGTTTGGCGGCAGTTCAGTCGCAAGTGCCACTCAGTATAAAAAAGTCGCCTCTATCCTGGCAGCGGATCCTGAGCGTAAAGCAGTCATTGTCTCAGCACCTGGTAAGCGTCATGAAGGAGATACAAAAACAACCGACTTACTCATCCGTCTTGCTGAAAGTGTGGGTGAACGGGACTTTGATGAATCATCTTTTCAGGCCGTGTTAAATAGGTATCAGAATATTATCGATGAGTTGGGGCTTGATTCATCTTTAATGACAGAAGTCGAAGGGCATCTTCATGAAGTGATCTCAATGTACAGGCAGTCAAAGGACCGTCTGCTTGATGGTTTGAAAGCAAGTGGGGAGGACCTGAACGCCAAAGTGATGGCTACTTACTTAAAGTCCCTTGGCAGAGAAGCGACTTATATTTCGCCTAAAAGAGCAGGCATGATTGTAACGGATGAGCCGGGAAATGCACAAATTCTGCCGGAATCTTATCCTGAGATTGCCAAATTGAAAGATATTGAGGGGGTTCTGGTGATACCGGGATTCTTTGGATACTCCTATGAAGGGAATATCGTCACTTTCCCGCGTGGCGGCTCTGATATCACAGGTTCAATTATCGCGGCCGGACTTGATGCCACAGAATATGAAAATTTTACTGATGTAGATTCAATTTACTGTGTCAGCCCGAAAATGGTCGATCAGCCGCGTGAATTAAAAGAACTGACGTACCGTGAAATGCGGGAGCTAGCATACTCGGGATTTTCGGTTTTCCATGATGAAGCGCTGCAGCCGGTCGTTCATAAGAAAATCCCTGTTTGTGTGAAAAATACAAATCGTCCTGAAGCAAAAGGAACAAGAATCGTAGCCAGCCGGGAACTGGATGGGCACCCGGTCATTGGGATTGCCAGTGATGAAGGGTTCTGCAGTATTAACATGACGAAATACCTGATGAACAGAGAGCTCGGTTTTGGCCGCAAGCTGCTCGCCATTTTAGAGGATGAAGGTGTGTCTTATGAGCATACGCCATCAGGAATTGATAATATGTCTGTGATTCTACGTTCTCATCAGCTTTATAACGGACAGGAAGCACGCGTACTAAATCGCATTCGTGAAGAGCTCCAGGTAGAGGATCTTTATGTTGAGCGTGATCTTGCGATGATTATGGTCGTCGGAGAAGGCATGAACCAGACAATTGGAATCGCTTCAAAAGCTACGCAGGCACTCGCTCAGGCAGGGGCCAATATCAAAATGATTAACCAGGGATCAAGTGAGGTCAGCATGATGTTTGGTGTGAATGTAGCAGACGTTGAAAAAGCAGTACGCAGCCTGTACCATGTTTATTTCCCGGCTGAGGTTGGACAGGAGGCATAGCGTTGTAGAACCAATGGTTGGTGAAAAGGATAGGGAGCGGCTGATGCAAAAGTGTTCGTCGCTGATGGGAATAATCTTAGGTTGAGGGAATAACGGTCTGAATTGAAGGATAAAAATCGCTTTGAAGTGAAATGAAGGAATTAAATCTCATATTGAATGAATCATTTCAGGATTGAAGCAATCATCTACAAAATTGACGCTTTTTCCACCAGATTGATTGAAAAACCATATCCCACCTTCAACCCGTGTCACACGCTAAAATAGCCATAATAAATAAAAGCCGGAGACACACTGTCTCCGGCTTTTATTTATATCTCATTATTCAGCCGGCAAGGCCCAAACAGAAACACTGCCCGCTTGAACAGGGAATGTACCATACCCTTCATCATCAATTACTACAGGCTCATCAATCGAATTTGTATAATCCGTCCACTCTTCACCTGCACGATGTTCACCGACAAACATTCTCTTTTCACCTTCATCACCAACTGTGACAACTACGGCACAGCCTGATCCCTCAATTTCCTCAACGCCGCGTCTGACCCAGCCGATCGTAGCAGGATGATCAAAATAATCGTCCTGCTCACCATAAGCACAGTGATAGCGTGCATAAATCAGCGGATCGATTGCTTCACTTTTGTCCTCAATTGGATCTTCTCCGTCAATTCCGAAGTAATCCCCGTAGAATACGCAAGGGTAACCGTCTGCACGGAGCAGAACAAGTGCATAGGCACTTTGTTTGAACCAGTCCTGCACCCATGACTCAAGCGACTCGCCAGGCTGCGAATCATGGTTATCTACAAACGTCACAGCATTCATCGGGTATTCACCGACAAGTGTTCCCTCAAAAAGAGTTGAAAGGTCAGCGTCCCGGCCGTCTTCAGAAATACGGTGCAGCTTATAATGTAATTGGACATCAAATAAATCAAGCTGATAATCAGTGGCCTCAAGGAAGTTGCCGCATGCTTCAATGTCCTCGTTCCAGTATTCACCGACCATATAAAAGTTACCATCGCGATGTTCTTTCACCTGTCTGATAAACTCATCAATAAATTCATGACTGATATGTTTGATCGCATCAAGGCGGTAGCCGTCAGCATCCAGCGTATCTGACATCCATTTACCCCAATTGATCATTTCGTCGCGAACTTCAGGATGATTGTAATCAATGTTTGCAAACATCAGGTAATCATAATTTCCAAACTCATCATCCACCTGATCATTCCAGTCTTTTCCCTCACCGACGATTTTGAAAAAGCCAGTTCTTTCTTCACGGGCATCAAAGTCTGTGCCGTTAAAGTGATTAAAGTTCCACTGGAAGTCGGAGTATTTGCCGTCACGCCCAGGGAAAGTAAACTTCGTCCACCCCTCGATCTCAAATGGTTCAGAGATTTCTTCAAGGCGGTTTTCAGCGTCTACTTCAATGACCTGAAACGTTTCTTTTTCATCTGCGCCTGCTTTATGATTCATGACGACATCCACATAGACCTGAATGTCATTTTCATGGCAGGCCTGGATTGCTTCGTGTAGCTCGTCTTTTGTTCCGTATTTCGTTCTGACGTCACCTTTTTGATCAAATTCTCCAAGGTCGTACAGGTCATATACGCCATAGCCGTTATCATCAGGTGATTCACCTTTTGTAACAGGAGGAATCCAGACTGCGTCAATTCCGCTGGCTTTCAGTTCGGGTGCGGCATCCTTTAGTCTTTTCCAGTGGTCGCCGTCTGCAGCGACGTGCCACTCGAAGAATTGAAGCATTGTGTGATTTCTTTCCACGTGAATTCCTCCTTATTAATAGTTCGTTTTAAATAACGCTGTCCCTCTCCGTGAAGGACTTCGCTTTCCGCGGCCGCGCGCTGAGCCTCCTCAAGCTTCGCTCTCCGGGGTCTCAGCTGTCGCTTCTATGCCGCAGGAGTCTTCGTCCTTCACTCCAAGGGACAACTGGGTTTAAATTTTATAAATTTAAAAATAAAATCTTAATAGAGTGATTATAGAGCAAATAAAGTAATCAGACAATTTTGAATCCATTTTATTTCGTATATCGAAAATAGTTGTGGCACTATTTTTTGGTTGCTGTAAAATAAAAGTTACATATTTCACAAGGGAGTACGAATGATGTTAAAAAGATTCTTTTCTTACTATAAGCAACATAAAAAGCTATTTATTGCTGATTTCAGCTGTGCTGTTGTTGTAGGGATTCTGGAGCTCGGCTTTCCGCTTGCGGTGTCATGGTTTATTGACAGCCTGCTGCCGGAAGGGAACTGGCAGGCGATTACCCTGGTCAGCTTTCTGCTCCTGTTTCTCTATCTCTCAAGTACCTCTCTTCAGTACGTTGTAAACTACTGGGGTCATAAACTCGGGATCAATATTGAGACAGATATGCGTCAGGAGCTGTTTGAGCACGTGCAGCGACAGTCGTTTTCATTCTTTGATAATACAAAAACCGGTCATATTATGAGCCGGATCACAAACGACCTGTTTGATATCGGGGAAATGGCGCACCATGGACCTGAGGATTTATTTATTGCGGTGATGACATTTATCGGGGCGTTCTGGATTATGCTGACGATTAATGTGAAGCTTGCGCTGATCGCGATTATTGTTGTACCGTTTCTGATCTGGCTGATTACATATGCCAATATCAAAATGAATACAGCGTGGAAAGCGATGTATGGCAATATTGCTGAAGTAAATGCCCGTGTGGAAGACAGTGTATCAGGTGCGCGCGTTGTTCAGTCATTTACAAATGAAAAGCATGAAATTAAACGCTTTACGACAGATAACCGCCATTACCGCCAGTCAAAGGTCGGCGCTTACAAAGTGATGGCGTTCAGCCTTTCAGGTATGTATATCATGACACGCCTGATTGTGCTCGTTGTACTCGTATTCGGGGCATATCTGAGCCTGAATAACGAGCTGACTTATGGAGAGCTTGTTGCATTTGTTTTATACATTAATGTTCTTTTTAAACCGATTGATAAAATCAGTGCGCTGCTTGAAATGTATCCAAAAGGAATGACCGGTTTCAGACGTTTTACAGACTTACTTGATCAGGCACCTGTCATCACTGACCGTCCGGATGCAAAAGAGGTTGACCATTTAGAAGGTGAGATTGAATTTGACCGTGTATCCTTTAGCTATGATGAACAAAAAGGTGTATTGAGCGATATTTCCCTCAAGCTGAACCGCGGGGAAACTGTAGCGTTCGTCGGGCCGTCCGGTGCAGGTAAAACAACGATCTGCTCACTGATTCCAAGGTTCTATGATGTAAAAGAGGGTGCGATCAAGATTGATGGGATGGATATTCGTGATATGACGAAGGAGTCGCTCAGAAGTCAGATCGGCATCGTGCAACAGGATGTCTTCCTTTTCACAGGAACGCTGCGTGAAAATATCGCTTACGGAAAGCTTGATGCGACAGAAGAAGAGATCATGGAGGCTGCGAAAAAAGCAAATCTGCAGTCAGTCGTGGATGGACTTCCGCTCGGCTATCACACGCAGATTGGTGAGCGCGGATTGAAGCTTTCAGGCGGGCAGAAGCAGCGAATTGCGATTGCGAGAATGTTCTTGAAGAACCCTTCTATTTTAATTCTTGATGAAGCAACTTCAGCGCTTGATACAGAAACAGAAGCGATGATTCAGGGTGCGATTGAAGAGCTTGCGAAAGGACGTACAACGCTTGTCATTGCGCATAGACTTGCGACGATCCGGAAAGCAGACCGGGTTGTCGTTGTGACAGAAGAGGGGATCGCGGAAGACGGTACGCACGCAGAATTGCTCAAGCAGGACGGAATTTTTGCGAATCTGCACCGGGTTCAGTATGAGCAGGTGTGATGAGGGGGTTGTTGGTTCGGCGGGAAATAATGAATGTTCGATGGGAAATGGTTGGTGTTCGACGGATAACAGGTAGTGTTCACCACTTAAATGCTATTGTTCGACGCAAAACCCGTAGTGTTCACCACTTCATGTCATTTGACCTACTCCGCCACATAACAAATATCCACAAAAAACCAGCTGATGCCTGCGCACCAGCTGGTTTTTTCACTTAAAAATGAGGCTTCAAAATCTCTCTCAGCACATTTGCACTTTGAGCGAACTGTTCTTTTTCCTTGTCACTTAAATTCAGCTCTACGACTTCGCGTATACCGTTACGATTGATAATAGCTGGAACGCCGATATACACATCTTCCTCACCGTATTCACCTTCCATCAGTGCAGAAACCGTCAGAATGCTATTTTCGTTATGGAGGAGCGCTCTTGTAATCCGTACCAGACCCATTGCAATGCCGTAGTAAGTAGCACCCTTACTGTTAATAATCTGATAGGCAGCATCACGTACATTCACGAAAATATCATCCAGATCTTCCTGCGTGTATTCAGGGTGCTTTTTAATCATATCAAGCACTGCTACACCACCGACATCAACTGAGCTGTAAACTGGCAGCTCACTGTCACCGTGTTCTCCGATGATATAACCATGGACGTTTTGCGGTGCGACATTGAAATATTCTCCAAGCAGATAACGGAAGCGTGCTGTATCTAGGATGGTACCGGAGCCAATCACGCGCTCTTTTGGAAATCCGCTGTACTTCCAGACCGCATAAGTTAAGACGTCTACAGGGTTTGTCGCTACTAGGAAGATCCCGTCAAAGCCGCTGTCGACTACCTGTGTGACGATAGAATGGAAAATCTTCAGGTTCTTTTCTACAAGTTGTAACCTGGTTTCCCCGGGCTTCTGGTTCGCACCGGCACAAATCACGACGATATCAACGTCTTTACAGTCTGCGTATGTGCCAAATGAGATATTTAATGATTGCTGTGCAAAGACTTTCCCGTGATTCAGGTCGAGTACGTCACCTTTAGCTTTTTCTTCATTCAGGTCGATCATAATCAGTTCGTCTGCTACTCCCTGATTTAACAGTCCAAAAGCATAACTTGAGCCAACAAAGCCTGTTCCAATTAATGCTACGCGATTTCCTTTTACCATTTTCTCAACACACCTTTTCAATTAGAATGATGTTCTGTTTTCATTATAAGCGATAGAGATGATATTGTGAATAGTTTCACAATATATTTTTGTGAAAGAAAAAAGTTAAGCTGTAACTCCTTATATTGATCCTTAAACCACAAATACCCCAGACAAGCACTCACAAACAAAACCCCTGATCCTTCATCAGGCATCAGGGGTCTTATACTTACTTCAGTTTTCCATCTTTCAGTAATACCATACTGCTTAATCCATCCACTTTAACACTCTTACCTTTTTCCACAGACAATACTTCAGTTCCAGCTTCTTCACTGTTCACAAGTACTTTCCACGGACCTTTACCAGGCAGGGAAACGGAAACGGCATCTTTGTTTGCGTTATGCACGACAAACAGGTGACGGTTCTTTTTCTCCTGAAGCGTATAAGCAATTGTATTGGCAGGGGATGCAGCAAATGTCAGTCGCTCATTAATTGCCTGAGCATTTGTTAGTCGGAATGCATCATAGTTCTGGCGAAGGTCAATTAAGCCTGCCATGTATTCCACTTCATCGTTAAATGCAGCACGGCGTTCCCAGTCCATCTGGTTCACGCTGTCAGGTGACTGGTAGCTGTTATGGTCGCCACCCTTTGTGCGCATAAATTCCTGTCCTGCATGGATAAATGAGATTCCCTGAGACGTCAGCACGATTGAGGAACCGAGCTTATGCATAGATTTCATTTCATCGATTGTTGCATCAGGGTTTGTTTTCTCAAGCTTATCCCACAGTGTCAGATTATCATGAGCTTCAACGTATTGTACGACCTGATCAGGGTCACGGTATGTCGCAAAGCTGTCGTCATAGGCAAGTCCGCCTGCTACACTTTGGCGCATGATGTCTTCCATACCCTGTTTACCATTGATAAAGCCCGGGTCAGTATCTTCCCACACGCTTCCTTTTGCGCCATCACGCATTGTGTCATTAAAATGTGCAACGCGGTCCATGTCTTCAGCATTCTTCTGATTTGCTTTCAGTTCAGCATCAAGCGGGGTATTCAGATCCCATCCTTCTCCAAGCACAATAATTGAAGGATCGATTTCATCAAGTGCATCGCGCACTTCATTCATTGTATCTGTGTCATGAATGCCCATTAAATCAAAGCGGAAGCCATCCATTTCATACTCTTCTGCCCAGTATGAAACAGAATCTACGATAAACTTCTGCATCATTTTACGTTCAGAGGCTGTATCATTTCCAACGCCGGTCCCATTTGCAAGCGAGCCGTCTTCGTTATAGCGGAAATAGTAGCCAGGCACAAGCTGATGGAAATTCGATTCATTCACTGCATACATGTGGTTGTACACAACGTCCATAATGACGCCAAGGTCCTCATCATGAAGCGTCTGAACCATTTCCTTCAGTTCAGTCACTCTTACTTCAGGATCATAGGGGTCAGTTGAATATGAACCTTCCGGCGTATTATAGTTTTTCGGGTCATATCCCCAGTTGAACTGAGGTGTATCCAGGTTTGTTTCATCCACTGTGCGGTAATCATAGATTGGCAGGAACTGAACGTGAGACACACCAAGGTTTAAAATGTGATCAAGCCCGGTTGCATAGCCTTCAGGACCAGTCGTTCCTTTTTCAGTCACGCCAAGATATTTGCCTTTGTTTTCAATGCCGCTCTCAGGCTGGATTGACAGATCGCGAACATGGAGTTCATAAATCGTTGCATCTTCAGGACTTTCCCCTTTAGAGAATGTCTCCCAGTCTTCAGGGTTCGTGCGGTCCAGATCAAGCACTGCCCCTTTATCTCCATTAACTGATGTAGAGCGTACATAAGGGTCAACCGCTTCACGCCATTCATCGCCAATCTTTACTTTGTACGTATAAAGCTGATTGTGAAGGTCGCCTTTAACTGATGCTGTCCACGTACCTTTTTCTGCAGCATCCATGACAATTTCTTCACCTTCTGTTGCATCCCACGTGTCATAAAGAACAAGCTTTGCTTCGCTTGCAGTCGGTGCCCACAGACGGAAATCAGTCTGTTCTTCCGAATAAGTATTACCTAAATCATCGCCATCGTAAAAGTACATCTCATCAAACGATTCAGAGCGAACCACTTTTCCAACCTGAACAGTTGCATCGCCGAAAAAGTCCGTTTCGATCGTGTAAGTCTGTGTAAGATCGATATCTTCCACCGTTTCAATCGTCACTTTGTTTGTCACTGGATCTGTCCCTTCAAAAGGACGGATATCTGCAATCGTCAGTCCGTTTAACGTAATGCCAGGATCTGCAGATGCAGTATCGATCGGCAGATTAGTCGTCAACGTAATCTCGTTTACTTCATCAATTGTTGCGCTGACAATACGCGGTGTAGAATCAATATATTTCGAATCATAGTAAATACCTTTATCACTTTGAACGATCCAGATTTCAGCGGTGCCATCTTCATTGATTTTTGTAATGAAGCGGTCGCCGTTCTCCTGGTCAGCCCATGCGTTTTCACCTTCAGTTTTCTTTACGATAAAGCCGACTTTATTGAACAGCTCATCGCTTGAAACGGTAAAATTCGCAGTCACGCCAAAATCATCTTCACCTGTAAACTGGATTTCCTCACCATTGCCATCACCAGGCCATGCCCATAGGTTCCAGCCTTCATAGTTTCCATCGAAACGGTAATAGTGAAGCGTGACATCTACTTCATTGAATTCAGGGAACTCACGGTATTCACCATCCGGCGGGGAAGTGTAGACTGTGTCATCACCGGACTTGATCCAGACCTCAGCAACGCCTGCTTCAGTCTCAGCCCAGCGGTCACCACCGTCTTTTTCCCAAGTATCAGTTCTTACAATAAAGCCGATGCGATTATGTGAACCTTCAAGATCAACAGTTGCGATCTTTCCAAACTCATCTTCGCCTGTAAATTCGTTAACCTGTCCATCGCCGCCTTCAGGCCAGACCCAAAGGTTCCAGTCCTGAGTTGATTCAGGGGCTTCCTCATAATGAACAATTAATGTTGAATATGTATTACTTTCTGCTTGTGCAGTATTTGAGGCAAACGGTTGCACAACCGGCAGTAAAGAAATGACCATTAAAAATGATAACCATCCTGCAAGAAACTTTTTGCGATTCACTTACATTCCTCCTAATGTTTGGTATGGTTAGGATTATAAGGTGAGTATAGTCTGATTGAAAGCGTTTGCACAAAAGTTGCACAAAACGAATCTATTGTACTAGTGAACAAATTGTGACTATATGTTCTGAAAGATCAGAAAACGGGAGTATTTTCATAGGAGGTTTTTACATGAGAGTAGTTGGATATTTTCTGGGAGGACTTTTTGTTGCTACCATAATTTTTATGATCGCAGGACCGATTGTGGGTGGCGTCATTGCTTTTGCACTTCTATTTACGATTCAACTGGCCAAACCGCTTGAGGAGAAGCCGGCTAAAGACCGTGTGGCAGAAGCGTATGAGAAATACCTGCAGGAGAGAGAAACCGGATCATAAGGGGATCCGGTTTTTTAGTGGAGAAAATGGCATTTTACATTGATGAAGGGATAGCATGCAGAAATGATTGAATTGTGCACCTGAATGATGGAATACCTCCGCAGTTTGAAGGTAATACCACGTATTTAAATCAAATGAATGAATCATAGTCAAAATTGAAGCAATCATTTTCAATTTTGAGAGATTAAAATTCAAACTGATGGATAACTTTCTAAATTGAAGGGAATCACCAGCAGGCATGGACCGAATCCCCATATTACACAAGAAAAAAGCCCTTGATGCGCTTCACCACAGTCAGGTGACGGGCATCAAGGGCTTTTCTGTCGTTCAGGCATACACATAAAACTTCACCAGATCCACTAACCCCTGGTCATCCTCGCTTACTGGAGATTGAAAAATCCCAATGACAAGATCCATAAAATCTCCCCGAAATAAAAAAGCAAAAATAAGTACAATGCTAATCAATATTGCTGCAAGAAATAATATGTATACAGACCATTTCCCTGCAAACTGCACCATCAATCTCCCTCCTAAAATACACTTATATGTATTAGACGTTAAAAAAAGGAAAAAGTTTCGTATTTTCTGAAAAATGTTTTGATTTCTTTTTTTGGGTTAATCAAATAGGATAAGATTAGACGAATAGAAAGAGGGAAATATATGACTTCGATTGCGCTGCCGGCGGCTGTCATAGCTGCAGTCATCGGATTATTTGCAATAACGCGTGACTTGAACAAGAAAAAGCGATCAACTTCAAAAAGATACATGCTGATTTTATTTTGGATCTATGTGACAGCGGTCGTCCATGTCACACTCGGGACACTTTCTTTTCCGCCTAACCCGGATGCACCACTCAGAGTTCAGCTCGAACCTTTATATTTTTTAGACGAATGGGCTACTTACCGTAACCTTCAAAGTGAATCATTCTTTCAAAATGCAAGCTTAACTCTCTATAACTTTATCATGTTTATGCCCTACGGATTTTTCTTAGCGGCTCTGTTTAGAAAAGGGTTCTTCAAAGCACTGCTGATTCTATTTTTCACAAGTCTGCTGATTGAAACGACTCAGCTTGTCCTGTCTTACTTAGGTATTGCATGGATGAGAGGCTTTAACGTTGATGATCTGATCATGAATACAGCAGGTGGTTTTCTGATGTACCTGCTGACAAGCGTGATGATAAAAATAATGGGTGATACAAAAAGAGGTGCTTAGGCATCTCTTTTTGTATTTAAAATGATAGTGAACAAGTCACTATAAATAATAGAAGGTTTGCAGTAAAACACACATTACGATAATCTATTTCGTAAGGGTTGAATGTTCAGACAATATACGACATTTAAAATAGACATCAGTTATTTTCCATTGCACAGGAGGAATTGGATGAACGTAACTTACCACCCGCTCGGTGATCAGGCGGTATTGATTCATTTTAAACAGGAAGTAAGCAGCGAAGTACTGGCTGAAGTCCAATGTCTGAAAAATGAAATCCAACAGGAGCAGCCGGACTGGTTATATGAAGCAGTGCCCGGGTATGCTTCCTTGACAGTTCATTATGACCTGGCTCAGCTGCTTCAAAAAGAAGATCCTTATGCACACGTTGTATCTTTTCTGAAGGAAAAGGCGGCAGGCGTGAAAACGGGTGGAAGCTTTAAGCAACGGACAGTTAAGATTCCAGTCTGTTATGGCGGTGATTTTGGACCGGATCTTGAAGAAGTGGCACAGCACGCCGGAATGTCACCTGATGAGGTAATTAAACGCCATCAAAATGGTGATTACACCGTTTATATGCTCGGTTTTGCACCTGGGTTTCCTTATATCGGCGGACTGGATGCTTCTATTGCAGCACCCCGCAAAGATAATCCCAGAACAGCCATTCCGGCAGGGTCTGTAGGCATTGCCGGTAAACAAACCGGCGTGTATTCCATCGAAACGCCCGGCGGATGGCAGATCATCGGAAGAACGCCTGAAAAGCTTTTTGACTTAACAAGAGATGAATCCTTCCTTTTACGGGCAGGAGACAGAATTGAATTTTATGCAATTACAGAAAATGAATTTGAGGAGTGGCAGACATGATGAAAGTAGTAGAACCAGGGCTGCTGTCTTCAATTCAGGATAATGGCCGCCGGGGGCATCAGGAATCCGGCATGATTATTTCAGGCGTAATGGATACATTCTCATTACGCATAGCCAACTATTTGGTAGGAAACCCGGAAGATGAAGCGGTACTTGAGATTACTTTGACAGGACCGACTATCGAGTTTCAGGAAGATCAGCTGATTGCAATATGCGGTGCGGATTTTTCTGCAACCATTAATGACAAGCCGGCACCGCTTTGGCGACCGGTTGCAGTGAAAAAAGGCAGTACATTACATATGAAGTTCTCTAAAGTCGGTTGCAGGGGCGTAATCGCAGTTGGCGGAGGCTTTAACGTGCCAGAGGTGCTTGGCAGCAAATCCACTTATCTCAGGGCTGAGATCGGTGGGTATGAAGGCCGCAGCCTTGAAAAAGAAGATGTCATTGAAGTTGGGGAACGAAGTCTTAGCACACAAAGAATTTTTGAAAGTATATTAAATAACCCGGTTGACTGGTCTGTATCAAGTGCCTACACCAGCGACGTTTACAGCCGTTCAGTCATGAGAGTGATTCCCGGAAAACAGTATCAGGATTTCACTGAGGAAAGCAGAACATCCTTTTTGGGTCAGGATTATAAAATTTCCAAGAAGTCTGACCGGATGGGCTTCCGTCTGGATGGGGAGGATCTTGCGTGCAGATTAAATGGAGATATGCTCTCAGAGGGCGTCGCCTTCGGAACAATACAAGTCCCTGCAGACGGACAGCCGATTATCCTGCTTGCAGACAGGCAGACACTCGGCGGCTATCCGAAAATTGGGCAGATTGCTTCTGTAGACCTTCCTGCTTTGATCCAAAAAAAGCCTGGCGAATCAATCAGCTTTGAAGAAATTTCGATTCAGGAAGCGCAGGTTCTATTTAAAAAACGTGAAAGAGAATGGCAGGAATTAAAACGGATGATCACTATGAAACTGGAGGGATTAGATGGTGAAGATTGACCTGAACTGTGACATGGGCGAAAGCTTTGGTGCTTATCAAATGGGTAATGATGCAGAAGTACTGAAATTTATTACATCCGCGAATATTGCCTGTGGCTACCATGCCGGTGATCCTTCTGTGATGAGAAAAACCGTTGAGCTGGCACTTGAAAATGGCACATCGATTGGGGCACACCCGGGATTCCCGGATTTGAGTGGCTTCGGGCGGCGCAATTTGAACGTATCTGAAGAGGAAGCATACGACCTCACGTTATATCAGATTGGTGCGCTTTACGGCTTTGTTAAAGCACAGGGAGGCACGCTTCAGCATGTAAAGCCGCACGGTGCACTGTACAATGCAGCTGCAAAGGATGCCAAGCTTGCCGGTGCGATTGCAAAAGCAGTATATGATCTTGATCCTGAACTGATTTTATTTGGCTTGTCAGGAGGAGAACTAATCCGTGCAGGCAAGCATGTCGGTCTGACAACTGCTTCAGAGGTGTTTGCTGACAGAACGTATCAGCCGGACGGTACATTAACGCCGAGAACGCAAAGTAATGCGCTCATCGAAAATGATGATCAGGCTGTTCATCAGGTGGTGCGCATAGTCAAAGAAGGTCTTGTACGCGACGTAAACGGAAAAGATATCAGCATTGAAGCAGACACGGTCTGTATTCATGGAGACGGTGCTCATGCGCTTGCATTTGCAGAGAAGATCAATCAGAAGTTAATAGAAGAAAACATCAGCTTACAAAGCTTAAAATAAGAGGTTTTAAGCCCATGATGCCTTTAGACAGCATAAAATATATGCCGGCTAAAGGCATCAGGAGCTTTTTGAGACAGCAGGAAAGGAATGAACAGCGATGAAAAAACCGGAATCAAACCGCAGTATCCTGCTCGGTGCTGCTTTTCTGATGGCGACATCCGCCGTCGGACCGGGCTTTTTAACTCAGACAACAACATTTACCCAGACGCTTGCAGCAAGCTTCGGGTTTGTTATTTTAATTTCAATTATTATTGATATAGGTGTTCAGATGAATATCTGGCGCATTATCACAGTATCGGGTAAGCGTGCTCAGGAAATCGCCAATGAAGTGCTTCCCGGTCTTGGTGTAGTACTGGCTGTACTCGTTGTTCTCGGTGGACTGGCCTTTAATATCGGGAATATCGGAGGAGCCGGTCTTGGGACTAATGTGCTTTTTGGTGTTTCTCCTGAAATAGGTGCTCTGTTCAGCGGACTCATTGCAGTCGGAATCTTCCTTGTCAGGGAAGCTGCACGCGTCATGGACCGCTTTATCCAGGTGCTTGGCTTCCTCATGATTGGACTGACTGTGTTTGTCATGTTCCAGTCACAGCCGCCTATTGGAGAAGCCATTACGCGCTCTTTTATTCCTGAAACAGTAGACTTTCTCGCAATCGTAACGCTGGTCGGTGGTACTGTTGGCGGATATATTACGTTTGCAGGTGGGCACAGACTGCTTGATGCTGGCTTAAGCGGTACGAAAAATATACCTGAAGTGAATAAGAGTGCGGTCTCTGCGATCGGGTTTGCTTCAATTATTAGAATCTTCCTGTTTCTGGCTACACTTGGTGTTGTTGCACAGGGACTTGAGATTAATCCTGATAATCCGCCTGCCTCAGTGTTCCAGCTTGCAGCAGGTAATATCGGTTATAAAATTTTTGGTGTGGTCATGTGGTCAGCTGCAATCAGTTCCGTGGTTGGCGCAGCTTATACATCTGTATCGTTCATCAAAACGTTCAGTCCAGTTTTCGCAAAATACGAGAAGTTTTTGATTGTCGGTTTTATCGGAGTATCAACGCTGATCTTCGCGTCAATCGGACAACCTGTAAGGCTGCTGATTCTTGCAGGGGCACTGAACGGTCTGATTCTGCCAATCTCACTTGGTGTGATTTTACTCGCAGCACATAACAAGAAAATTGTCGGGAACTATAACCATCCAAAGTGGTTAACTGGATTTGGCATCCTGATCGTCGTTGTAATGGCTTACCTTGGCGGTTACACGATGATTAATCAGCTGCCTGAGTTATTTTCATAAATGAGTATTAAAAAACAGGATGAGTGTTCATCCTGTTTTTTGGTGGCTGAAAGTGCCTGTTTCCTGAATGCATGCAGGGCATCTTAGCAGAGATGTAGCAATTTTTGCTGGAGTTGCGCCTTTTCAGCCTGAGGTTGTCTCAATTACCGCTGGAGTTGTCGCGATCCACCCGGGAACTTGTCTTAATTCGTGCCAAGGATGTAGCAATCCACTCCGGATCACTTCGCTTCTACACTTCTACTGGTCAAGGTGCCCGCTGAACCACTCCAGCAAATCCTTATTCACAATATCCTGTGATGAAAACGGCACATAGATCAGTTGCTGCTTTTTAAATGTCTCTTTCACTTTCTCTAAGTGCGGCTTCTCATGCTTCTTGCGTTCCTGCATAAAGGTGCCGTCTACATCTTCAGGCAGCACTTTATTGACAATCAATGTCTTCACATGCAGATCGTACTGATCAAGCAGCTGCAGTGCTTTCTCTGTTTCAAGAATCGGCAGGCGCTCAGGATTCAACACAAATATAAAGCCTGTTTCCTTTGGATCAAGCAGGATCTCCCGTGCTCTTGAAAAGCGGTCCTGACGCGTTCTGAGCACATCATAAATCGGATCTTCCACAGGCTCCCCGTCATTTAAAAGGGCAGCGTAATTCTCATTTGTTTTTCTGCGCTTTTCAAGCAGGCCTTCAATCCAGATGCCCATCAGTTCAGGCAGCGTTAAAAGGCGGATTGTGTGTCCCGTTGGCGCTGTGTCAAAAACGATCTTATCAAACTGCTCGCGTTCCTCTAACACAATTGAGATCAGCTTATCAAAAAGGGCAGCCTCATCCGCACCGGGAGAAGATTTAGCAGTATCAAGCTGTCTGTGAACCTCCTCCATCATACCGGCATGCACCACACCTTTGATGTTCGCCTTTACACCTTTAATATAATTCGCCGTTTCAATCTCAGGATCAATCTCAAGTGCGAACAAATTCGGTGCAATCTCTGTGTTCTTACCCCCGATTTTCCGGTCAAAGATATCCCCGACATTATGGGCAGGATCAGTGGAAACAAGTAGTGTGCGATGACCCTGTTTTGCAGATTTCCATGCGATCGCTGCAGCAGAAGTGGATTTGCCAACGCCGCCTTTTCCACCAACAAATAAAATGTTGTTCTTTAAAATATCCATTCGACGGCTCCTTTATCAGCAGCAGCGGATGCCGGAGAGCGGAGATTTCTCCATTCCCATCCGCAGATGCCAGTCATGAAATTTTTCGATCATATGAGGATACAGTTCAAGCGTGTAATAATAGACCGGATTAGGAATGCCGATCATTTCAGAGTAGAGCATGAGTAAAAAAAGGTCATCCTCATTACGCAGTTCACGTGCGATTTCCTGACGATGGGGCATGCTCAGTACTTCTTCATAGTAGGCGATGAGTTTTTTGATATGGTCTAGCATGAGTGAGCGCCTCCTTTTTGGTTTCAAACTTATAATCACTTTGTAATGCCCGGCATAATGATTGAAGAGGCTAAGACATTTTTTGTCTCAGCCTCTTCAATTTTATTCGTTCGGATCAACCGGTATCTGGTTTTTAGACATCAGCGCAGAGATCGCTGTCAAGCAAATCCATAGTGCGAATCCAAGAATCAATGCCCCGAATACAAACAGCAGTGTGCTGGATTGCTCATTCCACCACGCCCACTGGGTAAATACCTGACTGATCATGGCATAAAGCGTCATAAACATTAGGAAAACCATTGGAATCAGGGTGATGAGATAATTTCTGCCGAGTCTTTTCAGCCAGATGGAAATCAGTAAAAGGTTAATGCCGGCTAATAACTGGTTGGATGTACCAAACAATGGCCACAGCAGGTAACCGCCTGAACCAAATCCGTTTGGACCTTCAGGAATTAACACGAGCGCAGCACTTGATACGACTGCGATTGTTGTAGCAACATGCGTTTTTTCAAGGGCAGGTACCTTATATTCTGTTCCAAGCTCAGAGATAATGTAGCGCATCAGACGGACAGACGTATCAAGCGTTGTCGCCGCAAAGCTGACGACGATAATCGATACGATCGTCGCTGCGACTTCAGCAGGGATGCCAAGACCGCCTGCTAGTTGACCGGCACCCTGGACGAAGTTACCAAGGCCGCCGCCGCTTGCTGCTGCAAAACTGTTATAAGATTCTTTAAATGCATCAGCATTTGGAAAGAACGTGATGACCGCAATGATCGAAATCAAAGCGAGTACACCTTCACCTACAGCACCCGCATAACCGACAAAGCGTGCATCGGTTTCTTTATTCAGCTGTTTTGAGGTAGTACCAGATGATACAAGCCCGTGGAATCCTGAAATTGCCCCGCAGGCAATGGTGATAAAGAGAAGTGGGAACCAGGATACATCATTTGCATCAGGGTTCGTAATCGGTGCTGTAATCTCAGGGTTTGTAAATAACAGACCCAGATACAAAATACCAAGACCAACCACAAGCTGATGTGAGTTAATAAAATCACGCGGCTGCAGAAGCTTCCATACAGGAAGGGTAGACGCGATATACACATAAATCATCAGGACGATAATCCAGATAAAGAACGCACTTGAAATCGCACCAAGTCCAAAGATTCCGGCACCTTCTTCGCCGCCCATATAGCGGACAAGGTCGATCTGCAGAATCTGATATTCAGCTGCAAGTACGGCAACAAGGTACATAACCGCAAGTGCCACAAGTGATGGGACAAGCATTTTTGCATTGCGCTTGTACACTGCATGCCCAATCCAGACTGCAAGCGGAATTTGAATAAATACAGGCAGTACACTAGATGGAAATGTGATAAACAGGTTAGCAATAACCCAAGCAAATACGGCGTTAACCATCAGTACAAGAATTAAAATGATAAATAAGAACAAAATCTTTGCACGCTGGCCGACTAATTTATTTGCAAGTGTTCCCATTGACTGTCCTTTGTTTCTGACCGATACAACGAGTGTACCAAAGTCATGAACGCCGGCAGCAAAAACCGTTCCAAAGACGACCCAGAGTACTGCCGGGAGCCACCCCCAGTAGACAGCAATGGCCGGTCCTAAAATGGGTGCAGCACCGGCTACAGAGGTAAAGTGGTGTCCCCACAGCACAAACTTATTTGTCGGGACAAAATCGACGCCGTCTTTATAACGGTGTGCAGGTGTGACGTAATCCGGATCCAGTCTGTAAATGTTCTCAGCAACAAATTTCGAATAAAATCTGTAGCCCAGTACAAATACAAATAGCCCGATCGCTGCTAATGCAATTGCATTCATTCAGTTTTCCCCCTTGGTTATGTAATTCGACATTGTGATACATTGTATGTAAGCACTTCCAATGTCATGTTCCATAATAGGGTATTGTGAGAATTGTGTAAATATTAATACAATAATAGATTCAAATAAACAAAGATTTAGTTGAAAAGTCACACAGCTAAAAATGGTTGATAAAACCGCCTTCAGAATGAATCGTTTGTCCTGTCACCCACTGTGCCTCTTCGCTGACTAAAAATGATGCAAGGTTTGCAACGTCTGAGGGCTTCCCCACACGTCCCTGAGGTGATCGTTCCAATAGTACATCTTTTAATTCATCACTCATCCACCCGGTATCAGTCGGGCCTGGGTTAATGACATTAATGGTGATCTTTCTTCTAGCCAGTACTGGCGAAATCGTATAGACAAGCGTGTCCATCGTGGATTTTGTCATGGCATAGGAAAGCTCATTTGGCATTGGTCCCTGTGCCCAGCCGGTTGTCAGGCAGATGATTCTTCCAAAGTCGTATGCCAGGTGCTTTAGAAACTTTTGCGTCAGTAAAGTAACAGCACGCGTGTTTATTGCATAGTGCTGGTCAAGCTGTTCTGCAGTGACGGTTTCAATTGTATCGTTCATTGAGACAGCTGCATTATGAATCACTGTATCCGGATAGCGGCCAAAGACTGAGTAACAATAGGAAAACAGTTCATCTATTGAATGAACCTCAGCTAAATTCAGTTCGATCATTTCAGCATGAACGCTCTTTTCCCGGCATAATTGTAAAATATCATCTGTATCTTCGCTTCTTTTATGAGCGGATATTTCACGGTCATAAGCATGCCAATAGGTAAATAAAACGTCCATTCCGTCTGCTGCTAATCTTTCAGCAAGTGCAGCACCGATTCCGATTTTTCTGCCAACGCCAGTAACAAGCGCAAGTCTGCGTGTCATATGATCACCACTTTCAGTTTTTTATCTTTCCAATATTGACCGATGATTTCCGCTTCAGGGAGACGTTTTCCGCGGCCGGGCGGTGAGCCCGCAGGCTTCGCCAAAAGCCTCACCTGTCCCTTCCTGCGAGCCGCCCCCTTACGCTTCAATCATCAGCTGTGCAGTAACATTGATCACTTTTCCATTTTGTATAATAAAAGCCTTCTCTTTTTACTATTATAACGTTAACATAGACAAAAGAAATTATTGGAAGTAAAGGCGGGGTGGGAAATGGAAAGCCTAAAGCTTGTGAAACCGGAACAGGTAAGGGAAGAAGCGTATGAGGCATACATAAGAGAATGGCAGGAAGCAGGAGAGGAGATTATTCCGCATGCTTCTATGCCCAAGGGTAAGAAATATGACGAGCAGGTGGAAATATGGAAAAAGGAAGAACAGGGAGTCGGCATTCCTGAAGGCTGGGTGAGTGGGTCACTGTTATTTTTAGTCAACAGTGAAGAAAAAGTACTTGGCGCGGCTCACATACGGCATGAGTTAACAGAACTACTTTTTCAGCGGGGTGGCCATATCGGCTACGGTGTCAGACCGGACGAACGTAAAAAAGGGTATGCAACAGAGATTCTGAAGCTTTCATTAAATGAAGCAAGAAACCTTGGGATCAATGAAGTGCTGATTACCTGTGACGATGATAATCCGGGATCCTTTAAAACCATCGAGTCAAATGGCGGTATCCGGGACCTGCAGGATGCTGAAGAGGGTGGCGTTCTCATAAGACGCTATTGGATTCGATAAGATTTTTCATAATTCCTGCTACTTCTTTGATATAGTGTAAGAAGAACAGATTTGAAAGGAACGATCTTAATGAGCAATGCTTCTGAACCAACAAGAATGGATAAATTAAAATCCCGTGAAAAGATTTTCCTGGGACTGCTGATTGGCGGCGCCCTCGGGTTAAATTTTCGCTTAATCAATGTATTAATGATTGATGATATTACCATGCAGACAGTGAGTAACATGGAGCTTGGCATTTATATGTTATTTTTTGTTGTTGCAGTATCAGGTATGCTGTGGGTGAGAAAGCAGAAGAAAATTGAACTCGAAAAGAATCCGGAGCTTGAGAAGAAGATCTGATGGTATTTACTGAAGTTGAAACAGCGCGCTTAATGCTCACTCCACTCACCAAAGAGCACACACAGTTTGTTTTCGAGCATTTTTCAGATCCTGTCGTCTGCAGGTATCTGCTGGATGAGGAAGTCTACACAGAGTTAGAAGAGGCAGAGAACTTTATTTTGTTTAATGCGTACCATCCTAAAAAGAACAATAACCGCTGGGCAATTGTAGAAAAAGAGACCGGCATTGTCATTGGGACATGCGGCTTTCACCAGTGGGACCGCTATAACAATATTGCAGAGGTCGGCTATGACCTCACCCCGTCTAAATGGGGAAAAGGATATGGAAGTGAAGCGGTCAAAGGTATGATTGAACACGGTTTTGAAGCAATGAAGCTGAACCGGATTGAAGCCTATGCAGCAAAAGGGAACGCTGCTTCGATGAAATTGCTTGAGCGGGTTGGCTTTAGGCAGGAAGGGCTTGTGCGGGATAAGCATTTGTTTCAGGGGAAATATTATGATCATTACAGCTACTCGCTTTTGCGGCGGGAGTGGAACTCATTATAAAAGCATTGAACCGTATCTGGTTCAATGCTTTTATTAGCTATCATCAGTTATTAAAAAATTTCTCCGTAAAAAACGGCTGGTTCTCTGTATTGAAATCTACGCCAACTCCAAGGTAGCCATAGTCCGGCTTCAGGATATTCTCGCGGTGACCGAGTGAATTCATGAGGCCCTCATGTGCGAAAATGGCACTATACTGGCCATACGCGAGGTTTTCCCCGGCGACTCTGTAGTTGATGCCATCCGCATCCATGCGGTCAAAAGGTGATTCTCCATCAAGATTGTCATGTGAGAAGAAGCGGTTCTCAGCCATATCTGCACTGTGTTTGCGTGCCGTTTCACTGACAGCTTCATCCCATGTGAGTGTATCCAGTCCATGCATGACTCTTGCTGCGTTGGTTATGTCAAACAGCTGATATTTAAATCCTTCTGCAAGCTCAGCAGAGGGTTCAGCATACAGTGCATCACGCTGGTCCTCAAGCTCTTCTGAAACGACCTGAAGCGCAGTGACAGTATTGTTTTCATGCTGATCATAAAAAACAGTGACATAAGCGCCATCAAAGGAAAACAAATCGTACTCCCCATCGTCCTGCAGCTCATATCGTACGAATCCTTTTTGAATAGAAGTAAGAGGTTCGCCAAGCTCAGCTCTTACTTCATCACGTGTGCTGCCCATTTGGAGCGGCATGGAGGAAGAAATCAGGTCCTGGTTGGTAAACAGTCCGTTCACTTCATTTTCCTCATTATAAGAAACCATAAAAAAGTTCTGGTATTGTTCATGATAAGCATGCCAGTTAACGCCGAATTCATTGATTGAATTGCGGCTCGCCTGGCCGGCTGCGGCTTCTACGTCAGCTTTTGCCTGTCCAAGCTCAATATTATGAATGGCAAACAGCTCTTCGGAAGGGACGGCAAGATCGGGCCGCTCCACTGCAGCTGTTTCATTTTCAGTGGAGAGCTCCGGTGCGTCCTGAATAATCTCATCAATCTCTATAATAAAATCAGTCATTGATTCCAATAAAGATTCCCATGCATCTTGTATTCCGCCGCCTTCAAAAGCAGCCGTTGCACGGTCAGATAAGTCACTTACAGCAGACAGATTAACCGATTCCGGGATTTGATCTTCCCACATCGGTTTTGAGAGAAAAAGGCCAAAGGCGATGACGATCAATAGAAGTAGTTTTCTCAAAGCGTATTTCCCCCTATCTGTACTTTATTTTACATGACTGTAAGGGTCGGGCGGAAGTGAGAAGGGGCTCATCATGCGTCAGGAATGTCAAAAGTATGAACACGTTATAAGGTATTAATACGTACCCTTTTGAATAAAAGGGCAAACAAAAAGCCGCGTGTGGATGCGCGGCTGCTTGGTGTGGGGTTCGCAAAAAGGTGGCTGTTGTTCTTGGAATGCAGTGTCATGTTCAAAGAAAAACAAGTGTGGTTCGTAGAATATAAGTAAGCGTCAAAGCAAACACACATTGATTATTTTGATGATGATATTTGAGGCAACAGAAAAGCCGTACCCTTCGGGACGGCTTTTACTTAATGCTTGTTTACTTTTTCAATTCGACAGTGATCAGGTATTTGTTTAGACCACGGCAGAAACTGATCCAGATTCTGCTGATCAGACAGATTTGTGTTTGGCATTTTTTCAAATAAATAAGTGAGATATTCAAACGGTTTTAGATCATTTTCTTTAGCTGATTCGATCACACTGTAAATAAGTGCGCTGGTATCTGCGCCTTTCATCGAATTCGAAAACAACCAGTTTTTTCGGCCGATCACAAAAGGTTTGATACTACGTTCAGCTAAATTATTATCAATTTCAAGTCGACCATCTGAAAAGGGGGTAAGCAAAGCATCTTTTGATTGAGTGAGTATACAATGGCTTCGCCCAAAGGGCTTTTCGGCAACACAGTTGGACGAATTTTTTCAGCCACTCGAAGTAAGCCTCCGCAATTGGCAGGCTTTTTTCTTTTCGAAGCTGGTGACGTTTATCGCTATTTAAGTTCAGCTCTCGTATTTCTTTTTCAATCTTATACAGCTGCCCAATTTTTTGAACTGCCTGTTCAGGGAGGTTTAACAGTTCCCCTTTTTTCTTCGGGGCACTCTTGGCAGCTTTAACAAAGTATCTTCGCGCATGCGCCCAACAACCTGACAGTTTCACGTTCGCAACTTTGTGATAGCCTGCATAGCCATCCACATGAAGAAATCCTTTGAAGTCTTTAAGAAACTCCTTCGGATTTTTTCCGGCACGAGTGGTTTTATAATCGTAAACCACGCACGGAAAAGAAGTCTGACCAGTCCGATAGAGCCACATATAAGAAGTTGATGAAGCTGCACGACCTTCTTCGTTCAGCACTGAACAGACGTTTCATCTGCATGTAAGACAGCTTCCTTCATCATTTTAGCCTTCATCTGTGTCACTAATGGTGATAACCATTGATCAGCCCCATAAACTGCCCAGTTCGCCATTGTCTGTCTCGAAAGAGGAATCCCCTGTTGTTTAAAGAGCTGTTCCTGACGGTACAGAGGGAGACCAGATTGATATTTTTGGGTCAGCACGTAAGCCATCGATGAGGCAGATGCCATGCTTTTAGGGTAGACTGATGCCGGTTTTGGCGCTTTGATAATAGGTGTTTCAATCCCAGATTCCTGACACTGACGGCAAGCATATACTTCTTGCGCGTGTTCAGTGACTTTGACACTGGCCGGAATAATTTCAAGTGTGCGGTTTGTTTCTGTCGTCATAACGTGTAGGTCATGCCCGCAGCTTTCGCAATTTCGTTCAGCTTCAGGTAAATGATAAGTGACTTTTTCAACCGGAAGGTTCAGTTCATGTGATGAACGCTTTCGCTTGTTTTTGAGTGCTTGAAACGAGATCGCTTTCGTTTAACTGTGGTTCTTCATGTGCTGAATCTTGAGTGATCTCTACTTCATTAAAAAGTGGAAGTTCAATCTGACCATCGGAGGTATTCGTCTTTTCACTGGAACGGCCGAATTTCTCGGTTTGAAGCTGTTTGAATTGGCCTTCATACCAAGAGACAAGAGCTTCGAGCTCTTCGTTACGCTTTTCCAGTTCATGAATGCGGTCTTTATTTGAAGTTTTAGGATGAGAAGGTGTCGTTTGTTTTTTCATACCCCTAGGGTACGACACCTTCTGTCTGAGGTCTACCCCTTATATAACTTTCATGCCGGAAAGTTTCGGATGAACTTTTCCATCTTCAATCGTCAGTCCTTCTAACAACCACTTTAACTGTTTAGGGTTCAGAGAAGTGGTTTCATCTTCACGCCCTTCGGGCCAACGGAATCGGCCATTTTCAAGTCTGCGATAATACAGCCAAAAACCATTGTGCTCCCGTGTAGAATCTTCACTTTATCCCGTTCACGGTTACAAAACAAAAAGATATCTGAAGAACACGGATCTAATTCAAACGTTTCCTGTACGATGGCCGCAAGACCATCAATGGATAATCGCATATCTGTCACGCCTTGAGCGAGGTATATATTGCGTATAGATTCCGGTTGAAGAATCATGGCGTGATCACCTCCAGCAGTTCAGTTAATAATTCTTTATCAAATCCCGGAGGGATCACAACTTTATATGGCCCTACGTGCAGGTCGAGCTTCGTAGTAGGGGATTGCATATTGATTTTTGCCCATCCAGTTGGACGTTCCTGTTGGATATCCTCTGGCCGGTAAGTCATTCTAAAATAATGAAGCTGACTGTACGTGACTTCATCCCGAGTCTCGCAAAATGCTTTTAATGATAAGTCACTTTCACGCCACTCTTCATAGATACGCGACATCTTTTCTACGTATCCACTTGGCACGTGATTTGAGCTTTCTTTTACATCCATTCAATAACCACACCTTCCATATAACCAATGTGTTCATAGGATAAGAGGCAGTCGGTGTACCTTTCGAAGAAAGGAGCATTTCATCTGGCTTAAGATCCGTTTGAAATGTCTATGTGAAGAGAAAGTAGAAAAAATCGTAGCTTGATTGAACACGTTCGTTACATATTTGATTTCCTTCATTTTGTCACGGAAGGTTACACAACAGAAGGTGTGGTTCGTTTGACGCTTACGAATATAAGGTGCTGTTCGGAGAAAAAACGTCGTGGTCCTTAGAAAAGTGAAATTAGACCTACGCCACACTACGCCTCAAAAACAAAAACCGCACCCCTAAAGGATGCGGTTCATCATCTTATTTTGCTTCTTCAAATGCAGGGTCGTGATAAGGGTGTGCAACCCAGCCTTCTTTTTCAATAAAGAGGCGCACAGCTACCACTTCTCGCTCATCAGTCAGCGTAAAGAAGTGAGGCGTGTCAACCGGTACAGAAATCACATCGCCAGGTGCAAGGTTTACATCAAAGTAGCCTTTTTCTTCACTTTTAATAATGAAAATACCTGATCCGGCAGTAATGGCACGTACTTCATCTTCCGTATGCGTATGTACCTGCTCGAACTTTTTCAACAGATCTTCAAGACCTGGTGTCTGTTCATTCAGTGAAATCACGTCCCAGTTATGATAACCGCGGCGCTCAGCCAGTGAACGGATCTCTTCGTCAAATACTGAAAGAACAGTTTCCTTATCTTCATCAGAAAGTCCTGTCACACCCTGAAGTGTTTCCGGAAGCTTTGCAGGATCCCACTTTTCATATAATACGCCCTGATCAGACAGGAATGCCTGAACCTGTTCTTCGCCTTTAATCGTTTCCTGAGTATCTCTGATTGTAATTGTCGCCATTTTTATCTTCCTCCCTGAGTGTGTAGTCGCAGTGCTAAATGTGTCTCAAATAGAAATTCAAATGCTTCAAGATGCTTTTTTGCTTCAAAAGCATTCCGTCCCCAGACGGTAATGCCGTGATTGCGGATTAATACGCCAAATATATTTTCATCAATTTTCTCTGCCAAAAGGTTTGCCAGGTCCGGAATGTGCGCAGGGTTTTCAATAATCGGTACCTTCAGTACAGCATCTTCATCCCATAGATTAAATGCCTTGATCAGCTCCTGATTTTGAAAAGTAATTTCTCCTTTTTCAGCGTACAGCTCGGAAATGACATTATTGCTTACTGTGTGAACGTGAAGGGAACAGCCTGCATCAGTCAATTCATAGACCTTTTGATGTAAAAGTGTTTCAGCAGAAGGCTTTAATCCGGTTTGTTCAACCGCCTGGCTGTTCCGGTCGACTAAAAGAAAGTCTTCATCGGTCCGCTGATACTTATCCTTACCGCTTGCTGTGACTAAAAATTCGAGCGGATCATCAGATACTTTAATCGACAGATTGCCGCTTGTACCCGGGAACCAGTATCTTGCACCAAGTGCATCCTTTACATCGGCAAGCTCCTGCCAGCGTGCTTCAAGGTCAAGTGTTTTCAACGGTGTACAACCTCCTTGGACTGTTCAAGATACGTAACCACTTCATCAAAATGAGTAAAACGCTTATACGGAAGATTCAGCTCCCTGCACTTTTCCTCAAGGTAATCACCACAGACAAATACCAGATCAGCAAGCTTTGCTGCCTCAAGGTCTGTGACTGAATCACCAATGACAATTTTCTGTACATGTTCATCAGCAAGTTCTCTGATAATGCTTGGCTTGCAGCACCCGCAGTCATTTGAACAATGTTCATCACATGTATGCGGCCAGGTGATTTGAATCGTATTTCCCGAGAAATCACTGCCGTTGCAGTAAAGCTGCTTTTCAAGGTCATATGGTTTTAACATAGGCTTTACGAAAAAGTCGATGCCGCCGCTGACGATGTTCAGGGGTACATTTTCTTTTCTTGTATAGCTGACAAAATCCCCAAAACCATCACGTATTTCAGCTGTTTCGACAACATAATGAATGATCTCATCTTTTAAAGAAGAAGGGAGGGTTGCAAACATTTTTCCTACGCCTTCACGAATCGATATTTCCCGGGAAAGAATCTGATCTTTAATCTGTTCCCATCCCGGTGGATCAAAGTGCTGCATGATGGAAATAATGTTGTCGGATTTTGTAATCGTGCCATCAAAATCACAAAAGATTACGCTCGGCATGCGCTCACCCCCATAATGCAAGTGCCTTTTCAAGCTCTGCTGACTTTGCAGCAGCGTCCTCTAAAGTACCACCGGCCTGCACTTCTGCGATGGCATCACGGAACGCTTTTGCACCGGCAGCCGCGCCACCTGGGTGACCATGGATCCCGCCGCCTGCATTAATAATGGAGTCTTTACCGAAGTCCTCGATCAGCTGAGGCACTAACCCCGGGTGAATGCCTGCTGACGGAACAGGGAAGGCGCGTCTCAGACGGCTGTCAGAGGTAAGGGCATCTCTGATTGCAAATGTTTCAGCTTTTTCCATTGCGACACTGCCGTATGGAGAAGGGAACAGCACGAAATCTGCACCTGCAAGACGAAGCAATTTACCAAGCAGTACCTGATTAGAAATTCCGTGAAGCGGTGAAGCCGTAAAGGCGCCGGATACAGCAGGGTGCGCCATAATCGGCACATCAATATATGGGTCTTCAGCAAGGCTCTGCAATGTATCAAGTCCGTAAGCAAATACGTTAAAGAGAAGTGCATTTGCGCCAAGTGACACTGCTTTTCGTGCTTTTTCTTTTAAATCAAATGTTCTTCCTGAAAGATTCACTGCATATAACGTGCGGTGGCCTGTGCGCTCATATTCTTCATTCAAAACCTTTACGCCGCGGCGGATCCGATCCTCAAAAGGTGTAAGTGGATTATCAAATAAAATCTCATCATCCTTTACAAGATCAACGCCGCCTGCAGCCTGTGCGCGAAGCTGTTCTTCAAACAGGTCTGTTCCGCGGCCGATCATCCCTTTAAAAATACTCATCAGCAGTGGGCGATCGTGTACGCCAAGTTTATTTCTGATTGAATCAATCCCGAACTGGGGACCGGGGAACTGCTGTTCAAGTGCTTCATCAAGCTCGATATCAACAAGCTTCACTTCACCATCCAGTGAAAGCTTTCCAAAAATCGTAGTCAGGATTGCCGGAATATCAGCACTGAAGTTTGCTGCCGGATAGGCGATTTTAATCAGCCCTGCCTTACGCTCACCCAGGTGGCCGGCTGCTGCTGAAGGTGACGTTTCACTGACAGAAACAACCTCACCCTTATGTTTTTTCAACTGCTCCTGATCAACCGCCGGCAGGTCCGTCCATGAACCGACCGTCAGCCCAAGTGCAATAGACTCGGCCTTTTTTTCTAAATTTCCTTTTGCATCATGTACGAGATAAGTCGCTGTAATTTTTGACATTATTGACATCCTTTCAAAAAAAGAAATAAAAAATCCGCTCCCAAAGAGGAAGCGGACATCAAAATGAACGTTCTTCCTCTTATCCTTCAGCTGTCGCTGTGAGAATTAGCACCTTGAATCAGCGTTAGCTGAAACAGGTTGCCGGGTTTCATCGGGCTCGGTCCCTCCACCTGCTCTTTATAAGAGTTTCATACGTATTCGGTTGGATTTAAAATCATGTACCGAATTATGGCAGACATCTTCAAAAACGTCAAGCTGCTTTTTCAGAAAATTATATTATTGTGATTTTAGTTTATGAGTAATATTGTGTTTGTCTCTTAATAATTTGGTGGGTGTTTTCCGCTTCAGGGGGACGCTTTAACCACCCGCTGAGCAGGTACTAAGATTTTTTAAGAAACTTTAAAGAATGAGAGATAATTGATCAACCGACTCTATATAATTTTAAAAGATAACTCAGCTGTTGACCGGAGTGGAAGGCGGCGACTCCAACGGCGGAAAGGGACAGGTGAGACCCTGTAATGCGAAGCATGGAAGGGGCTCACCGCCCGGCCGTGGAAAGCGTCCGCCTGAAACGCAGGTCAACAGCGGTTCCCAGAAGCCCTCAAAAATAATTTTTAAAAAACTCATTGACAAAACGTCACTCTATTCCGTAAACTTGCAATTATGAATTCGAAATAACCAAAAACAACCAACTACATATACCACTCTTATCGAGAGTTGGCTGAGGGAATTGGCCCTATGAAGCCCGGCAACCGGCCCCGCTGTATACATTCAGCAGGGACACGGTGCTACATCCAACAGACGTAATGGTCTGAGAGATAAGAGGTCGAATCAGTCTAATTCTGCCTCTTTCTATCTTAGAAAGGGGCTTTTTATTGTTTAACTTTATAAAGCTGGCTGTGATTTCCGCTTCAGGCGGACGCTTTCCGTGGCCGGGCGCTGAGCCATCAGGCTTCGCCGTGATCGTCTCACCTGTCCCTTCCTGCCAAAGGAGTCGCCGCCTTACGCTCCAATCTCAGCTGAGGAAAGATGAAAATGGCTTTTACTAAGAAAGAATCAAACAAGGAGCGTGAAACAATGGGTAAGGCAGAACGGTTGAAAAAAGCACGGCCGCCGGTACAGAAAAATACACATGATGGCAGACTCCCGCCAGGTCAGACGCTGACAGAAAAATTTCCGATTCTGCATGAAGGCGAGGTCCCTGAATACAATCTTGCTACATGGGATTTCACGCTGTTTGGTGAAGGGGCAACGAAAAGGACATTCACATATGACGAGCTCATGCAGCTGCCGCAGACGACGGTTGTGAAAGATATTCACTGCGTCACAAGATGGTCGCGGTTTGATAATGCATTTACAGGCGTCACAATCAAAGACTTACTGAAAGACTACGATATTCCTGAAGGCACAAAACACGTCATGATTTATGGAGATCATGACTATGAGACGAACCTTCCTCTTGAGGATCTGCTCGGAGATGACATTCTACTGGCACATTCCTTTGAGGGAAAGCCGCTGACAGCAAAGCACGGCTATCCATTCAGATTGGTCGTGCCGCATCTGTATTTCTGGAAGAGTGTGAAGTGGATCAGAGGCATTGAATTTTTAAAGGAAGACCGCCCAGGATTCTGGGAGCGTAACGGATTCCACAATTACGGTGAAGTATTCAGAGAAGAGCGTTTTTCAGGAGAGGATCTCGATATTCCTGAAGATGAATGGCATAAAAAAGAATTTGATTAAAGGAGAGGAACGTTAATGACAAATGTACGTGAGCATGTGTATGAACCATTTACTGAACAGAGTGTCCTCGTTTATTTAGAAAATAAGGGACTGATCACTGATAAAGAGCAGGTAACGTGTAAAGAAGTTGGAGATGGCAATCTGAATTATGTGTTTATTGTGAAGGATCTGCAGACTGACAAATCACTTGTTGTGAAGCAGGCGCTGCCATATGCAAAGGTTGTCGGTGAAAGCTGGCCGCTGTCGCTTGATCGTGCACGCATTGAGCGCCAGGCACTGCAGGAAGCAGCGAAATATGTGCCATCGCTTGTGCCGGAAGTTTTCGATTATGATGATGATTATGCAGTAACTGTCATGGAGGACCTGTCAGATCACGTGATTCTCAGAAAAGGATTAATTGAAGGGAACCTTTATCCTCACATTTCAGCGCATATTGGTTCATATCTTGCAGAAAACCTGTTCAACGCCTCTGATGAAGCGCTTGGACCGATTGAAAAGAAAAAGCTGGCACGTCAGTTTGTGAATCCTGACCTGTGTGACATTACTGAAAAACTTGTATTCACAGATCCTTACCAAAATGCTGAATCTAATTCATACCCTGAGAACCTTCAGGAAACAGTGGAGTCGCTGTGGGAGGACGATCGTCTAATCTTTGAAGTCGCAAAATTGAAAAAACAATTCCTGACTGAAGGTGAAACACTGCTTCACGGAGATCTCCATACAGGCAGCGTCTTTGTAACGGAGGAGTCCACAAAAGTCATTGACCCTGAATTTGCATTTTACGGTCCGGCAGGATTTGATATCGGTGCATTCATTGCCAACCTGACGCTGAACTATATCGCACAGCAGGAAAGAGCGGATGAAAATAAGCGCCCTGATATTAGCGACTACCTGCTTAAAACGATCGAACAGACATGGGCAGTATTTGAGAAACGTTACCGCGAGCTGCTGCTTGAAAAAGGGTTTGAAGAAAGACAGCGCACAGATCAGTATGCAGACTATGTGCTTGAAAAGATTTGGCAGGATACACTCGGATTTGCCGGCTGTAAAACAATCCGCCGAATCATCGGACTGGCGCACGTTGAAGACATTGATGGAATTGAAGATGAAGCGGGCAGACTGCAGGCGCAGCAGCGTGCGATTGAAACGGGCAGATCACTGATTTTCAACCGCGCAGTATGGCGCTCACCGAAAAGCCTGACTGCTTATCTGAAGGGGCTGGCAAAATGACAAACTTGATTAAACCGGTCATCTGGGAAGGCGATGCAATCCGTCTGTTGAATCAGCAGAAGCTTCCCGGAGAAGTGGAATATATTTTTTTAAAAACGATTGAAGATGTGTGGGACAGCATTACCGAATTGAAAGTAAGAGGTGCGCCTGCAATCGGAATCGCAGCTGCGTTCGGACTTGCTTTATGGGCAAAGAACAGCGGGCTGAAAGAGCCTGAAATACTTAAGGCAGAACTTGCTGTGAAGGCAGCTTATCTGAATTCCTCGCGTCCGACTGCAGTGAACCTGTCCTGGGCACTGCAGCGGTTATTGAAGGTCGCTGAAGAAGAACCAACAGCTGCCAAAGTAATTGAGCGTCTTGAAACAGAAGCGATTCTTATACAACAGCAGGACGAAGAAACGTGTAAGCGCATTGGGGAGAACGGCTTTTCGCTGCTTCCTGATGACGCAACGGTTCTCACCCACTGCAACACAGGCGCAATTGCCACATCGAAATACGGCACAGCACTCGGCGCATTTTATATCGCAAAAGAACGCGGATCTAACATTCACGTTTATGCAACTGAAACAAGACCTGTTTTGCAGGGAGCGAGGCTGACTGCATGGGAGCTTCAGCAGGCAGACATAGACGTCACACTGATCACAGACAATATGGCTGCACACGTACTGAGAACAAAAAATGTCGACGCGATTTTAGTCGGTGCAGACAGAATTACAGCCAATGGAGACACAGCAAATAAAATCGGTACATATGGACTTGCCATCTTAGCAAAAGCCCACGGTATCCCATTCTACGTCGCTGCACCACTCTCAACCATTGATCTCGAAACAGCAACCGGCGACGACATCGTCATCGAAGAAAGAAACGCCGAAGAAATCACCCATCTCGCCGGCAAACGAATCGCACCCGAAGGTATTCAGGTATTCAACCCGGCATTCGACGTAACACCACACGGCCTCATCTCAGGCATCGTGACGGAAAAAGGTATCGTTAGAGGGGATTATCAGACGAAGTTAAAAGAATTATTTGAAGGTGTAACGATTTAATTTATTCGCTTATTAAAGTCCATTACTATACTTGCACAGCTGATCATTGGAGCGTAACGGGGCGACTCCTGCGGCGGAAAAGGGACAGGTGAGACCTTGCGGCGAAGCCGGAGGGGCTCACCGCACGGCCGCGGAAAGCGTCCCCCTGAAGTGGAAATGATCAGCCAGCATACAGAACACCATTACACCCTAACACTTTACCAAATTAACCTTTTAAAGGAGTGCGGAAAATGAAAAAAGGACTTATTTTACTATTACTCTCACTAACACTTATCCTTGCAGCATGCACAGACCAGCAGCCGGCTTCGCAAGAGGAAGCACCGGAAGAAGCAGTAGCAGAAGAATCGACTGAAGCTGCAGAAGAAACAGAAGAAGCATCAACTGAACAAACCACACAGGCGGACGATGCAGAAATCCCGGCAGCAGTAGACAAGCCACTTAAAATCGCAGCCATCATGGAATTCTCAACTGGCACATTCGCTTCACAATACGTAAGCGGACTTGAAGCGCAGGTTGAAAAGTTTGGCGGAGAAGTACAGATTTACAATGCTAACAATGATCTCTCACAAATGGCAAATCACCTTCAGACAGCGATTAACCAGGGCGTCGACGGAATCCTGATCGACCACGGCCGTGCAGAAGCACTGAATCAGGGCGTGGAAGAAGCGCTTGAAAAAGGCATCCCTGTCGTAACATTTGATAATGACATTACTGTAGACGGCGTAACAGCAATCAGCCAGGATGACTACAGCCTTGCATGGGGCACGCTGAAGCAGATGGCACAGGACATCGACGGGGAAGGTAACATCGTTTATGTATGGGCGGGAGGCTTTACACCGCTTGAAAGACGTAACGTCATTTATGAAGCATTCCTTGAGCACTATCCGAACGTTTCAGAGGTTGCGCGCTTTGGAAGCGTGAGTAACAATACGGCACTTGATTCACAAAATCAAATGGAGGCTGTACTGAAGAAATATCCTGAAGAAGGCTCAATTGATGCAGTATTTGCACCATATGATGAGTTTGCAAAAGGTGTAACGCGTGCAATTCAGCAGGCAGGCCGCGATGAAATCAAAGTATACGGCATTGACCTGAGTGATGAGGATTTACAAATCATGCAGGCAGAAAACAGCCCATGGGTAACAACGGCCGCAACAGACCCTGCTGAAGTGGCAGGCGTTCAGGTAAGGTTCCTGTATCAGAAAATTGCCGGTGAAGAAACGCCTTCCATTTATGCGCTTGATCCATCAGTTGTAAATGTAAGTGACCTTCCTGATGAGCCTGTCACAATGGCTGATGTTGGTCAGCATATTGAAGGATGGGGATCACCGAATGCTGCGCGTTCACCCTGGATGGACGCACTGGAGGCGAAAAACGGACAATGAGTACTCTTCAGGTTCAACAACTTACAAAGTCATTTGGTCCAGTCAATGTACTAAAGCAAGTGGACTTCTCAGTTGAACCTGGTGAAGTCCATGCGCTGCTTGGTGTAAATGGAGCCGGTAAAAGTACGCTCGTCAAAATTTTATCAGGCGACTATGAAAAAGATGGTGGCACGATTTTAATTGATGGGGAAGAAGTGCATTTCACTTCCCCATCTGACGCTCAGGAAAAAGGGATAGCGATCGTTGTGCAGGAGGTAGATACAGGGCTGATTCCTAACCTGTCAGTCACTGAAAACGTCACGCTCGATCTGACCGTTGGCGGGAAAAACAGCAAACCGATCAGCTGGAAAAAACGCAAACTGATTGCAGAAGAGCGGCTGGCGAAAGTTCAAACACAGATTCAGCTGAATCGCCTGGTGGAAGACTGCACACTTTCCCAGAAGCAGATGATCCTTTTAGCACGTGCAGTAGCATCTGATGCGAAAATTATTATTTTTGATGAGCCGACTGCGCCATTAAGTGATCAGGAAACAAAGCAGCTTTTCAGCGTCATAAAAGAACTGAAAGCACAGGGGATCGGAATGATTTATATCTCCCACCGCATGCAGGAAATTAAGCAGATTGCAGAACGAATGACCATTATGCGGGATGGAAAAGCAGTTGCAGTATATGAAACTGGCAGCGTAACAACTGAAGAAGTGGTAAAAACCATGCTTGGGAAGCAGCTTCATAAAGCAGATTATCACCACCGTGATTTCAGTGAAGAAACCGTTTTTGAAATTGAACATGTCACCGTACCTGAGACCGGAAAACATATCAGTCTCTCAGTAAAAGCCGGTGAAATTGTCGGGATCGCAGGACTTGTCGGTGCAGGGAAATCTGAGACTGCCAATGCAATATTCGGCGTAACAAATGCAAAAGGCAAGTGGCTTGTAAACGGCACCGAAGTAAAGGTGAAAAGTCCGAGTCATGCTGTTCAGGCCGGACTGTCATTTATCCCTGAAGAGCGTCGTAAAAGCGGTGTGCTGATTGAGTCAAACGTACAGGAAAACCTGTCACTTCCGGCATTAAAAAGCTTTTCAACAGCAGGCTTTATTAACCGGAAAAAGGAACACCAGTCGGCACTTCAGCAGATACAGGAGCTTGGAATTGTGACATCTTCACCAAAAGCTTTGATGAAGCACCTCAGTGGTGGTAATCAGCAGAAGGTATCGATTGGAAAGTGGCTGAATCATGACAGCAGTGTGTTTATGTTTGATGAACCGACAAAAGGAATTGATGTCGGTGCAAAAAACGATGTCTTCCGTCTGATCACACATTTAGCGGGTCAGGGGAAAGGCATTTTATATTTTACGAGTGAATTTGATGAATTGCTCCAGATCGCCGACCGGATTCTGGTCATGGCGGACGGGGAAATTATCGATGAAATGCTGAATCAGGAAGCGACAGAAGCACGTCTGATGACAGCAGCGACAGGAGGGAATGCAGTTGAAACAGCTGAATATCAGCAGCGATTATCCGCAGCAGGCAGATCTTAAGGAGCGGATCGTCAATTTTTTTATGAAATTTGGCACACTCCTGGCACTTGCACTGATCATACTTATTTTCAGTCTGACAAATGAGCAATTTTTAACATACGGCAATATTACTGATATTCTCCGTTCCATTTCGATTGTGACGCTTGTCGCGATCGGTGTGACGTTCTCTATGATTGTCGGCGGATTTGACTTATCAGTCGGATCCACAGTCAGTCTGGCAACCGTTGCAAGTGGTGCACTGTTAGTCTGGTACAGCCAGGAGCTTCTAGTGGTACTTCTTGTGCCACTCGTGCTCGGTGCTTTAATTGGATTGATCAATGCATTTATCGTAGTGAAAATCAGAATTCCTGATTTAATCGGAACCCTTGCAGTCATGTATATCATCAATGGTGTCCACCTGACTTATACAAAAGGTTATTCCATTTACAGCAATATGCCAATGCCTGATGGAAGTGGCACAGCACCGGGTATCTTTATTCCGGCATTCCAGTTTATCGGACAGGGCAGACTGTTCAACATTCCGTTTCCTGTTATTTTAATGGTCGTGATTGTCGCACTCGTGCATTTATTCTTAAATTATACGCGTGCAGGACGCCTGTTTTATATGACAGGTGGTAACAAAGAGGCAGCCAGACTGTCCGGAGTACCTGTGAACCGTTACCGTACATACGCTTATGTGATCAGCGGGGTGTTTGCGGCACTAGCAGGGATTGTGCTTGCAGCCCGGATTGGAACAGGACAGGTATCAGCTGGCGATCCGCTGCTGATGGATGGCGTGGCAGCAGCACTAATTGGCTATTCAGTATTCGGTGCAGGAAAGCCGAATGTCATTGGCACATTTATCGGGGCAATCATTATCGGGATTTTGTTAAATGGACTGACGATGATGAATGTACCGTATTATGCACAGGATATTATTAAAGGTGGTATTTTAGTATTGGCTCTTGCGCTTACTTATTTTAGGAAAAAGGAGTAGAGGAGAGCGGCTGGGAACGAAGTGTGGCGTGCGAGCGAAAAACCGAAAAGGTGACGTAATTAATTAGATAGGTGATGGAATTATGTCAAATGCTCATTGAAAAACGAGCCGGTAAAACGGGAACGGTGGAATAACCGAAAAGGTGACGCGATAATTGGCAAAGGTGATAGATATAATCACAAAGATGTCCGAATTAACGCCCGCCCACCAGCGCCCCTGATCCCCAGCGCCCGCACCGCGCCATCGAACCCAGCTCAAATCATCCTTTCAACCACACAAAAAGCGCCCATGCCGCAGCATGAGCGCTTTTTTCAACTTCATTATTCACCGCGGCGATCATTGTCAAAATCATCCGGCGCATAAGGGTTATTATGTCCACGCTGATCATTTTCAGGGAAATCGTCCGCATCATTCACACTGTCCCACGCAGAAGTGTCACGTGACAGGTCGTCTCCGCTCCAGTCATTATCAACCGGACGCTGATCAACAACATCGTCATGAACGGCTTCCTGAGGTGGTGTTGAAGCTGTGTGCTGAGATCCTTCATTACGGTTCTCCTGCTTCATTTTTTCTCTTTCCATTCTTGCGTTTTCTTTATTCATTTCAGTGTTTTCAGCTTTACGCTCAATTTTATCAAGATAGCGAGAAGCATTGTCACGTCCGCCAAGACCGAATGCAAGGCCGAATGCCAGTGCAACCGCACCAAGGATCAGGATAAACGCTGAGTTGACAATGGTATCGGCAACACCAAGCTGATCAAGCGCCATAAACAGGGCAAGTGCCATAATGGCATATTTTGCAACCGAGCTCAGCACTTCAAGCTCTGAACCTTCGAACAGGCTTGCAAGGATACGCTTCACAACATTTGCAAGAATAATACCAAGTCCAAGGATCACAATCGCAGTGATCACGCTTGGCAGGAATGCAAGGACAGCTGTACCAAGATCTACAAGGAAGCTGAGTCCCACAATTTGAAATGCTTCTACAACAAACAGGATGACTACAATCATCTGGACCAGATAACCGACGATATCTGATGGTGTCATGCTGTTGCCGGATGCTTTCCAACCGCCAACCCGCAGCTGACTTGTTACGTTGTTGAAGCTGAGTCTTGAAAGCAGATCGGCAACAAAGCGTCGGGCCCATTTACCAACGAATAGACCAACAAAGATCAGCAGAATCGCAATAATGATGTTTGGAATCATCGCCATTACGTCATCAAGCATATTGATCGCAGGGTCTGTAATACCTGCAATCTGCAGACGTTCAAGTGCTGAGATTGTAACAGGAATCATAATCAGAACAAAAACAACTGTTCCGATAATCGAAGAAATTGATGTATCCTTCAGTGCCTGATCAAGGCCCAGTCTTGCGCCGAGTTTGTCAGCTCCTACTGCATGAAGGAAGTTAGACACAATGTCTCTGACAATCTTTGCAACAATCCAGCCAATGATAAAGATCAGGACAGCTGCTGCAAGTCTTGGGATAAATGACAGGAAGCCTGCCAGCATGCCGCTGAATGGTTCAGAGACTGCATCAATACCAAGTGCGCCAAGAATACCAGGCAGGAACATCAGTAATACGAGATAGAATACAATGGTTCCCGCACTATCTACATAGTTTCCGAGGTTAGAAGAGTCTTTGATGTATTTACTGTCACGTACTTTGCGGTTCTGAACAAGTTTATGTCCGACCTTGACGACGACTGTTTTCAGGACAAGTGCAAGCACATATGCTAAAAGCAGAATCAGTGCAGCCGTCAGGATATTCGGAATAAATGCCAGAATCGTACTCATCATATCGACAAGTGGTGAAGCGATGATATTCAGATTAAGTAAGTTAAAGAATAAAATAAAGACAAATACCATGATGATCCAGAATACAATGGTTCCGGCAATCTTTTCAGGCGTCCATTTTTTAGACGTATCTTTTTCTCCACCCGATGCTGAAGAGCGTCTTTTAGGTGTCCCGTATTTACGGATAATACCTGTTTTCTTAAGTAATTTTTCGACACCAGCTGCTATTGCCCTGGCAATAATAAAGCCGATCAACAGTACGAGCAAGGCCAGCAGAAGGTTTCCGAGTGAATTCAGAAAGCCGCTTGTATTAAAGCCGCCTCCCCCAAACCAGTTATTGTTCATATACACCCTCCTTAGTAATTGATGTTCAACTAGTTATTTCCCTTATTAAGACAGAAAAAAACAAGTATTACATATAATTTTCAGAAAAATGAAAAAACTGATGCAAACGCATCAGCTTGTTTATTTTAATCCTTTTATTTCTTCATTGGTTAAATAACGCCATTCGCCAGGCTCGAGTGAACCAAGTTGAATATGAGAAATGCGTACTCTCTTGAGGCTGACCACAGTGTTACCAAAAGCACTGCACATACGCCTGATCTGGCGGTTCAATCCCTGTTTTAAAATAATACGGAATGAGTATTCACCTGTTTTCTCAGCGATGGCGGGGGAGGCTGTTTTCCCTTTAATCAGCAAACCGCCTGCGCACATTTTTTCAATCATTTCATCTGTCACCGGCCGCTTCGTTTCCACGAGATATTCCTTTTCCTTTGCAGACTCTTCCTTCATTAAAGGATTGACAATTGATCCGTCATTTGTCAGCAGGAGCAGCCCTGTTGATGCTTTATCAAGTCTCCCAACAGCAAAAATCCTTGTTTCGAAGTTAAGATAGTCGACAAGATTCCCCTCAACGGCCTGCTGCGCTGTACAGGTAATGCCTGGTGGTTTGTGAAAAGCCAAATAGATGCGTTCAGCAGGCTCTGGTAAGGGCATACCATCAATTAATATCACATCTTCAGCCAGCACTTCAGTTGAATGGGTACACGGGACACCATTGACCGTTACACGCTTCTGTTCGATCATTCGGCCAGTTTCACGTCTTGAGTACACGCCACTTTTCGCTAAAACCGTCTGGATATGCTGCATTTAGAGGATATATTTCTCTACAACGTGCGCTACGCCGTGTTCCATATTTGATTTAGTAACAAAGTCAGCTTCCTGCTGAATGTCCTTTGGTGCATTACCCATTGCAACACCAAGACCTGCATACTGAATCATTTCAAGGTCGTTGTAGCTGTCACCGACTGCGATAATTTCAGACTGGTCGATCTCAAGTTTTTTAGCCAGCTGCTCAAGGCTTGTCCCTTTTGTTACACCAGCCTCAGTGAATTCAAGGAAGTATGGCTTTGAACGGTATACGCTCAACGTGCCAGCAAGCTCCTGCTTTAACTTCTCTTCAACCTTTTTAAGTACACTGCCTTCTTCAAGCATCAGTACTTTAACGACCGGCTCTTTCACAGCCTGCTTAAAATCATCTGTCAGTGCAATCGGCAGACCTGTCAGGGTAGATTCAATCTGTGTATATTCATTATCCTCAGGTGTCAGGATCGCTTCGTTTACATACGTCTGGATCCCGACATTTTCGCGGATGCTCAGATCATATAGATGATGAACCGTTTCAGGTGAAAGCGTACTTTCAAACAGCAGTTCCTTTGTTTTGGCATTGAAAATATTTGCACCGTTATATGAAAGAATATAGCTTCCGTAATCTGCAAGGCGCAGCTCGTTTGCTGTATCCCACATGCCAAACGTCGGGCGTCCTGAAGCCAGCACAACCTTCACACCCTTTTCCTGTGCCTTCATGAGTGCAGCGGCCGTTTCTTTTGAAATTGTATGGTCATCCTGCAGTAACGTGTCATCCATATCTAAAACAATCATTTTATAAGTCATTTCAAGTCTCCTTCTTGTACATATCTTCATTTTACTTGAGGATAGAGGGAGAGGCAAGGAGGGGGAAGGTGTGGTGGATGAGATAAAAATGCCCCGGGACACTTCAGAAGTGTCCCGGGGCATGAAGAAGATGGAGCGAACGCAGCGGGTTTGAGTGATGTGACATTCAATAGACATCAAATTGCGTTCGATTCCATTTAATCAGCTCGATTCAGCACTCAAAACGAGTCGTATGTCATTCAATCAGCACAATACAACACTCAAACCCGTTCATATGACATTCGCAGGCCCATCCTCAAATCAGCCATTAAGGTTAAGGCAGAGGATGATGATCAATCCCATTATACTTGATCAGATACAGGTCATCCTCCACATAAATCATGCGCTGCACCATGCTTTCGTATTCTTCATACAGCTGGTTTGGATCTTTTTCATCCATATATTCAGCTGCAGGTTCAATGCCATCAGTTGTAATGCTGTAAAGCACAGCCCCCTGACCCTCAAATGTCAGGTTCATATCATCATTTCCTTCATATAACATGATCGGGAATCCGTACAGTCCGCGTTCCTCATGTCTGAAAAGTGCTTTATGATCGTATTGGATCGGGGAGTGCGTCCCGCGTCCACCGATGACTTCTACATCCTTTTCAACCGGGTTCGTAAAGTCTGTGATATCGAAAAGTGAAATTTTCATACCTTCCTGTCTGACAATCGGTGCTTCGCCAGGCTTTGTTTCCTCAAGCGACGTTTCCACACCAAAGCCGATCAGGTGATTTTCATCAAGCGGGTGGAGGTATGTGCTAAAACCCGGAATTTTCAGTTCGCCAAGCACTTCAGGAGCAGTGGGATCAGATGTATCAATCACATAAAGCGGATCCGTTTCTCTAAATGTCACGATATACGCTTTATCTCCCATGAACCTGGCTGAATAAATACGCTCACCCGGTGCAAGGTTTTCAACAGATCCACTCATCTCCATTTGCTCATCTAAAATGTACAGGTTATTAACTGAAGGCTGATCCTCTGACCACATAGATCCTTTTGTTGTAGCTGCGCGGAAATAACCGTTGTGTTCATCCATTGAAAACTGATTCAGGATGCGCCCCGGTATTTTTCCCTGTGCGGCAAACTGAACGTTCAGCCTATCGATTGAAAACTTATAAATTTCCGTTTCATCTCCAGGGCCGCCCCCGGCAGGCATAATATCCATCATCGGAAAGAAGGTGTGCTGCATGGATGCAATATACAAATTGTTTTTAGACATATAAATCTGACCGCTGCTGCCTAAATAGGAGTGAACATTTGCTTCTGTATCCGGTTCATTAATCGGCACTGCTGAGATTGTTGCGTATTCAGTACTGTTTGACTCAGGGATCTTCTGAATCTGTTCAACCGGCTGTGTAAAGAATTCATCAGAAACGGCCGTATCTTTGATAAAAGGCTGCAGTCTCACATCGGCCTCTACATTTTCCTGCATAATCCAGACATCAGGGTGATGATTTGTCACAAGGTACAGAACGTCATCCACCATTCTCGAACTTGCGAGGTACCCTTCTGCTGAAAATTCTCTTGTTAATTCAGGGGCAGCAGGATCAGTTACATCATATATTTTAGCCGTCGTTGTGCTCACTTCCTGGCCGGGCCTGCTGTACCAGAAATCACCGACTGCCACCAGCGTGTCGCCGTTCAGGTAAAGAGATGAACCGTAAAAATTCCCCTGACCAAGCGTAATTGTGTGAACTGTTTCAGTCGAGCCGTCTTCTAAAATCTTTTCAATTCTGATTTTCTCATTTTGATAAAGCATATAAATATAGTCGCCATCCGTCTGAACAATGTCTGCTTCCTCCACGCCATCCACCTGGTTATTCACAGTGGAAAAGTCGCCGCCTCCACCGCCTGACGAACTATCTGCAGAATCAGCGGTGCTTTCTGATACGGACTCTTCCACCGCAAAGTCTTCGTCAATGCCCAATGACCGGCTGTTTTCCATCAGCGCTGAGAAGTGATCTCTCAGCTCCTGCTCATTTGCAAATCGAGGGAGGTCCGTCACGATTTTAAACTCAATTGCCTGGTCATCTTTTAACTTCAATCCCAGTGAGGACTTGATTTCTTCTGATAAATGAAGCGTGTAAAATGCTCCGTTTTTGTATCCACCGTCCGGAGGTGCAACGACAAGTGTATGTCCTTCATTGGATAATTCAATTGAAACAGCCGTTTTATTCCCGTCCTTGTCTTCTACAAAGACCGTTTCTTCATTAACCGTCTCTTCGCGCATCTCTTCAGTAAAGTTCATTTGCCACGTATGATCACTGAACACGGACCTGACCTCAGCACCAGTTGCCGTAGTGGTCACCTCTGGCTTTTGAAGTAGATAAAAAGCCAGCCCGCCAGCAGAGATCAGCAGAATCACAGATAAAACCATCCACTTTTTCATACATCATAACCTCCAATCAACAGTATAGATTTCTATGTTCAATATCCTGCCTTCATTTTCCTTATTACATATAAGACGTAATGATTTCAATTAAGTTACAGGAATAATCTGAAAATGGATAATACTTGAGATGAAAGTGTTTTCATAATACCCTTATGTAAAAGAGGAGGGTTTCATATGGTAAAAGTAGCAATACAGCTCTGGTCTGTAAAAGAAGCAATGGAAGAAAATCCTGAACAAACAATTCAAGCACTGAGCGAGGCAGGGTACGACGGTGTACAGCTTGCAGGTGATTACGGGAAATCAGGTGAAGAATGGAAAAAGATTTTATCAGAAAATCACTTAGAAGCAGCAGGTATTCATATGCCGGTGACTGCGCTTGAAAACAAATCTGAGCTTGATCACTGGATCAGCTTCAGCAAAGAAATCGGCAATACAAAGCTGATTATTCCATTTGTAGATGAAGAATGGCGTACGCTTGAAGGCTATAAAAAGCTGGCAAATCTGATGAATGAAGCTGCTGCTCACTTAGGTGAAGCCGGTATCAAGCTTGGTTATCACCATCATGATTTCGAATTTAAAACGGTGGAAACAAGCATGACAGGCTGGGATGTGATAGAAGAAACAGCAGATCCGCATTACATCCATTTTGAAATTGACGTCTACTGGACAGAATATGCAGGTATTCATACATATAACCTCCTGGACCGCCTCAAAAAGAATGTTTTCTCTATTCATTTAAAAGACATGATTGAGGAAAATGGCAATAAAAGAACGGCTGCAATTGGTAAAGGAAGCCTTGACCTGAAAGGCTTTGCTGACCGCGTTCAGACCGATTGGCTCGTTGTAGAGCAGGAGCACTTTGACGGTGATCCGCTTGAAGAAGTAAAGCCGAGCGCGAAGGTTGTTAAAAGCTGGTATAAATAAGTTTTGATTCAAAATCCGGGGTGATGCTCCGGATTTTTGTATGTGTCCAGCTCCAGGCGCTAGCTCTTCGGATCATAAGCCACGGAGCGGAAAACGGGAAAGTTCACCCGTTTTCCGCTCCGCGTCTCATGCCTTTCAGAGTGAACGTGCGCCTTCCGCTTTTCAGGTGAAGGTTAGGTCAAATATCACTATTCTACGAACCAGCTTATTTTGTAAGCGTCAAAGCAAACACACATTGATTATTTTGATGATGATATTTGAGGCAACAGAAAAGCCGTACCCTTCGGGACGGCTTTTACTTAATGCTTGTTTACTTTTTCAATTCGACAGTGATCAGGTATTTGTTTAGACCACGGCAGAAACTGATCCAGATTCTGCTGATCAGACAGATTTGTGTTTGGCATTTTTTCAAATAAATAAGTGAGATATTCAAACGGTTTTAGATCATTTTCTTTAGCTGATTCGATCACACTGTAAATAAGTGCGCTGGTATCTGCGCCTTTCATCGAATTCGAAAACAACCAGTTTTTTCGGCCGATCACAAAAGGTTTGATACTACGTTCAGCTAAATTATTATCAATTTCAAGTCGACCATCTGAAAAGGGGTAAGCAAAGCATCTTTTTGATTGAGTGAGTATACAATGGCTTCGCCCAAAGGGCTTTTCGGCAACACAGTTGGACGAATTTTTTTCAGCCACTCGAAGTAAGCCTCCGCAATTGGCAGGCTTTTTTCTTTTCGAAGCTGGTGACGTTTATCGCTATTTAAGTTCAGCTCTCGTATTTCTTTTTCAATCTTATACAGCTGCCCAATTTTTTGAACTGCCTGTTCAGGGAGGTTTAACAGTTCCCCTTTTTTCTTCGGGGCACTCTTGGCAGCTTTAACAAAGTATCTTCGCGCATGCGCCCAACAACCTGACAGTTTCACGTTCGCAACTTTGTGATAGCCTGCATAGCCATCCACATGAAGAAATCCTTTGAAGTCTTTAAGAAACTCCTTCGGATTTTTTCCGGCACGAGTGGTTTTATAATCGTAAACCACGCACGGAAAAGAAGTCTGACCAGTCCGATAGAGCCACATATAAGAAGTTGATGAAGCTGCACGACCTTCTTCGTTCAGCACTTGAACAGACGTTTCATCTGCATGTAAGACAGCTTCCTTCATCATTTTAGCCTTCATCTGTGTCACTAATGGTGATAACCATTGATCAGCCCCATAAACTGCCCAGTTCGCCATTGTCTGTCTCGAAAGAGGAATCCCCTGTTGTTTAAAGAGCTGTTCCTGACGGTACAGAGGGAGACCAGATTGATATTTTTGGGTCAGCACGTAAGCCATCGATGAGGCAGATGCCATGCTTTTAGGGTAGACTGATGCCGGTTTTGGCGCTTTGATAATAGGTGTTTCAATCCCAGATTCCTGACACTGACGGCAAGCATATACTTCTTGCGCGTGTTCAGTGACTTTGACACTGGCCGGAATAATTTCAAGTGTGCGGTTTGTTTCTGTCGTCATAACGTGTAGGTCATGCCCGCAGCTTTCGCAATTTCGTTCAGCTTCAGGTAAATGATAAGTGACTTTTTCAACCGGAAGGTTCAGTTCATGTGATGAACGCTTTCGCTTGTTTTTTTGAGTGCTTGAAACGAGATCGCTTTCGTTTAACTGTGGTTCTTCATGTGCTGAATCTTGAGTGATCTCTACTTCATTAAAAAGTGGAAGTTCAATCTGACCATCGGAGGTATTCGTCTTTTCACTGGAACGGCCGAATTTCTCGGTTTGAAGCTGTTTGAATTGGCCTTCATACCAAGAGACAAGAGCTTCGAGCTCTTCGTTACGCTTTTCCAGTTCATGAATGCGGTCTTTATTTGAAGTTTTAGGATGAGAAGGTGTCGTTTGTTTTTCATACCCCTAGGGTACGACACCTTCTGTCTGAGGTCTACCCCTTATATAACTTTCATGCCGGAAAGTTTCGGATGAACTTTTCCATCTTCAATCGTCAGTCCTTCTAACAACCACTTTAACTGTTTAGGGTTCAGAGAAGTGGTTTCATCTTCACGCCCTTCGGGCCAACGGAATCGGCCATTTCAAGTCTGCGATAATACAGCCAAAAACCATTGTGCTCCCAGTGTAGAATCTTCACTTTATCCCGTTCACGGTTACAAAACAAAAAGATATCTGAAGAACACGGATCTAATTCAAACGTTTCCTGTACGATGGCCGCAAGACCATCAATGGATAATCGCATATCTGTCACGCCTTGAGCGAGGTATATATTGCGTATAGATTCCGGTTGAAGAATCATGGCGTGATCACCTCCAGCAGTTCAGTTAATAATTCTTTATCAAATCCCGGAGGGATCACAACTTTATATGGCCCTACGTGCAGGTCGAGCTTCGTAGTAGGGGATTGCATATTGATTTTTGCCCATCCAGTTGGACGTTCCTGTTGGATATCCTCTGGCCGGTAAGTCATTCTAAAATAATGAAGCTGACTGTACGTGACTTCATCCCGAGTCTCGCAAAATGCTTTTAATGATAAGTCACTTTCACGCCACTCTTCATAGATACGCGACATCTTTTCTACGTATCCACTTGGCACGTGATTTGAGCTTTCTTTTACATCCATTCAATAACCACACCTTCCATATAACCAATGTGTTCATAGGATAAGAGGCAGTCGGTGTACCTTTCGAAGAAAGGAGCATTTCATCTGGCTTAAGATCCGTTTGAAATGTCTATGTGAAGAGAAAGTAGAAAAAATCGTAGCTTGATTGAACACGTTCGTTACATATTTGATTTCCTTCATTTTGTCACGGAAGGTTACACAACAGAAGGTGTGGTTCGTTTGACGCTTACCTTATTTTTTCTAAGAAGGGCTTATGTTTTTCTGGGAACAATATTTCCTGTTCTACGAACCACTTCATTTATTCTATGAACATCGCTTGTTTTTCTGCGAACCTAAAATCCATCACACATAATTATCCACGCCAGAGCATAATTAACCGTCTGCATAAACAAAAATATCTAAAAACCAACAGAAAATTAAAAAAATTTTTCAGCGCTTCAATCAAACTATTTACCTAAACGAAATAGTTGATTTAACAGCGTTCAGGGACAATTGGATTACCACCTGAACCCTTATATGACAGTCTTGAACAGTGCTTCCTCCATTTGATCGAATTCCCTCTCTTTGGTATAGTTGTTTGAAAATTGTGATTGAAGAAAAAGGGGAATTTGTCGATGAAGGTTTACTTGTCAGTGGACATGGAGGGGATCACAGGCCTTCCGGATTATACATATGTCAGTTCGAATGAAAAAAACTATGAACGCGGACGGCTGATGATGACGCATGAAGCAAATGCAGTCATTGAAGCTGCTTTTGAAGCAGGCGCAACAGAAGTGCTCGTCAATGATTCACATTCCAAGATGAATAATATGGTGATTGAGGAGCTCCATTCTGATGCTCTATTAATCACTGGAGATGTAAAACCATTTTCGATGGTGCAGGGACTTGATTCAACGTTTGACGCGGCGATCTTCCTCGGCTATCACGCCAGAGCCGGCCAAAAAGGTGTGATGTCACACGCAATGACGTGGGGCGTGCGCAATATGTGGGTGGACGATGAAGTCGTCGGTGAGCTGGGATTCAATGCGATGGTTGCAGGACACTTTGGTGTTCCTGTTGTGATGGTTGGCGGCGATGATTGTGCAGCCGCTGAAGCGAAGGCACTGATCAGCGGGGTGAAGACGGCAGCAGTTAAGGAGACGATCTCAAGGTCAGCTGTAAAAAGTCTGACGCCAGTAAAAGCCCGCGCACTTTTAAAAGAAATAGCGGCTGATGCATTAAAAGACATTCAGGTGAAGCCTTTAATCGCATCTGAATCACCTGTTTTTAAAATCGAATTCACGAATTACGGTATGGCGGAATGGGCGAATCTGATGCCCGGAACAGAGATAGAGCCGGATACCTGCATCGTGACATTCAGAGCGAAAAACATCTTAGAAGCATACCAGGCCATGTTAGTCATGACAGAGCTTGCGATGCGCACATCATTTTGTTAGGGGGAGCGGCAGGTGGCAGGATACATAGCAAAACGTTTTATGATGATGGTGGTAACCATCCTTGTGATTGCAACACTGACATTCGTCTTAATGAATGCAATTCCGGGTTCTCCATTTAATGAGGACCGCGGAACGAGTGAAGCAGTACAGGCAAACTTAAATGCACACTTCGGGCTTGATCAGCCGCTGTATGTGCAGTACGGCATGTACTTGAAAAGTATCGCGACATTTGATTTCGGACCGTCAATTAAGAATCCGAATCAGACCGTGAATGATCTGTTGGGCAGAGGATTTCCGATATCAGCAGAGCTCGGGATTATCACCATTTTGCTTGCATTAGTCTCCGGTGTCGTACTTGGCGTGCTTGCAGCGCTCAGACATAACGGCGTAATTGATTACCTTGCGATGACACTTGCAGTACTAGGGATTTCGATTCCGAACTTCGTGCTTGCGACGCTCGTCATTCAGCAGTTTGCGGTAAATTGGGGCATTCTCCCGGCAGCAACATGGTCGAGCCCCGCACATATGGTACTTCCGGTCATTGCGCTGGCAACAGGGCCGATGGCGATCATTGCCCGTCTGACACGGTCAAGCATGCTTGAAGTACTCACGCAGGATTACATAAAAATGGCGCGTGCAAAAGGACTCACTCCTTTTAAAATCGTTGTCAAACACGCTTTGAAAAATGCAATGCTTCCAGTCGTTACGATACTCGGTACACTGGTTGCCGGTATTTTAACAGGAACGTTCGTAATCGAAAAAATCTTTGCGATTCCCGGTATGGGTAAATATTTCGTCGACAGTATAAACGACCGTGATTATCCGGTCATCATGGGAACCACAGTCTTTTACAGTACGATTCTTGTGATTATGCTCTTCCTTGTGGATGTCGCATACACGCTGCTTGATCCGCGGATTAAGCTCGTGAAGAAGGGAGGAGAGTAAGGTGAGAAAGACGGTTGAAAATCCTCCTTCAAATCATGAACAAATACCTGATGACTGGTTCCGCCCGGTCGGACAGGATCGCGAAAAAGCGGAAGAGGTTGTACGTCCATCACTTTCCTACTGGAGAGACGCGTGGAGAAGATTACTTAAAAACAAATTGGCAATGGCAGGGTTAATTTTCTTAATCGGTCTTGCGTTTATGGCGATATTCGGCCCGATGCTGACACCGCACTCACCAACAACACAGAACCTGCCGAATCAGAACCTTTCACCAAACAGTACACACTGGTTTGGAACGGATAATCTGGGACGCGATGTATTTGCCCGTACATGGTACGGCGCAAGAATCAGTTTATTCGTCGGACTGATGGCCGCACTCATTGACTTTACAATCGGCATCATTTACGGGGGCATCGCCGGCTACAAGGGCGGCAGAACCGATTCAGCGATGATGCGCGTGATTGAAATTTTATACGGATTACCATACTTGCTCGTTGTCATTCTGCTGTTAGTTGTCATGGGACCAAGCCTTGTGACAATCATCGTGGCACTGACGGTTACCGGCTGGATCGGAATGGCCCGGATTGTCCGCGGTCAGGTCATGCAGATTAAAAACTATGAATTCGTCACAGCATCACAATCGTTTGGCGCAAAAACATCACGGATTATCCGTAAAAACCTGCTGCCAAATACGATGGGACCAATCATCGTTCAGATGACGCTGACCGTACCGACAGCCATTTTCGCTGAAGCCTTCCTAAGCTTCCTCGGACTTGGTATTCAGGCACCTCATGCGAGCTGGGGTGTCATGGCCAACGACGCACTTGGCGTCATCATCTCAGGCCACTGGTGGAGACTATTCTTCCCGGCATTCTTCATCTCACTGACCATGTTCGCCTTCAACGTACTCGGCGACGGATTGCAGGATGCATTAGACCCGAAACTTAGAAAGTAAAGAGTGATGTTAGAAAGACATGATTCTTATTGCACAGCTGATGACCGGAGTGGAAGGGGGCGACTCCAGCGGCGGAAAAGGGACAGGTGAGACACTGTAATGCGAAGCATGGAAGTGGCTCACCGCCCGGCCGCGGAAAGCGTCCCCCTGAAACGGAGCTCATCAGCCAAACTCAACAAAGCTAAAATAAACTGCCAGGAGTGAACAACAGATGACTGTAGCAGACAGAAAACACCGTACAGTCGATGGGACAAAAGCAGGAGAGCCTGTCCTTGAAGTGCGCGACCTCGAAGTAACATTCAAAACTTACGGAGGAACCGTACAGGCTGTGCGCGGTGTGAACTTTGACGTATATAAAGGAGAAACACTTGCAATCGTAGGTGAATCTGGTTCCGGTAAAAGCGTGACATCAAGCGCGATCATGGGGCTGATCCCATCACCGCCTGGCGAAATAACACGGGGGAACGTTCAGTTCAAAGGAAAAGACCTGACGAAGCTGTCTAAAAAAGACATGCGGGAGATCCGCGGTGTTGATATCTCAATGATCTTCCAGGACCCGATGACGGCACTGAACCCTACCTTAAAAATAGGCGATCAGCTGACAGAAGGGATCCGCCAGCATCAGAAGCTTTCAAAAGCCCAGGCGAATAAAAAGGCACTGGATATGATGAAGCTTGTCGGCATTCCGAATCCTGAAGAGCGGCTGAATCAATACCCGCACCAGTTCAGTGGCGGGATGAGACAGCGGATCGTGATTGCCATTGCGCTGATGTGTGAGCCGGAGCTGCTCATTGCAGATGAACCGACAACAGCGCTTGATGTAACGATTCAGGCGCAAATCCTTGAACTTTTTGAAGAAATTCAGAAGAAAACCGGCGTGTCGATCATTCTGATCACGCATGACCTTGGCGTAGTAGCAAAGATCGCCCACCGGATTGCAGTGATGTATGCCGGTAAAATTGTTGAAATCGGTACAAAGCGCGAAGTCTTTTATCAGCCTGAGCATCCTTATACGCAGGGTCTGCTGAATTCAGTCCCGCGACTTGATTTAAAAGGGAAGCCGCTTGAGCCGATTGAAGGTACACCGCCTGATTTATTTTCACCACCGGCCGGCTGTCCATTTGCAGCGAGGTGCCCGCACGCCATGCTTGTGTGTGAAAAAGTGGTGCCGCAAACAGAGCATCTGTCAGAAACACACCAGGCAGACTGCTGGCTTTTAGATGAAAGAGCACAAAGGTAACAACTGGTCTGAAAGAGACGTCTCCGGTTCGTCCGGACGGTTTTCAGGCCGGCAAAAAACATACACCTTAGGGGGAATCACAGCATGAAAAAATGGGGAATCTTTTTATTTTCAATCATCATGGTGCTTGTACTTGCAGCCTGTACGGCAAACGATGAAGCCGGCGAAGACGAGCAGGATGAAGGCGTTCAGAGTGAAGAGGGAAGCGGAGAGAAAGTCCTTCGTATGAACAACGGCACAGAGCCGACTTCAATGAACCCGCCAATCGGATTTGATGCATCGTCATGGAACGTACTGAATAATGTAATGGAAGGACTGACGCGTCTTGGTCAGGACGACCAGCCACAGGAAGCAATGGCAGAGTCATGGGAAGTATCTGAAGACGGACTTACATACACGTTCAACATCCGTGAAGATGCAAACTGGTCAAACGGAGAGCCTGTAACAGCAGAAGACTTCGTTTATGCATGGACTTACATGCTTGAGCCGGAGACAGCATCACCTGCAGCATTCCTTGCTTACTTCATCGAAGGCGCTGAAGCTTTCAACGCAGGTGAAGGAAGTGCAGAAGACCTTGGTCTTGCAGCAGTAGATGAAAAAACATTTGAAGTAACACTTTCACAGCCAACTGGCGCATTTTTAAATATCATCTCAAACCCTTCATTCTTCCCGGTGCACAAAGCAACGGCTGAAGAAAATCCTGAATGGTTCGCTTCAGCTGACACATTCGTAGCGAATGGACCGTTTATGCTTGAGTCATGGACACCTGACAGCGAAATCGTCATGGCGAAAAACGAAGAGTACTGGGATGCAGATACTGTAAAGCTTGATAAAGTTCACTGGGCAATGGTTAGCGATACAAACACTGAGTATCAGATGTTTGAAAGTGGAGACCTTGATATGACAGAAATCCCTGCAGACAGCGCTGAAGAACTGATCGACTCTGAAAATGTCGTCATCGAAGATCAGGCTGGTCTTGCGTTCTACCGTTTTAACGTAGAAGAAGAGCCATTCCAGAACAAGAAAATCCGCCAGGCGATCGGTAAAGCCGTGAACCAGCAGGAGCTTGTTGATTATGTAACAAAAATGGGTGAAGTCCCTGCAACAGGATTCGTTTCACCTGGATTTGAAGATGCAGAAGGTAATGATTTCCGCGAAACAAACGGCGACCTTCAGACATTTGATGCTGAAGAAGCAAAGACCCTTCTTGAAGAAGGTATGGAAGAGGAAGGCTATGACGAGCTTCCAACGATTACACTGACTTACAGCAATACAGAATCAAACCGTATTGTCGCTGAAGCAATCCAGCAGATGGTCAGCCAGAACATCGGCGTTGAGATGGAGCTTTCAGCTTCAGAAAGTAACGTCTTCCTAGATGAGCAGCGCGCGTTGCAGCACCAGCTGTCACGAAGCTCATTCCTGCATGACTACGCTGACCCTGTAAACGCACTTGAGAGCTTTGTTACTGGTTCATCAATGAACCGTACAGGCTGGTCAAACGAAGAATACGATCAGCTGATTGCTGATGCAAAAGCAGAAACAGACGAGCAGGCACGCTACGAGCTTCTCTATGAAGCTGAAAAGCTATTAATGGAAGAAGCACCAATCTTCACACTTCACTACTACAACCAGGTTTACCTTTATGCAGACAGCATCTCTGATGTTGTACGCCACCCGGTTGGATACCTTGAACTGAAGTGGGCAGATAAGGAAGCTTAAGTTAAAATGGGAAGTGCCGCTGTTGGGCGGTGCTTCCTGTTTGTTAGGTTGGTTGGGTGTGGTGTAGTGCGCGGGGCAGTGGTTCGGCGTTTGCGCCAGGGTGTTCGACGTTCAATCGGTGATGTTCAACGCAATGATGGTAACCTTCGACGCTCAAAAGCACGACTTCAACACTTATTAACAGATGTTCGCCACTTAGGGTATATCGACCTACGCGTCAAACATGTTTTATTCTGAAAAAACCACTTCTGTTTTCTGAAAAGAGGGTCACTCACCCCTTTTTCAGAGTACAGAAAGGAGCACGACACATATGATCTTACCTAAACGATTACACAGCGGGGACACAGTCGGATTTATCGCGCCGGCAAGCCCGCCAAATATAAAAAGCATGGAGAAATCCATCGAATTTTTCACATCACTCGGATTAAAAGTAAAAGAAGGTAAACATGTCCGTAATGTCCACGGTTATTTAGCGGGAACAGATGAAGAACGACTGGAAGACCTGCATGCCATGTTTGCAGACCCTGAAGTAAGTGCAGTAATATGCGCAGGAGGTGGCTACGGCACAGGTCGTATCGCTGACAACATTGATTATGAGCTGATCCGCCAGAACCCGAAAATTTTCTGGGGATACAGTGATATCACCTATTTACACACAGCCATCCGCCAGGAAACCGGACTGGTCACGTTCCACGGTCCAATGCCTGCTTCTGATATCGGCAAGGATGAGTTCCATGAGCTTTCAGGGAAAATGTTTGCGCAGCTGTTTGAGCCACGGGAACTTCATTACACTGAAGCGATCGGTGAGTTGAATGTGATTTCAGCAGGTGGTGCAACGGGTGAACTGACGGGTGGGAATCTGTCGCTGATTGTGAGCACGCTGAATACAAAGCACGAAATTGAAATGAAAGACAAGATTCTTTTAATAGAAGATGTGGATGAAGAGCCGTACAGAATTGACGGGATGCTGAGTCAGTTAAAGTCAGCGGGTAAACTGCAGGAGCTCAATGGCATTGTAGCAGGTGATTTTAAAAATGCAGTGCCGACAAACGGAAAGCCGTCGCTATCGCTTGATGAAGTGCTCGAGCATTATTTAGGCGATCTTGGTATTCCGGTTGTATCAGGCTTTAAAATAGGTCACTGTGAACCACATTTTGCAGTGCCGCTTGGCGTAAATGTAAAGCTCTCAGCTGCTGATAAGACGCTGACGCTGCTGCCGGGGGTGGAGTGATGAAGATCCGCTCCATTGAAACGTTCCGTGTCAGAGTGCCACTGAAAAAACCTTTTAAAACGGCGCTCAGGACACTGACGGTTTCTGACTCTGTGATTGTGAAAATCATGGATGAGGATGGACGCACGGGATACGGGGAGGCACCGCCGACACATGTCATTACCGGTGACTCCCTTTCAAGTATTGAAGAAGCGGTCAATGGCATCATTGCACCGACATGTATCGGCCAGTTTCTTTTAAATAGAGAAAATCTGCTTCATACAGTGAATACGTCAATGGTGCGCAATACAAGCGCGAAGGCAGCTGTGGATTGTGCGATTCATGATCTTCTTGCACAGCATGCAGGAATGCCGCTGTATCAATTTTTAGGCGGCGCTGCAGATTCATTTGAAACGGACTACACGGTCAGTGTCAATGAGCCGGACGAAATGGCTGCAGATGCAGCGCAATTTAATCAGGACGGTTTTTCTGTCCTGAAAATTAAAGTCGGCATTGGCGAGATTGAGGACGACCTCAAGCGAATCAGAGCCATTCGTGAAAAGACGGACTGTACGCTGAGACTTGATGCAAATCAGGGTTGGACAGCGAAAGAGGCAGTGTATGCGATCAGCAGGATGGAGGATGAGGGACTGAACATTGAACTCGTCGAACAGCCGGTGAAAGCCCATGATCTCAAAGGATTAAAATACGTAACAGACCATACATATACGCCGATTATGGCAGACGAAAGTGTCTTCAGCCCGCAGGATGCCATTCGCGTGCTTGGGATGCGTGCAGCTGACCTGATTAATATTAAACTCATGAAAGCTGGCGGCATCCATCAAGCTTTGACGATTGCAAAGCTTGCGGAAGCCTACGATATTCCTTGTATGACAGGCAGTATGATTGAAACAAAGGTCGGCATTTCAGCCGCCGCCCATTTTGCTGCTAGTCAGCGGAATATCACGCGCTATGATTTTGACGCACCACTTTTGCTTGCTGAGGATATCGTCAATGGAGGCGTTCAGTTTAACGGCGCCCAAATGACATTTAACAAAGCGTCAGGACTTGGCATTGAATCAATTAAGGAACACGCAGTGCTTGGGGAGGTTAACAAATGAGAACAGCACACATCAATGTAACAGCAGCGATACTCTGGACAGAACCGGCATCACCGCGCAAGCTCGATCAGCCTGCACTTGAAGTCCCGGTTAACATGGAAGACTGGCTGAGCGGCATGACAGCTGAACAGCGTAAGGCACTGCTTGATGACAATAAAGTTCAGTCGCAGGTGCTTTACGGGGATACGGTCACAATTGAAGAAGTAAAGGATGACTGGGCGCAGGTCGTTGTTCTGTCCCAAAGTTCTAAAAAGCATCCGGCTGGGTACCCTGGGTGGATTCCAATGGCACAGCTGACTGAGATCGACGCTGATGATATGGATCCGGCTGAGGAAAAAGCAATTGTCACGTCAGACTTCACACAGCTTTTAAATGAAAATGGCGAAACGCTTGTGCCACTTGCATTTACAACGATTCTGCCGGTAACAGATCTCGCTGAAGATCAGGTGGAAGTACATACACCGCATGGACAGGCTTTTATCAAAAGAGATGCGGTGAAACTTTTTACAGATGAGCTTGAAAAAGGGACGCCTGAAGCCATTTTAAAAGACGCTGAAAGGTTCCAGGATCTCCTGTATTTGTGGGGAGGCATGACGCCATACGGGTATGACTGCTCAGGCTTCAGTTATTCGATGATGAGAGCAAACGGTTATTTAATCCCGCGTGACGCATCTGATCAGGCAGCTGACGGTAAAGAAGTTGCGAAGGAAGATGTACAGCCTGGGGATTTGATCTTTTTTGCTTATGAAGAAGGTAAAGGGCGCTTGCATCATGTGGCAATTTATCACGGTGACGGCAAAATGATTCACTCACCCACACCGGGTAAAAAAATTATGATTCAGGAAATTGCAGGAACGTTTTACGAAAAAGAATGGTGCCAGACAAGGCGCTACTGGCAGGAATAAGGGGGATAACATCATGAGCGGGCAGAAGCTGCTGGAAGTAACAGACCTTAAAAAACACTTTGATCTCGGTAAAAATCAGCTCCTGAAAGCGGTAGACGGGATCAGCTTCGATGTACATAAAGGGGAAACGCTCGGTCTTGTAGGAGAATCAGGGTGCGGAAAATCAACGACCGGACGCACAGTCATGGGCTTATACAACCGGACTGAAGGCGCAGTGACATTTGACGGGAAAGACGTGCACAGCATGTCAGAAAAAGAACGCTTTAACTTTCTGCGCAACATGCAGATGATTTTCCAGGATCCTTACGCTTCGCTGAACCCGAGATCAACTGTACTAGAAATTATCTCAGAGCCGATGGATATTCACGGCTTATATAAAAATCAGAAAGAAATGAAAGAAAAGGTGTATCAGCTCCTTGAAGATGTGGGACTGAACCGTGATCATGCCAACCGTTACCCGCACGAATTCTCAGGCGGTCAGCGCCAGAGAATCGGGATTGCACGTGCCCTTGCGCTCGATCCGGACTTTATCGTAGCAGATGAGCCGATCTCAGCGCTTGATGTATCCGTACAGGCGCAGGTCGTGAATCTGCTTAAGTCTCTTCAGGAAGAAAAAGGGCTGACGTATTTATTTATCGCCCATGACCTTTCAATGGTAAAGCACATTTCAGACCGCATTGGCGTGATGTATCTCGGCCGGATGATGGAGCTTACAACAAGTGAGAAGCTCTATGATGAGCCGCTTCATCCATATACAAAAGCACTTATGTCAGCAATCCCGATTCCAGACCCTGATGTAGAGGAGTCACGGGAACGGATTCTGCTTGAAGGTGAACTGCCAAGTCCGATCAATCCGCCATCAGGCTGCGTATTCAGAACGCGCTGTCCGGTCGCAACAGCACATTGCGCAGAAGCAGTGCCGGCGTGGCGTGAAGTACGTCCGGGACATTTTGCTGCATGTCACTACGCAGAGTAAATGTTTGTATCTTCCGCGTTGTGGGAATAACAAGATTAACATGAGCACAACCGGGAGGGATTCATAATGGGAAGACTGATTAAACGCGCAATCAAATACGGACCGATCGTATACCCGTTCATCCGTAAGTTTTTAAATAGCCGTAAATCTAAGCGATATTAATAAGAAAAGGCCGTCCTCTGGGTGGTCTTTTTTGTTTGACGGTGTGCAAGGTTTGCTGACGGGGGATAAGCGGGAATTAAGGTCAGATTCGGAAAACTCCGGGTCAGATCCGGGAAGTGTAAAGTTATATTCACCAGGTTTCGGGTCATTAACACGTGCAGTTAGAGGATTTAACATCACACTCCTTCATATTCAAGTTTTACTTTCCAGATTTGAATTAATTTTTTATCATTTATTTTTCTGCAACAGCAATCCTATTCTGATCACCATCGTAACGCTTGCACAACCATCAATGACGAATCGTGTCGTAAAGTATTTTGCCAAAAGGTTTGCTATTTCCAAAATCCCATGCTATCATAAGTCTATGCTTAATACGTAACACCATCTAATTCACATGTTATCAGGAACTTTTTACATTTTCCTATCATGTAAAAAGCTTGTGATAGCATGTGAATTCTTTGTTTTTACTCAGCTATTAAGTAAAACTTAGAACACAGTGGAGGAATTACCCATGAACGAAGGTACAGTAAAATGGTTTAATGCAGAAAAAGGATTTGGCTTCATCGAAGTAGACGGCGGCGAAGATGTATTCGTACACTTCTCAGCTATCACTGGCGACGGATTCAAAACTCTTGAAGAAGGTCAAAAAGTTAGCTTTGAAATCACTCAAGGCAACCGTGGCGACCAAGCTGCTAACGTTGTAAAATTATAATTTTACACTTTCAAAACACCCGCTTCTCTTTTGAGGAGCGGGTGTTTTTTTGTGATTTTAGCGGTACAGCGGGGACGTAGTTGAATGATTCGTTTTTGTAGTGATTCTAAAAATGACTCGTGTGGGGACGGAGTTATGTGATCCATTTTTATAATCATTCTATTTTTGACTCACTGAACTCCGTCCCCGTGTGATCCATTTCTGTAATCATTCTAAAATCAGCACACTCAATTCCGTCCCGCCTGCGCCACCAAAAAAATTGTTTTAACCTGGAATCACTTAGGGAAAGAAGGAAGTATTGCTTAATAGAAAGTGTGGGATTTTCATGGAAGCACTGACGCAGCCATTTTACGAAAGGAATGCACTGGAGCTTGCAGAAGCCCTGATTGGTAAGCTGCTTGTAAAGGATACGCCTGAGGGCAGGGCTTCAGGGATCATTGTTGAGACTGAGGCTTATATGGGCGCAGATGACCGCGCGGCACATAGTTACTTGAACCGCCGGACACGCCGGACTGAGATTATGTTTGGGAAGGCAGGATCTGTTTACACATATCAGATGCATACGCATACGCTTGTGAATGTTGTGGCAGCTGAAGTGGATACGCCACAGGCTGTTTTGATCCGGGCGGTGGAGCCGGTTGAGGGCCTTCATTTAATGGAGAAAAGACGACCTGGCAGAAAGCAGGTTGAGTGGACAAATGGCCCTGGCAAACTCACGAAGGCACTTGGCATTGCAATGAATGATTACGGCTCGCATTATACTGCGCCGCCATTGCAGATTTTTGAGGGATGGGCGCATGAGGATTTTGAGATTATGACGGGGCCGAGAATTGGGATTGATAATACTGGTGAAGCCAGAGATTATCCATGGCGGTTTTTTGTAAAAGGCAATCCGTATATTTCGCGTTAAACAAAAAGGAGGAAACGAAGATGACGTTTAAAGCAGTAATGGTAGATCTAAAAGATGATCAGGTACAAACTAAAGTGACTGATGTAACAGAAGATCAGCTTCCTGAAGGGGAAGTGCTGATTAAGGTCGCTTACTCAAGCATTAATTTTAAAGACGGACTGGCAGGGTTGAAGGACGGTAATATTGTAAAGTCGTATCCGTTTATACCGGGAATCGACCTATCTGGAACGGTGGAATCGTCTGAAGACAGCCGTTTTAAAAAAGGGGACCCGGTCATTGCGACGAGCTATGATATCGGTGTTACTCATTTTGGCGGATACAGTGAATACGCGCGCATACCGGCAGACTGGGTGGTCCCGCTTCCGGAAGGCTTATCATTACGTGAAGCGATGATTTTCGGTACGGCGGGTTTTACTGCAGCTTTATCTGTACATAGGCTGGAAAAAGAAGATGTTACACCTGAATCCGGAGATGTGCTTGTGACTGGTGCAACGGGCGGTGTCGGCAGTATGGCTGTTGCGATGCTTGCTGCAAAGGGATATCAGGTGACAGGAAGTACAGGGAAATCTTCAGAGTATGAGTACCTGAAATCTCTTGGTGCAGCCAAAGTGATTTCGCGTGATGAAGTATATGATGGCGGAAAGATCAGACCGCTGAATAAAGGGATCTGGGCAGGCGCTGTAGACCCGGTTGGTGGAGACAGCCTGGCTTCTGTTCTAAGTAAAATGAAGCAAAATGGAGCCGTTGCAGTGAGCGGATTAACTGGTGGAACGAAGGTGCCGGCTACTGTACATCCGTTTATCCTGCGTGGTGTGAGTCTGCTTGGTGTTGACTCAGCTTACTGTGCAATGCCGCTGCGTGAAAAAGTCTGGAAGCGTCTCGGTGAAGATCTGAAGCCGGCTAACCTTGAGGATATGGTGGACCGTGAAGTCGAACTTCAGGATGTACCTCAGGCAATGGCGGATATAATTGAAAGTAAGATCAAAGGCCGTGTGCTGGTGAAGGTTGCAGGAGAATAGAGTGAGTAAAAGCTGTCCGGCATGTAGGTGCCGGACAGCTTTTTTTGATGACTTGTACGGGTTTTGCGTTAGGTTGTAGGAATCGCTGCCCAGGATGTAGCGATACACCTGGTTACTTGTCACAATTCCCGCCGAGGTTGCACTGATCCGCGCTGAAGTTGTAGCAATCCATCAAATCACATACTCATTCCACACGCACATACCCGGTTTCCTCCACAATCCACTGTCCTTCATCAGACAAAATCCAGTCGATGAATGTCTGTTCGTTTTCAGTACGTTCACCTACTGTAATCGCATAAAATTCAGCTGAAAGTGGATAGCTGTCGTCGCGGATGGATTCTGCTGAAGGATCCACGCCTTCTATGGCAATCAGCTTGATATCCCCATTTCTCACCATTTCTGTTGAAAAGAATCTGTACGAGAAGCCAATCGCATTTCCATGATTACGGTAATCAGACGTTTCTTTAATGATCCCGCCCATCCCGGTCACGATTTCTTCGCCCGGAGCTTCCATAATCGGAATGCCAACCATCAGTTTTTCAAGAGCAGTCTGACTGCCGCTGTCCTCAGGGCGCTGGAAAGCCTGGATTTCCTCATTCTCGCCACCGACTTCCTGCCAGTTCGTGATTTTGCCTGAATAAATGCCCTGAATCTCTTCGATCGTTAGAGAATCAACCGGGTTTCTCGCATTGACAAAAAAGACGAATGCTTCCCGTCCGATCGGTGTCATCTCAAACTCATGGCCTGCGCGTTCAGCAGCAAACTCCTGTCTTCCAGAAGGACCTGCTACGAAAATAATATCCGCTTCTTCATTGATCAATCTATCATATGCTTCATCCGTTTTCGTGGACAAGACCGTCTGATTGGAGTTACCCACATGTGGATAATCGTCTTCAGGATAGACTGCCTGAGCAAATGCTGAATACAGTGGATAAAGAGCAGTCGCACCATCTAATTTAGGAAGTTCATTCTCTAAATGGAGTGATGCTTCCATAGGCATTGTGACAGCTTTTGTACCCGATTCAAATGGCTCATAGGCAGTCAGGTCAACTTCGGCTGAATTTGTAATGCTTTCAAGGTAGGCGTCATACGCTGTCATACTGCCGATGGTGATTAAAACAGCTGCTGCAATGCCGGCAGCTGAGTAAGTGAATTTTCTACCCTGGATCACACGGAAAAGTCTCAAAATAAACAACAGATAGACTGCGATACTGGTAGCGATCAGAATGAAGACTTCACGCTGACCGCTCTCAAATAAAAGAGAGAAACTGCCGATGCCAACCAAATAAAATCCCGCAATCCCAACCAATATGGCTATCAGTAGCCGTGCTTCATTGTCTTTAGCTCTTTTTTCCATCTGACAATTCCTCCAGTCGTTTTACCGCTTCATCTTCATCAAACGTACTGATCCATCTGAACCGCTGCTGGTCAAGAATCCGATAATGTTTGCTGATCAGATTCTGCTGAAGCGTATAGGCTCCTGTTGTGTGAATGTCCTTCCACCAGACCTTACCGCCAAGCGTTCTGTTAAAAGGTTCTTCCGCATGCTCAAAAGTGACGAGCCTGATGACTTCGAGCGGCTCATCTCCAAGGGTGTTTTGCAGCACTTCACTCTGATGGAACAGTGCAGTCACAGCAACGACTGTATTCCATCCGGGCAGTATACGATCTTTCTCGATTTGCACAAGTGTTTTTTTAGATATCCCCAAAAGCTCAGCCATTTTATCCTGGGAATAGCCGCTTTCTGTTCTGATTAATTTTAATTTTTCCGCAATGATGTGGATAACTTGATCTTTGTCCAACTTTTCCACCTCTTTCAGTTTAAAATGAAACTATTAGTGTAATTTTACACTACTTTTATGTAGAGTCAATCACTTCTTTTTACACAGCTGTGGGTAAAGGGTGTGGATAGGAAGCGTCATTCAGCTGTTTTGTAAAATAATTATTTAAAAGGTGAGGATATACCTGACCAAAAACATTGGTTTTCCACAAACAAATCCACATTTCCTCACCGCCTTGTTATAAAAATCATGGTACACTAATAGCACTGAAATTGTACGGAGGTGGTGACGGCATGGAGATCGAGGATATGGAGCAATATCTTGAGGAGCAATATGACATTATGGATGTGTGTCTTTTAGCAGGCAAAATTATGCTTGAGAGCGGAGCTGAGACATACCGTGTAGAGGATACAATGATGCGCATAGCAAAAAACTACGGAATTAAGGAGTCTCACAGTTATGTAACCCCGACTGGCATCATGTTTTCGATTGAGACAGAAGAGCCGACAAAGACGAAGCTGATCCGGATTTCTGACCGCACCACAGACTTGAACAAGGTCGTGCTTGTAAACAGTACATCACGGCGTATTGCCAATGGAGAGCTTAGCGTCCCGCAGGCTTACCGGATTTTGAAGAGAATTTATAAAGACGATGAGACTTATTCACTTGCGACCCGTATAGCGGCGGCTGCCATTTCAAGCGGCTGTTTTCTAATGATGTTTCAGGGGTCATGGGCTGATTTTATTCCTGCGATGATTATTGGCGGAATCGGTTTTGCAAGTGTGGTCTATGTCCATGATCTTGTACTGATTAAGTTCTTCTCGGAATTTATGGCGGCGCTGGTGATTGGGCTTCTTGCTGCAGGTGCAGTTCTGACAGGACTTGGGCAGGAGCTGGATAAAATCATTATCGGTTCTGTCATGCCGCTGGTACCGGGACTTTTAATCACGAATGCCGTAAGAGATCTGATCGCCGGGCATTTTATTTCCGGTTTATCTAAAGGGGCCGAAGCATTTCTGACCGCGTTTGCGATCGGTTCAGGAATTGCGGTTGTAGTGACATTATTATAGAAAGGGGGAGAACGTGTGGATTTCTTAATCAACATTGTCACAAGCTTTATCGCTGCGGCAGGATTCGGAATTATTTTTAATGCGCCGAGGGAAGCTTTGTGGAAGTGCGGACTGGTTGGTATGCTTGGCTGGATGGCTTACTTTGTTTTGACATTCCAGGGAATCGGTGAAGTGCCTGCAACGGTTGCGGCAGCCTTTATGATCGCAGTGATCAGTCAGGTGTTCTCCCGCGTCTATAAAGCACCGATTATCATCTATATCGTATCCGGTATCATTCCACTTGTGCCTGGTGGAACGGCATACAATGCAATGCGCTCATTTGTGACAAATGATTATAATATGGCACTGTCCTTTGCGGCAAAAGCATTTATGGTGTCAGGTTCGATTGCGATGGGAATTGTATTGTCTGAGGTGATTAGTCAAATCCTGAAGCAGAGCAGGATCAAGAGAATAGGTTAAGTTGGGAGTCCGGTGATCAAACCGGACTTTTTTGATTGGTCAATTCCGACAACCCTGTCACTCATTCCTCAGTATGCCGCTTTACAAAACAGGGCAAGTTAGGATCGGAGGTGTGAAAACATGAACCATGGAAAATCCATGCTGATTAAGGCGCTGCTTTTGTTTCCGGTTATCTGGATTGTACTGACCGGATTTAATGAGGTGACATTTCTGGATTCAACGATCGTAGCAGTTATCTTATATGTTGTTGCTTATATTGGGGATATGCTGGTTGTCAGAAATGCAGGGAATACGATAGGCACGATTGGCGATCTGCTTCTTGGAACACTCGTCATCTGGTTCACGCTTACGCTAATTGGCTATAATCAAATGCTTGGTGAATCGATCGCAGCCGGACTGATCCTGACAGCCGGAGAATATTTCTATCACAAATGGCTGATTAATAACCTGTTTGAAGAAACAGCAGAGCCTGCAGCGCACACGTGATGAATAATCCCCTCTCAGCAGGGGATTTTACATGTAAAGGAGTGACTTAGCATGGAGTTAGACTGGATATGGAAAGCGATTCTTATCATTGTGGCTGGCGTCTTACTGTTAAGAATCTCAGGAAGAAAGTCCATTTCACAAATGACAATAGCCCAGACGGTGATTATGATTTCGATCGGCAGTTTATTAATCCAGCCTGTGTCAGGGAAAAGCATCTGGACAACATTCGGTGTTGCGGCTTTATTGATCGGAACGCTTGTTTTTATTGAATTTATGCAGCTTAAATGGGATAAAGCGGAAACGTTTTTTAGCGGGAAATCAAAAGTTGTGATTGAAAATGGTCAGATTGTTGAGAAGAACTTAAAGAAAATCAGATTAACCGTGGATAAACTGGAGATGTGGCTCAGGCAGAATGGCATTGATGATTTTAATAAAATCCAATGGGCAACGATTGAACCAAGCGGACAATTGGGCTATGTGTTAAAGCCTGAGTATCAGCCGATGACAACCGGAGATTATGAAAATCTGATGTTAAGGATCAACATAATCACTCAGCAGCTGAATATTGATGGTGGTCAGCTGCCAAAACAATCAGATGCCCCGCTTTTTACAGAAATCATTGATCCGCCCGATCAAGATAAACCAAAGCATTTAAATTAACACCCTTGTCTATTTCCCGGGAAATTTGTCGCTTCATTTTAGATATGATAGTCGGCTGAGTTGATTGCTGAACCCTGCTTTCTGACTGACTTTTCCTGATACATCTTTGCATCTGCTTTTGACAACAGCTCATCCATTGTTTGTCCATCGGCAGGGTAAGCAGCATGACCAATGGAAATTTTCAGGTTGATGACGCCGGCTTCAATCCGTTTATCGCATTCAATCGCCTGTCTGAGTTCACTTTTCTTTTTAGAAATCGCCTGATGATCAGTTGGTTGTCTGACAATCACAACAAATTCATCTCCACCAAGCCTGACAGCTGTGTAACGCTGCGATGTGAAGTCACGCAGTGAATCAGCAAGCTTAATCAGTACGTCATCACCTGTTTTATGACCAAATGTGTCATTTATTTGCTTAAAGCCGTTCAAGTCGAGTGAAAACAAAACAAATGGCTCTTTCTCCCTATTAGTGAAAAGTTTCTCCATATAATCATTTAAATATTTTCTATTCGGAAGACCTGTCAGATAATCGTGAGTGGCAAGCTTCATAATCCGGTTATGGTTTCGAAAGTGTACTGCAATGCTGAGTCCGTAGGTCCACCCAACTGTCCAGACAATGACAATTAAAAACAAAAAACTGATATAAGGATGTGAAGCAAAATTCGCTTCAAAAGATTCATTCAGCGCCAGGATCCATCTGCCGGTAAAGGCCAGCCCCATCAAAATAAATGCAGCGGCTGACATCATATAAATATTTCTTTCAGTTCCGGATGATTTTCTTAGAAGAAAGTATGCGGATAAAAGAAAAATAACGACAACCACCGAATCAAAAATTAAAAACCGCTCATTAGGTGATTCACGAAAAAGCAGGATCAGAATCATCACTGCACTCATAAGGAAGATGTAAATTGTGAGACGGAAACGATCCTTGTTATACCCTCTGAAGCGCATAATTCCTTCCAGAATCAAAAGGGTGGTGAGTAATGTTGAAATATTATTTAATACCGCTGCATAAGCACCAATATATTGTACAAATAGAAGAGGTAAAAAGCCCAGTCCGCCAATGATCGCAGCCCACGCCCACATATTCAGTCCTCTTTCCTTCACATTCATCTTCCATGTAATGGTCATTACAACCGCAGAAATTACAGCGAGAAGAAAGACGACTGCGCCAAGCGTAATCGGATCCAGCAACATTAAACCCACCTCCCATAATATGATAATTTTATTATAAGGGATAATAGGTCTAAATATCTAATTTGAATAAAATTATTTTCCAAAAGCCTGTTGATCCACCACAAGCACAACATTTTGATGCTTTGTTAAAGCAGAGGCTGGAAAATCCGGATCAGGTTTTCCTTCAAGCAGCCTTTTAACAGCGTCAGCTTTTTTCTCGCCGGATGCCAGCAGTACAATTTTTTTACTCCGTAGAATGGATTTCACGCCCATTGTGATTGCATGTGTCGGAACCTCATCAAGTGACTGGAAATAACGTGCATTCGCCTCGCGCGTTGAATCGGCAAGCCTGACCACATGTGTATGACTATCAAAATCACTGCCAGGCTCATTGAAACCGATATGTCCATTTTCACCAATCCCGAGAATCTGCAGATCAGGCGGACCAAATTTCTTCAGCAGCTTTTCATAATGTCTGCATTCTTTTTGGAGATTACGTGCCATCCCGTCCGGTATAAAAGTATGATCACGCGGAATATCTACATGGGAAAAGAGATGCTCCTGCATATAACGGTGGTAGCTTTTCGAATGTGCAGGGGCGAGTCCGATATATTCATCCAGATTAAAACTACGCACATGTTTAAATGAAAGCAGCCCTGCCCGGTACTGTCTGACAAGCAGCTGATACAGTCCGATCGGTGTGCCGCCTGTTGCAAGTCCCAGCACCGGATGATCGTTCTTCTGAATGCAGTCTCTCACAAGCCCTGCAGCGTACTTACTCATTTCAATGTAGTTTTTCACAATGACGATATCCATGGCAGTTCCTCCTTTTGATAGACAATTTCCCCGCGGCAGATCGTCAGTACGACATTGTACGCCTCGTCTAAGACGACAAAGTCAGCATCCTTGCCGGGCTCAATACTGCCTTTACGGTTCCATACCCCAAGCTTACGTGCTGCATTCCCTGAAGTAATGTGTGCGAGTTCGTCTATTGTGATGTGATTAAGTGACATCATATTTTTAACAGCCTGTTCCATCGTAAGCACACTTCCTGCAAGTGTCCCATCAGCAAGCCTCGCTTCCGCTCCTTTTACAGTCACCTGCTGACCGCCAAGATCATACTCACCGTCAGATAAGCCTTTTGCCCGCATTGCATCAGTAATCAACATCAGATCGTTCGACCCTTTTACGCGCCAGACAAGCCGTACCGCCTCAGAGTGACTATGGACGAAATCCGCAATGACTTCAGCCTTTACCCCTTTTTCTAAAAGCGCACCGCCTGTCACACCCGGATCCCGGTGATGAAAGGGACTCATCTGATTATATAAATGGGTCACCTGACTGGCGCCGGCCTCAACTGCCTGCTTAAACGCTTCGTAAGTTGCATTCGAATGCCCGATTGAGACTGTAACGCCGCTTTTTGAAACCTCATGCGTAAATGTCATCCCGTTTTTCAGCTCAGGTGCAGCTGTCACGACCTTGATCACACCGTCTGCTTCCTCCTGAAACCGATGGAATAATTCAATATCAGGCTCAAGCATCAAGTCCGGATCCTGTGCACCGGCTTTGTCTGGTGAAAGAAACGGACCTTCCAGATGAATGCCAAGCACCTCAGCGCCTTTAGCCGGCTGTTTCATATAAACCGCTGTATTTCGTAAAGCTTTCAGGATGGCTTCTTCACTCTGTGTCATCGTCGTTGCCAGAAAAGAAGTCACACCTTCTTTGACAAGCGTCTGCGCCATTGTCTCAAGCGCATCAGGTATCGCATCCATCACATCTGCACCACCCGCCCCGTGGATATGAGGATCGATGAAGCCTGGGAGAAGATGATGGGTTGGTGGGATCGAAATGTGTGGCGTACTGAAATCAGACTGCTGCTCATTGACTGCAGAGATTCTTCCATCATTAACAATGATCGTTTTTAGGGTTGTCTGGATAATTAAATCGCTTCTCATTGGGCAGGCTCCTTTTTTGCATGACTGAGTGTCTTAAAATTGCTGCTGACGTATGTATTAATGCGATTGACGTAGGGATACACCCGGATTGAGTGTCATAACAACGAAATCGACGTAGGTATCAGCCCAATTGACTGCTGTCACACACAGTTTCGAACGCTCTAAACACCTTACTTTTTCCTCAAGTATAGCAGACTGAAACAAAAATTCATTAATTTTAAAATATATTGACACAAAAAATCATAAACTTTATAATGAACGAAACTCTTACAAGGAGGGCGCGATGGATTATATTATCGGAATAGACGGTGGCGGCACAAAAACAACGTATGCAATCAGCCGTGCAGATCAGATTTCAATTCTAGGAGAAACACTGGAAGGACCCGGCACGAATCCGCAGATTGTAGGGTTTCAACAAATGGCAGAGCGAATCAGCTTAAAGCTTGAAGAGTTGCTTGCAGTTCATCAGATTGAAAAGCACCAGATTAAAGCCATATGCGGTGGATTTGCCGGAGCAGGAAGAAGCAATGATGCTGAAACAGCGCGTCATGCATTGGATAAGAAACTTCAAACAAACGGCTTTTACAAAAATGTAAGCGCTTTAATAAAATCAGATTTACAGATCGCACTAAAAGGAGCAATCCCGCCTGAGCGTGAGCAGGGCATGCTGATCATCTCTGGAACAGGATCAAATGCTGCAGGGCTGCTAAGAGATGGTTCGATGATTAAGTCAGGCGGGTGGGGACATCTGCTTGGTGATGAGGGTAGTGGTTATGCGATTGCAGCTGCCGGTTTAAAGGCCGTCGTTAAAGCATTTGACAAAAGGGGACCTGAAACAGCACTCAGTGAACTGATGTTACATACGCTGGGATTTGAAAAAGAAACACAGCTCATTACATATATGTATCAGGAACAAAGGGATAAAAGTGAAGTTGCTTCACTTGCAAGGCTTGTATCAGAAGCAGCGGAAAATGGGGATGAAGTGGCAGGTGTGATTATCAATAAAGCTGCACAGGACCTGGCAGATCATGTGAAGAGCCTGCACCTACAAGCCGGTGAATATGATGCGCAGACGATCGTCACAACGACCGGTTCAGTTTTCAAACACATGACGCAGCTCAGAACCGCATTTATCAGTGAATTGGATGAAAGGCAGCTCGGTATCTGGATACAAGCGCATGGAACGCCTGTCGAAGGGGCGCTCATTGAAGCAGCAGAGTCAGCTAGTATAGAGAAAAGAAGGTGATTGAGCATGTCGGATTTATCTTTACTTGTAACAGAGCAGCGCAATGAGCACTCAATGAATCTGGATCAGCTGTCGGTGGAAGAATGCTTACAGGTCATCAACGGTGAGGATCAGAAGGTGGCTGAAGCGGTCAGGGAAGCACTTCCCGCGATTACGGAAGCAACGACCCGGATCGCACAAAAGCTGAAAGAAGGCGGCAGACTGATTTATATCGGGGCAGGCACAAGCGGCAGACTCGGTTATTTAGATGCTTCAGAGTGTCCGCCTACATTTAAGACGCCGCCTGAGATGGTGCAGGCCATAATGGCAGGTGGTATGGCTGCTTTTGGTCAGGCAAAAGAAAATGCAGAAGACAGTGAAAGTCAGGGTGCGGCTGATTTGAAAAATAAAGCGCTGACTGCAAAGGATACCGTCATTGGGATTGCAGCGAGCGGCAGAACACCTTATGTGGCAGGCGCGCTGAAGTATGCCGGTTCGATCGGCGCTTACACCGTTGCGTTATCAAGTAATCAGCAGGCTGAAATCAGTCAGTATGCTGAAACGGCAATTGAAGTGGTGACGGGCCCGGAAGTACTAACGGGGTCGACCAGAATGAAGGCTGCTACCGGGCATAAAATGGTGCTGAATATGATCAGCACTGCAGCGATGGTACAGCTTGGCAAGGTGCAGGAAAACCTGATGATTGATGTACATGCCAGTAATTATAAGCTGATGGAGCGTGCAAAACGCATCATTATGGATCTCACAGGAACAACTTATGAGCATGCAGCTGAAACACTGGAGCAGGCGCATCTGAAAGTAAAGCATTCAATCGTCATGATTGAAGCGGACGTCAGCTATGAAAAAGCAGATCACTACATCACACGGGCTTCAGGTTATGCGAGGGAAGCAGTGCGTCTGGCAAAGCAGGACAAAGCGGGTTGATTCATTCCGGATGATCTGGAGTGTGCCAATATCATTTACAAAACAGAGGGGGAAAATACCTTGAAAAAGGATTGGAGAAGTACCGGTTTCATTTTAGGGGGAGTTATACTTTCAGCTGGATTCTTAGGGGCGTGTTCATCAGATGAGGAAGGCGGCGGCCAGAGTGAAGGTGGCGGAGAAGGAATGTCAGGTGAGCTTGAGATTCAGTATTTCGTCGGCGGCTATGGCGACTCCTGGTGGAAAGAAGTCATTGGCGATTTTCAGGAAGAATATCCTGATCTGACAATTGTTGAACATGCAGGACCAAATATTAATGAAGAAATGAGATCGCGCTGGGTATCGGATGATCCACCTGATGTCGTGTACATCGATGGAGCGGGCTCAAGTGAAACGCAAATGATTGAAGACGGACAGCTTGCAAACCTGACTGAGCTTGTGGAAGGGATGGAGCTTGAAGACGGATCACCAATGATGGATAACTTTATCGTTGACCCCGATCAGCATGACGGAGAGATTTACAGTCTGCCACTTGTATTTGATACCTGGGGTACATGGTATGACAAAGCCTGGTTCGAATCAGAAGGCTTTGAAGTGCCGACAGACTTTGACAGCTTTATGGAGTCAATGGGTAACATCCAGGAAGAAGCAGACATTGACCCGTTTGTCACAAGCGGTCAGCACCCTTACTACTTCCTTCGCGGCGTATTGTATCCTGCTTTTGCAGCAGCAGGCGGGGAAGAGCTTCTTGCTTCATTAATTAAAGGTGAAGAAGGCGCATGGACGTCTGATACAACACTTGAAGTCATGAAAAAAGTTGAGCAGATGGTAGAGGCGGGTTACTTTGACTCAGGTCTTGGTGCACTGAACCATACACAGTCTCAGATGAACTTCCTGTTACATGACAATGCATTTGTACCGGTTGGCTTCTGGCTGCCAAATGAAATGGCTAACGATACGCCGGAAGACCTTGAATACGGATTTATCCCTTCACCAATGCAGGATGCAGGTGAAAACTTCGCAATCGTTCCGGACCTCCGTCCACTTGCAATCGCTGAAAATGCACAAAACAAAGAAGCAGCAGAAGCGTTTGTTGAATTTGTCTTCTCTCGTGAATATGCAGAATCATTCTCAGAGCACACCGGCGCAATCATGAACGTTGCAGGCGTTGACCTGTCTGAAAACGACAATGTACCTCAGTACCTGAAAGATGCAAACGAAATGATCAACGATACAGAGCAGGTAACGATCTATCAGAAGCCTCACCCGATGAGCGCTGATCTTGAGACACCTGTTGGAAACGCACTCCTTTCACTGATGCTCGGAGACAGCTCGGCTGAAGAATTTGTTCAGGCAGCAGAAGAAGCAGCAAGTCAGTACAGACAATAATATTGTTTGCTTAGAACAGCTTAATGTTAAGGATCTTTAAAATGTATTTTTGAGGTGAGCGGAGCGTAAGGCGGCGACTCCGGGACGATTAGTTGGAAGCTGAGACCCCACAGGCGAAGCCGAGGAGGTCTAATGGAGCCACAAAACGGCTCATCCAGGAAAGCGTCCGCCTGAAGCGTAGTAAACCGGTTGTAAAAGGGTGAAACAGATGAGTTTCACCCTTCATTTTAAAAGAATTACATAATAAATACCCTGTAAAAACAGATAGAAAGAGTGATTTGAATGGTACAGTCGAAAAAACAAAAAAATCTGTTCTTAGCTTTCTGTTTGGTGCCGACCTTTATTTTGTTTGCGATCTTTACGCTATATCCTTTGTTTAGTGGACTATACTATTCATTTTTTGACTGGTCAGGCTCATCTTCAAACTCGGAATTTATCGGATTTGATAACTATAAAAGACTGCTGAGCGATAACATTATTCCCCAGACCATCTGGCACGACTACTTCCTTGTCATTACAAAAGTATTCGGCATTATGATTCTTGCGATCTTCTTTGCAGTCGCACTGACTCAGCTGAAAATTAAAGAAGCACCTTTTTACAGAGTCGTCTTCTTTTTCCCGAATATCATGTCAGTGGTTGTCATCGGGATCCTGTGGACGTTTATCTATAACCCGAGTCTGGGTCTTGTGAATTCAGGACTAGAGTTTCTAGGGCTTGAGAGCTGGACGCGTCCATGGCTTGGTGATCAGGACTGGGCACTGCCAAGTCTTGTGCTGCCGTCGGTATGGGCAGGAATTGGACTCTTTATGCTTCTCCTGATCGGCGGTATTTCCAATGTATCTAAAAGCTATTACGAAGCAGCAGAAATTGACGGGGCAAACCAGTGGCAGCAGTTCTGGAAAATTACCCTTCCGCTTGTATGGCCACAGATTAAAATTTCAATTTTGTATATCGTGATTACAACGTTAAATGGGTCATTCATTATTGTTCAGATCATGACAGGCGGCGGACCGAATAACTCAACGCACGTAATGGGGTCTTATCTTTATCAGCAGGCGTTTGTTCAGTATAACTTTGGTTACGGGGCCACGATTGGCGTCATGATTCTGATTCTGTCACTGCTGACAGTATTAATCCTGCAGTTCTTTATGAAGAGAGAGAAAGTACAGTACTAGGAGGGGGAACCGGAATGAAAAAGAAATGGCAGCCGACACTGATCAGAACAGGCATCCGGATTCCACTGATCCTGTGGACACTTGCGGTACTGTATCCGATTATCTGGATGTTTATCGGCTCTTTTAAATCAAATGCAGAAATTTATGCAAATCCGTGGGGACTGCCTGAAACGTTCAACGTTCAGAACTTCGCAGATGCATGGAACAATTATAATATTGATACAAGTGTATTCAACAGCGCGATCGTCACAGTGCTCGGAATGGCCCTCACACTCGTACTGGCACTCCCGACAGCGTATGCACTTGAGCGCCTGCGCTTTCGCGGAAGCAGCATTCTGTTTACAGTCTATGTCTCAGCAATGATGATTCCAATGGTGCTTGGCTGGATTCCATTATTCTTCTTATTAATGGATTTTGGATTACTCGACAGTATTATCGGCCTTTCAATCGTCTATGCGATTTCACAGCTTCCATTTTCAATCTTTGTTCTGACGAGCTTCATGGGAACGATTCCAAAAGAGCTTGAGGAATCAGCATCCATGGACGGCATGTCACCGTATGGCATTTTATTTAAAATCATTGCTCCACTTTCAACAACAGCGATTATTACCGTCTCAATTATGAATGCGATCCAGTTCTGGAACGAGTACTTTATGGCTCTGATCTTCCTGAACTCTCGCGAAAAGTATACGCTTGGTCTGGCAATTGATTTTATCGGCAGTGAAGCCCAGTACACGAACGCATGGGGCACACTGTTTGCCAGTCTGACCATCGCCATTATCCCGGTCATCATCCTGTATGCCATCTTCCAGAAGCGTATCGCAAAAGGAATGACTGAAGGTGCGATTAAAGGATAAGGCGCAGGTTATGATACATTAATATGAAGAAACGACTGAACAATAGGAGGAAAGCTGTGAAGGACCCTCAGCGTAACCGATCGATCACAGGCGGCCTTGTACTCATCAACGAGCTTTTACACAAGCTGCCGCCATCAGAACGTAAAATTGCAGAATACATCTTAAAACACCCGCACGAAACCGTCTATTTCACTGCCAACCAGCTTGGAGAAGCAAGCAGAACAAGCAGCGCGGCAGTGATCAGGCTGTGTAAATCACTCGGGCTAAAAGGATACCAGGAGCTGAAAGTCAGAATTTCAGGAGATCTTCATAAGCCTGATGAAGCACAGTACCGCGATATTCAGCCGGGTGAGGACATTGAATCCATTATTAATAAAGTCACGAGCAACAGCATTCAGGCGATCAAGGAAACAACTGAAATGGTCAATGTAGAAGCGTTGAAAAAAGCAGTCGCAGCGATTCAGAAAGCAGACCGTCTCCACTTTTACGGGGTAGGCGCTTCAGGTATTATCGCAAAAGACGCCCAGCAAAAGTTTCTGCGTATGAATAAACCGACTTCTGCATTTACTGATATTCATAATGCGGCGATGTACATTGCCAATGCCACAAATGATGACGTCGTCGTGGGGATTTCATTTTCAGGAGAAACGCACGAAACCGCAAAAATCATGGAACTCGCCAAAAAGCAGGGGGCCACGACGATCAGCCTGACGCGGTATGGTCAGTCGAAAGTGACTTCTCATGCAGATATCAATTTATTTATCTCAGCGTCACGGGAAATTCCTGCACCGTTCAGAAGCGGTGCTACTTCATCAAGGCTTGCCCAGCTCCATATGATCGATATTTTATTCACGTGTGTTGTGACAGATCAGTATGATGAAGCGGCGAGTTATATAGAAGAAATTAAGTCAGCGATGGATTTCTTAAAGAAATAGCAATGAAGCCCTCTACTCACATGTGGGCTTTTTGTCTATTCAAAAGGAGTGAACGACATGAATCAGCACTTTACAAAAGCTGAATAAGGTTGATAGAGATGTAAAAACAGCAGTGTGCGCCACTGCTGTTTTGCTTTGGTTAATTAATTTTAGCAGTATCAGAATTTCCTCTCTCATCCTTTCAGCTGAGTCGTGTGTTCTAGTACATCAGTAGAAGGGAAGAACTTCCTTTCCATAGACTTAGCGTTGTGTCGATTACTTGCCCTTGCTCACTGAGCGGACTGCCTGGTTTAGTCCTTTTATATGTTGAATAGGTATTTTTTCATAGTCTTGATTTAAGAACTTAACGGTTTTATCGCCCTTTTTTTACCATGTGGTGGAGGGTAAACGACATAATAAACGGTTTATATGACAAAAAGTTCTAAAAATTTAAAAGTGAGGAGAAGGAGATGGGAGGAACCTCACGACGATTCGATCTAGAATCAGATGAAAACAACCAATTTAATGGTTAATAAATACTATTAAATCCAATTATCACCAGTATACATATAACTAATTTTTAATATTTAGAAAATTAAATCTTTTTTTCGACAGCATCTTTTTTTGATTGTGACTACAGTATAGATATACCTATTTTCCTACATAAGTGATTGATTTGGTCTAATCTCCTGACAACTTTAGATGTATGAAAGCTTACTTTAGCCACTTTCATCCTATTGCATTGGAGGATAGGAATTATGTGTAAAGGAGGAACGGTTTTTTCATTCAAACTAAAAATACGGGAGGATGAAAATGAAAAAGAACGCGAAAAGAAAGTTTAACAGAGTGGCAGTAATGCTAATGTGTGCGGCTTTAGTTGTACCGAGTTTTTCTGCAAGTCAGGCATCTGCCAGAACAGCGGATGTATCGACCTCTTATCTTAGCAGCACAAAAGAAATAGTAGAATCGAAGGTTGATAAAAAGTTAAATACGCTGTTCAAGGAAGATGAAATGGTTACGTTTCTTGTCAGGATGAATGAACAGGTGGATACGGCGAGTGTCGCAGTGAATGCAGATCAAGCAGCTGCCAAATCAAAAATGACTCCTTCACAGGCGGAGTTAGCAAAACGGTCGAAAATCGTAAATGAATTAAGATCCACTGCTAAAGTTTCGCAAGCGAATGTAATAGATTTCTTAGAAAAGCAGGAAAAAAACGGGAAAGCAAAAGATATTCATTCCTTTTACATCGTAAATGGTCTTGCAGTTACGGCAACTAAGGATGTAATGGAGAAAATCGCTATGCTCCCGGAAGTAGCAAGTATTGATCCGAATGAAACCCGTGCAGTGATTGATGATACCCAGACGGCAGAACCAGCCAATACCACTGAAGCTGTCGAGTGGGGTGTGGATCAAATTGGCGCACCTGCTGTATGGGATCAGGGCATTGATGGAGCCGGTATCGTCGTAGCTACGATTGATACAGGTGTTCAATGGGATCATCCAGCTCTTAAGGAACAATACCGCGGTTTCAACAATGGAGAGGTAAACCATGAATATAACTGGTTTGATCCGGTGAACGGTTCATCCACTCCAATTGATCCGGAAGGACATGGAACACATGTAACAGGAACCATGACGGGTGCAGAGTCAAATGATGCAAATCAAGTCGGCGTAGCACCGGGAGCAAAGTGGATTGCAGCTAATGCATTCGGCCCGGCTGGAGGTCAGGATATTCATTTATTGGCAGCAGGTGAGTGGATTTTAGCACCTACTGATGCGAATGGTAATCCAAATCCTGCGATGGCTCCCGATATCGTGAATAACTCCTGGGGCGGCGGACCGGGACTGGATGAATGGTACCGGCCAATGGTTCAAGCGTGGAGAGCATCAGAAATCGTACCGGTTTTTGCAGCTGGTAACACGCGCGCAGGTAACCCTGGAGGACCTGGTTCAGTTGCAGCGCCAGGAAACTATCCGGAATCTTTCGCTGTCGGAGCGACAGATGTCAATCAAAACTTAGCAACCTTCTCATTGCAGGGTCCATCTCCATATGGAACTCAGAAACCGGATGTTTCAGCACCGGGCGTTTCCATCCGCTCTTCACTTCCAGGCGGTGCATATGGTAACTACAATGGAACCTCAATGGCAGCACCACATGTAGCGGGGGCTGCGGCATTAATTCTTCAGGCTAACTCTGGTCTGTCGATTGATGATGTTGAAGACTTGTTAATGGATACAGCTACGCCAAGAACAAATGATCAATACCCAACGGCACCAAATAACGGTTTTGGAGACGGGATTATTAACGTGTTCGACGCAGTATCAGCCGTTATTTCAGGACTTGGAACCATTAGTGGCCAAGTAACAAAAGACGGCGAAGATACAGAAGCTCCGGTGATTGAACACGAGGGTCCGGCAGAGGTTTTCGCTGGAGTGCCGATCGCGTTAGAAGCAACTGTAACAGATGATATCAGTGTCACAGAAGTAACCCTTGAGTATCAAAAAGAAGACGGTACCTGGGAAGAGGTAACTGCAGCAAATACAGGAGGGAATTATAAAAACGGAACTTACAGTGCCATGATCAACGGCGAGAATGTTGTTGAAGGTGCAATGGTGTATCGCTGGAAAGCCGTAGACTTCGGTCAGAATGAAACATCAAGCGAATATTATACGGTGACAGTCAATGCTCCGCCGACCGTTGGCTATGAGCAGGATTTCGAAACGGACATTAACGGCTGGAAAATCGTTGGACCAATGCAAACATGGCAGTGGGGAACTCCTGCATCGGGTCCTGGAAGTGCATTCTCCGGTGAGAAAGTAGTAGGTACTAACTTAGCAGGAAATTATGCAAACGATTTATTCGAGGCGATTGAAACGCCGCCTTTTGCTATACCTGAGGATGGAAATGCTTATCTTCAATTTAAACAATGGTACAACATTGAAAATGGTTGGGATTTCGGTCATATCTTTATCACAGATGATGGTGGAACTTCATGGGAACTGATCGATACATTCACCGGTGTAAGTGGAGATTGGATCGATGGACAATATGATTTATCTGCCTATGCCGGGAAAACAATTACTGTTGCATTTGAACTTGAAACAGATTTTACAATTGTTCGACCAGGCTGGTATATAGATGACTTTAAAATTTCTGCTGAAGCTTTATCTTCAGTAGCAAAAGCTAAAAAAGTAAAAGACGAAGGGTCAACAAAAAATGAACGTGCACCGAAATTTGATGCGCAAAAAGTAATTGATCGAAAAAATGCAGACGCAGTGGATATGAAAACGGAAGTGATTTCAGAGGATGCTGTAACTTCTGGTCTGCCAATGAGTGCAAGAGTGACAGTGGAAGAAACAAACCGATCTGTCAATACAAATCCTGCAACTGGAGAATTTAATATGACTCATGCCGTTGGTGACTTCACGCTTGTGGCTGAAGCATACGGTTATGTACCTCAAACACAATCCATTGAAGTTGTAGAAAATGAACATACAACTGCTAACTTCCAAATGGAAGAACTTCCGACCGGCACGGTAACCGGTACAGTAGTCAATCAAGCGACTGGTGCCCCTGTAAGCGGCGCAACCGTCTACCTGATGGAGGATGCGGCCGTTACACCTGTGGAAACAGATGAAAACGGAAACTATTCGCTTACCGGCTACGAAGGAACCTATACGCTAAAAGTGGTAGCACCTAACTACTATGGCGAAGAAGTAACGATTTCGCTTGAAGGGGATATCGAACAAGATATTGAATTACGTCCATTCATCGGATTTGCTGGTGAAATCGGCTATGACGATGGAACAGCTGAAAATGCGAGAGCATTCTATGATGCTGGAAATGGATGGGCTGTGAAAATGTCCCTGGAAGAGGGTCATCATGCAGCATTAGTAACAGGCGGCTTATTCCGTTTCTGGGATACCGAGTGGCCAGTTCCTGGTGGTACTGAGTTCCAGGTAGAGATCTGGGATGCAACGGGAGCAGACGGAGCACCTGGAACGAAACTGGCTGGACCGGTTGACGGTACGGCAAAGCGTGACGGCACATGGACGCAGGTTGACTTAAGTGGCGAAGGTGTCGTTGTGGATGGAGACTTCTACATGGTTTACATTCAATCAAAAGCAAACCCTGATACACCAGGTTTAGGTACAGATGAAGATGGTCCGAATGCTGAACGCAGCTGGCAGTATGTAGCGGGAGCATGGTCACAGGTTCCGGCAGAAGAAGGAAACTACATGATCCGTGCACTTGTTGACTACGAAGTTACAGCGCCAAGCATTACTTCACCAGCAGATGGTTCATTTACAAATGGAACGTCTGTCAATGTAGAAGGGAATGCAGCGCCAAATACAGATGTCATTGTGTATAACGATGGAGAAGAAGCTGGGACGACTACAGCTTCTGAAGAAGGACAATATGAAGTTTCTGTTGAGCTGTCTGAAGGTGAAAACGTTCTGACTGCAAGAGTTACAACAGAAGCCGGAATGACAGATGAATCTGATCCGGTGACGATTACAGTGGATCAGACAGCACCTGGACTGTCCGTTACGAGTCCTGAAGATGGATTGAAAACAAATAAAGAGGCGATTACGATCACAGGAACTGTCGATGAGGAGCATCTGGATAAAGTGACCATTAACGGTCAGGATGCAACTGTAACAGATGGTTCTTTCTCAAAACGAGTACTACTGGAAAATGGTGAAAATCATTTTGACATCGTTGCAACTGACTTAGCAGGCAACTCGTCTTCTGAAGAAGTAACGGTTGAAGCGAAGTTTGACGATCTTGCCATTGATAACTTGCAGCCTGTAGAGGATGTTCACCTGAAAGCGGGAGAATCTGTGAAGATCTCCTTTGAAAGTGAAGAAGATCTGGATGCAAGCTTTGTCTTGCAGATGCCATTAACGAATTTAGGCACAAGTAATGTAACGGAGCTTCCTATTAATGAAGTAGCTCCTGGTCAATACGAAGCCTATTGGACAGCAACATCGTCTGTGATTGCCGATGGAGTTGCGATCGAGGTAACAGTGAAGGATGACTTTGGCAACGAAGCGCGTCAAATCGCTGAAGGAAAACTATTTATCAACAGCTGGTCCCCTGGAGATAAAGATCGCCCTGTGCGACCTGTACCAGGCAGACCTGATATTCCTGGCTTAACCAGATAATGATTAAAAGAGTAGGGATGGCTGTTCATCTTTCATCTCTACTCTTTCCCCCTCATTTATTTGCAGGAGAAAAAATGGTGAAAGTGAGCGATTAAATAATAAAGTGCAATTAAGTGCGGTTCGATTGTTCTTAAAATAGAATCTTAAGATCGTTATAACGTTTTAATAGAGGCTCATCCCTCAATAAGGGAGCTAAGTCTCTGACCGGTTTTAAAAAGCATATGACAAAATATAAAAACTAGAGGAGGAACTTAAATGAGTTTAATAAAGAGAATTGCAATGGGACTGGCACCGGCTGCATTAGGATTATCATTAGTCGGTGGAGGTACATACGCCTATTTTAGTGCGACCGCAGAAGCGAATGGTACTTTCGCGGTGGGTACGCTGGATTTGTCAGTAAACCCTGAAACCATTATCGAAATTGATAACATGAAGCCGGGTGACTGGATGAATCGGGTATTTTACCTTGAGAATAATGGCTCTCTTGATATTCCTGAAGTGATTTTAAACTCTTCTTACGAAGTCATTGATGCAAACGGAGATAACACCGACGATTTTGGAAAACATATGATGGTTAACTTTTTAGAGAATGCAGATAAAACAGGCCGGGCTGAGTATAACGATATCATCTTTGCCACTACTTTATATGATTTACAGAACATGGCACCAGATGCGGTAGAGAAGAAAATTGATGAATACTTTGGAGAAGGCAGCGGCTTAGAAGCAGGAACAGATGATTTGATGTTTGTTCAATTTGAATTTGTCGATAACGGTGAAGAACAAAATCAATTTCAGGGTGATACTTTATCCATCACTTGGGAATTTGTTGGGAATCAAGGGGAAGGAGAGCATATAGAGTAATTTGTTTGTACTGGTCAGGAGGGTGGGGGAACTCACCTTGCTGCCATATTTTGAAAGTCATTGAATTTTGAGCGAACGTAAATAGCACGATATTTGTGTACGCTCAGAAGTTAATTATTGATTGCATATGGAATGAGGGGTGTTTGCGATTAGTCGAAAAAAGAAAAAGCTAGCAGCCTTTAGTGTAGGCATCATCTATGCGTTGTTCGTGACCATTACATACATCAGTTCCGCTACATCCGCATACCTCACAACAGCCTCCAGTGAAAATGGATTCATTCATGCAGGGTATTGGGTGGAAGAACCTGAAGAGGAACTTGAAACAGAAGAAGCGGATGAACGAAATGAGGTAAGTAAGGAAGTCATAGAAGAAGTAACCGGGGATATGAGTGAAGAAGCAGTGGGAAAAGTAGATGGTGACACAAGTGAAGACGTGATGGAAGAAGTAGTAGAAGAAAACGCTCAAGAAGAGAGTACAGAAGAAGCAACTGAAGAAATAGAGGATGGTACGGAAGTTAAGGAACATGTAGAGGAAGAAACAAACCAGGATGACCTCCCGGATATGGAAGGAAGTGAAGGAGAAGGTGACCAAAATGGAGAATAATCGATTTTTTCTATTCGTGACTAAAGCTGTAACTGTTTTGTTTTATCTTGTGATAGGGGTCCTGATCTTCTTTATCGCTTCCTCCAGACTAACCGGTGGACCGCCGGAAGTGTTTGGCTACCAGATTAAGACGGTGCTGTCGGGGTCAATGGAGCCTGGCATTCAAACCGGATCGATTATCGCGGTCAAAACTGGAGGGGATAAGGAAAAGTTTAAAGAATACGACGTTGTTACATACATGAAAAACAGCCGTCAGTTTGTCACGCATCGCATCATCGAAGTCATAACAAAAAATGATCAAGTCATGTATCGAACAAAAGGAGATCATAACGATGGACCCGATACCTCTCTTTTGCTGCCTGATAATATCATTGCTGAATATCATGGTTTTACCATACCTTACGCAGGATACGTGATTGAATTCTCCAGATCAAAAAACGGAATTTTTGTGTTTTTTATCTTACCAGGCCTTCTATTAATCTGCCAGTCGATTGTTCAAGTAACAAGACTGATCATAAGAGAACACAAAAAGAATGTTTCGGAAAGTGTTGAAGACACGCCGAATGTGGGGTAGTAGCACTCGGTATGGGCAATCAAATGTGTCGTCACTGATCAATACGATGAAGCAGCTAGTTATATAGAAGAAATAAAGTCAGCAATGGATTTTTTAAAGAAATAGTCATCAAAAAACAGCAGTGAACGCACACTGCTGTTTTCTTTTGGATATTCAATTTTAGCAGTGTCATGAGGAACGACGCGGAGCTAGTTCTGTGATTGTTTTTTAAATGTGTGGAAGTCTTCATTATGTTCGATGTTTTTATGTAGCAGATAATCGAAATTCTAATGCTGTTCTTCGTGTTTTTTATCCTGATTTTTTAACATAGAAAGGATTGCATGTTGGTTTTCATATTCCATACGGTGTAGCTGTGAATCAATCTTATTAAACCTGTCATCAACAGCATCAAACCTGGCATCAATGGCAACAAACTTTGTATCAATTTCTATAAATTTCTCTTTAGCTTCTTCTTTAAACTCGCGCAGGTCAGTCTTAATCTCTTTCAACTCACCCTGCATGTCCTGCAAAATTGCTAGTATCTCTTTCTCCATTGTTTTCACCTCCTTATCAGTAAATCTATTATATAACGCCTCAAATGAAAAATATACTTTTGGATGAAGCTTCCTTTTGTAGGGGTTATAATAGAGAAAAACGTAGAGGAAGTGTCCAATATGCCGGTCTATAACAAACTCGTCCGCGACCTCATCCCGGATATTATTGCAGCAAGCGGGAAGTCAATGGAAACGAGAATTCTGAGTAATGAAGAGTATGTGATTGAAGTGAAGAAAAAGATGAAAGAAGAGCTGGCAGAATACCACGCCACCCAAAACGACGAAGACGCAATCGAGGAACTCGCAGACCTGCTTGAACTGATCTCTGCTGCTGCTAAGACGCATGGCGTGACGCTCGAGGAAGTGGAGGAAGCGCGAGAGGTAAAGGCTCGTGACCGGGGCGGATTTAATGAAAAAATTTATTTAGTGAGTGTGGAAGATGACTAGCGTAAAGCTGATCACTTCTCATTTAATCGATGAATTAAATCATCATATCGAACAGGCTGAGGAAATTTATCTGTTAACGGCGTTTGTGATGGATTCAGGTGTGAAAAGAATCCTGCCGTCATTAAAGAAAGCTGCTGATAGAGGAGCGGATATCAGACTGTTAACTGGTGATTATCTATGCATCACTCAACCAAAAGCATTGAAAAACCTTATTAGAGAACTACCTTCGGCTGAAGTGAGACTGTGGCAGAATGATGGGCGGTCTTTTCATCCTAAAGCCTATCTGTTCAGGTTTTCGAGTGGTGGGCATGTTGTTGTAGGGTCTTCTAACTTATCAGCATCAGCTTTAGATGGGGGTATTGAATGGAGTCTCTCTGCAGCCTCAGATCAGGAGCAATTATTCGAGCATTCTGCTGAGTCGTTTATGAACCTTTTTCAACATGAATGTACGGTTCCAGTTAATATAAAAACAATAGAACGCTATGAAGAGATATTTGATGTTTTCCATTTATCTAAAGATGTACATAAAGTCTGGACTCAATCAGAGGAAGAAGCAGTGATGTTTGGTGAGCCGGAGGACCAGGACTCTCCAGCCACTGTTTTTGAGACGTCAGTTACAGGTGAATTATCGCCAAGGGAAGCGCAAAAACAGGCTTTGCAGGCGTTAGATGAAACGATGGATCTGGGATATGACAAAGCGATGATTGTGATGGCCACTGGACTTGGGAAGACTTATCTTGCCGCTTTCTTTGCCCATCAATTTAAAAGGGTGCTTTTTATTGCACACCGTGAAGAAATCTTAAGACAGGCGAAAGCTTCTTTTGAACATGTGTCAGAAGAATGGTCAACCGGCCTTCTTACAGGCACTGAAAAACAAATGAATGTAGATGTTGTTTTCGCATCCGTTGCCACGTTATCAAGAAAGCACTATTTGGATCAATATCATCCTGAAACATTTGATTTGATCGTAGTAGATGAATTTCATCATGCTGCCGCAGTTTCATATCAGAAGATTATTAATCACTTTAAACCTGAGTTCCTGCTTGGTATTACTGCCACTCCTGACCGTAACGACGGAAAAGATGTTTTTGCCATTTGTGATGGAAATGAAGCTTATAACATGAACTTCTGGAAGGCGATTCAGAATCAGTGGTTGGCGCCATTTCATTATTATGGTGTTTACGATGAAACGGACTATTCAAAGATCAGATGGCTCAGTTCTGGTTATGATCAGGAGCAGCTTGAGCAGGTTCAGCTTAGAAAAGGTATGGCACAAAAGATTTACGCTGCCTGGAACAGACATCGTCAGACAAGAACAATAGCATTCTGTTCATCTATTAAACAGGCGGAGTTCCTTGCAGACTATTTCAGGGAACAGGGAAAGCAGGTAACAGCTCTTCATTCCAAAAGTAATACCTCAAGGCAAAAAGCAATTAAAGAACTCCATGAAGGGGTGCTGGACGTCATTTTTACAGTAGATCTATTCAATGAGGGTGTTGATATCCCGCCGGTGGATACATTGTTATTTGTCAGACCGACTGAATCACTTACGATTTTTACTCAGCAATTAGGCAGAGGATTGCGCTTGTTTGAAGGGAAAAGTCATTGTACCGTCATTGATCTGATTGGAAACTACCGGAATGCAGATGTAAAACTGAAGGTGTTTGATCAGGATCCTTCAAGCTTTGAAAGAGATCATAAAATAGTGATTCCTGACATGCCTCAGGGCTGTAAAGTAGAGCTTGAAACAAATATTATAGATCTCGTAAAAGAAATGGGTAAAAACAGGCTTCAGGTCAGAGACAGGCTGATGAATGAGCTTGATGAACTGACACTTGAACTGGGAGAGAGACCAACTTATTTACAGTTTCATAGAATGGCTTCCATCCCAAGTATTTTCGTAAAAAGAACATTTGGCTCGTACGTATACCTGCTTAAAAATGCAGGGAAGCTGACAGATGCTGAAGAGAAGACAGCTGATCTTTATAAAGACTGGTTTATAGAAGCTGAAAAAACAGGGATGGTCAAAAGCTATAAAATGATTGTGCTGCTCGCCATGCTTGAACGGGGTTCTGAAAACTGGTATAAACCTGTCACAGCTGAAGAGATTGCTTATTCGTTTCATCATTACCTTACTGAAAAAAAGTATAGAAAAGTTATTGATTTCAGTGACAAAAAGGGTAAGTCATTATGGGAGTATGATGAGAAAAAGGTTGCCAAACTGCTTAAAGACATGCCGCTTTCTAAATGGTCCGGTTCTTCTGGTGGAATTGTAAAGTTTGAAGATAAAAAGTTTTGGTTTGATATACCGGAACCTGCTGAAGCTCTTCGGAAAGAATTATATGAATTAACCAAGCAGATCTGTCATTACAGACTTGAAGAGTATTTTGAGAAAAAAGCATCAAAACCTAAAACTAATTAACTTGTTTGAAAGGATTTCCAAAAGTAATCCAGAATATATAGGTATACAATTCTCAAACTCATATAATCACGGAGGTGCCCAATGAATATCAGAAAAGCAACACTCAAAGATGCTGCGGGAATCGCAAAGGTGCAGGTGGACACATGGAAAACGACGTACAGAGGAATGGTGCCGGATGATTATCTGGACCACATGTCTTATGAGCGCAGGGAAGAGATGTGGAGCAAGATTATCGGAGATGGACAGGCTGTGTATGTGGCTGAGGAGCATGGTGAGATTGTCGGGTTTGCAAATGGCGGGGAAGAGAGAAGTAATAAGTATTCCGGTTACGACGGTGAGTTGTTTGCGATTTACATACTGGAATCTTATCAGCGGCAGGGGCTTGGCAAAAAGCTGATGGCACCTCTGGTGGAAGAATTGAAAGGTAAAGGGCTGACTTCAATGATTGTCTGTGTCCTTGAGAAGAATGATTCTAAGCGGTTTTATGAGGTGCTTGGCGCAGAGAAGGTTGATACGGTGAAGATTAATTTTGGTGGGAGAGACCTGAAGGAAGCTGTGTATGGTTGGAAGGATCTTGGGCAGGTGAAAGTATAAAATAATTGTGAAGCCATTTATTTAACGGTTACAAGCCGTTGATAAATGGCTTTTTTAGTTCAATAACCAATTTTTTGAATATAAATGTTAAACTTAAACTACTATTCTATTAAATTTTAATTTTTATTTATAAGATTATCGATTGTTACAAAGGTAATCTGCCAGTTTTGCTATATCTTTTATAAGTTAAATGAAAACGCAAATAACTTACAAGCTAAACCAGGGAGTGAACTAGATGAACGATCAATTCGTACTTGGCCTTGTCATTGTTTCAGCACCAAAGTCTTTACTGACAGATGAAGGATTTGAAAACGTGCGTGTATTTACCGCAGCTGATCTTGAAGCGCACTTTGGTGCAAAGGGGTCTCTACATTTTGACAGAGGTGAAGATAATCTTTTATCAGGACACGGGAAAGCGGGCTTTGCCTACTGGACGAAACTGTTTGCGCTGACTGAAGAGGAGATTGAAGAAACGAACTGGGATCATAACGAGGCTTTGCATGTGTTGATCAAAAAGTTGAGGACGTTTGTGCGGACGAACAGGCTCACTTTAGCGAAATGGCACGAATTTAATGAGCAGTTTGATATCGTCAGCCCTTGGTGCGTGCAGTTATTTACGCCGACCGCGCCACCGATGATTTTTAACCTTGGGATACAGGACATGAAGTGGCTTGCTACGATGGAAATGGAGTTCAGTTTCTGGGCGCGACGTGAGCAGTGGATGGATCTTGTGATGGGAGCCGCAGAGAAGTAAGGGAGTGCTGATATGAGGAGTATTACTTTAGAAAAGTGGAGTGATATGAAAACTCCAAAGGCAGTTGCATACCCGATTGCTGTAACGCGTGATCAACGGGTGCTGATGATTGAAGAGGATCTGCATCAGTTTAATGGTGTCGATTCAAGCACGCATCGAGGTGGCTATGTGGTGAAGATCATTGACGGGAATGAGGGCACGCATTTTACAGCGGCTGATTTTCCGTTTGTACCGGATAGACTGGATATGTTTACAGATGGAACAGTGCTGCTCGCATCAAGCTTCTGCTGGCGGAAGAATGACTGGGTACAGAAGAATGCACGGAGATACAGTGCGGATGGTGAGTGTCTGGATGAATTTGTGCTTGGTACCGGCCTGTCAGGTGTTGCAATTGATGATGAAGATACGATCTGGGTAGCTTACCACGAGGAAGGTGTATATGGAAATCACGGCTGGCACTATAATCCGATCGGCAGTGCCGGGCTTGTGGCATTTTCTCAAACTGGCCAGATTCGATGGGAAGCAAGAAAGTATAATATTCATGAAATGGGCTCAATGAATATACAGGCTGCGGAACATATCTACATCAACTATTCATTGTTTTCAAATCTTGTTCATTTAAACCATTTTGATGAAGTCAGAAAGGTAAAGCTGCCCGACCATATGCTGCTTGGGCCTTTTACTATGCTCAGTCCTGACGTAATATTTGAAGCCGGCTGTCACCCGGGACAGGCGCGTCTTTTGTTAAACGGCAGGTGGGGATTTGAGACCAAAGAGCGATTCCAGATGATTGATGCTGCAGGTAACAAGCTGGATGGTAGAAACATCATGCGTGGCAATGCGCTGTTTGTCTTTACAGACACCGGTATCTACAAAAAAGACATAACGCTTGATTTGCTGAAGAAAACTTAAGCATGGAGGGGTTCCGATGAAAGTCACTGCCTACATCCTAGTCGCACTTTTCACCAGCCTATTCATTGCAAGCTTCATCATCGGTCCATTCCCAATACCCGGCATCTTTTATCTGCTGCCGGCGATCTTTGTTCTGACGACTATGCAGCTGTTTGAAAAGGGAAAGAACAGAGAAGGGTATATCAATGGATTTTTTACAGCAGTGTTTGCAGGCATAGCAGTACTCAGTTTTATCATATATACATAGCATGATGACCAGACACCTGACCACCAGCCGTCAGGTGTTTTTCTGTGTCTGTGGATCAATTAAAAGTCTGATAGTCATGTATATATTTACTCAAAAGTGTTCAAGATTAATAAAAATGGGGGTGAGGGTGTGGGAGGGAAGCCATTCCAGCGCAAGGATCGAGTGTTTCAGTGTACCGATATAAATGAATTTAAGGAACAGCTGCTGTTTCAATTAGGGAATACAGAGGATCTGGTTGTATTATCTGTGTACGGTCATGCTGCTGAATCTCAGTCGTTAATCATCTATATTGAATCACTTGTTGATCAGGTGAGGCTGGAGGAGATCATTGAGTGGTCAGGTGAAATGAAGTGGCTGACAGATGATCAGGTCATGAGCAGCAAAATACAATTTTATGAGGAAACGATCTCATTTAAGCAGCTTGTGAAAAATTTGCTGGATGGAGAAGCGTTCATCGTCATGCCTGAAAAAACTGGTTGGAAGATGAAAGGGATTACCATACCAAAGGAGCTTTCAAGAAGTATTGAGGAACCGAAAAATGAACAGGTGATCCGCGGACCCCATTATGGAATGAATGAATCGCTCAGCAACAATATATATTTACTCAGGCAGCGCTTGAAATCGCCTCATTTAGTCGTCAAGTATTATCAAATTGGTAAAGAGTCTAACACAAAGGCTGCACTGATTTATGTGGAAAATGTAGCAAACCAAATGATTGTTGAAGAGTTTATCAGAAGAATTGAAAGTATTGATACAGATGTGGCTCATAGTGTAGGTTTCCTTGAAGAAATGGTTGAGGATAACTGTTTCTCTCCATTCCCACAATTTCTCATAACAGAAAGACCTGACCGCGTAACAGATAACCTTGCTGAAGGGCGAATTGCATTTATGCTGAATGGCTCGCCAACTGCATTAATTGGCCCGGCTTCTTTCTTTTCATTCTATCAGTCTCCGGATGATTATAATGGACGATTCATTATTGGTACGTTTTACAGATTGCTGCGACTGGGGAGTTTCATTGTGGCGCTGCTGCTTCCGGCGTTTTATATCGCCATTATCAGCTACCATTTTGAAGTGATTCCGGAAACGCTGACACTTCCGGCCAAAAGAGCAATCGAAGATATTCCTTATCCACCGCTCGTTGAAGCATTGATTATGGAAATTACAATTGAGCTGATCAGAGAAGCAACGGTCAGGCTGCCTTTTCCCGTTGGACAAACGATCGGGGTTGTAGGTGGTCTGGTCATTGGGGATGCTGTAGTGAATGCGGGCTTTGTATCTAATATCATGGTCATTGTTGTCGCGTTGACTGCCGTTTCTTCATTCGTTGTACCTTCTGTTGAAATGAATGCAACAGTACGTATTTTAAGATTCCCATTTATGATCATGGCTACATCCTTTGGATTTTACGGGATTGCTGTTGGACTGGCGATATTGCTGATTCATCTGATCCGGTTAGAATCCCTTGGTGTTCCTTATCTCACACCAATTGCACCGTTTCATAAGTCAGGTCTCAGAGATTCTCTATTCCGGCTTCCGACCTGGCTTCAGAGCACCAGACCTGCAGGAACACTGACACTCAACAAAGTCAGACAGGGCTTTTCAAAGAGGTGGCAGCATGCAAAAAAATAATGAGGTCACTGGCTGGCAATTATTTTTCCTGATTATCCAGACGCAGATTGGGGTAGGTGTCCTTTCACTGCCAAAAGACATTTCGGCAGAAGCAGGACATGATGCCTGGATTTCTTTAATATTCGGCGGAATAATCGTTCAGGTTCTCCTGCTCTTATTTCTATGGCTGCTGCTGAGGGCAGGGGAGGTCAGCTATTTTGACATGATGATCAAGTCATTTGGCAAATTAGCGGGTAACTTCCTGGTTTTTTGCTACTTGATCTATATTCTATACATTCTGACTGTCTCGAACCTTTCTTTTACAAAGGTTTTATCAGACTGGATCTACATGGATACCCCCAAAGAACTGCTGGTGATCCTGTTTCTGATTCCGGCTGCTTATTGCGCAGGAAGTAAAATTATTCATATCGCAAGGTTTTCTATGATCGTATCCTGTCTGCTGCCGGTGATGATCATCCTATTAATTCCTGTATACAGTTCGCCGGAATACATTCACCTGTTTCCAATAGGATCCGAGGGGATGCCTGCAATTCTAAGGGGGCTTGAGGCATCTATGCTGGCTTATATAGGTTTTGAAGCTTTTTTATACTTTAGTAAGTATGTGAAAAGCAACCGGGAGAAAGAATTGAAAAAAGCAGTATGGGCAACGTCGTTTGTTCTGTTTTTTTATTTATTTCTGATCATTTCAACACAGCTCTACTTTCACCTGGAGGAAATTCTAGTCGTGCCGTATGCAGTTTTATACATTTTAAAGTCACTAAGCTTTGTGATTATTGAGCGTATTGACCTGATCTTTATTACACTCTGGATTGTTGTGGCGCTTACGTCGTTTATTAACTATTTGTTTGTAGCTGCAGAAGAAACCAGGCTGCTGTTCAATCTGAAAAGTCATCAGCGTGTCATCATGGTGATCGTGACCAGTGTATTTGTGATTTCCCTGTTCATTAACGAAAAGCAGTCCATTATTAAGCTGCAAAGTCTGGTGCCATATGCGGCAGTTATTTTTACAGTCATTCTTCCACTGGTTACTTTATGTACTTATCTGTTATTTAGAAAGGGGCATACGACATGAGGAAACGGTCTGTGCTATCAATCATGATCAGCAGCCTTATACTCTCAGGCTGCTGGGATCAAAACCTTTTAAAAGATGTACAGCTGATCTATACAGCCGGATACGACCAGACAGAGAGTGGGGCAGTGATGGCTACAACGCTTGCTCCGCCGATTGAACAGACAGATCAGGTAAATGAAATTTCTGTGACTGGTCACACAGTGCGTGACTCCATGCTTGAGATGGATCTGATGATCGCTGAGTATGCAGATTTCTCAAAACTTCAGACGGTCATCCTCGGAGACGATCTGGCTACAGAGGAGATATATTCATTTCTTGATGAGATGTATAGAAACCCGAAGCACAATCTGCATGCACGAGTTGCAGTAGCAGATGGAGCAGCGCATGAATTATTATCTCAACAAATTGAGACGCAGAAAAATAAATCAGAGTACTTTAAGGGACTGCTGGAAAGTTCTGAACTGACAAGTGTGACCCCATACGTTTCCTTACAGGACGCGTGCACCATTATTTTCAATCCGGAAAAAGACCTGTACCTGCCTTATATTACTTATAAAGAGGAAGAAAAGCGTGCAAAGGTAGCCGGTATTGCACTATTTCACAAAAATCGCTTTACAGGAGAGCACTTGGACCCTGAGGAAAGTGTGATCTTTAACATTTTAAATAATGACACAGAGGAATTGGTCAGGGTTACCCGTCGTGTCCATATTGACAGGGAACTTGAGGTTGAGAATTGGCTGACAGCGGAAATCAAAGAGTCAAAAACCCGTATGAAAATCAGCAAAGATCTGAAAAGCTGGGAAGCGAAAGTTAAACTGGAGATCGTCATTACTGAATATGGTCAGAATAAAATCACGAAGGAAAAAGAGGCGGATCTGCAAAAGCGGCTAAAAGAGATTCTCACAGAAGATATCGAACATGTTATGACAAAATTACAGGACTCACAATCTGATGTATTTGGTCTTGCGCACCGTGTCTCAGCTTTTAATGCTGAGCGGTGGAACCCTGATACATGGGATGAAACTTATCAGGCACTTCAGATTCAGGCGAAGGTTGATATAAAAGTAATGGGTACGGGCATTATAGAATGAGGACCTGGATGCCAGGTCCTCAGTTTGTATCAATGACTTTATCAGCTTGATTGAAAGCTCTTACTTCTCAAATGGTGGGCAATTATTGTTCCTTCAATTTAAAAGTATCTACATACTGCTTCGCCTCAACAAGTGAAAGACCCTTTGTTTCACGGACTCTTTTGACAGCCTGCACGTCTTTTCCCTGATGAGTTAGCTCTCTTAGCTCCTGGTGCAATTCCTGGTAAAGTTCTTCATCTGTCACATCCGTATGCGCAGACAGCTGCTCTACTTTATAATCTAATGTTTTCACTCGCTGCTCGAGCCTGAAAACCGTAGATAGCAGATAAACAACAGCAGCCAGCGTGATGATCTCGATCAAATTGAATTCCATATTTCTACCTCCTGACAATATCATTACATTCAATATAACATTTCCAATATTCGGATTGACACCATTTATAGTAAAAAACGTTCGCATTGAAAAGGAATAAAATTGATGGAAGATCAAGTCGTTATGAGGATGAGACACTTAGGCCTCATTTTTTGGATGGTTATTGATGGCGCGATCTTCTTCACCAGTGGCAGTAAGCCTAGCGGGTACTTTGATCGTTCATTGGTATTTGACATTGAAACAACATACATTGACTGCGTTCAATTAAATGGTGTCTCATGAGCAAATGAATAAAATCCGGTTGTTTAGTAAATCTTACTTTTGTAATAAAATTTATTAAAGTGAGGTTCTTAATCATGAGTGTAGTCACGAGTACAAACGAAAAATTTCAAGCTTGTATTGATGCTTGTTCAAAGTGTGCGCAGGCATGTTATGAATGCTTCAGCGCGTGTCTGAATGAGCCGGATTTGAATGCCCGTAAAAACTGCGTAAGCATACTTGTGGAATGTGCAATGATGTGTCAAATGTCTGTTTCAATGATGGCGATGAATGGACAGTTTGCTAAAGAACATTGCGAACTATGCGCAACAATTTGTGAGCGCTGTGCACAAGAGTGTTCAATGTTTAAAGATACCCATTGTCAGAAATGTGCTGATATCTGCCGTATGTGTGCAGAAGAGTGCCGAAAAATGACTGCTTAATCTACTGAAATTAGTAAAAACAAGCAATAAAAGAGCGGAGAAATCCGCTCTTTTAATGTATTACCCGGTATACACATCTTCTTTCGCATACTTCACTTTATCCGGCTTTGTCGTCGCCAGTGAGAACGCAAGTGTAATCGGCCCGAGTCTGCCGAGAAACATGAGAATCATCACAATGACTTTACCTGGATCACTTAAGTCTCCCGTAATCCCCATTGACAGTCCCACTGTACCGAATGCGGAAAACGTCTCAAATGCCAGTAGCAGGAATGGCATATCCGGTTCTGTTATGGTTAATAAGAACAGAGTGACGAATACAGCTGCAAGGCCGACCACTGTAATGGCAAAGGAGCGAATGACAATATCCCGTTTAATTGTCCGGTTCATCAGTGTAACCTCACTGCGATTCTGGAGGTAGCTGATCACAGCGACAATCATCACAATTGCAGTTGTCAGCTTAATTCCGCTCGCTGTTGACCCGCTTCCTGCCCCGATAAACATCAGTACCATCATCAGCAGTAAAGAGGGCGTTTCCATATCCCCAATATTCAGCGTGTTAAATCCGGCGGTCCTCGTTGTGACAGCCTGGAAATAAGATGTCCATATTTTATCTAACAATGACAGCGGTCCAATGGTATTCGGATTGCCATATTCAATAAAAAAGATGAGCAGGAATGCCACAACATTAATGACAAGCGTGCCAATAATCATGAGCTTGGAATGCAGGGCGAGCTTTCTGAAGATCGGCTGATTCTTCACATCAATGAGGACAGTAAAGCCCAATCCTCCAAGAATAAACATGCCTGTAATCACCAGGTTCACAATCGGGTTCCCGGCATAACCCATCAGGCTGTCAGACCATAAAGAAAATCCGGCGTTATTAAAAGCTGAGATTGAGTGGAATAAGCTTGTATATAACCCGAATGCCCATCCATATTCAGGCACCCATACAGTAGCGAGTAACAGCATTCCGAACAATTCGATCAGAATTGAAAAAATAAAAAGCCTGATTGCCAGTCTGATCACGCCACCAATGGCAGTCTGATTCAAGGCCTCCTGTAAAAGCAGTCTTTCCTTCAAAGAAATTTTCTTACCCAGAATCAGAATCACCAATACGGCAAATGTCATAAAGCCAAGACCGCCAATCTGTATCAGTAACATGATGACAACCTCACCGAACACAGTGAAAATGGTTCCTGTGTCCACTGTAACCAGGCCGGTAACAGTGGTGGCTGAGGTAGCCATAAAGAAAGCGTCAATCCATTGAATGCCTTCTTCTGTTGCAAAAGGCAGCTTCAGCAGTAATGTGCCAATCAAGATCGTAATCGCAAAACCTCCCATTAAAAACTGGGGAGGGGTCAATGTGAATGTTCGTTTTTTCATGCGGTACACCTCCAAATCCCAATTTAAAAAGCAGTGTTTTCAAATCGTTCCAGATCAGATTTGTGACCCATGACAACGAGTATTGTACCCCGCCTGATGAGATCATCGGGAGAGGGGGCAATATTCACATGATCATTGTTTTTATAAGCAAGAACCGTTACACCATACCTGGCTCTGATATCCAGTTCGGCTAATGATCGGTTGTTCATTTTTGAAGTAGCGAGCAGTTCCGCGATGCTGTATTCCTCTGACAAATCAATGAAGTCAATTAACGTATCTGAAGACAGGTTATGAGCGACTCGTTTTGCTGTCTCGTATTCAGGGTGAACGATCACATCAGCCCCGATCTTTTCAAGTACTTTATGGTGATAATCATTTTGGGCTTTTACGACAACTTTCTTTATTCCCAGTTCTTTTAATAATAGTGTAGTCAGCACACTCGCCTGAATGTCATCTCCAATCGCGACGATGACCTCATCAAAGTTTCGGATGCCTACGTTAATCAAGGATCTTTCATCCGTACTGTCAAGCTGAACCGCATGAGTGGAATATTGACCGTATTCTTCGATTCTATCTTCTGACAGATCGATCGCCATAACCTCGTGTCCAATTCCATATAACTCTTTGCAGATGCTGCCGCCAAAGCGGCCTAACCCAATGACTGAAAATTGCTTTTTGACCATTTCCTTCACTCCTTTTGAATGTAAAAAAACCACATCACAAAGAAATGGTCATGATTAGACCTTTCTCTCCTTAACGCTTACGGGGTTAGCTGTCGGATTAGGGACTGAAGAGTATCCCTTCTTTCAGATGAAAGATTCACCCCTGAGACCAATTGGTCAGTAAAATGGGTCCCCCGCACAATATGTTTCAGCGATTTAAAGGCAGTTATGTGATTGATAGATAGAATCTACTCCTCTTGTTAGAACTTGTCAATATATTCTATTAATCACCGAAAAGTCAGAAAACTAATAATGTAATGCATCAAGTGTTTTGATCAACTCGTCTAACATTCTACTATATAATCTTTTCAGTTTATAAGACAAATTAATCTCTTATTATCAGTTGGACAGTGGAATCCTTCACCCATAGCTCAATTCTTATTTTAAATGTCACATCTGCCAACCGATATAAAAATTAAAAGAGAGATGAGCGGTCGTGAGAATAAGAACGTTAACGATGTTCGTGCTTAGCGGGTTTTTAATATTGGCTTTTTTGTTTATACAATTTTTGATGACACCTCTGCAGCTTGAAGAAGCGAATGGGTTTGACCAGCAGAGGGTGCAGAGGGATGTGGAGCGGGTACAGAATTATCTTGTGAATGAGCAGGATGACCTGCTGCACCAGACGATCGACTGGAGTGCGTGGGATGAGACGTACTTATTTGTAAATGGTGAGAACCCGGGCTACATAACAGATAATCTTCAGCCGGATATGATTGCTAACCTGCAGGTACAGATCATGATTTACCTTGATCAGAACGGATCGGTTGTTTATCGGTCAGGAGTTGATCGCGATGGTGCAACTTTTGCACTGAGTGAAGGCTTCGTGACCACGGTGAAGGAAGCTGTTGCTCGTCAAGATTTGTTCTATGAATCGCATCAGGGAGAAATGGTCATGATGGCATCACACCAAATTACCAGAAATGATTTTTCTGATCCAACAGGCTACCTGATTATGGGCAGAATAATTGATGAGAATTATCTTGCTGAACTGAGTGAAGAGCTGTCTGTGGATGTTGCATTATCCACTGAGGAGCGGATAATGAGCCTGGAACAGGCGGATAAAATCAGCGGGGAATATATAGTTGAGAATCTGGATGAAAGCTTTTTACTGCCACTTAATGTAGCATCCGACCGGGTATTCTATAAAGAGAAGCAGAAAAACCTGAAAAAATTCAAAACGTGGGCAGCAATTGGGTTTCTGCTGATTACACTGGCCGTCTATTTTCTTTTCAGACAAATGCTCCTCAAACCGATTATGGAGCTCGCTTCAGGTATGAGAAAGCATGACGGCGTTGCCCTGCCGGAGGGGCATCATCTATTCAAGAAACTTTATGAAGTGAAGAAGCTTGAAACCGAGTTTTCAGATATGATCAATGATATCAAAAGAGCAAATGAAGAAATTACAGAAATGGCTTACCATGATCAGTTGACCGGTCTTGGCAATCGCTTCTATCTGACGAAGATGTTTGGTTCGTTTGTTAACAAATCAAAAGTAAAAAAAGCAGTGATCTTTTTCGATCTTGATGGATTCAAAAAAGTCAACGATACATGGGGTCATGAAGTAGGTGATTTACTGCTGAAAGAAGTAGCCGCCAGAGTGAAACAATACTTTGAGCGGGATCAGGTGATGATTTCAAGAATCGGTGGAGATGAATTCGCCGTTATACTTCCATACCGTGAAATGAATGCACTCTTAGATACATGTGAAGAGCTGAAAAACAGGCTGAACACTGAATTCAGAATGGGATCGATCCGGACATTTATCTCAGCAAGTATCGGCATCAGCCTTTTTCCCACTGACGGAAAAGACTTATCCATGCTGTTAAAGCATGCAGATGCTGCAATGTACGAGGCGAAGACTCAAGGTAAAAATCAGGTTTTCCTGTATCAGGATCTTCTTGCAGCCGGACGATATGGGCAGGCAGAGAGACTGAAAGAGGAATCAAAATCAGTCTTATGCACAGAACAGCTGAGTATTGTATACCAGCCGATTTTTGAAGGCAAGGTTCCGGTAATTTCAGGAGTGGAAGCATTATTAAGATGGAAGCACCCTGAATACGGTCCGCTTTCTCCCGAGCTGTTTATTGAGATCTTTGAAGAGAGTGGTGCGATTCACGAGATTGGCAGGTGGGTCCTGAGTGAAGGAATCAAAAATCTAAAAGAATGGCATAAACTCGGCTATCCAAATATGTCGCTTTCGATCAATTTCTCTAAAACCCAGTTGCTCCACTATACAGAATTTCTTGAAACGCTTGATCAGGAATTAGAAGCACACCATATCCAGCCGCATCTGATTATCGTTGAAATAACTGAAAGTGAAGTTTCTTATTATGATAATGATCTGATGCATTTTATTGAAGCGGTACAAAAGCGTAGGGTGAGAATTGCACTTGATGATTTTGGAAAAGGAACGTCATCTCTTTACGGATTGAGAAATCTGCCTGTTGATATTGTAAAAATTGACCGGAGTTTCATGGAGAGTATTCCTTATGAAAATTTCAATTCAAGTATACTATCAGGTATTTACAGCCTTCTTAAACAGCTCGATATTGAAGTTGTTGCTGAAGGAATTGAAAATGAAGAGCAGCTGAACTTTATTGTCAGACAGGGTGAAACAAAAATGCAGGGATTTTACTTTAGTAAGCCAGTCAGCCCTGATGAACTGACAAAGATCTTAACAGGAGAATCAATCCAGGTGAATTCACATCCATTCTAACCAATCAATGCCTGACATAGTCTAACCGATTAAAAGGAAATGTTTGTACTTTTCTCATAAGGGAATGCATGGACTATTAACTTCTAAGGAGTGTTATATATGGCTGATAAAGGATTGAGTGACAAGGTAAAAGGTGCTGTGAACAAGGTAAAGGGTGAAACGAAGGATCAGGTGGGGAATGCAAAAAATGATCCGAATATGCAGTCTGAAGGTAAGAAAGATAAGACAAAAGGTGATATTCAGGATGGCGTAGGTAATTTTAAGAATAACGTGAATAAATAAACACCAAGAAAGCTCCTGTTCAACTAAAGCAGGAGCTTTTTTATGTTTACAAATCAGCTGTTGATAAAAATCAGATAAGATGACACGAAGTAGACAACTACAGCCAGCATGGAAGGCAGCATGTACCTAAAGCCGGATGCTGCTTTTTTCCTCAAAATAGCATACGTCAAAATGCCTGAAAGAATAAAAATACCGATTGCGGTTGTTAAGTGAGAAGTTGAAACAGATGTAACGATCGAGCCTTCTCTATAAACGGCATCAGCACCTGCAATGATAAAAATATTAAAAATGTTACTACCCAGAATCGACCCGATCGCAAGGTTAATATTTTTAAGGCGTAATGCCACTAAGACAGACACTGCTTCAGGAAAGGACGTTGCAGCAGCGACCAGAAAGCTTCCGACAAAGCTTGAACCGAGACCTGTAATCACAGCGATCTTGTCGCCCATAATGGATAACATTGTCCCTGCACCCATAATGACAATCGCTGCAATAGTAAATCCGATTACAGCATATCTGAGAGAGATCGTTTTTTCTGAAGAATCGACTTTGGCCAGCAGTGGGTCTTCATGTTGTTTAAGCGTCTGTTTATTTTTTGATAAGCGTCCAAGAATCATTATTTTTGCTAAGTAAATCGCTGCAATCAGCAGGGAATCAATCCCTAATCCAAGAATTGTATAGTCGATCCGTATCATGAGCGACAGCGTTATCAGCAATGTCAGCATCATGCCAATTCCTGCAGTAAATAAATGATCGTTACTGGCCTGTAAAAAGAGCTGTTTTTTTCTGAAGTAAAGGTCAAAACAGGCAATAATAAAAACGTTAAATAAATTTGATCCAAGCAGATTTCCGATTGCGATATCATTGTTCCCAATCCATACTGCTGAAAAACTTGTTGTTACTTCCGGCAAAGACGTTGCTCCTGCGAGTAAAATGGTACCTACTAACAGTCCGCCCATTCCTGTCTTTGTACTAATCACGTCTGCGTATGTAGAAAGTTTCATTGCGGCATAAATTGTAACGACTGCAGCAAGTATAAACCAGACAAACGCCATCTGACATCACTTCCTTGTGTAGACTGCTATCCTACCTGATAGCTTTCCCACATTTACAAAAATTATGTCCCTGATATAAACACGAAAAAACCCTGGTGTGTTAAACCAGGGTTAAGCTCGTTAGCTATTAACGAAAATCAGATATGATGATACGAAATAAACCACGACAACAAGCATAGAAGGCAGCATGTATTTAAAAGAAGAAGTTGCTTTTTTCATCAATACAGCCCAGATCGCGATCACAGACAGAATCGTCACACCGATTGCAGTGGTTAAATGGGAGTCTGAGACACTTGTGATGATTGCGCCTTCCCGGTAAATCAGATCTGATCCTGCAAGAATCAGCATGTTAAATATGTTACTTCCGAGAATCGATCCCATCGCAAGGTTAATATTTTTCAGACGCAGTGCAACAAGTACAGATACTGCTTCAGGCAGTGATGTGGTCGCAGCAACCAGGAAGCTCCCGACAAAACTCGATCCGAGTCCTGTGATGACTGCGATCTGATCACCCATGATTGAAAGGACAGTCCCTGCACCCATGATCACAATGGCTGCAATGCTAAATCCAATCACAGCGTGTTTTACTGACATCGTAAATTCTGATGATGTCACCGGGTGCGCAGCAGGTGCTTCAGCCTGCGGAAGAGAAGGCTGATCTGACTTGGATAAGCGGCCGATAATCGAGATACCTGCAATATAAATAATCACGATCAGGATGGAATCAATACCCATCCCTAAAATCGTATAATCAATGCGTAACGTTAACGCAATCATGACAAGCAGTGTCAGCAGTAAGCCGAGCCCTGCTGTATAAAGGTGATCATTGCTAGCCTGTAAAAAGAGCTTTTTCTTTCTGTAATACAGGTCAAAGCAGGCAAGGATAAACACGTTAAATAAGTTTGATCCGAGCACGTTACCAATCGCAATATCATTATTTCCAATCAAAACAGCTGAAAGGCTCGTTGTCACCTCAGGAAGGGAAGTAGCTCCTGCGAGTAAGAGCGTACCGACAAGCAGACCGCCCATTGCCGTTTTCGTGCTGATCACATCAGCGTATGTTGACAGCTTCATTGCTGCATATACGGTGACAATTGCAGCCAGGATAAACCAGACAAATGCCATATGTATTCTCCTCTGAAAATTATTGGTTAAGCTTTATATAAAAGAAAGGCTGCTAAAGCAGCAGCCTTGTTAAGACTCTTTTTCAGATTCAGGATCATCAGGTCTCAGTACAGTGATTTTCACACGTTCAATCCGGTTTTCAGATAGTTCGAGTACATCAAAACGAACATTCTTAAACTGGATATAAGGCCTTTCATATTCATCCGGAATATAACCGAGTTCATGAATTATAAAGCCGCTCACAGTATCGAGTTCTTCTGATGGAAGACTGACTTTAATGATTTCCTCAAGCTCCCACAGACGGTAAGTACCTTCAGTTATATATACACCAGGAGCCTGTTCAATGATCTCTTCGTCAGCATGACCATGTTCAAGGCTTTCACTTGAGATCTCGCCGACAATTTCCTCAATGACATCTTCAATTGTAATCAGCCCTTCAGTTCCGCCATATTCATCAATGACAATCGCAATATGGGTGTTGCTCTTTTGCATAGAAGCGAAGAGTACATCAATCGGCTGGGACTCCAGGACGAAAAATGGCTTTCTGATCAGGTTTTTTAAATGAAAAGGTTCATCGTTACCAATATACTGGAAAAGGTCCTTGGCATGCAACACCCCGATTATATTATCAATCGATTCTTCATAAACGGGGAATCGCGTAAAGCGCTCTTCTTTTACCAGTGAGAGCACATCTTCAAAAGACGCAGCAATGGGCAGTGCTGAGATATCTCTGCGGTGCGTGATAATATCTGTTGCAATCTTATCGTTGAACTCGAAAATATTGTTAATCAATATTTTTTCTTCCGGATTGATCGTTCCTCTTTCACGGCCTACATCCACAAGCATTCTGATGTCTTCCTCTGTTGCTTCTTCATTTCGTGCATTCGGGTCAACGCCGAACAGTCGAACCACTGCGTTTGTGGATACAGTCAAAATGAATACAATCGGGCCACTGATTTTCGCCAGCACTGTAAGAGGTGTAGCAGCTGTTCTGGCAATTGCATCAGCCTTTTGAAGCGCCAGCTGTTTTGGTACAAGTTCACCAAAGACAAGTGTGAAGTAAGATAAAACGATGGTAATGGTGATAACTGAGAGTGTATTCAATACACCAAGTGATAATGGGACGCCCCAGGCAACAAGTGTTTCAGCAAGCGGGCCCGCAAAGAAATCCGCAGCAAACGCACTGGACAAGAATCCCGCAAGCGTTATCCCGATTTGAATTGTACTCAAGAACAGGCTGGGTTTAGATATCAGATCATATATTTTTTTCGCTTTCGCATCCCCATGATCTGCATCCCGCTTTACTTTATTGTCGTTCAAATTCACAAGAGCAAGCTCTGAAGCAGCAAAAAAAGCATTAATCAAAATCAATACGGCTAACGTAACGAGCGCAATCGTCAACAGTAATTCCTCCATGAATGTAGTTATTAATCTTTTATTCCCGTTTTTTATCAAGGTCTAACCCATAGATTAATAGATGGATGTACACAAAACCCCGCACAGCATGCCGTACGGGGGCATGGTCTCACATTAAGCCTGAGCCATCTGAATATCCAGACGCACTCTTAAAACCTGATGATTATCCATTTCTTCAACTGTCCAGATATGCTTCTCATCTGTCAGGAACTGATCGCCTTCAGACACTTCATCTTTCTTATGAAGCACCCAGCCGGCTATTGTATCGACATCTTCGGCACCTTCAAACGCCACGCCAAATCGTTCTTCAAGCTCATCTAGCAGCACGCGTCCATTGACACAGTAAGCAAGTTCACTTACTTCCTCAATGTCATTTCGCTCATCCTCATCGAACTCATCACGGATCTCACCGACAATCTCCTCAAGAATATCTTCAAGTGTCAGCAATCCTGATGTTCCCCCATGGTCATCAATGATCAGCGCCATATGCACGCGCTCAATCTGCATTTTCAGCATCGCATCCTGAAGGGGTGTATGTTCAGGAAGCAGCACAATTTCATGAAGGGAATCAGACAGGCTGTGGGAGCGGTTACGTACAATATTTGTCAGCATTTCCTTTACGTTAATAAAACCGATAATATGATCTTTATCCTGATCGTTTGTCACAGGGAAACGCGTATACTGGTGTTCATCAATGATGCTGAGAATCTCTTCTGTTGTCATACTGATATCAAGCGTCTCCATCTGTACACGGGGAACCATGATATCCTTGGCAACACTTTCATCAAAGGCAAAGATATTTTCCATAAATGAAAGTTCAGTCTGATTGATCTCACCGCTCTTAAAGCTTTGTGCCATGATAATCTTAAGCTCTTCTTCAGAGTGCGCCTGCTCATGACCCGCCGGCTGAACGCCAAACGCGCGAAGTAATAATCGTGCAGAACCATTCAGTGTCCAGATCGCCGGAAACATAATTTTACCGAACCAGTAAAGCGGACGGGCAAGTATCAGTGTCATTCTCTCTGCAAATTGAATCGCAAGCGTCTTCGGTGCAAGTTCCCCGATGACAACGTGTAAAAAAGTCACCAGTGCAAACGCCACAGCGAATGAAACGATCGTCGACATCGCTGCTGGCACACCGAGATTGTCAAACACAGGGTGAAGAATCTTTTCAACAGTCGGCTCACCAAGCCATCCAAGACCAAGTGCTGTCACTGTAATCCCGAGTTGACATGCTGATAGATAATAGTCCAGATCTGTCACAAGCTTTTTCACAATCGGTGCTGTTTTATTCCCTTCAGCAATCAGCTGATCTACACGCGACATTCTCACCTTTACAACCGCAAACTCAGATCCTACGAAGAAGGCTGTCAAACCGATTAACACGGCTACAAGCCCAAGATTTAAATACAATATACTGTCCAATAAATTCCCCTGAAAAAGGGGATTCACCTCCGAAAATTTTAACTTAATAGTGTCGTCATCAGCTGAAGCAGTGGAATCATTTTCAGCTGAATCTCTTCCTTAATCATATGCCGTTCCTCAGGAGCTGCTTCCGATAGCTCCTCTTTCAGCGATAAAATCTTTTCTTCCAAATGAGCAATCTCCGCGTTTACTTCCTGCAGTGCAGGACTCGACACAGGCTTCATTTCCATCAAAACCTTAATCTCATCAAGCGTCATTCTCCGGTCCTTTAACAACTGAATTTCCTTCAGTGTCTCCAGAACAGACTCAGGATATAACCGGTAATTCGAAGCAGAACGCTCAAAAGGTAAAAGCCCAATCTGGGTATAGTAATCAATTGTCCGGGTTGAAAGCCCACTGCGCTTCGCAACCGTTCCAATTCGTATTAGCGCCTTCCCAAAATAGTCATCGTCCTCTCGTTATGCAAAGTAAGAAAAGTATACAGTGTAACGTGATGGTTAGCAATGGTTTTATCTTTTGGTGGTACAGGAGGATGGAAGTTTATGTATCGAAACGGACATGATAACCATCAAGATACAACACCTCCGTCCTCCTGTATCAGTTTGTACTTCACTCAGGCAGGGAATAAAACCCTCAAGCAAAAGCATTGAATTAGAGAAAGGAATCTCATAATGGACCAAAAAAGACTCTCTCAGCACAACTTAATAGAGGCCATCAACCTGATCCGAAAAGCGGCTGATCTTCAGGAAAGCCTGCAGCAAACCGTATTTGCCGATCAGGTGATGGAGCGGTCGATTCCGGTCGTATGGTTTGGCATGCGCTCACCCGGATCAGTGATTACGATCGGAACAAATCCCTCTTCCAAAGAGTTTGTTGCCTCTGACGGAAGCCTGCTTGCTGCAGAAAAATCACGCTTTTTTGTGAGGGAAGAGGGAGTGAGCCTGAACCAATATCAGCAGAGTGAGCAGTCATTGATTGAAACAGTTAAGCATTACCAGACCTACTTTGAGCGCAACACTGTTTACAGCGGATGGTTTGGCAAAAAGGGTGGTGCGAAGCTTGAAGGATTCTTGAATGGAATGGGGTATTCGTTTTATAAGGAAACAGGAATGCCACCAGCTGTACATATCGACTTTTTTCCGATTCCAACTTTAAAGCAGATGGGGACGATCAGGGGCAGGGAAGCTGTCATAGATTCACCAGTGATTAAATCCCTTTTAAGCGATACCATCAATTTTCTTGCGCCAGGGAAAATCCTGATCCTTGGAAAAGAGCACTGCGAGAGGTTTCAAAAGTTTTATACTGAGACAGCGCTCGGTGAGGTTCATGCGGTAGAAGGTTATCCTGATGCACGCTATCAAAAAGGCTATAGTGAGGAATTTAGAGCGGAAGTGATTGGCCTGCATTTTAAACCATCCGAGCAATTTCTTGCGCTTGGTGGTGGAGTAGATGATAACGGGCTGAGTCATGGGAGCTACGGAGGCAGGGAGGCAATCAGACAGATTGGTGAGGCAGTGGACAGGCAGACTTAAAAGCCTCCAGTCACTGCCGCAAATATCACTGTTCCGACCATGACACTACCCAGAATGAGAAAAGAATAGGCGGTCTTCTTCCCGTGATCAGGGTTCACGTAATATTCTGCGCCGTTTGCAAACATCAGCAGCGCAATCAGAATCATCATAAGTGTTTCTGACAAAAAGCCACCGTCACCCCATAGCATGAAACCTGCATTAATCAAAAAAATGACTGCAGCTACCTGTGCTGCAATTTGTAAAAATTTCAACTTCATTGAGATCCCTCATTTTAGTTTGTTACTGGTTATTATAACTTTAAATGGAAAAATACGCACTGAGTTAAATGAAGCTGGCGCATTGGGGACGGAGGTAAGTGGTTCATCATCATAATCATTCTAAATGTGGCGCGCTGAACTCCGTCCCTGATGTGCCCTTCAAGGTTTACATTCCCACATAAAGGGAAAAACATGTATATACAAACAAATGGAGGTTTTTCAGATGGCCCGATTAAATGGGAAGACAGCAATTATTACAGGAGCCGCTACTGGTATTGGTGAAGCGACAGCGCATGTTTTTGCAGAGGAAGGTGCTGTAACGGTACTTGCGGATGTGAATAAAGATGCGCTTGATCAGGTAGTCAGTGAGATCACAAGTAACGGCGGGAAGGCAGTTGCTTATGAGGTTGATGTGTCTGATGAAAAAAGCGTCGAGTCATTTGCAGAAGCGATAAAGGAAGAATATAAAACGGTAGATGTCTTATTTAACAATGCAGGCGTCGATCAGCAGGGTGGAAAGGTACATGAATACCCGATTGAACTGTTTGACCGTATTATCGCAGTGGACCTTCGCGGGACGTTCCTGATGAGTAAATTTATCATTCCGTTAATGATGGACCGCGGTGGTTCGATCATTAACAACGGTTCTATGTCGGGACACGCTGCAGACCTGGACCGCTCAGGCTACAACGCGGCTAAAGGCGGCATAATCAATTTTACAAAGGCAACTGCGATTGATTATGCACGTAACGGCATCCGGGTAAATTCAGTTTCACCTGGAACAATCGAAACGCCTCTGATTGATGAGCTTGTCGGCTCAAAGCAGGAAGAAATGGGTGAAGCATTCCGTGAAGCCAACAAGTGGATCACACCGCTTGGCAGACTAGGTAAACCGCGTGAAATGGCAACAGTCGCGCTATTCCTTGCTTCAGATGATAGCTCATATGTAACAGGTGAGGACATCAAAGCAGACGGTGGTATTCTCGCTTACACATGGCCGGGTAAAATGCTGATTGAGCAGGATGAGTGGAAGAAGGATACAGAGTAACAATAAGAAAAAACGCTATGGGCAACCCCGTTTTTAAACGGAGCTGTTCATAGCGTTTTTTTATATCAGCTGATGACGTTACTGACACCCTCATAAATCAGAAAGCCGGATAAGATCCCGCTCACGATGAAATAAAAATAGGCTAATTTATTTCCGGTAGATTTATCCCGGTATGATTCCAATCCCAAAGAGACAGTTAAAATGATTGTCAGAACTGAGAGCCAGACGGAACCAATGAGCTCAGTATCTGCAAACCACCTTAGTCCGACGCTAATCAGAACAACCGCTGCCGCGATGTAAGAAATCATCCGAAAAGCTTTTAAATACAACGAATCACCTGCCAATTTTTGTTTTTCATTATAGCATGATGCAGGTGGATGATAAAACCGGTGCAGCGGGGACGAAGTTGAGTGAGTCGTTTTAAGAATGATTCTAAAAGTGGCGTACTGAACTTCGTCCCCGGTGTGCATATTTCATGACAACGCAACCTCCGTCCCCGGCAGGTACATGCACATTCCCCCGACTCATCCTCCGCCACAATGGGTATACCACTAACAGGAGGTGATCCCATGGCAACACGCTGGATCTTTGGGAATCAATTGTGTCATGAGCTGCCGGTTGTGAAAGAGGCGGATAAAGACGACGTTTTTTTGATGATTGAGGCGCAGTCGCGGTCGACGTGGCAGCATTATCATAAGCAGAAGCTGGTGCTGATTTTTTCTGCGATGCGGCATTTTGCATCGGAGCTTGAGGAGAAAGGGTTTCGGGTGGATTACCGTGAAGCGGAGTCGTTTGAGGATGCGTGGAAGGCTCACGCGAAAGCGTTTGAGCCTGAAAAAGTTTATTATACGGTGCATACAGATTACCGGATGACGCAGGCGATGAAAAAGTGGGAGAAGTCGCTGTCGGATATTGAAGTGGAAGTGCTTGATGCCCGCCCGTTATTTTTACTGACGGCTGAGGAAATCAAAAGTGAGCTGAAAGGTGACGGTCCGTGGAAGATGGATCCTTTTTACCGGAGGATGCGAAAGCGGCTTGAAGTGCTGATGGAAGACGATGATCCGGTTGGCGGTAAGTGGTCATTTGATCAGGAAAACCGCAAGTCTGCTAAGGGAAACACCACATTTACAAAGGCGCGTTCATTCAGACCGGATGATGTCACGAAAGAAGTGATGGAAAAGGTTGAAAAACAGTTCGGAGATAATCCGGGTGAACTGAAGCCATTCAGGTGGCCGGTAACGCGAAAAGAAGCGCTTCAGGCACTGAACCAGTTTATAAAGGAAAGGCTTGAAACCTTCGGGACTTATCAGGATGCGATGCTTGAAGGGGATGACTTTATGTCACACTCGCTGCTTTCTTCTTCTATTAATATTGGTCTGCTGACGCCAATGGAAGTGGTCAGAAAAGCTGAACAGGCCTATCTGAACGGGGAGGTGCCGCTTAATTCAGCTGAAGGTTTTATCAGGCAGATCATTGGCTGGCGCGAATTTATACGGGGTGTCTATCTGAAGAAAATGCCAAAGTATCGTGATGTAAATAAATTCAGCCATCAGCGCGATCTGCCTTCTTTTTTCTGGGATGCAGAGACTGAGATGAATTGTATGCATGAATCAATTCGGCCGGTTGTGGAACATGGATATAACCATCATATTCAACGGCTGATGGTGATCGGTAACTATGCAACTCTCTTTGGGCTATCACCGCAGCAAACCTCCGACTGGTTCAACGAAATGTATGTCGATGCCCACGACTGGGTCGTCCTTCCAAATGTACTCGGTATGGCGCTCTATGCTGATGGAGGCGTGCTTTCCACCAAGCCTTACGTCGCATCAGGCAAATACATCAACAAAATGAGCAACTACTGCGGCTCCTGTAAATATAACGTCAACCACCAGACAGAAGAAGATGCCTGTCCATTTAACGCGCTATACTGGCACTTTTTAGACCGGAACGCTGACAAACTCAGCGACAATCACCGGATGGGGCTAGTCTATAAACAGTGGCAGAAGCGGGATGCTAACAAGAAGAAGGAAATTTTGGAGAAGGGAGAGCGGCTGCTTAATGAATAAGCGGCACAGCGGGGACAGAGTTGCGTGATTCATTTTGATCATCATTCTAAAAATGGCGCACCACAACTCCGTCCCCAAGTGTGCCGTTTTGTCATCATTCTCAAAGCGGCAAAAATATGAGTTCAAATCACAAAAATGCCGGGCACAACACCCGGCATTTTTTTATTTATATTCATTTAGGGGGAATGAATATTAATGGTCGTGCGGTTCACCTTTTTTAATCGCAATTAGTGCAGTTGGTGCTGTGTCGAAAGTTTTAATGACTTTTGCTTCTTCATATGCAGGATCAACCTGATGAAGTGTCATTGTTGCAGGATCTGTTACATATACAATCCCTTCAACGAGTGCAAGGGCAGGGTTTGGTGTTCCATGGCCATGACCTTCTGAAAGAGCGATCGGGTCGATTACTGCAGTTTCTGATTCAATTTCTCCTGTCGATAAATGAATCATAATAAGTGAACCGTTTTTACCCAGGACGTATGCATGCTCTTCATCCATTGCCATACTGCCGACATATTCCATCCCAAGATCGATTGTTTCGATTGTACGATCTTTCAAGTGAATCAGGGAGAGATGAGTATTTAAAGAAGCATTTTCTTTGCTGCTATAGTTTCCAATCATATAATCAGAGTCTGAGATTCCCTTAAGAGATCCAACTCTTGCCTCTTCATCAGGCAGTGCGAGCTCCGTTATGCTATTGTCGGCCGGGTGATACAGAAGCACCTGTCCTTCACAGCCGAAAGCGACTGTTTCCGTTTCGTCCGATCCACCGGAAGCTTCTCCATGGAGACCGGGACAGTTTGGATAAGTTGTTTCTTTTTCACCTTCAGTATTATAAATCGTAATCCCCTCAGGAAGTGGCTGCGGATTTTCTTCTGGTGTATAGGAAACAATGTTACGTCCGTCTGAGAGTGGAACTGCCACCCCGTGGTGAGGAACTGTCTGAATTGCTGCCACTGGTGCCGGTGCATTCTCAGTCGTTAATGATGTATCCTCATAAACCTGCACTTCTCCGCTGCCATCATCAAAGATAGCGGTGCGGCCGATATGATTTACAAAATGAGTGGGCTGCTCACCTTCTATTTCGTATGATGAAAGTACCGGGCTTTCTATGTAATCATGTGCATGATCCCCATGAGCTTCAGACCACACCCCTGAATCCAGCAGCTTTATCACGCCATTCTCACGGTCATTTACAAAAATATGGCGCTGGTCTGGTGATAGGCTAAGAGCAGAAACGCTCAGATCAAGAGATTCAATGACCTCATCATGATCACTATCCAAAATCCAGATGCCGTTTTCATGAGCCACTGTCAAACGTGCAGTGGTTTCATTGCCGTGCGCGTGTTCCTCATGGTCATCCTCATCATGATGATCCTCCACCTCATGATCACTTTTCTCCTCAGTTGCAGTTTCATTGCTGTCAGTACTGTTTGTCTCCTGAGAGGTGTCAGAAGTATTACATGCAGCCAGTACAAGAACACCAAGCATAAGTGTCCAGAAAAATAATGTGTATTTTTTCAAAAACGTCAGCTCCTTTTATGTAAATAGTAATCATTACGTTTTACATATTATCTTTTCTTTGAATGCGATGCAAGTGAAAGATTGACATTCTTACTTTTATTTTCATTTCTATTTCACGCTAACTTCACACGCCGCTGCTAAAATTTTTAAATACAGCTCAGAAAAAGTGATCCATTTAAAAAAATTCTGCGTTAGTTAAGTAATAGGATTGTGAAATGAAAGGGGCATGTGTGCCCGGGAAGGAGTGGTGAGGATGGAAGCGTTGAAGATGAGTGAGCGTGAAGTAAGTGAGAAGAAGGGGAAAAAACGCAGTGCTTCATTGTATCAAGCGGTATGGAGGTGGCACTTTTATGCGGGGTTAATTTTTTCGCCGTTTTTACTGATTTTAGCTTTTAGCGGGGGCGTGTACTTATTTAAGCCTCAGATTGAAAATGTCATGTATCAGGACCTGTACTTTGTGGAAGAGGGAGGAACAGCGCTTGCTGTATCCGAACAAACAGCAGGTGTGCTGGAAAGTTATCCTGATGCAAGTGTGACATCGGTCAGTTTTTACGATGATCCGGCGCGTTCAACTGAAGTAGGAATTATGCAAAACGGCGAAGCAGCATCCGTTTATGTGAATCCTTATAATGCTTCAGTACTAGGGGATATACCATCCGGTGAAAGGTTTACTGATATTTTCGTCAGTATTCATAGTGAATTGTTAATTGGCGGAACAGCAGCTAACCTGCTTGTAGAGCTTGCGGCGTGCTGGGCTGTGATTTTACTGATCACGGGTCTTTATATGTGGTGGCCAAGAAAGCGGTCAGCGATTTGGGGGACTGTGCTTCCGAGACTTAGAAGCAAAGGCAGGACTTTCTGGCGTGACATGCATGCCGTGCCGGCTTTCTGGCTTTCTCTTGGCATTCTGGTTTTGGTTTTGACAGGATTGCCATGGTCAGGCGTGATGGGTGAACAGATTAATCGTCTGGCTACTTCTACAAATACAGGTTATCCTGCATTTGCCCAGAGCTTTGGTGAAAAGCCTGAGTCACAGATACTTGCAAAGGATATAGCATCTGACGTGCCGTGGGCTTCTGAAAATATGCCTGTGCCGTCATCAGTGGATAACGGATATGTTCCGATCTCAGTTGATGATGCTGTGGGGGTAGCATCACAGCAAAATATCGCAAAGCCTTATACGATTTCAATGCCTCAGGGCGAAGCTGGCGTTTATACACTGGCAACCTCTCATTCGAATCCATCTGATAGTGCTACTCTTCACCTGGATCAGTATACGGGGTCCATTTTAAGTGATGTGCGTTTTCAGGATTACGGCATCATGGCTCAGGGCATTACGCTTGGTATTGCACTGCACGAAGGACGGCTGTTCGGACTTGCCAATCAGATTCTTGGTCTGATTGTTTGTATCGGATTGATCTTTGTCATTATCAGTTCATATGTGATGTGGAAAAAGCGCAAACTAAAAGGGCGTTCAGGGGCACCTGCTAAGCCAAAAGACAGGAACATGACACGGGTTGTGTTTTTTATCATGCTGGCGCTTGGTGTACTGATGCCACTTGTCGGAATCTCAATCATCGTGATGTATTTGCTTGACCGATTTGTGATCCCGCGCATTAGACCTTTACGAAAGCAGCTGTTTGAAGGAGGGGGAGCAAATGAGTAAAAAAATCGCAGCATTGACATTAGCAGGGGCTGTATTTTTGAGCGGATGTGCAGCAGGAAATCCCGAAGCGAGACTGGCTGAGCCTCTTGAAACGTATATCTACTTACCTGAAAGCATTTCAGCAGACATACCGGAAACATTTACAGTGCATGTAACCGAAAACGGTGAACTACTTGAAACTGCGGATGATATCACCATTGAGGTGTGGCAGGAAGCAGCGGAAGAATCTCAATGGATCGAGGCACAAAGCAGTGAAGCGGGTGTTTACACTGCTGAAGCCTCTTTTGAAGAAGAAGGGCTTTACTATATACAGGCGCACGTCAGTTCAGGAGACGTATCATCTATGCCGGTTAAAAGTTTTACAGTTGGTGAGTTGACCGAAGAAGAGCAGGCGATTGTAGAGGATGAGCCCGAAGAGCATGATGAGGGACATCATCATTAGGGTGTAGTTTTATGAGCGGCTCAGCGGGGACAGAGTTGCGTGGTTCATTGTAATCATCATTCTAATTTTGTCGCACTGAACTCTGTCCCCCAGTGGGTTAATTTTGTGATTATTTCCATTTTGATACAACAACCTCCGTCCCCGCTGTATCATTGGTTACATAACCTCATTTCCCGGGTATACAAAGAGTATCCTGAGGGCGAAAAGAGGGAGTGCCATGAGTGAGTCAATTGAAAGTTTAAAACAGGAGATCAATCGCCTGAATGAAAAGCTTGAACGTTATGAAACATATATTAAGGAGCTCTCTGCACCAATTATTCCGTCCATTGTACCGCATACGATTCTGGTTCCTTTAACGGGAGGGATCACTGAAGAGAGGCTGACACATATTCTGGAGGCGATTCTTCATCATTTGCAGTACGGGGAAGTAGAGAATGTGCTGATTGATTTATCAGGCACGAATATAAATGATGTGGACAGTTCGGATTATCAGCTGATGGCTGCGAAGATGAGAGATCTGATCGGGGCGATTAAGCTGATGGGTGCACGAACGATTTTTGTCGGATTTTCTCCGTTGTTCGCAAGAGAGATGGTGCTGTCAGGGGTTGTAAGGGACGGACGGATTCATTCTTTTTCGACGTTCCGCAGTGCACTTCAGCATATCATGAAGGATAAAGGATTTGAAATGAATCAACGATAAAAGCAGACCCTCTTTTTGAAAAGGGCCTGCTTTTTTACATGATTACCAAATTGCTTCAACGTACTCAGGATTATCAATAAATGGATTGCGATTTCCCTGATATGATTCGAAAATAACTTCATTCCGGTTACGTTCAAATGCATCAACCGGGTCCTGTTCATGCCATTCTTTTAACGTAGAGACCTTCCCGAGATAAGGACCTGAGACGTCAACCTGATCAAGTACTTCAAGGTCTACTTCACCTGCGTCGCCTTCATAGCGTACTGCCATGTAGAACACCATACGTGCAATATCACCTTTTACTTCATCGCGCGGCTCCCATGAATCACTGTCGTAAAACGTGTCAGGAGCTTCAGGGTGAATTCTGCCACCGTTATCAAAATCAAGATTCTGTCTTGATGAATTAACTGTTACATCAGTCGGTCTGAGTGCATGCAGGTCAGTACCGGTTCCCATAGAGGTTCCGAAGTCTCCTTTAGACTGAGGCCAGACATGCTCGCGGTTCCATTCATCTACAAGGCCGCCATTATCATATTTTGAAATGGATTTCCCTGTATATAAAAGAAGTACGTTATTTGAATTATTCGGATCCTCATCTGTATTGCGCAGCGCGTCCCATGCATTTGCGTAGGAAATCTCCTGATGATCATCAATAATATTATGTAGTGCCTGCTTTAATGCCACACCAGTCAAGCCTTCTGCATCAGCATAATAGCCTGTTCCCGGTGTGCCTGGATCTCCGCCTGCTTCACGGGTAATAGATGTAACTGACTCAACACCTTCGTGAGCGAAATAGTCGTCACGCGTGCCATCCACAACAATGTAGTCCCCTAAATTTGAAGGGTTGCTCATTAAGCCATATTCACTGCGATATCCCGCATCCAGCTTCACAAAAATCATCTCTGATATCTGTGTTTCACCTGGATCGTCCGCCAATGCGAGCGCATAGTCACTTGTGAAATTAGATTGCTGCACAGTGGACGTTGACACCGGCACCCCCACAATATAACCGCCTACTGTCACATCTGTTCCGTTTGGTTCATTCATTGCATCATTCACAGATAGCAGCGTTGAACCCGATACAACCGGCACTGCAATCAGCAGCACAAGCGTGACCATTAATAAAATTGCTTTTTTCATTCTGACACTCCTCTAAAATAGATTACCCTCAGGCAACACTATCTTTCGCAAAAAGTGACTTAATCCCTTTAATAAATAGTCACATTTTAATAAATAAACAAATAAACATACATTAATGTTTGAAATTGCAAAATATATAGGGAATGGTCAATAAAAAAAGAACCGGTCAATTGCACCGATTCATAGTTATGTATTACCACCAGTCGACAAATACAACTGCCAGAATAAAAGCGCCTGCCAAAGTAAAATCAGTATAAGCACCGGTTTTTGTCGCCTCAGAGCGCAGTCTTTCAAAACCGGTTAATATAAAGATTAAACTGATCGTTAAAATTAAATAATAGATTGGAAATAAAACATGACCTGAAAAAGCCGTGTATAGCGCAATCACACTTGCAGCAACGGCAAGCACCAGCCTGATAACCTTTAAAACAACCATCATAGATCCCCCGAAATAATATAGTTGGCAAAATCTGATAGATTCAGTGTAGCACAACACCTTTTCAAGAAACAGGTCAAGAAGTCATTCTTTTACAATCATGAGCAAAGAAAACCCCGGGAGAAATCCCGGGGGTCAAATTACATGAGTAAGATCAAACTTGCAGCCATCACAACCATACCGGCTACCATTCCGTACATTGCGTGGTGTGCTTTTCCGTATTCACGTGCTGCAGGAAGCAAACCATCCAGTGAAATAAAGACCATAATGCCCCCAACAGCAGCAAACACCAGTCCAAATACAGTATCAGTTAAAAATGGCATTAAAATCAGAAATCCAATTAATGCACCGGCAGGCTCTGCAAGTCCTGATAGAAACGAAAGCTTAAATGCTTTTCTTCGCGATCCGGTTGCATAATAGATGGGAACTGAAACTGCAATACCCTCAGGAATATTATGCAGTGCAATGGCAATAGCGATCGCAATCCCGACAGCCGGATCATCCAGTGCTGAAATAAACGTTGCAAGTCCCTCAGGAAAGTTGTGTATGGCAATGGCAAGTGCCATAAATACACCCATTTTTCTCAGACGCAGTGCATCGCTCTTACTAAGCGTCGCCTTTTTCGTTGCCTTAGCAGCAATCGTTTCTCCGCCCTCAGGATCCTGAGCCGACTCAACAAACTTTGACTCATGAGGGTTTCCAACAGTAGGAATTAATTTATCAATCAGTCCGATTAATACCATCCCAGCAAAGAATGCCATCACAGTAAATAATGTACCGGCCTGTTCACCGTGTCCCGAAGTCAGCTCATCCAGTGCTTTCGGAAAAATTTCAATAAATGAAACATAAATCATGACCCCCGCCGAAAATCCAAGCGTAACAGACAGGAAAGCCGTATTCGTTCTCTTTGCGAAGAACGCAAACATACTGCCCACACCAGTTGCTAATCCAGCAAATAATGTTAACAGAAACGCAAATATAACTGCTCCATCCATTCAGCATTCTCCTTTAGATTAAAATCATTCTAGTGATACTATATGATAAAAGTTTGTTTAGTGCAACTTTTTTGTGAGAGTGTAATAAAGGTTGCTGCGGCTAATATATGGTGTGATACAGGGGGACGGAGGTGAGTGTATCGAAATGGGGATTAATGTATAAAAGTGAACCGCCCGGGACGGAGTTAAGTGATCCACTTTTAGAATCATTCTATTTTTGACTCACACAACTCCGTCCCCGCCGTGCCGCTGTATCACAAAGAAAAAAGCCTGTGCAACCACACAGGCTCAAAACCTTAAGGCTTCAACACAACCTTAATACATTCATCTTCATGGTCATTAAAGATCTGGTAGGCTTCTTCAGCCTGATCCATTTTCATTCTGTGGGTGACGATTTCGGTTGGATCAAAGTCGCCGTTTTGGATCATATCGAATAGCCTCGGCATGTAATGGACGACTGGTGCCTGGCCCATTTTAATTTCGATGTTCCGTTCGAACATGTTTCCGAGCGGGAAGCCGTGGTACATAGAGCCATACACGCCGGTGAGCTGCATCGTACCGAATTTGCGGATGGCTTTCATGCCGATTTCAATGGCGCTGATTGTGCCGCCTGTCAAACTTAGCTTTTGTCCGATTTCTTCGACGGCTGATTTTTTACCATCCATTCCGACACAGTCAATGACGATATCCACGCCACCCTGGGTGATTTCTCTGATATGCTCACCCGCATCTTCAAAATTATCAAAGTTTACTACTTCAACGTTATTCATTTTCTGCGCTTTGAACAGACGGTAAGAGAGGTTATCAACTGCAATGACGCGGCTTGCGCCTTTCATCCATGCAAATTTCTGCGCCATCAGCCCGATTGGACCGCAGCCGAGAACAGCGACAGTACTGCCTTTTTTAACCCCGGCGTTTTCAACACTCCAAAGCGCGGTCGGCAGAACGTCTGACATAAAGAGTAAGGCCTCGTCTTCAAGTTCCACAGATTCAGGAATTTTAAGCGGCATAAAATTTCCGTATGGTACGCGCAGGTATTCAGCCTGTCCGCCCGGATGGTTCCCGTAACGCTCAGTAAATCCGAAGTATCCGCCTGTATCAAGTGACGGGTTCAGATTGGAGTTATCACACTGGCTTTCAAAGTCATTTTGACAGAAGTAGCATTCGCCGCATGAAATATTGAATGGAATGACAACGCGGTCGCCCTTTTGAACACTCGTCACTTCTGGACCGACTTCTTCTACAATCCCCATCGGCTCATGCCCGATGACATAATCTTTATGAGCAGGGAGGGCACCCTGATAAATATGTAGATCAGATCCGCAAATGGCTGTTGAAGTAATTCGTACCAGAATATCATCCCGCTCCTGCAGCTTTGCATCCGGAACCTCTTTGACCTTCATCTTCTTCGTGCCTTGAAATGTAACTGCCTTCATATTAAAACCTCCAGATAGAATAGAATAGCCGTGGCAGGGTTAAATGGGCGTCTATTTCCAAATTTACCCGATCTGAACAGATGAAAACTGATTATTGAAAAAACACCTTATAATGGTATGATTTACCTGTACAGGTAACTTGGTTTACATGGGGGTAACGATATGGAGAAAGCAGGGAAGTGGATCCAGGGTTTTGGAGGAGTTGTTATTAGTGTAATTGCACCTTTTATGGAAATTTATCTTGATTTCAACTTACAAAGGCTTTTACAAATCATTCTTCTAGGCTCGCTCATTACTTTGTGGGGGCTGATTCTCACAAAGGAAGAGGACAGGGGTTTGTTGCTCATCATTTTCGGTTGTTTAGGACTTGCCTGTTATATTTATTTGAACGAGCTATGGCTTGCGGTTGCAATGGGTATCTCAGGTGCTGTACTGACAGGACTCAATTATTTAATGAACCGGAAATCAGGCGGGGAAGAACCTGTTCAACTACATAACGAATAACATTCAAACAGGTAAAATAGCGATCGCTCTTTTACAATAAAACAAACAGGTCTTTGGAAAGGGATGAGCTTATGGAATCATTACCAGTCATTGTTGCCATGTGCGGCAGCCTCAGAAAAGATTCACTGAACCGCAGGCTGATGAACGAGATCACCCGGCAGTCGGAAGGTAAATGGGATGTGAAGGAAGCAGAAATTGGGGAGCTGCCACTCTTTAATGAAGATATTGAAGCAGCAGGAGATCCTGAATCGGTCCGTTCCTTCCGCAAAAAGCTGAATGAAGCAGACGGTGTGCTGATTGTTACACCTGAATACAATGCAGGTATACCCGGAGGACTGAAGAATGCACTCGACTGGGCATCACGTTCACCAAAGGAATTCTCAATCAAAAATCTGCCGGTTGCGATCGCAGGTGCTTCAAATGGGAACGTTGGAACTGCACTTTCACAAATGCAGGTGCGCCAGATTCTCACCAACATGAACGCAAATATCATGACCAACCCTAAAATCATCGCAAGCCGCTATCAGACAAAAATCGATCCGGAATCAGGCCGCCTGACAGATGAAGCGACTGAGAGGCAGATTGATAAATTTATTGATGGATTTACAAAGTTTGTGAGAGTTTTTGGGGAGTAGTTTGTAGTAATGACAAAAATGACTCGCTGGAGACGGAGGTGAGTACGCCATTTTTAGAATCATTCTATATTTGACTCACACAACTCCGTCCCCAGTGTGCCGGGTCCCTTAAAAACTGAGTTTCTCAAAACAAAAATCCGGGTATAGAAAAAGCAGTCAATGGTTTGTGAACCATGACGACATCACCTTTATGCTAGTTTGGCTCCCCATTGTCCATTGGGGGGCATTTTTTTGTGAGTTCACAAGAAATATTATCCATTTCCCTCCTATTGACAAAGCCTTCCATCAGGAGTATTTTATCGTCAATAAGGTGGAATCGAGGCGCTGTGATGAAGTTGAAAAGGGTGCAGTTGTCACCGCCGCAGTTTCTGATGGCGGGCTTTGGAATAACCATTTTGATTGGCACGCTATTATTGAAGATGCCGGTCTCGACATTTGAAGGGATCACCTGGTTAAATGCATTCTTCACGGCAACGTCAGCCACGACTGTTACTGGACTTGTGACGGTTGATACGGGTACTGTGTTTACGCTTTTTGGAGAGGCTGTGATTATGATCCTGATCCAGGTCGGCGGACTTGGGTTTATGACGTTTGCTGTGCTGGTGATTCTTTTTCTCAGAAAAAAAATCACGTTAAAAGAAAGGCTGCTGATTCAGGAGGCGCTGAGCCAGACCTCTATTGGCGGTGTTGTGCGTCTTGTATTGTCATTGTTTATTTTTTCGCTTGTCATTGAGCTTGCCGGTATGGTTTTACTTGCGACGGTGTGGGTGCCTGAATATGGCTGGAGGGAAGGGCTGCATGTCAGCTTATTTCATTCTATTTCTGCGTTTAACAATGCGGGATTTTCATTATGGTCTGATAACCTGATGGGGTATGTTGGTGACCCGGTGATCAACCTTGTTATTACAGGCTTGTTTATATTAGGCGGGATCGGCTTTACTGTTTTGGTGGATGTCTATAAAAAGCCGCAATTTAAAAAGCTGACGCTGCATTCTAAGCTGATGATCGTTGGCACACTTGTGATCAATACCATTGCGTTGCTGTTCATCTTTTTTTCGGAATACAGCAATCCGGCTACAATTGGCGATATGCCATTAATTGATCAGTTTTGGGCTTCCTATTTTCAGGGGGTAACCACAAGAACTGCCGGCTTTAATTCGCTGGATATCGGCAGCATGGAGACCTCATCAGTTTTATTTATGATGGCACTGATGTTTATCGGGGCCGGGAGTGGTTCGACGGGAAGCGGGATTAAGCTGACCACCGCGATTATTATTTTGCTGACGTTTATTACGTTTCTGCAAAATAAGAGTGAAGTGGCGGTATTTGGACGTACAATTAAAAACAATATTGTGATCAGAGCGTTTGCAATTACGTTTGCCGGATTTATGACCGTTTTTATCTGTCTGCTCGGGCTGACGCTGACTGATCCGCAGCTGCCATTTTTAGAGCTTGCATTTGAAGTGTTTTCAGCTTTTGGGACAGTTGGTCTGTCAATGGGGATTACAGCAGAACTGAGTGCGCCAGGTAAAGTCATGATCATTATTTTGATGTTCCTTGGGAGAGTTGGACCGATTACGCTCGCGTTTTCATTAGCAGCAATTAAACCGGATAAGGTTCGTTATGCAAAAGAGGATGTTTATACAGGGTGAAAAATCCAGAGGGCTTAATTCAGCACCCTGGATTTTTTAAATTGCTTCAGTAATATGATTTCCCACCGCAGCTTGCGGGAATGTTACGGTAATCGTCGTTCCCCAGTTGATTTTACTGTTTACCTCAATGTCGCCGTGATGGTCTTTAATTAATTTGAAGCAGACGGCCATACCGATGCCGGTGCCTTTTTCTTTAGTTGTATAGTACGGCTCGCCGATTCTTGAGAGACGGGATTTGGGAATGCCTTTACCGTTGTCGATAATACGGATTCGGATTTTGTCACCTGTCCCATCGACCTTAATTTTAATTTTGCTTTCCGGACCAGTTGCTTCAAGGCTGTTTTTCAGGAAGTTGATCATAATCTGTTTGAAATGTGACTTCTGAATATCAAGCAGTCCGTTCGATCTTAATAGGTTTTCGATTGAAATAAACTTGTTCTCTTTGATTGCGACAGACTGGTAGAGGAAGTGGATGTTTTCAAGTTCCTCTGCCACATTGATGATTTCGCTGCGGCTTTCCTGCTCATTTTTAGCTTCGGGCCGCGCGAGCAGCAGGAGTTCTTTCAGGACTTCTACGATCCGGTCGATTTCATCTAAAATAATATTTTCAAGCTTCGGATCGTCTGATTTCTCTTTTGACAGCTGGATCAGCCCTCTGACAGTTGTCAGCGGGTTGCGGATTTCATGGGCAATACTTGCTGCAAGTTCCCCAACAACTTTAGATTTTTCAGAGTCGAGCAGAAGCTGTTCATTCTGCTTTTGCTCTGTAAAGTCAACGCCGATAAACAGGGTATAGACTTCTTCGCTGTCGAGTTCGATTGTTTCGAAACTCCATTTTATATAGCGGATCTCACCAGAGCGCGTCAGCATTCGGTCGTGTTCAGGGTTTAGTTCACGTATCGCCAGTAACGCTGACAGATCCTGCTGTGACAGCTCTTCTTTGGATACTGACAGCAGTCTGCAGATTGAATCGTTCAAGCGGATAATCTGGTTGTTCTGATCGATCACCGCCAGATAGTTTGGGTTAATATCCATAATCTTTTCGAGCAGTGTGCGCTGTCTTGCCAAGTGGTCATTGGCCTGAAGGAGCATCATTGATTGCATGCGTACATATGCCAAAAACATTAATATGGCAATGATAATTGAGTTAAAGCTTGAAAAATATAATGGGAGCGGGGTGAATGCACTAAACACCCCATTTAGAAAAATAAAAATACCGCCAATACTGATTTGCATATAAAAAATTCTGAGTGAGCGGTTTAAAATACGGCTGGCTGCGACTGCGAAAAGGGCGGTGTTTGCAATCACCAGTACTGTATTGATTAGAAATGTAATATTCAGGTTTCCATAAAGCGGCATCATGTGTTCAGGAGAATACATTCCATCCTGGACAAAGATATAGCCGTCAATCCCTGCGTTCGTAAAATTAATCAGATATACGATGGCACTGATGATCAGCAGGAAAATAAATCCTCTGAATTTAAATATCTTTTTAAAGCCTGCAAGTTCAGGGCTTTGATTCACCATGACAACAGCGAGGATATACATCACAGGCATCAAAAAGATCGGTCCTGCTCTGAAAACCCTGAATAACCAGTCGATCACACTGATCGTGAAGACATCCTGGCTATATAATACCGCAATTCCCATTTGCCAAAGTGAGATCAGCAGCAGGAACACTGAGAATGCTTTTGTATGGATTGATCGTGAGTAAAAAAGTAGTGATATTGATAAGAATAACGGTATGCAGGCTAATGCCATTAATAAAAAGAATGCCATGGAAGGGTCTTCCTTTCCCGAGTTCGACATGCTGAGGTTGCATGTACACTAATAATGTCTAATTTTAGCAAATATACGCAGGTTTGGACACCGTGAACACCTTTTAAGACAGGATATGAACTTTATATGTAAAAAAGAGCCCCGATTCAGGCTCTTTCTGTTACCGGTTTTCCTTTGCGCTTTTCGTATGAGCCGGCTTTTCAGGGTCGCGCTGTGGCTCGATATCCTGACCGCGCTCTTTTTTCAGACGCTGTTCAACAGAATCATTTTTAGCAATCTTGTCCATCGTTATCCCTCCATTCATCATTATTTTTCCTGTTTTTTAAAAAACTATGCAAATGTGTTATAAAGGGGTGGTGTTAGGGAAAATATAACCAGTGTATTGTTAGTGGACATTGCAGAGTCGAAAGGATGAGTCGTATTTCCAGAAGGTTGAAATGCAGCAAGTGTAATAAATGGATGGAGCTGTACGAGGATATTTATCTGAAAGCAGAGCGCCCATCTGAAAAGAATCTACATAAAGGGATGTATGAACCTTCTTGCAGGGATTGTACGATTTCAATGAGAATAAATGACTTAGAAAAGAGGTGAAAGAAGGCAGCTGATGCCTGCTTTCACCTCTTTTGATTCATAGTTCTTTTTTAAATACGTAGCTCACTTTATCATAGTCCATTTTTTCTTCGTAAAAACGATGTGCATCAGTACGCTTTAGCCCTGAAGACAAGGCAACGCGCCCGTATCCTTCCTTTAATGCCCAGTCATGCACAAATTCAAGCAGTTTTTCGCCGTATCCCTCAGACCGTTTACCCTGATCTGTCACAAGGTCACTTACCCATACAAATCGTCCATAATATAAAGTAATCATTGGTTTAAAACCTGTCAGTGCGACAATCTCATTGTTTTCATACAGCGCAAAAAGTCTGTAGCTGTCTTGTTGCCGCGCTTCTTCAATGAGGGCCAGATAGGCAGTTTCATCTAAATGTGTGCGCAGCTGATTCATCACAGGAAAAGCGGCTGACATCTCTTCTTTAGTCGTTAATTCTTTTATCGTCTCTACCCTCATCAAATCCCCCGTTTAAACAGTTTCAGCATTCAATAGCATCATAAATGAAGCAAGTGAAACAATATTAATCATCGAAAAGACCAGCCCAAGTGTCATATAAATATTAATGCGTGGTGATACGATGAGCTGAAAAAACCCCATGATGAATGACCCTGCAAACAGTACTGCCGCTGCAATGGCGAGCGGCGTTGAGAATGAGGCAGGTGCCAGTCCGATCAGTATGACCAGCCCGGTAATTGCCGCTGTCAGCATTAAAAATAAAATGCTTTTTAATTCAGGACGTAAAAAAGACATCGTCGACCTCCTCTTTAAGGCGTAATCAGCCATTTGAAAGCGTCAGGAAATTCTTTTCTCCACGTAGACTCATGATGCCTGCCGTCCTTCACAATGTCAAACCGGAGATTTCCTTCAGGGAAACCGCTGTCAGTAAATGCGTCTGCTATTTTTTGAGCATCCTTCAATAAAAGCTTTGACCCTCGACGGCTTCTGACTTCGGTGTCTCCAATATTGATGAATACTTTATGAAGCAGTGTATGATGACCATTCTTAATCAGTTTTCTTAATGAATTGTGATCCTGCCAGACCATCAGTGAAAAAGCCATCACTTTACCGAAAACTTCAGGATATGTAATGCCCGCATAGAGTGAGATATACGCACCGAATGAACTGCCGCCAATCATCGTATGTTCAGGGCCGTTAAGCGTCCTGAATTCACTATCGATCCACGGTTTCAGCGTGTCTTTTAAAAAGGCAATATACTGTTCACCTTTTCCTCCGAAATGATGCTTCTGGTTTTTAAAAACGTTGTATTCATTGCTGCGCTCATCATCTCCATGGTCGATCGCAACGACAATGGCCTGATAGTCACCATGTTGTTGATCGCTCAGTTTTTCAAGCGTCTCATCCACACACCATTCCTCGCCGGTGGAAGTCGCCTGATCAAAAATGTTTTGTGCATCATGCATATAAAGCACGGGGTAGCATCTGTCGCTATTTTCATAATCCGGGGGCAGGTAAATCCAGATGTTTTTAGTCGTATCCAGTTCAGGTACTTTCATATCCTTTAAAATTCTGACGTCTCCGGTGATGGAATGGTTGTCATGTTTATCAAATAGATCCCGCCATTTTACAGCTTTCATAAGGTGCCCCTTTCAATCTTCATATCTAAAAGCATAGCATAAATTAGATGCGGTTCCTGCGTAAAACTGACGAAATTTAGGAGGATACTGAATCTTTTTCCAGACCTAATCGTAAATAAGATTAAGGAGCTGATCATATGGAACAGACAAATACACAATCAATCGTATCACTCACACTCGGAATCTTATCACTGATGGTTCCGTTTCTCGGAATTTTCCTTGGAATCGGCGGGATCATCACTGCGAACATTTCAATGAAGCAGATCGCCATTAGTGAGGAAGGTGGAAAAGGCCTTGCGATCTCAGGGATGATCTGCAGCATCGTCGGCCTGATCATTCAGCTGTTTACGATTCTCGCATGGTTCTTCTTTGTCGGGATCGCGTTCTTAGCAGGGTGATGCTTTGAAGGAATCAACACGTAAGAAAAAAGGGTATAAATATTGGTTTGGATTTGGACTCATGATTTTCACTGTTATGACGTTTGTTGATCTTGTAAATGATCAGGAAATTGTGTGGTCAGAGCATATCGCCATTCCACTGATTACTGTTGCGCTGATATGGTTTTTCGAATGGGCGTGGGATAGCAAGAAGTATGGGAAGAAGACGTAAGGTAAGCTGCTGTCTGGCTGGTTGGCCAGACAGTTTTTTTGAAATGTAGATAGGTCTATTATCACGATCTCCTGAACCACGCCAATTTTCTTCTGAACACCAAAGGTAATTTCATGAACACGCCTCATCATTTCAGGTACAAGGCCACTAATCTCCTGAACACCACCCAAAATCTCCTGAACCATCCTTACCACCCGCACCCCAAATAAGTGACCTCCCACCCCAAAACCTGTATCATAAATCAAAAAGGGGACACGACCATGGACTCTGCTAATTCCCGCGCTTTTCTGCGTGATTTCAATGAAATTGAAAGTTACTTGAAGACGAAGCATAACAAAGGCGACTATATGAGCTTTCAGGCGCTTCTGGATAAGGCGGCGCAGCGAAATGACCGGATTGTGAAGCGTTATATCAGCGATCTGAAAGAGATTGCCGAACTGCGTAATGCGATTGTACATACGTATACGAATGAAGTGCTGGCTGAGCCTACGCCTTATATCGTAAATCTCATTGAAGAAATCAGAAGTAAGCTCGTGGTACCGCCGACTGTGGAGCGTTTTGTAAAAGAAGTTGTAACGCTTCAGGAAGACTCGTCTTTAAAGCAGGTGCTGCACAATATGAATGAAAAAGCGTTTTCGCAATTCCCGCTTGTGGATCAGCACAACCTTGTGACGTCACTTGTGACGGATAGCGGAATTGCAAACTGGCTGGCGGCTCATCTGGACGAGGAACATGTGTCGATTAAAAATGTTCAGGTGAAAGACCTGCAGCCTTACGATAAAAAGAAGAAAAGCTATCGGTTTATCAGGAAAGATGCGAGTATGTACGAAGCCCAGGACCGCTTTTCACAGGCGGCTGAACGAGGAGAGAAGCTGGTCACACTCATTATTACTGAAAACGGAGCCAGCAATCAACCGATCCTCGGCATCATAACGCCTTGGGATGTCATGGAAACCAAAGAGAAAGGAAACAGTACACCATGAAATTATTCTACGAAGATGTTAACCTCCAAACCTTTCAGGCGAAGAAAATAGATGAAGGAACAGATGAGCAGGGACGTCGCTATGTTGTGCTGGATCAGACAGCCTTTTATCCGACAGGTGGAGGCCAGCCGCATGATACTGGTCTTCTGAACCAGGCACGCGTCTATGACGTAGAGGAAGTAGAAGGGGCAGTCAGACATTATATAGAAGGAACTGACCCATTGCTTGAGATCGTTCATGGTGAAGTTGACTGGGTGCGCCGTTTTGATCATATGCAGCAGCATGCAGGCCAGCATATTCTTTCTGCTGCTTTTGAAAACAACTTCAATTTGAAGACGGTCAGCTTTCATTTAGGAGAAGAGATCTGTTCCATTGATCTTGAGGCGGAGCAGGTCAATGAAGAAGTGCTCACGGCGGCTGAAGAGCAGGCGAACGAACTCTTGCTTGAAAACCGTCCGATTGAAACGAAACAGGTGAGTCAGGAGGAACTGAAGCAGTACCCTCTCAGAAAAGAAGTAGCTGTCTCAGACAAGATCAGGCTCGTGATTATTCCGGAAGCTGACTATAACGGCTGCGGCGGAACGCACCCAACGTCTACAGGACAGGTGGGAACGATTAAAATCCTTCATACTGAAAAACAGCGTGGACAGACGAGAGTTTATTTTGTCTGCGGGAAGAGAGTGAACAGTCAGCTTGGTGAAAAGCATGAAGTGATCCAGTCGCTGACAGCTAAAATGAGCGTGCCTCAGGAAAAGCTGGCAGAAGCTGCAGAAAGACTGCTTGATCAGAATAAGCAGCTTGAAAAGACAGTTGAAGAGCTGAAAAGTCAGCTGCTGAGGTTTGAAGCGGAGCAGTATAGTGGTGCTCTTGCGAAAGAAGCCTTTACTGACCGACCGATTGCAGAGCTGCAGAAGCTCGCTAAAATGATCATTGCCGGAGATGAAGAAAAAACCGTTCTGTTTGTAAATGAAACGGATGAAAAGCTTCAGCTGATCTGCGGACGAAGTGCACAATCAGAAAGCGATATGAATCAGCTGATCAAATCAGTTTTACCACTGATTAACGGACGGGGCGGCGGCAAGCCGGATTTCGCCCAGGGTGGCGGTGAGAAGCTGATGTCAGCAGAAGCGCTCCTTGAAGTGTGTGTTGAAAAACTGTAAATGTAAAAGAGGATGGCCATTTTTAACAGGCCATCCTCTTTTATTGTGGTGTCAATCTCTTAAAATACCGCTGATGACCATCATATACACCTGCAGACTCAAATCCGCGTGCCTCATAAAACCGCTTCAGCTTTTCGTTCTGCTCTACGCAATCAAGCATGAGTAATCCACCCGCAAACTGCTCCTCAATCCACGACAGACAGGCAGTGCCGATGCCTTCTTTTCTGAACGCAGGATCTACAGCAAGCCTGTGAAGATAGAGTGCGTCAGGGTCCAACCGGTCTCTCCAGATATGCTCATCCCATGAACCGGGCCCTTTTCTCAGAGTGAAAGTCCCGATCATCTGATCCTTTTCATAAATAGCATACGTATTTCCTTTCAATAGATCCTCTTTAATCTCAGAATCTTCACCGCCTGACAGCAGGTGGCCCCACTGCTGAATACCCTCGCTTTTTAACTTCCCGGCACAGTGCTTCAGTAATAAAAGAATTTCATTGTATCTGGCTTCAGTTGCTTTTTGGTACGTAATAACCCTGCCGCCTTTCATCATTGAAAAGTGCTGTTGCGCCTGCTTGGATGATGGCGTTTTTCCCCGGGTGAATCGTTTTCCGATCACTGACCGGTTAATTCCTTCAGTGACTGCTTCACGGATCACAAAGTATAAAACAGTGAAAGATATGACTGCACTGAAAATAAAAGCAATGATCTCCATTCTTATCCTCCTCTGCTTTGAGGTAAAGACTTTAAAATTCCTCCATTTATAAAAAAGGTAAATCGTTTTTTACTGATAAGTGTCTATATGATAAAAGTCAGAGCCCAATCGTTTGATGCGCTGTTTTCTTATACACTGACCTGCTCCAGGCTATCAAGCGCCTGTTTACTGTCGTAAATGCTCACATACTCTTAAAAACTATTACAAGAGTTTTCACGGTGTCAGGCCTGAAGCCTTCCCTTCATCTGGTTTAAATCTTGTGCCACTTCAACTTTTGATTTTATTTTACTCTAGGGAGAGGTTTTTGGCTATATGGGGGAGGGGAGGTTCAAGTTCGTAGAAAAATCGTCGTTGTTCTTAGAATAGACATGATGGTTCTTAGAAAAACCGGGGTGGTCCTTAGAAAAGTGTAATTAGACCTGTGTGCAGAGCACAAAAAATCTTCCCGCAGACGGAGTCTGGGGAAGATTTTTAAGGTTATTGTTATTAACGGTGTCCAGCTCCGACTCGCAGCTCCTCGAGTCATAAGCCACAAAGTGATAAAGGGAAAGTTCGCCCTTTTTCACTTTGCGTCTTATGCCTGTCGGAGCTGAACAAGCGCCTTCCGCTTTTCTTGGTGTCCAGCTCCAGCAGGCAGGGTCTAGTGCGGTTCCCTCAGCTCCTTAAGATAAGTCAACATCAGCTCACTGCGTTCGCTGTGTTTCCTTTATCTCAATCCGCTTCAGTCCACCGCATACGCCCCTAAACGCCTGCTTCCGCTTTTCTTATAGCCACCACATGTCATCAGGTTGATCTTTAATATTCACTGACTTCAGCGTCTGTACTGCGCGCTGGAAGCCTTCTTCGATGCTCATGATTGGATCTTCGTGTTCAATGCTGACAACGTGGTCATAGCCGTATGTGCGCAGTGCGCTGATGATGCGGCCCCATTCGTCTGCAGGGTGCCCCATTCCAACTGAACGGAAGCTCCATGCACGCGTCTGGATTTTGTCATATGTCTGCATATCAGTCAGTCCGTACATGTTCACGTTATCCTGATCAATATACGTGTCTTTTGCATGGAAGTGATGGATTGCATTTTCTTTTCCAAGAATTTTGATCGCGCCAACCGGATCAATTCCCTGCCACCACAGATGACTTGGGTCAAGGTTTGCTCCAATATATTCGTTTGTTGCCGCGCGTAGCTTCAGCATTGTGTATGGTGTGTGTACTGAGAATCCGCCATGAAGCTCAAGGCCGATTTTTACGTCAGCTTCTTTCGCAATTTCAGCGATTTCTTTCCAGTAAGGAATCAGTTTTTCTTCCCACTGCCACTTCAGGATATCACCGTATTCATTTGGCCATGGTGCTACGGGCCAGTTTGGATGCTTCGCGTCAGCGTCAGCACCTGGTGTTCCTGAGAATGTGTTGACAACAGGCACACCGCAAAGCTTCGCAAGCTTAATTGTTTTGCGTAGGGCTTCATCGCTGTCTTTTGCTAGAGCCGCATCAGGGCTGACAGGGTTACCGTGGCAGCTGAATGCACTGATTGTAAGGCCACGTGACGTTACTTTTTCAAGGTACTCTTTACGCTTGCCTTCATCTTCAAGAAGATCGTCGATCGGGCAGTGGTCATTCCCAGGGTATCCACCTGTGCCGATTTCAACTGAATCAAGACCTGAGTCTTTTACATAATCAAGCATGTCTTCAAATGGTTTTTGTGCAAATAATACTGCAAATACACCTAACTTCATATTAAAATACCTCCTGTAATAAAAGTGTAAGGCGCTTGGTCAACTGCGAAAAGCATAAGACGCGGAGCGAAAAAGGGCGAACTATCCCTTTATCGCTCAGTGGCTTATGACTCGAGCAGTTAGCGCCTGGAACTGGATATCAATACAACACATATTAAAACCTAATCGATTTCCCGGTCTCACTGCTTTCATAAATCGCTTCAATGACCTTGGATACGATCATCGCTTCTTCAGGCTTTACAAGCGGCTGCTGGTTACCGCGGCAGCTTTCAAGGAAGTTATAGGCCTGAGGAAGTCCAGGGTTCTCGTCATCTGAAATCCAGTAAGCTTCCTGATCAAGCAGCATACCGTATTTAGCCTGATAAAGCTTAAGCGGATAGACATCCATACCGCCTTTTGTCCCGGAGACAGTGACCGTTTCCTGATCATCAGCCAGGTTGGCTGCCCATGACGTTTCAAATAATAAGGTCGCGCCATCTTTGAATTTAATATAAGCAGTTGCATGGTCATCGACTTCAAATGTTGTCGGGTCAAATTTACCCCACTGGTTTACAACATCGTCCTGACGACTCAATTCATTGTAAGTTGCGCCTGATACTTCAGCAATTTCAGGGAAGTCCATCAGGTGAAGTGCCAGGTCAAGGAAGTGACAGCCAAAATCAATCAGGCTTCCGCCACCCTGCAAGTCTTTGTTTGTGAATACGCCCCAGCCAGGAACTTTGCGTCGTCTGATTGCCTGCGCACGTGAGACTAAAGGACGGCCGATTTCACCGGCATCAATAAAGCGTTTGGCAGCTACAGCTTCTTTTGTATGGCGGTAATGATAAGCGATCATCAGCACTTTATCCGCTTTTTCAGACGCTTCAATCATTGCCTTACATTCTGCAGTTGTCATCGCCATCGGCTTTTCACATAACACATGTTTACCTGCTTCAAATGCAGCAATTGCAATCTCTGCATGAAATTTATTTGGCGTACAGATTGTTACTGCATCCACTTTATCAAAAATCTTTTGATAGTCATCTGTGTGATAAGGGATCTGATAATCTTTTGCCACGGTTTTCGCGCGTTCTGCATTTACATCACAGACTGCCGTTACATCAACATCGTTTCCTAACGCAAGAAAGGAGGGGAGGTGCCGCGATACCGCGATGCCTCCGACTCCAATAATGCCGACTCTTAATTTATCCATATCGATCACCTACAGCTTTACAATCTGTTTGGATTTGTTAGATTCAAGTGCTCCTAAAATGACTTTCAGAGAACGTTTACCTTCTTCGCCGTCGATCAGCGGCTGTTTGCCTGAGAGGATCGAGTCTACGAAATGATCGATCACACCAGTAGAAACCTGGCCGCCTTCATCATTTGACTGGATCTTTCCAAGTGAAAGTTCTTCTTTCGTGCCGTCCGCTTTTTGAAGGACAACTGAATATTCAGGATCGTCTTCAAGGCGAAGGACACCTTTTTCTGCAAAAATGACTGTTGCATTATCTTCTGCAACGTAAGACCAGCTTGCAGCAAGCGTGCCGATAATACCACTTTCTGTTTTCAACACAAGTACGGCATTGTCATCTACTTCAGTGTTTTCTTTTGCACTTGTTTCGACCATCGCCGCTACTTCTGTCATTTCTTCACCTAGTATGTAGCGGATTAAATCAGTTTTGTGAACGCCAAGATCACCCATTGCACCGATAAATGCTTCATCCTTGTCAAAGAACCAGCTGTCTTTTCCATCAGCACTCCAGCCTTCAGGACCAGGGTGTCCGAATGCAGTACGGAAGCTGTAGATTTTACCAAGCTCACCTGAAGCAATCCACTCCTGTGCTTTCTGGTGTGATGCAACGAAGCGCTGGTTATGACCGATCATCAGAAGCTTTCCTGCTTTTTCAGCAGCTGCAATCATATCATCTGCTTCCTGCTCGCTTGTTGCCATTGGCTTTTCGCATAATACGTGTTTGCCGGCTTCAAGCGCAGCGATTGATACTGGTGCGTGCAAATAGTTCGGCGTGCAGACGCTGACTGCATCAAGGTCCTGTTTTACAAGGTCCTTATAATCTGTAAACGTTTGCGCAGCGCCGAATTTTTTAGCCATTTCTTTTGCGCGCTCTTCATTGATATCACAAATTGCAACGATCTCTACATTTTCATTAGCTGCATATTCAGCAAGATGACGGTGCTTTGCAATACTGCCGGCACCTACAACACCAACTTTTAATTTAGCCATTGATTATTCCTCCTTGTATCCTTCAAGCTTTTCGATCGGCTTTGCATTTCCGTAAACAGGGTAGTCACGCTTTGTTGGAGCTGCCCATTTTACGCCGTTTGCAATGACCTGCTGGATCTGTTTGTTATGGTAAGTCGGGTGAGTTTCATGACCCGGACGGAAGTAGAAGATCTTTCCGTTTCCGCGCTTAAACGTTGCTCCACTTCTGAATACTTCTCCACCCTGGAACCAGCTGAGGAAAATCAGTTCATCCGGTGCCGGAATATCAAAATGTTCGCCATACATTTCCTCTTCATCAAGCTCGATATACTCCCCAATCCCGTCAGCAATCGGGTGACTCGGATCAACAACCCACAGACGCTCGCGCTCATTTGCTTCACGCCACTTCAGGTCACAACCTGTACCCATCAGGCGCTTGAAGATCTTAGAGAAGTGAGCAGAGTGAAGGACGATCAGGCCCATACCTTCCCAAACGCGCTTCTGTACTTTTTCAACAATTTCATCATCAACTTCATCATGTGCAAGATGACCCCACCATAAAAGAACGTCGGTGTTATTAAGAACGTCCTCTGTTAAACCATGTTCAGGCTCATCTAATGTAGCCGTTTTCACGTCATAGCCGTGTTCAGTAAGCGCATCCGCAATGACGCGGTGAATGCCATCAGGATAAATTTCCTTGACTGCATCATGCTTCTTTTCATGTCTGAATTCATTCCAAACCGTAACATTCATAACTTAAAACACTCCTTTATTTATTACTGTAAAAGCATGATTAAAAATGAAAGGTTGTATATGCAACCGCTTCCTTTACTTTAACAGATTTATCAACTGAAAAGTAAATATTTGCACCGTTTCCTTCGACTTCAATCATAAAGAGGGCCGGGGACCTGATAGGGACCCGGCACACTCAGTATTATTCCTTTACCGAGCCTGAAGTCAGTCCGGCAACAATTCTTCTCTGGAAAATCAATACCAGTATAACAATAGGAATCGTTACAATAACTGTCGCAGCTGAAATATCTCCCCATGGAATCGTGAACTGACTCTGGTAGAACGAGATCCCAACCGGAACTGTACGCCACTCATCTGACGTATTAATTGTTAATGCAAATAAATATTCATTCCACGCTGCGATGAATACCAGGATACCTGTTGTAAATACCCCTGGTGCAGCAAGCGGGAAAATGATCTTTCTGAATGTCTGGAAAGGAGATGCTCCGTCCAGTTTTGCTGATTCTTCAAGCTCCCACGGAATCTTCTGGAAGAAGGTTGCGAGAATCCAGATTGCAAGAGGGAGAGAGACCGTAATATACGGAATCACAAGACCCATATAGCTGTTACGAAGACCAACAGCAGTAACAAAGTTATAGATTGGTGAGATGATCGCAATCTGCGGGAACATCGATGCAGCAAGGATAATTCCCAGGATCACGCCTTTAAATCTGATTGGCAGACGCGTCAGTGCGTATGCAGCAATCGAAGCAAATCCAATCGCAATCAGAGTTGTCAGCGTTGATACGACAATACTGTTCCACATATATCTGAAAAGTGGACGGTTTGTGACCGCATTTTCATAGGAAGCGATAGACGGATTGGATGTAAACCAGTTAAAATTATTGAAAATTTCACCCGGCGGTTTGATCGACGTGAGGAAAACCCAGATGAAAGGGAACATCACGAAAAATACAAACACGACGAGAAAAACATAAAAGCCTATTCCTGCACGTTTGTTCATCTTGATTCCTCCTTATCGACCCGTTTTGCCGGCAAACAAATCCGACCCGATGAATTTGATAAATAGTGTTGAGATGATCGCTACTGAAATAAATACGATAACTGATAATACTGAACCTGCCCCAAAGTTAGATTGAGAGAACAGGGTAATGTAAGCGTAAATTGAAATTGATTCTGTTGAGTTTGCAGGTCCACCGCCTGTCAGTACGAAGATCAGGTCGAATACGCGGAAAGCATCCAGCGTACGGAATAACAAAGCAACAAGAATTGATGATTTTAAAAGTGGCAATGTGATTTTCCAGAACTGCTGCCATTTACCTGCACCATCCACTTCAGCTGCTTCATAAAGTGAGCCTGGAATTGTCTGCAGACCTGCTAATAATAGAAGGGCCATATAAGGTGTTGTTTTCCATACATCTGCGAAGATAACGGAGAACATACCGCCGGCGCCTGTCGATAATAGCACTGAGGCATCGTCAATAAAGCCGAGTTGTTCAAAGTAATGCGCCACAATACCAGTCTGTCCGTCATACAGGAAGCCCCACATCATTGCAGCAACCGCTGTCGGGATTGCCCATGGAATCAGAACAGAAGCACGGACAATTCCACGTCCGACAAATGCACGATTGATCAAAAGGGCGATCATCAGACCAAGTACAAGCTCTACAAATACTGATACGACTGTAAAGAGCATTGTATTACTCATTGATTGCCACATACGGCTATCTGTCAGGTAACGCTGATAGTTGCTGAATCCGATAAAGTTGGATTCAATGACTGCTGTGTCAATCAAATTAAGTGATCCAGCTACATTTGCTGCCGTTGCAGAAAATTCCTCATCTTCTGCGTCGCTGGAGATATCAATCAACTGCTGACTCGAATCATCCAGAAATGCTTTGAAACCTTCTGCCCAGTCATTTTCGACTGAAGCATACTTCAGGTCACGGTCAGAAATTGCAGTAAAGGAGGCAATCATGCCTTCAACCTCTTCATACTGCTCTGCGAGACCATCCATTTCTAAAAGCTCAGCATGGTAAGCTTCAAACTGCTGGCTGATCTCAGCAGCAGCGGCTCCGGCTTCAGGGTCAGGCGACTGACCTTCTAAAGCCTCTAAATCTCTTGATAAGTAAAAATAGTCATTCGCATAACGCTCAAGATCCACATTCGAACTGAGGAAACGCTCTGATCTGGAAGGGTCATTCAGACGATAATCAAATAAACTGTTATAAAATGACTGCGCAACCGGCCAAAGTGTAACGAGTATGACAAGAATCAGAGCGGGCGCGACCATTGCATAACCAAGCTGCTTTTCGTTCAATTGAAACTTCAACGGTTTCACCTACTTTTTTCATAGAATGTTTTGAATCAAGAGAAGGGGAGGTGAAAAAACACCCCCCCTTCGTCCTGTTGTCATTCAGCGCCTTAAAAGGGCGCCTTACGCTTTTACAGATATCCAGCTCCAGCAGGCAGGTCCTCGAGTCATAAGCCACAATGAGAAAATGGGAAAGGTCACCCATTTCTCTCATTGCGTCTTATGCTTGTCGGACCTGAACGCCTGCTTCCGCTTTTACTCAGCCATTGCTGCTTCCATTTCTTCTTGCATGTTTGCTGCAGCTTCTTCAGCTGTGATGTCTCCAGCTAGTGCCTGTGAAAGCTGAACCTGCATGATGTCAGAAATACGTGGGTAGATCGGTGTTACCGGTCTTGGTACAGCATTTTGAAGTGTTTCTACAAACTGCTCGTTAGCAAACAGTGCAGCAGCTTCCTGTACTTCAGTCTCGTCATAAAGTGCTTCAATTGTTGGTGCGCGTCCACCTTCAACTGCACTGATTGTCTGACCTTCTGCACCAGTCATGAATTTAACGAATTCCCAAGCAGCTTCCTGGTTTTCAGAGTAACGGTTGATCATTGTCATCCATCCGCCAAGTGTTGCTGCGCTTCCTGCATCCCCTTCAGGAAGTGTTGCGAATCCTACGTTACCTGCAACTTCAGAAGCTTCTTCATCAGCTGAAGTTGACTGCATGTAAGGCCAGTTACGTGCGAATACTGCCTGTCCGCCAACCCATGCGTTATTTGTTTCAGTTTCCTGGAAGCTTAAGATATTGCTAGGTACGAAATCAGAGTTAACGATATCGATCATTGTCTGGATTCCTGCAATTGTTTCAGGACTGTTTACAACGACTTCGTTGTTCTCATCAACAACCTGTCCACCGTGAGAAGCGATGAATTCAATTGCGTTTGTTACCATTCCTTCATACTGATTCGCCTGCATGAGGTAGCCGAATTCAGTTCCTGCTTCACCCTGAAGCTCAGCAGCCATTGTCATCAGCTCGTCCCAGGTTGTAGGCGGCTCTTCTACAATGTCTGTGCGGTAGTAAAGCAGTCCGGCATCAGTAAATTTCGGCATTGCATACTGGCGGCCATTAAACTGACCTGATGCAACTGTACCAGGGAAGTAGTCGTCCATATTAATTTCATCTGCTTCGATAAAGCGGTCAAGCTCAAGTGCATATTGTCCCTGGGCGAATTCAGCCGGCCAGATTACATCTGCATCAAATACGTCGATTGAAGCATCCTGCGAACTGAACATTGTTACATACTGGTCATGAGAAGCGCCTGTATCTGCAGGCATTTCACGATATTCTACAGTAATGTTAGGGTTTTGAGCTTCAAATTCTTCGATCAATTTATCAGTTGCACCGGTTACATCAACACCGGCAGCATATGTGATCGTTACCTGCTCCTCAGTACCTTCATCTCCACCTGTATCTCCGCCAGTGTCTGTACCAGTGTCCGTTGATTCGTCGTCTCCGCTACATGCAGCAAGAAGTAAGCTCATTGTTAAAACAGTAGCACCGGCAACTTTTTTGTTCCAAAGTTTCATAAAGTAAAGCCCCCTTAGTTTTTAAGTTGATTGTCTTTCAATTAATTCCAAAGGTAGAAGAATGTCCTCTGCCTTGTTTTCACGTTTTCCTTCGATAATTTCAAGCATGACTTCCATTGCTTTTTCGCCAATGTCAGAAGTAAATTGGTTAATCGTTGTGAATTGCGGATCCATCAGCGTAGCAATGGGCTGATCATCAAACCCGACAACTGCAAGATCATCCGGGACGCACCAGCCATTTAGCTGGGCTTCCTTAATCATTCCTGCTGCCACCTCATCACTTCCCGTAAAGAAGGCAGTGGGTGGGTCATCCATTGTAGCAATGTGTCTAAAAATCTCTCTTCCATTCTCAACAGTAAAGACGTCTTTAAACATCCAGGCCGGATTTGGCTCTATACCGGCTTCTGTAATCGCCTTCAAATAACCTTTGCGTCGATTGACAGAAACGCTGCTGTCGTTTCCCTGGCAGTAACCAATTTTTGTGTGTCCCTTGTCGAGTAAGTGCTTTGTACCAATGTATCCGCCTTCTACCTGGTCGAGACGGACTCTCGTGACTGTTGCATCGGGGTCATATTCATTACAGTAAATGACAGTGCCGTATTTTGTGTAGGGCGCAATAGCTCCCCACTTATTCTCGGCGGCTGCCAGAATAATGCCGTCGACTTGTTTGGATTGTAGCAGCTGAAAATATTCTAATTCTTTTTCAGGACTGATTCTCGTGTTGCATAAAATCAGCTGATATCCATGTCTGGCTGCTTTTTTTTCCATCGCATCGACCAGCTGGCTGAAAAAAGGATTCACGATTCTTGAGATCAGTACCGCAATTTTCTTTGTCTTTATATTGCGTAATCTTTGTGCAGAAGAGTTTGGCACATAGCCGAGTTCCTCCATCGCTTTTTGAACAGCCTGCTTTTTTTCCTCACTGACGTACGGATGATGATTGATTACCCTTGATACGGTAGCCTGTGACAACCCAGCTTTTAACGCTACATCTTTAATGGTGTACACGCGCTGACCCTCCTATAGGAACACCCCCATTTGTGAAGTCGTATGAAATCGTTTTCACGACTAAATCATATAACATTATGAAATCGATTTCAATACTAAATAAAAAAATTTTAAAAATTCTTTTTATTCTGAAAATACAGGACAATTGAAATGGTTTTCATTAGCTTAAATAGGTTCAACTACCTGATGAAAAGGATTTCATATGTATTATTTATCAAAATAACCAGAAAGTAAAGGGCTATTTCTATGAAAACACGAAAGCGTATTCATGTCTATACATCTTTTAAAATACTATTATTAAAATAGTATTTTGGTGAACGAAATTATATTCGTAAATGCCGATTCACAAAGGGTTTTGGTCGATTTTAATGGCTGGAAAAGCTATACTTATATCCAGCTTCAGGCGCTAGCTGCGACAGGCGCCTTATACTTATATTGATACTCCACAGATTCGAAAGGGGATACACATGGGAAACGATATACGACTGATTGCGCTGGATATGGACGGCACACTTTTGAGAAATGATCACAGCGTTTCTGAAGAAAATAGAGCTGCGATTAAAACCGCACAAGAGCAGGGGAAGGCTGTCATGGTCAGTACAGGGCGTCCGCTTCTGTACGCTGAAGAAATTGTAGACTCATTAGAGCTCTCAACGTACCTGATCACTGTAAATGGCGGAGAAATATGGAGCCCGGATCGCGAGTTAATCGAGCGGACGATGATCGATTCTTCTCACGTTGAATTCATGCTTGAGATGGCATTGAAGCATGATACGCATTACTGGTCATCAACAGTAGAAGGTGTATGGAATAAAAACACCACCTTTCCAAAAAACATTCATGATTATCAGTGGCTGAAATTTGGTTTTGATATAAAAGACGATGAAGTACGGAAAACAATCTGGGAAGAGCTCTCAAAACGTCAGGAGCTCGAAGTGACGAATTCAAGTCTGACCAATATAGAAGTAAATGCTGCAGGAATTAATAAAGCAGCAGCAATACGGAAAGTCTGCAAGCGCCTGAATATCCAGATGGACCAGGTCATGGCAGTGGGTGACAGTCTGAATGATCTTGCCATGATTAAAGAATCCGGGATTGGTGTGGCAATGGAGAATGCGCAAACCAAAGTCAAGGAAGCTGCAGATTGGATCACTCATTCAAATGAAGATCACGGCGTGGCAGAAGCGATCAGACGCTTTGTGCTGAAATAATGTTTTATTTCTTTCGGAATCGGAAATAACAATGAATGTGACGTTAAAGTAGCACATGTATATACTTAATTTGAATTTTCAATTTCGAGAGGAGTTTTAAGCATGGATATCATTACATTAAATAATGGGCTGAAAATGCCTCAAATCGGACTTGGCGTATGGCAGGTAGAAGACCATCAGACAGGTGTGGATTCAGTTAAGAAAGCAATTGAAACAGGATACCGTTCAATTGACACAGCGATGATTTATAAAAACGAAGAGGCAGTCGGTCAGGGAATCCGCGAATCAGGTGTTCCGCGTGAAGAGCTGTTCATTACAACAAAAGTATGGAATGCAGACCAGGGCTATGACAACACTATACAAGCGCTTGAAACAAGCCTTGAAAAGCTTGGTCTTGATTACGTTGACCTTTATCTCATTCACTGGCCAATGCCTGAAAAAGATAAGTACATCGAAACATATAAAGCACTCGAAAAACTTTACGAAGATGGCAAAGTGAAAGCGATCGGCGTATGTAACTTTGAAATTGAGCACCTTCAGCGTCTCATGGATGAGTGTACAGTGAAGCCTGTATTAAACCAGGTTGAGTGCCATCCATACTTTGCACAGCTTGAGCTAAAAGAATTCTGTGCGAAGCATAATATCTTCCTTGAAGCATGGAGCCCGCTCATGCAGGGTGGAGAAGTCCTTGAAGACGACATCATCCGCAACATCGCAGAAAAATACGGAAAAGAGCCGGCACAGGTTGTGATTAGATGGCACCTGCAGTCAGGCAGCATTGTCATTCCAAAGTCAGTGACACCATCACGCATCGAATCTAACTTCGACGTATTTGATTTTGCACTGACTGCTGACGAACTGAAAAGCATTAACGATCTGGATAAGGGCGAACGTAAAGGTCCGCATCCAAATGAAATGAATAAAGAATAAATAATCGAATCGGGAGCCTGAGCGCTCCCGTTTTTTATGTAGAAGTTTTTTTGGGAAAGTAATTTAATGAAGGACATGACTTTGTAATCTAAAAATAAAACATGCTTTTCAATCAGCTGTAAAGTCTATCTAAAGTGAAGTGAATGGATTATAACAAATATTACATTTAGTAGGTAAATATCAGTATTTACCATTAAGCCATACATGCAGTTGTTTCAAGAATTAATAGACAGGGTAATTCCAAACTATGCTGAAAAATAGAACGACTCAAGGAGGAAATACCATGTCAAAAACATTTGTTGAAACATTTCATTCTGAGCAGGACGTTTTGAATAAGATCGAAGACTTGAAACTCCAGGGATATAAAGAAAACGATATGTATGTTGTGGCCCGTGATAAAGATGAGCTTTCACTAGTAAGAGGTCGCACAGATGCTGATATCGAAGCAGTAGAAGGAAACTGGTGGGATAAGTTTAAAGCGTTTGTTTCAGGAGATTCTTCAGTACGGGAAGCATTTGACCGGATGGGAATGGAGAAACAGGATGCAGAACGCTATTACGATGAAGTGAGAAACGGCGCATTTTTATTATATGCAGATAATGCTTACGCAGATGAAAACGATGATTTCGTCAGCCCGGCAGCCGGTGGACTTGACCCTGATTCACATGCAGATCATAAGGTGAGCGGGACAAACTTTACAAATGAACAAAAAAATACGCACACATCAGCTGCTGAAGGTGCAGGAAGACCTCTTGCAGAGCAGACAGATCAAAATACGGCGGGCGTAGATCATGACAGAGCGCTTGGTGACCGTGACCGCTATGTGGATCCAAACATTGATAACCCTGAACAGACACAGCCGGTTAATGACAGCAGAGAAGATTTAATCCGTGCTGAAGAACAAAAAACGCAAAGCCATTCGAATCATAAGGATGCTGCAGCAGCAGATCAGCATGATGAAGAACCAGGTGAATACCGCGCGCCGGATGACCGTGGTAAAATCTTTGAACCATCAGAACATGACAAGCAGCAATATGGTGGCGGACAGGGTGATGAGGAGTTTTCTCCTGATGCAGTAGATGCAGGAACACCCCGTGGTCAGGTAAGACCTGATCAGCCGAACTACCAGGGCGATCCTTCAGGCAAACACCGTCATGAAGAGGTGGAGCCACCTGAAGAGCATGGTGGTGCTGATAATAATCGACGAGTCGTGGACGGCCAGGAATCTGTGTGGGTAGACAAAAGTCAGTCAAACAGTGACAAGCAAGTAGAAGCACAGGCTGACAGCAAAGGACGCCTGCGCGGGCAGGAGGATATCTCAGAGCAGAATCCAAATGACCACGCACATCAGGAGCATCCTGGTGAAGAAAGTGAATTGCGTGATCGTGACCGGGCTAAGCCTTCGCATGATCCAACGCTTGATAAAGAAGAGAAAGAACGCCGTTTATTGATGGAAGAAAACCATTTTAGAAATAAGGATCGTTTATAATACGATTTCATAGGAAACCGGAGCGGGCAGAGATGCCTGGCTCCGGTTTTTTGGTGAGGGAAAATGAGGGGGGAGGACGTGAAACGATAAACAAGCGTAGGTCGAATTACACTTTTCTACGAACCGAGGTGTTTTTTCTCCGAAGGGTATAAGTTCTTCTTCGAACATAGCCGGGTGAGCTTTAAACCACCGGTGTTTTTCTATGAACATTTACCGTTTTTCTAAGAACCGTCCATTGCACGATGCCAGATTACCTTTTAATACAGCTTCAGTCTAACTGGAGTATAGTTCAAATGACACAATTTCAGGAACAGTAGAAGAAATCTCCTGAACCAACAGCGTAATTTCATGGACACCAGAGTTAATCTCCTGAACCCCCCAAGTAATCTCCTGAACACCACACATCATCTCCTGAATCTCCCAAAAACCCCAAACAAAAAACGCGCCATCAGCGCGTTTTTTTAGAGAAGCCTTCCTGATCCAGATAAGAAGCAGCTTCTTCATAAGTCGTAAAGATCCCATCAAGCATGTCGTCTGCGTATACGCTCCATGTATCTGCGTCTTCACGTGTTAACAATAATTCCTGACCGTTTGCATTCACCCACGGCTCATCGCTGAAAGGTACAAAGTCTGCAAGTTCTTCAGTCAGAAGGGAATCGATAGATGCTGCGATGATTGTACGCAGGTCCCCTTCGCTGCAGTCACGGATATTGGTCATCCCTTTAGCGTCAGAAGGGTAGTCATTCAGGTGGGCTGTATAGACAAAGCCGTTTCCGTTTGGATGAAGGTGATAGACAACCGTTTTCTTTTCACGAATGCTTCCTTCAAAATGAAAATTAACCCGTCCGAGTGAAACGTTGTGCCGTGTTAATTCTTCAAATGATTCAATGATGTTAAGTTTTTCTTCAAAAGTCAGCATTGCGTCTGCCTCCGTTCAATTGATTGATGCCGTTTATTATAGCATATTGAGCTGCGTCCGCCATATTCACGTAATTTTTACACGATAAAGCACTTCATGCATGTAGGAAACTGATCCTTAAATGCATGAAGTGCAGGTTATCATCTATAAAAGTGGTCAACGCTTACTTTCCCATTAAAGCAACGAGCAATGCCTTTTGAGCATGCAGTCTGTTTTCAGCCTCCTGAAAAACCACTGAATGCGGACCTTCAAGTACGGCTGTACTTACTTCTTCCTCGCGATGGGCAGGGAGACAGTGCATGAAAATATAATCCGGTTCTGCATGTGCAGTTAGCTGTTCATTCACCTGAAAACCTTCAAATGCCTGAAGTCGCTCAGCCTGCTCAGCTTCCTGCCCCATACTTGCCCATACATCAGTGTAGATCACATGTGCGCCTGTTGAAGCTTGAACCGGATCGTGCGTCACAATGATATCAGCGCCGGTCTTTGCACCTTCAGACTGGGCATATGCAAGAATTTCTGTATCAGGTTCATAGCCTGAAGGACAGGCAAGCGTGAAGTGCATCCCTGTTTTGGCTGCACCGATCATAAGGGAGTGTGCAACGTTATTGCCATCTCCGATATAAGCCATCTTTTTATGCTTAAATGAACCGAATGTTTCATAGACAGTCAGCAAATCTGCAAGCGTCTGACATGGGTGGTAGTCATCAGTAAGCCCGTTAATGACAGGGATTGAGCTGTTTTCAGCAAGCTCCTGCACGGTCTTCTGAGCAAATGTGCGGATCATAATCCCATCCAGATAGCCTGAGAGTACACGTGCAGTGTCAGCGATCGTCTCGCCGCGTCCCATCTGAATATCTCTTGTGCTCAGATACATTGCATGGCCTCCGAGCTGAAGCATGCCCGCTTCAAAGGAAACACGGGTACGGGTGGATGACTTTTCAAAAATCATCCCAAGCACCTTTCCCTGCAGGAGAGGCAGGTGCTTGTTCTCAGGTTTTTTAAGTTCAGCTGCAAGTTCAATCAGCTCTAAAATTTCATTTGATGTATAGTCTCTTAACGTCAGCAAATCTTTGTGCTGAAGCGTTGGAATGAGCATATTCATACGAAAACTCCTTTTTTGGGAAGCGTGCTGAAAAATGCTTCCGCTGTTTCTTTTCTCGTCCAGACGTGCAGTCTGTGAATCGACGCCGTTCTGATCACTGAAGGATCCGCTTCAAGTGAAATGACGGCTTTTTTATCGTCACGATCCATCCATTCCTCAAAAGCAAGCGTCTCCGGTGTGAAGACCAGAAAACCTTTTTCCTGCCATGATTTGATCAGTGACGTCTCAAAATGATTCGTGATAAATATACTGCCGCCATTCCACAGGTCAGCAAGCTGCTGACTTGCACCTGATAATGCTTTTTTCATGGCGATTTCAGGATCTCTGTCAGACGCCATGACTTCACCTGTGGATGTCATGACAGGCGTGAGCTCCGGTGAAAGACCCGGCAGCTTAATGTGTGAGAATACAGGTGCTTTTACTGTAAATCCACGCTGGCCGTTAAACGACTGTGAAATACCAAGATCATTCAGGTGCTGACCAAGCATCAAAGAGGTTGCATGCTGGACAAGCGGCACATGCGTTGATTTACTGCTGATCGGCACAGTTCTTGATGCACGCGGATTAATTTCAATGACATATAATCCGCTGTCCTGACAGACAAACTGGATGTTGAATAACCCTTTGAAATCAAGTTTTTTAGCGATATGAACAGCCGTATCACATACCTGATCAAGCATGGAAGCTGACAGTGAAAGCGGCGGGGTTACAGCAATGCTGTCACCTGAATGCACGCCCGTACCTTCAATGTGTTCATAGACAGCTGCCACCCAGGCGTTTTTGCCATCAGACAGGACGTCCACTTCAGTTTCTTTTCCCTGAATAAATTTATCGACGAGTACAGGATACTCGATCTGTGCTGAAGCTAAATAAGCTTCAAGCTCCTCGTCGCTGTTCAGTTTGATCATGCCGCTTCCGCCGATCACATAGGACGGGCGGAGGAGGATCGGATAACTCAGATCATCAGCAGCCTGCCATACTTCAGCCTGCTGATTGGCAGTAAAGCCCGGAATGACCGGGAGTCCGGCCTTTTTCAGGAACGTATAAAAACGGTCGCGGTCTTCCATCTCATCGAGAATGTCTGACGATGAACCAAGCAGGTTGTAGCCTGCATCTTCAAGCTCTTTTGCAACATTAATTGAAGTCTGTCCACCGAATTGAACGATGACAGCATTGATGCCTTCAAATTCAAGCACATTCATAATATCTTCAGCGCAAAGTGGTTCAAAATAAAGCGCATCTGCTACTTCGTAATCTGTGCTGACTGTTTCAGGATTGTTATTAATTAACACAGCTTCGTAGCCCATTTTTTGAAGAGCGAGTACGCTGTGCACACAGCAGTAATCGAATTCAATTCCCTGCCCGATACGGATCGGTCCTGAACCAATCACGGCTACTTTCGGCTTTTTGCTATTACGGTCATCAGAAGTTCCGCTCCACGTTGAATAGAAATAATTTGTCTTTGCTTCAAATTCAGCAGCACACGTATCCACCATTCTGTAAGACGGTGTGATGTTCCACTTTTGACGCTGCTCTTTTACAAAAGCAGCTGGAACGTTCCAGAAAGAAGCAAGCTGCTTATCTGTAAAACCTAGCTTCTTTGCTTCAAGCATTTTCTCTTTTGTCACTTCAAGCCAGGCAAGGTCTTCGTAAGCAAGCTGCGCTTTTACGAGTCTTGACAATACTGACAGGTAATAAAGCGAGATCTTCGTCCAGGTGTGAAGCGTTGTTGTGGAAATGCCTCTTTTTAATAGCTCAAAAATCGCAAACAGGCGACGGTCATCCGGTTCTTTAACAAGGACTTCAAGTGCCTGTGTTTCAAGTCCTGACAAGGCAGGGAGGAAGAGGCCGTCAATTTTCTGATCCAGTGAACGGATCGCTTTCTGAAATGCTGCTTCGATCGAACGTTCAATCGCCATCACTTCACCGGTAGCTTTCATCTGGGTGCCAAGCTCGCGGTTCGCATCACTGAACTGGTCAAACGGCCAGCGTGGAATTTTAACTGTTACGTAATCCAGTGCCGGCTCAAAGCTTGCAAATGTCGTACCCGTGACAGGGTTTTTCAGCTCATGCAGGTGATAACCGACCGCAAGCTTTGCAGCAAGACGCGCAATCGGATAACCCGTTGCTTTAGATGCAAGTGCTGATGAACGGCTCACACGCGGATTCACTTCAATCAGGAAGTATTCGCCGTTTAATGGGTGAAGGGCAAACTGAATGTTACACCCGCCGACAATCCCAAGCGCTTCAATGATTTTTATGGAAGATGTTCTGAGCATATGATATTCCTTGTCGTGCAGCGTCTGACTCGGTGCGGTCACGATTGAATCACCGGTATGAACACCGACAGGATCAAGGTTTTCCATATTACAGATCGTAATACATGTGCCCGAAGCATCTCGCATCACTTCATATTCAATTTCCTTATAACCTGCAATACTCTTTTCAACAAGACACTGGTGAATCGGACTCGCAGAAAGTCCCTGTTTGACTAGTGATAGATAGGCTTTTTCGTCCTTGGCAATACCGCCGCCGAATCCGCCAAGCGTGTAGGCAGGACGGACGATGATCGGGTAACCGCAAAAATCTGCAAAAGCGAGCGCTTCTTTTTCGTTGTAAATGATTTCACTGTCGGGTACCGGTTCATTCAGTTCCTTCATGAGTGAACGGAAAGCGTCTCGATCTTCTGCTTTTTTAATAGAGTGAATATCAGTACCAAGGAGCTTTACGCCATATGCTTCAAGGATGCCCTGATCTGTCAGTGCCATCGCAAGGTTCAGCCCTGTCTGACCACCGACTGTCGCAAGCAGACCATCCGGCTTTTCCTTTTCAAGAATCGCTTTCACGCTCTCTACTGTCAGCGGCTCAAAATAGACGCGATCCGCAGTCGTTTCATCCGTCATAATCGTAGCCGGATTGTTATTGATTAAAATGACTTCAATGCCTTCCTCACGAAGGGCAGTACAAGCCTGCGTACCTGAATAATCAAACTCGGCTGCCTGACCGATTACAATGGCGCCTGAGCCAATCACTAATACTTTTTTAATTTCCTGCTGTTTAGGCATGTTGTGACACCTTCTTTTCCTGTTGAATCAGATTAAAAAACGCTTCAAAAACTTCATGATGCTCAGCCGGTCCCGGAGAAGCTTCAGGGTGGAACTGAACGGTTAACAGCGGCAGCTCCTTATGCTGCAGGCCCTCAACGCTGCTGTCATTTACGTTTGTATAAAGAACCTCTACATTAGAGGGAACTGAATCCATTTTTACAACGTAGCTGTGGTTTTGCGAACTCATACTCACACGCTTCGTCTTCAGGTTCATCACTGGATGGTTCGCTCCGCGGTGACCAAATGCCAGCTTCTCGGTAGATGCACCAAAAGCAATCGCAAGCAGCTGGTGACCGAGACAGATACCAAGTGTCGGGTATGCGTTCGCCCATACACGGTAGTCATCAATTTTATGCATAAGTGATGCAGGATCCCCCGGACCGTTTGAAAAGAGTAATCCATCCAAAGGGATATTCATCAGCTCGTCAGTGGATACTGTATAAGGGAAAACCGTTACTTTGCATCCGCGGTCAAGCAGTGCCTGTAAAATGGATTTCTTATAGCCGAAATCAATCAGTCCGATATGAGGTGAGCCCTCACCGTGAGTCACTGCAGTCTTTGCAGTCACGTGTGGCACGACAAACGTACGAATCGGTTTCCATGCAGGAAGCGGCTTTCCTTCAAGCTGCATCGCTGCCTGCATCGTCCCGTCTTCACGGATCGTCTGAATCACAGAGCGCGTGTCCACACCTGACATAATGGGGACGTTATGCATCACGGCAAACTCTAAAAGAGAAACCCCTCGCTCAAGTATCCCTTCATAAAGTTCAGTTACGATAATGCCCGCAGGCTGTATCTTTGTTGATTCAAGATTTGCTTCCTGAATACCGTATTGACCCATTAGCGGATAAGAAAATACAATAATCTGTCCATGGTAGGAAGGGTCAGTCAGCACTTCCTCATAACCGGTCATTCCGGTGAAGAAGACGATTTCTCCCTGTACATCTTTCACTGCGCCTTTCCATGCTCCTTCAAATGACTGTCCGTTCGACAGTGACAGCGTTCCTTTCATGAGAACCGCCTCCTTTAAAATAGATATTTTCTAATAATCGCTTATGATTTCCGCTTCAGGGGGACTTCGCCGTAAGCCTCACCTGTCCCTTCCTGCTACAGGAGTCACCCCTTCCCGCTCCAATCAACGCTTGAATAGATGTAAAAGTCTGTGGATTTATGAATAAATATAAATAATAATGTAATTTTATTCATTTGTGTCAATAAGAATACTGTCCGGGAAGGTGTTGGCTTCCGGGACAGCTGGTATTTAGATTTGATCGCGGGTGGTCAATTTACCCGGATAGTATAGGTCAAATTACACTAAGTGGCGAACATCGATAACTGAGTGTCGAACCGTTTTGTTTTTCCGTCGAACATGAGTGATTGAACGTCGAACCAGCGATGATTTACGCCGAACACACATGATTTTACGTCGAACCTCAAGAACCCTCAACTCACCGTATATTCCACCTGCATCATCGTCTTCTCAAGCAGTGAAGCTGCCTGCTGACACTCCTCGTAGCTGACTGTCAGCGGAGGGAGGAGCCGGATCACGTTTGGTCCTGCAGGTACGAGCAGCAAACCGTTTTCTTCAGCCTTTTTAACAATGGGTCCAGCTTCAGTGCTTAGTACAATCCCAAGCATTAAGCCTTTACCCTGAATACGTGTTACCTGTGAAAGTCCAAAAAGCGAAGCGAGCTGTTCGCGAAGATAAGCTGCTTTTTGCCGGACTTCCTCAAGGAATGCTTCATCAAATACGTGATCTACGACTGTTTGGGCTGCTGTGACAGCGAGCGGGTTGCCACCGTACGTGGATCCGTGTGAGCCTGGACCGAAATAGTCAGCCAGTGCTTCAGTTCCGAGAATCGCTCCGACAGGGAATCCGCCGCCAAGTCCTTTTGCCAGTGTAACAATATCAGGTTTAAGCGGTGTTTGTTCAAAAGCATATCTCGTACCTGTCCGGCCGATTCCGGTTTGTACTTCATCTATGATCAGCAAGAAGCCTGCTGATTCACTTAATTTCTGCAGTGCAGCAGCAAAATCATCATCAATCGGATTTACGCCGCCTTCACCCTGAATGACTTCAAGCATGACGGCTGCAGTATCACCATCAACTGCGTCTTTTAAAGCTTCTATATTGTTATAAGGAATCGTCCGGAACTCAGGCATGAGCGGACCGAATCCTTCTTTTACTTTATCCTGACCGGTTGCCGCCATAGCGCCCGTTGTCCTTCCGTGAAAGGACTGGTCAAATGTAATGATGACGTGCTTGCCTGTCGCTTTCCGTGCAAGCTTGATTGCTGCTTCATTCGCTTCAGCGCCGCTATTACAAAACAGTGCACGGGAAAGTGGCGTGTCTTTTACAAGATCAGCAGCGAGCTTTTCCTGGGCTGGACTTTCAAACAGGTTTGAAATGTGCCAGAGGTTTTCAGCCTGTGCCTGCAGCGCACTAACCATTTTCGGATGGCTGTGTCCGAGGCTTACAACAGCGATCCCGCTTGTGAAATCAAGATAGGTTTTCCCCTGATCGTCCCAGACAGTTGTCCCTTCACCTTTTACGATATGAAGTGTACGTCTCGCGTAGTTTTGAAAGAGTGCACTCATCTGACAGCCACCTCCTTTAAAATCGTAGTGCCTTCAAGCATTTCATTGACAATCCGGACAGCTGGAATGTCCGCATCCAGACAGCCGGCAGCTGCCTGGACTTTCGGGATCATGCCGCCATATATAGTGCCGTCTTTAATCCACCCGTTAATTTCCTCGGGATGAGTCGTTGTGACGGTCTTTCCGTTCACTTTAATACCCGGTGTGTCAGTGACGAATAGCAGTTCATCTGCCTGGATAGCAGCGGCAATTTTTTCAGCAGCTGTGTCAGCATTGATGTTCAGCGCCTGCCCGTTGTCTGTTCTGCCGATACATGAAATGACAGGAACAGTAATTTTTAAAAGGTTTAGCAGTGCAGGGTTGACTTCATCAATTTGTCCGACGTAGCCGTATATTTTCTGGTCTAGAAATGATGCTTTCATTAATCCGCCGTCAAAACCGTTTAAGCCGACTGCCTGGATCTCTGCCTGTTCAAGCTGATGGACGATCCAGGGATTCACGGATCCGATCAATGTCGTTTGAACAATATCAATCGCTTCAACAGGTGTGACGCGCAGACCGTTCACAATAGACGTCTCAACCTGCGCTTCTTTTAGTTTACGGTTAATGGCCGGACCGCCGCCGTGAACGATAATGACCCTTTTGCCGCTCTCGCTCATTTGACGAATGCTTTTAAAAAAGTCTGGTGTCAGCCGCTCAAGCAGACTGCCACCGAGTTTAATCACAGTTTTATGTTCTGTAGCTTGCGTTGATCTGGACATAGTCATATGTCAGGTCGCACCCCCAGGCAAGTCCTTTTCCATCACCCTGATTCACATTCACCTTCAGTTTGATTTCAGGCTGCTTCAGATATTCTGTCAGTTCATCCTCTGAAAAGGAAAGTGGCTCTCCCTCGCGGACAACCGGTGTGGTGCCGATCAGAATTTCTACTTCATCCGGATCAATCGTCATTCCGCTATAGCCCACAGCAGCAAGGATACGTCCCCAGTTGGCATCGCAGCCGAATGCAGCTGTTTTGACAAGAGGTGAGCCGACAACGGTTTTAGCGATCTTACGTGCTTCCTCATCGTTCTTCGCGCCATTCACCTCAACTTCAATCAGCTTTGTCGCACCTTCACCGTCTTTCGCAATCATCTTGCCAAGGTCCTCACACACATGTAAAAGTGTCTGAACAAACACTTTCCAGTCAGGGTGGGAAGGAGAGAGTGTCTCGTTTTCAGCAAGCCCGTTTGCCATCACGAGCACCATATCATTCGTTGACGTATCACCATCAACCGTAATCGAGTTAAATGAACGGTCTACAACTGATTTCAGTGCGTTGTGCAGGTGATCTGATTCAATCGCAGCGTCAGTTGATATAAAGCCGAGCATGGTTGCCATATTCGGATGAATCATCCCTGACCCTTTCGCAGTACCTGCGACGGTTACGATTTTTCCGTCAATATCCACTTTATAAGCAGTGTTTTTAGAAACGGTATCAGTCGTCAGGATCGACTGTGAAAAGTCGATTGACCCCTTAAGACCGGCAGCAGGCTCCAGTTTTGGAATTCCGTATTTTAAGCGGTCCATTGGCAGCTTTTCACCGATCACACCTGTTGAAGCAACGCCTACAAGGTGAGGCTCGATATTTAAAAGGTTCGCTGTTAAATGCTGCATCGTTTGCGCATCCACATAGCCCTGTTTTCCGGTACAGGCGTTGGCATTACCAGAATTCACGATGATTGCCTGCATTTTCTTTTCAACCGCCAGTGCTTCCTTAGTTACTTTTAAAGGAGCGGCCTGCACTGCATTCGTCGTATACACACCCGCAGCATTTGCAGGCACCTCGCTCACGAGAAGTGCAAGGTCATTTTTTTTATGCTTAATGCCGCAATGAAGTCCTGCAGCCTTAAATCCGATTGGCGAAGCAATATTATTACCTGAAATTTTTTTGATTGATGGATAGACAGTCGTCATACAAACTTCATCTCCTTAAAATGCGGTGCTCTTAACGTTGGCTGTTGATTTCCGCTTCAGGCGGACGCTTTCCGCGGCCGGGCGGTGAGCCCGCAGGCTTCGCCATGCTCGGTCTCACACGTCCCTTCCTGCCGCAGGAGTCGCCGCCTTACGCTGCAATCACAGCTGTGCAAGTAAATAGCTGTGCTTATCATAAAAAATAATTTAATTTGACTTATATATACGAAGGAACCAGATCGAGTCCTTCTGTTTCTTTAAACCCGAACTGAACGTTCATATTCTGGATCGCCTGGCCTGCAGCACCTTTTACGAGGTTGTCAATTACTGAGACGATCGTTGCGCGGTTTGTGCGCTGATCCACGTGAATTTGAAGGTCGCAGTAATTTGAGCCGTATACCTGGTTTGTGCTGAATTTTGGTCCAGGAGGCATTAATCTCACAAACGTTTCATTCTGGTAGCTGTCCTGATAACATTCCTGCAACTGCTTTTCAGTTACACCGTCAGCAAGCGGTGCATAAGCGGCTGCCAAGATTCCCCGTGTCATTGGCACAAGGTGGGTGCTGAAGGTGATGGGTCGTGTCTTCTCCGCAAACCGGGCAAGGCCTGTTTCAATTTCAGGTATGTGCTGATGCTTATTTACTTTATAGATAGAAAGACTTTCATTTGTTTCGCTGAAATGAGTCATTTGATTTGGCTTATTACCTGCTCCTGATACGCCGCTTTTTGCATCGATGATCAGGTTGTCAGTGTCAATCAGTCCATTTTTAACAGCGGGCAGCAGGCTCAGAAGCACTGCTGTCGGATAACAGCCTGGATTTGCCACCATAACTGCGTCTTTTACAGCGTCCCGGTTCCACTCAGTCAGTCCGTACACTGACTTCTCAAGTGAAGTTTCCGGTGCTGGATCTTTTCCGTACCATTCACTGTAATCTGCCGCTGATAGCCGGAAGTCGCCTGACAGATCAATAATACGAGGCCCTTTACCGATCAGGGGTGGCAACAGTCTGCTTGTCACGCCACTTGGTGTACTTGTGAATATAACATCCAGTTTTGCTAAATGTTCAATTCTGATTTTATGAAGAGGAGTGTCATAAATATTCATCAAATATGAATATTTATGAGAAAATAACTCTCCTTCGTCAGAAGAAGTAAACAGGTCAATTGATGAAATTCCGCTGTGACGATGTAAAAGCCTGATGAGCTCAAGACCGCCATAACCGGTTGCACCTATAATTCCAACTTTCACATCCATCACTCCAAAAAATTATGTTAGGCATATTATAGGTATGTATAAAAATAAAATCAACCGTATTTTTATAAAATGTTACGCAATTCAGTCTATGGTAACGCTTACAATATAGATAGCAGTAGGAATAAACTTTTTTAATAAATCTGTGTAAAACTTCTTTAATGAAGTAATGATTACGGTGAGATTAAATATTGATGACTAAGCCGTTCAGATATCTTTCTTGGGTCAAATTCGTTAAAATAATAGAAAGTAATCGAATTTAAGGGAGGTTTTTTTATCAGCCGCATTGCTTCGCATCCTTATGTGATGATCACACGTAAAATTGAGTGGGAAGAACAACACATCATTGAACATGAAAGCTTTCTGCACCTTTACCCTCAAAAACTGACTGACGACTCCAATGAATTTTATTTCCACGAAATTCTTGACCTTTCCTATAAAGAAAGCCAGAGAAGTTTTGGTTTGTTATACGTGCATACGACCCGCGGGCTTTACCCTTATAAAGTCAGAGAAAATCCAATTGAATTTATTAAAATAGTAGAAGAAAAAATAAAGGGGATGGTGTGATGAGTTTTCAGTTTGAAGGCATTGATCACGTGCAATTGACAGCACCTGAAGGCAGCGAAGATGAAGCGCGCAGATTTTATTCTGACCTGCTGGGGTTGAAAGAAACCCCTAAGCCTGTTAACCTTCGTGGGAACGGTGGATGCTGGTTTTTGTGTGGGCATCAGGAAATACACATCGGGCGTGAGGAGCAGTTTACTCCTCCGCGTAAGGCGCATCCAGCCTTTGTTATAATGAATCTGGAGGAACTTCGCATTCGTTTATCTGAAGAGAACATAACGATTCAGGAAGAGCAGCCGATCGAAGGAAGAACCAGGTTTTTTGTCAGAGATCCTTTTGGGAACAAATTAGAATTTCTTGAGTATCACGTTTAAAACGATTTATAAGAGGTAAACAAATAAGTTGCCCTTACAGCCTTTGACAAAAACGGTTAAGTATGAAAAGATGGGAACAACAGATCGTAATCTGTTGATCTATTGTTTTACCATGTAAGGAGCGTATTTTTTTCTAATATTTAAATCGATTAATAAATGTGACCATCAGGCTTATGGAATGAAGTAGTTAGGAGGTCATCAGCATGCAGCGAATCATGATTATTGAAGATAACGCTGACCTTCGCTTGGATCTCACAGAGCAGGTTTCTGACCTGGGGTATCAATCCATACCGGTCACAGATTTTGAACGGATCATAGAGCATTTCATCGAAGAAAAGCCAGACCTGGTGCTCTTGGATGTGAAACTGCCTTTTTTCGACGGCTTTTACTGGTACCGTCAAATCAGAGAGTATTCCAAATGTCCGATTGTCTATCTGTGGCATCACGAAGATGCAACAAGAGGGTTACAAGTGGCAAGAGAAGGACGCAAGTCAACTGGAGACATATTGCCGCTGACGTCGGAAATGTTAAGAACGACTTTGACACAATATCTAAAAAATAGATTGAAATAAATGACACACTCCCTGGCAAAGAGCCTGGGGGTTTTTCTTTTGTCGGGGGCCTTTTTAGGAGAGTGGGTTATGAATGATTGCTACCGGGCGCGCGTTGATTGTGACAAACTTGGTGTGGTTTGGTGCAAGTATCCGGATGTGTCGCTACAATTTGGGAACAGATTGCTACACGAGAGACCTAAACAGCGACAATTCTCCGCCTATCTCTCAGATCGTTGAAACAATCCCCTCCCTCATCCGTATAAACAACTAGACTAGTGGGGGTGGCCATGATGAAAAGAGAGAACGTCGCATTGATTTCAGGCTTTGTTTTTATGGGAGCAGTTGTTGCGCTCATGCTTTATATGGAAGTTGAATTCTTAAGTGCCTTAGCATTTCCGATATTTGCAATCGGAATGTCTCCGTACTTTTACATAAGATCGAAAGAAAAACAGGCAAAGTGGTTAGCGGAGGCTGCTGATCTTGAAGGCAGGTCAATGCTTGATGAATATGAATGGATTTTTGAATGGGGCGGAAGTTCAGCGGGGGCCATGACGATTCTCGATAAAGACGGGGAGTACATTGGTGCTTATAAAATCGTGAATCAGCCTATCATTAAAAAGCTTATTTCAGCGGCTTTTGCCGGTCTGGAAACATATTTTTCTTTTACAGCAGGGATCTTTACCTCGCATAATGAACCTGCAGTGGCTTTTCAGAAGAGAAAAGAAGAAGGCAGCACTGTACTTGAAATCAGGGATCACATTGGCAGGACTGCAGGTTATTTTAAAAAAGAAAGAAAACTGACCAAAATCAATGGATCGATCTATACAGCTGATGACGAATTACTGTGTGAAGTAAAGGCGAAATCAATGGTTGGAGATTTTGATATCAGTACTCAGGACGGAAGGTTCTTCGTCTCGTATAGACACGGTTATTTCGATTACGCAATGAAACCGCAGTTTCAAAACTCTACAGCCCTTGACCTAGTCAAAGTGGGGGACCAGCTTTCTGAAGATGAAAAAACGCTTGCTGCAGCAGTTGTATGCTATTGGATGAGCTATCTGCAGCGCGGGAACAGGTAGAGGTGAGTGGAATGGAAAAAGCAATGTTTGCCGGCGGCTGTTTCTGGTGCCTGGTCAGACCGATTCAAGAGCGTGATGGCGTGCTGAATGTGGTCTCGGGTTATACCGGCGGCGCCAAAGAAGACGCTGTCTATTCTAAGGTGAAAAATGGTGGTACGGGTCACGTGGAAGCTGTCTATATCGAGTACGACCCTGAGCGGATTTCTTATCAGGAATTACTCGAGATTTACTGGCCACTGACTGATCCGACTGATGCAGAGGGGCAGTTCTCAGATCGTGGTGATGCGTACAGATCAATTGTTTTTACGTACACAGCTGAGCAAAGACAGGCGGCGGTGCAGTCCAGAGATAAACTTGCTGGGAGCGGCCGTTTTGAAAAACCGATTGTAACAGAGATCAGGGAAGCGGGATCTTTTTACCCGGCAGAGGATTTTCACCAGGATTTTGATCTGAAAAACAGCTTTCGTTATGCGCTCTATGTGCAAGGATCAGGACGCGAAAAGTTCCAGCGCACATACTGGCCAAAAGACAGAACGCATTTAAAAAAGAAGCTGACTGATATACAGTATTTTGTGACGCAGGAAAATGGCACAGAACACCCTTATGAAAATGAATACTGGGATAATGAGCGAGAGGGGATTTATGTGGATATTGTGTCCGGTGAGCCGCTCTTTTCATCCCGGGATCAGTATGACGCTGGCTGTGGCTGGCCGTCATTTACAAAGCCGATTACCGACTCGATGGTGGAAGAGAAGTGGGATGTATCCACAAAGAATACGCGTCGTGAAATCAGAAGCCGGCATGCTGATTCTCACCTCGGACATGTGTTTGAAGATGGACTTCAGGATAAAGGCGGCTTACGTTATTGCATTAACTCTGCAGCCCTCAGATTTATTCCGAAAGAGCGGCTCGAAGAAGAAGGTTACGGTGACTTTATGATATTATTTGCTTTAAAGAGAGATTAGAGGAGGACCTTCTGTTGAAAAATGCCAAAGTGGCTTTGCTGTTATTCGGAAGCCAGTTTTTTTATGTATTATTCCTGCCGATCTGGTTTACATTCTACGGCGTATCGCTGATGAATATTGAGCAGGACGGATCATTTGCAGGACGTATGGTGCTCTATGCTGTCGGGTCTTATCCCGTTATCCTGATGATTGCAATTGTGATTTCATGGATGTCATATCACAAGTACAATTGGAAGAAGATGCTCCTTGTGAACAGTCTGCCAATTGTGTGGATTGCACCGATTTTGTTTACATTTATTTTTGCAACAATATTTGGCGGGTGAAGCAGCGGCACTGGGAACGCCTGAACAATGTAAAAGAGCCGGAGATTGGTCTCCGGCTCTTTTACATTACTCTCCAAACTTCGGCAATGTCATCTTATTGTGATAAAGCTGATTAAACCACATTTCATATCCAAGATCATTCGGGTGGATTTTGTCAGCCAGCATATCTTCAATGGCGATGTTGCGTTCAGTCATTTCGTTTAAGATCGCGTCATGGGTATCGAAATAGTGCCAGCCATTTTCAGCGGCAAGTGCTTTTGTCAGGTTGTTGTAATCTGCAAATGTTAAGCCCAGTTCATTCAGACCTGATTCTGTCAGGTTTGTTTTTAGGATCGGATTCGGTGAAATAAACAGGATCTCAAGCCCGGGGATTGCCTGGGTAAATGTACGATACAATTCTTCCAGTGATGATTCAGTCACATCCAAAGGTACATTCTGACGATAATTATTAATAACGGATGTCTCAAGAATTAACAGGTCCGGTCTGCTTTTAATCACGCCTTCAATGACTTCCGGTCTTAGCAGCATTTCAGAGGTGTAGCCGGAGTGCCCGTGATTTGCAATGGTTACGTGGCGGAGCGGTCTGGACGTGCTGCGGATTTCATTTTGCAGCAGCGCTTTCCAGTTGTGTGAAGGAGCGCTTGCGCCGACCCCCTTTGTCACACTGCTCCCCAGAATAGCAATGCGCGCTGAACCATTTTTTAATACGCGATAAGTAAGAAAATCAATATATGAGAGATCAGTATTATGTGCAGGATTAAGTTTGTGCATTTCATCCGCAACAGCACTTTGCTTTGAACGGTATTCTCCGCGTACCATTCCCATCAGTACGAGGAACACACAACTGATCAACAGCAGCTTAGTTAAATGTTTCATCTGGCAGGTACAGTCCTTTCTTGTTCGGTAACACTTTATAAATGTAATTGTAACAAAAATGTAATAATACCTCAATAGGTCTGCTGTCCTTCTCGGCATAAGCAGGATGAACGCGTTATAATAGGTGATAGACAATGTTTACAGGAGGGGTCGGAATGGGTGCTTTAAATCAGACAATGGTCATTGAACGTCCGATTGAGACGGTTTTTAATGAAACAATACAAATGGAAAAGTCACCTGAGATCATGGATCAGGTGATCAGTGTAAAAAAGTTGACTGAAGGACCGATCGGCGAAGGAACCCGGTATGAAGAAGTCAGGGATCTGGGTGGTCGGAAGGTGCAGTCAGAACTTATTGTTACTGAATTTGAAGAAAATAAATCCTACGCGGTAACAAGTGAGCAAAATGGTGTGAAAATTAAATTCAGATATACATTTCGTGAAGAAGATCCCAACAATACGTTTGTCACGTTTGATGGCACAATTACAACCGAGGGCTTTGCACGCTCTTTATTTAAAGGGATGATTGTCCGGATGATCTCAAGAGAAGAATTATTTCATTTACAAAAGCTGAAAAAATATATCGAAGACCGTACGGAGGAGAAGCATGACGAAAATAACGATTAAAAAAGGTTTTTCAGAAAAGATCCGTGAAGGGTTCCCGCTGCTGACAAAAGACATGGTGCAGCAGGGTAACATTGAACAGGAAGGAAAAGTATTCACTGCCATTGATTTGAGCGGGCAGTTTCTTGCGAAGGGCTATCTTGGCAAGCAGAATAAAGGATCAGGCTGGCTCTTAACGTGGAAGCAGGATGAAGAAATCAATGAATCCCATTTTAAAAAGAAGATTGAAGCAGCAGCAGCTTTTCGTAAAAGCTTCTTTGATGATAACCAGACAGATGCATTCCGTCTGTTCAATGGAGAAGGTGACGGTATTGGCGGCCTGACAATTGATCACTATGCAGGACATTATCTGTTCACATGGTATAGCATCGGGATTTATCAGTTCAGAGATGAGATTATAAATGCATTTGAAAAAATCCTTCCTTATAAGAGCATTTACGAGAAAAAGCGCTTTGATTCAAAAGGACAGTACGTGGAAGATGATGACTTTGTAAAAGGTGAGCGTCCGGATTTCCCGCTTGTAGTAAAAGAAAACGGCGCCCATTTTGCCGTTTATCTAAATGATGGTGCGATGACTGGTATATTCCTTGATCAGCGTAATGTCAGAAAAGCGATCATGGATACTTATGCTGAAGGTAAAACGGTCGTTAATACATTCTCTTATACAGGTGCTTTCTCGGTGTTTGCGGCGCTTGGAGGTGCTTTGAAAACAACGAGTGTTGACCTCGCAAACCGCAGTGTTCCAAAAACGATTGAGCAGTTCAGTATGAATGGGATTGATTACGAAGCGCAGGATATCCTCGTGCGTGATGTGTTCCGCTACTTCAATTACTGTGTGAAAAATCAAGTCAAATTTGACCTTGTTATTATGGATCCGCCAAGCTTTGCGCGTTCGAAAAAGCATACATTTTCTGCATCAAAAGATTATAAAAACCTTGTAAAGCAGGCCATTGATATCACAGAGAAAAAAGGCGTCATCGTGGCTTCAACAAACGCGGCGTCATTTGATATGAAAAAGTTCCGTTCATTTATCGACCAGGCCTTTAAAGAAAAAGGTGCACGCTATAAAATCATCGAAACCTTCTCGCTGCCGGAAGACTTCCGCACAACAGAAGGCTATCCTGCGGGTGATTATCTGAAGGTTTGTGTGATACAGACGCTGTAGAATGTTCCTGACAGGCTGCGCGGGATGTCGGTATTTCCGCCGAAGTTGTATCGGTTGCGCTGCAGGATGTAGCGATACACCTGGGAAGTTGTCGGTATGCCGGCGCAGGATGCCCGAATTCCCGCACCAGATGTCGCAATCCCACCCAGTCCCGGTCACATCATTACACCATATTTGAAAGGAGGATCCCTGATGGAGCCCGTTACACTATCTGCTAGAAGACTCGCCGAATACGTACACCGCAGCGGCAGTATAGACGCCGCAATCGGAAGCGCAAATGCTATGATGGAGGGAACGAGAATCCATCAGGCGATCCAGAAAACCTACGGCGAAGAAGATGAAAAAGAGAAATTCCTTTCGCGGGAGCTGGACCTTGATGGTAAAACCTTTATTTTAGAGGGGCGCTGCGACGGTCTCTTGAAGCGTGAGGGCGATTATATCGTAGATGAGATTAAATCTACTTCAAAGCCGTTTGAAGATATACAATCGCCTGCTGAGGTTCACAAAGCGCAGGCGTTTGTTTACGCGTGGATCTTAACAGAAGAGTTGAATCTGGATGACATTCAGGTTCAGGTCACCTATGTGCAGTCCTCCACGCGGGAAGAAATGCGCTTTGTTGACACTTACAGTGCTGTTTTTTTGAAGGATAAGGTAATTGAAATGGTAAGGATTTATGAGCCATTTGCTTTATTAATGCAAAGTCTGAAGCAGGATCGGCAGGACTCGATTGAAACATTCAGCTTTCCTTTTCAGTCATTCAGACCCGGGCAGAGGGAGCTTGCGGGCTCTGTCTATAAGACGATCAATGAAAAGGCAAAGCTGTTTGCTCAGGCGCCAACCGGAATTGGTAAGACGATTTCAACGCTTTTTCCTGCCGTCAAAGCGGCTGGTGAAGGAAAAGTCAATCAGATCGTTTATACGACAGCGAAAACAACGACGCGCATTGCAGCTGAGGAAGCATTCAGTCTGATGCAGGGTCAGGGGTTAAAGATGTCTGCTGTTTCGATGACTGCAAAGGATAAAATCTGCTTTAAGGAAAAAACGATCTGCCAAAAAGAATACTGCGAATTTGCGGATGGACATTTTGACAGGATTAATGGTGCCATGATGGACATTCTGGCTAATGAAAGGCTGATGACGCGCAGTGTGATTGAAACGTATGCAATGAAGCACCGCGTATGCCCATTTGAATTTTCAATGGATCTTTCTTATGTAACAGATGCGATGATCGGGGATTACAATTATGTATTTGACCCGCGTGTATCAAGAAAGCGCATGGCAGGTGAACAGAAGAGCCGGTCCATACTGCTTGTCGATGAGGCACACAATCTGCCTGACCGGGCAAGTAACATGTACTCAGCTTCATTAACAAAAGCGCCTTTTTTACAGTTGAGCAGAAATGATCAGTATCCTGCGCTTAAGCAGGCGGCGAAGCGTGTGAATCAGGCATTTCTTGAAGTGAAAAAGGAGCTTGATGAGTCCTTTGCAATTGTGAGTGAGCTTCCTGAAGAGTGGCTTGAGGCGGTCCAGGCATTTTTCACAGAAGCAGAACGGCTCGTGCAGTCAGGTGTACGTGATGAACAGCTCATTGAGCAGTACTTTGCCGTGCGCCAGCTGGCCGCTGCAGCTGAACAGATCGATGAGCGTTTTTATATATACATCCAGAAGATGAGAAATGATGTGCTGATTAAAGTCGTCTGCATGGACCCGTCAGCCTTTATACAAGGATCTTCAAAAGGATACAGGGCATCAGTCTTTTTCAGCGCTACCATGCAGCCTGTTTCCTATATCAGAACAATGCTCGGCGGGGAACCGGATGACTTTCAGCTTGATCTGCCGTCACCGTTTAGTAAAGAGCAGATAGAGGTTAAGACAGTACCTGTTTCGACTAAATATAAGGATCGTGAAGCAACAATCAGCCGGATTACAGATGAATTAAGAAGCGCAATTGAGAGACATTCCGGTAATTTCATGGTCTTTTTCCCGTCCTATGCTTATATGGAAATGGCCTACGGTTTTTTTGAAGAGAAAGGAATTGAGGGCGTCGAGCTGATCATGCAGTCTTCAGGGATGGATGAAGCTGAACGAGATTCATTTTTAGCCTCTTTTAAAAATGGACAAAGAGTAGCGGCATTTGCTGTCCTTGGCGGCGTCTTTTCTGAGGGAGTGGACCTGCCCGGTGATCAGCTGACGGGTGTTGCAGTTGTTGGGGTAGGTCTGCCGCAGATTAATCCGGAGCGGGATCAGCTGAAGAGATACTTTCAGGATAAAGGATTGAACGGTTATCAGTATGCATACGTATTTCCCGGAATGAACAAAGTCCTGCAGGCAGGGGGAAGGCTGATCCGTACGGAACAGGACAGTGGTATTCTGCTGCTGATTGATGACCGGTATCTGACAGCGCAGTACCAAAAATTGCTGCCGGATGAGTGGAGGTAGAGGGACGCGGTTTGTGATTAGATGGAAAATGACTGATGTTCGGCGGGAAATATTGGCGGTTCGACGCATCGCAGGGAGTGTTCGACGAATAAACCCGATCGTTCGCCGGTGACGACATAAACTTCGCCACTTCACGTCATTAGACCTATCCTGCGCTCAAAAAAACGACCCGGAAGCCAAGCCTCCCGAATCGCACAATCATAAAAATCAATATACCTTCTTCACCCGGCCAACCTGTCCATCCTCAAGACGTACCTTGATCCCGTGTGGATGACTTGGAGAGTTTGTTAAAATATCTTTTACAGTACCAGCTGTCAGGTTGCCTGATCGCTGGTCTTTTTTTAAGACGATATCGACCTTTTTACCAGGTGCAATATCGCTGCGCTTTTGTCCATTCATTCGTTTATACCCCGCTTCACTTTTTATATCATATAGTATAACAAAGAAAAGCGGGCGTATCTCTGCTTATGATTATCCTCTGAGGTCTTACGCTACATATTTGCTTTCAGTCTTTTAGCGATCTGCTCGTACAGATCCCGGTCGATACCAGGTGCGAATTCCTCCGGAAGATCGTGCAGATCAGGGATGTCACCGCCGTCTTCGGGAATTCCTTCTTTCACGATTAGCGGCTGTCCATTGGCAGGGTTTGTGCCTTTCCAAATTTGCTTAATATCTTTATAGTCATTGTCACTCCAGGTGAAAAGAACGTTCCCTACACCCTGGTCTTCATACTTTCTGGCGTGATCAAATACCCGGTTATCAAGGTTTGGGATCGGCAGCATTTTCGTCAGATCAGTGCCGGTAGCAATCTCAATGGCTTTGGCGTAAGCAAGAATATGAACGCCTCCCCGTACAAGCAGATAACCAATCATTTCCCTGGCAGTAGGGTGGTCAGTCATTTCATACACTCTCATCTTATGTGTTCTTGCTCCGATTTCTAAAAAGAAATTATGAAGCAAATCAAGGATCAGGTTACCGCTTGAAAATACATAATCACCCCGCCACGCATTGCCCATCGAATCTCCTGCAAGTGAGGTTTGTGCAGTTGCGATAAATGAATAGGTGTTTCTTTTATCTGTTGCGTTACTGAGTGGTGTTAAGTCGGGCGCAGCGGTAAATGTGGTTCCCTTGGAAACGAGGTTGATGGTATTACTGACCAGCTCCACATGACCGAATTCTTCTGCTGTAATACTGGCCACAAGGTCATAAAAAGGCTTAAGCTTATGCTTTTGTCGGAAGTTAAATGACTGATACATATAATTATTCAATGTTGACATTTCTCCAAATTTACCACCAAGCAGCTCCTGGACCGCTGCTGCTGCATTTGCATCACCGTATTCAGGAGCCGGTAAATCGATCAGTAATTTATTTACGCGCTTAAACATGCAGTTCCTCCTTTGAATGGAAGCTCTGCTAACTGTATGAAGCGTGAGAGATATTTATGCTTTTATGATGGAGAGATCCAGACAATTTCCTGGGTCCGAATAAAAAAGGGAACCTGATTGATTTCAATGACAATATGATCTGGAGCGGCACTCGTCAGCATTCCCTGTACAGGATTTTTAGTGGTTTGAACTGTAATCATCGTACCGACCAGTGAATTTAACGCCTGATATACAAAAGGGTCATAATTGCTAACAAACGTAAGCTGTTGTTCGTTCATGAAAACATCTCCTTTTCAGAATGATGTAGTATATGCAAAAAAAATTAAAAAGGTTTCCTGTAATAGTACAGATGATTTGAATACGAATAGAAGGTGTTATGGTAAGTTTCTAAAATAGTACAGGTAAGTAGCTGGTATATGAGACAGGACTTTGGACCTTTTTACCATTGTGAACAATTCTTGACATCAGGTGCTAATTAAATGAATAATGGAAAAAAGGTGAATATTCATTCTTCTTGTGGATTTTTGAAAACTGGCTGCTGATTTCCTCTTCATGCGGATGCCGCGGCAGCGGGCTTAACGCCCAGTCTCTATCTGACCGTTTATGTCACAGGAGTCACCGCTCTATGCTCTAATCATCAGCTCTACAGAATCACAGATCTTTTCATTAGTTATCCAGCAAAATGTTAACGCTTACAAAAAGGAGGATTATATGTTCTCGGTGTGGTTTTTAGGAATACTGACAGTTGTATCGGTTTTTCTGGCTTTAAAGCTTAAGAAAAAACGGCTGCTTTTGACACCGTTGCTTGGTGTAGGTGCATTAATCATCATAGAGATTATGAAAGTGCCAATGCCGTTTTGGGATACGATCACATTTATCTTCGACTTAAGAGGTTAATGCAGAGGAGGAGTATCATGAAGAAAATTGACAAGAAGGTAGCAGATTCCTATTTTAAGACACGGACGACGCTCATCATGATTTATCTGACGATCGGTGCAACGGTCTCATACGGCGTTGTGCTGTTTGCTGAGCCGCTGTCTGAGTTCTCTTTTAACGGAATTCCGTTCCACTATTATATGGGTGCCCAGGGCGCGGTTCTGACCTTTATCATTCTGCTGTTTGTAAATGCGATTGTCAGCGACCGTGTTGATAAGAAATATGGCATTGATGAAGCGAAGAATGAATCGATTGGTTCGGGGAAAACTGTCGACCATTAAAGGGGATCTGACTGAAAGAATGGTTCTCTAGACAACTAATAGAATGAATGTCATTCAAAGGGGGATACAGAATGGATAGTCAGTTTATTGTTTCACTGTCCTTTATACTGATCACATTTGGACTTTACATAGGAATCGCCATTTATAATCAGGCGAAAGTAACATCAGACTTTTACGTAGCAGGTCGTGGCGTGCCGCCAATTTATAACGGGATGGCAATTGGTGCTGACTGGATGAGTGCTGCTTCATTCATTGGTATGGCCGGAACTGTCATGGTCATGGGGTATGACGGACTTGGCTATATCATGGGTTGGACAGGCGGTTATTTACTATTAACCTTCCTGATGGCGCCACAGCTTCGTAAGTATGGGCGTTATACGGTTCCTGAGTTTATCGGTGACCGTTATGGGAGTAATCTTGCCAGATTGATTGCTGCTGTTGCAACGATCATTATCAGTTTTACGTATTCAATTGGACAGATGTCAGGATCTGGTGTTGTCATCGGACGTCTGCTTGAAGTAGATTACCGGGTCGGTACGATAATCGGTGCGTGCCTGATTGCCTTTTATTCAGCACTTGGGGGGATGAAAGGGATTACCTGGACGCAGGTCGCACAGTATTGTGTACTAATCACTGCGTATCTTGTACCTGTTATTTTTATGGCGCTTCAGCTGACAAATAATCCGCTGCCATGGATTTCCTATGGATCAGTCATTGAGGAAATGAGGGTACTCGACCGGGAGCTTGGGATATCTGAATATGTGGTTCCATTTACAGAAGGAACCAAGTGGCAGTTCCTGGCGCTGATGTTCACGCTGATGGCAGGTACTGCAGGACTTCCTCACGTAATTGTACGTTTTTACACAGTATCAACAATGAAGGCTGCCCGTTGGAGTGGTGCATGGGCGCTGTTATTCATTGGTCTTCTATATCTCTCAGCACCAGCATATGCTGCATTTTCACGTTTTATCCTGATGACGCAGGTCGCAGGTTCACCAATTGACCAGCTTCCTGCATGGACAGCGTCATGGGTGGATACCGGCATGCTGCAGGTTGCAGATACGAGTGGGGACGGCGTACTGCAATGGCAGGAGCTTCAGATTGCAAATGATATTGTCGTGATGGCGACGCCTGAAATTGCAAACCTTGGTATCTTTGTCATCGGTCTGATGGCAGCAGGTGCGATGGCTGCCGCACTTTCAACGGCCGGTGGTCTGATGATTGCCATTTCAGCATCACTTTCACACGATATTTATTTCCGTTCAATTAATCCAAATGCGTCAGATAAAAAGCGCCTGTCAGTTGGACGCTGGTCGATCGTCCTTGCTTCACTTGCAGCAGGTGTGATTGCACTGAATCCGCCAGGTGCGATTACGCAGATTGTTGCGTGGGCATTTGCGCTTGCTTCCGGATCATTCTTCCCGGCACTGCTGCTTGGTGTATGGTGGAAGCGATCGAATGCCAAAGGGGTTATTGCCGGCATGCTTGTCGGTTTATCAGTGACACTCGGTTATATTTTCGCAGCTAAATTTGGCGGATTTACAATCTTAGGCATTATTGACACAGGAGCCGGCGTCTTCGGTGCTTCGGCTGCGATTATTGCAAACGTAGTCGTATCACTTGCGACGAAGCCGCCATCACAGAAGATTCAGGAAGAGGTTATTGACCTTCGTTATCCTGAGCAGATGACATACCGGGATGGAGAGGTGTGGCTTGATGACGGAAACGACGTACCGCCATCCAAGTGACGGTGAATCAATCAAAGCATTTATCAAAGAGACACCGCTTTTTAAAAACAGATCTGAAAGTGAGTTCAGCCGGCTTTATGACCTTTGTCAGGAGCGGCAGTACGACCAGGGTGTTTTAATTGCGGATGCGCGTAAAAAAAGGGAAGGGATTCTGCTGATTACATCAGGGCTTGCTGAAGTATATGCAGCAGGGTTCCGGGATGAAAGAGAAGTGCTTGAATTTGCAGGTCCCGGCGAAATTGTCGGGCTTGCAAGTATCAGCACGATGCTGAAACCATCGGATGAACCCGTTCATACCGTTGAGATTTTAGCACTTGAAACCACCCAGGGTTTATTTATTCCATATAGTGTACTGAAAGAGCTCTGGGGGGAGCCGTCGGTACAGCAGTACTTTTTGGAAAAAGCAATCTTCCGGCTGCAGGATGTGTATCAGTCATTGACTGAGCAGATGCAGCACGCGGGGTGGCTCGAACAGCAGAAGCAGGTATTTCAGCGGGTGCAGGACATGATGTCCTCCCCGCTGCTTACCATTTCACCTGACAGTACAATCGAAGAAGGCATCAGTTTTATGGCGCGTCACGAACTGAGTGCTGCCGTATATGTAAAAAATGAAGTCCCTTATATTGTGTCGATGAGAGAAATGATGAAAGCGATCTCTGAAAAAGTTCCGCTTACTGCACAACTGTCAGAGATTGGCCGGGAATGCGCCGTCATTAAAAGAAGTGCATTTTATTATGATGCGCTCGCTGTTTTTCAAATGAAAGGCGACCTGCGCCACATCGTGGTACTTGATGAAAGAGAGCGTCCGATCGGCATGCTTACCCTTTCAGACGTCTTAAAGCAGCGTCACAGATCCATCCAGCATCTGATGAAAGAAATCCAGTCAGTTGATCCGTCATCACTTGAAAAACTGTCAGAAGATCTGAAAAAAATGGCTTCACAGCTGATTGCTGAACGTGCGAGTGTCCGTATGTTGTCTTCAGCTATGACACCGCTTTTTGATCAGCTGACAGGAAAGCTGCTGAATGATGCGGTTAGAAATACCGGGGAGCCGCCATGCGAATTTGCTTTTTATCAGATGGGCAGTGCGGGCCGTGCGGAGCAGTTCCAGATGACGGATCAGGATCATTTTCTTGTATTTGAACGGAATGGTGAGAAAGAAGAGGCTTATTTTGAAAAGCTGGGCTCAGAAATCACGTCTTTGCTTGAAAAAGCCGGCTTCAGATTATGTGACGGTCATATGATGGTCAGCAACCCGATGTGGAGAGGCTCTGTGACTGACTGGCAGCAGCGGATCAGAAGGTGGGCACTTCGCTCTACACCACAAAACATCCTATACGCCTATAACTTTTTTGCGATGAGATGGCTCTATGGAAATGCCGAGGTTCATTACGTTTTTATGCAGGGGCTGAAAAAAGAACTTGATCACTCCGGTGTACTGCTCAGGCAAATGGCAGAAGAAATTAAATCAGCGCCGATCCCCTCCATAGACCACCGGATCAGAAGCTTTATTTTACGGGAAGGAAAAGTCATTGATCTGAAAAAGCAGGTGCTTTTTCCGTTCCATCATGCACTGCAGATCAGCTCAATCCGAGCAGGCATATTAGAAGGATCAACAGCTGAAAGAATCACAAAGCTGACGGAAAAAGGGAAGATTGAAGAGGATGCAGATCTGAAAGAAAGCATTGATTTTATCATTTCATTGAACCTTCAACGCAAGCAGGAAGGAACGTCAGAAGTCCGCCCGGATCAGCTGACTTCAAGAGAGAAAGCCTTACTGTCAAAATCACTTGAAACGCTGCGCTATTTTCAACAGGCAGCAGTTAGAGAAATGGGTGTGTAAAAGGAGGTGGCACCATGGCGATATGGTCAAAGAAATTTGATGATCAGCTCATCACAGATATTCCGCTTTCCACACCGCTTGAAGAATTGAATCTGCTCGTCATAGATACTGAAACAACAGGGTTTGCAGTAGGTAAAGATGACAGAATGATTGAAATTGGCGCGGTACCGGTGAAGGGGCTGAAGGTGCTTGAAAAAGAGTCTTTTCAGTCGTACGTGAACCCGGGCAGAGACATCCCGCCTGTCATTACAGACCTGACGTCGATCAAACAGTCAGACGTAGCAGATGCACCTGAAGCGTTGGAGGTCATTGAAGCACTTTTTGACAAAGGGAAACAGCTCGGGATTCATGCGCTTGCCGGGCACTATATTTCATTTGATCTGCTCGTATTCAAACATGAGCTCAGGAGAAACTCACTCCGCTATCAGGAGCCACCGGCAATGGATACACTCGACCTGCTTTCCTATCTCGTACCGACCTGGGAAATGAAGGACCTTGCCTATTATGCGTCTGTCTTTGAAACGAGAATGTATGACCGGCATACAGCACTCGGAGATGCACTGACAGCGGCCTACCTTTTTTGTGAGCTGTGTGAGCGCGTGAAAGAGAGAGGTATTACAACCTGGGGAGAGCTGCTGGCGCTCCGCTCGTCAAGAACACCGTGACAAATTTTTAACAATATGCTGGGGATGGTTTGAAACATTTTGTTATGTGGGAATAGTAAGGTGCACGAAGTAAATTGAACAGAGAGAGGATTGTCAGAAATGACGCTTCAAAGCATTTTACAGGAATTCCATACATTAAAAGCGGAGTCCATTCCAGTAGACTTACTTGATGAAAAATATGCTGATTTGATGATCCGGATGGAACAGTCCTATGAAATCCCTGATGTCATCACAACGGAATGGGAAGAGAAAAATAGATCAGTGAGTACGGTGTACAGGTTAATTGCGAGTAATCGGCTGATGGATACTTAAATAGTGTGATGAGAACCGTTTGGTGACGCCGGACGGTTTTTTATATGGCGGTGGCCGGTTCAGGAGATTTTTGTCGGTGTTCAGGAGATCTCGTGGGTGGTTCCGAAAATTACAGCTGGTGTTCATGACATTACATACAGCGTTCAGGAGATTTTCATCGATGTCCCCGAGATTATGTGAAAAGACCCAACTCTCTCGCAGCACCATAGTCATTTCCCAGCACAAAAAACCGCCGCTCCCAAATGAGCGGCGGTCAAAAACCTTATTTCTTCAAAATCTCTGGCAGCGTACTGTAATAATCAGCAATCACCCTTAGTCCCTGATCAAAATTCTCTAAGTGGAAATGTTCATTTGGTGCATGGAAGTTCTCTCCCGGCAAGCCGAATCCCATCAGTACAATCGGCTTCTGCAGGATCTGATCGAACGCTGCAACGATCGGAATCGAGCCGCCGCCGCGAATGAACTGAGTCGGCACGCCGTACACTCTCTCATAAGATGCACCGGCAGCCTGAATGGCAGGATGGTCGTAAGGTGTGACATAAGGAGCTCCTTTATCAAATGGCGTTACTTCAACTGTGACACCGGGTGGCGTGTGCGCTTCAACGTGCCTGGTCAGCAGTTCGACGATTTCATCAGGATCCTGATGCGGTACGAGGCGGCATGTAATTTTCGCATGCGCCTCATTTGGCAATACAGTTTTAATGCCTTCCCCTTCAAATCCGCCCCACATCCCGTTAATTTCTAATGTTGGACGTGTCCACATGCGTTCAAGAGATGTATAGCCTTTTTCACCGAACAGCTCTCCTACTTCAAGCTCTTTTTTCAAGTTTTCATCTGAAAAGTTCAGCGCTTCATAGGCTGCTTTTTCTTCATCAGTAAGTGGCTCGACTTTATCATAAAAGCGGTCTACCTGAATCACGCCGTTTTCATCACGGAAAGAATCAAGGAGGCTGACAAGCGCATGAAGTGCATTCTGCACAGCGCCGCCATAGAGACCTGAGTGAAGGTCGCCTTTTGCACCCTTTACATCAATCTGAACACCTGCAAGTCCCCGCAGACCATAGCAGATCGCCGGTTGTCCTTTTTCCTGCATGCCAGTATCTGAAATGACAATCACATCTGATGACAGCAGGTCCTGGTTTTCTTCAACAAACTTAGGCAGGTTTACGCTGCCGATTTCCTCTTCACCTTCAATCAGGAACTTCAGATTAACTGGCAGACTGCCGTTTTCCTTCAGTAAAGCTTCTGCAGCCTTTATATGCATAAAGGATTGTCCCTTATCATCTGTTGCGCCGCGGGCAAAGATTTTGTTGTCACGGATTGCAGGCTGGAAGGGTTCAGTTTCCCATAAGTGCAGCGGATCAACCGGCTGGACGTCGTAGTGTCCATAAACGAGAACAGTTGGTGCCCCTTCAGCATGCAGCCAGTCTCCGTAGACGACAGGGTGGCCGGGTGTCGGGATGATCTGGACATTTTCCATACCAATGTTACGCAGGTTTTCAGCGATCCATTCGCCACCTTTTAATGTATCCTGTTTGTGCTCTGAAAGTGAGCTGACGCTTGGGATTGAAAGCCATTCTGTTAGTTCTGCTAAATGCCGGTCACGGTTATCGTGAAAGTATTGATCTAATGCCATATTAAAACACTCCTTTAATTAGGTTGACAGCGGGTTAGTGATTTGTTATGCTATTGGTTGATCGTTTTACGGGAGCGGTTGTCAGGCGGATATCGCCAACCGCCATCATTTAATAACAAGGTCTGGAAATCCAAGGCCTGAATTCAGCGACTCACCTTCTGAGTTTGCTAAGCAGTTAAGCTATTTCACCGATTGAAGCAAAAACCCTCTAAACATACCGGGGTCGTTGCCCGGAGACAGTACTTCAAACTACTACGCAGTAACTGTGCACTTCTAAAGGTTCTATCTCACCGAACCGATTCAGACCAAAAATTCCAGATTACTTTATGAACGACTTGAACGTTTTAAAGTAGTATCTGATTCACACTGGCGCAGCTTCGGAGCTGCAAGGACGAAAGAGAGGTTAGGGCTTTCGTTGTTTTAGGTATTATGTAATGCCGCTCCCGTAAGGCAGATCACCAATCCTCTTAACATTACTCCTAAATGAAAATCATTTCAATTTTCTTTCCATCTAAATCCAAAAAGATTGACTTTTCAGTGAATGATAGTGGAATTTTTATGCGGGATAGTATACGCTAGTTCTATCTAATTTTTTTACATATCGCTATTTTATCAGGAGGAATATCGTTGGAATTTATAGCCATAGCTGCATTGCTTTTAGCCTCATTCTTTTTATCAGGTAGTGAGACAGCACTGACTGCTGTTAATAAAATGAAGGTTAAAACCCGTGCTGAGCAGGGTGATCGTGCGGCTCAAAAGCTGTTGAAACAGGTGTCAAAGCCGGATCAGATGATTACAACCATTCTGATCGGGAACAATATATCAAATATTCTTTTGCCTGTGCTCGTAACAATTATTGCAATTGAATACAACATTGAAGTTGCACTCGCAACAGGGGTTCTAACTGTTACTCTGATTATTTTTTCCGAAGTACTGCCGAAAACAATCGCTGCTACTTTTGCTGACAGGATCGCCTATATCGTCGCGCCTGTGATTCGTGTTTTAATGGTTATTTTTAAACCAATCACATGGTTTCTTTCTAAGTTCACAAATATTGTGATCCGGATCCTTTCTAGAGGTGACATTAAAGAAGCCACTATCACAAAAGAAGAGCTGCGTACAATGGTTGATATTGCATCAACTGAAGGAACTTTCCTTGGAGATGAATCCCTGCGAATTAAAGGTGTTCTTGATTTCCAGAAAAAAGACGTAGGCGATGCAATGAAGACGCCGCGTGTTGACATTATTGGTATTCCAATTGAAACAACTTATGAAGAAGTACGTGATTACGTGATTGATAATCCTTATACGCGCTATCCCGTATATAAAGAAAATATGGATAATATCGTTGGGGTGTTTCATTCAAAGCAGGTGATTGAATGGTCACTGACGCCGGAGAAGCCGCTGACAGAGTTTATGGATAATGATCCGCTGTTCACGGTAGAGACCACTTCGATTGAACGCATCTTCAAACGTATGCTTCAGGCGAAAAAGCATTTTGCGATTGTGCTTGATGAGTATGGTGGAACGCTTGGGATCATTACGCACGAAGACATCATCGAAGCAATGATCGGTCAGGAGATTGCTGATGAAAATGATGATGAGGAAGAATCGTGGATTGACGAACTGACTGACAGAACGATTGTCTGTCACGGAAAGCTTAATATTAACCGTTTAAATGAAGTGTTTTCAACTAAAATTCCTGAAGAGCAGGACGTGCTTGCAGGATTTGTGTTAAAAGAAATCGGTCACTTGCCTGAAGAAGGCGACGAATTCGATTTTCAGCATCTGCGTTTTTCCGTGCTTGAAATGGAGAAAAATAAAATTACAAAAGTCCGTATTGAAAAACGAGTCATTGATGGGATTGCGGATGATAAAGATATTGATACTGAAAGCTGATGGCAATTGCCGTCAGCTTTTTTCTATATCTATGTATTCATTATAAAAATCATAAATAATAAAAACCATAAAAATTGAATCGTAACACTTCAGTTTATTGAAATCTAAGTGCAGTGGAGTGAAAGGCGGCGACTACGGGACGAATAGAGGGAAGCTGAGACCCCGGAAGCCGCAGGCTGAGGAGGCTCAGCAACCTCCGTCCGGAAAGCGTCCGCCTGAAGCGCAGCGAAACGATTAAATGAGCCTTTTAAATTTATGTTTCGCTGGACGAATGGATTAGAAAATTCACACATTGGGTCTTGACTAATACCAAGTGATGTTATAGGATTAGCGTATTAAAGTGAATAGCTCTTATCGAGAGTGGTGGAGGGATATGGCCCTGTGAAGCCCGGCAACCGCTGACTTAGTCAGAAAGGTGCTACATCCATCAGGCATTGCCTGAAAGATAAGACAGGAGTTCTGAGGTTTCTTCTTCTGTCTGTCGCAGAGGGAGTTTTTTTATTTTATGAACTAACAAGGAGAGTGGATCAGGATGAAATACGGTTTCTGGCTTCCGATTTTTGGCGGGTGGCTTCGTAATGTTGAAGATGAGAATATGCCACCGACATTTGATTATGCGAAAAAGGTCATTCAGTCAGCGGAGATGTGGGGTTATGATACAACGCTGATTGCTGAACTTTATCTGAACGATATAAAAGGACCGGAGCGCGACTCGATTGAAGCCTGGTCGACTGCAGCTGCACTTGCAGCGGTTACAGAAAAAATTGAAATTATGACGGCGATCCGTCCGGGGTTCCATAATCCGGCAGTCGCAGCAAAAATGGCATCAAATATCGACCACATTTCAAATGGCCGGTTCACACTGAACGTTGTATCTGCCTGGTGGGCTGAAGAAGCGAAGCAGTATGGCGGTGCTTTTACAGAGCATGATGAGCGCTATGAACGTACAGATGAATTCCTGACAATTCTAAAAGGGTTATGGACAGAAGATACATTCAGCTTCAAAGGGAAATATTATGATATTGAAAATACAAAGCTTGAGCCAAAACCGGTTCAGCGGCCAAATCCGATTCTTTATGCAGGCGGTGAAAGCCCGCGGGGTAAGCAGTCGATTGTTGAGCACTGTGATTCATATGTGATGCATGGCGGAACCGTTGAAGAGATTGAAACGAAAATTGCTGATATGAAATCACGCCGCGCAGCAGCTGGAAAAGATCCATTTGGTTCATTTGGAATGGCTGCATTTATTGTGTGCCGTGACACAGAAGAAGAAGTGCAGGCTGAGCTTGAGCGCATTACGGATGTAAAAGATGTGAGCGGATATGCGGGCTACAACGATTTTGTCAGCAAATCACAGCTTGAACAGCAGGTGAAGCTGATGGATTACTCTGTATCAAACCGTGGGCTGAGACCGAACCTGATCGGGACACCTGAACAGATTGCTGAGCGTATTATTGAATTTGAAAATGCAGGACTGGACCTGTTACTGCTTCAATTCTCTCCGCAGCTTGAAGAGATGAAGCGTTTTTCTGAAAAGGTAATGCCACTGGTTGAAGAAAAGAGAAAAATTCATCAGGAAATCAACATTTAGGGGGAATTCAGCATGGCTAAAGCATATATACTGCATGAAAATGATGAGTGGACAGTTCATTTAACGAAAAGGCTGGATGAACTGAATGTACCTTATGAAGTATGGCACCTTGATGAAGGCATTGTTGATTTGACGCAAGAGCCGCCGGAAGGCATTTTCTACAGCAGAATGAGTGCTTCATCACATACGCGCGGTCACCGCTTTGCACCGGAATTGACTGAATCAGTGCTTGCGTGGCTCGAGCAGCACGGCAGAACAGTGCTGAACGGCTCGCGTGCACTGCGTCTCGAAGTCAGCAAGGTCAATCAGTATACGGCACTTCAGCTGAATGGGATCAAAACACCTGATACAATCGCAGCGGTTGGACGCAAGCAGATTATCGAAGCGGCTGAAAAGCTTGATAAGCCTTCATTTATTACAAAGCACAACCGCGCAGGTAAGGGGCTTGGCGTACAGCTTTTCCATTCAATTGACGCACTGAAGCAGTATGTGAACGGTGATGATTTCGAACTGCCGGTTGACGGAATTACATTGATCCAGGAATACATTGAATCACCTGAATCTTATATCACGCGCTGTGAATTTGTAGGCGGGAAATTTGTGTATGCAGTCCGTGTGGATACTTCTGAAGGATTTGAATTATGCCCGGCAGATGCGTGTCAGATTGATGATCTATTCTGCCCGGTTGGTGAAGAAGTGGAAGAGAAGCCGAAATTCCAGGTGGTAAAAGATTTTAATGAGCCGCTATTGATCACACAGCTTGAGTATTTCCTCGCAAAAAATGATATTGCAGTAGCAGGAATTGAATTCATTAAAGATGCTGACGGCGAAATTTATGTGTATGACATTAACACAAATACGAATTATAATGCGGATGCTGAAGCAGCGTACGGTACTTTCGGAATGCTTGAGCTTGCGAAGTTTTTGAAGAAGAAGCTTGAGCGCGAGTATTCGGTTGTGGAAGCTTAAAACATTGCATTTGAAAAGCCCTGTAAAACAGGGCTTTTTTTATTGATCAATTACGCAAAAACTGTAGAATCTCTGCGTTCAGCTTTTCAGTTTCTTCGAAAACAAGGCCGTGACCGCTTTCTTCGAATTTAACAAGCTCTGCGTTTTGCAGGTGAGACTGCAGATACTCAGAAAAATCGATTGGGCAAATCTCATCGTTTGTACCATGAAGCAGCAGAACAGGAACTGTCACGTGCTCAAGGTCGCCGCGTCCATCTTCATCTCTGAGGGCTTCGGCGGAATGAATGGTCCCATGTGCAGATGCCTGAAGACCGAGTGTACCAAACCAGTGCCTGAAAGCTTCTGACGGCTCCTGGTGGAAGAACATATCACCGAATTCCTCTAAGAAAGCCGGACGGTCTTTTTGAATGCTCTCAATCATCCCGTCGATTTCTTTGGCTTCAATGCCATAAGGGAAATCATCTGTTTTTGTAAAACGTGGTGCAGCAGGAGCAAGCAGCATCAGCTTGGAAACGGCATGCTGCTGGTGACGCGCCATATATCTGAGCGCAATCGGTCCGCCCATTGAAAAACCTGCCAACACTGCATTCTCTAATCCCAAATGGTCAATCACTGCTTTTATGTCATCCGCTTTCCGGTCATAGTTATAACCGCTCCAGGGCTTGTCAGATTGGCCATATCCTCTAAGGTCAATTCCGATAAAACGATAGCCCAGGTTAACGATTTCATTAATTTGATATTCAAACATGCGGTGATTGACCGGCCACCCATGAATAAAAATAACCGGTTGACCTTCACCGATATCCTCTACAAATAAAGATACACCTTTTTCAACTTCAATTCGATGCGACATTAAAAAACCTCCTGAATTAAGATAATAGTTGTATACCCGAAACTTTTTAATATACACCAATCTATGTCAATCACTAAATCAAATTAATTTGATTTAGTGATTGACATTGTGTTGTTGCAGGAATATGATTGTTATATCAAATAAAATTGATTTAAGGAGGACCTGAAATGTCATCACAAATGATTGAGCCAAATGAAGAAACATTTGTAAAATACGAAAAGAAATTTAAAGCGCTTGCTGACCAGAAAAGACTGGAGATTTTACACCTGATTCAGCAGCACCAATCACTGTGTGTATGTGATCTGGCAGAACATATTGATATGCCGCAGTCTAAATTATCCTATCATTTAAAACAGTTGCTTGATGCAGGCTTTTTACAGGTGGAGAAAAAAGGGACGTGGAATTATTATTCCATTAGAGATGAAGGCATTAATGAAGTGTTATCGCCTGCATTATGTTGTCTGTTCAGGAATAATGACAGCTGCTGATTGATTCTACCGGGAAAATGAATGCCCGGAGTTTATATAATACATCAAAAAAAATTGATTAATAAATCAAAAATAATTGATATAAGGGGTGGGATAATTGTTAACTTCATTTTTATGGATTGCACTCGAACTTACACTGTTGTTTGTTATCATTTCATTCGTTTTATCTTTACTGCAGTCAGTGATCCCGTATAAAAAAGTGGAGCATTATCTGAGAACGCGCTCAAAATGGAAAGCAGGATTGTTTGCAATTGTATTCGCATTTATCACGCCATTTTGTTCCTGCTCGACGATTCCGGTAGTGGTGAATATGCTGCGAAATAAAGTGCCTTTCGGATTAACCATGGTATTTTTATTTGCTTCACCACTCCTAGACCCGACAATTCTCACTGTTATGGGTGTGATACTGGGGTGGCAGACAACAGCTATTTATACGATTATTACAGCTGTCTTTTCTCTCGTGTTAGGTTTCACACTGGAAAGGTTCGGTTTTGAAAAATACGTAAAGCCGGTAATGGTGGAAGGATATCAATCAACGCACAAAAAGTGGGAAGTAAAGCGGGCTTTTCAGGAAACTGCACAGATGATGAAATCAGTATTCCCGTTTTTAATAATAGGTGCTGCAATTGGCGCAGGTATCCACGGGCTTGTACCTGCCTCATTCATTGCTGAAAACTTTGGGCATCAGGCATGGTGGCTGATGCCGCTTGCGGCACTTCTCGGCATCCCATTATACATCAGGTTATCAAGTATGATTCCGATTTCTCAGGTTTTGCTGTTAAAAGGGATGGCACTTGGTCCGATTATGGCATTGCTGATCAGTTCAGCAGGAGCGAGTCTGCCTGAAATAGTACTGTTAAAATCTGTTTTCAGTATCCAGCTGGTTGCTGTGTTTGTACTATCAGTTCTAACCATGGCTTCAATATCAGGATTTATTTTTTACTTTATTTAAAGGAGGTGACAGAAGATGTTGAAAAAACTGCTTTCAATTGTAAAGCCGGCTAAGAAAGAAAACTGCTGTAAAGTGAAGATTGTGGAAGTGAAGGAGAAAAACTGCTGTTAATAAAAAACATCCGGAACAGTAATGTTCCGGATGCAGTCATTTTACATAATCTGCTCAGGTCCGCCGGTCATCACAATTCCCCGGCCTTCAGGTGTATCCTGAACATCAAGCGTCAATTCTTCTGCGACGAATAAAATCTGCGGATCAATCGCTACTTTAATACCATTAATCGTCTGCATCACATCATTTTCCTCCGGTACATCGAAAGATAACCCAATTTCAGGACTGCCTTCTCCCTGACCGGCGAAATAAACGCGGATGTTTTCAGATTCATATTGGTGAAACAGCGTTTTGAAAGCTTCTTTTGCTTCATCTGTAATAATCATGTTTGTCTTCCTTTCTCACATAAGCTTATATATTTATGATGTGTGAAAAGGAAGATAAACGCAAGTATGATGCTGTTTTTCTGGTATGATTCGTCAGCTTATTTTCCTGTTTCAGCAAATTCTTTCATTCTTGAGCCGATCTCATCACGCACGCGCTGGAAGAACGCCCATTTTTCTTCTTCAGTTCCTTCCGCTTTAGCGGGATCATCAAAGCCCCAGTGTTCACGTTTTACATGTGGTGGTGTGACAGGGCAGTGATCTGCGGCATGTCCACATAGTGTAACCACAAGATCAGCGTTATTCAGAATCTCGGGATCAATTGTATCTGAAGTCTGGTTTGAAATATCAATGCCCGCTTCGTTCATCGCCTTCACCGCATTTGGGTTGAGTCCGTGCGCTTCAAGTCCTGCGCTCAGGACATTCCACTCATTGCTTAAATATTTCTTCCCCCAGCCTTCAGCCATCTGACTTCTGCAAGAGTTACCTGTACATAGGAAATATAATGTTTTTTTAGACATGAGAAACACTCCTTGGAATTTTGTATTGTTCTTTAAAACCGCTGCCACTCTCCGTGGAGGACTGCGCTTTCCTGCCCCCGGGCGCTGAGCCCGCAGGCTTCGCCATGCTCGGTCTCACCTGTCCCTTCCTGGGGCGGGAGTCTCCGTCCTCCACTACGAGAGGCAGCTGAGATTTACTCAATACCTAGTGATGATTTAATAAAATTTCATAATATGTGATTACAAAATAATCAGCAGCCACAGATACAATCCGAACAGTGTGATAAACAGCGTCGGGATTGTCAGGATGATCCCTACTTTAAAGTAGTATCCCCAGCTGATGTTAAAACCTTTTTTACTCAGCACATGCAGCCATAATAGAGTTGCAAGCGAGCCGATTGGTGTAATTTTCGGTCCGAGGTCAGATCCGATGACATTTGCATAAATCAGTGCTTCACGCACAGCGCCGGTTGTTGAAGTTTCCTGGATCGCCAGTGCATCGATCATGACAGTTGGCATGTTATTCATAATGGAAGACAGGAAGGCAGCAATGAATCCCATTCCCATCGTTGCAGCAAGCAGTCCATGATCAGCTGTTGCATCGAGTACATCTGCAAGCAGGCTGGTTAAGCCGACATTTCGCAGTCCGTAAACAACAACGTACATACCGATTGAGAAAAACACAATGGCCCATGGCGCATCTTTTACAACAGTGGTCGTATTGACAGCCGGGCTTCTTCTTGCAATCAGCAGGAAGAGGATGGCGATGGTACCGGCAACAATCGATACCGGAATTTCAGCGAATTCACTTGTGAAGTAGCCAACGAGCAGAATTGCCAGCACGCCCCATGACAGGCGGAACATTTTCGGGTCCTTCAGTGCTTCACTTGGCTTTCGCAGCTGTGATAAATCATAATTTTCCGGAATACTTTTACGGAAAAACAGCCAGAGCACGAGAATACTCGCCCCGATACTGAAGAAATTTGGAATGATCATCCGGCTTGCGTACTCAGCGAACCCAATGCCAAAGACGTCAGCAGAAACAATGTTGACCAGATTACTGACGATCAGCGGAAGGGAGGCTGTATCAGCAATAAATCCGCTGGCCATAATAAATGGTAAAATCATCGCTTCTTTAAAGTTCAGGTTTCGGACCATTGCAAGTACGATTGGCGTCAGAATCAGTGCGGCACCGTCATTTGCGAAAAATGCTGCAACGAGTGCGCCAAGTAGTGTGACGTAAATAAACATTCTGATCCCGCTGCCTTTTGCAAAACGCGCCATATGCAGTGCGGACCATTCAAAAAAACCAATCTCATCTAAAATTAATGAAATAATGATGAGTGCGACAAATGTCAGCGTGGCGTTCCAGACGATCGCTGTTACATCAGCGACATCCTGCATGGAGACGACGCCTAAAATCAGTGCGATCACTGCACCACCCATTGCAGAGTAGCCGATGCCAAGTCCTTTAGGCTGCCAGATGACAAGTGTTAACGTAATAAGAAAAATCAGTATAGCTAAAAATACATCCATGACGAAACTCCTTTAAGTTTAGTTACAGGAAACTCGCTTTCCCTGCTCGATCAGCTGTTTAAGATGATGATCCTGCGCAGGCAGCTGTTCTAAAATGCTGTGAATCATGTCATAGCCTTCAAAGGATTCATTCAGCGAATACACAATCCACTGTCCTTTACGCTGCTCCTTGATCATCCCGATGTCCTTCATTTTCCGGACATGCTGGCTGACTGACGGCTGACTCATCTGAAAGATTTCGACGAATTCACATACACAGCAGTCATGATCTGCAAGAATACGCAGCATCGTCAAGCGCGTTTTATCACCCATCAGCTTTAAAGCGGCTGAAGCTTTTTCAATTGAAATGGCTTCCTTTGCGAGCATGGCTCACACCTCCATTTAGTTCATCCGCTGATTAGTATATAGGCATATGCTTATATGCGCAATGTGTTCGTCTGAATTTAATTGTAAATTTTATATTACAGGCGGTGGATGGTTTGATTTTTACCGGAGTTGCACCAATTCACCGTCAGGATGTCGCGATATACCCGGGGATTTGCACCTTTCACCGCTGAACTTGTATCGATTCACTCAAATGGTGTTTATATCCGCCATAATGTGTGCATCAAGACACCCTCTTCATGCCCTTAAGAAACATGACAGCGTTTTAGATAGAGCTTTCAGGGAAAATATGAGATAGTAAACAAAACCGGCATGAAAGGGAGATGGACAATGGAAGGATTCCCGTTATTCAGCACATCGCTGATCTTAACAGTCGTCACAATTGCAGTCATTACGGCAGGCATTTTATATATCAGCTCAAGAGCAAAGAAGTAGGAGGATCACATGACACAAATCGGATTTATAGGATGCGGGAAAATGGCACAGGCAATGATCGGCGGCATGATCCGCTCCAAAACAGTCAAACCCTCATCGATTATCGCAAGCGCAACAACCAAAGAAACAAGAGTGAAAGTATCAGATCAATTTGGCATTGAAGTAACAGGTGACAACGCGAAAGTAGCTGAGGAAGCAGATCTGTTATTTCTGGGCATTGCTCCGGGACTTCACAGGCAGATCCTTGAAGAAATCCAATCTCATTTGTCAGCAGATACAGTGATCATCACAATCGCAGCAGGGCTTACGACTGCTGATATCTCTGCATTTGCCGGCAAAACACTGAAGGTCATCAGAACGATGCCGAACACACCCTCACTTGCAGGAGAAGGCATGTCGGCGATCAGCGTCAATGATGAAGTTACAGAAGAAGAACTTGAGGCAGTGCTCAAACTGTTCCATTCATTCGGTAAAACAGAAGTAATTTCAGAAGATCTGATGGATAGCATCCCGGCAATCAGCGGCTCATCGCCGGCCTATGTCTACATGATGATTGAAGCCATGGCAGATGGCGGCGTCCGTCAGGGGCTCAAGCGTGATCAGGCTTACAGACTCGCAGCCCAGGCAGTACTCGGCGCAGCGAAAATGGTCCTTGATACCGGCAAGCACCCCGGCGAATTGAAAGACCAGGTGACCTCACCCGGCGGCGCGACCATTGCCGCAACAGAAGCACTCGAAAAACACCGCTTCAGAGGCGCAATCTTAGAAGCGATGGAAAGCTGCACGTCTACAGTAAAAGAATTAGGAAACAAAAAATAAGCAGCGCCCGCGGGCACTGCTTATTTTGGTGTGTGAAACAAATATAATCTTCCAGTACAATCTTGTTTTTACGCTCTAAATCAAAAGAAAAAGAAGGTTAAGGCAGCCCATCCAGCTGAGCCTTGGAGTGGGGGACGGAGACTCCCGCCCCAGGAAGGGACAGGTGAGACCTTGGATGCGAAGCATTCAGGGGCTCACCGCCCGGGGGCAGGAAAGCGCAGTCCCCCACGGAAAGGCTCAGCGATTTTGATTAAAACCCCTAAGCGTTAACCTTCTCGCTCCACTCCTCAACATTCCAAGTGCGCGTCGCCCAATCCTCATAAAAATCAGGCTCGTGGCACACAAGCACAATCGTCCCATTATACGCCTTCAACGCACGCTTCAGCTCTTCCTTCGCCGTCACATCCAAATGATTCGTCGGCTCATCAAACAGCAGCCAGTTACTCTCATGCATCATCAACTTACACAGGCGGACCTTCGCCTGTTCGCCTCCAGACAGCTGGTTCATCTGTCGGGTAATATGTTCATTTTTCAATCCGCATCTCGCCAGTGCAGACCGCACCTGGTTCTGATCCATGCCAGGGAACTCGCTCCATACATCCTCGATCGGCGTGATCGCTTTTGGCTTCATTTCCTGTTCGAAATATGATGGATACAGAAAATCACCATGAATGACTTTTCCGCCAATCGGATCAAGCTTACCCATAATTGTTTTCAAAAGCGTTGACTTACCGACACCGTTGCAGCCGACAACCGCGATTTTTTCACCGCGCTCAATATCAAGCGTCATCTTCGGCAGAAGCGGCTCATCATAACCGATTTCAAGGTTTTCAGCTTCTATTACATAACGGCTGCTGCCGCGGGATTCCTTGAATTCAAATGTTGGCTTTGCAGCTGTTTCAGGACGGTCGATCCGCTCGATCCGGTCAAGCTGTTTCTGACGGCTTTTTGCTCGGCCGGTTGTTGAATAACGCGCTTTATTTTTTGCAATAAAATCTTCCTGCTTTTTAATGAATTCCTTCTGCTTTTCATACGCCTGCAGGTGCTGATTTTTGTGAAGCTCAGCAAGCTCAATAAATTTATCATAGCTTGCTGTATAACGATTCATACGGGCAAACTCAAGGTGCAGGATAATATCAACTGTATCGTTCATGAAGTTCGTATCATGAGAGATTAGCAAAAATGCATGAGGATAATCCTTCAGATACATAGACAGCCAGCGGATATGCTCAACGTCAAGGTAGTTGGTCGGCTCATCCAGCAGTAATACTTTTGGCTTTTCAAGTAAAAGCTTTGCCAATAGCACCTTTGTACGCTGACCACCGCTCAGTGCAGATACGTCACGGTCAAGGCCGATTGCATCGAGACCAAGTCCACGTGCGACTTCCTCGATTTTAATATCAAGCGTATAGAAGTCACCTGCATCCAGCGCATCCTGGATCTCAGACATTTCCTCCAAAAGTGTTTCGAGCTCTTCAGGTGTGGCATCTGCCATTTTACCTGTGATTTCATTCAATTCTTCTTCCTTTTTAAATAGAGGAAGATAGGCATCCCCAAGTGTTTCGCGCATCGTACGGCCAGGCGTCAGCTGTGTATGCTGATCCAGGTATCCGTAATGCGTACCGGGCAGCCATTCCACTTTTCCTTCGTCGTGAATAAGCTCTCCCGTTAATATATTCATCAGCGTTGATTTACCAACGCCATTTGCACCGACAAGTCCAATATGTTCACCGGCTAATAACCGGAAAGAAACGTCTTTAAAAAGCGTGCGGTCTCCAAATGAATGGGACAGCTTACTTACAGTTAGTACACTCATGTTCGTCCTCCAAAATCAAAGTCTTCCTACATCATAATGGATGTAACCTATTCCCGCCACCATAAAAACCTTCGGAAGCTGTAAAGTTGCGCATGCAACTAAATGGGTTTATACTAATCAGCAGTGTAATAGAAATGGGATGATATTGATGAAACACGCACATACTGCCGGGCGCTGGCTGTCAACGGTGCACCGGTACAGTTATATATTTTTAAGTAAGACCTTTGCTGAATATGGAATCGGGCAGGGGCAAATTAAATTTTTAATGATGCTTTTTGAACAGGATGGTTTGACACAGGAGTATATGGCGAATGAGTTAAATATTGATAAAGCAACTGTGGCGCGTGCTGTCCGTAAGCTTGAGACGGAGGGCTATGTGAAAAGAATGCCACATGAATCAGATAGAAGATCGAATTATATTTATCTGACTGAAAAAGCAAAGGATATAGAATCATTTGTGAAAAAGGAAATGACCTACTGGACTGAAACATTAACATCAGGCTTTACAGAAGAAGAACAGAAGCTTGCGATAGAACTGCTGAAGCGGATGGCCGGAAATGCAGTACGCGAAGTCGAGGGAAGGGAAGAGGTGACATCGAATGAAGCAGCAGAGTGAAAGGCTCGGAACTGAAAAAATCCCATCACTGATGGTGCGATTTTCTGTTCCGGCATTTATCGGAATGTTCGTGATGGCGTTTTATAATATTGCGGATACGTTCTTCATTGCAAGAGGCGTCGGAACAGTCGGGGTTGCTGCACTTTCAATTGCTTTTCCGCTGCAGCTGATTATTACAGCATTTGCAGCAGCAATCGGAATTGGTGGTGCGTCTATCATTTCAAGGCGCCTAGGTGAGAACAGGCTGGATGAAGCGAATAAGATTTTCGGAAATGTGATTTGGCTTGTCGGGTTCCTGAGTGTTCTGATGGTTGTTGCGGCGCTCGTATTTTTAGAACCGATTCTGGTGGCATTCGGTGCGACTGAAGAGATCCTTCCTTATGCAGCAGAGTACCTGTCGATTATTTTGTATGGAGCAATCTTCCAGGCGTTTGCGATGTCGATGAATAATGTGGTGCGTTCTGAAGGAAATGCGAAGATGGCGATGCTGACGATGGTGATTTCTGCAGGATTAAATATCATACTTGATCCGATCTTTATCTTTGCACTGGATATGGGTATGGCTGGAGCGGCGATTGCGACAGTAATCTCACAGGCGGTCGGAGCGATCTGGATTTATCTGTACTTCCGTGCAGGTAAAAGCTCACTTGAACTCAAATGGATCGGTCTTTTACCGGACTGGCGTGTCGTGCGTGAAATCACGCAGATCGGTTCTGCTACATTTGTACGGCAGACTGCAGGAAGTCTGATGTTTATTGCAGTGAACTGGATGCTCGTCATCTACGGTGGGGAGTCTGCTGTTGCGATCTTCGGGATTATTAACCGCATTATGATGTTTGCGATCCTTCCGATGTTTGGGATTGTCCAGGGTATGCAGCCGATCATTGGCTATAATTACGGAGCTAAGCTGCATCACAGAGTCAGTGAAACATTGAAGCTTGGTATAGGAATCTCGACTGTCATGGCGATATTTGTATGGGCGGTAACCATGCTGTTCCCTGGGGCGATGATGTCTGTCTTCTCAACAGATCCCCAAGTAATTGCTGGTGGGGAAGAGGCGATGCGCTTTATCTTCCTGATCGTACCGATTATCGGGTTCCAGATGGTCACAGGGGGCTTGTATCAGGCGCTTGGAAAGGCGAAGATTTCTTTTATCCTGTCAATGGCAAGGCAGCTGATCTTTTTGATTCCGCTTGTGTTAATTCTGCCAACCTTCCTTGGATTAACCGGTGTCTGGCTTGCTTTCCCGATTGCAGACGGACTTGCATTTCTGCTATCGCTCTTCTTTGTCTGGAGAGACCGGAGAAGTTTATTTCAAAAAACGCCTGCACCAAAATTGCGTCAGGCAGAAGTACACAGTTAACGAAAACACCCTTAGCCGAACTGCGGCCAAGGGTGTTTTTTAGTTAATCATAATCACGTCTGAATAACACTTCTTTTGGCACTTCTGTCCCACGGGCTCCGCGGACATCGGTTTCGCCGGTTTCTGTCGGATAGAAGATAATAAAGCTTTCAGGATTGGCAACGGCCAGTCGGCTTGGGAGCTGATCAAGCTGCGGGTGCCACGCGATGGTTCCTTTTCTGGCACTCATCACAATGACTAAATCATTTTTGCGTAACGATTCAACAGGCTGCTTGTATAGTTCCTGCCAGGAAGCGAGCCTGTGAATGACAGTCGTAACATTTGGTTTAATATCACTGAGTATTTTTTCGTAAGTTTCAGTCTGATCACGGATGACCAGGACCTCTAATAGTGTGTTTAATTGTGCTGCCATCCCTTTGACAATTCTCAAGGCATCAGCAAAACCGGGTTTATGATCTGAGCCGCTCGGGACTAACAACATAATCCGGTCAGTCGTGTTCAGCGGATGTCCTAGCTTTACAATCATTGCCCGTTCATTTGTATGATCCAGAAAGTTATCAATCACACTGCCAAAGAGCTTGGTCTTCGTGGACTTTTGCCCATTCCACCCGGCAATAATGGTTGTAATCCGCTCTTCAGCTACAGCCCGTTCAATTCCACGTCCCGGGTTCCGGTCAACTTTGATCAGTGACCTCGCCGGGATTTCAGCGCTTGCTGCATGGGCAATTGCCTGTGTCAGCATTTTCTCAGCGCTTGCGACGGCATTCTTTACAGATTTCACGTCCCGCTGTACAACGCTTAGCGGGTAAATCGGTTCTTCTGAAGCTTTGGCACGTCTGACTACGAAGCTTAGGTCGAGTAAAGTCTCCGTGGTTTTTGGATTGGCAACAGGAATAAGAATTCTTTCCGGACGCTCATCGTTCAGCTGAGGCGCTTCAAGTGTTTCACTTTCTGCAAGCTTTCGTCCAAACTTTTCAGTCAGATAGGGACCTGTTATACAGGTAAGCAGAATCATGACAATCACTGCGTTGACTGTTGCCACATTCAGCAGTCCGATTTCAAAGCCGACAAGCGTCGCAGCAAGTGTCGCAGCAGCCTGTGGCGTGGTGAGTCCAATCATAACCAGGTTTTCCAGCCGGTTATAATGATAGATTTTACTGGTTACCATACTCGCAATCGATTTACCTATCAGCACTGACCCGAGCACGACACCGAGCATGATCCATGCATCCAGACTTGAAAACAGCACAGATAAATCCATGAGCATACCGACAGACAGCAGGAAAAACGGGATGAAGAGTGCATTCCCGGTGAAACGGATTCTGTTCATTAGTGTTCCGTGGTCGTAAATATAGCGATTTAACGCAAGGCCTGCCAGGAAAGCACCGATAATTGGTTCAAGTCCTGCAAGGAGTGCAAGTGCCCCGGCTACAAACATGACAGTTAAAACGAAGTTAAACTCCATCTGTCCATCATTGTTTGAGTTTCTGAAAAACCATTTAGCTGTAAATGGTGCACCTACAAGTACGACGAGACCAAAAATAATCGTGGAAATAATCAGGCGGAACCAGAATTCTGCACTTGTGTCTCCACCTGCAAGACCAACGACTGCAGCAAGAACAAGCATGGCGAATGTATCCGTTAAAAGCGTTCCGCCAATCGCTGTGGTTACGGCTTTATTTTTTGCAATGCCAAGTCTTGAAGCAATCGGATAGGCAAGCAATGTATGTGAGCCCACGATTGAGCCGAGTAAAATGGCTGCACTGAATGAAAAGCCCAGATAATAGGCTAATGCTGTACCGAATAATAAAGGAATGAAAAATGAAAGCAGACCGAATAAAATACTTCTTGACCGGTACTTTTTAAATCCATCAATATCAAGCTCAAGTCCTGCAATGAAAATAATGAATAAAAGGCCGACTGTACCTAAGAGCTGGATTGTCTCTCCGCGCTCTAACAGACCAAGTCCGTTAGGCCCGATAACCACCCCGGCAATAATTGGTCCGATAATCCCAGGGATCCGGAGCTTACTCATCAGAAATGGTGAGATAAGAAAAATAATGACAGCCAGTCCAAAAACGAGTACCGGCTCCTCTAGTGGAAGAGTCATAGATCAACCTGCTTTCCTTGTACATGTATAGTCAAATTATATACGAAACCTGTTTTTGAGGAAACAAATAGCCGATTGCCTCATCCGGCAACCGGCTGTCGCTGCTTATTCTTCAAGTCTTCTCAGCTCAGAAAGCTCTTCCTCAATCAGCGTAAGTCGTTTTTGAGCTGACGCCCCGTCACGTCCGACTGATTCGAGCTTCTCAAGATCATCCTGTGCTCTGATATAGTCCATTTTTAATTCAGCAATTCTGTTCTGAATCTCACTTTGTGTCATCAGTATCCCTCCATTTTTCCATTCTAACAAATTTACTTTTATCTCGACAAAACTTAATCTGATACGCTTATGATAAACAGAAGAAGGGTAAAGAATAAAGTATTTTCAGAAAATTTAGAGGAATTTTGTTCTCATTTGTTGAAAGAGTGATGTAGTACTAATGATTGTTTTTTATGATTTATCGATAAAACTTTTAAAAGCTAACCAAGTGCTGTTGATTGCAGCGTAAGGGGGCGGCTCGCAGGAAGGGACGTGTGAGGCCTAGGCGAAGCCTGCAGGCTCACCGCGCTGCCGCGGAAAGCGTCCCCCTCTCGCTGCAATTAACCGCCGGCTTTAGAAAGATATCTTAAAGGGGGACAGGTAAATGTTCAAGCCGTATCAGTCTGAAAGAAATTTTGATGAAATGCTTGAAAAAGACGGCTCAGTCAGGCCGCACTATCAGGATTTTCACAAAGTCATGGACCAGTTCAGTGAAGCCGAACTGAAGGAAAAGCATGAAACAGCCCAGCTCAGCTTTTTAAGACAGGGGATCACATTTACGGTATACAACGATAACATAGGTACAGAGCGCACGATGCCATTTGACTTTATTCCGATTATCATGCCGCCTGAAACCTGGACGATGATAGAGAAAGGAATGAGGCAGCGTGTTGAAGCGCTCAATCGTTTTCTTGATGATGTATACCACGATGCAGAGATTGTAAAAGCTGGCGTGATTCCAAGAGAGTTTGTCGAGCAAAACCCCCATTATCTGAAAAAACAGGTAACAGGCATCGATGTACCGCTCAAAAATCACATTTTTCTGGCAGGTATCGATTTAATTCGCGATCAGGAAGGTACATATCGTGTGCTTGAAGATAACCTGAGAAACCCTTCAGGTATGTCTTACGTCTATCAGAACCGTTATGTGATGCGTCAGGTATATCCTGAATTCTTTAACCGTCACAGCATTCATTCACTCGAACATCAGCTTTCTCATATGCATGATGCTGTACTTGATCATTGCCCGATCAATTGTCTCCACGAGCCGAGAGCGGTGCTTTTAACTCCTGGTATGTATAATTCAGCTTATTACGACCACGTATTTCTCGCGCAGCAGATGGGGATTGAGCTTGTTGAGGGGCGTGACCTTTATGTCAGAGACAATATTGTATACGTCAAAACGATCCGCGGCATGCAGCGTGTTGATATTATTTATCGCCGTATAGATGATGAATTCCTGGATCCTCAGGTATTTAATAAAGATTCAGCGCTTGGTGTACCCGGTTTAATGAGCGCGTATAAAAAAGGAAATGTATCGATATTAAATGGTGTCGGAAACGGTGTAGCAGATGATAAGGCAATGTATGCGTTTGTCCCTGAGATGATCCGCTACTATTTAAATGAAGATCCGATCATTCCAAATGTAGATACGTATTTTATGAGGAACGTCGAGCAGCGTAAGTGGGCGCTTGAAAATCTTGATCAGCTTGTTGTGAAAAATGTAGGGGCTTCCGGCGGTTACGATATGCTGATCGGTCCTCATGCTACAAATGAAGAGATTGACCGTTTCAAAAAGAAGATTGAAGAAGAACCGCATCAGTATATTGCGCAGCCAACCATTCAGCTTTCAAGGGCGCCTGCCTTCCAGGATGGACGCTTTTATCCATGTCACGTGGATCTGCGTGTATTCGTGATGAGAGGAAAGAAAACGCATGTGCTGCCAGGCGGACTATCAAGGGTTGCGCTGAAGGAAGGCTCACTTGTCGTAAATTCATCACAGGGTGGCGGCGGAAAAGACACCTGGGTGTTAAAAGGAGGCGAAAGCAATCATGCTGAGCAGAGTAGCTGATTCACTTTACTGGATGTCACGGAATATCGAACGTGCAGAAAATAATGCACGTGTGCTTGGTGTACAGCTTATTCAGATGCTTGAAGCTTCTTCTGAAGAGACGATGGCACGTCATGACTGGGAAACAGTTCTTGAAATCTGCGGTTCTGTAGCGGATTTCAATCGCCTGTATCCTAAAATGAGTACCAGTCATATGATCGATTATCTGGCTTTTTCGGAAGCGAATCCGAACTCGATCTTAAGCTGTATTAAATTTGCAAGGGAAAATGCAAGAACGACCCGTGACATTATCCCGAACGATTTATTTGAAGTCTGGAATAACCTTTACCTTGAAATGACTGAAATTAAAATCTCAGAAGGGTCATTAAGAGATATCCAGCACTTTTTAAACAAAGTAAAAATCGCGGCGCTGACGTCACACGGAATTGTGGATTCCATGATGACGCGCGGTGTTCCATACAGATTTTTCAATGTTGCTAAATGGCTTGAACGGGCCGAGAAAACAGCAAGAATTTTAAATATCTTAAATGATCAGTCCACAGCTGACAGACAAAAAGCAGATGGGACCAATTATTATTACTGGCGCTCTGCTCTTCAGCTGGTAAATGGATATGAGGAATATTTAAAAAAGTATCCGCCTAGAATGAATGAAAGAGATGTTTTAACTTTCCTTATTTCAGATTTTTCATTCCCGCGGGCGATTCAATATTGCATAGACCATATCAGAGAGTCGGTTATTTCTCTTGAGGGCGGACGCGTTTCGCACTATTCATGGAGGATGTATGCGGCACTGGATTTGATCATTGACGAGTTTGACGAGCAGAAGATCAGATCTTTAAAAGAAGAGGGCATCAGTGCTTTTCTGGATGATTTCCAGAACAAGTGTAATGACATCGGGCGCATTTTTTCTGAGACTTATTATCTCGTCGAACCGTCTAAATCTTCTTGAAAGGGTAAGACTCAAGAGGAGAAACTCACAACACGAGGGAGCGGACGACCGATGAAATACGAAATTACACATATCAATTCATTTAACTATTCAACAACAGTAGATCAGAGTATGAATGAGATCAGACTGAAGCCGAGAACAGACGAATGTCAGCGGCTGCTTGCATACCGTACAGAACTGACGCCGGCTGCTTTAACAAAAGAGTACCAGGATATCTGGGGCAATAACGTTGAGTCTTTCTTTATTGCTGAAATGCACCAGGCACTTGAAGTGAAGACGGTATCAACAATCAGTATCCAGCGAAGTCCATTTATCGAGCGGATCGATTACTCACCTGAGATGCAATCTATTTTCCGTTCTAAAATTTTCAGACAGCAGTATCTCCCTTTTTTAAATCAGACCATGTATACATTTGTCACGCAGGATCAGATAAACAAAGTGATTAATGAAATTGGCAATACTGAGAACCCTGTGAGATTTTCACTTGATCTGATGAAATACGTATATGATCTGTTCACGTATGATCCTGAAGCAACTAATGTGAACACAAAAGCAACTGAATCGATTGAAGGGTGCCAAGGCGTATGCCAGGATTATGCGCATGTGATGATCGGGTTACTGAGAGCACATAACATCCCAGCCAGATATATCAGTGGTTACCTTTATGTAGGCGAAGACTCAGCGCTTGTTGGGGATGCAGCCACTCACGCGTGGGTCGAAGTCATGGTGCCGGGGATCGGTTGGGTTGGTCTTGATCCGACAAACAATGTAGAAGCACTTGAAAATCATATCAGAATTGGGGTCGGCCGTGATTATGCTGACGTCAGCCCGCTGCAGGGGGTATACCGCGGTGGAGAACAGGAGCTTGATGTGAAAGTAAGCGTGAAGCTGTTGGATCAATAATATGAATCATTGGGAAAGCTATGTGTTGTACGCTTGACACATAGCTTTTTTTAGATTCTTAAAGCACATCCATACCGCCTGAATTGTTTAGAAATCGAGATAGTTGTCGATATAATGATAAAGGCGGTGAACAGGATGAGGTCAAGAACCGCAACGGTTATCGGCTCACAAACAGCAACAGGCTATGAGCTGATTAAAGAACTATGTTCACGCCGTGTTTATGATGAAGTGATCGTTCTGTCTGAAAGTAAAACGCCGTACAGTCATGAGAAAATGTCAGAACGGATTATTGATTTCAGATATATAGAAGCGGCTCATTTCGGTGTGGTCGATGACGTATTCTGCTGTATTCAGCCGACTGGACATGACCGGTGGTTTGATCCGCTTAAGCTTGCTGCTGCAGTTAAAAAGAGTAATGCTGCACAATACCTTGTGTTATCTTCTATGGGTGCAGATGCCCGTTCAGTCCTTAAGCTCAACCGGCATTACGGAAAGTATGAACGGCAGCTTCAAAAGCTTAATTTCCCCTCGCTGCATATTTTTCGACCTTCTATTTTACTGACGGATCCAAGTGAATACCGTGTGAAGGAGTCAGCAGCTGAGAAGGCGATGACTTTTGCGGGCTGGGCAATGGTCGGTCCTCTTAAAACCTATAAGGGAATCAGAGCCTCCCAGCTGGCACTTGCGATGACGGAAAAGGCGTTAAACGGAACATATCCATCTGTTGCGATCTATCAATCCGGTGAAATTGAAAATACAAAAAGAAGTCAGATAGAGACTTAATTCTTCTTATCAACTGCGATAACTGTTAAAGTATTAGGCATATCAGTTTGAATTTAAAGGTGGTGTCACGGAATTGTTTGATTCTTTGTTATTTACGGCGATGCTTGTCGTCTTTTTAGGAATCCTTTCACAATGGCTCTCATGGAGGATCCGTTTGCCTGCAATTGTTGTGATGTCGGTTGCCGGTATTATCGTAGGCCCTGTATTTGGGCTTATTAACCCGGAACAGGAATTTGGGGATTTGTACGGACCGATTATTTCAATGGCTGTTGCCATTATTTTATTTGAAGGAAGTCTGCAGCTGGATTTCCGGGAGATTCGTGATCTCGGGAAGCCTGTTTTCCGAATCGTTACGTTCGGGGCATTTATCGCCTGGATTCTCGGTTCATTAACAGCACATTACATAGCAGGGTTGTCTTTACCGGTGGCGTTTGTCATTGGTGGATTGTTCATTGTAACTGGACCTACTGTGATTTTACCGTTGCTGAGACAGGCCAAGCTTAAACCAAGGCCTGCGAAGATTCTAAAATGGGAAGGCATTATTGTTGATCCATTTGGCGTCCTTCTCGCACTTTTCGCATTTCAGATTATTCTGTTCTTTGTCGATGAATCAGTGACGTTTGCCAATCTGCTATTATTCTTTGGAGCGGCTGGATTTGCGACGGTTCTCGGCTGGGTACTCGGACGTGGAATGGGCTGGATGTTTGAAAAGGGATATATTCCTGAATTCCTGAAGTCGCCTGTATTATTTGCTGTCGTCCTGTTCTGTTTCAGTGTGGCAGATGAAGTCATGCATGAAACGGGACTGCTTTCTGTTACAGCAATGGGAATGACCATGGCAAATATGCATATCTCTTCTATCGGTGATATGCGCCATTTCAAAGAAAACATTTCAGTCCTGCTGATCTCAACGATTTTCATTATGCTGACGGCTTCACTTCAGGTGGAAACGTTACTTGAGATCTTTAACTTGAGAATTATCGGCTACGTTGTCTTGATGCTGATTATTGTGAGACCGCTATCCATTTGGCTGTCGACCATTGGGACCGACCTCTCCTGGCAGGAGCGGACACTTGTCGGCTGGATTGCGCCGCGTGGAATTGTCGCACTGACAGTTTCCGGTTATTTCGCATCAGTCCTGCTGGATACAGGGTTTGAGGATGCTGAGCTTCTGACTGCTTTAACATTTGCACTTGTCTTCTCAACAGTCGTTGCCCACGGTTTCTCAATCGGCTGGGTAGCGAAGAAGCTGAAGCTCGCAAATGATGAAGGGCCGGGTGTGATTGTCGTTGGAGGCAACTCCTTTACAAGAGGACTGACGCACACATTACACGAAATGAAGGTGCCTGTTATTCTTGTTGATTCAACCTGGCGTAACCTTGCACCTGCAAGACAAAGAGGTGTGCCGACATTTCACGGAGAACTTTTATCTGAACAGACTGAATACAAGCTGGATATGACACCATATGAGTCAATCATCGCTGCGACTTCACTGGATTCATATAACGCATTAGTATGTTCAACATTTACACCGTCAATCGGACGCAAGCATTTGTTCCAGGTTTCAATGGAAAAAACGCATGATGCTGACTTAGCTGGACTGCGTCATACCGTTGGGGGAAGGGTGCTGTTTAATGAAAAAGCGACGCTGCAGGAACTGAATCGGCGCGTCGAAAGTGGTCACGTATTTAGAAAAACACAGATCACTGAACAATATACGTATGAGAAATATAAAGAAGAAATTAACGAGGACGACCTGCTGATTGGTGTATTGAACAAAACAGGCCACTTTGAACCATTCGTAAAAGAGTGGGAAGAAGTCATTAATCCTGGAGATATCCTGATCAGACTCACTGCACAAACGAAGGAAGTCGAGAAGGTTAAGCAAAAGATGAATGGGAACAAATAATTCATTTGAATCCGGAAAGCGCTAGTGTGCTTTCCGGATTTTTTAATGGTGTGAGGGCTCGCGGGTAGGGCAGTTTGTTGGTGTTTTTGATGGAGTTGTAGCAATCTGTCCTTGAATTGTCGTGATACACCCGGAAATTTGTAGCAATCATTCGGTCACGCAGTAGCGATCCGGGCTGAACTTGCACCAATACCCATCAGACCACTTTAAATATGTTATACTCACTAACAGAATTCAACTCAAAAAAGGACGGATTTGACAATGAAGAAAACAGTCGTACTGGCTGAAAAGCCGTCAGTTGGCCGCGATATTGCACGCGTGCTGAACTGTCATAAAAAAGGCAACGGTTATCTTGAAGGAGACAAATACATCGTTACATGGGCCCTTGGCCATTTAGTGACACATGCAGACCCGGATCACTATGGAGATCAGTATCAGTCATGGCGACTTGAAGATCTGCCAATCCTGCCAAATGAAATGAAGCTTGTTGTGATCAAGAAAACCGGGAAACAGTTTCAGTCAGTTAAAAGCCAGCTGACGCGCGAAGATGTCGGTGAGATCGTCATTGCAACTGATGCAGGGCGTGAAGGGGAACTTGTTGCGCGCTGGATATTAGAGAAGGCAAGAGTGAATAAACCGGTCAAACGTCTATGGATTTCATCAGTAACGGATAAAGCCATTCGGGAAGGTTTCAATAACTTAAAAGACGGCGACCGCTATGTGCCGCTTTATCATTCAGCTGTCGCCCGCGCTGAAGCTGACTGGATTGTAGGAATCAACGCAACGCGTGCACTGACAACGAAATTTAACGCACAGCTGTCATCAGGCCGTGTTCAGACGCCGACGATTGCCATGATCGCAATACGTGAAGAAGAAATTAAGCAATTTAAGCCGAAAAAGTTTTATGGACTGCAGGCAAAAGCTGGTGGACTGACGCTTAAATGGACAGACGGAAAAACCAATCAAACGTTTGATCAGCAAAAAGTGGACAACCTTTTAGAGAAGACAAAAGGCCATGAACTGGTCATTAAAGATGTGAAAAAGACGCCGAAAAAGACGTATCCAAAACCTTTATACGACCTGACTGAGCTGCAGCGTGACGCGCACAAACGCTATCATTTTTCAGCAAAAGAAACGCTTTCCATCTTGCAGAAATTATATGAACAGCATAAGCTCGTGACATATCCGAGAACAGACTCACGCTTTCTGTCATCTGATATGACGGAGACGCTTGCTGACCGTCTGAAAGGGATGAAAGTGCAGCCATACGCACCGCACGTTGTAAAGCTGCTGCGTAAGCCGATTAAAGCAGGCAGTTTTATCAATGATGCTAAAGTGTCTGATCACCATGCAATTATTCCGACAGAGGAAACACTGCGGACTGAGAAGCTTAATGACCGTGAATGGAAAATCTACAGCCTGATTGCTGAGCGCTTCCTTGCTGTACTGATGCCTCCTTATGAATATGAGCAGACAGTCGTAACAGCTGAGATCAGTGGGGAAACCTTTACTGCCAAAGGAACTATTCCCATCAAGCTTGGTTTTAAAGAGCTGGATCAAAGTGAAGAGGAACAGCATGCGGCACTGCCGGACGTTGAAAAAGGCAGCCGCCTGAATGTGCAGAATATCAGCATCACAACCGGGGAAACCCAGCCGCCTGCAAGATTTAATGAAGGAACACTCCTGTCAGCGATGGAAAACCCGAAAGCGTATATGCAGGGTGAAAAGAAAGAGCTCGTTGAAAAGCTTGGAGAAACCGGCGGACTCGGCACAGTTGCAACCCGCGCTGATATTATTGAAAAGCTATTCAACAGCTTTTTAATCGAAAAGCGTGGCAATGACATTTTCCTTACATCAAAAGGACGCCAGCTGCTTGATCTTGTACCGGAAGAGTTAAGATCACCTGCGCTGACCGCTGAGTGGGAGCAGAAGCTTTCAGCCATTGCTGACGGCAAACTGAAGCAGCAGGCATTTATGAGCGAAATGACGCAGTTCTCTAAAGACGTGGTGCGCTCAATTAAAAACAGTAAAGCGCAATACAAACACGACAATATGACAGGTACACACTGCCCTGACTGCGGGAAGCTGATGCTTGAAGTAAACGGAAAGAATGGCAAAATGCTTGTCTGTCAGGACCGTGAATGCGGCCACCGTAAGAACATTGCCAAGAAAACCAATGCGCGCTGTCCGAAATGTAAAAAGAAAATGGACCTGCGTGGTGAAGGTGATGCTCAGACATTCAGCTGTGTCTGCGGCTACCGTGAGAAAATGGATGCCTTTCAGAAGCGCCGTAAAGAAAATCAGAAAAACAAAGCTGGTAAGCAGGACGTAAAGAAGTATATGAAAAAACAGGACAAAGAAGAGCCGGTTAACACAGCTCTTGCTGATGCCCTGAAAAACTTGAAACTATAAGAAAAAGCGTTTCCCTCCGGTTGATGGTGGGAAACGCTTTTTTTGATAGCGGCACAGCCGGGACGGAGTTGACTGGCCCTTTTTTGTCATGATTCTACAAGCGGCGCACTGACCTCCGTCCCCGAGAACCGCCTGAATATTGTCTAACCCATTTCTACACTTTTAGCAGAAGCTCTCTTATAAAAAATCATAAAGAATGTCACACTTGCAGTAGCAAGTAGCGTCAACACAAGAAACAGATTACTGTAAATGACATTTTCTCCACTTGATGAGAGTGGATTCAGCCTCAGCGTCACACCCTGGATCTCAAGAACGGCACCAAAGATTGCACTGGCAAATGCACCGCCCATAAAGTTCAGCAGGTTGAACAGGCCGATACCAACCCCGTTTTCCTCACGGCTTAGTGTTGACGAAAGGATGTCAGCAGTTGAACTCTGTACGAGCGGGAAGCCCAGGTATGCAACCAGCATACAAATAGAAATAATCCACGCCTGACTGCCCGCAAATGTTGAAATGAGCAGACAGCCGCCAGCGATTAATAATAAAGCTGTAATCACAACCGGCACGCCGCCTCGCTGATCGATTACACGACCGCCATACTGGCCAAGAAATCCTGAAATAATTGCACCAGGAAAAAGTACAAGCCCAATACCAATTGTCGATAGCGCATTTAAATCACGCAGCATAATCGGGATGATAAAAATCAGGCCGAACAGGCAGGAAGTTCCGAAAAAGCTTGTGAGGACAGTCACTGTATAGCGCTTATTTTTCAATATCGCAGGCTGAATAAACGGATTCTTTGCCTTCAGTGTCCACCAAACGAATAATCCTCCGGCAACAGCCGTCACAGCAAGAAGCCATAATGTATAGGTTGTAATCACAAATAGCAAGCTCGCCACAGTGATTGCAATTAAAATCGCCCCGGGGATATCAATACTGCCCTGTTGTCTCTCCTCAGCAGGCAGCCACTTTCTGAAAAGCGGAATAGACAGCGCAGACATCATGGACAGGATGAATAGGAAGCGCCAGTCCAGCACACCTCCGATCAATCCGCCGACAATCGGCCCAACTCCTGAAGCGAATGCCACAGTCGATGCGACATATCCAAAAACTTTACCGCGGCTAGAAGGCATAAACCTCGCCGGAATAATAAATGAGAGCGCAGGAATACTCGCGCCACCCATCGCCTGAAAGATCCTCGCCACAATTAGCATAGGGAAGTTTGGCGATAAAAATCCAAGTAAAGAACCAATTGCAAAAAGTGAAATCCCAACCGTAAATAACGTGCGGATGGCAAACAGGTCGGCAAGCTTTCCGTACATCAGCGATCCGATCGCAAACACTAAAATATATCCGGTCAGCACCCAGCTGACCTGGGAAGGGGACAAATCAAAATCTGCAGCGATATCCGGAATCGCCACATTGAACATTGTCCCATTCATCACTGTAAACGCGAGTATCAAACAAATTAAAAAAGTCAGCTTCTTCTTCTGACTATCAGGTACTTCTTTTATATCTGTCATGTTAAAACCTCTTACTTTCTGTTTAGCTTTGTCAATAGTGGCTGATGAACTCCGCTTCAGGCGGACGCTTTCCGCGGCCGGGCGGTGAGCCACTTCCATGCTGCGCATTCCAGAGTCTCACCTGTCCCTTTTCCGCCGCTGGAGTCGCCGCCTTACGCTCCGTTCATCAGCTGTGCAGATACAATAATGAATTTTGTTAAGTTTCAATATCACTATCTGAAGTTGTTAGAAACAACGCTTCATTTTGTGAAAATATAATGGCTGAGTCTAAGAGCATATTTAGATAAATTCAGGTGGTGATCGTAGTGGAGGATGGAGACTCCCGCCCCAGGAAGGGACAGGTGAGACCAAGCATGGCGAAGCCTGCGGGCTCGCCGCCCGGGGGCAGGAAAGCGCAGTCCTCCGCGGAGATCAACACCGTTTATATGAAATGAATATTTCGCTATCCAAAATAATCATAGAGCCTCAAGTGAAAATTGTAAAACGGTTTAGCCGGATTCGTGTAAAATAAAAATAATCAGAAAAAACAAAGGGGCGTTAGGTCATGGCAAAAGGCAAGACGAATGCAATGAGAATACTTGATGCCGCATCTATTTTCTACGGCACAACATCCTACGATTCAAAGGACGGTCTGACGGATGGTGTGTCAGTCGCTGAAAAAGTCGGACGTAAAACAGAAGAAGTCTTTAAAACCCTTGTCGCTCAAGGAACATCAAAGCAGTACTATGTGTTTGTGATCCCTGTAGACCGTGAGCTGAATCTTAAAAAAGCCGCAGCTTCAGCAGGTGAAAAGAAAGTGGAAATGATCCAGGTGAAAAGCCTTCAGCAAATTACCGGATACATAAAAGGCGGTTGTTCTCCAATCGGTATGAAAAAGCAGTTTCCTACTTTTATAGATGAGACTGCCAGAATGCAAAAATCCATTTTGGTAAGTGCTGGACAGATTGGTAAACAAATTGAAATAAACCCCGATGACCTCAGTCATGTCACGGGTGGAGCTTTTGCAGCGCTGACTTAAAAAAGTTTCGAAAGTTTAACTATTTCTCTTGCCGGGTAGAATTGTTCTGTAGAGCAATTTAAAGCAATTAACCAGGAGGAGATAAGCATGAGTCTATTTTACAAAGAGTTCACAAACGATGAGGAAGTAGTAAATGCAATTGGCTCCATTAAAGCAAAAGGTGTTAACGAGGATACGATCTATGTCGTAACACATGATGACGACCGTACAAAACGAATTGCGGACAACGCTGACGCAAATACGCCAGGCGGATTCGCAACAAAAGCGAAAAACATTTTCAGCAAAAAAGGCGACGAGCTGCGTGACCAGTTCAAAGATCTTGGTTTCACAGCTACTGAAGCAGAAGGCTTAGAAGAAAAACTTGATGAAGGTAAAGTCATTGTCGTTGTAAAAGATGCGCCAGCAGGCTTTACAGTATAACTTTTGATAAGAAATCTGTCCTCTTAGCAGGGCAGATTTTTTTGTTGAAAGATGGTATAGGTATATTTTCACTAAGCGTCGAACAAGGCTGGTTAAACGTTGAACACAACTGTTTAACCTTCGAACATCGAGCATTTACTGTCGAACCTCAGCCTCCATCCCCCGAACATTACACGTTTTTCGCCGAACCCGCCATAACCAGCACCACAAATCCCTATTAACCAAAAAAAATATCAAATATGTTAAAGTAGTCTAAGTGAAAATATGATTGAAATGAATGAAAGAAGGATTTTATATGAATAGAAGAGAAAAGACGCTGCGCTGGAGCTTTTTCCTGACAGGTCTTGTGATATTAGGGCTCGGCATTACGCTGACAATTAAAGGGCAGCAGCTCGGTATTGGACCGTGGGACGTGCTGCATGTCGGATTGTTCCAGCAGTTTGGCCTGACAGTCGGGACATGGGCGATTTTAGTCGGTGCGCTGATTATCGGGTTAACGGTGGTTGTGACGAAAAAGCCGCCACGCATTGGTGCGATCCTGAATATGCTGTTAATCGGAGTATTTATTGATTTCTTTAACTGGCTGATCCCGGAACCGCAATCACTCGTCGGTGCGACTGCGATTTTGCTGACAGGTATTGTCGTGATGGGGTATGGTGTCGGGATTTATGTATCTGCAGATCTTGGTGAAGGGCCGCGTGACACAATTATGATGATGATTGTGAGAAAAACAGGATGGAACCTGTCTAAAGTACGCCGCAGTATTGAGATTGTTGCGCTTGCAATCGGCTGGCTATTAGGTGGTCCGGTCGGTATCGGGACGATTCTGATTGCATTTTTCACCGGTACAATCGTAAATCTGTCACTGCCGCAAAGCAGAGTAGCACTTCAAAAACTGCTCACAAAAGATACAAAGCCTGCAGCACATCACGCGTGATTTTTCCGAGCAGATCGGTTGGTGTTAATTAAGGTGTCCTGTAAAATAATACGAAAGCTTTGTTAGAGTCCAATAATGTATCTGCACAGCTGATGAGCGGAGCGTAAGGGGGCGGCTGAAGTGACAGGTGAGGCATATGGCGAAGCCTGCGGGCTCACCGCCCGGCCGTGAAGTCCCCCTGAAGTGGAGGTCGTCAGCCCCATTTAACAGAGTCCTATAAAACGCAGGAGTGATGTTTGTGTACGATTTTACAAAAACTGATGCACAGAAGAGAATGCTGGCTGACTTGAACAGACTTATTCCTTCATTTAAAAAACGTGAACATTTACTTGATGAACCAAATGCTTATCCGGAAGAAAATATAAAAGAACTGATTCAACACGGCTACTCAACATTGACGCTGCCAAAGGAATTCGGTGGTCAGGGAGAAGGGCTTTACGAACTTGTACTTGGTCAGGAAGCGATCGCAAAAGGGAGTGCCGCAACAGCGCTTTCTATAGGGTGGCATACGGGTACGCTGCTTGAGTTCAGCGAAAGACGTCACTGGAAGAAGGAAGCAGCCGACTTTATCCTGGAAAAAATCAAAGATGGAGCAATCGTTAATACGGCTGCGACTGAAAAAGGAGCAGGCAGTCCTGCAAGAGGAGCCTTGCCAAAAACGACAGCTGTTAAAACTGAATCGGGCTGGGAGATCACAGGAGAAAAATCCTACACATCTCTGGCACCAATGCTTGATTATATCTTTGTCACAGCAGTGATTAAAGGAACAGAACAAGTGGTAACCTTTATTGTTCCAGGCGAAGCTGACGGTGTATCGATCAGAGAATCCTGGGACAGCATCGGGATGCACGGGACAGCAAGCCATGATCTCGTTTTGGAAAAAGTTGAAGTGCCTGAACGGTATCTGTTAAAGGACGGGAAAGAAGGCGGTGCCAAGCCGCCAATGAGCTGGCTCCTTCATATACCGGCATGCTATATCGGGATCGCAGGCGCTGCGCTTGAAGACGCCACTGCTTTTGCCGCCGCATATGAGCCTGCTTCATTGGGAGAACCGATCGGCAGCCTGCCTAATGTACAGGAAAAGCTCGGGGATCTGCAGGTGAAGCTGTTAAGTGCGAGACAGGTGCTTTATCATACAGCTGAAAGCTATGAGCGGGCTGAAAATAAAGAGGATGTGCGTGCGCTCTTAAGCTCAGCTAAAGTGCAAGTAACAAATGCTGCAATCGATATTGTAGAAAAATCAATGCGAATCGTCGGACCTCAGAGTATGTCTGCGAAAAGTCCGATGCAGCGCTATTACCGTGACGTACGGATGGGGCTGCATAACCCGCCGATGGAAGATATGGTGAAAGGGCAGTTTGGGAAGCAGATGGTGGATGATGAAGCGGAAGGCAGCTGAGGGTGACCGGGATTAATTGGATCGGCAATGGGGATATATCTATCACCTTTTCAATTAATTCCAGCACCTTTTAGTTTATTCGGCGTCTGGCAGCCGCGGCGACGGGGATTGCGTCATCAATTGCCGTGATTCCATCATCTTTTAAGCGGATTCCATCACCTTTTGATTAATTCACACGCCCGCCCGCACTACCACACACCTCAAAAAAAGCCGAGACCGGGGACAGTTTTTCCCCCGCATCTCGGCTTTTTCCTATTCCAGTGTTACATTATCAATCTTAATGTCATGCGCTTCATTTGCTTCACAGGCAATCGTGCCCATTAGAAACTTCAGGCTGAGCGCTTCCTGAGTCCCTGCAGTAAAGGTGAATTCGTACGTCTGCTCATCGCCTGTAAGTTCGACGATTTCAGATAGTGACCTTGCATAATTAATAGTTTCAAGCGTCACTTCAATCTTACGGTCAACAGTAGAACTCGCATCAAACTTCAGCGTATATGTTTTTCCGGGAAGCAGTGACAGTTTCTCCTGGTAAAGCTGAACGCCCCAGGGCTCCGCACTCTGTTGACCAATCTGAATCAGTGCCTGACCATCAACGTTCTGCACAGTTGCATCGGTATCAAAATGTTCATACGTTTCCCATGGCTCAAGGCTGCCATTAAACGTTCCATTCTGAATCAATACATCACCTGCTGGTCCGCCAACTCTTTTCAAAGATAAGTTATCAAGTTCAACATGTCCTTCTCCATCAAACGAAACAATGAGCTGTGCATTCAGGTCTGTGACATCAGGCATTGTGAACGCGACGTTCTGCGTTGACCATTCAGTACCTGCTGTTACGGTTTCGCTTGCATAAACAGTCGAACCATCTTCGCTCAGCAGTTCGATCTGAACGTCGCTTTGCTGATCTGCTTTTACATCAAGCGCCAGTTCATAAGGGCTTTCGCTTAGCAGCTGAATGCCTTTTTGAACGAGCTCACCGGAACCGTTCACGTTCAGCACGCGGCTGTCCGGATCAACTGAGACACCAGCTCCATCAACGTGCCAGAACAGTAGTCTGTCAGGGAAGCCCTGGTCAAATGTTCCGTTATAAATTAAGTTTCCGTTTTTAAGCGGTGATTTTGAAGCATCCGGATCGAAATCAGGTGCAGTGGTTTCTTCAACTCTTACGTTGCCTATCCAGACTGGAAGTGTTGATAGACCGAGGTTGAATTCAAGGCGTGCCTTCAGGTCGGTTTCTTCTGTCATCTGGAAAACTGTTTCGTAAGTCTGTACTTCATTTGTCAGAGAGAAGGATTCGCTGCTTGAGTAAGTCGCGTAATCTCTGTCAGCGTCACCGCTTACTTTTACGTTGATATCACGGTTCGCTGATGATTTTGCATCAAAGCTCACTTTGTAATAACGGCCTTTTCCAATCGTTACGTCCTGAATCAGCTGAATCGCATAAGGCTGATTACCGCCGCTTTGAATATCGGCTTTTGCAAATGTCTGTCCATCTACTTCATCAAGTAAAAGTGAAGCCTGTCCACCGAAGTCAGGCAGTGCAAGGAAGTACCAGTGATCCGTTCCAGGAACGCCTTCCACACCTTTTACAGAGCCAGTGTCTTCAGTGAAATCATTGTTGTAAACAAGGTTGCCGTCTTCTAGTGGCAGCTTTGCATTTTCAGGAAGCGGCTCTGCTTCAACGACAGGAAGTTCAGGTGTCATGTAATCGCGTCCTGTCAGGTCATAGACACGCACATAATCTACGTTCATGGACTGCGGGAACATTGTTTCTTCAGTCGGATCTCCATCAAAGTTACCACCAATTGCAAGGTTCAGCAGCATGTGGAACGGCTGGTCAAATGGAGCAGGGTACGTATGGTTAGCAGCAGCATTCTGCTCTTTGCTGTACCAGTTATTCTGCGTCTGAGTCAGTACACCGTCTACATACCAGCGGATTTCTCCAGGCTCCCACTCTACTGAATAGACGTGCTCATCAGCGATTGTTGAACCATCCGGGAAGGTGTATTCTGCGCCCGTGTACTTATTGTTCGGCCATGTCTCACCGTAGTGAATGGTGCCGATTGCGTGGTGAGGGTTGCTTCCTTGTGCTTCTAAAATATCAATTTCCCCTGATGCTGCCCAGCCGCCGTAACGGTCTTCTTCAGGGAGCATCCAGAATGCAGGCCAGTAGCCTTTTCCAGTTGGAAGCGAGGCCTTCATTTCAAATTTTCCGTACGTTTTTGCAAAAAGTCCTTTGGTTCTTAAGCGTGCAGATGTGTATGAAAAACCTTCATACTCTTCTTCAAGAGCTGTAATAACAAGATTTCCGTCTTCTGTTTTTGCATTTTCAGGACGGTCAGTGTAATACTGCTTTTCGTTATTTCCCCACCCTGGCACAAATGTACCGTTTGCATCATAGAAGCCATTACCAATCTCGAAATCCCATTTAGAGCGGTCGATTTCAGTACCGTTGAATTCGTCATGCCAGACCAGTGACCATGGAGATACGAAATCCTCAGTATTCTGAGTCGGGACACCATTCAGTTCAAGCGCTGTTTCAAGCTCAGCATCTTCAATTAAACCTTCCCCAGTTAAAGTTGAACCGGCTGCAAGCGGTGACGCGTAAAGTGACTTGATCAGGCTGTCAAGCGGGTGATCGACATCTGTAAGCGCATTCAAAATTAACCGGTCGATTACACCATCAATAGATAGCTCATTCAGCTGTTTTGATTGCCCCTTGTTTTTACCTTCAGCAGTGACTGAAGTAAATTCACCGGACAGATCCAGTGATGAACCGTTCAGTAAAGAAACACTTTTAAATCCTTCAGCAGTCAATTCTGTTTCTGTCAGTGAACCATTTCCGTCATATAGCGTGCGTTCAATGACTGATTCACCTGACACTGTAAATGATGTGTCGTGAGAAGACGTGTTAACAGAAAGCGTCTGGAGGGAGGAGTCGTTAATCGTCAGACTCTCTGGTGCCTTACCCTTTATGTAAACTGTTCCTTCAACCGTCACATTGTCGAGTGTAATATTTTCTCCTGCAGCTGGTGTAATATGAAGGTCACCTTTAATGACTTCATTACTCAGTACATCATTTTTCAAATTGACTGCGTCCTTTTTGGCAAAACCGGTGCCTGCAAAACTGGACATAGAAAGCGAGAAGACTAACAGCAGTGCGCTACTCTTTTTTAACATTCAATTGCCTCCTTCATTTTTGTCCTACGTGGGACATTTGATTATAACTATAAAAGCATTCATCATTTTTGACAACCTGTTTTTTCAATAATGAATGCTTCATGTGTAAAAGGGTACTATTGATCTAGTGTGAAAAATCAGTTTATTTTTATCGGTGCGCAAGAATCCCTTTCAATTAACGCAGCTGTAAAATCATGCTCAAGCGCAGGGACACCATATTCTACCCGGTGAATCAGCTGCTCAACCAAGTATGCTGCCATTTCAACCCTGGGCAGCTGCATCGTGGTGAGGGAAGGGTTCGTATATTCAGTCAATCTGATGTTATCAAAACCGATTAATGAAATCTGCTTTGGTACAGAGATCCCGCGTTCACTAAGCGCCTTTAGAGCACCGATCGCAATGAGATCATTTGAACAGACAACAGCTGTCGGAAGTACACCTTTTTCAATCCACTCCAAAGTCGCCTCATACCCGGACTGTTCAACAAAGCTGCCTGTATAAACGGGACCTTCCTCAAGATCTGCCAGCTGCAACGCCCGTCTGTATCCATCGAGACGCTCAACTGCTGCACGGTTTTCCTGCTCGCCGGTAATGATGCCAATCTGCTTGTGACCAAGGTCAATCAGATATTGAGTCGCACGGAAAGAAGATTCTTCATTTAATAAAGTCGGTACCGGAATATCCTGCTGATCCGGATCCAGATTATTCTGGTCAAACACACCGATCAAAAAGCCGGCAGCTCTGATTTCATCAACTGTTTTCTGAACGCTCGACCAGCTGATGATCATGCCTGCATCAATGCTTTTCTCTCTGTACAGTTTTAAAATAGGAGCCGTGTTGTCAATGGTTGATGTTGTCACAAGTACGTTGTAGCCGTGGTCCGCACACGAGCTGATCATGCTGCTGATGACTGTGCTGTAAAAGAGATCATCTGCGTAAATATTATGTTTTTCAGGATCCTGAATAATGAATAATCCGAGTGTCTGTGTTTTCTTTTTTGTGAGACGTCTTGCAGATACGTTAGGGTGGTAGTTGTGTTCATTCATAATTTGAAGAATGCGTTCACGCGTTTCTTTTTTTACCTGTGGTGAGTCGTTCAATACCCGCTGCACGGTTTTCCTTGAGACGCCTGCGAGCTTTGCTATATCAAATATATCCATTTTTTCCTCCTGAGTGTTGCTTATACAGTTTATTATAGCTGAAAAAAAGAGCCTGGGACAATGATGTCTCAGACTCTCGAATCGTTTCGCTGCGCTTCAGGCGGACGCTTTCTGGACGGCGGTCGCTGAGCCTCCTCAGCGCGAGCGCCTGCGGGGTCTCAGCTGTCCCGCTACTCGTCCCGGAGTCGCCGCCTTCCGCTCCGCTACACTTAATGATCTTTGGGAATTTGTCCAGTAAAATTAATTTGTTTTATTACAGATCCAATTTCATCTATTAAATCTCTATTTCCACCTCAACACCAAAATGATCAGATACAACTGGGTGATGCTCCCCATTAAAAATCACTTTAGAAGACTTTACTTTTACAGGCTCCGAAGCAAAAATGTAATCGATTCTGAGCGGCTGTGCGTTTCCTTCCCAGCCGGCGATTTCACCGAATACGGTTGTGCCGCTGTCTTTTGTGTCAGCAAGTGTGTAGGTGTCCTGCAGACCTTTTGAGAGAAGGAGGTCATAGCCTTCTTCTTTTAAATCCGCATGGTTGTTGAAGTCTCCCATATAAAATGAAAGTCTGTCTGGGTGCTGCTTTTTGATTAAGTGGTCAACCTGTTCAATATAAGGCTCTTCGTCATCACTCCACCAGCCGAGGTGGCATGAATAGAAGTCAATCAGCTGACCGCCGACTTTCACTGTGATCCGGGGTACTGCACGTGTTTTCCAATGATCAGGGTCCTCTGATGCTGTAATGAAGAATGAATCAGTTTCTATGACAGGCAGGCGTGAGATGAGTGCGACGCCTTCTTCATAAATATCATACCCGTAATGACAGAAGGACCAGTGCATCTGATCACCTTTCCTGCCAAATGCTGATAGACGCTTCATCAGCTCGAGTCCGAAATGTCCTTTTTTATAATCACCTTCTGCAGGCGCATCAGTCAGCTGACTGATCTCCTGCAGGGCGATCACGTCGTAATTACGTTCAGTAATCGTTTTAGCTAAAATATCAAGTTTTTCAAGCTGCTGATCTTCCTGCCAGGAGTGGCAGTTCAGTGTGAGCAGTTTCATTGGTTAAGCTCCTAACTCGTCCTGAATATCAGATTTGAGAACGTCAGCTTTAGGACCGTAGATTGCCTGTACACCGCGGTCGCGAAGGACAAGTCCCAGTGCCCCGTTTTGCTTCCACATTCTCTCGTCTGCTACAAGGCCGACATCTTTTACCGTTACACGAAGTCGCGTCATACATGCATCCACGTCTTCAATGTTACCTTCTCCGCCTAAAAGACCGATAATCGCAACAGCCTGTGAATCTTTGTTGCCCTCAGTTGTTTTAGATGAAATCTTCTCTTCAGTTGTTTCTTCAATATAGTTTCCTGCACGTCCCGGAGTAGGGAAGTTAAAGCGTTTGATCAGGAAGTAAGCTGCGCCGAAATTCACAGCGAACATCATGACAGATACTAATACCAGATTGATCAGATCTCTTGTAAGTCCGGCATTTACAATCAATGGCGTCCTTGTCAGGAATTCAATAAATCCGAATGCGTGAATACGCAGGTCAATTAAATCAACAAGTGCAAATGAAACACCAGTCAGCACTGCATATACGATATAAAGAAGTGGTGCTGCGAACATGAACATGAATTCAATTGGCTCAGTTACACCTGTTAAAAATACAGCAAGTCCTGCTGAAAGGAACATTGATTTATACTTTGTACGTTTTTCCTTATCGACATTTAAATACATCGCAAGCGCAAGTCCAATCAGCGCTGCAGATGATGCAATGAACTGTCCAACTTTAAAGCGGGCAGGTACAACTTCTTCAGTCAGCTGATTGTAGCCTGCAGTGTTACCCTGCTGAAGCATATTGTAAAGATCCGTTACCCACGCAAGCCACAGTGGATCCTGTCCTGATACCATGCTGCCGGCACTTGCACCGGTTTGAATCACATATGTACCACCGAGCTCAGTATAGTTGATCGGAACAGTCAGCATGTGGTGAAGGCCGAATGGCAGTAACAGACGCTCAAGCGTACCGAAAATAAATGGTGCAATGATTGGCGCTGAGTTTCTTGAACCTGCGATCCACTGACCGAAATCATTCAGCAGTCCCTGGATAAAAGGCCATACTAGAGACATGATTAGCGCAACCACGACAGAGCCTGCAATGACAACAAAAGGTACAAAGCGTTTACCGTTGAAGAAGGCAAGCGCTTGTGGCAGTTTACTGAAGTTATAATATTTGTTATACAGTGCTGCCCCGAGGAAACCGGAAATAATTCCGACGAATACACCCATATTCAGTGCAGGTGCACCAAGGACTGAAATAAAGTAATCAGCAACAACAAGCTCTGCTCCTAAAAGAGAAGTAACCGTTGCAGAAGGATCAGCGAGCATATCAGCATTTACACCGAATACTGCGCCTGTAATTCTATTAATTAAAAGGAATGCGATTAATGCAGCGAAAGCGCCGCCTGCCCGATCTTTCGCCCACGAGCCACCAATTGCGACCGCAAACAGAATGTGCAGATTCGTAATAATCGCCCAGCCGATGTCTTCCATGACACGTGCAATCGTTTGCATTAACACGATGTCGCCAGTCATCATCGCAAGCAGCTTACCAAGTGAAATCATGATCCCTGCAGCCGGCATAACTGCAACCACAACAAGCAGTGCTTTACCGAACTTTTGCCAGAAATCAAAGGAACCGAAAATCTTTTTCATATCAAGCCCTCCAAGGTTTTATGTATAGTTATGATAAATAATATTGTTATGTACAATTTGATGCAACCGTTTGCACTATTGTTCATGTAGAACATTGTATATACAAGATAAAGAACTTGCAAGCGTTTTTATATAAAATTTTTCTTACTCGTTCATTGTGCCTATGAAAACAAAACTACCTGTAAAAACAGGACTGAGGTAAAATATTGATAGGTAGCCATACTTTAAAGGGCGTAAGGAAACAGATAAAAAGAAAAGAGGTGGAGCGGGATGAAAACGTGGTGGATCAACCTGAAAGATAAAGTCTGGCTCAAGCCTGGCGGTTACAGTTTACTTGCAGTAGTGGTTGCAGCTGTTGTTGGATATGTCGATATCAACTTTGGGCCGGAAATCTCCGGTCTGCCAATGATTTTTTATACAGAAGTTGAGCTTGCTCAGGCAATTCTAACAGCACTTATCACAGCTTTATTAACAATGACAACCTTTACTTTCTCAACAATTATGGTTGTACTGACGACTTATGCATCACTTTATTCACCCAAGACGATAAAGAATTTCATAACAGATCCATTTACGCTTAGAGTGCTTGGTATCTTTATGGGTGGATTTATTTATTCAACGCTTTCAATGCTGTTTATGAGAGACAGTTTCTCAGAGGGTCCGGTCATTGCAGGTGTAGTGGGTGTCTTCATTGCGATTCTGTGTCTAGTGTTCTTCGCTATTTTTATTCACCATGTGGCCAATGATATCCAGGCAAGCCGTCTTGTCGAACGCCTCGCAGGTGATACAGATGATGTAACGGAATATTATTTCAAGCTGATGCAAAATGAGCATGTCTCACTTGAACACCCCGGTGAAAACTGGACAGTTGGACAAACTTTTTATCATGTCCAGGCACAGAACTATGGATATTTACAATATATTGACCTCGATCAGCTTGGTAAAAATGCAAGTGAGCATGGTGTGCAAATTGAAGTGAATGTCCCCATTGGTGAATATGTTCATAAAGCGACACCACTCCTGACAGTATATGTACGACCGGAAAGACTGCCTGAAGTACGAGATTTGCCACTGACGCAAAGCTTTATGATCGGAAATGAAAGAGATGTAAGACAGGATCCAGTTTTTGCTCTTCAAAAGATGGTGGAAGTCGCGCTGCGTGCTATTTCACCGGGTATTAACGACCCGAATACAGCCAATGACAGTATCAGACATATCGGCAGGCTGCTTGGAAATATGGCACAGTTTCCCATCAGACCGGTTCTGATCACCGGAAAAGATGGTGAAGGCCTAGTGAAATTTAACCTGCCCTCATACAGAGATATCCTGTACAAAACATTTTTTCAACTGCGTCATTATGGGAAGGAAGACGTATCAGTCTTAACCGCTATGCTTGAAGCCATTGCATTTGCTGGTGAAGGCGCACCAAAGCAGCACCTCAATTCACTAAGAGATATTGCAGGATACGTCGTTGAAAAAGCCGAACTTGACCAGATGCCTGCGATGGATCGTGAATGGATCAATCAGAAGCTGCAGGCTGTGGAGAAGATTACGGGAAGATGAAAAAGCGGCACAGTCCGTCCCCGCTATGCCAAAAAGGACATTCCATCGCGGAATGTCCTTTTTCTATGAAACCATTGATTTCAGCAGATCCTGATAAGCCTTTGCTTCCTCCGCCTGCCCGGCAGCAAGGTAAGTCCGTGACAGACGCTCAACGGGTTCCCGTGAATCCGGGTGCAGCTCCATTTCGTATGTGTAGCAATCAATTGCTTCCCGGTAAAAGCCGATTTGTTCATACAATTCACCCGCAGCAGCCTGCTGTTCAGGATCCTCTGCAATGTCAGACAGCTGTTTGAGCAGTGCGTAAACTGGCAGGTTTGCAAGTGGAGTCAAATGCGTCAGCAGCGTGTCCAGATTATGATCCGGTATATATTTTAGTGCAGTCAGGATCATTTCATTCATTTCTTCAGGGTAGTCAGCAAGATGCGGTGCAAGCTTACTGCAGATTGTCTCGAACGAAAGGGATCTCAGGTTGTCCTGGTCATGCAACAGCGTTCTCAGATCCCGCACATCTGAAGCCCTTAGTGTAAAAGGGTACTCCGCCAGTAATAGGATCGCTTCACCGGGCTGATTATTTCTGATTAATTCCTTATACGCATTCCTCGCCGGTTCATCATATCCATCTGCGAGCAGCCTGTCATACAGCATTTGCTGTTGAAAAGGTGAATAATGAATGTTTGTAAATTCTAGTAATGTTTTAAATGTTCCTGGAGCGGGGGAAGATCTGTATTCTTCCTCGGCTGCAGCAAGCTGATGCTGAATTGAAAAGCCTTCTTTCAGGTTGCGTGCTTTCCACAGCGTGCGCTGATCAGTCGCCGGATCAATTTTTTCAGACCGGATTGACTGAATCCATTCATGATCCGGATAGATCGATCTGATCCGGTCGAAGACAATTGCCGCCTTTTTAAACTTTCCATCTCGTTTATACGTATAGTAGTGATCCCTCAGCACTTTAAACAACTTTTCTTCTATAATTAGCCCGTCAAAGCAGCTGAAGATTTCTACTGTTTGCAGAGGATCATGTTCTATTTTTTTGAGTAAAGCAGTAAATGACTGATTGGTAACCGTTGACTCAGTTGCTATGAGCTGGTCAGCAAGCGGATGGGGGCATAAAAAAACAATTCCCTGCGTGAACGCTTTTTCAGTGTAGCTGCGCCTTCTGGAGCGGCTCACCTTTTTAGCGGCAAGGAATTGCTGGTCTTTAAAATATAAGTGATATAAGTGGCGGTACTCATCCTGTGCTTCAAGAATTGTACATGGAACGTGAATAGCCAGACGGGTTGGTGTCAGGGCTGTCAGTGACTGATCTTTTTCTTTTAAATAAAAATGACTCATCATCCTCGTTCCTCCTCTCAAGTTCTCATTTATTATATCATACTTTTCAGATAACAGTTTAATCCATTTGTACTAGGACTAAAGTTAATTTGGGTGTCGAAATAAATGGTAACTACTATTTATACCCGTTTTTAGGAATATATAACCATGTGAAATTTCACTTTTTTCTGAAAATTTTGCATGTTAAGCTGTAAAAGCATGACAGAATATAGTTCGAAAGGGGAAATAATATGAAGAAGAAACCGGTATTAAAAGTACTATCTTCAAGTGCACTTGCACTGTCTCTGTTAGCGCCTGCGGCAATGGTACCAGGGACAGCATCAGCTGCACCTGCAGATACACCGAATTGGGATACAGAACGCTACGGAGATCGTCAGGATATAGATACATATCTTCAGAGTCTGAGTGAAGATGAAGATTTTCTGAAGCAGGCGGAAAAGAAAATTAAAGAGCAGGCCGGGAATCTTCAGGCTGATCAGGAGACTGCAGATGATTCTGCACAATCAGATGAGAACTTTACGTTTAATGGCGGTACAAAGCAGTTTTTAGATCGTGACTTAAAGTTTAAAGAATTCACACTGCGCAGCGTAGGGGAGAATGTTGAGATCTGGGTGGCAAATGACCTGAGCTATCCTGAAGGAGATCCGCGCGGGACAGATGTTGTGACGCAGGCGCAGGTTGACCAGCTGAAGGATGAGTTCGATTCAAATATGTATCCGGTTGCGACTGATTTCTTCGGAACACCTGACCAGCTGGATGGATCAAATGCTACGCTTCCAGGTATAGTAGGTCTTCCTGAAGACTACTATGGAGGCAGCGATAAGGTCATGATGATGATCGATAACGTAAAAGACGATGCATATTATGATTCAACTTATCCATTCTTTGTAGCAGGATTTTTCTGGCAGACGCTTGAGAATTATATGGACCGCAACATCATCACAATCGATACCAACAACTGGGAAGAGCGTCTCGAATCTACATTTTACGCTACAACCATTCATGAGCTTCAGCATTTAATCCACGCAGATAACGATGCGGCGGAAGAAACATGGCTGAACGAAGGAATGTCAACGTTCTCTGAATACCTTGGCGGCTACGGTCACGGAGAAGGTTCGATTAATTTCTTCCTTGATCACCCTGAGAACTCACTTGTGAACTGGGATGATCACCGCAACGCATCTACAGGACCTGAGACAATTGCTGACTACGGTCAGGTATACCTTTTTACACTTTATCTATATGATCAATTCGGCCAGGAACTGATCCGTGAACTTGCAACATCACAGTCTCAGGGAATTGCTTCAGTAAATGAAGTATTTGCTTCTAACGGAATCGACATGACATTTAAAGATGTCTATCAGAACTTTATGACAGCACTTGCACTTGATGACGGAAAAGGTAACCAGGGACTGTATGAATTCGACAGCATCAACCTGCGTGACCTTCCAGTCGATAATGAAGGGACAAAGCGTGGCACAACTGTCAGCTATGAAAATGCACTTGAAGTTGAAAAAGAAGGCGTACCTGCATGGGGTGGAGACTTCAAGTCAATTGACTTTTCAAATAAGGTAAAAGATTTCAAGTTTAATGGAATCGAATTCCTTCAGAAGTGGACGTCAGTTGAAGATCCATTAAATCCTGATAATCAGGTGCTTTACAGTCAAAATGGCGTTGAAGACGACAGTGAGCTGATCTTCTCAGCTGATCTGACCGGTACCGACTCAGCAACACTGACATTTGATCACCTGTATGATATTGAGGAAACTTGGGATTATGGCGTTGTTCAGGTATCAACTGATAACGGCGAAACATGGACATCACTTGAAAACGAAAACACACGTACAGATGTAGCTGACGGCGGATACCCGACAATTATCGAAAATGTACCAGGATTCACAGGGAAAGTAGACGAGTGGACAAGTGAATCATTTGACCTGAGTGCTTACGCAGGTCAGGAAGTACTTGTATCATTCCGTTACATGGAAGACTGGGCTTACAGCAATGAAGGATGGTATCTTGATAACATTCAGGTAGAAGCAGCAGGCTTTGAATCTGATGGCTCTTCAATTGAACCATTTACTTCACTTGCTGAAATGAATGAAGAATTCCTTGAGTACACAGTCACGTTTATTCAGGAACGTGGAAAAGGAAACGCACATCCAAAAGTATGGCATGTAGATCCATTTAACGTAAATGATGAAGATGCACTGAAACTGAACCAGCTCTTCAAAAACAATAACGTAAAAATGATCACAACATTTGCAGCACCAGAAGGCATCACAAGCCCAATCGACTTTACTTATGAGCTATTGACGAAGGGAAATAAGAATAACAGATAAGCAGCAACAAAGTCCCTCTGTGAAACCTGAAAAATGTAAGCACCAAAAGAGATTGAGACAAACCCGTTTCAATCTCTTTTCAATGAGTATAAAAACAATCATCAGGGTAATAAATAAACTGTATACGCATTACTTTGTCCGCAATACATAAACATGTTAAAATAAAAAGTGTGTTAAATACTTTTAAAACAACAAATTATGTCTTTTTCAGAAGGACAAATGTAAACGAGGAGGAAATACGATGTCTAAAGTACTTCATCAGTTTTTACAGGATAACCTGAATGATTTAAAGGAAAAGGGTCTATATAATGAAATTGATCCGGTAGAGGGTCCTAATGGTGCGAAAATTAAGATCCGTGGACAGGAACTGATTAATTTATCTTCAAATAACTATCTTGGACTTGCTACAAATGAGCATTTAAAAGAAGCAGCAAAAAAGGCAATTGATCATTACGGTGTAGGTGCAGGGGCTGTCCGCACGATTAATGGTACGCTTGATGTTCACGTAAAACTTGAGGAAAAGCTTGCTGAATTCAAGGGAACAGAAGCTGCTATCGCATACCAGTCGGGTTTTAATTGTAATATGGCTGCGATCTCAGCTGTGATGGATAAAAACGATGCGATTCTTTCAGATGAGTTGAATCACGCATCCATTATCGATGGCTGCCGTCTTTCTAAAGCGAAGATCATTCGTGTGAAACACTCGGATATGGAAGATCTTCGAGCAAAAGCAAAGGAAGCAACAGAGTCTGGACAGTATAACAAAGTGATGATCATTACAGATGGCGTGTTCTCAATGGATGGAGACGTTGCAAAACTTCCTGAAATCGTTGAAATCGCAAAAGAGTTTGATTTGATTACTTATGTAGATGATGCACACGGTTCAGGTGTGATGGGTAAAGGCGCAGGAACTGTGAAGCACTTCGGACTTGAAAAAGAAGTCGACTTCCAGATGGGTACGTTATCTAAAGCAATTGGTGTTGTAGGTGGATATGTGGCAGGTACGCAGGATTTAATTGATCTGCTAAAAGTACGCTCACGTCCATTCCTATTCTCAACAGCTTTAACACCTGGAGATACTGTAGCGATTACAGAAGCGCTGCAAATTCTGATCGACAGCACAGAGCTTCACGACAAGCTGTGGGAGAACGGCCGTTACCTGAAGGATGGTCTGAAGAAGCTTGGATTTGATATCGGTGAAAGTGAAACGCCGATTACACCTTGTATTGTCGGTGAAGAAAAGCTGACACAACAGTTCAGCAAACGTTTGTTTGAAGAGGGCGTATATGCGAAATCAATTGTCTTTCCAACAGTTCCACGCGGTACGGGACGTGTGAGAAACATGCCAACAGCAGCTCATACGAAGGAAATGCTTGATGAAGCAATCAAAGTGTATGAAAAAGTTGGTAAGGAATTAGAGATTATTAAGTAAAAATTACAAGATGACCAGGAATAAGAGCCTGTCTCCAATTTGATGGAGGCAGGCTTTTTGATTTGGCTGTATGTTCCGGGAAGTAGGCCATGACCAATAGGAGCGCGAGGGAATTGTGTGTATGGGTGAAGGGAATATTCACAGTGCTGAAGGAATTAACGATAGAAATGAAGGAAATAGGATGGTTTGAATCTCAATGAAGGAAATAAGTACAGAATTGAAGGAATCGCACACAAGATTGAAGGAGTAAAATACAAATTGAAGGAATAACTACGCAAATGAATGAATCCAGTCACACGGAGGAGCCTCCCCCGGATTCAAGAACCTCAGCAAAATAAAGAACCCCCGTCCAGATCTCGCCGGACGGGGGTTTCATCACATCTGATTACTCAGAGATTGTTACATCTTTAAGCTGATAAAGACCATTTGGAAGTGTAGAGAATCCAGATACATTATCGCTTACACCAGTCAGGTATTCCTGGTGGTGAATGTAAACCATTGGTGCCACTTCTACAAGACGTTCCTGAAGCTGTGAGTAGATCTCAGCACGAGCGTCCTGGTCTGTTTCCTGACGACCCTGGTCAAGAAGCTGGTCAACTTCGTCATCCATTAGGAATGAACGGTTACCCGGTGCTCCAGCCTGAGAAGAGTGGAATAGTGCATATGTTGCATAGTCAGCGTCAGCTGTTGGAGTTGACCATCCAAGGATGAACATGTCGTGGTTACCCGCAGCAGTTTCATCAAGGAATGAACCAAATTCCATTACATTAATTTCAACATCGATATTCAGTTCAGCAAGTGCTTCCTGAACAAGTACAGCAGTATCCATACGCTGTGGGTTATCGTTTGTCCAGATTGAAGTAGAGAATCCATCAGCAAATCCTGCTTCTTCAAGAAGTGCTTTAGCTTCGTCCATGTTGTACTCAAGTGGCTCGATGCTGTCATCGTAACCGAATACGCCTGGAGGAATTGGACCTACAGCAGGAACGCCGTAGCCATCATAGATACCTTCAATGATTGAAGCTTTATCTACTGCCATTGAGATTGCCTGACGAACCTGTTCGTTGTTGAAAGGCTCTTTTTCAGTGTTAAATCCTAGGTAAGAAAGTGAAGTTGAACCTTGAATCTGTGCAGATGCATCAGGAAGGCTGTCAACACGTGAAACTTCGTTTGGCTGAAGTGGATCGATAATGTGAGCATTACCTGTTTCAAGCTCAGCTACACGAGTACCTGATTCAGGAACAACACGGAATGTTACAGTATCAACCTGTGCGCCGCCATCCCAATGATCTGTATAGTTAGAAAGAACGACTTCTTCACCAGGTGTCCAGCTTTCAAATTGGAAGAATCCAGTACCAACCGGCTCTTGTGCAATAACAGAACCTGGCTCAGAGCCTTCTTCCATTGCTGCATAATCAGCTTCAATAGAATCCATAGAGATCATACCGCCACCGCTGTGAGAAAGGTGAGCAAGTAGTGGAGCGAATGGAAATTCAGTAACGATTTGTACATTATACTCATCAATTACATTAACTTCAGTGATCATTTCATAAAGGAAACCACGTGGAGATGCTACTTCAGGATCAAGTACGCGATCAAGGTTCGCTTTTACAACATCAGCGTTGAAAGCTGAACCGTCGTGGAATGTTACGTCTTCACGAAGCTTGAACTCCCAAGTAAGTTCATCTACAGATTCCCAAGATTCAGCCAGTAGTGGCTCAATTTCATTGTCTGCATTTTGGAATACAAGTGTTTCATAAAGGTTAGCCTGAATGTTTGATGAAGGAACATCGTTTGAACCGTGTGGATCAAGTGATGATGCATCAGATAGTACATTCAGCATTAAGTCGCCGCCTGAACCGGCGCCGTCATCTGTAGTCTCTTCGCCGTCGTCAGTAGAACCGCCGTCGCCTGAATCAGCGTCATCGCTTCCACCGGCACATGCTGCAAGGAACATAGCAAGTACAAGCGTCAGTAAAAATGCCCAAAGCGTTTTTTTACTTGTCAAAAAAATTACCCCCCAAATTTAAATAGTCATTCTGAAATGTACGCACAAAGCGCAATATTCAAAAAATAATATATCGCAAATTTTAAAATATTACAAGCATGTAAAAATAGTTTCAGTATTATTTATATAAAATATCAAACTATGTTCATGATATTGGAAAATACTATAATTATATTAAAATAATTTATGCATTTAGTTTTAGCTTTAAAGCGTTACTCTGCTAAAATAATGAATGCTTTAAAAGAGCTTTTGTTTTTATTAGCCGGAATGAATTGTTTTTTCAGCATTAAATTTAATGAAAAAATCTGCGCAATCTTGATTTTACAGAAAATTCCGCAAGTCAGTGACAGCCTTATGGCGCATAGAACGGGCTGTAAAATAACATATAATTAAAATACGTGATTTTAATAAAGCTATTCTAATATCAGCAACGTGACATTATTATCCTTACGAAAATTTTCATTGCTGATTTTATGCAAATCATTTCATAAAAAAAGATATTAGAATAGTTTCATTTTTGTTGAAAATACGTTAATATTGTTGAGGTGCGTAAAGTTCTTTCCTATTACTTTACAAAACGATTTATATGTTAAAGAGAGGGTGTAAAAAATGAGTGAAAATACGGTTAACCATCCGGTTACTGCTAAGAAAGTCAATCCCAGAATAGAAAACTACAAAATGATCTGGAAGAGACTGAAAAAAAATAAAGCAGCTTTAATCGGGGGATATTTAATTGTCTTTTTCATACTGACAGCAATTTTTGGACCGATGTTTTTATCGAAGGGGCCAAATACGACCGATATTGCGAATAAGCTTGCCGGTCCATCAGCTGAGTTTTGGTTTGGGACAGACAACTTTGGAAGAGATATCTTCACACGTATTATTTATGGAATGAGTATTACCTTATATGTAGGTTTTACTTCCGTTATCATTGGTCTTGTAATCGGGGTGCCACTCGGCATTGTTTCAGGTTACTATGGTGGCCGTCTTGATAACTTTATTATGAGGATAATGGATGTACTCCTTGCTTTCCCTGGTATCCTTTTGGCTCTTGCCATTGTGAGTGTACTGGGCGCAAGTATTCAGAATGTAATTATAGCTGTAGGTATTTTCTCAATCCCTGCATTTGCCCGTATTGTCCGCGGTTCTACGCTGTCAGTTAAAAAACTTGAATACGTAGATGCAGTCCGTGCACTTGGTGCAACAGATTTCAGAATAATCTTTCGTCATATTCTGCCGAACGTTATGTCTCCTATTATTGTCCAGGCGACGCTGCGTATTGCCACTGCAGTATTGACAGCTGCCGGTCTCTCATTCCTTGGTCTTGGTGCACAGCCGCCGGATCCTGAGTGGGGAGCAATGCTCTCAGAAGGCCGTGCTTACATGTATGATGCATGGCATGTTGCGTTTTTCCCTGGTGTGATGATTGTGCTTGTCGTACTGGCATTCAACATCTTTGGTGATGGAATCCGCGACGCACTTGATCCAAAAATGAAACAATAAATGGAGGTGCTTTGACATGACGAAATTTATAATCCGTCGTTTACTACAGACGATCCCTGTATTACTTGGGGTAACGATACTTGTATTTTCTCTGATGCACCTGATTCCAGGTGACCCGGCACAGATTATTGCCGGAGAAGCTGCACCTGAACGTCAGGTTGAACAGATTCGTGAAAGACTGGGGTTAAATGATCCCCTTCATGTACAATATGGAACATTTCTTGGAAACGTCGTAACTGGCGATTTAGGAACTTCAGTACGAAGCAGCCGGCCGGTAGCAGACGAAATCGGTGCCCGGTTCTGGGTAACGGTCGAACTTGCGGTATATAGTACAATCCTGAGTGTATTCTTAGGTCTGATTGCAGGTATCGTATCTGCAGTACGTCACTATACAGTGACAGACGTAGTCATCATGATTGTGGCCCTGTTTGGACTTTCAATGCCGAACTTCTGGCTTGGACTGATGCTGATTCAGTGGTTTGCAATCGGTAACTGGATTCCAGACTCTTTACAGCCATTCCTGCAGATGCGTGCATCCGGCTGGGGAGATGACTGGAGACAGGTCGTACTTCCTGTTATTACACTTGGTACAGCCGGAGCAGCAATTATTGCCCGTATGACGAGATCAAGCATGCTTGAGGTCATCAGCCAGGATTATATCCGTACTGCACGTGCAAAAGGTGTAAAAGAACGGGTTGTTGTTTATCAGCATGCGCTTAAAAATGCTATGATTCCGGTTGTCACCGTTGTGGGTCTTGAGTTCGGTGCACTACTTGGCGGAACTGTACTGACTGAGACGATCTTTGCAATCAACGGAATGGGCCGTCTGACAATTGATGCAATTAGACAGCGTGATTTCCCGGTTGTACAGGGTACAGTACTTGTTATATCCGTTCTATTTGTAATGGTAAACTTACTTGTTGATATTTCTTATAGATTCCTGAATAAACGTATAGATCTTAACTAAGATTTTTAAAAGAAATGAGGGGTGATCACATGAGCTCATCAGAAAACATTTTAGAGATCCGCGAACTTCAGACATCTTTCTACACAGATGAGGGGGAAGTGAGAGCAGTTGATGGCGTAAGTTTTTCACTGCCACGCGGTAAAACAATTGGGATTGTAGGTGAATCCGGATCGGGTAAAAGTATTACAGCTCTCTCGATACTGAATCTCCTGGCTAAGCCCGGTAAAATTAAGGGCGGAGAAATCCGATTTAAAGGAGAAAATATTCTCACCTATTCAGAAAAGCAAATGCGTGCAATACGTGGTAACGATATTTCGATGATCTTCCAGGAGCCAATGACATCATTGAATCCTGTATACACAGTAGGACAGCAGATCATGGAATCTATCCGTATTCACCAGGGACTGAATAAGCGTGAAGCGAAGCTGAAAGCAATCGAAATGCTGAAGCTAGTTGGAATCCCTTCCCCTGAAAAACGCGTGGACCAGTATCCATTCGAACTTTCAGGCGGGATGAGACAGCGTGTTATGATTGCAATCGCACTTTCATGTAATCCAGATATGCTGATTGCAGATGAACCGACAACTGCACTGGATGTAACGATTCAGGCACAGATTCTTGATTTGATCCGTGAACTTCAGAATAAATTACACATGTCAGTGATGATGATTACCCATGACCTTGGTGTTGTAGCCGAGACGTGTGATTATGTAGCCGTAATGTATGCGGGGCAGGTAGTGGAATTTTCTGATGTACGTTCACTGTTCAAGAATCCGAAGCATCCTTATACAGTCGGACTGCTGAATTCACTGCCAAGACACGATATCGAGCAGGACAAGCTGAAGCCGATCAATGGAACAGTTCCTAGTCCGCATAACATGCCAACAGGCTGCCGCTTTGCTCCAAGATGTCCATTTGCGACAGAGCTTTGCCGTGATAAAATGCCTGAACTTGAAACAGATGAAAATAATAATCAGATTCGCTGTTGGATCTACTCAGATGAGTGGGACGGCGATCCGGAGGTGAATGTCCATGACAGCGAAGAAAGAACTGCTAAAGGTTGAGGGACTAAAACAGTATTTCCCGATTAAAGGTGGATTCTTCGGTCGTACCGTGAACCACGTTAAAGCCGTTGATGATGTCAGCTTTACAGTATATGAAGGTGAAACAGTCAGTATCGTAGGAGAGTCAGGTTGTGGTAAATCAACAACAGGACGAGCAATCCTTCGTCTGGATGAGCCTACAGAAGGTGTTGTTTCTTTTGAAGGAAAAGACCTGACAACACTCAGCAAAAAAGAAATGCGCGCAATGCGTAAAGATCTTCAGATTATTTTCCAGGATCCATACGCATCAATCAATCCGCGTCAGATCGTATCTGCCGTGATTGAAGAAGCAATGGATATTCAAAATGCGGTACCGAAAAAAGACCGCCGCAGAAAAATCGAAGAGCTGCTTCAGACAGTAGGACTGCAGAAGTTTCAGGCAGACCGCTATCCCCATGAATTCTCTGGTGGTCAGCGTCAGCGTATCGGAATCGCCCGTGCCCTGTCAGTAGACCCTAAGCTGATTATCTGTGACGAAGCAGTATCAGCACTTGATGTATCGATTCAGGCGCAGGTATTGAACCTGCTTGAAGAACTGCAGGAAGAGTTTGGACTGACGTACCTGTTTATCTCACATGACCTTGGCGTTGTCCGTCACATTTCTGACCGCATAATCGTTATGTATCTTGGTAAAATTGTTGAAATTGGTGACAAGCACTCACTGTTTGATAACCCGCAGCACCCTTATACGAAAGCGCTGCTGTCAGCGATTCCGGTTCCGGATCCTGACGCTAAAAAAGAACGTATTGCACTCAGAGGGGATGTACCTTCTCCAATCAACCCGCCAACAGGCTGCCGCTTCCATACGCGTTGCCCGTTTGCGACTGAAAAGTGTAAAACTGACGTACCTGAACTGCGCACAACTGACTTCATGAAGGAAGGTCATCAGGCTGCATGTCACTATATTGAAGAAATTAAATCTGGTGAACATACAGCAAAAGACTATTCTGCTGGAGCAATTGTCGGTAAAGGACAGGAAGTGTAATAGATTGATTGTGAAAAACCAGCCTGCGGGCTGGTTTTTTTGTGTGCCGGGGCGTGAAATGGAAGTGTAGGAGATAGGTCAAATGACCCTAAGTGTCGAACATCAGCGTTTAAACGTCGAACAAGACAGTTCAAGTGACGAAACAGACAAGTTAAACCACGAACATTACTATCTATACACCGAACCCGGCATGTTAAGTGTCGAACACAATCAAAATCCATACGAATCATCCCCATCACGCCAGCGCAAACTTTTGCAAACTCAAATAAAATGTCCTTCCGGTATAAACATTTCTCGCGTTATATGTTAAATTAATAAAGAAAAAACTATATATCAACTTTAAGTGTATTTCTCATAAGGACAAATGTTCTTTTAATATTTAATAGCAATGGAGGGTTTCTCATGAAACGTATATTAGTAACAGGTGCGCTTGGTCAAATTGGTTCAGAGTTAATTACAAAGCTGCGTGCGGAATACGGGTCAGACAATGTCATTGCCTCTGATATTCGTACAGCAGATACAGAAGCGGTCACAGGAGGCCCTTTTGAAATTCTGGACGTGACAGATGGTGCAAGAATGAATGAAATCGTATCGAAGTATAAAGTGGACACAATGATGCATATGGCTGCATTGCTTTCTGCTAAAGCAGAGGAAGCGCCACAGCTTGCATGGCACCTCAATATGGGTGGGCTGATGAACGGTCTAGAGACTGCACGTGAGCACAATCTCCAGTTCTTTACGCCAAGTTCAATTGGGGCGTTTGGACCTGATACTCCGAAAACAGGTACACCACAGGATACGATTCAGCGTCCGACAACGATGTATGGTGTAAATAAAGTGTCAGGTGAACTGCTTTGTGATTATTATTTCAAGCGTTTTGGCGTAGATACGCGCGGGGTTCGTTTCCCCGGACTGATCTCTTACGTAACACCTCCTGGCGGTGGTACGACAGACTATGCTGTTGAAGTGTATTATGAAGCGTTAAGATCAGGCAGCTATACATCTCCAATTAATAAGGGCACGTATATGGATATGATGTATATGCCGGATGCGCTGCAGGCAATTGTTGACCTGATGGAAGCAGATCCTGCAAAACTTAAACACCGTAATGCATTCAATGTAACTGCAATGAGCATTGAGCCCGAGATGGTAGCAGCGGAAATTAAAAAGCATATACCTTCTTTTGACATGCACTATCAGCCGGACCCTGTGCGTCAGGCGATTGCTGACAGCTGGCCGGATGCGATTGATGCAACCGCTGCAAAAGAGGAATGGGGATTCAAAGCCCGTCATGACTTGTCTTCAATGACAAAGGATATGCTGTCAAAGTTAAAAACAACCATCACAAACTAACGTGATAAAAAGCTGTTTCAGCGATCTCTCAGAAGGATTGCAGGAACAGCTTTTTTTTAAAAGGCTATGTTAAATTTTAATGTTGATTTTATGAACACAAAAAAGATTCCTTTTTTTAGGAATCTTTTATATCTATTTTTTAGAAATTGTTTTATTCAAGGTTGCCTGAGATAGTATTAAAAGCTGTTTCATCACCATTATTAAACAATTTAATGGTATCGTACTCTTTATCTAAACTTACTTCATAATACAATTGATTTTCGATTTCTGAGTCATAATTAGTTGTTGTATCTGTATCGTAAGAAAGATGGAGATTATTCCCTTCTGCTACTACGTTAAAATTATTGAAACTATTTGCCGAGTCTCCTTGTTCAACGTTATAACCGTTTAAATAAACCAATACAGAATTGCTCTGTTCATCGTTGTATAAATGCACTCCGTTCTCTTTATCAACACTATTAAAGAAGTTTCGTACTTCTTTTGGCAATTCATCCACCCTTTTTCTCAGAAGACGATAATGTTTCGCTATGTTGGCAAGCGTACAACAAACTTGTACTCATAAGTAAGAAAAATAATGACTTTTCATAATGCTCCCCCTGTTATTTTATTATATTTATACTGAAAATTTGGATAATCTCAGTTTATCATATGTTTCGACAATTGGAATTAAATTCCCTTTAATTATCATATCATTGACTGTCACTTCGTTCAGTTGGTGCTGTATGCTTTCAAGCACCTGGAACCACGTAAGGTAATTATCAAGATATTTGGTTGCTACACCGTTAAAACGCTGTATCCATCCTTTTAGTCTGCTGTGATAACTGTTGACGTTTTGGATATGATAAAGACCCTTTGTGCGGACCTTCCCGTCTGATTTAAACTGATAAATGGTCATACCTTTGTCAGTAGCGTAGGTTCTGAACGCTCGCCAAGAGTCTGTACATAAAATATTTTGAGATGACAGTTTTTGACCAATGGCTTTTTCCAACTGCTCTTTTTTTATTCTACCTACACCAAGGGTTGTCGAAACTGTATTTTTGTCACGGTCTCTTGCTACTAAAACACAGACCTGTTCCTTGCTGATACCACGTTTCTTTGCTGTTCCGCCACGTTTACGAGATTTTCTGCCTACAATTTTCTTTTGCCCTTTTTCAGAGTACAGGAAATAGGTCTCGTCCATTTCAACGATACCCTGAAAATCCGCTATTTCAATTTGCTTTAGCGCTGATAATAATTTATGTCTCCAGTAAAACAATGTGACGTGGGTTACACCTTTAACCATTTCAGCTGACTTACGGAGGAATACCCATCAATCATACATTCAATGAACTTTACCCATTTATTCAGACGGCGGGTTCTATAAAGTGCGGTGTTGGTTAAATCGGTGAAGGTGGTAGCGCAGGATTTACAGCGATAACGTTGTTTCTTTACTTCGTCACCATCTACAAGAGTAGTGTATTTGCCAAATCTGACAACTTGTTTGGATTGGCAACGAGGGCAGGTGTACCCTTGCTTGTTTTTGCGTTCAGAAATCTCTTGTAAAACGTTTCCTGTTGAAGAGGAGGCAGTGAGAGCATCTATAAGAAATGCTCGAAGTCTTTGTTTTTCTGCGGGATTTAATTTTTGTATTTCCTTAATAATATCTGTCGCTCTCACTGCCATCACCAGCCTTTAGTTGATACTTTCATTATAGAACAAACGTTCGTAAAATTCAAATATCAACATTAGCCTTTAACATAGCCTTTTAAAAAAACAGGACTTTTACAATACTGGAAAGGGTAGAGAAAACTATCCGTAATTGTTTCGACCTTTTCCTTCAAAAATCGACATGGTATGATAGGAGTATTGAATGGTTCTTTTTGGTGCTGTTATACGCAAATATTTACCATATACATAAGAATCACAGTCGGACTAATTTTAAGATTGGCAGGTGATAAAATGCTGCAATCCTATACGTTCTCACAAATCAAAGGCCTGATTGGGATTATCGGACTTGTTTTTATTGTTCAGATCATCTTTATATTTGCAGGCTTTAACGGGTGGTTTTCCACTGTAACCTACATTGTAATTGAGGTAGCTGTAGCAATTATACTGCTGTGGCTGGCATTGATGATTTACAGGCGGGCTACAGCGCTAAGAAGTCTTTTTAAGGATATGGAAGAGGAAGAGTTTAAAATGTCTGCAATGATCCAGTCAATGCCTGACTTTGTATGCTTTAAAGATGGTAAAGGAAGATGGATCAGAACGAATGACTTCGGACTGGAGTTATATGGTTTAAAAGGTAAGCATTATATCGGTAAAACTGACGCTGAACTTGGGGAAGTCAATCCCTTTTTTAAAGAAGCGTTCGATTATTGTGTCGTGACGGATGAACAAACGTGGCAAAAGGGAGAGACTGACCGCAGTGAGGAATCCTTTTACGTTGAATCAGGTGAATATAAATCCTTCGACGTGATAAAAGTGCCTATTTTTCACAAAGACGGCAGTCGGAAAGCACTGATTACGATCGGACGTGATATTTCCCAGCAAAAAGCGGCTGAAGAACAGCTGCTGAGAAGAGAAAAGCTTTCAGTAGCGGGGGAACTTGCTTCAGGGATTGCGCATGAAATCAAAAATCCACTGACCAGTCTGAAGGGCTATGTTCAGCTAATGCAGGAAACTGGCTCTTTAACTGAAGAGAGAGTTAATATGATGGCGTCAGAGATCGACCGCATACATGCAATTACAGAAGAACTGCTGATCCTTTCAAAGCCTGAAATTAAAAAGCATGAGCAATTCTCAATCTGTGAATCAGTTGAATATGTCATTAATTTTATGAGGCACCAGGCGGAATCAAAAAATATTGATATTAAAGTCAAGAGGTTAAATCAAGACGATAAGTTTGTCTATGGTGACCGGAATCAGATCGTTCAGGTATTTATGAATTTAGTGAAAAACAGTATAGAAGCGATTGAGGAAAATGGAGAAATTTTAATAAAGCCCTCTATACAGGGAGATGGAATTCAGGTCGAACTGCGCGACAGCGGTCCTGGTATTCCTGAAGAGATGATTGAAAAAATCTCAGAAGCTTTTTATACAACGAAAGAAAAAGGAATGGGTCTCGGTCTGACAGTCTGTCACCGTATCGTACATGCCCATGGAGGCTCGCTGGCATTTGAAAACCTGCCTGAGGGCGGAACGAACGCGATTGTACAGCTGCCACTGTACTCAAAGAAAAAGACACTTACAACGTCGTAAGTGTCTTTTTTGTCCAGCTTCAGCGCCTAGACCCTCGAGTCGTAAGTCAATCTGAGAAAATGGGAAAGGTCGCCCATTTCTCTCAGCTCGTCTTACGCTTGTCGGGTCTGAACAAGGCGCTTCTGCTTTTCTAGGCTGTCCAGCTTCAGGCGCTAGCTCCTCGGGTCATAAGCCACACATCGGTAAACGGGAAACTGCACCCGTTTTCCGGTGCGCGTCTTATGCCTGTCGGAGCTGAACAAGCGCCTTCCGCTTTTCGATATTGTCCAGCTTCAGGCGCTAGCTCCTCGGGTCATAAGCCACACATCGGTAAACGGGAAACTGCACCCGTTTTCCGCTGCGCGTCTTATGCCTGTCGGAGCTGAACAAGCGCCTTCCGCTTTTCGATATTAGAATAAAATATGCGCAATACCTGCGATAATTGGCAGTGTGATCAGCGTACGTAGAAGAAAGATCAGTACAAGGTCCAGGAAGTTAACCGGTACCTTTGAGCCAAGTAGAACACCACCGACCTCAGACATGTAAATCAGCTGTGTAACAGACACCGCGGCAATAATAAAGCGCGTCATTTCAGATGAAATATCAGCACCGATAATCGCGGGCAGGAACATATCCGCAAAGCCGACAACCATTGTTTGTGCAGCATCTGCAGCTTCCGGAACCTGTAACAGTTCCAGAATCGGAACAAATGGTGTACCAAGGATCACGAAAAAGCTCGTTTCTTCAGCCAGTATCAGTGCGATTGTACCAAAGGCCATAACGACTGGTGCAACGCCAAGCCACATATCAAGCACATTCTTCATACCACTTTTAAAGAAGTGACCGACACTGTTGTTTTTTCTTGCAGTCTGAATGGCAAGCTCTGTACCGTGCTGAATGCGGGATTTATGGTCAGGAACATCTTCAATGGAATCTTCTTCTTCAGCCTCAGAAATATACGTTTTCTTTTTCAAAGACAAAGGTGGAATACGCGGCATGATGATCGCCGCAATGAAACCTGAAAATGCAACCGTCAGATAAAAAGGAACAAAGTATGAAGCAAGACCAACAGTTTCAATGACTACGATACTGAAAGTAATAGAAACAACTGAGAAAGTTGTTCCGATAACTGCAGCTTCACGCTTTGAATAATGTCCTTCTTCATACTGTTTGTTTGTCAGCATAACACCGATCGTACCGTCTCCAAGCCATGAAGCAAGAGAGTCGATTGAAGCACGGCCGGGAAGTCTGAATAACGGACGCATAATCTTAGCCATCAGTGTACCGAACCACTCCAGTAAACCGAAGTTCAGAAGTAATGGCAGGAACAATCCTGCAAATAGGAATAGAGAGAATAATAGCGTAATCAGACCGCCTTCACCTAATAGTAATCCGCCTGTGTATTCAGACCAGATCAGCTCTGTTGAACTTCCTCCAATCTGGAAAAATGTAATCAGCGCAAATACTGCTGCAAGGATTCTGACGATTACCCAGAACCATGTTACATTGAATAATGTATTTCTAAAGTCATTGTTCGTAATGAAGTCAGGCTTTCCTGCACGTGCGATTAGAGACAGCACTGCTGTAATCACAATAATGAAGGTCATAATTGCAGGAATGGCACCACCGATTAATCCCTGAAGCCAATCAGATAGAATGGCAATTGGAATCGTAACTGCATCTTCTGATGGAAGAGGCATCATGAATAGAAAAATCCCGATGATAGAAGGGATAATAAAGCGCAAATAATCTTTTGTTGTAAATGTATTCATCGATTTTCTCCTTTATAAATGGACTGTTTAAAATAAAGTGAATAAAAATAAGCCAAGTTCAATTTTAATTCACACCCCCAGTGAAATCAATGATTTACTTATAAAACTTTCAGTAAGCGCTTTCAGGTTAATTTAATCACTAACGACCCGTTTAATCAATGATGTTGTCAAATTTTTCACGAACAATATTTCGTATAATCGCACATTTAAAGGTTTAATAAATTAAAGTGACGGGAACAATTTATAAAAACAAATCGAGGTGCTGCTGGGTGGAGACGTTGAATCATTTATCAGATGAAAAACTATTGGAAGCATTAAGATCTGCAAGAAAACAAAATCTTGAACAGGATTTTATACTGCTTCTTGAAAAAGAAGTGGAAAAACGCGGGTTGCGCGCACAAATGTGTTCTTAACAGCAGACGCCTGCTGTTTTTATTTTTGTCAGGATCACTTGTATAACATTTGTTAAGACTGAGCAGTGAAAAGGTTTCCACTTCCTGCGCTATGATACAATGGTCCAATCAAATATAAGAAGGTGAAAAGATGATTAAGCTAATTGCATCTGATATGGATGGGACACTGTTGAATGGCAGTCATGAAGTTGGTCAGGAAACGATCAGCGCAATTAAAGAAGCAAAAGATGCCGGGATTGAAGTCATCATAGCAACTGGAAGAGCTTATCAAGAAGCAATTCTCCCTATTAAAGATGCGGGCCTATCACTTCCTTTAATCGTAGTGAACGGTGCTGAGATCAGGGATACAGAAGGAAAGCAGCTTTATCAAAAAGGGCTTACTCCTGAAAAAGCTGAAGAGGCGGCAGATGTCCTTGAAAAGCTGGACGTTTATTTTGAGATTTATACTGAAAACGGTACGTATACCAATCATAAAGAACACGGCATTCAGCTGTTAATCGATATCTTCCTCACATCTAATCCGGATACGCCACTTCCGCACGTAAAGGAAGAAGCTGCAAACCGCTATGATGATGGTCACGTACATGTAGTAAATGATTACCACGAAGTATTTAACTCATCGGAGACGGTTTACAAGTTTCTGGCGTTTTCATCGAAGCCAGAAAAACTTGAGCAGGCAAAAGAAGCACTTCATCAGATGGGCGGCCTCGCAATCAGCTCATCAGGTAAAGAAAACCTTGAAATTACAAGTGTCGAAGCTCAAAAAGGCATTGCGCTCGACTGGTACGTTAAGCAGCGTGGCATTGATCTAAAAGACGTAATGGCGATCGGCGATAACTACAATGACGTTTCAATGATGAAGCTTGCCGGCTGGTCAGTCGCGATGGGCAATGCACCGAAAGATATTCAGGAAATTTGCCGGTTTGTCACTTCAACAAATCGTGAAGAAGGCGTAGCAAAAGCCATCCGTAAATTAACTGAAACTGAAGCGAAAGTTTAAAATTGAGCCGTATCCTCTTTTGGGAGCGGCTTGTTTTTATTTTATATGATAAACTTTTAACTATTATATCGTCACAGGAGGATCTCAGATGAAAAAAGGTATCATTTCTTTAGGTGAAGCTTTAATTGATTTTATTCCAACAGATGAGACAAATGATTATTATTACAAAAGTCCAGGTGGTGCACCGGCTAATGTAGCTGTAGGTGTAGCGCGGCTTGGACTGCCATCCTATTTTGCAGGAAAAGTAGGGGAAGACGTACTGGGCAGGTTTTTAGAACGTACGTTAAATCAGTATGGCGTAAATACGGATCATCTTCATTTTGATCAGAATCATCGAACTGGAGCAGTATTTGTGACGCTCGATAACGGGGAGCGCAGCTTTGATTTCTACATAGATCCGAGTGCTGACAGATTCTTAGAGGCAGAGGAGTTGGATCCTTCACTTTTTGAAGCAGCAAAAATGCTTCATTTTGGCTCGATTTCAATGATCAGTGAGCCGTCTAAAACCGCAACAAAAAAAGCAGTTGAGCTGGCGCGTGAAAAAGGAATGATCATTTCATATGATCCAAATCTCCGGATGTCACTGTGGCCAAATGAAGAAGAAGCCCGCAAAACCATTTCTTCTATGCTTGATCAGGTGGATGTCGTGAAAATTTCAGAAGAAGAGCTGGAGTTTTTAACAGGTACCTCCGATATTCAAAAAGGTGCGGAAGTGATGAAGCAGTTCGGTATACCACTGCTGCTGATCACAATGGGTTCTGAAGGCAGCTGGGTATTCACGCAGACAGAGACGCGTCATGTACCTGCCAAAAAAGTACAGGCTGTTGACACAACTGGTGCTGGAGATGCATTTGTATCAGGTATGTTGTATTCACTTCATGAATATGAAGGGGACGTGCGCGACTTGAAGCTTGAACAGGCAGTTGAAATGGTGGAGCTTGCAAGCCGCTCAGGTGCCCTTGCTGCTTCGGTGAAAGGTGCCATGACTGCACTGCCGACGATTGAAGAGTTAAAAAAGGTATAATAAAAACGCCCATTTGGCAGATGCCAAATGGGCGTTTTTCTGGTGCTTTTTTAGATATATCCCTGGTCAAATCTGTAATTATAAAATCTCTCCTGTGTCACCCACTGGATCGCTTCAGGATCATTTTCGCCAAGTCTTTTTTCAAGATCCTCAAGCATCCATGCTGTTTGGGAGATATGGGCGCGCATCGCATTTAGCTTAATATCCATTACCTCAGTTACATCATTGATCACATCAGGTTCGCCAAGCTGTTCGGCTGTATTATTAGCAAACGCAACACAGTGAAGCTTTGGCCGTGCGCTCTCGTTCATCCGGTGGACCGCTCTGACAACTGCACGTGCAGTCGCTTCATGATCAGGGTGAACGCAATAATCCGGATAGAATGTGATGACAAGTGAAGGGTTGGTTTCCTCAATAAGGGATTCCATCATTTCAACCATATATTCATCATCTTCAAACTCAACTGTTTTGTCACGCAGACCCATCATGCGAAGATCAGCAAGGCCCATTGCATTTGCAGCTGCTTTTAACTCTTTTTTACGAATTTCAGGAAGAGATTCTCTCGTTGCAAATGGTGGATTGCCAAGATTTCTTCCCATTTGTCCAAGTGTCAGACATGCATAAGTAACACCGGTACCGTTTTTAATATGTGATGCAATCGTGCCGGATACGCCGAACGCTTCGTCATCCGGGTGAGGGAACACGACTAACACGTGATTTTCCTGTTCAATCATATTTCTGACTCCTTCCTGTTACTCAAAAGGTGTTTCGCTGATTTGCAGTGAGACGGCGAGTTTACCCTGATGGTCATGTCCAGCCATCAGCAGCCGTCCTTTTTCATCCAGCTCATAATGCGTAATACCCTGAGCATAAATCCATCCAAGGTTTCCAAGCTTTAAGCCGACTCGTGATGGCGGATCGCCAATGATTTTACCAAGTTCATATTCTACTTTTGCATTTCTGATAAAAGCCCCTGCGTTAAAAAACTTTTCATCGAAATGAGAAGCGTAAGATCCGTTCGTAGTCTCTAAGTGGATATATACTTCCTTATTTGCAAAGCTATTAATCAGTTTTTGTATGTCATCTATTTTGACAGGCTCCATGCTGCTCCTCCTTGCCTTTCATCATATATTCTATTTTACTGCAAAACTTTCCGGAATGCGAAAAGGCTGTTTTGATTGTCCTGAAAATAACAAAAAGCCGCTCAGCGGCTTTTTGTTATTTTGATGGATCTTTAATTTTGCGTTCATTTTCTTTATCAGGATTATAGCCTGATTTATTTTCTCTTTCAGGTGTGCGGTCTGTATGGAGCTGTGCTTCATTATTTTGCTTGATCTGCTGTTTGCGCTGACCGGTATATGCTCCGACAGCAATAACAGCGATCACGCCGCCGATCAGCCCGGCAATAATAGAGATACCGATAGATCCGGTAATTAGATAAAATCCGCCGAATACGCCAAGCACGACAGCAATTGCGATAATAAAGTTAATCATCGTTTCACCTCATTTTAAGGAATTCTTATTTCTTACGTATATTCCTTAAAATAGAAAGTATAAACTTTGTATTACGCATTCAGTGTTTCTTTATTTACTGTTACCTTGCCGAAGCGGCTGTGTGCACCGTGCATAACAGGTCCTACATATTCATTTAAACGCCAGCCGTGATGAATCGCTGAAGTAACAAATTCTTTTGCATTTGATACAGCTTCTTTCAGCTCAAGACCGTTAGCAAGGTTCGCTGTAATCGCTGCAGCAAATGTACAGCCTGCACCATGGTTATAAGAAGTGTCTGCTTTTTCAGCTTCAAGTAAAGTAAACGTTTCACCATCATAGAATAGATCAACTGCTTTATCGTGTTCAAGCTGTTTGCCGCCTTTTACGACAACAGATTTTGCACCCATCTCTACAATTTTAGCTGCTGCAGCTTTCATGTCATCAATTGTGCGGATCGGTCCTACACCTGACAGCTGCCATGCTTCAAACAGGTTAGGGGTAACAACCATTGCACGCGGCAGAAGGTGCTCCTGCATAGCGCCAACCGTCTCCGGGTGCAGCACTTCATCTTCACCCTTACAAACCATAACTGGATCAATCACTACTTTATCAGTCTCAGCGCGATCGATTGCCTGAGCTGCAGTTTCAATGATTTCAACTGATCCGAGCATACCTGTTTTTAAAGCAGAGATGCCTGTAGAGAGCGCAGTGTCGATCTGTGCTTTCAGCGTATCAATTGGCAGTGGATGAACGTTATGCGCCCAGTGATTTGCCGGGTCCATCGTTACCACTGTCGTAAGAGCCGTCATCCCGTACGTGCCGTGCTCCTGAAAAGTTTTCAGGTCAGCCTGAATCCCTGCGCCGCCGCTTGTATCTGATCCTGCGATTGTTAATGTTTTATTTAAGGACATAAAAAACCCTCCAAAGATTATTTTCTACATCATAGCACGCGTGAGGAATGTTTGAAAACGTCCTGCATTTCCCGGGAAATAGTGAGGAATTTTGACAGAGTTTTGTCGCAGGGAAGCACTGCCTGTCAACTGATATCAGGAACAGGTTTCCAATGTTCGGCAAATTCCGTATAATGAGTGATGGTAATAAAAATCAATGCCTTCGGGCTATTAAATGGTGATGAAATGAAAAATACAATTCTTGCGCTATTATTTATCGTCCTGCTTGCCGGAGTAAGTTTCTTTGGTTATCAATATGTAGCCGGAGGTAACAATCAACGGTCAGCAACATTCGTGGAACAGATTAAAGATATGAATGCGCTGGCCACTTCACAGGCTTTTGTTAAAACAGTCATAGACGAGGAAGATAATGAAGTGTTCGGGTGGGACATTAATTTTAATCTGCCTGGTACAGAACGCAGGGTCTTTATGGTTGTTCCAGGAACAGTCCTCGCTGGTGTAAACATGGATCAGCTTTCAGAGGGAGATGTTAAAGTAGATGAAGAAAATAAAACAGTTTCTCTGACACTGCCGCGTGCAACGCTGCTCCAGGAGCCTGCCATTCAGATGGATGAAGTGGAAACTTTCACGACTAAAGGACTCTTCAGAAGCAACGTGGATCTTGAAGAAAGTGTTGGCTTTGTAGCTGCAGCACAGGAAAAAATCAAAAAAGAGGCGATTGATCAGGGTGTGCTTGAGCGTGCAGAAACCCATGCTGAACTGGCATTGACTGAGTTCTTTGAATTCACCGGGTACGATGCAGACATAACTTTCGAATAATGAGGTGATCACGTATGGGTGTTAATATTCAAAACGATTGGCAGGATCAGCTCCAGCCGGTCTTTAATGAACCGGTGTACCAGCAGTTAAGAGAATTTCTTAAGCAGGAATACGGCTCAGGTAAAGTATTTCCACCAATGAATGATATTTTCGAAGCATTCAAACGAACACCTTTTCACCAGGTAAAGGCGGTTATTCTTGGACAGGATCCGTACCATGGGGAAGGTCAGGCACATGGACTGAGCTTTTCTGTGCAGGAGGGAATGAGAATTCCACCATCACTGCAGAATATTTTTAAAGAACTGAAGGAAGATGTAGATGTTGATCCGCCACAGTCCGGCGATTTATCGAAATGGGCAGACCAAGGCGTTCTTTTACTGAATACGGTACTGACAGTAAAGGAAGGACAGGCTCATTCGCATAAGGGGAAAGGCTGGGAGCAGATTACTGATGAGGCAATCAGGCTTTTAGGCGAGAGAGAAGAGCCGCTTGTGTTTATTTTATGGGGCAAGCCCGCTCAGGCTAAAAGCAGATTAATCGATACAGATAAACATCTGATTATTAATTCGCCACATCCAAGTCCGCTCGCTGCACACAGAGGATTTTTCGGCAGTCAGCCATTTTCCCAAACGAATGATTTCTTAAAGAATCATGGCATTGATCCAATCGACTGGTCACTTGATTGAAGGAGGCATCCGTTTTGACTGAATCAAAGCGTATTAACTGCAATGCGTGTAAATACTATTATGTAACCTGGGATCCGAACTTTCCCAAAGGATGCAAAGCGCATGGGTTTAAAACCAGACACCTTCCGTCACTGGAAGTGTTCAGGGCATCAGGACAGCCATGCTATGCATTCGAACCAAAACAGGGAAGGAGATCAACATGAATATTTCATATGAACAGCTGCTGCAGAAAATTGCGCAGGAAGCAAATCGTGCACAGGGGGCAGCACCAGGACGTCAGCGAGAGCATTTGCGTTCAATCCAGACATTATGTGAGCTCGCACTTGGGCATGAGGAATCGTCAGTACCTGTAAAACAACAGCCTGCGCCGGTTCAGCAACCAGTGCAGCCACAGCAGGTTCAATCATACCAGCAGCCAAGCCCGCTGCAGGAAAAGCCGATCGAAACTGATGGCGGCAATGGTGATTCGTTGTTTGATTTTTAAAATATGTGAATTGGACCGCTTGTCCTTTCCGTGGAGGACTACGCTTTCCTGCCCCCGGGCGGTGAGCCCGCAGGCTTCGCCATGCTCGGTCTCACCTGTCCCTTCCTGGGGCGGGAGTCTCCGTCCTCCACTACAAGGTCAAGCTGAGTGTGGATATTTATACTAAATATAATCCTGCGATGACTATTTACGAACTTTACAAAGCGTTGATTGGAGCGTAAGGCGGCGACTCTGGGACGAATAGCGGGAAGCTGAGACCCCGCAAGGCGAAGCCTGAGGAGGCTCAGCAACCGCCGTCCTGAAAGCGTCCGCCTGAAGCGGAAATCATAAGCGCTTCTCACAGTCTTATCTTGGAAAGGAAGTCTCAAATGAAAATTCTATTAATTATTGGTGCAATCAACGCATTTCTATCAGTCGCGCTCGGAGCTTTCGGTGCACATGCACTTGAAGGCAGAGTAGAGCCGAAATATCTTGATACATGGAACACAGCGGTGCAGTATCAGATGTTCCACGCAACAGCGATCTTAATCACCGGTGTATTAATCGGCACGCTCCCTGCATCAGGTCTTTTCGGTACTGCAGGCTGGCTATTTGCCGGGGGAATTGTATTCTTTTCAGGAAGCCTTTATGTATTAAGTCTGACTGGCATCAGCGTACTCGGCGCCATCACACCAATCGGCGGTCTATTATTTTTAGGCGGCTGGGTTTGCCTGATTATTGCAATTACGAAAGTTTTATAATCAGTAAGGAGAGTCCGGAATTCCGGACTCTCCTTTTGTATTACCGGCCTCCGCCGTTAAATGGGTAATCATATTCAATTTCTCCATCAAACGTTGCATAATCGAGATAAATGAGCGGAAGTAAGTATCTTTTATCTGTATTCGGATCACTTAATATTAAATGATCTCGTCCGGCTGCTTCGATAATGCCTTTAAAAATTTTAGCGTTCCAGTCCTTGTTATTCTCAAATGTCATATAGACCGTCGTCGGCTTCCCCCGGTTCAGCCTGAATATATTCTCAATATAGGATTCCTCCACAGGCGGACGTGCCGGCTGCTGCGCCTGCTGTTGCTGGCCGTAGTAATATTGATAATTAGGATAGTAACCGCCATACTGACCCGTCCCGTACTGCCCAGTAGAATAAGATGGATTCATTGTCATTTTAATTCTCCCTCCAATCAATTACACCATATGAAAAGTAAAACGTTTTTATACATAAAAAAACCTCCAGCCAAATTTGACTGGAGGAAGAAAGTTATACGTGAAGGAACTTCGGCAGGTCCTCATCTTCAAGCAGGTTACCTACATAGAACGCACCAAATTCACCGTAGCGCGCACTCGTTTCATCAAAACGCATTTCATATACAATTTTCTTAAACTGCAGTACATCATCAGCGTAAAGCGTTACGCCCCATTCCCAGTCATCAAAGCCGACTGAACCTGAGATGATCTGCTTGATTTTGCCTGCGTACTGTCGTCCGATCATGCCGTGATCATACATCAGCTTTTTACGATCTTCCATTGAAAGCATATACCAGTTATCATTGCCCTCACGCTTTTTATCCATTGGATAGAAGCAGATGTGCTTTGATTTTGGCAGCTTTGGATACAGACGTGATCTCACATAAGGGTTTTCATATGGATCTTCATCAGATTCCTTAGAACCGTAGCTTCCAAGCTCAACAACAGAGACATACGAATAAGTAGGTACTGTATAATCAGCAATCGTTAATTTGTTAAATTCATTCTCAAGGTCATTCAGCTCTTCCATTGTCGGACGCAGAATAAATAAAACGAAATCTGCCTTCTGTCCAACGATTGAATAGAACGAATGGCTTCCCTGATCCTGATCCTGTACGTCATTCAGTTTCTTTAAAAACTGCTGGAACTCATTTATCGCTGCTGTGCGCTCATCGCTTGTCAGCTGCTTCCATGAAGTCCAGTCCATTTTACGAAAATCATGCAGGCCATACCAGCCATCAAGCGTAGTTGCTGCTTCACTCATATTCCGTCACTCCTAAATGAAATGTCATATAAACTCACTGTTTCTATCTTATCATAAAGGAATGTGTGACAGCTAATGAGGGGGAGGGTTCATGAAATTGTTGGAGTTTTAGTCCCGCTTATTTCCGTTCCAGGCGAGAGGCTTTCCGGACGGAGGACCGTTTTGTGGTCCAATCTTTATCGCTCAGCTCCGCTTGCGGGGTCTCAGCTTCACACTAATCTTCCCGGAGTCCCTCGCCTTCCACTACAATAAGCTGAGTATGACATATGAATTCAATCATTCTGTAAAACAAGCTATCTAATAATTGTCTCTTTGTACTACTTTATACCAAAAGATATTTTAGCTGATTGGAGCGGAGGATGGGCGACTCCTGCGGCATAGAAGCGACAGGTGAGACCCCGGAGGTGCGAAGCGTCCGAGGAGGCTCACTGCGCGGCCGCGGAAAGCGCCCATCCGCAGCGGAAATCAGCGGTTTATTTTAACTCTCTCATTTATAAAATTGTCCGAAAACTAAAACTTCTCCAATGAAAACGTTGACATAAAGGCTATTGGTTGAATTCACTTGCAGATGGGGTATGCTTACAAGTAGAGACCAATTTAGGAGGATGAATCATGAGCGATTTATTCACAGGATTAAAAGAAAAATTAACTGGTAAAGAACGACGTATCGTATTCCCTGAAGGATCAGACGAGCGTATTTTAAGAGCAGCAAGCCGTCTTGCAGCAGAAAATATTTTAACACCAATTCTTGTCGGTAATCCGAACGCGATTGCTGAAAAAGCTAATGAAGCAAACGTTATTTTAGATGGTTGCGATATTATTGACCCGTCATCTTATCCGGAATTCGACGAACTCGTTTCTTCATTCGTTGAGCGCCGTAAAGGGAAGGCGACAGTAGAACAGGCACGCGAAATTCTTTTAGATGAAAACTACTTTGGCACAATGCTTGTATACACGAACCGTGCAGACGGTCTTGTAAGTGGAGCGGCACACTCTACTGCAGATACGGTGCGCCCGGCACTTCAGATCATCAAGACAAAAGAAGGCGTTAAGAAAACGTCTGGCGTATTCATTATGGTACGCGACGATGAAAAGTATGTATTCGCTGATTGCGCAATCAACATTTCACCGGACAGCAGCGACCTTGCTGAAATCGCACTTGAAAGTGCAAAGACTGCTGAAATGTTCGATGTAGACCCACGCGTTGCAATGCTGAGCTTCTCAACAAAAGGATCAGCGAAATCTCCTGAAACGGAGAAGGTAACGGATGCCATTAAAATCGCGAAAGAAGTGAACCCTGAGCTGACACTTGATGGTGAATTCCAGTTTGATGCAGCTTTCGTTCCTTCAGTAGCGAAAAGTAAAGCGCCTGATTCAGAAATTCAGGGTGATGCAAATGTATTTGTATTCCCTAGCCTTGAAGCAGGTAACATTGGCTACAAAATCGCACAGCGCCTTGGCGGATTTGAAGCAGTAGGCCCGATCCTTCAGGGACTGAACGCACCGGTGAACGACCTTTCACGTGGTTGTAACGAAGAAGACGTGTACAAGCTTGCGTTAATTACTGCAGGTCAGTCACTGTAATTTAACCAACCCCCGGTCTGGATGTTCAGACCGGGGGTTTTTTTGGTGTGCGAAGCGTTTTATTGGGGGTTGAAATGTCGTATGTTTTAGATTGGAGGTTGTATGCAGCGTTTTGAGGTAGCGATACACCCGGGTTGAGTGCTGCATAAACCCAGTTGAGTGCTGTATAAAACCAATCGAGTGCGATATCCGTCAACCTGAATGCCATCACACACCAACCCTCACCAGTTTAACCTCGACAAAAAAACAGCGGAGATCCGCTCTCCGCTGTTCAAAACCTTATTTCATTTCAACCAACTGAAGCTCAGGCTTTTCTTTCTTCGTCGTACAGATCGACTCCCAGTCATGGGCTGCGCCGTCTCGCATAGTGACAATACGGTCTGCGATGGCTTTGGAATCTTCCAGGTCATGCGAGACGAAGATCGATGTGATGCCTGTCTTTTTAATAATCTCTCTCAGCTCACTGCGGATTTTGATCTGCAGGCCTGCATCAAGGTTACTGAACGGCTCATCAAGCAATAGAAGAGAAGGCTTGGGTGCAAGTGCGCGTGCAAGTGCGATACGCTGCTGCTGGCCACCGCTTAATTCGTGCGGATAGCGCTTTGCAAAAGCAGTCATATTGACAAGCTCAAGTACTTCTTCAGCGCGCTGCTTTCTTTCGCGGCGGCTGAGTTTTTTTAAACCGAATTGAATATTTTCAAGCACTGTCATATGTGGAAACAGGGCGTAATCCTGGAATACCATGCCGATTCCGCGCTTTTCAGGAAGCACAAAGCGGCGGTCATCCGTCATCACTGCACCGTCAATTGAAATTTTACCTTTCGAAGGGACTTCAAGTCCGCAAAGCAGGCGCAGTACAGTACTTTTACCGCTGCCGCTGTCACCCTGGATTGAAATAATTTCACCCTGTTCAATTTCTAATTGAAAATGGTTAATTGTATTGTTTTTCGTTTTTCCATAACAAAAGCAAAGATCTTTGATTTCTACGAACATAATCAATTCGGCTCCTTTTCTAAAACTTGATGGAAGATATAGATCGCAATACCGCTGATGACGACGATCAGAATTGAAGCAAGTGAAGCCTCATGGATCTGTTCATCATTGGCGTACTGATAAGCTTTAGTGGCTAAAGTGTCAAAGTTAAATGGCCGTAAAATCAGGGTTAAAGGTAGTTCTTTTAATATATCAATAAAGACCAGGATGAATCCGCTGATCAGCGGAACTTTTATCATACGCAGGTCTACTTTAAAAAATGTTTTCGTCAGATTTTCACCGAGCATTCTTGACGCTTCAGTATACTTGTTACCGATTTTATCAAAGCCTGCTTCAACTGAATTGTAGCCGATCGCAAGGAAACGGATAATATATGCTGAGATCAGAATGAATAAGCTTGTACTCAGGAAAAGCGTGGGCTCCATGCCAACCGCTTCATAAAAGGCAAACAGCCATTTATCAAGGTCAATAAAGATCGTACTGATACCCACAGCGATAACGGCTCCTGGGATTGAATAACCGAGAATCGTCACGCGGGCTGCAGACTTGGAAACAAAGCTCTGATGCATTCTGGCAAAGTTTGCGATGATCACCGCAAACACCATGACAAGTGCCGCTCCGATAAATGCAACGAGCACTGAATTTGAAATAAATGAAATAAATGCAGGTGATGCAATTTTTTCAAACGTTAAGATCATCCAGTCCACCATTTGAATAAATGGTATCAGAAATGCCAGCATGAAAATAAACAGGCAGTAGCTGAAAGCAATCCATGCCTTCGAACCTTTTAATCTGATCGGTGCAAGCGGTCTGGTTTTGGCAGTCGTTGAACTGTATTTTTTCCGTCCGCGCATCACTTTTTCCAGAATCAGAATCGCAAAAACGATAAACATTAATGTTGCTGCGAGCTTGATCGCTGAGTTCAGGTCATTCATGCCAAACCACGTCTGGAAAATGGCTGTACTGAACGTCGGAACACCAAAATATTGTACAAGACCATAATCATTCAGCACCTCAAGCAGTACGAGACTGACACCGCCGACAATCGCACCGCGGGAAATCGGCAGGACGACTTTAAAGTAAATGTCCCATGAATTCCTGCCAAGCAGCCTCGCATTTTCAATAAGTGATGCTGACTGATGCGCAAGGAACGCGCGTGTAATTGTATATACGTATGGGAAAAGAAACATGGTAAAAATAAATACTGCACCAGGCAGATTCATAATATCAAAGTATGACTGGCTCAGCCTGATATCCCAGTTATTCCTGAGCGTCGTCTGAATCACACCGGTATAATCGAGAATCCCGTTATACGTGTATCCCGCGATAAACGGAGGGATCGCAAGCGGCAGTATTAGTGCCCATTTGAAAAACTTTTTCATCGGAAAGTCATAGGCAGATACAAGCCATGCGAGGCTGGTGCCGACTAAAATCGTGAACAATCCGGTAAATAACATAATCAAACCTGTATTTTTTAACAGGTCAGGCAGAATAAATTCCTGGATATGTGCCCAGTTTTCTGCTCTTTCAGTAAAAAAGTTAATTAAGATCGTTAAATTTGGAAGCAAAATCAATATTACAATGATTAAGCTTAAGAGTGACCAGATATTCAAATAACCTGGTATTTTTCGAAACACCTTCAAGCTGGACACGTCCTTAAAATCTGCAATTCAATGTACAAACAAAAAGCTTGCAATCGTTCCCTGATAATGATAACAGTTCTCATTTGTTTTGTATAGTTGAAAACGCTTATTTAGCAGGAATTTCCGAGAAAAAGGGTGTACTACGTGTCAAAAATTAGACAAATTGCGTATACCGGGTCGGGGCGGAGTGCTGGTTCGAAAAAATAGAAAGATGATTGAAAAAAGAGGCGAGGTGATTGATATATCGCCGGAGTCGGCTTAAAAATCGCAGTGTTAAGCCTCCGGTGATGAAAAAGACAGAAGGTGAGCGAAATACATAAGAAGGTGAAAGATATAACACAAAATGTGGTTTAAAAAGCATAAAAAAACTGTATCACCTGATAACAGGCGATACAGCTGATTAAATCTTATTTCCAGCCAACTTCATTCATGATCTGAAGGGCACGTGCATTGTTTTCACCAAGTTCAGTCAGGTTAATGTCCTGCTCTTTGAACTCGCCCCAGCTTTGAAGAAGCTCTGAAGCTTCAACGTTTTCGTTAGCAGGGTATTCATAGTTTGCTTCAGAGAATTCTTTTTGTGCAGCTTCAGATGAAAGGAATTCAATGAAAGCCTGAGCGTTTTCAGTGTTTTTACTGCTTGCTGTTACGCCTGCACCACTGATATTTACGTGAGTACCTGTTGTATCCTGGTTAGGGAAGACAACTTCAAGACCTTCAGCAACCTTCACTTCTTCTTCATCTTCAGAGTTCAGCATTTGACCAAGGTAGTAAGTGTTCATAACAGCTACATCACCTTCACCCGCTGCAACGCCTTTAGCCTGGTCGCGGTCTCCGCCTTCAGGATCACGGGCCATGTTGTCCACAATTCCCTGTGACCATGTTTTTGCTTCTTCTTCACCGTTAAGTGAGATGAAAGATGCTACTAATGACTGGTTATAGATGTTTTCAGAAGAACGGATCAGTACGCGGCCTGCCATATCTTCTTCAGTTAAAGACTCGTACGTCTGGATGTCTTCTGCATCAACTTTTTCCGGATCGTATACGAATACACGTGCACGCTTTGTTAGTCCATACCACTGATTGTCAGCATCACGCAGGTTTTCCGGGATGTTTTCATTTAGCGTATCACTTTCAATTGCCTGAAGCAGTTCAAGATCTTTCGCACGGTGAAGACGTCCTGCATCAGCTGTCATGAATACATCAGCTTCAGATGCCACACCCTCACGCTCAAGACGTGCGATTAATTCATCATCGTCACCCTGAATGACATTTACAGTAATGCCAGTTTCTTCAGTAAATTGATCATAAAGCGCCTGGTCTGTCTCATAATGACGGCCAGTATAAAGATTAACTTCTCCAGCTGATTCTTCAGTTGCTTCAGAATCGTCTGTAGAACCGTTTTCCTCTGTTGTTTCCTCGTCCCCTGAATTTCCGCAAGCAGTTAAGATTGCAAGGATCAGAGCTAAACCAAATAAATACCATGCTTTTTTCATGATGTACACTCCTCTTATGTAGATTTAATTGAAAATGATTATCAGCACTATTCAAATTATAATGATAATCATTCTCAAGTCAATAGGTTTTTGAAAATTAGTGTGAACGTTTTCTCAATTTATCTGTGATATAATTTTCTCAGTTTGATAAGAGGAGAATGTAAACGTATGATAGATCAGGGTTTAACGCTTATAAAGCAGCCTGTCTGGAGGGTGATTGACCAGTCAAGTCTCGGACCTTCATTTGAAGCGCTGCAATCATTTGCGATGGATGATACGCTCTGTGCATCTTCAGGGAGCGGGGAGGCGCCGGCCACTGCGCGTTCGTGGGTACATCACCGGACAATTGTCCTTGGTACACAGGATGCCCGGACACCACATTTAGAAGAGGGGTTAAAAATCCTTGAAGAAGAAGGCTGGCGATACATCGTCCGGAATTCAGGCGGTCTTGCGGTTGTACTTGATGAAGGTGTATTAAATATTTCACTCGTATTTTCTGAAGCAGATAAAGGAATTGATATCAATAGCGGCTATGACGCCATGCATGCGCTGGTGAAAGAAATGTTTGCTGATTTTGGACAGGAAATTGAAGCGTATGAAATCGTCCATTCATACTGTCCGGGAAGCTATGATTTAAGTATAAACGGCCGGAAATTTGCCGGTATTTCACAAAGACGTCTGCGCGGCGGCATCGCAGTTCAAATCTATTTGTGTATGAATGGCAGCGGTGCTGAGCGCGCGGAACTTGTGCGTCGCTTCTATGAACGCGCAGTCCAGGGGGAAGAGACAAAATTCAGCTACCCCGACATTCATCCGGAAGATATGGCATCATTATCAGAACTGTTCGGCGTTGAATTGACTGTCCAGGATGGTATGCTGCGCTTTTTAAATGCACTGAAGTCAGTGAGCGGCGAGCTGGTTGCAGGTTCACTGAATGGTGAAGAGCTTGATCTGTATGCGGCTTATTATGACCGGGTTGTGAAACGGAATGAGAGTGTGTTGGGGCGATAAAAGATGGGCGAAAGACCGGGGGGAGGGTCTTTCGCTTTTTTATATGGCTGTCCGGCTCTGTGAGATAGCCTGTCTGTTACGTTTTGCTGAGTGCAGGCCCGGGCTTGTAATTCTATCAGCAATAGAGATAATTCCAACACCTTTTTGTTTATTACATCAGCAATGTAACGGATTCAATCAAAGGCATTTTAGTGGGTGTGGATTACGTCAGCTTTCCGGTTATTCCATCACCTTTTGAATTTTATCTATCATCTTTTAATTTATTCTAACTGCCACGCCATACTTCATCTGACGAAACCATACGATCGCCTAGTTCTCAGCAACCTTCTCAAGGTTCCCATTCCGGTCCATCTTAAAAGTATTCGGAGGCTCCTGCTCATTGAACAGCACAAGCTTTCTTGCGCGGTTCATAATCTGCATGAGTGTGTCGTAATCCTCTTTCATGGCAGACTCTCGTTCTTCTAAAAATTGTACTTTCTTTTCGAGAGAGCGGCATTTTTCCTGCCAGACTTTTACTTCTGAAGAGAGCCTGTCAGAAACCTTCAGTGAGTCGCTGCGGTCCAGCTGCTGAAGGTAGGCGATGACAGCACTGAGCGATATTTCTGATACACGCTTTTCGGGCTGCGGGGCAGGCTGTGCAAAAGCAGGTACCGATTCAGCATGCTCCTCCGCAATTTCCTCATTCAGCGAAATGGGTTCTTCTATTTCAAAGCCTTCCGGAACAGAAAAATCAGGCTGATATAATACTTTCTTTTTGCCTGAATGATCTTTGCCGAGCAGGCGGTTTCGTTGCTTTCGCTGCTTTTTTGCAAGACTTAAAGCGTGCTCAAACTGACTGCGTACAACGGCATTCCACCTGAACCCGCAAGCTGCTGAAGTGCGGTCCAGTTTATCTCCTGCTTCCTCAAATGCATTCAGTTGTGTACTCCCTTCTCTTACATGCCGCAGCACAGTGTCTGCAAGCAATAAGTCATCCTCTTCCATCCATGCATCCTGACGGTTTTTCATCCTCGTCACTCCAATCTTTGAATCTTTCTGCTACCATTTTCTCCCGAGTGTAAAAGTTTTATACATCCCGCTTTAAAAAAGATTCCACCGCATAAAATTGAAACTGTGACTTCATGTCAGTTACAATTACATGTAGCGAACAAATCCATTAGAGAACATACATATTTAAAATGCGATTTGGATAAAACTGATGGCTGGTTTACGTTTATATTGACACTTTCAATAATTTTGAGAGTGGACCTATACAATCTATGAGGAATTCCAATGTTAAGTAGGACGTAATATTTTTACTTAATTTATCTCATGGAACCAATTCATTTTATTTACAGCGCTGACCGGAGTGTAAGGCGGCGACTCCTGCGGCGGAAAGGGACAGGTGAGACACTGTAATGCGAAGCATGGAAGTGGCTCACCGCCCGGCCGCGGAAAGCGTCCGCCTGAAACGCAGGTCAGACGCCGTAGTCAAAAAACCAGACTATATAATTATTTTTCCCATCTCAAAAACTGAGACGCCGGCATTTGAAAAACCTTGAATTTTGTCAAGTCGTGAAGTAAAAAAATAACAAGTTATAATAAGAAATAATGAAAGAGATGAGGGACACACATGACGTATGCGCAGCAAAAACTGGCTGAGGAAAAAGTATTCAAAGACCCGGTTCACCGCTATATCCACGTTCGGGACCAGGTGATCTGGGATCTTGTGGGGACACGTGAATTCCAGCGTCTGAGAAGAATCCGCCAGCTCGGAACGACCTATCTGACGTTTCATGGGGCAGAGCACAGCCGGTTCAATCACTCGCTTGGTGTTTATGAAATTATCCGCCGGATCGTGGATGACGTTTTTGCCTCCAGACCTGAATGGGACCACAGTGAGCGGCTGTTATGCCTTTGTGCGGCACTGCTGCATGATTTGGGGCACGGTCCATTTTCACATTCGTTCGAAAAAGTGTTTGATCTCGATCATGAGGATTTCACGCAGGAAATTATCTTGGGCAATACCCAAGTGAATCAGGTCTTATCGAAAGTCTCATTGGACTTTCCGCAGAAAGTGGCAGATGTCATTGCGAAAACGTATGACAACAAACAGGTCATCAGCCTGATCTCAAGTCAGATTGACGCTGACCGTATGGATTACCTTCAGCGTGATGCTTACTTCACAGGCGTCAGCTACGGGCATTTTGATATGGAAAGAATCCTGCGCGTGTTAAGACCTGTGGATGATCAGGTTGTCATCAAATCGAGCGGGATGCACGCAGTGGAAGATTATATTATGAGCCGTTATCAGATGTACTGGCAGGTCTACTTCCATCCGGTTACGCGAAGCTCAGAGGTCATTTTGACGAAAATCCTTCACCGCGCAAAGGAATTAAGTGCCGAAGGGTACGAATTTGCTTACGAGCCGAGACATTTTAAATCAATGTTTACAGGCAACGTAACACTGAAAGATTACCTGAACCTTGATGAGTCCGTCGTCACTTACTATTTTCAAATGTGGGAAGATGAAAAGGATCCGATTTTAAGAGATCTGTGTGACCGTTTTATGCAGAGAAGACTCTTCAAATACGTGGAATTCGATCCTTCAAAGGAATATAAAAAATTAAATCAGCTTGAACAGCTATTTAAAGAGGCTGAGCTCAATCCGGACTATTATCTGGTGGTTGACTCGTCTTCAGATCTGCCGTATGATTTCTACCGGCCTGGAGAAGAAGAAGAAAGAGTTCCGATCCATTTGTTAATGCCCGGCGGTGAAATTAGAGAACTTTCACGCCAGTCTGAGATTGTAGACGCGATTTCAGGGAAAAGAAGAACAGACCATAAATTGTATTATCCAAAAGATTGCCTGATGGATGATTCATCTCATAAAGAAACAAAGCAGAAAATCCTCGACATTCTCGGGATATCAGAACGCTAAAAGGGGAGAAAGTCAATGATGAAGGATCACGCCCGGCTCATGCAGGCATTTTCAGCAGTAGATGAAATTGTCGGCAGAAAAAAGCTGCAGAAGATCATTTTTATCGCCAAGAAGCACGATTATGCATTTCATGAAAAATATCAGTTCCACTTCTTCGGACCCTACTCGGAAGAACTGACGCTAAGAGTAGAAGAACTTTGTAATATGGGCTTTTTAAAAGAGTATAACGAGAAAAAGAGCGGCTATTATCAGTACCGCTACGAAATCACGGATGAAGGAAGAGCCTTTCTTGCCTCACAGGAGCTGCCGGCAGCTGAACTGCAGCCGTTCCTGACAGACCTCAACCAGCAATCCTCAAGATTTTTAGAACTCGTTTCAACCATTCTTTACTTTGACTCACTGGAAGAGCAGGAGTGTATTGAAAAGGTCAGGAAAGTGAAAGAAAAACAGAACTATACAGATGAAGAATGTCAGGAAGCTTTGGCCTACATAGCCCATTTGAAGACATTATCTTAGATGAAAACCTCTCCACTGATGGAGGGGTTTTTGTTTTGTGCAAATCTGGCGTGACAGATGGTGGTTCCGGAGGTTACCGGTGGTGTCCCGGAGATTATATCGTTTGTTCATGAAATTACATATGGTGTTCAGAAGATTACTACGGTGGTTCAGGAAATTTTATAAGTGCTTCCTGAAATTGTGTAATTAGACCTACCCCTTTCTGATAGAAATATAATTAGTGAATTTTAACCATGATGACCACTCAGATTTATTGGAGTGTAAGGGGGCGACTCCTGCGGCAGGAAGGGACAGGTGAGACAAAGCATGGCGAAGCCTGCTGGCTCACCGCCCGGCCGCGGAAAGCGTCCCCCTGAAGCGGAAATGAACCGATATAGAAAAACCATCAAAATAAAATGAACGTTTTTGAATGTTTTTGAAAGAAAATGATTGATTTATGAAAGCGTTCTCTTTATAATCAAATTATAGATTACGCAAGAAGGAGAATGGATATGCTGACTGAAGAGCGTTATTCCATCATTTTAGATAAGCTGAAGTCATTTGAGACTGTAAAGATTCAGGAACTCATTGATGTCACGGGCGCTTCAGAGTCAACGATCAGACGGGACTTAACAGAGCTTGAGAAAAAGAAATTCATTAAAAGAATTCACGGTGGAGCCAGAAGAATGGAACGGAAAATGGATGAACCCGGCATGGAGGAGAAATCGGTCAAAAACCTTCATCAAAAGCAGCTGATCGCTCAGACAGCGGCATCATTCGTTGAAGAAGGTGACTGTATCTTCATTGATGCGGGTTCAACCACAAGTCATATGATTCCGTACTTACCTAATGGAGATATCATTGTCGTTACAAACGGACTGATGCATATTGACGCTTTGATGAAAAAAGGTATTCGCACTTATTTAACAGGTGGGATAATTAAACCAAAAACAAATGCACTGATCGGAAGAGGAGCGATTGATTCGCTCAGTGGTTACAGATTTGATAAAGCGTTTATGGGAACGAACGGCGTCCATTACGAGTCGGGATACACCACGCCTGACCCTGAAGAAGCCCAGGTGAAGGCAGCGGCGATCAGTCTTTCGCGGGAAGCCTTTGTGCTGGCAGATTCAGAAAAAATTGGGGAAATTGCATTTGCCAGATTTGGTGAGTTAAGTGAAGCGGTGCTCATTACAGAGACTTTTGAAGAAAATTTAGCGCTTTACAAAAAACAGACCAGCGTAAAAGAGGTGAAGGTATGATTTTAACAGTAACACTCAATCCCTCAGTGGATTACGTAGTCCGCGTTGATCAATTCAGCACGGGGCAATTAAATAGAACGGATCAGACAGCATTTTATGCAGGTGGAAAAGGAATTAACGTTTCACAGGTACTAAAAGAGCTGGATGTTCAAAGTACGGCAACCGGATTTACCGGTGGATTCAGCGGAAGGTTCATTGAGGATACGCTAGATGAAAAGCAGATTAAAGCCGATTTCATCCACGTGGAAGATCATTCACGTATTAATATCAAATTGAAAACGGATGAAGAAACAGAAATTAATGCAGCAGGTCCTTTGATCTCAGCTGAAAAAGTGAATGAACTGATTGAGCTTGTCAACCGCTACGGAAAAGGCGATACGCTCGTACTTGCAGGAAGTATTCCTTCAAGTGTGGAGCGGGATTTATATGGAAAGCTTGCAGCGGCAGCTTATAAAAATGACATGCGGGTTGTCATTGATTCTGAAAAATCACTGCTTGAACCGGCACTCATGACACAACTGACTATGATTAAACCAAACCATAAAGAGCTCGGCGGCTATATTGGCCGGGACATTGAAACGGTGGAAGAAGCGGTGATCCATGGAAGGCAGTTTTATCAGGATCATCACATTGACTACCTGATGGTTTCAATGGCTGAGCATGGGGCTGTTTTATTTGCAGAAGATGAAACCTATATTGCCACTCCGCCAAAGGGTAAGCTGATTAACAGCGTAGGCGCAGGCGATTCGTCTGTAGCAGGATTCCTTGCGGGTCTTGAAAAAGGTTATTCAATAGAAGATACATTTGCACTAAGTATGGCATGCGGTGCAGCAACCGCATTTTCAGAAGGTCTTGCTGTAAAAGAACAAATTGATCACTACTTGCCAATGGTACAAATAAGGGGGTTAGTAAAATGAAGATTACAGATCTACTCACAAAAAGCACCATTAATCTGGAGCTGAAGTCAACAGAAAAGCAGGGCACCATTGATGAAATGGTCAGTCTGTTAGACCGCGCAGGGAAGCTTGCCGATCCAAAAGCATACCGTGAAGCAATCCAGGCGCGCGAAGACCAGACGACAACCGGGATTGGAGAAGGTGTAGCGATTCCGCACGCAAAGACAAAGGCAGTGAAAGAACCTGCTATCGCGTTTGGACGTTCAGTTAATGGACTTGACTATGAGTCGCTTGATGGTCAGCCAGCGCACCTTGTATTTATGATTGCAGCAACTGAAGGCGCAAATGACACACATTTAAAGGCGCTCAGCCGTTTATCGGTACTGCTTTTAAAAGACGAAGTGAAACAGGGTCTGCTTGATGCGAAAACACCAGATGAAGTGATTAATCTGATCTCAAGCTTTGAAGAAGAGGAAGCAGAGGAAGAGCAGACAACTGGTGAGGTACAGGGACAGATTTTAGCAGTAACAGGCTGTCCGACAGGTATCGCGCACACATATATGGCGGCAGATGCGCTGAAAAATAAAGCAAAAGAAATGAATGTGCCGATCAAAGTCGAAACGAACGGTTCAGACGGTGCGAAAAACGTGCTGACTGCTGAAGAAATTGAAAATGCTGTAGCGATTATCGTCGCAGCTGATACAAAGGTTGAAATGGAACGTTTTAAAGGAAAGCGCGTCATTGAAGTTCCTGTAACAGACGGAATCCGCAAGACTGAAACACTGATCAACCGCGCGATTAAGCAGGATGCGCCTGTATACCAGGGCAGCGGTGGATCGGGTGAGAAGAAAGAAGAAGGTCAGGCAAAAGGACGTTCAGGCGTATACAAACACCTGATGAACGGTGTATCCAATATGCTTCCGTTTATCGTAGGTGGAGGGATTCTGATTGCACTATCCTTTATGTTTGAAGATCAAATCACAGGTGAGCGTTCAGCACTTGGTGATATCTTAAGTTATATTGGTGGCGCAAACGCATTTGCTTTAATCATTCCTGTACTGGCAGGGTTCATTGCGATGAGTATTGCTGATCGTCCCGGCTTTGCACCTGGTATGGTCGGTGGTTTGATGGTTGCTACAGGAAATGCAGGTTTTCTTGGCGGAATTATCGCCGGTTTCCTTGCCGGTTATTTAGTACTTGGATTGAAACGTGTCTTTGCTAACTTGCCACAAGTGTTTAATGGGTTAAAACCGGTTTTGATTTATCCATTCTTTGGGATACTGATTACAGGGTTAATCATGTATTGGGCAGTTCAACCACTTAGTGCAATTAATCAGGGTGTAATTGACTGGTTAGGCGGTCTTGGAACAGGTAACCTTGCCCTGCTTGGATTACTGCTTGGCGGTATGATGGCAGTTGATATGGGTGGTCCAATCAATAAAGCAGCTTATGCGTTCGCACTAGCAGTAGCAGCTGATGGTCAGTTCGGTCCACAGGCAGCTGTTATGGCTGGTGGAATGGTGCCGCCGCTTGGGCTGGCACTTGCTACAACGCTTTTCCGTAAAAAGTTCAATGAGCAGGAGCGTAAAACAGGGGTTTCAGCTTACTTCCTTGGGGCTTTCTTTATCACAGAAGGTGCAATCCCATTCGCAGCAGCCGATCCGCTACGCGTGATTCCTTCAGCGGTTGCCGGATCAGCAGTCGCAGGCGGTCTGACACTATGGTTTGACCTTGCACTGCGCGCACCGCACGGCGGAATCTTCGTATTCCCGACGCTTGAAGGTGCAGTTATTAACATCCTGCTGTACGTAATCGCAATTGCTGCAGGTACATTAGTAACTGCGCTGGCAGTTGGATTCCTGAAGAAGCCGGTTGTGGCGTAAGAGGTGTGTGCGGTTCGGCGTTGAACTACCAGTGTTCGGTGGAAAAAGTATAGTGTTCGCCACTTTGTGCACTAACTTCGACGCTTTGTGTCATTTAACCTATGCGCGACAGCACCAAAAAAACTTCCTCCAGGCAGAGCCTGAGGAAGTTTTTTATGTTCTTATTGTCCAGCTCCAGCAGGCAGACCCTCGAGTCATAAGCCACACTGAGAAAATGGGAAAGGTCACCCATTTCTCTCAGTGCGTCTTATGCTTGTCGGGTCTGAGCAAGGCGCTTCCGCTTTTCTTTGTCCAGCTCCAGCGCCTAGACCCTCGAGTCATAAGTCAACCTGAGAAAACGGGGAAAACCACCCGTTTTCTGCTCCGTGGCTTACGCTTGTCGGAGCTGAGCAAGCGCCTTCCGCTTTTCTATTGATCACTTACTCTTACGCCGCCAACACCATAATCCGTCTTCTTCATTTCCTCAATAATAATCGAAACCTTATCCGGTGTAGCACCAGTTGTCTCCACTACTGCATCTGTCACCTTTTCAACAAGTGCTCTTTTCTGGTCATCACTGCGACCTTCAATCATTTTTACTGTCACGATCGGCATATCTCAGAACCCCTTCCAAAGTGTATTCATCGTCTTCAATTGATCTCATATGATACAATTAAATACGAATACGCACATTTATTGTATATGATTTTTTACACTTTTACATAAAGTAAAGATTGACTTGATGGTTTTTGTTAGAAACACTTTTGGAATACTTGCACCGCCCGGCCGCGGAAAGCGTCCCCCTGAAGCGGAAATCAACAGCCAATATGAGCAAAGTAACACGTAAAGGAGCGAACATACATGTCAGACAAAAAGAAAAATATCGGTTTCAATATCATCAAAAATGATCCTACAGACGGCCACGGCGGATTTGGTGTCGGCTCACTTAGCCTTGATAACGTATCACCAGTTATTGTCGATGTCGCCGAACGGGAAGCAGAAGTGGATATCGGCGCAATGCATGCGAGATCCAAAGTGGAAAAGCGCATCAAATTTACAACAAACCGTGAAGATTCAGCAGGTGGTAAAGATTACTGGCTTGTCTGGGTAACGATTGACCGTAAAGCTGAAGGTCCTTACTATGCTGGTGTGACGGCATGTGAAATGGTTGTAAATGTGGAAAAGAGAAGAGGCTATAAACTCCTCGCAGATCATGTAAACCTGATGGATAAATCGATGAAGCGTAAAATCATTGTTGATCATATGGATGAACCCTCTAAAAAAGTGCTGGCTGACTTTCTGAAAGCTCATAATGAAGCATTTTGGCAGGCATCAGAGCCGGAGCTTCATGAAGCGCTGCTGTCAACAGAAAAATGACATTCGTGAACAAATTGTGACGGATTGTAGAAAAATGTCACTGATTATTGCTAGAGGTGAATAAAGAGAGTAAAATTATTTTACAGTTGCATTGAATATGTAGCTAGGACACGAAAAGACCCGAGGCCGCACACCTCGGGTCTTTTTGCATTCAATATCCGTTTACTCCATAAACCATTCTTCAAACCAGTTTTCATCCTCTGTATGTCCATTTACAGGTTCGCCTGGAGGTGCAGCATTTCCGTCACAGTCTTCAACAGGTGCTGTTGCTTCTACAAAATAGGCTGTACGCTTTCCGCATGATTCCCCAGCTAAAAGGCCTGTATGCGGATCCATCTGAACGGCAGTTACGCCAGGTGGTGGGACGAAAAATTCCTCCGGCTTATCTGCATGAGCCCGCTCCATAAAGCGCAGCCAGATCCATTTTGCGGCCTGTTTATCCTCAGTAAGTGTCAGAGTCCGTGCATCGTCATAGCCTGTCCAGACACCTGCAGTCAACGCTGGTGAAAAGCCGATCATCCACTGATCTGTGTCGGTTGTACCTGATTTTGCAGCGTATTCACGCGTCTTTTCATCCAAAAGAGTGATCCCGGTTACAGTAGAATAATCATTCAGTGCAGGGTCAAACGTTCCGGTTAACATATGTGTCATCACGAATGCCTGCTGTTCATCAATGATCCTTTTCGCTTTCTTTTTTGTCTCATAAATCACTTCACCGTCAGGCGCTTCAATCTTTCTGATCAGCATAGGCTGTACTTTCTTTCCGCCATTTGCAAAAACAGAGTAAGCATTAAATAGTTCGAGCGGTACTGCTTCAGACGTCCCGAGTGCAGCTGAAGGCAATTCTTCAACCGGGGTACTCAAACCGAACTCCTTTGCCTGACTTTTTAACACATTGCTTCCCAAAAACTCATGCGCTTTTACAGCGTAAATATTATCTGAAATCGCAATTGCCTGAGCGAGTGTAATCGCATCATTTGCGTACTTCTGATTGAAGTTTTGCGGCGCATATTCGCTTCTGCCTTCATCATAGGTAAACGTGGTCGGTTCGCTGCGCATCGTAGTAGCTGGTGTGAAGCCTTTTTCAAGCGCAGCTGTATAAAGAATCGGCTTCATCGTAGACCCGGGCTGTCTGAGTGCCTGTGTGACCCGGTTAAATGGACTCTTCTCAAAATTCCTGCCGCCAGTCATCGCTTTTACTTCACCGCTGTCAGGATCGATGGCGGCAAATGCAACTTCGAGTTCAGTAGCAGGCATATTCTCTTTTACAACTTCATCCGCAATTTTCTGCAGATCAGTATCAAGTGTTGTATAAATTTTCAGCCCGCCATATTTCAAATAGTAGGGCTCAAGGTCAATCGACTCAAGCTCCTTCCACACCGCCTCCTGAAAAAATGGGGCAGCGCCAAGTGACTCTGAAGGTGGAGTTGCTGTCACCTGAACCTTCTCTTCTATCGCATCTTCAGCCTCAGCTTCAGTAATGTCGCCGTTTTCAAGCATTTCAGACAGAACAAGCTCCTGACGTTCCTTTGCACTGTCAAAATAATCAACAGGTGAGTAACCGGATGGTGACTTTGGAATACCGGCAAGCATCGCAGCCTGCGCAAGCGTCAGATCTTCCGCGGAAACGCCGAAATAGTATTGACTCGCTGCTTCAATACCGTAACGTCCATGCCCGTAATATATCGTATTCAAATAACCTTCAAGAATATCTTCCTTGTCATAATTCCATTCCAGGCGAATTGTATACAAAGCTTCATTCAGCTTCCTCGCCCACGTCTTATCGTGCGTTAAATACAGATTACGTGCATACTGCTGTGAAATCGTACTCGCACCCTGTACCTTCGCCATCGCCTGGATATCAGCTACGACAGCACCTGCAATTCTTTTAAAATCAAAGCCTTTATGATCATAAAATTTACGGTCCTCGACCGCAATCACAGCATCAACTGCAAACGGGGAAATCTCTTCAAGTGACTTCCAGTACCGCTTCTCACCCGATGACCGCTCCCCAATCAGCTGATCCTGCCCGTCAAAAAGCAGCGTCGACTGTGTAACGGCAATGGAAGGGGGGCCGGTGGTTTTAGCGTATAAATACAGCACAGTCACTGAAGCACCCCATAAAAAAACGCACGTAATCATACCGAGCAGAGCAAGCTGCAAAATCCTTATCCGCTTTCTCCGTCTCCTCCGCGACAAACGTCCCAAAGCCTCCGCCTCCTGTTTTTTAAAACTAGTATGTGCAAAGTTTGATGGATTTAATCTATAAAGCTTAAGGTGACGGCAGATGTAGCTATTTCGTCTGATTCTGCAGCATCCCGGCTGCAGGATGTACTTATCCACACTGGAGTTGCAGCGACACACCCGGGAACATGCAGCAATCACCTTCGAGAATGTTGAATACTTAAGTCTAATTGCTTCATCACACCCTCTTCATGCTCTTAAGAAACCAAAAGCCAGTTACCTGATTCCATTCAAAGCAACAACAGCCCTAAAAAATTCATACAACCCCTAAAAACAATCCAAAAAACATCTTGAATTCTCCCCAAAAAAGTCTATACTTTTCCTCATGTGTGTTTTCTTTTAACCTAACGTGGAAAACACATTCAGTATGGATAAATTTTGTGTTCAATCATGATGTGATCGAAAGTGATTGTTCTATTTATAAAAAGATATTTATTGTTTTAACCTGACACAGCAATTGCTCGTAGTGGAGGGCGGAGACTCCTGCGGCAGAGAAGCGACAGGTGAGACCATCAGGCGAAGACTGAGGGGCTCACCGCGCGGCCGCGGAAAGCGCAGCCCTCCACGGAGAACAATTGCGGTTCAATCAATTTCATTTAAAAAGGAGAAATGCAAAATGGGCGGATTCTGGTTCACAGAAAAACAAACAGAAAACTTTGGCATCACAATGAAAATCAAACAAACACTACACTCAGAAAAAACAGACTTTCAACAGCTCGACATGGCTGAAACAGAAGAATGGGGCAACATGCTATTCCTTGACGGCATGGTCATGACATCACAAAAAGACGAATTCGTATACCACGAAATGGTCGCACACGTACCACTTTTCACACACCCAAACCCTGAAAACGTACTCGTTGTAGGTGGCGGTGACGGTGGTGTCATCCGTGAAGTACTCAAGCACCCATCAGTCAAGAAAGCAACACTTGTTGAAATCGACGGTAAAGTAATCGAGTACTCAAAGAAGTATCTTCCTGAAATTGCAGGAGACCTTGAAAACGAACGCGTAGAAGTGATCGTTGGAGACGGCTTCATGCATATTGCTGAAAGCGAAAATGTATATGATGTCATCATGGTTGATTCAACTGAGCCTGTAGGACCGGCTGTTAACCTATTTACAAAAGGCTTCTACTCAGGCATTTCAAAAGCACTGAAAGAAGACGGTATTTTCGTTGCACAGTCAGATAACCCTTGGTTTAAATCTGACCTGATCAAACAGGTCATGAGTGATGTAAAGGAAATCTTCCCGATCACGCGTCTTTACACGGCAAATATCCCAACTTACCCAAGCGGTCTGTGGGCATTCACACTTGGATCTAAAAAACATGATCCACTGAAAGTAGCGGAAGAAAGATTCCATGAAATCGATACAAAGTATTACACAAAAGAGCTTCACAACGCAGCATTTGTGCTGCCGAAATTCGTGAAAGACTTAACTGAATAGGAGGCATCCCCTGTGAAATTTGATGAGCAGTATTCAGGAAATGTTTTTATAAAAAGTCATCCGAACTATGAGGAAAGCCAGGCAGTCATTTACGGCATGCCGATGGACTGGACAGTCAGCTACCGTCCGGGCTCACGCTTTGGCCCGGCCCGTATCCGCGAGGTATCAATCGGTCTTGAAGAATACAGCCCGTACCTCGACCGAGACCTTGATGAAGTGAAATATTTTGATGCAGGCGATATTCCGCTGCCATTCGGAAATCCTTATAAAAGCATCGACTTAATCGAAGAATATATCGACTCTCTTTTAAAAGACGGAAAGTTTCCGTTAGGCATGGGCGGAGAGCACCTTGTCTCATGGCCTGTGATGAAGGCTGTTGCGAAAAAATATGATGATCTTGCCATCATTCATTTTGACGCGCATACAGACCTCCGCACTGACTATGAAGGCGAAGAGCTTTCACACTCAACGCCGATCCGTAAAATTGCTGAGCACATCGGTCCGAAAAACGTTTACTCATTCGGTATCCGTTCAGGCATGAAAGAAGAGTTTCAGTGGGCAAAAGAAAACGGCATGCACATCTCGAAATTTGAAGTGCTTGAGCCGTTAAAAGAAATCCTGCCGACACTTGCAGGCCGCAACGTGTATGTGACGATTGATATCGACGTACTCGACCCGGCACACGCACCAGGTACCGGTACCGTTGACGCAGGCGGCATCACATCACGCGAACTGCTTGCCTCAATCCACGCAATCGCAGGATCAAATGTACATGTGGTAGGCGCAGACTTAGTTGAAGTCGCACCAGTCTATGACCACTCAGAACAAACGGCTAATACAGCGAGTAAAATGTTACGTGAAATGCTGCTTGGGTTTGTAAAATAGAAGATTTGGGAAGACTGCGGCTTGCCGCAGTCTTTTTCTATATATAGTTGAGGTGAGGCCATGGCGAAGCATGCGGACTCAGCGTCCGGGGGGCAGGAAAGCGCAGTCCACGCGGAAAGGATCAGCGTTATTAAAACTAAACCGAATTTTTCTCCCCATCCCCGACAACTTCCATTGCATTTTAAGCCCACCCTCTTTTATAATAGAAAGGTTATTAATTGAGCGAAACGGAGTGAGCAAGATGGAAAATGCAACACCCGTCTCCATTCATCTGACAACAGTGATCACACAGCCCGATGGCTCAAAGGAAAAACTAACCCTGGAGTCTAAAGGGGAATGGATTCAAAAAAACAACATTGATTATTTAAAATATGAAGAAGAGCAAAACGGAGGCACCGTCCGCACCATTGTAAAAATGGAAGAAGACAGTGCAGTCATTTTACGAAGCGGCGCTGTGAAAATGCGACTTGCTTTCAGCCGCGGCAATAAAATGATGAGCTCTTACGAAAGTGAGCATGGCACACTTTCCCTTTTAACAGATACAAAATCATATACACACAATACGCCGGGCACAAAAGACGGACGTTTTCAAATCACGTACGGACTTGAAATGCAGGGCTCAAGTGTTGGCACTTATAAAATGACGATTGATTACAAGGAGGCTGTGCAATGACCATTGCATTAGATGTACAGGAAAAACTGAAGCAGGAAATTAAGGATGCTGTATTAAAAGCAGGGCTCGCAACAGAAGAGCAGCTGCCTGAAGTCATTTTAGAGACACCTAAAGATAAAGTGAACGGTGACTTCTCAACAAATATGGCGATGCAGCTTGCCCGTGTTGCAAAAAAAGCGCCGCGTCAGATCGCACAGGACATCGTTGACAACTTTGATCAGTCAAAAGCTTCTATTAAAGAACTCGATATCGCAGGACCTGGATTCATTAACTTTTACATGGACAATTCTTACCTGACTGATCTGATCCCGACAATCCTGACGGCTGGTGAAGCATATGGTGAGACAGATACAGGCGCAGGTGAAAAAGTACAGGTTGAGTTTGTATCAGCGAATCCGACCGGAGACCTTCATCTTGGACATGCCCGCGGCGCATCAGTAGGAGATTCACTGTCTAACGTTCTTGCAAAAGCAGGCTACGATGTGACGCGCGAATACTACATTAACGATGCCGGCAACCAGATTCATAATCTTGCGTTATCTGTTGAGGCACGCTATTTCCAGGCGCTTGGCCAGGAAAAAGAAATGCCTGAAGACGGTTATCATGGTGCAGATATTATCGGAATTGCCAACACGCTTGCTGAAGAATTCGGCGATAAGTATGTCAATGCATCTGAAGAGGAGCGCTACGAATTCTTCCGTGAATACGGATTGAAATTTGAACTGAAAAAGCTGCAGGATGATCTTGAAGCATTCCGCGTTCCTTTTGACGTATGGTTCTCTGAAACATCACTTTACAAGAGCGGTAAAATTGATGACGCACTAAAAGTATTAAGAGACAACGGTCACATTTACGAAGAAGACGGCGCAACATGGTTCCGTTCAACAGAGCTTGGTGATGATAAAGACCGTGTACTCATTAAGAACGATGGCTCTTATACGTACCTGACGCCTGACCTTGCTTATCACCGTGATAAGTTCGAGCGCGGATTTGATAAAGTGATCAACATCTGGGGAGCCGATCACCATGGCTACATCCCTCGTATGAAGGCGGCTGTAGAAGCACTTGGTTATAAACGGGACAGCCTTGAAGTTGAAGTCATTCAGATGGTTCAGCTTTATAAAGACGGCGAGAAAATGAAGATGAGTAAACGTACAGGTAAAGCGGTCACGATGCGTGAGCTTGTGGATGAAGTGGGTCTTGATGCAGTGCGTTATTTCTTCGCTATGCGTTCAGGTGATTCACATATGGACTTTGACCTTGATCTTGCTGTATCACAATCCAATGAAAACCCTGTCTATTACGCACAATATGCGCATGCACGTATCTGCAGCATTCTGCGTTCAGCAGAAGAACAGGGCTTCAGCTTTGCAGACAAGGCTGACGTTTCACTGATTGGTACCGAAAAAGAAATTGACCTGCTGAAAAAGCTTGGAGAGTTCCCGCAGATCGTGGGGTCTGCTGCACAAATGCGAACGCCGCACCGCGTAGCAACCTATATCAATGAGCTTGCTTCAGCATTCCACAGCTTCTATAATGCGAATAAAGTACTTGATGCAGAAGCACCTGAGCTGACAAAAGCACGTCTGAACCTGATTCAAGCAGTCCGCCAGACAATCAGCAATGCACTGAAGCTGGTCGGTGTAGCAGCACCTGAGCAAATGTAATAAGTGATGTCCGGGGGGCGCTTTTCAGAAAAAGGAATTGCACGTTAGGCTGAAGGAATGATGAGCCTTACTGAAGGGAAAGCAAGGCAACCTGATTGAAAAAGCACCACGAACATGCATGATGAATGAATCAATTTCAATTTTGACTGATAAATTTCCAGATTGATGGGATAGACATTCAATTTGAAGGAATAAACCATAGAATTGAAGGAATACTTTTTCACATTTGATCCTCTTCTAAAAACTGTCTTCTTACAGAAGGCAGTTTTTTTAATGACAAAGAAGACTTTCTTATAGGTATTTGGAAGTGTTAATTTCCTCTGAAAGGGTATATGTAAATTAAATGCCAATTTAAATGAAAGGATGTTGAGATGAAGAAATTAGGTTTATTCATCATGCCCGCACTTATACTTGCAGCCTGCGGACCGGAAGAAGAACCGACAACGAGCTTTTCAGGTGAAGGAGAGCAGTGGGAAGCGACGCTTGAGATGACAGAAGTGTTAGGCGGTAATAACGATGACCAGGAAATGGTTGAACATGAGTTTACTGTCACTTACCAGGGAGAAGAAACTGATCTGCTCGGTGAAGGAAATACAGGTGAAGTAACCGCAGGATACCGAAATGCTGGTGAAGAATCGAGTTCTACATTCAGGTTCAATGATCAGTCTCTAACTGATCTGACATTTGAAGATTCAAAAAAGTCATCAATGAATCTCGCTGATGTAACCGCAGATGACTCAATTGAAGTCTTTGTCGAATGGGAAGATGGAAACGAGGAAACGTTTGAAATGACATCATCAGATTAAAAACTCAGGTCATAACCTGAGTTTTTTTATGAAAAGGTTTTTTTAACAGCTGTAGCGAATAACGATATCTGGAGGCGAGAAAATGAATATATTGAACAAACACCTGACAAAAGATCAGAAAATCGCAATTAATCTATACATATCACGTGATGCAAGAAAGGTGGATCGGGCTTTCCATGCTTTCAGACAGGGAGAAGGGTCTCCTGAAGCAGTCATTCATGCACTCGAAGCCTATCAAAACAGAGACGGCGGCTTTGGACACGCGATTGAACCTGATCGCAGAATGGTCGACTCAAGTGTGATTGACACAACCGTTGCACTGCAATATGTGATGCAGCTGCCGATCAGTCATCGACATCCGATGATTACAGCAGCACTGCACTATCTTGAAAGACAATATGACGGTGAGCAAAAGCGATTTCCGATCGTACCGGAAATCGTCAATCACGTTCCGCGTGCCCCCTGGTGGAGCGTCAATGAAGCGGGGGAAACCGGCTTTGAAAAAACGCCCGGTAACCCGTCAGCAGAAATCCTCGGTTATTTTCAAAAGTGTCAGCCCAATTCACAATTCGCAGCAAAGCTTGAAACAGACGTCATGAACAGGCTGCATGAAATCACTGAATGGGATATGCACGAAATCCAGTGCTATTACAGGTTAGCAGAACTTACACCAAAAGCAGAGCTGAAAGAAGAGATCATTCACAAAATTAAAGAGCTCGTTCAGTTCACTAAAAACCCTAATGAATGGAGCGGATATGGACTGCAGCCGCTTCAATTAATGACAAATACTCAATCACCTTTATATGAGGAATTTGAGGACCTGGTTGAAGAAAACGCCAGATGGTACGCAGAACAGCTGCACCCGGAAGGCTACTGGAACCCTTCATGGGAATGGGGACAGTATCCCGTCGAGTGGGAGCACTCTAAAAAAGAATGGCAAAGCTGCCTGACTGTGAATGCTTGTCATCCGCCGCAGTATTTGGTGAAGTGATAAATGAAGCGACTCGGTGGGGACGGAGTTGTGTGGTTCATTTTTAGAATCATTCTAAAAGTGGCACAGTCAACTCCGTCCCCGCTGAGTCAAAAAAAGCCGGGCTCCTGCGCAGGAGCCCGGCTTTTTACTAAATATTTTTCACAAATTCAACCACTTTTTCCGGTGGAGTACGGTAGGTATAATCAGCTTCTACCTCAGCAAACAGAATCTTACCAGTAGAATCAATGACAAAAGTTGCCGGTTTAGGCAGCTCCCAGTCATTGTTCCCATTATGACCTGCTACATCCAGACCTGAATCTTTGTAAATGCTGATAAGGTAATCAGGCATGTTAAATACAAGTTCAAATTGATTTGCGACTTTGTTTCCAGCGTCACTTAATACTGTAAATTCAAGGTTGTTCTTTTCTTTGGTATTTAATGAAGCATCAGGTATTTCCGGGCTAATCGCAACGAGTGATGCGCCGGCAGCTTCAATATCTGAAAGTTTGTCCTGATAGGCTTTCAATTCAAGGTTGCAATACGGACACCAGCCCCCGCGGTAAAACGTAAGGATAACAGGTCCGTCAGCCAGTAATGCTTGAATTGAAACCTGATTACCTGTTGCATCAGGCAGAGTAAAGTCAGGAATTTGATCTCCTTCTTTTAAGCCCTGTGCAGCACCGGATTCTTCCAGTTCCTTCGTAGCCTGAGCCATTAATCGCTGCTTTTCTTCGGGTGCTTTTTTCTTGAAATTTTCTTTATACACTTTAATTTCTTCTAGTAAAGTAGACATTTTATTCCCTCCTTCAGAACTTCGTTTTAAAACATACCAAATCAATCGGCTTTTATCACGTATTTTGCTTCAAATTAACATAATATACGTGACAACCTGATTAATTTCTGATAATATAATCACCGTCCCGGTTAATTCCGAGTATGTTTATAAGAATAATAAAATTTGAATGGAGTGACCCTGATATGGGACGAGAATTTGTAGAGATTTTTGATGAATGGGCAGATAGTTATGATGCATCGGTCAGCGGACAGGATGAAGAATATGCAGCAGTATTTGAGCATTATGACAGCATACTTGAAGAAGTAGCCGCTAAAGCTTCCGGGCATACGATTGAATTTGGCCCAGGCACAGGAAACCTGACTGAAAAGCTTTTATTGAAAGGCCTCAAAGTAACAGCCTATGAACCAAACAATGCCATGCGCATACGTACGCAGGAGCGTTTTCCTGCTTTGAATATTTCAGACGGAGACTTTCTGGATTTCGAACTGAACGAACAGCCGGACACATTCGTCAGCACTTACGCTTTTCATCACCTGACAGATGAAGAAAAGGCAAAGGCAGCTAAGATCTATGCATCCAAACTGCCAGCAGGTGGTCAGATTGTTTTCGCGGACACAATCTTTGAAACCGAAGAAGCCAAACTTGCTCAGTGGAAAAAGGTAGAGCAGCAGGGTTATCACAATCTGCTTGAAGATCTGAAAAGAGAATACTATACAACCATCCCGGTGATGAGTGCATTGCTGGATGATGCAGGGTTTTCAACATCATTTAAAAGACTAAACGAATACGTTTGGTTGATACATGCGGTGAAAAAGTAACAATTGTTATTTTATAGATGGATCGTACAAAGTATCACATAGTTAATCGGAGCGTAAGGCGGCGGCTCACAGGAAGGGACAGGTGAGGCTTATGGCGAAGCCTGCGGGCTCACCGTGCCGGCCGCGGAAAGCTTCCACCTGAAGCAAGATTAACGCTTATCGAATGGAAATCCCTGTACATCCCATCACCGGACCAGTTAAGATAAACACAACCACACTTTCAAAGGAGAGATTTCACATGACGAAAAAAATGAATGTAGAAAGCTTCAATCTTGACCATACGAAAGTAAAAGCACCTTATGTACGACTTGTTGGCGTGACAAAAGGACAGAACGGCGACGAGATTCATAAGTATGATATGCGTTTTAAGCAGCCGAACAAAGAGCATATGCCGATGGATGGTCTTCATTCAATTGAGCACTTAATGGCTGAAAATGTCCGTAATCACCTCGATAACGTAGTTGATATCGGGCCAATGGGCTGCCAGACAGGGTTCTACCTTGCAGTGCTCAACCATGATAACTATGATGAAATCCTTAACGCGATCGAAGCAACGCTGAATGACGTGTTAAAAGCTGATGAAGTACCGGCGTGCAATGAAGTGCAATGCGGCTGGGCAGCGAATCACAGCCTTGAAGGTGCAAAGGAAATTGCTGCTGATATGCTTGCAAAACGTGATGAGTGGAAAGACGTTTTTGGTGAGGACGCGTAAATGAACGTAGCAAAAAGCGTGCACGAACTGATCGGCAATACGCCGGTCGTAGAAATCTCCGGCATTCCGGTTCCTAACGAATGCCGGATTTTTGCGAAACTGGAGTATTTTAATCCGGGCGGCAGCGTAAAAGACCGCCTCGGTATGGAGCTTATTGCAGACGCACTAAAGCGCGGTGAGCTAAAAGAAGGCGGAACCATCATTGAACCGACTGCCGGAAATACAGGCATCGGTGTTGCACTTGCAGCTGTCGGACGCGGCTTTAAGGTGGTCTTTGTCACACCTGAAAAATTTAGTGTTGAAAAGCAGACGCTCATGCGCGCACTTGGCGCAGAAGTTGTCAATACACCGACTGCTGAGGGAATGAAGGGTGCGATTGCAAAAGCGGAAGAGCTTGTGCGTGAGACGCCTGGTTCATTTTCACCGGCGCAGTTCGGTAACCCTGCTAATCCGGAGACCTATTATAAAACGATGGGTCCTGAGCTTTGGCGCGATATGGACGGCAAGATTGACGTTTTTATAGCAGGCGCAGGAACTGGTGGTACATTTATGGGAAATGCCCGCTACTTAAAGGATCAGAACCCTGCAATTAAAACGGTCATCGTGGAACCCGAGGGCTCAACGATCAATGGCGGTGAATCCGGTCCCCATAAAACAGAAGGAATCGGGATGGAATTTCTTCCTGAATATATGGATCGTGAGCTTTTTAATGCGATTCACACAGTAGATGACAAGGACGCTTTTTACTGGGTAAAAGAACTGGCTTTAAAAGAAGGTCTGCTTGTCGGCAGCTCATCCGGTGCAGCGTTTCATGCTGCGCTGAAGGAAGCGGAAACAGCTGAAAAAGGCAGCCATATCGTGACTGTGTTTGCTGATAGCAGTGAACGATATCTGAGTCAGAATATATATGAAGGTGGTTAAACACATATGAAGCAGAAAACGAAATTGATACATGGCGGTATTGTTGGAGACGAAGCAACAGGTGCGGTTTCCACGCCAATTTATCAGGTGAGCACATATAAGCAGGATGGCGTAGGCGGTCTGCGTCAGGGATACGAATACTCACGTACAGGTAATCCGACGCGTCATGCGCTTGAAGAATTAATCAAGGATCTTGAAAATGGTCATGCGGGATTTGCATTCGGTTCAGGAATGGCTGCAATCAGCTCAGTCATGATGATGTTTGACACAGGGTCACACGTTGTACTGACTGATGATGTCTACGGTGGAACATACCGTGTTATGACAAAAGTGCTGAATCGTCTTGGTATCGATTCTACTTTCGTTGATACAAGTAACCCTGACAATGTGAAAAATGCGATTCAGGAAAACACGAAAGCAGTATTCATTGAAACGCCGACAAACCCTCTTTTAAAAGTAACGGATATTGCAGCAGTGTCAGCTGTTGCTAAAGAGCACGGCCTGCTGACAATTGTGGATAATACATTTACAACACCATACTGGCAGACGCCGATCGATCATGGTGCAGATATCGTTGTGCACAGTGCGACAAAATATCTTGGCGGACATAGTGACGTTGTAGCAGGACTTGTGGTCGTTAATTCAGCTAAGCTTGCTGAAGAAGTACATTTTGTACAAAACTCTATTGGTGCAATCCTCGGACCACAGGATTCATGGCTGTTAATGCGCGGTATCAAAACACTTGGCCTGCGTATGGAAGAGCATGAAGTGAATGCGAAAGAAATCGTCTCCTTCCTTGAGCGTCACGAAGGCGTCACAACGATTCACTACCCTGGCATCAAATCACACCCTGGCCACGAGACAGCAGCGAAGCAGTCACGCGGCTTTGGCGGGATGATTTCATTTGATGTAGGCAGCGGTGAAAAAGCAGCGCGCGTACTTGAAAAAGTGAAATACTTTACGCTTGCTGAAAGTCTTGGCGCAGTAGAAAGCCTGATTTCAGTACCGGCACGTATGACACATGCATCTATTCCTGCAGAGCGTCGCGCAGAGCTCGGTATTACTGACGGGCTAGTGAGAATTTCAGTTGGAATTGAAGATATTGAAGACCTGCTGATCGATCTTGAACAGGCACTGGAAGATTAATAGAGATGAACCGCTCCTTTGATGGGGGCGGTTTTTTTCGTGGTAGATGATGGTGGGGTGGAGCGTGGTCAGTTGGGGATAGCGGCGACTTTGAGTGGGAAAGGTACAAGTTGCCGGATGGGTTACGACAACTTTCGGCGGAATAGAGACAAACTGGCACTGAATTGCAACAAATTCCCGGGTGTATCGCAACAAGCTGTTCAGAGAATGCTACAGCTCCAGCGAAAATACAACAAACTAGATAATATCTCGAATTCGAGATATTTTTCTTGCATTCATTTACAATCAGTCATACAATAAGGATAGAAAATATCTTAGTTTCGAGATAAAAGGAGTGTTCACCATGAAAGTAACAGGAATTCATCACGTATCAGCAATCACTTCGGCTGCTGAGAAAAACCATAGATTTTTTACACAAACATTAGGCATGCGCCTTGTTAAGAAGACTGTAAACCAGGACAGCACATCTTCATATCACTTATTTTACGCAGATGCAGTCGGCAGTCCGGGAACGGATATGACGTATTTTGATATTCCGATGGCCGGCCGCACGTATCCAGGCGTTTCAAGTATTTCAAATACAGCATTCCGTGTACCGACAACAGAATCACTTCATTACTGGAAAAAGCGTTTTGATGAACTAAATGTCCGTCATGATGACATTGAAAAGCGTGCAGGGCGTGACACACTTTATTTTGAGGATGAAGAAGGATCGCGCCTCATGCTGGTCGCGGATAACGGTGAAGAAGGAGTCGCGCCGGGAATACCATGGACTGGTGCTGATGTTCCTGAAGCGCATGCGATCGTTGGTCTTGGACCGGTTACGCTGACTGTGCGCCGTGCAGAAAAAACAATTGCAGTGCTTGAGCAGGTGCTTGGCTTTGAAAAGGTGGGCGAGTATCCGAATCGCGCCGGCGCTGAATTGCCTGCAATCCAGGTCATGTCAGTTGCAGAAGGCGGGACGGGTGCTGAAGTGCATATCGAAGAAAGACCTGATCTTCCGCCTGAACGTCCTGGCCGGGGGAGCGTGCACCACGTGGCGTTCCGTATTCCGACTTTTGAGGATTATGAAAAGTGGGATGACCGCATCCGAAGCTTCGGTCTGATGACATCAGGTGAAGTCGACCGCTATTATTTCCGCTCAATTTACTTCCGCGAGTCAAACGGTATTCTGTTTGAGCTTGCAACTGATGAGCCGGGCTTTGCAACCGATGAGGATATGGAGCATCTTGGGGAAGAGCTTGCGCTGCCACCATTCCTTGAGCCAAAACGTGCACAAATCGAAGCGAGCTTAAGACCACTTGAAATTAAAAGCTAAACATAAAACACCCCTGTCAAATTAGGTTTGACAGGGGTGTTTTACATTCAGTATTACCCTTTATCAATGACTTCTACAGGACCGTGGTCATCACAATGTCCATCATGCACATGGTGCAGGCGGCCGTTCACCAGATAATCAAAATGATCGCCGTGAGGTACTAACTCATGACCGCAATCATCTGTGTGATTACACCCGCATTCAGTCGGTTGACATGTATCAGGGTTCTCTTCTGACACTTCAATCTTACAATCATCCCAGTGACCCTGATGCTCATGGTGCAAGTGACCGTCGTGGACAAAATCGATGTGATCGCCGTGCTGAATTTTAGTGTGACCGCATTCCATACTATGCTCGTGAGGATGTGGACCTTCATGCTTCATATGATCATTTGACATATATGCTGACACCTCCATGCAGATTTCTTTTTATTTTCCCGTATTTTAAGCTTCTAATCACTTTTCACTCATAATCTCTCGAAAAAAGCCCTTGCACAATATCTGACAGGAAGTGCTATAATAGCATTGGAAAAACATTTCAATATGAACGGATAGAGGTGCTGATCATCAATGATCAGTTAAAAGGGAAGCTGGTGTAATTCCAGCGCGGTCCCGCCACTGTAAATGACTTGTGTCTGCCGCAGCCACTGTAGCTTAAGCTATGGGAAGGAGGCAAACACTGATTGTCATAAGCCAGGAGACCTGCCTTGATTCCAAGCACCAGACACGCCTACGAGGATATGGGCGGGTGTTGCAGCCTCTCCGTTTTTTACATACGGCTATATCCTGCAACCCTGCATCTCCCGCGTGAGATGTTTTTTTATTGCAAAAAATCATAAGACGGAGGAACACAACATGAAAAAATGGTTACCAGTTTTACTCGCAGCAGGCGTACTTGCAGCCTGCTCAGACAGCGCAGAAGAAACAACAGAAGCACCGGCAGACGATCAGGATCAGGAAGAAGTAACAGAAGAACCTGCTGAGTCAGAATCATCATTCCCGGTCACAGTAACAGATGCAAACGGTGAAGAGATCACAATTGAAGAGCAGCCTGATGCGATCGTATCCATGCTGCCAAGCAATACAGAAATCGCATACGCACTTGGACTCGATGAAGAAATCGTCGGGGTATCTGACTTTGACAACTACCCTGAAGAAGCAATGAACGTTGAAAAAATCGGTGGCATGGAGTTTAACGTAGAAAAGATTATTTCTCTTCAGCCTGATGTAGTGCTTGCACATGCATCAAATCCGGGTGGTGCAGATGGTCTTCAGCAGATTGAGGACGCAGGCATTCCGGTTGTTGTGATTGAAAATGCAATGACCTTTGATGAAGTCTACGGCACGATCGATATGATTGGTCAGATCACTGGAACAACTGAAGAAGCAGAGCAGATTATTGCTGATATGCAGGCAGGCTTTGATGAGATTGCTGAAAAAGCATCTGCGATTTCAGAAGAGGACCGTAAATCAGTATTAGTGGATGTGGCAGGACCGCCTGAAATGTATGTAGCAGCAAACAACACATTTATTCAGGAAATGCTTGATCTGATCAATGCTGAAAACGTGATGGCGGATCAGGAAGGATTCGTTCCTTTAACAGAAGAGGAAGTTGTCACGCGGAATCCGGAGGTAGCACTGCTGACTTATGGTGATTTCGTAGAGGATGCAGTGGACCAGTGGATGGGTTATGAAGGCTTCAGTCAGGTCACTGCTGTAACAAATGAAGATGTCTATCTAGTCCCTTCAGACCCGGTTACACGTTCAGGTCCAAGACTCGTAGAAGGTACACAGGCCCTTGCAGAAGCGATCTATCCTGATGTTTTCGCGGAGTAAAGTCTGGGCGGGATACGCTGTTTCCATCCTGCTTTTATTGACTGCTTTCACACTTGGAGTCACAGTAGGCTCTGTAAGAGTGCCTGTCATGGAAATGCTCAGTATTTTCGCAGGTGCGTTCAGTAACAGAGAAGCGCTGGACCCGATGTTCAGCTCAATCGTGCTTGATATCAGATTTCCACGTGTGATACTTGCAGCTCTTGTAGGTGCATCACTTGCGATCGCAGGTGCTTCTTTTCAGGGACTTCTAAAAAACCCGCTCGCTGACCCGTATACGCTCGGTGTTTCATCCGGCGCGTCAGTCGGTGCAGTAGCAACCATTTTCCTTGGACTGACAATACCTGGACTTGGCAGCTTTACATTGCCTGTGATCAGTATATTAGCAGCACTGCTTACGTTAATCATTGTGCTTGGCTTTGCCAGAATGGTTGAGAAGTCAATGAAGATGGAAACGATCATTCTGACAGGAATCATTTTCAGCTCGTTTCTCGGCTCGATTCTATCACTGATGATTGCATTAACCGGTGATGAGCTAAGACAGATCATCAACTGGCTGCTAGGCAGTGTATCAATGAGAGGCTGGGAATATATCCGCCTGATTGCGCCGTTCTTTGTGATTGGTGCACTCCTGTTAATCTGGAACGCGCGCGAGCTGAATGCGATGGCGTTTGGCGAGGAGCGTGCCCAGCATTTAGGGGTGAACGTTCAGCGGAGAAAGTTTGTCGTGTTGGCTTCAGGGTCATTATTAACCGGAGCAGCGGTTGCTGTGTCAGGGACGATCGGCTTTGTCGGCCTTGTTGTTCCTCACATGGTCAGAATGCTGACCGGCTCAGATCACCGGCACGTACTGCCCCTTTCAATTCTGAATGGAGCGAGCCTGCTTATCTTATGTGATCTTGTGGCAAGAACGATTGTTGCACCGACTGAACTGCCGATCGGTGTCATTACAGCACTGATCGGTGCACCGGTATTTGGCCTGATACTCATACAAAAACGGAAGGAAAGGAGAGGATAGCGATGCTGAAGGCTTCACAGATCAGCGGCGGATATGGTGAAAAGGACGTCGTGAAAAATGTTTCATTTGAGCTTCAGAAGCAGGAAATTCTCGGCATTCTTGGACCTAATGGCAGCGGGAAAACAACGCTCATGAAGATGATCAGCGGACTTTTACCTTGTCGTTCAGGGGATGTTTCTTTTAAAGACCAGCCGCTCAAAAGTTATTCAGCGAAGCAGCTCGCCCGTGAAATTGCCGTATTACCGCAGCTGCACAGTCATGCCTTTGATTATACGGTGCGCGAAACGGTATCGATGGGCCGCTATCCTCACCAGAAAGGGATGTTTGCACCGTGGACGACCCGCGATGAAAAAGCGGTCAAAGAAGCGATGAAGCAAACCGGCGTTCTCGAATTTGAAGGGAAATCGATTCAGGACCTTTCAGGCGGTGAGCGTCAGCGCGTATTTTTAGCGCAGGCACTCGCGCAGGAGCCGAGGCTTCTTTTACTGGATGAACCGACGAATCATTTGGACCTGTCTTATCAGAAACAGCTGCTTGATCTGTTAAAGGAATGGACGGAAACGCATGAATTGACGGTCATTTCAATTTTTCATGATTTAAATATTGCCTCATTATACTGCGACCGCCTGCTGCTTTTACACAACGGGGAAACCGTGCAGCTGGCTGAGCCGGGTCATGTGATGAATAAAGAAACGGTTGAGCGGGTGTATCAGGCGCGCGTGCATACGCAGTCACACCCGGAGCTGCCAAAGCCGCAGGTCACACTGCTGCCAAATCACGGACAGAACCTGCCGTCTGAGATCACGAAAGATCATTTCACCATTACCGCTGACCATATTCACGTCGGGGCACCACAATCGCTGAAGACTTTATCATCTGCAGTGATCGGAGCAGGACTAGGCTGGTATCATCATTTCGTCAACAGGCACGTGCCGATGGATTATGAATGTGATGACAGCTATGAGGATATGAAAATGTACGCTGCGAAAAATGGATGGAACGCCGCTGACACAGTCGGTATGATGACCGCTGTGATGGTTGAGGATGTTGTGATCCGTGAGTACGAACAGAACGGCTTGTCTGTCGTGATTGCTGTAACTGCCGGAGTAGGAAACGCAGTTGACGTCTCACTTTCCCATGAACGGGATCGACAGACGACAATCGGTACGATCAACAGCTGGGTCTTTATTAATGGGAAGCTGTCTGATGAAGCATTTATTCAGGCAATGATGACAGCGACTGAAGCAAAAGTAAAAGCGCTGCAAAATGCTGATGTAAAAGATCCGTTGACTGGCACACTTGCAACCGGCACCTCCACTGACAGCGCCATGATTGCAGCAACCCAGCATGGTCCGTTCGTACAATATGCAGGCTCGATTACGACGCTTGGTAAATTAATTGGTAAAGGAATTGTAGAATGTACGACAGAAGCAATCAAGATTTACCGTAAAAGAAAGGGAATATCATGATCACACACGCAGCAGCAATCACCATTGCGCTCTGCCTTGATCGACTCATTGGAGATCCGCCCGCCTGGCCGCACCCTGTCAGGTGGATCGGATCTTTCATTATATGGATTGAGCGCAGGATAAATAAAAGGAGATCACGTAAGCTAAAAGGGATGATCGGCGTATTTACAGTTGTTGCCATCACGACTTTGATAACAGCTTTAGTCGTTTACGGCAGCTATCAGATTCACTGGATCGCAGGTTTCATGCTTGAAACGATCCTGATTGCATCAGCACTTGCGTCTAAAAGTCTGGCTGATGCAGCAAAAGAAGTCTCCGCGCCGCTTCAAAAAGGAGAGATGGAAGAAGCGAGAACAAAGCTATCATGGATTGTCGGAAGAGATACTGAGCACCTGGACGAATCAGCCATTGCACGCGGAACGGTTGAAACAGTTGCTGAAAATACAAGTGACGGGGTTACAGCACCAATGTTCTGGGGACTTTTATTCGGCGCACCCGGCATCTGGGGGTATAAAGCGATTAACACCGGTGATTCAATTGTCGGCTACAAGAATGAACGTTATCAGCATTATGGATGGGCAAGCGCGAAGCTTGATGACTTAGCTAACTGGATTCCGGCAAGGGTCACTGCACTTTTGATGCTGCTCACTGTAAAGCCGAAACAAAGTAAAAGAATGACTCTTTTAAAAGCACTGCCATCACAGGCACGGAAGCATCCAAGTCCAAACAGCGGCTGGGGAGAAGCAGCTGTCGCACTGCTCTTACATATTAAACTCGGCGGAACAAATACATATCAGGGTGTGATCTCAAACAGGCCAGTGATCGGTCTGTCAGATGATCCGCTCACAGTACGTCATATCGACCAAACCATTACCATTATGCATAGAACGGCCTGGCTGTTTCTTGCATGCTGCTGGATAGGAGGAATGCTCTTTGACTTTACCTTCACATGGCGCTAACCCGCTTTATCTGTACGAAACGTTAAATCTCACAGTACCTGACGAGATCATTGATTTCAGTGAAAATAGTATCCCGACCGGTCCGCCAACCCGTTTAAAAGAGCAGTGGGATCGCTGGTACTACGCGGTTTCTTCCTATCCTGACCCTGAAGGAAGGGACCTGAAAAAGCTCATTGCCAAAAAACATCAGGTAAGTGAAGCCCAGGTTCTCCCCGGAAATGGTGCATCAGAGCTGATGATGACAGTGCTCAGAAAATTCCACGGGAAAGAAGTCGGCGTGATCCATCCTGCATTTAGTGAATATGAAAGAGTCATTGAAGCTAATGGCGCGCAGACGCATCACATTTATACAACCGAGTCGATGAACTGGCAGCCTGATCATCATGACATTCATGCATTTTTATCAGAGGCTGATCGTGCATTATTTATCTGTAACCCGAATAACCCTACAGGCATCAGGATTAAAAGGGAGACTCTGTCAGCCTGGCTGAAAACAGCTGAGCAATCAGGCAGTACACTTTTACTGGATGAGGCTTTTATTGATATGGCAGGAGAGCAATATTCACTTGCGGATCACACAGGCAGTCCTTCACTCATCATTTTCAGATCAATGACAAAGATGTACAGCATTGCGGGGCTGCGTCTCGGCTACCTGCTCGCTAATGAGGAAACGGTAAAAGAAATTAGTCAGTGGCTGCCTCACTGGAATGTGAACCAGCTTGCACTTTTAGCAGGAGAAACGGTATTGCAGGATCAGCTGTACACAGATAAAGTCCGTTCAATGATTAGAAAAGAAAGATCTCATTTTACGAATGCCTTGCGTGACATTGGTTTTAAAGTTTCTGAATCAGCAGCTAATTATGTGTGCATTCAGCCGCCGGATGCAAAGCAGACAGAAGCCCTTTGGCAGTTTTTGCTCAGGAGAGGGCTGGTTTTACGTCACACTTACAATTACACAGGCCTTGACGGTGCCTGGCTGAGAATCGGAATAAAGCTGCCGGAACAAAATCAAAAGCTGATTAAGGCGGTGATGTCATGGGCACAGTAACGATTGTCATTGGCGGCGTCAGAAGCGGTAAAACAGGATGGACGGAACGTGAAGCACTGGGGCGGCAGCATGAAACCGGAGGCAATCTTGTGTACCTCGCATCAGGTGTTTCCTTTGACCGGGAAATGAAGGAGCGGATTGAAAGGCATCAGAGGGATCGTGAGAATGAAGAGTGGCTGACAATTGAACAGCCTGTAGATCTGCCAAAAGCAGTCAGAAAGATACCGGAGCGTGGCATTGTTGTCTGGGATTGCGTGACGACCTGGCTGACAAATGAACTGATGAGAGGGTCAGAAAAGGCACAGATTCTGCATGATGTGTCCTATTTTATCAAGTCAGTCAGAATGCAGGCAGACCTTTATATTGTTTCAAACGAGGTGCTGTGTGAGCCCGTATTTATAGAAGGATTCACTTCTGAGTACCAGCGGCTGATTGGTGAGGTTCATCAACTGCTCGTCAACGAGAGTAATTGTGCAGTTGAAATGGAAGCAGGTCTTGCGCTGGTCCGGAAAGGTGAGGTGCTGGGATGAACACTCTGCCACATGATAAGCTTGCAGTAAATAAGGTATCATCATGTTAAAGGGACTGTTACTTGCCATTCAATTTTTCACCGTTTTGCCAATCCGTCGCGAGATTGAGATGAATCATCGGTCAGTCAGCTGGATGATCGGCCTTTTGCCACTGGTTGGCGCGATCATCGGGAGTGGTTCGATCGGACTCATTTTTGCTGCAGAAGCATTTTCTGCAAGTCCGCTGGTCACTGCATTTTTGGTCTGGCTGACGTTTATTATTCTGACAGGCGGTCTGCATCTGGATGGCTGGACGGATGTCAGTGACGCGTACTTTTCGTACAAAAATACTGAAAAGAGACATGAGATTCTTAAGGATCCGAGAGTCGGTGCATTTGGTGTGCTATCACTTATTGTCCTGCTGGCGTCAAAATTCATTCTGCTGCTCGACCTCGCTATGCAGGGAGCGGCAGGCTGGATCTGGCTCATCTGGGTTCCGGTGCTGTCCCGGCTGATGATCGCTGTACTGCTTGTAAAAGCGCCGCTTGCAAGGCAGGATGGTATGGCATATTACTTGAAAAGTTATCTGACTCGCCATGTTCTTTTAAAAGCAGGGGCAGTCAGTCTGGTTGCAGCCATCCCGCTGTTACTTTCACCGGAGATGTGGCCGTTACTCATCTTACTTTTAGCAGGAACAATCATTTATACAATCATCAGCGTAATCTTTTTTAAAAAAGAGTTCGGCGGAATCTCTGGGGATTCGCTTGGTGCTTCAGTTGAAGGAGGAGAATTATGGAGTCTGATACTCGTGTGGTGTTATCTCTCTATCGTCATGGGGTAACAAAGGAAAATCAGGATAAAGTCTATATCGGCTGGTCAGATGTATCGATCTCCCAGGATGGAATTGACCGTCTGCATGAAACAAAACAACACCGGCCGGACGCAGAACGCGTTGTGATCAGTGATTTGAAAAGGTGTGTGGAATCAGCAGACATTCTGTTTCCGGATCAGCCGAAAATTCAGCATCGTGGACTGCGTGAAATCAACTTTGGTGAATGGGAAGGCCGTAAAGCAGACGAGCTGCAAAAGCGTGAAGACTTTGCAGAATGGCTGAATAACCCTGAATTGATGCAGCCTGAAAACGGTGAATCTTTCAAAGACTTTTCAGTGCGCGTGATGGAAGCATGGAAGACAATCCGCGAGTGGTGTGTGCATGATGAGGTAAGGGATATCGCCATCGTGGCACACGGCGGTCCGATTAGAAAGCTTTTAACAGAGCTTGCACCTGAAGAAAAAGACTTCTGGGACTGGAAGCCGCTTCACGGTGAAGGGCTGACGCTTGTCTGGAAAGACGCAGCATCATTCGGGAGGGGAGACCGTTGCACTTTGTTATCGGCGGTGCCTACAACGGCAAACGAAAATGGGTAGAATCACAGCTTAATCAGGCTTCGTTTCAGGAAGTAAGTGAGCCCAGTGAAAAGATAGAAAGTGGTGTGGGCACGATTTTGTTTACAGCGCTTGAAAATTGGATTTTTAAGCAATTCGGTCGTGACAGTGATGAAGTCGTTCTGGCATGGAAACAGGAAGTGGACCGTTTAACAAAATGGGAAGACGGAAAGCCTGACAGACGCGTGGTCATCATTGGAACGGATCAGTCAAAAGGAATTGTGCCGCTTGAAAAAGAACAGCGCTTTACAAGAGACGTTCTTGGCTGGTGTCATCAATATTCCGCATTAAAAGCAGAACGCGTGACAAGAGTCTGGTATGGACTTGCAGAAGAGCTGAAAACAAAGGAGGAATTAAGATGAAAATTTACACGAAAACAGGGGATAAAGGACAAACGAGCTTAATCGGGGGACGCGTTTTTAAAGATGATGTCCGCGTTGAAGCATACGGTACAATCGATGAAGCAAACAGCTTTGTAGGGAAAGCTGTCACTGAGCTTGATGCAGAAAAATTTACAGATATTCTGGCAGACCTTGAGGCGATCCAGCATGAACTGTTTGATGCAGGCGGAGATCTCGCAAACGTATCAAGCCGCCGTGAGTGGAAGCTTGATCCAAAAGCAGTAGAACAGCTTGAAAAAAGAATTGATGAACTGATGGAAGAAGCACCTGAGCTTGAACGCTTTATCCTGCCAGGCGGATCACCTGCAGCAGCGACGCTTCATATCGCTAGAACCGTTACACGCCGCGCTGAGCGTCAGACTGTGTCACTTGCAAAGCTTGATGCTGAGCTGCCAGGTACACCACAGCAGTACCTGAACCGTCTGTCAGATTACCTGTTTGCATGTGCACGTGTTGTCAATGCGCGACAGAACATTTCAGATGTTGAATATATCCGAAGCGCAAAAGTGTTCCATACAAATAAAAAATCAAAAGATGAATAAATCAGCTTTCGGCCGTAACGCGATGGAGTGGCAGGCGGGTGACAGGGTGCTTGTCATGACTTCTGATAACAGCGGAGCAATTGGTGAAAAACCGCTGGATGAAGTGAATGTTCCTTATGAGGTAGTCGCCTATTATGCTTTCCGCACAGCAGTGATAGATTGCTTTTCAGCAGGAGCACTTCCGGTTTCAGTAGTGATTCATAATTTCTGCGGTGATGAGGCATGGGAAAAGCTTAAGGCAGGTGCGTTGCAGGGGCTGGCTGAAATTGACGTGAATGCTGAGGTGACCGGGAGCACTGAATCAAACATGTCACTGCAGCAGTCTGCTGTTGCAGTGACGGTGCTTGGTGAAAGGATTCGGGACTTTTCAGAGGTGAGCAGTCCGGTTGAGTGGATGCTTGCAGGAAAGCCGCTCGTTGGGATGGAAGTGGTTGAACAAGATGCGGAGATCGCGCCATTATGTCTCGCCCGCTCCTATCTTGATGATCCATCAGTTGCAGTTATCTGGCCGGTCGGTTCAAAAGGGATTGCAGCGGAGTGGGCGCGGATGTGTGAGCAGCTTGGTGTTGAGATTCCTATGCCTGAATTTGGCGCAGATGTAAATAAATCAGCTGGTCCGGCAACATGCTGGATCGTGGGGAGGTCTGCAGTGGAGTAATGCTGCAGGCTTTTTTGATTTGACAGAAGCGGTGTGTGTGATGGGAGGATGTCGATGTTTTTGCGTGAGATGTCCCGATACACCGGGGAAGTTGTATCAATCCAGATCCAGGATGTCGCAATCACCTGAAATGAGGGAACTTTTCCCACGCTCATCCGTATAACTACTATAAGTACCATGAAGGAGGAACTTCCAATGCCAGTCTGTCAGAATTGTCACCAAAAATGGCCATACTCGAAATCTTTTAAACGGATGATGTGGTTTAATGGCGCAATGGAATGTCCGCATTGTGGTGAAAAGCAGTACGTAACTAAGAATACAAGAAAGCGCTCTGCTTCACTTTCAGGGTTGATCAGTTTTATCATCATATTCAGCGCCCTGATACTGGACTTATCTTTTACAAGTCTCGCAATCCTGGCAACAATCGTGTTGATCGGTGCTATTCTCATCATGCCGGTTGGTGTCAAACTCTCAAACACAGACGAACCGTTATGGTAAAAAGGCAGAGAGTGACATTGCTCTTTGCCTTTTTACATTAAAGCAGATGCCCTACACACCACGCAGCCGTCTCTTTTATCGGCTGTACCTTCAAATCTCCCATCCGAAGCTTCACCGAATTCGCCAGATCTTTCTCAAGACTCTCCTTCAGCAACTGAATGATTTCCGTATCTTCCGTAATCACATTTAACTCCTCATTAATCAACAGACTCCGCCGGTCAAAATTCATTGTGCCAATATCACACAGTTTGTCGTCGATCAAAATCGCTTTTGCATGATAAAAGCCGTTTTGGAATTGATAAACATCTGCTCCTCTTTCTATCAGACGGCGAAGGTAGCGGTACGAGGCAGGCTGAACAAGTGGATGATCAGGCGTTCCGGGCACTAAAACGGTTAATTTTACGTCGCCTTCAATGGCATCAAACAAACACGCTTCAACTTTATGAGTCGGAATGAAATAAGGTGAGCCGATAAAAATCGAATCCTTCGCTCTTTTAAGCAGGCTGCAAATGAACGCTTCCTGATCAATTGTTTCAGAGGAAGCAAGCTGATAAGCTCCGCTGCCAGCTGATTCTGGTTCAATGAACTTCTGACGCCAATCACGCTCAAATTCAGTCTGGCAATCCTGTGTAATCTCGCCGGTCAAACGTAAATGATAATCACGCCACGGCGTCAGTACAGGGTCCATGTGTAAATATTCAAGACCAATATTAAAACCACCCACATGCGCAATTTTTTTATCTATAATTGACAGTTTTTTATGATTGCGTTTCTGCATCGAAAACCAGCTTCCTCTAAACGTAAACGGGCGGCTGAATTGAATGATGACCCCTTCATGCGGAATATGCTTTAGTGACTTTTTAAAGGAACGGCTGCCAATTGCATCCAGCATCAGGCGCACGCGTACGCCTTCACGCGCTTTTTTTACAAGCAGTTTCATCAGACGCTTCCCCGCATCATCGGGCTGTAAAATGAAAAACATGATATCAATTGTGCAGACTGCATTCAGACAGTCATCCTCAAGCTGCTTCATCCACTCTACGCCATCATCAAAAAAAGTTGCTTCTGCATTTTTCCTTTTGTAGGGAGAAGAAAGTGGTTTTTTATTCTTTTTTAATCCGGTCAGCCAGTCCAGCCTGAGCCAGATAACAAGCAGTGCAATCCAGACAAATATTTTCATCATCCGACTCCTTTCTCTAAAATAGTATGTCCAAATAACAGCAGAACCTGTAAAATGAAAGAGAAAAGTTCTGAAAATCCATTGACTGAATGCTCATTCATTATATAATGAGTATAAGAAAGAGTCAGACAACTTTGGGAGGAGTGCAGCGAACATGAGCATTGGGGATATTTTGCTGATTGTTAACTGGATTGCGTTCATTCTTGTAACCGCTTACGCAGTCTATTTATTTGGCTATCTGGTGAAATCACGCTATGACTTTATCAAGCTCGGTAAAAAAGAAGAGTTTGATAACAATATCAAAGAACGTATGAAAAAGATCATGGTTCAGGTATTTGGCCAGAAAAAATTATTGAAAGATAAGAAGAGCGGGATCATTCACGTGATGTTCTTCTATGGGTTCCTGCTGGTACAGGCAGGCGCAATTGATTTCATTTATAAAGGGCTTGTACCTGGTGAACATTTGCCACTTGGTATTTTCTATCCTGGATTTACATTCTTCCAGGAACTTGTCACATTAATGATTCTTGTCGCAGTGGCATGGGCGTTCTACCGCCGCTACATGGAGAAACTTGTCCGTCTTAAAAGGGGTTTTAAATCAGGACTTGTACTGATTTTTATCGGCGGACTAATGGTTTCTGTATTACTCGGAAATGGTGCGGGAATCGTCTTCTTTGATCACGATCCTACATGGACAGAGCCTGTCGCTTCAGTCATTGCACTTGCTACCGGCTGGATGGGTGCTACAGCGAACGCAGTCATTTTCTATTTTGCATGGTGGGTACACTTATTATTCCTATTAGGTTTCTTAGTATACGTGCCGCAGTCAAAGCACGCTCATCTGATCGCAGGACCAATCAACGTTTATTTCAACCGTCTTGATAATCCTGGTAAGCTTCGCAGTATTAACTTTGAAGATGAGTCACAGGAAACGTTCGGTGTTGGGAAAGTGGAAGACTTCACGCAGCTTCAGATGATTGACCTGTACGCATGTGTGGAATGCGGACGCTGTACGAATATGTGTCCGGCAACCGGAACAGGTAAAATGCTGTCGCCGATGGATCTGATCACTAAAATCCGTGACCACCTGACATTTACAGGTGCAGCTGTCACGTCACAGTCTCCATGGGTCCCGGCACCTGCTTTTGCACAGACAAAAGGGAATCAGATTGCAGCAGCTGCAGCAAACGGCGGCACTGAAGCAGCAATTGATATGTACCACCCGAGCCTGATCGGTGACGTTATCACTGAAGAGGAAATCTGGGCTTGTACAACGTGCCGTAACTGTGAAGACCAGTGTCCTGTCATGAATGAACACGTTGATAAAATCATCGACCTGCGCCGTTACCTTGTACTGACTGAAGGTAAAATGGAGCCGGATGCACAGCGCGCAATGCAAAACATTGAGCGTCAGGGTAATCCTTGGGGTCTGAACCGTAAAGAAAAAGAAAACTGGAGAGAAGCACGCGAAGACGTTGTGGTACCGACAGTCAAAGAAATGAAAAAAGCAGATGAAGAATTCGAATACCTTTTCTGGGTTGGATCAATGGGTTCATTTGACAACCGAAGCCAGAAAATCGCCCTTTCATTTGCGAAAATGCTGAATGAAGCAGGCGTGAAATTCGCAATTCTCGGTAACAAAGAGAAAAACTCAGGTGACACACCGCGCCGTCTTGGAAATGAATTCTTATTCCAGGAGCTGGCGAATGCCAACATTGCTGAGTTTGAAAAAAATGAAGTGAAAAAGATCGTAACGATCGACCCTCACGCATACAATGTCTTTAAAAATGAGTATCCTGAATTCGGCCTGAAAGCTGAAGTCTACCACCACACAGAAGTACTTGCAGAACTGGTGGAGCGCGGCAGGCTGAAGCCGGTACATGCAGTCAATGAGAAGATCACCTTCCACGACTCATGCTACCTTGGCCGTTACAACGAAGTATATGATCCACCGCGTGAAATCCTGAAATCAATCCCGGGCGTTCAGCTCGTGGAAATGGAACGGAACCGCGAAACAGGCATGTGCTGTGGCGCCGGCGGAGGACTCATGTGGATGGAAGAAGACAAAGGCCACCGCGTCAACGTTGCCCGTACAGAACAGGCACTCGTCGTAGAACCATCCATGATCAGCTCCGGCTGCCCATACTGCCTGACAATGCTGTCAGACGGTACCAAGGCGAAGGAAGTTGAAGAAGAAGTGGGTACGATGGATGTCGCTGAGCTTCTTGAACTGAGTGTGATTGGGAAGCCTCAGACGGCTGAAAGCGCATAAGAAATTTTAAAAGCATTGAATACACTAATAAAACCAAACGACCTGGCTGCTTCTGATGACGGCCAGGTCGTTTTTTGTTGATCGCATCAAGTAGCCTTATCTAAGCATCGATATGATATGACTGCCGCGTCTTTTTCTTTCTTTTTCATGGTGCGGGACAGAATATTTGCCTACTTTCGTCACGTTTGATTTAGCATTTAAATCGAACTGACTGATACAGCTTTGGTCGCTGGCTGACTTGATTTTCACTCGAATCGTTTTAAAAGCTTCTTCTTTCGCAGAATCAGTATTGCCGGGATCATTAGTTAGTCCGGACACTGCGTACCACCTCCTATACATTCAATGCACCTGCTTAACATCTAATTAACACCGGTTTGAGCGCCCCATTCATAATGCTGCAAAGTTGTTTGAACAAGCTGGGGAACCAGAGAGCCATCGAGCGTGTCAATCTCACCATATCTGCAGACAATCAGGATAAGATATAGTCTTCTATCCAAAAAAGTCGGCGTGAGCATGTATGAGCGATTGCTGGAAAATAACGTTAACGTATAATTTTCGTTTAGGAGCAGGTTACTGATCATTTTATTCATGGATGGTTCAGCATGGATAGGTAAATTAGTTGCCTGAAATTTGTTAATGAACTCTGCATAAGCATCATTTAAAAAATCCTGATCTTCAAAGTTCAAACTGAAAGTAGAAGCGATATCTTCTAAAACCCCTATTAAATCCTCTTCATAAATTTGGTAATCAAATTCCTCATTTTTTATTTCAGTCGCCTCATAAAATTCATAAATGTGAGCAAGTAATCCAAATCTTGATAAGTAACTCTGAAGTACATCGTGAACAAAATCCAGAATATCTGTGCCGTTATCAATATTTTTAACATTGGCCGGTATATTTTCATGAACTAAAGCAAAGTGAGAAGCCTTAGCAGTTAATCTGGTGACTGTATCGTCAGCGTCCGATCTATATGCTTCAATTTCATCCAAATCAAATTCAGTATTCCATATCTTTTTAATTCTTGGTGTTGAAAAAATTGCAATATCAATAAAAACAACTGAGGCTGCAGCCAGAAGCAACAAATTCCAGTCTTTAGCCGCAAATTCGTAAAAGGTTATCCATATTGCCGCACCGGAAGTAAAAATAAGATATAATCCCCGTCTGAAATTCTTTTGGCGGGACTGCCGTTTAAATATTTCCCACCTGGCTTCACCGGTGAAATCTGGTTTTGAGATCCTCCTTTCTTTAACTAATTCAGATACAAAAAAATAAAGTAAAAACAGTAATACAACTAAAACCCAAAGTACAAGTCCCATCCCGACACCACTCCTAATAACAGGTGAATGATCCGTGAGAAATAACCTGTAAGGACATTTCAGAGTAACCTATATTGATAAATAAGAATCAAGCAGAAGAAATGAAAGGAGATAATTTCAACTCATCACATTATATTTTCCAGTCATTTAAATAGTATAAAAAATACCATGTATATAATTTACTAACATTCTATAACTCCACTTGTATCAATGCTTGAAATCGCTTACAATAGAATAGGAAGAATCACTTAAATGCCGTTAAATCGGCTTTTTTAAAGGGGAATTACTGAGCGAGCGTTCAGTCAACACACGCCCGCCCAGCTATAAAACAGTCAGAATGTTCAGGTCAAGGATGCATTTTTGTAAGCGGATTCAATTGTTATTTTAATCACCTGTTAGTCATTCGTGTGATTCACACATAGCTGAACGAAGTGGAAGGCGTCGACTCCGTGACGATTAGTGGGAAGCTGAGACCCCGCAAGGCGAAGCCTGAGGAGGCTCAGCAACCACCGTCCGGAAAGCGTCCGCCTGGAACGCAGTGAAGCGGTTAACAGGAAACAAACAAAGGGGAGAATCACAATGCCAAAAACAGTAATTATTGACGGAGCAAGAACACCTTTCGGGAAATTGGGCGGATCACTCGCATCATTCACTGCCTCAGACCTTGGAGCAGAAGCAATCAAAGAAGCACTCAAGCGTGCAGACATTGCACCGGAAACAATAGATGAAGTCATCCTTGGAACAGTTTTGCAGGGCGGACAGGGACAGATCCCATCACGTCAGGCAGCTCAAAAAGCAGGCATTCCATGGGAAGTCAAAACAGAAACAATTAACAAAGTATGTGCGTCAGGTATGCGTTCAGTTACACTTGCAGACCAGCTGATCAGACTTGGAGACGAGTCACTGATCGTAGCAGGTGGAATGGAATCCATGACAAATGCACCTTACTTTATGGATAAAGCAAGATCAGGCTTCCGTATGGGAGATCAGATGGTCAAAGACATGATGGTTCATGATGGGCTGACTTGTACATTTAACAACGTCCACATGGGTACTTACGGAAACTCAACAGCTGAAGAATTCAGCCTGTCCCGTGAAGAGCAGGATGCATGGGCAGCAAGAAGCCACAAGCTTGCAGGGGATGCAATCGATAACGGTACATTTGCTGAAGAAATCGTGCCGCTTCAGGTTCCTCAGCGTAGAGGTGACCCAATCACTGTTGAAAACGATGAATCAGTCAGAAGAGGCACAACACCTGAAACACTTGCAGGTCTTCGTCCGGCATTCGGAAAAGACGGCACAATCACAGCAGGTAACGCACCTGGCATCAACGACGGTGCATGCGCAATGGTATTAATGAGCGACGAGCGCGCTGAAAAAGAAGGCAAAAAGCCGCTCGCAACCATTCTTGGACACGCAGAAGTGGCTGTAGAAGCGAAAAACTTCCCGCAAACACCTGGACTTGTGATCAACGCACTGCTTGAAAAAACAGGCCACAAACTTGAAGACATCGACTTATTTGAAATCAATGAAGCATTCTCAGCAGTCGCACTCGCAAGTAACAAAATTGCCAACCTTGACCCTGAAAAAGTAAACGTCAACGGAGGCGCAGTCGCACTTGGCCACCCAATCGGCGCAAGCGGCGCGCGTGTCATCCTGACACTTGCCTACGAACTCAAACGCCGCGGCGGCGGACTCGGTATCGCAGCCATCTGCTCAGGCGGAGGCCAGGGCGACGCAGTACTGATTCAGGTTTGATTCTGAATTTTTAACTAAGAGGTTTATGTATTTGACGTATAAATAGAATTATCAGCAGGCCGGAGCGTAAGCGGCGACTCCGGATGAGTAGCGGGATGGCTGAGACCCTATTGGCGAAGCCGAAGGGGCTCAGCGACCGCCGTCCGGAAAGCGTCCGCCTGAAGCGCAGGTCTGCGGTTTATCAAAAAAAGAATTGTACATTGCACCATCTCCTGTTGGGCTGCGCGGAGGACGGGTGACTCCAGCGGCAGAGAAGGGACAGGTGAGACCATACGGGGAAGCCGGAGGGGCTCACCGCCCGGCCGCGGAAAGCTTCCCGTCCGGAGCGCAGACCAACAGGGCATATCAGAGTAAAAAGGAGAATCCCAATGAACATCAAAACAGTCATGGTCATCGGCGCCGGCCAAATGGGTGGCGGTATCGCACAGGTATGTGCCCAGTCAGGCTACAACGTCATCCTCAACGACCTGAAGGACGAATTCCTCACACGTGGACTCGGCGTCATCGAAAAAAACCTGAACCGGGCAGTCAGCAAAGAAAGAATGACAGAAGAAGATAAAAACGCCACACTTGGCCGCATCACACGCTCAACTGATCTGAACGATGCAAAAAACGCTGACCTCATCATCGAAGCAGCAGTAGAAAACATGAGCATCAAAACAAAAATCTTCGAAACGCTTGATCAGGCAGCCCCGGCGCACGCGATTTTAGCTTCCAACACATCATCACTGCCAATCACAGAAATCGCAGCAGCAACAAAGCGTCCTGAACAGGTCATCGGCATGCACTTTATGAACCCGGTACCGGTGATGAAGCTCGTTGAAATCATCCGCGGACTTGCTACAACGGATGAAGTGTATCAGGCGATTGAAGAGATGACGAAATCGCTCAGCAAAGCACCGGTGGAAGTGGAAGACTTTCCAGGGTTTGTTTCAAACCGTATTTTGATGCCGATGATCAATGAAGCGATCTATACGCTTTATGAAGGTGTAGCAAGCAAGGAAGCTATTGATGATGTCATGAAAATGGGTATGAACCATCCGATGGGACCACTGCAGTTAGCTGACTTTATCGGCCTGGATACGTGCCTTTATATTATGGAGATTCTGCACGAAGGATTCGGTGACAGCAAATACCGACCATGTCCACTGCTTCGCAAATACGTAAAAGCGGGCTGGCTTGGTAAGAAGACCGGCCGCGGTTTCTACACCTACGAATAAACACCAGGGAGGATCAGAAGGATGGATCTGCGATTTACAGAAGAACAAATCATGATGCAAAAAATGGTGAGAGATTTTGCACGCGAAGAAATCGAACCATTTATCGAAAGAATGGAAGCAGGAGAATTTCCGCGTGACATTTTAAATAAAATGTCTGAGCTGGGTCTGATGGGCATTACAGTGCCTGAAGAATACGGCGGTGCAGGAATGGACTTCACATCGTACATTATCGCAATCAATGAGCTTGCGAAAGTCAGTCCGGTTGTCAGCGTGATTCTGTCAGTTCATACGTCAGTCGGAACGAACCCGATTTTATATTACGGCAATGAAGAACAGAAGCAGAAGTACGTCACGAAGCTTGCAACAGGAGAACATCTGGGTGCCTTCTGTCTGACAGAGCCAAGTGCAGGGTCGGATGCTGCGAGCCTGAAAACACGTGCTGTGAAAAAAGATGATCACTACGTTATAAATGGTTCTAAAATTTTCATCACAAACGGCGGGGAAGCAGACACATATATCGTATTTGCCGTAACAGATCCTGAAAAAGGGACACGGGGGATCAGCGCATTCATCGTAGAGAAGAATTTCCCTGGATTCGTGGTTGGTAAAGATGAAGAGAAAATGGGGCTTCACGGTTCACGCACAGTTCAGCTGACCTTTGAAGATATGAAAGTGCCGCTTGAAAACCTTTTAGGTGAAGAAGGGGAAGGCTTTAAGATCGCCCTTGGGAATCTTGATGTCGGCAGAATCGGCATCGCAGCAAAATCACTTGGAATTGCTGAGGCGGCGGTTGAACATGCAGTCGCTTACGCAAAAGAACGTGAGCAGTTCGGTAAGCCGATCGCACAACAGCAGGGAATCGGATTCAAGCTTGCAGATATGGCAACAGCCGCTGAAGCTTCAAAACTATTAGTCTATCAGGCAGCGTTCCTTCGTCAGGAAGGCAAGCCGTGCGGAAAAGAAGCGTCAATGGCAAAGCTGTTTGCTTCATCAACTGCAATGACGAACGCAATCGAATGCGTCCAGGTATTTGGCGGAAATGGTTATACAGAAGATTATCCGGCAGAGCGCCTATTCCGTGATGCGAAGATTAGTGAAATTTACGAAGGTACAAGTGAAATCCAGAGAATCGTGATCAGTAAGCACGTGACCAAATAGGGGGAAATCCAACATGAATTTTAAGTTGACTGAAGAACATGAAATGATTCGTAAAATGGTACGCGACTTTGCAGAGAAGGATGTTGCACCAACAGCTGCTGAGCGTGATGAAGAAGAGCGCTTTGACCGTGAGATTTTCGATAAAATGGCTGAGCTTGGCCTGACAGGGATTCCATGGCCTGAAGAATACGGCGGAATCGGCAGTGACTACCTTGCATACGTCATCGCAGTTGAAGAGCTGTCACGCGTCTGTGCATCAACAGGCGTAACATTATCAGCTCACCTTTCACTGGCGAGCTGGCCGATCTTTAAGTTCGGTACAGAAGAGCAGAAAAAGCACTACCTGACAAAGCTTGCACAGGGTGAAATGCTTGGGGCTTATGGACTTTCTGAGCCTGGTGCCGGATCTGACGTTTCCTCAATGAAAACAAAAGCTGTGAAAAACGGTGATCACTACGTACTGAACGGTTCAAAAGTCTGGATCACAAACGGTGGCGCAGCAGAACTGTACATCATTTTCGCTGTAACAGATGCAGAAGCCGGCACACGCGGCATGAGCGCATTTATCGTTGAAAAAGGATGGGAAGGCTTCTCGATCGGTAAAAAAGAGAAGAAGCTTGGCATTCGTTCATCACCTACAACTGAACTGATTTTTGACAATGTGAAAGTACCGGCTGAAAACCTTCTGGGTAAAGAAGGAGAAGGCTTTAAAATCGCGATGATGACACTTGACGGCGGCCGTAACGGAATCGCAGCACAGGCAGTCGGTATCGCACAGGGTGCACTTGATGCATCTGTAGAATATGCAAAAGGACGCGAGCAGTTCGGAAAATCAATCCTTGCAAACCAGGGCGTATCTTTCAAAATCGCAGACATGGCAACAAGCATCGAAGCATCACGCCTGCTCACTTACCAGGCTGCATGGCTTGAATCAGAAGGTCTGCCATACGGAAAAGAATCAGCAATGTCTAAGCTGATGGCAGGGGATACAGCAATGAAGGTAACAGTAGAAGCTGTACAGGTATTTGGCGGCTACGGCTATACAAAAGACTATCCTGTTGAACGCTACATGCGCGACGCAAAAATCACCCAGATCTACGAAGGCACCCAGGAAATCCAGCGCCTCGTAATCGGCCGTATGGTGACGAAGTAAATTTAATGGTGCAGATAATCGCTTTTGATTTCCGCAGGAGGGCTTCGCTTTCCGCGGACGAACGCTCGAGCCTCCTCAGGCAGAAAACCACTGCCTTCCGGGGTCTCTCACGATCGTTTTTCCGCAGGAGTCTCGCCCTCCCGCTACAATCAACGCTTTATATGACTTAGGAAACAAAGTTACGAAGATTACTTAATTTCAATTTACTTTTAACAAGTATGTTTACTTACAAAGCGTTGATTGAAGCGTAAGGCGGTGACTCCTGTGGCAGGAAGGGATGTGTGAGACCAGGCATGGCGAAGCCTGCGGGCTCACCGCCCGGCCACGGAAAGCGTCCGCCTGAAGCGGAAATCATAAGCGGTTGTAATAGACAAACGTCCCTTCAGCCAACGGCCCATCAACAATGTGAAAGGTGGCGGATGCGATTGGATAATAAACGGGAAGTACAATCCTCAGTAAAAGACGAGCGGCTCATTGAAATGCGCCGTGACCAGATGATCAAAGGAGCCGTATCCCTTTTTAAGCAAAAAGGATTTCACCGCACCACAACACGTGAAATCGCAAAAGCTTCAGGGTTCAGTATCGGCACACTTTACGAATATATACGCACAAAAGAAGACGTGCTCTACCTCGTCTGTGACAGAATCTATGACGAAGTCCGCGTCCGCCTGCACGACATGGAGCTTGATGGCGGCACGCTGCAGTCTTTATCAAGAGGGATCGCACACTATTTTAAAGTAGTCGACAGTATGCAGGATGAAGTGCTTGTCATGTATCAGGAAGCCAAGTCACTTTCAAAAGATGCACTGCCCTACGTGTTGAAAAAAGAGCTTGAAATGACCAGAATGTTTGAAACGCTGATTCAGAAATGTGTGGATGAAGGTGAACTTGTGATGGAGCAGGATGAAATTCATCTGCTGGCACAGAACATTTTCGTACAGGGTCAGATGTGGGCGTTCAGAAGATGGGCGTTGCGTGAATACAATATCGATCAGTATACGGACAGACAGACCGAGCTGCTGCTAAAAGGTGTAAGGGGATATCAGGCAGCGGTGAACAAGGGGGAATAAATAATGGCAGTTAATGAACCTGTAATTTATAAGCCGAAACATCCGGTTCGTTTTGTAACAGCATCCAGCCTGTTTGACGGGCATGATGCATCAATCAATATTATGAGAAGAATCCTGCAATCAAGCGGTGCAGAGGTCATTCATTTAGGTCATAACCGCTCAGTTGAAGAAGTCGTGAACGCTGCAATTCAGGAAGACGTGCAGGGCATTGCGATTTCATCCTACCAGGGCGGGCACGTTGAGTATTTTAAATATATGTACGACCTGCTAAATGAGCGCGGTGCTCCGCATATTAACATTTATGGCGGCGGTGGCGGTGTGATCATTCCGCGTGAGATTAAAGAGCTTCACGCATACGGAATCGCACGCATCTTTTCACCTGAAGACGGGCGTACAAACGGGCTTCAGGGCATGATCAACCGCATGCTTGAAGAGTGTGATTACGCAACCGTTGAAAAAGAAATGAAGCATGAAATCAGCGAACTGACGTCAGGTCAGATTCCGGTCGTATCAAAGTTTATCTCACTTGCCGAGTACCGCATGAAGGATGACAGCGACGTCTGGCAGAACATTATGGACCAGGTGAAAGCGGAAGAAAAGCATGCGCCGGTTATCGGGATCACAGGGACAGGGGGAGCAGGGAAAAGCTCGCTGACAGATGAGCTGATCCGCCGTTTTATCAATGAAATTCCGGATAAAAAAGTAGCGATTCTCTCGATTGACCCGACGAAGCAGAAAACGGGTGGTGCGCTTTTAGGCGACAGAATCCGTATGAATGCGATTTTCTCTGACCGCGTATTTATGAGAAGTCTTGCAACCCGTGGTTCTAAAAGTGAGCTGTCACTTGCAATCCGTGATGCGATTTCCGTTGTCAAAGCTGCAGGCTATGACATGGTCATTGTTGAGACGAGCGGAATTGGGCAGGGGGATGCTGAAATCGCTGAGATCTCGGATATCTCCATGTATGTGATGACAAGTGAATTCGGTGCACCTTCACAGCTTGAGAAAATTGATATGATCGACTATGCAGATCTGATTGTCATTAATAAATATGAGCGTAAAGGCTCTGAGGATGCGAAGCGTCAGGTGCAGAAGCAGTATCAGCGAAGCCGTATGCTGTTTGATCAGGACCTTGATGATATGCCTGTATTCGGTACAATCGCATCCCAATTTAACGATGCGGGAACGAATGCACTATTTGCAGCGCTCGTTGAAAAAGTAAATGACAAAGTACAGACTGACTGGTCAACGGCCTTTTCTAAAAAAGCTGAAGTTGAAAAGCAGAACGTCATTATTCCAAACGACCGCCGTTACTATCTGCGCGAGATTTCAGAAACGGTCCGCCGCTATCATAAGGGTGCTGAGGAGCAGGTGAAACTTGCACGCCGATTCTTCCAGCTTGAAGGCAGTATTGAAGCAGCTAAAGAAGCTGGTGAAGAAGAGACGGTTGAAGTGCTGGTCAGAATGAAAGAAACAGCATGGGAGCAGCTGTCAGCCGAATCTAAAAAGATTCTTGAAAACTGGCCTCAGCTGAAAGAACTGTATGCGCAGGATCAATTCACAACGAAAATCCGCGATAAGGAAATCGTCACAGAGCTGAAGACAACCAGTCTATCAGGCCTGTCGATTCCAAAAGTGGCACTGCCGAAATTTGAAGACTACGGTGAAATTTTAAAGTGGGTCTATAAAGAAAATGTACCTGGATCATTCCCTTATACTGCAGGGGTGTTTCCGTTTAAACGTAAAGGTGAAGATCCAAAGCGCCAGTTCGCCGGTGAGGGGACGCCTGAACGGACGAACCGCCGCTTCCACTACCTTTCAAAAGATGATGATGCAAAGCGCCTGAGTACTGCATTTGACTCAGTGACGCTTTATGGTGAAGATCCTGATCACCGACCGGACATATACGGAAAAGTCGGGGAGAGTGGCGTGAGTATTTGTACGCTTGAGGATATGAAAAAGCTGTACGCAGGATTTGACCTGTGTGCTCCGTCAACGTCAGTATCCATGACCATCAACGGCCCTGCACCGATCATACTTGCCATGTTTATGAATACAGCAGTGGATCAGCAGGTAAAAGCGCGTGAGGAAGAGCTTGGCCGCACGCTTTCTATGGAAGAGTTCACAGAAGTTCGCGAACAGACATTACAGGTCGTTCGAGGAACCGTACAGGCTGATATTCTTAAAGAGGATCAGGGACAAAACACATGTATCTTCTCAACAGAATTCGCGCTCCGTATGATGGGTGATATCCAGCAGTATTTCATTGATCAAAAAGTGCGCAACTATTACTCAGTTTCGATTTCCGGCTACCATATCGCTGAAGCGGGTGCGAACCCGATTTCACAGCTTGCATTTACACTCGCAAACGGTTTTACGTACGTGGAGTACTACCTGAGCCGCGGGATGAATATTAACGACTTTGCACCAAACCTGTCGTTCTTTTTCTCAAATGGACTCGATCCTGAATACACAGTGATCGGCCGTGTAGCAAGAAGAATATGGGCAACTGTTATGAGAGATAAATACGGTGCCAATGAACGAAGCCAGAAACTGAAATATCATATTCAGACATCAGGCCGCTCTCTGCACGCACAGGAAATCGACTTTAACGATATCCGGACAACGCTGCAGGCATTGATGGCACTTCAGGACAACTGTAACTCGCTTCACACAAACGCGTATGATGAAGCGATCACGACGCCAACTGAAGAATCTGTCCGCCGCGCAATGGCGATCCAGATGATCATCACAAAAGAGCACGGCTTAAGTAAAAATGAAAATCCGCTCCAGGGTGCATTTATCGTCGAAGAACTGACTGACCTTGTGGAAGAAATGGTCCTGCAGGAATTCGAACGCATCAATGACCGCGGCGGCGTGCTTGGCGCGATGGAAACGCAGTATCAGCGCGGCAAGATTCAGGAAGAATCCATGCACTACGAAATGAAGAAGCATACAGGTGAGCTTCCGATCATCGGGGTCAACACTTACCTGAATCCAAATCCACCATCAGAAGAACAGATGGACAGCATGGAACTTGCACGTGCGACAAAAGATGAGAAGGAAACGCAAATCACCAACCTTCAGAACTTCCAGCAGTCACACGCTGACAAGACTGAAGAAGCACTGAACAGGCTGAAAGAAACAGCAGTATCAGGCGGCAACCTCTTTGCTGAACTGATGGAAACAGTCAAAGTGGCATCACTCGGTCAAATCACACATGCTTTATATGAAGTAGGCGGACAGTACCGTCGTAATATGTAGTATTAAATTACCGTTAAAACTGCCGGATTATTACCCGGCAGTTTTCTTTATGTACTATAATTAAACTAATCATTCTGATTGGGACGTGATTTAGTGAAAAAACTGCTTATCCTCAGCGCCTCTATATTAATGATCGCCGGGCTGACCCTCTACCTTTACAGCCGGATGGTTGGAGCAGTCCCATTTCTTCTGCTGTCAGCCATATTCTACTGGCTCGCATGGCGCGAAACGAAAAAGAGCCGAATAAAGAATTCCTAAAAAACAATGGTAACTATGGCATTCTGATTAAAACTTTGGTTATAATGGAACATATGCCTTGAGCTAAATTCATTTATATATAATTGCTTGCTTTATGAAGTCAGGCTGATGATTTCCGCTTCTTGGGGACGCTTTCCGCGACCGGGCGGTGAGCCCGCAGGCTTTGCCATGCTCTGTCTCACCTGTCCCTTCCTGTCACAGGAGTCGTGCCCTTACGCTTCAACTATCAGCTGTGCAGATATGAAAATGGACTTTTACAATGCTTAAAGCAATGTATGTAATGAAATTCTATACAAAGTTGCTAAAGTTGATTTCTTTTAATAAAAGCTTCTGCTTATTGTAAGCTATCTCAGCTGTCCCTTGTAGTGGGGGACGGAGACTCCCGCCCCAGAAAAGGGACAGGTGAGACCATTCATGCGGAGCATGTAGGGGCTCACCGCCCGGGGGCAGGAAAGCGAAGTCCCCCACGGAAAGGGACAGTGGTGTGGAAGACTAACTTCTAAAAGCAACATCACCTAAATCAAAGGAGTGCAAACCATGGAACTTAAAAATCGCTCAGTAGAAGACCTGCGTGAATATTCATTTATAGAAATCTCACACCAATTACTCGTTGATAAGCATAACTCAATGACATTCAACGATATGGTCAAAGAATGGAGTCGCCTGCTAGGTGTGACAGATAAAGAAGCCCGTAATAGAATCGTTCAGTTCTACACAGACCTTAACATGGACGGCCGCTTTATCTATCTTGACTCAGACAAAGGCTGGGGCCTTCGTTCATGGTATCCGCTTGATCAGGTAGAAGATGAGCAGATCACAAGCGAAATCCAGACGACGAAGAAAAAGAAAACCAAATCAAAGAAAAAGAAAAAAGCAGAAGAAGATCTGAACTTTGACAATCTTGATGACGAAGAAGACGACCTAGTCTATGACGAGATCGATGATGAAGTTGAAGATGTTGAGGATCTCGACGATGAAGAATTCGAAGACGACGTTGATTTTGACGACCTTGACGATGACGATGATGATGAGGATGAAGAAGACGAAGATGAGGACAAGTAATAAATCGTCAGTCTTTTCCGCCATTTAATTCTTTCTTGATTTTTTAAAATTTGATGGTAGTATTTTATTTGGGCTCCCTTTAAAGGGATCAATCGCAAATATCCGCGCTCCCTTGCGTTTTACACGCAGGAGGGGCGCTTTTTATTTTTTATAGAACTCTTTTTCAAATGCTATTAAAATAGTATAGCTGTTTGAAAAGAGTTACTTTTTATTACAAGTAATTGATCTTTGGTATAAGGATTCATTCTTATGCACAGAGTTGATCGGAGCGGAAGGGGGCGACTCCGGGACGATTAGTGGGAAGCTGAGACCCCGCAGCCGAAGGTGAGGAGGCTCAGCAACCACCGTCCGGAAAGCGTCCCCCTGTAGCGCAGATCAACGGTTACCTTTAACAACACCGTAAACCCGAAAGGAGAAACACACATGTCAACAAAATATATCTTCGTCACAGGCGGCGTAGTATCATCGCTTGGAAAAGGAATCACAGCAGCATCACTAGGACGTCTTTTAAAAAACAGAGGTCTGAACGTAACAATCCAGAAGTTCGACCCGTACATTAACGTAGACCCTGGAACAATGAGTCCATACCAGCACGGTGAAGTTTTTGTAACAGATGATGGCGCTGAGACTGACCTGGATCTTGGTCACTACGAGCGTTTCATCGACATTAACCTGAACAAATACAGCAACGTAACAACGGGTAAGATCTACTCAACTGTTCTGAAAAAAGAGCGTCGGGGTGACTACCTTGGCGGAACGGTACAGGTTATCCCGCACATCACAAACGAATTGAAAGAGCGCGTTTTCCGTGCAGGCCGCGAAACAAACGCAGATGTTGTCATCACTGAAATCGGCGGAACAGTTGGGGATATTGAATCTCTTCCATTCCTTGAAGCAATCCGTCAGATCAAGAGTGATGTAGGCCGTGAAAACGTGATGTACGTTCACTGTACGCTTGTTCCTTACATTAAAGCTGCCGGTGAAATGAAAACAAAACCTACACAGCACAGTGTAAAAGAGCTTCGCAGCCTTGGTATCCAGCCGAATATCATTGTCCTGCGTACTGAAAACCCGATTTCTCAGGATATGAAAGATAAGATTGCATTATTCTGTGACATCGATGAGAAATCAGTTATTGAAGCAACAGATGCAGATACGCTTTACGCTGTACCGCTTGCACTTCAGGCACAAAACATGGACCAGATCGTATGCGATCACTTCAAATTAGATGTACCACAGCCTGAAATGACTGAGTGGAACGCACTGGTTGACCGTGTACGTAACCTGAAGGAAAAGACAACCATTGCCCTTGTTGGTAAATACGTTGAGCTGCAGGATGCTTACATTTCAGTTGTAGAATCACTGCGTCACGCAGGCTACAGCTTTGACGCTGACGTTGAAGTGAAATGGCTGAATTCTGAACTGCTGACACGTGAAAACGTCGAGCAGGAGCTTGCAGACGTTGACGGAATCCTTGTCCCTGGTGGATTTGGTGACCGTGCAATCGAAGGTAAAATCGAAGCGATCCGCTATGCCCGTGAGACAAAAACACCATTCCTTGGTATCTGCCTTGGTATGCAGCTTGCAAGTGTTGAATTTGCACGGAACGTACTTGGTATGGAAGGGGCTCACTCAGCTGAGATCAACCCGACAACACCATACCCGGTGATTGACCTGCTGCCTGAGCAGAAAGATATCGAAGACCTTGGTGGAACGCTGCGCCTTGGTCTATATCCGTGTAAGCTGACTGAAGGTACAAAAGCATTCGAAGCATATGACAATGAAGTCGTATATGAGCGCCACCGTCACCGCTTTGAGTTCAATAACCAGTACCGCGACAAAATGGAAGCTGCAGGATTCTTATTCTCAGGTACAAGCCCTGACGGCCGTCTTGTAGAAATCATTGAGCTTGCTGACCACCCATGGTTCGTGGCATCACAATTCCACCCGGAATTCACATCACGCCCAACACGTCCGCAGCCACTGTTCAGAGACTTTATTGAAGCATCAATGAAGAAGTAATAAATGACTGGATCCTCCGCCCGGGGTTGGGTGGGGGATTTTTTTGGCATAACAGTGAACGTGGAGGCGTTCAATTATGGGGAATGATGATGCAAAAATTCTTCGTTATGAATCAATTAATGACGGCGCTGAATCAATTATGCAGTGTCCAACAGTCCCTGAACCAATTACCAGCCTGCTGCACCCCGCATACCCAGTTGAAATTCGCTCATCCAACCCCCATCCCGCTATAATAAACAAAAAGAGGTGATTAGATGAAAAAGCTCTACCAATGGTCAAACTGGAAAACCTGGCTCGTTTCTTTACTGATCTTTGCAGCATTTCTTGGCTTTGTCCTACCAGATGAAGCGGCTGAATCTTCACGCGTCACAGGAACATCTGACTCGCCGGACAGCTCCTTCTTTTATACACCTGAAACGCTTTACGCGATTGCAGAAACATACGGTGAAGAAGGGCGGGCATATTACGTTCGGGCTCGGTATACGTTTGATGTAGTGTGGCCGGTCGCTTACTTTTTATTTCTGACAACCACGCTCGGTATACTCTTTAGACCAATCCGGCGCTCTAAATGGGGGACAGTCATTCTGCTGCCATTAGCTGGTCTGATCTTTGATTACCTTGAAAACCTCAGCACCTCACTAGTCATGAGCTTTTATCCTGATCAGCTGGATGTTTTCGCAACCATCGCGCCGGTCTTTACCGCGATCAAATGGACCAGCATTTATGCAAGCTTCGCACTCATTCCTATAGGTATCATCGTGTTTTTCATCCAACGTAAAAAAGCATGACTTGAGACAAAAAAGTTCCTACCCGAAATCGAGTAGGAACTTTACACATTAATAATCCTCTAAAATCTCATCCAGCACGAACTTCACGCCGTGATACAGATAAAGCGCAGCCATCAATGAAGGGAAGCCGAACCGTTCACCGGTTTCACCAGGCAGCATGCCACGTACGGTCTGCGTATTCAGAAAAGAATCCGCTTTTTCCTGAAGATCGCCTTCAGCATCTTTCACTTTTCCTGCAATCACTGCAAAAGGAATCTCCGCTTCAATCAGCTTTTCTGCAAAGTTGAGCGCCTGCGGATCAGTTGTTCTTCTTGTTACGAGTAATACGCGGTCAGCAACTGTTAATCCGGCTATTTCATCCTGGAGTTCGCGCACACCCTCAAGCGGCTCTTCACCCTGCAGTGCTTCAGCAGCGACCCCTGCCATTTCACCAAATCCTTTTATATAAATCGAGCCATCTCCAACCTTAGCCTGCGCTAACAGTCGGGCAGCATTTTCAATTTCCATCTCTTCTTTAGACTGCAGTCTGCCAAATAATCCGGTCAGCTGCGTTGTAAACATTTTAAGCATAACAATCATCCTTTCAATAGTGTTGCGCACTTTTTGTCGAAGGTTTTGTAAAGTCCATATTTGTATTTGCACAGCTGTTTATTGAAGCGGAAGGGGGCGACTCCTATGGCAGGAAGGGACAGGTGAGACAGAGCATGGCGCAGCCTGCTGGCTCACCGCCCGGCCGTGAAGTCCCCCTGAAGCGGAAATCAACAGCCAACTTTAACAAGGTATTGTCGAAAAAGCGCAAACGGTTTCTTCATTAATATAAAGGAACTCATCTGTTTCTGTTGAATGTACCATAATAAGGGCTTGTTGAGAAACAGACCGTATTGCTCTATGATTAAAAAGTATACATATAAAGCGAACCTGGGTGGGTTGGGTATCACAAAAAAGAGGTGTAGAACGTGGAAAAAGTACTGATTGTAGATGATCAATTTGGCATACGAATTCTGCTGAATGAGATTCTTGAAAAAGAGGGGTACAAGACATTTCAGGCAGCGAATGGACTTGAAGCACTGGCGCTTCTAAAAGAAGAGCCGGATTTAGTATTGCTTGATATGAAAATTCCGGGCATGGATGGCATTGAAATTTTACGGAGAATGAGAGAAGAGGAAATCGAAATAAAAGTAATCATTATGACAGCCTACGGTGAACTTGGCATGATTCAGGAGGCGGAATCACTGGGAGCGCTTACACACATCGCCAAGCCTTTTGATATTCAGGATATCAGAAACCTTGTAAAAGAGCATATAAAGGCAAATTAGCACGTCTAATTTGAAAAGATGAGTGGCTGGCATGGTCAAATACGAAAACGTTTGGTATGATACTAGAGAAAATGGTTGTGCAGAAGCTATGCCGTTTATTTAAAGGAGGAACTAATTATGCCATTAGTATCAATGACAGATATGCTGAACAAAGCGAAGGATGGGGGCTATGCAGTAGGTCAGTTCAACCTGAATAACCTTGAATTTACACAGGCGATTCTTCAGGCTGCTGAAGAAGAAAAATCACCTGTTATTCTTGGTGTTTCTGAAGGTGCTGCCCGCTACATGAGCGGATTTACAACTGTGGTGAAAATGGTTGAAGGTCTTCTTGAAGACTTAAACATTACTGTACCAGTAGCAATTCACCTTGACCACGGATCAAGCTTTGACAAGTGTAAAGAAGCAATCGATGCAGGTTTCACTTCTGTAATGATTGATGCTTCTCACGGTCCTTTCGAAGAAAACGTGGAAGTAACTTCTAAAGTTGTTGAATACGCACACGCTAAAGGAGTTTCAGTAGAAGCTGAGCTTGGCGTTGTAGGCGGCCAGGAAGATGACGTGGTTGCTGATGGTGTGATCTACGCAGATCCTAAAGAATGCAGAGAACTTGTAGAACGTACAGGTATCGATACACTTGCACCGGCACTTGGATCAGTTCACGGTCCTTATAAAGGTGAACCAAACCTTGGATTCACTGAAATGGAACTGATCGGTAAAGAAGCAGGCGTACCAATCGTCCTTCACGGCGGTACTGGCATTCCGACAAAAGACATCCAAAAAGCGATTTCTTACGGAACAGCTAAAATCAACGTGAACACTGAAAACCAACTTGCATCAGCTAAGAAGGTACGTGAAGTACTTGCTGCTGACTCAGAAGTATATGATCCACGTAAATATCTTGGACCAGCGCGTGAAGTGATTAAAGAAACAGTAATCGGCAAAATGCGTGAATTTGGTTCATCAAGCAAGGCGTAACTCGTCACTCGGTTTCATGGGGTAGAAATTGAGTCATATCAAAAGAGGCTGGCTCACAAACAGGCAGGCTGCTTATTCAACAATAAGCGGCCCAACCGTTTTTTGAGTCAGCCTTTTTTAAATGTTTTATGGCTCTGGTAAATGTCATTTTCTTATTACACATTGGAAAATTTGTCTTTTTTTAATAAGAGAAAATTGGTACATTAGTTAGTAATTAAATTTACCAAGGTCATATGAAACTGAATTGAGCGGAAGGCGAATGTCAGCCGTGCAGATTAACAGCTACAATCAAATACATAACAAAGGATGGGATCACATTGAAATTTTTCATTGACACTGCAAATATGGATGAGATCAAAGAAGCACACAGCTGGGGGATTATTGACGGTGTTACAACAAATCCGTCACTTGTAGCGAAAGAAGGCATTTCGTTCCATGACCGGCTGAAAGAAATCACCTCACTTGTAGATGGTTCAGTCAGCGCAGAAGTAATTTCTCTTGATGCAGAAGGTATGATCAGAGAAGGGAAAGAACTGGCTGCAATCGCACCGAATATCACCGTTAAAGTCCCCATGACACCTGATGGACTGAAAGCAACCGCGGCATTTGCAAAAGAAGGCATCAAGACAAATGTTACGCTGATCTTCAGTGCAAATCAGGCACTGATGGCAGCGCGTGCGGGTGCATCTTACGTGTCACCTTTCCTTGGCCGCCTTGATGACATTGGTCACGACGGCATGGATCTGATCAGCACGATTTCTGATATGTTCATTATGCACGATATTAAATCAGAAATTATTGCAGCATCAATCCGTCACCCGATGCACGTCACACAGGCTGCACTGAATGGTGCGCATATCTCAACATGCCCATCAAAAGTGTTACACCAACTATTTAAACATCCACTGACGGAAGCGGGAATTGAAGCATTTCTTAACGACTGGAATAATCGCAAAGCGTAAAAAATCCTGCTTCCTTCACACATGATTCAGCTGGAAATACACATGATAAAAAGACATAAAAGAGCTGGTTCGGAAGGAGCTTCAATCAATGGAAAAATTAAAAATTGAAGGGGGCAATCCCCTTAAAGGAAACATCAAAGTCAGCGGTGCGAAAAACAGTGCAGTAGCACTAATCCCTGCAACAATCCTTGCAGATACACCAACGACTATTGAAGGTTTACCTGATATATCTGATGTTCATACGTTAAAGGCGCTGCTTGAGGAAATTGGCGGAACCGTTGAATTTGAAGATGGTGAAATGCGTGTGAATCCTGAAGGAATGGTTGCTATGCCGTTACCGAATGGACGCGTGAAAAAACTGCGTGCCTCTTATTATCTGATGGGTGCAATGCTTGGTAAATTTAAAAAAGCAGCAATCGGTCTTCCGGGGGGCTGTTATCTTGGACCACGTCCGATTGATCAGCACATAAAAGGATTTGAAGCGCTCGGTGCCACTGTAACGAATGAGCAGGGTGCACTGTATCTGCGTGCCGATGAGCTGAAGGGTGCGCGAATCTATCTAGATGTTGTCAGCGTAGGTGCGACAATCAACATCATGCTTGCAGCTGTCAAAGCCAAGGGTCAGACAGTGATTGAAAATGCTGCGAAAGAGCCCGAGATTATTGATGTTGCAACGCTCTTAAGTAATATGGGTGCCAAAATCAAAGGTGCAGGAACAAACGTGATCAGAATTGAAGGGGTGGATGAGCTTCACGGCACACGTCACACCATCATTCCTGACCGGATTGAGGCAGGTACTTTCATGATTTTAGCGGCAGCAGCAGGTGATGGTGTGACGATTAATAACGTCATCCCGCTTCATGTTGAATCACTGATTGCGAAGCTGCGAGAAATGGGAGTTCCTATTGAAACTGGTGATGAGGATATCTATATCGGGAAGTCAGATACCTTGAAATCTATTGATATTCAGACCCTTGTATATCCTGGATTCCCAACTGATCTGCAGCAGCCGATGACGTCACTGATGACAAAAATTCACGGAACTGCAATGGTAACAGACACGATTTATTCAGCTCGCTTTAAGCATATTGACGAATTAAAGCGGATGAACGCGAACATTAAAACAGAAGGCCGTGCAGCAATTGTCTACGGACCATCTGTTTTGCAGGGTGCCCGCGTGAAAGCATCAGACCTGCGTGCAGGTGCGGCGCTTGTCATTGCAGGACTAATGGCTGAAGGGATCACTGAAGTAACGGGTCTTGAGCACATTGACCGCGGATACAGTGACCTGATTGATAAGCTGTCCGGCCTTGGTGCAGTGATCTGGCGTGAGGAAATGTCAATGGAAGAACTCGAGCAGGTAAACAACGCATAATTTAAATAGTATGTCATAATAAGAAACAATGTGTTATACTGGTTCATGACAAATCACGAGGGGATGAATGACATGGAACGCAGTTTATCAATGGAGCTTGTACGGGTTACAGAAGCAGCAGCATTATCATCAGCAAGATGGATGGGGCGCGGTTTGAAAAATGAAGCAGACGATGCAGCAACGACTGCAATGCGCGACGTATTCGACACAATCCCGATGAAAGGTACAGTTGTGATCGGTGAAGGTGAAATGGATGAAGCGCCAATGCTTTATATTGGAGAAAAACTTGGTACAGGCTACGGTCCACGTCTTGATGTAGCGGTAGATCCTTTAGAAGGCACGAACATTGTCGCTTCAGGCGGCTGGAATGCACTTGCGGTGCTGGCGGTTGCGGATCATGGAAACCTGCTGAACGCACCTGACATGTATATGGATAAAATCGCAGTCGGACCGGAAGCAGTGGGCTGCATTGATATTAACGCACCGGTCATTGATAACCTGAGAGCAGTAGCGAAAGCAAAAAATAAAGATATTGAAGATGTCGTAGCCACGATTTTAAATCGTGACCGCCATGCGAAAATTATCGAAGAACTGCGTGCAGCAGGTGCCCGCATCAAGCTGATTGGTGATGGCGACGTTGCAGGCGCTATTAATACAGCTTTTGATACGACAGGTGTAGACATTCTTTTCGGATCCGGCGGCGCGCCAGAAGGTGTCATCGCTGCAGTTGGACTGAAATGTCTTGGCGGAGAAATCCAGGGCCGACTACTGCCGCAAAATGAAGAAGAAGCAGCACGCTGTAAAGCGATGAACATTGATGTCAGCCAGGTCCTGCGTATGGAAGACCTCGTCCGTGGAGACGATGCTATTTTCGCAGCAACTGGTGTAACTGATGGGGAACTCCTTAAAGGCGTTCAGTTCAAAGCTACATACGGAGAAACCGATTCTCTCGTTATGCGTGCAAAATCCGGCACAGTCCGCTTTATCAAAGGCACACACAGCCTGAAGAAAAAGCCGAACCTTGTCATGAAGTAATTGTCGAAAAGCTCCGGGATGATTGAACTGCGCCCTGTCAAGTAGACAGTAAAAAAGAAAAAGGTTAGCACTACGCTGCGGCCTGGTACCGATACTCCATTGGTGCCAGGTTGTTTAATTTCTCTTGATAACGTCCCTCGTTGTAAAACCGCATATATTGATCAATGTCGTTGACCAATTCTTCATAACTCTTGTACTGTTTCAATTCATACCTTTCACATTTGAAGTGCCCGAAGAAGCTCTCTATCGGCGCGTTGTCGATGCACTTCCCAACGCGAGACATACTGCGCGTGATCCCTGCTTCTGTCGTGATGTAGCGGTATTCCTTCGAGGTATACTGTGACCCACGGTCGCTATGGAGTAGGGGAGTCGCGTCTGGGTTCGCTTCGATGGCTGCCTTCAGGGTGTCCATTACCAAGCGCGTTGTTGTTGAAGTGACCGATCTGATAGGCTACGACGGACCCGTCGTACAGGTCTTGATCACACTCAAATAAGCCTTATTCCCAAGACCATAATGGAGGTGCGTGATGTCCGTCACCCATTTCTGGTTGGGCTGACTCGCTGTGAACGCGCGATTCAAGATGTTATCTTCGATATTGACATAGCTGGTCTTCGTACAGTAGCCGTTTGACTGGCGAATGAAAGACTTCAGTCTGAGCTTGATCATCAGGCGACGGATCCGTTTGCGATTGTACTGCTTTTTGAACTGGCGGTTGATGAACATTGTGATCCGCCGGTAGCCCAGAATCCCCTGATGCTTGTTGAATATCTTTTTGATTTCTCCGAGTAGCCATTCATTTTCTTCCTCTTGGTCAGTCGGCGTATGGTTCAGCCATTTGTAGTAACCGGATCGCGAGACACCGACCAGTTGGCAGAGTAGTTGGATCGGCGCCTTCGTTTCCTCATGGTACTCATGGATCGCCTGGAACCGATGTAGATGACTGCCTATTCGCGCATTCTGTCCCTCCTTTCGATCTCCTTCAGCTTTTTTAAGAGGCCGTTTTCCGTTTCAAGATATTGATTACGATGGTCCAGTTCTTTGATGCGGAGCTTCAGTTTCTCTACTTCTGTCAGGTCCGGCTTAGACTCCAGGGATTTCCCGCGGCGATCGTGAAGTGCCGTCTCTCCGTCAGCCTGATATTTCCGTACCCATCCATAGACCTGTTGATACGAGACCTGATATTTCTCTGCAGCCCTGTGATAGTCAAGGTCGTGGGCGATTGCGAATTGGACGATCTCTATCCGTTCCTGTAGTGTTGTCTTACGTCCTGTACTCATCTTTTTATTCCCCTCACTAGTGGATTTCAAGTCTCTCCCACTAGTGTAACGCTTTATCCACCTTCGTAAGACAGAGGAGGTTGAGATGTTGAAACGAGCACAGGTCTCACTGAGGCTCCCTTGACCCGCCAGATAATAGTCCACTGCCTGTCGTTTCAATTCTTGGGAGTACGCTTTCCAGGTCTTCGATTCCTTCAATCCGTCGATGCCATCTGATTGATATTTACGAATCCAATCTCTGAAGGTCTTTTCAGTGATCTGATAATCTCTTGAGACCACACCCACCGACTTCTTCTCCTCTAAGATAGATAACACTGCTTTTAATTTTTCATCTAATGTATGACCAGTCGTCCTTTTAGACACAAAAATGCCCCCTTCAAAGTAGTAGAGAATTTTTATTATTTCTCTGTCTACTTCGAAGGGAGCATATCAGATAAACCTGGAGTTTTTTCGTTTGATTATAGTGGTAACCGCAACTTCTCTCCGATCAGTACTTCGCTTTCCGCGGACGAACGCTCAGGCTAAGCAGAAAATCACTGCTCTGCGGGGTCACCGCCCGGCCGCGGAAAGCGTCCCCCTGTAGCGGAAATCAAAAGCGTTTACACAAGTACTCAACAAGCGACAATTTTCACCGTTGATTGTGCTGATAAATAAGAGTAGAATAATGAATGACTTCAGCTACACAACCTCTATTTCAACCAGTTATCCTCACAAACATTTTTCAAGCACAATAGATTCGCTGAAGAGGCAATTAAAATAAAAGAAGTGTGGTGTCCTTTATGGAAGAATTAAAAATGTCGTCACTCGACAATATGAAATTAAAAGAATTGTATGAACTCGCAAAAGAATACCGGGTTTCTTACTACAGCAAGCTTACAAAGAAAGAATTAATTTTTGCAATCCTGAAATCACGTGCTGAACAGGAAGGCTTTTTCTTTATGGAAGGCGTACTTGAAGTCATCCAGTCAGAAGGTTTCGGCTTCCTGCGTCCAATCAACTATTCACCGAGCTCTGAGGATATTTATATTTCAGCTTCACAGATCCGCCGTTTTGATCTGAGAAATGGAGATAAGGTTTCCGGTAAAGTAAGACCCCCTAAAGAAAACGAACGTTACTTTGGACTTCTCCATGTAGAAGCAGTCAATGGCGACGATCCTGAAACGTCAAAAGAGCGTGTGCATTTCCCTGCACTGACCCCACTTTATCCGGATCGCCAAATCAAGCTTGAAAACCAGCCACGTCAGCTTTCAACGCGCATTATGGACCTTGTGTCACCTGTTGGTTTTGGTCAGCGTGGACTAATCGTTGCCCCTCCAAAAGCAGGTAAGACGATGCTGATGAAAGAAATCGCTAACTCAATCACAACAAACCATCCTGAAGCGGAACTGATTGTCCTGTTGATCGATGAGCGTCCTGAGGAAGTAACAGATATCGAGCGTTCTGTTAATGCAGACGTTGTAAGTTCAACATTTGATGAAGTGCCGGAGAATCATATTAAAGTGGCAGAGCTTGTCCTTGAACGTGCGATGCGTTTGGTTGAGCATAAGCGTGACGTTGTCATTCTGATGGACAGCATTACACGTCTTGCACGTGCTTATAACCTAGTGATCCCGCCAAGCGGCCGTACGCTGTCAGGCGGTATTGACCCTGCTGCGTTTCACCGTCCAAAGCGTTTCTTTGGTGCAGCTAGAAACATTGAAGAGGGCGGTAGCTTAACCATCCTTGCTACAGCACTAGTTGATACAGGTTCACGTATGGACGAAGTCATCTATGAAGAGTTCAAAGGAACAGGTAACATGGAGCTCCACCTAGATCGCAGCATGGCAGAACGCCGCATCTTCCCGGCCATTGACGTTCGCCGCAGCGGGACACGTAAAGAGGAACTGCTTGTGACAAAAGATCACCTTGATAAACTATGGGCGATCCGCCGCGCAATGTCCGATTCACATGACTTTGGTGAGCGCCTCGTACGCAAAATTCGTCAGACAAAGACCAACCAGGAGTTCTTTGAAAACCTGACAGAAGAAATGAAAACGAGCGGGCGTAAGTCTTAAATTTGAGTAAGTAACACCTTGACCGTTTCACTTTCATTATTTATATAGATTCAGCTGCTGGTTGAAGTTGAGGGCCTAGGCTCCCGCCCGGAGGCAGGAAAGTGCAGCCCTCTACGGAAACCAACAGCGGTTTTTAAGATCATATTTAAAAAACAAGCTTGCTACACAACATTCACCCTGCTATAATATAAGCAGTGTGCTTGAAACATATCTGGCACCGTGCTAGTATGTAAGATACTTACTCTGTTCCAGATGGTTCAGGGCGGAAGGAGATGACTGAGATGAAAACTGAAATTCATCCAAATTACAAAGCTGCAAAGGTAACTTGTACTTGCGGTAATGAATTTGAAACAGGTTCTGTTAAGGAAGACATTCGTATTGAGGTATGCTCAGAATGCCATCCATTCTACACAGGACGTCAGAAGTTCGCAGCAGCGGACGGCCGTGTTGATCGCTTCAACAAAAAATACGGACTTAAGTAAATTAGAAAAGCGCAGGCAAACGTTTAGGGACGTACAGATTGAACCGGTCACGACGGAGATAAATGAATCACGAAGAGCGGAGCGATTCGATGATGATTTATCGTACGGGTGGACGGGAATTCTGCTAGTCCCTGCGAGTCGGAGCTGGACAGCGTATGTAAGTTCCGACTGTATGCTAAGCTTTACAATCAAAACAGGCGAGAATCAAATTCTTGCCTGTTTTTTTACGGTTAAATTCGCCAATTCAGGGAATGAAACAACAGATTCAGTCAAATCGCCTCTTGAACAAAGAGGTGTTTTTCAATAGACTTAAGTTATTAATAAGGTTGTACGAAATACGCTTTTTACATAATTAATTGTGTATTTAAACTTTAACCTTTTCGACTTGAAGATAGATTTAGCTGCGATAACAGTGGTAGACGCCGACCCTGCGGAAAGCGTCCGTCTGTAACATATATCAGCAGCGGTACCACAGACATAAGGAGCTGAAGGAAACGTGTATGTAATGAAACAGACGGGCTGGGTGGAAGTGATTTGCGGAAGTATGTTTTCCGGGAAATCAGAAGAACTCATCAGACGCGTAAGACGGGCACAATTTGCCAGACAGCATATTTTAGTATTTAAACCGAAACTCGACGATCGCTACAGTGAAGAAGCCATCGTTTCTCATAACGGAGCATCTGTGATCGCTGTACCAGTTGAGCATTCCTCAGAAATTCTTGAGCAGGTAACTGAAAAAGCTGATCTGATCGCAATTGACGAAGTTCAGTTCTTTGATGAAGAAATCGTGGAGGTCATTACAAAGCTTGCTGACCAGGGCTTCAGAGTCATCACAGCAGGTCTTGATCAGGATTTCCGGGGAGAGCCGTTTGGTCCGGTTCCACACCTCATGTCACTTGCAGAACAGGTAACAAAGCTTCAGGCCGTATGCGCAGTATGCGGATCACCTGCAAGCCGCACGCAGCGTCTGATCGAAGGACGTCCGGCAGGCTACGATGATCCGGTTATTTTAGTCGGAGCATCAGAAGCTTATGAACCACGCTGCCGCCACCACCACGAAGTACCAAAAGGCGTAACCGTCTCATCTGAAAAAGTTTAATTCGTAACGTTTTGGATAGAGAATCATTTTCTTCATATTCTTATTGAAGAGAGTGGTTCTTTTTTTAAAAAAACGTTCTTATAAGAGAAATCAAGGTTTGCGGCCGCGGAAGCCTTCTGCCTGAAGCTGCCACAAACCGGGTGTAGAACAGCTGATTTCAGTTGTGAGACAACCCGCCATCCGCTATACTAACTAAAGAGGTGAAGATATCATGTTTGATCGATTACAAGCGGTAGAAGACCGCTATGATAAACTAAATGAACTACTCAGTGATCCTGAAATTGTCAATGATACAAAAAAACTGCGTGAATACTCAAAAGAGCAATCAGACCTGTCTGAAACCGTTGAGACATACCGCCGTTATAAAGAAGTATTCGAGCAGCATAAAGATGCGAAAGAAATGCTGAATGAAAAGCTCGATGCTGATATGCGTGACATGGTAAAAGAAGAAGTCAGTGAGCTTTCAGATGAAATTGAAGTACTTGAAGAAAAGCTGCACTTACTCCTTTTACCAAAAGATCCAAATGATGATAAGAACGTAATTATGGAAGTGCGCGGGGCAGCTGGTGGAGATGAAGCTGCTTTATTTGCCGGTGACCTTTACCGTATGTACAGCCGCTTTGCTGAATCTCAAGGCTGGAAAATCGAAGTGATGGATGCCAGCACAACAGGCGTTGGCGGATACAAGGAAATCACATTCATGATTAACGGCACAGGCGCTTATTCTAAAATGAAATATGAAAATGGTGCACACCGCGTGCAGCGTGTTCCTGAAACAGAATCAGGCGGCCGTATTCATACGTCCACTGCGACTGTTGCATGTCTGCCTGAAGTAGAAGATGTTGAAATCGATATCCACGAAAAAGATATCCGTGTCGATACATTTGCTTCAAGTGGTCCTGGTGGGCAGTCTGTTAATACAACAATGTCAGCAGTACGTCTGACACACGTTCCAACGGGTGTTGTCGTATCAATGCAGGATGAGAAATCACAGATTAAAAATAAAGAAAAAGCAATGAAGATTCTTCGTGCCCGTATTTATGACAAGTTTGAACAGGAAGCGCGTGCTGAATACGATGCTGTCCGTAAATCTGCAGTCGGTACCGGTGACCGCTCAGAGCGTATCCGCACGTACAACTTCCCGCAAAACCGTGTAACGGATCACCGTATCGGCTTAACGATCCAGAAGCTTGATCAGATCCTTCAGGGTAAAATGGATGAAATTGTTGAGGCGCTCATTTTAGAAGAGCAATCAGCTAAAATGGAAGCGATGAATAATGGAGAAGCTTAAAATGTACGAGGCCCTTAATTGGGCTTCTTCTTATTTAGAGGATCACGATCGCGAAGCCTTTGCAGCCGAACTATTACTCAGACACATAACCGGACTTAACCGGACATCTTTTTTCATGGAATTAAGAGAAGAACTGTCAGAAGAACACCTGAAAGCCTTTGGCATCGCACTTGATCAGCATGTCCAGGGTGTACCTGTTCAGCATATTATCGGTCACGAGGAATTCTACGGCAGACGTTTTCACGTAAATGGAGACGTGCTGATTCCAAGACCGGAAACGGAAGAGTTAATTTTTTATATGTTTGACCGGGCAGATCGTATTTTCAAAAAAAAGAAGAAGGTTCTGGCCGTTGATGTGGGTACAGGAAGCGGCGCGATTGCCGTTACGATGAAGCTTGAACGTCCGGACTGGCAGGTCACTGCGACAGATTTATCCACAGCAGCCCTTGCCACTGCCAAAAAGAACGCGAAGTCACTTGAAGCTGATATTGAATTCACTGAAGGCGATCTCCTTCAGCCACTTAAAGGGAAAAAGTTTGATGTGTTCCTGTCAAACCCGCCTTACATTCCACATAGTGATATCAGTAAGATGTCGGAAATCGTCACAGAACATGAGCCGCATTCTGCACTATTCGCAGATGAAGAAGGCTTAATTCTTTATAGAAAAATGAGCGAACAACTGCCTGAACACATGAATAGACCAGGCCTCATCGGCTTCGAAGTCGGCGCAGGCCAGGGAGAAACCGTCGCAGCCCTACTAAGAAAAGCCTTTCCTGAGGATCACACTGAAGTGATCTATGACATTAATGGGAAAGATAGAATGGTATTTTGTGAGTTAATTGATTCTGGTATTGAATAAGTAGGCTGAAAGTTCCTGCTCCAGGCGGACTTCACGTACGGGCAGTGAGCCAGCAGACTTCGACATGCCAGGTCTCATCTGTCCCTTCCTGCCGCAGGGATCTTCAGCTGTGCAGGTTTTAAAATGGATGATTAATAACTTTTCAATGTAATGACGAAATAATATCCACAGCGTTGATCGGAGTGGAGGGCGGCGACTCCGGGACGATTAGTGGGAAGCTGAGACCCCGCAGCCGAAGGCGAGGAGGCTTAGCAACCACCGTCCGGAAAGCGTCCGCCCGGAACGTAGATCAAACGCCAAACTTTTAATTCCTATTAATGTTTAAAACTCACAAATCTCGTCCACAATGCCCTAGTAACAGCAGGGAGGAATGGACGATGATTCAAAAAACAATGATTCTGATGATCTTACTCACAATCCTTACACCATTTACAGCATCCGGACAAGAAAGCGACATCCGTATGCGCGTAATTGCAAATAGCGATACAGAACAAGATCAATCAGTCAAAGAAGCACTTTATCAATCTATCCAGCCTGAAATCATACAGCTCTTAGGCGGTCAGCCTTTAACCAGGGAAGAACTGAGTGATCAACTTAATGGAAAGCTCTATCAGATTCGTATCATCGTTGAGCGGCATGCTGGAGAGATAGCGCCGGACCAAACGGTATCCACAGCATTCGAACCACACACGTTTCCTGATGGCATCACTTATCAGACACTTGTGATTCAAATCGGAAGCGGAGCAGGTGAAAACTGGTGGTGTGCATTCTTTCCTGAAATGTGCGGGACAGTGACTTTGGATGAAGAAAAAAATGAGGACTGTGAGAACGACTTATCCCCAGAAAAAAAAGTGTCGAAAACTGATATTAAAGTAGAATCATTTATTGTGAACTGGATTTCAGATAAATGGAACCGCTTTAGTGAAAAACGGGGATAACTTTTGTTTATACACAAAGTTGTGCACAATTTTGATGAAGTTATACACAAACTGTGGATGAATTTGACCTTTGTGCACAGGAAAACAAAAATAGTATACTATTATTCAAGACTGAATGTTGATAAAACAGCGTGTCGAAATAAATCAAAATAAATCTAAAAAGTAATTTGAGAGGTGATTCACATGGAAACGATCCGCTGGACTGTGGATAGAAATGTGGAAAAACAAGATAGTTATCCACAGGTTGCAGAGGCAGCTGAATATCTGCACAACGGACATGTTATCGCCTTTCCTACTGAAACCGTTTACGGGCTCGGAGCAGATGCAACAAGCGATACTGCAGTGCAGGGTATTTTTGATGCGAAAGGGCGCCCATCCGATAATCCGCTCATTGTCCACATTTCAAATCCGGAATCGTTACATGAGCTTGTGTCATCGATCAGCAGTGATGCGAAACAGCTGATTGAGACATTCTGGCCGGGACCACTCACCATCATTTTTAACAAAAAGAATGGTGTGTTTTCAGACCTTGTAACAGCAGGACTTGATACAATCGGCATCCGTATGCCGTCACACCCTGTTGCACTTGAATTGATCAGCCGTTCCGGGAAACCGCTCGCTGCCCCAAGTGCGAATACGAGCGGTAAGCCAAGCCCTACTTCAGCAGAACACGTAGCCCGTGATCTTTCAGGACGTATTAAAGGAATCGTCGACGGCGGTGAAACTGGCGTTGGCCTTGAATCCACCGTCATTGACTGTACCGTTACACCACCAATGATCTTAAGACCCGGCGGCATTTCAGCTGAAGAAATTGAAGCCTGTATCGGTCAGGTGCTAGTGGATCCTTCTTTAAAAAAGGAACAGAGTGCCCCGAGATCACCAGGCATGAAATACACACATTATGCACCAACTGCACCTCTTTATCTCATTAAAGGTAAAACCGAATGGATTCAGCAGACGATCCATCGTTTTCAGAAGGAAGGGAAAACGGTTGGCCTGCTCGCCTCTGAGGAATTAACTGCACAGCTTACGGCTGACATTGTAGAGATTTGCGGCAGACGCGAAGACCCTGCAACGATTGCGCGCGGACTCTATCATGCGATCCGCTCCTTTAACGATACAGATGCAGATATCATTTTAGCTGAAGCCTTTGATGAAAAAGGAATCGGTGCAGCCATTATGAACCGTCTTGAAAAAGCAGCCGGACACAAGTGGATCAATGAAAGCTCTTCCTGAGGGGAAGGCTTTTTTTGATGGGCCGGGACTTGAGGCTGGATGGCTGTAGGCTCAATGGAACATCGACGGGCTCCAGCGCTAGATGACTTTAAAAAACAGGCCTTTAGTTTCTTAAGGGGCATCAAGAGGATGATTGCAGCCCTCGGTTTAAGCATGACTGTACTCAATTGATCTTTCACAGCACTCATTCCCGCACTTACTGCACTCAACCTGGGTGTATCGCTACCTCAAACTCTTAGCCACCTACCTCAACAGCCGAAATGCAGCATTCGCCGTAACCCAGCCAAACCCCCGCATTCCCAAACCCCAATCATATCCCCGTCACAAAAATCATATAATCCCTCATCAACTAAAGGGGGAGCAGTATGTGGACAATTTTTTTAGCATTAGCGCTTGGAATGGATGCACTGTCAGCAAGCATCGCAGCAGGCGCACAGCCGGTCAGCACCAAAGCGAAATGGATCATCAGCATTATGGTTGGTCTTTTACATACAGTTTTACCGGCAGCTGGCATGCTGATCGGTTCTTCGCTGCTTGATGCGATGAACTGGTTTGGCATGCTGCTGCTCATCTTTATCGGCCTTCAAATGATCTTTGCGGGCTTTAAAACAAAAAAAGATCAGCCAATGGTGCTGACTCCGCTCAAATGGCTGGCTTTTTCGATTGCTGTCAGTCTGGATAGTTTATCAATTGGCATCACGCTGGGCATTACAGACCTCTCAAATTCGCAGTCACTGTTTTTTTTCGGAATCGCAGCATTTCTCATGACCCGGATCGGTTTTGCGATTGGCAGTATCGTCACACTCACAGCAGGCAGATTCAGTGAAGTAATCGGCGGCAGCATTTTAATCGGACTCGCGCTTCGTATGATTGAGTAGCGTTCTGGTTTGAAAACCTGTACGGAGGCTACATTACTAGTAAAGAAGTCAGCGCCGAGGTGAACAGTGATGAAAAAGGGAACATTTAAAGGACTTGAAGCAATTATTTTAGAAAATGAGTATTTAAAAGCAGTCATTCTGCCGGATTTCGGTGGAAAAGTAGCAAGCTTTTACGATAAAAAAGCGGATTATGAGTGGTTTTATCAGGCGAAGGTAGAGGAGTTACCTATGCCTCATTATGGGTCTACTTTCGGTGAATATACGCCGTCCGGCTTTGATGATCTGTTTCCGGGAGTGGATGAAGGGCCACACCCGCTGAACAACAGAAAAGTACCGGATCATGGTGAGGTCTGGTCGATGGTATGGGAGGTTGATGAAAAGCTTGATAATGGTGTCACGCTTGAGGTCAAGAGTCCGGTTTTTCCGTACATTCTTAAAAAGACAATCACACTGCTTGATGACGGTCTGGAAGTCAGATACCGGGCAAAGAATACTGGGGAAGCACCATTTGCTTATATATGGGCGCCGAGTATTTTACTGAATATGAATGAGCATACGCAGATCGAAGTGCCGGAAGAATGCGAGGAAATTATCAGTATTGAACCTGACAATGAGCACCTTGGTCCATGGGGGTCGCATCACCCATTTCCGATTACGCAGTCAAAGGATACAAAAGAAAAAATTGATCTTTCAAAAATGGCACCGAAAGAAGCACAGAATGTTGAAAAATTTTATTTCGCTACAAGACTGGACAGCGGCTGGTGCAGAGCGGTACAAAAAGATATGAATAAAGCACTTTACTATTCATTTGATCCGGATAAAATCCCGTTTTTATCCGTCTTCAAAAACCATGGCGGCTGGCTCGGGGACTACAACTTCTCCCTTCAGCCTTCAACAGGCATGTATGATGATGTGTATGTAGCGAATAAAATTGACCGGGTGGCGAAGATTCCGCCTGAGAGTGAGGAGTTGTGGATATTCAGGATAACGGTTGAAGACATTGAGTGAAGGCGCCGCGCCTTCACTTTTTACTTATTTTTTAGTAAAACTAATGTAAATATAATTGACTTTTACTAAAAATAATTTATAGTAATACATATATTCACTTTCAATCTGGACAATATGAGAAGGAGGGTGTCAGATGAACGTTTACGACTTAAAAAAGTCTTTTATTTCGATCTTTAATGAAGTGCCTGAGCGTTTATTTTTCGCGCCGGGGAGAATTAATTTAATTGGTGAGCACACGGATTATAATGGTGGAAAAGTATTTCCGCTTGCGATTACATATGGCACTTATGCCTATGTGAAAAAACGAAATGACAGAAAGATCAGATTAGCCTCTAAAAACTTTCCGCAGACAGGTGTGATGACAGCGTCACTCGATCACATTGAAAAAAATACTGAAACCGAATGGGTAAACTATCCACTTGGTGTGATCCGCTTCCTGAAAGAAAGCGGCTACAGGATTGAAGAGGGATTTGATGTGCTATTTGAAGGCAATATCCCAAATGGTGCCGGGCTTTCATCATCCGCTTCTATTGAAATGGCAGCAGGTGTGATGGCGAGAGGAATAGCGGATCTATCAATCTCACAGGTGGAACTGATTAAATTATGTCAGCGTGTGGAAAATGAATTTATCGGCGTGAACAGCGGGATTATGGATCAGTTTGCAATTGGAATGGGTAAGCAGGGGCAGGCGCTCTGGCTGGATTGCGACACGTTGGAATTTGAGTATGCGCCGATCGAGCTTGAACATGAAAAAATCGTCATTATGAATACAAATAAGAGAAGAGAGCTTGCATCTTCTAAATATAACGAGCGGCGTGCAGAATGTGAGCAGGCTTTAAAAATCATTCAAAAGCATGTTTTTGTCTCCAGTCTTGGAGAGCTTGCGGTTGATCAGCTTACTGAGGTAGAAGGCTGGCTGAATGACCCGCTTTTATTTAAGCGTGTTAAGCATGTTGTCACAGAAAATGAGCGCACAAAACAGGCTTATGTTTCGCTGAAAGCAGGAGACCTCGAGCACGTCGGACAGCTCATGAATGCATCTCATCAATCTTTGAAAGAAGATTATGAAGTAACCGGAGCGGAGCTTGATGCGCTGGCAGAATTTGCACAGACGCAGCCTGGTGTGATCGGCGCAAGAATGACTGGTGCCGGCTTTGGCGGATGTGCGATTGCCATTGTCAAAAAAGGTGAAGTGGACAATTTAATTAAACATACGCGCAGACATTATCAGGACCGGATTGGGTACGGACCGGAATTTTATGTCGCGTCAGTTGGAGACGGTGCAAAGGAAATTACGGTTAGAGGAGCTGAATAGACGAGATGATCTCACAACAGGCAATTGCCACACATAATGGAGAACCGGTGATCAAATACACAATCGAAAATAAAAATGGTGTGCGACTGTCAGCACTGAATTATGGCTGTATCATCACTGAGTGGATCGCGCCCGATAAAGATGGTCAGTTGGATAATATCGTGCTCGGCTACGATGATTTCTCAAGATATTTAACGGATTCTCCTTACTTTGGGGCGATCGTCGGCCGGTTTGCGGGCAGAATCGAAAACGCCTCATTCTCTTTAGATAATGAAACCTGTACACTTGCGAAAAATGATGGGGAACACTCATTGCACGGAGGGGAAGAAGGGTTTGATAAAAAGATATGGTCAGTCACTGAGCAGGGGAACATATTACAATTCAACCTGACAAGTCCTCATTTAGAAGAAGGGTTTCCGGGAGAGGTGAAAGTTCAGGTGCGCTATACGCTCACAGACGAGAATGAACTTAAAGTAGCCTATGAAGCCATAACGGATCAGAAAACCGTATTAAATCTGACAAATCACAGTTACTTCAACCTGACAGGTACACTTGAATCCGTGCTTGACCATGAGCTTCAGATCCCGGCGGATACCTACCTGCCTTTGACTGAAAACCTGATTCCGACAGGGGAAAAAAGAAGGGTAGAGAATACGCCATTTGATTTCCGTGAGCCGAAAAAGCTGTCAGATGCCCTGGACCTTCAGGATGAACAGATTAAAATCGTCGGAAATGGCTATGATCATCCTTTTGTTTTAAAAGAAGGAACGATCCAGTTAAGTGAACCGGCAAGCAGAAGAAGATTATCCGTTCACACAGATCAGCCTGCTGTTGTCTTTTATGCGGGGAACCATCTTGGTGCTGAAGGTGAAATGCGTGGCGAGAAAATCCAGCACCACTCCGGCTTATGCCTTGAAACGCAAGGGTTCCCTAACGCAGTGAACGAGCCATCTTTCCCGTCATGTGAACTTGTGCCAGGAGAGACGTACAGCTCAGAAACGGTTTATAAAATCACTACTTATTAATACTAAGTTTTCCCGGGTTTATGCTGGAGAAATGATATAGTATGAAATGGCAGGAAAGCTTATCTTTTACTTAATATGATTGGAATAAGATATAAGTGCAGCGAAGCGTAAGGCGGCGACTCTGGGACGATTAGTTGGAAGCTGAGACCCCGCAAGGCGAAGCCTGAGGAGTTCTGATGGAGCCACAAAACGGCTCATCCAGAAAAGCGTCCGCCTGAAGCGCAGCGGAACGATTTAAATTAATAAGTTTTATTCCATTTACATGATCAAACAAAGTCGATAAGGAGTGTTACAAATGGCAGTACTTGTCACAGGTGGAGCAGGCTACATAGGAAGTCATGCAGTATTAGCATTAAAAAGAAAAGGGTTTGACACCGTCATTGTAGATAATCTTCAGACCGGTCACAGCGGCGCAGTCAGCAGTGATGACCAATTTTATAAAGGTTCACTGCATGACGGAAAGTTTCTTGATGAAGTATTTATGAACCATGAAATAGATGCAGTCATTCATTTTGCCGCGAGCTCACTTGTAGGGGAAAGTGTGCAGAATCCTTTGAAGTACTATGAAAACAACGTAGGTGGTGCAATCTCACTGCTGCAGGCGATGGAACGACACCGCGTCAAAAAGCTCGTCTTCTCTTCAACAGCCGCAACGTACGGCGAGCCTGAGACAGACCTATTAACGGAAAACGATACAGTGTCACCAACAAATCCTTACGGTGAAACAAAGCTTGCCGTTGAAAAAATGCTGAAATGGGCGAGTGAAGCATATGGCATTCATTCGATCGCACTCAGATATTTCAACGTTGCCGGTGCAGATCCTGAGGGCTTAAGAGGGGAAGACCACGATCCAGAAACTCACCTGATTCCGATTATCCTGCAGGTGGCACTCGGACAACGCGATCATATCAGCATTTTCGGTACAGATTATGCCACACCTGATGGCACGTGTATCCGCGACTACATTCATGTGAGTGACCTTGTAGACGCACACCTCCTTGCGCTTGAAAAGCTGGCATCAGATCCTGAGACGACTGTATTTAACTTAGGGAACGGTCAGGGCTTCAGCGTAAAGGAAGTGATTGATACTGCACGAAAAGTGACAGGTCACGACATCCCGGCAAAAGAAGAAGCACGCAGAGCGGGAGACCCTGCAAAGCTGGTTGCATCTGCTGAAAAAGCAAGAAGCGTCTTAAAATGGAACCCGGTTTACACAAACCTTCACGATATCATCGAAAGCGCATGGAACTGGCACGAAGCACATCCTCACGGGTACAACCAGGAGGCCCGGAAAGGAGACTGATCTTACATGATTTCACTACAAATTGAACGCCTGCTGCAATTTGCTGTTCAAAAGCAAATGATCGAAACGGCAGACATTGATTACGCCAGAAACAGAATCCTTTCACTGCTGAAGCTGGATGCACCTGAAGACACAGCTGCACCGGATGAGAGGCTTGACACGCCGGTGCCGGTACTGAATGAAATCCTCAGCTGGGCTGAAGCAGAACTGAATATAGCAAGCATCACTGAAAAAGATCAGCTCGATGCAGCGATCATGAACTGCCTGATGCCAAGACCATCTGAACTGAATCAGACATTTAACGCTCTTTATCAGGACAATCCTGAAAAAGCGACGCAGCATTTTTATGCGTTATCACAGAACGCAAACTATATCCGGACAGACCGTATTGCTAAAAATGAAAGCTGGATCGCACAGACGCCTTATGGAGAACTTGAAATGACAATCAATCTTTCAAAGCCTGAAAAAGATCCTGCAGCGATTGCAGCTGAAAAAAAGGCGAAAAGCGTCGCGTATCCATCATGCCTCTTATGTAAAGAAAACGTCGGATATGACGGCAGAGCCAATCACCCTGCAAGGCAAAATCATCGGATTATTCCAGTTACGCTTGAGCAGGAACAGTGGTATTTTCAGTATTCGCCGTACGTGTACTACAATGAGCACGCCATTGTCCTGAGTGAAGAGCATAAGCCGATGAAAGTATCCAAAGCAAGCTTTGACCGTCTGCTTGCTTTTACAGAGCAGTTCCCGCATTACTTTGTCGGGTCAAACGCAGACCTGCCGATCGTCGGTGGATCTATTCTAAGCCACGATCATTTCCAGGCGGGACATTACGAATTCCCGATGGCAACAGCGCCTGTAACAGAGACTTTTACGTTTAAAGAATATGAAAACGTTGAAGGCGGGATTGTGAAGTGGCCGATGTCTGTCCTGAGATTAAGAGGAGCAGACCGTTATGAACTTTCAGCGCTTGCCGGTAAAGTGCTCGACAAATGGAAACGCTATGAGGATCCGCTTGTAGACGTGCTGGCATTCACAAATGAAGAACCGCACAACACCATCACACCAATCGCCAGAACGCGTGACGGCAAATTCGAAATCGACCTGGTCCTGCGTAATAACCGGACGACTGAAGAACATCCGGGCGGACTTTTTCACCCGCACGAAGAACTTCATCACATCAAAAAGGAAAATATTGGTTTGATTGAAGTCATGGGTCTTGCTGTACTGCCAGGCCGTCTGAAAGAAGAACTGCAGCTGACGGCTGAATATCTAACGCATCACAATATTGATGGTTTAAAGCAGGATGAACGGACAGCTAAGCATGCAGAATGGGTGGAAGGCATAATCAGAGAGCGTTCAGTTTCAGCTGGAAATGCAACGGATATTCTAAAAGAAGAAACAGGCATTGTCTTCGGAAAAGTTCTTTCACATGCAGGTGTATTTAAACAGAATGAACAGGGACAGGAAGCATTTAAAAAGTTTTTAGATGCGGTGAATGAATAAGTAAAACCGAAAAAATGTCCCGTTAAAGAATAGGTGAGAAAATGGCAACTTTAAAAGATATTGCACAAAAGGCAGATGTATCACTGGCCACTGTATCAAGAGTGCTTAATCAGGATGATAGTATGTCAGTAGCGCACGATACCAGACAGCGGATTCTGATGATTGCTGATGAGCTGAACTATCATTCAGGAAAGCGCAGAGTTGTGAAGAAAAAAACAACGCTCAGAATGGGGCTCGTCTACTGGTATTCTAAAGAAGAAGAAATGGAAGATCCCTATTATCTATCCATCCGCCTTGGTGTGGAACGTACCTGCTCAGAGCGTGGGATTGAAATTGAAAAATATGTAAAAAATGATCTTCAGAACAGATCGGCAAATGAAGAAAAGCTGGATGGGCTGATTGCAATCGGAAAGTTCAGCTCAAAAGATGTTGACCTCTTCAAAGGTCTGACTGAAAATCTGGTCATGGCAGACTTTACGCCGGCATCTGATGTAGACGCTGTTGTTGTGGACTTCCGCAGTGCAATGGTTGAGGTCCTGAAGTATTTGATTAAGCTTGGCCACGAGCGTATTGGTTATATTGGCGGGCATGAATACGTACAGGGGAACAAAATGATCAGGGATGAGCGTGAAGAGGCGTTTTGTGAGTATCTATCCCTGTACCAGACGTTCTATCCTGAATTCATCTGGACCGGAACTTTCACCGCTGAAGATGGGTATACAACGATGAAAGAAGCGCTAAAGCTTGAAAACAAACCAACCGCATTCATCATGGGAAATGATTCAATGGCCATTGGAGCCATGCGCGCTTTACATGAAAAAGGGATACGTGTACCTGAGCAAATCTCGATTGTCGGCTTCAACGATATCGAGATGTCACGCTATCTTCAACCCTCACTGACAACCGTTCAGGTTCATACCGAGTATATGGGTGAAGCGGCTGTTGATCTGTTTCTTGATCAGCTGTCCTCACGACGTAAAATTGCTAAAAAAATTGTTTTACCTACTAATTTACTAATCCGTGAGAGCAGCGGTCCGGTAAAATAAATGTTCGATTAACCCGGGTTTTCTAGACCCGGGTTTTTTATATGTTCAAGAAGAACGGATTAAGTGAGTATTGGCTTTGCCAGCGATGATTGTGGCTGGTGAGGTGGGACATACCCGGTTTGAGTGCGCTGCATTCAGGATTGAGTGCAGTCTATGGCTGAGTTGAGTGCGCTGCATTCTGGCTTGGGTGCAGTCTATGGCTGAGTTGAGTGCGCTGCATTCAGGATTGAGTACTGAGTACTGTCAAAGCCCATGTTGAGTGCACTAACCACAAAATCGACTGTACTCAACCCCGTATCCAGCCCATCAAAAAACCTAATGAAAGTTACTGATTCGAAAGGGGAAACTTCATTCACACATCCTGCATCAATGATACACACACCTCCGTCCCCGCTGTATCATCTTTTACCAAAACTCCTAGTAAAACGAAATAAAAAAATCTGATAATTTACTAAAATACTATTGACTTTAATTAAAAAGTTTACTAAAATCAAATCAAATGTAAGCGGTTTCTTAACTGGTATGGACTTCAGGGTGAAAAAGATCGCTCGCATCAATTATTCATTTTATATAAGGGGGAAAGAAAATGAAGAAATGGTGGACAGCAACAGGTTTAGTGGCTGCAGGTGCAATGATGCTTGCAGGATGCTCGGGGTCAGATGGTGGCAGCGGTTCAGGTGAAGACGGCGAAACAACACTGACTGCATGGGCATGGAACGTAAACGTAGGTGCACTTGAAGACGCAATGGCTTTATATCAGGAAGAAAACCCGAACGTGAAGATTGAAGTAGAAGATATTGGACGACTGGACGTGTATGACAAGCTTTCAACTGGTCTTGCAGCAGGCGGCGTTGGATTACCTGACATCGTACTCGTTGAGGATGACCGGATTGGCGGATACGCACAGGCATTCCCGGATGGATTTGTAAACTTATCAGATATGGGGTTTGAGGATTATGCTGATGAGTTTCCATCTTTCAAACAGGATCTTGCAACTGTCAATGACTCATTCTATGCAATGCCTTTTGATGCAGGTCCAGGTGGAATGTTCTACCGCAGAAGCATTTTTGAAGAAGCCGGTGTAAATGCTGAAGACATTGAAACATGGGATGACTTCTTAGAAGCTGGTAAGCAGATCAAAGAAGCAACTGGTGTTGATGCAATGCCGCTTGATAAGTTCAATGATGATCCTACATTCCGTATGATGTTAAATCAGCTTGGTACTTATTACTTTGATGAAAATGGGAACATTGATCTGACAAGTCCAGAAGCAATTATGGCAATGGAAAAGCAGATGGAGTTTGAAGAAGCTGGACTGATTAAAGAGGTTGATGGATGGAACGGAACGGTTTCTGCAACAATCGACGGTTCAGTAGCAACGATTCCGTTTGGTGCATGGTACTACGGAACAATTATTGACCAGGCACAGGATACTTCCGGTGACTGGGGGGTATTCCTTCTTCCTGCATTTGAAGAAGGCGGCAACCGCGCATCTAACCTTGGTGGTTCAAGCTGGATGATTCCTTCAGGCGGCGATAATGAAGAAGCAGCTTATGATTTCCTTGAGTTCTTCTCTACAAGCCCTGAAGCACAGGTCATTGCAATGGAAGACTACGGTCTATTCCCATCACTGAACTCAGCTTATGAAGAAGAAATCTTTACAAGCGAAGATGAGTTCTTCGGCGGCCAGAAGATCTGGGAGCTGTTTGCTGATGAAATGGCTGACGTAGAAACACCATACTACACTGAAGACTATGCAATTGGTCTTGATGAAGCAATCAAAGCTCAGGCGGATTCCTTTAACGGAACACCACCAGCTGAAGCGCTTCAGGCAGCAGCAGAAAGACTTGCTGAAAGAACTGAACGGGAAATCAATAACTAACGACGTCTGACAAGAAAAGAGGTTTAGCATTGCTAAATCTCTTCTTCTTTTAAAGCATCAAAGAAGGATAAGAAAATGTTTTCTATTCTGAACTGAGCTGATGGTTTTAGTGGGCGACGGAGGCTCACCGCCCGGGGGCGGGAAAGTCCCCCACGAAAACCAGCAGCGGTTATGCAGAACTTTCAACTGAAAAGGTAGCTGCAGGCGTTACATAAACAAAATCAAAGCCGTTTGCGGCACATCCTAAATGAAAGAATGAAAGAAGGTAGAGCATGAAACAAAAAACGTTAGTACCTTATATGTTTGTCGGACCGGCAGTCATCTTATTTTCTATTTTTATGGCATATCCAATTATTTATTCATTAATCCTCAGCTTCCAGTCAGGTCAGGGAAGCAACCTTGAATTTACCGGATTTGATAATTTCACCAGGCTGCTGAGTGATGATATTTTCATCACTGCCTTACAAAACACATTTATTCTATTAATCGTCCAGGTGCCGATCATGATTTTTCTGGCACTGATTATAGCGAACTTACTAAACTCTGCATTATTGAAATTTAAAGGCGTATTCAGGGTATCCTTTTTCCTCCCTGCCGTTACATCGCTCGTAGCGTACTCTATTATCTTTTCAATCATGCTGATGAACGATGGTGTAGTCAATCAGGTGATTGCTGCAATTGGACTCGACAGAATCCCATGGCTTTCAGATCCTTTCTGGGCAAAAGCATCTCTTGTCATCGCAATGACATGGAGATGGGTGGGTTATAATATGGTCATTTTCCTTGCCGGGCTTCAAAATATTCCGGAAGAATTATATGAAGCGGCTAGTATGGATGGCGCAAGTAAAATCAGACAGTTTTTCTCTATTACAATACCGAATCTTAAGCCGGTTATTTTATTTACAACAATCCTTTCTACAATCGGGACGCTGCAATTATTCGATGAGCCGTTCGTACTGACAAATGGTGGACCGAGTGATGCAACGCTGACAATCGGGATGTACCTTTACCAGACAGGCTTCCGGTTCTTTGATTTCGGATACGCTTCAACAATTGCATACGTAATTGTAATTTTGATTGCGGTTATGACATTTATTCAATTTAAAGTGACGGGTGATCAGGAATGAAGAAAAACAAGACGACGAAAAGAATCCTATTATATATAGCTTTAGTCATTGGTGCACTCGTTTCTCTGTTCCCGTTCTACTGGGCTGCAATCGGAGCAACGAATACAAGTGGCAGCATGTTCTCGCAGCCGCCTACACTGCTTCCCGGCAGCATGCTGATGGAAAATATCCGCAACCTGGATGAATCAATCGGTATCGGTCGCGTGATGTTCAACTCATTATTTATCGCGGTAACGTATACAGTATTAGCGCTCTTTATTTGTACCATGGCCGCTTATGCGTTTGCCAAGTTTGATTTCAAAGGAAGAAATGTGATTTTCACGATTTTCCTCCTTTCAATGATGGTACCGTACCATGCAACAATCATTCCTTTATTTAAAATGATGGCAGCGCTGAACTGGTTAAATACGTATCAGGCAGTAATTCTGCCAAACCTTGCATACCCATTTGCGATCTTTTTGATGAGACAGAACCTGCTGGCATTCCCAACGTCGCTGATTGAAGCGGCGAGAATTGATGGAGCGGGTGAGTGGAAGATTTTCTTCCGTATTGTATTGCCATCAATGAAGCCGGCACTTGCAGCAACAGCGATCTTCCTGTTCCTGTATCAGTGGAACAGCTTCCTGTGGCCGTTAATTGCACTATCAACAACAGACATGTACACATTCCCTGTTGCACTTTCAACATTATTCGGTCTGTCACGTATTGACTATGGTCAGGTAATGGCGGGTGTAACAATTGCGACAATCCCAATTATTATTTTCTTCCTGCTTCTACAGCGCCAGTTTATCTCAGGGATGCTTGGAAGTGCAGTGAAATAAGGAGTTTTGACCATGCCGATCTATACGCATGACAGACAATTTCATCTACAGGGCCAGGATGTCAGCTATATCATCCGTGTCCTTGAAAATGGACAGCTCGAACATACCTATTTCGGTAAAAAAGTAACGGATCGCGCCAGCTTTTCAGGGCTGGCGCCATTTCCTAATGAGCCGCTCGGCAACGCAAACTTTCCGCTAAAAGAGAGCGGATTCACATTAGAGTGGGCAAGGCAGGAATACCCTTCTTACGGGACATCCGACTTTAGAGAACCTGCTATAGAAATTGAAGAAAAGCAGGGTTCAAAGCTATCGCACTTTATCTATCATGCTCATCGCATAACGAAAGGGAAGCCTTCGCTTAAAGGAATGCCCGGTGTGTATGGAAATGAGGATCAATGTGAGACGCTGCAAATTACATTAAAGGATCACACGCTTGAAGCTGAATTGCATTTATTTTACACCGTTTTCCATAAGCGGAATGTCATTTTAAGGCGCAGTGAGATTGCAAATAACGGAGCAGATTCTTTTTCAGTTAACCGTCTGATGAGTGCTTCAATTGATTTGCCGGATCATACTTATGAGTCTATTCAGCTTGATGGGGCCTGGATCCGCGAGCGCCATCTGCACCGGTCGGGACTGAAGCCGGGGATGCACGTGATCGATAGTAAAAAAGGTGTCAGCAGCTCATGGCATAATCCGTTCATTGCCCTCGCAAGACCACATGCAACGGAGCATGAAGGGGAAGTCATCGGTCTGAATCTGATCTACAGTGGTAACTACCGTGCCAGTGTGGAAGTCGACACCTATGATACGACGCGACTCATGATCGGTCTGAACCCGTTTGATTTTAAATGGATGCTTGGACCTGGAGACAACTTCTCAACACCTGAAGCAGTTCTTGTTTACAGTGATCAGGGATTAAATAAAATGAGCCAGAGCTTTCATTCGTTATATAACGATCATCTAATCAAAGGGTCCTGGCAGCATAAGGAACGCCCGGTTCTGCTAAATAACTGGGAAGCGACTTATTTCGATTTTGACCATGATAAAATCACCTCCATCGCAGCGTCTGCAAGTGAGCTGGGTGTGGAATTGTTTGTGCTTGACGACGGCTGGTTTGAAGGCAGAAATAATGACACAACCTCACTCGGTGACTGGACGGCAGATAAAAAGAAGCTGCCTAAAGGACTTGAGGGGCTGGCAGATGAAGTGAGAGAGCGGCAAATTCAATTCGGAATCTGGGTAGAGCCTGAAATGATCTCACAAAAAAGCAGACTGTACGAGCAGCATCCGGACTGGGTACTAAGAGCGCCGCACCGGCCGCACACGCCGGGCAGAAATCAAATGGTGTTGAATCTCGGAAAGAAAGTAGTGCAGGACTATTTAATAGAAGCTATTGGACACGTACTGAAAGATTCAAAAGCGTCCTATGTGAAATGGGATATGAATCGTACAGTGACAGAGGTGTTTTCTGATGAGCTGCCTGCAAGCCGCCAGGGAGAAGTCATGCACCGCTACATATTGGGGCTGTACCGGGTGCTTGAGGAGATCACATCAGCCTTTCCCGAGGTGCTGTTTGAATCATGTGCAAGCGGTGGCAACCGGTTCGACCCGGGCATGCTTTATTATATGCCTCAAACATGGACGAGCGATAACACAGATGCTGTAGAACGATTAAAGATCCAGTATGGCACCTCGCTTGTTTATCCCGTTTCCTCAATGGGCGCGCACGTATCAGCATCACCCAATCATCAGACAGGACGCATAACATCAGTTGAATTCAGGTTCCACGCAGCCATGTTCGGAGCATTTGGCTATGAGCTTGATCCGGAAGTAATGGATGCCACAACCCGCGATAAGGTCAGTAAGCAGATATCGCTATTTAAAAAGGAAAGAAAGCTCCTTCAGTTTGGAAACTTTTACAGGCTCTGCAGTCCGTTTGAAGGAAACGATACAGCCTGGATGACCGTATCACATGATCAGTCAGAAGCACTTGTTGCGTTTTACCGTGTATGTTCACAGCCGAATGCAGGGATGAAACGAATCCGCCTGAGCGGACTTGATCCTGATAAGATATATGAAGTTGAATGGCAGGAAGGCAGCAGTGTCATCCATCGTGAGTATGGCGGTGATGAACTGATGCATATCGGCTGGCAGATCCCGCCGTTTTTTACCGGTACAGTACAAACAGATCACACGCATTTTTATGGTGATTTTCAGTCTGCAGTATGGAAGTTTAAGGAGATGAAGAAAGGGTGAGCAAGATGAGTTCAATTGTCGCTGCATTTCTGAATCAATTTGCCGGTACAGAAGAGGACGTTCGCGTATTTTTTGCGCCGGGCCGGGTGAATCTGATTGGAGAGCACATTGATTATAATGGTGGACATGTACTGCCATGTGCGCTTGAAATCGGTACCTACCTCGCAATCAGGCAGAGACAGGACGGGCGAATCCTTTTTTATTCTGAGAACTTTTCTGAAGCAGGACAAATTGAAGTTGCGCGTCATCATCTGATCAATCACCCACAGGACCAGTGGACCAACTATGCTAAAGGTGTCATTCACCATTTACATGGTCAGCTACCTGATACAGGCTACGAAATGTACTTTTACGGCAATATTCCAAATGGCGCAGGCCTGTCGTCATCAGCTTCAATTGAACTCGTTACAGTCAGTGCGCTGAATGAACTGCATCAGCTGGGTCTCTCCAATATTGAAATGGTGAAGCTGAGCCAGCATGTTGAGAACCAGTTTATCGGTGTCAACTGTGGCATCATGGATCAGTTTGCCGTCGGTTTTGGCGAAAAGGATCAGGCTGTGCTGCTGCATTGTGAGACGCTTGAATACCATTATGTGCCGCTGGACCTTGGCAATCATTCAATCGTCATTGCCAATACCAATAAAAGGCGCGGACTTGCAGACTCTGCTTATAACGAACGCAGACAGACTTGTGAAAGCGCATTGGGAAAATTAAAATCCGTTTATCAGATCAATGAAATTTGTCAGTTAACTTCAGAGGATTTAGCGAAAGCTGAGGAGATACTGACTGATACTGAACATAAACGTGTCAGACACGTGGTCACTGAGAATGAACGTACACTCCGTGCAGTTGAAGTGCTCGGTGAAGGCGATCTGTATGCACTGGGGGAACTGATGAAGCAGTCACATGACTCTCTTAAAAGCGATTATGAAGTGTCATGCAGAGAACTCGACGTACTTGTGGATGCCGCGCTGAACCAAAAAGGAACAATCGGTGCACGTATGACAGGCGCAGGCTTTGGCGGGTGTACCGTGAATATTGTGGAAGATCAGAATATTGATACTTTCAAAAAGAATGTGGCTGAAGAATACAGAAGCCTTACTTCACTTGAGGCTGATTTTTATACAGTAAAAGTTGGAGAGGGTACAAGAGAACTAACAAAATCAGAAGCCTTAGCGCTTCAGATCTGACAGGAGGAATTGTTGTGTATGTAGGTGTGGATTATTACCCGGAGCACTGGCCGGAGAGCATGCTTGAAAAAGACCTGGACGGCATTAAAGAGCTTGGTGCGAACATGATCAGAATTGGTGAGTTTGCCTGGCATCTGATGGAGCCGCAGGAGGGACAGTTTGATTTCTCATTCTTTGATAAAGTGATCGAAGAAGCGAAAAAAAGAGATTTATCTGTCATGTTCGGAACGCCGACAGCGACCTTCCCGGCCTGGCTTGCTGCAAAGCATCCATCCATTTTATCCAAAGATGAATACGGTCACGTCCGCGCATTCGGTGGGAGAAGGCAGTATTGCTTTAACTCACCTGAATATAACCGCTACGCTGCCAAAATTACTGAAGAAGTTGTAAAGCATTTTGCGGATGAGCCGGCAGTTGTCGTCTGGCAGATTGATAATGAATTTGGTCATGAAGGCAGTGACTGGTGCTTCTGTGAGCATTGCCACAGCGGGTTCCATCAGTTCCTTGAAAAGAAATATCAAACGGTTGATCAGCTGAATGAGCGCTGGGGAACGATTTTCTGGGGGCAGACTTATAACAGTTTTTCAGAAATCCCGATGCCGGTACCTACTGTCACAACACATAACCCTTCTCTGAAGCTTGATTACACAAGATTCCGATCAGAATCAGTGAATCATTTCGCACACAAAATGACAGACATCACACGTGAACATGCAGGCAGGCATCAGCCGATCACAACAAATGTATCTGGCGGCTTTTTCGATAAAGCATTCGACCATGCTGAAAACGTCCGTGTAATGGACTTCGTTTCTTATGATAATTACCCGGTATGGGGTGGACTGACTGAACCAATTGCGCCTGCAGCGATTGCAATGACACATGATTTTAACAGAGGGCTGAAGGATCAGAACTACTGGATCGTCGAAGAACTTATGGGTGCGCAGGGACACAACGTGATTGGCTACCTGCCAAGACCGAATCAGGCGAAAATGTGGTCGTATCAGGCATTCGCGCATGGCTGTACCAACATGCTTTACTTCAGGTGGAGAGGGATGACAAAAGGAGCGGAACAATTCTGCTTCGGTGTTGTCGACCAGGATAATCGCTATGGCCGTAAATTTAAAGAAGTGCAGTCGCTATTCAGTGAAATTCAGCCTTATGAAAATGTGTTAAATGAAAAAATTGAATCCGATATCGCTGTCCTTTATGACTACGATAATATCTGGTCGTGGAAATCACAGGTACAGAGTGCAAGCTTTGACTTTAACGCAGAACTGTTAAGATTGTACGCACCATTTTACAGACACAATGCCTCAATTGACGTGATCCCTTCTGACCGTACTTTTGAGAAGTATAAAGTGTTACTTGTGCCGGTCATGCAGATCATTGATGATGAACTGGCTGCCAGACTGAAACAATTTGCAGCATCAGGCGGTACGATTATCTTTTCATTCCGCGCCGGCTTGAAAAACAGAGACAACAACATTCATTTTGAACAGACACTGCCAGGTCCGGTTGCAGACCTCGCGGGTATTGAAATTTATGAAACTGAAGCACTTGCCGCACATCAGTCTGTTCCGGTTAAAAGTAAAGATGGAAAGCAGAGCAGCGGTAAAGTATGGAGAGATCTTGTGACATCAAAAGGAGCGGAAGTGCTCTGGCGGTACAGCGATGAATTTTATGAGGAACAGGCAGCACTTACCCTGAATAAAACAGGTGAAGGCAGCGTCTATTATCTTGCTACAGGACTTGATGCAGAAGTCCTTGAACCGATCGCGCTGAACATTATCAAACAGCACGGCATCTGGCACACAGAGACGCCGGAAGGCACTGAAGCTGTGATGCGAAACGGACATCTATTCCTGATGAATCACACGGGTTCGACTCAAAATGTCTGCGGGGAAACATTAGCAGCTTATGGTTCAAAAGTGATAAAGTATAAAGATAACAATGGTCAGAAATGACACGGGTAGGTGGTTATAAATGGCGACTTTAAAAGATATAGCGTTAAAAGCAGGGGTATCTTTGGCAACGGTTTCGCGTGTCATTAATGATGATGCGACATTATCAGTAACCGCTGAAACGAGAGAAAAAATCCTTTCAATTGCTAAAGAGCTGAACTATCAGAGTGTGAAAAGGAAGACTGCAAAAAAGCCAAAAACGCTGCGCGTCGGCCTCGTTTACTGGTACTCAGAGGAGCAGGAGCTTGAGGATCCCTACTACCTGTCAGTCAGGCTTGGGGTAGAGCGTGCCTGCGTGGATCGCGGCGTTAACCTTGTTAAACTCTATAAGAACGAAGAAACGTATCGTGTCCGGAATGATGCGCCACTGGACGGCGTGATAGCAGTCGGTAAATTCAGTGAAAAAGATCTGACCACATTTAAGCAGTGGGCGCCAAATCTTGTGCTGGTTGACTTTACGCCATCTAAAAATGTGGACTCAGTAGAAGTAGATTTCCGCTCTGCTATGATCGATGTCCTCAGGCACCTGATCGACCTCGGACACGAGCGCATCGGCTACATCGGAGGTCATGAATATGTCCAGGATAATGAAATGGTCAAAGACGAGCGGGAAACGACTTTCTTCGAATACCTGTCTCTCTACCAGACATTTCACCCTGAATTTATCTGGACCGGAAAGTTTACAGCTGCAGATGGCTACACGCTGATGAAAGAAGCGCTGAAGCTTGAGAACGGACCAACTGCCTTTATCATGGGAAGCGACTCCATGGCAATCGGAGCCATGCGCGCTCTTCATGAAAAAGGCGTCCGCGTACCTGAACAGGTATCAGTCGTCGGCTTCAACGACATCGAAATGTCCCGCTACCTGCAGCCGTCACTCACAACCATCCAGGTACACACAGAATACATGGGCGAAGCAGCCGTCGATCTCCTGCTCGAACAGCTCTCATCCAAACGTAAAATCGCCAAAAAAGTCGTCCTGCCAACCACCCTGCTGGTACGCGAAAGCAGCGGACCCATTAAATAGTGATGATGTTGAACCCGGGTTTGGGAGAGGCCCGGGTTTTTTAGTGTGGTGGGCACGGAGTTAACTGCACCATTTTTGTAATGATTCTAAAAATAATTCACTCAACTCCTCCCCGGTGTGCCGCCTACTGCATGACTTAACACTCCCGAAAAGAAAAAGTGTCTAAAATGTGATAGGATAAAGGGGAAGTGAGAATCCTAAAAAGGGGTCGTTTTCATGAGGATTTTATTTATTTGTACAGGCAATACTTGCCGCAGTCCGATGGCTGAAGCAATTTTAAATCATAGAGATGAACCGCATATTGAGGTGCGTTCTGCCGGACTTTTTGCGATGGAAGGCGGCATGGCGTCACACAACGCACAGCAGGTACTTGAGGAGAACGGTTTGATGCAAGATCACCGCTCCCATTCAGTCACACAGTCTGATGTGCACTGGGCTGATTATGTATTTGCGATGACAAGCTCGCATAAAGCAATGTTGATGGAACAATTTCCGTTTGCAGCGGACCGTATTTTTACGTTGAAGGAATTTTCTTCTGAACGCGGACTCGATGTGTCGGATCCGTATGGGGGTTCGGTGGAAGTGTACCGTTCCACATTTAACGAGTTAAACAGATTAATGGATAGTATGCTGAAAAACCTTAATAAACAGGAACAGGGAGGATTTTAATATGAAAGTCGCATTAGCATCTGATCATGGTGGCACGAATCTGCGCAAGGAAATAGCAGATCTTTTACAGGAATTGAATATTGAATTTGAAGATTTCGGCTGTGACTGTGAGGGGTCTGTTGATTACCCTGATTATGCGCTGCCGGTTGCTGAAAAAGTGGCGTCTGGCGAGTTTGACCGCGGCATTCTGATCTGCGGGACAGGTATTGGCATGAGCATTGCAGCAAATAAAGTGAAAGGTATCCGATGTGCGCTTGTGCATGATACGTTCAGCGCAAAAGCAACGCGCGGACACAACGATTCCAATATGCTCGCAATGGGTGAGCGCGTCATTGGACCGGGACTTGCACGTGATATCGCATCAATCTGGCTGCAGGGAGAATTCGAAGGCGGCCGTCATGAGAACCGTATTAATAAGATGAGTGAGTACGAAGCGAAGTAATTATTTTAACTTTTTTTATAAATGACCAATTTTATAGATGCACAGCTGATGGATGGAGCGGAAGGGGGCGACTCCTATGGCAGGAAGGGACAGGTGAGGCAACGGCGAAGCCTGCTGGCTCACCGCCCGGCCATGGAAAGCGTCCCCCTGGAGCGGAAGCCATCAGCCCGTTCTGACAGAACCAAATAGAAAGAAGGGCTTGCGATGAATCAGGAATTGCTGTCAATCCTTGAGGAATACCAGGAACAGGCTTCGCTGAAAGAGGGGCAGCTATTTGTCATTGGCTGTTCAACTTCTGAAGTCATCGGTCGTAAAATCGGCACATCCGGCACAGATGAAGTCGCTGAATCACTGTATAGAGCCTTTGCACGATTTTCGACAGACACAGGTCTTCATCTGGCATTTCAGGGCTGTGAGCACATTAACCGTGCCCTGATCGTGGAACGTGAAACGGCTGAGCGGTACGGGCTTGAAGAAGTAACTGTCGTGCCTGTGCGAAAAGCAGGTGGTGCGATGGCATCATATGCATACCGTCATATGAAAGATCCGGTTGCAGTCGAGCGCATACAGGCGCACGGCGGCATTGATATCGGTGATACGCTGATTGGCATGCACCTGAAGCCTGTGGCCGTTCCGGTTCGTGTAGCAGCGAAATCTCTGGGAGAAGCCCACATCACACTCGCGCGCACAAGACCAAAACTCGTCGGCGGTGCGCGGGCAGTGTACGAGCTTGAATAAATAGATGGGCAACCGGTCTTTTTGAGGCCGGTTGTTTTTAGATCATAAAGTTATTTAAGCGTGCGTTCAAATAAGATGAGCGGTGAGCCAATTAAGGCAGCAGGTGAACCATAATAGCGGAGCGCTGAATCAATTATCTTATGTAATCCGGGCGCTGATTCAATAACGCCGGGGGATGAGCAAATGAATCAATTCACCTTCGGCAGCCACCGTAACACATGTGAAAAAAGCATCTAAAGTCATTCAACCTCATTGCATTTAATAAAAATACAAAAATTAAAAAGAAATTTTCTCGAAATATTCGTCTTTTAGATTAAAATAAGCGATGTAAGCGTATAACAACACCCCTTTTGTCAAAATCAGCATTTTCACATTCTCAAAAAACATGTTAAGATGAAGTAGATTTTTGACCAAAGACGGGAACAGACCCGAGACATGAGGGAGGATTCACAATGAATAAGATTCAACAGCAGGATCAGGCATTATTCGAAGCAATGCAGGATGAACTGAAGCGCCAGCGTACGAAAATCGAGCTGATCGCATCAGAGAATTTTGTAAGTGAAGCAGTCATGGAAGCGCAAGGATCAGTATTGACGAACAAATACGCAGAAGGTTACCCTGGACGCCGCTACTATGGCGGCTGTGAGCACGTTGATGTCGCTGAAAACCTTGCACGCGACCGCGCGAAAGAAATATTCGGCGCTGAGCATGCAAACGTTCAGCCGCACTCAGGTGCCCAGGCTAATATGGCTGTCTATTTCTCAGTACTAAAGCCGGGCGATACGGTTCTTGGTATGAACCTGTCTCATGGAGGTCACTTAACGCACGGAAGTCCAGTTAACTTCAGTGGTGAACTATATAATTTCATCGAGTACGGTGTAGGCGAAAAAGACGAGCTCATCGATTATGAAGATGTCCGTCAAAAAGCGCTTGAGCACAAGCCGAAAATGATTGTAGCCGGTGCGAGTGCTTACTCACGCACGATCGATTTCGCTAAATTCCGTGAAATTGCTGATGAAGTGGACGCTTATTTAATGGTTGATATGGCGCATATCGCAGGTCTTGTTGCAACTGGTGCACACCCGTCTCCGATACCATATGCCCATTTCGTTACAACGACTACACACAAAACACTTCGCGGACCACGCGGAGGCATGATTCTTTGTAAAGAAGAATTCGCAAAGAAAATCGATAAGTCAATCTTCCCTGGCGTTCAGGGCGGTCCGTTAATGCACGTCATTGCTGCAAAAGCAGTTGCATTCGGTGAAGCACTGAAGCCTGAATTTAATGACTATATCGATCAGGTTGTTAAAAACGCGAAGGCAATGGCAGAAGCGTTCAAGAAAAATGGGATTGATATCGTCTCTGACGGTACTGATAACCACCTTGTCCTTGTGAACCTGCGCTCGCTGAACCTGACAGGTAAAGTGGCTGAAAAAGTACTTGATGATATCGGCATCACTGTGAACAAAAACACGATTCCATTCGACCCTGAAAGCCCGTTCGTTACAAGCGGTATCCGTATCGGAACACCAGCTGTCACATCACGCGGCTTCAAGGAAAAAGAAATGGAAGAAATCGCAGAACTCATTGCAGAAGCACTTAAAAATCACGAAGATGAAGCAAAGCTGAAAGAGGCTGCAGTAAAAGTCGAAGAGATTACAAGCCGTTTCGCATTATACGAGTAAGTTCTTGAGACTGTCCTTAGTTGGGCAGTCTTTTTGGTTTGTTAAGGGCATGAAGAAGACGTGCGGGAGGTTGGATATGACATTCAAAACGTTGGAAAGCAACATCCGGGCACTGGAAAGCGACAAGATCCCGGGTGTATCGCAACAACCTGCAGCACAATTGCTACAACTCCAGCAGAAACATCGACATTCAGCCCCTCAGCCCGGCTCCAACCAGCAACCGTCAAAATATTTAGTACAATTACCATTACGTGACACTTCCCATACATCATACGGACCTTTCTTGTAAAAAACCTGCAAGTATGATAACTTTCGTAAGGATTTGCTTTATAATAAATAAGATGAAATAGAATTTACATAAAAGTTCTGTTAAAGTCCATTTTTTATTTGCGCAGCTGTGATTGGAGTGGAAGGCGGCGACTCCAGCGGGAGGTGACGGACAGCTGAGACCCCGGAAACGCAAAGCGTTGAGGAGGCTCAGCGCCGTCCCCGCGGAAAGCGTCCGCCTGAAGCGGAAATCAGCAGCCACCTTTAACAGAGCTTATTTAAAAAGGAGTGACAGGTGTGGGAAAAGTATACGTATTTGATCATCCGCTGATTCAGCACAAGCTGACGCACATCCGCGATGAACAGACTGGAACAAAGGATTTTCGTGAACTTGTAGATGAAGTGGCAACGCTGATGGCGTTTGAAATCACACGCGACCTTCCAATGGAAGAAATCGACCTGAAAACACCAGTAAGCCAGACAAAAGGAAAAGTTCTTTCAGGTAAAAAGCTTGCGATCGTTCCAATCCTGCGTGCAGGTATCGGAATGGTGGATGGCATTCTGAAGATGATCCCGGCTGCAAAAGTCGGACACGTTGGACTATACCGTGATCCTGAAACACTAAAACCGGTTGAATATTACGTGAAGCTTCCTTCAGACGTTGAAGAGCGTGACTTTATCCTGGTTGATCCAATGCTTGCAACAGGCGGATCAGCAGTTGAAGCGATTAACTCTCTTAAAAAGCGCGGCGCAAAAAATATCAAGTTCCTATGCCTTGTAGCAGCACCGGAAGGCGTTGAGGAAATTAAAAAAGAACATGATGATGTAGACATTTATATTGCAGCCCTTGATGAAAAGCTGAATGAAAAAGGTTACATTGTCCCTGGTCTTGGAGACGCAGGCGACAGATTATTCGGTACAAAATAAGCGAAACCATTAAAGGAGAAACTCATGTCTAAACGTATAAAAGTAATGACGATCTTCGGTACAAGACCTGAAGCGATTAAAATGGCTCCACTTGTGCTTGAGCTTAAAAAGCAGGATCAGTATTTCGAGCCAATCGTGACAGTGACAGCCCAGCACCGTCAAATGCTTGACCAGGTAATGGACATTTTCGGTATCACACCTGATCATGATTTAAATATCATGAAGGACCGCCAGACGCTGACTGGTATCACAACGCGTGCGCTTGAAGGTCTTGATCGTATTATGAAAGAGACTAAGCCCGACATCGTACTTGTTCATGGTGATACCACAACGACTTTTGTAGCGGGACTTGCTGCATTTTACAATCAGATTGCAGTCGGACACGTTGAAGCAGGCCTTCGTACATGGAATAAATATTCCCCGTACCCTGAAGAAATGAACCGCCAGCTGACTGGTGTAATGGCAGACCTGCATTTCGCACCAACCGATCAGTCAGCCAATAATCTTATTCAGGAAAACAAGCCTGAAGAAAACATCTTCGTCACAGGAAACACAGCAATCGACGCGTTATCCACCACTGTAAATGCAGATTATCAGAGTGATATTCTTGATCGATTAAATGGGGACCGTCTCATTCTTGTAACGGCACACCGCAGGGAAAACCTTGGTGAACCGATGAAGAATATGTTCCGTGCGATCAAGCGTGTTGTGGATGAGCAAAAGGATGTACAGGTTGTTTACCCTGTTCACCTGAACCCGGCAGTCCGTGAAATTGCTGATGATATTCTTGGTGGAGATGACCGCATTCATTTGATTGATCCGCTTGACGTCATTGATTTCCATAACTTTGCGTCAAAAGCTCATCTGATTCTGACAGATTCAGGTGGCGTACAGGAAGAAGCACCATCACTTGGTGTACCAGTTCTTGTACTGCGGGATACAACAGAGCGTCCTGAAGGTATCGCAGCAGGCACGCTGAAGCTTGCCGGAATCGAAGAAGAACAGATTTACAATATGGCAACGGAATTGCTGACAGATGATGCGGCTTACCTGGCCATGTCTAAAGCATCCAACCCATACGGTGACGGAAAAGCATCTGCCCGCATTGCAGAAGCGATCCGCTACTATTTCAAAGAAACAGATCAGCGCCCGGATACATTCCGTGTGTAAAAGAAATCCCGCTCCTGGGTTAGGGGCGGGATTTTGTCTAGCTAATTGGGGTAAGGGGGAGGGGAGATAAAATTGAAAGGTGAATGAATAACTGCAAAAGGTGATAGATATTTTTCGAAAGCCTATAGAATAATCCGGCCATACCCGCGCAAAAGCCGAATTACATAAAAGCGCATAGATATAATCAAAAAGGTGATCGAATAACCAACAAAGGTGAAAGAATTAGCACCCCCCCAATCCCTCCCAACCAGGCCCCATAAACAACACGTTCATCCGCCCGACACGCTGTCGAAAAGTGCCCGCAAAATTACTTAGTCACACCAGCGCAGGACACACCTCACACCAAAAAACAACTCTCAAGCACCATCCGAAAATCCGGTTTGTCAAAAATGTGAACACACAAACATCTATATGTGATCAATTGAACTTTTTGTCGAGATCGCGTTGACATCATTTAGTGCCTATTGTATGCTTTTAAAGGGTATAATGATAAGGTTTTCATAGACATAAAAATACACGTAAAACCTTGTAATATCCGCCCTCAATTTCATTCTCAGATTGTGAGGATGCACTCATGCGTCAGTCAAGACGTCCGTTCCATGCGATGGTCCTTTATTCGGCCATTCTGTCACAATTAACTGGCTCCGTACTCATCGGGATTTTTGGTGGGAGATGGCTTGATCGTCATCTGGAATCAGAACCGCTGTTTATGATCATCGGATTACTTCTGGGTTTATCAGCAGGAATCTATGCGATGCTTCGCACAGTGAAACAATTCGACTCAGGAGAGTAGCTAAATGCCTGACATCAGAAAGCATTTTTTACGGTACACCAAGTACATATTTTACTTGTTATCGATTTTTGTCCTCGGCTTCGGGTTCACACCTTTCCCGGATGTTTTTCTCGGTCTGATACTGGGAACTTCTTTCAGTCTGCTCAATCTTTGGCTGATGAAGAACAGAATGGAAAAGTTTGATCGTGCGATGGACGAAGGCAGAAAAGTGCGTTCGCTTGGAACACTATCACGTATGGCCTCAGCAGGAGTAGCAGTGCTCATTGCACTGGAATTTCCGGATTTCATTCATTTGATTTCCACTGTATTTGGATTAATGATGGTTTATTTCGTCATTATGATAGATTATTTATTGCAGCAAGTCCTACACAAGAAGCGGGAAGAGAGGTGAAATAAATGAATCATGAAGCGCCATTAGCAGAATTTCTGGGGCTGACCTTTAATCTCTCCAATGTCTTAATGATTACTGTCGCATCCGCAATTGTATTTTTGATTGCAGTCCTATCCACACGCGCCCTGGCAATGAAACCGACCGGGATGCAGAACTTTATGGAGTGGATCATGGATTTTGTGCGGAATATCATCAAGAGTAACATGGATTGGAAAACCGGAGGAAGCTTTCACATTTTAGGGATTACACTCATTATGTACGTTGCGATTTCGAACTTTTTAGGATTACCGTTTGCGATTACATATGATCACTATCTCTGGTGGAAATCACCGACAGCAGATCCAATCGTTACAATGACTCTTGCTGTTATGGTAATTGCGCTTACGCATTACTATGGCATACGCATGAAAGGCTTCAGAGAATACGGTAAAGACTTTTTCCGTCCAATGGGTTTCTTATTCCCGCTTAAGATTATTGAAGAATTTGCAAACACGCTAACGCTTGGTTTGCGTCTTTACGGTAACATCTATGCAGGTGAGATCTTACTTGGTCTTCTTGCAGGAAGTCTGGCAACAGGTTTCTTTGGTCACATTGCAGCGGTTATTCCAACGCTTGCATGGCTTGGTTTCTCCGTGTTCATCGGTGGTATCCAGGCATTCATTTTCGTAATGTTAACGATGGTTTATATGGCGCACAAAGTGAGCTCTGACCATTAATATATTTACCTGTTCAATTACTGAACAAACATTTTCAAACAAAAAATTATTTACCCACACTAAGGAGGATATATCCAAATGACAGGTTCAATTGGTCTTTTAGCAGCAGCACTAGCAGTAGGTTTAGCAGCACTAGGTGCAGGTATCGGTAACGGTATGATCGTATCTAAAACAGTAGAAGGTATCGCACGTCAGCCAGAAGCACGTGGAATGCTTCAAACAACAATGTTCATCGGGGTAGCACTAGTTGAGGCCGTTCCGATCATCGCAGTAGTTATCGCGTTCATCGTACAAGGTCAATAATATTTCACATAAAATGGCGAAGATCACATCGTGACATGCTTCGCCATTTTTTACAGAATATCTGATTTTAAAAATGTATTTCTACCTATTATAAAGACTGGTTGATGTTAATCAGTCATCGTCTTACGATTCAATACCAACTTTCCGTATTTGACTGACTTCTGAAGGGAGTGAAACGAGCGTGTTCACACTTGATGCATTTGTACTTGGAGCCAGTGGCTTCAGTGAGGGAGACATCCTTTTCCAATTAGCGATGTTCATCCTTTTACTAGCATTACTAAAGAAATTCGCATGGGGTCCGTTAATGGGCATCATGAAACAGCGTGAAGACCACATCGCAGGCGAAATCGAAGCGGCTGAATTAAGTCGTACAGAAGCGAAGCAGCAGCTTGAAGAGCAGCGCCAGCTTTTGAAAGAAGCTCGTCAGGATGCGCAGGAACTGATTGAAAACGCCCGCAAACAGGGTGATGCACAGCGTGAAGAAATTGTTCTTGCAGCGCGTGCAGAATCAGAGCGTATGAAAGAAGCGACACTTCGCGAGATCGAAACAGAAAAAGACCAGGCAGTTGCAGCACTACGCGAGCAGGTTGCTACATTATCAGTACTGGTTGCTTCTAAAGTAATTGAAAAAGAACTGACAGTTGAAGAGCAACAGCAGCTGATCAACGAAACAATTGCAAAGGCAGGGGATCTGCGATGAGCAAATCAACTGCAGCAGCGCGTTACGCACAGGCACTTTTTGAGCTTGCAGTAAAGCACGGCCAGACAGACCAGATCGAAGAAGATCTTCGCACAGTACGCCAGGTATTTACACAGACGCCTGAACTGTCTCAGCTTCTTCAGTCTCCTAAATGGTCAAAAGATCAAAAGAAGCAGCTGATCGAGAAATCATTCAGCGGCATTTCACAGCACGTGCTGAACACGATGTACATTCTAATTGACCGCCGCCGTAACAATGAGATGGTTGGGCTTGCAGATGAGTATATCAACCGCGCACTACATGCACGCGGTACAGCCGTTGCACACGTATCATCAGCAACAAAATTATCAGACGCAGATAAAGAAGCAATCTCTGCTTCATTTGCTCCGAAAGTCGGTAAGCAGCGTCTTGACATTCATAATCACGTAGACTCAGCACTTCTTGGCGGCATTCGCATCCGCATTGGGAACCGTATTTTTGACGGCACCCTTCGCAATAAGCTAAATCGCCTTGAACGTGAACTGAAACGATAAGATCCACGAAATGAGGGGTGACATTCATGAGCATCAAAGCTGAGGAAATCAGTGCGCTGATTAAACAGCAGATTGAAAACTATCAATCGGATATTGAAGTAACGGAGGTTGGTACGGTTATCGAAATTGGTGACGGTATCGCACGTGCTCATGGCCTTGATAACGTTATGGCTGGAGAGCTTGTAGAATTCTCTAACGGCGTTATGGGTATGGCGCAAAACCTTGAGCAGAACAATGTCGGTATCATTATTCTTGGACCATACCGAGACATTAAAGAAGGCGACGAAGTTCGCCGTACAGGCCGTATCATGGAAGTTCCAGTTGGAGAAGAAATGATCGGCCGCGTAGTAAACCCGCTTGGACAGCCAGTTGATGGTCTAGGTCCGATCAACACCTCTAAATCACGTCCAATCGAAAGCCCGGCACCAGGCGTAATGGCACGTAAGTCAGTACACGAGCCGCTTCAGACTGGTATCAAAGCAATCGATGCACTTGTTCCAATCGGCCGCGGTCAGCGTGAGCTAATCATCGGTGACCGTCAGACTGGTAAAACATCTGTAGCAATCGATACAATACTGAACCAGAAAGACCAGGACATGATCTGTATCTACGTTGCAATCGGACAAAAAGAATCAACAGTACGTGGTACAGTTGAAACGCTTCGTAAGCACGGCGCACTTGATTACTCAATCGTCGTAACGGCATCAGCATCACAGCCTGCACCATTATTATTCCTAGCACCTTACACAGGCGTAACAATGGGTGAAGAATTCATGTTAAATGGCAAGCACGTGCTTGTTGTATATGATGACTTAACAAAACAGGCATCTGCATACCGTGAACTATCACTACTACTTCGCCGTCCTCCAGGTCGTGAAGCATATCCTGGTGACGTATTCTACCTTCACAGCCGCCTTCTTGAGCGTGCAGCGAAGCTGAATGAAACATTGGGCTCAGGTTCAATCACAGCACTACCATTCGTTGAAACACAGGCAGGGGATATCTCAGCTTACATTCCAACGAACGTAATCTCAATTACTGATGGACAGATCTTCCTTCAGTCAGATCTATTCTTCTCGGGTGTACGTCCTGCGATCAACGCCGGTCTTTCAGTATCCCGTGTTGGTGGATCTGCACAGATCAAAGCGATGAAGAAGGTATCCGGTACACTGCGTCTTGACCTTGCAGCATACCGTGAGCTTGAAGCATTCGCGCAGTTCGGTTCTGACCTTGATAAAGCAACTCAGGCAAAACTGAACCGTGGTGCACGTACTGTTGAAGTACTAAAGCAGGACCTGAACAAACCGCTTAAAGTAGAAAAGCAGGTAATGATCCTTTATTCATTAACTAAAGGACACCTTGATGATATCCCAGTAGAAGACATTCGCCGTTTCGAAAACGAATTCCTAAGCTGGATGGATCAAAACCACAAAGAACTGCTGGATCACATCCGCACAACGCAAGGTCTGCCTGAAGACAGTGATATGGAAGCAGCAATCAACGGATTCAAGAAGACTTTTGCTAAAAGCGAGTAATTAAACCAGCATTTCAACTTTAAAGGGTGGTGAGAACCAGTGGCATCGTTACGCGATATTAAAAACAGAATCACGTCGACGAAAAAGACAAGTCAAATCACTAAAGCAATGGAAATGGTATCCGCATCCAAGCTGTCCCGTGCAGAGGATAACGCGAAATCATTCAACCCTTACATGAATAAAATTCAGGAAGTGGTTGCTTCAATTGCAACAGGCGCAAAAGATGCATCACACCCGATGCTCAGCACTCGCCCGGTGAAAAAGACTGCTTATCTCGTCATCACTTCTGATAGAGGACTTGCAGGAGCTTATAACTCCAACGTAATCCGTTCAGCAATGAATGCGATTAACACCCGTCACTCAAGCAAAGATGAGTATGTGATCCTTGCAGTCGGACGTGTAGGACGTGACTTCTTTGCTAAAAAAGGCATGAATATCATCGATAGCATCATTGGGTTACCCGACCAGCCAAGCTTTGCTGATATTAAAGAAATTACGGGGAAAGCAGTGGGCATGTATGCAGATGAAGCTTTTGACGAGCTTTACATGTACTACAACCACTTCGTCAGCGCAATTTCACAGGAAGTAACAGAGAAGAAGGTTCTCCCTCTGACAGATGTAGCAGCTGAAACAGGCGGCATGACATCATATGAGTTTGAACCATCACCTGAAGCAATCCTTGAAGTGCTTTTACCACAATACGCAGAAAGCCTGATCTACGGCGCACTGCTTGACGGTAAAGCCAGTGAACACGCTGCCCGTATGACAGCAATGAAGAGTGCAACGGACAACGCCAAAGAGCTTATCGATTCACTATCATTATCATACAACCGTGCCCGCCAGGCCGCGATCACTCAGGAAATCACCGAAATCGTCGGCGGCGCCGCGGCGTTAGAAGACTAATTAAGTTCAGGTAGGTTAGTAATTTGTTTTACCAGCCTTATCTGAAACGTATAAAGATTTGCCCAGAGAGTTGATCGGAGCGTAGGGCGGCGACTCCGGGGCGATTAGTGGGATAGCTGAGACCCCGCAAGGCTTGCCTGAGGAGGCTCAGCGACCACCGCCCGGAAAGCGTCCGCCCGAAGCGCAGATCAATCTCTCGTTACAGAAAACCATATCAGCCGGGCTTTCCCGCTCGGCTTCCATAAGCAAGCTAGGAGGGAAAATGATGAATAAAGGACGCGTTTTACAGGTCATGGGTCCAGTTGTTGACATTAAGTTTGACAATGGCCAGCTGCCTGACATTTATAACGCTCTAACAGTAGCATCAGGCTCAGCAGAAGCAGATGTACTAACGTTAGAAGTAGCACTTCACCTTGGTGATGATGCTGTTCGTACCATTGCGATGTCCTCCACTGACGGCATCCAGCGTGGAGCAGAAGTAACGGACCTTGGTTCGCCAATTACTGTTCCTGTTGGAGATGCGACACTTGGACGCGTATTTAACGTACTTGGAGAAGCGATCGACCTTGCAGGAGATGTAGATGCAAGCGTTCAGCGTGACCCGATCCACCGTTTAGCACCAACTTTTGAACAACTTTCAACTGACACAGAAATCCTTGAGACTGGAATCAAAGTAGTAGACCTGCTTGCTCCATACATCAAGGGTGGTAAAATCGGTCTCTTCGGAGGAGCCGGTGTTGGTAAAACCGTTCTGATTCAGGAACTAATCAACAACATCGCACAAGAGCACGGCGGTATCTCAGTATTCGCTGGTGTTGGAGAGCGTACTCGTGAAGGAAATGACCTTTTCCACGAGATGACTGATTCAGGCGTAATCAAGAAAACAGCGATGGTATTCGGTCAGATGAACGAGCCGCCGGGTGCGCGTATGCGTGTTGCCCTGTCAGGTCTTACAATGGCAGAATTCTTCCGTGATGAGCAGGGACAGGATGTACTTCTGTTCATCGATAACATTTTCCGTTTCACGCAGGCAGGTTCTGAGGTATCAGCCCTTCTAGGCCGTATGCCATCAGCCGTTGGTTACCAGCCGACACTTGCAACTGAAATGGGTCAGCTTCAAGAGCGTATCACGTCGACAAATGTTGGTTCAGTAACATCGATCCAGGCGATCTACGTACCTGCCGATGACTACACTGACCCTGCACCGGCGACAACATTCGCCCACCTTGATGCAACAACAAACCTTGAGCGTAAGCTTTCTGAAATGGGTATCTACCCAGCCGTTGACCCGCTTGCTTCAACATCACGCGCACTTTCTCCAGAGATCGTTGGAGAAGAGCATTACGCAGTAGCACGTGAAGTTCAGCAGACGCTTCAGCGTTACAAAGAGCTTCAGGATATCATTGCCATCCTTGGTATGGATGAGCTTCAGGAAGAAGATAAGATGATCGTAGGACGCGCACGCCGTATCCAGTTCTTCCTATCTCAAAACTTCCACGTAGCAGAGCAGTTTACAGGCCAGAAAGGTTCTTATGTTCCTGTTAAAGAAACAATCGCAGGATTCAAAGACATTCTTGCAGGTAAATACGATCATCTTCCGGAAGATGCATTTCGTCTTGTAGGACGCATCGAAGAAGTGCTCGAATCTGCTAAGAAAATGGGCGTAGAAGTATAATTAGGGACCAGGAGGGAAAAAAATGAAGACCGTTAACGTCAATATCGTTACTCCCGATGGCCCTGTGTACGAGTCTGCTGTAGAAATGGTGAGCACAAAAGCTCAGAGCGGGGAGCTCGGCATTCTGCCTGGGCATATCCCGATGGTTGCACCGCTTGAGATCGGTGCTGTCCGTCTGAAAAAAGAAGGACGCACTGAATTTGTAGCAGTAACCGGAGGCTTCCTTGAAGTCCGCCCGGAGCAGGTAACAATCTTAGCGCAGGCGGCAGAGCCGGCGCCTAACATTGATATCGACCGTGCAAAAGAAGCCAAGCAGCGGGCAGAGAGCCTTCTGCAGGCCAAACAGGACAACGTTGACTTCAAACGCGCAGAACTTGCACTTCGTCGTGCAATGAACCGCATTGATGTATACGAAAACAAAATGTAACTGATTTAACCGGCACCCTCCCCGGAATGGCAACCATGCCAGGCCGGTAAGGGGCCGGTTTTTATTTAATTTTTAATTAAAAAATGTAACCTGTAGCGCATTAATTGCAGTAAAATATGATGAAGAGTATGTTCAGCGGTTACAATCCACCTTCTTTTAAGAGGACTGACATCATACTTTATGAGCATTTTTAGAATCTACCCACACATTCTCATTGAATTCTAAGAATTCTTTGTTAGAATGACAAAGTTGGCAGAAAGGAGTCAGTTTATGGCAGAGTTCGGACAGCAGGCACTCTTCAGCATGCTTATCCATTTAACGTTTATTGCATTAACATTCTGGTCGATGCAGGCGCTCAGATTCGACAAAGCGATCCGGCCAAACAGAGTTTTTCAGGCAAGAGTTTTATTTATACTGGTGAGCATTGCAATAGGCTCTACCGTGGCAAACTTTTTCTTATCTTATGCGACCTGGTCTCAGCAGCTGCCCTTACTTTTTTAGGCACAATTCTGTCACAATGTAAAGGTTTTCATGCGGGATTATCATTGCTTTTTAAAAAAATATGATTTTTGTAACTACCAAATCAGGAAGAAATGGTTTAACTTTAGTATGATGTGGAATAGTCTAGCATGTGCTGCTAAACCGGTAGGGGCTATCTTGAACTCTTCATATATAAGAGAACTGAGTATATACAGGCAGGAAAAAACTGTCAATATTACCGACATGGCATGAGAAAAATTTGTCAAAATGCCATGAATCATGACTTTCTTCTCTTGTATAAAAGAGTTCTAGAATGATAAGATTTGTAATGTTTTAGTTTTTTAAAAGTTTACTTGTATATGAGACAATTATTGGATTAGCCTATTGCGCGATTGAAGCAGACGATATCACTTCAGTCACTTATATTGAATATGAATAGTATTATGAGAATGAAGACGCGGAGGGGAACTCACTTGGAAAAAATCATCGTACGCGGCGGTAACAAGCTGCAAGGTTCAGTCAAAGTAGAAGGTGCTAAAAATGCAGTTCTTCCAATTTTAGCAGCAGCACTATTAGCTGGAAAAGGGAAGAGTACATTATTAGAAGTACCTGCACTATCAGACGTAAAAACAATCAATCAGGTACTTACACATTTAAATGCAGAAGTAGAGTACACAAGAGAAGAAAATAAATTAGTAGTGGATGCAAGCAAAGATCTTGCTCCTGAAGCACCTTTTGAATATGTACGTAAAATGCGTGCATCCGTTCAGGTCATGGGACCACTTTTAGCAAGAAATGGTCACGCAAGAGTTGCACTGCCTGGTGGCTGTGCAATCGGTTCACGACCAATTGATCTTCACCTTAAAGGGTTTGAAGCGATGGGTGCAGATGTAACTGTAGGAAATGGCTTTATCGAAGCAAAAACAGATGGCCGCTTAAAAGGCGCTAAAATCTATCTGGACTTCCCAAGTGTAGGTGCTACTGAAAACATCATGGCAGCTGCAACACTTGCAGAAGGCACAACAGTCATTGAGAACTGTGCAAAAGAACCTGAAATCGTAGATATGGCGAACTATATGAATAAAATGGGCGCCAAAATCAAAGGTGCAGGAACAGATACAATCCGTATCGAAGGTGTGGAAGAACTGCACGGTGCAGAACACACAATTATTCCTGACCGCATTGAAGCCGGCACATTCATGATCGCAGCAGCAATCACTGAAGGTGACGTTTTAATCGAAAATGCAGTACCAGAACACTCAGCTTCAGTAATCGCTAAGCTGAAGGAAATGGGCGTAACAGTCATTGAGGAAAACGAAGGCGTACGCGTCATCGGAAACGGCAACCTGAAGTCAGTAGACATCAAGACAATGCCGCATCCAGGATTCCCAACTGATATGCAATCACAGATGATGGCACTTATGCTAACAGCAAACGGCACAGGCGTAATCACTGAAACGGTATTCGAAAACCGCTTTATGCACGTTGAAGAATTCCGCCGCATGAATGCAAACGTTAAAATTGAAGGACGTTCAACAATTATGAACGGACCAAGCAATCTGCAGGGCGCAGAAGTAGCCGCAACTGACCTTAGAGCAGGTGCAGCACTCATTCTCGCAGGACTCGTAGCAGAAGGCTATACACAAGTAACGGAACTAAAACACCTTGACCGTGGATATGTTAATTTCCACGAAAAGCTAGTCGCACTTGGTGCAAACGTAGAACGTGTTAAAGAAGAGACAGAAGCAAGAGCAGAAGCTGCTGCAACAGCAGTTCGCGTATAATTTTACTGAACTCATACTTCTTATTCTTATACATCACGAACTTCTAACTAATTATGCGTTTATAAGCAGTATACACACGCCGGGGCGTGGGTATACTGCTTTTTTTGTTTTAAAGATTTAAGACAGGGGTTGTGGCTGAAGTTGTAAGAAAGAGGTGGATGGATTCGCTCATCTTTTGCGATTTATCTATCACCTTTAGAGTGTATTACGTCATCATTCCAGTCCATTCTACTTGAGGCCGAATATAACTAGTTTTATCTATCAGCATTACCAATCATTCTACCACCTTTCAAACTAATTCCATCATCAATTAAATTTTTCATCCCCCATCGCCCGCCTCCACCAGTGAAATCCTGAAGGTCGGGGTCTGACCCCGGCCTTCGCTGCATATACTCCCTCATAACCTATGTCTGGAGGGGTGAGGATGTACCAGCGGCTTAAGTTGTTTTTGTTATTTGCAGGATACTTTATACTATTACTCGCAATTCCGGCGTTCATTATTTCACCGAAAGAAGAGCAGAGAACCCCTTTGCCCGAAGAAGAGAAACCGGCTGAACAGGTTGAGGAGACTGAAGCTAATTTAGCTGTCCCTGTTATGAGACAGGCGAGTGGTGAGGTTGAGACGGTGGACCTTGAAACGTATGTATCGGGCGTGGTGGCAAGTGAGATGCCGGCTTCTTTTGAGAAGGAAGCATTAAAAGCGCAGGCACTCGCAGCAAGGACGTATGTGACGAAATTTCTCTCACATAGCGGTGATGAACCGATCACTGATACCACGACGCACCAGGTATATAAAAATGAAGATGAACTAAAAGACATTTGGAAAGACGAATTTGCGTGGAAGAAAAAAGCGATTGATGATGCGGTAAATGAAACAAAAGGTGAAATCCTCACCTATGATGGACAGCCGATTACTGCTGCTTTTTTTTCAACGAGTAATGGCTGGACTGAAAACGCGAAGGATTATTGGGAAGAGGATGTTCCTTATTTAGCTTCAGTGGAAAGTAAATGGGATGAGAAGGCGGCTCCTGGTTTTTACTATGAAAAAAAGATACCGGTACACGAATTCGAAGAGAAGCTTGGGATCACTCTGACAGCAGGGGAACAGGGCAATATTCTGGAACGGACGCCTGGTAATCGGATCAAGACGGTTGAAATTGCTGGTAAAACATATAGCGGCAGAGAGATCCGTGAGTCGCTTGATCTGCGCTCGACCGACTTTGAGTGGGTGCTGCAGGGTGATGAGGTTGTGATAAAAACCAAAGGCTTTGGTCATGGTGTGGGGATGAGTCAATACGGTGCAAATGGAATGGCGCTTGCAGGCAGCAGCTATAAAGAAATTGTGCAGCATTATTTCAGCGGGGTGGAGATCACCTCTATCGGAGATGCGGTTCCTGCGCTGCTGGTGAAAAGGTAAAGAAAGCAGCATTCCGGTAGCGGAATGCTGCTTTTTTAGAGAGATGTCAGGTGCAGCATTCAGTTTTGTACAAGCTGCAGTCAATTGTGTATATACAGCACTCAACCCGGGTGTGTCGCGCACTGGGCAGCCGCATCACCTACTTCAGCAGGAAACAGACGACGTTCGTCCGCTAAAACACCACCGTCAGTATCACTGCATCCACCCTACACTTGAAAATATTCCTCCACACGCGCAAACCATTTTCTCAGTCTGCTATTTTTTTTAACGAAATAAAAGCGCTGAATCAGAAGATAGACGGCCAGTACACCGATCACATCTTTTACAGCGTCTATCATCGTCGCTGAGCGGTATGGAACGAAGGCCTGATGTATTTCATCTATAAAGCCGTAGAACGCTGCAAACACAGCTGCAAGGGTATGAGTAGCGACGCCCAGCTTTCCGTGGACAAGCAGTGCCGCGATAAATAAGAAGTGGAGAATGCCAAATTCAATTAGATGGAGAGACTCTTTTAGAAAACGGTCAAATGACCCGTATGGCAGATTGATGACTGCATCGTGAGGTAAGCTTGATAAGACCCAGATCAGGATCATGTATATAAAAGGCAGAGTGGTGATAAACAGTTTAAGCCATTTGATCATGTAACAGAATCCTTTCCCAGTCGTGTACTATTTGGGATTGTATCATGCAGCACACAGGTTTGAAGAAAAAAATTGTGACAATGTATAGAATTTCCTCTAAGCGTTCAAAATGAGTGCTGAGGTGATGAAAATGATTAAGGGAGACAAAAATCAATCTACCCTGTCAGACAGCTTTAAAAAGTTTTTCAAAAAACGCTGGGCGGTACCTGCCATTTACCTTGGGTGTGCAGCGCTCGCGGTTGGAACTGTATTTTTCGTACAGGGACAAAAAGATTCAGAAGTCGCACAGGAGTCAACAGAAAGTCAGTACGTTTATCAGGAAGAAGCCAACGATTATACTTACGGTCCACCGGAAACAGCAGAAGTCAATCAGCCCGCTGAAACAATGAGCCTGCCAGTCACTGACCCGGATGCAGTATCTGTTCATAAAGCATTTTATGATCAGACAGCAGACGCAAGTGAACAGCAGGAATCATTAATTGTTGTAAACCAGACTTACTATCCTAACCTTGGCGTAGACCTTGTGCAAAATGGCGAGCCGTTTGAAGTCACAGCTGCAATGAGCGGAACGGTTACACAGGTGGAAGAGGATCCGTTTATCGGTAACGCAGTGGAAATCGAGCATGACGGGTATGTCACGCGCTATCAGGCCATCGAGGATATCACGGTTTCTGAGGGTGAGGAAGTCAGACAGGGCCAGGTCATTGCACAGTCCGGTGTCAGCGAACTGAACCCTGAAGCAGGCCTTCACGTACACTTTGAAGTATTAAAAGACGGTCAGGCAATCGACCCGATGTCAATTACGCAATAATAGGTATATCTTAACCGCCTGCCGGCATATAATGCACAAACGGACCCACAGGAGGCCGGCACCGTGCATGAGTATATCAGAGAGAGAACAATCTCGGCTGGCAGGCACATCGTAGAGACAGAAGAAACGGTCCGCTCAATCGCAAAAATTTTTGGGGTATCTAAAAGCACAGTGCACAAAGACTTAACCGAGCGCCTGCCAAAACTTGATCCTGCGCTCGCGGACGAAGTAAAAACAATACTTCATTATCATAAAGCGATCAGACATTTAAGGGGCGGAGAAGCCACTAAAGCCAAATACGAAAAGCAGCAGCAACAATCCAACTGAAAAAGGGGAGGCCATGAATCAAACGTTTGTTTGGTTCATGACCTCCCCTTTTAGTTGTGGTAATATATACTTATTGGACTATGCTTTTTTTGAAGTAGGGGGTCAGACCCCAGCCTTCAGCACCATCATGACTTTATACCATAGATTATCTATAAAGTTAGTAAAAATGACCGATATAATATGCGTATACAAACACAAGGCGGATTCCATACATATTTGGCGGCGTGCAGTGAAGGCTATGGGGTCAGACCCTGACCTTCACGAAGGCAGGGGTCTGCCCCCGGTCTTCACTCACAACCCGTCCTAAACTATAACCAGTGACTGAAGGGAGTCTAACCAGAAAATGTTTTCGAAAGATATTGGAATTGACCTCGGAACAGCAAATCTGCTGATCCATGTAAAAGGTAAAGGAATTGTCCTGAATGAGCCGTCTGTCGTTGCCATTGATAAAAATACAAACCGTGTCCTTGCAGTAGGTGAGGAAGCGCGCAACATGGTTGGCAGAACGCCTGGTAACATTGTAGCGATCCGACCGTTAAAAGATGGCGTAATCGCTGATTTTGACGTGACAGAAGCGATGCTGAAGCATTTTATTAATAAACTGAATCTGAAAGGCTTAATGTCTAAGCCGCGCATTCTGATCTGCTGCCCGACAAATATCACAAGCGTTGAGCAAAAAGCAATTCGTGAAGCAGCTGAAAAGAGCGGTGGTAAACGCATTTTTCTTGAAGAGGAACCGAAAGTCGCTGCAATTGGCGCAGGAATGGATATCTTCCAGCCGAGCGGTAACATGGTGGTGGATATCGGTGGTGGTACGACTGATGTAGCAGTTCTGTCTATGGGTGATATCGTTACTTCGCAGTCGATCAAAATGGCCGGTGACCAGTTTGACTCAGACATTTTAAATTACGTGAAAAAAGAATACAAGCTGTTGATCGGTGAACGTACTGCAGAAGCCATCAAGCTGACAATTGCAACTGTATTTCCTGATTCACGCGATGAAGAAATGGAAATCCGAGGACGTGATATGGTCAGCGGCCTGCCACGTACCATTACGATTAAATCGGCAGAAGTGGAAAAAGCACTTCGTGAATCGGTATCAGTTATTGTCCAGGCAGCGAAAAACGTGCTTGAAAAGACGCCGCCTGAGCTTTCAGCGGATATTATTGACCGAGGCGTGATCTTAACAGGTGGCGGTGCGCTGCTGCACGGTATTGATATGCTGCTTGCAGAAGAGCTGAAAGTTCCTGTATTTGTAGCCGAAAACCCGATGGATTGTGTAGCAGTCGGTACAGGCGTCATGCTTGAAAATATTGATAAGATCCCTCAGCGAAAACTGGGATAATGGACTTTAGGAGGTTCCTTCTGACAATGTCAAAAGGAGGAATCTCCAGAAATTCCATCCGTACTTTGCTGAAACTTGTTATAATAAGTCACGGGTAAAAAATGACGAGGTGAAAACAATGTTCAGAGGCTTTTACACAGTTGCTACCGGTATGCTCACGCAGCAGAGAAAAACCGAAATGCTGACAAATAATATGTCCAACGTAAATACACCTGGCTTCAAGGCGGATCAGGCTTCGATGAGAGCATTTCCTGAGATGCTGCTTTCAAGTCTTGGAGGCTCCAAAGTTCCGACACAAAACGGAATGTCGTCCACAAGAATGACACCAGTCGGCGGCTTGAACACAGGTGTATACATGCAGGAAGCAGTCCCGTTATTTACACAGGGAGACCTGCGTGAAACAGGGCTTTCCACAGACCTGGCGATTTTGCAGGGAGACCTCCCTGTAAACGAGGAAACAGGCATTCCAGGCGCACTATTTTTTACCCTTGAAAACGAAGACGGTACAGACCGCTATACACGAAACGGAAACTTTGCCCTGGATGCTGAAGGCTTTTTAACAACACCGGGTGGTTATTACGTATTGGATGAAAATGGCGCGAGAATCGAGCTTGATAATGACCGTTTTGAAGTAACCGATGGCGGACAGATCGTTCAAAATGGTGTAAATATCGGCAGAATCGGCGTTGCCTATTCAGATGATCCGCGTGCCCTTGTAAAAGAAGGCGATGAACTATACAGAGCACCTGAAGGAACTGTTTTTGAAAATGCCTACAATGTAGCAGACGCAGGCTTTTCAATGAACCAGGGCTCACTGGAACGTTCAAACGTAGACAGTGCGAGAACGATGACTGACCTGATGACGTCATACCGTTCTTTTGAAGCAAATCAGAAAGTACTTCAGGCATATGACCGCAGTATGGAAAAAGCAGTGAATGAAGTCGGCAGGCTGAATTAAGGGGGCTAAATCATGATCCGCAATATGGTAACTGCAACAAATACAATGAATCAGCTGCAGCAGCAGCTTGATCTGATCTCAAATAATATCGCCAACTCAGCAACAACAGGCTACAAGCAGACAACCGCTAACTTTAATTCACTGCTTCATCAGCAGATACAAAACCAGCGGGAGGATCAGGCACCGCGCATGACACCCGACGGCCTGAGACTTGGAAACGGCGCAAGAATCTCACAGTCGCAAATGGTCGGTGCACAAGGGTCCCTGCAGCGGACAGACAGAGAACTTGATTTTGCATTTACATCAGAGAATCAGTATTTCAAAGTATTGGTTCAATCTCCTGATGGTACGTCAGAACAGAACTTTACGCGATCAGGTGAACTATACCTGACACCGGTGAATGACAATGAAGTCATGCTCGTAGACGGGCAGGGGAACGGCATTTTAAATCAAAACGATGAGCTGATTATGCTTGATGGACCGGTAGACAATATTCAGCTTCAGGATAACGGCACGCTTCTTGTAGAGTCAGGAGGCGTCCAGCAGAATGTAGAGCTTGGCATCGTTGATATCCAGCGTCCCCAGCTCATGGACCGCGTCTCAAGCGTCTACCTTGGCATGCCTGATAACCTTGCAGAACTCGGCGTTGAAGCAGGTGAACTGATGGTTCAGATGGAAGGCGGGCTCAGACAGACAATCGGGCTCGAACAGGGTGCCCTTGAGCAGTCAAATGTCGATTTATCAAAAGCATTTACTGAGCTCATTGAAGTTCAGAGAAATTACCAATTTCATTCAAGAGCCGTTTCAATCTCTGATCAGATGTCCGGTCTTGTAAACGGATTGCGTTAAAGGAGTTATCACGATATGTCTGAAACAAGTTCAGAAAAAAAGCAAAAACCAGCAGCTGAGGAAAAGGAATCTAAAACCCCGAAATGGGTGCAGGTCCGTCTGTTTCCTATTCTGATCAGAGTTTTATTAATCATCCTGCTTGCAGGTCTCAGCCTGGTCGTAGGCCTCATGGTCGGCTATGGCGTCATCGGAGACGGTTCACCGGCAGATGCACTTAAGCCTGAAACATGGACACATATACTAGACCTGGTCACCCAGGATACAGAATAGCAGGAGGTTTTTTCATGTTAGACATTCAGCAGATTAAAGAAATTATTCCCCACCGCTATCCATTTTTATTAATCGATAAAGTGGTGGAAATCGAAGAAGGCAAACGTGCAGTTGCCATCAAAAATGTCACTGCCAACGAAGAATTCTTTAATGGACACTTTCCGGATTATCCGGTTATGCCAGGCGTTCTGATCGTAGAAGCACTCGCACAAACAGGTGCAGTCGCGATGCTGAAGCAGGAAGACTACAGAGGAAAGCTTGCTTTCTTCACAGGCATCGATAACTGCCGTTTTAAGCGCCAGGTAAAGCCGGGCGACCAGCTCCGTCTCGAAGTCGAAATCGTCCGCATCAAAGGACCAATCGGCAAAGGAAAAGCGAAAGCTACTGTAGATGGCGAAGTCGCGTGTGAGACGGAGATTATGTTTGCGATTAAATAGGAAAAGCGTAAGCGCCTTGCTCAGACCCGACAAGCATAAGACGCACTGAGAGAAATGGGTGACCTTTCCCATTTTCTCAGTGTGGCTTATGACTCGAGGGTCTAGGCGCTGAAGCTGGACAGTTTAGAAAAGCGTAAGCAGGCGTTTAGGGGCGTACACGTTGGACTGAGGCGTCGGAGATAAAGGAAACACGGTGAACGAAGTGAGCCGATGTTGACTTATCGGACAGAGCCCGAGGGAAACGTGCTAGCCCCTGCCTGCTGAAGCTGGACAGCATAAAAAAGCGTAAGGCGCTCGTTCAGCTCTGACAGGCATAAGACGCGTAGCGGAAAACGGGCGCTTTTCCCGTTTACCGATGCGTGGCTTATGACCCGAGGAGCTAGCGCCTGAAGCTGGACAAAATAGGAAAGCGTAAGCGCCTTGCTCAGACCTGACAAGCATAAGACGCACTGAGAGAAATGGGTGACCTTTCCCATTTTCTCAGTGTGGCTTATGACCCGAAGGGCTAGGCGCCTGGAGCGCAGCGAAACGGTTATGAGGATGAGACAAAAGTTGTCTCATCCTCATTTTGCGTACGCGTACATATTTCACCTCTCTCCGGGGAAACTATCGACAGACCTTGATTGGTCACCCCAAAAAAAGGAGAGGAATTATTATGAACAAATACATCAAAATGGCTACAGGTTCATTACTTGCAGCAGCACTCATGGTAGGCTGTAACATGGACGACGGGATGTCGGGCGACAATAACAACGGTGCGCTGGAAAACCCGATGAACGACAATCGTGATAACAATACAATGGATAACAACAACAATCGCGTTGACGACGACTGGGGCATGGACGGCGACCGTAACAACAATGATATGAACGGTGACAACACTAACCGGGAAGATATCATTGAAGATGAGGTCGACCGTGAAGACCGCGATAAACGCGACGAGTAATGAAAAAACTGTTCACTCCCTCAGCCAAAGCTGTGGGAGTGAACAGTTTTTATTAAAGTCAATGTATTGTAATTGGGACCCCTACTTTTTAATCCGCGGCTTCTCAAGCATCTGCTGCTTAAACTCAGCCAGCAGCTCATCACCCGAAATATCCTTCTGGGACAATATGTAAGAAAGCAAGTCCTCAGCATATTCATTTCGCTGATTTCTCATATGCGCTGAGAACAGGACACTGACCTTATCCCCAATCGGTTTCACTTCATGCACCGTTGCAAATAGTCCGGCAGGATCATTTTTTTCATTGGAAATGACTGCAAGCACCTCGATATCCTGATCGCTCTGCTGAAGGCGCTGGAAATACTCCGTTTCAGATCCGTCTAAAAAAGCTTCTAATATCCATGTCTGATGCTCATCTTCTTTATTAATGATCAAACCGTCGTGAAGCTTGAAATTACGGATTGCTTCATCTTCAACGATCTGAATTTTCATCAGTTTAAATGTCTTCATACAATCCATCCCCCTGTTACTTTTATGCTCATTATAGCACAACAGATATTTTTACAAAAAAATCAGAAAATAATACATTAGTTCATTTCCCGGGGAATAATGTCATCTAAAAGTGAAATTTACCCTTAGAAGAAAATGAACTTTTCCCCTTTAAAATCGACAGCAAAATGAATATTTCCATGTTTTACAACAATTTAGACACCGGATATGATGGATTCATCCCATAGGAAAGGAGGATAAACATGATCAACCAGGTCACATTGGTAGGCAGGCTGACGAAGGATCCTGAGCTGAAAGAAATTGCAGGAAACAGACAGGTCCTGAATATCACACTCGCAGTCAACCGGCCTTTTAAAAATCAGGCAGGAGAGTTTGAAGCGGATTTCATCAGATGCACGATCTGGAATCGGAACGCACAAAACACCTCAGCCTATTGTGAAAAAGGTTCACTAGTAGGTATAGTCGGCAGCATTCAGTCACGGTCTTATGAAAGAGAAGACGGTATCAGGCAATATACGACAGAAGTTTATGTGGACACTGTCAGATTTATGGACCGCAAAAGGAGATCAGATGACCCCGGTCCATGGCCTTGTAAACTAAACTGTGTAAGTAAGAGTGCGTACGACTTTTACTTCGCAGTTTAGTTTTTTATTGCTAAGATAATTTCATATGGTTGGAGGAGGATGGGTATGGTGAAAAAGGATCGAAATGCTAAAGCGAGTGAGTTGGCCAAACAGATACTAGAGACGTATGAACCTGAATCCGTACAAGATATGCAGGAAGCTCTTAAAGACATCTTTGGTCCAATGTTTGAATCTATGCTAAAAGGCGAGATGAATCACCATCTAGGTTACCAGTCCAACAGTAAAGAAGAGAAAGAATCACTCAACAGAAGAAATGGTTATGGGAAAAAGACGCTTCAAACGAGTTCTGGTGAACTGGATATTCAAGTGCCACGTGATCGAGATGGATCATTTGAACCTCTACTAGTCCCAAAGCGTAAAAAGAATCTCTCTGAGATGGAGGATAAGGTGATCTCGATGTATGCACGAGGTATGTCACAACGTGATATCTCATCTACAATTGAGGAGATCTACGGCTTTTCTATCTCTCACGAGATGGTCTCAGACATCACAGACAGTGTTATGCCAGATCTTGAAGAGTGGCAATTTCGCCCACTTCAAAGCTGTTATTCATTTTTATTTGTAGACTGTATGTATACCACCATTCGTAACCACCACGAGACGAGAAAGTATGCCGTTTATACGATTCTCGGTTATACAATCGAAGGTAAAAAAGAGATCTTGGGTTTGTGGTTAAACGAGACAGAAAGTAAACACAAATGGATGCAGATCTTTGATGAGATTAAGTCCCGAGGCGTTGAAGACATCTTTTTCATTTCGATGGATGGTGTCAGTGGATTAGAAGAAGGCGCAAGAGCTATATTCCCAGAGGTCGTGGTTCAGCGATGTATTGTTCATTTAATACGCAACTCTGTGCGTTATGTGCCCTATAAAGATTACCGGGCTTTTACCAAGTCTCTTAAAACAGTGTATGGTGCTCCGAATTTGAAAGCTTCCCGTAAAGCCTTTGAGGAATTTGAAAAGCAGTGGACACAATATCCTGGTGCCATTGATGTCTGGAGAAGAAACATTCTACATGTTGAACAGCTCTTTGATTATGGAAGTGCGATTCGAAGAATCATGTACACCACCAACGCGGTCGAAAGTGTTCACTCCAGCTTTAGAAAAGTCACTAAAAAAGGAGCATTCCCCCATGAGAATGCTTTATTAAAACTACTCTTTTTACGAATTAGAGAATTAGAAGTGAAATGGTCAACTGGATTCGTTCCTAACTGGGCCCAAGTATTAAATCAGCTATTGATCAATGAAAGCCTACAGGCGAGGGCTGCCAAGTACCTGGAGTAAGAAACTTACACAGTTTATTTGACAAGCCCCGGTCCATTCGAACAACCCATTCCGCAAAACGCCGCTCCGTCCCCGGATATCCATTTAGAAACCATCAGGTAAACAGCTAATCAAGCCAAGGCTCCGCTCCAACAGGCAGCTGAATGCTGCAGTGCCCGCCAAACCTTCCCCATTGCCGGGGCTGCAGCATTCAAAAGCTTCTGCACACATCCTCGAGACCTTCCCCGATTTCATATGCTTACATAGAAGCATAAAAAACCGCCTGACTACTATAAGTCAGACGGTTTTCTTCACGTATTTAAAACAAGCAGATCCTCAAGCTCTTCATTTGAAAGCTCAGTAATCCACTGATCGCCACGAATAATATCTTCGTTCAGTGACTGCTTTTTCTCGAGCATCTTATCAATTTTCTCTTCAATCGTTCCTGAAGATATAAATTTATGCACATGGACAAACCTTGTCTGGCCGATCCGGTAAGCACGATCAGTCGCCTGATTTTCAACGGCAGGGTTCCACCAGCGGTCATAGTGAATGACGTGATTGGCTGCAGTCAGCGTCAGACCTGTACCGCCTGCTTTCAGACTTAAAATGAATACAGGGAATTCGCCTGCCTGAAATTGCTCAACCAGCTGATCGCGCGTTGCCTTTGGTGTTGAACCATTCAGGAAAGGCACTTTAAAGCCGTATTGTTTCTGCAGCACATCCTGAATCATGCGGCCCATTGAAATATACTGCGTAAAAATAATCGTGCCTTCACGGGCTTCTAATATTTGCTCCACAAGATCCATCAGCTTATCCATCTTTTCAGAGCGTGCGACAATGTCAGCAGGTGACTCTTCCTGCAGATAAAGGGCAGGGTGGTCACATAGCTGCTTCAGCTTGTTCAGCATTTGAAGGACCATCCCTTTACGCTCAATGCCTGAGAGCTGCGGGATCTTTTCAAGCGTATCCTGAACGAGCTGCTCATAAAGAGACGCCTGCTCAGATGTTAACGGACAGAATTCCTTCTGTTCAATTTTAGAAGGGAGGTTCAGTCCAACTGCAGGGTCCACCTTTGTCCGGCGCAGCAGGAATGGACGAATCCGTTTCTGCAGCTTCAATGTGAGCTCCTGTGATCCATCACGTTCAATCGGTGCAATGAAGTCTTTTCTAAATGCACCAAGTGAGCCAAGGTAGCCGTGATTAATAAAATCAAATATCGCCCATAGCTCAGACAGTCTGTTTTCCATTGGCGTACCGGTCAGGGCAAGATGGTGCTGCCCATTCAGGCTGCGGATCGCCCTCGACTGTTTTGTGAACGGGTTTTTAATATTCTGTGCCTCATCCAGCGCAACTGCCGCCCATTGTACAGCTGACAGTTCCTCCTGATCAGCGTGGCAGAGGCCGTAAGAGGTGAGCACGACGTCCGCTTTGGCGATAGATGCCGCGAAATCCTCACCCTTTGCACGCACCGGTCCGTAATGAAGCTGCACTTCAAGCTCCGGTGCGAAGCGTTCAATTTCACGCTGCCAGTTCCCAAGAACAGAGGTTGGACTAATAATCAGGAATGGCTGCTCAGGTGATTCAGTCTGTTTGACATGCTGCATGTAACTGATCAGCTGAATTGTTTTGCCAAGTCCCATATCATCTGCCAGACATGCGCCAAAACGGTTGGCACGCAGAAAACTCATCCAGCTATATCCCTGCTGCTGATACGGTCTCAGTTCACCCTGAAGCGTATCAGGGGTAGGGAGGAGCGGGATTTTTCCTGTGTCATTAAGCTTTTCCATCATCGACTTCATCGAGCGGTTCAGCTCAAACTGAATCCGCAGATCATCCGCACTGTCATCCTCTTCTTCATTTAAATGATCATCAAGCAGATCCTGCATACTGATGCCATTCTTTTTCGCAGCCTGCATCGCCTGCTGAATCCGCGCGATCATCGCAGGATCAAGCGCTACCCATTCACCATTTAACTGAACAAAACGGCGTTTTTCCTCTACAAGCGACTGAAATTCATCATCTGACAGCTCCTGTCCGTTAACGGAAATTTTCCAGTCATAATCAACCAGTGAATCAAGGCCGACAAACGACGGACGATAGCTGTGATCACCTTTAACAGAAGCTTTCAGCGCCACATTCGACTTCTGAATCGAACGCCACCATGCAGGAAGCAGGATCTCTACATCAAGTGCAAGAAGCTTTTCACTGCCCTCTGTTAAAAAGAGCCAAGCGCGCTCTTCAGCCATTTCAAGCTGCCACTTATCGTCTTCTTTTAAATAGGGAAGCAGCTTCACCCAGCGATCAAGCTCCTGGGAAATCGCAGCCTCTTCATCCAGCCACCTTTTAGGAAGGGAAGTGGATAACGGCTTTGATAAATCCAGGTCATACGTCCAGTCAGCACGCCTGCTGTCACGCAGAAACGGCTGCATCCGCCATGGTTGTTCTTCAGATTCCGGCTCTTCAAGGCGCAGTCCAAAGCGGTAAGGCAGCTCAAGGTCCTTCTGCTCAACCCACATCTGCCACTTCTTTTCATCAAAATAAGCAGCCAGATCCTCAGCCGTCAGCACGTGCCCTTTGTTAAAAAGACGCTCTGCAAGGTTAGAGCTTCTCGGATGGTGATCAAAAAATGACGTAATTGCATGCTCATACCACTCATTCAAAAACTTTTTCTGATCCGCATCCGCCGCCTCTCCGCTGTAGGACATATCCGCCCACTCGCTCCAGAATTCATTCCCAAGCTTCATTTCAAATGTCTCACCTTCAGCCTCATGATTCCACTCAGCAAGCCACTTTCCTTCAGTAATCCATTCGTATAAAAGGGGAGCGGCATCATACATAAAATCACCCTGCTCAGACAATTCATAGCTCACACGGCCATGGAACTCAGGCTGCGCAAACAATGTCAGCACTGCCCAGCTGTCAAGCGCAATGCTGTCAGCCGGAATGCCGCTAAGGTTTGGAAGGGAAGTGCCATGAAATGATTCCTTATGCCATAAAAGCAGGTTGTACTGCCAGCGTACAGGGTCAATCATTTCACCGTCTTCATTTATAACCCTGATCGAGAAATAACCGTCAGAAAGCGGCAGCACATCAATCTTTTCCATGAATCAATTTCCCCCTCTCACACTCTTCTCTAAACGCACGCAGCCGTCTGTAACGGTCGATCAGCTGCTCCAGATATAATTCGAAACGCGGCTCTTCATTTAAGCCCTGGTAAATTTTCTTCAGCTTTTTCAAATAGCGGACAGCTTTTTTATACGTCTCACGCTGCCTTTTCTGAATCAGACTCTCCACCCATTGATGTAAAAGGGGGGCAGCAAACTCAGGCTTACGCTCCATCAGCTTTTTCAAACCTGCAGCTTCAAGCTCCTCAGGCGTAAAGTCAATCCAGTGAACCAGCTCTACCCATTCTTTATATTTCCCCGCATCAAGCATCACAGCACCCAAGTGCCGCGCGCTGTATGGCAGCAGCTTCTCATACAATTTAATTGTCACATCAGGCACATGCAGTCTCAGCTGCTCACCCTCAATTTTATGAATCAGCCACAGCGCAAAAGACCGTCTATCCGAATGATTCTCCATGCGTGCTAAATAAAGATCCAGCTTTTTCTGCATCGCTTTTAAAACCCTGACTGAGCGGTCAATCTCATCCTCACGCAGCAGCCACTCAAGCCACTGCACTGCATGAGGTACGGCAAGCTCTGAAGATGCCGCAAACTGCTCCTCAAAATCATCATCCTGTCTGAGCAGCGCAAAAATCGTCTGAGCCAGCTGCGTTTCATCCGACTGGTCTATTTTAGCTAAACGTTCAGCCTCAAGCTCACGGTCGCGGCGCTTTGTAAACAGCTGAAACCACATCATGCCGTATACTGAAAAGCTGAGCGGATCCTTTCTCTCAAGCAGTACCGACGTATCGGCCTTAAGCTCCTTGAAAAACGGATCAAACGAAAACGGATGCGCATACACAGTCAGATCATACAAAGCCTTCTGCATCGCCTCCATGACCGTCTCAAGCCCACGCGTAATATCCGCAGAATCCTGATCCACTTTATCAGCCAGATAATGATAATAATAAAACGAAACATACAGCATATATAAAGGAGCCCATTCCTTCTCAACCGGTGCATGCTCCTGAAACTTACGATAGCCCGCTTGAATATAATGCTCCATCAAATAAGAATCTTCCTGAATCTTCTCAAGCGGCATTAAAGCAGCAGTCGTCTCAGCCATTCTGCGCCATGCTTCAGGAGATTTTTGTGCCCGGACAGAGGCATCCTGCTTCTGATTACGCCACGTCTGAATCCACTGACTCACACTCGCATTCTGCTGATAAAACTTAAAAAACGCAGCCATCCGGTGGCGGCACCACGGCTCTTCAGGACAGCTGCAGCTGCTTCCCTTATCCGGATTCAGTGAAATACGCACGCTCACACCATGCACATCACGGACTTTCGCCCTCAGCATCTGATTATTCGCATCAAACCCCATCTCATACACCGTGCCCTGCCTATATAAAAACAATCCTTTCTGCACAAGACGTTCATCAGCCTGATCAGCAGGCGAAAACTGCCTGAACATCCGCTGCTCAAGCCGCTCCATTCCATCTGCAAGCAATTGCGTTTGCATTCACCATCTCCACCTTTTCGAAAAAAAACGTATCTTTTATTATACCGTACTTTTGCTAAAAAACGAAGGGGGAGGGTGAAAAGGGTTTGGTGGGGTGAAGAAGCGGGTGCGTGGGTGCTGGGTGCTGGCTGCGAAAAAAAGAAAAGGTGATGGAAAAAAGCGAAAAGGTGATAGATATATCGCCGGAGCTGCCTTAAAAACCGTGTGCTCGGGCTCCAGAAGGAGAAAAAACAAAAAGGTGTCGTAATAAACGTGGGAGGTGATCGATATACGACAAAAGGTGATCGAATTAACCAGCACAACGGCAAGGCACATTCCGCTCCCGGCATTCCAACAAAAACCAAAAGAAAAGAGCTGAAACCATGATCATTAAAAAACGAGAAATGCCTCTTTATATTAAAACTTTACAATGCATAGCGCGCAGAATGCCCGATTTCCATCCGAAAAAGCAGCTGGTTGAGGAGGAATTGTACAAGCAGATCGCAGGCTTTCAGGGTGAAAAAAGTTCTGATTATTACATTCCGCACCTGGATCCTGCGCCACTGGTGCTTTACAACATCCGTTTGAAAAATGGGGATTTCTATTTTCAGATTGATACGATGCTGATATTTAGTAAAGCAATCTTTATTCTCGAAGTAAAAAATTTAGCTGGAACAATTGAAATCAGATCATCGTATGATCAGGTATTAAAAACAATCAATGATCAAACCTCTGCTCAGAAAAGCTTTCATACTCAGGTTAAACTGCAAAAAGATCATCTTGAAAAATGGATCAGGCGGAATTTTAATTTGAAAATGCCAATTGTCCCGCTGATTATCATGAGCAACCCGCGATCAATCCTGAAAGCAGAATCACCGGAGTTGCTTGAAAATGTTCATCCATCATCTTCGATCCCTTATGCAGTCTATCAGGAATTAGATCATTTATCTTCGAAAAAATACGCTTCTAAACAAATCAGGGTCATTGCCGAGCTGATGGCTGCTGCCCATGAAGAACTTGCAGTCGATTGGTTCGGACGTTTTGGCTTCAGTATAAAGACTTTACTCACAGGGATGTGCTGCCCATCTTGCGAGCAGTTTGCAATCGTCCAACGAAGTATGAAATGGACCTGTACAAATTGTTCGTTCAGCGGATTTCAAATAGTTGAATCTGCACTTGAAGAAGCGTTTTTGTTAATGGGTGAGGGGATCAGAAATAAAGAGTTAAGAAAATTCCTTGGAGACCTATCCACACAGGCCATGAATAGAGTGGCAAGAAAAGCGGATTTACACAAAACCGGATTGACTAAAGGAACAAGATATTACCGGAAAAGGCTGGATAGTAAAGAAACGCCAGAAGCAGAGTGACGATGATTTCCCAGGGACATGAAGAGGGGCTGGGTGGAAAAAAGTAAAAAGTGATCGAAAACAGAGAAAAGGTGATAGATAAAATGATAAAGGTGATCCAAATAATCAGCTCCTGCAACCATCAAGGTTGAAAAAGCAAAAAGGTTATGCGAATTAAGCGCAAAGGTGATAGATAAATCCCAAAAGGTGACTTAATTAAGCCTCGCCCGGACGCGTCACCACCCCCAACGCCTCGCCCACCCCGCCTTGACCCGTCGCCCTGGCCCCCCGCCACCAACCACCAAAAAAAGCCCCGCATCAGCGAGGCTTCCACAAAATCAATTCGGCAATGCACCTAACAGCACATATTTCCAATTGTTCCGTTCATCTGTATAACCTAAGTTATCAAATGTCAGGCGGTTAAATTTCATTGGGGTAATATAAGGCATGTTGTTTCGTTCAACCTGTTCCGGATCAACGACTACCCATTCGCCGGCTTCCAGTTCACTTATAATCTGCTGACGGTCGCCGTCCAGTATACCGAGTTCAACCATTCGCGGTTCAACGAGTCCAAGCTCATTCATTACATAAACTGTCGAGTTGTTCAGTCCGATTACGGGCATTGTCACAGCATTTGCTGCTGTATCCAGTATGATTTCATTTACAACATGCTGTCCGACAAACCAGTCTTCAGCAGCTGTAAGTAAATCAATATCAACGGGATACTGACTTTTGTCATTGAGCTGAGGCTCCTGTTCAGGAATAAGAGGGTTAGATGACACAGTTCCATCACCAATTGATGCTGCAACAGGTGAGGTGACGCGTGTCTGCATACCTTCAAGTACCAGCTTTGCCTCTTCATCAGTCAGCTTAGCGTGAGAAGCCAGTGTATCAGTGTAGATGGTCATCAGCGGGTGACTGATGTCTTCAGCAAGACTTGCAATCTGCCCTTCATATTCACTCGCCACTGTAACAACAGGGCTATTCAGTAATCCGTCAGCAAGACTTACATACTTTTCACGCTCAGCTTCGAGGCGCTCAATGTCTGCTTCCTGCTCACCAATCTGCTGGTTGATCAGTGAACGTGTCTGAGCAACGGTCGCATCTGATACGTCAATACCAACTTCAAGTTCCACAGTAATGAGCAGTTGTTCATCATTTATAGAGCTTGATGGACTTGCGCTTGCTGATGATGACGAAGTAGATGAAGCGATTTGGCGTTCAATGGACTCCAGTTCTGTTATGTATGATTCTACTGCATCAATCTCCCCATCAAGCTGTTGTATTTCTGATTCGAATACAAGGCGCTGTTCTTCAAGGTCTGTCACTGTATACTCATACAGTGGTGTCCCGGGAGAAACCTGATCGCCTTCTTCAACTAAAAACTGTGTGAACATGCCAAGCTGCTCGGAAAAATACACTTTTTCTTCAAGTGCAGTTTGCACAACACCATTTTTAACCATTATTTCTTCTACCGTTTCATTTTGAGTCGTTTTCTGGTCGTGTACAATTGACGTTCTGTCCACGAGCAGTAAGTCATGTTTAATGAAGAAAAGGTTCACGCCGACAAAAATTACTGCGAGAACGCTGATCAGCCATTTACTCCCATTACTCACAATTGCCAGCCTCCCTTATAAAAATAAATATTGATAGAACGGAAGCCACTCGAGTGTAGCTGTTGCGCTCCAGAACAAAATGTTGAAAATTAAGATAATGAGAAAAGCAGCCCATCTTCTCAAATTCGTCAATTTACGCAGTGTCATGAACTGCCAGTAAATGACCCAGAATTTAAAAAGTGAAATGGTTCCCAGAAAATAGATAATCCATGCGTGATCAATAAATAATTGTCCAATTACACCCCAGGCGAATGGTGAAGAATACCAGTCGATGCCCTGCCATACGATTAAAGCAATAAAGCTTAACCGTTCAAGTAAAAGAATCACCACTGGGAAAAAAGATAAGGCGAGCGCTTGTTTGAATGTAACCTGTTTTGCGATTAACCAGTTAAAGACCGCTGGTAACAGTAAAATGATCAATACATACAAAAATCCCTGAGCCAGACTGCCCAAGAGGAAATAAAATCTTTGCAAATCATATTCTAGTCCGTAAAAAGTGACAAAATTCCCGGCCCACTCCTGAGTGCCCATCCCAATTAGGGCGCCAAAGCCGTATAAAAATAATCCTGCAATAAAAGCAGCGGTAATATAACGTTTAATATGTAGATCAGTGGAGCTATCTGATACAAAATCTATCATTCTGACGGGGGCTTTTAGTCCCTCGCGTAAACCAAACCGCATCCTTAAACCTCCCGAAAAGTCATCGCTTTCTCTATTGTAAAGAAAAACACTGATCTTGTCACTGCTTGAAGTTATTTGAAATTAATTGTTCCTTGTTAAATTTTACATCGATGAACTGCCTTCGATAAAAAAACTGCTGCCACTTACATGACAACAGTTTACTTGATATGCGTTTTTGCGACCTTCATCAGGCTGATAAATAAATCGACACTATTTTTTTGCCTGTTAACGGGCATTTGGGACAGCGTACGTATTTCATTAAGCAATAAAGGATTTTCCCTTAAAAAGTCTACTAACTGCTGATCCTCAGCTTTCAATACTTTTTGGGTAATTTCATATTTTGCTTCTTTTATTACTTCTTTATCAGTTGTTTCATATAATACAAGTGCCATAAAAGTATCATTATCGATTTTGTATATGTCTTTCATTTTACGGAGAATATCGATCGGAAGCTGACGAATACCGTTTTCATAATTAGATAGTGTGGAGGGAAGGATATTTAATTGATAGGCAGCATCTTTTTGACTAATCTCTACAATCTCTTCACGATAGTACTTCAGCATATGTGCAACTGACATTGTATTCACCTTCTTCATTTCCGAATACTTTTACAATATCGGTCTCTGAAGGTTTAAAAATAATAATACACGATATGTTAATTAATTTTGATTAACATATCGTGTATTATCTAGTATAATAAGAAATTATAAAATACAATAAATTAGTAATTTTCTGATAAATGGAGGATATGGGAATGGATTCTTTTCATAATTGGGTGCGTGAAACGAGTATTGAATTTGAGGAAAAACTGTCCAGAGCATTGAAGCCGGAGGAAATTGACTTTTTAAAATGGGTAGAAGAACAATTTTTAATAACAGAAAAGCAAGTATAGAGAGAAACGGTCATTTCATAAAATCTCAGCTCCCGCATAGCGTCGGAGTGCCTTTGTAGAAGCTGCCATCATGAATTTTGGAGGATTTTATGAACAATTACACATTTCGATTTGAAAAGCTGCCGAAAAACCTGAACAAAATTTTAAACGATTTCTATGTATATGAAACCGTACAGGATTTCGAGCGGCTTCCGCATTACAACTTTTTCAGACAGCTGTATCAACTGTTTTACAGCGAACGAAAAGTCTTTATTGAATCATGTGAGTTTTACGAGCAACAATCTGCACCACATCTAACCAACTTCACGATCACACTTCGCGGAAAATCGTCCTTTAACATTAACATCTCATGCAATATTAAAACCCGTACAATCATTTTTACCTTCCCACACGACGAAGCCTATTGTCAGCGCTCATTAAGCAGCGTCTTGAGCTATGCATTTAACTACTCCCGGCCGTCTGTTCAACAAAATCAACCCTACCTGCCGAATGAAGAACGAATCATCTGGTCAGGTTTAGTGTGGAGAGAAAGAAGGTAATATACAAAAAAACACATATCGGAGCGATTATTATGGCAATGGAACAATTAACAAGCAATCATCTATCAACTATTCTAAAAGAAGCACACACAAAAGGTGAAAAAGAAGAGCTGACAGCAGAACAAATGGTGCAGTGGCTTGCTTCACAATTAAATACATCTGATGCAACGTAAAAAGAGCTTCCCTGAGTGGAGCTCTTTTTACGTTTTGATGCCTTAGATTATCAGGGTTCACAATCGTAAGTGTGTTGCGTTCAATCAACCCTGACTAATGCGTAGTAGCAACTTTACTGTTATATCAACACATGCCTAAACCTGATTCCCAAGCAGAGTCTCCATATGATCAATCCCTTTACCAGTCAGTTGATAATGCATCTGACCTTCATGTTTGATTTTTTCGACGAGTGGTCGTGAGCGGCTGAGTGCGATCTGGATTGCTTTAGACGAATATTCAGTAGCAAAATACTTTTTCAGCACATCATACACTTCTTTTGCAGACATATGTGCCTGATCAAATTCCTTCATATAAATGTAAAGAATACTTAGTGCCTGATCTTCTACACGCTCGAGCATGCGCGGGTCAGGATTGTTCTCAAAGTTGAATTCACCCAGCTCTATTTCATCAGGTTGAGTATCAATTGGGGGCGATTCACCTGATGTACTTGAGAGTAAAGTATCGAGATAAGCAAAACCTGATTCAGTAACTTCGTATATTTTCTGAAGATCCTGCTGTCCTGCTTCCTGCAGATAACCTTTCTTTACACAAGTATGCACGCTAAGGTGAATGTTGTTAGGGACACTATGGCGCGCTTCACGGAATTGTTTACGCACCATTTTTGCAGTGAAGGAGGGCTGCTGTTTAAAGTTTGACAGGTAGTAGGCCATGGCGAGAGTAAATTGCCACTCTGAATTGAGGGGGAGCTTTTCAAGAAACTTTTGAATATCCGGTTTTTCGCCAGCATTAGACGGAGACAGAGGTTTAGGCGCTTCAGGAGTGCTCTTCTCAACTTCAAATGTGTTAGAAATCTTCCCCCGTCTTCCTGCGGCTGGCTTTAAATCCTCTTTCATCATTTTTGAGAGGTAGGACTGCACCACTTTTTCATGCTCATCCACAAATGACCGGTCACCTGATACTGCGTATTCAAAATCTTTATAACGAACACTCAACTGATATGTTTCCTGACCCATTTTACCGCCTCCTAAAGTTTTATCTCTCTTTGTATGATAATTATAGTTCTTTTATCGGATTAAAACAACACTTTTGTTCTTTATTGAGAATATATTTTTAAATGCTGCACTTTTTAGTGAAAACACCCCTTTAAAAGCATGCTCAAAATACCATTTCTCTATACAGTGTTTAGAAAATAGTAAAAGCGGTCATAGTACAAGAAACATTTAATGAAAGGGGAGAGGTTATGATGTTGCTCGACCCAATGGGAAAAGTCCTATTTATGGAAATCTGTAAAAGGCTTCGTGACAACAAATTGACGGTGGATGACCACCAGTTTTATAAAGATCAGGATGTGACAGAGGCCGTATTTGCGTTGCCGGATTATTTGGTCGAAAGAGAGGGTAATCCTGAATTTGAAAAGGATATCGCCGTTGTAAAATACGAGGGTGATTCGCAGAAAATGAAGGAAAATCAGATTGATGGCGTTGTGCTGAAATTTTATACAAAGCGTCTGAAAGCACTCGGTCTGTATGAGTCGATCTCTGACATTGAACTGTTTCAGCGAAAAAATAATACATCATCCATTGAATTTTTTGTTGATCAGGTATTTGCAGATGAAAAGGTGCAGGAATGGTTTGAAAAGCTCTTCAGTGAACTGGATGAGCAGATGACGGGGATTTATGGAGATGAGATAAAGGAAATTCCGATTGTTCTTTTACCGAGGAAGCTGCATGACCTGCCGCTTCATACCACATAAAAAATCTGCAGTTCATGTTGAACTGCAGCCTCTGTTTCTTCTATTAATAATGTTCTTTCTCTTGTGACTTCCAGCTTAAATAGGTTGCGAAGCCGATCATCCCAACAATCATCACAAATTCAATCAAAAATGATTCGTTGAAAGATGTCTGGAACATGTCAGTGAAAACCTTCAGCCCGATATAAGAAATAAGTAAAATAGCGATTAATGCGCTGGCCAGATTATGGAGCTTCACCGAATCACACCTCCTGTAAATCTCTATGATGTCAAAAGCTATTGAAGTGGTTTACATTTTTTTTCATCAATACTAAAGCCAATTCTTGAACCTGGAACTGTGCCTGTTATACTTACATTTCGAACATTTGAAGGCTGCATTGACTGTATGTAGAAATGCTGTTCATCAGACTCGAAAAGAATTTCTTTTTGCATCAGGTTTCGCCTCCCTTTGACAACATCTTACGCCCTCAAATACCCTCAATCAATAAAATCATCATTTCTTAATCACCTTGTTACATAAATAATATATAAAGACAAAAAACGACAAAATCCCTGCTGAATCTGTTACAGTAAAAAAACATTCCGAAATATGTTTATCTTTTTAAAAAAAGGGTATAATTTTTAAGCTAACCTATTAAAAGTTGATTTATGAATATTTTTACTGTCAGAAAGGGGTCCGCAATGGCTGACACACATCTTCAACCAACCTTAAACAATTTAACCGAAACCATTTTAGATCATAGAATTGATCTGGCAAAATCCATTACCGAAAAACAGAATAAACGCTACGAAAGACTTGAAGCCTTTTCAGATAATCTCCTGGAATTCCGTATTGAGCTTGTTACGCTATACGGTGAAGCGTTATCGTTGTCAAAAGATGAGCGTGAAAGCCGGATTGAAAACTGGGGAACAAAAACCGGACAGGCATGCGCAGAAATGGGTATCTCGCTTGATTCCATGTTAAAAGAAGTTCCTGAATACCGTGCAGCGATCGGCGATATTATCAAAGAAACAGCAATTACATACGATTATTCACTGTCTGAATTATATGAAGTTCTATCGGTACTCGACCGCACTGTTGATGATGTCGTATATTATTTCTGCCTGCCATTTGTAGAGGTCCAGACAAAGTCGCTTCAGGCATCCCAGGAGCAGATGCTTGAAATGTCAGTACCTGTTGTTCCGATTGATGCCGGAGTCGCTGTATTGCCGCTTGTAGGGACAATTGATACCCATCGTGCGAAGCTGATTATGGAAGAATCACTGACTAAGTGCCTCGAGCTGAATGTGAGTGAGTTCGTGATTGACCTGTCCGGTGTGGCGATGGTTGATACATTTGTTGCGCATAAGCTGTTCCAGGTGATCGATTCATTAAAACTAATTGGAGTAAAGCCAAAAATTTCAGGCATCTCACCTGAAATGGCCCAGACAATTGTACAGTTAGGTCTTAATTTTTCAGATATTCCATCATACGCAACATTGAAATCTGCTTTAAAAGAGATTGGGTTTGAGAAATTAATCAATAGCCACGTATAAATTATAATTTTGTACTGCCTATATATGATGTCTGAATCAACTTCAGGCATCATATAGGGGCTTTTTTATTTATCTGTAAGATAGGGAAAGAATCTTAATCCCATCAGAATATTTAATTCACTCAAAAATGACCGTTAAATATGTTAGAGTTGCTATAGAACTTAAATTGGAGGTCTTTGATGAAAAAAATTATTTTTACATTTCTTCCTTTTGTTTTGTTTCTAACTATTCCCTCAATTGCAGAAGCAGAATTTAAAGATGTGTCTTTATTTCAAAAAGAAATAAATTACTTAACAGAACTTGAGATTATTCAAGGGCATACTGATGGGACTTTTAGGCCGAAAGATCATATTCAGCGCGTACATGCAGTAGAAATGATTTTGCGTGAAATGAATATTGCCGATTTTTCTGCTCCTGATCCTGGCTTCACTGATATGAAGCCTGGGGATTATGGTTATAAAAAAGTGGCTAAAGCTGTGGAACTAGGCTTCATTAATGGTATTGAATCGTATGACGGCTCACTGTATTTTAATCCAACAGGGTCACTTACCAGGGCAGAAATGGCTAAAATAATGGTTGAAGGCTATGATTTAATTGAGAATCAGGGTATTTCATTTATTGATGTAAACATGGTTCATTGGGCAAATCATTATGTAAATAGATTGGCTACTGCTAACATTACGATTGGGCACGAAGATAGTGAATTCAAACCGAATGACTCCTTGTCGAGGCAACACTTCGCAGTATTTATGGCACGCCTGTTAGATGACCAATTTAAAAATAAAGCTTCAAATATCAGTTACTTGCCTGAACTTACAAAACAATTAGTTTACAAATCAGGCGATGACAAAATTGTGTTTTCCCATTCTCGTGATCAGTTATGGTTAAAAACAGTTTATAATCATGCAGGAGAAGTAATGATCTCCAAAGAAGAGTCATTTGTAGAAACACAAAACGGTGTCGTTTTTTCAAGACCGCAACTGGTCTTTAATTTTACGCTTGGTTATCCAATTAAAGTGGGTCACAAATGGATTGATGAAAATGCAGTTAAAATGGAGATCACAGATTTAAATAGCACTGTCAGGACTTCTGCCGGGACTTTTTCAAATGTAGTTAAAGTTCAAAAAAGTAATGGATATACAGATTATTTTGCTCCTGGAATTGGATTAGTTAAATCTGTCCCTCCTGCTACTGGTTACTTCCCAGTAGAATTAATCGAAATAAAAGAATAAATATATGTTTGATTAAATATGGAAAACCCCTGTTATGAAACCGTAACAGGGGTTTTTATGTTAATCCCTAAATATCCTATTTCGATTACAATTCAAACATAAAGTGGATTAACTAAAAAAATCTAATTTTATACATATATATTACAAAAAGATTACGAATTTTTTAAATTATTATACTAATCTTCATAAAATATGGATATAATGTTTAAAAAGGGGGAATTTGATGAATAAATTTGGTAAAAGATTAGTAGCTATTGCAGGAACTATGGTGTTATCAACAGGTATTGCGTACACGTCGGAAGCAAGCAACCCTTTCAAAGATGTAAAAGAAAATGATCCTAATTTTGAAATTCTTGAACGTACATATCATGAGGACATTTTTTCAGGTTATGCAACGGATGAAGACACGGGAAAAGTAGAAATCAGACCCTTTGATTTCGTAAGCAGAGCTCAGGCTGCAAAAATGCTTACTACAGCACTTGGCTATCCTGAAGCTACACAGGAACTGAGCAAGTATTCAGATGTAAAAGAGACTTTTTGGGGACATGACTATATTACATTGGCATCTGAGCTGAACATTGTGAATGGCTATCCAGGTGGGACGTATAAATCGAATAACGTATTAACAAGAGCAGAGGCAGCAAAAATAATTGTAACTGCATTTGATATTCCTTATGAACTTAGTGACAATGAAACAGGATTCGATGACGTAGGTGAGGGTCATTGGGCTGCCCCCTATGTAAAAGCATTAGTAAACACAGGAATAACGAATGGTACATCTGATACAACTTTTTCTCCTGATCAAAAAGTTCCGAGGTATCAAATGGCAACTTTTACGGATCGGTTTTATCAGAATCATGAGATAGAGAATGAAAAAGCTTTTGTATTAGTCAGAGGTGTTGTCAAAGAAATGCAAAATACATTTTATTATTATTTAGAGTTAAATGATATCTCAGAAGAGCGTGTTCCTTTTAAAGACTTTAAAGAAGAAATGCTTAAGCATGTAACATCAGGCTTAGAGCCTGATGTTGAAAAGAATTATGATGAACATTGCAGAAACTGTGACAGTATTGTATATGATGCAGCACTGGGGCATAAGATTAACTACAAGGTTCTGGAGAATACTAACAATAAAGTGATGATAGAGTATGTTGAACCAGGGAACCCGCTTACCCCAATTACAAAGTATACTCTCGGTATTGTAAAAGATAATGACAAATGGAAGGTTAACCAATACGACAAAGAATATTTTGAAAAAGATTCTGATATTCTTAACCTGTCAACAAATGAATCACTTAATTATGTAGAATCTGTTTACCGGAAAAATGCATTTAACAATGTGACGAACGTTGAATTGATTAAAGAGGACGCCAATGTTTATAAAATTGGAATTAATACGAATAGGGAGTATCTAGAGGTAGAAGTGGATAAAAGCTTCGGGCTGTTGCAATAAAAAATAAAGCCACTGTTCAGCTGAACAGTGGCTTTATATATGGTTAACCTATTAGTCTAGGATTTTAATATCTACTGTTTGAACGCCATAGTTAAGTGCGTCTTGTTGAGAAGGGATAAATAGATCGATTTTACTCCCTTTGATTGCGCCGCCAGTGTCTCCAGCGATCGCTTCGCCATAACCTTCAACCCATACACGTGAACCAAGCGGGATAACGTTAGGGTCTACTGCGATTACTTTCTGGTTAGGATTTGAGCGCAGGTCAATTCCTGTTGCTGTGATACCAGAGCAGCCTGTGCAATATGCAGTGTATGCTGTAGCTGTAACTGTCATTTCCTGAGCTGCTTCAGATGATGGTGCTTCGCCACCAGTTCCTTCTACACCTTCAGTTGACTGAGTTTGACCTGAGTCCTGAGCTGTTTCTTCAGCTGGCTGTTCTTGCGCTGGCGCTGCTGCTTGAGCAGGTGCCGCTGCCTGTCCAACTACTGAGAATTCCTGTCCAGGGAAAATTAGGTCACTTGAAAGGCCATTCCAGCTCATAAGTTCACCTACAGAAATTCCGTGTTCAGTTGCGATCTTATAAAGTGTGTCGCCTTTCACTACTGTATAAGTGTCGTTTGAAGTTGTAGCTTCTGCTTCACCAGATACCTTAAGTGTTTGTTCCGGGAAAATTAAAGTAGAAGAAAGATTATTCCACTTCTGAATCTGTTCTACTGTTACATTATTATTTTGAGAGATGCTCCAAAGAGTGTCACCTTTTTTGACTGAGTAATCTGCTGCTGATGCTGACGCTGCTGCGCCTGTAGACAATGCTGCGATTGCGGTTAGTGCAACGATTTGTTTTTTCATGATTGAATTACCTCCTTTTCACTAACAGGACCTAGCATAACACGCATACATTTCACAGCAATAACAAAACCATTAGAGAGAGATAACAATTACATTACATGCTAATTTGTCTATACAGCGTTGACATGTGTGCACGTGAGGACTATACTATACTACATTATTGGAAAGGATAGTTTAATGATTTAAAGTGTAAGAGAGGAGTAGAATATTGATGGATCGAGTCGTTAACTTTTCGGCGGGACCTTCAGCAATGCCACTCGAAGTACTGATGCGAGCGCAATCTGAACTCGTCGATACAAATCAGGCTGGCATGTCGGTTATGGAGATGAGTCACCGATCGAAAGCCTTCGAAGGCATTTTAGAGAACACAAAACACCTTTTGAAGAAAGTCATGAATATCCCTGAAAACTATAAAATTTTATTTTTACAGGGGGGTGCTTCGTTACAATTCAGCATGATCCCGTTAAATTTGTTACAAAAAGATCACGAAGCGGCCTACATTATTACAGGCTCATGGTCCCAAAAAGCACTGGAAGAGGCTAAAAAGGTCGGACAAACGACCGTCGCAGCAACATCCGAAGAGACCCAGTTTAGAAATATTCCGGATTTCTCTCAGATTACACATAGAGAAAACTTATCCTACGTACACATCACAGGTAACAATACAATAGAAGGAACACGATTTACGACGCTCCCAAAAACAGATGCGCCAATCATTAATGACTGGTCTTCCGGGATCCTTTCAGAAGAAATCAACGTCAGTGATTACGGCGTGATCTATGCAGGTGCCCAGAAAAACCTGGGACCATCCGGTGTCACCGTTGTGATTATCCGTGACGACCTGATCGGACACGCACCTGACAACCTGCCGACCATGCTTGATTACAAAACGCATGAAAAGGCAGATTCGCTTTATAACACACCACCGACATTTGGTATTTATATGATCGGTCTGATGCTCGAGTGGATTGATTCACTTGGCGGTGTAAAAGAAATCGAGAAGCGCAACCGTGAAAAAGCTTCACTCTTATATGAAGCCATTGATCTATCAAACTTGTTTTATTCGCCGGTGAAAAAGGAAGACCGTTCACTGATGAACATTCCTTTTAAAACAGATAGTGAAGAAACGGATCAAGCATTTATTGAATTTGCAGCTTCTAAGCAACTGGTCGAGTTAAAAGGTCACCGCTCAGTAGGCGGTATGCGGGCGAGTATGTATAATGCGATGCCGATTGAGGATGTTGAGCGGCTGTGCAGTGCGATGCGGGAGTTTGAGGAGAATGTGAAGTAGGATACTGTGAAGCTATAAGTAATGAAGTTTTCACTATCTAAATTCGACTTTCTTCTATATAAATAGTAAGAAGCTGCAATGTATTTAAAATCCATCAGCTGACGGGCTGCGCGGAAGGCGGGGACTCCAGCGGCGGAAAAGGGACAGATGAGACCTTACGGCGAAGCCGGAGGGGCTCACCGCCCGGCCGCGGAAAGCTTCCGCCTGGAGCGCAGACCGGCAGCATTCCATTACAATCTTTTTATATTCCAGGAGGTTCTCTACGTTGACATATCAGATTCAGACTTATAACAAAATTGCCGATGCAGGACTACAGTTGTTAGACGAACAGTATAAAATCAACGAAAGCAACGAACCGGATGCGATTTTACTCAGAAGCCACAAGCTTCACGAGCAGCCGATCCCGAACTCAGTCCAGGCCATCGCCAGAGCAGGTGCCGGCACGAACAACATCCCGATCGAACAGTGTTCAGAACAGGGTGTCGTCGTCTTTAACACGCCAGGTGCCAATGCCAATGCGGTAAAAGAGCTTGTGATATCCTGTCTGATCGCTAGCTCACGTAACCTGTTCCGTGCCGTTCAGTGGACGCATTCTCTAAAAGGGGAAACTGAAATCTCTGACAAAGTTGAAGCAAACAAAAAAGCGTTTATCGGTCATGAAGTAGCCGGTAAAAAGCTTGGTGTTATCGGCCTCGGTAACATTGGATCAGTCGTAGCCAACGATGCACTCGCACTTGACATGGAAGTCATGGCATACGATCCTTTCGTATCAGTAGACGTAGCCTGGGTGATTTCAAGAAGCGTCCAGCGTGTGCACCAGCTGGAAGAACTGCTGTCACAGTGTGACTTCATCACGATCCATGTACCACTCAGTCCGAAAACAACAGGCATAATAGATGAAAAAGCCTTTAAATCTATGAAAAAAGGCATCCATTTCATCAACTTTGCGCGAGGTGAACTCGTTGACCATGCGGCACTGAAAGCAGCACTTCAGGACGGAACAGTCGGTAAATACATCACTGATTTCCCGAGTGATGATATTTTCGGCATGGACAATGTAGTCGCAACACCGCACCTCGGTGCATCCACAACAGAATCTGAAGAAAACTGTGCAGTCATGGCAGCAAGACAGCTGAAAAATTACCTTGAAACAGGGAATATCAAAAACGCTGTTAACCTGCCAAACGTCAGCCTGCCACTCACATCACCAGGCCGCCTGACGATTATGCACAGAAACATCCCGAACATGCTCGGACAATTCTCCCAGCTGCTCGCAGAACGCAACTTTAACATTGCAGACATGCTTAACCGGAGCCGCGGGGAATTCGCCTATACGCTGATCGACATTGATAACAAGCTGAACGATGAAGAAGCTGCAGACATTATGGAACGGCTGCAGAAAATAGAAGGCGTCATCCGCGCAAGACATATTGCGAATGGATGGCACTAGATGAAAAGAGGAAACTGAATTCAGTTTCCTCTTTTCAAATGATAGAAAATAAATCAAAACAAAGCTTTTAAAATATCTAAACGCAAAAAATATACATGAAATAAAATAATAACCTCCTAAAGTGTGTATAATATTATAGAAAAATGTCTTTTTAGTTGAACCTTAGGAAAAAATATACTATTATATAAGTAATATAATAAGACTATTTGACTATATAATCTGTCGGGGGTGTTTTGGTGGGTAAAGATGATAGTAAATTGATGATGTCATATAATGACATCGAATATGAAATTAATGGGGACGAGAAAAAAATCGCAGAACATTTATATTTCATCATGGATCAGTTAAAAGAATTAAAAAACCAGGAAAATCGTTTACTACAAATAAATTTAAAAATTAATCGTAATTCCTCTCAAAACATACAGGATGTCTTCAATAAAAACTTCACTGAAATAAAAATTGATAGTGAACTTCGCACATTTGTTGAAACGCTTGGTACACGAATTGAATGGATTTATTGCCTGGGTATTGCATTCTATCTGATAAAAAATGAAGATGAGAATATCATTACCGCCAAAAAGATCAAAGATTCGTATGCAAAAGCGGGAATCAGACAACCCCAAAATATTCATTTATCTGTTAATCAATGCGTGAAAAAAGAATTTATGAAAGAAGTTGGTAAAGTAAAAGGATTAAAAGCTTTTACCGTCACAAATCGGGGAATAGATTTTATTGAAAGGCAGATAAAATCTGACTGTAAAGATGACAAGCAGGTCGGATTTGAAAATGAAGAGCAGGAGATCATTTTAAATCAATTTCTTAAGAGTCTTTCACAAAAAGAAATCCGGTTATTGAGAAGCTTCGAAAAAATGGAAGATAGAATTCTTGTTCTAATGTATTTACTTAAAGAAAAGGATCTGGCCATAGATATCAGACCAAACTTTATGTATTTTTTAATTGTCAGAATGTATGGATATGACGGATTGCCACGATCGGTTCATCTAGGTCTGAGCAGAACGCGACCCCTTACTAAAAAGACAAAGCTTTATAATAAAATCCATTACCGTATCGAGCAGGAAGGTATTCACTGGGTAGAGAAGGAAATAGCACTTTACGAAAGCTGACATTTATTTGTTGGCTTTTTTATATACTATTATTATAAGAGATTTCATTCAATAATTAGTCACTTTTGAATACATTATAAGCATTAACACTTTCTATTTTCATTAAAATATACGATAATAATGTTAAAGTACTGAATATTCAAAAATAATAGATAGGAGGGAGAGATATGCTGCTCACTGTGAAAATGATGAAACCCTTTTATACACTCCAGGAAGGGCATGAATTAAAACTGGTATTTGCCTATCAATATTTTTCAGTAATGAAGGATCAGGAAGTGTATCATTTTATTCCTGTTGAATCTAATGAAATCAGAATAAATCTAAAAACAAAACAAGTTGAAAACCTTACAGATATTTTTGTATTCCAAAGAGGCACTAGAATCTTCAGAATTCCATTGTTTCAGCTCCTGCAAATCTCAGATCTGGTTGATCATTTAAAGTCCGTTTCTCAGTTTTATGTTGAACAAATGCTTGCTGACGAGGAGGAACAATATATGAACAAAGAAATTGATCAGCTTGAAATGCAAAATTTATATAGGTTGATAGATAAAGCCTTGTCAGAAGGAGATCGCGACTTGTTTATGGTTTTGACTGACAGGTTGAAAGTCGAGGAGGCTGCACAGTAATGGCATCTTTAATCAATGTGAGTTCTTGACCTTTCCGGACAATGGCGGAAGGGTCTTTTGTTTTTGTGAAAAAATCCTAATAAGGTAGAAATTAGAATTCGGGAAAATTCCTCAATAAGTGACAAATATCGATAAAGTTTTACTAGAAAAATATTATTTTATTTTTAATAAATACCGGGATGTAGTAAAAAAATACAAAAAAGTACAAAAAAGTGCCGTCCTGCTTAGCAGAACGGCCAAATGAGAGGGTATTGCTGGGTCATTTCATATTCTTATTTTAGTATAAATTTAGAGAAAAGTCTATTGGGAAAATGAAGATAGAAAAAATTGTAATTAAGCTGGTGGTTTTACAATTCTATCAACATTGGGGGTAAAAACTTCATCTTTTGCAACAAAATGTACGGTATTTGAATCATTTCCGATATGAGATATGCCTAAAACACCAGCTAGTGAGAAAGATACTAATAGTGAAATAGATACTTTTTTAAATTTAGTCATGTAATTTTCTCTCCCTTGAAATCAATTTTCTCCATTGACCGTAGTAATGATTAAGCTTCTCGACATCGCCTGTAGACTCGTAATAGTCGATGATCATCTCCAATACTTCCAGTGCATCGCTAAAGCTTTGTAACTTAAGCAGGTGGGGATATAAATATTTTACCGCATATTTAATTCCTTCGTATTGGGAAAATTCGTACTTTTCAAGAAAATTTGAATGGTGATAAAAGTATTTATTTCCAACAATTGTATCCGTTTCTTTTAAAAGACTCATTCTTAAATGCCATTTCTTATCAATATCCTTTAATTTAACCTTACTCTCAAGCCAAATGAGTAATGAAGTTCCAAATTCATAAGTGAATGGCTCTAAAAGGTCAGTGGCTTCATTTGCCGCTCTCTCAGCTTTTGAGTATTCTCTTAACAGGTATAAGCATCTCGCATAATTAATAAGTACTCCCGGATAAAGAGATTCTTTAAAAAACATTCGTGTATTCCTTAGAAGTGATTGATATACAGTCAATGCTTCGGAATAAAGGCTTAACCGCATATAACTAATACTTAAAATCATTTGAGAATGAACCTGACGTATAAAATTCGATTCAGTCACGTAAATATCGTATGCTTTTTTACTGAAAGTTAAAGCGGCTTCATTTTGATTCAAGGATGTATACAAGTGAGACAAAATATAACTTGCTTCTCCTACCCACATGCCCCCAATGGGGAGAGGGTTCTTTAAAAACTCGTGCACTGTTTTTAATCCTTCTTCGTATTTTTCATTCATCGAATAATAAAAGCCTCTGAAAAATACTAGGATATTCTTTTCGACAGGATCAAATGTGTTTTTTATTTTCTGGATTAGCTTTAAAGATTCCTGTATGCCTTCATGATTCCAGTGGAATAAGTGGTACCTCAATTTATACAAATGATAAATATTCACATATTCACTTGTCAGGATATAATCTTCTTTTTCGGTAAGTTCATTATATAATTGTTCAATCGACTCACGATCCTGCATAAAGATAGCATGCATAAACGAATCAAGCGTTTCACGAATTTCTTTTAAATCACCTGTTATATCATCAAGCTGCAAGTCGAGCTTATTCAGTAACAGATTTACTGTCTCTTCATTTGCGGCATACATATTCGTTTCAATCTTACTCAAATGAGAAGTTGAGCAAATTCCTTCTGCAAGTTCTCCTTGCGTTAGACCGCGCTTCGTACGGTAATATTTAATAATAGAACCTACGTTCATTAACAACACCTCTAATTGAGAAATTAGTACGACATATAGTTATTTTGTCATGTATCTATTTAAAAAAGCTATAAAGAACTAAAAAATTCTGAAAAAAAGCATTTTATACTAGAAAATTCAGACAACCTAGTGTATTCTATTTTAGAGCATTTGACTTATGATAGAAAGAATTAGAAGTGTGGCTGAGTTCATTCATTAGAAGCCAAAATAACAGATTGAGAGTAGGAGAGTGGTCTTTTGAAGAAACGATTATACACTATTGCTGCATCTGCTGCTATAACATCATTTTTTGGTCTTCAGTCTGAAGCAGACGCAAGTACACATAAGGTGAATAGTGGAGATTCATTATGGAAGATTGCTAACAAATATAATACTTCTGTGAATCATTTAAAGAAACTGAATCATTTATCTTCAGAATTAATACATCCAAATCAGGTTATCAGAGTGAGCGGTAATGTGGAAGCAGCTGAGGCTCCACCATCAAACACGAATGAATCACAGGGACAAACCAATGTCTCAACTGCTGTTTATGTAGTCAAATCGGGAGATACACTTTCCAGGATTGCATTGAAGACTGGAACACCATTATCGGAACTTAAATCATTAAATAAGATTCAGGGCCATTTAATTTACCCTGGGCAGTCTTTAAAAACTAAAGGCAGTGGGAGTTCAACTCCAACTGAGAGTTCACCAGGCAATTCTTCACCAGGAAATACGGAGTCTTCCGGTACTGTCAATGGAACATACATAGTAAAACCTGGTGACAGCCTATCAAAAATTGCATATAGCCACAAAACTACTGTTACTAAGCTGATGGATCTGAATCATTTGTCAGGTCACTTAATATATGCCGGACAAAAGCTAAAAGTCGATGGTACTGTTAGCGGTAGTTCTACTGGTTCTTCCGGTTCCGGACAGCAGACAAGTACAGCTCCTGCGGCTGGAAATAGCACTTATTCTGTTAAGAGTGGAGACACATTAGGCAGAATTGCAATTTCTTATAAAATGTCTTTAAGTGAATTAAAGCAAATTAATAACTTAAGTTCAGATTTAATTAGAATCGGTCAGGTGTTAAAAGTAAAAGGACAGGGTGAATCATCTTCGCCTGTTCAAACCGTTACTCCGGGAAGTGGTTCATCAGCAGGTGGTAATGTCAGCCAGCTTTTATCGATTGCCCATTCATTTACTGGTGTACCTTACGTGTGGGGTGGCTCATCGCCTTCAGGTTTTGACTGCAGTGGTTATATCTATTATGTATATAAACAGGCTGGCTATGACATTGCACGAACAAATGCCGCAGGTCAGCATGCTCGTTCGCATTATGTAAGTAACCCGCAACCTGGAGATCTTGTATTTTTCGAAAATACGTATACAACAGGTATCTCACATGTAGGGATTTACATAGGGAATAATCAGTTTATCCATGCAAATGACGGCGGGGTACAAGTAACCAGCCTGAGTAATTCATATTGGAAATCCAAGTTCGAGAGTTTTAAACGATTCTATAAGTGAAATTTTTAAAAGCTGCTTAGGCAGCTTTTTTATATATCTGACAGGAGGAATTCAGAGTGAAATTTTTCAAAAATAAATCTATTGAAGAATCTCAGGACGTTATCCTGCAAAAAAAAATTACCATAGTTAAAAATGATTTATCTCTCGTTGTTGAAGAGCAAGTAGAACTTATGACTTTAAAATATCATAAGCAATCGTTACTAATGAAAATTGATGAAAAGTTGAAGCTTGAAAAATATAAGTATCCAGATCCTGATACATATAAGTATGAATTACTGAAGAAAATAATTTTTTATATAGAGACGATAAAAAGTTTAAGCGCTTTATTAGCAAAAATACTGAGACAATCAGATAAAATCGAATTGTCTGTTGAAGTTAAGAAAATTAAAGTAGCGATCAACAAAAATATGCCTCAATTAATCGACAAGCACTATGAAGGTTTCTATACAAAGTATTTATCTATAGGTGACGGGGTTAGTGGACTTGAACGTGAATTTAAAGAACAGTTGTTAACATATGAGTGGTTTGTAGAAGTGCTGAATTTTTATTATCAAAATCCGCTACAGATTGATCAAAATATTCCAGTCAGATGGGCGGTAAGGCGAATTAAAGAAACCTGTTTTCAGAAAGTTTCAGAGTTGATCTATCTAAATTAGTAGTTCAATTAATTAGTATCTATAGTCTGATAGAAATAAACATCTATTAAACTCCAAATAAAGTAAAAAGGTAGTTAAAATGAGCGGTTTTTTATACTTTCTGATTAAGATTCTTACATGTGGGTAAATCTTATATAAATTAATTCTACGGAATGTAAAGCGATTCTGTAATTAATTTAATATATTTACATGTTTAAGGAGAAAGAATATGAAACCAACTATGTATTTTTTAATTAACTCGATAGATTTAATAAGAGGAGGATTGACAAAAGCCTCATTAAAGCAAGCCTCATTCTTTGCTGATCAGGGTTACGATACTTATATGCTTACTTTCAATCACAATGCAAGGTACCCTGAAATTAGGAAAAAACTGCTTGAATTGAACAAAATTCATCAGGATGTTAAGATTTTAAATTTTTTCGAATATCTTGAAGGTAACACTGTGCCTGTTATTAATGATACTGTTCCTCAGGAATTTGATTTGTACGATAACCTCAGTGGATCTACCTTAGATAAAAGAAAAGGTCATAATGCCTACAGAGTATATAAAAACGGTATTTATGAAAAATATATTTCATTAAACGAAGATAACTCACTTAACTTTATAGACTATTTTAACGAAAATAGATATCGGACTAAAAGAGAGCTTTATAGCAATTCAGAAAATCTAAGAGGGGTATTATATATGGATTATCAATATAATAAACCCCGTCAATCTATTTATTACAGAGAAAATGGAATAGCTTATTTATCGATTTGGGAAGAAGCGAAAAATCAAACTGTAAAACGCATCAATTTCTTTAATGAGAATGGCGAACTGAAAAAAGCTTCAATCGAGGACCTGGACCATCACAAAAAACAATGGATTAAAAATTTAATTCAAGAAGACGAGGTTCCAATATTAATTTCAGATACCAGATCAACAGATCCTCTTTTAGTTGATTTGGAATACGAAAAAGCCAGAAAAATCTGGAGATTGCACAGCAGTCACTTAGAGGATAATAACGATCAATTGACGATTACTGAACCTGTAAAAAAAGGTTTCGAGCATATCGACTGCTTTGATGCTGCTCTGGTTTTAACTGAAGAGCAGAAAGATGATATTAATGATACATTTGGTGTTAAGGATAATTTATATGTTGTACCGCACTATTATGAAAATTTAAGTAATAGCTTTCTTGCTAAAGTAAAAAGAAAAATAGTCAAAGACTATAAAACAGCTGTAATTGTTAGTCGCTTCAGTGAACTTAAAAGAACCGAAGATGCTATTAAAGCGTTTGAAAAAGTAGTTAAAGTAAAGCCGGATGCCCAATTAGAAATTTGGGGATTTGGTAACCAGGAGACAAAGTTAAAAGCTCTAACTAGAGATTTAAATTTAGAGAATAATGTTTTCCTGAAAGGATTTACCAATGAAACTGCAAAAGTTTATGAAAAAGGATTATTTTCTATTTTGACATCCAAAAAAGAAGGTTTTGCACTTTCAATACTTGAGAGTATGGCGAATCAAACGCCAGTGATCAGTTATGATATAAAGTATGGACCCAGAGATTTAATAATAGACGGCGAGAACGGAATGATTGTTGAAAATGGAGATATTAACTTATTGAGTAATGCTATGATTGAAGCATTTAACAATCCTGAAGAAATGGTCAAAATGGGAGAAAAAGCATTTGACTATGTTTCTGAAAAATTTGGAGAGGATATGTACAATCGAAAGTGGATGGAAATCATAAATCTTGTAATTAATAGTGATTCAAAAAATATACAAATATAGAAGCGGGTATTTAAAAACACATTGATATTAGAGTTTTAAAGTATTATAATGATTAAAGTGTTTGGGATAGGCCAGAGAAGTCCTATTATAAATATTATAACTTTCAAAAGTAAAGAGAATTTAAACATATTGTAAATTTTTCATTAAGAAAATAAGGTATTATGTAAATTAGAGATTAGAAAGGAGAATAACAATGAAAAAGGTTTTGACATACGGTACATTTGATTTGTTGCACTGGGGACATGTTAATCTTTTAAAAAGAGCAAAAGACTTAGGAGATTATCTGATTGTTGCAATTTCTACTGATGAGTTTAATGCAATCAAGAATAAAAAAGCCTATCATAGTTTCGAAAATCGTAAAATGATTTTAGAATCTATCAAATATGTTGATGAAGTAATTCCTGAAGATACTTGGGATCAAAAAGTTCAGGATGTTAAAAATAATGATGTAGATGTATTTGTAATGGGTGATGATTGGAAAGGAAAATTCGACTTCCTTGAAGACCACTGTAAAGTTGTCTATCTCCCTAGAACGATTGGTATTTCTACTTCACAAATCAAAGAAGATCTTCTGGCTGTAAGAAAAGGGTAACCTGCAGTTCTGATAATATATTATGAAAAATTCTTATCGGCTCTTATGTGTTTACAGTTTTCAAACAATTACTTAATTGTCTGAAAAACCTTGTATACACACTTTGAGTCGATTTTTTTGAATATAAATTGATTGAGTCATTCGCAATGCCGAAGGGAGACAAGTATGCAAAGTATCAGGAAAGCAAACCGTACAATTGAAAAAATTTATTATAAAGATCATACACTTTTTATTAATGTTTTATTAAAACGAAGTCTGTGGGAAAAGGTCACAGGTATTGGAAGGATCGAACTCAGAGAAAGAAACACCGATCGTTCACATATCTTTTTAGCCAGTGAAGTAGGTGCGGATGAAGATTATATTATTTTACAGGCAACTATAGCTGAAACAATTATAAATAAGTTAATGGAAGCTGGTACATTGGATTTATACCTCCAAATTGACCATAAAGAAATGAGTGAACAAAAACAGTATAGAATTAAAAGCAATTTTGCAGACCTTGAACTTCTATATTATATGGGAGAAGAAGAAATTTTCCACCCTTATACTACAAATGAAGGAAATGTCTCATTTAAAACAACCGTTAAAAATAATACTGTTCTCGCAATGATTGATAGCGCAGAAATTACGCAAAAATACAAGATAATGATCAAAGGTTATACTGCTCTTCCGGATAAAGAGTACAAAATTTTATCCAGAAAGCTGATTTTGAGAAATAAAAGTGCTGGTTTTGAGCGTTATATTCCATTAACAGATATTAATAGAAATGACTTGGCTAAGGATTTTGGTCAGCTTATAGATCGTGAACACGAACAGATTGGTTTTGAAGCACAAATCAGTCTAAGTGATCTTCCCTTAGATAAAAATGATATTAATGCACTTGGAGTTTATGTGCAATTAACTGTAACTGATGGTGACAAAGTAACAGAAATTGAGAGCACACGCTTGAAATTTAAACCAGGGAGCAGAAGGTTTAAAACTAAAAACTACTTATTGAGAGAGAGTGGAGCCAAGAGGAAATTATCTCTTTCTTCAACTAAGGTCAGAAGTTATTTTTCTATTCGTTTTCCTGTATATAGTAGTAAGGCGGAAATGAAAAAGAAGTTAATTAAAGTAAAACGTTCAAAGAAAGTAAAGAAATTATATAAACAAGCATTTAAATTGATTGGTTTATTACCAGCAAACAAGAAGCTTGTCATGTTTGAAAGCTTCTTAGGGAAGCAATACAGCTGTAATCCCAGAGCAATATACGAATACATGCAGGCAAATCATCCTGAATATAAAATGATCTGGAGTGTAGATAAGAAATACTCACGTCAATTCAGAGAGAAAAACATTAAGTATGTTAATCGTTTCTCTATCCGCTGGCTATTCTTGATGGCAAGTGCCGGGTACTGGGTGACTAATAGCAGAATGCCTCTTTGGATTCCCAAGCCAAGACACACAAAATATTTGCAAACGTGGCATGGAACACCTTTGAAGCGGCTTGCAGCAGACATGGATGAAGTTCATATGCCTGGTACAACTACTGCGAAATATAAAAAGAATTTCCATAAAGAATCGAGTAATTGGGATTTTCTTGTTTCACCTAATGCCTATTCCTCTGAAATATTCGAGAGAGCATTTAATTTTAAAAAGCAAATGATTGAATCAGGTTATCCTAGAAATGATTATTTATATCATGCAAATAACGAAACTTCGATCAATCAAATTAAAAATAGGCTAAAGATTCCATTAGATAAAAAAGTGATTTTATATGCTCCAACATGGAGAGATGATCAATTCTATGGAAAAGGGAAATATAAATTTGATTTAGATCTGGATTTGAATTTGCTTCAACAGGAACTTGGAGATGAGTACGTAATTTTATTCAGGATGCATTATTTAGTAGCTGAAAATCTTGACTTGACACCTTACAAAGGATTCGCATATGATTTTTCTCAGCAGGAAGACATTAATGAGCTGTATATAGTCTCTGACCTCCTGATTACTGATTATTCTTCTGTATTTTTTGATTATGCAAATTTAAGAAGACCTATATTATTTTACGTATATGATATAGAAAATTACAGAGACAAGTTAAGAGGTTTTTATATTGACTTTGAAGAAAATGCTCCAGGACCTTTAGTACGGACAAGTGAAAGCTTAATTAACGAGATAAAAGATTTACAAGAAAATAGTTTCAACTTGCCGGAGTCTTTTACCGAATTTCATAAAGAATATTGTTACTTGGAAAATGGTAATTCTTCACGCAGAGTAGTTGAAACATTTTTTAATAAATAATGGTTCCTATCTCTGGATGCTTTGAGAAACTTCTTGAAGCATCTTTTTCAAGTAGTTGCTACTTTTTTCTCAGAATGAAAATGAGTTAAAACTTTATAAATAGGGTATAAACATTTGTAACTAATTTTAGGTTAGGGCGTCTACTGAGTATCAGTAAAATGTTAGAATGGTATAAGTTAAATGTCTTTTCGATTTGAAAGCCACTACTTAAGAGGTGATGCACTTGAATAAAAATGGGAGGGCTCTCATTTGTAAGTATGAAAGAAATGCTCATCGATTTGAAGATCATAAGTCTGATTATAAAATGAGAAGGGCTATTGTTATGCTTAGTAAGTTTACTATTAGGTCGATGATTTCATTTATAGCAGCGACCTTAATTAGAGTGAATATAAGAATAGATCAATACTTTTTAAATGGATTTAGAATATATGGTCACTGATATTTTTAAAACGATCTATTTATCGGTATTTAAGATCGTATTTACGCTTTTCAATTTGGTTCCTATTCAAAAGAAACTTGTGATGTTTGTGACATTCAGACAGAATGCTTTTTACATTACTAAAGAATTGAGTAGACGCCCTGATAACATCAAAATTGTTTTAATATGTAACAAAGCTTCTTATAAAAGATTAAGTAAAATCAAAGATGACAGAATTACGATGATATCTCTTGATAGCAAGTATGAGTTTTTAACAAGGGTTTACCACTTGGCAACTTCTAAAGTAGTGATTGTAGATAATTATTTTCCTTTTTTAGCTGTTACTAATTTCAAAAGGAATGTTGAGTGTATACAAATTTGGCACGCAGCTGGTGCAATAAAAAGCTTTGGTCTGGAAGCGAAAAATACAGTCACAAGAACTAAAGTTTCTATTAAGAGATTTCACAATGTATATGACCGGTTCGATAAAATTCTGGTTGGTTCTGATGAAATGGCCGAGATTTTTAAAAAAGCATTTGGTTTAACAAAAGACGTTTTTTTAAAAACCGGCATCCCAAGAACAGATCTGTTTTTCAATGCAAAAGAAAAAGACGAAATTATAAACAGTTTCTTTCATGCTTATCCACAAGCTGCCGGCAAAAAAATCATTTTATACGCTCCAACTTTCCGGGATAAAAAAAATCATAAATCAGATATGGATTTTGAAGCCTTGAAAAAGCACCTGGGAGACGATTACTTTTTCGTTATAAAGTATCATCCTGTTACCAATAGTGAAATAAAATTATCGAAGGCAATTCAGAAATCGTTTTTGTTTATTCACTCCGGTTATGATGTAAATGAATTATTACAAGTAACAGACTTATTAATTACCGATTATTCTTCTATTCCATACGAATTTTGCCTATTGAATAGACCAATGATTTTTTATGCCTATGATTTAGAAGAATACATGAAGGAAAGAGGTGTCTGGGAAACATATGAGAATATTGTTCCCGGTCCAGTTGTGCATGACGTGGAAGGATTAATAGATGCGATAAAAAACACTGAAGTTGAGAGTGTTTCCATCCAGAACAAACAATTTTGTGAAGTATGGAACAAGTATTCAAACGGTCAGTCCTCAAAACATTTTGTAAATTATATATTGAAGAAACTTTAAGTGAGTTAAACATATATGAAAAACGTTGTTTCTTCGACAGTGATAGGATGGATTCAATGAAATCGCTAATTACAGTGATAAAAGAACAAATAAATAACTTTTATTTAATACAAAGATTGGCCCTATATGAAGTAAAGAGTACAAACAATAATAACTATCTTGGTTTAGCGTGGGAATTAATTAACCCTGCTATTCAGCTAACGATTTATTGGTTTGTATTCGGTTATGCGATCAGAAGAGGGGAACCTGTTGAAGGCGTTCCGTTCTTTCACTGGTTGTTTGCAGGTTTATTAATATGGTTTTTTGTACAGCCTGCACTGCTTCAGGGATCAAAATCAATTTACACACGTATAAAAATGATTGCAAAAATGAGCTTTCCGGTCAGTGTCATTCCGAGTTATGTCATGGTGTCCAAGCTCTATCCGCACTTTGCGTTATTAGCAATTGCGATTGGTGTCTTTCATTTTACCGGTTCACCAATCAGCATGTATTATCTGCAATTGCCATATTTTCTTTTCGGAACAATCATGCTGGTATTATCAATCAATCTGATTACATCGACGCTTTCAACGATTATCAGAGATGTCCAGATGATCGTGCAGGCAGTTCTGAGGATGCTGATATATGTGTCACCGATCTTATGGGTATCATTTGGATTGCCTGATTTTGTTCAAGCGATCATGCGGGTTAATCCTTTATACTACCTGATTGAGGGATATCGTGCAGCTTTCTTTTATCAAAGCTGGTATTTTGTTGACCAGTGGCAGTATACGCTGTATTTCTGGGGATTAATATTTATTCTTTTACTAATCGGTTCAGCTTTGCATGTGAAATTCAGAAACCAATTAGTCGATTATTTATAATATAGGGTGTGTGTATGTTGGAAAAATCAGTAACTGTAGAGAATGTCGTAAAGCGTTATAAGCTCTATAATAAGCAGTCTGAAAAAATATTGGACTTGATTCTTCCCAAGAGTTATGGCGAAGAATTTTATGCTTTGCGCGGGTTGAATTTCGAAGCAAATAAGGGAGATGTTATAGGATTTATTGGTGTTAATGGATCCGGAAAGTCTACTTTATCAAATATTATTGCTGGGATTATTCCGCCTACTTTTGGGAAAGTGGAAGTAAAGGGGCAGTCTGCACTGATCGCCGTCCAATCAGGTTTGAATAATAATCTGACTGGAAGAGAAAATATTGAATTAAAATGTCTGATGCTCGGTTTTAATCGGGAACAGATTAAACAATTAGAACCGGATATCATTGATTTTGCAGATCTCGGAAAGTTTATTGATCAACCCGTGAAGAGTTACTCCAGCGGTATGAAATCCCGTCTGGGTTTTGCTATTTCAGTAACAATAGATCCGGATGTATTGATTATTGACGAAGCGCTATCAGTAGGAGATAAAGCATTTGCTCAAAAATGTCTTGATAAAATGAACGAATTCAAAAGCCAGGGTAAAACAATTTTCTTTGTAAGTCATTCAGTTGGACAGATGAAAGAATTCTGTGAGAAAGCCGTATGGCTCGAATTCGGTGAAATTAAAGAGTATGGTTTAATTGAAGATGTCATGCCGAAGTATGAAGCATTTCTCAAAGATTATAAAGCGATGAGTAAAAAAGAACAGAAGGCGTTTAGAAAAAAAGGAGCAGAATTGCAAAGTGATTTTACTCCAGAGTTCGTTTAATATAAACATTTATAAAAGGGCAACAAAAACTGCATTAGCAGTTTTTGTTGCCCTTTTATATTGATGTTATTATGTAGCATGAAAAGAAAATCAAATGTTATATAGTTAATTTTGTAAAAAATATAGTTCTTGTTAGAATCTATATCAGGATAATAAGAGAATAAATAGATCCATCAATGGTATCAATATTGACATTTTCTTTACTGTTAATAAAGTGAATACAGCCATTAGATTGACCCACCTTTGCCATCTTTTTGATCCACTAGTGACACGTTTTTATACCACCTCTGCCATAGAGAGATCCACCCTTCTTTATAATTGAAGTGCACCTTACGGTGTAAATCAGTTATACAGGAGGGTTTTTTATGGTTAAATATCGGGAAATCCTGAGGCTGCACGCTCAGGGAATAAGTCAAAGGGGGATTGCTTCAAGCACTTCAAATTCCAGGAATACCATTAGAGAGGTATTGAAAAGAGCTGAGGAATGTCAGACAAAGTGGCCATTAGAGGAAGGAATGACGGATCAAGATTTACAGGCGTTATTGTTTCCAGAAAAGCATACTTCAATTGATTTCAGAAGAAAACCAGACTGTAATCTTATTCATAAAGAGTTAGCTAAGCCTGGCGTTAATTTAACGTTACTATGGGAAGAGTATTCTTTAAGCTGCCGATCAAGCGAAGAAATCCCCTATAGCTATCGTCAATTCTGCAGAGTCTACCATGATTATGCTTGCAAGACAAAGGCGACAATGCGTATCAAACGGAAACCGGGAGAGCTGTTGGAAGTTGATTGGGCTGGTCAAACCATGTCATTGAAAGATCAGCTTACAGGTGAAGACATACCTGTTTATATCTTTGTTTCTGCCCTTCCGTGCAGTCAGTACGCTTACGTAGAAGGTTTCCTCTCGATGAACGCAGAGGCCTGGATCACAGCTCATATCCATGCATTTCAGTTTTATGGCGGTGTTCCGAGAGTCATTGTGCCCGACAACCTTAAAACCGGTGTGGTAAAGGCTTCAAGATATGAACCAATCATCCATACAGGCTATCAGGAGATGGCCGAACACTATCAAACGACGATTGTTCCAGCGCGTGTGAGACACCCAAAAGATAAGGCAAGCGCTGAAAGTACAGTTGGACACATTTCTACATGGATTATCGCTTCACTAAGAAACCAGGAGTTTTTTAGCTTACAAGAATTAAATAGTGTCGTTCATGAAAAGCTTAAGGAATTTAATCACAAACCGTTTCAAAAGAAACAAGGAAGCAGACACACGGCATTCAAAGAAGAAGAGCACTTCGCATTAACACCGTTGCCTGCTTCAACATACGAAATCGCAACTTGGCGAATTGCGACCGTACAATACGATTATCACATAGTTGTCGATAAAATGTTTTACTCAGTTCCCTATGATTACGTCAAATATCAAGTAGATATTCGAGTGACCAGAACCATTGTAGAGGTGTTTTATAAAGGGTTGCGAATTGCTTCTCATAAAAAATTAAAGGGCAAGCCTGGACAGTTCAGTACACTGTCTGATCATATGCCTAAAGAACATAAACAGTATGTGGACTTTGATCAGTCATACGTCCGTAACTGGGGTGCAACAGCTGGCGCAAATATTTTAGTCACCATCGATCGTATTTTTGCTTCTTATCGGGTTGAAAAACAAGCTATTAAAGCTTGTCTGGGCGTTATTAAACTGGCGGATCAATACTCTGTAGAGCGCTTAGAAAAAGCGTGTGAGCGCGCATTGAAACATACAAGCAGACCTACGCTGAAAAGTATCCAGACGATCTTAAAGAATGGACAAGATAAACTGCCTGACACTTTTAAAGAGGACATCGTTAAAAAAGACATGAAACCCAACCCTTACGGTTTTACAAGAGGCGCAGACTACTATGGAGGTAAGAACTAATGACAACTGAAAACACACTAACTAAATTGAATGAGATGAGAATGACCGCGATGGCAGAAAGATATATGGACCAATTAAAAATCCTGAATATCAGGAGTTATCGTTTGAAGATCGCTTCGGTATGCTTGTAGACATTGAGTGGGGACGAAGAAAAAATGCCAAACTGGATCGACTCATCAGAAGTGCAGAATTTAGAGATAGCCAGGCTTGTATTGAAGACATTGAATACCATGGTGACCGTAAATTAGATAAAACACAGATCCTGAGATTATCGACAGGAAGATATATCGAGGAAAAGCACAATATCATTATCAAAGGTGCATCCGGAAACGGAAAAACATATCTGGGGTGTGCTTTTGGCGTCGCTGCCTGTCGTCAGTTCTATAAAGTGAAATACATCCGTCTGCCTGATTTATTAGATGAGCTCGCAGTCGCTAGAGGTGAAGGTATTTACCGTAAGGTCATCAAAAAGTATACAAAAGTAGAGTTGTTGATTCTTGATGAATGGCTCTTAACCCCGCTGAGAGAAACTGAGGCGAGAGACCTTCTGGAGATCATCGAATCAAGGTATCAAGTAGCCTCCACCATCTTCTGTTCGCAGTTTGATCCTCGGGGATGGCATGAAAAGATTGGAGAAGGTACACTGGCAGATGCCATTCTTGATCGCATTGTACACGGCTCATATCACTTGATGTTAGATGGGGATGTTTCTATGCGGGAGCGCCATGGACTGGAGGGTTCACGATGATTCCTGAAGAAGTAGAAAATCGTATTGCGAGGTATTTCTTTCATAACTTTATGCCTGAAGAGCTAATGGTAGATATTGAAGAATACCTTCTTTGCCACTGTCTTTACACGGATGAAGAAGATATTGATATCGATTTCCTTGTGTTTGAGGCTGTAGTTATACTTAGAGACAGGTTGCAGGGAATGAAGCTAAAATAGATTAATATAAACAAAACAGCCATTGTGTTTCCATGGCTGTTTTCTATTAAATCTGCTTGTACTCTATTTTTTTTATCTTTATGTGGATCTCGTATGGCAACGGTGGATCAAATGGATGTCATTGGTGGGTCAAAAAGATGGCAACACTGGATCTATCCCTTGGCTGTAGTCAATAAAGCGATCAAAAGGTTTTTTATCGTTGAAAGTGAAATTTAGTTTTTTGATTTAATAACCTAATATAATGATTTCGTTATGTTGTTTATAATTCACAAAGGAAGTATATGGAAATACCCTTATTTTATGGACCAATGTATTTACCCTTTTTTGCTTATATATAACCAGACTATTATCTTATTTTTAAAAAATCATAAAAAATAGTATAAAATAATGATAAATTTGTCGATATAAGGTTTACAAAGGAAAAAGGAGAGATGTCATCATTATGAAGCGTTTTGCAACCAGGATTAGTATGTTTCTCATCGTTATGTCATTAGTATTATCTAGCTTAGGTTTGAACAGTGCCAGTGCAAGTGTTCCATTCAGGGACATTAGCTCATCTGACAAAGAAATCATTTATTTATGGAATCAGGGACTGATTGAAGGAACAAGCTCCACAACTTATAGTCCGAAAGATTCTGTCACGCGTGAACAGGCTGCAACTTTAATCGGGCGTGTTTTAAAATTAAATGGAACAGAGCGGAAAACTTCTTTTCCAGACGTGAAAGCGAACCGTTATAGCTCAGGATACATACAATCTGCTGTTGAGAAAGGGATCATTACAGGTTATCCAGATGGTACTTTCAAGCCATCGCAAACGATGACTCGCGGAGAAATGGCTTATCTATTAAGCCGAGCATTTAATTTAACGAAAACGAGTTCAGTGTTTTTCAGTGATGTTCATGCTAGTTCAAATCAGAGTCTGTATGATGCAGTCAATAAGATTGCGACCTTTGGAATCTCAAATGGCACAGGAGATGGAAAGTTTTCTCCTCAAAGTGATTTGACAAGAAGAGACTTTGCCATTTTTCTTGCTAGAGCGATTAATCCGGATTACCGTGTAATATTTGAAAATGCGACAGTGAGCGAGATGATTGTCACAACAAATAATTTGAATGTTCGCAAGGGACCTGATACGAGCTATTCTATAGTTGGTAAGGTGCATACTGGTCAAAAAGTTGAAGTATATGCTTTTCATGGTAGTTGGGTATATGGAAAAGCCGGGAACCTTACAGGTTATATCAGCATGAGTTATCTCTCAAAGGTTGTAGATGTTAATAAGGTGATTGTCATCGATGCTGGGCATGGCGGAAAGGATCCAGGTGCAGTTGCGAATGGGTTGCGTGAAAAAGATGTAAACCTAGATGTTGCTAAGAGAGTTGAAGCGCTGCTAAAAGCAAAAGGTATTACGGTACTTATGACCCGTACAACTGATAATTTCCTCACACTTGATCAGCGCGCTGTATTTGGTGTAACAAAAGGTGCCGATACATTTGTAAGTATTCATGCAAATGCTGCGTCATCAGGAGTGAGTGGATCAGAGACTTTTTATTCTGCATCACTTGACCAAAGAGCACTTGATAGCAAGCAGCTTGCTACTTTTATTCAAAAGAGATTATATGTAGCGATGGACCATAACAATCGTGGTGTGAAAGATGCTGATTTCAGAGTAATTGGCTCAAATCCATTGCCAGCTGCATTAGTTGAACTGGGTTTTTTGACTAATAAATCAGACGCTGACAAATTAAAGACAAATTATTACAAAGATCGAGCTGCTAAAGCGATTGCTGATGGCATTGTAGAGTATTATAACTGGAAATTGAAATAAGCCATTATGAATGCAAAAAAACGGACTTTTTCTCAGTCCGTTTTTTTGAATTCATGTATACTATAGGTAATTGATAAATCGGCAGGGGGACATACATTGAAACGAAACTTACTATTATTGGGCGCATTCATGAGTTTACTGGTTATAGCCGGACCGGGACAGGTTAATGCAGCTGAACCGGACATGGAAAAGGTGATCATTTCATTTGAAGAGGAGATTAACTATCAGTTGTTGGAGGAATTAGGTGCAGAAGTACATAATGAACTTCCTTCTATTTCAGCAGTCATTGCTACATTACCAGATTCAAATATTGTCAGAGCAGCAGGCGACACTTCTATCGAATATATTGAAGAAAACGAAATTGTCAGGGCAGCATCAACTACACAGGAAACTACGTGGGGATATAAACATATTAAAACTCCGCTGGCAAAGCAAAATGCCTACACCGGAAAAGGCATCAAAATTGCTGTAGTCGATTCAGGTATCAATCGTAATCATCCGGATCTTAAGATTGCAGGAGGCGTTTCATTTATAGAGGGTGTCTCCACATATAACGATGCAAAAGGTCATGGAACTCATGTAGCTGGTGTGATCGGCGCTCAGGATAATTCGATCGGTACCATTGGCGTTGCGCCTGATGCAAAACTTTATTCTGTTAAAGTGCTATCAGGGCAGGGTATTGGTACACTTGCAGGGGTTGTCTCCGGAATAGAATGGGCGATTCAAAATGAAATGGATATTATCAATTTAAGTTTAACGACAGATACAGCTGCTTCATCACTTAAAGAAATCTTACAAAAAGCGCACGATGAAGGGATCATGATTGTGGCAGCGGCAGGTAATGCTGAAACAGTACAAAAGACAAATGATGTGTTGTATCCTGCGAGATTTTCTTCAGTGATTGCTGTAGGCTCAGTGAATCAAAACAATCAAAAATCAGATTTTTCTTATCAGGGACCTTCGTTAGAATTAACAGCACCAGGCGAGAACATTAAGAGCGCTTTTGTGAATACTTATACAGAAACTCAGGAAGATTACAGCATTTCCAAAGGAACATCCGTAGCTACACCGTTTGTCTCAGGTACCATTGCACTTTATATGGAAGCATATCCTCATCTTTCAGCCAATCAGATAAGAGAAACAATCAGAAGGCAGTCCCTCGATTTAGGGAGTAAAGGAAGGGATGCAAAATTCGGATATGGACTTGTTCAATCTCTTACTGCGAAAGCTGCGTTATTTCCTGACCTGAAAAATAATTATTGGTATTCAAATTCAATTCAAAACATCTTTGACAGAGGCATCGTGAATGGATTTCCTGATGGAACTTATCGCCCCGGCAGTCAGATTTCCCGTGCTGAAGCAGTAACAATGGTCGGTAGGGCTTTGAATTTGGAAACCCAATCAGCTGGAGGTCATTTTAAAGACGTTTCTAAGAGTTTATATGCATATGGATATATTAATAAAGCCAGCGAACTTGGATTTGTTCAAGGGCTTCCTGATGGAAAGTTCTACCCGGAAGCTCCTATTAAAAGAGGGGATATGGCTTTAATTATTCAAAGAGTGTTTAACTATACGCACACTCAGGAAAACATTTTTCATGATATTAAATCTACAGACTATTACGCTGACGCTATTCAGGCAGCTTATGAAAACGGGATCGTAGAAGGGTATGGAGATGGGTTGTTCATGCCTGAGTCTTCGATTACGAGAGCAGAGTTTGCCCAAATGCTTGCTAAAGCGCTGGAATCAAATTAACTATAACGATAAGGCTGGAGTATACACACAATTGTGTGGTACGTCAGCTTTTTTATATCCGTAAGTTCATGTGTATAAATGAAAAAAGAAGAGCACAGTCATTCTGTGCTCTTCTCTGCCTATTAATGGTTAATTGCTCTGTGGATAAATACTGCAAATTCTGCTCTTGTTGCATTTGCATCCGGCTTGAACGTGCCATCTGCATAACCGGTAGCTAATTCACTGGATGCGATTTGGATCACTGATGATTCAGCCCAGTGACCATTTATATCGTGGAAAGAAGCTGATCCGCTTGATGCTTTAAGTGCAAATGCTCTTGTTAATAATGCACTGATTTCTGCACGTGTAATTTTTTCATTAGGTGCGTAATTTCCGCTGCCACGGCCATTAACAATATCTGCTTTAGCTACTGCATTGATATATCCGCTCGCCCAATGTGAACCTGAAACATCGTTAAATACTGTTCCGCTGACAGGTTTAAGGTTTAATGCTTTTGTAATCATTGTTGCTGCTTCTGCTCTTGTCACGGAGTTTTCAGGTTTAAATTCGCTGTGATCATAGCCAGTAATAATATCCATCATACTTAAATCAGTGATTGCATTACTTGCCCAGTGACCGTTTGAAACATCGTAGTACTCACCTTTAGGAAGATCAGGCCTTGGTTCAGGCTTAGGTGCCGGCTTTGGAGTTGAAACCTGAACCGGTGCAGGTTCCTTAAGAATTCGTTTGGCGCCTGCATATTTGTTACCCCAATAATAAGGGTCGTTAATACTGTCAATCTCAACACCGTTATTAGCTGCTGAAATAAATTTGTTGTTGCCTATGTATATACCAACGTGGGTGATACCGGCTCTGCCTGTAGTTCCTTTAAAGAATACGAGGTCACCATTTTTAAGGTTAGCTTTAGAAACTGCTGTACCCTGATTATACTGTTGAGCCGCAGTTCTTTCTACTGATACACCAAGTTTACCATATACATAGGTAACAAGACCGGAGCAGTCAAAACCGCTGGTTGTAGTACCTCCCCATCTATATGGAGTGCCGAGTTGCTGTTTTGCAATACTGACTGCCTGATCACCTTGTGAAGCGGCTGCCGAAGTATTGGGTGTCATTACCGTGGAAATTGTCAACAAGAATACAAGTGTCATAACAAAAACTTTAGACGTGACCTTTAACTTATGCAATAGTCGTTCCTCCTGAATATGATTAGTGAGTGCTGCAATGTACGTTATTTTAATACGAGATTCATATTATCATAGTTTAAACCCATAATTCCTTTACAATTATATTTCATAAGTTACAAAGATGTGTTTTATATCATACGAGCATGAACAAGAGTGACTTTTATCATGTATATATATGTTTTTTAAAAATTAAATAATGATAAAGGAAACCTATTATTAAGGATTAATAGAGGTTTATAGTAAAATAGAACCATGTTAATAGTTGTAAGGTTATTGTAATCTGGTATTGTCAGACTTTTTCAAATTTAACTAATTTTAAGGAGGAATGATTCATTGAAGCTTTTTAAGAAAAGTCTCATTATTACCATGGTCCTGCTTCTTTCATTAAGCAGTGCCGCATTCGGTGCACGTCCTGATTTGCCTCAGGCTGAACCAAAAGAAAGGCCGGTCATTGAGGTAACAGAAGATCCTGAGAAAGAAGTCAGGGTGATTGTGGAATTAACTGATGCTCCGGCAATCAACAAGGCGATTCAAAAAGGAATCCGCTTTGAAGAATTATCAGATGCAGAACAAAAGTCACTTGAAAATGATTTGCTGAAGAAACAGACCAGCGTTCAGCAGGAAATCATGAAAATTACACGTGACGTACAGTTACATAATCAATTTACGACTGTAGTAAATGGATTCAGTGCTGATGTGAAAGCTAAAGACGTTGAGAAAATTTCAAAGGTGAAAGGCGTTAAAGAAGTACATATTGCAAATGAATATGAGCGTCCTGAAATCAAACCTGAAATGAAGTTTTCTAAGGAGCTGATTGAAGCTCAGCAGGTCTGGAACGATTATGGGTTTGAAGGTGAAGGGATGGTCATTGGGGTCATTGACTCCGGGATCGACTACACACATAAGGATATGGTCTTAAACGAAGGTACGGAGCAAAAGCTTACTGAAGATGCTGTAAACACTAAAGTATCTGAGCAAAGCCTTAAAGGTGCGTTCTTTACAGAAAAGATTCCATATGGCTATAACTATATGGATAACACAACTGAGGTTATTGATGTAGGACCAGGCGCTTCGGAACACGGCATGCACGTAGCCGGGACGGTTGGGGCAAATGGAGATGAGGAAAATGGAGGCCTGAAGGGTGTGGCTCCTGAAGCTCAGCTGCTTGCTTTAAAAGTATTTGGTAACGACCCTGCAATGCCATCTACTTTCAGTGATATCATCATTAAAGCGATTGATGATTCAATCAAAATGGATGCAGATGTCCTGAACTTAAGTCTTGGTGCAACAGCTGGATTTGTATCAGCTGATGATCCTGAACAGGAAGCAGTTGCACGTGCCGTGGACAATGGAATCATGGTTTCAATTTCTGCCGGGAATTCTTCTCACCTTGGTGATGGATTTTATAACGATGAAGGGGAATTCATGCCTTCATTTGCATCAAATCCTGATTACGGTGTGAGTGGATCACCGGGCGTTTCATATGATTCTATGCAGGTTGCTTCGATTGAAAATATGTATATCGAATCGGATGCACTGACTTATGAAATTGACGGCGTTTCTGATCAGGCTGTCTTTATGTCGGCAAGTTCAGAGCATCCTAATGATTATGTGAAAAATGAGTTTGGTCTTGAAAATGCTGGTCTTGGAATGATCGAAGACTTCATTGGCAAAGACTTCACAGGAAAATATGCATTAATTCAGCGAGGAGCAATTGCATTTGTAGAAAAAACTCTAAATGCACAGTTTGCAGGGGCTGAAGGCGTTATTATCTATAATAATGCGGATGGCGTATTAAATATGGCGACTGATCCTGAGATTCAAATTCCTCAGCTTGGCTTTTTGAAAGCTGATGGCGAGAAATTAGCGGCTGCGATCTCAGATGGAAAGACAGTGACTGTTTCTTTTAATGGAGAAACTTCACAAATTATGAACCCTGAAGCAGGCAAAATGAGTGCTTTTACATCATGGGGGCTAACGCCTAACCTTGATTTCAAGCCGGAAATTACTGCGCCGGGTGGAAACATCCTTTCTACACTTAATAATGATGATTATGGCATTATGAGTGGAACATCTATGGCAGCACCACATGTAGCAGGTGGTTCAGCACTTGTATTCCAGAGAGTGGATGAAGAATTTGACGCAGCGAATGAAGAAAGAGTTAACCTTGCGAAAAATATGATGATGAACACGTCTAAGATTGTGATAGACGAGTACGATGTACCTGTTTCTCCAAGACGTCAGGGTGCGGGACTGATGCAGCTGCATGCAGCACTTAGCACGCCGGTCGTTGTAACTGAAAAAGAAACAGACGAAGCAAAAGTAGCATTAAAAGAAATTAGTGAATCTGTATTCGACTTCTCACTTGTAGCGACAAACTATTCCGATGAAGATGTAGAATACGATGTAAATGTGAATTTACAAACAGATTACACTGATGGTGAAATTGTTTACCCTAATGGTTGGGGTGGAGATCCGATTCAGGGGGCTGAAATCCTGGTGAACGGATCTGAAGAGACAACAATCACTGTACCTGCTGGAGAATCAGTTGAGGTAATAGTAGAAGCAGACCTTACAGATGCATTCGTGTCTAATGGAGACCCTGAAGAATTGTTTGTAAATGGATATTATGTAGAAGGTTTTGTTTCATTTACAGATCCAACTGATACAGAAGTTCCTTTAAACGTACCATTTGCAGGTTTCAAAGGTGACTGGACTCAGGCGCCTGTCATTGATGCACCGATCTATGAGGAAGGTTCTTTCTACGGATACACAAGCCTATTATCTGATGAATTTGGATTCCTGGGTGCAGATCCATTTGTAGACGCATTAGTAGTGGACCCGGAAAAAGTGGCATTCTCTCCAAATGGGGATGGAAATATCGACAACATCATGCCACTCATTTCTTTCCTGAGAAATGCGAAAGAGTTCAAAGTGAATGTACTTGATCAGGACGAAAAAGTTCTTAGAACACTTTATAATGCCAAAAACCAGCGTAAAAACTATTTTGATAGTGGTGCGACAGATCCATTTACTCTAAACCCTGCTATTACATGGGATGGTAAAGTGAATAATAAACTAGTGGCAGAAGGTCAATATTATATTGAGCTGCTCGCGAAAGTTGATTATGAGGGTGCTGAGTGGCAGTCAGTTAAATTGCCAATCAATGTCGATGTGACGGCACCGACTTTAACAGCTGAGTTTAATGAAAAAACACAATCAATTTCATACGCAGCAAATGATGCTGAATCAGGTATGCAATACCTTGACGTATTAGTTGATGGTACAAGTGTTACAACTGAATATCTGTCACCTGAAAGCGATACTTTCAACTTTACGAAGAAAGTAACTGAAGAGCAGTTGGTTGAGGTTGTAGCAACTGACTTCGCAGGGAATGAAGAAGTTGTAGCAGTTCAGGAAGGTGAATCTACTGCAGTTCCAACTCTTGATGTATTCACACCTGAACCGCTTGAAGTAACAAACGAGTCTGTCGTGGCTGTTGAAGGCTACGCAGGCGGACAGTCTCCAATTAAATCAATTGAAATTGATGGAAAAGCAGTAGAATTTGAAGTGGATGAAGAAGGTGCGTACTTCTACACAGAGATTACATTTGAAGAAGATGGCGTTCATGACATTCAGATCAAAGCAACCGCTGAAAACGGCAAATCACTTGAAATTGCAAGAAAAGTCATTGTAGATACAACATCACCTGTTGTTGAGGTATTATCTGATGTGCCTAATATTGTAGGTGTGAGTGAAGATAATCCACTTGTAGATGTTAAAGTATCAGATAACTTTGACGAAATCAGACTGCGTGTGAATGGAAATGAAGTGTATGCAAACGCATTTGAAGAGCCATTTGAGATGCGCAATCTTGAAACAACAGTTGAAGATGTTGAACTTCAGCTTGAAGAAGGCCTGAATACAATTGTACTTGAAGTGACGGACCTTGCCGGTAATACTGGTGAAGAAGTACTTTCAATCTACAAAAACAAAGAAGGCGAGTCAGCTGGTGAAATTGAAGTCTCTTATTCTAAGGAAGATATTTCACAGCTGATTGCAGAATCTGATTCAGATACTGTATATCTTGAAATTCCTTCAAACAACGATAACCAGCTGAATGCATCAGTAAGTATCGATGCTGAAGCAATCCAGGAGCTTGTTGAACTTGAATTAGGGCTATGGATCGGATCAGGTGATAAAGGCGTGTATATTCCTGCATCTGTACTAGCAGAGAATTTAAATGGAGATGTAGTATTTAATATTACTGAAATGTCTGCATTTGCAAGTAATACAAAAGGTCTGACATTACTATCAAATGTAATGGACTTTAAGGTTACAGCAGATGGAGAAGAGGTTGTACTAACTGATTCACCACTTACATTTATGCTGCCTGTTGATGAGTCTAAAGTGAAAGATGAAAGAAAAGTAACAGCTACTTCCCTTAATAAAGAGACAGGTAAGTGGGCGTATGCAGGGGGCTCTGCATCTGAAGGTGTATATGAGTTTACTGCACAAGCATTCTCTACTGTAGCTGTTGTAGAAGGGAATAAAACGTTCAACGATATTTCTAAGCATTGGGCAAAGGATGAGGTTGAAGTACTTGCTTCATTACTCATTACAGATGGCCGGACAGGTACTACGTTTGTACCGGACGGTCAGCTGACAAGAGCAGAATTTGCTGTACTGTTATCGAGAACGCTCCAGCTGCCAACGAAAGAAGTCGAAGGAACATTCAGTGACCTTTCCACTTCTCATTGGAGCACACAGGGCGTAGAAGCTGCTGCACGTGCAAATATTGTTAATGGTATGCCGGGGGGCAAGTTTGAACCGAATGCGCCGATTACACGTGAGCAGATGGCAACGATGATTATGCGTGCGATCACTTATGTGGATCCTGAACTGGTCGCATCACTTGATGTATCAGATTACGAAGACGTGTTTAAAGATGAAGGTAAGATCTCAGCTTATGCCAAAGAGTCAATCTTCCAGGCAGTAGAGCTTGAGATTCTGAACGGTATGCCTGACGGATCATTTGCACCGAAGAAAAATTCTACGCGTGCAGAATCAGCAGTTGTACTTTACAGATATCTGGAGAATTTTTAAGCCGTAACAAAATAGAAAAAAGCTCACGGATTTTTCGTGAGCTTTTTTCTATTTTCACATTGTCATCGGAAATCAAGCGCAATTTTTACAATGCCTCTTTTTTAAAATTGACTATTGGAGTTGTATTTTATAAAAAAATGTAAAATTTTTTGGTCATAAACACTGGTATGAAAAGACATTTTCAACTATCGGACTATCTATCTATTAAAAAAACATTTTATAACCGATATATATCATATACACTAGTATTATAAGATTTTACTTCAGTTACATAAAAAGGAGGAATTTTTACATAATGAAGAAAATCATTTTAAGTTTCACAATGTTTATGTTAGTTGCATCAATGTTCTTTCCAGGTCTGACCGCCGGAGCAGCAAGTGATATTAAGGGTCATATGTATGAGGCGGAAATCAGAGAATTAATGGCTCTTGGTGTGCTGACTGGATATGAAGATGGCACAATCAGACCCGAAAATGAAGTTACACGTGCAGAATTTGCAAAGATGGTCATTAAATCTCTTGAACTTGATGTAACGGTCGAAGGTGCGGAAGTTCATAGTGCTGCACTTAATAATATTACTTTTAAGGATGTATCAAGTGATGATTGGTTCTATGAAGTAGTCTCACTTGCAGTAGAATTAGGAATTGTAAACGGAGTAGGTAACGATATGTTCGCGCCGAATATGAAAATTACACGTGAACAAATGGCTTCTATGGTTGCAAGAGCATTGCAAGCTAAAGGAGTTAATATCAAAGTTGAAGAAACTGCTAAAATAAACTACAAAGACAATAGCTCAATTATGGCTGTTCACTTCAATGATGTCCGTATTCTCTCTCATTTGAAAATACTGGAAGGTTCTTATCAAGTGTTTTCACCGAAAGACAATTCTAAAAGATGGATGGTTGCACTTGTCATGCTAAGAGCAAGAGATCAGGTCTTTCCTCCTGTTGAAGAAGTAACTTTTGATGCTTCTTCAATAAAAGATGGAAAGACGAATGTGATAAAAAAGTTTAAAACATTTGCAGAAGCTAAGACTTTTGCTAAAGCTGACGCTGGCGCAACATTAGTGGAAAGTACTAATCGTGTCCTTTGGATGGAGAACGGGATTGCGGTTTCTAATGCATTCGCTACTGTTTATCCGTCAGACAGCCTTACTTATTCAGGTATTACACGTGATCAGTTCAGACCTTATGTAACGCTGAATACTGAGATGAAGTATCTGGACTCAACTGATAAATATGTAAAAGTGGAATTAGCAGGAGAAGTCGGCTTTGTAGACGCAAATGTTATGACACTGATTCCGCACCAGTTTAAAAAAGGTCAATCTTACTATGAAGTATCGAATGGTCAGCTTGTCCACAGAATCTTTAATCATTTCAACGAGTCATATACATCTACTGGCGTAATTGGTAAAGCACCTGCAGAATTTGCAGCTGGGGCGAAATATTATAGCTGGGACGGATCAACTTTTACAGATGCTTCAGGCAAAACTGTAACTGAATCGCATCAGTATTTTAACAAACTTCCTCTTCACACAGTGTCTAACTATACTGCTGAAGAGCTGGATAAATACCTTGCAGATAAGTTTCCATACTATGGACAAACTGCATATGGTAAAAAATGGATTAACAGTCCTCTTGTCGGAAGCGGGAAGTTCTACAAGGAAATGGAACAAAAGTATAAAATTAATGCACTTTATCTGATGGCACATGCGATTCACGAAAGTGCATGGGGAACAAGTAAGATTGCACAGGATAAATTTAACCTTTTCGGGTATGGAGCAGTTGATTCAGATCCTTACAGAGGGGCATATACTTATCCATCATTTAGAGAATCGATTGAAGATGCAGCAAAAAGAGTAAATACAAATTATCATACGCTTACAGGCTTTGCTTACAACGGTTCATTCCTTGGTAACAAATCACGTGGAATGAATGTAAGATATGCTTCAGATCCTTACTGGGGTGAAAAGATTGCCGGTCATATGTACCGTGCTGACCTTCATCTTGATAAAAAAGATTTTGGGAAAGAAACGTTAGGAATGACAACAACTGAAAATCTGGCATTTCGATCAGGCGCCGGTACAAATAATAAGTTATTATACCGATTGATTCCTGACAAGATCTCAGTTGTGATAAAAGGAGAAAGTAATGTATCAGGCGCCACATGGTACAAAGTTCAATCCGAGGACAAACAATATCAGGAAGCATTTGTTTTCGGAAAAGGCCAATTATTGGGCAAATACGAAGAGTATACCCGACTTCTCCCTGTAGCAAAATAATATGCATTAACTAGTCACTAAGAAGGATACTGTAGAAGAGCTCGGGGCTCATCACACAGTATCCTTTTTTTATGTTATATTATGAAAAGATATTTTACCTTTCATGCAATGAGGAGCGTAACAATGAAATCGAATTTTATACCTGTTTTAGGTGTGCCATTTATAAATACAACAAGAAAAAAGTTTGTAGATACGTTACATAGACATATGATCAACAATGAAAAGAAATTTGTCGTTACAGCAAATCCTGAGATTGTCATGCATGCCAGAGAAGATGCTGCATACAAAAAGTGTCTGGATAAAGCGGATTATATTACGGCTGATGGAATTGGTGTGGTGAAAGCCTCAGGGATAACCGGACAGCCTTTACTTGAACGGGTAAGCGGTTTTGATATCATGCTTGAACTTCTAGACATTGCAGATAAAGAAAACTTTAAAGTGTTCTTTCTCGGCGCTGCTGAAAATGTATTGACAGAAACGGTAGCAAGGGTTCAGTCAACATATCCGGGTATACAAATTGCGGGCAGCCGCAATGGTTTTTTTGATTGGAGCGATCCTGCTTTAGCTGACCAGATTAAACAGGGTGATCCGGATCTGGTACTTGTTGCACTCGGATTTCCGAGACAGGAGCAGTGGATCAGTGCCAATATTGATCAATTTGATAAAGGTGTCTTTATCGGGGTTGGCGGTAGCTTTGATGTATTTTCAGGTAATGTCAGAAGGGCACCTGACTTTTGGGTGAAGCTGAATATTGAGTGGCTTTACCGGCTGTTGAAGCAGCCATCAAGATTCAAAAGAATGCTCGTGCTGCCGAAATTCGCGCTTGTTGTCATTTTTAATAAGGTCTTCAGAAAAAATGAAAAGTAACTTTATTAAGAGTACGATTATTTTATCTGTCGCTGCCTTACTGTCGAAAGTACTCGGCAGTATTTTCAGGATCCCTCTTCAGAACATTGCAGGAGATGAAGTGCTCGGAATTTTTACACTTGTCTATCCTGTTTATATGGTTGCTCTAACACTATCTGTTGCGGGGATTCCAATCGCCATTTCAAAACTGATTGCTGAGGCGAGGGCTGAACAGGATCATGAGCAGATCCGGAGTATTTTTGTAACTTCGGGTATCCTGGCCAGCTTATTCGGTGTGTTAAGCTTTTTAATCATCTACCTTACTTCTGACCAGCTTGCTGCTGTACTTGGCGGGCCTTCGACTAAATTTGCTTTGATTATTGTTTCTACGACATTGTTAATCGCTCCTTATATGGCTGTATACCGGGGGTTCTTTCAGGGGCATGAGAATATGACACCAACTGCTATTTCCCAGGTAATAGAACAGTTGATCAGAGTGGGGATTATTCTTGCAGCAGCTTATTATATGGTAAGTCAACTTTACAATGATGAAGAAATTGCTGGTGGTATCATGGTGGGGTCGTTCATGGGAGCTGCCGCATCACTTATTTATTTGCGTATGCTTTACAACAGATCTTCATTCAGAACGGGAAAGAACTATACTTACAATTTACAAAAATTTAAGCGGACAAGTAAACTCATACTGAGGATCTCGATTCCTATCTGTGTGGGTGCGATTACAATGGCATTATTAAACCTGGTTGACTCCGTTACCATTCCAACAGCTCTTCGAATTTATGGAAGTGAGCAGGGGGAAATCAATTATTTATATGGCATTTATGGGCGTGGACTTGCACTCGTACAGATTGTGACAGTCTTTGCAACGTCAATCGTACTTCCGCTTATTCCGTCAATTTCAGGCTATCTTTCGAAGAAGGATCATGCAGGAGCAGAGAGAATGGTGCATCATACTTATTTTATGACACATCTCATTGCCTGGCCTTCTGCAATCGGGCTTGTGGCATTAACGTACCCGATTAACCTCGCCCTATTTACGAATATAGAGGGAAGCGGTGTTCTTGCAGTGATTTCCCTCAGCTCTGTTTTTACTGCGCTGACTGTCCTCGGAACGGGCATACTGCAGGGGATGAACCAGTCAAAGCTTGCTGCTTATATTATTTTAGGTGGAGCAGGACTGAAGATCGTGCTGAATTTCCTTCTGGTTAATGTCTATGGTCTGGCAGGTGCAGCTGTATCAACTGCAATTGTTTATTTTGTATTATTTATTGTAAATACTTATTTTATTAAAAAGTATGTTTCATTAGATTTCATTTCTGTTAAAAATGTGTTCATGATTGCTTCAGCTGTTACAATGGGTATTGTAATTGGTGTACCATCTTTATTATATAGTGTCTCAGACTGGACACGTCTGACTGCTTTGATCTATGTTGCAGCTGCGATTGTGGCAGGTGCAATAATATATGTTGTTTTATTATTCATGAGTAAAGTAGTGAATAAAAATCATTTGAGCAAAATTCCTTTAGTGAATCGTTTAAATAAAAGATAATCTCGATCCTGCCGGATGAGAAGTGTTAAGGGTGTGTAGTAGTTGAAAAAAGTTTTCATCGGAGTCATCGTTCTCTCGATTTTGTTAACCATCCCTTCTGTCTTTCAAAGAGTACAGATAGAAGAGGCTGCAAAAGAATATGAAGTTATTATTCCTTATAATATTGTTTCACAGTGGATAGAGAAAAATCCTTCGGTGGATCAGGAAACATTACTCGAGGAGCTGGCTGCAGCAGGAGTGAGATCCATCAGTATTGAACCTGATACGATCCGTACGCTTGAGAACAAGGGAGAGATCTCTGTTATCAGCACAAACCGGTTACGGGAGCATCTCTTAGTGAATCAGCTGGAGCCACTGGATGACTTTTTTGATCGTCAGGGCCTGTTTATCCATCGTTCAGGAGACATTAATTTTGAACAGATTGCTGGAGAATTATTTGAAGAAACCAGGTCTACAACGATTAACGAAGTTGACTATGTGTTTGTACCAGGTGCGGAAGAGACTACACTTTCCACTTCTACCGGCTATAATGAAGAAAATATTGAAGACATTTTGAATGCAGGGTTAAATGTGGTTCCTAGAGTATCTAATATATCGTCAGAAAATGAATTAGATAAGTTGATTGATCAGCTGGACAGTCTTCATAATGAAAACACGGACCAGGTATTATTTTCAGGTCAGCAGATTCCAGGTTATCCTGATATTCCTCAACTAAAAGAATATATGACGCAGCTACATGATGCGGGGTATTCAATTTTCAATATCGAATTTGCGGCACAGCAAGGCTTTTTGCAGGCTGCATACACAATGGATCTGGATGTGACAAGATTACATAGCGTCGGCTTAACAGAAGCTGAGCCATCCATTATCAGCGAGCGGATTACAAGAGCGATTAAAGAACGAAACATGAGAGCCATCTTTATCAATATGAGCAATGTAGATCTGAATGAAGAACCATCTGTAGTTATTGATGAATTAGAAGCCGTTCTGACAGCATCAGCTGAAGGCTTATCACAGTTTTCTCCTGGTGATCAGACACAGTTCGAAAAATTTGAAGCTGCTAAATGGCAGTTAGCTTCAGCACTCATCGGTGCCATAGCATTTCTGGCTTATGCTGCAGAGGTACTATTTAAAAGCCGCCGCTTTACATTTATCGGAACAGCCGCTGCATCTCTTATGGCAGCAACCTACCTGTTTCTTGAAATCAGCCTGATTCTGAAAGTGTTCGCGCTGGCACTGGCCATTACAGCACCTGTATTAGCCGTCCTTATGAATAAAGAAACAGCGTCTAAATGGTATCTGATAAAGGATTATCTAAAAGCAGTTATTGTCACCTTAACCGGGACCTGGCTTATCGTGGTACTGTTAAATGGAAGTCAATTTATATTAGGGATAGATGCTTTCAGAGGCGTGACACTTGTTTATTCAGTACCAATTGCAATCGTTATAGTATATGTATACTGGGAAAATAGACGTGGAATTTTAACTTCCGCAGTGAAGTATTGGCATCTGCTTCTGATTGGACTGGCGGGAGCGATTGCATTTTACTATATTATGCGTACAGGAAACAGTGGTACAGTATCTGAACTCGAATTACAGGCAAGAGTGTTACTTGAGCAGATGCTTTACGTCCGCCCGAGAACAAAGGAATTTTTACTAGGATTTCCTTTCTTCATCTTTGCCTTGTATATTATCAGATCTTACGGAAAGATAGGCTACTTCCTGCTGGTGCCATCTGTAATCGGGTTTTTATCAATGGTGAACACTTTCACCCATTTACACATTCCATTATCAATTTCGCTTCTCAGAACAACCTACAGTCTGGTTTTAGGATTCTTCTTTGGGCTTGTGCTGATTTATCTGTACAAGTGGATTGGTAAGAGAGTATTTTCGATATTAAAAGCGAGGTGGCAGGGTTGAGAATAGTATTATCCGGATATTATGGATTTGATAATGTAGGAGATGAAGCTATTCTCTATGCCATTATCCATGCATTAAAAGAGTATCATCCTCAAATTATTATTACGGTATTATCCAATAACCCTCAGCAGACTTCAGTTGATTATGGGGTAGAAGCGGTCAATCGCTGGAAACTAAAAGAAGTCTATGACGCTTTAAAACAGTCAGACGGATTAATTAGCGGAGGAGGCAGTCTGCTTCAGGATGAGACAAGCTCGAAAAGTATCCCATATTATGCCGGGGTCATAAAGATTGCGACATTTCTGAAGAAGCCTGTATTTGTATACGCACAGGGGATGGGTCCTTTCAAAAATAAATTGAACCGCTGGCTTGTCAGACATACTCTACAGTCAGTCACTTTACTGACTGTAAGAGACATACAGTCAAAAGAATTGCTTCAATCGATTGGTATCACGCGTACAATCGACATTGTGCCTGATCCTGTGATTGGAATTGATACATCTGCTTTTCAAAGTAATTGGAAAGCGCTGATGGAATTAAATGATCCAATCCTATCTGTATCAATCAGAAAGTGGTCAGATGATTTAAACTACCTGAATAAAGTAGCAGAGGCTTTAGATGAACTTTCATTAAAAGGGTATCGCATCGTCCTGGTCCCGATGCATGGTGAACATGACTATAAGACATCAAAAAAGGTTGAATCGATCATGAAACAGCCTGTACTGATATCAGATGCTGACAGTTCGATTCAGGAGAAAATCGCAATTATAAAATCTTCAAGTATACTGATTGGGATGAGGCTGCATGCATTAATTTTTGCGAGCATAACCTCGACACCTTTTGTCGCATTATCCTACGATCCGAAAGTAGATTCATTCGCAGCAATCGTTGACCAGAAAGTTGTTGGAAATGTCAATGAGCAGAACTGGACTGCTGAAGACATTGTACAATCTGTAGAAACACTTCAAACCAATCACCAGACAGAGGTAACAGCGCTGAATGAGAAAGTGATTCCTTTAAAGAAAACGGCTAAAAATACAGCGTTAAAGGTGATCGATTATTTAGCAGCGCCTTATAAATAGAATTTCAACAATCAATCAGAGCACTTTTTAAATCCCGGAGAAACGGTTTTAAGAGTCTAAGACACTCAATGTCTCAGGCTCTTTTTTATTTCCATCCTCTATGATTTCCTCAATCAATTAATAGAATAAAAACTATTTTCCTATTACGCACTCTGTTAAAATTAAACTAAATGTAAATATTGTTACGATTGTATTAAGGAGGATTTTATTTTGAGTAAAAAATTTATTGCAGCAATCTTGGCTGTTGCGATTTTACTGCCTGTGTCAATCATCGTCATCACCAATCTTGTCTCAGAGGATTCAACGGCAGAGAATAAAACAGACACAAATGATGTAATTAAGAATTATCAGGTACCTGAAAAGAATCCTGAACTGGATCCTGATGGGTATGATGTAGTTGTCGTAGGTGGTGAGCCTGAAGGTGTTGCAGCTGCAGTATCTGCCGCCAGAAACGGTGCAAAGACTTTATTAATAGAAGAAAGAGAAGGTCTTGGGGGTCTGATGACTTTTGGGATGCTCAATTTCATTGATATGGTTCAGGGGCCTGATGGTAACAGTGCGGTAGAAGGGATTTTTAAAGAGTGGCACGAGCTTGTAGGCGGGGATAGTGCTTTTGATGTCGAACTGGCGAAAGCTGCTTTTTTAAAGCTTGTCCAGGACGAAGAAAACCTAACTTTAATGACGAATACAACTGTCGAGGATGTCATGCTGGACAATCAGACAGTGACAGGTCTTGAAGTGACAGATCACGAATCATCTCAGAAAGTGTCAGGGAAGCGGTTAATTGATGCTACTCAGGATGCGGACATTGCGGTTATGGCAGGGGCTCCCTATTATACAGGCGGAGAGGATATTAATCTGAAAGACAGACTCATGGCTGTCACATTAATGATCCACCTGTATGATGTCGACTGGGCAGGAGTGCGGCAGGCTGTAGAAGAAGAAACATTCGGCTATGCAGCGATGACTGACTCAGTAGCCTGGGGGTTTAGTGAACTTCACTATGAATATGAAACGAAAGAAGAAAATACACGTCTAAGAGGATTAAACCTTGCGAGGGTAATAGGAGAAGAACGAGAAGAATTCTATATTAATGCACTTCAGCTCTTCGGTGTTGACGGCCTGAATGATCAGGAGCTGGAAGACGCGATTGAAAAAGGAAAGCGTGAAACGGATCACATTGTAGAATATCTGCGAAAAGAACTTCCAGGGTTTGAAAACGCAAAGGTAGCAAGTTATCCGGAAGAGTTATACGTAAGAGAGACAAGACATGTTAAAACAGAATATATACTGCCAATGTCTGATATCTGGACGAATCGTGATCATTGGGACGGCATAGGTATGGGCGGCTACCCTGTCGATATTCAGGCAACTTCACTGAACGATTATGGCACAGTTGTATCGAGTCCGGATCAATTTGCGATCCCATTCCGTTCGACAGTTCCATTAGATATTGAAAACATGCTTGTCGTGAGCCGTTCAGCAGGGTATTCTTCTATCGCAGCAGGCAGTGCCCGTATTATTCCAACAGGCATGGCTGTCGGGGAAGCCGGTGGTGCAGCAGCGATCCAGTCAATTGATAATGATATGACCTTTAGAGAGCTGTCTGGAAATCAGGAGCAGATCTCGCAATTAAGAGAAACACTGCAGTCTCAGGGGGCACTAGTTGATTCATTTGATTTATCCTATCCTTATGAAGGTGAATGGTTTGATGAAGCAGTTCAGCACCTGATTGATTATGCGATTGTAGCTGGCGGATATGATAATGACCTGAAGGTGGATGATGACTTATCGGCTCAGCATTTTATCAGACTGCTTTCCAATGGGGCTGAAAGAGCAGGAGACGGTGTCGATCAGACAACGCTCGATCTCCTGACAAAAGTACAATCGCTTGAAGACTATGATGCTGAAGAAGTGCTATCAAAAGATAAAGCCGCTAAATACATTGTGTTGGCATTTGCCGGTGAGGAAGTATCGGAAGAGGCAAGCTTTGAGGCAGTTCAGCAGCGCGGTTTGATTGATGAAGTACTCTTAGAAAAGCTTGGGGATAAAGAAACACTGTCGAGAGCTGAAGGATATTACTGGAGTTCTTATCTGATTAGAACCCAAATACAAGAATAACTCAAAAGCGATTTGCTGGTCCGTCAGCAAATCACTTTCGCTTAAATGAGGCATGACTTGAAAGGAGTTTCACATGAATTTTGTTAAGGGCATCTTCCGCTTTCTATTCAGACACATTGAACTGCCCATTTTGACTTCTTTTCTTCTATTTAAAATGTTTTATTTTGCAAAGGAAGTCGGCATTCATTTTCTTTCCCAAAAGATGCTGATGTTGTCAGTCGGTTCAATTATTCTATTATATTGTATCAGCCTGTTATTTAAGAGAATAAACAGACTGGTCGCTATTGGTGTCATCAGTTTAATCGGATCTTTTGTTGTGTATGCTGATCTGATTTATTTCAGGTATTTCGGGGATTTTATTACCACGCCGGTTCTCAGTCAGTCTAATCAGGTTGGCGGAATTACAAGCAGTATTACAGAATTAATGAATCCAATAGATATTCTATATTTTCTTGATGTGATCCTGCTGCTCATCATTGCAGTAGTGCTGAAATTCAAAAAGGCTGAGCAGCGGATCGCCTGGAAAGAACGGTTTGCATTATTTGTTGTAGCTGCTGCAGTTGGTACGTATCTGGTTGCTACTCCAATTCAGGACTATATTGATAAATACGGAACAAATATTTTTATTAATACGTGGTCGAATGTATCGGTCTATAACGTGACTGGTCACTTAGGATTTCATCTGTTCGAAACGCAAAAGTATATCCGTGAACAGGTGATCAATAAACCGGTTCTGGCTGAAGGCAGGGATGATGAACTCGAAAGATTTCTTGAGGAACATCAATCACCGCATCTGATTGATACGGAATTCTTTGGTGCAGCTGAAGGAATGAATGTAATGATGATTCAGCTGGAATCTTATCAAAACTATGTCATTCAAAATGAGGTGAACGGGCAGGAGATTACACCTCACTTAAATGCATTGATTGATGAATCCTATTATTTTTCCAACTTTTATCATCAGGTTGCACAGGGCAGAACATCTGATGCAGAGTTCCTGACAAATAATTCATTATACCCGTTACCAACCGGCTCGGTGTATGTAAGAAATCCAACAAATTCCTTTGATTCAATTCCCGGGATTTTAAACAACCATAATTATTATACAGGGGTCTATCATTCATATGATAAAAATTTCTGGAATCGTTCTCTGGTTTATGACAACTATGGGTTCGATACATTCATGGGTCAGGGGGATTTTGAAGAAGGACAGAAAGCAGGTCCTTTTGATTCTCTTGGAGATGAGGAATTATTCCTCCAAATGATCGAGGACAATAAAGATCAGCAGCCGTTTTACAAATTCGCTGTCGCCCTGACAAGTCATCATCCATATACGATGCTGCCATCTGAACATCGTACGTTAGATGTCGGGTCGTTTGAGGGGACAATATTTGGGAATTATCTGCATTCCACTCATTATGTAGATTATGCTGTAGGGCAGATGATAGATAAATTGAAAACTGAAGGTTTATGGGACAATACGGTATTGATCCTTTATGGGGACCACGACAGTGGACTGGAGTTCACTGAGGAACAGGCAGCTGCACTTGGTGTTGAGTCTGATGAAATCTCAAGAATGGCGATGAAAGATCAGGTGCCTCTGGTGATCAGAGTACCTGGTACAGATGAAGGTGAGACGTTCACACACAGTACAGGAATGATTGACGTTGCGCCGACGATTCTCCATCTGCTGGGGATTGAAGATGATACGAATCATCTCGGTACACCTGTTTTTACGATGGAAGATCAACTTGTACCGTTCAGATATGGCTCCTTTAAAAAAGGTGATATGTACTATCAGGCATCACTCGATGGTGTATTTGAGAATGGATCCTGTTATGATATCTCAGGTCAAAAAGAGTTAGACCTTGAACAGTGCAGGGAAGGAGCGGCTCAGACCAGAGAACAGCTCAGATTTTCAGATGACATTATCACCCATGATTTTTTAGCAGATGAAGAGTAAGACTTAAGATTCAATTAACGCCTATATGGGTATAGATTACCATGTGCTTTGTCAGTCAGACAGGCTATACTAATGGAAAGCAAAAAGAATGTTTCACTAAAGCGAAACTTTTAATGATCATTAATCGTCTATTTTGAGGACAAGTTGAAAAAATACATTGCCACAATCTTGAAGCTGTGTTATCAATATATAGAGCAAATTTTATTAGAAGTGAAGGAGGTTTGTTTCAATGGCTTTTTTAGGATTATTGATTGCGTTTGTAGCCTCGTTTGTGTTGACACCATTTGTAAAGAAATTTGCAATCGCAATCGGAGCCACAGACAAGCCTGACTACAGGAAAGTTCATACTAAAATCATGCCGCGTCTTGGCGGACTCGCCATATATCTCGGATTTGTAATCAGTGTTTTGATCATCCGCCCTGAAGGCGTGTATGACTGGGCGATTTTCCTTGGTGGGACGATTATTATTATTACAGGTATGGTGGATGATCTGTTTCAGATCTCACCAAAGCTTAAGCTTCTCGGTCAATTTGCAGCTGCACTTGCAGTCATCATTGCAGGAGATATTCAGGTTAACTACATTAACCTTCCATTTGGCGGTACAATCGAATTTGGTATCTTTGCGATTCCGCTGACTGTACTCTGGATTATCGGTATTACAAACGCTGTTAACCTGATTGATGGACTAGATGGTCTTGCAGCGGGTGTATCAACTATCGCATTATTAACAATCGCCGGAATGGCCGCAATTATGGGTGATTTATATGTCACGCTAATGGCGTCAATTCTTGCAGCAAGTGCAATTGGTTTTCTTTATTATAATTTCCATCCGGCAAAAATATTCATGGGAGATACTGGATCGCTCTTTCTCGGCTTTATGATTTCAGTTTTTGCGCTCTTAGGATTCAAGAACGTAACAGTGATTTCGCTGGTTATTCCAATCTTAATTCTTGGTGTACCGATCTCAGATACATTCTTTGCAATCGTAAGGCGCTTACTGAACAAGCAGCCGATCTCAGCGCCTGATAAGTCGCATTTACACCACTGTCTGCTGAACTCAGGGTTTTCTCATAAAGAAACGGTCCTGATCATTTACGGCATTGCGATTATGTTCAGCTTATCAGCATTTGTGTTCTCACAGTCAACGCTGTGGGGTGCGATTATCGTCATTATGCTGACACTGCTCTTTATTGAGTTTGTTGTAGAGAGTATTGGATTGCTTGGTAAGGATTATAAGCCGATTTTGAGGTTTGTGAGGAGTATTAGTAAATAAAATAAAAAGCTGGAGCCATTACACTTGATGATATGCTCCCTTCGAAGTAGACAGAGAAATAATAAAAATTCTCTACTACTTTGAAGGGGGCATTTTTGTGTCTAAAAGGACGACTGGTCATACATTAGATGAAAAATTAAAAGCAGTGTTATCTATCTTAGAGGAGAAGAAGTCGGTGGGTGTGGTCTCAAGAGATTATCAGATCACTGAAAAGACCTTCAGAGATTGGATTCGTAAATATCAATCAGATGGCATCGACGGATTGAAGGAATCGAAGACCTGGAAAGCGTACTCCCAAGAATTGAAACGACAGGCAGTGGACTATTATCTGGCGGGTCAAGGGAGCCTCAGTGAGACCTGTGCTCGTTTCAACATCTCAACCTCCTCTGTCTTACGAAGGTGGATAAAGCGTTACACTAGTGGGAGAGACTTGAAATCCACTAGTGAGGGGAATAAAAGATGAGTACAGGACGTAAGACAACACTACAGGAACGGATAGAGATCGTCCAATTCGCAATCGCCCACGACCTTGACTATCACAGGGCTGCAGAGAAATATCAGGTCTCGTATCAACAGGTCTATGGATGGGTACGGAAATATCAGGCTGACGGAGAGACGGCACTTCACGATCGCCGCGGGAAATCCCTGGAGTCTAAGCCGGACCTGACAGAAGTAGAGAAACTGAAGCTCCGCATCAAAGAACTGGACCATCGTAATCAATATCTTGAAACGGAAAACGGCCTCTTAAAAAGCTGAAGGAGATCGAAAGGAGGGACAGAATGCGCGAATAGGCAGTCATCTACATCGGTTCCAGGCGATCCATGAGTACCATGAGGAAACGAAGGCGCCGATCCAACTACTCTGCCAACTGGTCGGTGTCTCGCGATCCGGTTACTACAAATGGCTGAACCATACGCCGACTGACCAAGAGGAAGAAAATGAATGGCTACTCGGAGAAATCAAAAAGATATTCAACAAGCATCAGGGGATTCTGGGCTACCGGCGGATCACAATGTTCATCAACCGCCAGTTCAAAAAGCAGTACAATCGCAAACGGATCCGTCGCCTGATGATCAAGCTCAGACTGAAGTCTTTCATTCGCCAGTCAAACGGCTACTGTACGAAGACCAGCTATGTCAATATCGAAGATAACATCTTGAATCGCGCGTTCACAGCGAGTCAGCCCAACCAGAAATGGGTGACGGACATCACGCACCTCCATTATGGTCTTGGGAATAAGGCTTATTTGAGTGTGATCAGGACCTGTACGACGGGTCCGTCGTAGCCTATCAGATCGGTCACTTCAACAACAACGCCTTGGTAATGGACACCCTGAAGGCAGCCATCGAAGCGAACCCAGACGCGACTCCCCTACTCCATAGCGACCGTGGGTCACAGTATACCTCGAAGGAATACCGCTACATCACGACAGAAGCAGGGATCACGCGCAGTATGTCTCGCGTTGGGAAGTGCATCGACAACGCGCCGATAGAGAGCTTCTTCGGGCACTTCAAATGTGAAAGGTATGAATTGAAACAGTACAAGAGTTATGAAGAATTGGTCAACGACATTGATCAATATATGCGGTTTTACAACGAGGGACGTTATCAAGAGAAATTAAACAACCTGGCACCAATGGAGTATCGGTACCAGGCCGCAGCGTAGTGCTAACCTTTTTCTTTTTTACTGTCTACTTGACAGGGCGCAGTTCATGATGTGTAATGGCTCCAGCTTTTTTGTTTGGATAACCGGTTCGCTACGCTACAGGCGGACGCTTTCCGCGGCCGGGCAGTGAGCCCCTTACATGCTTCGCATTACAGGGTCTCACCTGTCCCTTTTCCGCCGCTGGAGTCGCCGCCTTACGCTGCGCTTACCTCAATTTTTTCGTATACAACTATAACATTGCTCTGTTAGATGGAGCTTAGGAACAGAATCAAGAAGTCGTCAGTGCCAGTTCCTGTTTCAGCTGATCCTGCACTTCATTAATCTTCTCATCCGGTACAACATAATAATAAATATCGTTAATGTACTGACCGCTGCCGCCATCAAGTGTCGTCTGCTGGACGCTTCCTGCAGCAGAGCGGTACTTCGACTGGATATCCATCAGCTGATCAAAAGAAAGATTCGTCTTTACGTTAGAGCCTAATGCGTTAAAAATATCTCTGAAGTTCACCAGTGAATTCACACTTGCGCCTTCACGGATAATGCCCTGAATCACCTGGCGCTGTCGTTCCTGACGGCCAAAGTCTCCGTTTGGATCTTCATAGCGCATTCTTGCATAAGCCAGTGCCTGATCACCATCCAATGTAATTTCACCAAGCGGATAACTATATCCATTCTGACTGAATTCAAGTCCATTATTCACAGTTACACCATCTACTGCATCAACAATATCCTTAAAGCCTTCCATATTCACACGGACAAAATAATCAATTGGAATATCGAGCATATTCTCAACTGTATCCATTGCAAGCTCAGTGCCGCCAAAGGCATATGCATGATTGATCTTGTCCATACCGCGCCCTTCAATGTTTGTGTAAGTATCACGTGGAATACTGAGCAGCTTTGTTTCTTCAGTCTGCGGGTTAACTGTCATCACAATCATTGTGTCCGATCGTCCGGAATCTCCTTCGCGTTCATCTACACCAAGCAGCAGGACAGAAAAAGGATCGCGTTCATCAAATCTGACTTCCTCCATCCGTTTTTCAGATACTTCACGTTCAATCGGTTCATGCATTTCATTCGTCGCACTCGTCAGTGACTGGTACACAAAAAAGACGTAAGCTCCTGCTGCTAAAATCACAAATCCCAGAATGCCAAGTGACCACTTCAATACGCGTTTTTTCTTTTTCTTACGTTTTCTGCGTTCCATTAAAACTTCCTCTTTTCATTCATTATTGTTGGTCTGAGCTGACAAAGTAATTGACGATCTGTTCTCCCCATAACGTGCGGCCTTCTTCAGTCGGATCATTTTCCTCATCAAGCAGTGCTGAGAGTTCAGCGCCGGCCGGCCATTCACTCCAGTGATCAATATATTCAATCTCTGATCCTTCGATGGCTGCTTTCACTGCTTCAGCCTGTTCAGTGTAAATGGCTGCATCGGCAAGTGGCTGTGATGGAAGAACAAAAACATCTGCTTCAGGATATGACGTATTAAAAGCATCTACCATCTGATTTAAAAAGAATAATTGATCATCAATTGACCACAGGCCGTTGTCATAGATTGTCGAAGCTTCAAATACGATCAGATCAGCATCTGTGAATCTATCATCCTCTGAAAGGTTATCTGCCCAGTAATCTGACGTTTCATTATAGCTGAAGGTTTCAAACTCTAAAGTCAACGGAGCGTATTGTTCTGTCATGGCGGCTTCAAGCGCTGTTGCCCAGTTAGGTTCAGCAATGGCTGCTGATTCAGTTGCAGCAAGTACAACCTTGACCGGTTTACCGGACGCGAGGTGGCTGTTCAGCATCTCCTGCGTATCTTCCGGCAGGTTAGCGGCTGGTAAAGCTGAATCTTCTTCAACCATTTCAAGATCTGTTTCTTCAGCCGGCTCTTCTTCAGTTACATCGGCTACAGCAGCCGGTCTGACTTCATGAACTTCCTCAAGCTTTCCCTGCCAGCTCTGGTAACCGAGGAATAAAAATGCTGCTGTTAAAATAATCGAAACGATAAATAAAATCTTCTGCACATCAAAAACTCCTTTAGCGGCTTTTATCACACTTATTGCCTATTATATAAAAGAAATGACATGAAAAACACTATTCATTGAAATAATTGCAAAAAAATTGTCACACTTTACCGATTTATGAGAAACATATGCTATAATCGAGTAGTTATTTTTACTATCTGATAGGAGGCACCAAAAGAAATGGAAGAAACCATTAGTCTGAAAGAATTATTTAACACGCTTAAAAAACGTTTAATGATGATCATTTCAATTGCCCTGCTTGCTGTAGTTGCAGCAGGTATACTCTCTTTCTTTGTGATTACCCCAATGTACCAATCCACGACACAGCTGCTTGTGAACCAGGAACAGACAGAGGCTGCGAATGTGCAGGTATCTGATATCCAGGCGAATCTGCAGTTAATTAATACATATAGCGGCATTATCAAAAGTCCGGCTATTTTAGAACAAGTATCTTCTCAGTTAGATAACGACCTGACAGCTTCTCAGCTGAACAGTAAAATCACAGTAGGCAATGAGCAGAATTCACAGCTTGTGAATCTGACAGTTGAGGATGCGGATCCTTATCTTGCAGCAGAGATTGCCAATGTAACTGCTGAAGTGTTCCAGGCGGAAATTGTTGACCTGATGAATGTCAATAACGTGAATATTCTTTCACCTGCAGTTGTATCTGATAACCAGTCTCCGGTCAGCCCGCAGCCATTTCTGAATATGGCCATTGCACTTGTTGTCGGTTTAATGGTTGGTGTCGGCATTGCCTTTTTACTTGAATATCTTGATAACACGATCAAAAGTGAACAGGATATCGAACAGCAGCTTGAACTTCCTTTACTTGGTGTGATCGGTTCAATGGATAATAAAGAAATGGTGAAAGCGATCAATACAAATGCACAGCAGCCGCAGACAAGAGCAAGGAGTGAGCGATATGGCAGCTAAGAAAAAGAATCAGACGAACAGTCACAGCAGAAACCTGATCACCAAGCTGAATCCAAAGTCTGTGTCATCAGAGCAGTACCGCACGATCAGAACGAATATTCAATTCTCAGCAGTTGACAGTGCGATCCAGACGATGATTGTCACTTCAAGCGGACCAGGGGAAGGGAAGTCAACAACCGCTTCTAATATGGCGATTGTATTCGCGCAATCCGGTAAGCGCACACTGCTCGTTGATGCAGATATGAGAAAGCCGACAGCGCACTATACGTTTAATGTGTTAAATACACATGGTCTGACGAATCTTCTGACAAAGCAGAACTCACTGGATGAAGCGATCCAGGGAACAGATGTCAATAAGCTGGACATTCTCACATCAGGTCCGGTTCCGCCGAATCCATCTGAGCTGCTCGGCTCAAGAGGGATGGACGCTTTTCTTGAAAGTGTTAAAGAAGAATATGACATTGTGATTTTTGATACGCCGCCGGTACTGGCTGTAACAGATGCACAGATTCTTGCCAACCGATGTGACGGAGCAATCCTTGTCATCAGGTCTCAGGTTGCGGATAAAGAGAAGGCACTTAAAGCAAAAGAACTGCTGCAATCTGCGAATGCAAGAATTCTCGGTGCGGTGTTAAACGATAAGAAAATGGATACAGGGGACGACTACTATTATTACTACGGTAACTAAGAAGTGAGGTCAGAGTATGATTGATATACACTGCCATATCCTGCCCGGTGTGGATGATGGCGCGCAGGAATATGAAGATGCACTGAAGATGGCTGATCAGGCAATCGGGAACGGGATCACAGATATCATCGCAACCCCCCATCACCAGACGAGAAGGTTTTATAACGAGGCGTCACAGGTGGAGCGTGCAGTCAGTGAATTGAATGAATATCTGCAGAGTCATGGGCGGAAGTTGAAGATCCATCCAGGTCAGGAGATCAGGTTGTACGGTGAGATCATACAGGATTTTAAGGAAGGGCTGAATCTACCGCTTCAATCAAAAACAAATCCCTATGTACTGATCGAATTTCCATCCAGCCAGGTGCCCGTGTTCGCTGAACGAACGATTTACGATCTGCTTGTCGCAGGGTACCGGCCAATCATTGCCCATCCGGAGCGAAACAGTGCCATCATTGAAAATCCTGATAAGCTTTATCAGCTGATTAATCAGGGCGCGCTCAGCCAGCTGACAGCAACAAGTGTGGCAGGGGCATTCAATAAAAAGGTGCAAAAGTTCTCTTTTGAACTGATTGAGGCGAATCTTGCGCATTTTATTGCGTCTGATGCGCATAATACGGCTGAGAGAGGCTTTGCGATGCAGAAGGCTTATGAAATCGCAGATAAGTCACTCGGAGCGACTGATGTATTTAAATTAAATGCTGAAGCAGTGCTAAAGGGGGGAATGGTCAGCGTACACCCCCCATCTGAAATTAAAAAGAAAAGCTTTATAAAGAAATTACTGACCATTTGAACGCATGAGACAAGAGTCCATGCGTTTTTATCTTGCTATTTTCCCATATTTACATAAATATAAACCAAAAAATACATAATTCTCTTCGAATTGTCTATTCAACTTCCATAGATTGTGATATTATGTTACAAGATTCGAAATTAAAAACACGAAAAAAGATTGAAAATGTCACAATTCATTAAAATAAAACAGGAAAATAGAATGATTTGAGTTGGGAAAATTCCTGATCTGTTGCAGTCATGTAACAGATCTTTTACGGAGGTGCAGACAATGAGCTATCAGAAGAGACTTGCAGGGTTAATGTCAATTGATTCATCTATTGTAATTTTGTCGATCTTTATCAGCTATTATTTCTTCCTTCCTTTTGGCGATTTATACGAGATGAGTAATGACCAGAATATGAATGTGCTGGTAATCAGTTCAATGCTATTGCTTGTGACTCATCATATCTTCGCTCACGTCTTCGGTTTGTACAAAAGAGTATGGCAATATTCGAGCCTGAATGAACTGATGGGGATTGTTAAAGCAGTCACACTGTCCATTCTGGTTGTTGCAGCGTATCAGCTGATCTTCTCAAGCTCACTGTATACAAGAACCTTACTCATCACGTGGATGCTCCACGTCCTCTTACTCGGTGGTGTCAGATTCAGCTGGCGGATGTACCGCGATACATATTTCAGACCCGCACATGAGCGCAAGCGCACACTGATCGTCGGTGCCGGTGCTGCAGGCTCATTTATCCTGAAGGAACTGAAGCAGAATCCGAATGCTGAGCTTCAGCCGGTTGGGTTCATTGATGATGACCAGACGAAGCATCATCTTGAAATCCACGGTGTACCGGTCTTTGGCGGTGTGGACTGTATTGAAGAGACAGTTGAGAAGCAGGGGATTGAACATATTATTATTGCCATTCCTTCACTTGAACGGGCTGGAATCAAGCGGATATTTGAACAGTGTTCAAAGACAAACGCTGAGACCAAGATCCTGCCATTATTCGGAGACTTGGCATCCGGACGGATTGAAGTCAATGAAATTCGTGAAGTACAGGTTGAAGATTTACTCGGTCGTGATCCGGTCGAACTGGATATGAAAAAAATCTCAGAAGATTTAACAGGTAAGACGATCCTTGTAACGGGTGCCGGTGGTTCGATCGGCTCAGAAATCTCCCGTCAGGTGTGCAGGTTCTCTCCATCAAAACTGATCTTACTTGGTCATGGTGAAAATTCTATCTATAAGATAGACATGGAACTTCGCAGTCAATTCGCTGATCAGATTGACATTGTGCCAACGATTGCAGATGTACAGGATGGCGACCGTATCCTGGATGTCATGAAAGAACATAGGCCTGATGTTGTTTATCATGCAGCAGCACATAAGCACGTACCATTAATGGAAGCCAATCCATTTGAAGCGGTTAAAAATAATGTCTTCGGTACAAAGAATGTGGCAACAGCTGCACATGAAGCAGGGGTGGGACACTTTGTACTTGTCTCTACTGATAAAGCAGTAAACCCTCCTAACGTCATGGGGGCAACGAAGCGTTTTGCTGAAATGATTATTCAGAACCTTGCTGAAGAGAGCCATACAGTTTTTGCAGCGGTTCGATTTGGAAATGTATTAGGCTCACGCGGAAGTGTCATTCCATTATTTAAAAGACAGATTGCAGCGGGCGGTCCTGTCACGGTGACTGACCCAAGAATGACGCGTTACTTTATGACAATCCCTGAAGCATCCCGCCTGGTGATTCAGGCAGGTACACTCGCCCGCGGCGGGGAAGTATTTGTGCTTGATATGGGAGAGCCTGTGAAGATTGTGGATCTGGCGAAGAACCTGATCCGGTTATCCGGTTATACAGAAGAAGAGATTCCACTTAAGTTCGCTGGTATGCGTCCTGGTGAGAAACTGTATGAAGAATTGTTAAATGAAGATGAAGTACAGGATAAGCAGGTATTTGAGAAGATCTTTATTGGAAAAGCGGTTCCGGTTTCGAATGTTGAGATGGAGCTTTTGCTAAGAGAGATTGAGCATTCGGATGAGGCGCAACTGAAGGAGATTTTGATTGGGGTTGCGAATCGGAAGAATGTGGAGCGGTTGAAGGTTAAGAGTAGTTAAGTATTAAATTAAATTTTAAACCCGAAAAAAGTTTATAGTACCTTAGTTAACTGATAGAAACAACAGTCTCCATATACTCTTGGAGACTGTTGTTTCAAATGAGTTATTTAAATGAAGTTCGAATGTAATTCTGAGGAGTGGAAATCGATGTACAGTAAGGTAAAAAGATTAACTGATATTTTTCTTTCTTTAATAGGAATGATTATCTTATCTCCTATTTTTTTAATTTTAATAATTGCAATCAAGGCAGAATCTAAAGGTCCAATTCTTTTCAAACAGAAAAGAGTCGGTTTGAATAAATCGCATTTTAATATTCTTAAGTTCAGAACAATGAGAATTGACACACCTAAAGATACACCAACACATTTACTTGAAAACCCTGAGCAATACATTACTAAAGTAGGTAAGTTTCTCAGAAAAACGTCATTAGATGAGTTGCCACAGATTTGGAATATCTTTGTTGGTGAAATGAGTATTATTGGTCCAAGACCTGCGTTATGGAATCAGTATGATCTTATTGCTGAGAGGGATAAATACGGGGCAAATGATGTGTTACCTGGATTGACTGGGTGGGCTCAAATTAATGGACGCGATGAGCTTCCGATTGATATCAAATCTGCTTTGGATGGAGAGTATGTAAGTCAGATTAGCTTTAGTATGGATGCGAAATGTTTTTTTGGGACGATTGTGAGTGTTGTGAAGAGTGACGGTGTTGTGGAGGGTGGACCTTCTAGGATGGCTGAGAGGGAAGATGCTGCAAGTAGGGAGAGATCATCCAAGTGAAAAAAATCTTAGTTACCGGTAAAAATGGGTACGTAGCTACAAGTCTCAAAAATTGGTTAGAGAGAGATAAATATAAAGTAGACCTTATTAGTGTTAAAGATAATCTGTGGAAAGAATCAAGCTTTTCGGAATATGATGTAGTCATACATGCAGCAGGTTTAGCTCATATTAAAGAGACAAAAAAAAACTCAGAGCTTTATTATAAGATTAATAGAGATCTAGCATTTGAGGTTGCAAAAAAATCCAAAAGCGATGGGGTAAAACAGTTTATTTTTCTCAGTTCTATGAGTGTTTATGGCATGAATTCAGGAGTGATTAACCATAGTTCTTCTTTAAAACCAAATACTAATTATGGGAAATCAAAGCTTCAAGCTGAAGAATTGATTTCAAGATTAAGCTGTGAAGAATTTATTGTTGCCATTATTAGACCACCTATGATCTATGGAAATGGGTGCAAAGGTAACTATACAAGGTTATCTAAACTGGCAGTAAAAACTCCTATTTTTCCAAACATTAAAAATCAAAGAAGTATGATTTATATAGATAACTTTTCTGAGTTTATAAAGCTTATTATTAACAATTATAGTTATGGAATATATTTTCCACAAAACAAAGAATACGTAAGTACAAGTGAAATGGTTGGATTAATAAGTGCAAATCACGGTAAAAATATTAAATTCACTTCATTTTTCAACCCATTAATAAAATTATTGAAGTTAAGTGTCGTAAGCAAAATGTTTGGTAGCCTAGTATATGAAAAACAATTGTCTGAACATGCAGATTGTTATCAAGTATATAATTTTGTGAGTTCTATTGAAGAAATTGAAAAAACGAGATTTTGATAAAGGAAATGATAATGTGAGTATTAGATCATATAAGAATATATGGGTTTTTCACCCTTACGCAACACCTCCGACTATGAATGGATTTACAAGACCATATAATTTCGGTAAAAACGCAGGTGAAAAATATAATTTTACAATATTCTCATCTTCGTATCTTCACTTTTCAGATATTAACCTTATTAATAATAAAAAAAGGTATATTGTAAATAAAGATACAGAGTTACCATTTGTATTCGTGAGAACAACTTCATCTAATAATAATGGTTATAAAAGAGTATTAAATATGCTTGACTTCTATTTCAACATTTTTAAAGTAACAAAAGAATATATAAAAAATCATAACAAACCAGATTTAATTATTGCGTCGTCTCCCCACCCATTTGCTATGATTGCTGGAATAAAAATTGCAAAAAAATATGGGGTTCCATGTATTTGTGAGGTTAGAGATTTTTGGCCAGAAGTATTTTTCATGGGAGGGAGACTAAAAGAAAATACTTTACTTGGTAAAATGCTACTGCGAGTAGAAAAATGGATTTATAAAAACGCTCATGCAATAATTTTTTTAAAAGAGGGCGATATAAATTATTTGCATGAAAAAAAATGGAGTACAAATCAAGGTGGAGTAATAGACATTAGAAAATGTCATTATATAAATAATGGAGTAAACATTGAAGAGTTTAATAAACAAATCAATCAAAATATACTAAATGATCAAGACTTAACTAGTGATAAATTTAACGTGATTTATACCGGGGCAATACGTCCGGTTAACAATGTAGGAAACCTCTTAGATGTAGCAAAGATACTGATTAGCCATAAAAATATACAATTTTTAATATATGGTGAGGGTAACCAGCTATCTGAACTTAAAAGACGTGTTAAAGATGAAAGTATAACCAACGTTAAAATCAAGGGTTATATAGACAAGAAGTATATACCATATGTTTTAAGTAAATCCTCTGTGAACATATTAAATTATTCACAAACAAATTATAACTGGTCCAGAGGTAATAGTTCAAATAAACTCTTTGAATATATGGCATCAGGAAAGCCTATAATTTCAACAGTAAAAATGGGTTATGATCCTATTGAAAAATATGGGTGTGGTGTTTCAATAGAGAAAGACACTCCCAATGAGTTGGCTGACGCTATTATGCATATAAGTAATATGTCAATTTACGACTATAATGAAATGAGTCGAAACTCAAAAAGTGGTGCTCAAAACTATGATTACAAGTTACTAACTCAAAAATTAATTTCAGTTATGGAGAGTTTAAGATAATGTTAAAACAAGTTAGCTCATTATTAAATGAATATGGATTAGCATGGACTATTAATAGATCATTATATTCAGCTAAACTTAAAATGATGTCAAGCATTCCGGCTACAGAAAGCTTCTTTGAGAAAAAGGTCGAAGTTAAAAAAATTGAATTATTTGATTTTGAAGTGGAAACAATAAAAAGTTTCTTAAATGAACTCCCAAAAGAAAAAAAAACTGAAATAATATTAATAGCTAATAAAGCTGTAAAGGGTATTATTACGGGCTTTTCTTCAATAGATTTAGATTATGGGAATCCTATTAATTGGCATTATAATCCCCTCACTAGAAGCGAAAGCAAAAAAGATGTTAAGTGGTACAAGGTGCCCGACTTTGATAAAGATCGTGGAGATATTAAAGTTATATGGGAAGCATCGCGATTAACACATTTTTTCTATTTAACTAGAGCTTATTTAATCACTGGAGATGTCAAGTATTATAATGCATTCTCTAATCAATTAAATCATTGGTTAGAAAGCAATCCATATCCATATGGGGCTAATTATAAATGTGGACAAGAATGTACTTTAAGAATGATAAATACACTTATGGCTTATTCGATATTTAAGAAATGTGGAATTGTCACAAACTCAGATAAAGAAAACGTAGAAAAATTAGTAGAGGTTTGCTATAAGAAAGTTTTATCAAACTTTTTTTATGCACATAAATGTATTCAAAACAACCATACTTTTACAGAAATTTCTGGATTAATTGTAGGGTCATGGTGCTGTGGAGACACAAATGGTGTTAAAAAAGCGTATGAATTATTAGATAAAGAAATTATAAAGCAATTTGAACCAGATGGTGGTTTTACTCAATTTTCATTTAACTATCACAGATTTACGTTACAAATTATAGAATGTGTTTTTAAGATGAGTGAAAAAACTAATGTACATATTAATGAAAAAGAACGAATAAAGAATAGTGTTAACCTCTTATATCAAGTTCAAAATGATGATGGAGATCTTCCTAATTATGGATCGAACGATGGAGCCTTGATATTCCCTGTAACTTCATGTAGTTATCGGGATTTCCGGCCAGTTCTAAACACTGTGTACGCACTCATTGAAGGTAAGAGGCTTTATAAAAAGGGAGATTACGACGAAGAATTACTATGGTTTAAACATGATACAGAACTTCCAATAGAAAACTTAGATCGGAAAACTTCTGCTTTTATTGATTCTGGGTTTTATAGTTATAGACATAATGACGGTTTCTTAATGACATGCATTCAAAATTATAAATCTAGGCCGGCACACATGGATCAATTACATTTAGATTTATGGCATAGAGGAATCAACATTTTGTGCGATAGTGGAACTTATTCTTACGCCAGTGAATTAGGTAAAAAACTTTCTTCTACCATAGGTCATAATACAGTTAAGGTAAATGGTACGGAGCAAATGAATAAAATAGGAGCATTTTTAGTTACAGATTGGACGAAACGACAAAATATTCTATTTCACTCAAATAAGTTTAGTGGTACTATGGTTTCTAAAAATGGTTATCAGCATACAAGAAATATTCAAAAAAATAATTATGGATATTCAATCAATGATGAAGTAATCGGAAAAGGTGACTATTGTGAGTTTCGTTTTCACACACCATGTGAAGTCAAAATAGTTTCGGATGGATTTGAACTATATCATGATTCACAAATTATTTGTCATATAAAATGTAATGCTGATTTAAAAATAGAAAATTCATTTCGAAGTTTATACTACTTAAAAAAAGAAGAAATTAACTGTGTGTATGCAAGAGTTGCTCTTAAAAGTGATAAGTGTGAAATAGATTTTGAAATAAATTTAGTTAATTAGATTGGCGTTATAGCAAGGCGGCAAAAAAGGAGAATATAAATGATAAATATTATTGGATTAGGTTATATAGGATTACCAACAGCATTAATGTTTGCTAAGAACGGAGTTAAAGTAGTAGGTACAGATTATAATACTAACTTAGTAAATACTTTGAATAGCGGAAGCTTAACATTTGAAGAAGATGGACTAGTAGAACTTTTTGAAGAAGCTAAATCCAATGGTATCGAATTTTCAACAGAGTATCAAAAAACAAATACTTATATACTTGCTGTTCCAACCCCGTATATTGAGGAAAGTAAAAAACTAGACCCTAAGTATGTAATTTCAGCAGTCAACAGTGTACTTGATGTCTGTGATAAGGAAGCAGTTATCATTATAGAATCTACTATTGCACCAGGAACAATAGATAAATACATTAGACCGGAGATAGAAAAAAGAGGATTCAATATAGGTGAGGATATTCATCTTATGCATGCTCCTGAAAGAATAATTCCTGGAAATATGATCTATGAACTTGAAAATAATTCAAGAACTATTGGGGCAGATAACCAAGAAATTGGTGAAAAAATTAAAGACTTGTATTCAGCTTTTTGTAAAGCTGAAATTGTTGTTACAGATATAAGATCTGCAGAAATGTCTAAAGTTGTAGAAAATACTTACAGAGACATTAATATTGCATTTGCAAACGAACTAGCAAAAATTTGCCGAACAGATGATATGGATGTATATGAAATCATTCAGATTGCTAATATGCATCCACGAGTAAATATATTACAACCTGGACCAGGTGTCGGAGGACATTGTATATCAGTAGATCCTTGGTTTTTAGTAGGGGATTACCCGGATCTAACAAACTTAATTTTAACAGCACGTAAGACGAATGATTCTATGCCTGAGCATGTCTTGAAACGTATTAGAGATATCATGAGAGAACATGGAGTCAAGGATATATCTAAAGTTGGCCTTTACGGTTTAGCTTATAAAGAAAATGTAGATGATACAAGGGAAAGTCCTACTCTTCAACTACTAGAGCGGATGGATGAGCATTTAGCGTTTGGCGTTAAGGTTTTTGATCCGTTTATTAAAGAAAACATGAATTGTAATCAGTATCAAGATTTCGAACAATTTGTAAAAGACATCGAAATCTTAGTAATAATGGTAGGCCATAATCATATTATCAATAATAAAGATAAAATAAGTAGTAAATTTGTTTTGGATACAAAAAATATTCTTAATTCTAGTAATGTATATAAACTATAACCTAATCGTGGGGGAATAATGGAAGCACATATTTTTCATGATAACATTGTAACGAAAAAATGTTTAAAGTACTTAAGTAATATAGACAATAATTCAATTATTATTGCGACGAACTTGGATTTTTATCGTAGAGTTGAAGACTTAAATCTAGCAAAAGTGATATTTGTTGATCCATTTGAAGACTCTAATTCTACTGAAAGTGAAAAAATAGTAAAACAAATTATTAAATTAGTTGATCATGAAATGTCATTATTTTTTAAAAGTGTTTACACAAATAAAGTTCTAATAAATAAAGTGTATAACAATATAAGTATGGTAATTAACACTGTATTAAAAATACAAAACATAGTAAAAAAGTATAACATAAAAACATTAGTATTATATGGTGGATCTGATGAAGAACAATTATTAGGTATGAATCTAGCAGAGGGTGAAAGACCTTTTAGATATTTGTATAAGAGAGAATGGTTCTTAAATAATTTTATTCATAATGCATTTGGTGACACGTTAAAAATAGTATGGATAAATAAGTCAAATAAAATGTTGTTAAGGTTTATTAAAGTTAATAAGGTAAAAAGCATCTTATTGTTAAAAAAATATTTCTTGATCAAAAAAGTTTTACAATCAAAAAACTCAGATAGAAATGGTGAAAATATTGCAAAGGATGCTGCTATATTTGTAGTACGCAATCCCATTCAGGTAAATGCACTCTTACCTTTTTACAATAAAGTTAAAAATGAAAGTGAATTAAAAGCAACCTTTTTAACTTTTGAAAATTATAGTAATAATTCTCTGCAAAAAGTTATAAAAGATAAAAAAATAGAAAGTTTTGACATCTTTAATTTTTTAAAAGCTAGCGATATAAATCAAATCTATAAAGAATTAAATTTATTTATAAAAAGGAAAAAAAATAGTGAGAAAACAACATTTCATTTCGATATAAATATTATCAAAATTGATATTCACTCTTTAATTAATGATTTATCAATATATTGGTTTGATATATTGGTTTTTAAATTAGGGATAGATAATTTTTTATTTAAATCAAATATTAATCCAAAAATTATTATAAATAATGAAACCCATGGATATCACGCAGCCATTCAGTACTACTGGAGTAATTCGATGAATGTTCCAAATATAGGGCTTCAACATGTCGTTATAAGTGATAAATATTTACCAAGAATATCTTGGAACGACATAATGTTCTTGATGTCAAATAAAATCAAAAGTAGATTAACTGATATTAAGCCACTTGAAACTTTTGAATACTTAGGTCCTATTGCTTATGACAATTATTTCAACACAACAAAACATAGGGGAGAGTTCAATAAAATTACTGTATTTACCCAACCAGATGATTTCAAACAGGAGTATTTCAAAATTATTGAAGATTTAATAAGAATTAAACAAGAGTATAATTTAAACTTTAAAATTGAAGTTAAATTACATCCTCGTGAAAAAGATGCAAAGAGCTATCATAAAATAGTAAAAAAATATTCCGGTATAGAAGTGATTGGAAAGGAAAAGGACAGCAACTATTTAATCCAACATAGTGATGTAGTTATATCAATTAATTCAGGAGTTTTAATGCAAGCTATAATAATTGGCACACCATCGATCAGCGTAAATTATGATAATAAATTCACAACTAAATTGGATTTTATTGAAAATGATGTTACTAAAAAAGTTTATAGTTTTGAAATGCTAAAATCCATCATTTTAAATTTAGAAGTGCTAGGGGTAGATTATCAAAAAGCAAGAAGAGACTATATGAAATATGAGCTTAATGACTATAATGGTAATGCAGCAGATAAAATTTATAAATATTTGAACATCAACGAGTTATGAAAAGAGGTGTAATAGTGGAAAGTATTGAGAGAAAAGATGAATCAGTACTTTTTTTATATTTAATATTTTTTCATTTTATTTTATTTCAAATACTATCCATTCTGAGAGCAGCAGCTATTTACAACACCTCATATTTAGCTGTATATTCAAGCCTATTAATTTCGTTAGTTATAGTTGTTTTATTTTTAACTAAATTAAAAAAAATAAAGTTCAACTACTTTGAGATTTTATTGATATTAATTCCTATGATTCATTTTTTATTTGGTGTAATAATTAATGATTCTTATAGAGATCTAATAGCGGATACTTATAATGCTGTTTTTTTTGGTTTGCTCATAACCTATGTTAGAAGTCAAAAAGCCAGGTTTGACAAAGATCTACAAATAAAATTTGCTAATTGGATGTTTTGGGGCTTGGCAATCTCAACTTTTACGTACCTAATCTCTCCACTAGTTGGAATAACTGTTTATTCTGTAGGATCAACGTCAATATTCTTTATTTTCCCTTTAATTGTTTTTTTTATAACAAAGCAAAAAATAAAACTAATCTTAACTTTATTATTATTGCTTTTGGCTAGTAAGCGAGGAGTCTTATTAAGTGTTTTGGCAGTATTTCTTGTATATGGGTTAATTAATAGCAACATTAAGGCTTATATTCGATTTGGAATCATTACATCGGTTTTAATAACTGCATCGGCTGTAATTTATTTCACTATTAGTCCTGATAGAATTAATTTATTGCCGCAACAATTTCAACCATTAATGTATAAAACAATGTTTATAAATCCATTATCTGAGTATAATCGGTTTGAAAGTGATTCAAGAGTTAGAGAAATTGTTTATATATTTCAACCTATTTTAGAAAATCCTAGTTTTATATTATCAGGAATGGGACCTGGTTATACTTATGAGTACTATGATGCCAATGGGTATCTTTTAGAAGAAGAGCGTCATAACGCACATTTTACCCCCGCTACTATTTTCACAAGATATGGATTATTTTATACTATATTTTTGTATCTATATATTTTTATAATTATAATTCAAAACCTTGTAAAATTAAAAAATGGAAGTTTATCAAGTGAGAAGACTATACTTCTATTTTATTCAATAGCCAGCTTAGTAAATACATTAACCTCGTATACAATTTATCTTGATTATTTGTTGGTGTTTTCTATTGGAGTGCTTTCAATAAATAATAAAGATTTAAATAATAAAAAGGAATTTTTAAGGAATTATAAAAAATTTAATTATAAGAAAAAAGGAGAAATTAAATATGAATCTAGATAATAAAACTGTTTTAATCACTGGGGGAACAGGATCTTTTGGAAAGAGGTTTATTTCGAAGGTTTTAAATTCTAATATTAAGAAAGTTATAGTTTTTAGCCGAGATGAACTTAAACAGTATGAGATGGCTCAAGAATTCACAGATTCTAGAATTAGATTCTTTATAGGTGATGTAAGAGATAAAGATCGTTTATATAGAGCTTTTGAAGGAGTAGACATAGTTATTCATGCTGCTGCACTCAAGCATGTTGGAGCGTGCGAATATAATCCTTTTGAAGCTGTTAAAACTAATATTCATGGTGCCCAGAACATTATAGAAGCTGCGATAGATAGAAATGTTGAGAAAGTTATAGCTTTAAGTACCGATAAAGCAGCTAGTCCTGTAAATTTATATGGGGCTACTAAACTTGCATCAGATAAACTATTTGTAGCAGGTAATTCATATGTTGGAGATAAGAAAACAAAATTTGCTGTAGTGAGATATGGTAATGTAGTTGGAAGTAGGGGAAGTGTTGTTCCTTTCTTTAAAAAACTTAGTCAAAACGGCATAACAGAACTTCCAATAACCGATGAACGTATGACACGTTTTTGGATAACTTTAGATCAAGGTGTGCAATTTGTGATTGATAACTTAGAACGCATGAAAGGTGGAGAAATCTTCATTCCTAAAATTCCTAGTATGAAAGTTCCTGATCTTGCCAAAGCCATTGTGCCTAATTGTAAACTGAAAGTAATCGGTATCAGACCTGGTGAAAAATTGCATGAAGCAATGATAAATGAAGATGACGCTCGACAAACATTAGAATTTGATGATTACTTTGTTATTCAGCCTGAATTTCCTTGGTGGAAAAATGAAAATTCTGATGGAGGTAAACCATTACCAGAAGGGTTCACTTACATCAGTAATGTAAATGAAGATTGGTTATCTGTTGATCAACTTAGAGAATTGGTAAAAGAATAGTCTGCTAATGCTGAATTATATTTTGAAAGGAGACTATTAATAATGGGAAATGAATTAGTTAGAAGTGATTATTTGCCATATGGTCGTCAATGGATTGATGAAAATGATATAAATGAGGTAATACAAGTATTAAAGAGCGATTATTTAACTACTGGACCAGCTGTAGCTGTATTTGAACAGGCTATGGCGGATTATGTCGGTTCGACCTATGCTGTGGCATTCTCAAATGGTACAGCCGCACTACACGGTGCATGTTTTGCTGCTGGGATAAGTGAGGGTGATGAAGTTATCACAACGCCCATGACATTTGCTGCCAGTGCGAATTGTGTACTTTATCAGGGTGGTAAACCGGTGTTTGCTGATATTGATTCGGAAACCTATAACATTGATCCTGAGAACATCCGGTCATTAATTACTGAAAAAACAAAAGCGATCATTCCTGTCCATTTCACGGGTCAACCTGCGGAAATGGATGCCATTCAACAAATCGCAAAAGAGTATGATCTAGTAGTCATCGAAGATGCTGCTCACGCGCTGGGAGCGACTTATCGTGATCAAAAAATCGGTTCCATCAGTGATATGACGATGTTTAGCTTTCATCCTGTGAAACATATCACCTCTGGGGAAGGCGGTATGATTACGACTGACAGTGAAGCTTTCTATGAGAAACTCATTCAGTTCAGATCTCATGGCATTACCAGAGATGCAGATAAAATGATTGAAAATCACGGCCCATGGTACTATGAAATGCAATTTTTAGGATTTAATTACCGCATGACCGATATTCAGGCAGCACTTGGTACAAGTCAGCTGAAAAAACTGGATCACTTTGTGGATAGAAGAAGAAAGTACATCAAAATTTACAATGAAGCTTTTCAAGATCATGAGATCATTCAGACCCCTTTTCAAAGTGAGAGTGGTGAATCAAGCTGGCATCTATATGTGATCCGATTAGATTTGGAAAAGTTAACAGTCGGTAGAAAAGAAGTGTTTGAAACACTCATTAAAGAAAATATCGGTGTAAATGTACATTACATTCCAGTTCATTTACTTCCTTATTATTCAGATCTCGGCTATCAAGAAGGAATCTGTCCGCATGCTGAAAAACTGTATGAGGAATTCATTACATTACCCCTATTCCCTGCAATGAGTGAGTGTGATGTGAATGATGTCATTTCTACAGTTAATCGCGTCATTGATCAGTACCGAAGGTAGGTGTCTTATATGAAAACAGCTGTTATTATACAGGCAAGAATGGGTTCAACCAGATTGTCCGGAAAAGTCATGAAGGAGCTGAAAGGTGCTTCTGTGCTATCTCACGTTATCACAAGAGTCAAACAGGCTGCATTAGTGGATGAAGTAATCATTGCTACAACGACCCTGGACCGTGATGATGCAATTGAAGAGGAATCGAAGAAAAACGATACCTTAGTCTTTCGCGGAAGTGAACAGGATGTACTGAGCCGTTATTATTTGGCGGCAAAAAAGCATGACATTGATGTCATTGTCCGAGTGACTTCTGATTGTCCGGTCATTGACCCGCATGTGATTGATGACCTGGTAAGTCAGTTTGAAAAAGGGTCTAACGAAGTCGTGACAAACGCGGGTCCGGATGCAAATCAACGAACATTTCCAAGAGGGCTGGATACAGAGGTGTTTTCATTTCAAATGCTTGAAGAGGCATTTCTTAAAGCAAATGAAACTTATCAGCGTGAACATGTCACCCCATATATTTATGAATACAGTGATCATATTCATTATGTTCAGGCTGAAAAAAATGAGTCAAGGCATCGGTGGACGCTTGATACAGAAGAAGATCTGGCTTTAATGGTTGAAATTTATGACAGGTTATACAAGGGTACACACGATTTTTATCTGTATGAGCTATTACAGCTATTTGAACGGGAACCATCGTTAGCTCGAATCAATGCACATATTGAACAAAAGAAAGTCAGATAAGGTAAGGATGACAACGATGACTGTATATATTTTTACTGAAGGTGGAAACCGGTCAGGTTTAGGCCATATCTCAAGGTGCAGTTCTCTTTATGATGAATTAAACAGGAGAGGCAACATAGTTGAAATGATCGTGCTCAGCGAGTCAGACCAAATTGATTTCCTGCAGGGGAGGCAATATCAAATTATAAACTGGTTATCTGAAACATTTCTAATGGATTTTCTTACATCTGATGATGATTGTATTGTAGATTCTTATCTTGCAAGTAAAGAAATCTGCACAGTGATTTCTCAGTGCGCCAGAAAAGTACTATTTATTGATGATAATGGACGGATTGAATATCCGGACGGGATCATTGTAAATCCATCTCTTCATCCACAGGCAGTTACGTATTCTGAAGTCGATAGTAACTGCTATTTAATTGGACCAAAGTACAGTATTCTGAGACCTCCCTTTACAAAAGCAGTAAGAGAATCCATTCAGTCGGATGTCAAAGAAGTGTTAATCACAATGGGTGGGTCAGATCTTCACAATCTGACTCCGGATATCTTAAGATTACTTTCAGCACATTACCCGTCAATTCAATTTAACGTCGTGATTGGCAGTGCTTTTCATAATCGATCACAGATTAAGCAAATGGCGTCACCAAATATCAGCTTTTTTGAACGGATAACCGCAGAAGAAATGAAAGCACTCATGCTTACATCTGATCTGGCTATTACAGCAGCAGGTCAAACCATTTTCGAATGTATCGCAACTCGCACGCCTTTTATTCCGGTACAAGTTATTGAAAACCAGTATCAAAATTTAAAAGCATTGATTGAAGGAGAGTTAGTGGAACATAGCCTAGTATACAGTGAACTGGGTTTTAATCAAAAGTTGCAGGCAGCCTTTGGCGACATGCTTTCAATGGACGTAAGGCTGCGATTATATCAAAAGTTAACTGGAGTCATTGACGGACAAGGAAGTAAAAGGATTGTGGATGCCTTGTTAAATCTAGGACTACATACTAAACGATATTTTCTGAGAAACATAACATATGAAGATATGACAGCAGTATTTGATCTATCAAATGAAGATTATGTCCGGAAGCATTCTATTAATCAATCAAAAATTGAGTGGTTTGATCATCAGAACTGGTTTCAGCAGATGATTCAGTCAAAGGACCACGTATTTTATGTGGTCACTGATGACTCAGACCAGTTCTTGGGACAGATCAGGTATCAGCTTGAAGGTGCTTCGGCAACGGTGAGTATCAGCTTGAGCAGAGCACTTGCCGGAAAAGGCATGAGCGGAAAGCTGATGAGTGAAAGTATCATAAAACTTAAAAGAGAGAAAAAAGAGATAACAGAAATCGTTGCTTATGTATCAGAGGATAACCTCCCTTCAAAAAAATTATTTGAACGATTACATTTTATATTAAAAGAAAACAATCATGGGTTATTACAATATGTTTATCCATGTACTTAAAGGGGTTATAAAAAGATGTTGATTGACCAATTTGATTTGACGAAAAAAGTATTTATCATTGCTGAAATGTCTGCAAATCATGGCCATGATATAAATATTGCCAAAGAAACGATGAAGGCAGCTCAAGAAGCAGGGGCAGATGCGATTAAAATGCAGACATATACACCGGACACGATTACAATAGATTGTGATAATGAGTATTTTCAGGTGAAGCAGGGCACCATTTGGGATGGTCGAACGTTGTATGATTTATACAGAGAAGCCTATACACCGTGGGAATGGCATGAAGAACTGATGAATTATGCGAGAGAACTAGATATCATCTGTTTTTCAAGTCCCTTTGATCCGACGGCAGTTGACCTGTTGGAAAGCTTACATGTCCCTGCCTATAAAATTGCTTCTTTTGAAATCACAGATCTGCCTTTAATTGAATATGTAGCTTCTAAACAAAAACCGATTATCCTTTCCACAGGAATCGCGACATTAAGTGAAATTGATGAGGCGGTAGATACATGTAGAAAAGCTGGAAATGATCAAATTATTTTACTGAAATGTACGTCAGCTTATCCTGCAAAAATAGAAGATGCCAACTTGAAGACGATGCAGAATTTAAAAGAGACTTTTAATGTTGAAGTAGGATTGTCAGATCATACGATTGGTAACACCGTACCGGTGGTATCAGTGGCGCTCGGAGCAAGAGTGATTGAAAAGCATTTTATACTAGATAAAAACATTGGAGGTCCTGACGCCAGTTTTTCACTGGATCCATCTGAGTTTAAGCAGCTTGTCGAATCAGTGAGAGATGCTGAAAAAGCCATAGGTTCAGTAGATTATAAGATGACTGATAAAAAGAAAAAGAGCAGGGAGTTTTCTCGTTCATTGTTTGTCGTGAAGGATATTAAAAAAGGAGATGAACTGACTGAAGAGAATGTTCGATCAATAAGACCAGGGCATGGATTATCTCCAAAAAACCTAAAACAAATTATTGGCAAAAAATCGATCAGAGATTTGTCAAAAGGCACTCCAGTAAATTGGAAGGACTTTTAATTCATAGTCTTTTATTTATACTAGATTACAATAATTCTTTTAGAGTTGAATAGAAGAATATTACATGGTTTTCTCGTTCAATTGGTTAAATAAAGTTATTTTAAGCGATATTTCTTTTACGTTAAAATTTACAATTAATGGTATATTTTTATAGTTAGAAATTTATAGAAGTAACATAAAAAAATATTTTATATTCAACTAGCTCCAATCTATCAATGAGTTTCTTAGCATGAGGCGATGTTAAGTAAATTAATAGCCTATGAAATTTCGAAATATTAATTTATTGTTAATGAGCTCCACTTCAACTTTTAAAAGTTGAAGTGGAGCTAACAAAAATCATTCTAATAAACAGTTAAAATTGATATATGTACTTTTTTATCTGATATTATTAATAAAATTTAAAAGCTACTAAAGATTAATAGAATAAAATTTAGAGATTTAAAATGTATTATTTTGTGAATTAAAATCAAACTAATATTTACAATTTATTTCATTGTAGCTTAAAGCAAGATTAATTTAAAATAAGAATGCTCTTAAGGAAAGATACCTATTAAAAAATAGGGGAAATATTACTTTATATTAAGGATAATGATATGTCGAGTAAAATAAAAGGTTTCTATTCTAAAAATAAAGAATTCTTAACAGAACTAGTCATTATTACTTTGTCGAAATATTATAAACAAGGATTATTATTTATAAAAGGTTTACTATTGGCAAAATATTTATCTGTTGAAGAATTTGGGGTATATGGATTATTCCTAATTTTCCTTACTTTTTCGGCTGTTATCTCTTTTGGATCCACATACTCACTTAACAAGAAACTTTCTTTAGACAATAACTTAAATGATTCAAAAATAATTATCAATAGATCATTTGTGATTTTGTTATTGTCAAACTTTGTATTCTTGTTACTTTTTTTATTTGTGTTAATAAACTTAGATACTGCCTTTGGTAGAAGTTTTATATTAGTCTATTTAATTATTGTATTACAGCAGATAAATCTATTTTATGAAAATATATTAAGAGCATTACAGAGGTTCAAGAAAATTTCCGTAGGTCTATTCATACTCTCAACTATTGATATTGTATTGATTATTGCCTTATTGAATAATATTAATGTAAATTGGGTTTTGCTGTTTTACTTTATATCAGTAGTGGTTACAAATTTATATTATGTAGTTGTTACAAGGGAAGTAATAAGTCTTACAGGTTTATTTAAATATTTATTAGAAATCAAGAGCGATAGAATTGAGCTAAGCAAACATTTTTTGTTAGGAGTCAGTTTGTTATTCTACAACTTAAATTATCTCCTTTCAATAAATGTTGATAAAATAGTCGTTAATGTTGCTTATGGGGTAGAAAGCTTAGGTATTTATACTTTTGCAACTAATATAGTAGCTGGAACATTAGTGCTCCTTCAAGGTCTAAACTATATAACCTATCCAAAACTTCTAAATAAATTCTCAAGCATCATCTCTTATAATTTAGCAGTGAGATTTTATATGAAAATGATGAGTTTTATTGTACCTTTAATTTTATTTGTTAATATATTTGTGTTTTTTATAGCAACAAATTTAATATCTAACTTATACGAGGATTACACTAATGCTATAAGTATTATACTTATACTCTTAATAGGACAAATTTTTAACATCATTACATTATACAGTAATACAATTAGTATTGCATTAAACCAAGAGTCAGTTTTAATAAAATTACAATTAATAAGTTTATTTTTAAACATAATGCTTAGTTTATACTTTGCAAGTATAGGATCTGAACTAATTTTTATAGCTATAGCAACATCTATATCCCAAATAATACTTTGCATTTTATCAGTTCTAAATACTTTTAAAGCCATTAAGACAATAAAGTAATTAGTCGAACCCCACTGTCCTAAACACGATTCTGATAATTCAAGTCAATTGCATTAGTAAAAGTCAGAAGTAAATGATGGAAGCCCTTTGCTTTTGCTGTATTGGATAGTTAAATTCACTGAAAAAATCTCCCTGTCCTGAAAACAATTCTGATAATTCAAGTCAATTGTATAAGTTAATGTCAGTAATGAATGGATAAAGGGTTTTAATGTGGCAATGCTGATTAATTAATTGTCAGTGTAAATATCCCTTGAGTACGGTCTTGTGCTGATCCAGCGTTGACATTTTTTTGATCCGCTTATGACATCAACCTGATCCACTTGAAAATGCTAAAATAAAATTGACACTTTTTGCTCGATAGGTTTTACACTTTCGCTAGTTAGAATTGAACAGTACAATTATTAACTCTTATTCTTATCATAAAAAATCTCCCTGTCCTAACCACGATTCTGACAATTCAATTCAATTGCATAAGTGAAAGTCAGAAGTGAGAGATTAAAACACTTTAGAGTAGCTATGTTGAATAGTTATTTGTAAGTGTAAATGTTCATAAATGTTTTCAGGACAGGGAGTTTTAAAAATTCTTCAATGAAGATGGCTTTAAGTAATTTTCTTGGAAGAAAGATTGAGTTTGGGAAAAAGTATGAGTCGATTAAACCAAGGGATGTGCCACTTACATATGCTTCTACTGATAAGCTACAGAAGGCTGTAGGGTTTAAGCCGGATACATCTATTCAGGATGGGTTGCAGCGGTTTACGGATTAGCATGTGGAGTGCTACAACAAAAAATGATGATTGAAAAGCACTTTTAGTAGTGCTTTTTGTTTTAAAAAGACTGAAATTTCAGTTTTATATTTAGTTGTTTGATAAAGAGAACAGCCATTAGATTGACAACCCGCCTTTGCCATATTTTTGATCCATTAGTGACGCATTTTTATACCACCTCTGCCATACAGAGATCCACCAGCATCTTATGTTTATCAATTCCCGGACAAACAATACCGTCAACAATTGGACGTTTTTTAGCAGCATTAACAGCATAATAAAAAGCAAGAAGAAATGATCAATGAGAAATACGTTACTAAGAATATGACAAAAAATCTTATTTTTGAAGGATTCTTTCAATAATTGTCGAAATGTATGTAAGTGTAAAAATACAAGTATATATGTATCAGGAGGAATTAAAGATGAATGAGAACCATTTATTCATTAATCGTCGTACACTTGCCATCAGAAAAATTGAGCATCCTGAGTTTCAGTCTGAGATTATCCATTCAGATGGCGTACAGTATGCTGCTGATTCACCGGTAAAGATTTTGTTTGACTACTGCATGTTAACAGGCAGTACGCTAAAGGGAAGTATGGATGGATCCAGGCATAAACTGGGTGTCGAGGATTTGAATGTTCCATTTATACTGGATCCGGTGACTTGTCTCACTGTGATGCCGACACATGTACCCAATGATCCTGATAACATGTGGGTATTTCCTGAGCATGTGCTGAGGACAGCAGTCTACACAAGGAAAACTTCAGTCATTGAGTTTGTTGGGGGCAAGCAGCTACAGGTTCATGTGCCAATCAATGAACTGAATCTTCTTCTGAAACGTGCTGAGCGGTTTAAAGCGCTCGTGAGTAAAAGAAGGGTTCAGTCTTATCTCATTACAAAGCGGAGAGATAAGAAGGGGAAGTGAGTAAGAACTCTTTCAATTGTGATGCACTTTTACAATAGGAGCAGTTGTTTAGTTATACATAATAATAGAAGCAAAAGAATCGGTTGAGCGGTGAGAGGGTGGCGAGATGAACCAATCTGAGTATATGATTCAGATTGACTGGGATGGTCCTTATGATTTAACGCAGCTGAAACAATTAATGAATGATCAAGAGGATTACGGTGTCTACCAGATCTATGGAAAGTATCTTGTCTATGGCAGTGATGTGCTACTTTACATAGGCAAAGCAGATCGGCAGACGTTTGGGACAAGAATCTCTCAGGAAGGCTGGCTTTATCAGAACGATGCCAACAATCTGAAGATCTACATAGGCCGATTACATGGTACGCAGCCTGTCTCAGAGGAAGTCTGGTCAAAAGAGATTGATCTTGCTGAAAGATTACTATTGTACGTACATAAGCCATCTAACAATTCAAGGAGCATATCACCCCTCACAGACCACGAACTGAAGCATGTTCATCTCCTCAACTGGGGTCATCACAGAGATCTGCTGCCGGAAGTATCAGGAGCACGGTGGACAAGCAGGCTGGATGATATGCCTTATGAAGTGTATAGGTGGGAAGGATGAGGAATCAGTAAATACTTATGTTTGAATATGATAATTAAAGTGAATTAAATGAGTAAAAAATAATAAGTATGTAATTAAAGCACCTATAAATTTATTTTGAAAAAGAGTATTACGAATGAATTCACTTCAGGTGAGTGCAGTGTAGTAGGCGAATCGTATACAGCAACTCTATTTGCATGGGCTGGCTTTGATATTTCTGTTCAGTATGGAGCGAACCAGCCTGAATATGATCTGGTGTTAGTCTGCCGTAAAAAAATGTTAAAGGTCTCAGTAAAGGGAAGTAAAGATGGCGGCTGGGGATTAACACAAAGTCATAAGAAAGATCGGTCTTACTCTGAGGCAATTGACTATTGGGTAAGTAAGCATACAGACAATACCATCGTCAGCTTAGTTCAATTTAAAGATTCAGACTTTGAAAAAGGAGAATCTCCAAGAGTATACATAGCTACTCCAAAAGAGATTGGAGAAGAAATGAAGAAAATTAGAGGTGGGCATGGGAACACTGTTCTCAGAGAAAGACATTTGTGGCAGAGCGGATTAGCTAAAGGGCTCAGTGATTACATTCCGGAAGAATGGAGGTTTAATAGAGAGCGATTGAAGGTGTTGTTTCAGAATAATGTAGTTTAGAGGTGTTATCTTGGATCAGACAACAAAAAAAGGTGTTATTATAGCCTCTAGTTTTGTCATTTTTATTTTTCTAGTAGGGTACTTTTCATATAGCTGGTTTATTAAGTTGAATCTAAATGATAAAAATATTTGGATTCAATTTCTATCGCTTATTGCAAGTATTAGTTTAATGATTATCGTAGCTGAAATTTTCAGAATCATAACGCTGATTTCAGCGTTTCACTTGAAATTCGTATTGCTCTTTTTGTTAGTACTGGCAGAATTTTTTATGTCATTTTTATTTTTATTATTATCTATGTCAGTTGTTATTTTTTTGATTGAGTTTTTAACCGCCAGTGTTGATACTCATAGGTTTTTACTTGTTTTATTCTCTGGGAGTTTTGCACTATCTTTGGTTTTGTATATATCTTTCCTGAAGATGAACGTTGCTGGGAAAGTCATTAATTTTGATTTTGAATCTTTGTGGAGAGGTTTTAGATTTCTGAACATTCCCTTTAAGGAGGATATTAGTATTGCTCTAAATGAAGTTGAAGATCAGTATGTAATTAAAACAGTAGAGTTGATAGTACTAGGATTAACGATATTCTCTATTATCAATGCAACTGCTTCGAATTTCACAGACAATAATAGTCCTCAGGATTTTTCTGCATTATTCAATTCTATCAATGGACTATTACTATTAGTTACATTAACTTCGTATACACAATATATCCATCATAAATATCCTGTGTTTAGAAGAAAAACGGAAAAAGCTAATGTACCTGAACAGACGAAAGAACACTCTTAAATAATCCCCCGTCTTGAAAACAATTTATTTATTTCACATCAGCTGCATCAAGGAACTCAAGAAATAAATGTGCAGTACACTTTCAAGTTCTGAGCTGAATAATCGTCTATTAGTGTCATAGATTAAACTGTTTCCAAGGTAGGGGAGCTAACTATGCGATGGTCTAGCTTCAACTAAATAGCTTTTTTATGCTTCCTTCTCCAAAAATAAAATCCGCCTGCTGTAGGTGCAACAATTGCTGCTCCGGCCAGTAGGATTATATTTCGTTGTTCTTCTTCGCGCTGTTCTTTAATGTTCTGCCCCTGTTCAAAAAGTGAATCATAAAGGCTGATGGAAGCAGCGTTCACTTTGAATTTTTCAGCAATGACATATTCATCACTTTCTTCACCGAGTGTCTGAGCATTCGATTTGATCTCTTTAGCGATATCATTACTTTCATATCCTTCTTTGAACCATTCACTAAGCTCCTGATGATCTGTATAGGTTTCCTCTTTAAAATCTATTTGCTCGAAGGCAGAGTAGTATCCTTCCTGATGTATTTCTTCTTTTCGTTTCATCTTTCCAGCTTCATATCCCTTTTCAAAAGCAGATTGATAGCTGGGCTTTATCGCTTCTTTAGGTACAATTAGCTCTGCCACTGCATACCCTTCAGTTTCTCCCAGTCTAGTAAGCTTTTCGATTTCATTATGATCTCGCTCATCGACTCCTACTTTATGCCCTTTTTCGAATGCTGTGCGTAAAGAATCTTTTTCACATGCTTTAGAAATTACCAGCTCATCTTGTATTAATCCCTGATTGTACCCTTCGTTAAAACAGGTATCTTCAAGCTTTGCTGTTTCCCATGAATCAGCAAATGTTTCATGATATGCATTCACATATGCTTCAGATTCTTGGGTTTCATAATCAAATGCATCTATCGCCCTGCCTGCAAGAAAAGCAGCTCTGCCGTCGACTTTTCCTTTCTCAGCTCCTGTTGCCTTATCCTTAGCGATTTTTTCTTCTGCTTCAATTTTTTCAAGTCCTTCCGCATAACCAGCTTCAAAACCAGCATCCCAGCCCTTTACATAGTCTTCATTGGAATCTGTTGACTCGGCATCCTGCTTACCCTTTTTATAACCGGCTTCAAAGCCTTTGCTATAACCGGAATCATATCCCCGATCATAATAAATCTTAGGATCATATGCAGGTTCCTCAGGCTCAGGAGTAGCACTCGGAGTGCTTGTCTGAGGAGAATCACTGCTCCCCCCATTATGGTAGTGGTACCCGGTGCACAATCCTTTAGCAATTGATTTCTCAGAACAATTATGTCCACCGCTACTATCAGTACGTCCAGAATGAGCATTAACTTCAAGGGTTGTCGTAAGACTGAGGAAAAGCAAAATCATCAGTATGATAGACCATTTTTTCACATAAAACCCTCCTTATGTATCTTAAGAGTATTATATATGAAAATATTTATGTTTTGGGAGAACATAAAAAATATTTATTATGATAGAACAAACTTTTAATGACGCCTCATAATGACCGAAACTTGATAGGGAATTTTCTCTTAAAATTGATTTTTTCTCATTTAAATACATATTGAATAATACCTTGTAGATTATTTTAGTTTAACTATTACTCATAATTCGTCGATATAATATGTAAGAAATGTTGTGAGAATAGTGAAAAATTGTAGATCGAATGAACAATTTAAAGGGAGAGGGTGTTGGGCAATGGATCACAATTCACGTTTATACAAAGTATCTGCTGGAATATTAAATGGGATTTTCGAACTGGAGTTATCTGACTTTGATAGACCGGGCGTTTATGGGCTCATTGTGAATGAAGATGATTATTTGTATATCGGAAAATCAAATACTTCAATGTTTAAAAGAATATGGGATCATATAGGGAACTTGTCTATAAAATCTGAATTGTTTGGTCTTTTACCTTCTGAATTAAAAAGTGGCAAGGTAAGGATCAGTATCGTAATTATATATGATGATTTTAATGAAGAAATTAGTTTGAGTGAGAAAGAAATATATTATATCAATAAGTATGAACCAATCTTACAAAAACAACCTAATAGTGACCGCTGTATACGTGGTACTGAAAATAGAAGAGCTGCTGTAGAAGAAAGACTACATATATTTTAAGTATTAAGCATTATCGAAAATCTCCCTGCCCTAAAAAAGATTCTGACAATTCAAGTCAATTGCATAAGTGAAAGTCACAAATGAGTGATGTAAGCACTTTGCTTTTGCTTTATTGGATAGTTATTTGTAAAGGCAAATATTCATAAATGTTTTCAGGACAAGGAGTTCCTGTCAAAAAAGAAGCAGGCAATCATGGAAATCCACGAGTGCCTGCTTCTTTGAAATTCTTAAGCGCCTTAAGTTAATCACATCTACATAAGGCTAGTGCTTTTAGCGAATCATAAATGATTCAGCGTCGTCTCATTCAACTTAGTTACCTTCACCTGCTGCAGTAATGTTATAAATCTTACCACCATCAGTGGCTGCAATAAGTGCGCCATCCTCCGTTACGAGAATGTCACGGAAACGTTCGCCTTCGTCAGTTAATAGACGTTCTTCTCCAACGATGATGTCATTTTCGATGACGACACGTACAATATAGTTCGGGAATAGACCACCAATGAACAAGTTGTTCTCCCACTCGGGAATGGCGTCGTTGTCATAGAATGACATACCACTTGGTGCGCTGGTTGGATCCCAGTAATATACTGGTTCAACAAAGCCTTGAGCTTCGTGTTCTGCGATACCCTCATTGATTAGTTCACCAGAGTACTCAATCCCATAAGAAACAATTGGCCAACCATAGTTAGAACCTGGTTCGATAATGTTTAGTTCATCCCCAGCTTGTGGGCCGAATTCAACAATCCAAAGGTCTCCTGTTGCGGGGTTGAAGTCCACACCTTGAATATTACGGTGACCGTAGCTGTAAATACCATCTAGTGCATCTTCATCTTCGGTAAATGGATTCGACTCTACTGGTTCCCCGTCCTGTGTAATGTGAATGACTTTACCTAAGTAAGCATCTAAGTCTTGTGCACGTTCGCGAATGGGATCATCTGAACGCTCACCAGTTGTTAAGAATAGGTTGCCTTCCTCATCAAAGATAATACGTCCACCATAGTGTAAGGTACCATCATATGCTGGTGTTGCCAGGAATATCACTTCAAAATCTTCAAGCGCGGCTTCATCTTCTGATAAAACACCTTTACCGACAGAAGTTACCGTTCCACCTTCAATATCCTGCGAAAACGTCATAAATACGGTTCTTGATTCGTCAAAATCAGGTGCAATGGTTACATCCAGCAAACCACCTTGAGATTCGTTATTTACCTCTGGTGTACCTTCGATTGGATCTGATACAGAGCCATCTTCAAGGTTTACAATCAGCAGTTCTGCTGAATCTCTTTGCGTAACAAGTAGGCGGTTTGGTTCAAACTCTTCCATTCCCCAGGACACGCCAAGACCCTCAGCAACCACTTCTACATCAAGTTCTGTTTCAGTTTCTACTTCAGGTGCTCTTGTTTGTTCTGGAAATGCTGGTTCAAACTCAGTAACTTTTGGCTCGGATTCTGCACTTTCGTCAGCACTTTCTTCTGTTCCAGCATCCGAGTCATCAGTTGATGCTTCATCTGAAGGTTCATCATTGCTACATGCTGCCAAAGCCAATACAAAGATCAGCATTGTAAAGAACATGAATCTTGACCATGTAACTTTTTTCATCTGTTTTCCTCCTCATTTCTGGAATATTAAACTGAATATAGACTAAAATACAGTACCCTGAAACCGGGCACTGAAATTTGGTTAAGGCTTTCGTCTCATAGCTAACAACTCAGTTGTACATGTACTTTTCCCTAAAAGCTATTCCAGGAAACCAATTTTTAAAAATCTCCCTCTCCCAAATATGATTCTGACAATTCAAGTCAATTGTATAAAATATAGATGTGTATATGCTTAGGACGGAAGGTATAGTATGACAAAGTGACACTTTAACTTTAGTCCCGGCATAGCGCTTTGATTAGTATAGATCAAAAAGTCTCACCACAGGATATCATGAGGCATTTACGCTAAAATGGTTTTTGTTTCAAAAAATTAAAAACTATTATATAATTTATAGGTATAAAGATATATATAGAAGAATGATTAAACATCTTACAGGAGGTGAGAAAGATAAATCAATCGACGGCAATTAACTTCTTTGAGCAGGAAGACTATCAAAAAGTTCTACCTATTATATATAACGCTTATTTTGGTCTGGCGATTGTATTTTTCATCCTGCAGGTTCCATTACTTGCATTATGCTACACCATATCAGGAATTAGGAAACTCTCCCTGTGCTAAACATAATTCTGACAATTCAAGTCAATTGTATAAGTGGAAGTCAGAAGTGAGTAAATAAAGTACTTTGCTGGGCCGTGCTGGATAGTTATTTGTAAGTGTGAATATTTATAAATGTGTTTAGGAGAGGGATTTATTGTTGATATTTCTAATTTGTACAGTCAGCAAAAAAAACAGGCAATCATGGAAATCCAGGATTGCCTGCTTCTTTGATATTGTCAAGCGCCTTAAGTTAATGACATCGGCATAAGGCTAGTGCTTTTAGAAAATAATAAATTATTAAGCGTCGTCGTCTTTAGTAGTGATATCGTTGCTTCAACTTAGTTACCTTCACCTGCTGCAGTAATCTTATAAATCACACCGCCATCAGTGGCTGCAATAAGCGCGCCATCCTCAGTTACGAGAATGTCACGGAAACGTTCTCCTTCGTCAGTTAATAGACGTTCTTCTCCAACGATGATGTCATTTTCGATGACGACACGTACAATATAGTTCGGCAATAGACCACCGATGAACAAGTTGTTCTCCCATTCAGGAATTGCGTCGTTGTCATAGAATGACATACCACTTGGTGCACTCGTTGATCCCAATAATAGACTGGTTCAACAAAGCCTTGAGCCTCGTGTTCTGCAATACCATCATTGATTAATTCACCAGAGTACTCGATACCATAAGAAACAATTGGCCATCCATAGTTAGAACTTGGTTGGATAATATTGTTAATGCTGCTCAAAAACGTCCAATTGTTGATGGTATTGTTTGTCCGGGGGTTGACGGATATAGTGTCCTTAACAACCCTTAAGAAAGGAAAAGATGCTTTCCATAATGCCTGCCATTACCAGTGGCGCGACGGAAGACGCCCTCAAAACAATTGTGATTTTTGTTTGTGATCAATTTATATTAGAAATCGTTAAGAAAAAGTCGCTTAAATGAAGTGCGGTGAAAACTACTTTTCTTTTTTCTCAGCATCAAGTGTTTAAGATCATGATGAATTAGGAATTATAAAACTAATCTAGGTCCTCCTGATCATCTAATGAACATATTCCATATAGAATGATTTTACTTGATAGTGTCTTAACTCTAAATATCGCGCTGGCTCAGCATTTTCAAGTCTTAATTAAATAACTTTATCTTTTCGCTTTCTCCTCCAAAAATAAAACCCACCTGCGGCCGGCATCCCAATTGCTGCTACACCTAAAATCATGTTACGTTGTTCTGCTTCACGCTTCTCTTTAATTAACTGACCTTTTTCAAATAGAGAGTCATAGAGACTTATTGAGTCCTCATTGACCTTATATTTTTCAGCAATGATGTATTCATCATTTTCTTCTCCCAATGTCTGGGCATTTGCTTTTATTTCTTCAGCGATGTCGTTGCTATCATATCCTTCCTTGTACCATGTACTAAGGACTTCATGATCCGTATAGACTTCATTCAAAAAATCTATTTGTTGAAAAGCTGAGTCATAGCCTTCCTGATATACTTCTTCTTTCCGTTTAAGCTTTCCGTCTTCATATCCTTTTTCAAAAGCAGTTTGATAGCTTGGCTTGACAGCTTCTTTAGGCATGACTAGATCTACCACTTCATAACCCGCTGCTTCTCCCTGTTCAGTAAGTTTCGCGATTTCTTTAGTATCCCGCTCTTCAACTCCTTTTATATGTCCTTTTTCAAATTCAGAACGTAATTTATCTTCTTCACACGCTTTAGGTACTGTCATTTCATCTTGTTTCAGCCCCTGGTTATATCCTTCTTCATAACAATTATCTCTAAGCTTTGCCGTTTCCCAGGAGGCAGTGAATGTTTCTTTGTATGCTTTTATAAAAGTCTCAGAACTCTGAGTCTCATATGTAAAAGCATCTATCGCTTTTCCGGCAAGATAGGCAACTCTTCCGTCCACTTTCCCTTTTTCAGCGCCATCTACTTTATCTTTAGCCACTTTTTCTTCCGCTTCTTTTTTCTCAAGCCCTTCTGCATAACCAGTTTTAAAACCAGCAGCCCAGCCTTCTATATAGTCTTCATTGGAATCTGTCGTCTCTTCATCCTGATTCCCTTTTTGATAGCCGATCTCAATTCCCATTGTGTAACCAACTTCATATCCTTCAAAAAATCTCCCTGTCCTAAACACGATTCTGACAATTCAAGTCAATTGCATAAGTGAAAGTAAGAAGTGAGTGATGAAAGCATCTGAGTGAGGTTATGTTGAATAGTTATTTGTAAGTGTAAATATTCATAAATGTGTTCAGGACAGGGAGTTGTGGGGAAGGCACAAAAACCGTTAGAGCAAAATAAAGAGCGCTGATCTATTTAGTCGGATCGGCGCTCTTAAACGATTTTTATCATTCTCTATAGTCATAATACATCGATCTTTTACCAGTTCTAATTATTTTCTTTTCTGCGACAGCCTTTTGCCAGCGTGCAATGGAAATTTCATTTAGTGCTTTTACTTCTCCAGGTGTTCTCGTCCGAGATTTTTTTCTGCGACCATTTAAAGTAGATCTGATCATAGCATTTGCCTGTTTTCGGTTTTTCTAAATATTTTGATTGATCTCACCTAATGAAATGGTTCGCATAAAATCAGCCCTGTTTTAACAAAGTAATCATCTTATCCTTATTATATTCAATAGGGGTGGAGAGGGGAAATGGAGTGTGATGCATCTATACTTTAAAATGATTAAAACTCCGGCACCCCACCATCCGGCACATGCCGATCCTCCTCAACCTCTACACGGTACTCAAGACAATACCGGGCATAGGCTGCATTCGTTTTCTCAAACCCATGTGGCAGCAGCTCTTTCAAAATATTCCTGTCTAAATAAGGGGGAGCAAAGAGTGTGTCATTAGCATAGAGAGGATAGGAACTGTATGGATAATCCGTCAGCTCAGTAACCATTGGAATCATCGTTTCAATCGGATTACGGTGAATATAATTGCTCACTGTCAATAACCCAAGGGGACCATCAACTTCCTTCGCAAAATAGCGCTTTTGATAAATTCGCCCGATATGACCATACCGGCTCGAGTAAGAATCACTATAACGCCGGTTCACAACCGCCATGATTTTACTGAGTGGATCTTTCTCAGCGCGGATCAGCAGGTGGTAATGATTCGTCATAAAGCAATAAGCAAGTATTTTAAATGGGTATTTCAGGTAAGCAAGCATCAATGCCCGTTCTAATTCGCGCATATCTTCTTTTGTCCTGAAAATAAACCTACGATTATTCCCGCGCATAATCACGTGATAATAAGCATTCTGCCTGAAATTTCTTTTTTCAGTCATCACGCTACCTCATCAGCGACTGATGAACCTGTGCCGCGCTGATTTTCCAGCTCAGCGCTTCTTCAATGCATTCGTCAGTCACTTTTCCATCATAATTTAAATCTGCAATTGTCTGCGAAAGCCTTAAGATTTTCATTGTCGAGCGGCTGCTCAATTTCTCACTAAAACTGACTTCCTGGACACGCTTCAGTTGATCAGCAGTGAAAGACGTCTTTTCTTCAAACAGTTTTACAGGCGCGATCGCATTAGTATAATTTGAACCGAAGCGGGCCCGCTGACGTTGTCTTGCAGCTGTTACTTTTTCACGGATTTCAACAGACGTTTCAGCCGTTGTCGCAGATAAAATACCCTGACTTTTCATCTCCAGCACAAAATCTACACGGTCAATAATTGGACCCGTAATCTTCTGCATATATCTAAGCCTGATTTTATCACTGCACGTACAATACTTTTCATTGGAACCGTAATAACCGCAAGGGCAGGGGTTCGTCGCAGCGATCAAATTAATTGAAGCGGGAAACTGGTCAGAACCTTCAACCCGATTTACAGTAGCAACTCCCATTTCAAGTGGTTGCCTGAGCGTATCGATGACGCGCTTTTGAAAGTGGCCGAGTTCATCAAGAAAGAGTACGCCGCGATGCGCAAGTGACATTTCACCGGGTCGCGGATAACGACCACCGCCAACAATTGCCCCTTCAGAAGAGGAATGATGCGGACTTCGGAAGGGAGGTCTGACAGTCGTACCTCGCTGCTGTCTTGCCAGCTGATAAATGCTGTACACTTCAAGTACTTCATCATGCGTTAGGTCAGGCAGAATCGTATGAAAAGCATTTGAAAGCAGACTCTTCCCACACCCCGGCGGACCACTCATCAGCAGGTGATGACCGCCAGCTGCCGCTAATACCATCGCACTTTTCGCTTCTTCATGTCCGCGTATAGCAGAAAAGCATACGTGCGGAACCTCAACCGTTTCCTCCTGAGGACGCTCATTTACAATTATTGTCAAATCACTTTCAAACAAAGAGCGTTTTCCTTTTAAATGCTGAAGCAACGACTCAATATCGGAAATTCGAATAAACTCAACGTTCTGGATGTTTTTAAAAAAGGTTAAATCAATTGGTGGGATATATATGCGCGTAAAACCGAGAAGAACTGCCTGGTGAATCGAAGTGATAATGTTGTGGAATGTGGTGAATTCGCCTGAGAGGGTTAGAGCAGCAAAGAAGCAGGTCCGATCAGGAATTTTAAGCGGGACCTTTTCCATCTCCTGCAGCACAGCGATCAGCATCGCCATATCAAACGCTGTACCCTGCTTTTTCAAATCGGCAGGAGAAAGATGAACCGTAATCTTCTTCATCTCAACATCCTTCCCAAGTACATGAAGCGCACTAAGAATACGTTCCTTTGATTCTTTCAACGATGCATCCGGCAGGCCGACAATGATGCATTGCGCTTTGTCTGTCCTGACTGACGCTTCGATTTTGACTATATGACCTTTTAGGCCGGTTAAGCCGATACTGTAGATTTCGTTGTTGATATAGATCACTCCTTTTATAAGGTTGAGAATATTATACATATTTCAAAAGAAAAGGGGAAGCGATGCAGCCGTTTTTTTAATCTCCCTGTCCCAAACACGATTCTGACAATTCAGGTCAATTAATTAACTAAAAGTCGGAAACGATTGATTTAATCGATTTGCTTTACATTGATTGTATCGTTATTTATAAATGTAAAAATTTATAAATGTGTCCGGGACAGGGGGGTGTCCGAGCTGTACAGTCAGCAAAAAATAAGCAGGCAATCATGGGAATCCTGGATTGCCTGCTTATTTGATATTGTTAAGCGTCTTCAGTTAATGACATCGTCGTCTTCAACTTCTAGAATTCCCTGTCCTATACACTCTTATGAATATTTACACTTATAAATAACTATCCAAGAAAGCCACGCTAAAGTGCTTTGATCACTCACTTCTTACTTTCACTTATGCAATTGACTTGAATTGTACGAATTGTGTTTAGGACAGGGAGATCTATTAGGGAGATCTATTATTTTCTGTAAGTATTTAGTTCTTTATAACAGACTTTATATATTTTTCGTTCTCAATAAAGTATAATGAAGTAAAACATATTATTTGCTGAGCTAATTTAGAACTTATCTGATTAAAATTAAAGGAGGGTTTTTGTGTATAAAAAAGCAGTCTTCTTATTAACAGGAATACTACTTGTCACGGGATGCAACTCCGCGAATTCTTCTAGTGAATCACCTAAACAAACGGTTAGTGAGTATCACTCCAGAGTTGAGGATTTACAGGCATCTATGATGGAAGCAGGAATAAAAGCAGAAGAGATGACATACCAATATTATTCTGTATGGTACGACGCAATTCATGAGGACTTTGTACAAATAGGTGACAATATAGCAATCGACTTTGAAGGTGCTCTTTATTGGCAACATCAGGAGTTTGATTCTGACGGCAGTATAGCAGATATAGAAGAGCAAATGAGTTTAATAGAAAAGCAAATTTCAGATTTGAAAAATCCTCCAAAAGAATATAGAGAAATTTATGAAACCCAACTTGAAATGTATTTATCACTTAAAGCACTAGTCTCCCAGGCAATTGACCCGTCCGGCTCCCTTAATTCCTTTTCTGATGAAACCGATCGGTTAATAAATGATATTATAGATGCAAATAATAAATATGATGTGCAACTTCCAGAGATTGAATAATAGTTTTAAATTTAAGGTCTGGTTCTGAGTGAAGTTTGAGACAGCTTCCATAGCTATCAAGTTAAGAATTTCACTTTACATTTATCTATACTTTACTATCCTTCCTTAACATTTGTTTAAAGGAAGGATTTTTTAATGAGTTTTACTGTAGAAGGATTTGATTTTATTAATTGGAGAAATCCAAAAAGTACCATTAAAATAACACTTTTTTCAAAGGTAACTAAGTTGAAAGCGACAATGTCACTACTAAAGGCGACGCTGAATCATTTATGGTTCTCTAAAAGCAGTAGCCTTATGTCGATGTCATTAATATAATGCGCTTGACAAAATCAAAGAAGCATGCAATCCTGAAAATCCAGAATTGCCTGCTTCTTTTGTGCTGATTATACAGAGTGGAAATATAAAGGGAGGATGATTAGAAACAGAGCTGCGGACAGCTAAGTGCGTCCACTAGCATTGCACTATTCAATCTATTCCCCGTAAAATGCTTACATCACTCACCTTTGACTTTCACCTATGCAATTGACTTGAATTATCAGAATCGTGTTTAGGACAGGGAGATTTTTTCGGGAGATTTTTTCAGTGTCTCTAATATCCGAGACAGGCCCGGGTCTACGCTCTTAGTTATCCAGGCTTCCCTCACCCCATAATTCGCTTCCGCCGGTATGGCCGGTCTGTGCGTGAATCTCTGTATCGACTAACTGTATGATACCTGGTTCTTCATGGTGATGCCACGTATATCCTTCCGGTGTTTCTCCATTCATTGAAAATTTCCCTGTCCCAAACAAGATTCTGACAATTCAAATGCATAAGTAAAAGTCAGAAGAGAGTAATGAAAGCAGCGTAATGTGGCTATTTGAATATTTATTTGAAGTGGAGTGGAGAGAGGGACAGGTCCTGTCTCCATTTTATTAACGTTCAGGGAGCGGATCCAAAAATATGGATCCGCTCCCTGAACTATTATCCCGAGTTACTCGTCTAATAGAATCATCATTTACCATCATAAGAAAAAATCAAATTAGTATTGTAAAACGCTTTCATTTAATTTATACTTTCACTAAACCGATTTACTAAACCGGTTTAGTAAGATGGATTATAAAATATATTATTGAATTGGGAGTAATGCAAATGAAGACACGGATTACGATTTCGGATGTTGCGAATCATGCAAATGTATCGAAAAGCACCGTTTCCCAATATTTAAATAAGCGATTTGATTACATGGGAGAAAGTACAAAAGACCGCATCGAGCAGGCGATTAAAGAGCTTGGCTACCAGCCGAATGCGCTGGCTAGAAGTCTGAAGCAGAAGTCCACTTCAACAATTGGTGTAATTGTCGCAAACATTCTTCATGCCTTTTCTACGCAGGTGATCAGGGCGATTGAAGACTATTGTAACCAGTATGATTTCCACATCATTGTGTGTAATGCAGATGATGACCCTGTGAAGGAGAAGAAGTATATTGAGATGCTGCTTGCGAAGCAGGTAGATGGCTTAATTATCTTTCCGACAACCGGGAATGTTGAACTTTATCAGAAGTTAGTAGATTCCGATTATCCGCTCGTTTTTCTCGATCGAAATGTTGAGAACGTAGATGTGCCGGTCATCCAGCTTGATAATGTAAAAGCTTCTAAGCTTGCCGTACAACACTTTGTAGAGAAGGGCTACCAGCGGATTGCCATCATGACAACTTCACTGGAGCTTGGAGTCGCACCAAGGGTAGAACGGATTAATGGTTTTAAGGAAGCGATGAAAGAGCATTCACTGGTTATTAGAGATGAGTACGTGAAAGGTCTCAAAGTTGAGGAAGTGCAGGATGGACTGGAAAATATGCTTTCTATGGATGAACCGCCGGAAGCAATTCTCGCATCGAATGATCTGATTTTGATGGAGGTTCTGAAGTATGTAAAAGCCCATTCGATAACAGTGCCTGACGAGTTGGCCATTATCGGCATTGACGATGTATCGTTTGCTTCTGTATATAATCCGGCACTCACGACGATTGCACAGCCCACATTTGAAATGGGCATGCAGGCTGCTGAGCTGCTGATTGAGAAGCTTCAAAATAAAGAATCAAAAATTGATCCTGTTTATCGTTATGAACCAACTTTAATAAGCAGAGACTCCTGTTAAGCAGCAGGCAAGAGGAGGAAGATGGCAATGGATGTGATTACGATCGGTGATGCGATGATCTCATTTAACCCCGTGACACGGGGACCGATGAGATACGTAAGCACTTTTGAACGGAAGATTGGAGGAGCTGAGCTGAACGTAGCGATTGGCTGCTCGAGACTGGGTTTGAAAACAAAGTGGGTCAGCAGGCTTGGTAATGATGAGTTCGGCAGAGTCATACTGAACTTTTCAAGAGGAGAAGGGATTGACACTTCTGACGTGAAGCTGGTTGATGGTTATCCGACTTCAATACATTTTAAGGAAATTTTAGAGGACGGAGCAGGGAGAACCTTTTACTACCGTTCCAATTCACCAACGACGGTTCTGACGAAAGACGATATAAATGAAACCGTTTTATCCGGTGCGAAGCTGCTTCACGTAACAGGTGTTTTTCCTGCAGTGGATCCTGAAAAGAATGTAGAACTGATTAAAGAAACAATGAAACTCGCTAAAAAGCAGAATATGCTCGTCTCTCTTGATCCGAATATCCGCTTGAGGCTCTGGAGTAAAGAAGAGGCAAAAGCTGCATTGCAAGAGTTCCTACCGTATGTCGATATTTTACTAATCGGGATTGAGGAAGCTGAGATTTTATTTGAGACTAATGATCCGGATGCCATTATTGCGGAAAGTCTGGATAAAGGAATTTCTCATATCGCAATTAAGCAGGGTGCTGAGGGATCAATCGGCTACTCTAACGGCGAAAAAATCATTTCTCCAGCTGTTGTACCCGGCAAAGTAGTAGACACAGTCGGTGCAGGTGACGGATTTGATTCAGGATTTATCTATGGCGTATTAAATAACTGGTCTTTGGAAAAGACACTGTATGTTGCGAATACTGTAGGTTCAATGGTTGTCAGTGTGTCAGGTGATAATGAAGGATTACCATATTTAGATGATCTGTTAGTAAAAATGGGAGAAAAAGAATTAATTGAACGTTAGAAGGTGGGGTTGAAATGAAAATACAGCTGGCGCTTGACCGGTTATCAAAAGAAGAGTGCTTCAGGTTAATAGAAGAAACCCGTGAATCCGTTGACTGGATTGAGATTGGAACGGGTGTAATTAAAGAGTACGGGATGTCGATCATCAGAGAAGTAAAGCAGCGTTATCCGGATACCATTCTTGTAGCTGATATGAAAACCTGTGATGCAGGCGCTGCTGAAGCTGCACAGGCGTTTGAAGCGGGGGCGGACATCTCTACTGTGATGGCTTTTTCAGCAGATAACACCATTTCAGATACGCTTGCAGTTGCAAAGAAGTACGGAAGAAGAATGATGATCGATCTGCTTGGTGTAGATGATCCTGGACGTGTAAAGGAAATTGAGCAGCTTGGTGCTGACCTGGTCAGCCTGCACTACGGAAAGGATATGCAGCAGGAAGGGGCAATGAACACCGATCTATTTGATTTGTTAAAGGGAACTTCAGCTTTTGAAGTCGCTGTAGCTGGCGGCATTAATATTGAAACATTACCCGCACTCATAGAAAAATCGCCATCTATTGTGATTGTTGGAAGCGCTATCACAAAGGTCGCTGACAGTCAGAAGGTAGCTGAACAAATGAAGGGAGTGATCAATTTCAATGAAAGCCATCATTAATACAGTCGCTTATGAAATGACCACCGTATTATCTTCAGTTCATGAAGAAGAAGCACTCGCAGTTAGCAGGGAACTGAAAGATGCCAAACGGATTTTTATTGCAGGTGAAGGCAGATCAGGTTTAATGGGTAAAGCCTTTGCTATGAGGCTGATGCATGGGGGATTTTCAGTCTATGTGATTGGAGAAACCATTACCCCAAGCATTGAAAAAGGGGACTTGCTGGTCGCCATTTCAGGATCAGGCTCAACGGGTGCGATCCTGCAGTTTGCTTCAAAAGCAAAAGAAGCCGGATCAAAAGTGCTGTTAGTGACAACTGATAAAGAGTCAAAAATCGGACAGGTGAGTGATGTCACATTGGTGATTCCGGCCGCTACAAAATACCGAAGAAAAGAAGAGCCTGACACGATTCAGCCGCTTGGAAATCAATTTGATCAGGCTGTCCATCTTGTATTGGATGCAATCATTATTGGCACAATCCAGGGGGATGAGAAAGACTACCAAACGATGACACAACGCCACGCCAATTTGGAATAGGTACAACTTACTCTACTTAAACAACTTTTACGAACATAAGGAGGAATTGGGATGAAAAAAAGTCTGGCAGCATTTATGGGAGTTATGGTTACAGCGTCAATGGTACTTGCAGGGTGTGGTGGTGATGAAGCAGGCGGGGGAGACGGCATTAAGATCGTTGCGGCTCATAACCAGACATCACCTGAAAATCCATATCAGGATGGACTGTTAAAGTTCAAAGAAGTAGCTGAAACAGAATCAGACGGCTCAATTGAAGTAGAAGTACATGCAGGAACAATCGGGACTGAGGAATCAGAGCTAGTCGAAAAGCTTAAGCTTGGCGGTGCGGACGTCGTTCTCGTATCACCTGGTTTTATGACCGCAACTGGAATCGATGAAGTGGACTTATTAGCTCTTCCTTATCTATTTGACAGCTACGAGCACTGGGAAAGTGTCGTTGACGGCGAGGTAGGGGAAGAACTCGCAAATATTATTAACGAAAAATCCAATAATGATTTTAAAATTATTGGCTACTGGTCTGCAGGCGTAAGACATTACTACGGGAAAAAGCCAATTGAGTCCATTGACGACTTAAGCGGTATGTCTATCCGTACACAAACATCAGGTGTAGTGGCAGATTACTGGAAATCACTTGGCGCGGTACCGAGTTCTGTCGCATGGGGAGAGCTTTACCAGGCTCTTCAGCAAAATGTAGTGGATTCCTCTGAGAATTCATATCCATACTTTGTGCAGCAGAATCACCATCAGACGCCAAACGGAAAATACACGACTGAAACAGCACACGATTACACAACAAGATTGTTACTGGTAAATGGAAATAAATTTGATGAAATGACAGACGAGCAGAAAGAAATTCTGATGCAGGCAGCTGAGGCTTCTGTAGAAACAGAGCGTGAAGCAGTCTTTGCTCAGGAGGAAGAGTATAAACAGATCGCAATTGATGATGGTGCTGAAATTAATGAAATTGACAGACAGCCTTTCATTGATATCGCAGATCCGATGAATGAAGCAGCAGCAAAAGACATGGGCGTTGAAGAACTGCTGCAGAAAATCAATGACCTGAAATAATCAGAACTGCGTTTACAAAGCCATTGTGCAAACAGAGGGAGAGACCACTTCTCTCCCTTACTTTCTAGATGAGAAGGTGAAAACCATGATCAAAAAACTCGAACATATTCAATTAACTGTAGGTGTTATTTTCTTAAGTATCTTTTTCATTGCCATTGTCATTCAGGTTTTAAGCAGATACATGGGCATCTCTGTTATCTGGACAGAGGAAGTAGCCAACTACTCCTTTATCTGGGCGATCTTTATGGGTGCAGCAGTCATGGTAAACAGGAAGGATCACTTTAACTTTGACCTTTTATCAAAAAAGTTAAAAGGGAAGCCAAAGCATATTCTTGCGATTGTAACAGATACAATCCTGCTGTTATTTTGTATTGCCCTGCTCATTTACAGTTATACAGCGATGACAACGTTCTGGAATTACACTTGGAATGCACTGCCTTCCATGAAAATGGGCTACGTCTGGCTGTCACTTCCATTGATGTCAGCAACAATGATCATTTACCTTACCTCTCATATCGGAGGAAGCGTGAAAAATATGAGAGCAGGGGAGGGAGCTGAATAATGGGATTACTATTAGTAGGTCTCTTTATCCTTTTAATGTTTATCGGGGTTCCAATTGCCTTTGTAATCGTCATTGTTGCCATGCTTGGGATCTTTAACATTCCTTATGTACCTGAAGTAACCGTTCCGGTGAGAATGCTGAACGGGCTCGACTCATTTGTCCTCCTGTCAGTGCCATTATTTATCCTTGCAGCCAACCTGATGAACCATGGTCAGATTTCACAAAAGCTGATTGATTTTTCACTCTCTATTGTCGGTCATATCCGCGGAGGGCTGGCGCATGCGAATATACTGGTCTCAATGATTTTTGCAGGTGTATCAGGCGCCTCTCAGGCAGATACTGCAGGGGTCGGTAAAATCCTGATTCCGAGTATGAAAAAACAGGGATATGATACGGAAACAGCGGTCAGTGTAACAGCTGCCTCTTCGACGATTGGCGTCATTATCCCGCCAAGTATCCCGATGATCATCTTTGCAGGTCTCACCAACGCATCAGTCGGCGCCTTATTTTTAGCGGGTATTGTACCAGGCATATTAGTAGGCCTCGGTATGATGTTACTCATTTATATCTATTCAATCAAAAGAGGCTATCCACGATATGAACGGACCTCAGTTAAAAAGTTTACAAAGCTGTTTTTAGAGTCATTTCCCGCACTCCTTACACCGGTTATTTTAATCGGCGGAATCGTAACTGGTATCTTTACAGCAACAGAGGCAGCTGCTTTTGCATCTCTCTATACGATTGCAGTTTGTATGTTCTACTACAAAACGTTGAAGATAAAGGATTTGCCTAAAATCCTTGTGGATACATTAACGCTGAGCTCGCTCTCACTTTTTGCCCTTGCAGCAGCAAGTGCACTCGGGGAACTATTGAGCTACTACCAGCTATCAGTATGGGCGCAGGAATTCTTCACAGACAATATTTCAAGTAAAGCAGTGTTTATCTTAATCATTATCCTGTTCTTCCTGTTTATCGGAACATTTATGGATGCAATCCCGGCTATGATTCTATTTATTCCGGTACTGCTTCCAGTTGCACTAGCCTTTGAAATCAGCCCGGTGCTGCTTGGTATTATCACAATTATGACGCTTGCAGTTGGACTGATCACACCACCATACGGACTATGCCTGCTACTCGCAGCTAAAATCGGAAACTTGTCGATTGAAAAGTCATTTAAGTCCGTGCTTCCGTTCATCGGCGTGATCTTACTAGTACTGCTCTTCGTTGCGTTTTTCCCGGATGTGGCATTTTACCTTCCGCAATTATTCAGTCCGGACATGTTTTAAATTAGCCTAAGTCAGGAGAGATCGAGAATGTCAAACCGAACACTATTAAACGCAGACGGCTCATTAATGCTCGTAGAAGTAGAGCTTGAAAAGAATTTCCACTCTGATATAGATCAGCACGTGGAAGAACAACTGAGCTATATTCTAAAAGGAAAAGTAGAATTTGAAGTGAATGGACAAAAGACTTTATTAAATGAAGGAGAAGTCCAATTTATCCCTTCAAATAAACCGCACAGAGTTAAAGTAATTGACCAGTGTACCATTCTGGACGTCTTTACCCCGCTTCGGGCGGACCTTTTAGAAAAACTGCGCTAAAAGGAGTGAACCTGCATGGATAATCAGGACCTGAAAAAGAAAGCAGCAGGAGAAAAAGCTGCTGAATTTGTAAAAGACAATATGGTGATCGGTCTCGGATCCGGATCCACTATGTACTGGACAATTAAAAAGCTTGGCACGTTAGTAAAAGAGGGACTTTCCATAAAAGGAATTCCTTCATCCGTTCGTACAGCGAATTGGGCAAAAGAATTCGGTATCCCATTAACGGATTTTTCAACAGTCAAGCACGTAGATCTCGCCATTGATGGCGCAGATGAAATTGACCCTGCATTCGGGTTAATAAAAGGCGGAGGCGGATCCTTACTGAGAGAAAAAATTGTAGATGCTGCAGCCGTTCAGCTGATCATAGCAGCAGATGACAGTAAGCTTGTATCATCGCTTGGTAAATTCCCACTGCCCGTTGAAGTGGTCCCGTTCGGCTATGAAGTCGTTCAAAAGCAGATTGCAGACTTAGAATGCGAACCTGTTTTGCGTATACAGGATGAACGGCCATTTATCACAGACAATCAAAATTATATTCTGGACTGCCGGTTCACCGAAATAATGGATCCACAAAAACTTCATGATCAGCTCAAATTCCTGGTTGGTGTTGTGGAAACGGGCCTGTTTATTAATATGACGGACATTGTTGTTGTCGGGAAGACGGCAGGTGCTGAAATCCTGAATAGAGATAAGGGGGTTAATAAATGAAGCTGCTCGAAAAAATGACTGATAGCGGAGTCGTAGCTGTCATCCGAGGCTCTAAGCCGGAAAATATAATTGAAATTGGCAAAGCACTGAAAAAAGGTGGCGTGTACTCACTTGAAATCACAGTGGAAACACCTAAAGCAATGTCAATCATCGAAAAAGCGGCAGAAGCACTGGAAGATGAAGGTGTCATCGTTGGAGCAGGAACAGTGCTCGATCCCGAAACCGCAAGAGCAGCCATCCTCTCAGGCGCAAAATTTGTATTCTCTCCAACATTTAATGCTGAAACCATTAAAATGACAAAGCGATATGGCGCTTTAAGCATTCCTGGAGCTATGACACCTACAGAAATTTTGAGTGCATACGAACACGGAGCAGACGTCATCAAAGTTTTCCCGGCCAATGTACTTGGCCCTGCATACATTAAAGGCATCAAGGGACCCCTCCCGCATATTCCCGTCATGTCCACAGGCGGCATCAACATAGATAACGCCGGTGATTATATCAAGGCAGGCGCAATCGGAATTGGAGCGGGCAGTACACTGGTCCCTGCTGCTGAAGTGATCACACAGGAAATTAGTGAGCAGATTACTGCTAATGCAGAGCAGTTTGTTCGGGTGGTTCGTGAAGCACGGGGACGCAGTGTGACTGAAAGTAGGGTTTAGTAAGTGGAGTTCATTTTTGGTGATTGAACAATTTCAATATTGAGTCTGCATGTACATACTGGGGACGGAGGTGAAAGAGCCATGAAATGACCCTTTCACCTCCGTCCCGGCAGGGTACATACTATTTGTAAGTTCTATTAACTTACTGACAAAAGTGAAGCAATATATAATGAATCATGAATTTACCTTTGATGTTTAATTAGAAAATTAATGAATATTCTTTAGTATTCTTTTAAGTGAATGTACTCCTTATCAATTTTTGATAAAAAAGATGCATGATTTTTATTAAAGTCATGAGAATAATAATTCCCTTTTACTTCAAATCGAATTATCTCTTGATCCCTCAAACTCCTAAAAATTAATATCAACACAAGCATTTCATGTTCAATTGTTTCAATCTTACTAGGTAATTGTTCTAGCTGGTCTTTTGCTGAAGTTAAATCTTCAACCGTTAAAAGTCTCATTTCTTCTCCATCAAAGTCGTGCAACATCGTAATTAGCATACTAATAGGTGCTATCACAGAGAATGACCTTTCTAATGTAATCTTCTTATGCAATACTTCGTCATCCAATTGCTCAAGCTTCGCACACATGTTAATAATGTCTTCATTACTATATTTTTCAGTATTTATCAGCAGATCTATTATCTTATAGCAAAGTTCATATACTTCGGTAATTAGATGAATTTTTTTATCAATGATAGATAACTTAAGCTGTAAATGATCATTCGCACTGTATTCCTCGATAATCTTTTCCTTTTCTATATCAACCAATGACTCTACTTCTGCCTTTTCTTTTTCATGCAAGAGTTTAATATCTTTTTCGTAAGATCTTCTTTTGCTCTCATCAAGCATTGTAGACATTATATTAACCAGTAGCTTTCTCACACTAATCACTCCCTTTAGAAATTTGTACAGAAGAAAGAAATCTTATTTAATATTATAAACCTGCGTAAGACTACTTGGTAAGGTGTATTAAAAATATAGAATTCAACCTGTTGACTTACAATCGCTCCAATCTATGATGTGGCATCAAACAGCCAAAATTGCGGATTCATAATTTCAATTCAATTAGAATATTTGAAAACCGATCCCATCTAACATTTGGGAATCGATTATATGATTTAACTCCTTTATAAAAAACCTCCCTGTCCCAAACACGATTCTTTTAATTCTGAAATACTATCATTATCAAAATTTCACCTGCTGGATGAAGTCATCAAATTTTACTGTTCAATATTATAAAATCCAAGTGAAAAAGAAACAGAATGAAAAAAGAAGACAGTGCTCTTTCTTTTAGTTAAAATTTAGGTAAGAGAGGGTGGTTGTTATGCCATTAAATAAAAAAATGAATATTAAAATAAGGAAAACAAATGGGGAATTCAATAAAGAGGTTTTCATTGAGACGATAACGAAAAGACCCGCTCCGAAAAAGAGTGATCTTCCTGAACTTGAGATCGGGAATAGTACATTAGAGAGAAAAATCAAGAAAATATTCCAATAAAAAAGAGCGGGGCGATCCCGTTCTTTTTTATTGGCTTATATTCAACATTGAAAGTTGCGCCGCCGTATCTATTGTGTAAGGTTTACCAGAGTAACGACATTCCACAATAATAGAGTTGAGTTCTTTTTAAATCTATAGTATCTAGATAAAGTACATATAGAAATATTACTGAAGTGAACGCATAATGAGTGATAGTTAAACCGGTGCGGAGGCCTTATGTGTAGGGGTGGAAATGATCAAACGCATAATCAGTGATAGTTAAACCAGTGCGGAGGTCATATGTGTAGAGTTGGATTTGATTAGACGCATAATAAGTGATAATTAAAATAATACTGGGACCTAGTGTTTGGGTCCCAGTATCATAAAAAACTCATACGATTCTGCCAATTCACCACAATTGTGTTAAGGTAGTTTACTTTTTAAACGGAAAAACTGTCTTTTGTTTTATTGGGAAACACTTTTTTTCTAAACGTGACTCTGATTGTTCAAGTCAATTGCATATGATGAAATAGTAAGTAAATGAATATAGCACTTTACGGTGTCTTGGTTGAATAAAATGAGTTAAATCTAACTTCAACTTCAAGTACAAAATTTGTGACACTATTAAAAAGGTCAAAATGTTTTCCTGAAAATGATTTTGACTTTAGTAGTAAATTATACAAGAATCAGAGTGAATAAATATAGCACTTTGCGATCGTTGAGCAAGTCAATGTATGATTTACAAGTGTATTAAAAACAGTATGTTACAAACTATTTAAAATGTTTTAGTATTTATTTTAAAACTTCCACATTCCTTTCTTAAAAGTGATATAAGCAGGTACTAAAATTATTGCTAATCCCATAATAAGTTTAAAAGATTCCATTATGATTGGAAAAATTAAAGCAAGCGAAACGAATAGAAGCGTCCCTATAATTATCCAGGTTTTGATGTTTATTTTGTATGCAAAAAAATCGTCGTCAAATATACTATTAAAGTTTCTAATAGCTAAACCTAAAACTATCTCATTAGAATCTTGTGGTAAGCGAGTTGGATAATTGGGATTCTTCTTTTTGTTAAGTTGATATTTACGTTCTAATTCATTTGAGTTTTCATCTAAACTTATACTAAAAAATTTATCGCTAGTTAAGAAAACTTCGCCGTATATTTTCTCCTTTACTTTTACCTTATCTACAAGATTGGTGGTCTGTGTCTCTGCTAGTTCATCTGCGAGTTTTAGCAAATCTTTTCTAGTAAGTGTAATAGCCTCATCAATTTTGTTAAGTCTCTTATTTAATTGTTTAATATGTAGTTCACATAATATAGCAGCCAAGGTAATCGGCTTCTCTGCAATAAAATCCAACTCTTGGTCATATTTTTTAAGAAGCTGTTCTTCCTCTTTAAGTTCATCTAATAGTTCATTACGGTTAAACACTTTATTTGCCAAAGCATCAGAATAAGCTTTAATCAATTTATGTTTATTTAAAGTAGCAAAGTGAGATTGAGCCTTATAAACATCTGACCATTTAAAATAATCAGTTATAAGGTTAATTGTCCTTGTGCCAGTAAAAGCGGCTACTATTGCACCAACTCCACCAACAACAATAGCGGATATAGGACCACCTGCAGATCCAATTATCATGCCAATTTTAGCTCCAACAAAAGCAGAAGTTCCAGAAGTACCTACCTTAAAAGAATCACTTAATATGTTTACTCTAAATTCTCCGGCAGACTGTACTCCTCTTCTAAAAGCTATAATATTATTATAGCTTTTACCTATAAGAAGAGCTCCTGCAACGAGTGGGATGTTTTCGGCAATATCACCTTTTTTAACAATCTGCTCGAATGCTCTTGATGCTTCTTCTCTAAGTTCTAAATTAGAATAATTTCCTCTCATCACATTGATTCCTTGATCGGTATAATCTCTCAACATTCCCCTTTCTTCCAGTTCGTCGTATAATTCTTTATTGACAACATAATGAGTAGAATCCGGATGAGTTTGAACCTCTTGGTTGAAATTGAGAATACTACTCATGCTTTTTATTGAGTAATCAGTATATGTTCCATCATCATTTAGAACACGAATATCGTCATTCTGATGTGTTTTACTAATGAATTGTTCTGCTTCTATGCCTTGACTCTCAAATGAATCAATAGTGATCTGCTCTGCTTTTTCACCGGCATATGCACTTATGTAAGTATCAATTGTTCCACGGCTGTAAAAATCACTTATTTTCTCATACCATTCGAATGCATTAAAATCTTTAACCGCATGTGGAAAACGTTCTTCTATTGTTTCAAGAACACTACTGTGATCGCGAGTGGAAGCATATATGTCGTATAGAGAAATGGAAACAGCACCCGCTACAATTCCTATCGAGTCTCCAGCAGATGTTTTTGTAGGTGTGATTTTTTTTGTTACTATATTAATTGCACTATTTTTCTCCTTATTAAGTTTCTGTAATAAGATTTGATATAAAGCACATAAAGAAATGATAATAAGCAAAATAATTCCAAAAAATTTCGGGAAGGTTATTATAAATAAAAAAAGACTAAATATAAATAATATTAATATAAATTTCATTAATAATTTCATCTACTTCCATTAAATTTTGAATTTGGGGATTAATTAATTTCTATCTTTATATCGGTAATATATTACATTTATTTAGTGATAAATACTGCTTGTCCTAAACATGATCCTTACAATCCAAGTTAATTGCATAAACAAAAGTAAGAAGTGAATAATTAAAGCACTTGAGAGTGCCTATGTTGTATAGTTATTTGTGAGTGTAAATATTCATAAATGTTTTCAGGACAGTGCTCGCCCCCCCTTAAAATAGAGTTATAGTGTAAAATTAATTGTATAAAAAATGAATAATAAGGGGTGGGCTTGGTGGGGGATCTATCAAAACCAAAACGTAAACGACAACTTTCAGTTGAAGAAAAGTTATATGCTGTCAAACAAGTCATTTATCAAAATCGGTATCGTACGGAAGTAGCGATTGAAATGGGTGTGACAGTGGGGACAATAGACAGCTGGTTACGTCGTTACACACAAGAGGGTGTTGAAGGTCTTCATCCCAAGAGAGACACCAAGTTTATAGAAAATGACAAACAAGAACTAATCAGACTCCAACTCATTGAGAAAAAATATTATGAGGCGCAGGAGGATATTGAAATCTTAAAAAAGTTCCAGGCCTCTCTCAAGGCGAAAGGAAAGCAAAGTGCTTCGAAGCGATCAAAACAATGAGAGAGGAATATTCAGTAAAAAGCTTATGTAGGGCGTTTGGCGTCTCTGAGTCTGGTTTCTATGCATATCTAAATAGACCTCAGAAAGGTCCAAACACTCGAGATGAAAAAGACTGCCAGATGATCAAAAAGGTATATATGCGATCTGGAGGTACAATAGGCATTAAATCAATTTCTGGGACTTTAAAAAGCCAATTTAACTATGTGATTAATCATAAGCGCGTGAAGAGGTTAATGGATGAGATGAACTTGAAATCAGGCATTAGAAAAAAGAAAAACATCCGAACTTCAAGATTCAATGATCCGAAGCACGTTTACCCGAATCTTTTACAAAGAAATTTTAACGCTCTTTTACCTAACACAAAGTGGGTGGCAGATATAACAGAGTTTTCCTACTACAATGTAAAGTTTTATGGGTGCGCGATTGTAGATCTATTTGATCGTCAAGCGATCTCATTCCAGTTAAGTTACAGTCCAAATGGACTTCTAGTGAAGGACACTGTAATGGCAGCGATGAAAGAAAGGCAGCTGCCATCGTTAGATGGCATTGTAATTCACATAGATCAAGGATCAGTATTTATGGCGACTGAGTATAGAGTTCTGTCTGGAAAGTTAGGCTTTCAACCTAGTATGTCACGTAAAGCCAAATGTTGGGATAATGCCGTTATTGAAAGCTTTTTCTCACACTTAAAAACAGAGTTTCCTTATCACTCAAACATGACGTCTGTGCCTATTATCCAAGAAGACATTCAAATATTTATTAAGTACTATAACAAAAAAAGAGGTCAGAAACGTCTTGGGTATTTGTCTCCAGCATTGTACTACCGAGCGTTTCTTGATCAGAAGTCAGCATAATTATATTGTCTCTATTTTTGGGGGGCTAGACTACAGGGAGTTTTGAAATAGAAAAAACGAAGCTCCGGATTATTCAGGAGCTTCGTTTTTAAAGATATTCATATACTTCTTATTATACACAGAATCAATTAGACTATAACGACTCTTCCAACGGTCGAATAAATGGTTCGACTTCTTGTTTCAGATAATGGATACAGTCATTATCCTTGAACTTCACATCATTTACTACATACATAGTAAAGTCCTCAGTCTCCTGGTTACTCCATCAAAATGGTTTTTGTTTCAAAAAATTAAAAACTATTATATAATTTATAGGTATAAAGATATATATCGAAGGATGATTAAATATCATACGAGAGGTGATAAAGATAAATCAATCGACGGCAATTAACTTCTTTGAGCAGGAAGACTATCAAAAAGTTCTACCCATTATATATAACGCTTATTTTGGTCTGGCGATTGTATTTTTCATCCTGCAGGTTCCATTACTTGCATTATGCTACACGATATCAGGCATTACGCTGGCCATCCTGTCTTTTTCAAAGTGGAAGACGACGATGAAACCTATGACACTGTTGTTGTTTATGTTAACTGTCACTAGTGTTTTCGTTGCTACTTATTTGATTGGAACTGATGGGGGCTTTTATCTTTACTTATTTATTCTGCCATTCTTCGGATACTTTGGTTTGTCCGTTTATCATATGAGATGGATTAATGTATTCACGCTATTGCTTTTCATCGTTCTCTATTTTTCTTTTACACAAACGACTCAGGTTCTTCATCCGGTCATTCTCAAGATTGTATTTATCCTTAATCTGTTAACTGTAATTGGTTTATTTTTCTACTTATTCCGGGGGTTTTACTATAGAAATTCTGCTCAATTGAATCTGCTTGCGGAGCTTGCTGCAAAAGACACCCTGACAGGATTATGGAACCGGAGAGAAATGAGTCGCCGGATATTGATTAGAAACTCACAACCTGATCCTTACTATATTGTTGTGATTGATATTGATAACTTTAAACAGGTGAACGATCAGTATGGACATGATGTAGGAGATCTGGTCATTAAGGCAGCTGCTCAAGTATTCTGCTCTCAGGCAGAAATATTGAATGATAGTGACGCAGCCAGATGGGGTGGAGAAGAATTTATGCTCTGCATCAAGTCAAATTCTTTTGAAGAAACTGCAGTTTTTTTCAACACATGTCTCGAACGTTTTCAACAGGACACCGCTGCACTGGGAATTGAACATCCTCTTTCATTTTCAGGAGGAGCCACTTTATTGTGTGCAAATATCCAACACGTTTTCAGGTCAGCAGACCAGGCTTTGTACGAGGCAAAAGAAAGCGGTAAAGGACGACTGTTGCATGGTCAAAAATCCCCCTGTCCTGAACACGATTCTGACAATTCAAGTAAATTGTATAAGTGAAAGTCAGAAGTGTGTAATTAAAGCACTTAGCTGTCATTATTTTGGATAGTTATTTGTAAATGTAAATATTCATTAATGTGTACAGGACAGGGAGTTCTAGGATTTTTCTATATTACTTTTTCCATACGCTCCAACTCATAATCAATATGTAAAAAGTGCAGACCAAAGATTGTCATATCATGGGTGGCAGTGAGTTTACCACTCGTTTCTCTCAGAATAAAGTGTTCATGTAAAGGCAGCTTTGGCAGGTAGGGGCCGACGGCAAGGTAGGTGCCAGCGTCTCCTTGTGCTGCGCTTGTGAGATGAAGCTGCTGATGTTTTGCAGTAAGCTTCAGAATGCCATGCATGGAAGAGTATGGCAATGGCAGTGCAATGTTCATATAGGTTTGCCCGGCAGTCTGGTGACTGGAGTAAATGGCTGTAAATAAAGTCTCATCGCCAATCCTTCTATGCCAGACACGTGGGCTGCTTCTGCCATCGAGCTGTTCATCAACCTGCAAAATCTCACCGGTCATCTCCACCTTTTCTGAAGAAAAAGGCAAATTGATCTGGCCAATTTTACGGCTGATCAGCTGATAGAAAAAAGCGAGCGGCTTAAACCACGGTGCCCATTTCACAGAAGCGAACAGCCTGAACTGTTCTGTCTGTTCATAAAACTGAATGACTTCAGCAGGCAGCTTTTCTTTGTCTATATAATTACTCATATCATCAACAAGCCCGCTATGCGGATCGCTGGTTTCTTTCAGCTTTCCCCGTATTCGACTCACTGTAAAATGCGGTGATTGATGGGTAGATTCAGGTACATGCAGTGCCCAGCCGAGGACGGTGAAAGAGCCAAACAGCACGCAGTTCAGAAGTCCATGTACAACAAGCATGGTTGGAATGGTGACAACTGCCTGACCCGCAAAATTGCCATAGGCATATAAAAAAGACCAGGCGATCGTGAAGCACAGCGTGATGTAAGGAATCCGGACGAAAGCAGCCTGCCCGCGCGGAAAGCTGATCCGGAAGCTGTAATATGTCAGGACATAGATCGCAAGTACATACAGCGAGACAGAAATGATCTCAATGACAGTTGAGAATGTGATGCCAAGTGCAACCGTAATTGGTCCGGTCCCGATGATCAATGCACATATATGATACACTCTTGTCCTTTTCAACCGGCCAAGCAGTCCGACAGATACACAGAGCATAAATGCAGAATAATGAAAGTGAATGCCGGTCAGCCAGGTCAGCATGGGGCTGAATCCTGTATCAATTCCACTGACATAGGCGAAAAACCACATTCCACCGATTGCAAGATACATAAAGCCGAGGTCAATCAGGATCTCAGGCACATTTGTAAAACCCCGTTTTAAAAACCGTTCGAATCCCTTCCAGGCCACCCAAAAAGTATATAAAAGATAGACTGCAGCACATGCAACCGACACGCTGAAAGGAACGTCCAGGCTAATGACCGTTACCGCCACCATGCCTGTTGTGATGATCGCTTTTTCAAATGAACGTAATGGTACAATCAGATAAATCAGTGACGGCACAAAAATCAGTTGAGCCGCTGTCAGGTAATAGCTGTACCCCTCCTGATGCTGAAAGAGCAAACTAATACTGAATAAAAGCATCCCGCATAAAATCAGAGGATTAATGAGCGCTTTCTTTAAATTCTCCGGCATACATCATCACCCTCCCCAGTAAATCGTTATAAATAGATACATGAATCGTGTAAACGTCTTTCTGGTCATCATAGCCTTCGAGCACTGTCACACGGCCGTTCAGCGGGCCCGGCAGTGTCATGCTTTTACTGCCAAGCACGATCTTTTGTATGCCGGATGTGATCAGTAAAAAGCCATCCTTTGTCACGTTAAAGTTCAGATCAGAATAGAAAAACGGCACGTCTCCGAGATAATCCTTCACGAGCTTTCTTTCCAAATCGACTGTCATTTTAGCATTAAATTTGCGGACTGCTTTTGCGAAATGAAAGGTTCTCTCCCAGGCCACCTCAGCTTCACCATCCTGGTTGATCGCGCAGCGGTTTTCAATTGAAAAAGGGATCCCGTCTCCACTCTCCGGAAATAAAAAGTTAATAGCTGATGCTGCACGGAAAAATGGAGAAAGCAGCCAGCCGCCATTTTGAATGCGGCTCATTACGCCTTCTGCATAAAACGTCTTGTGCATGGGGAGTGCATAACGATGCTGAAGCTTAGGATGCAGCTGTTGAAAATCATCTCCTAATAAGGTTGAATAAATTGTCATACCTTCTTGCCTCGCTTCCTCTTACAGCTTTTCGCAGTCGGCAGCTGATGATTGAGCAGGAGTCCGATGATCGAGAGCACCCATAGCATGACATTTAGCGTGATCACATTGAATGGTGCTGTCGCAACGGATGGTGCTGCCAGGACGGCACTCAACGTCAGCAGTGGAAATATAAGAACCTGCAGCCTTAACAGCAACTTCTGCAGCTTTGGAATCAGCCAGAGTGAGGCGAACAGTATTTCAGCCCACCCAATCCACAGGACAGAAGTCTCAGCCTGTGCCTGGGTAAGAGGTGACAACTGCGTGAGCATGCTCACCTCTAATGGATGCTGCGTTAATACCTTGGGCACAAGACCCTGATAAAACCATACAAATGCAAATAATAGACAGATCGCATAAAACGAAAAGAACCGGCGGTATTGCGTAGCAGGAGGCTCACCTTTCTCAATCCACCGCTTTAATACATCAAAACTGAGCGCCGTGCCCCATCCCATTACTGGACGAAAAAGCCGGTCAAACAGCCTTCCCACAGCCCCAAATCGGACGTCATAATCATACTGCGTCAGAAAGGTTGTCCCTTTTTCAAGAGGAATGTACTTCCAGTAACCTTTACCCTCTACGATCGGTGAAATGGTCTGCTCCGTCCCGAAGTGAAGTGCAGACGTTTTTTCGCCACTTTCTTTCTCATGCGTTCCCTTGCTCTTACCCCAGCCGGATACGCTTAGACCGGGCAGCACTTTAGTTGAATAAGTAAACATCTGAACTTCTTCTCCCGGCTTTTTTTCGTTATATGTAATAGAAGAAAAGCGCGCATCCCACTGCTCGTGCAGTGCAGGATCCTGACTGTAAGTCCACACCTTCTCAATCTCATCCTCTATTTGAATCTCCACATAAATCGGCTTACTATTCAACAAAATCACATCACTTCATATATATTTCATTCATCTGTATAAATTTTATCATAGTGGAATATACCAGAAAAAGACTTCCCGTCATTTAAATGCATTTCACAATGAAAGTCGATTGAATGTCTGACGGAGGTTCTCTATAAAATAAGGATGATTTTTCTGTTCATCCATTAACCTCCCTCACTAAATTTTAAATCCGTCTTTCCTGTAACCGCTCCACAGCACCCTTCTTCCACTTCTTCACCGCACTCACACTTACTTTATGCCGCTCCGCAATCTCACTCATCTTCATATCATCCACAAACGTATGCCAAAACCATTTTTTCTGATGTGCCGTCAGACCTTCTGCATAAGGTGCGAGCATATCAATCTCCAAAAGTTTGTCTTCTGTGATCTCCATATTCATCTGCCAGTACTCATCCGACTTTACTGTTTCACGCTCCAGCAGTTTATTCTGCTTTCTCATTAAATCAAGTATTCCGCCGCGAATATACTGGTAGGCAAAAGGAGCAAACTCACCATTTTCCTCCTGGAATTTCTCTGAAGCTTTCCAAAGCGCAATCCGGCCCTCCTGAAGGTAAAGGTCATGGTCCCGCGTTACGTGAAGCTTCTTCATCATGTGAAAAATCATCGGCTCGAACTGTTCATAGCGTTCTTCAAAAGTCATATCATATTCTCCGTGATGGAGACGCGTCTGCCTGTTATTCCCTGGGTTAACTGAAGCTTATAAGAAAGGGCACCGGCTTGCGATTGAGTATTTTGCACGTTTGAAGCGGAAAAGTGCTTTTTTTCGACGTTTTTCAGTCAAAATTTATGATGATTAACAATCAAACGTACAAAACAACTGCATTTAGCATAAATAATTTCTTATATTTTACTAATTAGTTAAAATATTTAAAATAATTGAAGGGAATCATCACATCATGTCGAATAGATAGGAGACGACACTTCTTAGGGACACTTCAATGACACGTTAATAATCGTTTTGGCAGAGGCCGAACAGGGGAGAAATGGATGAAAGAAAATTACGTGGATTACAAGATCAATCAGCAAACAATGGCAATCAAATGTGCCAGACACCTCGAGTATCAAACTCACATCATCGAAACTGGCAAAAGCTGCTACTCAGCAATGACCTCACTTCAACTATTGGATTATGCCTGTAAAATGGGCGGCAGTACTTATAAAGGACGCCAGGAATCAGTCAGATTCAAATTCAGTATCTACAGCAAAATCCCAATCCTGATCAATCAAAATGAAGAGATCATCATGTTTCCAACCCACTCACCATCTCATATCGATAATACCTGGCTCTCACTTGAGCACTTTCATAAAGCCTACGAGCATGCGATACGCACAAAAGCCATTGTCGAATTCATCAATGGAGAACGCATCACCGTCAACTGCTCACTAAAAACCATCAACAAACAACACCAGCGCGCATCTGCACTGATGCTGCAGGAACTGCATTTTCCGAGAAAGCGGATGCTGATTCGGATAGAGTAGCAGGCGATAAAAGCTGCCACAGCAGCTACACAAACCACTTCCTTTATAAATGGATTGAATATAAATTAGTTGTTTCTTTTTTCCAGATGAATTGTATAATTGAGTAGTATAAAAGTAACTAATGAAATAATGTTATATATGAACTACTGTATAGATAGATCCGCTTCTTATTTTCATTCAATAAACTTATAAAGGAGTTATCGTTTTGTTATTTCATCGATACGAAAACTGGCAGTCGTATGTCATTTATCACCCTGTCGTGACGACTCTGGTCATTGTGATCCTCTTTACGCAATTACTAACCTATCTGCTCGGGGAAGGACCTGCTGACATTGATACAGCCTATCAGTTTGGAGCACTTGTATCGAGTAATCACTCGAGTGAAGAGTGGTTCAGACTGATTACATCTCTATTCGTGCAGATGGGTGGCATGTACCATCTGCTGTGGAACATAGTGTGCTTAATGATCCTTGGACCACCTCTTGAAAGATTGCTGGGGCATACGAAATTTATTCTGTTATATTTCGTCTCAGGAATCGGTGGAGGGGTATTTGTTCTGATGTTTTCAGCCAATATGATCACTGCAGGTGCTTCAGCCAGTATATATGGACTGATCGGTTTCTATTTAGGATTGATTGTACAGCAAAATCGGGAAGTCAGCGGCAGAGACAAAAACTTTATCATCGTCCTGTTTCTGTGGGGAGTGGCATCTGTATTCCTTCAGAGTGATGGTTCAATCGCAGCCCCTCTCGGTGGATTGTTTACAGGTTTCATCCTGACTTCCGTCTTATATTCGACCACGTTCCAGAGAACAACATTTCACCGGCGTGAAAGGAGTCCGCTGAAAGTGCTCATTGCGCTTTCTGTCATGATCATTGTGATTGTGATGCCTAAGTATGTCCACGACCACCCATTTATCAATGGCGTTGAGGATGGACTAAAACAGATTAACTCGTTCAGCATCAGTCAGTTAGCTGAAGTGAATGAGATTAATGCTTTTTCTGAAGGCAGACAAAGCAGCACAACTGAAACAACTCTAACTGAAGATATTGATCAATTAATATCACATTACAGTAACAATGCGCTCACCTTATCAAACGAAGCATCCGTTTACATACAAAAGAACCATGATGAATTTATCCATCAAACAGCTCAGGCAATTGAATCCGTAAGAGCTATGGCGGCCCAGCCTGACATTGAACAGATCAACCAGGATCTCACATCCTATACAGCTGTCCATACATCTTTTCAGGGGAAGGTGCATTATCTAGAGGAATTTGACTACGGGAGATCAATGGTGACCTATGCAGTCATTATGAGAGAAAAATTTGTTGGGCAGGAACTTCACCATGAATACTTCACCGTCATCCTGCTAGGGCGCTCAGGCGATCTTGTTGAAAATGATCATGTCACGTTTTATGGTTTTCCGGTCGGCACGTATGCGATTGACAATACCAGTGGTGAACAGATGTTGTCACATATGTTTTTGGGGTCTTTTATGGAGAAAAGGCAGTAAGTGAAAAGAGTTTCGTAAAGTTAGCTTTGCTTTTCTAATGAAGGAATGAGTGCTGATAATACGTATGACGGTCATGCACTTCTTAAACGCGTTCATATGACCAAAAAACTGTCCAATTTTTTTAGTTGAGCGGAGTAAGGGAAAAACGCTTGCTTCAAATGATTCTGGTACAATCTAAATAAACAGGTTTTGGAGGAATGCATATGTCACAGCCAAATGATTTTAATCGTGATGAGGTGAATCAGTTAATTCAATCTATCTACAAAATGCTCATGGATTCGAAGTTTCCCGGAAAGGTAAAAGATAAAATCGCACGGGAGCTTGAAGTGCTGAAGGGCTTTACGATCGATGCGAGACCGGCACGAATTGCGATTGTCGGAAGGCGCGGCGCAGGGAAGTCGAGTCTGATTAATGCGATTTTCAGTGAAAGACGTGCGGATATCGGTGATGTGAAAGCAAGAACCGGCGTTGGTAAATGGCATACATATACATCAGCATCAGGAGACCTGGAGATCCTGGATACGCGGGGACTTGGCGAGGGGGATACGCCGGAGGAAGCTGTGTCCAGAGAGACTGCCATTGAAGAAGTGAAGGCATCGATTCAGGAGAAATGTCCGGACGCGATTCTGTTTTTAAGTAAGGCAAAAGAAGTCAGTGCAAGAATAGATGAAGACCTGCAGCAGCTGCTTGAACTGAAAGATGCAATCAAACAGCAGCATGATTTTGATGTGCCGATTATCGGGGTTGTCACTCAGGTGGATGAACTGAGCCCGAAATCATCTGATAAACCGCCATTTGATCATCCTGTTAAACAAAAGAATATAGAGGAATCAGCCGCAGTCTTATCTGAAAAACTGAAGCAGGCTGTGGCAGCACCTGTGAATGTCCTGCCGGTTTCAAGTTATATGGAGTTTGAGGGTGAGGACATTGTCTATGACATTCGGTGGAATATTGATAAGCTGCTTGACTATATGCTCGAGAAGCTCCCAAACGAAGCACAGGTGATTCTCGCAAAGCTCTCAAAGATTAAATCGGTCCAGAAGAAAATCGCCAGGCGAATCGGTAAAAGCACAGCCGGCGCAACCGGCATCATCGGCGGAAGTCCGATCCCGCTCGCAGACCTTCCAGTCATTACTGGACTTCAAATGACCATGATCTCAGCGATTGCCATGATTGGCGGCACAAAGCTCGATAAAAGAGGTGTCATTGATTTCCTTGGTGCACTTGGACTCAATGTAGCAGCAGGGTTCGTTCTGCGTCAGGCAGCAAGGCAGCTCTTAAAGGTCATCCCTGTCGCCGGTAACATTGTATCAGGTGCCATCGCAACAGCCGGAACCTATGCACTGGCAGAAGCATCTATTGCTTACTTTATTGAAGGTAAGTCTCTGGATGACGTGAAAGAGACCTATGATGATACTTTTGAAGAGAAGAAGAAAGAAAAAGAAGAGTGATGTAAATATAAAGGAGGAGGTGAATGTATTTTATAAAAAATACATTCACCTCCTTTTGTATATTATTAACACATAACCAAAAACTTATTTTCATCATTTGTAAATTAATAGTATAATAGTCTTTGGTTATATATACTTATAAAATATTAAGGAAGGAGAGATGGATATGAAGAATCCTGGTGTATCTGCATTATTAAGCTTTTTTTGGACTGGTCTGGGGCAGATTTATAATGGACATATCATGAAAGGGATTTTGATGATTGTGATCCAGGTAATTAATGCACTTATGTTTCTTATTATTATTGGTTTTATTACTTATCCGATCGTCTGGGTCTGGGGAATTTATGACGCCTACAAGAGCGCAGAAAGAATCAATCAGCAAAGCACAGCAGTGAATCAAGCCTCGTCATTGTGAACATCGTTTTTCATATTAAATCCTCATTGTGATTTCTTACATTTTAAGAAAGATACAGAATGAGGATTTTTTATTACATAAAGAATTTGTTTTTGTGATGCACAATGATAGAAATTTCTCCGTCTCCCCTGAATCACTCCATAAAAAAACGAAGTCCACCGAACCCGGACTTCGCTTCTTCTCCAATCATCTACCACTCCGCTTTAAGTATACGACCAACTAAAGCAGTGTCATCATCAAGCATCTCCCTGTCAATCTCAGCAATCACTCTCACATCAACATCCTGCTCCTGAAGCAATGCGTAAAGTTCAGCATGGCCGGCCTTACTTAGCTGGAATGTATGGTAAGGGGTGCTATAGCCATATTCCAGATAATCTTCCCGGGTCGCAAATGGATCACTTTTGTAATAAGGATCGCTCGGCAGCTGGACTTTAAAGGTATTAGCATATTCGTCGCCAAGTACAAGCTCAGCTTTGCCTTCTAAGAAGAATGGCATGTCAATATAGCTGTAAGGGTCAAATAAAACCTCTTTCCCTGTCAGCTGGACACCCTGCTCATTCATATACTGCTTTCCTTTATCAGTGACAGTTGAGAACAATGGTTCGATGATGGTGTATTCCGCTTCTCTTACATAAGCACTTGATCTTGAATAGCGGCTATTTAAATCTGCGTCATACAAATTAACGCTATTCAGCTTTACAAGCCCTGTCTTAGCAGCCTCATACAAGTCCTGAAACTTCTCTCTGTCAAAATATAAAGTCCAGTCATCGAGCCCGGCACTTGTGCGGCGAATGACATCAATCTGGAAATAAGCTGCAGGATCAACTGCATCAGGCGTATAATTAGTCTGAGGAAGCATCTGACCGATTCCTTCTGACGCAAAATATCGCCCGCTAAACGCATACGGATCAAATCTCACTTCTCGCGCTGTCGTAGATAATCCCTTTTCATTCATAAAAGCCTGCAATCCTTCAGAAGGCAGATAGCTTTCCACAGGGCGTACTTTTATGACCTCAACGTCTGTCACATATCCGCTCGGCGTAAAATCCATCTCATCATTTGGATCAGGAATGACACCTGTTAAAAACAGCTCAGCATCATTCGTTAGTAAGGTGTCATACAACGCCTCATGCATATCGCGATCCAGATAAAAGGTGGCACTGGTTTCCTGCGTATGTGAAACAACCTTCACCGCAAAGCTCGCCCCCGTATGACCCTCACCGTAACCCGAGAAATCATCTGATAACGTCGCAGTTCCACCCAAATAAAAAGGAGTTCCGTAATACTGATCCATATTGAGCAGCGCCTCATCACCGGAAACATCCGTATCGGCAGAAGCAGCATACGGTTCAATCGGATATAACTCATCTTTAGGAATATTCGTCTTATCCATCCCAAAGTACTCCATGATCCTGTACTCATGATCAGCCGTTTTTACAGCAGGCTTCTCGCCATCATCACAGGCAGACAACATGAACACTGCACACAATATATATACAATCCTTTTAAACAA